>VEPL01000002.1 GCA_012026885.1 Betaproteobacteria bacterium | reverse complement strand
GGGTTCGGGTTGTTCATCTTCTGGAGCGGCGAGGTCCGCCTTGGGCGAACCCCGCCGGGGGTGAGGCAGTTTACTTCTTCTTCGCCGCGGTCTTCTTGGCAGCGACAGCCGCCTTGAAGGCAGTGCCGGCGGTGAACTTGGGCACGGTCGTGGCCGGGATCTTCAACGTCGCACCGGTCTTCGGGTTCTTGCCGGTACGCGCAGCGCGCTTGGCGGACTTGAACGTGCCGAAACCGACGAGCGTGACGGAATCGCCCTTCGAAACGGTCTTGACGACGGCGCCGATGATGGCGGACAACGCCTTGTCGGCAGCAGCCTTGGTGATACCAGCTTCTTTTGCAGCAACTTCGACCAGCTCGGATTTATTCATCTAAGTGCCTCCTGTTACCCTTTGGTGGTTAAGAAAACTGGCCGTTGGCACGGCGCCCGATAAAAGTAGCACACCTTTTTCGATTCGTGTTGGCGAAAAGCAGGGCCCCGAGCGGGAAACGGCGAATTTCGGCAGATTTGTGTCGCCCGGCAAAAAAAGCCCCGGGCCGTGCCGGGGCTTCTCGATGCGAACACGGACAATCCTGACTATTTGGCTTCGGCCTTGGCTTGCGGCTTTTCGCCGTGCGAGATCTCGATCGCGCCCTCGTTCTGCTGGCCTATATGCTGGTCGATGCGCGGCAGGCGATGGGCGACGCCCTTGTGGCAATCGATGCAGGTCTTGCCTTCGTCGAAGGCCGCCGGGTGGGTGCGCGCGGCACGGGCGCCCTGCTCGGTGTAATCCATGTAGTCGAAGTTGTGGCAGTTGCGGCACTCCTGCGAATTGTTTGCCTTCATGCGCTTCCACTCGTTCTGGGCGAGCTGGTCGCGTTTGGCGTTGAACTTTTCCGGGGTATCGATGCTGCCGAGCAGCTTGTGCCAGACCTCGTTGGACGCCTGGATCTTGCGGATGATCTTCGGCCCCCACTCCTTGGGCACATGGCAGTCAGGGCAGGTGGCCCGCACGCCGGTACGGTTGGTGTAGTGAATCGTGTTCTGGTACTCGCGGAAGACATTCTCCTTCATCTCATGACAGGAGATACAGAATGATTCCTTATTCGTCTCCTCGAGCGCCCAGTTGAAACCACCCCAGAAGACGATGCCGCCGATGAAGATCAAAAGAGCCGTGACCAGGCCCACGCGCTGGAGCCATGCCGGCATGCATTTTTCGAAGCTCATCATTCCCCCTTATTTCTTGGCCGGTTTGTAGGTGTTCTCGACCAACGGCTTGGCGTCGAACTGCGGCACGTGGCACTGCATGCAGAAGTAGCGGCGCGGCGAGATATTGACGAGCTTCTTGTCCTCGCGGTCGAGGTAGTGCGATTTCGCCACCTTGGTCGCGCCGGTTTCCTCGGCCCGCTCCTTGGAATGGCAGTCCATGCACTTGTTGAAGTTCTGGGTGATCTCGTAGCCCTTGATGCTGTGCGGGATCAGCGGCGGCTGCTTCTGGTAGTCGCGCGGGATGATGTCGCGTTCCTTGTCGGGCTTGAACATGTTGACCTTGGAATTGCCCTCGATCGTCACGCCGCCGATTTCATTGACCAGTTCCTGCGCAAAGGTGACGCCCGCCCCCGCGAAGGTCATTCCGGCTGCCAGCGCCGCCAGAGCGAAGAATCGTTTCATGTCGTTTTCCTCCCGTTGGCGGCCGGAGCGACCCGGCCGCCTTTTTCGTCCAATTCGATGGTCGACCGCATCAGGCCCTGGTGACCTTGACCGCGCATTTCTTGTAATCCGTCTCCTTCGAGATCGGGCAGGTCGCGTCCAGAGTCAGCTTGTTAACCAGGCGGCCGGCGTCGAAGAAGGGGATAAACACCAGACCGCGCGGCGGCTTGTTGCGACCGCGCGTCTCGACGCGCATCACCACCTCGCCGCGGCGGGAGGCGATCTTGACCTCCATGCCGCGCTGCAGTTTCCTGTCCCTTGCGTCATCCGGATGCATGAAGACGACAGCGTCCGGGAAGGACTTGTACAACTCGGGAACGCGCCGGGTCATCGAACCGGTGTGCCAGTGCTCGAGGACGCGGCCCGTGCTCAGCCACAGGTCGAATTCCTTGTCCGGCATCTCGGGCGGATCCTGATAGGGCAGTGCGAAGATGACCGCCTTGCCGTCCTTGTGGCCGTAGAAGCGGACGCCTTCGCCCTTCTTGACGTAGGGATCGTAGCCTTCGCGGAAGCGCCACAGCGTCTCCTTGCCGTCGACCACCGGCCAGCGCAGGCCGCGCGCCTTGTGATAGCTATCGAACGGTGCGAGGTCATGGCCATGGCCGACGCCGAACTTGCGATACTCCTCGAACATGCCCTTCTGGACGTAGAAACCGAAGTACTTCGATTCATCGTTGTCGAATCCGGCCTCGATTTCGTTCAGCTTGTACTTGTTGATCACGCCGTTGGCATAGAGAACGTCGAACAGCGTCTTGCCCTTGACCTTGGTATCCTTGGCGATCAGCTCGGCCGGCCAGACGTCCTCGACCTTGAAGCGCTTGGAAAATTCCATCAGTTGCCAGATGTCCGAGCGCGCCTCGCCGGGCGCCTTGACCTGCTGGTGCCAGAACTGGGTACGCCGTTCGGCGTTGCCATAGGCCCCTTCCTTCTCGACCCACATGGCGGTCGGCAGGATGAGGTCGGCGGCCATCGCCGACACGGTCGGATAGGGATCGGAAACCACGACGAACGCCGCCGGGTTGCGCCAGCCGGGATACAACTCGCCGTTGATGTTCGGGCCGGCCTGCATGTTGTTGTTGCACTGCTGCCAGTAGAAACCGACCTTGCCGTCCTTGAGCGCGCGCGCCATGGCAACCGCGTGCAGGCCGATCTTGTCCGGCAGCGTCCCGTCGGGCAGCCCCCAGATCTCCTCGGTGTGCTTGCGGTGCTCGGGATTGGTGACGACCATGTCGGCCGGCAGGCGGTGGGCGAAGGTGCCGACCTCGCGTGCCGTGCCGCAGGCGGACGGCTGGCCGGTCAGCGAGAACGGGCTGTTGCCAGGCTCGGAAATCTTGCCGACCAGCAAGTGAACGTTGTAGATCATGTTATTGACCCACGTGCCGCGCGTATGCTGGTTGAAGCCCATGGTCCAGAAGGAAACGCACTTGACCTTGGGATCGGCATAGAGATCGGCCATCGCGATCAGGTCCTTGGCCGGCACGCCGGACAGCTTGGAGACCTTGTCTACGGGATAGTCGGCGACGTACTTCTTGAAGTCGTCGAAGCTGATGTCGGCGGCGCCGCCGGGGTTGCCCTTCGGCTTGCCGTCCTCGCCGGGATAGCCGTTCTGCGTCGCGTTCTTCTCGAGTTCGTTATTGGGACGCAAGCCGAAGCCGATGTCGGTCTCGCCCTTCTTGAACTTGACGTGCTTGGCGACGAAGTCCTGATTCACCTTGCCGGTGCTGATGATGTGATGGCAGATGAAATTGAGGATCGCCAGGTCGGTGTTCGGCTTGAACACCATGGGGATGTCGGCCAGCTCGAACGAACGGTGCTCGAAGGTCGATAGCACGCCGACCTTGACATGCTTGCTCGAGAGCTTGCGGTCGGTGATGCGCGTCCACAGGATCGGATGCATCTCGGCCATGTTCGAGCCCCACAGGAAGAAGGCGTCGCCATGCTCGATGTCGTCATAGCAGCCCATCGGCTCGTCGATGCCGAAGGTGCGCATGAAGCCGGCAACCGCCGAGGCCATGCAGTGGCGGGCATTGGGATCGATGTTATTGGTGCGGAAGCCGGCCTTCCAGAGCTTGGAAGCGGCATAGCCTTCCCAGACCGTCCATTGCCCCGAGCCGAACATCGCCAGCCCGTTCGGCCCCTTGGTCTTCAGGGTCTCGCGGACCTTTTCCTCCATGATGTCGAAGGCCTGTTTCCAGGTGATCGGCTTGAACTCGCCGTTCTTGTCGTACTTGCCGTCCTTCATGCGCAGCAGCGGCGTCTTCAGGCGGTCGCTTCCGTACATGATCTTGGAGAGGAAGTAGCCCTTGATGCAGTTGAGGCCGCGGTTGACCGGCGCATCCGGGTCGCCCTGGGTGGCGACCACGCGCCCGTCCTGGACACCGACCAGCACGCCACAACCGGTGCCGCAGAAGCGGCAGGCCGTCTTGTCCCAGCGAATCTCGTCGGCGCCGGCAGCCACCGCGGCCGTCGGGGCCGCGATCCCGGCTGCGGACATCGCCGCGGCGGCCGCATTGGCCTTGATGAAATCCCGTCGATTGAGTTTCACGCTGCTACCTCCTCGCTATCCGACTCGTCGTCGCAATATTGATAAACCATGGCCACCGACATCACGCCGGGAATTCCGTGCAACTCGACGTAGCGGTTGGCGGCCGTATCCGTGCCGTCACCCTCGATGGTGACGACGATCTTGCCTTCCGGGGTGCGCGCATGAATCTCGACGCCGGGCAACGCCGCCAAGGCGGCCGCGGCCACCTCGATCCGCTCGGGAACGATATGGATGATGGCGCTCGAAATGTTCATTGATCTCTCCGGATGGACGCCTATGGCGGCGCCTCATTCTTTTTGTATGTTGTCCCTGCGAGGAGCAATTTCCGTTGATTTAAGTCAATTTGTCCATACCGGGCTTTTCGCTTAGTTCCTTGGAACCCGTCGCACTAGCTCTTTCGAACTACCTCGGGTGAAATGCCGGAGCAATAGGAAAAACCTATCCCTCGCATTCTTCAATTCAATTGGCACTATGTGCGGGACGGAACTATGATTCACTTCGTTATCCCGTTTTCATCAACACCATCAGGAGAAAAAGCGATGTCCCTCATCAACACGCAAGTTCAGCCGTTCAAGGCTCAGGCTTTCCACAACGGCAAGTTCGTCGAGGTCACCGAGGCCAGCCTCAAGGGCAAGTGGTCCGTGCTGATCTTCATGCCGGCCGCCTTCACCTTCAATTGCCCGACCGAGATCGAAGATGCCGCCGAGCATTACGCCGAGTTCCAGAAGGCCGGCGCCGAGGTCTACATCGTCACTACCGACACCCACTTCTCGCACAAGGTCTGGCACGAAACCTCGCCGGCCGTCGGCAAGGCCCGGTTCCCGCTGGTCGGCGACCCGACCCACGCGCTGACCAATGCCTTCGGCGTGCATATCCCGGAAGCCGGCCTGGCCCTGCGCGGCACCTTCGTCATCAACCCCGACGGTGTCATCAAGACCATGGAAGTCCACGACAACGCGATCGCCCGCGACGTCTCGGAAACCCTGCGCAAGCTCAAGGCCGCCCAGTACGTCGCCTCGCACCCGAGCGAAGTCTGCCCGGCCAAGTGGAAGGAAGGCGAAAAGACCCTGGCACCGTCCATCGACCTGGTCGGCAAGATCTGAGGCGCAACCGATATCCGCCAAACCGCTCCTCCGGGAGCGGTGCGGATTCCATTGCAAAGGGGCCGGCGAGCCCCTTTTCAATGTAATTCACAGCGAAGGGAGAACAGCATGCTGGACACCAACATCAAGACGCAACTCAAGGCTTACCTCGAGAAACTGCAAAGGCCGATCGAGCTTGTCGCCTCGCTCGATGACAGCGCAACGGCAGCCGAAATGCGCGGCATGCTGCAGGACATTGCCGAACTCTCGGACAAGGTCAGCCTGCGCGAAGGTGGCGACGCCGCGCTGCGCCCCTCCTTCACCGTCGGCCTGCCCGGTGAAGCGGCGCGCATCCGGTTCGCCGGCCTGCCGATGGGCCACGAATTTACCTCGCTGATTCTCGCCCTGCTGCAGACGGGCGGCCACCCGCCCAAGGTCGAGCCGGAAATCATCGAGCAGATCAAGGCGCTGCCGGTCAATCTCGAATTCCAGACCTTCATTTCGCTGTCCTGCCACAACTGCCCGGACGTCGTGCAGGCGCTCAACCTGATGGCCGTCCTCAACCCCGGCATCCGCCACACGATGATCGACGGCGCGCTGTTCCAGGACCTGGTCGAGGAACGCCAGATCATGGCCGTTCCGACCGTTTATCAGGACGGCGCCGAGTTCGGCGCCGGACGCATGTCGGTCGAGGAAATCCTTGCGAAGATCGACACCGGATCTGCCGCGCGTGAAGCCGGCAAGCTCGACGCCAAGGATCCGTTCGACGTGCTCATCGTCGGCGGCGGCCCGGCCGGCGCGGCGGCGGCGATCTACGCGGCGCGCAAGGGCATCCGCACCGGCCTCGTCGCCGAGCGCTTCGGCGGCCAGGTCATGGACACGCTGGCCATCGAGAACTTCATCTCGGTCAAGGCGACCGACGGCCCGAAGCTGGTCATGGGTCTGGAAGAACACGTCAAGGACTACGACGTCGACGTGATGAACCTGCAGCGCGCCAGCCGCCTGACGCCGGGCAACCTGATCGAGGTCGGCCTCGAGAACGGCGCGACGCTGCGCAGCAAGACGGTCATCCTCGCTACCGGCGCCCGTTGGCGTGAACTGAACGTGCCCGGCGAGCGCGAGTACCGCGGCAAGGGCGTCGCCTACTGCCCGCACTGTGACGGGCCGCTGTTCAAGGGCAAGCACGTCGCGGTCGTGGGCGGCGGCAATTCGGGCGTCGAGGCGGCGATCGACCTGGCCGGCATCGTCGGCCACGTGACGCTGCTCGAGTTCGACGGCAAGCTGCGTGCCGATGCCGTCCTGCAACGGAAGCTCGCCAGCCTGCCCAACGTCACCATCCTGACCATGGCGCAGACCACCGAGATCACCGGCAGCGGCGGCAAGGTCGACGGGCTCCTCTACAAGGATCGCAACAGCGGCGACACCCGGCGCGTCGACCTCGAAGGCGTGTTCATCCAGATCGGCCTGCTGCCCAACACCGACTTCCTCAAGGGCACGGTGGACCTCACCCGCTTCGGCGAGATCGAGATCGACGCCCGGGGGCAGACCTCGGTGCCCGGTGTTTTCGCGGCCGGCGACTGCACCACGGTGCCGTTCAAGCAGATCATCATCGCCATGGGCGCCGGCTCGACGGCAGCGCTGGCCGCCTTCGATCACCTGATCCGCACCTCGGCGCCGGCCTGAACGGCCGGTCCACGAAAAAAGCCTGCTGCGGCCGGTCGACCGCAGCAGGCTTCCTTTTGGCGAGTCAGCGTTCGCCGATGCGCTTGCCGAAGGAAATCGCGTAGGCCGGCGAGCGGAACTGCAGGATCGGGTCGGCGGTCGGCGCAATGCCGTCGGCCATGATCAGCGGATCGTAGTTGATCGCCTCGCAGGCCGCCCCCTTCTGCGCCATCGCGGCGGTAATGGTCAGCGTGCCGGCCTTGATTTCCTTGCGGTAGGCCGACCACGGCAAGGTCGGGTTGTCCTCGGGGTCGCCGGGGGCGCCGATGGTGACCAGCATGTCCCAGCGCACCGGGCCCTTGCTTGCCCGTTCGATCAGTGCCGGCTCGAGGAAATTGGCACCGGCCGTCTTGAGTTCCTCGTCGCTCAGCCGCTTCTCGCCGTCCTGCGGCACGAAGCGCCAGCGCACCAGCGTCGTCTTGCTGTCCCTGCCAATGAACTTGAAGGTGTGGATGCCCCAGAAGGCGCTGTTGGCATAGCTGGCGGGCGGGTTGTTGGCAGCCAGGAATTCCGATTGCGCGAGGTTGTCCGGGTGGCTCGCCTTGAACGCCTTCATTTTCTCCGGGTCGGGCTTGCCGGTGGCCGGATCGGGCTTCAGCGCCTGCATCAGGTCGATGAAGGTTTGCGGCGTGGCGGCGCCGAACATCGGTGTGTTGAGCATCGTGATGTGGTGCGACGAACCATTGCGCAACTGGAACTGCAGCGCCATGCCGCGGCCGCTCTTCGCCGTGTCGGGCACCTTCGGATTGCCGCCCGCCAGCGAGAAGCGGGCGACCACCGGCAGCGGCTTGCCGGAGAACAGCTCCGAGCGGCTGTAGGCGGCGGCCTCCGGCGTGCCGACGAATTCGCCGAGGGCGCAGGTGCCCTTGATGTGGTTGCGGCGCTCGCCCTTTGTGACACCGAAGGCCTCCTCGATGGCGGTGACGACCTGGACCGGATCCGGCCCGGTCTGGGCAATGGCCGGTAGCGCGCAGGCGGGTACGGCGGCAAGGGCGAGGCAACGGAGGATGTTGGCGGTGGGCATGGGTCATTTCCTGTCGGGGTTGGGGTTGTCGGGCTTGTTCTCGAGCTGATCGTAAACGGCAGTGGCCACCTTGGCCAATTCGCCCTTGGGAATTCCGGCCGACAGCGCATAGCCGAAGGTGCCATCCACCCAATAAAAGACATTGACCGGCCCTTCCTGCGCAAAACGGAAGGCGGTATCGCGGTGCGTCGCGTTCTCGGTGGAGACGTAG
The DNA here is from genome assembly GCA_012026885.1 of Betaproteobacteria bacterium. Lineage (GTDB taxonomy): Bacteria > Pseudomonadota > Gammaproteobacteria > Burkholderiales > Rhodocyclaceae > Azonexus. The sequence goes on along the minus strand of VEPL01000002.1, from coordinate 31,933 downwards.
AGCGTCAGGCGCTGCCCGCTCGCGTCGTGGTACATGAACTGCGCCACCGGCCCGCTGTTGCCGGGCAGCAGGCGTCCACCAATCAGTTCGTAGCCGAGCGCGCCCAGCCTGGGCGGCCGCACCGGCGTCCCCAGGCGCTTGGACAACCAGGTGACGAGCTGGTCTTCCTGTTCGGCACGCACTTCGACCGGGCGCCGCACGTCGGGGCTGAAGACGACGTGCGCGACCGCCGCCTGGCGCGGCAGCGGCACGGTCTGGACGGCCAGCGGCGCCGGCTGGTAACGCGCATGACCGAGCCAGCCGGCAACGCCGCCGAGCACGGCGACGAACAGCGTGGCGGCAATGCGCTCGAGCGACCAGCGCGAGAGAAATCCGCCGCGCCGGCCGGCCGCCGGCGCGGCGGCCGCCAGCAGGCGCTCGGGGAGCGGCTCCTCGAGCACCGGGTTGCACAGCGCGCGCAGCGCCTGCTTCTGGGTCGACCACGCCGCGACCCGAGCGGCATCGTCGGCGTGCGTGGCGAGATGGGCTTCGACCTCGGCCCGCCGGGCTGCCGTCAGCGCGCCATCGACATAGGCGTGCAGCTCGTTTTCATTGACCGGAATCGCGCTCATATCACCACCCGCAGCGGCGTCGCGGCACCGCGTCCTTCCAGTGCCTGACGCAGGCGCTCGCGCCCGCGCGACAGGCGCGACATCACGGTACCCACCGGGATGCCGAGCGCCACCGCGATATCGGCGTAGCTCATTTCCTCGACCGCGACCAGCAGGAGGACCGCCCGTTGCTCCTCGGGGAGCCCGGCGAGCGCCCGGTCGAGTGCCATCACTTCCAGAGCGTCACCCTGCGTCGCACGCGTCGCCACGTCGTGTTCCTCCTCGTCGAGTGACAGCTGCACCGGGCCGCTGCGGCGCAACTGGTCGATGCGCAAGTTGTGCATGATCCCGAACAGCCAGGCGCGCAGGTCGCTCCCAGGACGCCATTGGCCCGCCCGTAACCAGGCGCGCTCGAGCGTGTCCTGCACGAGGTCGTCGGCGCCGGCCCGGTCGCCGACCAAGGCCCGCGCATAGCGGCGCAGGCGCGGCAACTCGGCGAGCAGGGCGTGGCTATCCACGGATCGGTCAGGGCCTGGCGACACGCCAGACGTTATTGACGCCGTCACCGGTCCGGTCCCCGGGCTTCTGGTCCTTGACCCAGTAGTAGAGGGGCTTTCCCTTGAACGCCCACTGTTTCTTGCCGTCGTCGCGGACGACGATGCTGTAGTCGCCGCTGGCCGCGTCGCCATCGCTGGCAAACAACGGCGGCCAGTTGGTGGCGCAGGGGCCGTTGCAGACGCTCTTGCCGCTGCCGGCCGCATCCTTGTCGAAAACATAGAGGGTCATGCCATTGGCGCCGGTGAGCACACCGTCGCTGACGCTGGCCGGCGCTGCCGAGCTCATGCCCGACGACGCGCAGGCGGCGAGCGTTGCCGAAATGCACAGGGCCATGATCACGCTGCGAGTCTTCATGATTGCTCCTTCAATGTGACGGTGAGTGTACTGACATATACGCACCCACCCGGCCTTTTATTCCCCGGTCCGGGAAATAGCTCCCAGCCGCCACAGCGACGTCACCTCCGCCGCCCGCGCCGCGTGCAGCGGGTCGCCCGCGTCGCGTGCCTTCGGGTGCTGCGGGCGGGTATCGTGCCGGCCGAGCACGTGCAGGCTGGCGGCGGCGATCCAGCCTTCCAGCTCGGCGCGCGAGCGCAGCCCGAGATGTTCGGCGATATCCGAGAGGATCAGCCAGCCCTCCCCGCCCGGCGCGAGATGCGCGGCGAGGCCGGCGAGGAAGCCGCGCAACATGCGCGAACCCGGGTCGTATACCGCCGCCTCGACCGGCGAGGTCGGCTGCGCCGGCAGCCACGGCGGGTTGCAGACGACGAGCGGCGCGCGGCCGGGCGGGAACAGGTCGGCCGCGACAATCTCGACGCTTGCGGTCAACCCGAGATTGGCGATGTTTTCCGAAGCGCAGGCCAGCGCCCGCGGCGCCATGTCGGTCGCCACCACCCGCGCCACCCCGCGCCGCGCCAGCACGGCGGCGAGAATGCCCGATCCGGTGCCGATGTCGAAGGCGAGGTCGCAGCCTTGCGGCAGCGGGGAATTCGCCACCAGCTCGACGTACTCCCCGCGCACCGGCGAGAAGACGCCGTAATGCGGGTGGATGCGCCCCTGCACGGCCGGCACCGGCACCCCTTTCTTGCGCCACTCGTGGGCGCTGATCACCGCCAGCAGCTCGCGCAACGCCACCACCGATTCCGCCCCATCGGCCAGCCCCCATGCTTCGAGGCAGGCCGGGCGGACATCCTGCGCGCGCCGCAGCGGCACCGTGTAGTCGCCGGCCACCTGCACCAGCAGGCGGGCGAGCAGCATGGCCCGCCGCCCCTGGCGCTCGCGGTGGCGCGCGAAGACCTCGGCGGCAGTCGCCGGCGCCTTGCCGGAACGGACAGCGAAGCGCCGGTCGGCGCGCCGCGTCAGCACCTGCATCAAGTGACGGGCATTGACCCAGTCGCCGCGCCAGAGCAGCGCCGTGCCCGCCTCCAGCGCCCGCCACGCCGCGTCGGCGGAAATACGGTCGTCGGCGATGTCGACCGCAACCGGCGGCGGCAGGCCGGCCTCGGAACGCCAGCGCGCGGCATGGCGCACACCGCCTTCCGTCCATTCGATCACGGGATTCATGCCAAGGATTGTAGGTGGAAAGCCGGCCGATAAGCCGGGTTCTGTTCCCCCCTTGCGGGGTTCGGCAATCATTCCTCTAGGCCTGGCGTCGCCGCCAGGCTCGAGCAACCTACCCGGAAGCAGCGCGGGCCACGCCTGTTGCTTCCCTATTTGGTCTTGCTCCGGATGGGGTTTGCCGTGCCGTCCGTGTTGCCACGTCCGCGGTGGGCTCTTACCCCACCGTTTCACCCTTGCCTGATCCCCTCGCGGGGCCATCGGCGGTTTGCTCTCTGTTGCACTTTCCGTCGCCTTCGCCTCGCGGCTTATAGCGCCCAGCCGTTAGCTGGCATCCCGCCCTGCGGAGCCCGGACTTTCCTCCCCGTGCTTGCGCACGCAGCGATTGCCTGGCCGACTTTCCGGCTGGCATTATACGGGCACGGGGCATACAGGCACTGCATGGCGAGCCGCCCCGCACGCCACCCGGATAAAGAAGCCGGACGCCATCATCCAGCCAAAGGAGCCTGTCATGTCGATTTCCCGCAGAACCCTGCTCGCCCTGGGCAGTGCCCTCGGTGCCCTCTGGTTCGCCGCCTGTTCCACACCCGAACCGCGCGCCGTGTCCGTGGCGCCGGGCGTCACCCGTGTGCAACTGGGCAACGTCACTGCCTTCACCATACGCGACGGCCACATCCCGTTCACCCTCGACGCCAACTTCGTGCGCAACGTGCCGCTGGCCAACGTCCAGGCTGCGCTGCAGGCCGATGGCCTGTCGACCGAGCGCGTCGATGTCCCCTACACGGTGCTGTTCGTTGAGACCGGCGGACAGCGCGTCCTCTTCGACGCGGGCAACGACGAGCAACGTGCCGCGACGGTCGGCAAGCTGCCGGATGGCTTGCGCGCGGCCGGTATCGACCCCAAGTCGATCACGGCGGTCGTCTTCTCGCACTTCCATGGCGACCACATCGGCGGCTTGCGCAACAAGGCCGGGGAACTGGTTTTCCCGAACGCCAAGCTATATGTCCCAGCGCCGGAATGGGACTGGTGGATGGACGACGAACGCATGGCCAAGGCACCCGAAGGCATGAAGGCAGCCTTCGCCGCACCGCGGCGGGTGCTGGCGCCGCTCGCCGCGAGCATCGTGCGCTTCCAGCCGGGTGACATGGTGCTCCCGGGCATCCGCTCGCTGGCCGCCCCCGGACATACGGCCGGTCACACGGTCTATGTGGTCGAGGGCGGAGACCGCAAGCTGATGTACTGGGGCGACACCAGCAACGTGCCGAATCTCTTCGTGCGCAACCCCGACTGGGCCGGCCGCTTCGACATGGATGCCGAAGCCGCCAGCGTGATGCGGCGCAAGCTCGCCGACATGGTCGTCGACCAGAACATGCTGCTCGCCGGTTACCACCTCTCCGGATCGGCAATCGGCACCCTGGCCCGGCGCGGCAATGGCTACGAGTTCACGCCGCTGGGGAACTGACAGTTCTCGCGGATGTGGCGCCTCCACCAGGCTGCGCAAAAAGAGGTTGTCGCGGTCGACCGCCCGGAAAGGCAAGAATTCGCCCGGGTGGGCAGCCCTGCCAGCGAATTGTGCAGAACTTGCGGTTAGGCGCGAAGGCGCCGCGCATTTGCGGCGAATGACGCGTGCTGTTATGCGGCATCCCTCGAAGTGCACCGGTAATGAACCCACGCCCAACCAAATAGCGTGAGCACCAAGAACGGATACGCAGCGAACGGCAGAGGCTTCGACAGTGGATCGAGTGCCCTACCGCCATAGATCTGCAGCGCGGTCACTGCAAACATTAACGCCGCGATGGCCCCCGAAGCTCTGACGAGGCTCGGCATTGCTGACGAAGCGCTTATCAGCGCCAAAGCCGTGGCCCACAGACCCACACCGGCACCAAACGTAGCCGAGCTGGCCGACAGTTCCATGGCCGAACCAGAAACCACCAGTGTTTGACCGGCCACAAATACGAGAAAGCCAGCGGCCAGCTGCTCGTTACCGAGCCTGATGTGGTGCACCGCCAGAAGTGCCGCACCGAGGACCAGCGCGGTACCGTCCAGACCCCATGCGATACCGCGCACGGCAGACGGTGAAAAGGAACCGACCAGGCCCAGCGTACCACCCACCACAAGGCTAGCCGACGCGAGAAGCCCCAATCGATTGCTCATGTCCCGAAACTCCGTTGTCCTTCAACACAATATCCAGCTCTTTAAGGCGGCCTTCAGTACTAAGTGGGCCGGCAAACCCTGCAGGCGACTTTGGTGCCATTGGCATTGTACGGCGGCTTGCAATCGGCTCTGCCGCTGACTGCTTCTGGCCCAACCCGGCCATCAAACCGGCAACGCGCTGCGGTCGACTGCCCGGCGGAGCATATATCTGGTGCGCACCACGGTCATGCCGGTGATGATCAGGCATTCGAGGACTTCAGGCATGCCGGAAACGGCGGCTTCGGGCCGCGATCCGTTCCGGATCATGAAGAAGTCAGTGTCATCACGTAGAAGAACAAGCCGGTATTCAGAACATTGGACACCCCGATCATGACCAGAATGGCAATGGGCAGATAAATTCGCTTGCGGGTCGCCGGCATGAGCCTGGCCGCGACACCACCCATTAATGCTGAACCGATGCCTATCAGGATGGCGGCTGAGGTCCACTCCTGTAGAAACCGATGCTCCAATACAAGATAAGCCAATAACGAAGCGACTGTTGCATAAAGGAACTTGTTTCCTTGACCGCCAAGGTCTCGCGAAACGGCTTCGCCTTGTGGCACGCCACACCCCTGACAAGTTTCTGCGCCGATCGCCATTGCCTCACCGCACTGGCGGCAACGTTTCTCAACGCCTCTTTTTGCATTCTTGAGCTGGACAGCCAGAGCAGCAATGAAGGCCACCGTCAGGGCGACAAGCACGAGAACAGCGGGGCCCATCCCGCTCGCGTTGTTGAACTGGTTCATTTGGCTCCCTTGAGAAAATGTTGTTATTCAGCGAAAAATGATATCAGTTCGCGCTTCCGGGACGCCGGATCGGCTCACTAGCCAGCAAGACGCCGGCGATTCGGCCAATTGCCGGCCATCAAACCGGCAACGCGCTGCGGTCGACCACCCGCCGGAGCACAAAACTGGTGTGCACGCCGGTCACGCCGGGGATGCGGGTGATCTTGTTGAGCAGCAAGTCCTGGTAGGCCTCCATGTCGGCGACGACGGCCTTGAGCTGGTAATCGGACTGTTGGCCGGTGATGAGCAGGCATTCGAGGACCTCCGGGATGCCGGATACGGTGGCTTCGAGCGTGGCGAAGCGTTCCGGCGTGTGCTGGTCCATCGAGATGCCGATCAGCGCCATCAGCGTCAGGCCAAGCTTCTTGGCATCGAGGTGGGCGCGGTAGCCGGCAATCAGGCCGGATTCCTCGAGCGCGCGCACGCGGCGCAGGCAGGGTGACGGCGACAGGCCGATGCGGTCGGCGAGGTCCTGGTTGCTGATGCGGCCGTCGGCCTGGAGGATGGCAAGGATTTGCCGGTCGTAGCGGTCGATCTCCATAAATTCTCCTCATGCGCGTTTATTGCGCAATTATCTGCCAATCTTGCACCGTTTAGAGCAGCATTTTGCAAGCACCTGCCACGCTGTCCGGATTACGATTCGTCCATCGCCAACGCCTTTCCGGAACATCGCCATGAACGTCCATACCGCCAAGTATTCGCCCTTCCCGCCGGTCGCCATCGTCGACCGCCAGTGGCCCGGCCGCACGATCACGCAGGCACCGGTCTGGATGAGCACCGACCTGCGCGATGGCAACCAGGCGCTCTTCGAGCCGATGAACGGCGAGAAGAAGATGCGCCTCTTCAAGACGCTTTGCGCCGTGGGCTTCAAGGAGATCGAGGTCGCCTTCCCGTCGGCCTCCGACACCGAGTTCGGCTTCGTGCGCGAACTGATCGAAGGCGGCCACATCCCCGACGACGTGACCATCGAGGTGCTCACCCAGGCCCGCGAGCATCTCATCCGCCGCACCTTCGAAGCGGTCCGCGGCGCCCGCCGGGTGATCGTGCATGTGTACAACGCCACCTGCCCGACCTTCCGCGACTTCGTCTTCGGCATGAGCAAGGCGGAGGTGGTGGCGATGGCGGTCGACGCCGTGAAATTGATCAAATCGCTCGCCGAATCCATGCCGGAAACCGAGGTGATCCTCGAATACAGCCCCGAGTTGTTCACGGCAACCGAACTCGAATTCGCCAGGGAGATCTGCGATGCGGTGACGGCCGCCTGGGGCGCGACGCCGGCGCGCAAGGTCATCCTCAACCTGCCGACCACGGTCGAGATCGCCACGCCGAACATCTATGCCGACCAGATCGAGTGGATGCACCGCAATCTTGAGCGCCGCGACAGCGTGATCATCAGCCTCCACCCGCACAACGACCGCGGCACCGCCGTCGCCGCCGCCGAACTCGGCTTGATGGCCGGCGCCGACCGCGTCGAAGGCTGCCTCTTCGGTAACGGCGAGCGCACCGGCAACGTTGACCTCGTCACCCTCGCCCTCAACATGCACACGCAGGGCGTCGATCCCGGGCTCAACTTCTCGGACATCGATGCCGTCGCGCGCACCTACGAGCACTGCACGCAGTTGCCCATCCACCCGCGCCACCCGTACGTGGGGGATCTCGTGTTCACGGCCTTCTCCGGCTCCCACCAGGACGCCATCAAGAAGGGGTTCGCGGTCCAGAAGGCCGATGCACCGTGGGCAGTGCCGTACCTGCCGATCGACCCGGCCGACGTCGGGCGGACCTACGACTCGGTGATCCGCGTGAACTCGCAGTCCGGCAAGGGCGGCATCGCCTGGATGATGGAGAATGAGCATGGCGTCGTCATGCCGCGCCGCCTGCAGGTCGAGTTCTCCGGGGTCGTCCAGCGCCATGCCGACGCGCACGGCGGCGAAGTGAGCGCCGATGACATCTGGAATCTCTTCGCCGCGACCTACCTCGACACGGCGAACCCGGTGCGCTACCGCGAGCACCACCTGTTCGAGCACGGCAACGCCCAGGGCATCCGTCTGACCGTGGATATCGGCGGCCGCACGCACATCCTGACCGGTGAAGGCAACGGACCGATCAACGCCGCGGTGCACGCCTTGCAGACGGCCGGAATCGCCATCCAGGTGCGCAGCTACGAGGAGCGTTCGATGCTCCCGGCCGGCGACGACGGCAACGCCCGCGCTTGCGCCTTCATGGAACTCGCTGCAGCGGGAGCGGGAACCTGCCACGGGGTCGGCATCGACGCCAACATCGTCACCGCGTCGATCAAGGCACTGATCAGCGGCATCGACCGGCTCGGCGCCGGGCGCCTCGAACGCGCTGCGTGAGCCGGACGCCGCCCGCCATGCGGCGGGCATCTTGCCAAGGCGGGCGGGTGGGGGAAAAATGCGCGGAGCGATACTCCGTGCCACCCGAACTCGAAAGGACTCCCATGCCTATCAGCCGCAAGTTGCTTCTCGCCCTGGCCGCACCGGCCGTCATCGCCGCCTGTGCCACCCCTCCGGCGCAGGTACTCGACAACATGGAGCCGCATGCCGCCGAGATCGCCCTCAACCGCGGACGCTTCGACATGCAGTGCGCAACGGCGATGCCGGCCGTGCTCGGCCGCGAACTGGCGCCGCCGCTGATCGAGGGCCCGCTCTTCGTCGGCGTCCAGCGCGGCATCTTCACCATCGGCGTCAGTGGCTGCGGCCAGCAGCGCAGCTACCAGATCATCTGCCCGGAAGGCAGCGGCGGCTGCTTCTCGGCCGACACGCTCGGCAACCTGCGCCGCTGAGTCTCTCGCCTTCCGGCCATAACCCGCCCTCGAAAGGACAAGCCATGATCCGCAACCTTCGCAGCCATGCCGCTGCCCTCGCATTGTGCGGCCTGCTCGCCGCCTGCGCCGTTCCCGGCCCGCAGCCCGGTGAATCCGAATTGCGTGCCGGCGTCGTCGAGCACGTGACCGAAGTCCAGATGGAAAGCCGCACGCCGACCGGCGTCGGCGCCGTCGTCGGCGGCCTTGCCGGCCTCGGCATCGGCAGCCTGATCGGCGGCGGCTCCGGCCGCGACGTCGCGATGGTGCTGGGGACCGTTGGCGGCGCCGTCGCCGGCCATCAGGTGCAGAAGGCCTACGACAAGCCGGTACCCGGCCAGCAGATCGTCGTCCGTCTCGGCAACGGTGTCCTCGTTTCGGTTACCCAAGCGGCCAACCCGCCGGTCCGCGTCGGCCAGAAGGTCTATATCGAGGGCGGCGGCGAGGATGCGCGTGTCATTCCGCGCTAGGCGGGATCAGGCCGGTAGCGGTTGCAGGACGCGCGGGGCCGCCGACCGGCCGGCGGCGAATTCCGCGGCCGGGAAGCCGTCAACCGCGACAAGCTGGACGGCGGGATGCGCAGCGATGGCAGCGGCTACCGCATCTTCCACGACAGCGTCTCGCCGGCACGCAGCGGGACGATGGCGTCGCCGGCAAGGTATGGGTAGGTCACGGGTACGGACCAGTTCTCCTTGACCAGCGTGATGGTGCCGGTATTGTGCGGCAGGCCGTACCAGTCGGGGCCATGGAAGCTGGCGAAGGCCTCCAGCCGGTCGAGCGCGCCGGCCTGCTCGAAGGCTTCGGCATAAAGCTCGATGGCCGCGTAGGCGGTGTAGCAGCCGGCACAGCCGCAGGCCGCTTCCTTGGTCGACTTCGCGTGCGGCGCCGAATCGGTACCGAGGAAGAACTTCGGATTGCCCGAGATGGCCGCGGCGACCAGCGCCTCGCGGTGGGTCTCGCGCTTGAGCACCGGCAGGCAGTACCAGTGCGGACGCACGCCGCCGAGGAAAATGGCATTGCGGTTGTAGAGCAGGTGGTGGGCAGTGATGGTGGCTGCCACGGTCGACGGCGCCGCAGCGACGAATTCCGCCGCATCCTTCGTCGTGATGTGCTCCATGACCACGCGCAGGGAGGGATGGCGCTCCAGCAACGGGGCCAGCACGGCGTCGATGAAGGCCTTCTCGCGGTCGAAGAGGTCGACCGCCGGGTCGGTCACTTCGCCGTGCACCAGCAGCGGCAGCCCGATGCGTGCCATTTCGGCCAGCGTTTCGTCGGCCTTGCGGATGTCGGTCAGGCCGGCGTCCGAATTGGTGGTCGCGCCGGCCGGATAGAGCTTGACCGCCTTGACGAACCCGGACGCAGCCGCCTTCGCGACTTCGGCCGGCGGCGTGTTGTCGGTCAGGTAGAGCGTCATCAGCGGCTCGAAGGCCAGCCCGGCCGGCAACGCCGCGAGGATGCGCTGGCGGTAGGCGGCGGCCTGGTCGACGGTGGTGACCGGCGGCTTGAGGTTGGGCATGACGATGGCGCGGGCGAACTGGCGCGCGGTGTGCGGCAGGACGGCGGCGAGTGCCTCGCCGTCACGCAGGTGCAGGTGCCAGTCGTCGGGGCGGGTGAGGGTCAGTTGCATGGCGGTCTCCAGCAGGAGGGCGCGATTCTAGCAGGGCCGACCGGCCGGCCCGCTCCGGTCAGCCGGCCGCGTGTTCCCCGGCGACGGATACGCGGTTGCGGCCGTCGAACTTGGCCTGGTACATCGCCGAATCGGCCTGCTTGAGGAGTTCATCGACGCTCGCGCGCTTGCCGTCGAACAGGGTCGCGCCGATCGACGGCGTGCAGCTGCATTCGCGATCATTGAGCCGGTAAGGCTCGGCGAGCGACTGGTGCACCTTGCCGGCAATCGCTGTCAGCTGCTCGCGCGCCAACTTCGGGTCCTGGTCGAGCGCCTCGAGCATGATGATGAATTCGTCCCCGCCCCAGCGCGCCACCGTGTCGTTCTGGCGCAGCGCTTCCTTGAGGCGATCACCGGTCCGCTGCAGCAGCAGATCCCCGGCATCGTGGCCGAGCGTGTCATTGACCTCCTTGAAGTGATCGAGGTCGATGAACAGCAGGCCGCCGTGACGGCCGCTGCGAGCGCTGGAGGAGACGGCGTGGTGAAGGCGGTCGAGCAGCAGGCGCCGGTTGGGCAGCATGGTGAGCGGGTCGTAGAAGGCGAGCAGCTTGACCTTCTCTTCCTCTGCCAGGCGCTGGGAAATGTCGATCAGGGTGCCGACGTAGTGCGTGACGCGCCCGTCCGGCGCCATGACCGCCGTGATGGACAACCAGTCCGGCCGCACGTCGCCATCCTTGCTGCGGTTCCAGATCTCGCCCTGCCAGGTGCCGAGGTTGCTGATGTCCTTCCAGATGTCCGCATAGAACTCAGGCTCATGGCGACCCGACTTCAAAAGGCTCAGCGACTTCCCGACCGCCTCCGCCTGCGAGTAGCCGTAGGATTCGCTGAAGGCCCGATTGACGCGAACGATGATGCCGGCGCCGTCGGTAACCACCATCGCCAGGTGGATTTCGAAGGCCGTCGCGGCGATGCGCAGATCGTCACCGGAACGTTCGAGCTCCTCGTACTGCCGCCTGATCACCGCACCGGCCTTGCGCACGATCAGGAAAATGATGCCGTAGAAAAGGAAGAGCGAGGCGGCAATGGCGACCAGCTGGTTCCGTTCGTCCCTGAAGACCAGGCCGAGGCCGAGCGCAAGCAGGACCACCGTGGCCAGACTGGCAAAGAAGAAATATCTCAACAGGGGGAACACGGTACGCTTCCGTCATCCAAAGACATCATGTTCGTCTTATTCCGCGCCGCTTTCAAGATGGCGCTGCGCCTTCCCGCAGGCGCAGCGCCGCGGCGTACAAGGCGTTTTTCGATTCGCCGCTGAGCGCCGCGGCGATCCGCGCGGCCTGCTTGACCGGCAGGCCCTCCTCCAGCAGCAGGGCCAGCGCCCGTTCCCCATCGCCGCTACCGCCCGCGGGCCCGGCCCCCGAGACGACGAGGACGAACTCGCCGCGCTGGCGGTTGGCATCGCCGTCCAGCCAGGCGCCCGCCTCACGGAGCGGTCCGCTGTGAATGCTCTCGTAGAGCTTGGTGAGCTCGCGGGCGATGACCAGGGTGCGCTCGCCGAGCACGGCCGCGAGATCGTCCACCGTCTCGCGGATGCGGTGCGGCGCCTCGTAGAAGACCAGCGCACAGGACTGCGCACGCAGTTCCGCCAGCGCTTCGCGGCGCTGCCCGGCCTTGGCCGGCAGGAAGCCGTAGAAAAGGAAGTGCGCGTCGGCGAGCCCGGCTGCGGACAGGGCGACGACCGCCGCGCAGGGCCCGGGCAGCGGCACGATGCGGCAGCCGGCGGCACGCACGGCGGCGACGATGCGGGCGCCCGGGTCGGATATCCCCGGCGTACCGGCATCGGAGACCAGGGCGACCGACTCGCCCGCCTGCAGGTGGGCGACGATGCGCGCCGCCGCCTCGTTCTCGTTGTGGCGGTGGGCCGGCATGAGGCGCGCCGTGGCCCCGACATGCTTGAGCAACGGGGCGCTGTGGCGGGTATCCTCGGCGGCCACCCAGGCCACCGCGCGCAACACATCGGCAGCACGCGCGGTAAGGTCGCCGAGATTCCCGAGCGGCGTCGGCACGACATACAATGCGGCGGATTCTTCCGTCATTTCCCGGAGATGCAGGCAAAAGCCGACGATACCACCGTGGCACGCGGGCGCGAAGCCGAGGCGCGGGCGGAGGCCTACCTCGCGGGTCACGGTCAACGGCTGCTGGCGCGCAATTTCCGCGTGCGCGGCGGCGAGATCGATCTCGTCATGCGCGACGGCGCCACCGTCGTTTTCGTCGAGGTACGCGCGCGCAGCCACGCCGGTTTCGGCGGCGCCGGCGCCAGCATCACGGCCGCCAAGCGCCGCCGCATCATCCTCGCCGCCCGCCACTGGCTGGCCCGTCACGGCGATGCCGATTGCCGCTTCGACTGCGTGCTGATCGACGGCGGCCGTCTCGAATGGATACGCGATGCGTTTGCTGCTGACGCTTAGCCTCGCGCTCTGGTTCGGCGCGGCCGCGGCCGACAGCATCCGCATCCTGGTGCAGCGTTCGCCGCTGGCCGGCAGCCAGTATTACGCGCTGGCCGGCCTGCGCCCGCAGATGCAGGTCGGCGACGCGCTCGACCTCGTGCGCGAACCCGGCAACCACCACGACCGCAACGCCATCCGCGTCGACTGGCGCGGCCACAAGCTCGGCTACGTGCCACGCCGCGAGAACCGCGCAGTCGCCGCGGCAATGGACCGGGGCGAGCGCCTGGTCGCCCGCATCGTCCGGCTTGGCGATGACGCCGACCCGTGGCGGCGGGTCGAGTTCGAAGTGCTCGTGGAGCTGTGATGTAGAATGCCCGAATCATCAGCCAACCGCCCTTGCCCTACTTCATGGACCTGATCGCCCGCGTCGCCAGCCACTTCGAGGACAGCGCGCACACCAAGCTCAATGCCGTCGAGGCGATGGCCGCCCCGGTCGCCGCCGCCATCGAGACGCTGACCGAATGCCTGCTTGCCGGCGGCAAGATCCTCGCCTGCGGCAACGGCGGCTCGGCTGCCGACGCCCAGCATTTCGCCGCCGAACTGATCGGCCGTTTCGAGGCCGAGCGCCAGGAACTTGCGGCGATCGCGCTGACCACCGACAGCTCGATCCTGACCGCGGTCGGCAACGACTATTCCTTCGACCAGATCTTCGCCCGCCAGGTGCGCGGCCTTGGCCATGCCGGCGACGTGCTGCTCGCCATCTCGACCTCGGGCAATTCGGGCAATGTCATCGAGGCGATCAAGTCGGCCCACGACCACGGCATGCGCGTCGTCGCGCTGACCGGCAAGGGCGGCGGCAGGATCGGCGAGATGCTCGCCGATGCCGACATCCATCTCTGCGTACCGGCCGAGCGGACGGCACGCATCCAGGAAACCCACCTGCTCGTCATCCATTGCCTTTGCGACGGAATCGACGCGCTGCTTCTCGGAGGCGAATGATGCACAAGATCCGGATTACCCTCGCCGCCGCGGCATTGATCGCGGCCCTCCCGGTATTGCAGGGCTGCGCGCCCGCCGTCGTCGTCGGCGCGGCCGCGGTTGGCACCATGTCGGCGCTCGACCGCCGCTCGACCGGCATCCAGACCGACGATGAGAGCACCGAGTGGAAGGCGATGCAGAGCATCCCCGAACAGTACCGGGCCGCCGCGCACGTGAATTTCACCTCCTACAACCGGCGCCTGCTGATCACCGGCGAAGCGCCGAGTGAGGAAGCCAAGGCGGCGATCGGCGAATCCGCGCGCAAGATTTCCGGCGTGCGCGACGTGATCAACGATCTCGGCATCGGCGCGGCCTCGTCGTACGGCAGCCGCAGCACCGACGGCTACATCACCTCCAAGGTCAAGGCCCGCTTGGTCGATGCCAAGGAAATTTCCGCCAACCAGGTCAAGGTCGTCACCGAGCGCGCCAACGTCTACCTGATGGGCCTGCTCACCGAGCGCGAGGCCAAGGTTGCGGTGCACGTGGCGAGCCACACCAGTGACGTGCGCAAGGTGATCAACGTCATCGAGGTCATCAGCGAGGAAGAAGCTAAGCGGCTCGACCTGCTTGCCAAGTCGTCCGAACCGAAGCCACCGGCCCAGCCGGCACCGGTCGAAAACCGCTGATTGTTTCGCGTCGCCTGCGCCAACGGGGGGAAAGCGCATGAATCTTGAAAAGGTCATCTTCGGTTTCTTCATCCTGCTCGCGGCGACGCTCAACTTCGGCTTCTTCATCGGCGACATCGCCAAGCCCGAGCTGCACAACGTCTACGAGCTGTTCGCGGCGCTCGTCGTCAGCCTGATCGCGACCGCGCTCAAGTTCGGCGACCGCACGCAGATCGGTGCCGTGCACCTGTCGACCAGCTTGGTCGCCGACCTGCAGCTGATCGCCGCGGCCGTCACCTGGGCGATGGCGGTGCATGTCACCGGCGTCGGCATGACGCCGCACGTGACCTCCAGCGTCGTCTCGCTGTCCGGCGGCGCCCTGTTCGCAAACATCGTCTCGGTCGTCCTCCTCATCGCCGAAACACTGATGCTGCGCCGCTGAGGCGAACGCGGAGCCGCGCGTGAACAGCGCCTTCTTCCTCGTCCTGCGGCGCATGCGGGCGCCGATCATCGTCCTCATCGCGATCTACGCGATCGCGGTGGCCGGGCTGACCCTGGTCCCGGGCGTCGATGCCGAGGGCCAGCCGGCGCCGCCGTTGTCCTTCTTCCACGCCTTCTATTTCATCAGCTACACGGCGACGACCATCGGCTTCGGCGAGATTCCCGCCGCGTTTTCCGACGGCCAGCGCCTGTGGGTGACCGTCTGCATCTACCTGACCGTCCTCGGCTGGTCGTATTCGGTGGTTACCCTGATCGCCCTGCTGCAGGACAAGGGCTTCCAGAGCACGCTCACGGTCAACCGCTTCCGTCGCCGCGTCCGCCGCCTCAAGGAGCCCTTCTACCTGATCTGCGGCTGCGGCGAGACCGGCAACCTGATCGCCCGCACCTTCGACCGCGCCGGCCAGGCCTTCGTCGTCGTCGAGAACAACGAAATGCGGGTCGACGAACTGGACCTCCAGGACTTCAAGACCGACATCCCGGCCCTCGCCGCCGACGCCCGCCAGCCCGAAACGCTGCTGCGCAGCGGCCTCTGTCACCCGCGCATCCGCGGCGTCCTGGCGGTTACCAATGACGAGCAGGTCAACCTCGCCATCGCGATAGCAGTGCGCCTGCTCAATCCCGATATCCCGGTCGTCGCCCGCGCGCGCAGTCCGGGCGTGGCGGCCAACATGGCATCGTTCGGCACCGACCACATCATCAATCCCTTCGAGCGCTTCGCCGACCACCTAGCCCTCGCCGTGGCGGCGCCGGAGCGCTTCCGCCTGATCGAGCTGCTCACCAGCCTGCCGGAAAGCCCGCTACCCGAGGTGCACCGGCCGCCGGCCGGGCGTTGGATCGTCTGCGGCTATGGCCGCTTCGGCCGCGCCGTCGGCAACCGCCTGCGCGAGGCCGGGATCGCCTTGACCATCATCGATCCCGCGTCACCCGATGCCAGCCCCGATATCGGCGGGGATGGCACCGAGGCGAACACCCTGCTCGCCGCCGGCATCGCCGAGGCGACCGGCATCATCGCCGGCACCGACAACGACGTTAACAACCTGTCGATCGCGATGACCGCGCGCGAGCTGAATCCACGGTTGTTCATCGTCGCGCGCCAGAACCACAATGCCAATGGCGGCCTGTTCACCGCCTTCGCTGCCGATTTCACGATGGTGCCCAGCCACATCGTCGCGCAGGAATCGGTCGCTATCCTGACCACGCCGCTGCTGGCGCGCTTCCTCGCGCTGCTGCGCAGCGGCGACGAGGCCCGTTGCGGAGAACTGGCGCTACGCCTCGAGGATGCCTGCGGCGTGCGCACGCCGGCCGTATGGAGCGTGCGCCTCAACATCAGCGATGCGCCGGCCGCCTGGCGGCACCTGATGCGCGACGGCAGTTTCACGCTGGCCGATGTGCTGCGCGACGGCACCGATCGCAGCACCCGCCTGCCGGTCGTCGTGCTGCTTGTCGACCGGGCCGGCGACCTCATCGTGCTGCCCGATGACGAATTCGCGCTGGCGGCCGGCGACGAGTTGCTGCTGGCGGGCCGCCACCGCGCCCGGCGCAACCTCGATTTCACGCTCGACAACGCCAACGAGCTCGATTACGTCCTCGACGGCCGTGAGGATTCGGGAACCTGGTTCGGCCGCTGGCTGGCGGCGCGCGGCTCAGGCGGACAGCGCCCGGCGTAGCCCGCGCATTAGCGTGCCGAGGCCCGGCAGCTTCATGTAAAGTTCTTCGCCGGTGTCCCAGTAATCGCGGTGGTAGCAGACCTTGCCGTCGGCCGCGAACTTCAGGTGCGAGACACCGCGCATCACCTGCGCCTGCCCCTTGCCCCATAGCCGGACGCGGAACCCCAGTTCCCAGACCAGCATGGCGCCGCCGGCATCGACCACGCGCTCGGTGACGACGAAGCGCGGCTCGTCCACCTGAGTGAACATGTGACTGAAGATGCGCTGGATGGCAGCAATGCCGCGCACCTCGTTGAACGGATCCTTGAACCACGCGTCGGCGCTGTAGAACTCGGGGAAACGGGCGACCGACTCGGGCGTCAGGTCATGGTAGAAATCGATCAGTTCGTCGAGGTTCATGTTCAGCTTCCGGTGAAGCGGCGGATCGCCGGGAAATAGAGCCGGTAGGGCAAAAGCGAAAGGAACTTGAGCACGCGGGTGAAGCGCTTCGGGAAATGGATCTCGAATTTGCCGGTCGCGAAGCCGTCGACCGCGGCAATCGCGGCAGCTTCCGGCGTCATCAGCGCCGGCATGGCAAAGTCGTTCTGCGCCGTCAGCCGGGTGGCGACGAAGCCCGGGTTGATGACCCAGACACCGATGCCCTTCGGCGCCAGGTCGAGATGCAGCACCTCGGCGAAATGGATGAGCGCCGCCTTGCCCGGCCCGTAACAGAGCGCCTTGGGCAGGCCACGGTAACCGGCCACGCTGGCCACGAAGGCGATGCCGCCGCCGGGGCGCAGGTCGGCCAGTACAGTCGCCGCCAGGCGCAACGCCCCGTTGAAATTGACCGCCAGCACCCGCTCGGCGACCGCGAGGTCGAATTCGTCGGCGCGCATCGGCACATAGTCGCCGGCCAGGTAGACGACCAGGTCGACGCCGCCCCACGTGGCAATCAGGCTGCTGCGGGCCGCCGTCAGGCTGGCGGCGTCGGTCGCGTCGCACGGCAACAGGAGGGCGCCATCGATGGCGAGCGCCTGCAGGGCTTCGGCGCGGCGCGCCGAAAGCGCCAGGCGGGCGCCGCGCGCCGCCAGTTCGCGCGCCATGGCGGCGCCGATGCCGGCCGAGGCGCCGACCAGCCAGACGCGGCGCCCTGACCAGCCGGCGATGCGCGGATTGAGTGCCATCCTGCCTCCTAGCGCTTGACGAAGGTCAGCGATACCTCGCCGAGGTCGAGGCCCCACTTCGACATGTACGAGCGGTTGAGCATCACCTTGTCGTCCATCAGGAACATCCAGTCGTAGAAATCGACGTTGTACACTTTGCCGTCGACCGGCAGCGCCAGTACGTAGCGCCAGCGCAGCGCATTGCCGGCGACTTCGCCCACCGCCTCGCCGACGACCTCGTGGGCCGTACCCCCCCAGATTCCGTCGGCGCGTCTGGTCAGCGTCCACACGCGGCGCGAGGTCGTGCCGTCCGACCACGTGAAACGCTCGTCGAGGACACCGGTATCGCCTTCCCATTTCGCGTCGATGACGACATGGAAGCGCTTCTGCACCGCGCGGTCGCGCCCCTGGAAGATGCCCCACGCGTCGAGGGTGCCGTTGAGATAGGTCTTGAGGTCGAGGACCGGCTTCTCGGCGCGGTACTGGTCTATCCCGCCTGACGCGCAACCGGCGAGCAGGAGGGAAAACAGGCAGGCGAGGATCGCTTTCATGGTCACTGCTCCAGGTCGTGGCGCCAGCGCCACAGGAAGATTGCCGCAATTGCCTTGAAGGCGAGCGGCAGCAGGGCATAGGCAAAGGTCAGCGCCGGCAGGCCGGTCTCGCCGCCCGGCACGTAGCCGAGCAGCCCGAGCAGCGGCAGGGCGAGGCCGGCGGCGAGCGCCAGGTTGAGCTTGGCGACGAAATTCCAGACGCCGAAACAGGCCCCGGCCTGGCCCTGGCGCTCGCCGAGGTCGGCGGCGATGGCTGCCGGCAGCGCGAGGTCGGCACCGAGCGCCAGCCCCGAGGCGAAACAGATGACCGCGAAAGCGGCGACGTCGCCGGGGCCGAGCAAACTGGCGCCGGCGAAGGCGACGATCGACAGCAGCATCGCCGCCAGCCACGCGAGCGGGCGTCCGAAGCGCGCGGCCAGCCGCACCCACAACGGCAACGAGGCGGCGCCGGCGACGAAATAGAGGGCAAGCAGGCCGCCGCCGGTGCGCTCGGCGCGCAGCACGTCGGCGACGAAGAAGAGAAAGAGCGTGGCCGGCAGCGCTGCGGCGATGCCGTTGGCGACGAAGACGGCGAGCAGGCGACGGAAGGCGGGAAGAGCCATGACCCGGCGCAGGCTCGGCAACAGCGGCTGGGTCGGGGCGAGGACCGGCTGCCCGGCACCGACCCGCGAAAAGGTGGTCAGCGCGGCGACCAGCAGGAGCGGCGGCAGGACCCATGACAGGCGGGCGATGCCGTCGCTGAGGTCGCTGGCCAGCAGGCCGGGGAGCGCCGCGGCGAGGACGACGCCGACCAGTCCGAAGCCCTCGCGCGCCGCGGTCAAGCGCGTGCGCACCCCGGAATCGCTGCCGACATCGGCGCCCCAGGCCTGGTAGGCGATGGACGCCGCCGAGAAACCGAGGTAGGTCAGGGCCAGCGAGCCGAGCAGCCAGGCCGCGGCGTAGTCGGCCGGCGGGTGGAGCAAGGCGACGAAGCCGGCCGCGAAGGGCACCAGCGCGACGGCGACCATCGCCGGGCGCGGCACGCGGTCAGCCAGCCAGCCCAGCCACGGGTCGATGCCGGCATCGAGCAGGCGGGCGCCGAGCAGGATGGCACCGAGCAGCGCCAACTCCATGCCCGCCACCTCGGCGTAGAAGCGCGGGACGTGGACGTACACCGGCAGCGCCGCGAAGGCCAGTGGCAGCCCGAGCAGGCCGTAGGCAAGCACGCGCCCGGTGGTCATGGTCAACCGGCCGGGCGGCGCAACAGCGCGGCGCGCAGGTCGGGCGCGCTGGTGCGCGGATCGAGCCAGATGGCGAAGAAGCGGCGGGCGAACTCGGGATCGGCAATCTCCCCGCGCGCACTGCCGTTGAACAGGAAGGCGGCACCCTCGGGACGGTAGAGGCCGGTCAGGTGGTCGCCTTCACGCACGTCGGGGAAGACGCGCGCCATCTCGGTCCCCCAGCGCTTGAGGTCGGCCTCGCCGGCACCGAGCTGGCGCATTTCCTTGACGCTCGCCTCGGCGATGGCGCTGCCGGCGATGGTGCGCTTGTAGTCGAGGCGCAGCGCGAGCGGCGGGCGCAACGGGTCGTCGCCGGCCCACAGCGTCGCGTGATAGACGAGAAAGCCGAAGCGGCGGAAATCGCCGCTGCCCCAGCGCTTGAGGCCGAGCGCCGGATCGGGCGCGGCGAAGGCCGGCAGGGCGGCGAGCGGCCAGCCGGCGAGCACGGCGAGAAGCCGCCGGCGCCCGTTCGCGCGCATGCCGATTTCGGCCGTTTTCGCCGGTCGACCGCAACCATCGCCGGCAGCGCGGCGGGCGCCCGGCGCCACGAGATCAACGATGCGCGAGCTGGAACTGGACGACATCGATGTTACCGGCGCGGAAGCCGGCCTCGCAGTAGCACAGGTACATCCGCCACAGGCGGCGGAAAGTTTCGTCGAAGCCGAGCGCGGAAATCTGCGGCCAGTTGCGCTCGAAGGCAACGCGCCATTCGGCCAGGGTGCGCGCGTAGTCAGCCCCGAAGGCGAACTCGTCGCGCACGACGAGGCCGGCGCGTGCGGCGGCAGCGCGGAAGGCGGCGCGCGAGGGCAGCATGCCGCCGGGGAAGACGTGCTGCTGGATGAAGTCGGTCGACTTGCGGTAGGCGGAGAACAGGTCGTCGCGGATGGTGATGCTCTGGATCACCGCGTTGCCGCCTTCCTTCAGCGCGCCGGCGACGGTACGGAAGTAGGTCGGCCACCAGCGCTCACCTACCGCTTCGAACATCTCGATCGAGACGACGTGGTCAAAGCGTTCCTGCGTATCGCGGTAGTCCTGCAAGCGCAGGTCGGCCTGCGGCACGCGCCGCTGCGCCCAGCCCAACTGGGCCGGTGACAGGGTCAGGCCGGTGGCGCGCAGTCCGGCGACGGCCGCCAGCTCGGCGAAGCCGCCCCAGCCGCAGCCGATCTCGAGCACTGATTGCCCCGGCTGTGCTTCCAGCCGGTCGAGGATGCGCCGGTACTTGGCGCGCTGGGCGTCGGGCAGGGCGTCGCCGGCATCAGTGCCGTAGAGGGCGCTCGAGTAGCTCATGGTCTCGTCGAGCCACAGCCGGTAAAACTCGTTGCCGAGGTCGTAGTGGGCCATGATGTTGCGCCGGCTGCCGGCGCGGCTGTTGCGGTTGAACCAGTGGCGCACGCGTGCCGCCAGCAGCTGCCGCCAGTTGCCGTAGATCGCCCGCTGCAGGTTGTCGCGGTTGCGCGCGAACAGCGTCAGCAGGGCGGTCAGGTCGCCGCTTTCCCAGAGGCCGTCGATGTAGGACTCGGCGAAGCCGATGTCGCCGCGTGCGAGGATGTGTTCGAACACCGCCTCGTCATGCACGATCCAGGAGACGCCCGGCTCGCCCTCGCCGAACAGGCGGCTGGAGCCGTCGGGCAGTCGTACTTCGAGCAGGCCACCATGCAGGCTTTCGAGGAGTTCGAGGACGATGCGGGTGGCGCGGGCGGGCGACGCGGCACCGCCGATGGTCAGCGTGTTGTTCATTTCGTCGGTTCCTGTACCGGTTGGGTCGATGCGGGCGGATGGGCGCCGCGGAAGGGCACGCCCTTGAGCCAGAGGCGCAGGGCCTGCCAGTGAATGCGCGCGACGACGCCGAAGGTCAGCAGCGGCATGCGCACGAAGGTGGAAAAGAGGTTGCGCGTCGTCCACGCGAGGCGGCGGCCGCTGATCGCGGTCAGCAGCAGGTCGCCGCCACCGTCGTCGTAGTCGATGCAGGCGAGCGGCTTGGTACGGCCGAGATGGAAGCGGAAGCGATAGCCGCCGACCACCTCGCAGAAGGGCGAGACATGGAATTCCTTGCCGGCCCGCAAGGTCTGGCCATCGCGCAAGGGGGCGCCGCCCGGATTGTGCAGCAGGTAGGCGTGACGCCCGCCGAAGGTGTTGTTGACCTCCGCCAGCACGGCGACCAGCGCGCCCTGGACATCGTGGCAATACCAGAAGCTGACCGGATTGAAAACGAAGCCGAGGACGCGCGGGAAGGTCTGCAGGACGATCTCGCCGTCGTCGGGCAGGCCGCGCTCGCGCAGCAGCGCCTGGATCCAGGGCAGCAGCGGGCTGCCGTCGCGCGGACCGTGGTCGCGCTGGTGGAAGCTCAGCAGGTTGGCGCGGTCGACCGAGAAAACCGGCCCTTTTGCCGTCTCCAGGTCATGCAGCGGCAACTGCACGTAGAACACCGGGTAGACGAAGGCGTTCTCGACCGGCCGCATACGCCGGTGCATGACGTTGCCGACGAGGAGCGAGGGAATGCCACTCATCGCTTCACGCCATCGCCAGATCGCGCACGGCCGGCGCCGCGTCCTGCCACGGCGCCGCGACGCCGAGGCCGTTGGCGACACGCAGCGCCGACTTGAGACCGTCCTCGTGGAAGCCATAGCTGCCCCAGGCACCGGCCAGCCAGATGCCGCCCTCGCCCTGGACGTCGGCGAGGCGGCGCTGGGCGGCGATGGCCGGCCCGTCGAAGATCGGGTGGGCGTAGTCGAACTCGGCGATCACCTGTGCCGGGTCCGGCTCGTGCACCGGATTGAGCGTGACCACCACCGGCGTCGAGAACGGCAGCGGCTGCAGCTTGTTGATCAGGTAGGAAACACCGACTGCCTGATGCCCGGGCTCGCCGCTGCCGGCGAAGTAGTTCCATGCCGACCACAGCTTCTCGTCACGCGGCAGCAGGGCACGATCGGTATGCAGGACGGCGCGGTTCGGCTGGTAGCGGATGGCCGCCAGGACCTCGCGTTGGGCGTCGCTGGCGGTGAAGCCGAGGATGCGCAGCGACTGGTCGCTGTGGCAGGCCATGACGACCTGGTCGAAGCGTTCGCTGCCGCCAGCATGGACGACATGGAGGCCATCGGCGGCGCGGGTGACGCCGCTGACCGGGCAGGCGAGGCGGATGTCGTCGAGTTGCGCGGCAAGGCGCTGCACGTACTCGCGTCCGCCGCCCTTCACGGTGCGCCAAGCGGGCCTGTCGAAGACCTGAAGCAGCCCGTGGTTCTGGCAGAAGCGCACGAAGGTGGCGAGCGGGGTGTCGAGCATCTGTCCGGTCGGGCAGGACCAGATGGCGGCTGCCATCGGCAGCAGGTACCAGTCGGCGAAGGCGTTCGAGTAGCGTCCTTCGGCGAGGAAGTCGCGCAGGCTGCGCCCGTTGTCGGGATGCGAGGCCAGCCAGGCGACGCTCTCGCGGTTGAAGCGCAGGATGTCGGAGAGCATGGCCCAGAACTCGCGGCGCACCAGGTTGCGCTTCTGGCCGAAAACGGTGGCGAGGCTGCTGCCGGCCCACTCGAGGTCGGGCTTTTCCAGGCTGACGGCAAAGGTCATCTCGGTCTGCACCGATTCGACACCAAGGAGCGCGAACATGGCGATCAGGTTCGGGTAGGTGCGCTCGTTGAAGACCAGGAAGCCGGTGTCGACCGGATGGGTTTTCCCTTCCAGCGTGACATCGACCGTGTTGGTGTGGCCGCCGAGATAGCTGCCTGCCTCGAACAGCGTCACGTCGTGGCGGTGCGCCAACAGCCAGGCACTGGCCAGCCCCGATATGCCGGCGCCGACGACGGCGATCTTTTGTCTCCCTTGCATGGCGCTCTCCTCAGTCGTTGACGCCGTGCAGTTCGGCGTAGGCGGAGTGGTTGTGGATGGACTCGAAATTCTCGGAGACCACCTTCCAGGCGGCGATGCGCGGCTCCTTCATCAGGCGCAGGGCGATGTCGCGCACCAGGTCCTCGACGAATTTCGGATTGTCGTAGGCGCGCTCGGTGACCCATTTTTCATCGGGACGCTTGAGCAGGCCGAATACCTCGCACGAAGCCTCCTCTTCGGCCACGCGCACCAGTTCCTCGACCGTCATCGCCTCGCGCAGGCGGGCCTCGATGGTGATCAGCGAGCGCTGGTTGTGGGCTCCGTAGTCGGAAATCTTCTTCGAGCAGGGGCACAGACTGGTGACCGGTGCCGTGACGCTCAGGGTCATCGCCGCATGTTCGCCCTCGGGCGCCTCAACGACGTAAGTGACGTCGTAGTCCAGCAGGCTCTCGACGCCCGACACGGGAGCGGTCTTGCGGATGAAATAGGGAAAGGCCATCTCGATGCGTCCGCTCCTGGCCTCCAGGCGCAGCAGCATCTCGTCGAGCATGCGGAAGATCGTGTCGTGGCCGAGCACGCCGTGGCGCGACTCGAGGATCTCGACGAAGCGCGACATGTGGGTCCCTTTGACTTCCGGCGGCAGACCGACGGTCATCGCCAGCGTCGCCACGGTCGCCACGGTTTCTCCCGTCGCCGCCGCGATGGAGAGCGGATAGCGCAGGCCCTTGACGCCGACATTCTGGATGGCGAGTGCGCGCAGGTCGGCGAATGCCTGCACATCGGGAAGAAAGAAGGTTTCTGGGGCGTTCATGGCGATCTCCGTTGGGTATCAGGGCTGGCGGGCGAGAAATTCGTCGATCTTCTTCAACAGGTCCTTGTCGTCCGGCTTGGTGAAACTCGAGTAGGCAACGACCTGGGTTGCGTCACGGCTGATCAGGTACTTGTGGAAATTCCACTTGGGGCGGCTGCCGGTCAACTCGGCCAGCTTCAGGTAGAAGGGATTGGCGTCGCGTCCCTTGACCGAGGTCTTGCCGACCATCGGGAACTGCACGCCATAGGTAAGCCGGCAGAAATCGGCGATTTCCTTGTTGCTGCCGGGCTCCTGCTCGCCGAAATCATTGGAGGGGAAGCCGAGAACGACGAGCCCCTTGTCCTTGAGCCGGTCGTAGAGCTTCTCGAGGCCGTCGTATTGCGATGTGAAGCCGCACTTGCTGGCGGTATTCACGACGAGGACGACCTTCCCCGCGTACTGGCAGAGCGAAACGGGCTTGCCGTCCTGCAGGGCCGGGAAGGTGTGATCGAGGAGTGCCGGACAACTTTGTGCGGTGGCGGCCGGCAGGACGCAGACGAGCCCGATGAACGAGGCAGCCAGCTTCCCGAAAATTGCCAGGTTGGACATAATTCACACTCTCCCAAATTTGTCCTAGACATTTTGGACATTTGTTCGTAAGATAGTCGTGACGATTCAATTTGTCAACGCTTTGTCGATACATTGTTCAGGACAATCATGAATACTGCCGAGTTCAATATTGCTGCCGTCGAGCGCGAAACCGGGCTGTCCAAGGATGTGCTGCGCGTATGGGAGCGCCGCTACGGCTTCCCCGTGCCGGGACGCGACGCCAACGGCGAGCGTCAATATCCGGCAGACCAGGTCGAGCGCCTGCGCCTGATCAAGCGCCTGATGGACCAGGGGCACCGGCCGGGCAAGCTGCTCGCGGCGCCGCCGGGGGCATTGGAATCGCTGGCACCGCGCCGGGCTCCGCCGACGCCGACGCCCACCGGCGTCGACGAAGGCGAATTGACCGCCCTGCTCGACCTGATCAAGCGTCACGACGGTGCCGGGTACCAGCGGGCCATGCAACAGCGCCTGGCGCGCCACGGCCTGTTGCGCTTTGTCCAGGACACGGTAGCCCCTCTCACCGTACGTGTCGGCGATGCCTGGGAGGACGGCAGCTTCGAGGTCTTCGAGGAACATCTGTACACCGAACTGACCAAGCGCCTCCTGCGCCAGGCGATCGCCGCACTGCAGACCGGCAACAGCCCGCGCATCCTGCTCACCAGCGTCCCCGAGGAGCCGCACGTGCTCGGCCTGCTCATGGTCGAGGCCCTGCTGACGCTGGAGGGAGCGCATTGCATTCCGCTCGGGACCCAGATGCCCCTGCTCGAGATCGTCCGCGCCGCGGAGGCGCACCAGGCCGATGTCGTCGCGCTGTCGTTCTCTGTGGCCTTTCCGCAAAGGCAGATCGGCGGCCTGCTCGAGCAGCTCCGCCTGATGCTGCCGCAAGGCATCGATCTGTGGGCAGGCGGACGGGGCGTCGTACGCCAGTCGGCACCGGCCGGCGTCACCCTCCTTCCCGGCCTCGCCGAGGCACTCGCCGCCGTCAGTGACTGGCGCGCCACCAGCGGAGCCGGCGCCTGACGCCCGTTCGTCGCCAAGCCGGGGTTTCTCCCGGCCGGGCAAGCCACTAGAATAGGCGGCTTGTCCCCTTCTGCCACCCCCATGTCCTATCCGCCGCCCGGCTTCGAAGTGAAGATCTGCCCGCCAGCCCAACTGGCAGGCCGGGCTGCGACGCTGCCGCGTCCGCTGGTGTTCACCAACGGCTGCTTCGACATCCTGCACCGCGGGCATGTGACCTACCTCGCCCAAGCGGCAGCGCTCGGTGCCGGCCTGGTGGTCGCGCTCAACAGCGACGCCTCGGTGCGCCGGCTCGGCAAGGGCGACGACCGCCCGGTCAACCGCCTCGCCGACCGCCTCGCGGTCATGGCGGCGCTGGCGTGCGTGACGCTCGTCACCTGGTTCGACGAGGACACGCCCTTGCAACGCATCCTCGAGTGCCGCCCGGACGTCCTGGTCAAGGGCGGCGACTGGCCGGTCGAGCGCATCGTCGGCGCCCGCGAGGTCGCCGGCTGGGGGGGCAGCGTCCATTCGATCCCCTTCCTGCACGAGACCTCGACCACCGCTCTGCTCGACAAGATCCGGAAGCTGTGACGCCATGATCACCGAGCGCCAGGCCGATGCCGCCAACGACCAGCTGATCCGCGAGCGCTCGCGTACTTTCTCTGCGATCACCCTGCCGATCCAGGCGCTCTTCGCCGTGGCGGCGGCGCTCGACCACGAATGGCTGCTCCTCGGCTTGCTCGCTTTCGCCATCGGCATCACCGCCTATACCTACGTCGCGCTCACGCGCGGGCGGGAACGGCCGCCGCTCCTGCACACCGGCATCGCGGTCTTCATCGTCCTCATGCTCTACCTGGTCGCCTTTCCCGGGCCGAATCTGGAGCGGGCGCTCTGGTTCTTCACGCTGCCGCTGGTCACGCTGATGCTGATGCCGCCACGCCTTGGCCTCGTCTGGAGCGCAACTGCCGTCGCCGCTGCCCTGGCGCTGATGATCTTCGGTATTCCCGGCGGCGAGCCCAGTCACTACACGGCGGGCTTCATCCTTCGCTTCACCATTACCGGCGCCCTCCTCACCGCCGGCCTCTACTGGTCGGAAACTTCGCTGCGCCGGGACCGGAACGAGATGACGATCCAGCGACTGGCGCTGGAGAGCGAGCGCGAGCGGCTGAACAGCGAGATCGCCCGGCGCGGCATGCTGGAAAAGGAACTGCGCCAGCAGGCGACCACCGATGCCCTGACCGGCCTGCTCAACCGGCGCGCCTTCATGGAACGCTTCACCAGCGAACTGTCACGCGGCCAGCGGCACGGGCCGATGCCGACGCTGATCATCCTCGACATCGACCATTTCAAGAAGATCAACGACGGCTACGGCCATCCAGCCGGCGATGCCGTCCTCGTCCATCTCGCCCAACTGCTGCGGGCCAGCCTGCGCAATGTCGACCTGGTCGGGCGCATCGGCGGCGAGGAGTTTGCGCTGCTGCTCATCGAAACCGACAGCAACGCGGCGGAGCCGGTCATCGAGCGCCTGCTCGAACGCATCCGCAAGACGCAAGTGCGACTGACCGATGGTGAGGTGATCAATTTCACGTCGAGTATCGGCAGCACGGCGGTTCAGTGGGGCGACGTCGTCGATACCGCCATCCAGCGCGCCGACGAGGCCCTTTACACGGCCAAGAACAGTGGCCGCAACCGGCACGTCCGCCGCTGAGGCCTAGAGTACGACCTGCGTCCCCAGTTCGACGACGCGATTGCTCGGGATGTTGAAGAAGGCGGTGGCCGAACCGCCGTTGCGGAACATGGCGACGAAGATCTTTTCGCGCCAGAAGGCCATTTCCGAATTCAGCCGCGGGATCAGGGTCTCGCGCCCGATGAAATAGGACGTGTCCAGACTGTTGAATTCGAGCCCGGCGTCGGCGCACATCGCCAGCGCATGCGGGATATCCGGTTCGTCCTTGAAGCCGTACTGGACGATGACGCTCCAGAAGTTGTCCCGCAACTGGCGAGCTTCGACACGGTCGATATCAGGCACGTAGGGCACATCGAAGAACTGCACGGAGAGCAGCACGACGCGTTCGTGCACCACCTTGTTGTGCATCAGGTTGTGCAGCAGCGCGTGCGGCACCCCGTTCGGGTCGGCATTGAGAAAGACCGCGGTTCCGGCAACCCGCGTCGGCATCGAGGCGGCGAGCGATTCGAGGAACATGCCGAGGTCAAGCCGCTCGCCGGCAAGCCGCGCCGAGAGCAGGTCGCGCCCGCGCTTCCAGGTCGTCATCAACAGGAAGACCAGCATCCCGGCGACGAGCGGGAACCAACCGCCATCGGGAATCTTGAGGACATTCGCCGCCAGGAAGATCAGTTCCACGACGAGGAAGCAGGAGAACACCGCGATGGCCTTCGGCCAGCCCCATTTGGCGACGCGGGCCGCGACGACCACGGCGAGCAGCGAGGTGATGACCATGTCACCGGTCACCGCAATGCCGTAGGCAGCCGCCAGGTTGTTCGACGACCGGAAGCCGAGAACGAGGATCATCACCGCCAGCATCAGGCCCCAGTTGACCGCCGGCAGGTAGATCTGACCCTGTTCCTTTTCCGAGGTGTGCTGGACCTCCATGCGCGGCACGAAGCCCAACTGCATGGCCTGGCGCGTCACCGAGAAGGCGCCGGAAATGACTGCCTGCGACGCGATCACGGTGGCCACGGTGGCCAGCCCGATCAGCGGATACAGCGCCCAGTCGGGCGCCAGATGATAGAAGGGATTCTCGGCCGTGGCGGGGTCGGTGAGGATCAGCGCGCCCTGGCCGAAATAGTTGAGGACCAGGGCGGGCAGCACGAACGCGAACCAGACGCGGGAAATCGGCTTGCGTCCGAAATGGCCCATGTCGGCGTAAAGCGCCTCGGCGCCGGTTACCGCGAGCACGACGTTACCCATCGCAAAAAGCGCGAGCGTCGGGTTATCGCGGAGAAAGGCGATCCCATGCAGCGGGCTGAGCGCCGCGATGATTTCCGGATGGGCGACGATGTTGACCGCACCCAGAACGGCAAGAACCGAGAACCAGATGACCATCACCGGGCCGAAGAAGGCTCCGACCAGCGCGGTCCCGTGACGCTGCAGCAGGAAGAGCGCGAACAGGACTGCCAGGGTGATCGGGATCACGAAGGGATGCAGCGCCGGCGCCCCGACCTCCAGACCCTCGACCGCCGACAGCACCGAAATCGCCGGTGTCACCATGCCGTCGCCGTAGAACATCGCGGCGCCGAGGATGCCGATGATCATGATCGCCCTGGCCTCGCGCGGCCGGTTGCGCGTGTCGCGCAGGGCCAGTGCGATCAGGGCCATGATGCCGCCTTCGCCGCGGTTGTCCGCGCGCAGGACGAAATGGACGTACTTCACCGAGACGATGATGATCAGCGCCCAGAAGAACAGCGACAGGCTGCCATAGACGTTCGCCTGGCTGACCGGGATGGGGTGGTTGCCGGCGAAAACCTCCTTTACCGCGTAAAGCGGGCTGGTACCGATATCGCCATAGACGACCCCGAGCGCTGCCAACGCAAGGGCCGCGAGGCGCTTGCCGGATGCTTCCTCAGTTTGAAGGCTGCTGCTCATCGAATCCCCAGTTAGCCGCCGGCTGTCCTGCCGGTCCAGGCTGTCCCGGCACCTTGGCCGGGGCAATCTGCCCTCAGAAGGGGATGTCGTCGCCGAGGTCGTCGAAGGAGGGCTTGGCCTTGCCCTTTGCCGGCGCCGGCGCGAAATCCGCCGGTTCGTCGTAACTGCCGCCGCCCGCTGCTGCCGGCGCTCCCATGCCCTGGCGCGAACCGAGCATCTGCATCTCGGTCGCCTCGATCTCCGTCGTGTAACGGTCCTGGCCGTCCTTGTCGGTCCACTTGCGGGTCTTGATGCGGCCCTCGAGGTAGACCTGCGAGCCCTTCTTGAGGTACTGGCCGGCGATTTCGGCCAGCTTGCGGTAGAACACGACTCGGTGCCACTCGGTCATTTCGCGCTTCTCGCCGCTGTTCTTGTCCTTCCAGCTGTCGGTGGTGGCCAGGCGGATATTGCAGACCGCGTCGCCGCTCGCCGTGTAGCGGGTTTCCGGATCGGCGCCGAGGTTGCCGACGAGAATGACCTTGTTGACCGATGCCATGCGTTGTTCTCCTAAACGGTTGGGGCGGAAGCGGGCACGGCCCGCCGGCGCGGAAAGTTCATCGAGGCCGCCAGCAGCGACCACAGGACAGCCAGCCCGGCGCACGCGGCGAAGACAGCATTATCGCCGAAACGCTGCGCGATGTAGCCGCCCAGCGCGCCGCCTACAAAAAGGCCCAGCGCCTGGGTGGTGTTGTAAACCCCGAGCGCTGCACCCTTGGCTGCCGGCGGCGCCGTGCGCGAGACCAGCGAGGGCAGCGTCGCCTCGAGGATATTGAAGGCGACGAAGAAGAGCAGCAGCCAGAGCCCAAGCGTCCACAGACTCCCGCCGGCGAACAGGAGGCCGAGCTGGACAACGAGGAGCAGGGCGATGGCACCGCGGAAGACCGGCGCCATGCGGTCACGCCGTTCAGCCGCGATGATCGCCGGAACCATGACGGCGAACGAGGCGAGGACGGCCGGCAGGTAGACCATCCAGTGGTCTGCGGCGGGCAGGCGGCCGTGGTCGACCAGGGCGTGCGGCAGCACAACGAACATCGCCATCTGCATCACGTGCAAGGTGAAGATGCCGAGGTTCAGGCGGACGAGGTCGGCATCGAAGACCACGCGGCGCAGCGGCAGCTTCTCGTGGCCGTGCGGCGGCGGCGCCGGCGGCACCGCCTTGAGCAGCAGGACGATCGCCGCCAGGGCGAGGACACCGGTCATCGTGAACAGTCCGCCCATGCCGATCAGCCCGTACAGTACCGGCGCACCGATCAGCGAGAGGGCGAAGACGAGGCCGATCGACGAGCCGATCATCGCCATCACCTTGGTGCGGTGCTCCTCGCGGGTAAGATCGGCGGCCAGCGCGGTGACCGCTGCCGAAATGGCCCCGGCGCCCTGCAGCACGCGGCCGACGATGATCCAGTGGAGGTCCGGCGCCCAGGCGGCGACGAAGCTGCCGGCCGCGAAAATGAGAAGCCCTATGACGATGACCCGCTTGCGCCCCCACAGGTCGGAGGCGATCCCGTAGGGAATCTGGAACGCGGCCTGGGTCAGGCCGTAGATGCCGAGGGCCAAGCCGACCAGCGCGAGGTCATCGCCGCCCGGCAGATCCTTGGCGAAGACCGAGAAGACCGGCAGGATCAGGAAGAGGCCGAGCATGCGCAGGGCGAAGATGGCAGCCAGCGAGGCGCCGGCGCGACGCTCGTCCGGAGTCATGCGGTCGGCGGCGGGGGAAGACATCGGATACTGCCTTTGTGCAATGCAACGAAAACGCCAATATTAGCAGGTTTGCCCCGACGCTCCGGCCGGCACGGCACCATGCGCTACACTGGGCGCCCCGAACTGCCATTAGCTTGCCACGATGCGCCGCTCATTCCTCGTTCTCGCCATGTTCGTCGCCGGATGCGCGACGATTGTCGGCCACTACCGGCTCGACGAGCGCTACGGCGCCGCCGACCCGAGCCGCTTCGACGTTCCGCCAACCGCGACCGCCGGCGGCCCCGATTACCGGAGCGAGGTCCGCCCGCTCCTCGATGCGCGCTGCGTCGCCTGCCACGCCTGCTACGACGCGCCCTGCCAGCTCAACCTGGCGAGCTACGAGGGCATCACGCGCGGCGCCAGCCCGGCGCCCGTCTATTCGGTCACTCGCCTCGTCGCCGACGCGCCGACCCGTCTGGGGTTCGATGCGCTGACCCCCTCCGCCTGGCGGCAGAAGGGCTTCCACCCGGTGCTCAACGAGCGCGAGCAATCGCCCGATGCCAACCGCGAGGCCGGCGTGCTTTACCGCATGCTCGCCCTCAAGCAGACGCATCCCGGTCCGGACAGTGGCGCCTTGCGCGACCGCGACCTCGACTTTTCCCTTGATCGCGAGCAGACCTGCGTCAAGGCCGAGAACATGGACGACTACGAGCAGCGCCACCCGCACCGCGGCATGCCTTTCGGCCTGCCTGCGCTCGCTCCCGACGAACATGCCCTCCTCGCCGGCTGGCTCGAGCGCGGCGCCCCGTTCACCCCGGCCGCGCCGCTGCCCGCCGGTGCGCAGCGCGTGGCTGCCGACTGGGAGCGTTTCCTCAACGGCGACTCGGCCGGCGAGCAACTGCTTGGCCGCTACATCTACGAGCACTGGTTCGCCGGTCACCTGCATTTCCCCGAGGCTCCCGGGCGCTATTTCCAGCTGGTACGCAGCCGGACGCCGCCCGGCGAACCGCTCGAGCTGGTCGCCACCCGCCGCCCCTACGACGACCCCGGCGTCCCCCGCCCCTACTACCCCCAGCGCC
>VEPL01000017.1 GCA_012026885.1 Betaproteobacteria bacterium | reverse complement strand
CGGCAGCAACGACAACGTTTCAGAAATGCTCGACGTGTACACAAACGCCCTTATTTTTCGCGCTGTCATCTCCAGGTCTCCGTAGAGCGTTGATGTCCTTCTATCGCGATCGAACGATCGAGTTGAGCGGCCGGCCACGATGACCGTTCCGCGGGCAGACGCGGCCCACGACATTTCACGGTCCGTTCCAACGTGTTGTTAGATGGCACCGCTGCCATTGCCCTCGGATGTGGATGCCCGCGAAACATGATCTGGTTGGACAAGCGGTGGATTTCGGTACCGGTTGAGATTGAACGGCCCACCCAGTGGTGCAATGGCATGGGAGACGACAATGAGCACGGAGCCTACCAAGAGGCTCACTGCGACGACAGCCCAGCCGTCGACCGCAAGCCACGGCGCACCAACAAGCGCTAGGACGCCGCAAACGAGCACCACGTCTGAAGCTGCGACGCGGGTTGCTGAGGGATGCTGTTTCGGCGCCATCTAACGATCGAGTTGAGCGGCCGGGCACGGTGCCTCGGCCGCGGGCAGACGCGGCCCGCCCATGCCACACGACCACTCGAACGTATTGTTAGGCTGCAACTTCTACGTACTCGACCTGGCTCGACGGCGGGGGGATCGGAGTTCCATCCTCCCGCATGCCAGAGAGATGTAGCTCAATCGCCTCGCGGATCAACGTCTCGGTTTCAGCCACAGTGCTCCCCGTGGCGATACACCCCGGAAGATCGGGTACGTATGCGGAATAGTTCGTTCCAGCCTTCTCGATTACGACGGCATAGCGCATTGTCGGCCTCACTTCTTTAGCCCAGCCTGCTTCATGATGCTGTTAAGTGTACCCGGAGCAATGGTGTCACTCGGCTTGCCGTGAACGGTGACGCGCCCTGGCTTGGTCGGATGTTTGAGCTGGCGATGGCTGCCACGCGTCGTGACCTGAACCCAGCCGTCATCGGCGAGCATACGAAGGATTTCGCTGACTTTCGGAGGCATAGCTCATTAACGCCGCCCGATCGTTCGCGATGACACCCTTCATTGCAGCCTAACGATTGAGTTGAGCGGCCGGGCACGATGCCTCGGCCGCGGCCAGACGCGGCCCACACTGGTCCACGGACCGCTCGGACGCGTTGTTAGGAAGCATGTTCACCCGTTCCAATGTGCTCAGGACACAAATGCCCCACTGCGTAAGCCTCCAGCAAGGCCCTAGTTCGCGGAGTTGGCACTTCGACGCAGGCGTACTTGTACCCCTGGCGCAGCTTCGAGCCGCGGCCACCGAGAAACAAGGCAACGAACGATGACTGGCCTTGAAGGTGGTTGTTTAGGCGTTGTCGCAGCCCGTTCTTTCCTCGAACGCTGCGCCCTACGTGAAGGACCTTGCCCCGCGGCGAGTAGATTATGTACACGCCGTGATTGGCCGTTACCTTGAGCCTCCCTCTCGCTTGAGGGAATGCCGTCGGAGGCATCCGCGTTAAGGCCGCGAAGTGTTTCGTGATCGCCTGAAGTTCGCGAGGCTTCTTCATGCTTCCTAACGATTCGAGGTAAGCGGCGTCGCGCCACGCCACTTTGTCGCATTGCACGATCTGTCGCGCGACGTCCGCTTCAGTGAGG
>VEPL01000028.1 GCA_012026885.1 Betaproteobacteria bacterium | reverse complement strand
AACACTTATCAGGCCCCCGGTGGTCAAGGGGTAGAATCGTCCAGCCGCGAAAAAGATTGAGCTTCTTCGTTCCTTGACAAGCGACTGATCAAAACCGAGCCATCCGCTTCCGACTTGGGCTTTTGGCTGGCTGCAGACGTCTTCTGCTCCAAACACTTATCGAGGCTCTGTAGTGCAGGGGCTCAAGCTGCGAGCTGTTCCTGCCGCCTGGAAACGCTGGCGTACCCTTGTGCCGTCTCATTCAATTCGGCGTGGTCCCTCCAAATTGGCCAGGGCCGCAGTTAGGGGCGGGATCGGGAAAGGGGCAGAAGCCGGCCATGGCTCGTTGGCCATCGCGCGGAATGTTAAGGGAGCGGGGCGGACCGCCAATCAAATCCCACGGGCTTGGCGTACGGTTTCCGACTGATGCGGCCGATGACGGGCTGATTGCCCAAGGGTGTTGCGGCCGCGGCTGTCCAGTTCACCGTAACAAGTCTACCGCCAGTTAGGCGCCGGGCTGATCCGCCCCCTCCCAATCATGCGCCCTGCTGCCGCAAAAACCGCTCTGCGTCGAAGGGCGTCTGGTTCTTGAGCATGTAGTAGACGGCGCGGCCGAGGCGATGGGCGAGGATCGCCAGGGCTTTCCCCTTGCCGTGCTTGCTGGCCAGTTTCTGCAATTGGCGCTGTGCGGCCGTGTTCCCCTTGAGCATCAGCACCACCGCTTCGCCGAAGGCCCAGCGCAGGTGGGCGTTACCAATCTTCTTGCCGCTGTGGCCGTAGTGCTTGCCGGCCGATTCCTTGGCCGGCTTGACCAGCCGGCAGTAGGAGGCGAAATCCTGTTCGCGGGGGAAGCGGGCGATGTCGCCGATCTCGTAGAGCATGACCATGCCCAGGATGCGGCCGACGCCGGGGATGCTCTTGAGCAGCGCCAGACCGACCGGGTCGTGATGGACGGCGGTCCGCTCCAGTTGCCGCTCCAAATTGCCGAGCAACTGCTCGTAGTGGACGATGGTCAAGAGGTCGATTTCGACCATCCGGCGCACGGCGGGGTCGGGGAACTTGTCCAGCAGGGCGCCGCGCTCGCTCGGCTTGGCGATGCGTCCCAGCGGCTCCGGCAGATTGTACTGGGTGGCGGTGTTCTGGATGTGGGCGTAGAGCTCGGCGCGTTTTCTGGCCAGGTGGTTGCGGCGGCGCAGCAGGTCGCGGGTGGCGCGCATCGGTTTGGGATAGACGTAGGCCAGGGGGAACGAGCCGCCACGCAGCAGCACAGCGATCTTGTGCGAGTCGATCCGGTCGTTCTTGGCCTTGCCGCCATGGATGGCGCGCATGTAGAGAGCATGGCCGAGGACGAAGTCGATCCCTTCCTCAACGCACAGGTCGGCGAGCCAGTACCAGGTGAACATGCACTCGACGCCGACGATGAGTTCGTCGCGAAACGGCTTGATCAGGCGCAGGAAGGTTTCGGGCTTGGTGGGGATGTTGCGGTGGCAGACCACCTCCCCACCAGAATCAAGGACGCAGACATACATGGTGTCGGCGTGCAGATCGACGCCGCAGTAAAATCGGTGCTGTTTCGTGTAGAATTTCATGGTGCAGGCTCCTTTCTTTGAGGGTTTGCATGATTCTCAAAGGATACCGGATGGTC
>VEPL01000037.1 GCA_012026885.1 Betaproteobacteria bacterium | reverse complement strand
GTGCCTGCAGCCGGATCGTCGTGCCGACATCGAACTGATCGGCACCAAGAAGTAATTCGCCGACAGCGCAGCAAAAGCCCTGCCCCGGCAGGGCTTTTTTCTTTTCATCGTTCCCGTTTCCAGATCGCCATGGCCAACGCCGACCCCGCCGAACTCGACAAGTTCGGTGACCTCGCCCACCGCTGGTGGGACCCCAACAGCGAATTCAAGCCGCTGCACGACATCAATCCGCTCCGCCTCGACTGGATCGAGAGTGCCGGCGCACTGGCCGGGCGCCGCGTCGTCGATGTCGGTTGCGGCGGCGGCCTGCTTTCGGAAGGCATGGCGGCCCGTGGCGCCGAGGTCACGGGCATCGACCTTTCCGAAAAGCCGCTCGCGGTCGCCCGGCTGCACCTGCTCGAAAGCGGAGTGAAGGTCGATTACCGCCTCGTGGCGGCCGAAGCGCTGGCAGGCGAAATGCCCGGTCAGTTCGACTGCGTCACCTGTCTGGAGATGCTCGAGCATGTCCCCGACCCGGCAGCCATCATCGCGGCCTGTGCCAGCCTCGTCAAACCGGGCGGCCATGTCTTCCTGTCGACGCTGAACCGCAATCCGAAGGCTTATCTGCTGGCCGTCGTCGGTGCCGAGTATGTGCTCAACATGTTGCCCAGGGGAACGCACGATTACGCCCGTTTCATCAAGCCGTCGGAGCTGGCCCGCTGGTGCAAGGCGGCAGGGCTCGAACCGGAAGTGCTGAGCGGGATGTCCTACAACCCGATTTCGCGCACTTATGCGCTGACTGCCGACACCGGCGTCAATTACCTCATGCGCGCACGGCGCAATGCCTGACGCGGTTCTGTTCGACCTCGACGGGACGCTCGCCGATACCGCACCGGACCTGGGCGCTGCCCTAAATGCCTTGCTGGCCGAGGAGGGCCAGGAAGCCTTGCCCATCGCATTCCTGCGCCCTTTCGTCTCCCAGGGCGTACGCGGCCTGCTCCGCGCCGGATTCGCGCTGGAACCTGCCGCTGCGGGTTACGAGAGGCTTTCCGTCCGTTTTCTCGAGCTCTATGAATCGCGACTGTGCCGCGAAACGCGCCTCTTCACCGGCATTGCCGAAGTCCTTGCCGGACTCGAGGCATCGGGCATCGCCTGGGGTATCGTCACCAACAAGCGAATGCGCTACACCGACCCGCTCGTGGCACAGCTGGATCTCTATCCGCGTACGACCTGCGTCGTCAGCGGTGACACAACGCCAGCTGCCAAACCATCGCCACTTCCGCTCCTGCATGCATGCGATCTGCTCGGCTGCCTACCGGCGCGGACCCTGTACGTGGGTGACGACATACGCGACATCCAGGCCGGAAAGGCGGCAGGTTGCACGACCGTTGCCGCCGCCTGGGGCTACCTCGGCGACAGCGGGCCGGTCTCGTCGTGGAACGCCGATGCGATCGTCGCCCATCCGGCAGAATTGCTCGGGTTGCTAGGCGATCTCTGCTGAAAGCATCAGGTTGCGCGGCGTCAGACGGCGCGGACAGAAAGTCCCCAACGCGACCTCATACCCCTTTGCTGCAAGAAACACCGCGAGGTCGAGCACCAACCAGACTTCCAACGCCCGCCGGAAGGCATGGCGAACGACCGAAAGGCGCAAAACCTCGTCTCTGCGCTGCCAGCCGATCGCCTCGTAGCGCAGGGCATCGGCGGGACCCGGCGTCGGCAGTCCTTCGCGCCGGCAAAGCACGGCAATGAACTCGGCGAAACCCGCTCGCATCCAGGGCGATGGAACCGGCTTGAAGTTCCGATAGCCGCTGCTGCCGACACTTTCCCGCCACGCCACGAACGCCAGCTTCCACGCCATCTCGCGCCCGGACTGACGCCGCTCCCGGGCGACGGCGGTCACAGATTCGGTCACCGCGAGACGGGCGTCATCACGCGTGAGTTCGAGCCGGACACCAGACGCCAGCGGTTCATAGCGTTCGGGCATGCCGAGGTGATAGCAGCAGGGCGCCACATCGAGCCGGCTAGCCCCTTGCGCCGCGCCCTCGCGGACCAGTCGACGGTGCAGGTGGCCGCAGGCGTGGAGTGCAACGGCATGGTGCCCTGGCGCGGGCACGCCTGCCGCGGTCAACGCGTCAGCAACGACAAAATCCTGCAAGGCGCCGGCGCGGCGGGCCAATGCCCCGCCCACAGCACACAGTTCTGCGTCGATTTCCAGCGTCGTTACGGGCACTGCCCAATTGAGCGCCAGCAGGCGGCCGAGATGGCCCTTGCCGCCGCACCAGTCGAGCACCGGCTTGCCGGCGCCACCGGCGGCGCCAGCAAAGGCCTCGATCTGGCATCGCTTGCGGCCGGGAATCTCCCATGCCCAGCGCTGACCGCGATCCTGCAAGATCTTGCCGGCGAACGACGGCAATTCGACGAGGCTGGCAATTCCGCCGACCTCCGGGCGGATTCGTGCAACCAGCGCCAGCGATGCCTCCCTGTCGTCCTCGAGCCCGGCGACCTCGTCGTCAGTTAGCGCCGCAACTGCGCCGGCCAGCCCGGGATACTCCTCCAGCCAGCCCGGACGTCGTTCGCGAAAAGGTTGTGGATGCCAAAGATCTCGGGTGGCGACCAGCACATCATCCAGCGCCGCGCGGCGCCGATCGGGTGTCACTTCAAGGCTGCTCGCCGCTCCCGCCGCCGATAGCCGGCAATGGCTGGGACGATGGCGAGGATCAGGATTGCGCCAGCGAGGACCAGCGGCCACGAGACTGGAGAATTCCATTCGCGCCTGGCAGCGGCCCGGTCTGCCGCATCGATCCGCTGGTATTTCAGGATATTGTTCCCGACATCGTTGGGCTTGCGGTTCTTCAGCCAGCGATGGCCTAGCGTATAGCTCTTGGGATGCAGGCCGAAGACCCAAGGCGAATCATGGTGCAGGATCGCATTGATCTCGCGGATGATCGCCAAGCGCTCAGGCGTGTTGTCCATGTTCTTCATGCGCCGGAACAGCCGGTCGAAAGCCGGATTCTCGTAGTTCGACGAATTCTCGCCACCGTGGGCGACCCTGCCCTCGCTGCCGTCAAGGAGAAAATAGAAATTCTCGGGGTCCGGATAGTCGGCATTCCAGCCGAGGTAATACAACTGCACGTTCCCCTTGCGCAGCTTGTCCTGGAAGCGGTTGAAGTCGGTGGCGCGGACAACCAGCTGTAGATCGATCTTGGCGAACTGGCGCGTCAACCAGTCGAGCCGCGATTTCTCGCCCATGCCGCCGCCCGTGGTATCGAGGTTGATCACGAGAGCCTCCCCGGTCTGCACATCGCGACCGTTCGGATAACCTGCTTCGACCATCAGTTGCTTGGCTGCCGACACCGGTTTGCGCTGAGACCTGCCGTCAACCCAGTCGTAAACAACGCGGTCGATACCGGCCTCGCCGGCTTCGTAGCCGAATATCCCCGGTGGCAAGGGGCTCTGTGCCGCGATGCCGCGCCCGTTCGAGAAGATGGAAATGAATTCCTCCTGGTCGATGGCGATCGAAATCGCCTGGCGCAGGCGTGTAGCCCGCTCACCGAGGCCACCGACAACCGGATCGAGCATGTTGAAGCCCATGTAGTACGTCGAGGTCTTGACCGAGGTCAGCAAGCGGATTCCCTTCGCACGCATCTCGTCGGTCAGGGCGACATCGCCACCGACATTGACGCGCACCGCCTGATCGAAGCTGTCGGACGAGATGCCTGAGGCATCGAAATAGCCTTGGAGGAACTTGTTCCAGTAAGGAATGGCCTCCTTCTCGCGAGTGAAGACGGCCGCATCGATGAACGGCAAAGGCTTGCCGCAGTCGTCGAGCAGTCCGGCTGCCTGGTCGCCGGCTTCGCCTTCGCAGGGGTAGGCTTCGCCACGAAAATTGGGGTTGCGGGCGAGCACCATGCGCCGGTTGGGATCGTTCTCCGCCAGCATGAAGGGCCCGGTTCCCACCGGCCACCAATCGAGCGTAAGGTTGCGCCCGGCCATGCCCGGTTGGGCGAAGAAGCGGTCGACCTCGCGCGGCACCGGCGCAAAGAAGGGCATCGCCAGCCAATAGACAAATTGTGGATATTTTCCGCGAATGCGGATGCGCCAGGTATGGGCATCGACCTTCTCGACGCCCGACAGCGGAAAGGCATCGAGGTCGAGCCAGGCATCGGACGGCAGGTCGTTCGCAGCCTTGCCCAGCGCCGCACCGAGTTCCTTGAGGCCGACGATCTTGTCGGCCATCATCCCGAAGATCGGCGAATGCAGCCGCGGGTGGGCCAGGCGCTTGATCTGGTAGATGTAATCGTCTGCCATCAGCTCGCGGGTGCCAGTCAGCAGAAAATCCGCAATGGCGCGGCGGCCTTCGGCGATGCCGGGGCCAAGGTAGGCCGAAATTCCGGCAGCGTCTGTGGCAAAGGCCGGATGGGGTTGATAACGGATACCGGGTTTCAGGCGCAGTTCATAGACGCTCTCCGCGATGCGCTCGGCCGGAGCGTCCGCGGGAAGTTCGCGCCCCTGCTCGTCGAGAAAGCGGGGACGCGGCACCACCTCGACAGTCGCCGGAATCAGTTCGTAAGGGCGCTTGAGGTAGTGGTACTGAAGCGGCGGCTCATAGATCTGCGCGGTAAATGTAATCTCGTCCTCAGTGTAGGACTGCGCCGGATCCAGATGCTTCGGACGCTCGGTAAAGGCCGAGTAAAGGATGTTACTGCCGGCGTCTGCAGCCGGATACGGATCGTTCCAGGCGCGGCCGCATCCGGCGAGGGCGAGGGTCAAGATCAGGCAGAAACCGGAAGCGCGCATGCTGCGCAGTTTAGCAAATGCGGTTGACCGGCCGGCGCCGATTTACCGACAATGGCTCAATTCCAACAACACGAGACTATCCGCGTGCTCGACAGCCCTGTTCCTGATTTCACGCTACCTGCCACCGGTGGGCAGTCCTTCCGGTTGGCCGACCAGGCCGGGAAAGTGGTCGTCCTGTACTTCTATCCCAAGGATGCCACCCCGGGATGCACCACCGAGGCGCAGCAGTTCCGCGACCTGCACGCGCAGTTTGCCGCGGGCGGCGCTGTCGTCCTCGGGATTTCCCGCGACAGCGTGAAGTCCCACGAAAGCTTCCGCACCAAGCAATCCCTGCCCTTCGCGCTCGGCTCCGATGCCGATGAGGCGGTCTGCAACCTGTTCGGCGTCATCAAGATGAAGAACATGTACGGCAAGCAGGTGCGCGGCATCGAGCGCAGCACCTTCCTGATCGACCGTACCGGCGTCCTGCGCCGCGAATGGCGTGGAGTCAAGGTACCCGGCCATGCTGCCGAGGTCCTCGCCGCCGTGCAATCCCTCTGATCCGACCACGACAAAGGCCAGTCCATGCCGCGCTCCCCCGCAGCGACCAAGAAGTCCGCCACGACCAAGATCTTCGTCCTCGATACCAACGTGCTGATGCACGATCCGAGTTGCCTGTTCCGCTTCGAGGAACACGACGTCTTCCTGCCGATCATGACGCTCGAGGAACTGGACAGCCACAAGAAAGGCATGTCGGAAATCGCCCGCAATGCCCGCCAGGCGTCGCGCACGCTCGACGAAATGCTCAATCGCGACGACGTCGATATCGAGGAAGGCATCGACCTGCGCGCGCCGTCGAACAAGCTGGCGAGCGGCCGCCTGTTCCTGCAGACCGAGGCAATCAGCAACGAGTTGCCGCAGGGGCTGCCGACCTCCAAGGTCGATAATCAGATCCTTTCGGTCGTCATCCACCTGCAGAAGAAATTTCCCAAGCGCCCGGTCATCCTGGTGTCGAAAGACATCAACATGCGCATCAAGTCGCGCGCGCTCAACCTGCTGGCTGAGGACTACTTCAACGACAAGGTGCTCGAGGATACCGACATCCTCTACACCGGCACCCGCGCCCTTCCCGCGAACTTCTGGGACAAGCACGGCAAGGGCATGGAATCGTGGAAGAAGGAGGCAAAGACCTATTACCGGGTCACCGGCCCGCTCTGCCCGCAACTTCTGGTCAATGAATTCGTCTGGCTCGAAAGCGAGGGTTTCGCCGCGATCGTCAAGGAGACGGCGGGCAAGACAGCCGTCCTCGAGACACTCGTCGATTACACTCATCCGAAGAACGCGGTATGGGGCATCACCGCGCGCAACCGCGAGCAGAACTTCGCGATGAACCTGCTGATGAATCCCGATATCGACTTCGTCACCCTGCTGGGACAGGCCGGTACCGGCAAGACCTTACTGACCCTCGCCGCCGGACTGACCCAGGTGCTCGAAGCGAAGCGCTTCGCCGAGATCATCATGACCCGCGTGACAGTCCCGGTCGGCGAGGACATCGGCTTCCTGCCCGGAACCGAGGAAGAGAAGATGGCGCCGTGGATGGGTGCGCTCGAGGACAACCTGGATGTGCTCACCCACAGCGAGGAAACGGGCGGTCCTTATGGCGGAGACTGGGGCAAGGCCGCGACGCACGACATCATCCGCTCGCGGATCAAGGTGAAGTCTCTCAATTTCATGCGCGGACGCACCTTCCTCAAGAAATACCTGATCATCGACGAGGCCCAGAACCTGACCCCGAAGCAGATGAAAACGCTGGTCACCCGCGCCGGTCCGGGCACGAAGGTCGTCTGCCTCGGCAATATCGCCCAAATCGACACCCCCTATCTGACCGAGGGCAGTTCCGGCCTTACCTACGTTGTTGACCGCTTCAAGGGCTGGCCGCATTCGGGGCATATCACGCTGCAGCGCGGCGAACGCTCCCGCCTCGCCGACCACGCCGCCGAAGTGCTATAATCGTTTGCAAACAACAAGGGGGCCGTGTCGCTGACACGGCCTTTTCGTTTGGGCAACGACCCGGACACTTCGGAGATACAGGTTGAGACGTCGCGATTTTCTCGCATCGACCGCCGCCCTCGCGCTCCTCTCGGGCGAGGCGCTGGCGGCACCGCGCAAGCCAACGACGACAAGCACCGGGCGCAAGCCGACCTCCACGACCCGTTCGGGCGCAAAGCCGGCGCCCCCCCAGGGCCCCGTCACCCACACGCCCGATGATCCGATCATCGAGAAGCCGCCACAGGGCACCTCGGCGACCCGCCTGCCCCCGGTCAAGGCCCCGGAACCCCCCGCGCTGTGGCGTACTTTCGAGGTCACGACCACCGTCAGAGTCAAGGGAGCCAGCGGCCGCACAGCCCTCT
>VEPL01000026.1 GCA_012026885.1 Betaproteobacteria bacterium | reverse complement strand
AAGCGCAGGTTGAAGGCGAACGCTCCCAAGCCCGCCGGGTTCTCGTTCGCGGGATTGGCCCCGAAGGGATCCGTGTTGGCCCACTCCCAGCGCACCTGCACTGCCGCATCGGTCACCAGACGCGGGGTGTCGAGGTGATCGGCCCACACGTGGAAGACCTGGTACGTCCCCCCATTGGGTCGGATCGTGGCCACGGGGGTGTCTTTCAGCCACACCACCTCCTGGATGGGGTTTCCCGCGCCGTCGTATTCCCCCAGGAGCCTGCCTTCGAGGTCGAAGGCGTAGTGCGTGCTGACGGTGCCCACGGTCTTCCTCACCCGCTGCCCGAGGGCGTTCACCGCGTAGGCGACGCTTCCCAGCGGCGTGGTGGCCCCGGAGAGTCTTCCTCGGTCGCTGTAGGTGAAGCTGCTCGTTCCGTCGGCGGTCTGGTTACCGGCGGCATCACTGGTTCGCGCGATGCCGCCCACCGCCGTGAGGCGGTTGCTGGTGGTGGCGAGCGTGTAATTGGTGGTGGCCCCGTTGAGCACCCGCGTCAGGCGGTTTCCCACCTTGTCGAAGGTGAAGCTCTGGTTGAGCGTGGTGGGGTTCGTCGAGAGCGAGAGCAGCCGATCGATGCGGTCGTAGCCGAACACCTTGTCGAGCGCGGTGTTCGCCGGGTCGCTGATCCGCGTGATGTTGCCGGCGTCGTCGAACGAAAGATTGTAGGCGGTGGCCCCCAGGGTGTAGCTCGCGATCCGCCCGTCCTGGTCGATGGTTCGCGCGTAGCTCATGCCGCCGGAGCCGAAGGTGTCTCAATGATTCAATCGATTCAGCGCCGCATTTCCCTGTTCAGATCCCTTGTTCTTGCCCGCGACAAGATATATGCCTTGGGCAGCCATCGATATTAGGATCATCGTCATCGTGCTCCAACGCACCTTCTCAAGTGCATCCTCCAGGCGCTGATTGGTGCGCCGCAGATCCTCAGCGACGGAATAGGGGGCAGATGGGTCACCCGGCGTATGGGAAACCTGATCCAAAGGCGGGGTCGTAAGTATGAGCACCGCAACCAGGGCAGCGGCTACACATTCGAAAGCGAGCGATAAGACAATGAGTTTTCTCATGAACCGTCTCCTGGTTACTCCCCGCGCCGGGTCTTGCGAGACATATCACTGGCGGACAAGTAGCCGCCAGCCGCGGTAGACGCGGCCGTTGTGCGATAGACCTGCCGCTCAAAGAAGTCAAGGGAGTTGCATGCGCCACCTTGAGGATACGAGTCACATGCTCTAAATGCGGCATCGCGGGCCTCTTGGGCCAGCCGCTGGTCGCGGTAACAGAGAAATGCGTCCACTCCATTCCCGATGGCATCGATAAGTGCGCTCCCTGCGCCGTAGCCCACTGCAAAGAGCCCAAGCGCCGGCCACAATTGCGGGGGAACAGAGAACTGTCCCGTAGCATCGAATGACGAAAGAGGGTTTCCTGTCACATACCCATAGGTGTTGATCCCGCCCTCCAACCCAATCGGATCACTTTCGATATACCTCCCGATTGCGGGGTCGTAATCGCGGAAGTAGTTGTAGTGCGTTCCCGTCTCGGCGTCGAAGAGCTGGCCGGGGAAGCGCAGGTTGAAGGCGAACGCTCCCAGCCCCGCCGGGTTCTCGTTCGCGGGATTGGCCCCGAAG
>VEPL01000009.1 GCA_012026885.1 Betaproteobacteria bacterium | reverse complement strand
ATTCGAAGGTCATCGTCGCCATCAACAAGGACCCCGACGCCCCCATCTTCCAGATCGCCGACTACGGTCTCGTCGCCGACCTCTTCGAGGCTACGCCGCTATTGGCGGCCAGCGTCGGCTAGAATCGGCATGTGAATCTGCCGGACAACCTGCTGGGCGAAGAGTGGTACTGGGCGGCTTGGGCGGTCTGGGCGCTGCTCTTCGCGCGCAGCGTCCGGATGGCCGACTGGTCGAGGTTGCGAGACTCGTCAGCGTTGAACGTCTGGGCTGGCATGGCCGTGCTCCTGGTTCTGGTCTGGAGCCTCAAGGCCGGTGTGCGTCCCGGGTTGTCGCTGCACCTTGTCGGCGCGACCCTGTTCACATTGTGTTTTGGGCGCGCGCTCGCCTTCATCGGATTGTCACTGGTCGCCGCCGGAGTGGCGCTGAACGGCGATATCGATCCGTTCGCCTTCGCCCTGAATACCCTGCTGACTGCCGGTACCGGAATATGGGTCAGTAACCGTGTCTATCGCCTGGTCGACGGTCATCTTCCGGACAATCTGTTCATCTAC
This sequence comes from Betaproteobacteria bacterium, assembly GCA_012026885.1. Lineage (GTDB taxonomy): Bacteria > Pseudomonadota > Gammaproteobacteria > Burkholderiales > Rhodocyclaceae > Azonexus. The sequence continues at coordinate 7,671 of VEPL01000009.1, read as the reverse complement.
GTCTTCGTCAACGGTTTCTTCGGTTCGGCCCTGGCGATCTGCGCTATCGGCGGTGTCTTGACGATCTTTCTCGCGGCCCTCGGTGTATATTCCTGGGACTACCTTGCCGCAGAGTACCTGCCGTATTTCCTGCTCCTCGCTTTCTCGGAGGCATGGATTTCCGGCATGCTGCTGACCCTGTTCGTCGTCTACCGACCGCGCTGGGTGGCGACTTTCGACGATGCGCGCTACCTCGCAAACAAGTAAGCGGCTACAATCTGCCATATGTCATGCACCTTGGGGCGCTTCCGTGAACAAATGGGCTAATCGAACCTTGCTGGCGGCCTGTTGGGTTGCCATTTCCGGCCCGGCAGCGGCTGTCGGTCTCGGCGAGTTGCGTGGAAACGCCGTTCTCGGCGATCGCCCACGCCTCGAAATCGACGTGCTCGGGACCGAACGGATGTCCTTCGATGCCACCTGCTTCACCCTGAGGCAGCCGACCGGTGCTGCCGGTGTTCCTTGGCTACAGAAAGGGCAGTTGGCGCTGCGTCGGGGCAAGCCGCCCGTGCTGCAGATCAGTTCCCATCTGACGCTGGCCGATCCGGTCATCGCTGTTGCGGTGCATATCGGCTGCGGGCAGGACGTCGTACGTGAGTACGTCGTTCTCGTCGGCGAGCCGGGAAAGCGGCCTTCTTCATTGCCACCGGCGCGCTATCCGGCGCTCGAGGCATCCGTCGACAAGGCCTCGGGCGCAACGGCGGCCCCGCGGGCGCCCGCTTCGCCGCCGATGCCCAAGCCGGCCGCCCCCGCACCCGTGCAGGCGCCAATCCCGGTGGCTGCCGACCCTGTGGCAGCCTCGGACGACAAGGTGCGGGCCATGGAAGCCCAGGTCGCGGCGCTGCAGCAGCGGGCGAGCGACCTGACGCAAAGAATCGAGCAGGCTGCGCCGCAGACGACCCCTGCGCCGGTGACGCCTGCCGAGGAGGCTAAGCCGGCACCGCCGGTCGCGGCTCCGGTTGCGCCGCCTCCTCGCCCGGAATCCTCGGGCTGGGGTATATACGCGCTGCTGGCGGCGATTGTCTTGGCGATAGCCGGTTGGCTGGGGTGGCGCAGTTATCGTGATCGCCGCGGAGCTGATTCGGAGACCGAGTTCGATGCGCCTCCGATCAGGGTCGATGCGCGCCGGGCTGGCGAGCGTGACGAGCGCGGCGGGGTTGCCATGGATGTCGACCCGGCAGCGATGGCGATGCCGGCTAAGATCGATATGGGTGCTCAGCCGCGAGCGCCGGCGCGCCCGGTTGATGGCAAGAGCGGCCACGATTCGATGATGTCCATAGCGGCGGCCTCGCTCGACGAGCATTTCGAAGCCAATCCGGTCATGGAGCTTGCCGAGATCATGCTCTCGTTCGGGCGCGTCAAGGGCGCTGCCCAGGCACTGCAAGAGTTCATCGACACGAATCCGAAGGAAGCGCTGAAACCCTGGATCCGCCTGCTCGACGTTTACCGGATGGCCGGAATGCGTCACGAGTTCGAGCGGGTTGCGAACGAACTGAACCGTCATTTCAACGTTCAGGTGCAGCGTTGGGAAGACTCGGGCGAAGCGGGGCACACGCGCATCGATGTCCTCGTCGATGCGGAACGCCTGCCGGCGCCGCCAACCGCTGGCGGCCTCGAGGACATGCCGCGCGTGGTTGATCAGGTGGTGGCGGGATGGAGGACGGACGATGCTGTCGCCGTGCTCGACGACCTGTTGCGCGACAACCGCGACGGTGCGCGGGTCGGTTTTCCGCTGCCCGTGGTCGATGACCTGCTCTTCCTCATCGACTTGAGGGAAACCCGGAACAAGATGGCCAAGGAGAATGAGAAGTAATGAGCGAATACGTTGCACCGCTGCGGGATATACGCTTCGTCATGCAGGAACTGGCGGATGGCGCCGGCATCGGCGCCTTGCCCGGTTGCGAGGAGGCGACGCCCGATGTTGTCGATGCGGTTCTCGAAGAGGCAGCCCGCTTCGCCGGCGAAGTGCTCTCGCCGTTGAATCGGATTGGGGACACGCAGGGTGCTCGCTGGCACGATCGTTCGGTAACTACTTCGCCTGGCTTCAAGGAGGCTTACCGCCAGTTTGTCGATAACGGCTGGAACGGCCTTGGCTGCGATCCGCAATTCGGCGGACAGGGCTTGCCGCACTTGGTCTCTACCGCTGTCAGCGAAATGTGGAAGGCTGCCAACCATGCCTTTTCGCTTTGTCCAATGCTTACCCAGGGTGCCATCGAGGCTCTGATGATCGCCGGCTCCGATGCCCAGAAGGCGGCCTACCTGCCCAAGCTGGTTTCCGGCGAGTGGACGGGTACCATGAACCTGACGGAGCCGTCAGCCGGTTCCGATCTGGCGGCAGTGCGCACGCGAGCCGAGCCTGTTGGGGACGGCACTTTCCGGGTTTTTGGCCAGAAGATTTTCATCACCTACGGCGAGCACGACATGGCGGACAACATCGTCCACCTCGTGCTGGCGCGCACCCCCGGAGCACCTGAAGGGGTCAAGGGGATCTCGCTGTTCGTCGTGCCCAAGTTCCTGCTGGCGGCCGATGGTTCGCCGGCGGAGCGCAATGATGTCTATTGCGTTTCGATCGAACACAAGCTCGGCATCCACGGCAGCCCGACCGCGGTTCTGGCCTTCGGCGACCACGGCGGTGCCATCGGTACACTGGTCGGAGAGGAGAATCGCGGCCTCGAGTACATGTTCATCATGATGAACGCGGCGCGCTTCAATGTCGGCCTCGAGGGGCTTGGCGATGCCGAACGCGCCTACCAGAGGGCGGTCGTCTATGCGCGCGAGCGGGTCCAAGGTACCGAGGTTGGCGTCCGAGGTGGTCCCAAGGTCCCCATTCTTCGCCATCCTGATGTCCGCCGAATGCTGATGTCGATGCGGGCGCGGATCGAAGCGATGCGTGCCATCGCTTACGTCACCGCTGCGGCGCAGGACCGTGCGCATCGCGAACCCGATGCTGCTGCGCGCAGCAAGGCCCAAGCCTTTGCCGAGTTGATGATACCCATCGTCAAGGGTTGGAGTACCGAGAACGCGGTGGATATCGCGTCGCTAGGCGTCCAGGTTCACGGCGGCATGGGGTTCATCGAGGAAACCGGTGCGGCTCAGCATCTGCGTGACGCGCGCATCACCACTATCTACGAAGGCACGACGGCGATCCAGGCCAATGACCTGATCGGGCGCAAGATCGCCCGCGAGCAGGGGGCGACGATCCGTTCGCTGATCGCCGAAATGCGCGGCGATGTTGCGCGCCTCAACGGCAGCCTGGCGGACCTCGGTGCGCGGCAGGCAGTTGCGGTCGACGCCCTGGAACGGGCGGTTTCCTGGATTGTCGAGCGCTTTTCTGGCGATCCGAAGGGTGTGCATGCGACGGCGGTGCCCTTCCTCCATCTTTTTGGCATCGTTGCCGGCGGCTGGCAACTCGGGCGCGCTGCGGCAATCGCACAGGCGCGCAGCGATGCCGGCGACGGCGATCCGTTCTGGCCGGCCAAGATTGCGACGGCGCGTTTCTTTGCGGCGCATTTCCTGACCCAGGCGCCAGGATTGGCCGATGTCGTTGCCGCGGGTGGTACCGGCCTGCTGGAAATAGCGGACGAAGCGTTCTGATTGCTCAGTAATCGTTGTGGCAAGGCGCTGATTCTGCTGCTATAATCGCGGGCTCTCTAACCTTGCTCCACCGCAAACGCATGGCGGGGGGCTTTATCCACAAGGAGTCTGCATGCGCCATTACGAAATCGTCTTTATCGTCCATCCGGACCAGAGCGAGCAGGTGCCCGGCATGGTCGAGCGCTACCGCTCGATCGTCGTCTCGCGCGGCGGTGCCATCCATCGCCTCGAGGACTGGGGTCGCCGCCAGCTGGCCTACCCGATCCAGAAGATCCACAAGGCACACTACGTCCTGATGAATATCGAGTGCGACGGCGAAACGCTCGGCGAACTCGAGCACTCGTTCAAGTTCAACGACGCCGTGCTGCGCCACCTGACCGTCAAAATGAAGGCGGCCGTGACTGCTCCCTCCCCGATGATGAAGGAGGAGAAGTCCAAGTCCCTGCTGGCGGGCGACGCTGCACCGGCCGAGCCGGTTGCCGCTGCCTGACGCTGCGACGGGAGAGGCGCTGAACCGCTGCGAGTTGTCCGGTACCCTGATCGAGCGCAAACACCTGCGCTATACGCCGGCAGGTGTGCCGGTCAGCGAGGGGCGATTGCAGCACCGCTCGGTACAGACGGAAGGCGGCTCGGAACGGCAGGTCGAAGTCGACATTCCCCTGCTGGCTCTCGGTGATGGCGCGCGTTACCTCGCGGCGGCACCGCTGGGAGGCAGGCTCAAGGTTACCGGCTTCCTCGCAGCCCGCGGCCGCAACAGCCGGACTCCCGTCCTGCATGTGAATACACTCGAATTTTTGGAAGGAAACGAAAATGGCACGATTCTTCAAGAAGAAGGATGACGACAAGAAAAAGAAGCGCGGTGGCGGTCTGTTCAAGCGCCGCAAGTTCTGCCGCTTCACTGCGGAAAAGGTCGAGCAGATCGACTACAAGGACGTGGATGTCCTGAAGGAATACATCCAGGAAAACGCCAAGATCATGCCGGCCCGCCTGACCGGCACGAAGGCCGGTTACCAGCGTCAGCTGGGCACTGCGATCAAGCGCGCCCGCTTCCTGGCTCTGCTGCCCTACACCGACAACCACCAGTAATCGAGGAGACGAAACATGCAAATCATTCTGCTCGAAAAGGTGGTCAATCTCGGCAACCTCGGCGATGTCGTCAAGGTCAAGGATGGCTTCGCCCGTAATTTCCTGATTCCGCAGAAGAAGGCCAAGCGTGCCACGCCGGCTGCGATGGCCGAGTTCGAGGCACGCCGTGCCGAACTCGAGCGCGTCGCCGCCGAGAAGCTGGCCGCTGCCCAGGGCGTCGCCGAAAAGATGAACGGTACCGCTGTTTCCGTGGCGCGCAAGGCTGGCATGGACGGCCGTCTGTTCGGTTCCGTCGGCAATGCCGATATCGCCGAGGCGCTCAAGGCAGCCGGCTTCGACATCGACAAGTCGGCCATCCGCATGCCGGAAGGACCGCTCAAGGCGATTGGCGAGTTCCCGCTGGAAGTTGCGCTGCACACCGACGTACTGGCCAGCATTACGGTTGCCGTCGTCGCCGAGTAAGCTGCCACGCTCCATCCCCGAAGGGCCCCGCGTTGAGCGGGGCCTTTTCATTTAAACTGGCCGCCATGAATTCACGTCATTCACCGGTTCCCGCCACCGATTCCGCGGTTGCCCAGTTGCGCGTACCGCCGCACTCGATCGAGGCCGAGCAGTCCGTACTCGGCGGGTTGCTTCTCGACAACCATGCCTGGGACCGGATCGGCGATCTCGTGGCCGACGGCGATTTCTACCGCGACGAGCATCGTCGTATCTTCCGGCAGATCCGCAATCTGCTGGAGCGGGCCAAGCCGGCTGACGTGGTTACGGTGGCGGAGGCGCTCGACGCGGCGGGCGAGGGCGAACAGACCGGCGGCCTCGCCTACCTCGGGGAACTGGCCGCCAATACGCCGTCGGCAGCCAACATTCGACGCTATGCGGAGATCGTCCGCGAGCGCTCAGTATTGCGCAAGCTGGCGGCGACGGCCGACGAAATTGCGGCCGATGCGCTCAACCCCCTCGGGCGCGACGCCGAGGCGCTGCTCGACGAGGCCGAATCGAAGATCTTTGCGATCGCCGAAGCGGGCGCCAGTCACCAGCAGGGCTTCGTCCATATCAACCCGCTGCTGACGGAAGTCGTCGAGCGCATCCAGGAATTGCACGATCGCGACAATCCCTCCGACATCACCGGGGTGCCGACCGGTTTCCTCGACCTCGACCAGAAAACATCGGGTTTCCAGCCGGGTGACCTGATCATCGTCGCCGGCCGGCCTTCGATGGGCAAGACTGCGTTTGCCCTCAATATCGCGGAGAACGTTGCCGTCGAGAGCGGCCTGCCGGTCGGCGTCTTTTCGATGGAAATGGGTGGCGCCCAGCTGGCGATGCGCATGTTGGCGTCGATCGGCCGCCTCGATTCGCATCGCGTGCGGACCGGACGCCTGAGCGACGACGAGTGGTCGCGTCTGTCCTTCGCCCTCGGCAAGCTGCACGAGGCGCCGATCTACATCGACGAGACCGGCGGCCTTTCGCCGGCGAACCTGCGCGCGCGAGCACGACGGCTTGCGCGCCAATATGGCGGCAAGTTGGGTCTGATCGTAATCGACTACATCCAGCTGATGAGTGGAACCCGCCCCGGCGAAAACCGGGCGACCGAGGTCTCGGAGATATCGCGCTCGATCAAGTCGCTGGCCAAGGAACTGCAGGTGCCGATCGTTGCCCTGTCGCAGCTGTCGCGCAAGGTGGAGGAACGCAACGACAAGCGGCCGATGATGTCCGACCTGCGCGAATCGGGTGCCATCGAGCAGGACGCTGACGTCATCCTGATGATGTACCGCGAGGAATACTACAAGCCCGATACGCCCGAAAAGGGGGTTGCCGAGGTGATCATCGGCAAGCAGCGTAATGGGCCGACCGGGACGGTCAGGCTTGCGTTCCTTGGCGAATTCACCCGCTTCGACAACCTGGCAAGCGGTTCAGGCAGCTACTGACTATCGCTACAGGGCAACCTGACGGGCAGCGATGGTGTATTCGAAGGCGGCGGGGTTGCTGCCGTCTCGCACGCCTTCACGCGACTCGAGCATTGGCAGGACAAGGAAAGGCACCGGCGACTGGCGACCCGGCAAGTCGATATCCGTGCCGAGATTGAAGGCGATCCAGTTCATCTCCCAGACGCCGAAAAGGATCTTCTTCAGCGACAAGAGCTTGCTGTCGCGGTCGGAAAGCCCTTCCATGGCAATGGCGCGCAGGACATCGCTGGGGTCGACCGGAATCCACCCGAATCCCGGCGTATAGAACTCGGCACGCACGTGGTGGCCGCGCGTGGCGTCCTCGTTCTTCAGGCCGAGGCTGGAAAAAAGCCGCGAAGATCCGACGCGCTGGCCGTACACGCAGCGGGCGGGAATGCCGACGGCACGGCACAGTGCCACGAAAAGGCCGTTGATGTCGGCGGAGCGGCCACCGTATTCGCCGCGGATGAGTTGGCGCCGGACGTCGCCATTACCGCAGCCGGGAAGGGCAGGGTCATAGATGGCGTGCTCGACGACCCAGTCGTAGATCGCCTTCGCCTGCGCGACCGGGTCCTTGATGCGGCCGATGGCGCGTTCGGCAAGCTGGTGGGCAAGACCGTCGTTGGGAATCAGTCGGGATGCCTGCAGGTTGCGCCGGAGGATATCCTCTCGCTCCGGGGCGACCGTGCGTTTGGTGATATCGAAATGGCGGTCGGCCGTGGTGACCAGGGTATTGATCTGCAGCCGGCCGTCCTGGCCATCCGCCCACTCGCAGTGGAATACCTCGAGATCGCCATCAGGCAACCGGCGCATGCTGGCCAGCGAAGCGTTGCCCGACCATGAATGACCAAGCGTGCGCTGGAACAGGGTGTCCTGATTGAGCGGCAGCGGCAGCCAGAGGGCTGTGCGGCCGCTGGCTCCCTTGACTCTGACGGTGGTCGTGACCTCGAAAGTACGCCACAGCGCGGGGGGTTCCGGGGCCTTGACCGGGGGCGGCGGGGGGCCGGGGGGG
>VEPL01000013.1:6249-51056 GCA_012026885.1 Betaproteobacteria bacterium | reverse complement strand
GCGGCGTAGCCTCGAAGAGGTCGGCGACGAGACCGTAGTCGGCGATCTGGAAGATGGGGGCGTCGGGGTCCTTGTTGATGGCGACGATGACCTTCGAATCCTTCATCCCGGCCAGGTGCTGGATCGCCCCGGAGATGCCGATCGCGACGTAGAGCTGCGGCGCCACCACCTTGCCGGTCTGGCCGACCTGGTAGTCGTTCGGCACGAAGCCGGCATCGACCGCGGCACGGGAAGCGCCGAGCGCGGCACCGAGCTTGTCGGCCAGCGGCTCGAGGAGCTTGTGGTAGTTCTCGCCGCTGCCGAGACCGCGGCCGCCGGAGACGATGATCTTGGCGGCCCCCAGTTCGGGACGCTCGGACTTGGTCAGCTCGCGCGCCGTCAGGGTGGTCTGGGCGGTGTCATTCGCCGCGGCGATGCTTTCGATCTTTGCGCTGTTGCCGCCAGCGACCGCGTCGAAGGCGGTGGTGCGCACGGTGATGACCTTGACCGGGTCGGCGCTCTTGACGGTAGCGAGGGCATTGCCGGCATAGATCGGGCGCACGAAGGTGTCGGCGGATTCAATGCCGCTGATCTCGGAGATCTGGGCGACATCGAGCAAGGCGGCGACGCGCGGCAGGAGGTTCTTGCCGAAGGTGGTGGCCGGGGCGAGGATGTGGCTGTAGCCGGCGGCGTTGGCGATGACCAGGGCGGTGAGGTTCTCGGCGGTCTGGTCGGCGTAGTGGGCGGCATCCGCAACCTTGACGGTGGCGACGCCATGCAGCTGGGCGGCGGCCTGGGCGGCGGCCTGGCAGTTGTTGCCGGCGACGAGGACGTGGATGTCGCCGCCGATCTTCTGCGCGGCGGCAACGGTGTTGAGGGTGGCGGCCTTGAGGCTGGCGTGGTCGTGTTCGGCGATGACGAGGATGGCCATTCAGATCACCTTGGCTTCGTTCTTGAGCTTGTTGACGAGGTCGGCGACGTCGGCAACCTTGATGCCGGCGCTGCGCTTGGCGGGTTCGACGACCTTGAGGGTGGTGAGCCGCGGGGCGACGTCGACGCCGAGGTCGGCGGGCTTCACCGTGTCGAGCGGCTTCTTCTTGGCCTTCATGATGTTGGGCAGCGTGGCGTAGCGCGGTTCGTTGAGGCGCAGGTCGGTGCTGACGACGGCCGGCAGGGAAATCTGGAGGGTTTCGAGGCCGCCGTCGATTTCGCGGGTAACGGTGGCCTTGCCGTCGGCGATGACGACCTTGGAGGCGAAGGTGGCTTGCGGCCAGCCTTGCAGGGCGGCGAGCATCTGCCCGGTCTGGTTGGCGTCGTCGTCGATGGCTTGCTTGCCGCAGATGACGAGTTGCGGGGCTTCCTTGGCGCACAGGGCCTGCAAGAGCTTGGCGACTGCCAAGGGCTGGAGTTCGGCGTCGCTTTCGACGAGGATGCCGCGGTCGGCGCCGATGGCCATGGCGGTGCGCAGGGTCTCCTGGCAGGCGGCAACGCCGCACGAGACCGCCACGACTTCCGTGGCGATCCCGGCTTCCTTCAGACGCACGGCTTCTTCCACCGCAATCTCGTCAAACGGGTTCATGCTCATCTTGACGTTCGCGAGATCAACACCACTCCCGTCCGCCTTCACCCTCACCTTCACGTTGTAATCAACCACCCGCTTCACGGGTACTAGAATCTTCACTGACTGCTCCTTTCCGGTCTCTTCTCTCGTTGTTCGCTTCCTGTTTGACAGGCAGCATTGTATTCCGCACAATCGCCATACTGTTTCGTATGGAACGCATACGGTAGCGTATGGAAAATAGAACTGTCAACCCCCAGCCACGGGGGGGCAAGCGCCCCGCCGGGGCGCGTCGCCAGCTTGATCGCGGACACTGGGTCGAATGCGCCATCGACGTCCTCGCACGTGAAGGCATGGCCGGTCTGCGCGTCGAAGTGCTGGCCAAGCGCTGCGGGGTAACCAAGGGCAGCTTCTATTGGCATTTCAAGGACCGCCAGGACCTGCTTGACGCCGTCCTCGAGCGCTGGAAGGAAGGTCGCATCCGCGATATCGAGAAGGTTACCGCGACCGCGGGAGGCGACGAACAGGAGCGCCTGCACCACGCCATCGAAGTCTACAGTGCGAGCCGCAACCGGCGCGGCATGTCGATCGAGCTCGCCATCCGTGACTGGGCACGGCGCGACCCGCAGGCGGCCGCCGTGGTTGAGTCGGTTGACCTCTACCGGCTCGAGTGCACGCGACGCTTGTTCGTCGGTAGCGGCATGTCGGACGCCGATGCGAAAAGCCGCAGCCTGCTGCTCTATGCCTGCGTGTTCGGGCTGTCCCTGATGCATTACGGCCATTTCGACCCGCGCCTCGATGACCTGCGTGCCCGCATCGCCGACAGGATCGTAGCGCCCTAGCCGGCGCAGGGGGCAAGGGCGCGGGCATCCGGGCCGGCATGCCACGCAAAAATGTCGTCCGCCAGCCGGTCGACCGCAGCCGTCAGGGCACTAACCCCACCCCTGGCATCGGGCGTGGGCGCATCAATCTCGATGACGATGTCGCGGCCCGCCACCTTGCCGCGGTTCCGATCCAGTAGTTCATAGCGGCCGCGCAGCACGCCCCTGCTCGTTTCCGGCGTCGTGAATATCTGGCTGAATTCGTCGATTTCCACACGCACGACGCAGCGCGTACGTCCCTGCCCGGAAGGAATCAACGGCAACTTCTGGGCCAGGCGCTGCTGGATCATCTGCGCCGGCGGCCCGGCCCAGCGGGCCAAGGTATATTCGCGCAAGCGCGCGGCGTCGGCATAGGCGAGCCGGTAATCGATTCCGGCAGTATCAAACCACAACGGCGCGCGAACTTCGATGGCGAGCGCTCCCGCCGCCGCTTCCGTCAAGCGCCCCGCGGGCGGGCCGAAATCATAGATCGCCGGGGCGGCCTCCCCACCGCGTTTGCCGGCCGAGTAGCAGGCGTTCAGACCCAGCGCCAAGATCAGGACACAAACAAGCCGCATCTCAACGCCCTTCCTTTCCCGCGAAGCCCGGCTCGCCCGGTCCCGGTACCGCTGCCGGAACACCGAACACCAAGCCCTGCGGCGAGTCCTCGAGGAGACGCAAGACACGGCTCAACTGGCGCGAGGTCAGCGAAAAATCAGTTGCCAACTCGTTGAGCCTGGGCATCAGTGCCGCCGTGCCGCCACCTGCAGGGTCGCCGACGCCGGTTTCCAGGCGCTCGGCGGCTCCCTGAAGGCGGACGAGCGTTTGCCGCGCGTCGGCCAACAGCGGGCCGAGTTCCTTGCTGGCGGCCGAGACATTCTGGACGGTGCGTTCGTCGAGGAGGCGACGAACCTGCACCAGCGTTCCGTCAAGATTCTCCAGGGCCGGCGCCATGCGGCTGGACGCGGCCTCGAGGTTGGTCAGCGTCGCCGCGAAACGACGCCGGTTCTCCTCGTTCAAGGTTGCGCTGGCAGCGGCCATCAATTCCTGCGCATAGCGCAGCGTCGCCATGCCGCTTTCGCCCAACTCGTCCATCAGCGACGGTGTCATCGTGATGCGCGGAAGCCCTCCCCCTTCACCAGTCAGCGGTTCCGGATTGCGGCCGCTATCGAGGAGCAGGATATGGGCGATTCCGGTAATCCCCTGGTACGAAAGCTTGGCGACCGTACCCTTGGTCAGCGGAATGTCGTCGGCAACCGCGATCGTCACCAGTATGTTGGCAGGGTCATCGGCATCGAGACGGATATCCGTGACTTTCCCGATGCGGATGCCGCGGTACCGAACCTGTGCCTGCGGATTGAGTCCGCCCAGGTTCTGCCGGGTAACCACGACGTATTCGCGCAGATCATCCTGGTTGCCGCGCAGCCACAGGAAAGCGGTCAGTGCCGCGATGCCCAGGAAGAGCGTAAACAGCCCGGCGACGATGGCATGTGCCCGGTTCTCCATCAGGCGCCGGCCCTCGCGGAAATGCGGCGACCGCCGCCGCGGAAGGCCTCGGCGAAGGGATGATCCTGCGCCATCACCTCGGCCATCGTCCCGAATGTGAGGATGCGCCGGCCGGCGAGCACGGCGACATGGGTCGCCAAGTCGGCAAGCGTATCGAGGTCGTGGGTCACCATGATCACAGTCAATCCCAGTTCGCGCTGCAGTTGACCAACCAGCCTGACGAAACTGCGGCTACGGTCGGGGTCCAGTCCGGCAGTCGGCTCATCGAGCAGCAGCAACTCAGGCTCCAGCGCGAGAGCCCGTGCCAGCGCCACGCGCTTGACCATCCCGCCGGACAATTGGGCAGGCATCAGTTTGCCATGTTCCGGCTCGAGTTCAACCATCGCCAGCTTGAGCATGACCAGCCGGGCGATCCAGTCTTCGTCGAGCGCCCGCAATTCGCGCAAGGGGAATGCGATGTTGTCGAACACGGACAGGGCGGAAAACAGGGCGCCACCCTGGAAGAGAACCCCGAGTCGGCGGCAGTGCTCGCGCCGCGCTGCCGGCGCAAGCTCCGAGAGATCCCGCCCGAACAGCGAGACCCGCCCGGCCGTTGGCGTCGTGAGACCCATCATATGGCGGAGCAGCGTCGTCTTTCCGCTGCCGGAGTCACCCACCAGGGCAACGATCTGCCGGCGGTCGACCAGCAGCTCCAGGTTCTCGTGGATGACACGCTCGCCGGCCCGACTCACGATTCCGTCCAGCGAAACGACGGTGTCCGCAGTCTCGTGATTCATAACTGGGGTACGCCGATACTGCGGGTCAGGATCGCGAACACGGCATCCATGAGGATGACCAGCGTGATCGACGTGACCACCGAACGCGTCGTATGAGCCGACAGGCTTTCAGTGTTCGGGGCGACACGCAGGCCGAAGTGGCAGGCGATCCATCCGACCATGAAGCCGAATACTATCCCCTTGCCGACGCCGATCACGAGGTTGGAAACCGGCACGGCCCGCTGCAAGTTCTCGATGAAATACACCAGCGAGATATCGAGCTGCAGGTTTGCCGACAACATGCCACCGAGCAGCGCCGTGGCCGAAGCCCAGAGCACGAGCAACGGCATTGCCACGGTCAACGCCAGGATCTTGGGGAAAATCACGCGGCGACTGCGCGAAACCCCCATTGCGGCCAGCGCATCGATTTCCTCCGTCACCCGCATGACACCGATCTGCGCTGTCAGTGCGGAACCCGAACGCCCGGCGACCAGAACCGCGACGAGTACAGGTCCGAGTTCGCGGATGATCGATATGCCGAGGATGTTGACGATGAACAGGTCAGCACCGACGCTGCGCAGCTGAAGCGCCGAGAGGTAGCTGATCGTGATGCCGATCAGGAAGCCCACCAGCGCCGCGACCGGCAACGCCAGCGCGCCGGCCTTGTAGATATTCGCGGACAATTCGCGCCACGGCATCTCCCGCGGATGGCGGACAAAATACACCGCATCGAGAAGGAACTGGCCGTAAACCGCAATCATCCCGATCGCATTGTCGAGCAGGCGCAATACCGGCACCCCGATGCGACCGATCAGGCCGTGCCCGTCCACCCCTCGCACAGATAGGGGAATCCGGGTCGCCGCGACCCGCTCGATGGTCCGCCGCTGCAGGTCGCCCGCCAGCAGGTCCGGCGGCCAGCGGTCGCCCCAGATGCGCCAGAGCAAGACTGCCGCAGCGCTGTCGAGCCTCTCCACATTTGACACATCCCAGACACGCTCGGCGTCGCCGGCATCAGCCAGCGCCTTCCGCAGTGCAGGCAGGACCGGCACCAGCGCCGCCAGAGTCCAGTCCCCGGTCGCGGTAACCCGCCCCGGCTCGATCAGCAGGCAGGGCGCTCCGCTCACGCGGGCTTCCGGTTGCCACGCGAGCGCACCACGTATTCGCGCCCGATCTGCCGCCAGACCGCCGCTTCCTCGGCAAGGGCGGCGGCAGTCCAGGGATTGGCGATCAGCCACTCGGCCGGCACATCGACCCGGAATCCGCGTGGCGTGGCTGTCGACCGCCATGCCGGGAGATGCCTGTCGTCGCGGGTGCGATACAACAGGACGGCCAGGCGCAAACAGAAAACCAGCCGCCAGAGCGGATCGGCGACGGGCAGTGCCGAGAGCTTCTCGAGCTTGCCGCGATGCCCGAGTACGAGCATCGCCAGCCGCGCCTGGTCCTTCTTCGAGAAGCCGGGCATATCGGCATAGGTCAGGATATAGGCGCCATGCTTGTGATACGCGTTATGGGCGATCGAAATGCCGATCTCGTGCAGGCGCGATGCCCAGGTGAGCAACTGCAGCTCGTTGTCGTCCGGCGCACCGCCGACCAGCTGGATCAGTGCCGAGTGCGCCGCCGCCTCCACCCGTTCGACCTGGTCGGCCTCGACCTGGTAACGGCGGCGGAACTGGGCCACCGTCGCATCACGCATGTCGTGGTGGTGGAAGCGCCCGAGCAGGTCGTAAAGGACGCCCAGACGCAATGCGCCCTCTGCGTAGGTCATGCGCTCGATATCGAGTTCGGCGAAAATGGCGGACATGATCGCCACGCCGCCAGGCAGCACCGGCAGGCGGTCGCTCTTCACTCCCGGCAGGTCGAGCGCCTCGGCCGAGCCGGCCTTGACCAGCAGCGCGCAGAAGCGTTCCAGCCCCTCGCGCGTTATGCCCGATTCGCCGCCGGGGTTCAGGTTGTTCATTTCGAGCACGTCGGCGATTGCGCGCGCAGTCCCCGAGGACCCGACAGCCTCCTTCCAGCCGAGGCGCCTGTAGTCGTGGGCAATCAGCTCGATTTCCTTGGCTGCCGCGACCTGCGCCTCACGCAGGCGCTTACGGTCGATGCGGCGGTCGTTGAAGAAGCGCAGCGTGTAGCTGACGCAGCCCATGTACAGCGACTCCATCAGCTGCGGCTCGTGGCGCTTGCCGATGATGAACTCGGTCGAACCGCCGCCGATATCCACGACAAGTCGCTTGTGGACCGCCGTCGGCAGCGAATGCGAAGCACCGATGTAGATCAGCCGGGCCTCTTCGCGGCCGGCGATGACTTCGATCGGGAAGCCGAGCGCAGCCTCCGCCTGCGGCAGGAATTCCGGCACGTTCTTGGCAACGCGCAGCGTATTGGTCGCCACCGCACGCACCGCACCCGCATCGAGCCCGCGCAGGCGCTCGCCAAAACGGCGCAAGGCATCGAGCGCCCGCGCCTGGGACGGAACATCGAGCAGTTTGTCCGGCCCGAGGCCGGAAGCCAGTCGAACAGGTTCCTTTAGCGAATCGAGCGGATAGATCTGGTCGTCAACCACTCTGCCGACCTGCAGGCGAAAGCTGTTGGAGCCGAGATCGACGGCGGCGACGGTTTCGTAAATCATCGTCCGATAGCGGGAAAGCCTGTGGTGGAGCCGATTCTATCACCCGCCCCCGTTGCCGGCGGCACAAAGAAAAACCACCGGCACTGGCCGGCGGTTTCGGGCTTCGCGAAGCGGGGGATCAGCCTTCGGTGAGCAGACGCTTGATGTTCTCGATCGTCGACGGATCGTCGATCGTGGTCAAGTCGCCGGGATCACGGCCTTCCGCCAGCGCCTGCAGCGAGCGGCGCAGCATCTTGCCGGACCGCGTCTTCGGCAGCGCAACGACGAAATGCACGCGCGCCGGGCGGGCGATAGCGCCGAGAATGCCGTCGACAGTCGCGAACACTTCCTTCTCGAGGGCCTTGGTAAGCTCGGGCGTCGCCACCCTGGAAGCGTCCTTGACGACCGCGAAGGCCATCGGCATCTGCCCCTTCAGTTTGTCCTCGACACCGACGACCGCAACCTCGGCGATGGCCGCGTGGTTCTGGATGGCCTCCTCGATCTCGCGGGTGCCAAGACGGTGACCGGCAACGTTGATGACGTCATCGGTACGGCCGAGGATCGTGAAGTAGCCGTCATCGTCCTTGATCGCCCAGTCGAACGACGAGTAGACCAGCGGCTCCTTGAACAGGCTGAAATAAGTGCTGACGAAGCGGTCGTCCTGACCCCAGACCGTCGACAGGCAACCGGGCGGCAGCGGCGGAACGACCGCAGCAATACCCTTCTCGTTTGCGCCGCACTCGGAACCGTCCTCGCGGAAGATCTTGAGGTTGTAGCCATAGACCGGGAAGGACGGCGAACCGAACTTGATCGGGGTCTTCTCGACGCCCGGCAGCGCCGCCAACATCGGCCAGCCGGTTTCGGTCTGCCAGTAGTTGTCGATGACCGGAATCTTCAATTCCCCCATGAACCACTCATGGGTCGGCTGATCCAGCGGTTCGCCAGCCATGAAGATGTGCTTGAGCGAGGAGAGGTCATACTTGTGCATGTAGGCCGGGTCCTGTTTCTTCAGGACGCGGGCGGCGGTCGGCGCCGAGAACATGACGTTGACCTTGTACTTCTCGACGATCTGCCACCAGATGCCAGCATCCGGCCGCAGCGGCGTGCCTTCGTACATGATCGTCGCCATGCCGGCGATCAACGGACCGTAGATGATGTAGGAGTGGCCGACCACCCAGCCGATGTCGGAAGTCGAGAAATAGGTCTCGCCGGCTTCGCCACAGTAGATGTGCTTCATCGAAGAAGCAAGCGCCACGGCGTAGCCGCCGGTGTCGCGCTGGACGCCCTTCGGCTTGCCGGTGGTGCCGGAGGTGTAGAGGATGTAGGACGGCTCGGAAGATTCCATCCACTCGCAGGGCACCTGGGCGTCCAGGAACTGGTTGCGCAGCGTGGCGTAATCGACGTCGCGGCCGGCGACCTTGTTGAATTCCTTGTCGAGGCCGCGATCGACCATCAGTACCTTGGCCGGCTTGTGTTCGGCCAGCTCGATCGCCTCGTCGAGCAAGTGCTTGTAGGGAACAGCCTTGCCGCCGCGCATGCCGGCGTCGGACGAGACGATCAGCACCGGCTTGGCATCATCGATGCGGGTCGCCAGGGAGCCCGAGGCAAAGCCGCCGAAAACGACGGAGTGAATCGCGCCGATGCGGGCACAGGCGAGGATCGCGAAGCAGGCTTGAGCGATCATCGGCATGTAGATCAGGACGCGATCGCCGCGCTTGACGCCGAGGCTCTTGTAGATCGCGGCCATGCGCTCGACCTCGCGCTGCAACTCGGCGAAAGAGTAGACCTTTTCCTCGTCGGTTTCCGTCGAGATGTAGATCAGCGCGCGATCGTTCGGCCGCTTCGCGGCGTGGCGGTCGACGGCGTTGTGGCACAGGTTGGTCTTGCCCCCGACGAACCACTTCGAGAACGGCGGGCGCGAATAATCGCAGACCTGGGTAAACGGTTCCTTCCAGTCGATCAGCGCCGCCTGTTCGGTCCAGAACTCGTTGGGCTTCTCGATGGAATACTGGTGAAACTCCTTGTAAGTCGTCATGGGACTCCCTCTGGTAGATGTTCCTGCACTCGAAAAGAAAACGCCGGGCTAATTGTTCTGGGATACCCGGTCACGCAAAAGTCGCTCGGCCTCCGCCAGCGGGAGAGCCAAGCCCAATTCCTTGTCCATCAATGCCAGCAGCGGCAGCAGTTCGACGCCGAGGCGGCCGAGGTGCGGCTTGACCAGCTCGGTACGTCCGGCCGCGAGCAACTCGAGAGCCTGCGCCAGCTTGAGGTCGCGCAAGGGCGGTACGGCAGCCTCGCCGAGGCGGACACGATTGCCGCCGGCGGCCATCGCCTCGCCCATGCGCTCGTCGGCAAGTGCCAGCAAGGCTTCTGCCGACGACACGGTGTCGACCGGCAGGCTGGCCACGCCGACACTGACCGTCAGGCTGACGGGCTGCTGGCCCGGGATTGGAATCTGCGCCGCCGCGACGGCTTCGCGCACGCGCTCGGCAAAACCCTTCAACTGCAGCGGCGAAGTCCCGGGGGCGACGATCGCAAAACGCCCGGGGCCGAAATGGCCGAGACTGTCTTCCTGACGGACACGCCCGGCCAGCATCTTCGCAAAGCGGGTGCAGACGCGCTCGGCCAGGTCGCTGCCGAGCCGCTCGTTGAGCTGGTCGAAACCGTCGAAGCCGAGCACCATAGCGCACAGTTCGAGCCCCGAGCGCGTCGTCTGAGAGTAGGCTTGGCTAGCCTGCTCGCCAAGGTACTTGCGCGTGTAGAGTCCACTGACCGGATCGTGGACCATCTCTTCACGGCTCGCCTCGATATTTTCGCGCGCCTCGGCAAGGGTCAGCAGGTTGGTCAGGCGGGCGAGGATTTCGGAACTACCGGCACCCTTGGTCACGAAATCCGAAACGCCGAGCGAGCGGGCCTTTTCGCGCTCCGCCTCGGTCTCTTCCCCGGATACCACGATGAAAGGTATGTCCTGCAGGCGCTTCTGGGACGATGCACGCACCCGCTGCAGCAGTCCGTAGCCGTCGAGCTTGGGCATTTGCAGGTCGGACACCACCGCCCTGATCGTGCGGTCGAGCAGCAACTGCTGCCATGCCGCCTCCCCGTCGCCCTCCTCGACCACATCGAAGCTTCCCTTGAGGTTGCGCACCAGGGCCATGCGCACCAGGCGCGAATCGTCGACGACGAGGATGCGCGTCATTTCGCTCACGTCATTCGCCTCCGATTTCGACAACGACTCGCCCGTGGGCGCGGCCAGCCACGTATTCTGCGAAAATCCCGGGCAAGTCGGCAAAGGCGATCCGTCGCGTCATGGCCGCCAGGTGGCGCGGCCGGAGGTCACCGGCAAGGCGCTGCCAGACACCATGGCGGTAGGGGTCGCCAATGTAGCCAGAATCGACGCCGAGCAGCGAAACACCGCGCAGGATGAAGGGCGCAACCGAGGTGTTCAGGGACATGCTCGCCGCCAGGCCAATGCTGGCGATCGTGCCGCCCTGCTTCATCGTGGCGGCGATCCAGGCCAGGACATCGCCGCCGAGGTTGTCGATGGCGCCGGCCCAGCGCGCCCCCTCGAGCGGCCGCACGCGCGACAGGTCGAGTTCCTGGCGCAGCATGACCTCCGCTGCCCCCAGCCCGCGCAGGTAATCGGCCGCTTCCGCCTTGCCGGTCAATGCAACCACGTGGTATCCGCACCCGGCCAGCATATCGACAGCCAGGCTACCGACCCCGCCGGTCGCACCGGTGACGATGACCGGGCCCTTCTCCGGCGCAAGCCGGTTCTCTTCCATGCGAACGATGCCGAGCGCGGCGGTGAAACCGGCAGTGCCGAGCGCCATGGCCTCGAACAGCGACAAGCCCGCGGGAAGCGGCACGACCCAATCGGCCGGAACCCTGGCGTATTCGGCATAGCCGCCGTGGTGGGCGACGCCGATGTCGAAACTCGTGGCGATGACGGGATCGCCGGCCTTGAAGCGCGGATCGGTGCTGGCGACGACGGTACCGGAGAGGTCGATGCCACCGACGCAAGGGAAGCGCCGGATGATCTTGCCCGCACCGGTAGCCGCCAGGGCATCCTTGTAGTTGACGCTCGAGTAGGCAACGCGGATCGTCACCTCGCCGGCATCGAGACGGCTCGCGTCAAGCGTCGCAATGCCGCTGCAGACCTTGCCCTCACGCTCCTCGATCAGCAGTGCCTTGAAGGAATCCATTCTTGTTGTCGCTCCTCGGAACAGAAATTGTATTCATAATTACGGACAAAATGCCAGAGGCCTCATGGAAATTTCACGCACTTTACAGGGTGCCTGTTTTGAAATACATTACGCTGCTATGCGTAAGGTAATAGCCACCCTGATCCTCGCCTGTGCCGGCCTCGGCTTCAGCATCGCCGGCAGCGCTACCGAAACGGTGCGCAAGGCCGAGGAGCAGCCGTCCCTTTTCGAGCGATACACGAATGCGGTGCAGGACGTCATCCTGCACGGTCTGAAGCTCGTCGGCGTACGCTACCGCTTCGGCGGCAACGATGAAGCCAGCGGCCTCGACTGTAGCGGCTTCGTCCGCCTCGTGTTCAAGGACACCATCGGTGAGCAGTTGCCGCGCACCGCCTTCGAGATGGCCCAGATGGGCGAGAAGATCGATGTCAGCCAGCTCAAGCCGGGCGACCTCGTGTTCTTCAACACCATGCGCCGCACCTTCTCGCACGTCGGCATCTATCTTGGCGACAACCACTTCCTGCATGCCCCGCGCACCGGCGCCGAGGTCCGCGTCGAGAACATGGAAGACAGCTACTGGGTCAAGCGCTACAACGGCGCGCGGCGCATCATCCGGGGCGAGTAAGTCTGGCAGCCGCGGCGGAAACGCCGTTTTTTTGGCCCCGCGGACAATAACAATTCTCATTTGCATTTTTGCCGGGCTTCGCTAGAATGGCAGCCGTTCCCATTACATCGCCCCGGAGTCCGACGACATGAAGTACGCCCGCCTCACCGCCGCCCTGATGCTTGCGGCCGCCGCCATCGCACAGGCTGACGAGAAGGTCCTCAACCTGTATTCCGCCCGCCATTACCAGACCGACGAAGCGCTCTACGCCGATTTCACGAAGCAGACCGGCATCCGCATCAACCGCATCGAAGGCAAGGAAGACGAACTGCTTGAGCGCATCCGTAACGAGGGCGCCAACAGTCCGGCCGACGTGTTCCTCACCGTCGATGCGGCCCGCCTCGCCAAGGCCCATGAACTCGGCCTTTTCGCCCCGGTCAGCTCGAAGCTCCTCGAATCCCGCATCCCGGCCAACCTGCGGACCGACGACTGGTTTTCCTTTTCGACCCGCGCCCGCGTGATCGTCTATAACAAGGCGGCAGTGAAAGCCGACGAAGTCCGTACCTACCAGGATCTGGCCAACCCGCGCCTGAAGGGCAAGGTCTGCTCGCGCTCCGGTTCGCATCCGTACAACCTGTCCCTGATGGCATCGATCATCGCCCACCAGGGCGAGCCCGCCGCCGAAAGCTGGGCGCGCGGCATGGTCGCCAATTTCGCGCGCGCCCCCAAGGGTGGCGATACCGACCAGATCAAGGCAGTCGCCGCCGGCGAGTGCGGCGTGGCCCTGTCCAATACCTATTACGTGGCGCGCTTGATGCGGTCGACCAAGCCGGAAGACCTGAAAGTAATGGATGCCGTCGCCGTCGTCTGGCCGGACCAGGCCACCTACGGGACGCACATCAACGTTTCCGGTGGCGGCATGCTGAAGACGGCCCCGCACAAGGAAGCCGCGGTCAAATTCCTCGAATACCTGGCATCCGACGACGCGCAACGTTATTTCGCCGACGGCAACAACGAGTGGCCGGCCGTGGCCGGCATCAAGGTTGCGAACCCGGCGCTCGAGAAGCTCGGCCCCTTCAAGGCCGACAACCTGCCGGTCGGCAGCCTCGCGATGTATCAGGTCAAGGCGCAAATGATCTTCGACCGCGCCGGCTTCAAATAGCCATTCCATTCCGCCGCCGACGCCCCGCCCGCGCGGGGCGTTCTCTATTTGCGGGCGCGTGAGACCTGCCGCGACAGGGCGATCAGCGGCAGCAGGCCGACCGCCACGATGGCCAACGCCGCGGTCGACGCCTCGGCCAGGCGCTCGTCGGAAGCCAGCGTGAAGGTCTGGGTCGCCAGCGTGTCGAAATTAAACGGACGCATCACCAGCGTCGCCGGCAGTTCCTTCATCACGTCGACGAACACGAGGAGTCCGGCAGTGAACAGACTGCCGCGAAGCATCGGCACATGCACCCGGCGCAGCGTTGCCCCCTGGCCGTGGCCCAGGCTGCGCGAAGCATCGTCCATGCTGGTCGTGATCTTGGCCAGGCTCGACTCGACCGTGTGCAGCGCGACCGCCAGGAAGCGGACAAGGTACGCATAGACCAGCGCGGCAATGCCGCCCGTCAGCAGCAAGCCCGGGTTGTAGCCGAACCACTGCGTCCAGAGGGCGGCCAGCCAGTTGTCGAGCCGCGTGACGGGAATCAGCACGCCGACGGCGATCACCGCACCGGGCACTGCGTAGCCGAGCCCGACCAGCCGGTTGAGCGTCGCCGACAAGGTTGTCCGCGACAGGCGGGCGCCATAGGCGAGCAGTACGGCAATGAGCACGCCCAGTACCGCCGTCGTCCCGGCGAGCATGAAGCTGTTGCGCGCCAGGACGACGAAGCGCTCGCCGAACTGCGCGTCGCCCTCGGCGAAGGCCATGCGCAGCAGGAGGAGCGCCGGCAGCAGGAACCCGAGGAGCAGCGGCAAAAGGCAGGCAAGCACCGCACCCGCGGCAGCGATGCCGCGCAGGCGCGCGCCGACCTGGGGGCGGTTGCGCCCGGTCGTATTGTGATAACGCGCCTGCCCGCGCGAGATGCGCTCGACCGTGAGCAGGAAAAGCACGAAAGCGAGCAGCATCGCCGCCAGTTGCGCGGCTGCAACCCGGTCGCCGAGCGAAAACCAGGCACGGTAGATGCCGGTGGTGAAGGTATTGACCGCGAAATAGGCCACGGTCCCGTAGTCCGCGAGGGTCTCCATCAGCGCCAGGGCGACACCGGCGACGATCGCCGGGCGCGCCAGCGGCAGCGACACGGCGAAAAAGGCCCGCCATGGCCCCATGCCGAGGGTACGTGCCGCCTCGAGCATGCCGCTCGCCCGCTCGAGGAAGGCCGTACGGGCGAGCAGGTAGACATAGGGGTAGAGCACGCAGGCGAACATCGCCATGGCGCCCGGCAAGGTGCGGACATCGGGAAACCAGTAGTCGGCACGTTGCCAGCCGAAGGTTTCGCGCAACGCCGTCTGGAGCGGCCCGACATACTGCAGGAAATCGGTGTAGACGTACGCCATCACGTAGGCCGGCATCGCCAGCGGGAGAACCAGCGCCCATTCGAACAGGCGGCGTCCGGGGAAATCGTGCATCGCCGTCAGCCAGGCCGTCGTTACGCCGATGACCCCGACTCCCGCCCCGACGCCGAGGCATAGCCAGAGCGAGTTCAGGATGTACTCCGGCAGGACGGTATCGACGAGGTGCGACCACGTGGCGCTCGTCCCCCCGGCGAACAGGTTGACGCCGACACTGGCGACCGGCAGTCCCGCCAGCAGGGCTACGACGATGGCAATGGCAAGAAGCGGGGAATGGACGGCGGAGCGCATGGCGTGTGAATGCGAATTATAATCGACCCCCATGGCCCAGCTCGAACTGATTGGCGTCGCCCAGCGCTACGGCAGGAACACCGTCGTCGACGGTGTCGACTTTCGCATCGAAAGCGGGCACATCGCCTGCCTGCTCGGACCGTCCGGCTGTGGCAAGACGACGCTCCTGCGCTGCATCGCCGGCTTCGAGGAAATCGCCGGCGGGGAAATCCGCGTGCGCGGCGAGCCGGTCAGCACCCCCGGCTGGCGGCAACCCCCCGAGAAACGCCGCATCGGCATGGTCTTCCAGGACTACGCCCTCTTCCCTCACCTGTCGGTCGAGGAAAACGTCGCCTTCGGACTCGGCCGCCAGCCCCCCGCGGAAGCCCACCTGCGCGTCCGCCAGTTGCTGGCGACGGTCGGCCTGCACGGCCAGGGCGAAAAATATCCGCACGAGCTCTCCGGCGGCCAGCAGCAGCGGGTCGCACTGGCACGCGCGCTTGCCCCGCGTCCCGACCTGATCCTGCTCGACGAGCCGTTTTCCAACCTCGATGTCGGCCTGCGCGAGCGCCTGTCGCTCGAGGTTCGCGAAATCCTCAAGCGCGAGGGGTCGACCGCGATCCTCGTCACCCACGACCAGAACGAGGCGTTCGCGATGGCCGACGAGATCGGCGTCATGTACCAGGGCCGCATCCAGCAGTGGGATGCGCCCTACAACCTCTACCACCGCCCTGCCAACCGCTTCGTCGCGGACTTCATCGGCCAGGGAGTCCTGCTGCCCGGAACGGTGATCGACCACACCAATGTCGCGATGGAACTGGGCCGACTCGTCACCGACCATCCCGTCGAGTGCAGCGAAACCTGCGAGGATTGCCACGACGGCTGCGAGGTCGACGTCCTCCTGCGCCCCGACGACATCGTGCATGACGACCGCAGCCAGTTGCAGGCCGAGGTCGTGCACAAGGCCTTTCGCGGCGCCGACATCCTGTACACGCTGCGTCTCGAAAGCGGCGCCGAGGTCCTCTCGCTGGTTCCCTCGCACCATAATCACGCCATCGGCGAGCATATCGGCATCCGCCTCGATGCCGACCACGTGATCGCCTTCAAGCACCGCCACCCGTGATCCCCCTGCTCGGCCCGCGCGACCCCCTGCCGCCGGCCGAGGGCGGGCGTGCCGACCTCGGCGGCCTGCTCGCGGCAGGCGGCGGCCTCGCACCGGAGCGCCTGCTCGCCGCCTACCGCGCCGGCATCTTCCCCTGGGGAACGGTCGATGGCCTGCCCTTGTGGTACAGCCCGGACCCGCGCATGGTCCTCTTCCCCGCCGAGTTCCGCCTGACCCGCTCGCTGCGCCGGACACTGCGTGCCGGCCGCCACGAAGTCCGCCTGGACCATGATTTCGCCGCGGTCATCGACGCCTGCGCGGCGATGCCCCGCCCTGGCCAGGACGGCACCTGGATTACCCGCGAGATGCGCGATGCCTACGTCACCCTGCACGAACTCGGCTGGGCGCATTCGGTCGAAGTTCGGATGGACGGGGAACTGGCGGGCGGACTCTACGGATTGGCGATCGGGCGCATGTTCTACGGCGAATCGATGTTCGCGCGCCGCCGGGATGCCTCGAAGATTGCCTTCGCCCATCTCGTCCACTATCTTGCGGAGCACGACTACGGCATGATTGACTGCCAGATGCACACTGCCCACCTCGCCTCGCTCGGCGCCCGCGAAATCCCCCGCATGGTTTTTCTAGCACGCCTGCACGACCTGACCCGAATACCCCGCTCGCCGGCCTGCTGGGCCGGTGTTACCCCGGACCGTGAGTGGTAAACGCATGGCGCTCCCCGACGATTCCGCCCTGCCCTTCTCGCTGCTGCAGTTCTACGCGACATCGCCCTATCCGTGCAGCTACCTGGAGGCGCGCGAAGCCCGTTCACAGGTCGCCACGCCGACGCACCTGATCGACACGGCGGTGTACAGCACACTGGTCCGCCAGGGCTTCCGGCGCAGCGGTGCCTTCACCTACCGGCCGCACTGCGACGGCTGCCGGGATTGCCGCCCGGTGCGCCTGCCGGTCACCGAACTGCGCCCCAGCCGCGCCCAGCGCCGAGCGCTCGCCCGTCATGCCGGGCTCGCCGTGCGCGAACTGCCGCTCGCCTTCGATGCCGCGCACTACGCGCTCTATGTCCGTTACCAGGCCGCCCGTCATGCCGGCGGCGGGATGGATGAGGACAGCCACGAGCAATACGCCCACTTCCTCCTGCAAAGCCGTGTGGACACCCGCCTCATCGAGTTTTCGGAAGGCGGAAGCGTGCGCATGGTCAGCATCGTCGACGTGCTCGAGGACGGCCTGTCGTCGGTCTACACCTTCTACGATCCCGACGTCGCGGGCGCCAGCTTCGGCACCTTCAACATCCTCTGGCAGGCGGCGCAATGTCTGGCGCTCGACCTTCCCTACCTCTATCTCGGCTACTGGATCGCCGGCAGCCCGAAGATGGCCTACAAGTCACGCTTCCGCCCGCTCGAGCAACTGGTCGACGGGCACTGGCAGCGCCTCGACCCTTCCCGACCCGCCGAATGAACCTGCGCCCCGCCCTCCTGCTGCTCGTGTCCCTTGCGCTGCCCGCGGCCGCCGGCGAGCGCATCCGCTATACCTGCGACAACGGTGCCCGCCTCGACATCTCGTTTTCGGCCGCCGGCGACGGTCGACCGCAGGCGACCATTCATTTCGCCGACGGCGACATCGTGCTGCCGCAAGTACCGTCGGCTTCCGGCGCGCTCTACCGGGCCGATCCGGTGCGCCTGCACACCAAGGGCGACGATGCGGTTTTCGAGGACGACAAGGGCAACCTGCGCCGCTGCAGCCGCGGCGAACCGCCCCCGCCGGCGCCGGTGGCCGCCAGCGGCTTCCTCGATGTCACCGGCAGCGTGACCTGGCCGGCAGCGCCGGCATTACCGCCCGGCGCCGTCCTCATCCTGCGTATCCAGGACACCGCCCGCGCCGATGCCCGCGCGCGCCTGCTCGCCGAGCAGCGTATCGAGGCAAGCGGCCAGCCGTTGCCCCTGCCCTTCGCCATGACCGTCGACCGCGATCTGGCCGGACCCCGTGCCCGCGTCACCGTATCCGCCCGCATCGAGCATGCCGGCAAACTGCTCTTCATCAGCGACAAGACCTACCCGGCCGTCGTGGACGGCCGCCCGCGCCACGTCGATCTGACGCTCAAGGCGACCGGCAAGGCGGCGAAGCGCTGAACCCGGTGCGCGCTCTGCGCTGCATCAAGGCCGGCGACCGGTCGACGTGCGACAGTGCCGCGTCTCCGCAATGACCTCCACCCATGCTTTCACCCATCCATCCGCTCTGGCTCGTCGGTTTCCGCCCCTTTTTCGCGCTCGCCTGTCTCGCCGGCGCTGTGCTGCCCGTGCTCTGGGTGGCGATCTTCCGCGGCTCCCTGCCGGAACCGGCGGTTTCGCCGGTGGTCTGGCACGCCCACGAGATGTTCTACGGCTTCGGCTGGGCCGTGCTCGGCGGCTTCCTGCTCACCGCGACCAAGAACTGGGTCGGCATCCGCGGCTATCACGGTAGCGTGCTAATGGCACTCGCCGCCGCCTGGCTGTTCGAGCGCATGGCCTTGGCCTTCGGTGCCGGCTGGCCGCCGGCGCTGTTTGCGGTCGCGACCAACCTGTTCATCCCGGGCATGGTCGCCCTGCTGCTCTTCACGTTGGTCCGTCACCGCGCCAGCGACAGCTACCGGCGTGACAACCTCTTCTTCCTCGTCGTCCTGCCACTGTTCTGGGTCGCCAAGACGCTGCTGCTCTCGCCCGAACATTTCAACGCTGGCTGGAGCATGACGCTCGGCCTCTTCCGCGTCGCCTTCCTCGTCATGTTCGAGCGCACGCTGACCCAGTTCATGCGCGCCGCCTTCTCGGTCGACATCCTGCGCAAGCCGGCGCTCGACCTGGCGATCAAGGGTCTCGCCGTGATCCTCGTCGGCGCGACCTTCCTGCCGTTGCCGCTCGCGCATGCACTCGGCTTGCTGCTCGCCACCCTGCTCCTCACCCGCCTCGCCTTCTGGCATCCGCTCAAGGCCGCGACGCGGCTGGACATCGGCATCATGGTCCTCGGCTACCTGGCCATCGTCGCCCAGCTGGCGGTCGATGCGCTGCCGCCGCCGGGCGCCAGCGGCTGGGTCGGCACCGTCGGCGTGCACCTGTTCACCTTCGGCGCCATGGGGCTCGTCATTCCGGCCATGATCGTCCGCATCGCCAACGGCCACACCGGCCGCAAGATCATCTTCGGCAAGCCGGAAAAAGCCGTGCTGTGGATCATGATGCTCGCCTTCACCGCCCGCCTGATCGGCCCGCAACTCGCCCCGGGTGCCTACCTGCGCTGGCTCGACCTTGCCGCCGCCTGTTGGCTTGCCGCCTTCGCCCTGCTCGCCTGGCGCGTCTTCCCGCTCGTTTTCCGCCCGCGTGTCGATGGCCGCGAACATTAGGGCGCTCGTACTCGCCGTGCTGGTCGCCTCCGCGCTGTCGGCCCACGGGCAAAGTGTCGTCTGCGCCGTCGACTACGGCGGCGAACGGCGCCCCCTTGTCTTCCAGGCGACCGCCTCGCCCGAGACCGTTCCCGCCGTCGCCATCGGCTCCTACTTCCTGTTTCGCGCCGTGCTGCGCAGCGAACCGGCCGACCTCGCCGCCTTCAAGGTCTATATCTATGCCGACCGCGACGAAGGCCCGACACCGATCCACCAAGGCACCTGGCCGTGGCCGCAAGCGGCCGGTGAACCGTTTACCGGCCTCCAGCGCGTCTACGAACCGGTGCGCGACGGTGAACTTCAGTACGCCTGCCACGTGAAGGCGGGGCCGTGAAAATCGGCCATTTTTGGCGGTCGACCGCAACCGCCGCCCTAATCTGCCTGTCCAGTTCCCTGGCGCACGGCGAACCCGTCACGCTCCTGTTCGCCGGCGACCTCATGCTGGCCGACGGCCCCGGCCGCGTCATCGCCGCCGGCGGCGACCCGCTCGTCCCGTTCGCCGGCATCCTCGCCGCCGCCGACTATCGCATCGGCAACCTCGAGGTGCCGGTCGCCACGGGCGGCCAGCCACACCCGACCAAGATCGTCACCTTCCGCGCCGAGCCGGCGACTCTCGCCGTCCTCAAGGGCCGCTTCGATGCCGTCTCGCTCGCCAACAACCATTCCGGCGATTACGGCCACGACGCCTTGCTCGAAACCATGGCCCACCTCGACGCCGCCGGCATCGCCCGCTTCGGCGGCGGCCGCGACCTGGCCGAGGCACACCGGCCCCTGTGGATCGAACGCAAGGGCCTGAAGATCGCCATCCTCGGCTACAACGAATTCAAGCCGCGCGCCTTCGAGGCTGGCCCGGATTGGCCCGGCGTCGCCTGGAGCGAGGACGACCGCGTGATCGCCGACATCCGTGCGGCCAACGCGGCCGGCGCCGACCACGTCATCCCCTTCCTGCACTGGGGCTGGGAGAAGGAGACGCAGCCGAGCGAACGCCAGCGCAGCTTCGCCCGCCGCCTGATCGACGCAGGCGCCGCCGCCGTCGTCGGCGGCCACCCGCACGTCACCCAGGGCGCCGAGATCTACAAGGGCCGGCCCCTCAACTACAGCCGCGGCAATTTCGTCTTCGACGGCTTCGACTATCCGGAGGCGCAGCGCGGCTGGCTGCTGCGCCTGACGCTCGACCGCAACGGCGTCAACACTTGGGAAACCTTGGCCGCGCAGATCGACGACGATGGCACACCGTGGCCGACGCCCGGCGCCGCCACCCCCTGCGGGCGAGCCGGCGACACCGAGCCGGCCACCTGCCTGATTCCCTGAGGCCTGACTAGAATCGATCCGGACGCCGGCAACGGAGCCGAGCGACGCCACCACGGAGACAGCACGCATGGACACCCGCTTCCTCGACGACCTGACCCCCGGCCAGCGCTTCACGACGCCGGGTCTGACGCTGACCGAAGTCGAGATCATCGACTTCGCCTGGCGCTACGACCCGCAATCCTTCCACCTCGACGCCAATGCGGCCGCCGATTCGCCCTACGGCGGGCTGATCGCTTCCGGCTTCCAGAGCCTCGCAATCTGCTTCCGGCTGTTCATCCAGTCCGGCATCCTGGCGGAGTCGAGCATGGGTTCGCCGGGCATCGACGAGCTGCGCTGGCTGGCGCCGGTGCGCCCCGGCGACACGCTGCATGGCGAGATCGAAGTGCTCGAGGTGCGTCCGTCGAAGACCAAGCCGGACCGCGGCATCGCCCGCCTCAAGTATCACGCGGTGAACCAGCGCGGCGAGGCAGTGCTGACTTTCATCGTAAACCACCTGCTCCGCAGGCGCCCCGCCTGAGTCTCATACCGTCGGGCGCAATTCGAATCCGGCGAAATCGCCTTCGCCGAGTTCGACGTGGACACGGTCGACGCGGGCAGCGGGCGGCCCCCGCCGCGCCCAGGCCATCAGTGCGATGACGGCGTCTTCCTCGCCGGCGAGCATCGCCTCTACCGAGCCGTCACGGCGGTTGCGCACCCAGCCGGAAACGCCAAGGCATTGCGCCTCGGCCGCCAGTGAAGCGCGATAGGCAACGCCCTGGACGCGACCGGAAATAGTCAGATGGCGGGCAATGGCGGGCATGTGTATCTCCTGACGTGTCGCTACTGGTAGCGCAGGGCCTCGATCGGATCGAGGCGCGCGGCTTTCCGCGCCGGATACCAGCCGAAGAAGATGCCGACGCCGGCCGCCACCGCGAAGGCAACGAGTGCCGATGTGCCGGAGACAACAACGACCATGCCGGTGACCGCGTTGATGGCCAGCGCGATGCCGACGCCGAGCACGAGGCCGAGCAGGCACCCTGCGAAGGAGATGAGCACCGCCTCGAGCAGGAACTGGGTCAGGATGTCGCGCTGGCGGGCGCCGATCGCCATGCGGACGCCGATTTCCCGCGTCCGCTCGGTGACCGACACCAGCATGATGTTCATGATGCCGATGCCGCCGACCAGCAGCGAAATCGACGCGATGGCGCCAAGCAGGATGGACATGGTGCGTGTGGTCGCCGCCTCGGATTCGGCGGCGGCGGAGAGGTTGCGCATGAAGAAGTCGTCGGGCTGGCCCTCGCGCAAGCGGTGGCGCTGGCGCAGCAGCGCCGTCACGGCATCCATCGCGCGCGGCATCACCTCCGACGATTCGGCCTGGACCATGATCATGCGCACCGAGTTCAGGAAGGGCGTGCCGAACACCTTGCGCTGGGCGGTGGTCAGCGGAATGAAGACGGTGTCGTCCTGGTCGCGCCCGTCGAGGTTCTGGCCCTTGCTGCCGAGCACGCCGATGACGATGAAGGGGTTCTGCTGGATGCGCATGGTCTTGCCGACCGGGTCCTCGCCATTGAACAGGTTCTCGACGACGGTCTTGCCGACTACCGCGACACGCGTGGCAGCACGCACGTCGGACTCGCCGAACGGCGCGCCGGAGACGACGGTCCACGAACGCGCCTCGAGGTAGGCCGGCGTCGTCCCGACCACCTGCGTGCTCCAGTTCTGCGAGCCATAGACCAACTGGCGCGAGCCCTGGTGGGTCGGCGCGGCGTTGGCGATGCCGTCGAGTTCGGCGATCGCTTCGGCGTCGGCGACGGTCAGCGTCGGCCCACCGGCGCTGCCGCTGCGCACGCCCGCCGTGGTAAACGAGCCGGAGAGCACGATGAACAGGTTGGAGCCCATGGTCGCGATCGTCTGCTGCACCGCATACTGCGCGCCCTGGCCGATGGCGATCATGATGACCACGGCGCCGACGCCGATCACCATGCCGAGCATGGTCAACGCCGTACGCAGGCGGTTGGCGCCCATCGCCAGCCAGGCTTCGCCGAGCATCGCCTTCAACATGGGGAAGCCTCGCGCGCCGGGGTCGACTCGTCGCTGACGATGACCCCGTCGCGGAAACGCACCTGGCGGCGCGCATGCGCTGCGATGTCCTGCTCGTGGGTGACGATGACGATGGTGATGCCCTCGCCGTTCAACTCACTGAACAGGCGCATGATTTCCTCGCTGGTGTGGCTGTCGAGGTTGCCGGTCGGCTCGTCGGCGAGGAGCACGCGCGGCGCATTGACCAGCGCCCGCGCGATGGCGACGCGCTGCTGCTGGCCGCCGGAGATGCGCGCCGGCAGCGAGCCGGCGTAGCCGCCGAGGCCGACCTTGTCGAGCAGCGCGGCTGCCCGCGCGCGCCGCTCGTCGCGGCCGACGCCGGCATAGACGAGCGGCAGCGCGACGTTGTCGGCCAGGTTCATGCGTGGCAGCAGGTTGAAACCCTGGAAGACGAAGCCCAGGGTGCGGTTGCGCAGGCGGGCAAGCGCGTCGCCCGAGAGATGGGCGACGTTCTCGCCGGCCAGCCAGTAGTCGCCGGTGGTCGGCGTATCGAGACAGCCGAGCAGGTTCATGAAGGTCGACTTGCCCGAACCCGACGGCCCCATGATCGCGATGTATTCCCCGGCCGCTACCTCGAGATCGACCCCGCGCAGCGCGACGAAGGGCCCGGCGGCGGTTTCGTACGACTTGCCGAGGCCGGTGACCCGGATGACCGGCAGTGATGTCATCAGAACAACCGCATGCCGACCGACGAGGGCTTCTTGTCGGTCGCGCCGTTCTCGCCGGTGACGACGCGGTCGCCCGCCTTGAGATCACCGCCGACGACCTCGGTCATGCGCCCGTCGGTGATGCCGACCTGCACGGGGACCGGCCGCAGGGCGCCTCCATCGACGAAGTACACGGTTCCGCCCTGGCTATCCCGCTTCTTGCCCTTGCCGGGGCCGGCAGCGCCGCCCGGGCGCTGACCGCCCTCCATGCCCGGTCCGGCGGGCGCTGCTGCGGTCGACGCCGGCTTTTGGCCGGAATCCGGTTTCCTCTCGCCCTCGGCAGGCTTGAAGCGCAGCGCGGCATTGGGTACGAGCAGAACCCCCTCGCGCTTTTGCACGCCGATATTGACGTAGGCGGTCATGCCCGGGAGCAAAGCCTCATCAGGGTTGGCAACGGTAATGCGCACGTTGTAGGTGACGACGTTCTGCTGGTTCGTCGGGTTCAGGCGGATCTGCTGCACTTCGCCGGTGAATTGGCGATTGGGGAAGGCGTCGACCGTGAAACGCACCTTGTGGCCCTCGCGGATATTGCCGATGTCGGCCTCGGCGAAGCTCGTGTCGATGCGCATCTCGGAGAGGTCCTGGGCGATCTTGATCAGCACCGGCGTCTGGAAACTCGCGGCCACCGTCTGGCCGAGATCGACGACGCGGTCGATGACGACGCCGTCGACCGGCGAACGGATCACGGTGAAGGCGAGATTGACGCGGTCGCGATCGTTCTGGGCCCGGGCCAGCGCGACCTGTGCCTGTGCCGACTTGAGGGCCTGGCGCGCCTGGTCGTACTCCTGCTTCGACACGTATTCCTGCTTGTAGAGGGCGGCGATGCGCGCCTCGTTGGCCAGCGCCAGCTCGAGCGCCGCCTGGGCATTGACGAAGCTGGCGGCGCTCTGGCGTTCGGTCGCCGCGAGCAGAGCATCGTCGAGTTCGAGCAGCGGCTGGCCCGCCTTCACCTTGTCGTTGAAATCGACATAGAGCTTGCGGACGGTGCCCGACACCTGGGTGCCTACATTGACCAGCACGACCGGGTTGAGGGTACCGTTGGCGGATACGGTCTGGGTCACGTCGCCCTCGGCGAGGGTGGCGAACTTGTAGCGTTGCTCGGGATCCTGCGCGGCGCGCTCCTTCGCGGCCCAGATGCCGGCGGCGACCAGTGCGGCTCCGGCAACGACGGCGATGGCGGTCTTGGCGATGCGGTTCATGGCTTTCCTTGCGCTGGCGGTTGCAGCAGCGAGTAATCGAGCGTCCCGACGGACTGGGCGAGCGTGGCGCGCGAGACATACCAGTCGAGCGCTGCCTGGATGCGTTGCAGGCGCGCGCTGGCCAGCGCGCTCTGGGCCGAGAGCAGGTCGAGGACGTTGCCGACCCCGGCCTTGTAGCGGCCGAGCGCCACCCGTTCCGACTGCTCGGCACTGGCGACCAGATCGACGGTCGTCCGCAGGCTCTGGGTCGCGGTGGTCAGGTTCTGGTAGGCGCGCCAGACGTCGAGGGCGACCTGGTTCTTCAGGCGGTCGCGCTGGGCCGTACGCAGGTCGACTTGCGACTCGGCCGCGCGCACCCGGTACGTCGTCTCGAAGCCGGTGAACAGCGGCACGTTCAAGGTCAGGCCGAGCACGCCGGTATCACGCGAGACGCGGTCGACGTCGGCCCACACCGGCGCCGCGGAGACGGTGACGCTTGGCAGCCCCTGCGCCTGCGCGAGATCCACGCCGGCCTCGGCCGCCCTGACCTGGGCCTCGG
Organism: Betaproteobacteria bacterium; assembly: GCA_012026885.1. Lineage (GTDB taxonomy): Bacteria > Pseudomonadota > Gammaproteobacteria > Burkholderiales > Rhodocyclaceae > Azonexus. Next base: position 25,810 of record VEPL01000013.1, on the reverse strand, counting down.
CCGCCTTGAGGTCGGGCCGCCGCTGCTCGGCCTCGGCGATCAGCGTGGCGACATCGCGGGCAAAGGCAGCATCCGGCTTCAGCGTGTCGGGCGCGGCGACGACGATGGCGCTGCCGGCAGAAAAACCCATGGCGTTGGCCAGCGCGCCGAGCGCGTTGCGCGCCTCGCCCTCGGCCTTGATGCGGTTGAGCGTCGCCTGCGACAGCGCTGTCTGGGCCAGCAGGCGATCGGCAGGCGTCGCGGCGCCGACGCTGTAGCGGCTCTCGGCCGCATTGAAGCCCTCGCGCGCAGCCCGCTCGGCCTCGGTGGTCGAAACGACCGCGGCATTCGTCGCCTGCGCGGTGTAGAAAGCCTGCAATGCGGAAAGAAAGAGCGTCTGCACCGTCGCATCCTGCGTCGCTGCCGCCGCTGCCAGCAGTTGCCGCGCATTCTCGCCGTTGGCCGAGCGCGCACCCGAGTCGAATACCAGCCACGACAGCGTCAGCGCCGCACTCTGCGTATCGACATAGCGCGGCGCACCATTCTCGGTATACGTGCGGCCGGCGCCGAGGCGGCCGTCGAGGTCAGGCAGCCAGGCCGAGCGGGCCACGCCGACCTGCGCCGCCTGCGCCCGCGCATTGGCCCAGACCTCACGCGTCTGCGGGTTGTTGCAGAGGGCCAGGTCGACGACATCGATGGCGGTCAGCGGCGTCGCCGGCAACGCCGTGGCGCAGGGCACATCGCCCGCGCGACCGGCGGCACGCGGGGAGGGACGCTCGGGCGTCAGCGCGCTGGTGGCGAGCGGGTCGAAGCCGCCGGCCGCCGCCGGCCCGGCGAGGCAGAGCAGCAACGAGAGGGCGGTGCGGGTGAAGATCGACATTGGACGCGAGTTTAACCGGCCCGGAGCGTACCCGGCTGTTACAGATTGTTGCCGATGCGGTATGTTTGCCCCCATGTCCATCGTTCCCCAATCGTCTCCGCACGGCTTCCGCGCCGGTGCCCGCGAAGGCTTCGTCGTCTTCCTGCCGATCTCGGTCGGTCTCGTGCCGTGGGCGCTGGTCATGGGCATGGCGATGGTGGGAGCCGGCTTCACGCCGGTGCAGGCGATGGGCATGAATCTCATCGTCTTCGCCGGCACCGCCCAGCTCGGCACGCTGCCGCTGATCGCCGCCGCAGCACCGCTGTGGCTGATCGTCGTCACGGCGCTCGCCCTCAACCTGCGCTTCGTGATTTTCAGCGCCGCCATCGCCCCCGGCTTCCGCGGCATCGGCACGCCGAAGCGCTGGCTGGCCGGCCACCTGCTCACCGATGGCGTCTTCGCTACCTGCCTCGACAAGATGATGCACGTCGATGATCCGCCCTGGCGCCTCGGCTACTACCTGGCGCCGGCGGTCTGGTCCTGGCTACTCTGGCAGTTCTTCACGCTGGCCGGCATCTTCGCGGCCGGGTACATCCCGAAGCAATGGTCGCTCGAATTCATGGCCACCATCGCGCTGATCGTCCTGCTCGTGCCGCTGGCGCGCGCCCGGCCGATGCTGGTCGCCGCCATCGTCGCCGGCGGCAGCGCCACGTTGCTGCGCGGCATGCCGCTGCGCCTCGGCATCGTCGTCGCCATCTGCGCCGGCATCGCCGCCGGCTTCGCGGCCGAGCACCGGGAACATCAGGAGCGCCGGTCATGAGCTACGACGCCTCGCTGTGGCTGACCTTCATCCTGATCGGGCTCGCCACGACGCTGCCCCGCGCCGGCTTCATCGTGCTCGGCAACCGCGTCGCGCTGCCGCCAGTCCTGCAGCGCGCCTTGCGCTATGCGCCGGCCGCCGCCCTGGCGGCGATCATCGTGCCCGACGTGCTGGTCACCGCCGGCGACCTCGAGATCTTCAGTCCCAAGCTTGCGGCAACAGCCGCCGCCATAGCGGCCGCGCTGTGGTCGCGCAACCCGTGGCTGCCATTCATCGCCGGCATGGGCGTACTGCTCGGACTTCGCCAGCTGCTCGGCGCTTAGCGGAAATCACCGGGCGGGGGCGGCAGCGATGCTGCAATGCGGTAAAATGCGCGCCCATCATGCTCTATCCCCTCATCCGCAAGTTCTTCTTCGCGCTGGATGCCGAGACCGCCCACGGCATCGGCATGCGCGGCACCGATTTCCTCGAGGCGACGGGCCTCGCCTGCCTCGTCGCCAAACCGGTCACCCCCTGTCCGGTCAGCGCAATGGGCCTCACCTTCCCCAACCCGGTCGGCCTCGCCGCCGGGCTGGACAAGAACGGCGACCACATCGATGCGCTGGCCCGGCTCGGCTTCGGCTTCATCGAGATCGGCACGATCACGCCGCGGCCGCAGCCCGGCAACCCGCGCCCACGGCTATTCCGCATCCCGGAAGCGCAGGGCATCATCAATCGCATGGGCTTCAACAACGACGGCGTCGACAAGCTGCTCGAGAACGTCCACAACGCGGACTTCCCGTCGCGCGGCGGCATCCTCGGCATCAACATCGGCAAGAACGCGGCCACGCCGATCGAGAAGGCCGCCGATGATTACCTCGAGTGCCTGACCAAGGTCTACCCGGTGGCCAGCTACGTGACGGTCAACATCTCGTCGCCGAATACCAAGAACCTGCGCGAACTGCAGAAGGACGAGGCACTCGACGACCTGCTCGCACTACTGAAGGCGCGCCAGCAGGTGCTCGCCCAGCGCCACGGGCGCTATGTGCCGATGGCGCTGAAGATCGCCCCCGACCTCGACGACGCGCAGATTGCCGCCATCGCCGACGCGCTGCGCCGCCACCGCATGGACGGCGTCATCGCCACCAACACGACGCTGTCGCGCGAAGGCGTCGAAGGCATGCCTCACGCCGACGAGGCGGGCGGCCTTTCCGGGGCACCGGTCTTCCGCAAGTCCACAGACGTTCTCCGCAAGCTCTCGGTGGCGCTCGCCGGCGAGCTGCCGATCATCGGTGTCGGCGGCATCCTGAGCGGCGCCGATGCACTCGAGAAGATCCAGGCCGGTGCCGCGCTGGTGCAGTTCTACAGCGGCTTCATCTACCGCGGTCCGGAACTGGTCAGCGAAGTCGCGCATACTCTGGCATATGCGCTAAACAAAAAAGTCTAAGCCCTTATTTTCATTGCGGTTGTCCGCGCCACAGCAAAGCCCGATAATGCGCGGTCACTTTCGCTCCCCTCCATGAGCCACTACATTTTCATCCTCGTCGGCGCGGTGCTGGTCAACAACGTCGTGCTGGTGAAGATCCTCGGCCTGTGCCCGTTCATGGGCGTTTCCAAGAAGCTGGAAACGGCCTACGGCATGGGTGCCGCGACGACCTTCGTGCTGACCATGGCGACCGGGGCGAGCTACATCATCGATCACTACCTGCTCATGCCCTTCGGCCTCGAGTACCTGCGAACGCTGTCCTTCATCGTCACCATCGCGGCCATCGTGCAGCTGACCGAGATGGTCATCGCCAAGACGTCGCCGACCCTGCAGCAGACGCTTGGCATCTACCTGCCGCTGATCACGACCAACTGCGCCGTGCTCGGCGTGCCGCTGCTCAACATCGCCAACAACAACAACTTCGTCGAGTCGCTGCTTTTCGGCGCCGGTAGCGCAGTCGGCTTCTCGCTGGTGCTGATCCTCTTCGCCGGCATCCGCGAACGCGTCGAGGGTGCCGAGGTACCCGTCCATTTCCGCGGCGTCGCCATCGCGATGGTCACCGCCGGCCTGATGGCGCTGGCCTTCATGGGATTCGCCGGCCTCGACAAGTACCAGTAATGGACATCCTGCTCGCCATCGCGATCATGGCTCTCGGTGCCGTCGTCCTCGGCGCCGCGCTCGGCTACGCATCGATCAAGTTCAAGGTCGAGGGTGACCCGCTGGTCGAGAAGATCGAGGCCATCCTGCCGCAGACGCAGTGCGGCCAGTGCAGCTACCCGGGCTGCAAGCCCTACGCCGAAGCCATCGCCAAGGGCGAGGCCGACATCAACCTGTGCCCGCCGGGCGGCATGGAAGGCGTGCAGCGCCTGGCCGACCTGCTCGGGCGCGAAGTCAAGCCGCTCGAGGCCGAGGAAAAGCCGAAGCAGGTCGCCATCATCGACGAGCAGACCTGCATCGGCTGCACGCTGTGCATACAGGCCTGCCCGGTGGACGCGATCGTCGGCGCGGCCAAGCAGATGCACACCATCATCGCGCCCTTGTGCACGGGCTGCGAACTGTGCCTGCCGCCCTGCCCGGTCGAGTGCATCCTGATGGCCCCGGTCAGCGAGACCATCGACAACTGGAAATGGAAGTACCCGGTCGTCGAGATCAAGCCGGCCGCGCTGAGGGATGCCGCCTGATGCTCGCTTCCCTGTTCAGGTTCAAGGGCGGCGTCAAGCCGCCGACGCACAAGGCCGAATCGACCGGCAGGCCGATCGCCCCGGCGCCGCTGCCCTCGCGCCTCGTCGTGCCACTTCACCAGAGCATCGGCGGCACACCGAAGCCCGTCGTCGCGGCCGGTGACCGGGTCCTCAAGGGCCAGCTGATCGGCGAGGCCGACGGCTGGATCTCGGCCGCCGTCCATGCGCCGACCTCGGGCACCGTGCGCGAAATCGCCATGCACGTGCAGCCGCACCCGTCGGGGCTCGATGCCCTCTGCGTCGTCATCGAGCCCGACGGCAAGGACGAATGGATCGAGCGCCAACCCGTCGACTACCGGTTGCTGCCCCCCGAGGAAGTGCGCGAACGCCTGCAGCAGGCGGGCGTCGTCGGGCTCGGCGGTGCAGTGTTCCCGACCCACGGCAAGCTGAACCCCTCCAAGACGGTGCCGATGGAAGAGTTGGTCATCAACGGCGCCGAGTGCGAGCCTTTCATCACCTGCGACGACCTGCTCATGCGCGAGCGAGCCGAGGAAGTGGTGCGCGGCATCGCCATCTTCCGCGACCTGCTGCAACCGAATAAGGTCCTGATCGGCATCGAGGACAACAAGCCGGAAGCCGCCGCCGCCATGCGTGCCGCGGTCGACGCGCTGGGCGAGCCGTTTTTCGTGATCCAGGTGCCGACGCTCTACCCGGCCGGCGGCGCCAAGCAGTTGATCCGCGTCCTCACCGGCAAGGAAGTGCCGGCCGCCAAGCGCTCGACCGACCTCGGCGTGCAGTGCTTCAACGTCGCCACCGCCTATACCGCGTGGCGCGCCATTGCCCACGGCGAGCCGGTCGTCTCGCGTCTGGTCACCGTCACCGGCAACGTCCACGAGCCGCGCAACTACGAAGTCCTGATCGGTACGCCAATGGACGAGTTGCTCAAGCTGGCGACACCCCATCCCGACACCGACGGCATCATCATGGGCGGGCCGATGATGGGCTTCCTGGTGCCGGACATCCATGTCCCGGTGGTCAAGGCGACCAACTGCCTGATCGCCCATAACGACCGCCTGTTCCCGCCCAAGGCGCCGGAAATGCCGTGCATCCGCTGCGGTTCCTGTGCCGAGGCCTGCCCGCACGAACTGCAGCCTTTCGAGATGTACTGGTTCGCGCGCGCGAAGAACTTCGGCAAGACGCAGGAGTACGCCATCTTCGACTGCATCGAGTGCGGCTGCTGCTCCTACGTCTGTCCGTCGCGCATTCCGCTGGTCCAGTATTTCCGCTTCGCCAAGAGCGAGATCTGGGCGCGCGAGCGCGAGAAGAACGCCGCCGACGGCGCCAAGGATCGCTTCGAGTTCAAGCAGTTCCGCGAGGATCGCGAGAAGGCCGAGAAAGCCGAGAAACTGGCCAAGGCCGCCGCCGCTCAGGCCGCGAAGAAGGCCGCCGAGGCGGCCGCTGCCGCAGCCGCCGGCGATGCTGCCCCCGCGACTGAGGCCCCTGTTGCGGTCGGCGCCGCCGAAGACCCGAAAAAGGCCGCCGTCGCCGCCGCCATGGCCCGTGCCAAGGCCCAGCGCGAGGCAGCCCAGCCGAAGAACATGGATGCCGTGACCCACGAACAGGAACGCGAGATGGCTGCCATCGATGCCCGCCGCGAGGCAGCCGGCATCGCCGATGCGCCGCCGGCTGCCGCGGAAAAGAAAGCCGACTGACCGATGTTCGCCCCCGCCCCTTTCCTGCTCAAGGACGCCAGCGTCAGCCGGGTGATGACCCAGGTCTGCCTCGCCCTCGTGCCGGGCATCGCCGCCTACGCCTGGCTGGTCGGCCCGGCCATCCTGGTCCAGCTCGCCATCGCTTCGCTCGCTGCGCTGGTTGCCGAGGCCGCCATGCTCAAGGTGCGCGGCAAGCCGCTGGCGCTGTTCCTCTCCGACGGCTCGGCGCTCGTCACCGCCTGGCTGATCGCCCTGACCTTCCCGCCGCTGGCGCCCTGGTGGCTGGTCGTAACCGGCACCGTCTTCGCCATCGTCGTCGCCAAGCACCTCTACGGCGGCCTCGGCCAGAATCCGTTCAACCCGGCGATGGTCGCCTTCGCAGTCTGTATCGTCTCCTTCCCGGCGCTGATGTCGCAGTGGCCGAGCGTCGGGCTGCAGGTGCCGCTTCGTGAGCAGCTCGACATCATCCTCGGCCTCGCGCCGCGACTCGATGCGCTGACCGGCGCAACCCCGCTCGATGCCCTGAAGACCGCGCTCAAGCTCGACGAATCCAGTGTCGACGTCGCCCACTTGCTGGCCAACCAGGACATCTTCGGCAACTTCGCCGGCCGCGGCTGGGAGTGGGTCGCTGCCGGCTACCTCGTCGGCGGACTCTGGCTATGGCAGCGCAAGGTCATCTCGTGGCATGTGCCGGTCGCCTTCGCCGCCGCCCTCGCCGCGATTTCCGGCGCGCTCTGGGTCTACAACCCGGCCCACTTCGCCAGCCCACTGTTCCACCTCTTTTCCGGCGGCGCCATGCTCGGCGCCTTCTTCATCGCCACCGATCCCGTTTCGGGCAGCACGACGCCGCGCGGCAAGCTGATCTTCGGCGCCGGTGCCGGCCTGCTCGCCTACCTGATCCGCGTCTTCGGCGGCTATCCGGACGGCGTCGCCTTCGCTGTGCTGTTGATGAACCTGTGCGTGCCACTGATCGACCTGCTGACGCAGCCGCGGATCTTCGGCATGAAGGACAAGCCGTGAGCGTCGCGCCCAAGGCATTCTCGGCAACCGGCATGGCGCTGCGCACGGCGGCGACCCTCTTCGTCTTCGTGATCATCTTCACCGGCTTCCTGTCCGCCGCCTACCTGTGGACCCGGCCGGCGATCGAGGCCTCCGCCGAGGAAGAGAAGATGAAGCTGGTCGACGAGGTGCTTCCGCGCAGCGAATACGACAACGCGCTGCTCAAGGATGCGCTGACGCTGCCGCCGACCGCGGACCTGGGCCTCGCCGACGCGTCGACCGCGTACATCGCGCGCAAGGGCGGCCTGCCGGCGGCACTGGTCTTCGAAGCGATCGCCCCCGACGGCTATTCCGGCAAGATCCGGCTGATCCTGGCCGTGCGCGCCGACGGTACCATCGCTGGCGTGCGCGTGACCCAGCACAAGGAAACCCCGGGCCTCGGCGACTACATCGAGCCGAAGAAGGACAAGAACAAGGCCAGTCCGTGGATCGGCCAGTTCGCCGGCCTCTCCGCTTCCGCCATCCCCGACCGCGAATGGAAGGTGAAGAAGGACGGCGGCCGCATCGACTACCGCGCCGGCGCGACGGTCACCCCGCGCGCCGTCGCCAAGGCCGTCCACAAGGCAGCGAAATGGGCGGATGCCAACCGCGACCGCCTCTTCGCCAACGGAGCCAAGCAATGATGACCCGTGACGATTTCCGCACCATCGCCCACAACGGCATCTGGAAGCAGAACACCTCGCTCGCCCAGGTGCTCGGCCTCTGTCCGCTGCTCGCCGTGACGACCAACGCGGTCAACGGCATCATGCTGTCGCTCGCCACCATCCTGGTCATGGCGCTGGCCAACGTGGCCGTCGCCTCGCTGCGCAACCTCATCCCGCACGAGATCCGCATCCCGGTCTTCATCCTCATCGTCGCCGCACTGGTCACCGTCGTCGACCTGCTGTTCAACGCCAACCTGCACGAACTCTACCTGGTGCTCGGCATCTTCATCCCGCTGATCGTCACCAACTGCATCGTGCTCGCCCGCGTCGAGGCCTTCGCCGCCAAGAATCCGCCGCTGCAATCCACCTTCGACGGCGTCTTCATGGGCGTCGGCATGTTGTGGACCCTGGCCCTGCTCGGGGCCCTGCGCGAACTGATCGGCGGCGGCACGCTGTTCGGCGGCATCGACATGGTCTTCCCGAACCTGTCGCCCATCCAGCTGCTGCCGGAGAACTACCCCGGCTTCCTGCTCGCCCTGCTGCCGCCCGGCGCCTTCATCCTGCTCGGCTGCATGATCGCCTGGAAGAACTGGCTCGATGCCCGTGCCGCTGCGCGCGCCGCGCGCCAGCCGCCGGCACCGGTGACCGCCGCCGGCTGCAGCTGAACGGCAGCAACCCATGCTCGTCCACGATTTGCGCAGCCTCCTGCGCGGGCTGGGCGCCCGCCCCTGCCACGAGGACCGCGTCCTGCGCGCGTGGACCCATGCCCGACCGCTCGCGGACGGCCCGCGCCACAAGCCGGCCGAACATTTCCTCCCGCTCGCCTTGCGCGACGCCCTGCCGGCGCTGACAGCGCGCCTCGACGAACTCGCCCGCCTGCGCTCCATCCATCCCGGCGCCGACGGCTCGGAGCGATTGCTCGTCGAACTGGCCGACGGCCAGACCGTCGAGAGCGTGCTGCTGCCGCGCGATGGCGTCTGCGTCTCGACCCAGGTCGGCTGCGCGGTCGCCTGCCGCTTCTGCATGACCGGGCGCTCCGGCCTGCTGCGCCAGCTCGGCAGCGCCGAGATCGTCGCCCAGGTCGTCCTCGCCCGCTCGCGCCGGCCGGTCAGGCGAGTCGTCTTCATGGGCATGGGCGAGCCGGCGCACAATCTCGACAACGTCCTCGAGGCCATCGACCTGCTCGGCACCGCCGGCGGCATCGGCCACAAGAACCTCGTATTCTCGACAGTCGGCGACCCACGCATCTTCGAGCGCCTGCCGCAACGGACGGTCAAGCCGGCGCTCGCGCTGTCCTTGCACACCACCGACCCCGAACTGCGCGCCCACCTGCTGCCGCGGGCACCGCGCATCGACCCGGCCGAACTGGTCGAACTCGGCGAGCGCTATGCGCGCACCGTCGGCCATCCGATCCAGTACCAATGGACCCTGCTCGCCGGCGTGAACGACAGCGACGCCGAAATGGACGGCATCGTCCGGCTGCTGACCGGCAAGTACGCGATGATGAACCTGATCCCGTACAACCCCATCGAGGGCGACGATTTCCGCCGCCCCGACCCGGAACGCGTCACCGCGCTGGCGGAAGGACTCAACCGGCGCCGCATCCTGACCCGGGTGCGCAACTCGGCCGGCCAGGACGTCGACGGTGGCTGCGGTCAACTGCGGGCGCGGACGCAGCCGGAATCCGTTAAAAGACCTCCGCATCCCCGAAACATCCCAATCGCATCGCTCCCGGCATCCCGTTGACGACGCTTGTTGATATATTCATCAGGCTTCGAGAACCGCTACAGGAAAACACCTTGAATAATTTCGGCGTCCGCAAATTCATTCTTTCGCAAATACTCGCACTGGCTGTGCTGTCAGTGCCGGCGGCGATCCTGGCTGACGGCACTGCCGCTTCGACACCAGTGCCGACGGCTATCCCAAGCGCCCTGATCGACCGGATCAACCGCCTGGTCGAGGCGGACAATTCCCGCCTGACCGCAATCTTCAAGGACATCCACCAGCACCCGGAGATCGCCTTCACCGAGCGGCGCACGGCTGCCATCGTCGCCCGCAACCTGAAAGAAATCGGCTTCAAGGTAACCGGGGAGATCGGACGCACCGGCGTCGTCGGCGTGCTCGAGAATGGTCCTGGCCCCACCGTCTGGTTCCGCGCCGACATGGACTCCAATTCGGTGCGCGAAGCGACCGGTCTGCCTTGGGCGGCAACCGCGAAACAACGTCTCGCCGACGGCAGCGAAATCGATGTGATGCATGCCTGCGGACACGATGCCCACGTAACCTGGTTGCTGGGCCTCGCCAAGATTATGGCCGAGCTGAAATCCGAGTGGTCGGGCACGCTGGTGGTTTACGCCCAACCGGCCGAGGAGGTCGGCCTGGGTGCCCAGGCCATGGTCGACGACAAGCTCTGGCAGCGTGGTTTCCCGAAACCCGACTACGCCTTCGGCGCGCACACCTTTCCCGGACCGGTCGGCACGATCGTCAGCGCGCCCGGCGTGCGGATGGCGGGCACTGATCAGCTCGACATCACCTTCAACGGCGTTGGCGGGCACGGATCGACACCGCAGATGACCATCGACCCGGTGGTCATGGCGGCGCAAGCGGTACTCTCCTACCAGACCATCGTCAGCCGCAACATCGACCCGCAGGCCGCCGCCGTGCTGTCGGTCGGCTCGATCGTGGCCGGGCGCGACAACAATGTGATTCCCGAAACCGCCACCCTGAAAGTCAACCTGCGCTGGTTTAGCCCGGAAGTCCGCGCGCAGATGCTCAGGCGTATCGACGAAATCAATGACGGGGTGGCCATCGCCGCCGCGGTCAGCAAGGCGCGCATGCCGACACGGCTGATGAAGGGAACCGCCGGGCCGCTGGTCAACGATAACCTGCTGATGACGCGCATAAACCCTTCGCTCCGGGTCGCGCTCGGCAAGGACAAGGTGCTGGATGAATTTCCGTCGGTAATGGGTTCCGAGGATTTTCAGGAAGCCTTCCAGTCGCTGAATACGCCGTACGCTTTCATTCTGATCGGCGTCGCGCCGCCAGAAATGTACACCAAGGCCAGAGCGGCGGGCAGGCCGTTTCCCTATGCCAACCACAATCCCGATTTCTTTGTCGATCTCGCGGCCATCCCGGTCGGCGCCAAGGTCAATACCGTGGCCGTGATGAGCGTACTGGCAAAGCGCCCCTGAGCCCGCATCAATGAAAAAAGCCGACATCGTCGAGTTCTACGCCCGCCTCGCCGCAGCCAACCCTGCACCGGCGACCGAGCTCGACTATGCCTCGCCGTTCCAGCTGCTGGTCGCGGTCATTCTCTCGGCCCAGGCCACCGACGTCGGCGTGAACAAGGCGACGGCGAAGCTGTTCCCGGTCGCCCCGACACCCGAGGCGATCATTGCCCTCGGCGAGGAAGGGCTTGCCGGTTTCATCAAGACCATCGGCCTCTACCGGACCAAGGCCCGGAACGTCATGGCCACCTGCCGCATCCTGGTCGAGCAGCATGGCGGCGTGGTGCCGGAAGACCGTGCCGCCCTCGAAGCCCTGCCCGGCGTCGGGCGCAAGACGGCGAACGTCGTGCTCAATACCGCTTTCGGCCACCCGACCATCGCTGTGGACACGCATATCTTCCGCGTCGGCAACCGCACCGGCCTGGCGCCCGGCAAGACGCCGCTGGCCGTCGAGCAGAAGCTGCTCAAGGTGACCCCGGCGCACTATGCAAAGGATGCCCATCACTGGTTGATCCTGCATGGGCGCTATGTCTGCAAGGCGCGCAAGCCGGAGTGCGCGAAGTGCGTCGTCGCTGACCTGTGTGCCTTCAGGGGCAAGACAGCATGAAGGCGGCCAGCGGCCTCGCCACCGGTACGCGGGCAGGCGCAGCCATCGTCGAGCAGGCCGTCGGCAACGCGCTGGCCGCCGCCGGTAGCGACCGCGCCACCCATGTGCTGTTGTTCCTGACCCGCGAATTCGCCCGCCAGCCGGGACCGGCGGTGCTCGCCGCCGCGCGGTCGGCCGGCACGCTGAGTGTCACCGGCTGCACGACGCACGGGGTCATGACCGAACGCGGCTGGCTCCTCGATGGCCCCGGTGCTGCCGCACTGGTCATCGTTTCGCCCGGCGTGCCGCGGGCAGCGGACGCCGGCGACCTGAGCATCGCCTTTGCCGGACGTGCGGCGCTGCCGCCCGGCTGGCACGGTGGCGGCCGCCGCGCCGGTCTCGTCGATGGCGATGCGGTCGTCTGGGCACATGGCCGCCCTGCCGCAGATGTCTGCGGCGAGCTCCGTCTGTCCGGCGCCAGGTTCCGCGTCGCGCGCTCCTGCGGGCTGCGCACGCTCGGCGCTGCGCTCCCGGTCGACGCCGCTTCCGGGCATGACCTGCTGCGACTGGGCGGCCTGCCGGCGACGGAAAGCCTGCAGCGGGCGTTGCCGGCGGACACCCGCGACCCGCTGCCGCTCCATCGCGTCGCCCTAGTGCGTCGGCTCGACGCCCCGGCGATCCCCGTGCTGGGCGCGACACCCGATGGCGCACTCACCCTGGCCGAACCGCTCGCCGCGGGGGAAGCCGTTGCCTGGGCCATCCGCCAGCCGCTCGCCGCCGAGCAGGACATGCGCGCGACGCTCGCTGCCGCGGTCGACCCGCAAAAACCGGCCGATTTCGCGCTGATGTTCTCCTGCCTCGGGCGCGGCCCGCTGTTCTACGGCGACGACGACCGCGACCTCGTCGCCTTCCGCGATACCTGCCCCGGCGTACCGCTGCTCGGCGCCTACGGAGCCGGGCAGATCGCGCCGTCCGAAGGCGGCAACCGCCTCTTTCGCAATTCCGTCGTCACCCTGCTCTGCGAGCCCGCCCATGTTCAATCCCACCCGTGACCAGGTCCGCAGCTTCTTCTGCGAGGCCTGGCGAAAGCATCGCGAGCGCCTGCCGCTGGTCGGTGCCGAGTTGGCCGCCGCCGACCTCGCCGCCCGCCATCCCGAGTACCACGCCCTGCTAGACGATCCGGCACGGGCCGCCGAGGGCGAATGGACGCCCGAGGGCGGGCAGATGAACCCCTTCCTGCACCTGTCGCTGCACCTAGCCATCCACGAGCAGGTGAGCATCGACCAGCCGCCCGGCATCCGCGCCGCCTTCGATGCGCTGCGTGCGAAGATGGAACCCCATGCGGCCGAACATATCCTCCTCGAATGTCTGGGCGAAACCATCTGGCGCGCCCAGCGCGAAGGCGGGCAGATGGATGCCGTCGACTACGTCGACCGCATCCGCCGCGCCGCCAGCCAACTGTGAGATTCCCGCCATGAAATTCGAAGGTACCGATACCTACGTTGCCACGCGCGACCTGACCCTCGCGGTCAATGCCGCCAACGTCCTCGAGCGCCCGCTGCTGATCAAGGGCGAGCCGGGCACCGGCAAGACGCTGCTTGCCGAGGAAGTCGCGCGCGCCCTCAACCGCCCGCTCTTCCAGTGGCACATCAAGTCCACGACCAAGGCGCAGCAGGGCCTCTACGAGTACGACGCGGTTTCGCGCCTGCGCGACTCGCAGCTCGGTGACCCGCGCGTCGAGGACATCGCCCACTACATCGTCCACGGCGTCCTCTGGCAGGCGTTCGAGAGCGAGGTGCCGGCCGTGGTGTTGATCGACGAGATCGACAAGGCCGACATCGAGTTCCCCAACGACCTGCTGCGCGAACTCGACCGCATGGAATTCCACTGCTACGAGTTGCACCGCACCGTGCGCGCCAAGCACCGGCCGCTGATCATCATCACCTCGAACAACGAGAAGGAACTGCCCGACGCCTTCCTGCGCCGCTGCTTCTTCCACTACATCCGCTTCCCCGACCGCGAAACGATGACGCGCATCGTCGACGTGCATTTCCCGCACCTCAAGCGCGAGCTGCTGCGCGAAGCCCTGGAGGTCTTCTTCGACCTGCGCGAGGTGCCGGGACTGAAGAAGAAGCCGTCGACCAGCGAACTGATCGACTGGCTCAAGCTGCTGCTGGCCGAGGACATCCCGCCCGAGGCGCTGCGCGCCAAGGACGCGAAGGACGCCATTCCGCCGCTGCACGGGGCGCTGCTGAAAAACGAGCAGGATGTCCACCTGTTCGAGCGCCTCGCCTTCATGGCCCGCCGCAAGTAGGCGCGGGCGACGCGGCGTGCTGGTCGATTTCTTCCTCCACCTCAAGTCGCGCGAGCTCCCGGTCTCGACCAAGGAGCTGCTGGCCCTGCTCGAGGCGCTCGAAGCCCACCTGGCCAGTACCAGCCTTGACGATTTCTACCTGCTCTCGCGCGCTATCCTGGTCAAGGACGAGGCGCTCTACGACCGCTTCGACCGCGCCTTCGGCGAATACTTCAAGGGCATCGAGGCACTGCCCGGCTTCGACGCGCTGATTCCCGAGGACTGGCTGCGCCTTGCCGCCAAGCGCCACCTCTCGGAGGAGGACCGGCTCAAGCTGCAGAAGCTCGGCTACGAAAAGCTGTTCGAGCAGTTCAGGCAGCGCCTCGCCGAGCAGAAGGAACGCCACGCCGGCGGCAGCAAATGGATCGGCACGGCCGGCACTTCACCGTACGGACATGGCGGCTACCACCCGGAAGGCATCCGCATCGGCGGCGAGTCGGCCGGCAACCGCACCGCGGTCAAGGTCTGGGAACAGCGCGAATTCCGGAACCTCGACGATTCGGTCGAACTTGGCGTGCGCAACATCAAGGTCGCGCTCCGCCGCCTGCGCCGCTTCGCCCGCCAGGGCGCGGCGACCGAGCTCGATCTCGACGGGACCATCGCCGGCACGGCAAGGAACGGCGGCTGGCTCGACCTGCAGCTGCGCCCGGAGCGCCACAACGCGGTCAAGATCCTGCTCTTCCTCGACATCGGCGGCTCGATGGACGACCATGTGCAGGCCTGCGAGGAGTTGTTCTCGGCGGCGCGCGCCGAGTTCAAGCATCTCGAGCACTTCTACTTCCACAACTGCGTCTACGAGGGCGTCTGGAAGGACAACCGCCGGCGCCACGACCAGCGCATGCCGACGCGGGATGTGATCCACACCTACGACCCCGACTACAAGCTGGTCTTCGTCGGCGATGCCAGCATGAGCCCGTACGAGATCGCCCATCCCGGTGGCAGTGTCGAGCACTGGAACGAGGAGCCGGGGGCCGCCTGGATGCGCCGCCTGACCGACGCGTGGCCGAAAGCGGTATGGCTGAACCCCGCCGACGAGGCCTACTGGCACTACACGCCGTCAATCCGCATGATGCGCGAACTGCTCGGCGACCGCATGTTCCCGCTCACCCTCGACGGACTCGAGCGGGCGATGCGGGCGCTGTCCCGCTAGATCAGGCCTCGTCGCCAGGCGGCGCGACCTTGACCACCTCGTCGAGCGAGGTGACGCCCTGGGCCACCTTGAGCGCACCCGAAATGCGCAGCGGACGCATGCCCTCGCGCGCCGCAAGGTCGCGCAACTGCGCCACCTCGGTGCCCGGACGCAGCAGCTTGCGCAACTCGGGCGAGTTGAGCAGTATCTCGTAGATGCCGATGCGCCCGATATAACCGGTCATGCGGCAGTCGAGGCAGCCGACCGGCTGCCAGAGTTGCGGCGGCTCGTTCGATTTCCACGGCGCCACCAGGTTGCGCCAGGTCGCGCGCTGGTCCTCGCTGATCGGCACCGCCTTCTTGCAGTGCGGACAGAGCGTGCGCACGAGGCGCTGGGCCATGACGCCGAGCAGCGTCGAGTTGATCAGGTAGGCGGGAACGCCAAGATCGAGCAGCCGGGTGATCGCCGACGGTGCGTCGTTGGTGTGCAGCGTCGACAGCACGAGGTGCCCGGTCAACGCCGCCTGGATGGCCATTTCCGCCGTCTCCAGGTCGCGGATCTCGCCGATCATGACGATGTCCGGGTCCTGGCGCATCAGGGCGCGGACGCCGTCGGCGAAGCCGAGGTCGATGCTGTGCTGCACCTGCATCTGGTTGAAGGCTGACTCCACCATCTCGATCGGGTCCTCGATGGTGCACACATTGACTTCCGGCGTCGCCAGTTGCTTGAGCGTTGTGTACAGCGTGGTCGTCTTGCCCGAGCCGGTCGGCCCGGTCACCAGCACGATGCCGTTCGGCGAGCCGGTCATCTGCTGCCAGCGGTTCTGGTCCTCGGGCGAGAAGCCGAGCGAACGGAAATCGCGCACCAGCACCTCGGGGTCGAAGATGCGCATGACCAGCTTCTCGCCGAAAGCCGTCGGCAGTGTGGACAAGCGCAGCTCGACTTCCTGGCCGGCCGGCGTGCGCGTCTTGATGCGGCCATCCTGCGGGCGCCGCTTCTCGATCACGTCCATGCGCCCGAGCAGCTTGATGCGGCTGGTCATCGCGTTCATCACCGCCATCGGGATCTGGTAGACCTGATGCAGGACACCGTCGATGCGGAAGCGCACGATGCCGAGGTCGCGGCGCGGCTCGATGTGGATGTCGGAGGCACGCTGGTCGAAGGCGTACTGCCACAGCCAATCGACGATATGGACGATGTGCTGGTCGTTGGCGTCGAAGGTGCGGTTGCCCTTGCCCAGCTCGACCAGCTGCTCGAAGCTCGACAGGCCGCCGGTCACCTCGCCGCGGGCCGCCGCCTTCTTCACCGATTTGGCGAGGTTGAAGAACTCGACGAGGTAGCGAGCGATGTCCTCGGGGTTGGCAATCACCCGGCGGATCGATTTGCGCAGGATGGGTTCAAGCTCGCCTATCCATTCGCGGACAAAGGGCTCTGCCGTCGCGATGACCACCTCACGGGTATTCACCGCCACCGGCAGGATGCCGAAGCGGCCAGCATAGGCGCTCGACATCACCTCGGCGACGCCGGTGAAGTCGATCTTGAGCGGATCGATGTGCAGGTAGTCCATGCCGGTCCGCTGGGCCAGCCACTCGGTCAGCAGTTCCAGCGTCAGCAGGCGATCGACCGGTTTGGTGGTTCGCCACTTCTGGTCGGCGACGACGATGAGCGGATGGATGCGGCCGCTGTGAAGGCGCCGCTCGGCCTTCAGTTCTTCGGCGACTGCCGCATCAACCAGCCCGTCGGCCACCAGCCAGTCGAGCACCTCGGGCAGGGTCAGGCGGTGCTCGGAGACATTGGAATCGCTCATGCGGGGCAATATAGCATGCGATTCGTAACGCTTTGTAAGCGTGCCCGCGGCTGTTTGCAGGCCCTTACAAATCATCCGGCATGTCCGGCGCCATGCTCCTAGAATTGAGACGAACCAACCACGAGGAGAAGATCATGAAAGCCCGCTCGACCCTTTTCGTCACTGCCCTGCTCGCTTCCCTGCTCGCCTTGCCGGTGTACGCCCAAAACGGACCGGGCCCGGGCATGGGTGGACCCGGCGCCATGGGCGGCATGGCGCATGACATGGCCGGTCCCGGCGGCGGGCACGGTCCGCGCGACTGCGCCCAGGCGCCCAATCCGGAAGCCTGCAAGGCCCAGCGTCAGGCCCGCGCCGATGCCCATACGGCCTGCAAGGACAAAACCGGCCCCGAACGTCACCAATGCTTGGGCGACCAATTGCAGAAGTTCGACTGTGCCAAGGCGGCCAGTCCGCAGCAATGCGAGGCGCGCAAGCAGGCGCACCAGGCCTGCGCCGGCAAGGCCGGCCCCGAGCGCCGCCAGTGCATGGGCGACCAGATGCAGAAGTTCGATTGCGCCAAGTCTGCCAACCCGCAGCAATGCGAGGCACGCAAGACTGCCTATGCCGCATGCCGCGACCAGCAGGGACCGGCCTTCAAGCAATGCGTACAAGGGAAGATGCCGCCGCCCGACTGCAGCAAGTCCGCTGATCCGCAGCGCTGCGGCCTACACCAGAAGGCACGCGAGGCGTGCAAGGACAAGGCCGGCTCCGAACACCGGGCGTGTGTGCTGCAGAACCTGAACATCAAGCCCTGAACGGGCGGGGGCGGCGGAAGCCGCCCGGTTTTTGCCGCGCCAGGCCGGTCGACCGCAACAACCGGCCCGTTGCGCACGTTCGGGTCGCATCCTTGTCGGTGACTGGGGAATCGGCGAAAATTGCCGCTTTCAGGCCGCCAGCCGGCCTCCTAGTCCACCAAGGAACCCCGATGTCCAACGCCGAAACGCCAAGCCCGCTCCCGCAGGACGAGAACCACATCATCGCCGAGCGCCGCGCCAAGCTCGCCGAGTGGCGCCAGACGGGCAAGGCTTTCCCCAACGACTTCTCGCGCGAGAACATGGCCGCCAAGCTGCACGAGGTCTATGGCGACAAGTCCGGCGAGGAACTGGAAGGTTTGCCGGTCGAGGTCAAGGTCGGCGGCCGCATGATGTTGAAGCGGGTCATGGGCAAGGCCTCGTTCGCCACGCTGCAGGACATGTCCGGACGCATCCAGGTCTACATCGCCCGCGACAAGGTCGGCGAGGAAACCTACGCGGCCTTCAAGGGCTGGGATCTCGGCGACATCCTCGGCATCGTCGGCACCCTGATGAAGACAAAGACCGGCGAGCTGACCATCCAGGCCGCCGAGGTCCGCCTGCTGACCAAGTCGATCCGCCCGCTGCCGGACAAGTTCCACGGCCTCGCCGACCAGGAAATGAAGTACCGCCAGCGCTACGTCGACCTGATCATGAACGAGGAAACGCGCTTCACCTTCCGTGCCCGCTCGGCCATCGTCTCGTCGATCCGCAACTACATGACCGGCCACGGCTTCATGGAAGTCGAGACGCCGATGATGCACCCGATCCCCGGCGGCGCCGCGGCCAAGCCCTTCGTCACGCACCACAACGCGCTCGACATGCAGCAGTTCCTGCGCATCGCGCCGGAGTTGTACTTGAAGCGACTGGTCGTCGGTGGCTTCGAGAAGGTCTTCGAGATCAACCGCAACTTCCGCAACGAAGGCCTCAGCCCGCGCCACAACCCCGAATTCACGATGATGGAATTCTACGAGGCGTACGCGAACTACCACACGCTGATGGACTTCACCGAAGGCCTGATCCGCCAGGCCGCGCGCGAGGCGCTGGGCAAGGAAGTCTTCGAGTACCAGGGCCGCGTCCTTGACCTGTCGAAGCCCTTCCACCGCCTGACCATCATCCAGGCCATCCAGCGCGAGCAGCCGGATTTCACCGATGCGCAGCTGGCCGATCCGGATTTCCTCAAGGCCAAGATCAAGGCCTTCGGCGAGCCGCTCAAGCCGGGCGGCCTCGGCAGCCTGCAGCTGCAGTTGTTCGAAGCCTGCGCCGAGGCGCAGTGCTGGGAGCCGACCTTCATCATCGACTACCCGGTGGAAGTATCGCCGCTGGCCCGTGCCTCGGATACCAACCCGGAGATTACCGAGCGTTTCGAGCTGTTCATCGTCGGCCGCGAGATCGCCAACGGCTTCTCAGAGCTGAACGACGCCGAGGACCAGGCCGCCCGCTTCCTCGACCAGGCCAAGGCCAAGGAGGCCGGTGACGAAGAGGCGATGTACTACGATGCCGACTTCATTCGCGCCCTCGAATACGGCCTGCCGCCGACCGGCGGCTGCGGCATCGGCATCGACCGGCTGATCATGCTGCTGACCGACAGCCCGGCGATCAGGGATGTCATTCTCTTCCCCTCCATGCGCCCCGAATGATGCGTGGCTGCGCTTGCCAGCTCGACGTTGCCGGCAGCCTTGCATAGCGCTGCTATGCGGCGGCCACCGGCGCCTTGACCTGGCGGTGCTCGCTCACGCCTCGATTCAGGAGAGTTGATGCAGATCCGCCAGCTTCAGGTCGCCCATGATGCCGTCCAGGACCGCCTCCTGCTGCGCATCGCCACCCAGTCACGCGAGGAAATCCGTGTCTTTTTGACGCGCCGCTTCCTCCGCGAATTGTGGCCGGGTCTGGCCGGGGCCGCCGGGGCC
>VEPL01000013.1:0-6239 GCA_012026885.1 Betaproteobacteria bacterium | reverse complement strand
TGTCCCGCCGCTCCTGCCTCGCGGGTGGGGGGCGGGCCTCCCCCGGTGAAAGCGGCAATGCGACCTTCAGCGAACCCTTCGCCGAGGACAACCCGACCTATCCGCTCGGCAGCGCCCCGCTCCTGGCATCCGAGGCGACCATCGACCCGCTTGCCGATGGCGGCTGCAAGCTGACCCTGCGCGAAGGGCGCGAGCGCAGCATCAACCTGAACCTGACCCCCGACCTCCTGCAGGCGCTGTGTGCGATGTTGCGCGCAACTGCCGGCAAGGCCGGCTGGGATCTGCCCCTGGCCTACGATCAGCCGGCGCCACCGGTACCGGCGCCTGACACGCCGGCGAAGAAGCTACTGCACTGAATCGGGCGGACCTGCCAGCACGACCTGGTCGCGTCCGCCTTCCTTGGCCAGGTACATCGCATGGTCGGCGGCATGCACCAGGGTTTCCGCGTCCGTGCCATGTCCGGGCAGGACCGCGACCCCGGCCGAAAAGGTGACCGGCGGCAATTGCAGCCCGCGGGCCCGCAGCGAGAGGTGGCGCCCCGCGACGAGGATCGCGTTCATGCGCGCGACTGCTTCCCCGGCGTCGGCGCCGGGCATGACGACCAGAAGCTCCTCGCCCCCGTAGCGGCAGGCGATGTCCGACGCACGCAGGCCATCGACGAGGAGTTCCGCTACGCCGAGCAGCACGGCATCGCCCGCCTCGTGCCCCCACTCGTCGTTGAAGCGCTTGAAGTGGTCGAGATCGATCATCACCACGGCGAGCTGCGCGTGCTCGCGCAGCGCACGATGGACTTCGCGCGGCAGCGTCTCGTCGAGGTAACGCCGGTTGAACAGCCCGGTGAGGCCGTCGCGGATCGCCTGCTGGTGGAGTTCCTGCGTGCGCAGGCGGACTTTTTCCTCGAGCTTGCGGTTGAGCGAGCGCAGGTTCTCGGCCATCGCATCGCGCCGGCGCTGGGCATGCGCCAGCAGCCAGGATCCGGCAAACAGTGCCGCCATGAAAAGGCCGGTAATCAGCGCCCAGCCAGCGAGGCTGCGATAGGCCGCTTCCGCCAGCGTGGCCCGTGGCACATGCGATACCGCGCGCCATACCGGCCCCTGGCCCAGGCCGGCGGCGGCGACCCGGCCAGCCAGCGGCGCCACGGTCGTGAACGACCACAAGCCGCCAGCGTCCTCGAACTGGCCGCTACCGCCCGCCGCGATGCGCGCCCAGGCCGCGGCGTGACGCGTGGCGAAGCGCTCGCCGCGCGCCGATACACGCCCCCACTCGTCGGCCGGGTCAGGTGCCAGCAGCCAGTAACCGTCAGCGTCGAGCAGGCTGACCCCGGTCGGTCGGTCGCCACCACCGGTGAGCGCAGCGAAGCCATCGAGCAGGTGGCGCCCGAAGTAATTGCCGACGACGATGCCGCGCCCCCTGCCCTCGCTGTCCCACACCCGCATCGCCACCCGCAGCATCGGCTTGTAGGGGGTCTCGACGATATCGTTCTCGATATTCAGGTCGAGCGGTGACACGTACACCGCTTCCGCCGGCAAGGCCATCGCACCGATGAAGAAATAACGCTGCGACTTGTCCTGCAGGCGATCGTCGGGAATGACCGACGGCTTGCCGCCCACCAGATCGACGCGCACCTGCTCGCGCCCGCTCTCATCGATCCAGCGCAGCTGGTCATAGACACCCCGGGCGCCGGAGAGCGCTACCAGATCGGCGGCCAACGCGGCCTTCGCCGCCGGCGCCGGATCCTCCAAGGCTGCCGCGAGGCTGGGCAGCGTGGCCATCAGGCGGACATCGGCGACGGCCGCGCCGACCTCGATCGCCAACCCGCGCGCCCCCGCGGCAAGGCGAAGCTGCTCGGCCGCCGCGACATGCTCGCGCACGCGGTCCTGCTCCTCGTGATAGACGGAAAACAGGAAGGCGAGGCAAAGCAGCCCGGATGGCAGGACGAGCAGCAACAGGTAGCGACCAAAGCGCGAGCGCATGGACACCTCCTTCCATTCGTCATTATGAACCTGCAAGCGCCCGGCGGGAAAGCGGGGATGCCCTGTGCGCTGCGCTAGAATCGCCGCATGCCGCTGCAGCCCGCCCGCCTCGAATTCGCTTCCGACGGCACCCCGTTCTCGGCGGACTACGGCGATGTCTACCATTCCGCCCACGGTGGCCCGGCCCAGGCACTCCATGTCTTCCTCGCCGGGAACGACCTGCCCGGGCGCTGGCAGGGACGCGACCGCTTCGTCATCCTCGAGACCGGCTTCGGCCTCGGGCTCAATTTCCTCGCCACCTGGCAAGCCTGGCGGACCGATCCGCGCCGCTGCCGGCGCCTGCATTTCGTCTCCTGCGAAAAACACCCATTCGCCGCCGCCGACCTGGCGGCAGCACAGCGGGCCTGGCCCGAGTTCGCCGAACTCGCCGCCCAGTTGCAGGCGCACTGGCCGCCACTGACGCAGGGCATCCACCGCATTCACCTCGACGGGCGCCGTGTCGTCCTCACCCTCGTTTTCGGCGACGCGGCAGTTGCGCTGCGCGGGCTCGACCTGGCCGCCGATGGCTTTTTCCTCGACGGTTTCGCGCCGGCGCGCAACCCCGAACTATGGTCGCCCGACCTGTGCCGGGCGCTGGCCCGGCTGGCAGCGCCCGGCGCAACCCTGGCCACCTGGTCGGTAGCGGGCGCCGTCAGGGCTGCGCTGGAAGCTGCCGAGTTCGATCTCGAGCGACGGCCCGGCTTCGCCGGCAAGCGCGAGATGCTGGCCGGCCGCTTCCGTTCGCGCCGTCCGCAACGGCATGCCGCACCGGTTGACCGGCGGGCCATGGTCATCGGGGCCGGCATCGCCGGCTGCACGGCAGCCCACGCGCTGGCCGCCGCCGGCTGGCAGGTGTCGGTGCTGGACGCCGCCGGCGAACCGGCCGCCGGCGCCTCCGGCAACCTCGCCGGTGTGCTGCGCCCGCTGCCGAGCGCCGACGACAACCGCCTGTCGCGCCTGACCCGCGCCGGATTCCTCGCCACACGCGCACTCCTCGGCGAACTGCCCGGCGTTCTCTGGTCGGCCTGCGGCGTCCTTCACCTCGGCCGCGAGCCCGTGCAAGAGGCGCAGCAGCGACGTACGGTCGAGACACTCGGCTGGCCGCCGGACCTCGTCCGCTTCGTGTCGCGCGAGGAAGCTTCGCGCCTGGCCGGGCTCGCGGTCGGCACGGGTGGCTGGCATTTCCCGGGCGGCGGCTGGGTGCAGCCCGCCTCGCTCGCCCGGGCTGCGCTGGCTGCTTTCCCGGAACGCGTGGACTTCAGGCCGAATGTTGCGGTCGACCGCCTGGAAAGGTCGAATTCCAACTGGCTGGCGCAGGCTGCCGACGGGCAGGTCATCGCCGAAGCGCCGGTCGCGGTGATCGCCGCCGGAACCGCGGCGACCCGCCTCGCCCCGCTGGCCTGGCTGCCGCAGCGCGCCGCCCGCGGCCAGGTCAGCCACCTGCCTGCGGCGGCGACGCCGGCGCTCGACCTGGTGGTGTGCAAGCTCGGCTACGTCGCGCCCGCCGTCGACGGATGCCGCCTGGCGGGCGCCACGCTGCAGATCGGCGACGACGACCCCGCCGTGCGTATCGCCGACCACGCCGAGAACCTCGCCCGCCTCGAACTCATGTTGCCCGGCTTCGCAAGTGGCATCGACCCGGCGGCCCTGAGCGGGCGCACCGGCTTTCGCCCGATGTCCCCCGATCGCCTGCCCATCGTCGGGGCGGTTCCAGTAGCCGGTCCCCCGGCGACAGGAACCCGCCTTGCCGCCCTGCCACGCCTGCCCGGCCTCTGGTGCGTGCAGGGCTTCGGCGCCCGCGGCATCGTCTGGTCGGCACTGATGGCCGACCTGCTGCTCAGCCGGATCGAAGGCGAGCCCCTGCCGCTTGAGAACGACCTGGTCGAAGCGCTCGATCCCGGCCGCTTCCTGCCCGGAATGGCACGCCGCCGCCCCGGCAAGTCCGGCGACGCGGGTTAGGCAGGCGGCGACGTCGGCTGCTAGACTTCCGCCTTCAGCCATCACCAATGAAACGGGAGAGAGACACATGAAGATCGAAACCCTTGCCGTCCACGGCGGCTATTCGCCCGATCCGACCACCAAGGCGGTCGCGGTTCCCATCTACCAGACGACCTCCTACGCCTTCGACAGCACCCAGCACGGCGCCGACCTGTTCGACCTCAAGGTCGCCGGCAACATCTACACGCGCATCATGAATCCGACGCAGGACGTGCTGGAAAAACGCGTCGCCGCGATGGAAGGTGGCATCGCCGCGCTGGCCATGGCCTCCGGCATGGCAGCAATCACCGCGGCGATCCAGACCATTGCCGAGGCCGGCGACAACATCGTCACCTCGAGCACACTTTACGGCGGCACCTATAACCTTTTTGCCCACACCCTGCCGCAGTACGGCATCGACGTGCGCTTCGCCGATTACCGCGACCCGGCCGCCTTCGAGAAGCTGATCGACGGCAAGACCAAGGCCGTCTTCTGCGAATCGGTGGGCAACCCGCTCGGCAACATCACCGACTTCGAAAAGCTCGCCGAGATCGCCCACAAGCATGGCGTCCCGGTCATCGTCGACAACACCGTGCCCTCGCCCTACCTGTGCCGCCCCTTCGAGCACGGCGCCGACATCGTCGTGCATGCGCTGACCAAGTACCTCGGCGGCCACGGCAACTCGATCGGCGGCATCATCGTCGATAGCGGCAAATTCCCGTGGGCCGAGCACAAGCAGAAGTTCAAGCGCCTCAACGAGCCGGATGTCTCCTACCACGGCGTCGTCTACACCGAAGCGCTCGGTCCCGCCGCCTACATCGGCCGCGCCCGCGTCGTGCCGCTGCGCAACATGGGCGCTGCGATCAGCCCGTTCAACGCCTTCCTGATCCTGCAGGGTGTCGAGACGCTCGCATTGCGCATGGACCGCATCTGCGACAATGCGCTGAAGATCGCCAGCTTCCTCAATTCGCACCCGAAGGTCAGCTGGGTCAATTACGCCGGCCTGCCCGACCACAAGGACCACGCGCTGGTGCAGAAGTACATGGGCGGAAAAGCGTCCGGCATCCTCAACTTCGGCGTCAAGGGCGGGCGCGAGGCCGGCGGCCGCTTCCAGGATGCGCTGGCGTTGGTCACCCGCCTGGTCAACATCGGCGACTGCAAGACGCTCGCCTGCCACCCGGCGACGACCACCCACCGCCAGCTCGGGCCCGAGGAGATGGCCAGGGCCGGCGTCTCGGAGGACATGATCCGCCTGTCGGTCGGCATCGAGCACGTCGACGACATCATCGCCGACCTCGACCAGGCGCTGGCCGCTGCCTGACCGGTACGAAGGCGGGCGGCCGTGGCGTATTTCACGGTTGCCCGCCAATCGGCCCGACCTCCACTCGCCGCGCCACCCCGCTTGCCTTAAAATGTCGTGCCGGCAACTGCCGGCCGGTCATCGCCAGCCGGGGCCGACACCATGAGTCGAAATAGCTGCGCCCGTGGAGGCGCGGCACCGTTTGGGGGATGCTGTACTTGACCACGTCCGCAAACGGCCTTGCCGGCACGTTCGGCGTGGCCGGCATTCGCAAGCGCTTCCGCCTGGTCCCGTTCTTCACGATGGCCAGCCTGATGGCGTTCCTGCTGGTCGCCGGGGCGTTGTGGTATTTCCAGCACCAGCAGGATGTAGTGTTTCGGGCCTTGCAGGGCGAACAGGCTGCTGTCGTTCGCAACACGCAGGAAGATTTCGCATCGCGTCAGGAAGAAGTTGCCCACCGCGACCTGCTGGGGGTACACGAAGCCGGCAACGTGAACCTTGCGCGCATCCTGGCCAACGTATTCTGGGAGAGCGACCTAGCGCCCTTCGTGGCACGCGCCAGCCAGATCCCGGCCGACCATTGCCGGGCCTTGCCGGACACGACCGACCCGGCCACCGGCACCTCCCGTCCCTCCCCAGAAAAAAAGGCCTGCTTCGCCGAGATCGGCCGAGCGTTGCGCGGATTCCCCGAGTTCGCCGGCATCGACGCCCGGCTGTTCGCCGCGATGACCAAGAGCACGGTATTCAAGGTCAAGGTCTTCGACCTGCGCGGAATCACCGTGTATTCGTCGGAACACGCCCAGATCGGCGAGGACAAGCGCAACAACCGCGGCTGGCGTGGCGCTGCCATCGGTGGCCAGCCGATGACCGAACTGACCTTCCGTGACCGCTTCAGTGCCTTTGAGGGCGTTGTCGAGAACCGCGACCTGATCTCCAGCTACGTCCCCGTC
>VEPL01000020.1 GCA_012026885.1 Betaproteobacteria bacterium | reverse complement strand
CACAGGTCCGCTGGTCGCCGATCGCGCGCTGCAGTAGGGCGGCGACCACCGACGAGTCGACACCGCCGGACAGACCGAGGATGACCTCCTCGCTGCCGACCTGCGCGCGCACCGTGGCGATGGCCTCGTTCACATAATCGGGCATGTTCCAGTCGCGACCGCAACCGCAGATTTCGTGCACGAAGCGGGCGATGATCTCCTTGCCCTTAAGGGTATGGGTCACTTCCGGATGGAACTGGACCGCATAGAAGCGGCGCTCCTCGTCGGCCATCGCCGCGACCGGGCAGGAATCGTTGCTGCCGATGACCTTGAATCCGGGCGGCAGCTCGGTGACCTTGTCGCCGTGGCTCATCCACACGTCGAGCAGGCCGTGCCCCTCGGCGTTGCTCTTGTCCTGGATGCCCTCGAAAAGGCGCGAATGGCCGCGCGCGCGCACCTCGGCGTAGCCGAATTCGCGCTTGCCGGAACTCGCCACCTTGCCGCCGAGCTGCTGCGCCATGGTCTGCATGCCGTAGCAGATGCCCAGCACCGGCACCCCCAGCTCGAACACGACCTGCGGCGCCTGCCAGTCCAGTGCCTCGTAAACCGAGTTGGGACCACCGGAAAGGATGATGCCCTGCGGTGCAAAGGCGCGGATGAAGTCGGCTGAGACATCGAAGGGATGGAGCTCGCAATAGACCTGTTGCTCGCGTACGCGGCGGGCGATGAGCTGGGTGACCTGGGAACCGAAGTCGAGGATGAGGATTTTCTGGTGGGCCATGGTGCCGTTGGGTTAGCAGCGTGGATAAAGGGTGGCGCGGGGGTAGCCGGCTCCCGTCAAAGGTCGAATTTGCCGGCGCCCATCTTGTCCAGATAGAGCAACAACTGTGAGAAGGCGATGAGGGCGGCCAGCGCCGCGGCAGCGAGTACTGCCTTGACCCAGGCCGGCCACTTCGACATGGTCAATCGACGTGGTAGTTCGGCGCTTCCTTCGTGATCTGCACGTCATGGACATGCGACTCGCGAACGCCGGCCGAGGTAATCTCGACGAAGCACGCCTGTTCATGCATCGCGGCGATCGTCGGGGTGCCGAGGTAGCCCATCGACGAGCGCAGGCCGCCCACCAGCTGGTGGATCACGGCGAGCACCGAGCCCTTGTAGGGAACGCGGCCCTCGATGCCCTCGGGCACAAACTTGTCCACGTTGGCGGTGTTGTCCTGGAAGTAGCGGTCCGAGGAGCCGGCCTGCATCGCGCCGAGCGATCCCATGCCGCGGTAGGACTTGTAGGAGCGGCCCTGGAACAGTTCGACCTCGCCGGGCGCTTCCTCGGTACCGGCGAACAGCCCGCCGAGCATGACCGTATCGGCGCCGGCGGCGATCGCCTTGGCGATATCGCCGGAGTAGCGGATGCCGCCGTCGGCGATCATCGGCACGCCGCTGCCCTTGAGCGATTCGGCGACGTTCTGGATGGCGGTGATCTGCGGCACACCGACACCGGCGACGATGCGGGTAGTGCAGATCGAACCCGGGCCGATGCCGACCTTGACGCCGTCGGCGCCGTTGTCGACCAGAGCGCGGGCGGCGTCGGCCGTGGCGATGTTGCCGCCGATGACCTCGATGTGCGGGAAGTGCTTCTTGACCCACTTGACGCGGTCGAGCACGCCCTGCGAGTGGCCGTGGGCGGTATCGACGACGATGACATCGATGCCGGCTTCCGCCAGCAGTTCGACGCGCTCCTCGGTACCGGCTCCAACGCCGACCGCTGCGCCCGCGCGCAGGCGCCCGCCGGCATCCTTGTTGGCGAGCGGGTGTTCGGTGGACTTGAGGATGTCCTTGACGGTGATCAGCCCGCGCAGGTGGAAATCGTCATTGACGACGAGGACACGCTCGAGGCGGTGCTCGCGGATCAATTCCTTGGCCTCTTCGACGCTGGCGCCTTCCTTGACGGTCACCAGACGCTTCTTGGGCGTCATGATCGCCTTGACCGGCTGGTCGAGGTTGGTCTCGAAGCGCAGGTCGCGGTTGGTGACGATGCCGACTACCTTGCCGCCGCGGTCGACTACCGGCAGGCCGGAAATCCGGTGTTGGCGGGTAATCTCGAGGACGTCGCGGACGGTCATCGTCGGCTGCACCGTGTACGGATCCTTGAGGATGCCGGACTCGAAACGCTTTACCTTGGCCACCTCGGCCGCCTGGGCGCGTGCCGAAAGGTTCTTGTGAATGATGCCGATACCACCTTCCTGGGCCAGGGCGATCGCCAGGCGGGCTTCTGTGACCGTGTCCATGGCAGCGGACAGCAGCGGCAGGTTCAGCGTAATGTTGCGCGTCAGGCGGGTGGCGAGGCTGACGTCGCGGGGAAGGATTTGCGAATGCGCGGGGACGAGCAGGACGTCGTCGAAGGTCAGGGCTTTTTGCAGGAGTCGCATGGCCTTTGTTCCAAGGTCACAAAGCCGTATTATACAGAAATCACCTTGAATCCCCGATGACCATGAACCGAGCCCTGTCTGCCGCCCTCATCCTCGCATCGTCCATGGCCGCCTCGGCCGCGCTTGCCCAGGCCTACCAGTGGAAGGACAGCAGCGGCCGCACCGTCATCTCCGACACGCCCCCCCCCGCCTCGGTCAAGGGCACCAAGTCGATCGGGACCTCGCCGCCGCCAGCGGTCGGCACCGGGGGCGCCGCCACCGATGCGCCGAAGACGACGGCAGAAAAGGACATGGAATTCCGCAAGCGCCAGCAGGACGCTCGCGAGAAATCCGAGAAGGAAGCCAAGGAAGCCGCTGCGGCGCAGCAGAAACGCGAGAACTGCGATCGTGCCCGCAGCCAGCTCGGCGCCCTCGAATCGGGCCGTCGCATGGTGGTTCCCGACGGCAAGGGCGGCGAGGTGTTCCTCGAGGACGACGCGCGCAACGCCGAGATGGAACGGGCCCGCAAGATCATTGCCGATTCCTGCAACTGACCACCCGGGCAGGCGCGTTCACCGTTACGGGGGCGACTACTCGCCCTCGCCTTCCCCGGCGCCTTTCTTCATGACCTTGCCCTCGGCGGCACGCTGCTTGCGTACCTCCTTGGGGTCGGCGATCAGCGGGCGGTATATCTCCACGCGATCGCGATCGCGTAGCGGCGTATCCGCCTTGGCGAGCTTGGCAAAGACGCCGAGCTTGTTTTTCGCGAGGTCGATCTCCGGGTATTTCCCGAGCAGTCCCGAAGCTTCGATCGCCTCGCGCACCGTGCTGCCGGGCGCCATCTGCAGGGCGACCAGTTCCTGCCTGGAAGGCAGCGCGTAGCAGACCTCGACCCTGAGCATTTCAGTCATTGCGTTTGTCTCCGAATACCTGTTCGGCGCGCCGCACGAATGCATCGACGAAGGTATTGGCGATGTGGCTGAACACCGGCCCGATCACTTTCTCGAAAACCTTGCTCGAAAACTCGTAGTGCAGGCGGAACTCGATCTTGCACGCTTCCGGCGCCAGCGCCTTGAACACCCATGCCCCCTCCAGCCGCCGGAAAGGACCATCGACGAGGCGGATCAGCATGCTCCGCGGATGCTCCTTGTCGTTTTCGGTCGTGAAGCACGATTTGACGCTGTGGTAATTGATGTGCAGCGTCGCTACCGTCTTGCCCTCATCGCGGAATTTCAGGTCGGCGGCGCTGCACCACGGCAGGAACTGCGGATAGTCCTCGCAACGGTCGACCAACTCGAACATGCGCTCGGCCGATTGCCCGATGAGTACCGATTTTTCGACAAGCGCCATGCCGCGGTGCGGATTTCCGATCCTGTAGAATGCGCGATTTTAAAGGATCGCCGGCAGCATGAGCATCACGGTCAACAAAAAAGCCTTCCACGACTACTTCATCGAGGAGAAGTACGAGGCCGGGCTGGCGCTCCAGGGCTGGGAAGTCAAGGCGATCCGCGCCGGCCGGATGAACATCAAGGAATCGTACGTCGTCATCAAGGGCGGCGAAATCTGGCTGATCGGCATGCACATCACGCCCTTGCCCACTGCGTCCACCCATGTCTCACCCGACCCGACGCGGACCCGCAAGCTGCTGCTCCATGGCAACGAAATCGACAAGCTGATCGGCAAGGTCGAACGGGCCGGCTATGCGCTGATCCCGATCGACCTCCATTACACGCGCGGCCGCATCAAGCTCGAGGTCGGCCTTGCCAAGGGCAAGAAACAGCACGACAAGCGCGTCGACGAACAGGACAAGGATGCCCGCCGCGAGGCGCAGCGGGCGATGAAGGAACGCCAGCGCTAGGGCGATGGACGCACTCGTCTACTGGGTCGGCCTCGCCGCCGTCGCCGTCAACGCGCTGACCGGCGTCCTCGATGCCGGACGCAAGCAGATGGATCTCATCGGGGCGCTGCTGGTTGCCGTGGCGACCGCGCTCGGCGGCGGCACCGTGCGCGATCTCCTGCTCGACCGCAATGTCTTCTGGGTTGTCGACCAAAGCTACCTGACAGTTGCCCTGGCGACCGGACTGCTCACCTTCGTCGCCGCCCGGGCGAGAGCGATACCGCCCCGCCTGTTCCTGATTCCCGACGCGATCGGCCTGGCGCTGTTCACCATCGTCGGAACCCAGGTCGCCCTGCAGTGGCACACGCCCTGGCTCGTGGCCAGCCTGATGGGCGTCATCACGGGGGTCGTCGGCGGCGTCCTGCGCGACATCCTGTGCAACGACGTGCCCCTGGTGTTCCTCAAGGGCGAACTCTATGCCTCGGCAGCCTGGGCGGGCGCGCTGGCCATGATCGGCCTGCAGCAGGCAGGACTGTCGGCGGTCGCTTCGGCCTGGGCCGGCATGGCGATTGTCCTCGTACTGCGCCTGGCGGCGATCCGCTACCGCCTGACCCTGCCCGCCCTCGGCCACGGCAAGCCGGACTGAGTCGCTACCCCGAGCGAAGCGACTACCGCAATATTCGCTGACGACCACGACTGCACATTACCCGAGCATTGCATCCGGGTACCCTGCCGACGCAATATACGCATGGTGGGGACAGGAAGGTGCCAATGAAAATAGCTGCCCGCATGCCGGCCGGGATTGCCGGCGACCTCTGGGGAGGCATCGCCGCCATGCTGGTGGCGCTACCGTCGGCCATCGCCTTCGGTGTCACGATCTATGCCGCGGTCGGCGGAACCTACGCGGCCTACGGTGCCATGGCCGGCATCCTCGGTGCGACGGCACTCGGGCTGATCGCGCCGGCGCTTGGCGGAACGCCCCGGTTGATCACGGCGCCCTGCGCGCCCGCGGCCGCTGTTCTTTCCGCCTACGCCATCGAACAAGTGCGGGCGGGCACTCCCGCCGAATCGGTGCTCTTCCTGCTGGTCGCCGTCGGCCTGCTGGCCGGCCTGCTGCAAATCGCCTATGGCGCCGTCGGCCTCGGGCGATTGATCAAGTACATGCCCTACCCGGTCGTCAGCGGCTACCTTTCCGGGGTCGGGCTCATCATCCTCGCCAGCCAACTGCCCAAGCTGCTGGGAACGCCGAAGGACCTCAAGCTCTGGCAAGCATTTGCCGCGCCCGCCGACTGGGCCTGGCAGGGCGTCGCGGTCGGGCTGGTGACCATGGCCGCGATGCTGGTCGCCCCGCGCCTCACCAAGCGTGTACCGGCGGCCATCCTCGCGCTTGCAGCGGGCATGGCTACCTATGTCACCCTTGCGGCCTTCGATCCTGCCCTGCGCTCGCTTGCCGGCAACCGCCTCGTCATCGGGCCGCTGGGTGGCGGTGGCGGCTTCATGGAAGCCTTTTCCGGCCGACTGAACGCTTTCGGGGCGACCGGTCTCGAGCAGGTCGCAGCGCTCCTCGTCCCGGCGCTGACCCTGTCGGTGCTGCTGTCGATCGACACGCTGAAGACCTGCGTCGTCCTCGACGCGCTGACCCGCACCCGCCACGACTCCAACCGCGAGCTCATCGGCCAGGGGATGGGCAACCTCGTCGCCGGACTGGTTGGTGGCATTCCCGGGGCAGGAACCATGGGTGCGACACTGGTCAACTTGTCCAGCGGCGGCGCCTCGCGCCTCTCCGGCATCATCGAGGGAGGCGCTGCGCTGGTCGCCTTCCTGGTGCTGGGCGGGTTGATCGCCTGGGTTCCGGTCGGCGCGCTCGCAGCCATCCTGATCGTCATCGGCGCCCGCATGATCGACCGCCACAGCTTTGCGCTACTCAAGTCTCGGCACACCGTCGTCGATTTCGCAGTCATCATCGCCGTCGTCGCCACCGCCCTGTTCGTCGGGCTGATCCCGGCGTCGGGCGTCGGGATCGTGCTGGCGATCTTCCTGTTCGTGCGCGAGCAGGTCGGGACATCCATCCTCCGCCGCAAGCTGTACGGCAACCAGACCTTCTCGAAGCATGTCCGCAGCAACGAGGAAATGGAGGTCCTGGTGCGCAACGGCGACCAGGCCGTGATCTTCGAATTACAGGGCAGCCTCTTTTTCGGCACCACGGCGCAGCTCTACACCTTGCTCGAACCCGAACTCAAGACCCGCCGGTTCATCGTGCTCGACATGCGCCGGGTCCAGACCGTGGATGTGACGGCCGCCCATCTCCTCGACCAGGTCCGCGACATGCTCGCCGAGCGCGGCGCCTTCCTCGTCTACGCGAACCTTCCCCGCGAGTTGCCGTCGGGACGTGACCTGCAAAGTTACATCGACAACCTCGGGCTCGCACCCTACAAGAGTGCGGCACGCGTGTTCGATGACATCGACGACGCCAAGGCCTGGATCGAGGGCCGCCTCCTGCGTGAGGCCGACCTCGCTCCGGATGATCCTGCGCCGCTCGAAATCGGCGACATCGACATGTTGCGCGGGCGCAAGGACGAGACCATCGCCGAACTCAATGCGATCACGACCCGTATCGACTTCAAGGCCGGCGAACGGATCTTCGCGCGCGGCGACCCGGGTGACGAACTCTATATCGTGCGACGCGGGACGGTGCGCCTGGTTTTTCCACTCGGCGACAAGACTTCCCGCCACCTGGCTTCCTGCGGGCGTGGCGCCCTTTTCGGTGAAATGGCCTTCCTCGACGGCGCGCCCCGCTCCGCCGATGCGATTGCCGAAACCGATGTGGAACTGTTCTGCCTCTCTCGGCGGACCTTCGACGGCTTCGCGGAACATCACCGCAAGGCCGCTGCCGGCTTCTTCGAGGGCCTGGCGAGCGTGCTGACGGCGCGGCTGCGTTACACCACGGCGGAAGTGGCCGCCGATCGCTTCTGACCGGCGCAAGCCGCCCGGAGCCGGGCTCTCGTTGCGATTCGCGTCGCCGGCGGTGACACATTGAACGATAATCCTCCTTTTTCACCGCTTGCCAGCAGCGCCGGGGGCACGAGCGCCCGGCCCGACTCATGACGAAGACCAGCCTCCCCCAGACGGACGCGGGCGGGAATGCCGTCCCGAAGCACACGCCGATGATGCAGCAGTACCTCGCACTCAAGGCCAGGCATCCGGACACCCTGCTCTTTTACCGCATGGGCGATTTCTACGAGCTGTTCCACGAGGATGCCGAGAAGGCGGCACGCCTGCTCGACATTACATTGACGACCCGCGGTCAGTCGGCCGGGGTACCGATCCGGATGGCCGGTGTCCCATTCCATGCGCTGGAGCCGTACCTGGCACGGCTGGTGAAAATGGGCGAATCGGCCGTCATCTGCGAACAGGTCGGCGATCCGGCAACCAGCAAGGGGCCGGTCGAGCGCGCAGTCTCGCGCATCGTCACGCCGGGCACACTGACCGACGCCGCATTGGTCGACGACAAGCAGGACATCTGGCTGCTGGCGCTCACGACGCAGCGCCATGCGGCAGGCATCGCCCGCCTCAATCTCGCCAGCGGTGAATTCGTCCTGATCGAGGTGCCGGCCGAGCAAATACCGGCAACGCTCGAGCGCATCCGCCCGGCCGAGATCCTCCATCCGGAGAGCTGGACACCCAACGCCGGCGGCAGTGCCGCCTGCAGGCGCCAGCCGGACTGGACCTTCGATTTCGATTCGGCGCGCCGCCTGCTCTGCGAACAGTTCGAAGTCGCCTCGCTCGCCGGTTTCGGCGCAGAGGGGCTGAGGCCGGCAATTGCCGCGGCCGGCGCCCTGCTCCAGTACGCGCAGGCGACGCAGGCGGGTAAATTGCCGCATCTGCGCGGGTTGACCGTGGAAATCGAAGGCGCCTACCTCGGTCTCGATCTCGCCACTCGGCGCAATCTGGAACTGACCGAAACGCTGCGCGGTCAGCCTGCGCCGACGCTGTTCTCGTTGCTCGACAATTGCGTCACCAGCATGGGCTCGCGCCTGCTACGCCATGCCCTGCACCATCCGCTGCGCGACCGGACGATTCCCGCAGCGCGCCACGGTGCCGTCGAGGCATTGCTCGACGATTACGGCCGACTGGCCGGCGAGGCCAGAAGGGCGCTACGCGGCATCGCCGACATCGAGCGCATCGCCGGCCGCATCGCGCTGCGCAACGCCCGGCCGCGCGATCTCGCCAGCCTGCGCGAATCGCTGACCCGGCTGCCGGAATTGCGCGTGCCATTGGCGGGCACGTATTCGGAATTGCTGGCGCAATCCTTCGCCGAGCTGGAAGCGCCTGCCGCAGTGCTGGAAATGCTGGTCCGCGCCATCGCTGTCGAACCGGGCGCCCAGGTGCGCGATGGCGGCGTGATCGCACCGGGTTTCGATGCCGAACTCGACGAACTGCGTTCGCTCAACGACAACTGCGGCGCCTTCCTGGTCGATATGGAAGTCCGCGAGCGGGAGCGCACCGGCATCGCCAGCCTCAAGGTCGAATACAACAAGGTGCATGGCTTCTACATCGAGGTCACCCACGCCCATGTCGACAAGATTCCTGACGACTACCGCCGCCGCCAGACGCTGAAGAACGCCGAGCGCTACATCACGCCCGAGCTGAAGGCCTTCGAGGACAAGGCGCTGTCGGCGCAGGAACGCGCGCTGGCGCGCGAAAAGCTGCTTTACGAGAAAATTCTCGATGCCCTGTTGCCGGTCGTGCAGACGCTGCAGACCATCGCCCGCGCCGTTGCCCAGCTCGACCTGCTGGCGGGCTTTGCCCAATCCGCCTTGAAGGGCAACTGGTGCAAGCCGGAATTTGCCGAGGAAACGCAGTTGACCGTGGCAGGCGGTCGCCACCCGGTGGTCGAGAACGAACTGGCGCAGAGCGCCGAGAACTTCATCGCCAACGACTGTCGGCTGGCCGACGAGCGCCGCCTGCTGCTGATCACCGGCCCGAACATGGGCGGCAAATCGACCTACATGCGCCAGGTCGCCCTGATTGCCCTGCTCGCCCACATCGGCAGCTACGTGCCGGCCGACCGGTGCGTGCTCGGGCCGCTCGACCGCATCTTCACCCGTATCGGCGCCTCCGACGACCTCGCCTCCGGCCGCTCGACCTTCATGGTCGAAATGACCGAGGCGGCGGCGATACTGCATCACGCGACCGAGCGGAGCCTAGTGCTGATGGATGAGATCGGCCGCGGCACCTCGACCTTCGACGGCATGGCACTGGCCTTCGCCATCCTCCGCCACCTGCTCGAGAAGAACCGCAGCCTGACGCTGTTTGCCACCCACTATTTCGAGTTGACCCGCCTGGCACACGAATATGGCGAACTAGCCAACGTGCATCTGGGTGCCGTCGAGCACAATGACCGCATCGTCTTCATGCACGCCGTCGAGGAAGGTCCGGCCAACCAGAGCTACGGCATCCAGGTTGCCGCGCTGGCGGGGATACCGGCTAGCGTCGTGCGCGCGGCGCGCAAGCAGTTGCGCGAATTCGAGCAGCGTGCTGCGGTCGACCCGCTACAGCCTGATCTTTTCGCGCAAGGCGAACCCGAAACCCGCGAGCCGGAGCCGCATCCGGTCATCGACCGCCTGGCGTCGATCGACCCGGACAGCCTGACCCCGCGCGAAGCCCTCGATGCACTCTACGCGCTGAAAGCGCTGGCCCGGTGAGCAGCAGGATTCGGCGCCTTGCCCTGGCCGCGCTCGCCGCATGGTCGCTCGTTGCGAGCCTGGCGACGGCCGAATCCGTGCGCTTCGGCCTGATCGGCGATACGCCTTACTCGACAAGGGAGCGGGCCGAGTTGCCGGCCATGCTCGATGCCATGGCCGACAGCCCGGTCGATTTCATCGTCCACGTCGGCGACATCAAGAGCGGGCGCGAGCGCTGCGACGATGCGCTGTTCGCGGACCGCCATGCGCTCTTCGATTCCGCCCGCGTCCCCTTTGTCTTCGTGCCCGGCGACAACGAGTGGACCGATTGCGACCGCGTATCGAACGGCGGCTACGCACCGCTCGAGCGGCTCACCGTGTTGCGCCGGCTGTTCTGGCGGGACCCCTTCGCGCTCGGCCCGCGCACCCTCGCGCTCGAGCGGCAGGCCGGCGCCTACCCCGAACATTCACGCTTTCGCCGCGGACCCCTGCTCTTCGTGACCCTCAACCTGCCGGGCGGCAACAACAATCGCGGCTTGGCTGATGAACCGCGCCAAGAGTTCCTTGAACGCAATCCGGTGGTGCTCGCCTGGCTGCGCGACAGCTTCGCGCTAGCCCGCCGCGGCCGTCTGGCCGGCATCGTCCTGCTCTTCCAGGGGAATCCCGGCTTCCGCCACCATGCCCAGGGGGCGCCACATGCCGGATTCCGCGATTTCCTCGAAGCCTTGCGCGACGAAACGCTCGCCTTTCCCGGCCGGGTTCTCGTCGTTCACGGCGACACCCACATCAGCCGGATCGACCAGCCATTGCGCGACCGCCGGGGCAAGCCCATCCCGGCACTAACGCGGGTCGAGGTATTCGGCTACCCGTTCATGGGCTGGACCCGGGTCGTCGCCGACGAGGCAACGCCCGGCTTGTTCCGCTTCGAAACCCACCCCTGGCCGCCACGGGATCCATGACGGGGGCACCACCGGCACATCAGGACATGTAGTTGCCGCCGTTGCAGGCGAAGTTGGCGCCGGTGGTGAAGCCGGCCTTGTCGGAAGCCAGCCAGCCGACGACCGAGGCGATTTCCTCGGGTTCACCCAGCCGCTTGACCGGAATGGTGGCGACGATCTTCTCCAGCACGTCCTCGCGAATGGCACGCACCATGTCGGTCCCGATGTAGCCCGGCGAAACCGTATTCACGGTGACGCCCTTGCTCGCGACTTCCTGGGCCAGCGCCATCGTGAAGCCATGCATCCCGGCCTTGGCGGTCGAGTAGTTGGTCTGGCCGAACTGGCCGCGCTGGCCGTTCATCGAGGAGATATTGATGATGCGGCCCCAACCGCGGTCGAGCATGCCGTCGACCACCTGCTTGGTGACGAAGAACAGCGAGTTCAGGTTGGTGTCGATGACCGCCATCCAGTCCTGCACGCTCATCTTGCGGAAGACACCGTCCTTGGTGATGCCTGCGTTATTGACCAGCACCGAGATTTCGCCGACCTCGGCCTTGACCTTGTCGAAAGCGGCCTTGGTGCTGTCCCAGTCGGAGACATTGCCTTCGGACGCCACGAAATCGAAGCCGAGCGCCTTCTGCTCGGCCAGCCACTTGTCCTTGCGCGCGGAATTTGGCCCGCACCCGGCCACCACCGTGAACCCGTCCCGGGCGAGTTGCTGACAAATGGAAGTTCCGATTCCGCCCATGCCGCCGGTGACGTATGCGACTTTTTTGCTCATGATTGAATGCTCCAGAAGCTGCCTAGGTAATTAATAATTATGC
This sequence comes from Betaproteobacteria bacterium, assembly GCA_012026885.1. Taxonomy (GTDB): domain Bacteria; phylum Pseudomonadota; class Gammaproteobacteria; order Burkholderiales; family Rhodocyclaceae; genus Azonexus. The sequence goes on along the minus strand of VEPL01000020.1, from coordinate 39,766 downwards.
GGCAATGAAATTTTGGGCGCCGTACCCGACGCCCCAGGATTCCTGCACAGCCATGACTTTAAATCACGCCGGATCAATCGGCAATGACTGCTGGATGAACGCGCCCGCCACCGGGCACGCAACCCCTCATTCGCAGCTGTCGCCGCCGGAATGAACGTGTCCGTGCTCGATCTCCTCGGCGCTCGCGTTGCGGATGGCAGCTACCGTGCAAGTGAAGACCAGCGCCATGCCGGCGAGCGGATGGTTGCCGTCGAGGACCACCTTGCCATCGGCGATTTCGGTCACCCGGTAGATGATCAAATCCTCGTCGCCGCCGTCTTCCGGCCCACCCTCGAACTGCATGCCGACCTGGAGCTCCGCGGGAAAATCCTTGCGCGACTCGACTTGCACGAGCTCCGCATCGTAGTCCCCGAAGGCTTCGTCGGGCTGCAGCTTGACCTGCACCGATTCGCCAACCGTCTTGCCCTGCAACGACTCCTCGATCTTGGGGAAGATGTCGTCGTAGCCGCCGTGCAGATAAATGATCGGCTCCCGGCCTTCGTCGACGACCTCACCGTCAGGGTCGGTAACGTGATACTCGAGAGTGACGACAGAATTTTTTGCAACCTGCATGTTCATGAATTGAGTTCCCTGACGAGGCGCAGCACTTCCAGCGCATGCCCCTTGTAATTTACGTTGTAGAGGGCATGACGGATCACGCCGGACTTGTCGATCACGAAGGTCGATCGGGCAATGCCGAATTTCTTGTGGCCATCGACTTCGCGCGCCTGCCAGACGCCGTACTGCTTGCAGACAGTCCCTTCCGCATCCGAGAGGAGTTCGGTGCCGATGCCCTCCTTGTCGCGGAATTCCGCGTGCTTCAGGCACTCGTCGCGGCTGATCCCGAACAGCATGCAACCGGCTTCGGCGAAGTCGTCCTCGTGATCCGAAAAATCGGTCGCTTCGCGCGTGCAACCCGGCGTACCGTCCTTGGGGTAGAAAAACAGCACGATATGCCGATGGCCCTTGTAGGTCGCAAGATCCACCGTCTGCATGTCGGCATCAGGCAACTCGAACATCGGCGCGACATCGCCGGCCTTGAGCAGCATGTTGTTCTCCTCGTTCGCTCTGCGGGGTACTGCCCGACCCATTCTAGCGGACGAAGATGGCCGTGACTACTGCGGTCGACGCGATTTTCCGGCTATTTTCCGGGAACCTTTTCGGGAATCTGGACGAAGGTTTCGTCCTGCCGGACCATGCCCAGTTCGAAGCGCGCGCGCTCCTCGATCGCGTCGTAGCCCTGCTTCAGGTCGCGGACCTCGGCGTCGAGGCCCGCATTGCGGATTTCCAGCTTCTTGGTGACTTCCTTCTGCTGCTGCAACTGACGGTCGTACTCCCAGACCTTGAGCCAGCCGCCCTTCCCCAGCCACAGCGGATACTGCAGAAGGGCGATCAGGGCAAGGAGGCCGACCGTCAGCCAGCGCACGTCACAGGCTTAGCGCAGGTTGTAGAAGGTCTCGCGGCCCGGATAGGAAGCGGTATCGCCGAGGTCTTCCTCGATGCGCAGCAGCTGGTTGTACTTGGCGATGCGGTCCGAGCGCGACAGCGAACCGGTCTTGATCTGGCCGGCGTTGAGGCCGACAGCGATGTCGGCGATCGTGCTGTCCTCGGTTTCGCCGGAACGGTGCGAGATCACGGCCGTGTAGCCGGCCCGCTTGGCCATCTCGATGGCGGCAAAGGTCTCCGACAGCGTGCCGATCTGGTTGATCTTGATCAGGATCGAGTTGGCAATGCCCTTGCGGATGCCTTCCTTGAAGATGCGCGTGTTGGTGACGAAGATGTCGTCGCCGACGATCTGTACCTTGTCGCCGAGGCGGTCGGTCAGCAGCTTCCAGCCGTCCCAGTCCGCCTCGGACATGCCATCCTCGATGGAAACGATGGGGAACTGGTCGGCCAGGTTGGCCAGATAGTCGGTGAATTGGGCCGAGGTCAGTTGCAGGCCTTCGCCCGCCAGGTGGTACTTGCCGTCCTTGTAGAACTCGGAGGCGGCGCAGTCCAGCGCCAGAAGGACGTCCTGGCCGGGAACGTAGCCGGCAGCCTCGATCGCCTGCATGATGATCTCGAGGGCTTCGGCGTGGCTGCCGAGATTGGGGGCGAAGCCGCCCTCGTCGCCGACGGCGGTCGAATGACCCTTCTTGTCGAGCAGCTTTTTCAGCGCATGGAAGATCTCGGCGCCGCAGCGCAGGGCCTCGCGGAAGGTCGAGGCGCCGACCGGCATGACCATGAATTCCTGGATGTCGAGGCTGTTGTTGGCGTGCTCGCCACCATTGATGATGTTCATCATCGGCACCGGCATCTGCATCGGTGCCATGCCGCCGAAGTAGCGGTAGAGCGGCAGGCCGGATTCCTCGGCGGCGGCCTTGGCGACCGCCATCGACACGGCGAGGATGGCGTTGGCGCCGAGGCGCGACTTGTTGTCGGTGCCGTCCAGCTCGATCATCGTCTGGTCGATGAAGGCCTGTTCCTGCGCGTCGAGACCGATGATGGCCTCGGAAATTTCGGTGTTGATGTTCTCGACTGCCTGCATGACACCCTTGCCGAGGTAACGGCTCTTGTCGCCGTCGCGCAGTTCGATGGCCTCGCGGGAACCGGTCGATGCGCCGGACGGAACGGCGGCGCGGCCCATGACGCCAGACTCGAGCAGCACGTCGGCCTCGACCGTGGGATTGCCGCGCGAATCGAGGATCTCGCGGGCGACAACATCAACGATTGAACTCATATTTATCCTTGATATCAGCAGGTTGAAAACTAAACTTGAAGTTATTTATCAATGCCAGCGATGGCCAGCATGCTCATCTCGGCAATACCCTCACGCGCCTCGCCGGCAGCGCCCCATTCTGCCGAATGGTCGAAATGTTCAGCCCGGCCTCGACGAAGCAGCATCCCGTCTGGATCACTTCTGTTCCTCGAAGCCGGCGGCCTTGACCGCCCGGTCGAGCGCTGCCAGAGTGGCCAGCAGGCTCTCCATGCGGGCGAGCGGCCAGTTGTTCGGACCGTCCGAGAAGGCTTTTTCCGGACACGGGTGCGTTTCCATGAAGAGGCCGGAAATCCCGACCGCCATGGCGGCCCGCGCCAGGACTGGCACGAATTCGCGCTGGCCGCCCGACGTCGCTCCCTGCCCGCCCGGCAGCTGGACGCTGTGGGTGGCATCGAAGACGACCGGGCAACCCGTCTCGCGCATGATCGCCAGCGAGCGCATGTCGGATACGAGGTTGTTGTAGCCGAAGGAGGCACCGCGCTCGCAGACCATGATGTTGTCGGCGCCGCCATTCGCCTCGCGTGCCTTGTCGACGACATTCTTCATGTCGCCCGGCGCGAGGAACTGCCCCTTTTTGATGTTCACCGGCTTGCCACAGGACGCCGCGGCGTGGATGAAATCGGTCTGGCGGCAGAGGAAAGCGGGGGTTTGCAGGACGTCGACCGCAGCCGCGACGGCCGGGATGTCCGGGATGTCATGGACGTCGGTCAGCACCGGTACGCCCACCTGGTCGCGTACGGCGCGCAGGATGGCCAGGCCGCCTTCGAGGCCGGGCCCGCGCACCGACTTGCCGGAGCTGCGGTTGGCCTTGTCGTAGGACGCCTTGAAGATGTAGTTGATGCCGAGCCTGCCGCAGACTTCCTTCATGTGGCCGGCGACGTCGACGCAAAGCTGTTCCGACTCGGCCGTGCACGGCCCGGCAATCAGGAAGAAGGGATGGTCGAGGCCGACCTCGAAGCCGCAGAGCTTCATTGCGCGCGCCCCTGCTTGCCGGCCAGTGCCGCCCGGACGTAAGAGGTGAACAGCGGGTGGCCCTGGCGCGGGTTGGAGGTGAATTCGGGATGGAACTGGCAGGCGACGAACCACGGATGGACGTCGTCCGGCAGCTCGATCATCTCGCACAGGTCGGTGCCCGGCGCACGGCCGGCCACCACCAGGCCCTTGGCCTCGAGCTGGGCGAGCAGCGTGTTGTTGACTTCGTAGCGGTGACGGTGGCGCTCGGTAATCTCCGCTGCGCCGTAGATGGCGCGCGCCTTGCTGCCTTCCTTCAGGAGGCAGCGCTGGGCGCCGAGGCGCATGGTGCCGCCGAGGTCCGAATCCTCGCCCCGCTTCTCGACCTTGCCGGAGACATCCAGCCATTCGGTGATCAGGCCGATGACCGGGTACGGGGTGTCGTGCTCGAATTCCGTGGAATGGGCGCCTGCCAGGCCCGCCACGTCGCGCGCGAACTCGACGACCGCCATCTGCATGCCGAGGCAGATGCCGAGGTAGGGAACCCTGTTCTCGCGGGCATGGCGGATCGCCGCGATCTTGCCCTCGGTGCCGCGCCGGCCGAAGCCGCCCGGAACCAGGATGGCGTCCATGCCGGCGAGGATGCCAGTGCCTTCCTTCTCGATGTTCTCGGAGTCGATGTACTCGATATCGACCTTGCACCGCGTATGGATGCCGGCGTGCCGGATCGCCTCGATCAGCGACTTGTACGACTCGGTGAGATCGACGTACTTGCCGACGAACGCGATCCTGACCGTGTCCTGCGGATGCTCCATCGCATCGATCAGCTTTTCCCAGACCGTCAGGTCGGCCGCCTTGGCGAGTATCCCCAACTTGTGGCAGACGATCTCGTCGATCATCTGCTCGTGCAGCATGCCGGGAATCTTGTAGATCGAATCGGCATCGAGGCATTCGATGACCGCTTCCGGCATCACGTTGCAGAAGAGCGCGATCTTGCGCCGTTCCTCGGCCGGGATCGAGCGGTCGGCGCGGCAGAGCAGGATGTCGGGCTGGATGCCGATCTCGCGCAGTTCCTTGACCGAGTGCTGGGTCGGCTTGGTTTTCAGCTCGCCGGCCGTCGGGATGTACGGCAGCAGCGTCAGGTGCATGTAGCAGGTGTTGGTGCGCCCCTCCTCGATGCCCATCTGGCGGATGGCCTCGAGGAACGGCAGCGATTCGATGTCGCCGACCGTGCCGCCGACCTCGACGATGGCGACGTCGGCGCCCTCGGCACCGGCCTTGATCTTGCCCTTGATCTCGTCGGTGATGTGCGGGATGACCTGGACCGTCTTGCCGAGGTACTCGCCGCGGCGCTCCTTCTTGAGGACCGAGTCGTAGACCTGCCCGGTCGTGAAGTTGTTGCGCTTGCTCATCTTGGCGCTGGTGAAGCGCTCGTAGTGGCCGAGGTCGAGGTCGGTCTCGGCGCCGTCCTCGGTGACGAAGACCTCCCCGTGCTGGAAGGGACTCATCGTGCCGGGATCGACGTTGATGTAGGGGTCGAGCTTGAGGTGGGTAACCTTGATGCCGCGCGATTCGAGGATGGCCCCCAGCGACGCGGCGGCGATGCCTTTGCCCAGCGAGGACACGACACCGCCCGTAACGAAAACGAATTTGGTCATGGAATGACAGGCTGCGGGAAAGTCGAATGATAGCCGATAAGGGGTCCGCTTCTCAAACCCGTCCTTTTGCTAAAATGGTCGATTCCGCTTGCCCGTGGCATGCCATTGAAGAACGTTCTCGTCGTTTCCTACTCCCAGACCGGCCAGCTCGCCGACATCGTGCGCGAGGTCGTCGCGCCCTTGCGCGCAGCCGGCCACGACGTCCATGTGGAGACGCTGGTCCCGGAGACGCCCTTTCCCTGGCCGTGGCCGTTCGTCGATTTCGTCGACGCCTTTCCCGAGTGCTTCCAGCTCGACCCGCCGCCCATCCGGCCACTCTCCCCGGCGTGCGACCGTTCCTATGACCTCGTCGTTGTCGCTTACCAGGTCTGGTACCTGGCGCCCTCGCTGCCGGTGACAGCCTTTCTGCAAAGTGCTGATGCGCGCCGACTGCTCGACGGCAAGCCGGTCGTCACCCTCGTCGCCTGCCGCAACATGTGGCTCAACGCCCAGGCGACCATGCGCCGGCTGGTTGCCGCTGCTGGCGGGCGGTTGCGCGACCACCTCGCTTTCATCGACCAGGGCCCGGCGCTCGCCACCTTCATCACGACCCCGCGCTGGGTGCTCACCGGCCGCCGCGACCGCTTCCTCGGCATGCCGCCGGCCGGTGTCGCACCGGAAGAAATCCGGGGCGCCTCGCGCTTCGGTCGCGCGCTGGCGGAAGCGCTCGACTGCGACGCGGAGCGCGGGGACGACCCGATGCTGTCCGGCTTGCGGGCGGTCAATGTCAATCCCCGCCTCGCCATCAGTGAACGGGCCGGGGCACGTGCCTTCGCCATCTGGTCCCGCCTGATCCGCGCCTGCGGCCGGCGCGGCCAGTGGCGACGGAGGCCCCTGCTCGCGCTGTTCGTCATCTATCTCGTCACCATGATCATCACCGTGGTGCCGCTCAGCCTGTTGCTGCAAACGCTGCTCGCCCCGGTGCTCCGGCCCAGGCTCGCCGCCCTGCGCGAACAGCTCGAAAGCCCATCGGGGTCGCAGACCCACAACCTGGCCCGCTATGAATCCTGAGAGCCGCGCGTTCATCACGCGCACCGCCATTTTCCTGCCCAATGCGCCGGTCGCCAATGACGATATCGAGGCCATCCTCGGCTGCATCGGCGGCAAGCCGTCGCGTGCCCGCCGCATGGTCCTGCGCAGCAACGGCATCCGGCAACGTCACTACGCCATCGACCCGGCGACCGGTGAAGCAACGCACAGCAACGCACAGCTCACTGCCGAGGCGGTAAGGGGCCTGACCGGAAACGGCTTCGATCTGTCCGCCATCGATTGCCTCGCCTGTGGCACTGCGCGCCCGGATCAGCTGATGCCGGGGCATGGTGTCATGGTCCACGGCGAACTGGGCAATCCGCCGTGCGAAGTCGTGACAACAGCCGGCATCTGCGTATCCGGCATCGCCGCCCTCAAATATGCATGGATGGCCGTGCGCGCCGGCCTCGCCGCCAACGCGGTGGCGACGGGCTCCGAACTTCCTTCGCCATCCCTGCATGCCCGCCATTTCGCCGCCGAGTCGGCACGGCGCCTGGCCGATCTCGAGAGCCATCCGGAAATCGCCTTCGAGAAGGATTTCCTGCGCTGGATGCTCTCGGACGGTGCCGGCGCCTTCCTGGTTCAGCCGCAGCCTGCGCCGGACGGCCAGTCGCTCGCCATCGACTGGATCGATATCCTGTCGCAGGCCAACCACATGCCGGTCTGCATGTACGCCGGCGGCGAATTGGCAGCCGATGGTTCGCTGACGGGCTGGCAGCGCTTCAGCCCCGAGGAATGGGGAAACCGCTCGCTGTTCGCCATCCGTCAGGAAGTCCGCCTGCTCAACGAGGCGGTCGTCCGCGAAACCTTCGTCCGCCCCCTGCGCATCGCCGTCGCCCGCCATGGCCTGCGCGCCGCCGATGTCGACTGGCTCCTGCCGCACATGTCCTCGGAGTATTTCCGGCCGCAGATCATCGACTGCATGGCTGCCGAGGGCTTTGCCGTGCCGCAGGAGCGCTGGTTTACCAACCTCGCCACCCGCGGCAACACCGGCGCGGCGTCCATGTACATCATGCTCGACGAACTGCTGAAGAGCGGCCGCCTGCGCGCCGGCCAGCGCCTCCTCTGCTGCATCCCCGAAAGCGGCCGCTTCACCGGGGCCTTGATGCACCTGACCGTGGTCGGCGATGCGTGACGCCGACGTCCCGCAGGAAGGCAACAGAACTCTCGCCGGCCACCGCAAGGCAGTCTATGCCCGCGGCAGTGACGGCCGCCTCGCCATCGTCGCCTCGGCAGGCTGGGAGGTCGAGGAAATCGTCACCCGCCAGGCGGTTGAGGATCTCGAGCGCCTCGCGGCCGACGCCCGCGCCCGCGTGCTGGCCGGCGAGGCGTCGCCGCTCGAGTTCCACATGCACCGCCAGCGCATGGACGTGCCGTTGCTCGCCCAGGCCACCGGCCTCTGGCAATGGCGCATCCGTCGCCATTTCCGGCCGGCCGTGTTCACCCGCCTCGCACCGGCGCTGCTCGCCCGCTATGCGGACGCGCTCGGCATGAGCGTCGACGCGTTGCGCCGGGTCGACTGATGGAATTCCGCCACAGCCACGCCTCGCACTGCGAAAGCGGCGTCATGTCGGCGATGTTGCGCCACCATGGGCTGCCGCTCTCGGAAGCGATGGTCTTCGGGCTGTCGTCCGCACTCTCCTTCGCCTACCTGCCCATTGTCCGCATCAACGGCCTGCCGCTGGTCGCCTACCGGATGCCGCCGCGCTTCATCATCCGCGGCCTGCAAAAACCACTCGGCCTCAAGATGCGCTTCGAGACTTTCAGACGCCCGGAAGACGGGGAGCTCCGCCTCGATGCCCTGCTCGCCGAGGGCCGCGTCGTCGGGCTGCAAACCTCGGTCTTCTGGCTGCCCTACATGCCGCCGGATTTGCGCTTCCACTTCAACGCCCACAACGTCATCGCCTACGGGCGCGACCCGGGCGGCGACTACCGCCTGTCCGACCCGGTGATCGAGGAGCCCGTCACCTGCACGCCCGCCGACCTCGCCCGCGCCCGCTTCGCCAAGGGCATGCTGGCACCGCGCGGCCTCGTCTATTACCCGCTCGGCGAACCCCACGAACCCGCCTGGGAGAAAGCCCTGCCTGCGGCGATACGCAAGACGACACGGATCATGCTCGATTCGCCTCTGCCCATCATCGGCGTGCGCGGCATCCGGCGGCTGGCCAACGCCATCGGGCGCCTCGATTCCGGGCACGACGCAGTGCGCAGCAAGCTCTTCGTCGGCCAGGTCGTGCGCATGCAGGAAGAAATCGGCACCGGCGGCGGCGGCTTCCGCTATCTCTACGCCGCCTTCCTCCAGGAAGCCGCCGACCACCTCGCACGCCCTGCCCTGGCCGGCCTTGCCGACACCCTCGTCGACATCGGCGACGAGTGGCGCGAATTCGCGCTCGCCACTGCGCGCATGATCCGTGACCGCGACCCGCTCGAACCGCCGCGCCTCGCCGCCCTGCTGCGCGCCCTGGCCGACCGCGAGCAGGCGTTCTTCACCGATCTGCGCCGCGCCGCCTGATGCTCGCGATCGACGACGTTTCCTTTCGCTACTCCGGCGCGCCGGACGCTGCCCTCGCGGCAGTGAACCTGACGATCCCGGCGGACGGCGTCTACGGCCTGCTCGGGCCGAACGGGGCCGGCAAGACGACGTTGATTTCCCTGCTTTCCGGACTGTTGACCGCAACCGGCGGTACGCTGCGCATCGACGGCCAGCCGCTCGCCGCCTTCCGCCGCGAGCACCCGCAAGCCATCGCGCTGGTGCCGCAGGAACACGCCTTCTACCCGATGCTGACGGTGGCCGAGAACCTCGCCTTCTTCGCCGGCGTCCTCGGCCTCGCCGGCCACGCCCGCGCTGCAGCCATCGAGGCCGCGGTTGCCTTCGCCCGCCTCGAGCAGGTCGCCGGCAAGCGCGCGGAACAGCTCTCCGGTGGCCTGCGCCGGCGCCTCAACCTCGCCATCGGCCTGCTCGGCGCCCCGCGCCTGCTGCTGCTCGACGAGCCGACCGTAGGTGTCGACCCGCAGTCGCGCAGCTTCCTGCTCGAGTCGATCGCCCGCCTGCCGGCCGCAGGCACCACCGTCATCTACACGAGCCACTACATGGAGGAAGTCGAGGCCATCTGTCAGCGCATCGCCATCCTCGCCCGCGGCCAGGTGCTCGCCGAGGGAACGCTCGCCGAACTGCTGCGCGACGGGGAAGCCGCCGCCGAATTCGAACTCGACCGTCCGCCGCCGGCCGCGATTGCCGCGATGCTCGAAGCCATGCCGGGCTGCGACCTGAAATTCCGCCTGCGCACGGGGTCGACCGCGACACTCGCGGCCCTGCTCGAGCAACTGGCCGGCGCCAGCTGCACGGTGCGCCAGCTCGCCTTCGGCCGGCAGAATCTCGAGCAACTCTTCATGCGCCTGACCCGGCGCTCGCTAAGGGATTGAGCATGACCCGCCTCGCCGCCCTCTGGCGCAAGGAAGCGATCGCCCTCGCCCGCGACCGCCACGGCCTCGCCGCCCTGTTCGTGATGCCGGTCATCTTCATCCTCGTCATGACCATGGCACTGCACGATGCCTTCATGCCGGGCGCCTCGATCGACGTTACCTATGCCGTCGCGGACCTCGACGGCAGCCCGCAGTCGCGAGCGCTGGTAGACCGCCTCGCGCGCGCCGGCTCCTTCCGGGCTTCGCCCGGCAGCACTGGCGATGCCGACGCACGTGCCGGCATCCGGGGCGGCCGCCATGCCCTGGCGCTGGTCATCCCCGCCGGCTTCGGCGAACGTCTGCTCGTCCCTGGCGGCATTGATGGCCAGCCAACCGAGCCACTGACCCTGCTCGTCGATCCGACGCTCAACCCCGCGCTCCAGCTCGCCTTCCGCAACCAGACCGCGGCGGCACTCGGGGCGCTGCGCGCCGACGTGCTGACCAAGCGCGCCGGCAAGATGTTCGGCCTGCCCATGGCACCCACCGCGGGCGAACGCGATTGGCCCGACGAGATCGTCGCCGTCGCCGTGCAGAACGAGCGCAGCATCCGGCCGCCCTCCTCGGTCCAGCAGAACGTTCCGGCCTGGCTGGTTTTTGCGATGTTCTTCGTGGTCATCCCGATTTCATCCATCTTCGTCATCGAGCGCCAGCAGGGCACGCTGCAGCGCCTGGCGGCTATGGGCACGCCGTTCCGCCTGATCCTGGCGGGCAAGATGCTGCCTTTCTTCGTCGTGAACCAGGTCCAAGCGCTCGCCATGGTCGCCGTCGGCATTTACGGCGTCCCGCTCCTCGGCGGCGAGGCGCTGCAGATGCCGCAGGGCATCGCGCTGCTCCACTGGTGGCTGGTCTCGGCGGCCGTAAGCATCGCCGCCGTCGGTTTCGCCCTGCTCGTCGCCAGCCTTTCCCAGACCACGCAGCAGGCGTCGGTCATCGGCGGCGTCGGTAACGTCCTGATGGCGGCGATCGGCGGCATCATGGTGCCCAAGTTCCTGATGCCGAAGACCATGCAGACCCTCGCCGGGTTCTCGCCGATGGCCTGGGCGCTCGATGCATTCCACACCGTCATGCTGCGCCACGGCGATCTCGCCGCCATCCTGCCCGACATCCTGCGCCTGCTCGCCTTCGCGGCCGCCACGCTGGTCGCGGCCGCCTGGATCAACCGCCGGGAGGCCGGATGAACGCCGCGTTGCGCCGCGAAATCAAGGCGTTAATCGTCGAATCCTGCGACAAGGATTGCGACCCTGCCGCGATCGGGGACGACGACCTCCTCTTCGGCCCCGAGGCGCCCCTGCAGCTCGATTCACTGGATGCCCTGCAGGTCTCGATGGCGATCAAGAAGCGCTACGGCCTGCGCCTGACCGACAGCAAGGAAACGCGGCGCATCCTCGCGAGCGTCGCCAACCTGGCCGACCACCTGGAAACGTGGCTGGCTGCCCGCCCATGACGCGCCCGGTCGGCATCGCGGCGACCGCCCTCGTCTGCGCCGCCGGCAGCACGCCGGCCGCAGTGGCCGCCACCCTGTGGGCCGGTGCGCCGATGGCCGGCTACCGCAGCATCGGTGACCGCATCTTTCCCTTCTATGCGCTGGCGGGCGGTGGCAGCTGGCGTGACCGTGCCGCCGGCATCTTCGCCGAGATTGCCAGCCAGCTCGGCCCGCTCCCCGCCGGGCTACCGCTTTTTTTCGCATCCTCGTCGTACCAGATGGGCGCCTTCGAGGCCGCCCCGGCGCCGCTCAACCTGCCGCTCGCCAGCGGTGCCTTCATCGGCGACGTCGCCGCCTGGCTCGGTCTGTCCGGTCCCTGCCGGGGCTTCGCCAACGCCTGCATCTCCGGCTTTTCGGCACTCGCCGCCGCGCGCGCCCTGATTGCCGCCGGCTGGCTCGACGACGCCCTCGTGGTCGGATGCGAGCTGCCCAATGCCGCCACCCCGGCCGGCTTCGCCGCGCTCGAACTCCTCTCGCCCGATGCCTGCCGCCCCTTTGACGCCCGGCGCAACGGCCTGGTGCTCGGCGAGGCGGTCGCCGCCGTCCGCCTTACTGCTGCCCCGGCACGCTGGTGCCTGGCCGGCATCGCCACCGGACTCGACGCCTATTCGCCGACCAGCCCGGACCCCACGGGCGGGCCGCTGGCCGCTGTCGCGGTCGACGCACTGGAACAGGCCAAAATCGCCGTCACCGATCTCGACGTGGTCAAGTTGCAGGCCGCCGGTTCGCCCGGCGCCGACCTCGCCGAGGCGAATGCGCTGCGCCGCCTCTTCCCGGACACGCTACCGCCGCTGCTCTCGTTCAAGGCCGCCTTCGGCCACACCCTGGGCGCCAGCGGCATCGCGGAACTGGCGGCGCTGCTCGCCTGCCTGGATGCCGGCTGCCTGCCGCCGACCGCCGGTTTTGCCGAAAGCGATCCGGAGATCGGGCTTTCGCCAACCCGCGAAGGCCGTCTGCTCACCGCCCGGCGGGCGCTGCTCAATGTAGTCGGTTTCGGCGGCGGGGTCGCCGCCGCCGTCGTGGAGCGCAGCGCATGAGCTTCGTCGTCGCCACCGCCAGCATGCGCTACACGCCGGCGGAACTGGCCGCCGCCGCGCGCAACGCCGCCGGATCCGGCCTGCGCCGTGCCGGCGACCTCACCCGCCTCGCGCTGCTCGTCGCGCTCGCCGCCCTACCCGAAGCGCGCCGGCGCCAGCCGACCGCCCTGTTCTGGCAGACCACCAGCGGCCCCCGCCGGGAGACCGCGCACCTGCTGGCGAGCATGGGCTCCGGTGACGGCGAGCCGTTGCCCTACGACTTTCTCGCTACCCAGCCGGCGCTCGCCGCCGTGCAGATCCAGCCGTGGCTGCCCGGTCTCGCCGCCGCCTCCGCCACCCCCCTCGATCGCACCGGCGAAGCCTGCTGGGCGCTGCTGCTGGCCGACGCGCTGGCATGGACCGCCACCCGCCCGGGCAGCCAGGTCCTGTGCGCCCACCTCGACGCCTGGGGAGAGCATGCCGAAGCGCATGCCCTGCTGATCGCCGCCGATCCCGGCGAAGCCCCGCTTGCCCGGATTGCTCCGGTCGCCGCCAGTACCCTGCCGCTGATTGCCGACATCCCGGAACTCCCGGCCATACTGCCTGCCCAAGTCGCCGCCGGCAACGGTTGCGCGCTCGCCGCGCCCGCCGGGCTCACCCTCGCGCTAGAATTCGTCCGCCCCTAGATACCCCCACCGGAAAACACCATGTCCGAATACGCCTTTGACGTCTCCATCGCCGATTTCGAAGCCAAGGTCCTGCAGCCGTGCATGCAGACGCCCGTCGTCGTCGATTTCTGGGCGCCGTGGTGCGGCCCCTGCCAGACGCTCAAGCCGATGCTGGAAAAACTGGCCGAGGAATACCAGGGCCGCTTCCTGCTCGCCAAGGTCAATTCCGACGAGAACCCGGAGATCGCCCAGCACTTTGGCGTGCGCAGCATCCCCTCGATCAAGGTCCTCTTCCAGGGCCAGCTCATCGACGAATTCAACGGCGCCCTGCCGGAAAGCCAGGTGCGCGCCTTCCTGGACCGCTTCGCGCTGCCCGCGGCCGGCGGCAACCTGCGCGACGAAGCCGCTGCCCTCGTCGCCGCCGGCCAGCTCGACGAAGCGCTGGCCAAGCTGGTCGAAGCCAGCCACGCCGCACCCGAGGACGAAGCGGTGCGCCTTGATGCCGCCGATGTGCTGATGCAACTCGGCCGCAACGACGAAGCCGGCCAGTTGCTTGCCGCCGAGTACAGCAAGGAGGGCGACCGCGCTAATGCGCTGCGCGCCCGGCACGCGCTTACTGTCGGCGGTGCCGACACCGCCGCGCTGGAAGCGAAGCTGGCCGCCAACCCGGACGACCACGCCACCCGGCTCGAGCTGTCGCGCGCCTACGCCGCCCAGAACCGCTTCCGCGAGGCGCTCGACGCCGCCCTCACCGTCGCCGTCAAGGATCGCTTCTTCGAGGAAGGCGCCGGGCGCAAGGCCCTGCTCCAGTTGTTCGAGGCGCTCGGTGGCAGCGAGCAGTACGACGACCTCGTCCGCGAATTCCGCCGCAAGCTCTCCGCCGCGCTGAACTGACCGCACCACCGCGCCGGCCGTGAGGCTCTTCTACACGGACGTCTTCGTCCTGCCGCTGCCGGCGGGGCACCGCTTCCCGATGGAAAAGTATGCGCGGCTGCGCGCCGCGCTGCTCGCCTCCGGCGAGTTCGCCGAGGGCGATTTCCACCTGCCCGATGCCGCGACGGACGACGAACTCGCCCGCGCGCACGACCGCGATTACATCGACCGCGTCAGTTGCGGTCGACTGTCCGAAAAGGAGCAAAAAGCCATCGGCTTTCCGTGGAGTGAAGGCATGGTCGAGCGCTCGCGGCGTTCCGCCGGCGCCACCCTCGGCGCCTGCCGTGCTGCCCTCGAAGACGGTGTCGCCGCCAACCTCGCCGGCGGCACCCACCATGCGTTCCGCGACCGGGGCGAAGGCTTCTGCGTCTTCAACGACGCCGCCGTCGCCGCCCGCACCATGCAGGCCGAAGGGCGCGCCCGCCGCGTGCTCGTCGTCGATTGCGACGTCCACCAGGGCAACGGCACCGCCAGCATCCTGCGCGGCGATGACAGCGTCTTCACCTTCTCGATTCACGGCGCGCGCAACTTCCCGTTCGCCAAGGAAGAAAGCGACCTCGACATCGAGCTGCCAGACGGCTGCGGCGACGACGCCTACCTGGCGCAGCTCGACCACGGCCTCGCCACCGCCTGCGATCTCGCCCGTCCCGACCTCGTCATCTACCTGGCCGGCGCCGACCCCTACGCCGACGACCGTTTCGGCCGCCTGGCCCTGAGCTTCGCCGGCCTCGCCGAGCGCGACCGCCGCGTCTTCGCCGCTGCCAAGGCCCTTGGCGTCCCGGTCGCCGTGGCCATGGCCGGCGGCTATGCGCGCAACATCGACGACACGGTGAGGATCCACGCCACGACGATCACGCTGGCGCGGCAGTTCCGGAACTGAGCGAAAGAACCGCTAGAGCCCTTCCACGATCAGCACCGTGCGCCGCGCCGAGCGCTTGCTGATCGGCAGGATCGCCTGGTATTCGGGCGAATCGAGGCAGCGCTTCGCCGTCTCGACGTCGGGAAAGCGGACCAAGACGACCCGCGACGGCGACCAGAGGTCGGCTTCGCGCACCGTGATCTCACCGCCGCGCGCCAGGTATTCGCCGCCGAAGTGCTCGATCAGCGGCCTCGCCTGCACCTTGTATTGCTCGTAGGCATCGGGATCATCCAGGAGCGTATCGACGATCAGGTATGCGGCCATGCGGGTTTCCTCCGGGAACAAGAAATGCGGGCGGCGTGCTCCTGCCCTGTATCGAGAATACAACAGAACGTGGCGGCCATTTGCCGGGAGCTGACACCTGCATGCCGCGTCAGCCAGCTTGCCGCTTCAAGCGCGGGAACAGTCCCAGCGCATTGTCGCGCCGGATCGCCCTGAGATCATCCGCGGAAAATCCCATTTCGGCCAAACCCCGCGCCGTCTCGTCGAGCGGAATGAACGGATTATCGCTCCCGAAAAGGATCTGGCTGGTCGGAACCAGACTGCGCAGCGCCGCGACGGCCGGGCGGAACGCACTGCCCGCGATGTCGAAATACTGGCGCCGGATTTCGTATTCGATCCCGCGGGGGACTTTCTCGAGAATGTCCTTGGGGCCGTACTGATGCATCCGTCCGATCAGCATCGGCATTGTTCCGCCGGCATGGGAGAAGATGAAACGGATTTCCGGATAGCGGGTGAATGTTCCCGAAAAGACCAGGTTGATGATTGCCCGCGCCGTATCTTGCGGCACTTCCGCAAGAGCCGCCGGCATCCCCGGAATGAGGCCCTTGCAGCAGGCCGGTGCGACGGGGTGTACGAAGACGACGGCCTTACGCCGGTTGAGTTCGGCGAAGACCGGGTCGAAAACAGCGTCGCCCAGCCACTTGTCGCCATAGCTGGTCAGAAGGCCGATTCCGTCAGCCTTCAGGACATCAAAGGCAAAGGCGATCTCGTTAAGGCTCCCGTCCGCATCGGGAAGCGGCAAGGCAGAGAATAGACCGAAGCGCCCGGGATGGCTTCTGGCGACCTCGGCGGCGTATTCATTGACGCGACGTGCCAACCGCGCGGCTTCCCTCGGCTCCCCGAACCAGACGCCCGGGAAGGACAGCGACAGGACACTGGTCGCCACGCCGCTCCGATCCATCGCCTCGATCGCGCGCTCCGGCGTCCACGAGGTCCAGACGGCGACCAGCGGACGGCGGGCGCCGGACGCGACGATCCGGTCCTCGAACTCGCTGACATAGAACTTGGGGATGAAATGATGATGGACATCGATCATCCGCGAATCAGCAATCTCGTTCGCAGCAGACCAGGCCGGCCCGAACGGGAGCGCCGCAGTCATCGCGAGGCCGGCGCCGAACCGGGTCGCATCGGACAAAAATTTCCGCCTGCCAGTCATCGGAGATGATCCGCGCTCAGGGTGGCAAACGGCACAGCATCCCTGCTCGAATGGAGAAAGATCGGTCGTGTGCATCGCTTCGCCCCATAAAACGAACATCGACTGCGAACAATTGGAGCCCTGAAGGCGGCTCGCCAAAGGCCCCTGCGAAAAACCAGTCTGGCTAGACTAGACGCGCCTTGCGATCGGGGCAAGGTGATTTGAGGGCAGGCAATCCACCCATCACGCCGGGCCAGCGTCGATCAGCTCCACGGCGATTCACCGTCGAATACGTCAGCACCGGCGTCGGCACCCCGCAACGGCAATGGATATCAGTCGCGCAACAGTACGAGTTGCTCATCATTGCGAAGCGCGACTCGCCACTGCCCGGTGGACAGCAGGTACGCCGGCAAGGGATATGCCTGCCCATTGCCCGGATTTCGCAGCGGCATGATGACAGCATCGAACCCTTCCGCTCCCAGCCAAAGCCTTCCCGGGCCGGTCGCCCAGAGAATCTGGGTGTATCGATCGAAGCGTGCCGCGTCCAGGCGGCGGCCATCCACGTACAGCCGGCTACCCGGCACCTGCCAGAGCAGATACCCACCATAACTGAAATGATTGAACACCATACGACCGCGCAAAGCCTCTTGCAGCGCTGGGAGCGGAAACCCGGGCAGGACCTCGGTCATGAATGTACGCCCCGGGCGCGCCGACACCGGCATCGTGGCAATTGCCACGACCAAGGCCGTCACGGCGACAGAAAGGGCAGTCAAGGCGCACGCCATTCTGCTCACCGTCAGTTGCAGGCGAAGGGCCAGCCACCGCCCGGTTCCCTCGAGCCCGAGAGCCACCCAAGGGGCCGTAATGACCAGGAAGAACGGGTGATAGCGTACTGCGAGAACACTCAGGGCCGCCAGGACAACAAGCGCGGGAAGAAACTCGGCACGCTCCCGCAACAGCCCGATAACAGCCAGTAGCGACACTGCGTGGAAAACAACAACCCAGACCGGCAACAAGGGGTCCAAGGATGTACGTGCCAGGAAACTTCCCACGTATTCCGTAGATTGATGTGCCGTCACGCTTTGACCCTGCTGAATCTGTAAGGCCGCATCGATCGTCAGCATCCCGACGGGCGAAATCAGGGCAGCCCCGGCGAACAAGAGAACTCCCGCCAGAGGGAATAACTCCCAACGTCGCTGGCGCCGCCAGCCCAGGGCCACTTCTGCACCGGCCTGCACCGCCAGAACGCCAGCAGCCAGAGTCCAGCCACCATGCATGTTGCCCCAT
The DNA here is from genome assembly GCA_012026885.1 of Betaproteobacteria bacterium. Classification (GTDB taxonomy): domain Bacteria; phylum Pseudomonadota; class Gammaproteobacteria; order Burkholderiales; family Rhodocyclaceae; genus Azonexus. The sequence goes on along the minus strand of VEPL01000020.1, from coordinate 22,107 downwards.
GCCAACCCGGTGAGGGCCATGGCGGCCCATACCCGCCACTCTCGTCGCCGTAGCTGTTCTGCCAGCCAGAAAAGTACGCCGGCCAGGAAAAAAGAAAACAATTGCGGACGATCGCCAGTGAAGCTCGCCAGACTCGCCCCGCATAGGGTTCCGACGAGGGCAATCGTCGGCCAACCGACGTCCAGAGCCCGTGCACGCATGACGAATACGGCAAGCGCACCGCACAGCAACACCAGGCGCAAACCGATCAGCGCTATTTCACCAAACGACCGGGTGACCTCGAACATCACCCACTGGGCCAGCCAGTACCCTTTGAGCACTACCTGCCCTGGCGCACCGTCTGGAATCGAATGGACACCAAAAGGATCCACTTGCGGCAGACGCTGGTTTTCCGCAATCCAGCGTCCGGTGGCAACGTGCCAGCCGGTGTCGATATCCCAGATTGGCCCCGCATAGCGATAGCCGAAAACCAGCAGGACCACAGCCACAGCCAGCCATGGCAACCAGCGACCGGCCTTTATCGTCGACGGTTTGCGGGACAAGGGAAAGAAGACCAAAAGGACGAGTTGGAGTATCTTTCTCCCAAACCGCGCCTGTCAATCGCCGTTCCAGCGCGGAAATTCACTTCTGTAGAGTGAACCATCGGGATAGCCGCTGACGCTTCAGCAGCCAAGGTGGGCATGTGCCAAGGTGGTAGGTGGTCCTCCATCGGGAAAACACAGTTGCGCCAGAGACACGAGCGTCCGGCATCGATGCGCTGCCGGGTGCCGTCATTCCGGCGTATCCGCGGATTGGTGCTCCTGCAGGCTGGCTGATGCCGGCTGCTGGAAAAACATGCGGATCATGCGTCGCTCACCCAGGACACGCCCCAGTTCGCGGATCACGCAATAGTTGAGAATGATGACCAGCAGGATGATCTGGAGCGCCAGGAAATGGGGCCAGACGATTTCGGACAGCAGCTTTTCGTTGCCGGCCACGAAACCGCCCGCCTCCTTCGTGAAGTCGTACAGTCGCTCCAGATAATGGATGAAGCTGGCGAATGCATAGTAGATGACGGTTTTCCAGACGATGTTGTAGGCCAGCGGCCGCTCCGGAAAGCGGTTGATCGGCGGCCACAGGTCGGCGAGCAGGACCGCCTTGCCGAGGATCAGCGCGGCCAGGGCGATCTGGGCGGATGACGTGACCGGCAGGCCGGTACCCTCGGTCATGAGGACCCGTACCAACCCGACGATGTGCAGCGCGATGAAGAAGAAAACAGTCGGCGGCAGTACTGCCAGAAACTCTTCCTTCAGCTTTTCGATTCCTTTTTTTGCTGTCACTGCGATTGCTCCCGGTTGGCTCTCAGCGCATTGTATCGACAATGCCCGTATCGCCGGGGCCATTGCCACACCTCGTGCGCAGCGATTGATGGTCGCCGTCATTCTCCCGTCTGCCCAAAGCATTCCAATGCTCATAGAATGAGCCTATGGACACCAACCTCTACCTGAGCCCTGCCCTGCGCCGCATCGAAGCCGCCCATGCCGGCGAGCCGCTGATGGAGCGGGCCGGTACGGCGGCGGCTGATTGGGCCGCTGAACTGGCCGGGGCACGCGGGCGGCCGGTGCTGGTGCTGGCCGGGCCGGGCAATAACGGGGGCGATGCCTTTGTCGTCGCCCGCCTGTTGCGCGAGCGCTTTTTCGATGTGCACGTAGTCTTCCCGGCCGATGCGGGGCGCCTGCCGGCGGACGCCGTTGAGGCCCATGCGCGCTTCGTTGCCGGCGGCGGGGCGACGCTGGATGCGATCCCCGAGGGTTGCGCATGGGGGCTGGTGGTCGATGGCCTGTTCGGCATCGGCCTCGCCCGCGCGCCGGAAGGTGTCTGGGCTGGCCTGGTCGAGGCGACCAACCGGATCGCAGTGCGTGATGCCTGCCCGCTGGTCGCGCTGGATTGCCCTTCCGGCCTCGATGCGGACCGCGGCACCGCCTTCTCGCCGGCCATCCGCGCCACGCACACGTTGACCTTCATTGCCGCGAAGCCCGGCTTGTTTACGGGCGACGGCCCAGACTATTGCGGCGAAGTGCGCGTCGCGGCGCTGGAGCTCGATCCGGCCGGCGAGGCGCCGGCGGACGGCCGCCGGGTCAGCCTTGCGGATTTCGCCGGCCAGCTTGCGCCGCGCCCGCTGAATTCCCACAAAGGCACGTTCGGCAGCGCCGGCATCCTCGGCGGCGGCCGCTCGATGGCCGGTGCCGCGCTGCTCGCCGGGCGGGCGGCGCTCAAGCTCGGCTGCGGACGCGTCTTCGTCGGCTTTGTCGACCCGGATGCGCCGGCCGTCGACCCGGTGCAGCCGGAGCTGATGCTGCGCCGCGCCAAAGCGTTGCTGCAGGCGGATCTCACTGCGCTGGCCTGCGGACCGGGGCTGGGCACCGATGATGACGCCCGCGTCCACCTTGAAAAAGCGCTGGCCTGTCCGCTGTCCCTGGTCCTCGATGCCGATGCGCTGAACCTGCTGGCCGACGATGCCGGCCTCGGGGACCGGCTGCGTGCCCGCCCCCACCCCACGGTCATGACGCCGCACCCCGGCGAGGCGGCGCGGCTGCTCGGCATCCCCGTCGGCGAAGTCCAGCGCGCCCGCGTGTCGGCGGCGCAGGCGCTGGCTGCGCGCTATGGATGCTGCGTAGCCCTAAAGGGCTGCGGGACGGTAGTTGCTGCGGTCGACGGCGCCTGGTGGGTCAATTCCACCGGCAACCCGGGCATGGCGAGCGCCGGCATGGGCGATGCGCTGACCGGCATGATCGTTGCACTGCTCGCCCAGGGCTGGCCGGCCACGGCAGCCACGCTGGCTGGCGTGCATCTGCACGGTGTGGCGGCGGACCGCCTGGTCGCCGCCGGCGCCGGCCCGGCCGGGCTGACCGCGAGCGAGGTGATCGACGCGGCCCGCGCCGTGTTCAATGGCTGGTCGTCGGGTACGGGTAAAGCATGTTGAGCGCCATGCTCTGACCGTTCGGCTGCACGATCCGCACGTGCTCGCGCCGCAGCAGGCGCGCATGGCGGACGCCGCAGGCGTGGGCAATCATCTCGACTTCCTTGTTCAGGTTCTTCGTGTAGCTGGCCACCCTTTCGGCCTTGTCCTCCACGACGAGGCCGCGCTGCAGCTTGGGATCGTGGGTGGTGATGCCGGTCGGGCAGGTGTTCTGGTGGCAGCGCAGTGCCTGGATGCAGCCCAACGCGAACATGTAGCCGCGCGCCGAATTGATCAGGTCGGCGCCGCAGGCCAGCGCCCAGGCCACCTTGGCCGGTGTCACCAGCTTGCCGGAGGCGATGACCTTGATCCGCTCGCGCAGGCCGTTCTCGATCAGCGCATCGACGACGCGCGGCAGGGCCTCGTTGATCGACAGCGCCATGTGGTCGGCCAGGGCCTGCGGTGCGGCGCCGGAACCGCCCTCGCCACCGTCGATGGCGAGGAAATCGGGTGCGGACGCCAGCCCGCGCCGCTTCACGGCCTCGGCCAGCTCGTGCATGAACTGCCAGCCGCCGATCGCGGTCTTGATGCCGACCGGCTTGCCGGTCACTTCACGGACATGGACGACCATGTCGAGCAGCTCGTCCATGTTGCCGGTTTCCGGGTGCCGGTTCGGCGAGAGCGAATCCTTCCCCTGCGGGATGCCGCGAATCTGCGCGATCTCCTCGGTGATCTTGGCGGCCGGCAAGACGCCGCCCTTGCCCGGCTTGGCGCCCTGCGACAGCTTGATCTCGAAGGCGCGGACATTGTCGTGGGCGGCCAGTTCGCGCAGCCGCTCGTCGCTCAGGCGGCCGTGGCCGTCGCGGACGCCGTACTTGGCCGTGCCGATCTGGAAGACCACGTCGCAGCCGCCTTCGAGGTGATAGGGGCTGAGACCGCCCTCGCCGGTATCCATGTAGCAGCCGGCCTTGCCAGCGCCATGCGAAAGCGCGCGCACCGCCGGCTTCGAGATGGCGCCGAAGCTCATGCCGCTGATGTTGATCAGCGAGCGCGCGGCAAAGGGTTGCCGGCACCAGCCCTCGCCGATCATCACCGGCGGCGTCGGTTCATGCTCGCCTTCGAGCACCGGAAAGGCGGCATTGACGAAGAGCAGCGCGCCCGGCTGGGTGGTGTCGTAGGTCGAACCGAAGCCCAGCATGCCGCCTTCATTCTTGGCCAGCCGATAGACCCAGCCGCGCGTCGCGCGGTTGAAGGGCATTTCCTCGCGGTCGCCGAGGAAGAAGTACTGGCGGAAATATTCGCCGAGATTCTCGAAGAAGAAACGCAGGTGCCCGATGATGGGGAAATTGCGCAGCACCGCGTGCCGCTTCTGGGTGATGTCGCGCAGGTACCAGAAAACCAGCAGGAGACCGGTCACCAGGACCAGGATCACCCCGAGGCTGACATGGAAGATGCCCATCAGGTCGGCCATCGCACTCCCCCAGACGTTACAATCCAAGCCTCAGGATGCCCGACTCACCACGATCATGTCCATAAGCTTCGATTACCCGCTCGCCGCCGAAATCACCCGCAACGTCGATGCCGCGCTCGCCGAGGATGTCGGCCCCGGCGACCTGACCGCCTCGCTGGTGCCCGGCGAACGCACCGTCAATGCCCGCGTCGTCTCGCGCGAAGCGGGCGTGCTGTGCGGCACGGCCTGGTTCGCCGAATGCGTAAGCCGGCTGGACCCGGGCGCGGTGATCACCTGGAATGCTGCCGACGGCGACCGCATCGCCGCCGACCAGGTCTTGTGCACCATCGCCGGCAACGGCCGCGCGCTGCTCACGGCCGAGCGCAGCGCCCTCAACTTCCTGCAACTGCTCTCGGCGGTGGCGAGCAAGGCGCGCATCTACGCCGACGCCATCGCCGGCACCCGCGCGCAGGTGGTGGATACGCGCAAGACGCTGCCCGGGCTGCGCATCGCGCAGAAGTACGCGGTGCGCTGCGGTGGCGGCGGCAACCATCGCCTGGCCCTGTGGGACGCCATCCTGATCAAGGAAAACCACATCCACGCGGCTGGCGGCATCGGCCCGGCAATGGCGGCGGCTCAGGCGCTGGCGGCCACGGCCGGCGAGCGCTGCAAGTTCATCCAGATCGAGGTGGAAAGCCTCGACCAGCTTCGCGAAGCCTTGGGCGCCGGGGCGACGATGATCCTGCTCGACAATTTCAGCCTCGCCATCATGCGCGAGGCGGCGGCGATCAATGCCGGGCGCGCCATCCTCGAAGCCTCGGGCAACGTGACGCTGGAAACCATCCGCGGCATCGCCGAAACCGGCGTCGACCGCATCTCGATCGGCGCGCTGACCAAGGACGTCAAGGCGCTCGACCTGTCGATGCGCTTTGTGGATGCGCCCTGAGCGGGTATGCTTTCCGGCTGAATTTGGTCATAATCGGCCGCAAAGCAAAATGCCGCAAACCCAAGGGAGTACCGAATGCTGTTCGCGCTGTTCTATGTCGTCGCCATCGCCATCCTGGTCCTGCATTTCACGGGCTTCCTCGCCCGCCACAACCTGGAATGGCTGGTGATGGTGCTGGCGGTTGCCGTCTTCCCGGCGGTGATCTACTTATAGCGGCCTGCGCGCCACCAGGTCGATGAGGGCTGAACGGCCGACATGGCCGCTGCCCTCGGCAACGATATCCTCGTGGTCGAGCAGGTGCTCGATCTCCCAGCCGTCGAATTCCCCGCGCAGTTGCGCCTCGGTGTAGAGGTTCTCCACCGCTGACGGCCCGCCGGTCTTGTATTCCAGCTGCTTCGGCGTGTAGCCCTGCAGCACCAGTATCCCGCCCGGCTTGACCGCTCCCTTCATCCCCGCGAACAGCCGCGGGCGCTCGGCCGGTCCGGCGAACTGGATGAAGATGCCGACGACGGCATCGAAGGCCGCCTGCGGCCAGTCCCAGTGGAAAATGTCGGCCTGCACGAAGTCGACCGCGACATGCCGGCCGCGCGCGAGCTTCGCCGCGCGTTCGAGGGCAAGGCCGGAAAGCTCGACGGCCGTGACCTCGCAGCCCTGCTCCGCCAGCCACACCGAGTTGCGCCCTTCGCCATCGGCCACCGAGAGCACGCGCTGGCCGGCGCCGAAGCGCCCGGCCTGCCCGGCGAGGAAATGGTTGGCCGCGGTGCCGAAAAGGTAGCCGTCCCCGGCGCTGCGGTAGCGCCCCTCCCAGAAATCAGCGTAGTCGGGAAAGCTCACACGCGCTCGACGATGAAGCGCTTGACCGCCTCGACGTCGGGATCCATGACCACGACGTGCTGCGGCAGCGACTCGATGCCGGCCAACTCGGCCGGGCGCACCGGGTCCGTCCCAAGCGCCTCGCGGATGGTTTCCTCGAACTTGGCCGGCTGCGCGGTCTCGAGCACGATCATCGGCACGCCTGGGATGCGGTTTTCCAGCGCGACCTTGAGGCCGTCGGCGGTGTGGGTGTCGAGCATGACGTTGTAGCGACCCTGCGCGAAGCGGATGGTCTGGATGCGGTCCTTGTGCGTGCTGCGGCCCGAGACGAAGCCGAATTTCGGCATGCTTTGCCAGTGGACCGTGGCCGACAGGTCGAAGGCCTCGCCCTTGTCGACCTTCGCCCACAGTTCGCGGACGATGGCCGGGTCGCGCCCGACCAGGTCGAAGACGAAGCGCTCGAAGTTGGAGGCCTTGGAGATGTCCATCGACGGGCTCGAGGTGACGCTGGTCTCCGCCGAGGTGCGCGGGCGATAGACGCCGGTCCGGAAGAACTCGTCGAGCACGTCGTTCTCGTTGGTCGCCAGCACCAGCTTTGCAATCGGCAGGCCCATCATGCGCGCGATGTGGCCGGCGCAGATATTGCCGAAGTTGCCCGACGGCACGCAGAAGGCCACCTGCTCGTCACTCGACCGGGTGGCGAGGAAATAACCCTGGAAGTAATAGACGATCTGCGCGGCGACGCGCGCCCAGTTGATCGAATTGACCGCGCCGATCTTGTACTGCTTCTTGAAGTCGGCATCGTTGGAAACGGCTTTCACGATGTCCTGCGCGTCGTCGAACATGCCGCGCACGGCGATGTTGAAGATGTTGGGGTCCTGCAGCGAGTACATCTGGGCGCGCTGGAAGGCACTCATCTTGCCGTCCGGCGAGAGCATGAAGACCTTGACGTTGTGCTTGCCGCGCATCGCGTATTCGGCCGCCGAACCGGTGTCGCCCGAGGTGGCGCCGAGGATGTTGATCGACTCGCCACGCTGGTCCAGCACGTACTCGAAGAGGTTGCCGAGGAGCTGCATCGCCATGTCCTTGAAGGCGAGCGTCGGGCCGTTGGAAAGCTCCTGCGTGTACAGGCCATCCTCCAGCCTGGTCAGCGGCGTGATCTCGGCCGCGTTGCCGCCGTTTCGGGTGAAACGATAGACGTCGGCGGTATAGGTTCTGGCAACCAGCGCCTTCAGATCGGCGGCGGGGATATCGGTGATGAACTTCGAGAGGATCTCGTAGGCCAGGTCGGCGTAGGAAAGCTTGCGCCAGGCATCGAGTTCGGCGCGCGTGACCTGCGGGTAGCTTTCCGGCAGGTAGAGGCCGCCGTCCGGGGCGAGGCCGCCGAGCAGGATGTCGCAGAAAGCCTGGGGCGCGGACTGGCCGCGGGTCGAAACGTAGCGCATGGCGGGGAACCGGGGTGCGGAAAAACTGCGATTTTACCCCGTCGACCGCGGCAAGGCGCGCATCGCGGCGACGAGGGCCGCCACGAACAGCACCAGGCCGGCCGCCGCCAGCGCGGCGCCGGGCACCGGATGCCCGGCGAGAAACGCGGCTGCTGCCGCGAGAAAGAGCGCTGCACGTGCACCGCCATGCGCCGTCAGGCGGGCGCGCATGGCGAGGCGGCTTGGCGTCGCCGGACCGGGCCAGCGCCAGACCGGCAGCAGGTGGCTGAGGGCACCGGTGACCAGCGGCAGCAGGAAGCCGGCGAACCAGGCAGCCAGCGTCGGGCGCGCCGGCAGCAGGCCGGCGCCATGCGCGGCACCCGCCGCCAGCATGAGCGCCAGCCCGGCCGTCGCGGCGAGCAAGGCGGCGGCCGATCCGTCCGCGAGCATCCGGCGCAGGCCGTAGCGGCGCAGCCATTGCGCTACCAGGCCCAGAACGATGACCAGCAGGACGGCAGCGCCGACGATCGCTACGGACCACAAGGCAGCCGCCCCGCCAGCGATGGCGGCGAGCGCCGCGGCCACCGGCCACAGGCGCCGGCGCAGCCACCCCGCCGCCTCGGGATCCGGGGTGCCGACGGCAGTGGGCAGGAGGACCGGCAGCGTGCCGACCGCCGCGAAGCCGACGAAGCCCAACGTGTTGAGGTGGAGATGAAAATTGCGCAGCGCCACCCAGTGCGCCGGCACCACCGCCTGCGCGAGGATCCCGGCCAGCGCCAGCCCGAGGCAGGCAAGCCCGGCCGCGTACCAGCGCCAGCCGGGGTGCGGCGTGCCGAGCGCCCGCCTCGCCCGGCCAATTATCCAGCCGGCGAGCGCCACGGCAAGGGCAAGGTCGGCAAGGGCCGCCGCGTGCAGCGCCCCGCGCGGCACCATTCCCTGCATCGCCAGCACCGCGACGGCACCGGATACCTGCGCGGCAAACGGCAAGCCGCGGATGGCCGGCGGCGGGTCACCGCTGCGCGTCAGGACCGGAACGAAGTGCCCCATCGCCGCGAAGACCAGCGGCACGATGCCGATGGCGAAGGCGACATGGAGCACGGCCACCGGCTCCCCTACCCCGGCGGCGCCGAGGGCAAGGCTGGCGACCAGCGCCAGCAGGGTGATGGCGGCCGTCGCGAGCAATCAGGCCTGCACGACGAAATCGATCACGATGGCACCCGGCTCGCGCTGGCGATAGACAATGTCCAGCCGCTCGCCGTAACGCGCCTCGAGTTGGGCGAGCAGCGGCAGCGGATCGTGATCGTTGCAGAAGCGCATGGTCTCGCCCATTTGCAGGGCATCGAGTGCACCGAAGATGGCGGCGTGGCGGAAGCGCTTGGCGATGCCGCGCGCGTCGAACGGATAGATCGCTTCCGGGGTCGTGTGGTTGCAGACGTGGATGGCTTGCATGGGAGGCTCCTCGGGGAATTATTGCCGGAATCGGCAATGCCGCGCCATTCTGCCGAGGGCCCTCGGCCGCTTCCTTGATGCGCATCTGAATCGCCCCGGCTGATGCAGGGGTATCGCCTGCGGGCGAACCGGCGCGATGCCTATAGCCGCTCAAAAACCCCAGCCGCGCCCATACCAGTACCGATGCACATGCTGACCATGCCGTATTTGCCTCCGGTGCGTTGCAGGCCGTGCACCAGCGTCGCCGTACGGATCGCGCCAGTGGCGCCGAGCGGGTGGCCCAGCGCGATTGCTCCGCCCAGGGGATTGACCCTGGCCGGGTCGAGCGGCACGTCCTTCAATACGGCCAGCGCCTGCGCGGCAAAGGCTTCGTTGAGTTCGATCCAGTCCAACTGATGCTCCGCAATACCGGCGGCCTTTAGCGCCTTGGGAATCGCCGCAACCGGGCCGATGCCCATGATTTCCGGTGGCACGCCAGCCACGGCAAAGCTGCAGAAGCGGGCCAACGGCACCAGATTGAACTGCTTGAGGACTTTTTCCGAAACCAGCAGCACCGCCGCCGCGCCATCGGACATCTGCGAAGCATTGCCGGCCGTGACCGAGCCTTTGGCGTGGAACACCGGCTTCAGCTTGCCCAGGCTTTGCAGCGTCACGTCGGCACGCGCGCCTTCGTCGTGTTCGGCGAGCCGTTGACGGTGCTTGACCCGCCCGGTCTTCAGATCGGGTAGATATTCATCGATCAGGAAGGGCGAGATTTCCGTCTTGAAATGCCCTGCATCGATGGCGGCGCAGGCCTTCTGGTGCGATGCATAGGCGAAGGCATCCTGTTCCTCGCGGCTGACATGCCATTGCTGCGCCACTTTTTCAGCGGTCAGGCCCATGCCGAAGGCGATGGCGCGGCTTTCGTCGTTGGCGAACACGGCCGGATTGACCACCACCTTGTTGCCCATCATGTTGGTCATGACGGTCATCGATTCCGTGCCGGCGGCGATCATTACATCGGCCTGACCGAGGCGGATCTGGTTGGCGGCATCGGCCACGGCCTGCGAACCGGACGAGCAGAAGCGGTTGATGGTGATGCCCGGCACGTTGTTCGGCAACCCGGCCAGCAAGACGCCGATGCGGGCGACGTTCATGCCCTGCTCCGCCTCCGGCATCGCGCAGCCGACGACCACGTCGCCAATCAGCGCTGGGTCGAGCCCGGGCGCCTGCGCCATCACGCTTTTGAGAACGCGGGCCAGGAGATCGTCCGGGCGTACATTGCGATACATGCCCTTGCGCCTGGCGACCGGCGTGCGGGTCGCGGCGACGATGTAGGCGTCCTGAATCTGTTTGCTCATGTGTTTTCTCCGCCGTCTCAGTTGCGCAAGGGTTTGCCGGTCTCCAGCATGGCCTTGATGCGCGCCTGAGTTTCCGGGGTTTTTAGGAGTTCGAGGAATTGCTGGCGCTCGACGGCCAGCAGCCAGGCTTCGTCGACCAGGCTGCCGTATTCGACTTCGCCGCCGCACAGGGCCACGGCCACGGCGCGGGAAACGCGGTAATCGTGGGCAGAGATCATGCCGCCTTCGCGCATGTTGACCAGCGTCATCTCCATGCTGGCGATGCCGGCCCGGCCAGCCACCGCCACGCCGCGCGCCAGGACCGGCGGAACATAGCCGGCATCGGCCAGGAGCCGAGCTTCCTTGAGCGAAACGAAGAGCAGTTCGCGGGCATTGAAGAGTATCGTGTCGCCTGCCTTGGCAAAGCCCAGATCGATCGCCTCGTGGGCACTCTTGCCGGTCTTGCCCATCGCCACGGACATGAACTTGGGTGTGAGGTAGCCGAGCACTTCACTGGCGGTACCGGATTGCGCAGCCCAGCCCGCCGCGCGCAAGGCGAGTTCCTTGCAGCCGCCACCGGCCGGGATCAGGCCAACGCCGACTTCGACCAACCCGACATAGCTTTCCAGCGCCAACACGCGCTTGGCCGCGTGCATAGCAAACTCGCAACCGCCACCCAGCGCCGTGCCCTGCACGGCAGCCACTACGGGAAATTGCGCGTACTTGATCGCCATCGTCGCTTGCTGGAACTTGCACACGGTCTGTTCGAGCCTGTCGGAATCGCCAGCCACGCAGGCATCGCTGATCTGCTTGAGATTGGCACCGACGCCAAACGGCGCGTCGTGCCAGATGACCAGACCATCTAGACTGCCGGCAGTCTTCTTGAGCGCAGCCAGCACGCCGTCGAGCACCTCGTCGCCGATGGCGTGCATCTTGGACTTGAATGAAACGATGCCGACACCGGCGTCGACCTCTGGCAGATGCCACAACCGAACGCCTTCGTTTTCGTACAGCGTGACGCCGCTGGTCTCGGGCCGGGCCAGTGCTTCACCGAGAAGCAATTCGGGGAAAAGCTGGCGGCTGTATACCGGCAGGGTCGAACGCGCCACGTTGCATTGGCGGCTGGCGGACCACGACCCGGTTGCATCGTGCACCCCAATCCTGCCTTTTTCCGTGACCCAGGCCGGCAGCGGCACGCTGCTCAGGGCCTTGCCTGCCCTGATGTCGGCGGCAATCGCCTGCGCCGTCTCGGGCCATCCGGCGGCCTGCCACAGTTCGAACGGCCCTTGCGCCCAGCCAAATCCCCAGCGCAGCGCGAAATCGACATCGCGTGCGTTGTCGGCGACGTTTTCCAGCTGTACGGCACAGTAGTGGAACAGATCGCGGAAGACCGCCCACAGAAACTGAGCCTGCGGATGGTGCGAGGTGCGCAAGGCACTCAGGCGGGCTGCCGGGTCGCTCATCTTGAGCATGGCGTCGACTTCGACAGCCAGGCTGTCGCTGCTGTCGCGATATTCGCCGCTGGCCGGATCGAAAACCTGGATCGCCTTGCCCTGCTTGCGGAAAATGCCGCCCTTGGTTTTCTGGCCGAGCGCCCCTCGGGCAATCAGGTCATTCATCCAGGCGGGCACATTGAAGTAGCCATGCCAGGGATCGTCGGGCAGCGTGTCGCGCATCGTTTTGACGACATGGGCCAGAGTATCGAGGCCGACCACGTCGCCGGTGCGGAAGGTGGCGCTTTTCGGGCGGCCGATTTTCGGCCCGGTCAGACCGTCGACCGTATCCAGACCGAGGCCGAAAGCGGCCGTGTGATACATGACCGCCAGGATGGAAAACACGCCGATGCGGTTGGCCACGAAGTTGGGCGTATCCAGCGCCCGTACGACGCCCTTGCCCAGGCGCGAGGTCAGCCAGGTTTCCAGGCCATCCAGCGTGGCCGGATCGGTGCTGCGGGTAGCGATGATTTCGACCAGCGGCATGTAGCGCGGCGGGTTGAAGAAGTGGATGCCGCAGAAATTCGGGCGCAGCGCGGCGGGCAATGCGTCGGCCAGTGCATTGATCGACAGCCCGGAGGTGTTGGAGGCGACTGTTGCGGTCGACGCCAAAAAAGGGGCGATTTTCGAATAGAGGTCGTTCTTCCAGTCCATCCTTTCGGCGATGGCCTCGATCACCAGATCGCACTCGCTCAACAGCGACAGATGCTCCTCGTAGTTCGCCGCATCGATGTATTGCAACTTGTCGCGCGTCACCAGCGGCGAGGGTTGCATGCGTTTGAGTCCATCCAGCGCCATCTTGACGATGCCGTTCTTGTCGCCCTCCTTCGCCGGCAGATCGAACAGCACCACCGGCACATTGGCATTGGCGAGATGGGCGGCGATCTGCGCCCCCATGACGCCAGCGCCCAGAACGGCGGCTTTCTTAACCGTAAATTTGCTCAAAGCTTTCTCCTGAAACGAATCAACAGGCCAGTTGCTCGCGCATGACCTTCTTGTTGAGCTTGCCGACGCTGGTGCGGGCCAGGCTGTCGACGAAACGTACCCGCTCGGGTACCGCGAACTTTGAGATGTGCCCTTCGTTGGCAAAGTGCAGGACATGCGCCTTGATGTCCTCGGGAGTGGCAGTCTGCCCGGCGCGCAGGACGATCATCGCCAGCGGCCGTTCGCCCCATTTGTCGTCCTTGATGCCAATCACGGCAACTTCATTGACCGCCGGATGCTGCGAAATGATGCTTTCCAGTTCCAGCGACGACACCCATTCGCCGCCGGTCTTGATGACGTCCTTGAGGCGGTCGGTCACGGTCAGCATGCCGCGCGGATCGATGGTGCCAATGTCGCCGGTGTGCAGGTAGCCGCCCTCCCACAGCTCTTCCGACGCTGCCGGGTTGTTCAAGTAGCCTTGCGTCAGCCACGGCGCGCGGACGACGATCTCGCCGGTCGCCTTGCCGTCGCGGGCGACATCGAGCATTTCGGCATCGACCGTATGCAGATCGACCAGCGGCAGCGAATAGCCGGTCTTGATACGTTCGGCAGCCTGGGCGTCGACATCACGCATGACTTCGCGGACATGGGCGATGGTCAACAGCGGACAGGTCTCCGACATGCCGTACCCGGTGAAGACATCCATCCCCCGCGCAAGCGCCGCGGCTGCCAGGCCCTTGGGGAAGGCGGCGCCGCCGATGATCATCTTGCAGCGCGACAGATCGACACCCTCGCCCGCCTTGCTGCTCAACAGCATGTGCAGGATGGTCGGTACGCAATGCGAGAATGTGACGCCTTCGCTGGCGATGAATTGGAGCAGCGTGTCTGGGGCGTAACGGCCGGGGTAAACCTGTTTGAGGCCGAGCATGGTGGCGACGTAAGGCAGGCCCCAAGCGTGCACATGAAACATCGGCGTGATCGGCATATAGACATCATCGCGATGCAGCCGCCCCTGTTCGGCCGCCGCGCCCAGCGTCGCGGCGGCTGCCATTGTGTGCAACACGAGCTGGCGATGGCTGAAATAGACGCCCTTTGGCAAGCCGGTCGTGCCGGTGGTGTAGAAGGTCGTGGCGCGCGTGTTTTCGTCGAAATCCGGAAAGTCGTAATGGGCGGGCGCGGCAGCCAGCAGTGCCTCGTATTCGCCGGCGTACGGCACCTTAAAACTGCTCATCGTGGCGCCGTCGTCACTGATCAGCACGATCTGCTTCACCGTTTCCAGTTGTTCGCGAATGATCGCCAGCATCGGGATGAATTCGGCATTGACGAAAACGATGTCGGCCCTGGCGTGGTTGAGCGTATAGAGAATCTGCTCCGGCGACAGGCGGACGTTCACCGTCTGCAACACCGCGCCCATCATCGGCACGGCAAAGAACGATTCCAAATAGCGATGGCTGTCCCAGTCCATCACCGCCACGGTATCGCCGGGGCCGATGCCAAGCCCGGAAAGTGCATTGGCCAGGCGGCCAATGCGCTCAAAGAACTGCGTGTAGGTGTAGCGCAACTGGTCGCGATAGACGATTTCAGCGTTGCCAGCGGTGGATCGGGCCGAATGGAGCAGCTGCTTGATCAGCAGTGGATAGGTGTAAGCGGACGGCGTTACATCGATGGCTTGCAAGGACATCAGGGTCTCCTTCGTTATCGGTTTAGAAGAAGGAGATTAGGCCGATTGCGCGCACCGGTAAGTCGGATATTTCCGTAAGCCTTGTAGGAATAATCCCAAACATTCCATTCGCCAGCGGGAAAATGCCGATCGCCCGGTTGCGGGTTCGTGCGGTCCGGAAGCGACTGAAGAGAGGTGCAGGTGCGGCGCCAACCGGCAGAACTAGCCGAATTTTTGCGCTGCCGGGGCAGCGGAGATCAGTCGCTGATACCCTGCTCGAGGCAATAGCGCACCAAGTCCGCATTGCTGCTCAGCTTCAGCTTGGCCAGCAGGCGGGTACGGTAGGTGCTGATAGTCTTGACGCTCAGGCACAGCCGGATGCCGATTTGGGTTAGCGAGACACCTTGGACGATCAATCTCAGGATCTCCCATTCGCGCTCTGTCAGGCTGAGGTGTAGCGGCCCTTCCCCAGCGACGCGCAGGGCGCGGCGTTGCATGCCGGGCGGCAAGTAGCAGCCACCGCTGGCAACGCTACGGATTGCAGCAATCAGTTGATCTGCGTCGCGATCCTTGGACAGATAGCCATTTGCCCCCTGCTCAAAGGCCATCGGCGCATATTGTTCCTCTGGATACATGGACAGCATGATGACCGGCACGCTTGGCCACTCCGCGCGGATACGCCGCATCGTTTCGAGGCCACTGCGCCCGCCCATGTTCACATCGAGCAATACCAGATCGAACATTCGGCTGCGCAAGTGCTCAACAACCTCATGGCCATTGCCGGCTTCCGCAATAACGCGCATGTCAGATTCATCGGCCAGCAGCCGCCGCAACCCGCTGCGAAATATCGCATGATCGTCGGCCATCAGGATCTCGATCACCAGAGATCCTCCAGCGGCATGCGCAGGATCAGGCAAGTGCCGCCCGTCGCACCCGGCCGCGATGCAAGATTTCCGCCGAATTCGCGTGCTCGCTCAGCCATGCTGACAAGGCCGATACTCTTTCCCGTCGGGGTCAGGCTGACCAAGCCACGCCCGTTATCCTCGATCTCAACGGTCAGCCAGCCTTCTCCGTTCGTCAGCCGGACGACGACATGTGTTGCATCAGCGTGGCGTGCGATATTGGTAAGCGCCTCCTGACAAATCCGGTAGGCCGCAGTCGCTTGCGCCTGCGGGAGTTGGGCGTCGAAGCCTCCGCGATGTAAATGGCTGACTACCTCCGTACGCTCGGAGAACTGCCGCAGCATGGCTTGGAGGGCCGCTCCCAAGCCCAGATGGTCGAGGGCACCCGGCCGCAAATCCTCGGAAATCGTGCGCACTGTCTGGATGCTTTCCTGCGCCAGATGAAGCAGGTCGCCGACGATGGCCTTCAGTTCAGGATCTTGCGTACGCCGACTGATCCGCTGGATGTCCAATTTCATTGATGTCAGCATGCCGCCGACGACGTCGTGCAGTTCACGCGCGATGCGCGACCGCTGCTCCTCGCGCAAGGTATTGATGTAGGCCGCCAACTCCCTCAGGCGTTCGCGCGATTGCCTGAGTGCCTCCTGCTGGGACAACTGTTCGGTGATGTTGACGCCAACACCGACGACTGCCGGCCGGCCGCGATAGAGCACGCTGGAGCCGTGCACCTCCAGATGCACCGGCTCACCATTGCGATGCCTGCCAATGGTGGTGTAGCGGATACTTGGTACCTCACCGCTAACCCGTCGATGGAAATTGGCAACGGTTTCCGCCTGCATTTCCGGCATCACCGCTTGCCGCAAATGCATGCCGTCCATTTCCTCTGGGGTGTAGCCGAGCATGGCGGCAAAGGTTGCATTGACGTATTGGAAAACTTCGTCCTGAATCACGTACATGCCTGCCAGCGATTGCTCGACAATGCCGCGAAACGGGATATCCGGCGCTTCATCCATTGTCCACTTCCGGTCATGGTAAAAAAGGGAGCCCGAAGGCTCCCGAATGGAGTGAGACGACGGTTGCTGTTCTCCGAAGTCCCTTCCGCAGAGGACGGTCAGTGCGCGTGGGCGCCGGCAGCGCCGAGGCCGGTTTGGGCACGGATGAACTGCTCTTCATAGGCTTCGGCTTCCTTGGCCGCACGGGCGCTCTTGTCGGTGACGGAGAGCAGCCAGGTGACGAAGAAGGCGAGCGTCATCGAGACGATGGCCGGATGGTCGTACGGGAAGATGGCGGCCTTGTTGCCGAGGATCTTGACCCACACGGTCGGCGAAAGGATGACCAGGCCGACCGACGACACCAGGCCGGCGATGCCGCCCCACAGCGCGCCGCGCGTGGTCAGGCCCTTCCAGTACATCGACAGGATGAGCACCGGGAAGTTGACCGACGAGGCGACACCGAAAGCAAGCGCAACGAGGAACAGCACGTTCTGGTCCTTGAAGGCGATGCCGAGGCCGATGGCCGTGATGCCAAGGCCGACGGAGGCCAGGCGGGTGACCTTCAGTTCCTGCTGGCTGCTGACCTCGCCCTTCTTGATGACGCGGGCGTAGAGGTCGTGCGAGATGGCGGAAGCGCCGGCCAGTGCCAGGCCGGAAACGACGGCGAGGATGGTCGCGAAGGCCACGGCCGAGAGGAAGCCGAGGAAGATGTCGCCGCCGACCGCCTTGGCCAGGTGCATGACCGGCATGTTGCCGCCGCCGAGCAGCTTGCCGCCGACCTGGCCGCCCTCGAAGAAGGCCGGGTTGGTGCCGACGATGGTGATCGCCGCAGCGCCGAGGATCATGGTGACCAGGAAGAACAGGCCGATGAAGCCGGTGGCGTAGAACACCGACTTGCGGGCTTCCTTGGCGTTCGGCACGGTGAAGAAGCGCATCATGATGTGCGGCAGGCCGGCGGTGCCGAAGAGCAGGCCGAGCGACAGCGACAGCGCGGAAATCGGATCGGCCATCAGCGAACCCGGCGCCATCAGCTTTTCGCCCATCTTGTGCGATTCGATGGCCTTGCTGAACAGGTTCTCGAAGGACCAGCCGAATTGCGCCAGGGTCAGCAGCATCAGCGAGATGCCGCCGCCGAGCAGCAGGCAGGCCTTGATGATCTGCACCCAGGTCGTCGCCGTCATGCCGCCGAAGGTGACGTACACCATCATCAGCACACCGACCACGGCCACGGCCACGTTGTACTCCAGGCCGAAGAGCAGCTGGATCAGCTGGCCGGCGCCGACCATCTGCACGATCAGGTAGAAGCAGACGACGGTCAGCGAACCGATCGCCGCGAAGGTGCGGATGCGATTCTGGTCGAGACGGTAGGAGGCGATGTCGGCAAAGGTGAACTTGCCGAGGTTGCGCAGGCGCTCTGCCATCAGGAAGAGGATGATCGGCCAGCCGATGAAGAAGCAGACGGCGTAGATGAAGCCGTCGTAGCCCTTGAAGTAGACCATCGAGGTCAGGCCGAGCAGCGTCGCGGCGGACATGTAGTCACCGGCGATGGCGAGACCGTTCTGGAAACCGGTGATGCCGCCGCCCGCCGTGTAGAAGTCGGCCGTCGACTTGGTCTTGCCGGCCGCCCACTTGGTGATGCCGAGCGTGGCCACGACGAAAATCATGAACATGGCGATGGCGCTGAAATTGACCGGCTGCTTCTGGACGCCTTCGATGGCGCCTGGGGCGGCGAGCACGGCGAACGAAACGGCCAGCAGCGAGCCGGCCGCCAATGCGGTGATGGAACGTTTCATTTGCGCGCCTCCTTCAGGACTTCCTCGTTGAGGCGATCGAACTCGCCGTTGGCACGGCTGACATAGACGCCCGTCATCAGCCAGCCGCCGACCACGATCAGGGCGGCGATCGGCCAGCCGATGGTGATGACGCTGCCGTCAGCGATCTTTGCAGCGAACAGTTGCGGCTGCAGGGACACCAGCAGCATGTAGGTGTAGTAAGGGACCAGCACGACGAGCGAGAGGATGACCGCGAAGCGGGTGCGCTTGCCGACCATCTCGGCGAACTTCGGATTGCTCCGGATGCGCGCCTGGATTTCGTTTTGAGACATGGGACCTCCTGGAAACTCCGTTGAAAATGAGGGCTGGGTTGCTGTTCTCGATTTTTTTGGTTTTTTCCCGGTCGACCGCGGCAGGGGCGTGGTCGCCGGGGCGAATCACATGTTGGGATAGTTGGGTCCGCCGCCTCCCTCCGGCACCGTCCATACAATGTTCTGCGTGGGATCCTTGATGTCGCAGGTCTTGCAGTGCAGGCAGTTCTGCGCATTGATCTGCAGGCGGGGCGCACCTTCGTCCTCGCCGAGGATTTCGTACACGCCGGCCGGGCAATAGCGCGTCTCCGGAGCGCCGAACTTCGCGTAATTGACGCTGATCGGCACCGCGTCATCCTTGAGACGCAGGTGGGAGCGCTGGTTTTCCTCGTGGTTGGTGGCCGAGAGGAAGACCGACGACAGACGGTCGAAGGTCAGCTTGCCGTCCGGCTTCGGGTAGTCGATCCTGGCGTAGGCCGTCTTCGCGCCGAGCTGCTCGTGGTCAGCGTGGTGGCTCAGCGTCCACGGCGCCTTGCCGCGGAACAGATAGGTGTCGAGCGCGCCGTAGGCCAGCGCGCCCCACAGGCCCCACTTGAAGGCGGGGCGGATATTGCGCACCTGGTAGAGCTCGTCCCACAGCCAGGTCTTGCGGACCGCTTCGCCATAGGCCGCGACTTCACCGGTGACGCCCTCCTCCCAGAGGTGCACGAAGAGGGATTCGGCGGCGACCATGCCCGACTTCATCGCCATGTGCGTGCCCTTGATCTTGGGTACGTTGAGGAAGCCGGCGGTGTCGCCGACCAGCAGGCCGCCCGGGAAAGTCAGCCTGGGCACCGACTGGTAGCCCCCCTCGGACAATGCCCGCGCACCGTAGGAGATGCGGCGGCCACCGTCGAAGAAGCCGCGGATCGCCGGGTGCGTCTTGAAGCGCTGGAATTCCTCGTAGGGCGAGAGCCAGGGGTTCTTGTAGTCGAGCCCGACGACGAAACCGACCGAGACCAGGTTGTCCTCGAGGTGGTAGAGGAAGGCGCCGCCGTAGGTGTCGGAAGCCAGCGGCCAGCCCACGCTATGGACGATCAGCCCCGGCTCGTGCTTCGCCGGGTCGATTTCCCACAATTCCTTGATGCCGAGGCCGTAGGTTTGCGGATCGGCGCCGTCGCGCAGGTCGAACTTCTCCCACAGCTCCCTGGTCAGCGAGCCGCGGCAGCCTTCGGCGAACACGGTCTGCCGGGCGTGCAGTTCCATGCCCGGCTGGTAGTTGTGGGTCTGCTGCCCGTCCTTGCCGATGCCCATGTCGCCGGTGGCGACGCCCTTGACCGAGCCGTCCTCGTGGTAGAGCACCTCGGCCGCGGCAAAGCCGGGATAGATCTCGACCCCCAGGGCTTCCGCCTGCTCGCCCAGCCAGCGGCAGAAGTTGCCGAGGCTGACGATGTAGTTGCCGTGGTTGTGCATCTGCGGCGGCGTCGGCAGCTTGAACGAGCCGGTCTCGGTGAGGAAAAGCAGGCGGTCTTCGCCGGCCGGCGTGTTCAGGGGCGCCCCGCGCTCCTGCCAGTCCGGGAACAGCTCGGCCAGCGCGCGCGGCTCGATGACCGCACCGGAGAGAATGTGGGCGCCGATCTCGGAGCCCTTCTCCAGCAGGCAGACGGACAGTTCGCGCCCGGTCTCGGCGGCGAGCTGCTTGAGCCGGATCGCCGTGGTCAGCCCGGACGGGCCGCCGCCGACGATCACGACGTCGTATTCCATGGCATCGCGATCGGTGCGCATGTCGTTTCCTTCCCGTCGGAGGCTTAGAACAGGTTCTCGTCGAGGCCCAGCGTCGCCGCGGCGCCGCCGGTCACTTCGGCCGCATAGCCCGCCGCGAACGGCAACTGGTGCGTGGCGAAATACTCGGCGGTGGCGAGCTTGGCGTTGTAGAAGCGGTCGTCGCTGCCGGCTTCCAGGCGTGCTGCGGCAACTGCCGCCGACCTGGCCATCAGCCAGCCACCGGCAACGATGCCGGTGAGCTTGAGGAAGGGCACCGAGCCGGCATGGACAGCCTGCGGATTGGCCTCGTAGCTGGCGAGAATCCATTCGGTCGCGGTCGAAAGCGCGGCGATGCCGTTTTTCAGGTTGCCTGCGATGTTGGCCAGCGCCGGGGTGCCGGCAAAAGCGTCCGCATCGGCGCTCATCTCAGCGATCAGCGTCTTCATCGCGGCGCCCGGCACCTTCTCCCGGGCCAGCTTGCGGCCGACCAGGTCGTTGGCCTGGATCGCCGTCGTACCCTCGTAGATGGTCGTGATGCGCGAGTCGCGGTAGTACTGGCAGGCGCCGGTCTCCTCGATGAAGCCGACGCCGCCGAAGACCTGCAGCGCAGTCGAAGTCAGCTCGACGCCCTGCTCCGTGCTCCAGCCCTTGACCACCGGGGTCAGCAGGTCGACGCGGGCCTGCGCGGCAGCATCGCCGGCGTGCGCCTTGTCGATGTTGGCGGCGGCATAGTAGGCCAGCGTGCGCATGGCTTCGGTGCGCGCCTTGACGTCCATCAGCATGCGGCGCACGTCGGGATGGTGCAGGATCGGCTTCTTGATGCCGGACTTGTCGCCGACGATGGCCCCCTGCACCCGCTCGCGGGCGTACCAGAGCGCATGCTGGTAGGCACGCTCGGCGATGCCGACACCCTCGAGGCCGACGTTGACGCGGGCATGGTTCATCATCGTGAACATGTAGCTGACGCCCTTGTTTTCCTCGCCGATCAGGTAGCCGATCGCACCTTCGTTCTCGCCGTAGGACATCACCGCCGTCGGGCTGCCGTGGATGCCCATCTTGTGTTCGATCGAGGCGCAGATCAGGTCGTTGCGCGCGCCGAGCGAGCCGTCGTCATTGACCAGGAACTTGGGCACCAGGAAGAGCGAGATGCCCTTGAGCCCCGGGGGCGCATCGGGCAGGCGGGCGAGCACCAGGTGGACGATGTTCTCGGCGACGTCGTTCTCGCCCCAGGTAATGAAGATCTTGGTGCCGGTGACCCGGTAGGTCCCGTCGCCCATGTTCGTCGCCTTGGTGACGACGGCGGCAAGGTCGGAGCCGGCGTTCGGCTCGGTCAGGTTCATCGTGCCGGTCCACGTCCCTTCGACCATCTTCGGCAGGTATTTCTGCTTCAGTTCGTCGGAAGCGTGATGGGCGATCGCCTCGATGGCGCCACCGGTCAGCATCGGGCACAGGGCGAAGGCCATGTTGGCCGACTTCCACATCTCGTTGACCGCCATGGTGACGACTGCCGGCAGGCCCTGGCCGCCGTATTCCGGCGAGAACGGCATGGCGTTCCAGCCGGTGTCGCGGAACAGCGCATAGGCATCCTTGAAGCCGGGCGCGGTGGTCACGACGCCGTCCTTGCACACGGATCCGGTGGAGTCACCGCCCCGGTTGATCGGATCGAGGACGCCGGAGGCGAACTTGGCGGCTTCGTCGAGGATCGATTCGACCAGTTCGACCGAACATTCCTCGTTGCCGGGCAGCGCGCAAACCGCTTCCAGGTCGACCACGTCGTTGAGGATGAACTGCATGTCGCGCAGCGGGGCGATGTAGGTGCTCATGCGGGAAATCTCCTGAAGTTTTGTGCGAGTCAGAGGGAGGCCGCCAGCTGCGGCGTAGCCTCGAAGAGGTCGGCGACGAGACCGTAGTCGGCGATCTGGAAGATGGGGGCGTCGGGGTCCTTGTTGATGGCGACGATGACCTTCGAAT
>VEPL01000027.1 GCA_012026885.1 Betaproteobacteria bacterium | reverse complement strand
GTCGATGTCGGTGTCGGCGGGGTCGGCGGCCGGCCCCCCCCGCTCATCGTGGCGCCCGCCCCCTATTACGGGCCGCGCCCGTATTACGGTGCCCGCCCGTACTACGGCGGCCCCGGCTACGGCTATGGGCCATACTATGGGGCCCGGCC
Organism: Betaproteobacteria bacterium; assembly: GCA_012026885.1. Classification (GTDB taxonomy): domain Bacteria; phylum Pseudomonadota; class Gammaproteobacteria; order Burkholderiales; family Rhodocyclaceae; genus Azonexus. The sequence continues at coordinate 180,265 of VEPL01000027.1, read as the reverse complement.
CTATTACCGCGGCTACGGCTACCGAGGTTGGTGAGCACCGGGCGTTGGTCGCCCCTTCTGCGTTGCCAGCGCCTCGAAGGCCTGGTTGGCGGAGAGATAGATCTCGCCGGAAAGGGCCTGCCATAGCGTCGCACGGCGGAGCCTGTCCTCGACCGGCCCCTTGATCTCGGCCAAGTGCAGGCGGATGCCGCGCTCGCCGAGGTCGCGGTTGAGTTCGTCGAAGACCTCGACGGCGGTGGCGTCCATCAGGTTCACCGCACTCATGACCAGAACCAGGTCGCGCACGCCGGGCAGGCGCGCGAGTTCCTGGCTGATCCGCGCTTCGACGGCGGCGAGGTTGCCGAAAAAGAGTCGCTCGTCGATGCGGATGAACAGCGTAGCCGGCAGGGTCTCGACATCGTGGCGCTCGATGTTGCGGAAATGCTCGCTGCCACGGATGCGCCCGACCACCGCGATATGCGGCTGGCTGGCGCGGAAGAGGAGCGCGGCCGCCGACAGCAGGATGCCGAGGCCGATCCCTGTCTCGATGCCGAGCAGGATGACGCCGAGCGCTGTCCCGAGCAGCGCCATTGCGTCAGCACGGTCGTAGGTCCAGGCCCGGCGCAGTGCCGCCAGATCGATCATCGACCAGGCGGCGACGATGATGCTCGCCGCCAGCACCGCCAGCGGCAGCCGCTCGAGATACTGGGCGCCGCCGGCGACGAGGGCGATGGTGGCCAATGCGGCGACGATGCCGGCGAGCGGCGTATGCGCGCCGGCGGCGACATTGACCGCCGAGCGCGAAACGCCGCCACCGACCGGCATGCCGCCGTAGAAGGCCGCCACAAGATTGGCGGCACCGAGGCCGATCAGTTCGGCATTGGCATCGACCCGTTCGCGCCGGCGCACGGCCAGCGCCTGCGCCATCGTGATGCACTGGACCATGCCGATCAGCGCCATCAGGAAAGCGGGCACCAGCAGCGCCGACAGTGTGCCTGCGTCCGGGACGAAGAAAGTGAAACCGGGCAGTCCGGCGGCCACCTTGCCGACGACAGCGACGCCGTGGCGCCGGTCAAGATCGAGGGCGGTGACGGCGAGCGTTCCCGCCGCGACGACGGCGAGCGGCATCAGGCGCGCAACGAAGACAGCGCGTCCGGCGGCCATCCCCAACCGGCCCAGCAGACGCGGCAAGGCGCTACGGGAGAGGAGAAGCACAGCGAGCGCCGGAACGGAGAGCGCCAGCGTCGCCAGGTGCGCCTCGGGAAGCCTGAGCAGCAAATCGGCGAGCACCCGCCAGGTGCTGTCGCCCTGCGCGGCGATTCCCAGCAGGCCTTTGAGCTGGCTGATCACGATCAGCACTGCCGCCCCCGAGATGAAGCCGCTCATGACCGGCCGGCTCAGGAGTTGCGCCAGGAAGCCAAGGCGCAGGACGCCCGCGGCCAGGATCATCAGGCCGGAGACGTGGGCCAGCGCGGCGGCAAGGGCGATGTAGGGCGCCGAACCCGGCGCCGCGAGCGGGCTCAGGACCGAGAAGGTCATGATCGCCGTGATTGCCACCGGGCCCACCGCCTGCACCCGGCTGCTGCCGAGCAAGGCGTAGGCGATGGCGGGGAAGATGCTGACATAGAGCCCCGCCTGTGGCGGTAGCCCGGCCAGCAGCGCGTAGGCGAGGCTCTGCGGGACGACCAGCACCGCCACGATAAAGCCAGCGGCCAGGTCGGCACCGAAAACGCCACGCGGGTAGGGCTGCAGCCAAGCGGGAACGAGGCGGCCCAGAACGCTCATGGCCGCCGCCTGCGCGCAGAATGCACCCGGCCCCGGGTGGCCACTGTCGGATTTCGCTGCATGGCGCCCACTCTACCCGAGGACAGGCTGACCGCGCCCCCTACTAAAGGGGGGAAAACACCGCCACCACCCGTCCGCGGTCGATGCGCACCGACCGCAGAAGCCAGTGCGCAGCACGCTCCTCGACGCTGCCGTCGGCACGCAGGACATGGACCGGGTTGGTGCGGAAATAGCCGGCGAGCAATTGGCTGACGACCTGGCGCACGGTCTGCTCCAGCTCCCGCGGCAATCCGGGCGCCTGCAAGGACTCGACCGTCGCATTGGCGAGATAGAAGGCCTTGGCGTTGTCGTCGTAGCGGATGCCGGCGTTGCCCACCAGATCGACCGGTACGGGCCGACCACCGGTCACCGTGACCTCGACGCGCGCAGCCAGTCCGGCGCGCCCGTCGTCGCGGTCGAGGGAAATGCGCGGGGGTGCCGGCAACGCGACCACGACAAAGCCGCCGTAGTTGCGCTCGACCGGTCCGCGCCGGTCGACTGCCGCCTGCACTTCGGCCTCCGAAAAGACCACTTCCTTGTCTAGCAGCACGGCGCCGGCAGGCGCCGCTGCGGCCAGCAGGGTCAGAAGCGCAAAGGCGAACGCTGCCCTCATGCCCGCCGCCGGCGCGCCTCGTACAGGCAAACGCCCGCCGCGACCGAAACGTTGAGGCTCTCGACCGCCCCGTGCATGGGAATGCGGACGAGCTGGTCGCAGGTCTCGCGGGTCAGGCGGCGCAAGCCCTCGCCCTCGGCACCCAGGACCCAGGCAGTGGCTTGGGGCCAGTCGGCAGCGTAGAGGTCGCGTTCCGCCCCGCCCGCCGTGCCGATGACGCAGATGTCGCGTTCCTTGAGATCGCGCAGGGTACGCGCGAGGTTGGTGACCATCACGTAAGGCACCGTCTCGCCTGCACCGCTCGCGGTCTTGAGCGCGACGTCGTTGAGGCCGGCGGCACGGTCCTTCGGTGCGATCACCGCGTGAACCCCGGCGGCATCGGCGACGCGCAGGCAGGCGCCCAGGTTGCGCGGATCGGTGACGCCGTCGAGGACGAGCAGGAAGGCCGGCTCGGTCAGGGTGTCGAGGACGTCGTCGAGATGGGCGATCTGGCGGCCGCCCTCCACGCGGGCAATGACCCCCTGGTGCCGTGCTCCGGGGAGCATGGCGTCGAGGCGCTTGCCGTCCGCCGCCAAAACCCGTACGCCCTGCAATTCGGCATGCCGGATCAGGTCGCGGGCACGCGCGTCCTGGCGCCCGGCATCGACGACGATTTCCTTGATCGCACCAGGGTCGTGGCGCAGCTTGGCGGTCACCGCGTGAAAGCCGAAGATGAGTCGGGAAGCGGACATGGGGAAAAAAGGGCGGGAAAGGTCCCGAGTCTACCACCGCCCCTGTTCACGCCGGCGCCCGCCGCGGTAACATGCGCCAACAACAAAAGGAGAGACAGGCATGGAAGCCATGGCGCCATGATCAGGACACTGCTCGACGGCAATCGCCGCTTCGTCGCCGAAGTATTCGACCAGGACAAGGCGTATTTCGCCGACCTGACGCGGGCGCAGAACCCGACGGTCCTGTGGATCGGCTGCTCGGACTCGCGGGTACCGGTGAACACGATCACGCAGACTAAGGCCGGCGAGGTTTTCGTACATCGCAACGTCGCCAACATCGTCGCCACCAACGACTGGAACCTGTCGGCGGTGCTCGAATTCTCGATCACCCACCTGCACATTCCGGACATCGTCGTCTGCGGGCATTACGGCTGCGGCGGCATCCGCGCGCTCGACGCCGACCCGGGTGCCGACCGCTACATCCCGATCTGGCTGATCAATGCCCAGAAGGCCGTGACGCGCGTGGAGCGGCGGCTCGAGGGAGAACTCGGCGAAGTTGACCCGGAAACCCGCCACCGGCTGATCGTCGATGAGAATGTCCGCCTGCAGCTCGAGCATTTGCAGGAATACCCCTTCGTCAGCGCGGCACTCAAGGCAAGACAACTGCGCCTGCACGGCTGGGTCTACGACATGGCAAGCGGGGCCATCCGCGTGATTTCGAGCCCGGACGACCTCGCCTGATCCGCCGTCGCGGTCAACGCCGCTTTTTGGCCGGTTTTTCCGGTCGACCGCCGCCGCCCGTCCGCCCGATCTTCCCGCCGCGCTCCCCGGCGAGCACGAAGTCGATCTTGTTGGATTCGAGGTCGGCACGCACCAGGCGCACACGCACGCGGTCGCCGAGGCGGTAGCGCTGGCCGCTGCGCTCGCCGAGCATCTGGTGCTTGATCGCATCGAACTGGAAATAGTCGGCGCCCAGTTCGGAGACATGCACCAGCCCCTCGACATAGACCGCGTCGAGGGCGACGAAGATGCCGAAGGCGGTAACCGCCGAGATGGTGCCGTCGAATTCCTCGCCGATGCGTTCCTTCATAAAGAAAGTCTTGAGCCAGTTCTCGACGTCGCGCGTCGCCTCGTCGGCACGCCGCTCGGTAGCCGAGCAGTGCAGGCCGATCGCCTCCCAGTCGCCCGGCTGGTATTTTTCGCCGGCGAGCACGGCCTTGATGGCGCGATGGACGAGCAGGTCGGGATAGCGGCGGATGGGTGAGGTGAAGTGCGTGTAGTGCTCGTAGGCGAGACCGAAGTGGCCGACGTTGTCGGGGCTGTACATGGCCTGCTTGAGCGAGCGCAGCATCACCGTCTGCAGCAGCTGGAAATCCGGCCGCGGCTTGATCTGCTCGAGCAGCTTGGCGTAGTCCTTCGCCTTGGGATCGTCGCCACCGCCGATGGCGAGGCCGAACTCGCCGAGGAAGCTCCTCAGGTTCTTCAGCTTCTCGTCGCCCGGCGCCGCGTGGATGCGGTAGAGGCAGGTCTGCCGGTGGTCGGCGAGGAAATCGGAAGCGCAGACGTTGGCGGCCAGCATGCATTCCTCGATGATGCGGTGGGCGTCGTTGCGCACGACCGGGATGATGTTCTCGATCTTGCCGTTTTCATTGAACAGCATCTGCGTCTCGGTCGTCTCGAAATCGATCGCCCCGCGCTGGCCACGCGCCTTGTGCAGCGCGTGGAAGAGCTTGTAGAGATTCTCGACGTGCGGCAGCACGCTGCGGTGCACGTCGTTGTCCGGCTTGCTTTCGCCGGACAGCCACGACCAGACCAGGTTGTAGGTCAGGCGCGCGTGCGAGCGGAAGACGGCCGGGTAGAACTGGTAGTGCTCGACCTTGCCCGAGGCGCTGATGTCCATGTCGCAGACCATGGCCAGGCGCTCGACATCGGGGTTGAGCGAACAGATGCCATTCGAGAGCTTCTCCGGCAGCATCGGGATGACGCGGCGCGGGAAATAGACCGAGTTGCCGCGCTCCATCGCCTCCCTGTCCAGCGCCATGCCCGGCCGGACGTAGTGCGAGACGTCGGCGATTGCCACGACCAGGCGCCAGCCGCGGCCCTGCTTTGCGCAGAAGACGGCATCGTCGAAATCGCGCGCCGTCTCGCCGTCGATGGTGACCAGCGGCAGTTCGCGCAGGTCCTCGCGCCCCTCGCGGTCCGCCTTCCTGACCTTGTCGGCGAGCGCCTTGTTCTCGTCGAGCGCCGCCTTCGAGAACTCGAACGGCAGGTCATGCTTCCTCAGGGCGATCTCGATTTCCATGCCGGGGTCGGCGTAGTTTCCGAGCACCTCGCTGATGCGTCCGATCGGCTTGGAGAGCTTGGAGGGCTGTTCGATGATGTCGACCATCACCACCTGCCCGGCCTGCGCCTTGATCTTCGCCTTCTTGTCGGGCGGCACGAGGATGTCCTGGGCGATGCGCTTGTTCTCGGGCACGACGAAGACGACGCCGTGCTCAACGAAGACGCGGCCGACAACGCGGGTGTTGGCGCGCTCGGTAACCTCGACGATGCTCCCCTCGGGACGGCCCTTGCGGTCGAGTCCGGTGACGCGCACCAGGGCGCGGTCGCCGTGCAGCACCTTGCCCATCTGGTGCTGGTCGAGAAAGATGTCGGCACTACCGTCGTCGGGGATCAGGAAGCCGTAGCCATCCGGGTGGCCCTGGACCTTGCCCGGCGTCAGGCTGGCCCGTTCGGGCAGGATGTAGGCACCTTTGCGGTTACGCATCAACTGGCCTTCGCGCTCCATCGCGCCGAGGCGGCGCTGGAACATCTCGCGCTCGCTGCCGGCAATGTCGAGCAGGCCGCATAGTTCGGCGAAGGTGACCGGCCGGCCTTCCTCCTCGAGCATTTGCGCGATGTATTCGCGGGATGGCAGCGGCTGGTCGTAGCGTGCCGCTTCCCGCTCGTAAAAGGGGTCGGCACGACGGATTCTGGAGGGTTTCTTTCTTGACATGCTGAGTTCTTTCTTTATAATTCGCGGCTCTTCGCACCTGTGCCCAGGTGGCGGAATTGGTAGACGCACTAGTTTCAGGTACTAGCGGGTAACTCCGTGGGGGTTCGAGTCCCTTCCTGGGCACCAGCGATTTCGATGAAGGCCTTGCACATGCGAGGCCTTTTTTCGTTTCCGGGGGCGTATTCCGGTAGACCGCGGCACACGCGGTACCTGCGGCAAGTTGATTGTCGCACAGCCGACTCGGCGCCCCTGTAACAATTGCACACAAAGGCGCCGGGGGCAGTGGTCATCGTCGGGGAGCGACGCGCGTTATTCGGCTCATCACCCAACGAGAACCGATCATGACCAAGCCCGTCCGCACCCTCTGCCTCGCACTCGCCGTTGTCCTCGGCACGGCGTCGGCTCCCGTCTTCGCCGACCGCGACGGCCATCGTGGATACTACGACGGCCCGCGCCATGAGTACCGCGGCCATCGTGATGACTACCGGCGCGACTACCGGGACGAACACCGGCGCCATAACCGCTGGGTCGGCCCCGCTGCCATCCTGGCCATCGCCGGGCTCGCGGCCGGCGCAGCAGCGTGGGCGGCACCCCCGGCACCGCGGGTCTACGTCGCCCCGCCCGCACCGGTCTATCGCGCGCCTGAGCAGGCCTACTGGAGTTATTGCGGATCCGCCGGCCTCTACTATCCGGACGTCAGCTATTGCCCCGAAGGCTGGCAGCGGGTTTACCGCTGACGGCAGGCGCGAAAACGGGCCATTCCGGCCCGTTGACCGCAGCAGCCTCGCGGCTGCGCCTACTTGAACGGATGCTGCTTGAGGATGGTTTCGTCGCGTTCCGGGCCCGTCGACACGATGGCGATCGGCACTTCGCAGAGTTCCTCGAGGCGGTTGAGGTAGGCCTGCGCGTTCTTCGGCAGGTCTTCCCAGCGCTTGACGCGGAAGGTCGTCCCTTCCCAGCCCGGCATGGTCTCGTAAATCGGCTCGCAGCGCGCGACCTCGTCGGCGCCGATGGGCAGCAGGTCGATGACCTTGTCGCCCAGCCGGTAGCCCGTACAGATCTTGATCTCCTTGAGACCGTCGAGCACGTCGAGCTTGGTGATGCACAGGCTGGTTAGGCCGTTGATGCGCGCGGAACGGCGCAACAGCGGCGCATCGAACCAGCCGCAGCGGCGCTTGCGCCCGGTCACCGTGCCGAATTCCTTGCCGACCGAGAACATCTGGTGACCCGGCGTGCCTTCAGTGTCGATATCCAGTTCGGTCGGGAAGGGCCCGCCGCCGACGCGCGTGCAGTAGGCCTTGGTGATGCCCAGCACGTAGTGCAGCATGCCCGGCCCGATGCCCGCGCCCGCCGCCGCCTGACCGGCGACGCAGTTGGACGAGGTGACGAAGGGATAGGTGCCGTGGTCGATATCGAGCAGGGTGCCCTGCGCGCCTTCGAAAAGGAGGTTGGCGCCAGCCTTGTTGGCCTCGTAGAGGGCGGCTGAGACGTCGGCGACCATCGGACGGATGACCTCGGCATCGGCCATCGCCTGATCGTACACGGCCTGGAAATCGACCGGATCGGCCTTGAAATACTGGGTCAGGACGAAGTTGTGGTAATCGAGGATCTCGCGCAGCTTCCCGGCGAAGCGTTCGGGATGGAAGAGGTCGTAGACGCGCAGGCCGCGCCGGGAGACCTTGTCCTCGTAGGTCGGGCCGATGCCCTTGCCGGTCGTGCCGATCTTCTTGTCACCGGCCTTGGCCGCCTCGCGAGCGCGGTCGATGGCCGAGTGGTAGGGCAGGATGATCGGGCAGCCCGGGCTGATCTTGAGGCGCGAGCGGACGTCGATGCCGCCCTTCTCGAGCTCGCCGATCTCCGAGATCAGGTGATGGATGTCGAGCACGACGCCGTTGCCGATATAGCAATCGACGCCGGCACGCACGATGCCCGAGGGCACCAGGTTGAGCTTGTAGACGTTCTCGCCGACGACCAGCGTATGGCCGGCATTGTGACCGCCCTGGAAACGCACGACACCCCTGGCATGGTCGGTCAGCCAGTCGACGATCTTGCCCTTCCCCTCGTCGCCCCACTGGGTACCCACCACGATGACATTCTTGGCCATTTTTTCTAATCCTCTTGCATTGCTTCGATGATCCAGCGTTCCCCGACGCGGACGAGCTTGCGGTCACAGACCGGCCCTTCGCACGCCGCCTCCCCCGGCAGCAGTTCGACGACCACCTCGCCTTGTTCGCGCAACGCGGCGATGGTCGCCGCAAGTTCCGCGTCGTGCCCGGCCGCCGGCGCCAGGATGGCATCCCGTCCGGCTTCTGCCGGCGCCAGGCGCGCTGCCTCGCGCAGATCGAGCGAGAAGCCGGTCGCCGGCCGCTCGCGCCCGAAGGCGCGGCCGGCACCATCGTAGCGGCCGCCGAGGGCGAGCGCGGCGGGATAGCCGGGACAATACGCGGCGAAGACGACGCCGTTGTGGTAATGGTAGCCGCGCAGGTCGGACAGGTCGATCGAGAACGGCAATTCAGGCGCCGCCGCGACGAGGTGACGAAGCCCGGCCAGTGCCTCCGCGATGGCCGGCAGGGCCGGGAGGGTCGCCGCCGCCCGCTCGAGCACGTCGGCACCGCCGTAGAGCCCCGGCAGGGCCAGCAACGCCTCGCGCCAGGGCGAGGCCACACCGGTACAGGCTTCGGCAAGGCCGGGAACGTCCTTGACCTGCAGCAGCGCAAGCACGGCTTCCTCGGCAGCGCTGTCCATCCCGGCGGCCGCAGCTAGCGCCCGGAAGATGCCGACGTGGCCGAGGTCGACCCGGCTCAGCGGTACGCCGATGCGGGCAAGCGCACCGGCCATCAGGCGGATCACCGCGAGGTCGGCCTCGATGCCGGCATGGCCGTAGAGTTCGGCGCCGACCTGGAGCAGTTCGCGGCTGGCGGACAGCGTTGCCGGCAGGGTGTGCAGGACGCTCCCGCAGTAACACAGGCGGGTGACACCGGCATGGTTCAGCAGGTGCGCGTCGATACGGGCAGCCTGTGGCGTGATGTCGGCGCGGACGCCGAGCGTCCGCCCGGACAGCTGGTCGGAAAGCTTGAAGGTGCGCAGCTTGAGGTCCTGGCCAGCGCCGGTCAGCAGCGAATCGAGATATTCGACGAGCGGCGGCATGACGAACTCGAAGCCGTGCGCGCGGAAGTGGTCGAGCAGGATGCGGCGCAAGCCTTCGATACGGGCGGCCTCGGCCGGAAGAGCATCCGCGATGTGCTCGGGTAGTAGCCAGTTCATGAAAGCACCATCAGGAGGACCAGTCCGATGATCATCGACGTCAGGCCGACAAAGCGGATCTGGCCGTCGGACATCTCGACCAGGCGGCGAAAGGTTTCGCGCCACACCGAGGGCGCGACGAAGGGCATCAGGCCTTCGAGCACCAGCATCAGCGCGAAGGCCAGCAGCAGCGTCGAGGTCATTTGCCCTTGTCGTTTCCGCGCCCGGTTCCCTTCATGTACTTGAAGAAATCCGAGCCGGGCTCGACGACGAGAAGGTCGTTGCGCCCCTTGAAGCTGCTGCGGTAGGCCTCGAGGCTGCGGTAGAAGGCATAGAACTCGGGATTCTGGCCGAAGGCTTGGGCGTAGGTCGCGGTCGCGATGGCATCGCCCTCGCCCTTGATCTTCTGGGCGTCGCGGTAGGCGTTGGCGACGATGACCTCACGCTGGCGGTCGGCGTCGGCACGGATCTTCTCAGCCTCGGCGGCGCCCTCGGAACGCAGTTCGTTGGCGACCCGCTTGCGCTCCGCCTCCATGCGGCGGTAAACGGCTTCGCTGACCTCGTTCGGCAACTCGACCCGCTTCAGGCGGACATCGACGATCTGGACCCCGATCGTGCGCGCGTCGGTGTCGGCCTTGACCCGCATGTCCTCCATGATCCGGTCGCGCTCGCCGGACACCACGTCATGCACGGTGCGCTTGCCGAACTCCTCGCGTAGGCCGGCGTTGACAGTCTGGTTGAGACGCGTCTTGGCGCGCGACTCGTCGCCGCCGACCGACACGTAGTAGAGCTTGGGGTCGACAATGCGCCACTTGACGTATGAATCGACCAGAACGTTCTTCTTCTCGGAGGTGATGAAGCGCTCCGGCTCGCCGTTGTCAAGGGTAAGGATGCGCTTGTCGAAGAAGCGGACGTTCTGGACCATCGGCACCTTGAAGTAGAGGCCGGGTTCATCCATCACGCGCTTGACTTCACCGAGCTGGAAGACGATGGCGAACTGGCGCTGGTCGACGGTGAAGATCGACGAAGCGAGAGCGACGAGGACGACGAGGACGAGCGCGCCGAGGAAATTGGCCTGGGATTTCATCAGCGGGACTCCCGGTCACGCGAACGCAGCGAGGGTTCGCGCGGCCGCTGCTGGTTGCTCAGCGAGGTATCGAGTTGCGGCGGCGTTTCGCCTGAAACCGGCGACGGGGAACGCGGCGCCGATGACGGTGCCGCGATTTCAGTGCTGCCGCTCTGCGCCGCCGTGGCGGCACCGGCGGCCTGCATCAGCTTGTCGAGCGGCAGGTAGAGCAGGTTGCCCTGGCCCTTGGCGTCGACGAGAACCTTGCTGGTATTGGAATAAACCTGCTGCATGGTCTCCAGGTACATGCGCTGGCGGGTCACCTCGGGTGCCTTGGCGTATTCGTTCTGGATCTGGCGGAAGCGCGACGCATCACCCTCGGCGGTCGAGATGACGCGTTGCTTGTAGCCGTTCGCCTCCTCCATGAGGCGCGCGGCCGTGCCTTTAGCCTTGGGAATGACGTCGTTGGCGTAGGCCTGGCCCTCGTTTTTCTGGCGTTCGCGATCCTGGCCGGCCTTGACCGCGTCATCGAAGGCCGCCTGCACCTGCTCGGGCGGCTGCGCATTCTGCATCGTCACCTTGGAAATCAGGATGCCCGCCTTGTAGCGGTCGAGGATCTCCTGCATCAGCTTGGACGCCTGCGCGGCGATCTGTTCGCGCCCCTCGTAGAGCACGAAATCCATCTTGCTCTTGCCGACGATCTCGCGCACCGCCGTCTCGGCCGCACCCATGACGGCATCGTCGGGATGGCGGTTGTTGAACAGGTACTCGACCGGATCCTTGAGGATGTACTGCACCGCGAACTGGATGTTCACAATGTTCTCGTCATCGGTCAGCATCAAGGCTTCCTTGAGCACCTTATTGCGCTCGCTGCCGCGATAACCGATCTCGATGGTGCGCACGCCGGTCAGGTTGACCAGTTCGTGCGACTGGATCGGATACGGGAGGCGCCAGCGCAGGCCGGGCTCGGTGGCCTCCTTGTACTTGCCGAACTGGAGCACGATGCCGCGCTGCGATGCGTCGACGATGTAGAAGCCGGAAGCCAGCCAGACGACCAGGACGAGCGCCACCAGGACGCCGATACCGCCGCCGAGGAAGCGCGGATTGATGTCGATCTGCGGCATGCGCGGGCCGTCGCCGCCGCCCCCGTTGCCACCGCCGCCGCGCTTGTTGCCGAGCATGCCGTTGAGCTTGCGGTTGAAGTCGCGCCAAAGCTCCTCGAGATCGGGCGGCCCCTGGTTGGGTCGCCGTCCGCCGCCATCCGGCTTGTCGCCGTCGCCACCGCGGTTGCCCCATTGCGGGTCGTTGAGAGACATGAATATTCCTAGTGTCGGGATCATCTTGTGGGTTGAATCAGTTGGTCGCTTCCTGTCGTTGCGCGTGCCCGGCATCGGCGACCGCCTGCCGGCGACTCTCTGCCCTGACCGTTGCCCGCTCGGCCAGGGCGCCACGCAGCAGGTCCAGCCCTTCGCCTGACCGCGCGCTGACGCGAACGCGCGCGATATTACCATAGTCGTCCCGTTCGACCCCTGGCCCGGCGTCGGTCAGGTCGATCTTGTTCCACACCGTGATCTGCGGCACGCAGTCGGCACCGATCTCCGCGAGCACCTTGCCGACTTCGGCCATCTGCTCGTCGCGCGCGTGGCTGGCGCTATCGACGACGTGGAGCAACAAATCGGCGTCCGTCGCCGCTTCCAGCGTCGCGTGGAAGGCATCGACCAGCGCGTGTGGCAGGGCACGGATGAAGCCGACGGTGTCGGAAATGACAATGCTGCCGGCGCCTTCGATCCACAACTTGCGTGAGGTCGTGTCGAGGGTGGCGAACAACTGGTCGGCCGCATAAACGCCGGCTTTGGTCAGCGCATTGAACAGGGTCGACTTGCCGGCATTGGTATAGCCCACCAGCGACACGTTGAGGACGTCTCCGCGCCGGCGCGCCTTGCGCTGGACGCCACGCTGACGGGAAAGGCGTTCGAGGCGTTCCTTGAGCAGCTTGACCCGGTTGCCGAGAAGCCGCCGGTCGGTTTCGAGCTGGGTTTCGCCGGGGCCGCGCAGGCCGATGCCGCCTCGCTGGCGCTCGAGGTGAGTCCAGCCGCGCACCAGCCGGGTCGACAAATGCTCGAGCTGGGCCAGCTCGACCTGCAGCTTGCCCTCGGCGCTGGCGGCGCGCAGGGCGAAGATATCGAGGATCAGGGCGGTGCGGTCGATCACGCGACATTGGAGTTCGCGCTCGAGATTGCGTTCCTGCACCGGCGACAGTTCGTGGTTGAAGATCACCAGGTCGGCGCCGGCAGCAGCGAGCGTGGCCGCGATCTCATCGACCTTGCCCTTGCCGGCGAAGGTGCGCGGATCGGGGCTGTGGCGGCGGCCGCTGACCTCGGCGACCACGATACCGCCCGCCGATTCGGCGAGCAGGCGGACTTCCTCCAGTTCGTCGGCGATGTCAGCCTGGCCGAAGTCGAGTTGGACGATCACCGCGCGTTCGCCGGCGGCGGGCCGCTCGATCACCGGGAATTCCTGAAACGTGGGTTGCGGACCGGCTGCAAGAAGCCGGTCCTGTCGAGAAAAGCGACTATTCCGCGGCCTGTTCTTGCTGGAGATTGACCGGGCGCGCGGGGACGACCGTGGAGATGGCGTGCTTGTAGACCATCTGGGTAACGGTGTTCTTGAGCAGGACGACGTACTGGTCGAAGGATTCGACCTGGCCCTGGAGCTTGATGCCGTTGACCAGATAGATTGAAACGGGGATGTGCTCGCGGCGCAGGGCGTTGAGGAACGGGTCTTGTAAGAGTTGCCCTTTGTTGCTCATGGTGTGGACTCCATGTGTGTTGTTATCGAAAACCGAATTTACAGAAAAACGTCACGCGTTGCCAAAGTATTTGCGGAACCCGGCCTACTTGTCGGCGAAGGGATTCTTGCCAGTGACGAACTGGATGCGCAGCGGCGTGCCCTGCAGGCGGAATGCCTCGCGAAAGGTGTGCTCGAGATAGCGGCGGTAGCTGTCTCCGATCTGGTCGACCGCATTGCCATGGATGACGACGATCGGCGGATTGGAGCCGCCCTGATGAGCGTAGCGCGGCTTGGGCCGGAAGACGCCATGCTTGGGCGGTGCCTGCTTGACCACCGCATCGGCCAGCACGCGGGTCAGGCGCGGTGTCGACAGCTTGGCCATCGCCGCCGCGTAGGCGCCATCGACCGAGCGGAACAAGGCGGTCAGGCCGATGTTGTCGCGCGCCGAGATGAAGTGGAACTTGGCGAAATCGAGGAACTTGAGCTTGCGCTGCAGCGTTTGCCGGGTCTGCTCGCGGACATAGGCATCGAGCCCGTCCCACTTGTTGACCGCGACGACCAGCGCACGGCCGGACTGGACGATGAAGTCGGCGATGTGCGCGTCCTGGTCGGACACGTCGGCCTGCGCGTCGACCATCAGGATGACGACGTTGGCGTCCTCGATCGCCTTCAGCGTCTTGACCACCGAGAATTTCTCGATCGCCTCGAAGACCTTGCCGCGCTTGCGCATGCCGGCCGTGTCGACCAGCAGGTAGTGCTTGCCGCCGCGTTCGAAGTCGATCTCGATGGCGTCGCGCGTCGTGCCGGGGGCATCGAAGGCGATGACCCGCTCTTCGCCGAGCAGGGTATTGATCAGCGTGGACTTGCCGACATTCGGGCGACCGACGATGGCCACCCGCACGGCGTCGGATTTTTCCTCGTCCTCTTGCGGCTCGGGGAAGGACTCGAGCGCCAGTTCGACCAGCCCGCGCACGCCTTCGCCGTGCGAAGCCGAGATCGCGTACGGCTCACCCAGGCCGAGTTCGTGGAACTCGGCCTCGACCATCCCGGAATTCATGCCCTCGGCCTTGTTGACCGCGACAAACACCGGCCGGTCTATGCGCCGCAGCCGGTTGGCAATTTCCTTGTCGTGCGGCGTGATGCCGGTCCGCGCGTCGACGACGAAAACGACGGCATCGGCCTCGGCGATCGCCTGCTCAGTCTGGCGCGCCATTTCGCTGAGGATGCCGTCCTTGACCAGCGGCTCGAAACCGCCGGTATCGACAACCAGGTAGGGCTTCCGGCCCAGCTTGCCGTGGCCGTAATGGCGGTCACGGGTCAGCCCGGGCAGGTCGGCGACGATGGCGTCGCGCGAGCGGGTCAGCCGGTTGAACAACGTCGATTTGCCGACGTTGGGCCGGCCGACCAGCACGAGGGTCGGTTTCATCGCGCCTCGATCAGCGTCACGGTGCCGCCGGCCGTCTGCACGAGGAAGCCGGAGCCGGCCGCCTGCACCGGCGTGCGCACCGGCGACGAGTCGATCTTCTGGCGCGCCACGAAGCGGCCATCATCGCGGGACATCACGTGCAGGTAGCCCTCGCCGTCGGCGACCGCAACCGCGCCACGGTTGGCGGCAGGCGCGGAGACGCGGCGGTTGCCGAGCTTGTCCTGTTTCCACAGGCTGGAACCGGAATTACGCTCGAGGGCGTGCACCGCGCCCTTGTCATCGGTGACGAAAACCTGGTTGCCGTCGATCGTCAGCCCGGCGGCGGACGAAATGTCGCGCGCCCACATCAGGGCGCCGCCCTGACCCATGTCGAAGCAGGCGACCCGTCCCTGGAAGGCGACAGCACAGATCTGGCGCCCATCGATGGCCGGGACCGAAGCGATGTCGGCGACGCGGTCGAGCTCGGTCGCTCCCTTGGGCGAGGCGACCTGCCCTTCCCACACCGACGCGCCGTTCTGTTGGGCGATGGCAACCAGCTTGCCGCCCGGGAATCCGGCAAAGACGAAGCGGTCGGCGATGACCGGGGGCGCCGCCGTACGCACAGCCAGCGACGGCGTGGCGCGCTGGTAAACCCACTTGCGGCCACCGTCGCCGGCATCGAACAGGAAGATGCGGTGATCGCCGCTACGCACGGCGACGATGCCGTCGCCGACCGTCGGCGCCGCCAGCACCTCGCTGGTCACGCGCGCCTTCCAGAGAGCACGGCCGTCATCCGCGGCGAAGGCCAGCACATCGCCCTTGGCGGTGCCGACGACGACGAGGCGTGAACTGGCACCAACCCCGGCCGAGATCGGCTGGCCGACCTTGACCGACCACTCGGTCTTGCCATCGACCAGCTTGCTCAGGTTGCCATCGGCGCCGGCAGCGAAGACTGCGTTGCCGACGATGGCCGGCTTGAAGGCATGGTCGCCGGCCTTGCCGACGCTTGTGGACCACAGCGTACGCAGTTCGGCCCCACCCTGGATCGGTGGCAATGGTGCCGGCTTAGGCCCCGACGACGAGAACGGATTGAGCGAGTCGAGGGTCGAACAGGCCGAGACCAGGCCCGCGGCCGCGAGCACGACAAACAGGCGGCGGGCGCTCATGCTGCGCTCCCCAGCCCGTCGAGCTTCTGGCGCAGCAACTCGCGGCCGCCGCCGCCGCGCGCATCGGGTGCCTCGCCCTTGTCGAGCGCCGCCTTGTAGGCGGCACGCGCCTCGGCTTTCTTGCCCTGCGCAGCGAGGACATCGCCTTTCATTTCGAGGAAGCGCACGTCGAAGGCTGGCGCGCGGGCAGCCTCGAGCTGCTTCAGCGCCTCGTCATAGGCCTTGTCGTCGAGCAGGACGCCGGCCAAGCGCAGGCGGGCGATGTCACGGAACTCGGCGGGCGCATTGTCGGCCGCCCAGGTGAGCTGCGCGCGCGCCGTCTTGAGGTCGCCGGCGTCGAAGGACTGGCGGGCCGCGATCAATGCCCCGAGCGTCGCATAGGCGGTACGCCCGTACTTCTCGGTCAGTTCGCCGGCGGCCGTCTTGACCCGCTGGGCATCGCGGGCGGCAGCGGCCTGCTCGAGGACCGCATAAATCGCTGCAGCCTGGGCGGACTGGTTGCGCTGCCACCAGGTCCATCCCTGCCAGCCGATCACCGCCAGCGAAGCTGCGACGACCACCCCGGTGACGAGGTTGCCGTACATCTTCCACCAGGTCTTGAGGGTGTCTATCTGTTCCTGTTCTTCGAGGTCGTAATGCGCCATGCGTCTATTCCTCTTCGTCCGAATCAATCAGTTGTCCGATGATGGCGTCGGCCAGTTCATCGACCTTCAGCTTACGTTGCTCCACACCTTCCTCGCGCAGCACCTTGAGCTGCGCTTCGCCGGTCGCCGCCTCGTCGTCGCCGATGACCACGGCGAAGGTGGCGCCGCTGGCGTCTGCCTTCTTCATCTGCGCCTTGAAGCTGCCGCCGCCGCAGTGCAGCAGCACGTCGATGCCGTTGTTGCGCAATCCTTCGGCAACGCGGAAGGCGAGCCGCGTGGCGTCGTCGCCCTGGTGCACGACATAGACGTCCGGTGCCGGTGCCGCCGGTTCGCCGCCCGACTCGCGGATCAGCGCGACCAGTCGCTCGACGCCCATCGCGAAGCCGCAGGCCGGCGTCGCCTTGCCGCCGAGCTGGCCGACAAGGCCGTCGAAGCGCCCGCCGGCACAGACCGTTCCCTGCGCACCAAGGCGGTCGGTCACCCACTCGAAGACGGTCAGGTTGTAGTAGTCGAGGCCGCGCACCAGGCGCGGATTGATCGTAAACGGGATGCCGGCATCGCGCAGCACACGCTGGACACCCTCGAAATGATTCAGCGAGTCCGTCCCGAGGTGGTCGATCAGCTTCGGCGCGCCGGCGCACATGGCCTGCAGCGTCGGGTTCTTGCTGTCCAGGATGCGCAGCGGGTTGGTGTACAGGCGGCGCCTGGCGTCCTCGTCGAGAATGTCGGCATGCTCCTCGAAATACGAAACCAGCGCGGCGCGATGCTGGGCGCGCTCGTCCGGCTGGCCGAGGCTGTTGAGCTGCAGTTCGATGCCGTCGAGCCCGAGGTCCGCCCACAGGCGCGCGCCCATCAGGATCATCTCGGCGTCGATGTCGGGTCCGGCGAAGCCGAGCGCCTCGACGCCGACCTGGTGGAACTGCCGGTAGCGGCCCTTCTGCGGGCGCTCGTGGCGGAACATCGGGCCCGTGTAGTAGAGCCGGCGCGGCTGCTGGGCGACCAGGCTGTGCTGGATGGCGGCGCGCACGCAGCCGGCGGTACCCTCCGGGCGCAACGTCAATGCCTCGCCGTTGAGGCTGTCGATGAAGGAATACATCTCCTTCTCGACGATGTCGGTCACCTCGCCGATGGCGCGCTTGAACAGCGGGGTAGGCTCGACGATGGGCAAGCGGATCGGCCGGTAGCCATAGCTCTTCAGCCACGAGCGGACGATCTCCTCGAAGGTTTCCCAGAATTCGGCCTCGTCGGGCAGGATGTCGTTCATCCCGCGCACGGCCTGCAACGTTTGGCTCATGCTTGCAGCTTCTTCTTGTAGGTGCGCCGGACGTAGCGCTCGATGATGTCCTTGAATTCGGCGGCGATGTTGTCGCCCTTCAGCGTCACGGTCTTGACGCCGTCCTCGAAGACCGGCGCGGAGGGCGCTTCGCCCGTGCCCGGCAGCGAAATGCCGATGTTGGCGTGCTTCGATTCACCCGGGCCGTTGACGATGCAGCCCATTACGGCCAGCGTCATGTTCTCGGCGCCGTCGTAGTTGAGCTTCCATTCCGGCATGCGGGCGCGGACGAAATCCTGCACCTCGCCGGCCAGCTCCTGGAAGAAGGTGCTGGTGGTACGGCCACAACCGGGGCAGGCCGCGACCATCGGCGTGAAGGCCCGCAGGCCCATGGTCTGCAGGATTTCCTGGGCGACGATCACTTCTTGGCTACGCGAACCGCCGGGTTCCGGCGTCAGCGAGACGCGGATGGTGTCGCCGATGCCTTCCTGCAGCAGCACGGACAAGGCCGCGGTCGACGCGACGATGCCTTTCGACCCCATGCCGGCCTCGGTCAGGCCAAGGTGCAGCGCGTAGTCGGCACGGCGGGCGAGTTCGCGGTAGATGGCAATCAGGTCCTGCACGCTGGACACCTTGCACGACAGGATGATCTTCTCGCCGGCGAGGCCAACCTCTTCGGCCTTGGCCGCCGACTCGAGGGCCGACGTCACCATCGCATGGCGCATGATCTCGGTGGCGTCGAGCGGCTGCGGTCGACGCGAATTTTCGTCCATTATTCGCGCCAGCAGGTCCTGGTCGAGGCTGCCCCAGTTGACGCCGATGCGTACCGGCTTGTCGTACCGGCAGGCGAGTTCGACCATCTGTGCGAACTGCTCGTCCTTCTTCTTGCCGAAGCCGACGTTGCCCGGGTTGATGCGGTACTTGGCGAGCGCCTCGGCGCAGGCCGGCTCCCCGGTCAGCAGGCGGTGGCCGTTGTAGTGGAAATCGCCGATCAGCGGCACGTCGCAGTTCATCTTGTCGAGATGGTCGCGAATCAGCGGCACGGCCGCCGCCGCTTCCGGCGTATTGACGGTGATGCGCACCAGTTCCGACCCGGCACGCGCCAGCTCGGCGCACTGGATGGCGGTGGCGAGGTAATCAGCGGTATCGGTGTTGGTCATCGACTGGACGACGACCGGCGCATCACCGCCGAGACGGACATGGCCGATCCGGCAACTGCGTGTCGCGCGCTTGACGACTGCGCTCACTTCCTCACTCCAGGGTCAGGCGGGCGACTTCGCCCTTGGTGTGCGGCGCCAGGTCGACCGGCTTGCCGCGCCAGGTCAAGGTGACCGCCGAGGCCTTGCCGATGACCAGCGCCAGCGGCGGCGCGCCGTCGAGTGACTGATCGCCGCCGGCCGCACGCTTCTCCGAAAAAAGCACCTTGCCGTCGCGGTCACGCACCTCGACCCACGATTCACCGGTAAATGCGAGGCGCAGCGCCCCCGCCGCGGCCGGCGCGCCGGCGTCGGCCTTCGCGGACTCGAGCTGCGGCAGCGCCTGCAGCTGCGGATTCATGACCTGCTGCGGCGACTGGCCGGGCGGGAACACCGGTTCGGGTGCCGCATCCTTTGCCACGGTCGGTGCGACTGGAGCCTTCTCATCGCGCCGGGCGGCGGCATCGAGCAGGCCTTGCGCCCGGTCGCGCAGGGCGGACAAATCGTTCGGCAACATCAGGTAAGCGACGCCGGCGAGCAGCGCCAGCACGATGCCAAGCAGGATGAAACTGCGGTCGCGCCGCCCGGTCGCCGCGGCAGGGGCCGGCATCGACCCGCTGGCGCTCTCGGGAATGTCGAGGCTGACGACCGGCTTCGCGAGCGTGGCGTCAAGACGCGTCAGCAACGCGTCCGACTCGATCCCGAGCATCCGCGCATAGTTACGGACAAAACCGCGGACGAATGTGCTGCCCGGGAGGCCGGACCAGTCGCCATTCTCGAGCGCCTCGATCTGGCGAACACCCAGCTTGAGGCGCTGCGCCACATCGCCAACGCCCAGCTGGCGGCTTTCGCGTGCGGCACGCAGGGCCGCACCGACCGACCTGGCCTGATCGCCGGCGACATCGTCATCGCCAGCCAGCAATGCAGAATCGAGCGCCTCGCTCATTCAAACTTTCCCTTCAGGAATTCCTGGTACTCCGCCGAGGTCGGATAGCGGCTGCGCAGTTGCGCCGAATAGGCGCTTTCGGCCGCGCGGTTGCCCAGCTTGCGCTCGAGGCGGATGCCGAGCCACAGAGCGTCCGCCGGCGGCGGCTCCATCGCCTTCATCGCATCGGTCAGGTAGATCTTCGCTTCATCGAAGTTGCCGCGTTGATAGAACAGGCGGGCCAGCTGCAGGCGCGCCGGTGCAGCACCGTCGCGCGACAGTGCCACCGCCTGCAACAGGTATTTCTGTGCGCTGTCGAGATCGCCCGCCTTGAAGGCACAGCTGCCGGCGTTGGTGTAAGCACGACCCGGGGTCTCGTAGAGCGGATCCTTGAGCGCGTTGAGGAAGTAGGGGATCGACTGGCGCTCGCGCCCGGTGTCGCACAGATACCAGCCGTAGTTGTTGTTCACCTCGGGGTCGTTCGGCCCCATGCTCAGCGCACGGCGGAAATCCTCCTCGGCCTTGGCGTTTTCCTTGAGCGACGCATAAACCAGGGCGCGAACGCTGTAGGCCTGATAGAAGCTCGAATCGGCGTCGAGCGCAATACGTACCTCGTCGAGGGCAACGGAGGGATTGCCGGCCTGGAAATAGAGCGAGGCCAGCTCGGTGTGGATCTTGGCGCGGCTGCGGCCGTCCCGCCCGGACGGCTGGCCGATGTCTCCCATCTGGGCCGAAGCCGGCAAGGTGGCAACGAACGCGATGACGACAAGCAGGGAACGGGCGAACATGCGGATCATGGTCTTGCCTCCTGAAGGGGAATGAAGCGCCCGGTCGTGCGCCGGGTCTTGTCCTGCACCTGGCCGGCCAGCTGGCCGCAGGCGGCGTCGATGTCGTCGCCGCGCGTCTTGCGCGTCGTCGTGACGATGCCCGCCTGCATCAGGATGTCGGCGAAGCGGCGTACCCGTTCGGCCGGTGAGCGCCGGAACGGCGACCCCGGGAACGGGTTGAAGGGAATCAGGTTGAACTTGCACGGCACGTCGCGCACCAGCGCCAGCAATTCGCGGGCATGGGCGTCGCTGTCGTTGATGCCGGCCAGCATCGTGTATTCGAAGGTGATGAAGTCGCGCGGCGCCTTCTCGAGGTAGCGGCGGCAGGCGGCCATCAATTCCCGCAGCGGGTATTTCTGGTTGATCGGCACCAGCTGGTCGCGCAGCGCGTCGTTCGGCGCGTGCAGCGAGACGGCAAGGGCCACCGGGCACTCATCGCGCAGGCGGTCGATGGCCGGCACCAGGCCGGAAGTGGACACCGTGACGCGGCGGCGCGAGAGGCCGTAGGCGTTGTCGTCGAGCATCAGGCGCAGCGCGACGACGGTGTTCTCGAAGTTAGCGAGCGGTTCGCCCATGCCCATCATGACGACGTTGGAAATTACCCTTTCGTCGCCGTGGACCGCACCGAGCGCCTGGTTGGCCTGCCACAGCTGGCCGATGATCTCGGCCACCGTCAGGTTGCGGTTGAAGCCCTGCTTGCCGGTCGAGCAGAACGCGCAATCGAGCGCGCAGCCGGCCTGCGTGGAAATGCACAGCGTGCCGCGGTCGTCCTCGGGGATGAACACCGTCTCGACCGCGTTGCCGTTGCCGACGTCGATCAGGAACTTGCGCGTGCCGTCATCGGAGAGCTTGTCTGACACCACGGCCGGCGGCGCCACGACCGCCGTCGCCTTGAGCTTGTCGCGCAGGCTTTTGGCGATGTCGGTCATGGCATCGAAGTCCGCCACGCCGGAACGATGCATCCAGCGCAGCACCTGGCGCGCGCGGAAGGGCTTCTCGCCCTGTTGCGCGAACCAGGCGGTCAGGCCGCCGGCATCGAAATCCAGCAGGTTGGCAGTCATCGGTTACTTCCTCTTTTCGTGGACAGGGCGGGCGTGGCGCGAAGACGAGCCGAAGACAGTGCACATTGCACGGCAAGGCGAAGTCGACAAAGCCACGGCAGGCCTGAACATGAAAAGCAATCAGCGGCCGCTGTAGGTGTTCATGCCCGGGAAGAAGAAGGCGATCTCGACGGCAGCGGTTTCCGGGGCATCGGAACCGTGCACGGCATTGGCATCGATCGACTCGGCGAAATCGGCGCGGATGGTACCCGGCTCGGCCTTCTTCGGGTCGGTGGCGCCCATCAGCTCGCGGTTCTTGGCGATGGCGTTCTCGCCCTCGAGGCACTGGATCATCACCGGGCCGGAGGTCATGAAGGAGACGAGATCCTTGAAGAAGGGACGCTCCTTGTGCACGGCGTAGAACTGGCCGGCTTCCTGGGCGGACAGCCAGGTCATGCGGGCGGCGATGACCTTGAGGCCGTTCGACTCGAAACGGGAATAGATCTTGCCGATCACGTTCTTGGCGACGGCGTCGGGCTTGATGATGGAAAGGGTGCGTTCGATAGCCATGAATTTGCTCCGCTAGTGCTAGTCAGTTGAAAAACGGACAATTTTAGCAGATCGGGCGCGATCGCGCCCCGCTTCAGCGCGGCACCGCTTCCGGCTGCGCCGCCAGCAGCGGCCCGCGCAGGCGCTCGAAATCGCGCGGGGCGACGTACTGCAGCAATTCCTTGCCATCGCCGTCGACCACGACGTCGAGCCCGAGTTTCGGATAGAGCAGATGCACGCGCTTCTCCGACACGACGATGCGCTCGCCGGGCGGACCGAAGCGCGCCGCGACCGTCGCCTCGTCGAGGTTGACCGTCGGGATCACCGCGATGGCGCGCACCGGCAAGGCCTCCGCCGCCGCGCGATCGTCCGGGTGGAGCGTGATCTTGCGCGTCGCGCTCTCCATCGGCTTCGCTTTCAGCGCCCGCTCGCGCATCGCGGATATCGCGGTTTCCGGGGCGTCGACCGTGACAATCACCCGCGCCAGGACGAAGCCGAGCTTGACCTGTGCGTAATAACCCTCGAGCGAGCCGGTCTCGTTCGGCGCCGCGATGATCGCCACCTCGATGCCGTCGCCGAGGGCGCGCATCGCCTCGCCGAGCCTGCTGCTGCCCGGCTGCAGGCCGAACACCGTGCTGCCCCCCTGCCCGTCCGCCGTGACCTGCCAAGGCAGGTTGCGGTTCGGGTCGACGCCCGCCTCGCGGCCGACATCGGGCAGGAACAAGGGGACAATCAGCGCCGCGACGATCAGCGCAAGGATGGCAAGGGCGATTTTCATGGCCGGCGGCGGCGAATCGGGAGGCCCGATTCTGCCACAGCAGCCGCGTTCAGCGTGCCCTGGCCGGCGCCCCGAAATCCTGGACGTACTGGCTGGTCACGGCGGCGAGCACCTCCTGGATGCGCTCGCTGGTCGTCGCCACGTCGAGCGCCTTGCCGCCCGCCGCCTTCGCCTGCGTCTGGAGCACGGCGCTGTCGAAGAAGATCCATTGCTGGCGCGCCAGCCCGATCGCATCCCGTGCCGGCGCCGTGTTCTCGGGCGCCGTTTCCAGTTCGCGCAGGCCGGTGTCGAATTCCTTGCGCGTCTGCTCCATGTCGACCAGCAGCCCCTGCGAGCGGTCGCCGCGCTGTGCCTGCATGAACAGCCGCGCCAAACGCTGCGCCAGCATGCTCTGGCGGGTCGACAGGTCGATCAGGCGCCCTGCCCCGCTGTCCGCCCCCGATTCCAGCTGCAGACCAAGGCGGCTGGTCTGGTTGCTCAGTTCCTCGGCGAGCTGGGCGATGCGCTCGGCGTTGGCCGGGCCGAAAAGCTGCTGCGCCGTGTCCTTGAGTTCCCGCCATGCGCCGGCGCAGCGGCCGAGCGTGCGGGCGACCGCCGGCTGGCCGGCATGGCGCTGCTCGAGTCGACTCAACTCGGCATCGCCCTGGGCGATGGCCTTGGCGATCTGCTGCACGGCGGCCGCGCCGTTGAGGCCGGCGCCCGACTGCAGGTAAAGCTTGGCGACGCGCTGGCCCTGCAGGCGCAACAGGCCGGCACCGGCAAGGTCGCGCGCCACCGCCTGGGCGTCGGCGGGTTTGGCCTGGGCGGGCACCGTGGCGGAGAGGGTGGCGGCGAGCAGCAGGACGAAAACGTGGCGAAAATGCATGGATGGCACCGGAGAAGCGAACGGGGCCGGATTGCACCACGCCGCCATTGCAGTTTCGTGAAACGCGCCGACCGGGCCAATGCCTGCTGCGGCCCGCGCGGATTTTGGCCCGTTTTCGCGGTCGACCGCGGCAGCGTTCAGGCGCCGCCGGTGGTACGCCGCAGGACAAGCAGGGTCAGGTCGTCGGCAAGCTGGCCGCTGCCCGTGTAGACACGGATTTCTTCCCGGATGGCGGCGATCATGGCTTCCGGAGAGCCCGACATCCGGCCGCCGACCTGCTCGCGCAGCCGCGATTCGGCGTAGTCCTCGCCTGCCGGCGACTGCGCCTCGGTGACGCCATCGGTAAAGCAGAGCAGGAAATCACCGTCGGCAAGATCGCAACCGGCATCGGCATAGGCGAAGCCGGGCAGTATCCCCAGCGCCGGCCCCCTGGGAACCGCGAGAAAATCCAGTTCGCCGCCCAGGCTGGCGAGCGGCGCCGGGTGGCCGGCGCCGGCGTAGGTAGTCCGCCCGCTGGCGACGTCGAAAAAACCGCAGAACAGCGTCACGAACATGTTGGCGTGGTTGCCGTCGCAGAGCTGGTCGTTGATCACGCGCAACAGCGCGGCCGGCGACTCGGCCGCGAAGGCGGCCAGGCGCATCAGGCTGACCGCGCGCGCCATGAACATCGCGGCCGGGATGCCGTGCCCGGAAACGTCGCCGATGCAGAAAAACAGGCGGTCGGCATCGATGAAGAAGGCATCGAAGAGGTCGCCGCCGATGGTCCATGACGGCTCCATCATCCCGGCGATCGCGAGCTCGCGGCGCTCGGGAAAGAGGGGCCGGTGCAGCGGCAGCATGCCGAGCTGGAGGTCGCGGGCCACCTCCAGCTCCTTGTTCAGGTAGTCCAGTTCGAGCTGGCGGCGCTGGGTTTCCAGCATCGCCTGCGTGCTCCGCCGCATGCGCTGGGCAAGCACGGTCAGCAGGTTGCGGGCGACGCCCGGGACTACCATCAGGCGGTTCCAGAAGGCGTCCTGGGCGATGCGCAGCACACGCGCCGTCTCGCTCACGTCGACCAACGCCGATACCGGCTTGTTGTCGATGGCCGAGAGTTCGCCGAGGCATTCGCCGGGCAGTACGGGAATGACGCCGCCGGCATCCGCCTCGCCGATATGGACGCCCAGGCGCCCGGCGAGGACGAGGTAGATGGCATCGTTGGGATCGCCCGGGCGCAGCAGCACCTCGCCGGGGGCGAGGACGAGGATTTCCTGGTCGTCGATGGCGTCGAGCACCGCCTTATCGTCGGCACCGCTGAACAGGGTCGCCCAGCCCAGGCTGGCGCGGCGGCGGTCGACCGAATTGACCCGGCGCTCCGCCGCCACCGGCAGCGAAACGATGCGCCGGTCGCGGCCGCGCCAGACGCGGATCGGTATGCTTTCCAACCCGGGTCTAGCTGGCCGACGGCCAGCGGAACTGCAGCGTCAGGCAGTTGCGGGCATCCCGCCAGGCATAGGAGCGGCTGTCGGAAAAATCCCGGATCAACGTCAGGCCGAGTCCGCCCGGCGTCGCTTCGGCCAGCGTCGCCGCGCGCGGCGCCGGGGCGGCGGCGAAGGGATCGAACGGGGCGCCGTGATCGACGATGGACAGGGTCGCCGATACTTCGCCCCCGACACGGCCGAACATCAGCGCCAGCGCCACCGGCGCCGCACGGGCGCCCCCGCCACCGTGGGCGATGATATTCGCGAGCACTTCGGTCAGGCAGGTGTCGAGGCGGTAGACCTGCTCGGCAGGCACCGCATGGGCGCCGCACACCTCCGCCAACCAGGCCGATGCCGCGCCGGCGCCCGCCGCATCGGCAGCGACCGCGAGGCTGGCCAAACCGGCGTCAGCAGCCTTCACCGCGTCTCAGGCGACCGCCAACAAGGCTTCATCGTAGGCCGCGAACATCGGGATGAGCGCGTCGATGCCGGTGGTCTCCAGCGTCTTGGCGACCTGCGCGTTGTCGCCGACGAAGAGCACCAACTTGCCACCGCGGTTGTGCTGGGCCTTGGCGTTGGAAATCAGGCAGCGGATGCCGATCGAGGCGAGAAACTCGACGCCGGTCAGGTCGACCACGACATTGTGCGTATCGGTGCAGGCAAGGCTGGCGAAGGGCACCTCGATCTGCCCGGTTCCTGCGATGTCCATGCGGCCGGACAACTTGATCAGGCGCAGGCCGGGAGCGGAGTCTTCGTACGTAATGGGCATATGGCATTCCGTCATGTTCGGTAGAGGGCACCATCTTCGCCCCCCGAGATGACAATCTCGTTGCATTTTCATGACAACGCCAACGGCCCTGGCTCAGATCACCAATTGCGTACCTAGTTCGACCACCCGGTTGGTCGGAATCTTGAAAAAATCGGTCGCGCTGGTGGCGTTCTTGGACATGATCGCGAAAAAGCGGGCGCGCCAGTGCGCGATGCGTTTGTTGGAGAGGGAAGGAACGACCGTTTCGCGCGAGACGTAAAAAGTCGTTTCCATCATGTCGAAGCGCTCCCCGAAGCCGCAGCAGAGGGACAGCGCCCCGGGAATATCCGGATCCTCCATGAAACCGTAGCGAACCACGATGCGCATGAATCCTTCCTTGAGCCGGTGCAGGTAGATGCGGTCCATGTCATTGACGTGCGGCGCGCTGGAGGTCTCGACGGTGAGCAGGACAACGCGTTCGTGCAGAACCTGGTTGTGCTTGATGTTGTGCAGGAGGGCAGGAGGAACGCCGCCTTTCGAGCCGGTCATGAATACCGACGTACCGGAAATGCGGTGTATGCCGGTCAGCGAGCGGATGAAGTCGCCGATCGGGATGCTCTGCTTGGCCATTTCCTCGCCCAGCAGCAACCTGCCGCGCCGCCAGGTGGTCAGCGTCGTAAAGGATACGATGCCCATGGCGAGCGGGAACCAGCCACCTTCCGGGACCTTGATGATGTTGGCGGCGAAGAAGGCGATGTCGACCGCGAGGAAGGCCCCCGCGGCGGCAAAGGCGAGCAACTTGTTCCAGCGCCAGATCAGCACCATGACGAAGCCCACGAGGATGGTGTCGATGAGCATGGTCGTGGTGACCGCGATGCCATAGGCCGCAGCCAGGTTGGAGGAATTCTTGAAACCGACGACGAGCCCGACGACCGCGAGGTAGAGCGTCCAGTTGGTGAAGGGCACGTAGATCTGGCCTTCCTCGTGGCCGGAGGTATGGATGATCTGCATGCGCGGCAGCAGGCCCATCTGCACCGACTGGCGGGCAACCGAGAAGGCACCGGAAATGACAGCCTGCGAAGCGATGACGGTAGCCAGCGTGGCCAGAACCACCATCGGCACCAGCGCCCAGTCAGGTGCCAGATGGTAAAACGGGCTCTGGATGGCCTCCGGCTCGGCAAGCAGCAGCGCCCCCTGGCCGAAGTAGTTGAGGACCAGCGCCGGCATCACGAAGGCGAACCAGGCGAGCCGGATCGGGAAGCGGCCGAAGTGGCCCATGTCGGTATACAGTGCTTCGCCGCCCGTCACGGCGAGGACCACCGAGCCGAGGGCGAGGAAGGCAAGCGCCGGGTGCCCGATGACGAAGCCCAGGGCGTAGGCGGGGTTGAGCGCCGCCAGCACGGCGGGGTTGTGGATGATCTCGGCGACGCCGAGTACGGCGAGCACGCCGAACCAGCCGACCATAACCGGCCCGAACAGCTTGCCAACGGCGCCGGTCCCGTGACGCTGGATGAAGAACAGCGCCGTGAGGATGACGAGCGTCACCGGGATCACGTAGCGTTCCAGTTCGGGGGCGACGATCTGCAGCCCCTCGACCGCCGAGAGCACCGAAATCGCCGGGGTGATCATGCTGTCGCCGTAGAAAAGCGCTGCCGCGAAAATGCCGAGCAGCGAGATGATCCACGTCAGCCGCGCGTTCCTGGCTTTCTCGGTAATCAGCGACAGGAGTGCCAGAGAGCCGCCCTCACCGCGGTTGTCGGCACGCATGATGACCAGCACATATTTCAGCGTGACCAGCACCATGATCGCCCAGAAAACCAGCGACAGGACCCCGAGGATGTTGTCGGGGGTGACCGGTATCGGGTGATGGCCGTTGAAGATTTCCTTGAGCGCGTAGAGCGGGCTCGTGCCGATATCGCCGAAGACGACGCCGATAGCGGCGACGGTCAAGGCCGGCATGGCTTGTCGTGACTGCATGATTCCCCTGAGCGGCTGTTCTTGTCATGGCGACGGGGCAGTTTCCGAACCGTCTGCGAGCAGGATTATCCGCTTTCTTCCTGACCGGACATTGACCGGGGACAAATGCATTGCGCATAAAAGCCGCACTGCCCGCGGCATCACCATGAAAAAGGCCGCGCCCGGTTGCCCGGTGCACGGCCCTTGCTGTCAGGAGAAAACGGCTAGCCGATCATCCCGAGCTGGCGCGGCAGCCAGAGCGACAGGTCGGGCCAGTAGGTGACCACGGCAAGGAAGAAGAGCATCGACAGGAGCCACGGCCAGACCGCGACGGTCAGCTCGGTGATGCCCATCTTGGTGATGCCCGAGGCGACGTAGAGGTTGAGGCCGACCGGCGGGTGGCACATGCCGACTTCCATGTTCACCACCATCATGATGCCGAAATGCACCGGGTCAATGCCCAGCTTCATCGCGACCGGGAACAGGATGGGCGCGAAGATCAGGACGATCGACGACGGTTCCATGAAGTTGCCGGCGAGCAGCAGGATGATGTTCACCGCGAGCAGGAAGGTGATCATGCCCAGGCCGTTGCCCAGCATCCAGTCGGCCAGCGCCTGCGGGATCTGCTCGTTGGTCATGATGAACGAGAAGAGCACGGCATTGGTGATGATGTAGAGCAGCATCGCCGACATGTTGGCCGAGTTCAGCAGCACCTTGGGCACGTCCTTGAGGCCCATGTCCTTGTAGATGAACACGGCGACGAAGAAGGCATAGACGGCGGACATTGCGGCGGCTTCGGTCGGGGTGAAGATGCCGGTGTAGATGCCACCCATGACGACGACGATCAGCAGCAGCCCCCAGACCGACTTCATGAAGGCGTCACCGCGCTCCTTCCACGTGGCCTTCGGCTGGCGCGGGTAGTTGAACTTCTTGGCGCGGTACCAGGTGACGCCGCCGAGCGTCGCCGCCAGCGCCAGGCCGGGGATGACGCCGGCCATGAACAGGGCGCCGACCGAGGTGTTGGTGGCGACCGAGTACATGACCATGACGATGGACGGCGGGATCAGGATGCCGAGCGCACCCGAGGTCGAAATGACGCCGGCGCCGAACTTGTTCGGGAAACCCGCCTTGACCATCGCCGGCAGCAGGATCGAGCCGATCGCCACCACGGTCGCCGGGCTGGAGCCGGAGACCGCGGCGAACAGGGCACAGGCCAGCACGCCGGCAAGGCCGAGGCCGCCATACCAGTGGCCGACCATGCTGGTCGCGAAGTTGATCATCCGTTTCGCCACCCCGCCGTGGGTCAGGAAGTTGCCGGCGAGGATGAAGAACGGGATGGCCATGATCTCGAACTTCTCGATGCCGGTGAAGAGCTTGAGCGCCACCGACTCGAGCGGCACCTGGGTCATGGTGAACAGGAAGGTGAGAACGGTGAGGCCGAGCGAAATGGAGATCGGCATGCCCGTCAGCATGAGGATGGCCAGAAGGCCGAAGATCACGAGGGCATTCATTACTTATCTCCTTCCTTCGACTCGCCGGTGCGGCGCTCAGTCGTCCCGGGCCGCGCGGCGTCACGGCGCTCTTCGCCGCTGCGGCGCTCGCCGACCATGGTGTGCTTGAGGTCCTTCATGTGCAGGTTGTCGTCCATGCCGTAGGGGTCGAAATCGACCGGCGGCACTTCGTCCTCGAGGCCATCGACGTGGCCATGGTCGTGGTGCGGCAACTCACCGGTGCGGATGAAGCCGACGCACACCTGCAGGAAGCGGAAGCACATCAGCGACGAACCGAGCGGGATGGCGCTATAGACGATCCAGGTCGGCCATTCGAGGTCGGGCGTCACCGGACCCTCGAAGAGATCCTCGCCGGCGATGCCGAGGGCGTTGAAGATCGCGTAATGAGCGCCGTTCTCCCAGACGAAATGGGCGCCGAGCGTGGCAACGATGCCGGTGAACAGCGCTCCGGCGAGCAGGCCGAAGACGATGAACTTGCCGCGCATCTTGTCGTCGAGCCGGTTGATCAGGACATCGACGCCGACGTGGATGCCGGTACGCACGCCGTAGGCGGCACCGAACTTGGCCATCCAGACGAACATGATGATGCACAGTTCCTGCGCCCAGCCGAAATTGAGGCCAAGCAGCCAGTCCTGCAGGCCGGGAATGGCGTATCCCGATGCGTAGCGGTGCATGACCGAGATGAAGATGATCACCGTGGCCCCGCCCATCAGGAACGTGACCAGCAACTCTTCCAGGTGATTGAGTGCCTTGTTTAGCATGGGATTCCCCCTGTGTTGGACCGGGGGCCGCGGCCCCCGGTCAGACATTGCATTGCTTACAGGCTGTCCGGCTTGAAGCCGATTTCCTTGTAGACGTTCTGGATGACGTCCTTGCCGATGCGGCTTTCCATCTTCTGGTGGACCGGGACAAGCTGCTTCTTGAAGGCCAGGCGCTCTTCCTTGGTCGGCTGGTAGACCTGCGTCTTGCCGCTCTTCTTCACCGCTTCCAGCGAGGTGTCGTTCTCGACCTTGGCGATCTGGTTGGCGTAGCGGGTCGACTCTTCCATGGCCTTCTCGAGCTGGCCGCGGATGTCGGCTGGCAGGCCGTCCCAGAACTTCTTGTTCACGATGACCGCGTAGCCGAGATAACCGTGATCGGTCAGCGCCAGGTGCTTCTGCACCTCATGCATCTTCTGGGTGTAAAGGTTGGAAATCGGGTTCTCGGTGCCGTCGACCACGCCCGTCTGCAACGCCTGGTAAACCTCGGAGAAGGCCATCTGTTGCGGCAGCGAACCGAGTGCGCGCATCTGCTCCTCGAGCACCTTGGACGACTGGATGCGCATCTTCTTGCCCTTGAGGTCGGCCGGCATCTTGATCGGGGTGTTGGCCGAGAAGGACTTGAAGCCATTGTCCCAGTAGGCGAGACCGCGGATGCCCTTGGGTTCGAGCTTGCTCAGCAGCTGCTTGCCGACCGGGCCGTTGGTGACCTTGCGCAGGTCGTCGTAGCTGGAGAAGATGAAGGGCAGGTCGAAGACCTCGAATTCCTTGACGCCGAGCGGACCGAACTTGGCCAGCGAGGGCGCGAGCATCTGCACGGCGCCGAGTTGCAGGGCTTCCATTTCCTCCTTGTCCTTGTACAGGGTCGAGTTGGCATAGACCTCGACCTTGACCTTGCCGCCGGTCAGCTCGCCAGCCTTCTTGGCGAAGTACTCGGCGCCCTTGCCCTTGGGCGTATCGACAGCGACGACGTGGCTGAACTTGATGACGATCGGCTGTTGTGCGAAGGCACCGAATGCAGCGACGCCCAGGAAAAGGCCCGCCAGAAGCTTGGAAATTTTCATTGATTGTCTCCTCAGGAAAAATCGCGAAACATAAAATTGCGACTGGCCGTCAGTATCTCGTCAGGTACACGCCGACCACCATTGTGGAAATCCACAAAAGAAAACCGCTGGCAAAGCCAGCGGTCGGAGAAGCAGGCACCGGGCCGAATCAATGATGTTCGACGATCGGCCGCGGTACGTGCGGGATGATGATTTCCGGCGCATCGTCGAGCACCAGCTCCGGTCGCTCGGCCTCATCGACCGTCTCGTCATTGAGCACCGCCCTGAGCTTGTCGGTATCGAGCGCCTTGCACCACTTGGCGACGACCAGCGTGGCAACGCTGTTGCCAATGAAATTGGTCAAGGCTCGTGCCTCCGACATGAAGCGGTCGATGCCAAGGATCAGTGCCAGGCCAGCGACCGGCACCGTGCCAACGGCCGACAACGTCGCAGCAAGGACGATGAAGCCAGACCCGGTAACGCCTGCAGCCCCCTTGGAGGTAAGCAGCAGGATGACCAGCAGCGTGATCTGCTGCGACAGATCCATTGGCGTGCTGGTTGCCTGCGCGATAAACACGGCGGCCATCGTCAAGTAGATCGAGGTACCGTCGAGATTAAACGAATAGCCGGTCGGCACCACCAAGCCAACCACCGATTTCTCGGCGCCGGCATTTTCCATCTTCGCCATCAGGCGCGGCAGCGCCGACTCGGACGAGGAGGTGCCGAGCACCAGAAACAACTCTTCCTTGATATAGCGAATCAACTTGAAGATAGAGAAGCCATGCACCCTGGCAATGGTTCCGAGCACGCCGACGATGAAGATGACGCAGGTCAGATAAAACGCCCCCATCAGGTTGGCCAACTGGACCAGGCTGCCGAGGCCATGCTTGCCGATCGTGTAGGCCATGGCGCCGAAAGCGCCGATCGGAGCGACCTTCATGATCACGCCGACGATGCCGAACAGAACGTGCGACAGTTTCTCAATCAGATCGAATACCGGTTTGCCACGCTCGCCGAAGGCATGCATCGCATATCCGAACAGGATCGAGAAGAACAACACCTGCAGCATGTCGCCCTTGGCAAAGGCATCGACGACGCTGGTCGGAATGATGTTCATCAGGAAATCGGTAGTCGACTGCATCTTGCCCGGGCCGACGTACTTGTCGATGCCCTTTGTATCGAGGGTGCTCGGATCGACGTTCATGCCCGAACCAGGCGACCAAACGTTCACCACGATCAGGCCGATGATCAGCGCTATGGTGCTCACGACCTCGAAATAGAGCACGGCATATCCACCGGTCTTGCCGACCTTCTTCATGTCCTCCATGCCGGCGATGCCGACAACGATGGTGCAGAAGATGATCGGTGCGATGATCATCTTGATGAGCTTGATGAAGCCGTCGCCGAGCGGCTTCATCGCCGCACCGGTTTCCGGATAGAAATGCCCGAGAGTGATGCCGATCGCGATGGCGATCAACACTTGGACATACAAGCTCTTGAAGATGTTTTTCTTCACGTCGCGACTCCTTCCGAAGGACAATGGGGGCGAGTATCCGCTCTTGAAACGGCCAAGACCATTGTGGCTTTCCGAGTTGTGGATAGCCACAATGCCCTCCCGTCCGCACCTTTGGTATACGCTTGCCGCGATGGATCGTCTGCCCAGTGCAACACACGTCAGCGCCAGCCGCCTGCGCTGGGCGCTCGCCTTGCCCAAGCTCGGTGTCGTGCTGCTCCTGGCGGCCGTCGCCACGCTGCTCTGGCTCCTTCACCAGAACGAAATGGACGAGGAGCGCGCCGCGCTGATCAAGGACGTGCTCTGGCTCGAGCAGAACATGCGGTTTCACCTGCGCAACAACGAGGAGCAACTGCAACAACTGGCGTTCGATCTGGGCACACAAGCCGACGCCAACGCCATCTTCCGCGTGCGCGCCGCCCATCTCCTCAAGAACAATCCGGACATCGCCCGCATCGCGTGGCTTGACGTGCGGGGCACGCTTAAGGAAGCACTTCCGGGAGCGTCTGCCGAAGTTCCCGATGCCGACGCCTTCGGCCCTTCGTCGGCGCAAAAGGCATTTGACACGGCCCTCCGTTTCAGAACCTTGGTCTATAGCGAACCTTACGTCACCGAAGGCAGTACGGCGCACTTTCAGGTCAACGTACCGATTCCGGCAAGCGGCCGCAATACAGGCATGCTGGTCGCCACCTATTCTTTCGAAAAGCTGCTCGACAGCCAGGTACCCTGGTGGTTCGCCGAGAAATACCGGGTCGTTGTCGCTGACGACAACGACATCCAGTACGCCGCGAAGTCGAATATCCAGGGCACACCCAACCTCTCCTACCAGCTGCCTTTCGACCCGCCCGCCGGCGGACTGAGTTTCCGCGTCTACAGTTACCAGGGGGCCGGCAACCCACTGCAGCGCCTGCTGGCCGGGGCCATCCTGGTGCTCGCCACCGGGGTCTTCTGGAGCCTGTGGATCGTCCGCAACCTGATGAAGCAGCGCGCCCGCGCTGAAGAGGCGCTGCGCCGCGAGCACGCCCTGCGCACCGCCATGGAGGATTCGCTGACCGTCGGCATGCGCGCCCGCGACCTCGAGGGCCGCATCATCTATGTCAACCCC
Source organism: Betaproteobacteria bacterium (assembly GCA_012026885.1). Taxonomy (GTDB): domain Bacteria; phylum Pseudomonadota; class Gammaproteobacteria; order Burkholderiales; family Rhodocyclaceae; genus Azonexus. The sequence continues at coordinate 146,286 of VEPL01000027.1, read as the reverse complement.
GCGTTCTGCCGGATGACCGGCTATACGAGTGAGGAACTGGTCGGGCACGGGCCGCCGATGCCCTACTGGATACCGGAGCAACTCGACGAGACGATGGCCCTGCACCGGGCCGTACTGGCCGGCCAGGCGCCGCCGGACGGCTTCGATATCACCTTCCGGCGCAAGGACGGACAGCGTTTCCAGGCACTCATCTACGAGGCGCCGCTGATCGACGGGGACGGCAGGCACACGGGCTGGATGGCCTCGGTACTCGACGTGACCGAGCGCCGCTACGCCGAGGAACTGGCGCGCCAACAGCAGGAGCAGTTGCAGTTCACGTCGCGCCTGGTGACCATGGGGGAGATGGCCTCGACCCTGGCACACGAACTGAACCAGCCACTGGCGGCGATCGCCAGCTACAACGCCGGCTGCCTCAACCTGCTCGCCTCCGGGCAGGCCGCGCCCGACGATCTCCGCAAGGCCCTGGAAAAGCTGGGTGTGCAGGCGCAGCGGGCGGGGCGCATCATCCGCCGTGTGCACGATTTCGTGCGCAAGAGCGAGCCCAAGCGGGCGCCCTGCTTGCTCGGCGAGATCATCGAGGACTGCATCGGCTTCGTCGAGGCCGAGGCCAGGAAGCGCCGCGTCCAGTTGCGCACCATCTTGCCAGAGTTGCCGCCGCTGCTTGCCGACCGGCTGATGCTTGAGCAGGTCCTCCTCAACCTGATTCGCAACGGTATGGAAGCGATGACCGACACGCCCGAGGGACATCGCGCCCTGCGCATCTCTGCCCGCCGCCTCGACGACGAGGTCACGCTGTCGATCGCCGACAACGGCAGCGGCATCGCGCCGGAGGTCAAGGACAAGCTATTCACCGCCTTTTTCACGACGAAGCCGGACGGCATGGGCGTCGGGCTGTCGATTTGCCGCTCCATCGTCGAATTCCACCGCGGCCGCCTGTGGACCGAGGATAACGCCCAGTCGCCGACCGGAAGCGGTACGATATTCCACCTCACCCTGCCCCTCGAGCCTGCATGAGCCAGCCACAAGCCCACCTGGTCGACGACGACGAGGCCATCCGCGACGCCGTTGCCTGGCTGCTCAAGTCGCGCGGCATTCCGTGCCGTAGCTACGACTGTGCGGAGACCTTCCTGGCCGAGTGGAATGCACGCCTGGCCGGCTGCGTGATCCTCGACATGCGCATGCCCGGCATGAGCGGACTGGACTGTTTCGACCACCTGCGCGAGCGCGGATCGACATTGCCGGTGATCTTTCTGACCGGGCATGGCGATGTGCCGCTGGCGGTAGCGACGCTGAAGAAGGGCGCCTTCGACTTCTTCGAGAAGCCGCTCAACGACAACGAACTGGCGACCCGCGTCGAGGAAGCCATGGCCGTCGACGCCTCGCGGCGGGCGGCCAGCGCCTCCGCCGACACGGTGAAGAACCGCCTGGCGACGCTGACCACCCGCGAGCGCCAGATCATGGAACTGGTCCTGCTCGGCAAGTTCAACAAGGTCATCGCCGATGATCTCGGCATCAGCATGCGCACGGTCGAGGTGCATCGGGCAAACCTTTTCGACAAGATGAAGGTCAAGACGGCGGTCGAACTGGCCAACCTGCTGAAGTCCGGCACCTGACCCTTCCCTTGCCCCGCCTTTTTCGCTAGGATTCGCCGGAATTCACGTCGCCGTCTTCGGCGATTTCCCTGTTTTCCACGCGTCGACCGCAACCCACGAGGCATTTCATGAGCGAGCATATCCATTACGTCACCGACGACACCTTCGAATCCGAGGTGCTGCAGTCGCAGCAGCCGGTTCTCGTCGATTACTGGGCCGAATGGTGCGGGCCGTGCAAGATGATCGCCCCCATCCTCGACGAGGTGGCGAAGGAATACGCCGGCAAGCTCAAGGTAGCCAAGGTCAACATCGACGACAACCAGGCAACGCCGGCCAAGTTCGGCATCCGCGGCATCCCGACGCTGATGATCTTCAAGAACGGCAATGTCGAGGCCACCAAGGTCGGCGCGCTGTCCAAGTCTCAGCTCGCCGCCTTTATTGACAGCACGCTGTAATACCCGTAGTCTCTTGCCCTGATGGCGCGCCCCGCGCCGTCAGGCTGACGCAGCGGGCCGATCGCCCGGCGTCCTTCGGTCCCTCCCCAAACCTCGCTCCTGCGCCCCGCCCCCGGGCCGATGCCATCGTCGCATCCCGGCGCCACTACGCTCCCATGCAACTTTCCGAACTCAAGACCCTTCACGTCAGCAAGCTGCTCGACATGGCGACCGAACTCGCAATCGAGAGCGCCAACCGCATGCGCAAGCAGGAGCTGATCTACGCCATCCTCAAGGCCAAGGCCCGGAACGGCGACACCATCTACGGCGACGGCACCCTGGAAGTCCTGCCGGACGGCTTCGGCTTCCTCCGCTCGCCCGACACCTCCTACCTCGCCAATCCGGACGACATCTACGTCTCGCCGTCACAGGTACGCCGCTTCAACCTGCGTACCGGGGACACCGTCGAGGGCGAGATCCGCACACCCAAGGAAGGCGAGCGCTATGTGGCGCTGACCAAGCTCGACACGATCAACGGCCTGCCGCCGGAAGCGAACAAGAACAAGATCATGTTCGAGAACCTGACGCCACTGCATCCGACGCGCCACCTGCGCCTGGAACGCGAAATCAAGTCCGACGAGAACATCACCAGCCGCGTCATCGACATGATCGCGCCGATCGGCGCAGGCCAGCGCGGGCTGCTCGTTGCACCGCCGAAGACCGGCAAGACCGTGATGCTGCAGAACATCGCCCACGCCATCACCGCCAACCACCCGGAAGTCGTGCTCATCGTCCTGCTCATCGACGAGCGCCCGGAAGAAGTCACCGAAATGACCCGCACCGTCAAGGGCGAGGTCGTCGCCTCGACCTTCGACGAACCGGCCACCCGCCACGTCGCGGTGGCCGAAATGGTCATCGAGAAAGCCAAGCGTCTGGTCGAGCACAAGAAGGATGTGGTCATCCTGCTCGATTCGATCACCCGCCTCGCCCGCGCCTACAACACCGTGCAACCGGCCTCCGGCAAGGTGCTGACCGGCGGCGTCGATGCCAACGCCCTGCAGAAGCCCAAGCGCTTCTTCGGTGCGGCGCGGAACATCGAGGAAGGCGGCTCGCTGACCATCCTCGCCACCGCGCTGATCGACACCGGCTCGCGCATGGACGAAGTCATCTACGAAGAATTCAAGGGCACCGGCAACTCGGAAATCCATCTCGACCGCCGCATGGCCGAGAAGCGGATGTACCCGGCGGTCAACGTCAACCGCTCCGGCACCCGCCGCGAGGAACTCCTGCTCAAGCCGGACGTACTCTCGAAAATGTGGGTATTGCGGAAACTCTGCTACCCGATGGACGACCTCGAGGCGATGGAATTCCTGCTCGACAAGGTCAAGTCGACCAAGGGCAACGCCGAGTTCTTCGACGCCATGCGCCGCGGCTGACCAGCCGGGCGAAGTCCGGGGCAGGCGACCGGCGCCGCCCGGGCGTTTTCGACCAGGAGGCAACGCGTGGCTTCAGATATCCCGACCGGCGGCAACCAGGCAAATGCCCAGGCGCTGAAGAATCTCGGCAACCAGGCGCTCTCGCTGGGCGACATCGAACAGGCGGAATCCCTTTATCGCCAGGCCATCGCCGCCGACGATCGCTTCATGGCGGCCCACTACAACCTGGGCAACGTGCTCCGCCTGAACAGGCGATATGACGAGGCCCTGGCCGCCTACCGGGTCGCCGCCGCACTCGCGCCGGACGATTACGACATCCACGTCAACATCGGCGTCACCCTGAATGAACTCGCCCGCCACGGGGAAGCGCTGCAATCTTTCGCGACGGCCAACTCGCTCAATCCGGCCGGACTGGAAGCCCGCATCAACACGGGGGTCGCCCTCAGCCGCGCGGGGCGGCACGAGGAAGCCATCCGCGCCTATTCCGGAATCCTGGCAAACGACCCGAACATCTCGCTGGCCCGCTATTTTCGTTCGCTGGAATACCTGATCCGCGCCAACTGGGCTGAAGGCTTCCTCGATCACGAGGCCCGCCTCGATCTCGCCGGCGTCGTTCCGGAGGAGCTTCTGGCCGGCAAGGAAGAGTGGGACGGCAGCGACCTGGCCGGCAGGACCCTGCTGATCTACCCTGAGCACAGAATGGGCGACGCCCTCCAGTTCCTGCGCTATGCGCCGCTCTGCCGGGCGCGCGGGGCGCGGGTGATGGTGTGCTGCCACCCCCCGCTGCAAAGGTTGCTGGCGACATCGCCCGACATCGATGTGGTCTTTGCCGACGGAACCCCGGTGCCGGAGACTTTCGACACCTACATTTCGGTCATGAGCCTGGGTTACGTTTTCGGGCGCGCCCCCGAACTCGGCCCGCTCCGGCTGCAGCTTCCGGGAGGCCGCAGCGATGCGGTATCCGGCAGCGGATTCAAGGTGGGCGTCTGCCATCGGGGTAACCCCGGTCATATCCGTGACGCCGAACGCTCGATCCCGGAAGAAACCTTCTGGCGTTCACTCGCGCAGATCCCCGGTGTCGATTACTACTCTTTCCAGCTCGATGAACTATCGGACCGCCATGCGGCGCCACTGGCGCCGTTCATCTCGGATTTCCTCGATACCGCTGTGCTCGCTAGCGAGATGGACCTCATCCTGACCGTCGACACGAGCCTCGCTCACCTGGGCGGAACCATGGGCACCCCCACCTGGGTCTTGGTCACGCATTCCCCCGACTGGCGTTGGGGCGAGTCCGGGGAGACGACGCCCTGGTATCCCAGCATCCGCATCCTCCGCCAGCCTAGTGCCGGCGACTGGGATGCGGTGCTTGCCGAGGCCAGCATCGGAATACGAAAAATGCTGCCCGCCACAGGCGGATGAAACTCCGGTTCCGCCCGGAAAAACCCCGCAGAATCAGAGCCAAGCCCATTCAGTTAACAGTTGCAATCGCGACGCCGATCTAGGATAATCGCGGGCTTCCCAGATCGGCCACATCCGCCGGTCGCTACTAAAGGACACATGATGAAAGCCGACATCCACCCGAAGTACAACGAAATCCAGGTGACCTGCTCCTGCGGCAACACCTTCACGACCAAGTCCACGATGGGCAAGCCGCTGCACGTCGAAGTCTGTTCGGCCTGCCATCCGTTCTACACCGGCAAGCAGAAGATCGTCGACACCGCCGGCCGGGTGGAGAAATTCAACCAGAAGTTCGGCGCGCGCCGCGGCAAGGCCGCAGCCGCCTGATCCGGCTGATCGGGCCAGAGCAGAAGGGCAGCCGGGCGGCTGCCTTTTTCATTTCGGCGCGATGATCTCCCTCCCTTCCTTCCTCCGCCAGGGCATACGCCTGCCGCCAGCCGGCTGGGCGCTCGCGGCCATGCTGGCGTTCTACGTCCTCGCCGGCCTCTTCGGCCGCGACCCGTGGAAGGGCGAGGACGCCATCCACATCGGCACCGCCTGGCATATGCTCGCGCATGGCGACTGGCTGTCGCCCGACCTCGCCGGCCGCCCCTTCCACGAGCCGCCGCTCTACTACTGGAGCGCCGCCCTGACCGGCAAGCTGTTCGGCTGGCTGCTGCCGGCCCATGAGGCGATGCGTATCGCCAGCGGTGTTTGGGTCTCCCTCGCCTTGGCTGCCCTCTATTACGCCGGGCGCGAACTCTACGGCCGGGAGAGCGCCGCCGCCTCGCCCCTGCTGCTGGCCGGATCGCTCGGCCTCGTCCTGCACGCCCACGACGCCCAGCCGATGCTGGTCGCTCTCGCCGCCTACGGCTGCGCCCTGGCGGCGCTCGCCGCCTTCGGCCGCAAGCCACGGCTGACCGGTGCCTGGTACGGCCTCGCCGTCGCCGGCTGCCTGCTCGGTGCCGGCATCGCGCCGACCCTGCCCCTGCTGGCGATGGCACCGGTCGCCTGGTGGTGCTCTCCCGACCGCACCCGTGCGCTGCATACACTCGCCGTCGGCCTCGGCATCGGCGCCCTGCTGGCCCTGCCCTGGCCCTTGCTCCTTCTCGCACTGGAGCCGTCCCGCCTGCACGGCTGGCTAGCCACCGAACTGCGCCCCCTGTTCACCCCCTTCTCGATCACCGGCCTCGGCCGCTTCGCCGGCATGCTACCGTGGTTCGCCTTCCCTGCCCTGCCGCTGGCCGGCTGGACGTTGTGGACACGGCGCCGCGACCTCGCAGCCTGGCCGCAACTGCTGCCGCTGACACTCCTCGTGCTGACCCTGATCATGCTTGCCTGGGCCTACCGGCCGCGCGACATCCCGGCCCTGCTCCTGCTCCCGGCCGTCGCCCTGCTCGCCACACCCGGCGCGCTCAACCTGCGCCGCGGAGCCGCATCCGCCTTCGACTGGTTCGCGATGATGACCTTCACGCTGTTCGCCGGCCTCGTCTGGGTGGCGTGGTCGGCGATGGCGCTGGGCTGGCCGGAACGGCTGGCGCAGCGCGCCGTCGTCCTGCGCCCCGGCTTCACCGGCAGCATCGACGCTGTCGCACTAGCCGTCGGCCTGGCGGCCAGTACCTGGTGGGTCTGGCTGATCTTCACGGCGCCGCGCTCGCCCTACCGCAGCCTGACGCACTGGACGCTCGGTTTCACGACGCTGTGGCTGCTGGCGACGACATTGATCCTGCCCTGGTTCGACTACGGCAAGAGCTACCGCCCGGTCGCCCAAGCCATTGCGCGCGCCCTGCCCGATGGCCACGGCTGTGTCGGCGAGCGCGGCCTCAGTGATACCCAGCGCGCCTCGCTCGCCTACTTCGTCGGCATCGAGCCGTTCTCGGCCGACACGCCAGCAGGCCAGCAATGCGACTGGGTGGTCGTCACCGGCGATACGCGCCCGGAACTCGCGGCGCCGGCCGGCAAATGGACGCGGATCTGGGAAGGCAACCGCCCCGGCGAGCGCAAGGAAAAATTCCGCCTCTACCGGCGTTGACCGCGGCCGGAATCAGCCGGATTTGGCCGGCATAACCAGGAAGTGCTCGCGGTAATACTTCAGTTCGTCGATCGACTCGTGGATATCGGCCAGCGCGGTATGCCTGCTCTTCTTTTTGAAGCCCTTGTAGATCGCCGGTTGCCAGCGCTTGCACAGCTCCTTGAGCGTGCTGACGTCGAGGTTGCGGTAGTGGAAGAAGCGCTCGAGCTCGGGCATGTGGCGGGCCATGAAGCGGCGATCCTGGCCGATCGAGTTGCCGCACATCGGCGAATGGTTCGCCAGCGAATACTTGTGCAGGAAGTCGAGCGCCGCCGCCGCGACCGCCGCCTCGTCCAGCGTCGAGGCGCGCACGCGGTCGATCAGGCCGGAGCGACCGTGCGTCTTCTGGTTCCACTCGTCCATCCCGGCAAGCACGGCGTCGGTCTGATGTACGGCCCAGGCCGGCGATTCGGCGACCATTTCGAGGTCCTGGTTGGTGACCACGATGGCCAGCTCGAGGATGCGGTCGGCATCCGGATTGAGCCCGGTCATTTCCATGTCCAGCCAGACGAGATTGTTCGCGTTGCCTGCCATATAATCGTTCGTTTGCCCGAAACCGCGCATTCTCGCACAGCTTCTTGGCCACCGACTTCACCCTGATCTTCCTCGCCGCCTTCGCGCTGACGCTCGCGGCCCGCTTGTGGCTGGCCGCGCGCCAGATTTGCCACGTCGCCGCGCATCGTGGCGCGGTGCCGGCCGCGTTCGCCGGGCGCGTATCCCTCGAAGCCCACCAAAAGGCCGCCGATTACACCGTCGACCGCACCCGCGCCGGCATCGCCGTCCTGCTCGCCGAATCCGCCTTGCTCCTGGTGCTGACGCTCGGCGGCGGCATCGCGGCGCTGCACGCCCACGCGACGGCATACCTCAGCGGGCTGCCAGCCGGCGTTGTGCTGATCTTCAGCGTCATGACCGTCTCGGCGCTGGTCGACCTGCCCTTCGCCGTCCACCGGCAGTTCGTCATCGAGGCGCGCTACGGTTTCAACCGCATGACGGCAGCCCTGTTCTGTGCCGACCTCGCCCGCCAGGCCCTTCTCGCGGTGGTGATCGGAGCGCCCGTCATCCTCGCCGTGCTCTGGCTGATGGCGGCAATGGGGGAACGCTGGTGGCTCTACGTCTGGCTGTTCTGGAGCGCCTTCAACCTGGCCGTCGTCTTCATTTACCCGACCTGGATCGCCCCGCTGTTCAACAAGTTCACGCCGCTACCCGAGGGCGACATGAAGGCGCGCATCGAAGCTCTCCTTGCCCGCTGCGGCTTCCGCGCGTCCGGCCTCTTCGTGATGGACGGCTCGAAGCGCTCCAGCCACGGCAACGCCTACTTCACCGGCTTTGGCCGCAGCAAGCGCATCGTCTTCTTCGACACCCTGCTCGAGCGCCTGGCTCCTGCCGAGGTCGAGGCCGTGCTCGCGCACGAACTGGGTCACTTCGCCCGCCGCCACATCGTCAAGCGCATCGCCTTCCTCTTTGCCGCCTCGCTCGCCTTCCTCTGGCTGCTCGGGCAACTGATCAGCGCCCCCTGGTTCCACGCGTGTCTCGGCGTCCCCATCGGCAGCACTGCCGTCTCGCTGCTGACCTTCTTCCTCGTCGTGCCGGTGTTTACCTTCCCGTTCGCCCCGCTCGCCAGCGCCCTGTCGCGCCGCCACGAGTTCGAGGCCGATGCCTACGCCGCCGCTCACGCCTCCGGCGACGACCTCGTGCGCGCGCTGGTCAAGCTATACACCGACAACGCCGCGACGCTGACCCCGGACCCGCTGCACTCGGCGGTCTACGACTCGCACCCGCCGGCCGCCCTGCGCGTCGCCCGGCTACAGGCGGCCATGTGATGGAAGGCCGCGTCGTCGCCGCACACGGCCGCCAGTACACGGTCGAACTCGACGACGGCGGGAAGCTGCAGTGCTTCCCGCGCGGCAAGAAGAGCGAAGTCGCCTGCGGCGACCGCGTCGCGCTGCATCGCGCCTCTGGCGACCAGGGCGTGATCGAGGCCATCCTGCCGCGCACCAGCCTGCTCTACCGCTCCAACGAAGTCCGCCAGAAGCTGATCGCCGCCAATGTCGACCAGCTGGTCATCGTCGTCGCCAGCGAGCCGGCCTTCTCCGACGAACTGGTCACGCGCGCCCTGCTCGCCGCCGAGAGCGAGGAGATCGCGCCGCTCATCGTCCTCAACAAGTGCGACCTCGCCGACCGGTTGCCGGCTGCTCGCGCCCAGTTGGCCCCGCTTGCCGCGCTCGGCTACCGCACCCTCGAACTGTCGGCACGCGAGCATGCCGAGGACCTGCGCCCGCACCTGCAGGGACGCACCAGCGTCCTCGTCGGGCAATCGGGCATGGGCAAGTCGACGCTGGTCAACGCACTGATACCCGCGGCGCTGGCGAGGACGCGAGAAATCTCGCAGGCACTTGATTCGGGCAAGCACACGACGACGCACGCAACGCTCTACCATCTCGACGCCGACAGCCACCTGATCGACTCGCCCGGCCTGCAGGAATTCGGTCTCGGCCACCTCGACCGCCAGGAAATCGAACACGCCTTCCGCGAGTTCCGCCCCTACCTCGGCCAGTGCCGCTTCCGCGACTGCCGCCACGACCGCGAACCCGACTGCGCGCTGGTCGCCGCGGTCGAAACCGGCGCAGTCGACGCCCGCCGCTTCGCACTCTACCGGCGCATTGCCGGTTAGCTTCGGTTAGCCAGCCAGGCAGCGGCGCCATCCCCTGCTGCGTGGCCGGTGGCCAGGCAGCCGGTGAGCAGGTAGCCGCCGGTCGGCGCCTCCCAGTCGAGCATCTCGCCGGCGCAGAAGACACCGGGCAGGTCGCGCAGCATCTGGCGTTCGTCGAGCGCCGCGAAGTCGACGCCACCGGCACTGCTGATCGCTTCGGCGAGCGGGCGCGGTGCGACGAGCGGCACCGGCAGCGCCTTGATCGCCCCGGCCAGCGCAACGGCTGCGGTCGACCTGTCGATTTGCCCGAATTCCCGCAACAAGCCGGCCTTGACGCCGTCGATGCCGGCCCGCCGGCGCAGGTGATTGGCAACCGAGTCCCGCCCGCGCGGGTGCGCGAGGTCGGCGGCCAGTTTTTCCAGCGGACGCCCGGGCGCGAGATCGAGCGTCAGCGTGGCGTGGCCATCGCGCTCGAGCGCGTCCCGCAGCGCTGCCGACAGGGCGTAGACCAGCCCGCCCTCGATGCCGCCGGCGGTGATGTTGAATTCGCCGGGAACGAAGGCGCCGCCGGCACTGGCGGCGACCGCCTTGACCGGCGCGCCGGCGAAGCGGCCGGACAAATGCGCGCTCCAAGCGACGTCGAAGCCGCAGTTGGCCGGCCGCAGGCGCGCTACCGGCACGCCGCAGGCTGCAAGGAGCGGTACCCAGGCGGCATCCGAACCCAGTTGCGGCCAGCTGCCGCCGCCAAGGGCGAGTACGGTGGCGTCGGCTCGCCAGACGGCCTCGCCTTCCGGTGTCGCGAAGCGCAGTTCGCCCGCCGCGTTCCAGCCCAGCCAGCGGTGGCGCACATGCGTGCGCACGCCCGCCTGGCGCAGGCGGTGCAGCCAGGCGCGCAGGAGCGGCGCGGCCTTCATCTCGCGCGGGAAAACGCGGCCCGAGGTGCCGACGAAGGTATCGATGCCGAGGCCATGGATCCAGTCGCGCAGCGCCTGCGGACCGAAGGCGTCGAGCAGCGGCGCCATGAGCGCGGCGCGGTCGCCGTAGCGGGCGACGAAGGCAGGCAGCGGCTCGGCGTGGGTGATGTTCATGCCCCCCTTGCCGGCCATCAGGAACTTTCGCCCAAGCGTTGGCATGGCCTCGAAAATCGCCACTTCCAGGCCGTCGACCGCAGCAAGACGCTCGGCGGCCATCAGCCCGGCCGGGCCGCCGCCGACGATTGCGACACGGCGCATCAGGCGGCCGCGGCGCCCGCCGCCTCGCCCTCCGCAGGGAAGCCTGGCGACCCCGCGGCAAGCGGGGTCACCGTGACGGCGACCTCGGGCTCGTGGCCGCCGCCGCCGAGGATGATGCCGCGCAGCGGCGAGACATCGGCAAAGTCACGGCCGAACGCGACGGTGATGTGCTGGGTATCGGGGAGCAGGTCATTGGTCGGGTCGAAATCGACCCAGCCCTCGCCGAAGCCCGGCGAATAGACCGAAACCCAGGCGTGCGAGGCATCGGCGCCGACCAGGCGCGGCTTGCCGGGCGGCGGGTGGGTGAGCAGATAGCCGCTGACATAGCGCGCGGCCAGGCCCTGCGCGCGCAGGCAGGCGATCATCAGGTGGGCGAAATCCTGGCAGACGCCGCGTTTCTTCTCGAGCACCTCCATCACCGGCGTCGATACCGTTGTCGCCTCGGGGTCAAACTCGAACTCGCGGAAAATCTTCGCCATCAGGGTACGGGCGCCGACCAGCACCGGCGTACCGGGCGGAAAGCAGTCGCAGGCGTAATCGGCGAGCTCGCGCTTGACCCGGACGTGCGGGCTCTCGAACAGGAAGCGGGCCGCGTCGAGGTCTTCCGGCAACGGCGGCGTTGCCGCGTAGGCGAGGCGGTCGCGCAAGGTTTCCCACGGCAGCGAGGCAGCGAGGTCGTCCGGCGCGTGGGGGATCACGGCGACGGTCATCGCCGAGCGGATGCTGAGGCTTTCGTGCGGCGCATGGAAGGCAATCCAGGCAACCGGGTTGCCGAAGGCATCGAAGCCGTCGCGGCGCCAGGTCGGCGCCGGCACGATGTCGACCCGCTCCTCCTCGATCTGCTGCCAGGCGAGGATGCGCGGCGACAGGTGCAGTTGCTGCTGCGACAGCGAGACCGGGCTGCCGTAGTCGTAGGTCGTCTCGTGCAGGACGTGGTAGCGGACGGGGGTACGTTCCATGATCACAGGGCCATGGTCTGGCGGCTGACGTCGCCGACGTGCGTGAAGAAGCGCATGCCGAGCCAGTCGGAAATGTGATTCGCAGCTTCGTCGAGACGCTCGAGAAGCCCGGCCAGCTCGAGGCTTGCCGCGCAAATGCGGCTTTCACTGAAATGCAGGCTGTCGAGGCGGCCGAGATCCCAAGCAAGGAGCGCCTCGAGAGCAGCCGCCAGTTCGCCGTTTTCGGCATCGCCAAACTCGCGGCGCATGCGCTCGAGGTAGCGACCGAGGACGGCTGCCTGGAAGACGATACCATGCGGGTTGTTGCCGTCGAAGACGAGGAGATCGATGACTGCGAGCAACTCCGGTGAGCGCGAGTAGCGCGAGCGATAGGTGATGATCGAGTCGGTCAGTTCGAGCAGCCACTCGAGGCTGCCCGCCCCGCGTGCCGACTCCATGCGCAGGAAACCGGAGAGCGCCGCCGCGAGGAAGGACAGCCGCTCGATGCGGCGGCCGACCACGAGGAATCGCCAGCCATCGTCGCGCGTCATGTTATCCATCGCGAAACCGGTGAGCGATGACGAGACGCCGAGCACGCGATCGAGGAAGGCGCTCGCCTCGGTCATCGACGGGTGGCGCTTGAGCGCCGCCTGCTGTTCGCGCTGCAGGCGGTTGAGCGAATGCCAGTGGTCGAGGGAAAGGCGTTCGCGCACGTGCGTCGCCGACCACATGACGCTGCGGATGGCCCGGGCCAGGCTGCCCGGCTGCTCGGGGTCGTAGATCGCCTCGAGCAGCGAATGCTCGCTGCCCTCGCCGATCTCGCCGTCTTCCTCGGGCGAGGGCAGAACCCCGACGTGCTCCGCCAGCGCCAGCGCCGAACGCACGGCCGGGGTGCGCTGGCCGCCGCCATCGACCAGCCGCCCGACGAGGACGCGCAGCATGCGCGCGCTGTCGTCGAAGCGTTCCGAATAGCGGCCGAGCCAGTAGAGGTTTTCGACCACGCGCGAAGTCAGGTTGGCTCCGGAGCGCACGAGGTCGCGCACGCCGAGCGAGGGCTTGAGCAGCGTGAATTCGCTGACCGGTCCGTCGGTCAGCACCCAGGTATCCTTCGACGAACCGCCGCGCTGCATCGAGATGATCCGCGCATTGCCCCCGCTCGCCACCCGCGCCAGACCGCCCGGCATCACCGAATAGCCACCCTCGGCATTGACCGCGGCATAGGCGCGCAAACCGACAGGGCGGGCGAGCAGGCGCCGCTCGTGGGCACGGCTCCAGGTCGGCCCCTGCGACAGGTTGACCATCTCCTGGGCGACATAAGCATGCGGACGCGCCTCGATCCGGCGCAGCATCTCTTCCCGCGCCTCGCCCTCGAGTTCGTTGCCGAATACCGGGTCCATGCGCTGGGTCGGGTAGGCGGGCTTGATCACCAGTTCGGCGAAATGCTCGCGCACATAGTCGCGGGCCGGCTTCTCGCCGCACCACCAGGTCGCCACCGAGGGCATGGCCAGCGGTGCGCCGAGCAGGCGCTCGCAGATCGCCGGCAGGAAGCCCATCAACGCGCCGGAAGTCAGCAGTCCGCTGCCCAGCGCATTGGCGATCACCACGCGGCCGGCGCGGGCCGTGTTGAGCAGGCCGGGCACGCCCAGCGCGGAGTCGCCGCGCAGTTCGAGCGGATCGCAGTAATCGTCATCCTGGCGGCGCAGGATGACATGCACCCGCTTCAGCCCTTGCAGGGTCTTCAGGTAGACCGTATCGCCGCGCACCGTCAGGTCCTGCCCCTCGACCAGCGGGTAGCCGAGGTAGCGGGCCAGGTAGGCGTGTTCGAAATAGGTTTCGTTGTAGGGCCCCGGCGTCAGCAGGACGATGTGCGGTTGCTCGCCCGGGTCGACGGGCGCGAGCGCGGCGAGGCCATCCTGCTGGTCGTGGAAAAACTCGGCAAGATGCTGCACGCGCAGGTCGTTGAACATCTCGGGAAAGACGCGCGAGACGACGAGCCGGTTCTCCAGCGCATAGCCGGCACCGGAGGGGGCCTGGGTGCGGTCGGCGATCGCCCACCAGCAGCCGTCCGGCGAACGGGCCAGGTCCACGGCGTAATGGTGCAACCAGATGCCGCCGGGCGGACGCAGCCCGCGACAGGGCCACAGGTAGCCGTGCTGGCCGTAAACCAGTGCCGGCGGCAACAAACCCTCGGCGAGCAGATGCTGGTCGCCATAGAGGTCGGCCAGCATCGCGTTCATCAGTGCCGCGCGCTGGGCCACCGCCGCCGAAACCTCGGCCCACTCGTCGGGAGGGATGATCAGCGGAAGCGGATCGAGCTCCCAGGGACGGTCGGCGCCCTTGGCGTCGGCATAGACGTTGTAGGTGACACCGTTTTCCTGAATTCGCCGGTCGACGAAGGCCAGGCGCTCATGCATCTTTTCCGGCGAAGCGCGGTCGAGATGCTCGAAAAACACCTTCCAGTGCGGCCGCACCTCGCCTCCCGGGCCGAGCATTTCATCATAGCGGCGGGTGCTCTGCGGGTAGATTGCGAGTAGGGTTCGGGCCATCTGCGGAAAGGCGGCAGGCCGGAACCCGGCCCGATTTGCGGTCGACCGCGCCATGCTGCGGTGTCCCGGTCAGAAACGGCGCAAGTCTAGCGTAAACGGGTGCTCGGCGCTGACCTCGGGCGTCTGCACCGTCATCCGCCCCGGACTGTGACCGAAGCGGAAAAAACGGGCCAAGCGGCGACTCTCGGCCTCAAAGGCATTGACCGGGAAAGCCTCGAAATTGCGTCCGCCGGGGTGGGCCACATGATACTGGCAGCCACCGAGCGAACGCTGCATCCAAGTATCGACCAGGTCGAAGACCAGCGGGGCGTGGACGCCGATGGTCGGATGCAGGCACGAACCCGGCTGCCAGGCACGGTAGCGGACGCCGGCGACGAACTCGCCATTGGTGCCGGTCGCGGTGAGCGGCACCGCCTCGCCGTTGCAGGCCAGCACGTAGCGGTCCGGCGCCATGCCGGTGACCTTGACCTGTACCCGCTCGACCGAGGAATCGACGTAGCGGACCGTGCCTCCGGGTGCCCCCTCCTCGCCCATCACATGCCAGGGCTCCAGCGCATGGCGTAGCTCGAACTCGATGCCCTTCACCGCGAAATCGCCGTACTTCGGGAAACGGAACTCGAAATGCGGTGCGAACCATTCGCTCTTGAAGGAGAAACCTGCGGACTGCATTTCGTCCATCACGTCGCTGAAATCCTGCTCGACGAAATGCGGCAGCATGAAGCGGTCGTGCAACTCGGTGCCCCAGCGCGCCAGCTTCTGCGGCGCGTAGGGTTCTTCCCAGAAGCGCGCGATCAGGCCACGCAGCAGCAGTTGCTGGGCCAGCGACATGCGCGCATGCGGCGGCATTTCGAAGGCGCGCAGTTCGAGCAGGCCGAGGCGTCCGGTCGGGCCATCCGGCGAGTAGAGCTTGTCGATGCAGAACTCGGCACGGTGGGTATTGCCAGTGACGTCGATGAGCAGGTTGCGCAGTACGCGGTCGACCAGCCAAGGCGGGATATAGCCGCCGACCGGCGGAATCTGGCGGAAGGCGATCTCCATCTCGTAGAGCGAATCGTTCCTCGCTTCGTCGACGCGCGGGGCCTGACTGGTCGGGCCGATGAACAGGCCGGAGAACAGGTAGGACAGGCTCGGGTGGTTGTGCCAGTAGGCGATCAGGCTGCGCAGAAGGTCTGGCCGGCGCAGGAAGGGCGAGTCGTTCGGCGTGGCCCCGCCAAGGACGAAGTGGTTGCCGCCGCCGGTGCCGGTATGGCGGCCGTCGAGCATGAACTTCTCGGTGGTCAGGCGCGAATGATGGGCCGCATCGTAGAGGTGGGTCGTCTGCCCGACGAGCTGGTCCCAGCTTTTCGCCGGATGGATGTTCACCTCGATGACGCCGGGGTCGGGGGTGACGCGGAAGTGCGTCAGGCGCGGATCGGACGGCGGCTCGTAGCCTTCCATGATGACCGGCAGGCCCATGTCCTCCGCCGTCGCCTCGACGGCGGCGACGATTTCCAGGTAGTCGTCGAGAGTCTGGGTCGGCGGCAT
This sequence comes from Betaproteobacteria bacterium, assembly GCA_012026885.1. GTDB lineage: Bacteria > Pseudomonadota > Gammaproteobacteria > Burkholderiales > Rhodocyclaceae > Azonexus. The sequence goes on along the minus strand of VEPL01000027.1, from coordinate 130,426 downwards.
GAAGATGTAGAGCCGGCCGTCGCGCGGCTCGGCGCACATGGCCAGACGGGTGATCCAGGCGGCGGACTCCTTGAAGCCGGGGGTCGTGTCGGACGGCTTTTCCCAGGGCCGGGTCTTGCCCGCTCCCTGGCCAGCGCCGAAATCACCGGCCGCGGCGCTGCGCCGGTCCTGCATCTGCGGCACGCGGGCGGCGCGTTCGCCGCTGACGCGGGCGCGTAGCGCGGCGTGGCTGGCCAGCGAGTCGGTCGCTGTCTCGGCATCGGGCGGATTGACGTAGGGATAATCACTCTGCGCCGTCCACGGCTGCGAGTCGATCGGCAGGCGATAGCCCATCGCCGAATCCCCGGGGAACAGGTAGCAGCGCTCCGCGCGCAGGAACCACGGTCCGGTCTGCCACTGGTTGCCGACGTTCTTCATGATCGGCAGGGTATGGCCGACGATATGGGTCATGCCCTGGGTGAACACCTTCATCAGGCGCTCGCGTTCGAGGGGATCGTCGACCCGCGAATCGAAGGGATCGACGTTGCCAGGCAGGCGCCGCTCGCGCCACATGTAGTAATAAACATCCTCGAAGGCCGGGAAGACATGCTCGTCGGTGACATCGAGGCGGCGGGCCACCTGCTTGAGGAAAGCGCCGGCCTGTTCGGCGGTGACGCCGTAATCGACGCTTTCGTTGGCGTACAGGGCCGGCGAATTCCAGATCGGTTCGCCATCCTTGCGCCAGAAACAATTCAGGCTCCAGCGCGGCAACTGTTCACCGGGATACCACTTGCCCTGGCCGAAGTGCATGAGGCCGTGCGGGGCGTACTTTTCGCGCAGGCGATGGAAGATCTCGGCCGCGTACAGGCGCTTGGTCGGGCCGAGCGCGGCGGTGTTCCATTCCGCGCCATCCGGGTCGTCGACCGCGACGAAGGTCGGCTCGCCGCCCTGAGTCAGGCGCACGTCCATTTCGCACAGCTTGTCGTCGATCTCGTGGCCGAGGCCCTCGATCTCCAGCCATTGGGCATCGGTGTAGGGCTTGGTGACGCGCGGCGCTTCCAGGATGCGGGTCACGGTCATGCGGTGCTCGAATTCGGTCTCGCACTCGTCCAGCCCGCCAGTCACCGGTGCGGCCGAGGCGGGCTCCGGCGTGCACGCGACCGGGATGTGGCCCTCGCCCGCAAACAGGCCCGAGGTCGGGTCGAGGCCGACCCAGCCGGCACCGGGCAGATACACCTCGGCCCAGGCATGCAGGTCGGTGAAGTCGGCTTCCGGACCGGAGGGACCGTCGAGCGATTTGACGTCCGCGGTCAACTGGACCAGATAGCCGGAAACGAAGCGCGCGGCGAGGCCGAGGTGGCGTAGCACCTGCACCAGCAGCCAGGCCGAGTCGCGGCACGAGCCGGAGCGCTTCTGCAGCGTCTCCTCCGGCGTCTGCACACCCGGCTCCATGCGGATGGTGTAGGCAACGTCCTTCTGCACCTGTGCGTTCAGGGCGACGAGGAAATCGACGCTGCGCGCCTTTTTGCGCGGCACGGCGGCCACGTAGCGGTCGAACAAGCTGCCGCCGGCGACCTTGTAAAGGTACGGGGTCAGCTCGTGGCGTTGCCAGTCCTCGTAGACGAACGGGAAGTGCTCGGCATGTTCCTCGAGGAAGAAATCGAACGGGTTGATGACCGACATCTCGGCGACGAGGTCGACCTCGAAGCTGAATTCGCGCGTCTTCTCCGGAAAGACCAGACGGGCGAGGTAGTTGCCCTGCGGATCCTGCTGCCAGTTAATGAAGTGCTTGTCGGGGCCGATCTTCAGCGAATAGGAAAGGATGCGCGTGCGCGAATGCGGGCACGGGCGCAGACGGATGACCTGCGGGCCGAGGTTGATGAGGCGGTCGTAGCTGTACTTGGTAACGTGACTGATGGCGACGTGGATGGACACGGTGTTCTCCGGATTCTTGTTGGCCACGTTCCAAGCAAGACCCGCACCAAACGGAAAATGCCCCGGAAATCGGCGTTGACCTTGGCAGCGGCGCCGGGAATGGATGCCACTTTGCATCCTTATTGCCCCGCTCTGCACCAATTCAGTGCGAGGCCAGACCGCCAGATATTCAACGGCACCGCTACCGCCATGGCATTAGAATACCCTGCTCCACGACTCCGATCTTCTCCGCCATGCGCCGTCGCCAGTTTCTCAGCTCCGCCGCCACCACCGCCGCCCTCGCCGGACTGGGCCTGCCTGCCCGCGAGAGCCTCGCAGCCGGCGCTATCAGGGTCGGCATCCTGCATTCCCGGACCGGGACGATGGCCGGCTCGGAAAGCCCGCTGGTGGATATGGCGCTGATGACCATCGACGAGATCAACCAGGCAGGCGGGGTCATGGGCCGCAATGTCGAGGCGCTGGTACGCGACCCCGGCTCGGATTGGGACACCTACGCCCGCATGGCGCGCGACCTGCTCGCCGGCGACCGGGTCGCCGCCGTCTTCGGCTGCTGGACGTCGTCGTCGCGCAAGGCGGTGCTGCCGGTATTCAAGGAGCTCAACGGCCTCCTCTATTACCCTGTGCAATACGAAGGCGAGGAACTCGAGCGCAATGTCTTCTACACCGGATCGACACCCAACCAGCAGTCCATTCCGGCGCTCAACTACCTGATCAGCGAATTCGGGGGCGGCTACCGCCGCTTCTTCCTGCTCGGCTCGGACTACGTCTACCCGCGCACGGCCAACCGTATCATGCGCAATTACATGGTCCGCGCCCGGGGCATCCCCGCGGCGGACATTGCGGAAGCCTATACGCCGCTCGGCCATGCCGACTATGCCGATATCGCTGCCCGCATCCGCCAGTTCGCCGGCAGCGGGCGCAAGGCTTTGGTCGTCTCGACCCTGAATGGCGACACCAACCGGCACTTCTACCAGGCGCTGGCACGTGCCGGCGTCACCACGGCCGAGGCGACGGTCCTCGCCTTCTCGGTCGACGAGTCGGAACTGGCCGGCATCGACCCCAAGCCGGCCGGCCATCTCGCCGCGTGGCCCTATTTCATGTCGATCGCAACGCCCGACAACCAGGACCTGATCCGCCGCTACCGCGCATGGATGCGTTCGGAAACAGCCCTCGTGACCGATCCCATGATCGCCACCCGGGTCGGCCTGCTGCTCTGGAAGCAGGCCGTCGAGAAGGAGCGCACGACCCGCGTCGACACGGTCATCGAGGCGATGGCCGGCCAGCGCCTGCTGTCGCCGGGCGGCGGCATGATCATGATGGACCTCAAGAACCACCACCTGCAGCGGCGAACCCGGATCGGCCGTATCCGCGCCGATAGCCAGTTCGACGTCATCTGGGAATCACCCGGACCGCTGCAGGCGATTCCGTTCAACCCTTATTTCCACGAAATCACTGTCGACACAGTACAAGCCTGATGCGGCGCCGCCAGCCCCCTGCTCAGGCGGCTTCCGCCATCGGCACCAGGAAATCGCGGCTGATGCCGTCGCCGAGGTCGTAGATGCGGTCCATGAAGTCCGTCAGCCATTCGTGCAGGCCATGCGCGAGGATATCCTCGATGCGACCATAGTGCAGTTGTGCGTGCATCAGGCCGGCACGGCGCTGGGTCTCGCCGGACTGGCGGTTGGCGACCAAATCGAGGTTCTTGACGACGCCGTTCATGCAGAAGTGCAGCGAGCGCGGCATGTCGCTACGCAGAATGAGCAATTCGGCGACCCGTTCAGGCGTGATCACGTCGCGATAGACCTTGCGGTACACCTCGAAGCCGGACACCGAGCGTAGCAGCGCCCCCCAGCGGTAGAAGTCGGTCGCCCCCTCCTCGCCGTGGCTGCCGCGGTCGTGATACTTGATGTCGAGGATGCGGGCGGTGTTGTCCGCGCGCTCGAGCAGTGTGCCGATGCGGATGAAGTGGTAGGCCTCGTCCTGCAGCAGCGTGCCGAGCGTGGTGCCGCGCGACAGCGACGAGCGCATCTTGACCCACTCGAAGAACTCGCCGATGCCGCCCGCGAGGATGGATTCGAAGCTCATGGCGCGCGCTTCGATCCACGTTGCATTCAGCGTCTCCCACATCTCGCTGGTCACCGTACCGCGCACGGCATGGGCATTCTCGCGCGCCTGGCGCAGGCAGCTGATGATCGACGAGAAGTTGCCGGGGTCGCTGACCATGAATTTGAGGACGTTTTCCCCGTTGACCGCAGGATACTTGGCAGCGAAGGACTCCTCGAGGTCATTGAGGACGAGGATGGCGTTCCAGCTGCGGTTGGCCGCCTCCTCCGACTGCGGCACGAGGGACATCTGCCAGGTGACGTCGAGCAGGCGGGCTAGATTCTCTGCACGCTCGATATAGCGCGACATCCAGAACAGGTGATCGGCAGTTCGCGAAAGCATGGTCAGTCCTCCAGAACCCAGGTGTCCTTGGTGCCCCCGCCCTGCGACGAATTCACCACGAGCGAGCCCTTGGTCAACGCGACGCGGGTGAGGCCGCCGGGCACCATGTTGACGCAGTCGCCCGACGAGAGCACGAAGGGGCGCAGGTCGAGGTGTCGCGGTGCGATGCCTTCCTCGACGAAGGTCGGGCAGTTGGAGAGCGCCAGCGTCGGCTGGGCGATGTAGCCGTCTGGCTTGTCGACGAGCAGCTGGCGGAAGTGCTCGATCTGTTCCTTCGTCGACGCAGGGCCGACCAGCATGCCGTAGCCGCCGGCGCCGTGCACTTCCTTGACGACCAGTTCGGGCAGGTGGTCGAGCACATACTTGAGATCATCCGGCTTGCGACACATCCAGGTCGGGACATTGTTCAGCTTCGGCTCTTCGCCGAGGTAGAACTTGATCATGTCCGGCACGTAGGGATAGATCGACTTGTCGTCGGCGACGCCGGTGCCGATGGCGTTGGCCAGCGTCACGTTGCCCGCCTGGTAAGCCTTCAGGATACCCGGCACGCCAAGTGAGGAATCGGCCCGGAAGACGAGCGGGTCGAGGAAGTCGTCGTCGATGCGCCGGTAGATCACGTCGACGCGGCGCGGACCCTGCGTAGTGCGCATGTAGACGACTTCCTCGTCCACGAAGAGGTCGCGCCCCTCGACCAGTTCGACGCCCATCTGCTGGGCGAGGAAGCTGTGCTCGAAATAGGCGCTGTTGTAGGCGCCCGGGGTCAGCACGACGACGGTCGGATCGCCTACGCCCTTGGGCGCCACGGCGCGCAGCTTCTCGAGCAGCATGTCCGGGTAGTGCTGCACCGGGGCCACCTTGTTGCGCGAGAACAGCTCGGGGAAGAGTCGCATCATCATCTTGCGGTCCTCGAGCATGTAGGAGACGCCCGAGGGCACGCGCAGGTTGTCCTCGAGGACGTAATACTCGCCGGCCCCTGCGCGGACGATGTCGACCCCGGTGATGTGGGCGTAGATGCGGCCGGGGACGTCGACGCCCTTCATGACCGGGCGGTACTGGGCGTTGTTCAGAACCTGCTCGGCCGGGATGATCCCTGCCTTGAGGATTTCCTGATCGTGGTAGACATCCCAGAGAAACATGTTGAGCGCCTTCACCCGCTGGCGCAGGCCGGACTGCAGCGTCCTCCACTCGTCCGCCGGGATGATGCGCGGGATGATGTCGAAGGGAATCAGGCGCTCCTTGCCCGCTTCCTCACCATAGACCGCGAAGGTGATGCCGACGCGGCGAAAGGCGAGGTCGGCTTCGGCGCGCTTGCGCGCGATGCGCTCGGGCGGCGTCGCCTTCAGCCAGGCATCGTAGCTCCGGTAATGGGGGCGGACACTCCCGCCGGAATCGACCATCTCGTTATAGAAATCCATTTTCGGCCCGTCACGGTTAATTCTCTCGTGTGCCATGGAGCAGCTTCCGTGCCATCGGCGACACGGGGTCATGGCGCCGATTCGGCCAACCCGTGCCGCAATTGCGCCCCATGCCGGTGCAGCACCTGCCAGGTTGGTGCATAAAAAAACCCGCCGGATCGCTCCGGCGGGTTTTCATGCTGCAGTTCGCCGGAGCGCTCAGGCGCGCTCGAAGACGACAGCGATACCCTGGCCACCGCCGATGCACATGGTGACGAGGCAGTACTTGCCGCCGATGCGGTTCAATTCGTAGATCGCCTTGGTCGCGATGAAGGCGCCCGAACAGCCGACCGGGTGGCCGAGGGCGATGGCGCCGCCGTTCGGGTTGGTCTTGGCCGGGTCGAGGCCGAGCACCTTGGAAACCGACAGCGCCTGGGCAGCGAAGGCTTCGTTGGACTCGATGACGTCCATCTGGTCCAGCGTCAGGCCGGCCTTCTTGAGCGCCAGCTTGGTGGCCGGGATCGGGCCTTCACCCATGATGTCGTTCGGAACGCCGGCAACGGCGTAGGACACCATGCGGGCAATCGGCTTCTGGCCGGCGGCGGCAGCCTTGGCGGCATCGGCCAGCACGAAGAAGGCCGCGCCGTCGTTGATACCCGAGGCATTACCAGCGGTGACGGTACCTTCCTTCTTGAAGGCCGGCTTCATCTTGGCCAGCGATTCCATCGTGGTGCCGCGCTTGACGTGCTCGTCGGTATCGAAAACGACGTCGCCCTTGCGGGTCTGCTTGACGATCGGCAGGATCTGCGACTTGAAGTGGCCGGCATCGATGGCGGCCGCGGCGCGGCGCTGCGATTCGACGGCGAAGGCATCCTGCTGTTCGCGGGTGATGCCGTGCTTGGCCGCCAGGTTTTCGGCGGTAATGCCCATGTGGCCGACGCCGAACGGGTCTGTCAGCACGGCAACCATGCCGTCGATGGCCTTGGTGTCACCCATGCGGGCGCCGGAGCGCAGCGCCGGCAGCAGGTAGGCAACCTTGGACATGACCTCGACACCGCCGCCGATGCCGTAGTCGGAATCACCCAGCAGGATGTTCTGGGCGGTAGTGACGATACCCTGCAGGCCGGAGGCGCAGAGGCGGGAAACCTGCATGGCGACGGAATCCATCGGCAGGCCGGCCTGGATGGAGGCAACGCGGGAAACATAAGCGTAACGGGAATCAACAGGCATCGTGGTACCGACCGTGACGTAGTTGATCTGGGCCGGATCGACGTTGGAGCGGGCGATCGCTTCCTTCATCACGGTGCTGGCCAGGTCGCACGGGTCCATGTCGGCGAGCGAACCGCCGAAGGCGCCAATGGGGGAACGCACTGCGCTCAGAACGACAACATCTCTGCTCATAATATTTCTCTCCAAGAAAAATCAGCCCGCCAGGCTGGCAAGCCCCAACAAAAACAGCAACAACACCCAAAGCACGGTGGCACGCCACACCAGGCCGACCGCGCTCTGCATGAAATCGACATCGGCCGGATCGCCGAGCCCGAACTGGCCACGGTCAGCCGCCTCGACACCATCGGCCGGCGACAGCCCGAGTTGCACACCGAGCGCACCGGCACCGCTGGCGATGACGACGCCCTCATCGCACCCCGGCCACTGGCCGGGCTGAGTCCGCCAGCAATGGACGGCATCCTCGAAGTCCCCGACGATGGCAAAGCCTGCTGCCGTCGCCCGCGAAGGCAACCAGTCGATGATACCGAAAGCGCGGCCGGAAAAGGCAGAAAATTCGCTGTCGACCGCGACACCCCTGCCGCGCCAGCGCTCGCGCACGATCGCTGCCAGCCGGTAGAGCACGGCGCCGGACGGCCCCGGCAACAGAACGAAACAAAGGAGCACGGCGAAAACATGGCGGTGCGATGCCGCAAGTGCGGCCTCGATAGCCAGGCTGGCGATCTCGCGCTCGCCGAGATGGTCGGCCGGCCGGGCCAGCCATTCCTTGAGCAGCTGGCGCGCGCGCGGGAGATCCTCGAGCCGCAGCGCGATCTGGATTTCGGTCGGAAAATGGCTGAACTGGCGGAAACCGAGCGCCAGGTAAAGCACACCGATGTTGAAGGCCAGGGCCAGCAGGGGGCTCAGGGCATAGAGGCCGAAATGCAGCAGCGCCGCGAGCAGCGCAGGTACCAGCACCGCGAGGCACCAGGCGACGACACCGTGCCGGTGGCTACCGGCGTTGAAGTGCGATTCGATGAAATCGGCCCACGCCTCGACGGGGCGCCCTACCACGAGACGGTAATCCAGCGGACGGACCTGCTCGATCAGAAAAACCGTGATCAGCGAAACCAGACTCAAGGGGCCGAACATTGCGGCGCTGCGTATCCTGATGTGCTAAAAGCGGCAAGATACCACAAGCTCAGGCCCCCTGCAGGCCAAGGCGCTCGCAGAGCGCACGAATCATGCCGGCGGTCGCCCCCCAGATGAAATAGTCGCCGTAGGGCATCGCGAAAAAATGGCGCAAGGCACCGCGATAGTGCAGCGAGTGGCGCTTGTGGTTGCCGGTATCGAGCAGGAAAGCCAGTGGCACCTCGAAGGCTTCGGCAACCTCGAACGGGTCGAGCGCGAGGCTGAATGGCGGGTGCACCAGCGCCACCACCGGCGTGACGCGAAAGCCGGTGCCGGTGCGGTATTCGGGGAGGAAGCCGAGGACCTCGACGTGTTCGCGGGCGAGACCGATTTCTTCCTCGGTCTCGCGCAAGGCGGTATACACCGGCGACGGATCGTCGTCCTCGACACGGCCGCCGGGAAAGCTGATCTGCCCGGCATGGTCGCGCAGATGCGCGGTACGCTGGGTCAGCAGGACGGTGTGGCCGCCGTCGCGCACAACGATCGGGAACAGCACTGCCGCCGGCGTCAGCGCCAGACCTTCGCCACCGTCTTCCTGGACGAAATGGCCGCTCTCCGGGGCCGGCAGCAGGGATGCGCGCAGCCGGTCGACATCGATGAAACTCATGCGCTGCCGCTGTCTTCCTCGATCTCGGCGTGCACCGCCGTCAGTGCATCCTGGAGCGTCTCCTCGGAAAGCTGGTTGAGCAAGGTCGCGACGACATCTGCCGCCTCGACAGCCCCCACCGGCAGGCGCCCACTATCGAGGCTGGCGATCAGCGCGGCGGCCGAGCCAACCACGCGCAGCAACGCCTGGCGCTCGCTCATCAGCAATTCCACCTCGCGGCGCAACAGGGCAATCTCGCGGTCACGTTCAGGCATCATCTCTCTCCTAGAAGCGCTTCTTGAGGGTCATCGTGCTGCCCTCGCGCTGCATGTCCATGCGGTTGAGGAAGCTCATGCCGAGCAGTGCCATCGGCATGTCCGCCTGGTGGATCAACGCATCGACGTTATTCACGGTGATGTCGCCGACCCGCACCGTGTCGAGCTTGACCCGCGTGACGACCGCCTGGCCGTTCGCCGTGCTGGTCAGTCCCTTCTCCCCGCGCGTCGGGTCGAGGCCGATGCGCCGCGCATCCGTCGGTCCGAGCGAGATCATCGTCGCGCCGGTATCGACCATGAAACGCACCGAGGTGCCGTTGATCGAGCCGGTGGTGAAGAAATGCCCCTGCCCGTCGGCGTTCAGGGTCACCTTGCCGCTCCCGTCGGGCGCCGGAGCGCCGACCGCATTCTGGCCGACGCGCAGCGGCCGCTTGCGGCCACCGATCTCGACCACCGCCTGGTCGCCCTGGACGGAAAGGACCCTGACCCCATCGACCGACTGCCCCACCTGGACGGCACGCGGCTCGCTGCCGTTGATCGTCAGCATCGCCTTGCTGCCCATTACCCCGGCCAGCCCGACTTCCTGGGCGCCGGCGGCGGTCACGGCGAGAAGCAGCGCGGCGAGCAGCGTAGAATGCCGCTTCTTAGCACGCGCCTGCCGGAATGCCATGAAGCCCGTCGCCATCTTTCGCCACTCTCCCACCGAAGGTCCGGGCTATTTTGCCATATTCCTCGAACGGCACGGGATTCCATGGCGCCTCGTCGCCGTCGATGCCGGCGAGCCGGTGCCAGAATGCACCGGCGATTTCGCCGGCCTCTGTTTCATGGGCGGTCCGATGAGCGTCAACGATCCCCTGCCCTGGATCGAACCGGTCTGCGCCCTGATCCGCAACGCGGTCGCCGATGCGATCCCGGTCATCGGCCATTGCCTCGGCGGCCAGCTGATGAGCAAGGCCCTCGGCGGCAGGGTGACGCGCAACCCGGTCAAGGAAATCGGCTGGGGCATGGTTCACGGCGAAGATTCCGCCGTCGCCCGCCACTGGCTGGGCCCCTACGCTGGTGCCGGCGCCACCGTCTTCCAGTGGCACGGGGAGACCTTCAGCATTCCGGCCGGCGCCACCCGGTTGTTCGCCAACGGCCACTGCGCCAACCAGATGTTCGCGCTCGGCCCGCATCTCGGTATGCAATGCCATGTCGAGATGACACCGGAAATGATCGCCACCTGGTGCGGACAGTGGTCCGACGAGGCCGCGGCAGTCGCCGACCAGCCGAGCGTGCAGGCACCGTCGGCGATGGTGGCGCAGATCGCCGAGCGGCTGCCCGTGATGCGGGAATTGTCCGACCTGCTCTACTCGGTCTGGATACAGGGCCTGGCGCGCTGAACAAACGATCAGGGCCGCCGTAGCTGCCCTGTTATGGCCAATTTTTCGCGGTCGACCGCAGGAGCGACGGATCAGTCGCGGAAATTCCCCGCCCTGATCGGGAAATCGGCGATTTCCTTGCGGATCAGCGCGATGGCCGCCTGCAGGTCGTCGCGCTTGGCGCCCTGGACACGCACCGCATCGCCCTGGATCGACGCCTGCACTTTCTGCTTGGAGTCCTTGATCAGCCGGACGATCTTCTTGGCCAGCTCGGCATCGATGCCCATGCGGATCTTCAATTCCTGCTTGACCTTGTTGCCGGAGATCTTCTGCACCGGCTGGTGGTCGAGGCGCTTGGTGCTCTCGACCTCCTTCTTCTCCATCGCTGGAAAGAGGATGTCCTTGATCTGGTCGAGCTGGAAGTCGGAATCGCCGTGCAGCGTGATCGTCTTTTCCTTCTCGTTCAGCTCGACTTTCGCCGTGGTGCCCTTGAAGTCATAGCGGTTGTCGATCTGGCGGGTCGCGACGTCGATGGCGTTCTTCAGGGCCACCATGTCGGCTTCCGAGGTGAAATCGAAGGACGGCATGGCGCTTACTTGAAGTGGCAGACGTAGTGGTAGGCACCGCCTTCGGCGACGGCGATCTCGAAGCTGGAATTGCCCGGCACCTCGAAGGACTGGCCCTCGCCCCAGTTCGACCAGTTGGACTCGCCTTTCAGGCGGACACGGCAGGAGCCACCGACGCCCTCCATGATTTCCGGCGCCCCGGTGTTGAAGGTGAGGCTTGAGGGCAGGATCACGCCGACCGTCTTCTTGGTGCCGTCGGCGAGGATGACGGTATGGCTGACGCACTTGCCGTCGAAATAGACATTGGCCTTCTTGACCACGGAAACGTTATCGAACTGCGACATTCAGATACCCCAGAGTTTTTGGATGACGGATTTGGCGATGAAACCGACCATGCCGAGCGCCAGCACGAAGAAAAGCACGACGGTACCGGTCTTGCCCGCCTTCGATTTCCAGGCGATCTCGCCGATGATGAAAAGCATGAACAGGATGAAGGCACCGATACCCCAGGTCGAGAAGAATTCCGCGATCTGCTCTTCCGTGAACCCGAAGACGGTACCCTGCATCGCTCAGCCCTTCTTGCCCGCAGGCTTGGTGGCGGCCTTTTTGGCCACAGCCTTTGCTGCCGGCTTGGCAAGCGCCTTGGCCTTAGCCGGGGCGCCGGCCTTGCGCGAGCCCTTGCCGGTCTTGCGCGCCTCGAGGTTGGCGGCGATGCGCATGCGCAGGGCATTGAGCTTGATGAAGCCGGCCGCATCCTTCTGGTCGTAGGCACCGGCATCGTCCTCGAAGGTGGCGATGGTCGAGTCGAACAGCGAATCGGTCTTCGAGTCACGGCCGACGACGATGACGTTGCCCTTGTAAAGCTTGAGGCGCACCGTGCCGTTGACGTTCTCCTGCGTGTGGTCGATCAGCACCTGCAGCGCCCGGCGCTCAGGGCTCCACCAGTAGCCGTTGTAGACCAGGCTGGCGTAGCGCGGCATCAGGTCATCCTTGAGGTGCGCGACCTCGCGGTCGAGGCAGACCGACTCGATGGCGCGGTGGGCGCGCAAGAGGATGGTGCCACCCGGAGTTTCGTAGCAGCCGCGCGATTTCATGCCGACGTAGCGGTTCTCGACCAGGTCGAGGCGCCCGATGCCGTGCTTCCCACCGAGCTGGTTCAGCGTCAGCAACAGCTCGTGCGCCTTCATCTTCTTGCCGTTGATGGCGACGAGATCACCATTGGCGAACTCGAGGTCGAGGTACTCGGCCTTGTTCGGCGCCTTTTCCGGCGACACCGTCCACCGCCACATCGACTCCTCGGCCTCGGCCGCAGGATCTTCGAGGTGACGGCCTTCGTAAGAGATGTGCAGCAGGTTGGCGTCCATCGAGTAGGGCGAGCCGCCCTTCTTGTGCTTCATGTCGATCTCGATGCCATGCTTCTCGGCATAGGCCATCAGCTTTTCGCGCGACATCAGGTCCCACTCGCGCCACGGGGCGATGACCTTGATGCCTGGCTTCAGCGCATAGGCGCCGAGTTCGAAGCGGACCTGGTCGTTGCCCTTGCCGGTGGCACCGTGGCAGATGGCATCGGCACCGGTTTCATTGACGATCTCGATCAGGCGCTTGGCGATCAGCGGACGGGCGATCGAAGTGCCGAGCAGGTACTCGCCCTCATAGACGGTGTTGGCGCGGAACATCGGGAAGACAAAGTCGCGGACGAACTCCTCGCGCACGTCGTCGATGTAGATGTTCTTCGGCTTGATCCCGGCCTTCAGCGCCTTGGCGCGCGCCGGCTCGAGCTCTTCGCCCTGGCCGAGGTCGGCAGTGAAGGTCACCACCTCGCACTTGTAAACATCCTGCAGCCACTTGAGGATGACCGAGGTATCGAGGCCGCCCGAATAGGCCAGCACAACCTTCTTGATGTCGCTCATTTGCTTTTCCTTACTTGGTTTCGATCCTGCCGAGCAGCAGGTATTCCATCAACGCCTTCTGGACGTGCAGACGGTTCTCCGCCTCATCCCAGACTACCGATTGCGTACCGTCGATCACCTCGGCGGTCACTTCCTCGCCGCGATGGGCCGGCAGGCAGTGCATGAACAGCGCGTCCGCGGCGGCGACCCGCATCATGTCGCCATCGACCTGCCAGTCCGCGAAGGCGCGCAGGCGCGCGTCGTTTTCCGCTTCGTAGCCCATCGAGGTCCATACATCGGTGGTGACCAGGTCGGCACCGTGGCAGGCTTCCATCGGGTCGGAGAAAACGGCGAAACACGAGGCATCGACACCGTCGATCAGCGCCGGGTTCAACCCGTAACCCGGCGGGGTCGAGACATGCACCCGGAAGTCCAGTACCTCGGCCGCCTGCAGCCAGGTGTGGCACATGTTGTTGGCGTCGCCCACCCAGGCCACGGTCTTGCCCTGGATGCAGCCCCGGTGCTCGATATACGTGCAGATGTCGGCAAGGATCTGGCACGGGTGGTACTCGTTGGTCAGGCCGTTGATCACCGGCACGCGCGAATTGGCGGCAAACCGCTCGATGATCTCCTGCTCGAAGGTGCGGATCATCACGATGTCGCTCATGCGCGAGATGACCTGAGCCGCGTCCTCGACCGGCTCGCCGCGACCGAGTTGCGAATCGCGCGTATTGAGGTAGATCGCCGAACCGCCGAGCTGGTGCATGCCGGCCTCGAAGGACAGGCGCGTGCGCGTACTCGCCTTCTCGAAGATCATGACCAGCGTGCGGTCAGTGAGCGGCCAGTATTGCTGGTAGGCCTTGAACTGCTTCTTGATCGACTGCGTGCGCGCGAAGAGGTATTCGTACTCGTCGCGCGTGAAGTCCTTGAATTGCAGGTAGTGCTTGATCGCCATGCTCAACCCGCGAGGAAATCCCGGATCAGCGGCGCGACGCGGTCGACCAGCTCACGCGCCTCGTTTTCGCCGAAGATCAGCGGCGGCAGCAGGCGCACCACCTTGTCGGCAGTGACGTTGAGCAGGACGCCGGCGGCCATGGCCTTGCCGACGAGTTCGCCGCACGGGCGCTCGAGTTCGATGCCGATCATCAGGCCATGGCCACGAATCTCGGCGACGCCCTTGGTGCCCGCCAGCGCTTCACCGAACAGCTTGCGGATCAGCGCGCCGATGCACTCGGCCCGGGCCATGAGGCCATCCTGCTCGATGGTTGCGATGGTGGTCAGCGCCGCCGTACACGCCAGCGGGTTGCCGCCGAAGGTGGAACCGTGGTTGCCCGGCCCGAACAGCCCGGCGGCCTTGCCGCCAGTCATGCAGGCGCCGATCGGCACGCCGGAGCCGAGGCCCTTGGCCAGCGTCGCCACGTCCGGCAGGATGCCGGCGTGCTGGTAGCCGAACCACTTGCCGGTGCGTGCCATGCCGCACTGCACCTCGTCGCAGATCAGCAGCCATTCCTGCGCGTCGCACAGGGCACGCAACTCGCGCTGAAAATCGAGCGCGGCGATGTGGATGCCGCCCTCGCCCTGGACGATTTCCAGCATCACCGCGACCACGTTCTTGTTGTGTTCGGCGACCGCCCGGATCGCCTCCATATCGTTGTAGGGCACGCGCACGAAACCGGAAACCAGCGGCTCGAAGCCGGCCTGCGTCTTGCGGTTGCCGGTCGCCGACAGCGTTGCCATGGTGCGGCCGTGGAAGGCCTTTTCCATGACGATGATGGTCGGTGTCTCGACACCCTTCTTGTGGCCGTAGAAGCGCGCCAGCTTGATCGCCGCCTCGTTCGCTTCGCAGCCCGAATTGCAGAAGAAAACTTCCTGCATGCCGGACAGCGCCGCCAGCTTGTCGGCCAGTTCCTCCTGCTCGCGGATGCGGTAGAGGTTGGACGTATGCAGCAGGCGTCCGGCTTGCGCCGCGATCGCCGCGACCAGTTTCGGGTGCGCGTGGCCGAGCGTGGACACGGCGATCCCGGACAATGCGTCCAGGTATTCCCTGCCCTCGGTATCGGTGATCCGGCAGCCCGAACCGTGGCTGAACGCCACCGGCAGCCGGGCATAGGTGTTCATGACATGCGACATCGGTCCAACCCCGCAAAACGAAAACGGCGGCAAATGCCGCCGGGACGACCGCCGCGCCTCGGGATGCCCCGGCCGGCGTGTGCGGAAAGCTGAATCTTAAGTGAAAATCCGCGCCCTGTATAGAACGCCGGCACTGGCGACAATCCCCGCAAGGTCCGCCAGCCGGCGCATAGCCGCAGACCTTCTGTTAGAATGATGCGAATAAGGTCGCAACGCCCCGCAACGCAGAGTGGAATAATGACAACACCGGAATCGACCACCTTCATCATCGTCGGCCTGACCAGGGAGGGTCGAAAATTCCGCCCCAGCGACTGGGCCGAAAGACTCTGCGGGGTCATGTCCGCGTTCGGCGCCGAACGCAAGATGAAGTACTCCCCCTACGTCGGTCCCGGTGACTACAACGGCGAGAAGGCCGTCTTCGTGGACGGACGCCTCGGCGAACTCGAGCCGATGGCTTATCGCTTCATGCTCAATTTCGCCCAGGACAACGACCTGCAGATCGTCGACGGCGTCTGCTCGCTCGAAGACCGCAAATAGACGACCGAACCGGAAAAGAAAAGGCGCCCGCGGGCGCCTTCTTGCATCCGGGTAACCGGCAATCAGGCGGCGAGTGCCTTGATCTGGGCAGACAGGCGGCTCTTGGTACGCGACGCCTTGTTCTTGTGGATGATCTGCTTGTCGGAGATGCGATCCAGCACCGCGACGGACTGCTGGTACACCCCTTGGGCGGCGGTCTTGTCGCCGGCTTCGATTGCCTGGCGCACACGCTTGATCGCGGTACGCAGGGTCGAACGCAGGCTGGCGTTGTGGGCGCGCTGCTTGTCAGCTTGACGGGCGCGCTTGCGGGCTTGTGCGCTATTGGCCATGCGATGAATTCCGAATGAGTCGATTGAAACGTTGGATTATAGCAAACTCAGAACGGCAGGCACAAGCCTTAATTGGCCTGAGCGCGTTTGCACCGGCCATCAGCGTCAGGCAAGGCCCTTGGGCAAGGGAAAGGAAACACCCTCGGCAACGCCCGCCAAAGCGGAGACTTCGGCGCCCGTCAAGGTGCGGACACGGTCGACGACGCGCTGGACGAGAATTTCCGGAGCCGACGCGCCGGCCGTGACGCCGACCCGTTTCTTGCCCTCCAGCCAGTCGGGATCGATTTCCTCGGGTCCGTCGACGAGGTGGCTCTCGATGCCGCGCGCCACCGCGACTTCCTTGAGACGGCGCGAGTTCGAACTGTTCGGGCTGCCGACGACGATGACCAGGTCGCTATCGGCCGCCAGCGCCTTGACCGCGTCCTGGCGGTTCTGCGTGGCGTAGCAGATATCGTCCTTCTTCGGCCCCTGAATGTCGGGGAAGCGGGTCTTCAGGGCATCGACCAGGGCAGTCGCATCGTCCACCGAGAGCGTCGTCTGGGTCACGAACGAGAGATGCCGCGGATCGCGCACAGACAGGCGGTCGACATCGGCGGCGGTCTCGACGAGATACATGCCGCCCTCGCTCTGGCCCATGGTGCCTTCCACCTCGGGATGTCCCTTGTGCCCGATCATCACCACCTCGCGGGCCTGGCCGCGCATCTTGCCGACCTCGACATGGACTTTGGTGACCAGCGGACAGGTGGCGTCGAAAACCTGGAGCCCGCGCGCCTCGGCCTCGGCACGGACGGCCCTGGACACCCCGTGGGCGCTGAAGATGACGGTGCTGCCCTCCGGCACTTCCGCCAGCTCTTCGATGAAGATCGCCCCCTTGGCGCGCAGGTCGTCGCAGACGAATTTGTTATGCACGACCTCGTGGCGGACGTAGATGGGTGCGCCAAACTTTTCCAGCGCGCGCTCGACGATGGCAATCGCCCGTTCGACGCCGGCACAAAAGCCGCGGGGGTTGGCGAGGAGGATTTGCATCACATGATCCCGATGATCTCCACCTCGAAGCGGATGGTCTGTCCGGCGAGGGGATGGTTGAAGTCGAACAGCGCATGGGTGGCACCGAGCTCGCGCAGAAAGCCGGCGAAGGTGGCGCCATTGGGTGCCGTGAATTCGACGACCGAGTTCTCCTTGAGTTCCATGCCGTCCGGCAACCCGCTGCGCGCGATGCGCTCGACGAGGCGCGGGTTGTGTTCGCCGAAGGCCTGCGCCGGCTCCAGTTCGAAGACGAAGCGCTCGTGCGCCGGCAAACCGATGAGGACCGACTCGAGATTCTCGGCGAGCTGGCCGCCGCCCATTTGCAGCGTGGCCGGGCTCATGTCGAAGGTGGACAGGAACTCCTCGCCATCTAGCGTGGTAATGCGGTAGTGCAGGGTCAGGTAGCTGTCGGAGCGGACGGTGGCGGTCATGGGGCGTGATCTTTCCCGCCGGTCGCGGTCAACTGCCCGACGACCAGCAAAATGGCGCCGACCGTGATGGCCGAATCGGCGACGTTGAACGCGGGCCAGTAGAAGCCGGCGGCATGCCACTGGACGAAGTCGACGACGGCGCCGAAGCGGATTCTGTCGATGACATTGCCGAGCGCACCGCCCATGACCAGCGCCAGGGCCAGCGAGAGCAGCTTCTGTTCGGGGTGGCGGCGCAGTTCGAGGGCAATCCACGCCGAGACGGCAAGCGCCAGGATCGCGAAGAACCAGCGCTGCCAGCCAGGCTGGTCGGCGAGGAAGCTGAAGGCGGCACCCGGGTTCATGGTCAGCACCCAGTTCCAGAACGGCAGGAAAACGATGCGTTCGCCGAACGGGATGCTGGCAAGGACGATGGCCTTGGTCGCCTGGTCGAGAACGATGACCAGCCCCGCCAGCGCATACCAGCGGGAAGCATTAGGCAAAGCGGCGCGCCTCGCCTTCGCCATGCAGGTTGCTCACGCAGCGTCCGCATAGTCCCCGGTGTGCCGGGTCGACGCCGACGTCGTCGCGCACGTGCCAGCAGCGCTCGCACTTGGCATGGGCAAGCGGCGTCGCCACCACTACCTCGGCATCGTCACGGACGAGCACGGTCGACGAGCAGATGAAGACGAATTTCAGGTCATCGCCCAGCGACGCGAGGGCGTCGAACTTGTCGCCGGCGCAGCGGATCTCGACCGCGGCCTGCAGCGCCGAGCCGATCTCGCCGGCCTCGCGGCGGGCTTCCAGCGCCTTGGTCACGTCGTTGCGTACGGCGCGCACGATGGCCCACTTCGCCAGCAGTTCACCCTCGCCGTCCGGCTTGGGCAGGTCGTGCCAGACCTGGAACATGACCGAATCGTCGTCGCTGCCGACGAGGACTGCCCAGGCCTCCTCGGCGGTGAACGAGGCGATCGGCGCCAGCAGGCGGACGAAGACCTGGGTGACGTGCCACAGTGCCGACTGCGCCGAGCGGCGGGCGGCCGACTTCGGCGCGGTGGTGTACAGGCGGTCCTTGAGGATATCGAGGTAGAAGCCGCCGAGATCCTCGGAGCAGAAGGTCTGGAGCGCCTGGACGACACGGTGGAACTCGTAGCGGTCGTAGTCGGCGCGGCAGGATTCCTGCAACTCGCGGGTCAGCGCCAGCGCGTAGCGGTCGATCTCCAGCCATTCGCCGACCGGCAGCATGTCGGCCTGCGCATCGAAATCGGAGACATTGGCGAGCAGGAAGCGCAGGGTGTTGCGGATGCGCCGGTAGCCTTCGACCACGCGCTTGAGGATCTCGTCGGAGATCGACAGCTCGCCGGAGTAGTCGGTGGCCGCGGTCCACAGCCTGAGGATGTCGGCGCCCATCTTGTCGGACACCTGCTGCGGCGCGATGACGTTGCCCTTCGACTTCGACATCTTGTGGCCCTTGCCGTCGACGACGAAGCCGTGCGTGAGCAGCGCCTTGTACGGGGCGCGACCGTCGATGGCGCAGCCGGAGAGCAGCGACGACTGGAACCAGCCGCGGTGCTGGTCGGAACCTTCGAGGTAGAGGTCGGCCGGGTAAGCGTGGTCGCCGGCGTGCGAGCCGCGCATTACGTGCCAGTGCGTGGTGCCGGAGTCGAACCAGACGTCGAGCGTGTCCTTCATCTTGACATACTGGCCGGCCTCGGCGCCGAGCAGTTCGGCCGGATCGAGGCTGAACCAGGCCTCAATGCCCGCCTGTTCGACGCGCAAGGCGACCTGTTCGATCAGTTCGGCGGTGCGCGGGTGCGGCTGGCCGGTCTCCCTATGCAGGAAGAAGGGAATCGGCACTCCCCAGTTGCGCTGGCGCGAGACGCACCAGTCGGGACGGGTCTTCATCATCGCCTCGAGACGGGCACGGCCCCAGTCCGGGAAAAACTGCGTCTCGTCGACCGCGCGCTCGGCGATCCATCGCAGGGTCGGCGCATCCTCGGCGCGGCGGTTTTCCATGCCGATAAACCACTGCGTCGTCGCGCGGAAGATGATCGGCGTCTTGTGCCGCCAGCAGTGCGGGTAGCTGTGCTGGATTTTCTCGGTTTTCAGCAGTCGACCGCGACATTCGAGTTCCTGCAGCACCATCGGGTTGGCCTCCCACACCGACTTCCCGGCGAGTTCGCCAACGGAGAGGGCCGGCGTCGTCGAGATGAACTTGCCGTCGTTGCCGACCGGGTTATTGACCGGCAGGCCGTACTTGCGGCCGATGTTGTAGTCGTCGACGCCGTGCGCCGGCGCCGTATGCACGAGGCCAGTGCCGGCCTCGGTGGTGACGTGGGCACCGCAGATGATGGCGACGTCGCGCTCCTGGAACGGATGCTTCAAAAGCACTTGGTCGAGGGCCTCGCCCTTGCACGAGCCGGCCACCCGGCCCTCCAGCCCGTAGCGCTTGAGCGCCGCCTCGGCCAGTTCGCGGACGAGGATCAACGCACCCTTGCCGGTTTCGATCAGGTCATAGGTGAGTTCGGGATGGACGCTGACCGCCTCGTTGGCCGGCAGCGTCCACGGCGTCGTCGTCCAGATGACGGCGAACGCAGGCCCGCGCAGGTGGGCGAGACCGAAGGCGGCGGCCAGCTTGGCGGCGTGGTTCTCATGCACTGCGAAAGCGACGTCGATGGCCGGCGAGGTCTTGTCCTCGTACTCGACCTCTGCCTCGGCCAGCGCCGAGCCGCAGTCGAGGCACCAGTTCACCGGCTTGAGTCCCTGATAGAGGTAGCCGTGTTCGAGGATCCTGCCAAGCGCGCGCATTTCGTCGGCCTCGGCCTTGAAGCTCATGGTCAGATAGGGATTGTCCCAGTCGCCGAGGACGCCGAGACGGATGAAGTCCTTCTTCTGGCGCTCGACCTGCTCCGCGGCGTAGGCACGACACAGTTCGCGCACCTTGTCGGCGGGAATGTTCTTGCCGTGCAGCTTCTCGATCTGGTGCTCGATCGGCAGGCCGTGGCAGTCCCAGCCTGGCACGTAAGGCGCATCGAATCCGGTGAGCGTCTTCGAGCGGACGATGATGTCCTTGAGGATCTTGTTGACCGCGTGGCCGATGTGGATATCACCATTGGCGTAGGGCGGGCCGTCGTGCAGCACGAAGCGCGGGCGCCCGACGCCGATCTGGCGGATGCGCTGGTAAAGCTTCTTCCGTTGCCACTCGGCGACCCATTGCGGCTCGCGCTTGGGTAGGTCGCCACGCATCGGGAAAGCCGTGTCCGGCAAGTTCAGTGTGTCTTTGTAATCAGCCATTTGGGTTGCTCAAAGCTTGAAGAAGGCCCGCGCCGCCACGGCATCGGCCGCGATTTGCGCCTTGAGGGCGTCGAAGTCGGGGAAGCGGCGCTCGTCGCGCAGCTTGTGTACGAAGCGCACCGAGATGTGGGCGCCGTAGATGTCGCGATCGAAGTCGAAGAGGTGAACCTCGAGCAGCGGACGCGTGCCGCCGACGGTCGGCCGGATGCCGAGGTTGGCGACGCCGGGCAGCGGCCGCTCGCCCAGGCCGCCGACCTCGACGACGAAGACACCGGTCATCGGCAAGGGATTGTGCTTGATGCGCAGGTTGGCGGTCGGGAATCCCCACTGCCGCCCAAGCTGCTGGCCGCGCGTCACCTGGCCATCGATGATGTACGGGCGACCGAGCAGGCGCGCCGCGCGCTCCATGCCGCCGGCAGCCAGCGCCTCGCGCACGCCGGAGCTGGAAACCCGCTCGCCGGCCACCGTCACGCTGCCCATGGCCTCGACGGCAAACCCGCTTGTCGCCCCGGCAGCCTGCAGCAGGGCGAAGTCGCCGGCACGCCCCTTGCCGAAGCGGAAGTCGTCGCCAACGATCAGGTGCCGCGTGCGCAGCCCGCCGACCAGCACGCGCGTCACGAAACTGTCGGGCGTCAGGGCGGCGAATTCGGCATTAAACCGGCAGACCATGATCTGGTCGACGCCCGCCTCGCCGAGCAGCTCGATCTTCTCGCGCAGCGTAGTCAGGCGCGCCGGCGCCGAGGCCGGCGCGAAGAATTCGCGCGGATGAGGCTCGAAGGTGAGGACCGTCGGCGGCAGTCCGGTGCTGCGCGCCACATCGCACAGGCGCGCGAGGAGGGCGCCGTGCCCGCGGTGCACGCCGTCGAAATTGCCGATAGCCAGAGCCGTCGGCCCGGGAACCGGTCGCGAAAAGCCGCGAAAAACCCGCATCTGCCGCTCGAAAAAATGAAGGATTATAACGGCTTGCGCCCGCCCGGCGGAGGCCGGCGGCGGTTCGCGCTCAGGCGAGGCTGATCAGGCGCGCGCGCGGGCCCGGCGGATGCTTGACGAAGTACTCGCGGATGCCCTTGACGATGGCCTCGGCAAGCTTCTCCTGGTAGGCATCGTCGTTGAGGCGGCGTTCCTCCTCCGGATTGGAGATGAAGGCCGTCTCGATCAGCGCCGACGGAATGTCCGGCGCCTTGAGCACGGCGAATCCCGCCTGCTCGACGTTGTTCTTGTGCAGGGTATTGACGTTGCCGAGGCTGGCGAGCAGGTACTTGCCGAGCTTGAGGCTGTCGTTGATGGTTGCCGTCTGCGAGAGCTCGAGCAGGGTGCGGGCGAGAAACACGTCCTTGCTGCCGAGATTGATGCCGCCAATCAGGTCGGCTTCGTTCTCACGCTGCGCGAGCATGCGCGCCTGCGCGCTCGTCGCCCCGCGCTCGGACAGGACGAAGACCGACGAGCCACGCGCATCGGGCCGAATCCACGCGTCGGCATGGATGGACAGGAAGAGGTCGGACTGGACGCGACGCGCCTTCTGCACGCGCGTCTGCAGCGGCACGAAGAAGTCGGCATCGCGCGTCAGCACTGCCCGCATGTTGGGCTCGGCGTCGAGGCGCCGCTTGAGGCGACGGGCCACTTCGAGGGTGACATCCTTCTCGCGCGATCCGCCCTTGCCGATCGCCCCGGGATCCTCGCCGCCGTGGCCGGGATCGAGGGTGATCGTGACCAGCCGGTCGACCACCGGCTTGCCCGACTTGCGCGTCGTCCGTACTTCGGGCGCTTCGCTGACCCGCCCTTCGCCGCGCTCGCTCCTGACCTGCGCTCCCGGCTCGACCTTCGTCTCCGGCACCGCCTCTGTCACGCGCGGCTTGTCGTCGGGCTTGAGCGGCTCGACCGCTTCCTGCCGCCCCTCGACCAGCTGCATCAGCGGATCGACCGGCGTCAGCGGGTAAACATCGAGCACGAGGCGATGGCCATATTCGCCGACCGGCTTCAATTCGAAAACCTGGGGTACGACACGGGTCTTGAGATCCATCACCAGTCGGACAACCCCCGGCTTGTAGCGCCCGGCGCGCAACTGCCGGATATAGGGATCCTCGGTGGTGACCTTGCGGGCAATGCTGTCGAGGACGCTGTTGAATTCGACGCCCTCGATATCCACGACGAGCCGATCGGGATTCTCGACCGTGAAATGCGTGAACCGCAGCGGCGCGTTGTGCTCGAGCGTCACGCGGGTGTAGTCGGCTGCCGGCCAGATGCGTACGGCCAGGATCGACGGCAAGCGCGCCGCCGCGCCGGCGAGCGGCGAAACAGAGAGGATCAGGGCAGCGCCGGCGCCGCGCAGGAGTTGCCGTCGCCCGCCATCGGGGCGAGCGCGTTCAGGCATGTCTGCCCCTGCGGTGTATTTGCCAAGGCTTCGATGACACGCCCGACACCTGCATGATGAAGGCGCAGCCGCAGGTCTGGCGGCGGAACGCAGCCCGCAGCGCGCTCCGGCCATTCGACAAGGCAGACTGCAGTTTCGTTGAAATACTCGTCCAAGCCCGCATAGTGAAATTCCTCCGGTGACTCGAAACGATAAAAATCAAAGTGATACAAGTATAAACTCGAAACGACGTAAACTTCAACCAGTGAATAAGTCGGACTTTTCACCGCGCCGACATGGCCGAGGGCCCGAATCAGCGCCCGGGCGAGCGTGGTTTTCCCGGCACCGAGGTCGCCTTCCAGATAGATCACCAGCCCCGGGCACAGGCACGGGGCAAGACGCCGGCCGAACTCGGCGGTGGCCGCCTCGTCAGGCAAATCGAAAACGGCATTAACATCGGGGCTATGCACTTTGGCGACTCCAGGATGGATGCAGGCGGGCTCAAGGAACACATTCGCACCGCGGGCAGGGAACTCGGCTTCGCTGCCGTCGGCTTCGCCCGCGCCGAGACCGGTCCGGCAGCGGCACGGCTGCGCGCGTGGCTGGCGGCCGGGTTCCACGGCGAGATGGATTATATGGCGCGCCACGCCGATCTGCGCTGTAGCCCCGAGCGCCTGCAGCCGGGCACGGTGACGGTCATCTCGGCCGCACTCGATTATCTGCCGGCAACGACCGCCAACGACGACCCGGAGCGCGCGGAAATATCCCGCTACGCGCTCGGCCGCGACTATCACAAGGTGGTTCGCAACCGCCTGCAACGGCTTGCCGGCTTTATCAGCGAACGCATCGGGCCGTTCGGCTACCGTGTTTTCTCGGACTCCGCCCCGGTAATGGAAGTCGAATTCGCCGTGCGCGCAGGCCTCGGCTGGCGCGGCAAGCACACGCTACTGCTCGCGCGCGAAGGCTCCTGGCGTTTCCTCGGCGAGATCTACTGCGACCTCCCCCTCGAGGAAGACACCCCGCCAGACGATCATTGCGGCACCTGCCGCGCCTGCCTCGACGCATGCCCGACCGGGGCAATCGTGGCGCCCTACCAGGTCGACGCCCGACGCTGCATCTCCTACCTGACGATCGAACTGGCCGGGCCGATCCCGATCGATTTGCGCCCCTTGATCGGCAACCGCATCTACGGTTGCGATGACTGCCAGACCTGCTGTCCGTGGAACCGGCACGCCCGCCTCGGCGACCCCGCCTTCGCACCGCGGGAAGGACTCGCCGGCGCCCGGCTCGGCGAACTCTTCGCCTGGAGCGAAGAAGAGTTCGAGGCGCGGCTGGCCGGCAGCCCCATCCGCCGCATCGGGCATGAGCGCTGGCTGCGCAACATCGCCGTCGCCATCGGCAACGGGCCGCCGACACCGGCCGCCCTGGCGGCCCTGGCAGCACGGGCCGACCACCCGTCGGCACTGGTGCGCGAGCACATCGCCTGGGCCGAAGAGAAGCTCGCAACCAGGTCCGGCGAAAACTGAAGCGCGGAAAGCCTTGCCCCACGAATCGGGACCGGCGTGGCATATTTAACGGACATTCCTGGTGGCGCCCGCCAGAATTCCCCATACTTGCTGCCGCAAACCGCCCCTGACGAGCCCAGAAAATGACGAAACAACCTGAAGACCGCCGGCAAAGACATGACCGCCGCGAAAGACGAGACCGTCGCCAGGGCCAGGACCGCCGCCAGGGCCGGCTGCCCTCCTGGCTCTACGAGGCGCTTCCGTACGCCTACATCGGGGCCGGCATCGCCAGCGCGGTAGTTCTGGGCAACGCCGGTGCCTATCTCAGCGGCGTCATGCTGGTCTCGGCGGGTGCCGTGATCATCAAGCTCCGTCGCGACTTCCGCGCGCGCCGCCCCGTCCGCACCATGCGCAGCGAGGAACTCGGCGAAATCGGCGGCACCCGGCGTCGTGAAGTAACCCAACTGATCTGGCGTGCGGAATTTGCGACCGGGCACGAGTTGATCGACCGGCAGCACCGGCGCCTGTTCAGCATCGGCAATGAACTGGTCGCCTCGCTGCTCGCAGGGAGCAGCACCGCCGATATCGAACTGCTGCTCGATGACCTGGTGAACGACGTCAGCGAGCACTTCGCCACCGAGGAATCCGTACTGGCAGGACTCGGACGGCCGCTCGACGACGCCCACCAGACCCACCATCGCGCCCTGCTCCAACGAATCAAGGATTACCGCGACAGCTGCCATGCGGGCCAGCTGCGCATCAACGAACTGGTGAAGTTCATTGCTGACGATGTCATTGCCGGCCATATCGTTGCCGAAGACCTGCGCCTGGGCACTCACGACCCGCTGCGCCCGACACCCGACTTCGCACCGCAGCCGGCAGGCTGACCCCCGGACAGGCCTGCATCGCTGCGGCGACTGGATTTCAGCGCAGCGACGAAGGATACTCATGGGCATGCGCGCCATCGCATTGCCACTCCTGTTGCTTCCCTTTTTCGCGCTTGCGCCGTTCCCGGCCGCGGCCCTCGACCGCTGGGTCTACCTCGGCGACGTCAGGGTCCAGGATACGCCGGCACGCGGCCGCCTGAGCATCAACCTCGACAGCCTGCGCAAGCGCACCCGCCACTACGAGATCTGGGAGCGGATCGTCGTCGACGAGGAAAAACGCAAGGATGCAGGCGAGGCGCCACCGGACCAGATGACCCTGTGGGCCATACGCTGCCGTTTCGGGGAGATGGCCAAGGTTACTTCAGGCTCGGCGGGGCAGTTCGAGCCGCGCGCCGACCCGCTGCGGTTCTACAGCCCACGCCCGGGCAGCCCGGGTGCCAGCGTAATCGATGTGACGTGCACCGAGGCGCGCCGCCTGGCCGCCGAATTGCGCGCCCTGCAACCGCAAGCCCCGAATCCCCGGTCCAACCCCTTCGCGCCGGACAACCTGCAGCAGCCGCCGTCGATCTTCGACGACAATGCGTTCGAATTCGGCGAAGAGTAGGGGCGGAGGAAGGCTGCCGGCTTACCAGCTCGGCCCCTGAGCGCCGGGCATGAAGCGCAGCGGTGCCACTTCGCCCCGCCCCCGTATCCGTTTGCGGTCGATACGCGCCGCAATTTCCGCGTGCTCCGGCAACGGCCGCCCGCTCAGTGCCGCAAGCATGAACCGGAACGATCGCAGCCACTCGCAGGTGAGCCCCGCCAGAGCAGCATAGAAATCGGTATGGCAGCGGGCTGCGACACGATCGGCGAAATCGGGAAACCAGAAGCCGAGATGCTCGTCGATGAAATCGGCCATTGCCAAGCCGTCGACCGCATCCGTCGCGATTACGTGCCGCAGGTACTGGAGTTGCAAAACCAGATGGTCATCGAAGCGCTGGCGCCAGTCCGCCACCTTGAGCCCCGCCGCGGCGTAGATGGCTCGCAGTTCGAACATCGGTGCCTGGCAGGCAAGATGATCGTCGTCCAGCCACACCGATTCGTACGGCGATGCCCCGCAGGCCTGATTCAGGTAGATTGCGGCGTAGTCGGCCGCCAGTTCGTCGAGCACGGCCTTGTCGATCACTGCCGGCAAGCCCCGCACCGCATCGGCCATCTGCCGCCAGGGGGCGGGCAGCGGGTCGGAACGCGGCATCAGGGCAAGGCCAAGCGGAAAATCCGCCGCCGCCAGCGCGGCCAGTGTTTCGCCGTCGAGCTCGCGGTCGTGCAGGCGGAGCAACTGGTCGAGGTCGTCGACGAGCGCCGCCCTGAGCTCCGCATTCATCAGGCCCGCGACATCGCCGCGCCGCATCGGATCAGGTCGCCCCGACCGCCACCGGCCGGCCGCGGTCGGCACACCACTCGCTCCACGATCCGGCGTAGAGCCGGGAGCCGCTCAGGCCGGCGATTTCCATGGCCAGCAGGTTGTGGCAGGCGGAAACCCCTGACCCGCATTGATGGACCACCTCCTCCGGCAGGGCGCCAGCGAGCAGGGCAAGCCATTCCGCGCGCAGCACTGCCGCCGGCTTGAAACGGCCATCGGGCTGCAAATTGTCGCGAAAGAAGCGGTTGACCGCGCCGGGAATATGCCCGGCCACCGGGTCGATGGTTTCGTTCTCGCCACGGAAACGATCGGGGCTGCGCGCATCGACCAGGTGCAACTGCGGCGTCTCCAGGCGCTCGAGCAAATCGGCGGCGGCGACCGGCTGGCAGCCCGGCCGCGGCTGCAGACTGCCTGCCGCGCAAGTGGGAACGACCGCGGTCAGGGCGCCGTCGGCGGCCTGCCAGGCCTGCAACCCCCCGTCGAGCAGGGCGGTACGATCATGTCCCAGCCAGCGCAACAGCCACCACAGGCGGCCGGCGATCATGCCCTGCGCATCGTCATAGGCAACCACCTGCGTCGCCGGGCCGATGCCTGCAGCAGCGAGGCATGCGGCGAATTCCGCGCGACCGGGAAGCGGATGGCGGCCGTTGCTCCCGGTCGGCTTCCCCGACAGGTCGCGGTCGCAATGCAGGAAGATCGCCCCGGGAATGTGACCGGCGGCGTAGGCGCGCTCCCCGTAGCCGGGATCCGCCAGCTGGTGGCGGACATCGACCACCACCCAGGCCGGGTCATCCAGATGGGCGGCGAGAGTGGCCGCGTCGACGAGCGTCGTGTAGCTCACTCCGCCGAATCCAGCCAAGCGGCCGCCTCGCCGGCATCGCCGAAGACCTCGACATCGGCATTGACGAAAGTCTGCGAGAGCCAGGCACTCCAGGTCACCCACTGGCTATCGGTCACCACGGCGATGCGCTTGAAGTCATTGGCATGGGCGCGCGAAAACTTGATTTCTTCCCAGGCGACGTCGATGGTCAAGTCCGCCATCCGGCTGAGGTCGAAAAGCAGGTCGACCGGACCCTCGAAGCGGACCTTGTAATTGACGACCTCCTCGAATTCCTTGTAGTCGGCCAGCGTGAATTCACCGAAAACGGAAACAGACACGCAACTGGATTTTTGGTCGATGACGATCATGAAATACCTCTCCTTTGTGCAACCAGTTTAATCCTGTTCTACCGGGCTGGCGCGGGAAAAATGGGTCGCCGCGATTCCCGACAGGACGATCAGGCCGATTGCCGCGCCCGCCACCGGGTCGAGCGATTCGCCCCAGAACGCGACACCGAACAGGCTGGCGAAAATGACCGTGCTGTAGGCCAGCGCCGCCGAAAGCAGGGTCTTGCCGCGCGAATAGGCGCGCGTCATCGCAAGCTGGGCGAGCGTCGCGAAACTGGCGACGCCGAAGAGCAAGCCGCCGCTGCGCAGGTCGACCGCGTGCAGTTCGCCGAAGCCGAGCCAGGTACCGGCGCAGACCGAGGACACCAGGGAGAAATAGAATACGGTGCGGGTCTCGGGCTCGCCGCGCTGGCCGAGCTCGCGCACGCTGAAGTACGCCATCCCGGCCAAGACACCCGAGCCGAGGCCGATCAGGCCACCGGCCAGCTGATCGGCATGCAGGGTCGGCCGCAAGAGCAAAGCGACGCCCACCAGGCCGAGTCCGAGTGCCCCGATGATGCCTGACCCCATGCGCCAGCCGGCCAGCGCAAGGTAGACGGCGAGGAAGATCGCCGACGTGTAGTTGAGCGTCACCGCGGTCGCCAATGGCAACAGCGTGATTGCGTAGAAATAGGCGAACAGCGCCGCGAATCCGACCAGGCCGCGCGTAATCTGCCAACGCCAGTGCGGCGTGGCGAGGGCCGTGCCCTGGAAACGCACGAGGACGAACATCAGGAGCAGCGAAATGAAGCTGCGGTAGAACGTGATCTCGACCGCCGAATGGGTTTCGGCGGCAAATTTGACGCAAACCCCCATGCAGGCGAACAGAAAACTGGCGGCGAGCATCCACAGGGATTGCATGACGGGGGGCGTTCCGGAAGGGGTGCCCATTCTACCCCTGCCTTCCCGGTTCGCCCGCTTGCCGCGGCTCGGCTATGATTCGCCCGGTCGACAACGAGGGGACATGCAGAACCATGGACGACAACAGGAGACTCGGGCCTTACCTGATGCTGACCATCACGATGACCGGCGCCCTGGTCATGGTGATCGAGATTGCCGGCGCCCGCGTGATCGCACCCTATTTCGGTGTCGGACTCTTCGTTTGGACGGCGCTGATCAGCGTCACCCTGCTTGCGCTCGCGGCCGGTTACTGGATCGGCGGCGTCGTTGCCGACCGTCGGCCGGAGGCGCGCATTCTGTACCTCATCATCGGCGCTGCCGGACTCTATGTACTGTTTTTGCCCTGGCTGCGCGACCCGGTGGTGCAATTGTGCATCCCGCTCGGCCTGCGCGCCGGCACCTTCGTCAGCGCTACGCTGCTCTTCGCCCCGCCGCTCGCCCTGCTCGGTGCCGTGTCGCCCTTCGCCATCCGGCTCGGCGCCCGCGTCATCGAAAACCTCGGACGCAAGGTGGGGCTTTTCTATGCGATATCGACCGCCGGCAGTTTCTGTGGCGCCATGCTGACCGGTTTCTACCTGCTCGCCAACGTCGGGGTCGGTCGCACATTGACTGCCAGCGGCCTCTTTCTTGTCGCGCTGAGCGCCGGCTACCTGCTCTTTATCGGCCGTCGCCCGGCCCTCGCCACTCCGCTCCTGATCGCCCCCGTTCTCGCCCTGCTGACCCCGGTGGCCCCTGTCGAGGCAAGGCTCGCGGACGGCACGGTGGCTCGCATCGTCGACCAGAAGGACAGCTTCTACGGGAGTGTGAAAGTCATCGACTACCGCTTCGGGCCGCGTGGAATCCGCGAATTGACGATCGACGGGCTCGTCCAGGGCGGTGTCGACCTCCAGACCGGGGCGCCGATCTACGAATATGCCGCGCTGCTCGATTTCCTGCCACGCCATCTGCGGCCGCAGACAGACAGCGCGCTGGTCATCGGTCTCGGCAGTGGCGCCCTGCCGCGCACTTACGCTGCGCAGGGGATGGCCGTCGAGACGGTCGACATCGACCCGGTCGTCGTCGACCTGTGCCGCAGGCATTTCGGCCTTCCGCCCGGGCATGTCGTCCATCTCGAGGATGCCCGTACCTTCCTGAACCGCGGTGGCAAATCCTGGGACCTCATCGTCCTCGATGTCTTCAGCGGCGACACGACGCCCGGCCACTTGCTCAGCGTCGAGGCGATGGGCGCGATGAAGGCGCGGCTCGCCCCGGGCGGGCTACTCGCTTTCAACCTGATCGGCTCGCTCGACGCCCCCGATTCGACGCTGCCGTCCATCCTCGCCACCTTGCGCGCCGTCTTCGCGCAAGCCGTCCTTTACCCGCTCTACAAGGGCGGAGAGAGCGGCGGCAACGTCGTCGTCGTCGCCAGCGACCAGGCCCTGGCCGGCACCCCCGTACCGGCACCGGCCGGTTTGCCGCAGACACTTGCCGACGGGATCGCCCACGCGCTCGCCAATCCACTGCCGGTCGGCGACCGCTTCGCGCGCCACGCGGTCTTGACCGACGACTTCAACCCGATCGACACGCGCGACCAGACCGTGCGAGACGGCGTGCGCAACACCATCCTGCAGACGACGCCGCTCGCCCTGCTCGGCGTACGCTGATCGCGCGCCGCGTCAGCGGCCGGCAATTGCCGGGCCCATGATGCGACGGTAGAACTCGTGGAAGTGCTGCATGCCGTCTTCCATCGGGCTCTGGTAGGGCCCGACTTCGCTGCGCCCTTCGGCCAGCAGTGCCTTGCGGCCGCGGTCCATGCGCTCGCCGATGTCGTCGTCCTCGATCGCGGTTTCCATGTAGGCGGCGCGCTCGGCCTCGATGAACTCGCGCTCGAAATCGACGATTTCCTCGGGATAGTAGAACTCGACGACATTCATCGTCTTGTCGGGCCCCTGCGGCAGCAGCGTGGACACGACCAGCACGTGCGGATACCACTCGACCATGATGTTCGGGTAGTAGGTCAGCCAGATCGCGCCCTGTGGCGGCGTCTCGCCGCGATCGCCGTAGTACTCGCGGACGACTTTCTGCCACTTGTCGTAGACCGCCGAGCCCGACTTCATCAGCGACGTGATGCCGACCTTCTGCACCGAATACCAGTCGCCGAACTGCCACGCGAGGTCGTCGCAGGTGACGAAATTGCCGAGGCCCGGATGGAAGGGCACGACGTGGTAATCCTCGAGATAGACCTCGATGAAGGTCTTCCAGTTGTAGTTGCACACATGCATCTCGACGTGGTCGAGCTTGTAACCGGAAAAATCAAGGTCGCGCGCCACCGTCATGCCGGCGAGGTCGGTATTGGCCGAGCGCGGCCCCCTGAAGAGCAGGCCATTCCAGTCTTCGAGCCGCCCCTTGTCGAGATTCAGGCAGGGATTCTGCGGGAAATGCGGCGCACCGATCAGCTGGCCGCCCTGGTCGTAGGTCCAGCGGTGGACGGGGCAGACAATGGGGCCGCTCAGCTTGCCGGCTCCCTGCAACATGATCGCCTGGCGGTGGCGGCAGACGTTCGACATCTGCCAGAGGCCGGCATTCGGCCCGGCATCGCCGCCGTTGAGCAGGAGTCGGCCGTGGTCCTTCCATTCCATCGAGCGCCAGTCGCCCGCCTCGGGCACCATCAGGCGGTGGCCGACGTAACCGGGACCGGCATCGAAGATGAGCCGCTTCTCCAGCTCGAAAACCTTCTCGTCGAAATACCAGTCGACCGGCAGTTGGGAAACTGCGGGGGCCAAACGGGACACAGTCGCCACGTCGGACATTCCACATCTCTCCAGCGGGTTAAAAGGGGGATTCTACCCCGCCCCCAATTTGACCTGAATACCCCTGTTGGAGTATTTTCGTGTGTTTTCCCGCACCGCAACATCATGAAGCAACCCCCCGTCGCCGACTTGAAATTCGAGGCCGCGCTCGCCGAGCTAGAGCGCATCGTCGCCGGCATGGAGGAGGGCAACCTGGAGCTGGAGGCCTCGCTGACCGCCTACCGGCGCGGGACCGAGCTGATGAAGCACTGCCAGGCCCTGCTCGCCGACGCCGAACAGCAGATTCGCATTCTCGAAAATGACGAGATCCGGAGCGTCGACCGCGACAGCCCGGAGGTCAGGTGAGCCAGCCCGCATTCGCCGTGTGGATGGCGGCGACGCAACAGCGTGTCGAAGCCGCTCTCGGCCGCCATCTGCCGCCGGCCGACAGCACCCCGGCGCGCCTGCACGACGCGATGCGCTATGCGGCACTGGGCGGCGGCAAGCGCGTGCGCCCGCTGCTCGCCTTCGCCGCCGGCGAACTGACAGGCGCCCCCGCCGAGCGCCTCGAAACGGTTGCCTGCGCCGTCGAGCTGATCCATGCCTACTCCCTGGTCCACGACGACCTGCCGTGCATGGATGACGACGTGCTGCGCCGTGGCCGGCCCACCTGCCATATCGAATTCGACGAGCCGACTGCCCTGCTCGTCGGCGACAGCCTGCAGACCCTGGCCTTCGAACTGCTCGCCAGCCAGCCCTTCGCGGCGCCGCAACAGCAACTGGAAATGGTCGCCCTGCTCGCCCGCGCCAGCGGCTCGCGCGGCATGGCCGGCGGCCAGGCCATCGACCTCGCGTCGGTCGGTCGCCCGCTGGAGCAACCCGAGCTCGAGCTGATGCATGCGCTGAAGACCGGCGCCCTGATCCGCGCCGCCGTGCTGCTCGGCGCCCTCGCTGGCGATGCGCTGGCAGCAACCGAGCGCAATGCGCTCGATCGTTTCGCCAAGCGCGCCGGCCTGCTCTTCCAGGTCGTCGACGACATCCTCGACTGTACCGCCAGCACGGCGACGCTCGGCAAGACCGCGGGCAAGGACGAGGCCGCCGCCAAGCCGACCTATGTCGCCCTCCTCGGACTCGAGCGCGCCCGCGACTACGCGGCGGAGTTGCGCGCCGAGGCGCTCGCCGCCCTCGCCATCTTCGGCGCACGTGCCGACCGCCTCACCGCGCTGGCCGACTACATCTGCCACCGCTCCTTCTGAATGAACGCTCCCGTTTCCACCTTCCCCCTGCTCGACACCGTGGCCGATCCGGCCGCCCTGCGCCGACTCGACCGCAAGCAGTTGCCGCAGCTGGCCACCGAACTGCGCGAGTTCCTGATCGAATCGGTTTCCCAGACCGGCGGCCACCTGTCGTCGAATCTCGGCACGGTCGAACTGACCATCGCCCTCCACTACGTGTTCACAACCCCCGAGGACCGCCTGGTCTGGGACGTCGGCCACCAGTGCTACCCGCACAAGGTGCTGACCGGGCGCCGGGACGGCATGGGCAAGCTGCGCATGCGCCACGGCGTCGCCGGCTTCCCGAAGCGCTGCGAAAGCCCTTACGACACCTTCGGTGTCGGCCATTCGTCGACGTCGATCTCGGCGGCGCTCGGCATGGCACTCGCCGCAAAGCACAAGGGCGAGGACCGCAAGGCCGTCGCCATCATCGGTGACGGCGCCATGTCTGCCGGCATGGCCTTCGAGGCGATGAACAACGCCGGCGTCGCCGACGCCGACATGCTGGTCATCCTCAACGACAACGAGATGTCGATCTCGCCGCCGGTCGGCGCGCTGAACAACATCCTGACCCGCCTGGTTTCCGGCAAGACCTTCAACGCCGCACGCAAGGGCGCCCGCCACATGCTCGGCTTCGCCCCGCCGCTGCTCGAACTGGCCCGTCGCGCCGAGGAGCACGTCAAGGGCATGATCGCCCCCGGAACGCTGTTCGAGGAATTCGGCTTTCATTACTACGGGCCGATCGACGGCCATGACCTCGACGCCCTCGTGCCGACGCTGGAAAACCTGCGCAACCTGCCCGGGCCCAAGTTCCTTCACGTCATCACCAAGAAAGGCCAGGGCTACAAGCTGGCCGAGGCCGACCCCATCCTTTACCACGGCGTCGCCAAGTTCGCCCCCGAGCAGGGTATCCAGTCCGGCAAGGGCGGCGGCAAGCTGACCTTCACCCAGGTCTTCGGCGACTGGCTGTGCGACATGGCCCGCGCCGACACGCGCCTGGTCGGCATTACCCCGGCGATGCGCGAAGGCTCGGGCATGGTGCGCTTCGCCAACGAGCATGCCGACCGCTACTACGACGTCGGCATTGCCGAACAGCATGCCGTCACCTTTGCCGCCGGGCTCGCCTGCGAGGGCCTGAAGCCGGTAGTCGCCATCTACTCGACCTTCCTGCAGCGTGCCTACGACCAGTTGATCCACGACGTCGCATTGCAGAACCTGCCGGTCGTCTTCGCCGTCGACCGCGGCGGCCTGGTCGGTGCCGACGGACCCACCCACCACGGCACCTTCGATCTCTCGTACGCGACCTGTATCCCGAACATGACGGTCATAGTGCCGGCCGACGAGGCCGAATGCCGGCGCCTGCTGTCGACAGCCTTCGCCCTCGCCGGGCCCAGTCTCGTGCGTTATCCGCGCGGCAGCGGCTGCGGCACTGTGCCATCACCGGAGCTCGACACCCTGCCGGTCGGCAAGGGTGAAATCCGTCGTCGCGGTGGCGGCGTCGCCTTGCTCGCCTTCGGCCCCCTGCTCGGGGCGGCGCTCGCCGCCGGCGATGAACTCGATGCGACCGTCGTCAACATGCGTTTCGTCAAGCCGATCGATGCCGACCTGATTGCCGAACTGGCCGGGAACCATTCGCTGCTGGTCAGCATCGAAGAAAATGCCGTGATCGGCGGGGCCGGCGCGG
The DNA here is from genome assembly GCA_012026885.1 of Betaproteobacteria bacterium. Lineage (GTDB taxonomy): Bacteria > Pseudomonadota > Gammaproteobacteria > Burkholderiales > Rhodocyclaceae > Azonexus. Next base: position 95,900 of record VEPL01000027.1, on the reverse strand, counting down.
AAGTCGAGCGTGTGCTGGCGGAAAAGGGATTGGAAGTGCCGCTGCTCCGCCTTGGCCTGCCCGACCGCTTCATCGACCACGGCGACCAGGGCCAGCTTCTCGCCGAGCTCGGCCTTGACAAGGACGGCATCGTGCGCAGCGTGCGCGCCCGGGCCGGCCGATAACATAACAATCCCGACAGAACAGCCCATGACCGTCCCCAACCCCAACATCCCTGACGTCCAGAGCTCGGCCGACACCCGCCAGATCGCCATCAACAAGGTCGGCATCAAGGCCATCCGCCACCCGGTGCGCGTGCAGGACAAGTCGGCCGGCATCCAGCACACCATCGCGATGTTCAACATGTACGTCGGGCTCCCGCACAATTTCAAGGGCACCCACATGTCGCGCTTCGTCGAGATCCTGAACAGCCACGAGCGCGAGATCTCGGTCGAGAACTTCCCGGTCATGCTGCGCGAGATGGTCGACAAGCTGGAGGCGGAAACCGGCCACATCGAGATGAATTTCCCGTACTTCATCAACAAGACGGCGCCGGTTTCCGGCGTGCAGAGCCTGATGGACTACGACGTCACCTTCATCGGCGACATCTGTCGCGACGGCATTGCCACCTCGGTCAAGGTCGTCGTCCCGGTCACCAGCCTGTGTCCGTGCTCGAAGAAGATTTCGGAGCGCGGTGCCCACAACCAGCGCTCGCACGTCACCGTGACCGCGCGCACCAACGACTTCATGTGGATCGAGGAAATCGTCCAGCTTGTGGAAGCGGAGGCCTCGTGCGAACTGTTCGGGCTGCTGAAGCGCCCCGACGAAAAGTACGTGACCGAGCGCGCCTACGACAACCCGAAGTTCGTCGAGGACATGGTGCGCGACGTCGCCGCCCGCCTCAACGCCGAGCCGCGCGTGGATGCCTACGTGGTCGAATCGGAGAACTTCGAGTCGATCCACAACCACTCCGCCTACGCCCTGATCGAGCGGGACAAGAAGCGCGCATAGCGCGCTTCTTGCGGCGCAGGCTAACTTTGCGCAGCAAAGTTAACGGCGCAGCCCGGCCGTAGCCACAAGGACCCGCCTGACGGTTTTACCCTGTATTCCGCCGTCGACCGCAGCAGCGGTCAGAGCCGTCGCCAGGTCGTGCCCTGCGGGCTGTCGTCGAGGGCGATGCCGGCTGCCTTGAGTTCGTCACGGATGCGGTCGGCTTCGGCAAAGTTCTTCGCCTTCTTGGCCGCAGCACGCGCATCGATCAGTCCGGCAATGGCCGCTTCATCGAGGCCGCCAGCACCGGCACCGGCCTGCAGGTAGGCGGCGGGCTCGCGCTCGAGCAGGCCGATGATGCCGCCCAGCGCCTTGAGCAGGCCGGACAGCTCGCCGCTCTTCTGGCGGTTGGATTCGGCGGCCAGCTCGAAGAGCACGGCGATCGCCCCGTGCGAATCGAAATCCTCGTTCAGTGCGGCGGCGAAACGGGCGGCGAATTCATTTCCCCAATTAACGTCGACCGCAACAGCCGGCACGTCGCGCAGCGTGAAGTAGAGGCTGTCGAGGCTGCGCTTGGCGTCATCGAGGTGGGTGTCGGAATAGTTGAGCGGGCTTCGGTAGTGGGCGCGCAGGATGAAGAAGCGCACCACCTCGGCATCGTACTGATCGAGCACGGTGCGGATGGTGAAGAAGTTGCCGAGCGACTTCGACATCTTCTCGTTATCGACGCGGACGAAACCGTTGTGCATCCAGTAATTGACGAAGGTGCAGCAGTTGGCGCCCTCGGACTGGGCGATCTCGTTCTCGTGGTGCGGGAACTGGAGGTCCTGGCCGCCGCCGTGGATGTCGAAATGATCCCCGAGGAGCTTCGAGCTCATCGCCGAGCACTCGATGTGCCAGCCCGGGCGGCCTTCGCCCCACGGCGACTCCCAGGCCGGCTCGCCCGGCTTGGCGTGCTTCCACAGCACGAAGTCGAGCGGATCCTGCTTCGCGGAATCGACCTCGACGCGCTCGCCGGCGCGCAGGTCGTCGAGCGACTTGCCGGACAACTTGCCGTAGCCGGGAAACTTGCGCACCGCGTAGTTCACGTCGCCGTCGGCCGCCCGGTAGGCAAGACCGTTCCCTTCCAGCTTGCCAATCAGGTCGAGCATCTCCGGCACGTAATCGGTGGCACGCGGCTCATGGTCGGGGCGCAGGACGCCGAGCGCGTCGGCATCCTCATGCATTAAGGCGATGAAGCGGTTGGTGAGTTGCTGGATCGTCTCGCCGTTCTCGACGGCCCGCTTGATGATCTTGTCGTCGATGTCGGTGATGTTGCGGACGTAGGTGACGTCGTAGCCGGAGGCCTTCAGCCAGCGGTAGACCATGTCGAAAACGACCATCACCCGCGCATGGCCGAGGTGGCAGTAGTCGTAGACCGTCATGCCGCATACGTACATGCGGACCTTGCCGGGATCGATGGGGGAGAAAACCTGCTTTTCCCGCTTCAGCGAGTTGTAGATCTTGAGCATGGGTCGAAGGCTTCGGCAGCGCCGCCCACCTTCCCGCCAGCTTGGGAAAAGGCCGGCGTTCTTGGTAGAATCCACGGCTTTGAAACGGCGCGAAGTATAGCATGGCGACAACCCCCGCCCCCCTGCCGCAAGCCCCTTCCGGCGCCCTTTCCGCGCTGCGCGCCGTGGCCTTCGCGCTGCTCGCCTCCGTCAGCGGCACCGCACTCGCCGACGACCTCGCTGCGATCGAGAAGCAGCTGCGGCGCGGCGAGGCCGCCCAGGCGCTCGAGCGTCTCGACACCCATCTGCGCGACGCACCCGATGACACACGGGCGCGCTTCCTCAAGGGCGTCGCGCTCAGCGAGACCGGCCGCGACGACGAGGCGATTGCCGCCTTCACCAAGCTGACCGAGGACCACCCGGAGCTGCCGGAGCCGTACAACAACCTCGCCGTCCTCTACGCCCAGAAGGGACTCTACGAACGGGCCCGCCAGGCGCTCGACATGGCGCTGCAGGCCTTCCCGTCCTACGCGCTCGCCTGGGAAAACCTGGGCGACCTGCACGTCAAGCTGGCCGGCCAGGCCTACGAAAAGGCCGGGCAGCTAGACGCCCGCAACCGGAATGCGGCGCGCAAGCTGTCGCTCACCCGCGAACTGCTTGCCGCGCCGGCCAAGGCGGCACCGGCAGCCGCCACCCCCAAACAATAACCGCCCGGGAGAAATCCGCATGTTGAAGACCCTGACGACCCTTGCTGCCGGCCTTGCCGTGTCGTTTGCCGCATGGGCTGCCCCCACCGTCGAAATGACGACCTCGCTGGGCAAGATCACCCTCGAACTGAATCCGGAGAAAGCGCCCAAGACGGTCGAGATGTTCCTCTACAACGCCAAGCACGGCTTTTACGATGCCACCATCTTCCACCGTGTCATCGACGGCTTCATGATCCAGGGCGGCGGTTTCAGCCAGGGCATGGACGAAAAGAAGGTGCTCACCCCGGCCCTCCAGAACGAAGCCAACAACGGGCTGCCCAACGACCGCGGCACCATCGCCATGGCGCGCACCCAGGACCCCCATTCGGCGCGTGTCCAGTTCTTCATCAACCTGAAGGACAACGCCTTCCTCAACCATCGCGCCCCGACCGACGGCCGCAGCTGGGGCTATGCCGTGTTCGGCAAGGTCACCCAGGGCATGGACGTCGTCGACCAGATCGCCAAGGTGCCGACCGGCAACCAGGGCCAGTACCAGAACGTGCCGACCACCCCGGTCGTCATCAAGAGCGTCAAGATCCTCTCCGAAAAATAAGGAAACCCGCATGTCGCAAGTCAAGCTCAGCACCAGCCACGGTGCCATCACCCTCAAGCTCGACGCCGAGAAGGCGCCGAAGACGGTCGCCAATTTTCTCGCCTATGTCGAGGCCGGCCACTACGACGGCACCATCTTCCATCGCGTGATCAAGAATTTCATGATCCAGGGCGGCGGCATGGAGCCCGGGATGAACCAGAAGAAGACTAACGCGCCGATCGACAACGAGGCCGCCAACGGTCTCAAGAACAAGCGCGGCAGCGTCGCCATGGCCCGCACCAACGATCCGCACTCGGCCACCGCCCAGTTCTTCATCAACGTCGTCGACAACGATTTCCTCAACTTCAAGTCGCCGATGGGCCAGGGCTGGGGCTACTGCGTGTTCGGCGAGGTTGTCGATGGCCTCGACGTGGTCGACGCGATCCGCGCCGTGCGCACCGGCAACAAGGGCTTCCACCAGGACGTCCCGGTCGAGGACGTGGTGATCCAGAAGGCGGAAGTCGTCTGATCCTCTTCGTTGCCCCCCTGCACCTGTCGCCCCGGTCACCCGGGGCGACTGCTTTGTTCCTCGGCTTTCTCGCCGGGCGGGTGCGCCGGGCCGACGCACTCTACATCCTCGGCGACCTGTTCGAGGCCTGGATCGGCGACGACGACCTCGACGACCCGTACAACGCGCGCATCGTGTCGGCCCTGCGTGCGGCTGCCGATGCAGGGGTACGGATAGCCTTCATGCACGGCAACCGCGATTTCCTCATTGGCGAGCGCTTCGCGGCCGCCGCCGGCATTCGCCTGCTCGCCGACCCGCACGACCTGCTGCTGCCCGAGTGGAGCTTCGTCCTCGCCCACGGCGATGCGCTATGCCTCGACGACAACGGCTACATGGCCTTCCGCGCCAGGGTGCGTTCACCCGAATGGCAACGGCGCATGCTCGCCCGGCCGCGCTGGCTGCGCCGCATCATCGCGCGCTATTTCCGCTGGCGCAGCCGCAACATGGCGCGCGCCGTCTATGCCGACCTCAATCCGGCGGCAACCGACGACTTCCTGCGCGACCACGCCTACGCCACCTTCATCCACGGCCACACCCACCGGCCGGCGACGCACGACCACATCGTCGACGGCATCCACGTCGAGCGCTGGGTACTTGCCGACTGGCACGAAGATCGCGGCGAATGCCTTGCCTGGGACGGCGAAACCCTGACGCGCGAAGCTGTCCTCCCTGAAAATCGGCCCTGAATCCGTGTCGACCGCAACCGCCGCCGTGAACGTCCTGCGCGAGGTCTTCGGCTATCCCGCCTTTCGCGGCGCCCAAGCCGAGATCATCGAACATGTCGCCACCGGCGGCGACGCGCTCGTCCTGATGCCGACCGGCGGCGGCAAGAGCCTCTGCTACCAGATTCCTGCGCTGCTCCGGCCGGGTTGCGCCGTCATCGTCTCGCCGCTGATCGCGCTGATGCAGGACCAGGTCGACGCCCTGACCCAACTCGGGGTCCGGGCCGCCGTCCTCAACTCGACGCTCGCCTGGCAGGCGGCGCAGGCCGTCGAGCAGGCGATGTTCAGTGGCAACCTCGACCTCGTCTACATCGCCCCCGAGCGCCTGCTGCTCGACCGCACGCTGGCCATGCTCGACGCCCTCTCAGAAGCGGGCAAGCTGGCCCTGTTCGCGATCGACGAAGCGCACTGTGTCTCGCAATGGGGCCACGATTTCCGGCCAGAATACCTGCAGCTCTCGGCCCTGCACGAACGCTACCCGCAGGTGCCGCGCATCGCCCTGACCGCCACCGCCGACCAGGCGACGCGCAACGAGATCCTCCGGCGCCTCGGCCTGGGCGAAGCGCGTGTCTTTCTCTCCAGCTTCGACCGCCCGAACATCCGCTACACCGTCGTCGAGAAGGACAACGCCCGCCAGCAGTTGCTCGCCTTCCTCGCCGGCCGCCGCGGGCAGGCCGGCATCGTCTATTGCCTGTCGCGCAAGAAGGTCGAGGAGACCGCCGCCTGGCTCAGCGCCCAAGGCTACCCGGCGTTGCCCTACCATGCCGGCCTGCCGGCCGACCAGCGCGCCGCCAACCAGCGCCGTTTCCTGCGCGAAGAGGGACTGGTGATCTGCGCGACGATTGCCTTCGGCATGGGCATCGACAAGCCGGATGTCCGCTTCGTCGCGCATCTCGACCTGCCCAAGAGCATCGAGGCCTACTACCAGGAAACTGGCCGCGCCGGGCGCGACGGGGAGCCATCCGAGGCCTGGATGGCCTATGGTATGCAGGACGTCGCCCTGCAGCACGCGCGCATCGCCGAATCCGGCGCCGGCGAGGGCCAGAAAATCCTCGAGGCGCAGCGGTTGACCGCGCTGCTCGCCTACTGCGAGGCACCGCGCTGCCGCCGCCAGGTGCTGCTCGACTACTTCGGCGAGCAGCGCGACCCCTGCGGCAATTGCGACGTCTGTGCCGAGCCGCCGGAATTGTGGGACGGTACGCAGGCGGCTCAGAAGGCGCTCTCGGCCATCCTCCGCACCGGCATGCGCTTCGGCGTAGGCCACCTGACCGACATCCTGCGCGGCAAGGCGACCGAAAAGGTCCGCCAGTGGGGGCACGACCGCCTGCCGACCTTCGGCGTCGGTGCCGACCTCGACGAGCACGGCTGGAAGAGCGTCTTCCGCCAGCTTGCCGCCGCCGGTCTGGCCCATGTCGACATGGCCGAACATGGCGCCCTGCAACTCACCGAAGCCGCACGCGAAGTGCTCAAGGGCGCACGCACGGTGCAACTGCGCCGGCCTGTACGGCGCAAGGCAGCGCCCCGCAGCGGCCGCACCGACACCGCCGCGCTATCGCCCGCCGACGATGGCCTGTTCCAGCTGTTGCGCCAGTGGCGCGCCGACGCTGCCCGCGAGCAGGCCGTACCCGCCTACGTGATCCTGCACGACCGGACGCTGCGCGAACTCGCCGAGATGAGGCCGGCCAGCCGCGGCATGCTCGCCGGCATCACCGGCATGGGTACGGCCAAGATCGAGCACTACGGCGACGATCTGCTGTCGCTGATCCGCACGGCCGGCTGACGGACATTCGCAACACCGGAACCCCCAACGGCATAAAATGGACATAATGCAACCCGCGCCCCGATCATGGCCGAACAACCGCAACCCTCCGGCGCACTGGGCGCGTTAGCCCCTGCCCGCTCCACCGATGCCCTGCGCCGTCAGATCCTGGTCGCGCTGGCGGTCTTCTTCGGCCTGATCGTGGCTCTGGCGATCTTCGAGATCCGCCATATCGAACAGCGAGCCATCCAAGAAGCGCAAGACCGGGCAAGTGCCCAAGCACATGTCTTCGCCGAATTCGCACTGGCGACGATCAAGCGCCTCGACGATTTCGCCCTGGATGCGCGCAGCCGCTGGGACGGCGACTCGCGTGCCTTCTCCGATTTCGTCCGCTCCCGCCAGAGCATCAGCGACATCGCCTTCCAGGCCGGCGTGATCGGCCCCGACGGCATCCTGGAATTCTCCAATCTGGCCAAGCCTGACGACCGCATCGACCTGAGCGATCGCGAGCACTTCCGCATCCACGCCGACAATCCGGATACGGACCGGCTGTTCATCAGCAAGCCACTCAAGGGCAAGGTGTCCGGCAAGTGGTCGATCCAGTTCACCCGCCCGATCTACGATGACGGCAAGTTCGCCGGGGTGTTCGTCGCATCGGTCAGCCCCTCCCTGTTCTCCGACTTCGCGGTCAAGCTGGCCCTCCCGCCAGGCAGCGTCACGTGGGCAGTGCGCGACGGCGGCGCCTTGATGGCCCGCCACCCGGAACCTGAAGGGGCCATCGGCCTGGTGGCGACTGGCCGCCCTTACCTGGAACCCGGAGCGCCTGTCTCCGGGAGTTACCGTGCGCTGGGGACGGTCGATGGCCTAGACCGCGTATACGGCTTTCACCGGCTGCCGCAATACGGTTTGAGCTTCGCGGTCGGGCACTCCGTCGCCGAAATCCGGGAAAAGCTCGGGCACGAATTCCGGGTCATCGTTGCCGCCGTCACCCTCGTCGGCATCCTGCTCGCCCTGTTCTATCTGGCGCTGAGCCGCTCGCTGGCCCGCCTGGCGCAAACCCAGGACGCGCTGGCGCGCGCGCGAAGACGCGCTCGCCGCGCGCGACCAGGCCGAATCGGCCAGCCGCGCGAAGAGCACCTTCCTCGCCAACATGAGCCATGAACTGCGCACCCCGCTCAACGGGATCATGGGCATGAACGAACTGGCCCTGCGGCGGGTGACCGATGAAAAGGTGCGCAGCCAGCTGGGCAAGATCCACCAGGCATCGCACCACCTGCTGACCATCATCAACGACATACTCGATCTTTCCAAGATCGAGGCCGAGCAGTTCGCGCTCGAGAACATCGACTTCCGGATCAATGAGCTCCTGCGCAAGCTGACCAGCCTGATCGCAACGCGGGCCAGCGAAAAGGGGCTGCAGCTGCGCATCGAGTTGCCGCCGGAGATCTCGGCCCTGAGCTTGCGGGGCGACCCATCCCGCCTGGTGCAGATACTGCTCAACCTCGCCGGCAATGCCGTCAAGTTTACGGAGTCCGGGAGCGTCACGATCCGCATGCGCCTGGTCGAGGACCACGCAGACCGCGTCGTCCTGCGCTGCGAGGTACAGGACACCGGGATCGGCATCTCGGAAGACGATCAGGCACGCCTGTTCAGGGCCTTCGAGCAGGCCGACGGATCAACCACGCGCAAATATGGCGGCACCGGTCTGGGACTCGCGATCAGCAAGCGGCTGACCGAGATGATGGGCGGCGCGATCGGCGTCGTCAGCCAGCCCGGCAACGGTTCGACCTTCTGGTTCGCCGTAACGCTTGCCAAGCTGGCACCGGGAGCGCCCGCCGTACCCGCAGCGCCCGCGGCGGTTCAAGACGAGGCGGATGCCGCCCGGCTCTCCGGTATCCGGATCCTGCTTGCCGAGGACGACCCGATCAATCAGGAGGTCCTGTCCGAACTGCTGGCCGGCATGGGTCTACTGGTCGACCTTGCCGGAGACGGGGCTCAGGCGGTCGCGAAGGCGGAAAGCGCACGCTACCCGCTCATCCTGCTCGACGTCCAGATGCCGCAGATGACCGGTCTCGAGGCAACACGAGCCCTCCGGCAGATTCCGGCTTACGCCGACACGCCGATCATCGCGCTGACCGCCAACGCCTTCGACGAGGATCGCAAGGCCTGCCTCGAGGCTGGCATGAGCGACCATATCGGCAAGCCGGTAGCGCCCGAAGTCCTGCGCAGCGTGCTGCTGAAATGGCTGCCGGGGAAAACAACCGGCGACCTGTAGCCACGGCCATCGACCACCGGTTGTGCACCTTCGGCAACGCCGGTCGCCACGCAGATGGCGACCCGTTGCCAGGGAAGCGCCGGGATTGCCAAAGTCCATTGACGGTCATGCAGAAAATTCTTCGGCAAAGGGTGGAATCCTTCACGAATCGCAGCAGGTTTCCTGCATACACTTGGCAACCATGGGTCCGCTCCGGACCGCCTTGCCGAGAGAACCAGAATCATGACGCGCAAACTGCTCGCAGCCACATTCACCCTCGCCCTGACTCTGGCCGCACCCCTGTCGCATGCCCAACAGTCGGCGTCGAACCCGGGGAAGGGACTGGCCATCGGCCAGAACCCGAAGCTGTTGCAATACACCCGCGATTCCGATGCCGGCGCCGGAAACGGAAACGATCTTGTCCGTTCCTGCAAATTCAACTTCGGGGGGAGCGCGCACAATATGGCGGCGATGTGCACGTCGCAGGAGATCGATCCGGGCAATTCGCACGACCACAATCAATCACCCGAGTGCGATTACATCAAGTGCGCGTTTGACCCGCACGGCGCCTGAGGCATGGCCCATCGGCGCCCCGATATTCCGGGGCCCGATGGGCAGGTAGCTGGTTTGCTCCCCGCCGTCAGGGCGCGAGATGTCGGGGCGGTGTCGGCGGCAGCGACATTCTGCCCCTGGCCATCAGGGCCTCGCCCAGGCCCCGGTGCAGCGACTGCACGACGCTCGCATCGACGATGAAGCTATCGGCATGGCCGTCGGCGTCCCACACCACGATGTAGTGCAGGAGCGGCGTCCGGCTGGGGCGGGCGCGGGCGATCGCGGCGTACGGGATGGAGACCCAGGATACCTCCGGCCCGGCCGGCGTGACGATGAACAGCAAGCGGCGGTCGGTCAGCAGCAGTTCGCCCGGGTAGGTGGGAATCGGGCGGTAGCCTTCGGCCGCATCGTAGGCCGGCTCTTCCATGTCGTGGTTGTGCATCAGTTCAGCGGGCACGCGCAAGCGGACCGGCTCACCGGCCTCGAGCAGGCGGACGGCAGGATCGAAGGGGGCCGGCGGCGGCGAAGCGCAACCCGCCGCGAACAGGACCAGAATCGTCACCAGTGCTAGCCGACGCACCGGCAAGCCCCCCCGGGCGGCGCAACCGTAAGCATCGCGGCGGCACGTGCGCATCAGCGGCTGGCGCTTCTGCGCCTGCCCGCACTGCCCGACGGCCGCACGGCATCGCGGATCGCGGCGATCAGCGTCACGGGACACACCGGCTTGTGCAGGACGCGCCATCCGCTCGCCGCAAAGACGCCCATCTGTTCGGCGGCGGTGTCGCCGGTGACGATCAGGCCGTCCACTGGCCGGCCGGCCCGCTGGCGGATCGTCTGGAGCAACTGGAGGCCGTCCATGCTCCCTGGCAGGCGGTAATCGGAAACGTAGAAGTCGGCACCCGTCAGGTCGGGTGCGGCCAGGGCCTCGCCGGCATTGGCGAAGGCGGTGACGATCAGGCCGTAGGAGCCGAGCATCGCGCAAAGTCCTTCGGCGGCGAGTTGATCGTCCTCGATTATCACGACGCGGCGCCCCCTGAGGAAACTCACGTCACCAAGCTCTTCAGCCGGCATGGCCTCGCTGTCCGACAGCCCGCGGTTGGCGATAAGCGGATCGGGAACACGGATGGTGAAAACCGTCCCCTTTCCGGGTACCGACCGACAGTCGATTTCGTAGCCGAGCAGGGTGACCAGGCGCCTGACGATCGAAAGGCCAAGGCCGAGGCCCCGGCTGCGATCGCGCTGCGGGTTATGTACCTGGAAAAACTCCCGGTAGACCTGCTCGCGATCGGCAGCGGCGATGCCGATTCCGGTATCCCAGACCTGGATGAGCAATTCGCCGCGCCGCCGGCGGGCGGCGATCAGGACTCCACCCCGGTCGGTGTACTTGATGGCATTGCCGACGAGGTTGCGCAGGATGGCCAGCAGCAGACGCTGGTCGGTCTGGATCACGGGTGTCTGCGGTGGCATGACGATGATGAATCGCAACATCTTCGCCAGCGCCAGCTGTGAAAACTCCCCCTCGAGCTCCGCGAATACGCCATAGATATCGACCGGGGCGACATTGGGGACGACCGCCCCGGCATCGAGCTTCGATATGTCGAGCAGTGCGTCGAGCAACTCGCCCAACAGCCGGGCCGATGCCGACAGGCTGGCGACAAGCTGCGCCTGCTCGGGGTTGACCTTGCTACGCTCGAGCGCGTGCAGGAACAGGCCGATCGCCTGCATCGGCTGGCGCAAGTCGTGGCTGGCGGCGGCCAGGAATTGCGACTTGACCTGACTTTGCCGGACGGCTTCCTGTTCGGCGGCCCGCAGGCTGTCGGTTCTCTCCCCGACCAGGCGCTCGAGGTTCTGCTGATTCTCGATCAGTGCCTTTTCCGCCAGACTCCGCGCCCTGTCGCGCAGCTCGAGACCGTCGAGCAGGCTGGTGAAACGCCGCTCGAGCCGTATGATCTCATCGAGAGTTCCGAGGTCCTTGTCGTGACTGTCCGCCAGTTCGGGCAGGGCGTCGCCGATGGCCTGTTCGATGCGCGCGGTCAGTTCCTCGACCGGCCTGATAACCCCGCGCCGCAGGAGAAAACCCAGCGAAGCCCCGAGCGCCACGAAAATGGCCAGCATCGTGACGAGTGAATCGCGCAGGGCCACATTGCGCAGGGCAGCCAGGTGATTGGTCGAAAAAACGATCCGCACCTCGCCGATCCCGGTGCCGTCCTGCCAGGTGACCGCCGAATTGAAGGAAGCTCCGGCGGAATGTTCCGAGCGTCGGTACAACGCGGCCAACCTGCCCTCGTGCAGGACCTCGATCTGCTGGATTTCCTCGTTCTTCCTGCCCGCGACGCCGATGGCATACTCCAGCGACGGGTAATCGATCGCGACCAGTTGCTCGATCGCAAACGCCGCCAGGGCATCGGCGAAGGACTGACTCTGGTCGCGGAAGTCCCGGTCCAGCGCGGCACGCTGCTCGATCGAGAAATAGGCCGTGGTCAGCGCCAGCGCAAAGCCGACGGCCACCGTCACCCCGGTCAGGATGCGCGCCGCCAGCGAGCCTCTCAAGCGGCGGATGGTGCTGGTCGTCTCCGGCACTTGGCCCAGCCCTCCCTTTTATTGTTCATCGTCGGCACGACTAAATGAGCATATCACGCCATTCGCGCCGGCGATTAGCGGCCGTCCGGGACGGTTGACCGCGCGTGACCGAGTCGCTAAGGTGCAACGCCTGCAACCGCCATGATCGCTGCATACACCCGAAAAGACCTGTGATGTCGAAGAAGCCGCAACACCAGAAGAGCAAGGAGTTCCAGATGAAGGTCGATCTGGACGGGGCGCTCGGGCGCGGCCAGCGGGCGCCCGGGAGGACGGACGAGGCCCTCTTCCTCGCTGTCACGGATGCGGTTTCGCACGCGGTGGCACTGCTCGCCGACGACAACCGCAGCACGGCGCGCTTCGTCAATAACCTCTGGCGGCGCGCAGGCATCCGTTACGACACCGCTCACTGGGAACTGAAGCGCCACCAGCTCACGCTGGCCATCGAAGCCACCGACAAGCGCACCAAGCTCAAGTGCAAGCAACACGCCTTCTTGCCCGAAATACTTTTCGACAAACCGGTGAATTCGCTGTGCTACCCGGACATACGCCGTTCCGGCAATTACCGGAAGCACGACACGAAATTCAAGCTGGAACAGGACCTGCATTTCGACAACGTCAAGTTCTGTGCCTCCGGATCGCTGTTTCTCAAGGGTCGGCGCACGGACGTGACCACCTTGGGTTTCTTCTCCACATTCTTCCCGGGCCTGAATACGCTGCTTCCGGCCACCACGCCGCTCAAGGAAGTCTCGCGCTGGGACGAAGCGGTGTTCGACGACATGGCCGTCAATTGGAACCGCACCCGGATATCAAGCTGGATGCTGGTCAACCGCTGGGAGACGAAGGGTGGCACCTTGCTCGAATCCGAACTGTCGTTCAAGGTCAGCGAGAAATTCGGCGGCGAATGGGACCACGCCGGAATCGCCGCCACCAACGACCTTTACCTGGCGCTGCAGGCCAGTGGACTGTTCATGGCCCTGCCGCCGATATTCACCGTCGACAACCCGGTCTCGTCGATCGATATCGTTCAATCAAGGTAGGCAGATGACCCGCAACGGCTTTCGCTCCCTGCGCCGCCCGCTGGCCGTCGCCGCCCTGGCACTTGCGGGATTCGCAGCTGCCGGCACGGTGGCCGGGGAAACGCGCGCACTGCGCCTCGGCAGCTACGCGACCGAGCGCCCGTCGGAAGAATTGCGCAAGCTCGCGCCCCTCCAGAAGGATCTGCAGGACAACCTCGCGCGGCAGGGCCTCGACGTTCGCATCGAGGTACGCATCTTCCCCACCTACGAGGAAGGCCTGCTCGCCATCGCCCGTGGCGATGTCGACTTTTCCCGGCTGGGACCGGCATCCTACGTACTCGCCAAGCAGAAGGCGCCGGGCCTGAAGCTGCTGGTGGTGGAAGCGCATGACGGCGACAAGACCTTCGATGGTGTCATGTTCGTTCGCAAGGATTCGCCGATCCGGAAAATTTCCGAACTGCGTGGGAAGAAGTATGCCTTCGGCGACCCCAGTTCGACGACCGGCCGCTATCTGGCGCAGGCGGAGCTGTTTCGGAACGGCATCAAGGCACGCGACCTCGCGGGGTTCGACTATCTCGGGCGCCACGACAAGGTGATTTTCGCCGTGGCCAGTGGCAGCCATGATGCCGGGTCTTGCAACGAAAAGACCTTCAAGAAATACGCGGCCGACAAGGGACTGCGCGAACTCGCGCGCTTCCCCAGCCCGACTCAGGCCTGGGCCGCCAGCGCCCAGCTCGAGCCGGCGCTCGCCAGGGCGCTCAAGGCGGCATTGTTGGGCCTTACCGGGCCGGGGCTCGATCCCCTCGACCGCAATGGCTTCCTGGAAGCCAGCGATGCTGACTTCGACGCATTGCGCAAGGCCATGAAAGCGTCTGCCGCGTTCGGTGACTGACCGCCGGCGGAGCACACGGCGCCAAAAGCGCGGCCGCCGTCGTTCAGTGAGTCGGCATGACGAAGCTGGCGCCGCCGGGAGGATCATCCGGCCAGCGTGACGTCACGGTCTTCAGCCGCGTGTAGAAGCGCACCCCTTCCGGGCCGTGCACGGCATGGTCGCCGAACAGCGAGCGCTTCCATCCGCCGAAGCTGTGGAAGGCCATCGGCACCGGAATCGGCACGTTGATGCCGACCATGCCGACCTCGATGCGGGCGGCGAACTCCCGCGCTGCATGGCCGCTGCGCGTGAAGATCGCGGTGCCATTGGCGAATTCGTGCCGGTTTACCAGGTCGACCGCGGCAGCGAAGTCCGGCACCCGGACGACGCACAGGACCGGCCCGAAAATCTCCTCGCGGTAGATGCGCATCGCCGGCTTGACGTGGTCGAAGAGACAACCGCCGAGAAAGAAGCCGTCCGGGTGGCCGGCGACCTGTAGTCCGCGGCCATCGACCACCAGTTGCGCACCCTCGGCGACGCCGGTAGCGACGTAGCCCGAGACGCGGTCGCGATGAGCGGCGGTGACCAGCGGCCCCATCTCCATGCCCGGCTCGAGTCCCGGCCCGACCTTCAACGTGCGTGCGCGCTCGGCGAGGCGTGCGACCAGCTCGTCGGCAATGCCGCCAACCGCGACCGCGACCGAGATCGCCATGCAGCGCTCACCGGCGGAACCGTAGGCGGCACCGACCAGGGCGTCGACTGCCTGGTCGAGATCGGCGTCGGGCATCACGACCAAATGGTTCTTGGCGCCGCCAAGTGCCTGCACCCGCTTGCCGGCAGCACTGCCCACCGTGTAGATGGCCTCGGCAACCGGCGTCGACCCGACGAAGCTGACCGCCGCCACACGCGGGTCATCGAGTAGCGCATCGACCGTCTCCTTGTCGCCGTGAACGACGTTGAAGACACCTGGCGGCAGGCCCGCCTCGGCCAGCAGGTCGGCGACGAACAGGCTGGCCGACGGGTCGCGCTCCGAAGGCTTGAGGACAAAGGTATTGCCGCATGCGAGCGCGACCGGAAACATCCACATCGGCACCATGACCGGAAAATTGAACGGGGTGATGCCGGCGCAAACGCCGACCGGCTGGCGCAGCGACCAGCTGTCGACGCCGGCACCAATCTCCGCCGAGTGCTCGCCTTTCAGCAGGTGCGGGATGCCGCATGCGAACTCTACGACCTCGGTGCCGCGCACCACCTCGCCACGCGCGTCGTCGAGCACTTTGCCGTGCTCGCGGGTGATGATGCGTGCGAGATCGTCGCGATGGCGTTCGAGCAATTCGCGAAAGCGCTGCAGGACGCGCGCCCGCCGCAAGGGCGGCGCCGCCGACCAGCCCGGCAGTGCCGCGGCCGCAGCCGCCACGGCCGCAGCGACTTCGCCTGCCCCGGCGAGCGGGACGCGGGCGCTCACCTGCCCGGTGGACGGAGCGATGACAGCGGCGCCGCGGCTGCCGGCCGGCGCCACGCGCCGGCCGGCGATGTAGTGATCGAGCACCGCTGCAGCGGCGTGGGGTGTGGCTTCGGAACTGGCCATGCGAACCTCCTCGGGAGAGCCCCGGCGAGCCGGAGTCGACTCCGGGTATTCATGGATATGAACGACGTGCTTTATTTTGAACTTGTTTCGGGTAGGATAGACAAAGCTTCACGACTTCGGTTCAGTGCGCGGGAAACTTCCGCGGGAAAGGACATCCGGCAGTGCGTGCGCAGGCAAGGGAACTCCCCAAGGCCACCGTTCCCTCGGTGCTGAAGGCGGCACGCCTGCTCGACGAACTCGCCGCCTCGCGCGACCCGCTCCCCCTCGGCGACCTGAGCACCCGCATGGGGCTGCCGAAGAGTTCGACGCTGAGCCTGTGCACCAGCCTGACGCTGTCCGGCCTGCTGCACCGCTACGAAGACGGTACCTATCATCTGGGCACGCGCGTCGTCGATCTCGCCCATGCCTATCTGGCCCGCACCGACCTTACTCGTGAGTTCGACCAGGCGCTCGCCAGCCTGCCGGGGCTCGACGCGGGCGGCGCCGTGCTGGCGATCCGCGACGGCAGCGAGGTGGTCTATATCGCCTGCCGCAATGGCGGCCAGGCCATCGGGCTGACCTACCGGATCGGCATGCGCCTGCCGGTCAGCTGCACGGCCACCGGCAAGTCGCTGATCAGCACGCTCGACGACGCCGCCATCCGCGCCCTCTTCCGCGGCCGGCCGTTGCCACGCCTGACGGCGCGCAGCTGCCGTACCGTCAAGTCACTGCTGGCCGACCTCGACGCCGTGCGTCGCCTCGGCTACGCGATCGACGACGAGGAAACCCATGCCGGCATGTCCTGCATCGGCGTGCCCATCCACGACCCCGACGGCGGCCCGGTGCTGGCAGCCGTTGCGGTCAGCACCATCAAGGGACAGATGAGCCAATCCCGCCAGGCCGAGACGATTGTCGCCCTGAAGGAACTGGCCCAGGCGCTGCAGAACCGCTTGAAACTGCTGCGCTGAAGGGAGTCAGGCGGCCCGCACAATTCCGGCGGGCCGGTTGCAGAGCTGAGGTAGCCTTACCTCGATGGAGGTCCACAAGAGGAGACAAACATGGAAAATGAAAGCAAAGGTAGCGACAAGCAGGCGCCGGCGAAGTCCTCGCGGCGCAAGTTCCTGACCACCGCCGCGGCCGGCGCGGGCGGCGCCGCGGTCGCCGGATTCCCGATGATCGCCGTCGCCCAGTCGCCGATCAGCATGCGCTGGCAGTCGACGTGGCCGGCCAAGGACATCTTCCACGAATACGCGCTGGACTTCGCCAAGAAGGTCAACGAGATGTCGGGCGGCAAGCTGAAGATCGAGGTGCTGCCGGCTGGCGCCGTGGTCAAGGCCTTCGAGCTGCTCGACGCTGTCAGCAAGGGCACGCTCGACGGCGGCCACGGCGTCGTCGCCTACTGGTACGGCAAGAACAGTGCGGTGGCGCTGTGGGGCTCCGGCCCGGCCTTCGGCATGGATCCCAACATGGTCCTCGCCTGGCACAACTACGGCGGTGGCAAGGCGCTGCTCGACGAGATCTACAAGAGCCTCAACCTCGACGTCCAGTCCTTCCTCTACGGACCGATGCCGACCCAGCCGTTCGGCTGGTTCAAGAAGCCGGTGACCAAGGCGGACGACATGAAGGGCGTCAAGTTCCGCACCGTCGGCCTCGCCGTCGACATCTACAAGGAGCTCGGTGCCGCGGTCAACCCGCTACCGGGTGCCGAAATCGTACCGGCGCTGGATCGCGGTCTGCTCGACGCGGCCGAATTCAACAACGCCTCGTCCGACAAGCTGCTCGGATTCCCGGATGTAACCAAGCACTGCATGCTGCAGAGCTTCCACCAGTGCTCGGAGCAGTTCGAGATCCTCTTCAACAAGAAGCGCTACGAGGCGTTGCCGACCGAACTGAAGCACATCATCGACTATGCCGTGCAGGCCGCTTCGGCCGACATGAGCTGGAAGGCGATCGACCGCTACTCGACCGATTACGGCGAAATGCAGAAGGCCGGCGTCAAGTTCTGGAAGACGCCGGACGCCATCCTCAAGGCCCAGTTGGCGGCCTGGGACAAGGTCATCGCCACCAAGAGCGCCGACAACCCGATGTTCGCAAAGGTGCTCGAGTCGATGCGAACCTTCGCCCAGCGCGCCGGCAAGTGGCAGAACGACACGCTGGTCGACTACAAGATGGCCTACAACCACTACTTCGCCGCCAAGAAGGGCTAAGCGGCGCTGCGCGGGGCGGCGCCGGTGGCCGCCCCGCCCGTTTCACCCGCTGGCGGGCAAAGGGGGGGCCATGCAAAAACTGTTGCTATTCATCGACAAGCTGTCGACCTGGGCCGGACATACGTTCGCCTGGAGCATCGTGGTGTTGACCGCGCTGATTTCCTGGGAAGTGTTCTCGCGCTATGCGCTGAATACGCCGCACGCCTGGGTTCTCGACGCCCAGATCATGCTCTACGGCACACTGTTCATGATGGCCGGCGCCTACACGCTGTCCAAGCAGGGCCACGTGCGCGGCGACGTGCTCTACGGCTTTTTCCAGCCGCGCACGCAGGCACGGATCGACCTTATCCTCTACATCGTCTTCTTCATCCCCGGCATCTTTGCGCTGTCCTACGCGGGCATGATTTCCGCCGAGGAATCTTTCGCCATCCGCGAAAACACCTTCTCGCCCGAGCCGCTGCCCCTGTGGCCGTTCAAGTTCGTCGTCCCGGCGGCCGGCTTCGGCCTGCTGCTCCAGGGCGTCGTCGAGATCATCCGCTGCATCATCTGCATCCGTACCGGCGAATGGCCGTCGCGCGAGCAGGACGTCGAGGAAGTCGACGTCGACAAGCTCAAGGCGATGGTGCATGTCACCGACAAGGACATCGCTGCACTCGACGCCTACGTCGTCGCCCACGACGACGCGAATGGCGGGGGCAAGCCATGACCATCCGCCGCGAACTGTGGTTCGGCCTCTCGCTGATGGCGGCCATCCTTCTCGTCACCGCCATCTTCATGCCCTGGTCCAACCTGACCAACGGCCACCTCGGACTGCTCATGCTGTCGCTGGTCGTCGTCGCCATCATGGCCGGCTTCCCCACCGCGTTCACGCTGATGGGCATGGGCGTCTTCTTCGCCTGGCTAGCCTACCGCAGCGGCAGCCCCGACATCGCCGTGCGCCAGACGCTTGACCTGATGGTGCAACGGGCGTACGCGGTGATGACCAACGACGTGCTGATCTCGATCCCGCTCTTCGTCTTCATGGGCTACCTGGTCGAGCGCGCCAACCTGATCGCCAAGCTGTTCCGCTCGCTCGAACTGTCGCTGGCGCGTGTGCCCGGCGCGCTGGCCGTGGCGACCCTGGTCACCTGCGCAATATTCGCGACGGCCACCGGCATCGTCGGCGCCGTCGTCACGCTGATGGGCCTGCTCGCCTTCCCCGCCATGCTGCGCTCCGGCTACGACGTGCGCTTGTCGGCCGGGGCGATCACCGCCGGCGGCTGCCTCGGCATCCTCATTCCGCCCTCGGTGATGCTCATCGTCTATGGCGCCACCGCCGGCGTCTCCGTTGTCCAGCTCTACGCCGGGGCATTCTTCCCGGGCCTGATGCTGGCCGGACTCTACATCGTCTACGTGATCATTCTCGCCAAGCTGAAGCCGCACCTGGCGCCGCCGCTGCCGATGGAAGAGCGCCATATTGACCTGCCACCGACGGCGCAAGCGCTGAACGACCGGGTCTCGCACCGCGCGCTGCCGGCTCTGGCTCGCGCAGCGGCCGGCCGCGTCGGCGGCGTCGCCCGTGGCACGGCGTTCAAGGAAATGGTGCTGGCGCTGCTGCCGCTGCTCGCCCTGCTCGCGATGCTGGCCGGAACCTGGCACCTGGCCACGCGCCCCGAGGTGGTCGACGACGTCCAGGGCCTGGTCGCGATGGGCGATGCCGGCGGTAACGCGGTCGAGGACTCCGGCGGCCTCGCCGAGCCGCCGGCCGCGGAAGGCGACGGTGTCAAGGAACCACCGGCGGAAACCGACCGCGCTGCCGCGACACCCGCTGCTCCCGCCCTTGCCGAACCGCCGGCAGAACAGGCTGCCGAGGCCGAGCGGCTGCCGACACCGGGTTGGTTCTATGGTCTGGTTGCCGCAGTTGTAGTCGTCGCCGCCGCCTTCTACTACGTGCTCAGTTTCGTCAGGCTCGAGATCTTCAAGATGCTGCTGAGCTCGTTCTTCCCGCTGGCGATCATGATCCTCGCCGTACTCGGCAGCATCGTCTTCGGCCTGGCGACGCCGACCGAGGCGGCAGCCGTCGGTGCCCTCGGCGGCTTCATCCTGGCCGCGGCCTACCGCCAGCTGACCTTCGGCGTCGTCAAGGAGTCGGTGTTCCTGACCGCCAAGACCTCGGCGATGGTGTGCTGGCTGTTCGTCGGGTCCTCGATCTTCTCGGCTGCGTTCGCCCTGCTCGGCGGCCAGGAACTGGTCGAGAAATGGGTGCTGTCGATGGACCTGACGCCAGTGCAGTTCATGCTCCTGTCGCAGGCCATCATCTTCATCCTCGGCTGGCCGCTGGAATGGACCGAGATCATCGTCATCTTCATGCCGATCTTCATCCCGCTGCTCGCCCATTTCAATATCGACCCGCTGTTCTTCGGCCTGCTCGTCGCGCTCAACCTGCAGACCGCCTTCCTGTCGCCACCGGTGGCGATGGCGGCCTTCTATTTGAAGGGAGTATCGCCACCGCACGTCACGCTCAACCAGATCTTCGCCGGCATGCTGCCATTCATGGGCATCCAGGTCGTCGCGCTGGCGCTGCTCTACATCTTCCCTGAGATCGGGCTGTGGCTGCCGCAGGTGCTATACAAGTGAGGCTCTTGTTCAATCACGAGGCTGCCGCATGAAAGCGAAAATCCTGGTCACCCGCGCCCTCTTCCCGGAGGCCATCGACCGCCTGAATGCCGCCTTCGAGGTCGACTACAACCCGGAAGACCGCGCGTTGCCGCCGGCCGAGATCGCTGCCCGCCTGGCCGGCAAGGACGGCGCCATCACGCTGCTTTCCGACCGCATCGACGCGCAAACGCTTGCCGGTGCTGCTGGACTCAAGGCCGTCTGCAACGTGGCCGTCGGCTACAACAACTACGACCTTGCGGCGATCACCGCTGCCGGCGTCATGGCCACCAATACCCCGGGCGTGCTCGACGACACGACCGCCGACACCGCCTGGGCGCTGCTCCTCGCGTCGGCCCGCCGCATCGTGGCAGCCGACCGCTGGGTGCGGAACGGCCAGTGGCAGGGCTGGAAATTCCACGACGGCTGGTTCGGCCAGGATGTCCATCACGCGACGCTGGGCATCCTCGGCATGGGCCGCATTGGGCGCGCTGTCGCCCGTCGCGCCGGCGGCTTCGCGATGCGCGTCATCTACCACAACCGCCAGCACCTCCACCCCGATCAGGAAACCGAATGCGCCGCGACCTGGGTGGACAAAGCGACCCTGTTGCGCGAAAGCGATTTCCTCGTCCTGATGCTGCCGTATTCGCCGGCTACGCACCACGCAATCGGTGCGGCAGAACTGGCTGCGATGAAGCCGACGGCGCACCTGATCAACGTCGCTCGCGGCGGCATCGTCGATGACGGCGCACTGATCGCGGCGCTGGCGGAAAGGCGCATCGCCGGCGCCGGCCTCGACGTGTTCGAGAACGAACCGGCGCTCGACCCGCGCTTCGCCGACCTCGACAATGTCGTTCTCACCCCGCATATCGGCTCGTCCTCGCGCGCGACGCGCCTGGCGATGGCCATGTGCGCGATCGACAACCTGGTCGCGGCGCTGGACGGCCGGCGTCCGCCCAACCTGCTCAACCCCCAGATGCTGGCCGCCTGACGCGCCCGCCAACCCGCCCAGGAGAACACGCATGAACGTCGGATTCATCGGACTCGGCCTGATGGGCCGCCCGCTCGCCCAGCACCTCGCCGCCGCCGGCCACAACCTGCACCTATGGGCCCGCCGGCCCGCCGCACTGGAGCCCTTCGCCGGGTCGGGAGCGCGCATCCACGCGACTCCGGCCGAGCTGGCCCACCACGTCGACATCGTGATCACGATGGTCGCCGACGCGCCCGACGTGCGTGCCGTGGCCCTCGGCCCCGGCGGCATCGTCGAAGGCGGCACGGCCGGCCTGGTCGTAGTCGACATGAGCACGATCAACCCCAACGCCGCCCGCGAGATCGCTACCGAACTCGCTGCGCGCGGCATCGACTTCCTCGACGCACCGGTCTCCGGCGGGCAGGTCGGGGCGATCAACGCGACGCTGACCATCATGGTCGGCGGCAAGGCGGAAGCCTTCGAGAAGGCGCGTCCGTTGTTCGAGAAGATGGGCAAGTCGATCACCCTGATCGGCGGCAGCGGCGCCGGGCAGGTGGCCAAGGCCTGCAACCAGATCCTCACCGGGGTCGGCGTGCTGGCAGTTGCCGAAGCATTCAATTTCGCCGCCCGCAGCGGCGTCGACCCGGCGCGCGTGCGCGAGGCACTGCTCGGCGGCTTCGCCTATTCGCGCATCCTCGAAAACCACGGCCAGCGCATGCTCGACCGCAACTTCAAGCCCGGCTTCAAGGCCTGGATGCACCAGAAGGACCTGCGCATCGTCATGGAGGAGGCACATCGCCTCGGCCTGATGCTGCCTTCCGCCGCCGCGACGGCCCAGTTGTTCAACGCACTGGTCGGCAGCGGCCTCGGCGAGGACGATTCGATCGCCGCGCTGAAGCTGCTCGAGAGCCTGAGCGACGCCAATCCGTCCTGACCGGAGAACGCCATGCGCAACCGCCCCTGCCTGACCCGCGACGATGCGCAGCGCATCATCGCCGCCGCACGCGCCGAAGCCGAAGCCAACGGCTGGCCGGTGACCATCGCCGTCGCCGACGACGGTGGTCATCTCCTCGCTCTCGAACGGCTCGACGGCTGCCCGGCCGCGAGCGCCTACATCGCCCCGGAGAAGGCGCGTGCCGCCGCGCTCGGTCGCCGCGAGACGCGCATCTACGAAGAGATGATCAACGCTGGCCGCGTCTCCTTCCTGTCGGTCCCCGTGCTGCAGGGCATGCTCGAGGGCGGTATCCCTGTCCTCGTCGATGGCCAGCTCGCCGGGTCGGTCGGCGTCTCCGGGGTCAAGGCAGCCGAGGACGGCCAGATTGCCTGCGCCGGCATCGCCGCGCTGGGACTCGGCGCCTAGCCTGCCCCCCGGGCACGGCAATTAAAGGGATTCTGCCGTGACCGCCATCGACGTTAGCTACCTGCACACCTGGGTCGGCCGGTCGCACACCGACGAGGACGTGATCGCTTCCCGCCACGCCCGCCTGATGGCCGCCACGGTCGACTACCCCGAGCCCGGGCGGATTCGCGACGGCGAGCCGCTGCCACCGCTCTGGCACTGGATCTATTTCCTTGAGGGACTACCGTCCGGCGAATTGGGCCGCGACGGGCATCCGGCACGCGGCGGATTCCTGCCGCCGGTGCCGCTGGCCAACCGGATGTGGGCCGGTGGCCGGCTAGCCTTCCTCGCTCCGGTGCCGCTCGGGGCCCGTGTGCGCAAGACCTCGCAGGTACTGGCAGTCGACCACAAGACCGGACGGGCCGGCGACCTCGTCTTCGTGACCGTGCTCCACGAACTGACCGCCATGTCGGGCGAATTGCTCGTCCGCGAGGAACACGACATCGTTTACAAGAACGCCTCGCCGCCGGCGGCCGAGAAGGGCGATGCCGCGCCGCCCCCTGCGGGTTCCCGTTGCCGGACCTTCGTTCCGACCTCGACGACACTGTTCCGCTATTCGGCGCTGACCTTCAACGGCCACCGCATCCATTACGACCAGGACTACTGTCGCAACGTCGAGGGCTACGACAATCTGGTCATTCACGGTCCGCTGACCGCGACAATGCTCGCCAATTTCGCCGAGGAGGCAGGCGGCCGGCCCCTGCGCGAATTGTCCTACCGCGGATTCCGGCCTGCGCTGCTCGGCGAGACGCTGACGCTGGTCGCGGAAATCACCCGGAAGACGGCGGTACTGAGCGCCCGCCTGGCAAACGGGGCGACCTGCATGCGCGCCGAGATCCGCTTCGCCTGACGCACCTTGGTGCGGTGCCGGCGACCGCAGTTCGCCTGAATGCTAGCGGTGCCGGCTGCCGCTGTGGTGCTGCTGCGGTCGACCGGAATTCTTGCCTGATTTTGCAGTTTGCGTCCGCGGCTGCGGCTGGCCGTGCCCCGACTGCGCCTTGCGCTGCCCGCGCGGCGGCTGCGGCGGGCGTGGCGCAGCGGTCGCCGATGGCTCGAAGCCTTCGACGACGACGCGCTCGACGGTGCGCTTGATCAGCTTCTCGATGTCCTTCAATTGCGGGCGCTCGTCGTGGCAGACGAGCGAGATCGCCTCGCCTTCCATGCCGGCCCTTCCGGTTCGGCCGATGCGGTGCACGTAATCCTCGGGCACGTTGGGCAGCTCGTAGTTGATGACATAGGGCAGCGCATCGATGTCGATGCCACGGGCCGCAATGTCGGTGGCCACCAGTGCCACCAGCTTGCCATCCTTGAATTCGGACAGGGCGCGCGTACGGGCGCCCTGCGACTTGTCGCCGTGGATGGCAGCAGATTTGATGCCGGCCTTGTCGAGCGTGCGCGCCAGCGCGTCGGCACCGTGCTTGGTGCGCGCGAAGACCAGCACCTGATGCAGGCCGCGCGTATCGAACAGGTGCTTGAGCAAATCCTTCTTCTGCTCGCGGTTGCACTCGATGACCTTCTGGGTGACGGTTTCGGCCGCAGTGTTGCGCGGCGCGACATCGACCGACACCGGCTGGTGCAGGAGACCGGCCGCCAGCTCGCGGATCTCCGGCGAGAAGGTGGCGGAGAACAGCAGGTTCTGCCGCTGTTTCGGCAGCAGCCCGATGATCTTGCGGATGTCGCGGATGAAGCCCATGTCGAGCATGCGGTCGGCCTCGTCGAGGACGAATATCTCGATCCCGGACAGGTCGACCGTGCGCTGCTGGACATGGTCGAGCAGACGCCCAGGCGTTGCCACCAGGATGTCCACGCCGCGGCGCAGAGCGGCGATCTGCGGGTTGATGCCGACACCGCCGAAGACGGCCACCGAAGTGACCGGCAGGTGCTTGCCGTAGGTGCGCACGCTCTCCTCGACCTGGATGGCAAGTTCGCGCGTCGGCGTCAGGACGAGCACGCGCGGCGTGCGCGCGACGCGCGTCAGGCGATCGTTGCCGCCAGAGGCGAGGCGGTGCAGGATGGGCAGCGTGAAGCCGGCGGTTTTGCCCGTACCGGTCTGTGCCGTGGCCATGAGGTCCTGGCCGGTCATCACGGCAGGGATCGCCTGCTGCTGGATCGGGGTGGGCGTGTCGTAGCCCTGTTCGGCGACAGCACGCTGGAGTTCGGCCATCAGGCCGAGATCGGAAAAATGCATGGGAGCTCCATGGCAAAACGCCCGGCCATGGCCGGGCGCCGCCAGAATGTCAGATGAGCGCGAGGCCGCGTTCGAGGTCGGCCTGCAGGTCCTCCACCGCTTCGAGGCCGACCGCGATGCGCAGCAGGCTTTCGTCGATGCCGGCCGCAGCCCGGGCTTCCGGGGTGATGCGGCCATGCGTGGTGGAGGCGGGATGGGTGATGGTGGTCTTGGTGTCGCCGAGATTGGCGGTGATCGAGAGCAGGCGGCAGTGGTCGACGACCGTCCAGGCCTCCTTGCGGGCGCCTTTGAGTTCGAAGGAAACGATGGCGCCGCCGCGCTTCTGCTGCCGGCACGCCAATTCGTATTGCGGATGCGACGGCAGGCCCGGGTAGAAGACGCGTGCCACCTTCGGATGGGATTCCAGCCAGGCAGCCAGCCGCGCAGCGTTTGCCGATTGGGCCTCGATGCGGATCTTCAGCGTCTCCATGCCCTTGAGCAGTACCCAGGCATTGAAGGCGGAGAGCGTCGGACCGGCGGTACGCAGGTACTTGAAAACTTCCTCGGTCAGCTTCTTCGGGCCGCAGACGGCGCCGCCAAGCACACGCCCCTGGCCGTCGAGGTACTTGGTGGCCGAGTGGACGACAAGGTCGGCACCCAGTTCGAGCGGGCGCTGCAGGATCGGCGTGCAGAAGCAGTTGTCGACGGCGACCAGGATGCCGCGCGCCCGGGCTATCGCGGTCAACGCCGGAATATCGGCGATTTCGGTGAGCGGGTTGGACGGCGTTTCCAGGAAGAAGAGTTTCGTTTCCGGGCGGATCGCCGCTTCCCAGGCTACCGGATCGGTCTGAGACACGAACGTGGTCGCAATGCCGGTGCGCGCCAGGATGTTGCTGAACAACTGGACGGTGGCGCCGAACAGGCTGTTCGAGGCGACGATGTGGTCGCCCTGCTTGAGGTGTGCCAGGCACAGGGCCATGATCGCCGACATGCCACTGGCGGTCGCAACGCAGTCCTCGGCGCCTTCGAGAGCGGCGAGGCGCTCCTCGAACATGGTCACCGTCGGGTTGGTGAAGCGGGCGTAGACGTTGCCCTCCTCCTCGCCGGAAAAACGGCGGGCGGCAGCGGCCGCATTCGGGAAAACGAAGCTCGAGGTCAGGTAGAGTGCCTCGGAATGCTCGCCGAACTGGCTCCGCTCCTGGCCGGCGCGGACGGCCAGCGTCTCGGGGCGGTAGGCGGAATCGTCGGCCATCTCAGTCCTGCCCGCCTTCGGCCAGCCCGAGAACGAGTTGCTGCGATGCCTTGCCGTCGCCGTCCTCGTCGCCCTTGCCCGCCTTGCCGCCGCGCTTGCCCTCGACGGCATCGAGGTAGTACTCGTCGATGTCGCCGGTGATGTAGCAGCCGTCGAAACAGGACGCATCGAAAACCGAGAGATCGGGACGCAAGCGCGTGATCGCCTGCTTGAGGGCCTCGATATCCTGGTAGATCAGGGCATCGGCGCCGATCTCGGCAGCGATCTGCGCGTCGGTACGCCCGGTGGCGATCAGCTCGGCGCGCGTCGGCATATCGATGCCATACACATTCGGGAAGCGCACCGGCGGCGCCGCCGAAGCGAAATAGACCTTGACCGCGCCGGCCGCCCGCGCCATTTCGACAATCTCGCGGCTGGTGGTACCGCGGACGATGGAATCGTCGACGAGCAGCACACGCTTGCCCTTGAATTCCTGGCCAACGGTGTTGAGCTTCTGGCGCACTGACTTCCTGCGCATTGCCTGCCCGGGCATGATGAAGGTGCGGCCGACGTAGCGGTTCTTGACGAAGCCCTCGCGGAACGGGATGCCGAGGACCTGCGCCAGCTGCATTGCCGACGGGCGGCTCGAATCGGGAATCGGGATGACGACGTCGATGTCGCCGACCGGAATCTCCCGGCGCACCTTTTCGGCCAGCAACTCGCCCATCGCCAGACGCGATTCGTAGACCGAAACGCCGTCGATGACGGTATCCGGACGGGCCAGATAGACATATTCGAAGATGCACGGCGCGTACATCGGCGCCTGCGCGCATTGCCGGCTGTGCAGGTTGTGCTCGAGGTCGATGAAGACCGCCTCGCCCGGCTCGATGTCGCGCACCATGCGGAAGCCGAGGGTATCGAGCGCAACCGACTCGGAAGCGATGAGATATTCGGTCCCTTCCTCGGTCTCGTTCTGCCCGTAGACCAGCGGACGGATGCCGTGCGGGTCACGGAACGCCAGCAGGCCGTAGCCGGCAATCAGCGCGACGACCGCGTAGGCACCGCGGCAGCGGCGATGGACGCCGGCGACCGCCTGGAAAATGCTGTCGACGTCGAGCTCGTAGCCGTGCGCCGCCGATTGCAGCTCGTGCGCCAGGACGTTGAGGAGAACCTCGGAATCCGAGTTGGTGTTGATGTGCCGGCGGTCGAGGCGGAACATCTCTTCCTTGAGCTGATCGGCGTTGGTCAGATTGCCGTTGTGGCCGAGGACGATGCCGAACGGCGAATTGACGTAGAACGGCTGGGCCTCGGCAAAGTTGTAAGCCGAACCGGCGGTCGGGTAGCGGACATGGCCGATGCCCCAGTTGCCGGGCAGTGCGCGCATGTTGCGCGTCCGGAAGACGTCGCGCACCAGCCCCGGCCCCTTGTGCAGGTTGAAGGTGTTGCCTTCCGCCGTGGCAATGCCGGCCGCATCCTGGCCGCGGTGCTGCAGCACCATCAGCCCGTCGTAGAGCAGCTGGTTGACCGGCGTCGTCGCCATTACTCCGAGAATTCCGCACATAGTCGTTTCCTGCCTAGCTGAATCGAATCCGTTTGGCCACATCATCCGGCAGCAGCGGCTTGGCTGCCAGCACGGCAATCTGGAGCGGCGGCACCAGGGTGGACTCCTTCCACCACGGCTGCTGGGGTGCGGAGGTCATGCCGCCGGCCGCGACAAGCAGCATGGCGAAAAGCACGCCGCGCGCAGCACCGAAAACCATCCCCAGCAGTCGGTCGGACAGACTGAGCCCGAGCGCCTTGACCATCTGGCGCACCGCCAGCCGGATCAGCGACATCGCGACGAGGATGCCAGCGAAGACCAGCGCACAACCGGCCAGCGTACGCAGCGCCGGATCGGCGATACCGGCGAAAACCGCCTGGCCCGCCGGCACGCCGAACTCGAGCGCGCCGACGAAGGCAGCGATCCAGGCGATCAGCGCGATCACTTCGCCGACGACGCCACGCCACAGGCCGAGCACGAGGGAGATGAGGACGATGGCGACCAAGATGATATCGAGGGTGGCCATCACTTGCCGGAGATGACGCCGGAAACGCCGACCTGCTTCATCTTTTCCAGACCCTTCTCCGCCGCCTCGCGCGACGGGAATGGGCCGGCGCGCACCCGGGTCCGCTTGCCGCCCGGGGTATCGAGCGGCTCGGTGTAAGTACGGACGCCCTTTTCCTGCAGCTTGGCGCGGATGCTGCGAACGTTTTCCTCGCTGGCGAATGCCCCGATCAGGATCACATATTCGGAGGCCTTGGCAACCGGTGCCTCGGCAGCCGTTCCCTGGCCGGCGAGGATGGCGGCAGCCCGGCGCGAATCGGAATCCACTGGCTTTGCGGCCGGCTTGTCGGCGGCCTTGTCAGCAGGCTTCTCTGCCGGCTTTTCTGCCAGTTTCTCGACTGCCTTTTCGGGCGTCTTTTCCGCAGGCTTGGGCACCGGCTTCTCGCCGGCCTTGGGCGCGGACTGGTCGCCCGTGGCCGTTACCGGTTCACGGGGCACTTCAGCGGACGGCGCTGTCACCTTCGCCGGTTCAGGCGCTGCCTTTTCGACCGGCGTGACCGCAAACCTCGGCGCGAAGGGCTTCTCGTCCTGGCCGGGGATGCGGATTTCCACGTCCTGAACCGTGTGGCTCGGCTGGTGGTCCATAATCATCGGCAGCACGACGGCGACGATCGAGGCGAAGACGACGGCTCCGACCAAGCGGCGGCGTGCTCGCTTCTTCAGTTGCAGCTGGGCGTCGTTGTCATCCATCGCTAGGGCTTCGCGCGCAGCGCCTCATGCGCTCCGGCAACCGTGTAGAACGATCCAAAGACCGCAATTCTATCACTTTCGCCAGCGTGCTCCCGGGCCGCCCGCATCGCCGCGCACGGATCCGGATGGCAAACCACTTCGCCGCCCAAGTGCGACGCAGCGATGATCCCGGCGAGATGTGCCGCCGGCGTACCGCGCGGCCCCGCGAGCGTCGCGACGTGCCAGACGTCTATCCGCCCGGCGAGGGGCGCCAGCGCACCGGCGACATCCTTGTCGGCGAGCATGCCGACGACAGCGAACGTGCGGTCGAAAAACCCCATGTTGCCGAGGTTATCCGCGAGAACCCGAAGCGCCTGCGGATTGTGGCCAACGTCGAGGACAATCGCCGGCTTGCCGGGAATCACCTGGAAGCGGCCAGCCAGCTCGGTCTCGATCAGGCCTGGGCGGATCGCCTGCATGGTTACCGGCAGGCGGCCGCCGAGCGCCTCGAGCGCGGCCAGCGCGACGGCGGCGTTGTAGAGTTGGGTGGGCCCGCGCAGTCCGGGGTAGGCGAGCGAGCGGCGCACCACGCGCTCGCCGGAGCGGCACCACCAGCGCCACTGCAGTCGGTTTTCGCGGTCGCGCTCGAAACCGAAATCACGTCCGATCAAGCGGAGGTCGGCACCCACCGCAGCGGCGTGATCGAGCAGGCGCTGCGGCGGGTCGGGGTCGGCGCAGAAAGCCGGCTTGCCGGTACGGAAGATGCCGGCCTTCTCGAACCCGATCGACTCGCGGTCCGGCCCCAGCCACTCCATGTGGTCGAGAGCCACCGTGGTGACGATGGAAATGTCCGGTTCCCAGGCGTTGACCGCATCGAGCCGGCCGCCGAGCCCGACTTCGAGGACTGCCGCCTCGACACCGGCCTTGGCGAATACCTCCCAGGCCGCCAGCGTACCGAACTCGAAGTAAGTCAGGGCTAGCGCCCCCGCCTTCTGTCGCGCCGCCTCGACGCGCTCAAAAGCGGCACACAAGGCCTCGTCGGCGACCGGCTTGCCGCCGATGCGGACACGCTCGTTGTAGCGCAGCAGATGGGGGGAGGCATAGCAACCGACCCGGTAGCCGGCCCGGGCGATAATGTTTTCGAGATAGGCGCAGGTCGAACCCTTGCCATTGGTACCGCCGACGGTAATGACCGGGCAGTCGAGATCGGTCGCCAGTTCGGCCCTGACCCGCAGGACGCGGTCCAGCCCCAGTTCGATGCCGGCCTGCCCCCTCGGATGCAGCCCCTCGAGGTGGCGCAGCCAGTCGTCCAGCGACTTCAAGCGGCGGCCGGCAGCTTCTGCAGCAAGCCCAGTACCTTGGCAACCTTTTCGCGCAGTTCGCGACGGTCGACGATGAGGTCGACAGCCCCCTTCTCGAGGAGGAATTCCGAACGCTGGAACCCCTCGGGCAAGGTCTCGCGCACGGTCTGCTCGATGACGCGCGGACCGGCAAAACCGATCAGCGCGCCCGGCTCGGCCATGACGACATCGCCAACGAAGGCGAACGAGGCCGAAACACCACCCATGGTGGGGTCGGTAAGGATCGCGATATAGGGCTGGCCGGCATCGGCCAGGCGTGCCAGCGCTGCGGTCGTCTTGGCCATCTGCATCAAGGAGAACAGGCCTTCCTGCATGCGCGCACCGCCCGATGCGGTGATGCAGATGAAGGGCATTTTCTGGTCGATCGCTGCCTGCACCCCGCGCACGAAACGCTCGCCAAGCACCGAGCCCATCGAGCCGCCCATGAAGTCGAATTCGAAGGCCGCGACGACGACCGGGTTGGTCTTGATCGCCCCCTGCATGACGATCAGCGAATCCGACTCGCCGGTCGCCTCGTTGGCTTCCATCAGGCGGTCGGGATAGCGCTTGGAATCCTTGAATTTCAGGCTGTCGACCGGAATCACCTCGGCGCCGATCTCGGCCCGCCCCTCGGGATCGAGCAAGAGGTCCATGCGCTGGCGTGCCGAGAGCCGGTTGTGGTGCCCGCACTTCGGACAGACCTGCAGGTTGTTCTCGAGGTCGGTCGCGTAGAGCACCGCCTCGCACGAAGGACACTTGCTCCACAGCCCTTCGGGCAGGCTGGCGCGGCGCAGGGCGCCCTGCTCACGCTTGATCTTGGGGGGTAGCAGTTTGGTCAGCCAGCTCATGCTTTCACCTCATCCATGCCACGACGGATGCCGGCCACCAGCGCCAGGACGTTGGCGCAGGCGGTCTCCGCCGTCGATTTTTCGATTTCCTCGATGATCCGGCTGCCGACCACGACGGCGTCGGCAAAGCCGGCGATACGGCGGGCCGTCGCGGCGTCCCGAATGCCGAATCCGACTCCGACCGGCAAGCCGGTCTTTTCGCGGATCGCCGGCAGCCTTTCGGCCACGGCATCGACGTTCAGGGCACCGGAACCGGTGACACCGGCCAACGAGACGTAATAGACGTAGCCGCTGGCGATGCCGGCGACCTGGGCAATGCGCGCCGCGGTCGACGTCGGCGCCAGCAGGAAAATCGGATCCATGCCGTGCGCCTTCATTGCCGCGCCGAAGGT
This sequence comes from Betaproteobacteria bacterium, assembly GCA_012026885.1. Lineage (GTDB taxonomy): Bacteria > Pseudomonadota > Gammaproteobacteria > Burkholderiales > Rhodocyclaceae > Azonexus. The sequence goes on along the minus strand of VEPL01000027.1, from coordinate 64,313 downwards.
TTCCGCCTCCTCGGGCGGGTAGTCGACGACAAGCACGCCATCGACACCGGCTAATGCTGCCGCCGCAGCGAAGCTGTCGAGACCCATGGCCTCGATCGGGTTGGCGTAACCCATCAGGACGACCGGCGTCGCCGCGTCCGCCTTGCGGAACTCGGCTACGAGCCCGAGTACCTTGCGCAGGGTCATGCCGCGCGCCAATGCGCGCTCGGAGGCGCGCTGGATGGTCGGGCCGTCGGCCATCGGGTCGGAGAACGGCACGCCGAGCTCGATCACGTCGGCGCCCGCTTCGACGAGGCTGCGCATCAGCGGCACGGTCAGGCCGGCATCGGGGTCGCCGGCCGTGATGAAGGGAATCAGGGCCTTGCGGCCCTCGCCCTGCAGGCGGGCGAAAACGGGCTGGATGCGCGACATCAGAACGTGATCCCCGATTTTTCGGCCACCGTGTGCATGTCCTTGTCGCCCCGGCCGGAAAGATTGACGAGGAGGATCTTGTCCTTCGCCAGAGTCGGCGCCAGCTTGGCCGCATAAGCCAGGGCATGGCTGGACTCGAGTGCCGGGATGATGCCTTCGATGCGGCAGAGCGTATGGAAAGCCGCCAGCGCATCGCTGTCGGTCACCGGCTGGTATTCGGCTCGGCCGATGTCCTTCAGCCAGGCGTGTTCCGGACCGACACCCGGGTAATCGAGGCCGGCGGAAACCGAGTGGGTCTCGATGATCTGCCCGTTCTCGTCCTGCAGCAGGTAGGTGCGGTTGCCGTGCAGCACCCCCGGCACACCGGCGGTGAGCGATGCCGAGTGGCGGCCGGTCTCCATGCCTTCCCCTGCCGCCTCGACGCCGATCAGGCGCACGCCCGCGACGTTGATGTAAGGGTAGAAAATACCCATCGCGTTGGAGCCGCCACCGACGCAGGCGATCACCGCGTCGGGCTGGCGGCCGGTCATTTCCGGCATCTGCACCAGGCACTCCTCGCCGATGACCTTCTGGAAGTCGCGCACCAGCATCGGGTAGGGGTGCGGACCCGCAACGGTTCCGATGATGTAGAAGGTGTTGTGGATGTTGGTGACCCAGTCGCGCATCGCCTCGTTGAGCGCATCCTTGAGCGTCTTGGAACCGCTTTCCACCGGCACGACGGTGGCGCCGAGCAGCTTCATGCGATAGACGTTGGCAGCCTGGCGCTTGACGTCCTCGCTGCCCATGTACACCACGCATTCCATGCCGTAGCGGGCGGCGACGGTCGCCGTGGCGACGCCGTGCTGGCCGGCCCCGGTCTCGGCGATGACGCGCGGCTTGCCCATGCGTCGGGCCAACATGGCCTGGCCGATGCAGTTGTTCACCTTGTGGGCGCCGGTGTGGTTGAGGTCCTCGCGCTTGAGGTAGATCTGCGCGCCGCCGAGCATTTCCGACCAGCGTCTGGCGTGGTAGATGGGCGAGGGACGGCCGACGAAATGCTTCAGCTCGTATTCGTATTCCGCCCGGAAGGCGGGATCGGCCTGTGCCTCGGCGTAGGCGGCCTTGAGCTCGTCGAGCGCGCCAAACAGCGTCTCGGCGACGAATACGCCGCCATAGGGTCCGAAATGACCCTTGGCGTCGGGGAAGTTATAGTCTGTCATCGGCTTTCCGAACGGCCGCGATGAAGGCGGCGATTTTTGCGTGATCCTTGATGCCCTTGCCCGATTCCACTCCCGAGGATACGTCGACCGCAACCGGCCGCACGCGTTCGATGGCAGTTCCGACGTTGTCGGCGTCGAGGCCGCCGGAGAGCACCAGATGGCCGGGGAGCCCCGGCGGAATCAGCCTCCAGTCGAAAACCTGACCACCGCCACCGAAGCCATCGACGAAGGCATCGAGCAGCAATCCGCGGGCGCCGTGGAACGAGCGGGCGAATTCTAACAGATCGAGACCCGGCCTCACCCGCGCTGCGCGCAACCAGGGGCGCGAGAACTGGCGGCAGTAGCCTGCATCCTCGTCGCCGTGGAACTGCAGCAGGCTGACGGGAACCAATTCGCAGACGGCCCGCACGCGCGCTGCATCCTCGTTGACGAAGAGCGCCACGACCTCGACGAAGGGCGGCACGCGACGCGCCAGTTCGGCCGCCCTCTCGGGGGTGACGCTGCGCGGGCTGGGCGGGTAGAAAACGAATCCGACCGCGTCGGCGCCGCCGGCAACGGCGGCATCGACATCGGCTTCGCGGGTCAGCCCGCAGATCTTGATGCGTGTCCTCATGTCACTATTCCGTCCCCGGCCTCATCGGCCGCCATCGGCAGGCCCCAGTGCGCATCGTAAACCGGTCCGCGGAAATAGAGGCCGTCGGCGGAAAACGTCGGGGCCGCCATTCGCCTGTCCTTCATCGCGAAGAGCGCATCGACCCATTCCGGCGACTCGGCGCCGCGACCGATGTGAATCAGCGTCCCGACCAGATTGCGAACCATGTGGTGAAGGAAGGCGCTCGCCTCGAAATCGAAAACCAACAACGAATCCCTGCGCTCCAGCGAGGCGCGCGTCATCATCTTGACCGGCGACTTCGCCTGACATCCGGCAGCGCGAAAGGCGGAAAAATCGTGCTCGCCAGCCAGTCGACCGCAGGCGTCGGCCATCGCCGCAACATCGAGCGGCCCGTGGAACCAGCCGACCCGCCCTTGCCACAGACCCGGACGCTGCGGGCGATTGAGCAACAGGTAACGGTAGCGACGGCCGCGGGCACTGAAACGGGCATGGAATTCCCCGTTCACCGGTTGAGCCCAACGCACGGCAACCCCATCCGGCAAGTGCGCATTGGCGCCGCGTACCCACGCACTCAACGGGCGCTCGACCGCGGCGTCGAAATGGACAACCTGGAGGAGAGCATGGACGCCGGCATCCGTGCGTCCGGCACAGAGTGTCGCCACCGGCACCCCGGCGATGGCTGCGAGTGCGTGTTCGAGGGCATCCTGCACCGTACCGCCACCGGCCTGGCTCTGCCAGCCGCGAAAACCGGTACCGCAATATTCGAGTCCCAGGGCGATGCGCACGACCGCCTCAGGCAAAGAGCATCAGCGCTAGGCCTGCGCCCCCGCCGATGGCAATCAGGGCGGCATCGGCAGGGCGCCAGTCCGGCAGCGCCAGTTGCAGGCTTTCCGGCAGTCCGTCCGGTTCCGCCTGCGGGTGCAGCATGTCGCGCCAACCCGGCTGCCGCCCTTGCTCTTGGACGAGTCCCATCACCAGCCAGAGGCGTACCGCCAGGCGCTCGCCCGGCGAACCGGCGCGGCGTGCCTGCGGTAGCAGGCCGAGCAGCGCGACCATCAGCCGCTCGCCGGGCAGGCTCGCAAAAAGCCAGGCCAGACAGCCCAGCGTAAACGCGAGACGGCCGACCTGCAAAGTGGCATCGCGCAGTCCCTGTTCAGTCGGCAACCACGGCAGGTCCAGCCAGGCGTCGCCGGGAACGCCGTAGGCGATGATCAGCCATGCACTTCCCAGTAGCCAGCGCATGCGTACAAGCAAGCGCCACCAGGCATTGAGCGGCGGCCGGGCGACGAAGGCGAGTACCGCAAGGGCAGCCAGCAAGCCGGTCATCCCGGCAAACTGGATGCCGACCAGGGCAAACAGGCAAACGAGGAGGAGCGAAGAGGGGTGCAGGATCATGCTCCGGAAAAGCATCTGGCCCCGCATGGGGGCCAGACGCGGCGTGCAGTCCCCGTCAATTTTACCCGTTCAGGCGCCCGAGCAGTTCGCGCGCCTGATCCGCCAGCACCCCCGGACTTTCGGCAACCAGCTCGTCGAGTAGTTCGCGGGCCTGGTCCTGCGCGCCCATTTCGAGATAAGCGCGGGCGAGCGCGAGCTTGGTTCCGGCCTCGTCCCCGCCTTCCGCCGCCGCAGGCGCGGACGACACGGCCGTTTCGGCAGACAAATCGAGATTGATGGAGGCGATGTCGAATGCCGGGGCCGCAACGTTGTCCGTGCCGAAATCGAGGGCAACCGCATCGGAATCCGTTGCCGTAACAGCCCGCAAGACATCGGGGTTCACAATGGTCGCGGTTCCGGACTCATCAACAGCCAGCGGTTCGGAAGCAGGTGGCGGAGCGTCGTTGCCCAGGCTGAAATCGAGCGCGCCAATCTCCTCGATGGCCGGCGGAGCAACGGGTTCGGGGGCGGCAGCCGCCGGTTCAGGCGGCGTCGAGAGCTCAAAATCGAGGGCATCCACCTCGGCGACCAGTTCATCACCGGCGCCGACATTGCCCGCCACCACCGTCGCGGCGAAATCCTGCTCGCCCGCCAACGACCCCATGATCAACGTGCCCTCGGGCGTGAAATCGCCCTCCGGCGCAGCAGGCGCAACCGGTTCCGGTTCGGCAGGCAGGGCAAAATCAAGGTCCACCGCGGCCGTCTCGACCGCCGGCTTGGTTTCCTCAGCCAGGGTTACCGGAGGTAAGTCCAGTACTGGCGCGGACTCGGCGGCTGCCGCAGCCATCATGCCCAGCGCGCCGGGCATCACGACCGTTGCCGCGCCCGCCGGCATTTCCTTCGCTGCCGGCTCGTCCTCTGCCTTGGGCTCAGCCCGGTAGAGCGGGTTGCGCGGATCGAGCGCAATGCCCATCGCCGCCGCCTTCTCCCACTCCGGACCAACGCCGCCGGTTTGCGCGTAGAGCTCGGATGCAAGGGTATCGAACTGCTTCAGGCTGCGCCGGTTGGCATAGATCTCCAGGAGCTTGACGTGAATCGCGACGCGGTGCGGATCCTTGCGCAATGCCTCGATGAGGATTTCCTCGGCCTGCGTGTCACGGCCGTACGCCATGTAAACATCGGCTTCGGCAACGGGATCGACATCGTCGGTATCGATCAGGCCCGGACCGGCCTGACTGAAATCGGCAGTCTGGGCAGTCAGGTTGGCGGTATCGACGCTCTGACCGCCGGTCATGCGGAAGACCGAGTTGGGACCTAGGCTGGACGACTCGCCTGGCGTAGTCGAGGGCGGTTCGTCGATGGGGGCCTCGCCGCTACGCCGACGTTTCATGGCGAAAAATGCCGCCAGGAGGGCGAGAAGCCCGCCGCCGGCAACCAGCGGTAGCGGCTCGCTCAGGAGTCCATCCAGGAATCCCGGCTCGGGCTCGGGCGCAGGCGGCGCCTTCTTCGCTTCGGCCGGCTTGGGCACCTCGGCTGCCTTGGGCGGCTCTGCCGGCTTCGCTGCCTCGACTGCTTTGGGGGCTTCCGCCGGCTTCGTCGGCTCTGCCGGCTTCGCGGCCTCGGGTGCCGGCTCCGCTGCCTTGGGCGCCTCTGCCGGCTTTGGCGCTTCCGTTGCCTTGGCCGGCTCTGCCGGCTTCGGCACCTCTGCCAGCTTCGCGGCCTCTGCCGGCTTCGCGGCCTCGGCCGGCTTGGGTGCCTCGACCGCAGCCGGGGCGGCGGGAACCGCGGGCGGTTTCGGAGGGGATGCCTGCTGCTGCAACTCGGCCAGACGCTGGGTCTTCATGTCGACGAGTTTCTGCAGGTCGGCGACGTTCTTTTCGAGCTGGGTTATGCGCTCCCCCGCCTCCTTGAGGGCACGCTCCTTGGCAACCAGATCCTCTTCGCTGGCACCGGACTTGCTGCCGGGCCCCGCCTTCGCTGGCGCCTCGGTACGCGAGACCTTGACCTGATCTTTCGCACGCTCGGCCGGCGGCGCCTTGTCTTCGACGCGCGGGGTCACCTTGCCCGTAGCCGCTTGCGTGGCACCGTCGGGCTTGGCCGGGGCGGCGGCGACCTCGGCAGCCGCCTTGCGCGAGTAGCGACTCCACTCGGCGTCGCCAACCGTGTAAACCTTGCGCGCCTCGGACTGGGGAATGGCAGCGACCGTCTCCTTGTCGGGTATGGACAGGATCGCACCGGACTTGACCCGGTTGACGTTGTCGCCGATGAAAGCCTGACGGTTGGCGGTAAAGAGACCAACCATCATCTGCTCGAGGCTGACCCCTTCATGCTTGGTTTCTCCGGCGATGCGGCGCAGGGTCTCGCCGGGTTGCACGCGATGGGTGCCCGCTGCGTCGGCGGTGCGGGGTGCCGGAGCAGGAACCGGCTTGGGCGGCGGTGCTTCGCGGCGGGCGGCCTGAGCACGTTGCGCCGGAGCAGGAGCGGGTGCCGGCACCGCAGTCGACGGCGCCGCCCCGCTACCGCGGACCGTTTCGACCACACGCGCCTCGGCAGTCGACACCGCCTTGCCGGTACTGCGCGCAGCAACCTCGGGCGGGTCAAGCAGGAAGGTATATTCCCGGACGACTCGACCGGCAGGCCAGCTCAATTCGACGAGAAAATCGAGGAAGGGCTCGTTCATCGGACGCGACGAGGTCACCTTGATCACCGCCTTGTCGCCGCTGCGCTTTTCGACGCTGAAGCGCAGGTCCGTGAGCGCGGAGGAAAAATCGACGCCGGCGTCGCGGAAGGCATCCGCCGGTGCCAGCCGCGCCGTCATTGCAGACAGTTCGGATCGCGTGGCAGTGACCTCGACCTCCGCCCGCAAGGGTTCGCCAAGTCCGGAAAGGACATTGATGCGTCCCAGACCCGCCGCTTCGACAAGGCCCGGAAGCAGGCCAATGAAGGAAGCAACGGCAGCCGCGGCAGCACGTTTCTTGAAAGACTTGATTGTCATATTTTTCACGCCGCCACCCCAAGCGTCGATTTCGAGAAGTTTCAAATTAACATCATGGACTTAGCATTGCAAGCTAATCCCGCTTCTAGAAAGCGGCCTTTTTGCGTGATTCCAACAGCAAAAAAAACGGGGCGCGCTGCCCCGTTCCTGTTCGCTCCGGCAACGCGCCGGCAACGATCAAGCATCAAGCAGGATGCGCAGCATGCGGCGCAGCGGCTCGGCCGCACCCCACAGCAGCTGATCACCGCAGGTGAAGGCTGCCAGGTATTCCGGCCCCATCGCCATCTTGTGCAGGCGGCCGACCGGCACCGTCAGCGTGCCGGTAACGGCGGCCGGCGTCAGTTCGCGCTCGGAGATCTCGCGATCGTTCGGCACGACCTTGGCCCACTGATTCGCCTTGGCGAGCATGTCGGAGATTTCATCCAGCGGCACATCTTTCCTCAGCTTGATCGTCAGCGCCTGGCTGTGGCAGCGCATGGCGCCGATGCGAACGCACAACCCGTCAATGGGGATCGACCCCGGCGACCGGAAGGCCGGGCGGCCGAGGATCTTGTTGCACTCGGCGCCACCCTTCCATTCTTCCTTGGACTGCCCGCCTTCGACCGGCACGTCGATCCACGGGATCAGCGAACCGGCGAGCGGCGTATTGCGGAAGTTCTTCTTCGGGAAGCTGTCCGAGCGGATGGTCTCGGCGACCTTGCGGTCGATATCGAGGATCGCGGAAGCCGGGTCGGCGAGCAGATCCTTCACGGAATCATGGATGACGCCCATCTGCGAGATCAGCTCGCGCATGTTCTGCGCACCGGCACCGGAGGCTGCCTGGTAGGTCATCGAGGAAGCCCACTCGACCAGGTCGTTCTGGAACAACCCGCCCAGACCCATCAGCATCAGCGAGACGGTGCAGTTGCCGCCGATCCAGTTCTTGCCGCCCTTGCTCAGCGAATCCTTGATCACGTTCATGTTGACCGGATCGAGGATGATCACGGCGTCGTCTGACATACGCAGTGCCGAAGCGGCATCGATCCAGTGGCCGTTCCAGCCCGTGGCGCGCAGCTTCGGGAAAACTTCCTTGGTGTAGTCGCCGCCCTGGCAGGTGATGATGATTTCGCAGGCCTTGAGCGCCTCGATATCCGACGCGTTCTGCAGCGCCAGCGAGGCTTCCTTGCCGCCGAACGACGGCGCCTTGCCGCCGGCCGCCGAGGTGGAGAAGTACACGGGATCGATGTGGGCAAAATCGCCCTCCTCGACCATGCGCTGCATCAGCACGGAACCAACCATGCCACGCCAACCGACCAAACCAACCTTCTTCATGACTCTCTCTCCGTATGAATCTTTGTTTAACGCCCGAACCCGCCGTTCGGTTTACGCGAGCGCCGCCAGCACCGCGTCGCCCATTTCCTTCGTGCCCACCTTGTTGGTCCCGCGCTCGTAGATGTCGCCGGTACGATAGCCCTGCGCCAGGACCTTTTTGACCGCATTCTCGACGCGCAGTGCCTGTTCTTCCAGGCCGAAGGTGAAGCGCAGCATCATCGCCGCCGAGAGGATGGTGGCCAGCGGATTGGCGATACCCTTGCCGGCGATGTCCGGCGCCGAGCCGTGCGACGGCTCGTACAGGCCCTTGTTGTTCGCGTCGAGCGAGGCCGACGGCAACATACCGATCGAACCGGTCAGCATCGAGGCCTCGTCGGACAGGATGTCGCCAAACATGTTGCCGGTGACCATCACGTCGAACTGCTTCGGCGCCTTGACCAGTTGCATTGCAGCATTGTCGACGAGCATGTGGCTCAATTCGACATCCGGATAGTCGTGGGCGATCTCGATCATCACGTCGCGCCACAGCTGCGTGCATTCGAGCACATTCATCTTGTCGACCGAACACAGCTTCTTGTTGCGCTTCTGCGCGGCCTGGAAGGCGACGTGGCCGATGCGGCGAATCTCGGATTCACTGTAGACCATGGTATTGAAGCCGATGCGCTCGCCGTTTTCCTCACGCACGCCACGCGGCTGTCCGAAATAGATGTCGCCGGTCAGCTCGCGGATGATCAGGATGTCGAGGCCGGCAACCACTTCCGGCTTCAGCGTCGACGCATTGGCCAGTTCCGGGTAGAGGATGGCCGGACGCAGGTTGGCGAACAGGTTGAGGTCCTTGCGGATGCCGAGCAGGCCACGCTCCGGACGCTGCTCGCGGGGCAAGGTATCCCACTTCGGGCCACCGACCGCCCCGAGCAACACGGCATCGGCTTCGCGGGCGAGCTTCTGCGTCGCTTCGGGATACGGGCTGCTGGTCGCGTCGACCGCACCACCGCCGAGCAAGGCCTGCTCCATCTCGAATTTCAGGCCGAGTGCGTTGAGGACGCGCACCGCCTCCGCGGTGATCTCGGGACCGATGCCGTCGCCCGGCATTACACAGATTTTCATGGTCGTTTCCTCGTCAGGCGAACAGCCAGGGCTGCTCGATACGGCGCCTGGCCTCGAATTCACGGATCTTGTCGGCATGGCGCAGGGTCAGGCCGATGTCGTCCCAGCCATTGATCAGGCATTCCTTGCGGAAGGCATCGATCTGGAAGGGCACGGCATGCCCGTCCGGGCGGATCACCGCCTGCGCAGGCAGGTCGACGACCAGCTTGTAACCCGGGGTCGCTTCGACCTGCCCGAACAGCGCCTCGACTTCAGGAGCGGGCAACACGATAGGCAGGATGCCGTTCTTGAAGCAGTTGTTGAAGAAGATGTCGGCAAATGACTCGGCGACGATCGCCTTGAAGCCAAAATCGAGCAGCGCCCACGGCGCATGCTCGCGCGAGCTGCCGCAGCCGAAATTGGCGCGCGTCAGCAGCACCTCGGCACCCCGGTAGCGCGGCTGGTTGAGCACGAAATTCGGGTTCTTCGGCCGCTGCGAGCTATCCTGCCCGGGCTGGCCGACATCCATGTAGCGCCATTCGTCGAAGGCATTCGGGCCGAAACCGGAACGCTTGATCGACTTGAGAAACTGCTTCGGAATGATCGCATCGGTATCGACATTGCTGCGATCCAGCGGCGCCACCAATCCTTCCAGACGAACGAATTTTTCCATTTACTTGGCAGCCTTTTCGATGGCTTCGCCACCCTTCTTGATGTCCTTGCCCAGCCCTTCGACAGTATTGCATCCCCAAAGGGCAATGAGGCTGGCGATCACGATGACGGTTTTGTGCATAGCCATCTCCTCACAGGACGTCGCGCACGTCGGCGAAACGGCCAGCGATCGCTGCCGCCGCCGCCATGGCCGGACTGACCAGGTGGGTCCGTCCGCCGGGACCCTGGCGCCCCTCGAAGTTGCGGTTTGAGGTCGAGGCGCAGCGTTCGCCCGGTTCCAGCCGGTCGGCATTCATCGCCAGGCACATCGAGCAACCCGGCTCGCGCCACTCGAAACCGGCGGCGATGAACACCTTGTCCAGACCCTCGGCCTCGGCCTGGCGCTTGACCAGGCCGGAGCCGGGCACCGCCAGCGCCAGTTTGACATTGCCAGCCACGTGACGCCCCTTGAGAACCGACGCCGCCTCGCGCAGATCCTCGATACGGGAATTGGTACACGAGCCGATAAAGACCTTGTCGATCGCGATGTCCTTGATCGCCATAGCCGGCTTGAGGCCCATGTACTGCAACGCCCGCTCCATGCCTTCGCGCTTGACCGGATCGGCTTCCCTGGTCGGGTCCGGCACGGAGCCGTCCACCGGCACCACCATCTCCGGCGAGGTCCCCCAGGTCACCTGCGGCCGGATGTCTTCCGCTTTCAGCATCACGACGCGGTCGAATCGGGCGCCCTCATCGGAATGCAGGGTACGCCAGTGGGCAACCGCCTTGTCCCAGTTCTCGCCGGTCGGCGAGAAAGGTCGGCCCTTGAGGTAATTGATCGTCGTATCGTCGACCGCAACGAAGCCGAGACGCGCACCGCCTTCGATGGCCATGTTGCACAGGGTCATGCGGCCTTCCATCGACAGGCCGCGGATCGCGCTGCCGCCGAACTCGATGGCGTAGCCAGTGCCACCTGCCGTGCCGATGGTACCGATGATGGCCAGCGCCACATCCTTGGCGGTAACCCCCTTGCCGAGGCTGCCCTCGACGGCGACCAGCATGGTCCTGGATTTCTTCTGCAGCAGGCATTGCGTCGCCAGCACGTGCTCAACTTCCGAAGTGCCAATGCCGTGGGCCATGCAGGCAAAGGCGCCGTGCGTGGAGGTGTGCGAGTCGCCACAGACAACGGTCATCCCCGGTAGTGTCGCGCCCTGCTCGGGACCGACGACATGGAGGATGCCCATGCGCGGATCCCTGAACGGGAAATAGGCCAGCGCACCGACTTCACGGATGTTGGCGTCGAGCGTCTCGACCTGCTGGCGCGAGATCGGATCCTGGATACCCTCGTCCCAATGGTCGGTCGGGGTATTGTGGTCGGGCGTCGACACGATGGACGACACGCGCCACGGTTTGCGTCCGGCCAGCTTGAGGCCCTCGAAGGCCTGCGGGCTGGTCACTTCGTGGACCAGATGACGGTCGATGTAGAGCAGGGCCGTGCCATCCGCCTCCTGATGGACGACGTGATCCTGCCAGAGCTTGTCGTAAAGGGTCTTCGGCATGCGAAAGAATATGGACCGGAAAGCCGGAAATTATCGCACAGGATCAGGCGCTTTTTGCCCCGCCCGGGGCGTCGACCGCAGCATCTGCCCGTACCCATCGGCAGACCAGAACGAGGCCCGCGAAGGCGAACGCCGAACCCAGCGTGAACGACCAGGCGGCACCCCAGCTATCCCACGTCCAGCCGCTGATCAAGGCGCCGAGCAAGCCGCCGGCCCCGAAGGACAGGCTCGAGTAAAGCGCCTGGCCTCGGCCCTGAGCGCGCCCGGTAAAGAACCGGCTCACGGCGGCGATGGCGGCCGCATGATAGGCGCCGAAAGTCAGCCCGTGCAGGAGCTGGCCGAAGATCATCCACGCCACGGATTCCGCCCCCCAGCCGATGACCAGGAAACGCACGACCGCAGCTGCGAAGCTGGCGATCAGGATCAGGCGCAGCGAGAAACGCCGGGTCAGCGCCGCCATGCCCATGAAGACGGCGATTTCGGCAACGACCCCGAGCGACCAGAGCAATCCGACGGCAGTCTTGCTGTAGCCGTGCGCGGTCAGGTGAATCGAGTAGAAAACGTAGAATGCACCGTGCGCTGCCGACATCGCGAAACACGCCGCCATCAGCGCCTGCACCGGCCGGCGCCTGAGGATGGCAGCAACCGGCGGCACGCTGCGTTCGTGGGCTGCCGCCCCCGCCTCGGGCAAGAGCAGGGCAAGGCCGGCAATGCCGGCAAGGGTGACGAGGCAGGCCCAGAGGACGCCGGATGGCGTCATGCGATCGAGAGCGAAGCCGGTGGCCAGGACCGCGACGATGAAGCCGATCGAGCCCCACAGCCGGATGCGGCTATAGTCGCCCGAGCTGCCGCGCAGGTGATCGAAGGTCAGTGTCTCGACCAGCGGCAGCGCAGCGCTCCAGAAGAATGCCAGCACCGCCATCGCCGCGAGCATGCCGGGCAGGCGGTCAAACCAGAAAAAAGTCGAGAATCCCGCGAGGCTTATGAATCCGGCGAGGCGGATGATGGCAAGGCGGCGGCCGAAGCGGTCGGACAGCCAGCCCCAGAGGTTGGGGCCGAACAATCGCATCAGCTGCATCTGGGACATCAGCAAGCCGATGTCCCACGCCGAAAAGCTCAGGGATTCGAGATAGAGCCCGAAGTAGGGCGAGAAGGCGCCGATGAAGGCAAAGTAAAAAAAATAGTAGCCAGACAGGCGCCAATAGGGCAGGGAGCGCATCCGGCGATTCTACCGGATGCCCTTGCGGCCGGCGCTCAGGCCTTGACCGACTTCTGGCCGGCGCGATAGGCGAGCAGCAGGTGGTACAACTCATCCTTGAGCTTGACGCGCTGCTTCTTCATGTCCTCGAGGGTGAAGTCGGAGACCGGCATGTCATGCTCCTCAAGGTCCTCGACCTTGCCGGTCAGCCGGTTGTAGCTCGCGTACAGCCTGGCGAAATGTGCGTTCGACGCCTTCAGCGCGAGGATCGCGTCGTTCATTTCGGGAAAATCGTGATGGAGGTCGTGGTGCTCGACTTGCATGATGGTCTCTCCGTAGCGCGGCGTCCCGCCGCCAGGGCGGGAAAAAACCCGTGATTCTACGCGATTTTTCCCGGAATGCGCGGCGTCGGACAGACCACGTCGCCACATTGCGCGCGATGGCGCAAGGCATGGTCGGCCAGTACCAGGGCAAGCATCGCCTCGGCGATCGGCGTTGCCCGGATGCCGACACAGGGGTCGTGACGGCCTTCGGTGACGACTTCGACAGCCTCGCCATCACGGTTGATCGAGCGGCGCGGCTGGGCGATCGACGAAGTCGGCTTGACCGCCAAGTTGACGAGGATGTCCTGGCCGGTCGAGATGCCGCCGAGGACGCCGCCGGCGTGGTTGCTCAGGAAGCCGGCGGGCGTCATCTCGTCGCCGTGCTCGCTGCCGCGCTGCGCAACGGACGCGAAGCCGGCACCAATCTCGACTCCCTTCACGGCATTGATGCCCATCATCGCGTAGGCGATCTCGGCATCGAGCCGGTCATAGACGGGCTCGCCCCACCCCGGCGGCACGCCGGCAGCCTGAACGGTGATGCGCGCACCGACCGAATCCCGGGCCTTGCGCAAGTTATCCATGTAAGCCTCGAGTTCGGGGACGATCGCGGCATCGGGGGCAAAAAACGGGTTGTCGTCGATGGCGTCGAAACTGACGAAGGGAATCTCGATCGGGCCGAGCGCGCTCATCCAGCCGCGAATGGTCACCCCGTAGCGCTCGCGCAGCCACTTGCGGGCAATGGCCCCGGCAGCGACCCGCACCGCCGTCTCGCGCGCTGACGAGCGCCCGCCACCGCGAAAATCGCGGAAGCCGTACTTCTGGTCGTAGGTGTAGTCGGCATGCCCCGGCCGGAAGGTCTCGGCAATGTTGCCGTAATCCTTGCTGCGCTGATCCTGGTTACGGATCAGCAAGCCGATCGGAGTACCGGTCGTGCGCCCCTCGAAGACGCCGGAAAGGATCTCGACGGTGTCGGGCTCCCGCCGCTGTGTGACATGGCGCGAAGTTCCCGGCCGGCGCCGGTCGAGTTCGGCCTGGATATCGGCTTCGGCAAGCGCCAGCCCGGGCGGGCAGCCATCGACGACGCAGCCGATCGCCGGGCCGTGCGACTCACCGAACGAGGTTACTGAGAAAAGGGTGCCGAAGGTATTGCCGGACATGGATAACAGGAGTTGCGGCGGGACGCCAGTCTACCACGCCAACCACGCCCTCCCCGGTGCGATCAGGCGCCCTGGGCGTCGGGCCAGTTCTTGATGTAGTTCTTCAACATCTTGTTCTCGAAGGACTGTTCCTCGAGAACCGCCTTGGCGACATCCAGGAAGGAAATGACGCCCATCAGCAACTCGCCGTCCATGACCGGCAGGTAGCGCGAGTGCCTTTCGATCATCAGACGGCGCAGATCGTTGGCCTCCATGGCCGGATAGACCGTCACCGGATCGCGCACCATCACTTCGCCGACCGTTATCCCTTCGGCGCGCGAACCGTTGTCGCGCAATGCCAGCATGACCTCGCGGAAAGTCAGCATGCCGACCATGCGGCCGCCATCCATGACCACGAGGGAGCCGACATCGAGATCGGCCATGGTCGCTATGGCATCGGCCAGCAGTTGCCGAGGCGTGGCCGTGTATAGCGTGCCGCCTTTCAGCTTGATGATCTCCTTGACCTGCATGGCACTCTCTCCTGACCGGGACAATTGCTGGTGGGGCAATGTTAGAGCATCCCGCTACCGCGTCAACGCCCGTCTGCCGCCTCCGGACTGGGCCGGGGCAGCATTGCGCAGTCGATTCATGAACTTTGCAACCAACCTATTGCCTAATGTCATATGACGATATAAAATTCGTCATATTACTTAGGTAATATCTATCCACGACACCTGAGTAAGCATGCCAACATTCATCGAAGGAGAGTACTCATGGCCAATGTGAAGACCATCGAAAAGATCGATGCCCGCGAAATCCGCCGCAAGCTCGGCATGAACCAGCAGCAGTTCTGGTCCACCCTGGGCGTCACCCAGAGTGGCGGTTCGCGCTATGAAAGCGGTCGCAACATGCCGCGCCCGGTGCGCGAACTGCTGCGCCTCGTCCACGTCGAGCAGATCGATATCCGCACGATCAAGCGCGAAGACTGGGAAGTGATCGAGTACCTGAAGAGCCAGGAACCCGAGTTGCTCAAGTCCCTGAAGAAGTCGGCACGCGCCAAGGGTCGCAAGGCAGCCTGAAAATCGGGCCTTCGCGGCCGTCGACCGCAACAGCGGGCATCACGGGGCGACCATGACCCGGATGCCCGTTTCCTTTTCGATTTCGCGGGCGAAATTCTCGAGCGCCGCTGCCGGCAGGCGCCCGAGGCGCATTGCGGCCGCTTGCTGCGACGGACGGGCCAACCCGTAAAGGTGAATGCCGTCCAGCCGGCTGGCCATGGGCTTCAGCAGGGCGCAGTAGGCCGCACGCGATTCGGTACCGGGCTCGCTACCGTCAATCGCGAACCAGCAGGTCTGCACCCAGGTCGGCGCAAGGCCGGCAGCGATCTCCAGGTGGCGAACCGTACGGGCAGCGTCGAAGGGAACACCATTGACCGCTTCGGCCTCGGCGGCGAGGGCGCGGTCGATCTTGAACCACACCTCCCCGCCGAGCCTACCGAGTTCCCGCACGCCTTCCTGTACATCGGAGCGATGCATGAGGCTGCCGTTGGTAATCAGGCGCAAGGGCAGCCCGCCGGCGAGGCCGAACCGCGCCATCACCTTGCCCACCCGCCGTACGCACTCGGCAAAACCCGTGGCAGCCGTCGGCTCGCCGTTGCCGGAAAAGGCGACATCGACAAGGCGCCTGGCCTCGACAGCAACTTCGCGCGCCATGAAATCACCGTTCAGTGCCGCATCGAGGAAACCGCCCAATTCCCGCTCGAGACAGTCGATATCGACCGGTGGCGGTCCGCCGCGCACCAACCCCTCGACCTGGCAGTAGACGCAGGCCCAGTTGCACGCACTGTTGACATTCAGGTTGATGCCGACCGACACGCCGCCCGCGCGGCGGGAGACGACCGGATAGACGTAGCGCAGGCCGGCGCTGTCGCGGCGATGGTCTTCGATGGTCAGCATGGCCCCATTGTATAATCCGCAGCCCTCCGGAGACCGTTCCCATGCTGATCACCCGCCGCCTCGAATTCGACGCCGGCCACCGCATCCCCGACCACAAGAGCCAGTGCCGGCACCTGCACGGGCACCGCTACGCCGTCGAGATCACGCTGTCGGGCGACGTGATCGACAAGTCGGGCGATGCCGCCAACGGCATGGTGATGGATTTCTCCGAGGTAAAAGGACTGGCGATGGCCCACCTGGTCGACGACTGGGACCATGCCTTCCTGGTGTTCGCCGGCGACCGCGCGGTGATCGAGTTCCTCGCCACGCTGCCGGGTCACAAGACGGCGATCCTCGACCGCGTGCCGACAGCGGAAAACCTCGCCCGCATCGCCTTCGAGCGCCTCGATGTTGTCTACCGCGACACTTACGGTAATCACCTGCGCCTCGAGCGGGTCCGCCTCTACGAGACACCCAACTGCTGGGCCGACGCGCTGCGTCAGCAGGGTTGAGGGCGGTGGCGGGGCCGGTGAGATTCGAACTCACGATGCCTTTCGGCACGCCGGTTTTCAAGACCGGTGCATTCAACCGCTCTGCCACAGCCCCGAGGGCGCGCATCATAGCATGGCGGCAGCGATCATTGCCCGACGGGAACAGTCAACAATTTGGAAACTTCGCGGCCCTTCCCTTAGTCTTACGCATGCCTCATCCATAGAAAGCGAGACCTCGATGCAAACCGACTTCCAGACTTCCGGCCTGGGTTCGCAGGGACTGGCCCTGCAGCAGAACCGCGTTCTGCGCAACACCTACATGCTGCTCGCGCTGTCGATGGTTCCCACCGTCGCCGGCGCCCTGCTCGGCATCCAGCTCAACTTCAGCTTCCTCGCCGGCAGCCCGTTCGTCGCCTTCCTGTTGTTCCTCGGCATCGCCTGGGGCTTCATGTGGGCGATCGAGAAGAACAAGGACAGCGGGGTTGGCGTTGCCCTGCTCCTTGGTTTCACGTTCTTCATGGGCCTGATGCTGTCGCGCATTCTTCAGGTCGCTCTCGGTTTCGCCAACGGCGGCTCGATGATCGCCATGGCGGCCGGCGGCACTGGTGCCATCTTCATGACCATGGCCGGCATCGCCAGTGTCAGCCGCCGCGATTTCTCGAACATGGGCAAGTTCCTGTTCGTCGGCATGATCGTCGTCCTGCTGGCAGCAGCCGCTAACATCTTCCTGCAGATTCCGGCACTGTCGCTGACCATCGCCGCCGTGGCGGTCGCCCTGTTCTCGGCCTATATCCTGTATGACATCAGCCGCATCGTTCAGGGTGGTGAGACCAACTACGTTTCGGCAACGCTGGCCGTCTATCTCGACATCTACAATGTCTTCGTCAGCCTGCTGCAACTGATCATGGCCTTCACCGGCGAGCGCGACTGACCCAGGTGCCGGTTATTCCGGCAATTTCCGGGGGCGGCGACAGCCGCCCTTTTTCATGTGCGCTCGAAGAGCGCAACGGACTCGACGTGGCCGGTATGCGGGAACATGTTGACGATGCCTGCCGACCGGAAACGGTAGCCCTTCACGGAAACTAGCACTGCCGCGTCGCGTGCGAGCGTGGCCGGATTGCACGAAACGTAGACGATCCGCAGCGGGCCTTCTTCAGGCAGCGCCTTGACCACCTCGATCGCTCCCTCCCGAGGCGGGTCGACCAGCATCTTGTCGGCAGGCCCGAGCGAGGCCAGCGATTCCGGCGTGCATTCAAAGAGATTGGCGACCGCAAAATCGACCCGGGTGTCAAGACCGTTCGCCACGGCCGCCGCCCGCCCACGCTCGACCAGGGCCGGACTGCCCTCGACGCCGAGCACGCGGGCGCCAAGTGCCGCGATCGGCAGCGTGAAATTGCCGAGGCCGCAGAACAAGTCGATGATGCGTTCGCCCGGCCGCGGATCGAGCAGGCCCAGCGCGCGCCGCACCAGGATCCGGTTCACCGCGTGATTGACCTGGGTGAAATCGGTTGGTCGGAAATCGAGTTCGACCCCGAACTCGGGCAAGCTGTAATGCAGGCGCTGGCCTGGCAACGGATGGAAGCGGAATGCCGAATCCGGCCCCTTGGGCTGCAGGTAGAAGACAATGCCATGGCGATCGGCGAACCGGCGCAGTGCCTCCTCGTCGGTAGCGGTCAGCGGTTGCAGGATACGCAGGACCAGCGCGGTGCATGCCTCGCCGACGGCAACCTCGATCTGCGGCAGCCGCTCGGCGACCGACAATCCGCCAATGAGCTCGCGCAGCGGCATCAACAGCGCGGAGACCTGCGGCGGCAGGACCGCACAGGTCTCGATGTCGGCGATATAGCTGCTGCGCCGCTCGTGGAAGCCGATCAGCATGCCGCCGCGGCTGGGCACGCGCCGAACGCCGAGGCGGGCGCGATGACGGTAACCCCAGGGGTCGCCAAAGACCGGCGGCAACATCGATTCCGGCCGCACGCGACCGAGATGCCACAAGGTATCCTCGAGCACCCGCTGCTTGGCAGCCACCTGCGCTGCCGGATCGAGGTGCTGCATGGCGCAACCCCCACAGATGTTGAAATGCGGGCAGCGCGGTTCGACGCGAAAAGGCGAAGCGGCCTCCACCGCGACCAGATGGGCGAGTTCGTAGTTGGGCTTGCGCCGGAAACTCGCATATTCGACGCGCTCGCCCGGCAGTGCGCCATCGACGAAAATCGTCTTGCCATCGAGCCGGGCGATGCCGCGCGCCTCGTGGTCGAGCGATTCGATGATCCCGATTGGCATATACTGCTCCGGACAAAGGGTGAGATTCTAGCAACCGGAAGGAGCCTGAACCATGTCCCGCGAACTGCTGAACTCCTGGGCCGAATACCACGATGGTATCGACCGGATCCTGGCGCTGGCCAAACGCCAGTTGTGGATCTACGACGAGGACCTTGCCGCGTTCCGCCTCGAGTCCCCGGAGCGCATGGACTGCCTGCAGGCGTTGCTTGCCGCACATCCGGCCGAATGCCTCGCGATCGCCCTGCGCAACACCGAGCCGTTGCAGCGCAACAATCCGCGCCTGTGCCGGCTGCTGGCGACCTACTCCCATAACACCGCTGTCTGGCAGACCCCCGACCAGATCGGCCACTTGCGCGATTCGCTGCTGATCGCCGATGCGGCGAGCGCCCTGATCCGCTTCGACCGCGACCAGCCACGCGCCAAGTTGCTGCTCGACGAACCCGACGAGGTACGCGCCTATTGGCAGCGGTTCGCGGCCATCCGTGCCGAGGGCGGCACCCCGCTTGCCACGACCACTATCGGACTCTGACTGCCTCGTCCGGCCGCGCACTATGGAAAATTGTTATAATCAAATTCTGATTGGTTAGCCGATCAAAATTTTCTGGCTCATCTTTTCTACCTGTCGATAAGGAACTACCCATGAACAAGTCCATTCTCGTTGCCGCCCTGGTTGCCGTTGCCCTGACCGCCTGTGGCAAGAAGGAAGAGCCGAAGGCCGCCGCTCCGGCCCCGGCTGCTGCTCCGTCTGCTGCTGCTCCGGCTGCCGCTCCGCAAGCCGGCATGTCTGGCATGGAAGCGCCGAAGGGCATGGAAGGCATGTCGGGCATGGCCGCTCCGCAAGCCGGTATGTCCGGCATGCAGGGCATGGAAGCCCAGAAGGGCATGGAAGGCATGTCGGGCATGGCCGCTCCGCAAGCCGGCATGTCGGGCATGGAAGCCAAGAAGTAAGCGGCTTTCCAGGCAAAAAGAAGCGGGGCTGCGGCCCCGCTTTTTTTCGCCCTGCTTTTTGCTGCGAACGCCAGCGAGAGGCGAACGGCCTGCGGCTGCAAGCGCCCCGCCGGCCGTTGCGCTGCGCCGGCTTACTTGAGTTGCTGGTAAAGCAGGTCGAGGATCTTCTTGGCTGTATCCGAGCGATCGGTACCGCCCTCGCTGGTCAAAACCTGCACGCGGCTGCTGCTACCGGCTTCGCTCACGTAAATCCGGTACTGAGTACGCGACGCCGCCGAATCGGACGATTTCCAGAAACTGAGCTTGTCGAGCCAGCCTTCCTTCTTCTTGGCCCCCGCCTCCGGATCGACATAGCGGACGAAATAGATGCCCTTCGAGCGGTCGCGGTCTTCCACCGTGAACCCGACACGGTCGAGCGCCAGGCCGACGCGGCGCCAGGCGCGATCGAAGCGCTCCAGAACTTCCAGCGTACCGCTGCCATCGTTGGCGCTCGCCAGGCGTGCTCGCGGCTCGCCCTTGGCCGAAGCAACGCTTGCTTCGGCACGTTTATCCTCGGTGCCGAGACGGACCATCAAGCGCCTGAGCATTTCCGCTTCCAGTTCGGGGTCGGCGGCCCGCGGCTGCCAGCGGGTCTCGTCCTTGGCGGCCGAGGTATAGACCTCTTCCATGCCGCGATGGCTGACGAAGATGTCGGTCGTGCCGGGCTCGGACCCCGGCTCGAAACGCGTGCGGAACTTGTCGCGCTCGCCGGTGGAGTAGAGCGAATCGAGCAGCCGGCCCAAGGTATTGCGGATGATGTCGTCGCCGATCTTGGCGCGGTTCTCTGCCCAGTCGGTCTCCATCACGCCGGCATCCGGCCGCTCGATGGCGACGATGAATCCGTTCTCCTGCCAGAAGTCCTTGACCGTACCCCACAGGTTGTCGGCACTGGCGGCAACGACCAGCCAGCGCTGGCTGCCCGAGCGCTCGACGCGGATCTTGTCGACGCTCGGCAGGACCGTCGAGCTTTGCGCCTGGGCGGCAGGCCCGCGCTCGGCCGAATAAGCGGAGAAAGTCGCGCCGCCCTTGCCCGCCATGTCCGGCACCGCAAAGCGATCATCCTTGGAGAGTTGCGAGAGATCGGGCGGCACCTCGAGCGTTGGTGCCTTGCCCTGCGACTTGTATTCGATCTTCTTGCCCTCGGGCAGGCTGCCACACCCGGCGACCGCGAGAGCCAGCAATCCGAGACCACACACGCTGAGACGACGTTTCATATCGGCTACCCTCATCACGCGATCACGCCGGCTTGGCGCATGGCTGCCAGCACGCGGGCCTGGCCGGCCTCGGCCAACGGCGTCAGCGGCAGGCGGATGCCGGAAGGCATCAGGCCCAGCCTGGCGACGGCCCACTTGACCGGAATCGGGTTCGCCTCGCAGAAGAGGTCGCGATGAAGCCCCGCCAACCTGAACTGGATCGCGCGGGCGGTGGCGACATCGCCCGCCGCTGCCGCGACGCACATTTCGTGCATCAGGCGGGGCGCCACGTTGGCGGTCACCGAGATATTGCCGTGGAAGCCCATCAGGATCGTCGCGACGCAGGTCATGTCATCGCCGCTGTAGAGGGCGAAATCGGCCGGCGCCCGGGCGATCAGGTCGCAGGCGCGGTCGAAGTTGCCGGTCGCGTCCTTTACGCCGACGACGCCCGGCACCTGGGCGAGACGCAGGATGGTGTCGTTGGACATGTCGGCGACAGTCCGTCCGGGCACGTTGTAGAGCAGCACGGGCAAATCGACCGCCTCGGCGATCGCCTTGAAGTGGCGATAGAGGCCTTCCTGGGTCGGCTTGTTGTAATAGGGAACGACCGACAGCGCGAGATCGGCGCCGGCCGACTTGGCAAAGCGGGTCAGTTCGATCGCCTCGGCGGTCGAGTTGGCGCCGGTACCGGCGATGACGGGAATACGGCCCGCGGCATGGTCGACCGTGACCTTGATGAGTTCACAATGCTCCTCGACGTCGACCGTCGGCGATTCGCCGGTCGTCCCGACGATGACAATGGCGTCGGTCCCCTCCCGCACATGGAGATCCACCAGGCCGCGCAGGGCATTCAGGTCGAGGCTGCCATCCTCGTGCATGGGCGTGACAATGGCGACAATGGATCCGGTAATCATGTGGCCTGACTGGGAGAAAAGATAATCTGAAGATTGTAACTGAAGGCCTGCCGGCGCGGAAACGTGCACCGTAACAGTTTGTCACCCGTGCGCAATCCAGCGCAGGCGCCCGCGACCGGCCACCATTTTTCCGGCGGGCAAGCGCAGTTCGGGATGACGATCCGGGCCGGCAGCGAGCAACTGGCGGCAGAATTCGTCGAGGCGCGCTGCGACCGGTGCCTGCCAGCCGAGAACGTGAAGGCGGTGGCGGATCAGGTTGGCGAGCCTGGGGGGCGACAGGGAACGGACGCAATCGAGCCGCAATTCCTCGCCGGTCGCGGCAGCCTGCCAGTCGAGCGCGGCGAGTTCCCCGAGCAAGGTCGCTGCCTCGCCGAAATGACCCGCCGCGCGCGCCAGGTTCTCCTCTGCCGCAGGGAATCGGCCCGCAAGCAGGGGCACGATTTGGTGACGCAGGAAATTGCGCGTCAGCGCCATGTCGCCGTTGCTCTCGTCGTCGCTCCAAGCCAGCCCGTTCAGGCGCGCATACCCCTCGATCTCGTCACGCCCGACAGCGAGCAAGGGACGAATTACGCGCAGCCCGGCATGCTGCCGTTCATCCCGGATCGCCGCCGCACCGGCGACCCCGGAGCCGCGCAGCAGGTTCAAGAGCAGCGTCTCGGCCTGGTCGCCGCGATGATGGCCGAGCAGGAGGACGTCGCAGCCGCAATCGGCAAAGGCTGCATAGCGGGCCGCGCGGGCGGCCGCCTCGAGTCCGGCCCCGCTGGCACGGTCGACCGCAACATTCTTGACCACCAGCGGCACGCCGAGGCCGGCGCAGTAGTCCGAGCACCTCTCCGCCCAGCACCCGGCGTTCGGTGACAAGCCATGATTGACATGGAGCGCGCGCAAACGGTCGCCGAAACCGAGACCCGCCACGACATGGAGGAGAACGACCGAATCGCAGCCCCCCGAAAGACCGACACACAGCGTGGCCGTTGGCGGCAGCCGCGCGGCAAGAAAAGTGCCGACGCGCTCCGCGAGGCTAGCGGGCGGGCTGTTCCTTGAAGCGGCCATAGCTCATCAGCCGCTCGTAGCGGGCCGCCAGCAATTCGGCCGGCGCCATTCCCGACAGGTTCTTGAGCGCTTCCTGCAGCACCTTCTTGAGGCTCTGCGCCATTGCGGCATGGTCGCGGTGGGCGCCCCCGAGCGGCTCGTTCACGATCCTGTCGATCAGCCCGAGCGACTTCAGGCGCTGCGCGGTGATGCCCATGGTCTCCGCCGCCTCGGGTGCCTTCTCGGCGCTCTTCCACAGGATGGAGGCACAGCCCTCGGGCGAAATCACCGAGTAGGTCGAATACTGCAGCATCTGCACGGTGTCGCCGACGGCGATCGCCAGCGCCCCGCCGGAACCGCCCTCGCCGATGATGGTGACGATGACCGGCACGTTGAGCTCGGCCATCACGAAGAGGTTGCGGCCGATCGCTTCCGACTGCCCCCGCTCCTCGGCATCGATGCCGGGGTAGGCGCCCGGCGTATCGACGAAAGTCATCACCGGGATGCCGAACTTCTCGGCCAGCTTCATCAGGCGCAGGGCCTTGCGGTAACCCTCGGGGCGCGGCATGCCGAAGTTGCGGTGGATCTTCTCCTTGGTGTCGCGGCCCTTCTGATGGCCGATGACCATCACCGGCTGGCCGTTGAAGCGGGCCGGCCCGCCGACGATGGCATGGTCGTCGGCGAAGGCGCGGTCGCCGTGCAACTCCTCGAAATCGGTGAAGATGTGCTCGATGTAATCGAGTGTGTACGGCCGCTGCGGATGACGCGCAACCTGGGAGATCTGCCACGGCGTCAGCTTCCCGTAGATATCCTTGGTCAGTTGCGCGCTCTTCTGCTCGAGCCGCTCGATTTCATCGGAAATATCGACGGCCGAGTCGTCCTGGACGAAGCGCAGTTCTTCGATCTTTGACTCGAGGTCGGCGATCGACTGCTCGAAGTCGAGAAAGCTGATTTTCATGGGCGGTCCGGAATCTGGGTCGGGGGGTATTCTACCTCAAACGCCGTATGAGCCCGCTCAGTACTCCACAGGCAAGGGGTCCAGGCTGCGCCAGAGCAACCAGGTCGCCACCGAACGCCATGGCCGCCAACGCTCGCCAAACGAGGCCAGGTTCCGGCGCGGCTGTTTTTCGCCGGCAAAATAGCGTTCATGGATGGCGCGCTGCAGGCCGAGGTCGTCGAGCGGGAAGACGTCCGGACGCAACTGGTTGAAAATCAAAAACATTTCCGCCGTCCACCGGCCGATGCCGCGCACGTCGACGAGCAGGGCAATCAGTGCCTCGTCGTCCAGGGTATCCCAGGCCGTCGGATCGAGGCGTCCGGAAGAAAAATGCGCGGCCAGGTCGATCAGGTATTCCGTCTTGCGGCCGCTCAGGCCGCAACCGGCGAGCCCGGCGCTCCCCGCCGCCAGCACCGCCTGCGGAGTCACCTGGGGCAGGGCTGCCGAAAAACGCTGCCAGACGGCCTCGGCCGCCTTGACCGAGATCTGCTGCCCGATGATGGAACGCGCCAGCGTCCCGAAGGCGTCGCCGCGCGAGGCAAGGCCGACCCCTTCGTAGCGGGCGACCAGCTCGGCCATGCCGGGATCGGTAGCAGCCAGTTCGCGGGTCGCCTGCAGCCAGTAGTCGGGAATCATTGCAGTCCGCCTTGAAAATCGCATTCCCGCGAGTGTCGACCGCAACCGTCAGCGACTGCGGCTGACATCAGCCGTAACGGCCACTGAGGAAGGGGTTGTGCCGTCGCTCCTCGCCGAAGGTCGACATCGGGCCGTGCCCCGGGATGAAGGAGACGTCGTCGCCGAGCGGAAAAAGGACTTCCCTGATCGAACGGATCAGCGTCCCGTGATCGCCGCGCGGAAAATCGGTGCGGCCGATCGACCCCTGGAAGAGGACGTCGCCGACCTGCGCGAGGCGCCCGGCGGCATCGAAGAAGACGACATGGCCCGGCGTGTGGCCCGGGCAGTGCAGCACGTCGAGGGTCACGTTGCCGAAACACACGCTGTCACCTCCCTGCAACCAGCGGTCCGGCGTGAAACCCTGGACACCGGGAAAGCCGAACATCCGGCTCTGCTGCGCCATGCCGTCGATCCAGAAGCGATCCTCGACATGCGGCCCTTCGATCGGCACGCCGGCCCGCTCGGCCAGTGCCGCAACGCCGCCGGCATGATCGATGTGCCCGTGGGTGACGAGAATTTTTTCGAGTTGCAGGCCTTCCCGCGTGAGGGCGGCGAGGATGCGGGGAATATCGCCACCGGGATCGACAACCGCGGCGCGGCGGGTTTCCTCGCACCAGAGGACGGTGCAATTCTGTTCGAAGGGAGTGACCGGGACGATGGCGTAACGCATGGCGGCAACCGAAGACGCGGGGAGCGGCATTATCGCACCGGGGAGCATGCCGGCGTTAGCGAACGGGTACCATCCGGCTCAGGCACCATTGCCGGTACGCGCCTCCAGCGCTTCCCAGCGCTCGAGCAACGCCAGCAGTTCCTCCTCGATCGTCGCCAACCGGGCCGCTGCCTGCTGTGCCGCCGGCGGATCACGCTGGTAGAGGCCAGGATCGGCCAGGCGTCCCGCGACATCGGCCTGCTCGGCTTCGAGCGCCGCAATGCGCTCCGGCAGGGCCTCCAGTTCGCGCTGTTCCTTCCAGGACAGGCGATCGGCCCGCGACCGTGCGAGCGCCTTGACCGGACGGGTATCCGCGCGCGTTGCCGCAGTCGCATCCGCCGGCGCGCTTGCGGCGTTCCGGCAAGCCACCCAGTCGCTGTAGCCGCCCACATATTCCCGCCACACCCCGTCGCCCTCGGCGGCAATGGTCTGGGTGACCACGTTGTCGAGGAAGGTCCGGTCGTGGCTGACCAGGAAAAGGGTGCCGTCGTACTCCTGCAGCAGCTGCTCGAGCAGCTCGAGCGTCTCGATGTCAAGGTCGTTGGTCGGCTCGTCGAGGACCAGCACGTTGGCCGGCCTGGCAAACAGGCGGGCGAGCAGCAGGCGGTTGCGCTCGCCGCCCGACAGCGAACGCACCGGCGAGCGGGCGCGCTCGGGCGCGAACAGGAAATCCTCCAGGTAGCCGATGACGTGCTTGCGTGCCCCGCCCACCTCGACCCAGTCGGAACCCGGCGAAATCACGTCGGCGAGGCTGGCATCCGGATCGAGCTGGGTGCGGAACTGGTCGAAGTAGGCCACTTCCAGCTTGGTACCCTGGCGGACCGTGCCGGCGTCGGGCACCAGCTCACCCAGGATCAGCCGCAGCAACGTCGTCTTGCCTGCGCCATTCGGGCCGATCAGGCCGATCTTGTCGCCGCGCTGCAGGCGCGCCGAGAAATCGCGCACTATCCGGCGTTGACCGTAGGACTTGCTGACATGCAGGAGCTCAGCAACGAGCTTGCCGCTCCGTTCGCCGGCATCGAGCTGGAGGCTGGCGCGCCCCATGCGCTCGCGACGGGCCTGACGCTCCGCACGCAGGTGGTCGAGGCGCTGGACGCGGAACACCGCCCGCGTCCGCCGAGCCTCGACGCCTTTGCGGATCCAGGCTTCTTCCTGCTTGAGCAATTTGTCGGCGCGAGCATTGGCCAGTGCCTCCTCGTGCAGCTGCGCGTCCTTGCGCTCCTGGTAGCGGGAGAAATTGCCCGGGAAGCTGGCCAACCGGCCGCGGTCGAGCTCGACGATGCGCGTGCATACGCGATCGAGGAAAGCCCGGTCGTGCGTGATGAACAGGAGGGTGACGCCGCTCTCGATCAGCAGATTTTCGAGCCACTCGATGGCGGCGATGTCGAGGTGGTTGGTCGGCTCGTCGAGGAGCAGCACCTCGGGCGCGATGGCGAGTGCCTGAGCCAGCGCGACACGCTTTTTCTGCCCGCCCGACAGGGCGCCGACGACGGCCTCGGGATCCAGCCCGAAGCGGGCAATCGCCCGTTCCGCCTGCGCTTCGAATGACCAGGCTCCGCGCGCCTCGAGTTCGTGCTGCAGTGCGTCCATGCGCGCCAGCAGTGCTTCCCGGTCGGACCCGTCATCGGCAAGGTGGTGCGACACGGCGTGGTACTCGGCAAGCAGCGCCGAAACGTCGCCCATACCGGATACGACGGTCGCGAACACCGTCTGCGCGGCATCGAACGCTGGCTCCTGCGGCACATAGCCGACGCGAATCCCCGGCTGCACCCAGACTTCGCCGTCATCCAGCCTGCCCTTGCCATTGCCCGCCGCCAGCGCAGCGAGCAGTGACGATTTGCCCGTTCCGTTGCGTCCGATCAGGGCGACGCGCTCGCCCGGATCAAGGAGGAAATCGGCATGGTCGAGCAAGGGCACGTGGCCATAGGCGAGGCAGGCGCCGGACAGCTTGAGGTAGGGCATGGAGGAACGATCGGCCGCGAAGGGCGCTAGAATAGCCCCTTTTCCGCAGCCTCCTCGTAGTTCAATGGATAGAACGGCCGCCTCCTAAGCGGCAAATCTGGGTTCGATTCCCGGCGAGGGGACCACAGCAAAACCCGCAAAAGTTCTGTAACGCCCTCAACCCCGCGCAAATGCGGGGTTTTTTGTTTATACTGAGTCCGCAGTCGTTCGTTTTAGTGTTGGTACATCCGGCAATTTTGTTGGTACATATGTTGGCATATCGGGATTGCCAGCCAAAAACGACGCTCATGTACCAACAAATCGGGAGGCAAAATGCTGACGGACAAGGCAATTTCCAACCTCAAAGCTGGCCCGAAACCTTACCGGGTAGCCGACTCCGGCGGGCTTTACATCGAGGTCAGATCAGATGGCGCGAAGTACTGGCGGACGGCGTACAGGTTCGCCAGCAAGCAAAAGACGCTCGCACTCGGCGTCTACCCCGCCGTCGGCTTAAAGGAAGCCAGAAGACGGAGAGATGATGCAAAAGAACTGCTCGAACAAGGCATCGACCCCGGACAAAAGAAGAAGACCGACAAGCTGATTGCGGCCAGCGCCGCAGCAAATAACTTCAAGGCAGTCGCCACGGCTTGGCATCAGAAAGTCAGCCCAAACCTGACGCCCGAATATTCGGCGAAAGTGCTGCGATCGCTTGAGGTCGACGTCTTCCCAGCCCTCGGCCATCGTCCGGTCGGCGACATTCGCCCGACTGAAGTGCTCGCGACGCTACGCAAGATCGAGGCGCGCGGCGCACTGGAAACTCTGAAGCGCGTCCGGCAGCGGATGTCCGACGTTTTCACCTACGCGATCACCAGCGGCCTGCGTGAAGCCGAGAACCCTGTCACGGGATTGGAAAAGGCGTTGAAGACCCGTAAGGCGGCCCACTATCCATCGCTTCACGTCCGCCAGATGCCGACCTTCTTCATCCGCCTCGAAGCTGCGCGCATCAGCCTGCCGGTCAAGCTGGCGATCCGCCTGGCTACCCTCCTCTTCCTGCGGCCTGGGGAATTGCGTGCCGCCCATTGGAGCGAAATCGACCTAGATTCGGCAACCTGGATTGTTCCCGGCGAACGCGACCGGGCACGCGGCATGACCGGCATGAAGATGCGCGATGCACACGTTGTTCCGCTATCGCGGCAGGCCGTTGAAATCTTCCGCCAGCTGCTTCCCTACTCCGGGCACGGCGAACTAGTTTTTCCAAACCGAAATGATCCGAAGCGAGCCATGAGCGATAACACCATCAACAGCGCACTGCGCGCAATGGGATACGCCGGCAACGAGGTTAGCGGGCACGGCTTCCGGGCAACGGCCGCCAGCGCACTCTCCGAAATGGGCTTTCGCAAGGAAGTAATCGACCGCCAGCTTGCGCACAAAGAGCGCAACCAAGTGCTTGCCGCCTATGTGCACCAGGCCGAGTACATCGAAGAGCGCCGAACGATGATGCAGGCTTGGGCGGATCACCTGTCCGCGCTTGAGAGTGGCGCCAACGTTGTGCCGATCAATACCAAGGCGGCATGATCATGGGCGACACCAGATCGGAAGCGGCCGCCTTCAGGCTTCAATTGTTCTCCCGGTCGGATGTCTTCAACATCGGACTCCGATCAATCGTTGATGCAGCGACCAAGCGGCTACTTAGCAAGTTCAAAGGAAACAAAACGAGGCTGGACAGGTTCCTTCAAGAGGTTGGCTTGCAGC
Organism: Betaproteobacteria bacterium; assembly: GCA_012026885.1. GTDB lineage: Bacteria > Pseudomonadota > Gammaproteobacteria > Burkholderiales > Rhodocyclaceae > Azonexus. The sequence goes on along the minus strand of VEPL01000027.1, from coordinate 35,549 downwards.
TTCAGCCGTTCAATATCGAGATTCCAGCTTGGGGGGAAGGCATCCTCCGCATGGATGCTCAGGAACCACAGGGCGCCGCACACGCCTTGGTACTGGCCATCACATCCGAGTCAGAAGCGTTCGAAAGGTTTGTGCAGAGCCATCATGGCAAGGATGGTTCAGGGCAAATCAAGGTTTATCTCGCAGCGCTGGCACTTTCTAAGCCCGGCGACAATCGCGGCGCAATAGATCTGGTCCAAGCATCCATCAGCAAAATCGAACACTCGAAAAAGTCGACCAGCCAAACCAGGATTGCAAAAGAAGGAAGCCGGCCAAAGAAATGTCCCCTAAAGGCTTACCTGACTGAGATTATCGCCAAAAATCCGGAAGCAACTGCGACCGAACTTCATGATCAGGCCTGCAATCAGAACTACCAATTTATGTTCAACGATCGAATGCTGAGCATGACGGTTGCCGAAACGACACCGCTTGGCATCGATTGGGAAGCGCTCGACTCCAATAACTCCAAGACGTTCAAGAAGGGGAAAAAAACGTTCAAGCAATTCGAGAGACTGTGTAGCGACATTCGCCATGGCAGATGACGCTCAGCTAAACTAACCGCATGTCGGGGCGTAGCGCAGCCTGGTAGCGCATCTGGTTTGGGGCCAGAGGGTCGTGAGTTCGAATCCCACCGCCCCGACCAGATATTCCAGGCCACTCATTGCGTCGAAGGGAAGTGAGATGCGGGGAATGATCGCTGCTTTGTTGATCGCGATTTCGGCAGATGCGCTCGCCGGCACGGATGTCTACGAATTCGCGAGGAACGCAGCCCATGCAGCGGACTCGAATCTCAAGAGGAACCCTCCAAATGATGGCGCCACACTCTCAGCGCGAGCCTATCAGGATGGCAAAGCCGTAGTCTACGAGTACGTTATCGCCTTTCGGCGGGACATACCCGATTCCACGTTATCCGCATGGCGAGCCGGAACGCGCAGCGAGGTTGTTCCCCAAGCGTGCTCCGCTATCAAGGCCACTCCGGTTTTCAATCAAGGATTTTATTTCCGTTACCGCTACCTAAACAGGGAAGGTCGTGTCATGGATGACTTCCTCGTGAATAGGCCGGCCTGCGAGGGCTTATAGAACGACATCGGGATTCAAGTTACATCGGCCCCTCTGCATCTTGGCGCCCCTTCCACCGCCAAGGAAATGTCACAGTTCTGTGTAACCACGGGTGTAACTCCGCCCCGTGTAACCGTCCCACAGGTGAGCGATCGAAATTGCCTGTTTCGTTGCGACCCGTGACTTGCGAACCAGTTCGGCGGCCTCGATACCTGTCGCTTGGAAATCGTTGTTTGTGCATTAACTCGGTCATTAACCGACGTGCGCTAATTGCCGATTACTTGCTAACCAGCTTGCTAACCTTACGCCGCCAACTGCCGATTCCTTGGATACATCGCTGGATACCAGCGCCCTGAAATCCATAGTTTCCTTGGCAACCAGGTTGGTAACTGCTTTCTTGGAAACATGGCTTTCCGTGCGTACCAGCGTGCGTACTTTGCCCTGAGTAGTCCGTGAAACCGGGGCCAGATTTCAAGCCTGCCCCTTAGCAAGACCTTTGGGTGACTGGACAGCTTCGACGCCTTCACAAGTACCCGTTTGGCAATTCCGATACTGGCGATGCGCTTGCGCAGTTCATTAACCCTTCGCTGAACCTTTACATCCGTCACCAGCAACACATCGTGCTCCCTTACCAAAACCTTACCGGCAAAATGCATAAGGGGCGGGGCGGCATTCTCCCTGGCTAGTTTGCTGGCTAGTTCTTCCCCGGCTAGTTCTTCTGCCTCTTGCGAATCACGCGCCCAAGGCTTTCAGCTTGGCCTTGGCCTCGGCCACCGTCGCATAGCACTCGGCAATCACCACAGCACGCTTCGCCTCACTGATACCGTTGCCTCGACCGTCACGGCTGCTGATCTTATCTGCCAGGGCGGGCATCCACTGATCAGCGTTGCGATGGTTCCGCGATCCAGCGATTCGGCTAAGTCATCATTTGCTGTCGTCACAATCTAATCGATTGCAATCAAGTGTTCATCAACTTCATGGCTCATTGCTTTTGCTACTTGGGTGATCAATCGTTAAAGCCACGGCGACGCATCGGCTTCGCGGCCTGTGCTGCTTCACTCGCTGCACGCATGGCGTTCTGCCAGGCATGCGAATCGGCATCGCGGAAACGGGCGTATTCGCCTTGGAAAACCATCCGCACATCGCCGAGTTCGCCCATCCGATGCTTGCGAATAAGGATTTCGGCCAGCCCCTTAAACGGCCCAGTAGGGTTGTAGTACTCGTCGCGGTACGCCATCAGGATCAGGTCGGCGTCCTGCTCGATAGCGCCGGATTCGCGAAGATCCGACATCAGCGGGCGCCTGTCCGGGCGCCTTTCAACATCACGCGACAATTGCGACAAAGCGATCACCGGCACAGCAAGTTCGCGGGCCATGAGCTTCAGGCCCCGCGTGATCTGACCGATTTCCTCGTTCCGGTTGCCGGCCTTGCGGAAGTCCGTCGATCCGATCAGCTGTATGTAATCGACCACGATCAAATCGAGGCCGGACCTGCGCTGAACCCGACGCGAACTGCTCCGCATCTGTGCAATCGTCGGCGCGGCCGTGTCATCGATGATCAGCTTTGCCTTGTACAGTTTGCTCATCGCGAACGACAGCCGCGTGTCGTCGTCATCCGTGAGTTCGCCAGACCGAAGCGCCGACAACGCGATCCCCCCAACACTTGCTGTCGACCGTTCGGTCAGTTGGTCGGCCGACATTTCCAGTGAAAACACCATCGCGGTTCCACCGTCGATAGCGACGTTCTCCGCGATGTTCTGCGCCAGGCAGGATTTCCCCATCGAGGGGCGGCCCGCGATGATGATCAGGTCGCCCGGATGCAAGCCATTCGTTATCCTATCCAGGTCGGCGAAGCCGGTACGCAGGCCCGCAATCTGCCCCTGACTCTCCCGACGCTGATCGATAGCTTCCAGCAACCGGGGTAGCGCGGCGCCGATCTCCTCCGGTTCGCGCTGAGCCCGATGTCTTGCCGAGAGTGCCAACAGCTTTTCCTGTGCTGCCTCAATACGCTGCGCCGCCGACTCCGGCCCCACTTGGCGAGCCAGTTCGGCCACTTCAGAGGATGCCGCCAGAAGGTCACGCAGCAGGCGCTTTTCTCGCACCACTTGGGCATAACGCTTGATGTTCGCGGCGCTCGGTGTGTTGGCAGCAATTTCGCCCAGGTAGGCCAGTCCCCCAGTGCGTTCCGATTCTCCAGCCATGTCGATTTCTTCGGCGACAGTCACCACATCAACCGGAAGCCCCTGGTGATGCATCATGGCGATTCTGCGAAAGATGAGCCGGTGGTCTTCGCGGTAGAAATCCCCCTCGCTGAGCATGTCGCCAATCAGGTCGAATGCAGAAGGATCGAGCAGTAAGCCACCGATGGCGGATTGCTCGGCGTCCATGCTGAACATCGATGCGGCAGCAGGAGTGCTCATTCGGCACCTCGCGTTTCGAGGTCCGCTTGCTGGCCGGAAGTGGTCAGCAAGAAGGCATCGCCGCTGCGATACCAGAGCTTGAACCAGTTATCCCGCACCGCATTCAGGAACGTCCGGCGCCAGTCGGCGTATTTCTTCCCTTGGTAATTGTCGTCGCTCGAATAGCGGTCGCGAAATTTCAGCCAAGCCAGCTCAACGAAATCGGCAGGCAACCCGATTTTTTCGGCATAGGACCAGACCGCCAAATAGTCGCTGACCGGCCTTTCACCAGAAGCGCGAACATCATCGATCCACTCAGCAAAGGTCCTTTCTGCCGAACGAGAGCGGTGCTTTTTTCCCTCTGACGGTTCCTGATGGTTCACTGATGGTTTGGCTGCACTGCGTTGCATGGGTGCGCGGCAATGCGTTGCAGGGGTGGCGGCACTGTGTTGCACCCCTGCAAGGCTTTGCCCCCCTGCACTACGTTGCAGCCCCAGCGCATCCAGGTTGATGCGATAGAGATTGGCACCTTTCGGTCCGCCATTTGGCACCACGGACAATTCCCCTGAGTCTTCCAGGGCGCGCAGCAGGTAACGGCAGTTGCGCGGCTGCATCCGGCATTTTTTCGCAAGCGTTGCGACAGACGGATAGGCCCGCCCATCGTCGTCAGAGAAATCGGCGATGCTCAACAGCATCAGTAGCTCGGTGCCTGCGTGTTGGCTGAAGTCCCACACCCGGCCCATGGTCCTGACCGACATGCGCTACCCCCTTAGGACTGCCAAGGCGACGGCGCAAAAATTAAAAATAGCCACGCGGCGATACTCGCCTGTCGTTCCGCGTATCGCGCGGGCAGCGTGCTGCATAGGGCATAGCGTGTCCATGGCAACCCTCAGGCCTTGCTGGCGAGTTCGATGGCGCTGGCCTTGCGCTTAGCGGCACTGGCCTTGCCCGCGTTCCGCGCCTGCTCTTGGCGCTCGGAATGGCCTACGTCGCGGTCGGCCGAACGGGCGTCCATCCATGCCCGAACCTCATCGGAGCGCCAGCGCACGCAACGGCGCGACAGCACGACAGGCTTAGGAAAATCCGGGTCGTATTTATCTGACTTCGGATTCAACTTCTCGTAGATCAGAGATTTTCCCTGGCCTGTGGTGCGTTCCAGCTCAGGCAGCGGCATGAAATAGAAGGGAATCATTGCGGCGCTCTCCATGTGTGATTCATGGAGCCATAGTCCGGGCAGTCTCCGACTTGCCCATGGGTAACTCAGAGTTTTGCCTTGATGAACTTTGCTTAACAGACGTTAAGCATTTGATTTAGTGCAAATTTTTACTGTGGCTTTGTTAGAGACCGCTCGACAATGGCGGTGCGCAATGCGCAAAAGGCGAAGCCCGGCAGTGCTGGCACGCGCCGGGCTTCTAACCAATACCGACCACCTGAAGATCAATCATGGCTACCGCCATTTCTACGACCGCAATAACGAACAACCAGACCATGTATGTTGCCAACAACCAGCTCGCCGATGCCGAAATGCTTATCGCCAGCGCCATGCGCTTGATTGAAAAGACGGATGGCGAAGCCAACTGCTTGCTTACGAAGGCCATGGTGGAAATTGTCGCGGCGCAAGACTACCTCGAGGAACTTGATCCGCTTGAGGCTCCCATCAGCGACGATGTCGCCGCGATGCCCGATAGAATTTGCCGTAACCCCTGAAGCCGGAGAATGGCCAGATACAGACCCGCCCCCGAGGCGGGTTTTTCTTGATCGGTTGGGTGTTGCTCAGCCGATGATCAACTCGCCAATAGCGCTCACCCGCGATGGGAGCGGCGGCTACCGCTTTGATGACGGGTTACGCGGGGACTTTGCTTCTCCCAGCGTAGCCCGTAACTTTTCGGACTCTTGCCGGTACAGCTCTGTTTGCTGACGTTGGGCCTCCAGCTGCTGTTTAATTAGTTCCCCGTATTCGCGTTGCAGTTCGGTGTTACCACGGTCGATATCTCGTGCAACGATGACTTGCCACCAGGTCATGCCGATAGTGACGCACACGGAAAGCACGACGGTAGCCAAAGTCCATTTCAGTGCAGTTGCTGCCCGCTGGAACTCTTGCTGAGCCGCTTCCTGGTCGGTCTCGACTTGTTTCACCCACGCGGGAAGAACATCTTTTACTAAGGTCTGATTCAGCCCAGCCACCAGGCCGACCAGGGAGGTCAGAGTTTGCGAGATTTCTTGGGAGACCCGCGCATTTTCAAGAGTTGCACGGCCCAATTTCGTGTCAGCCGGATCGACTGGATTGAGCGGCTGGAGGTCAATCGCGGTGCTGCTAATTGGTTCTACTATGGTTGCCAACCACTCATCCACGCCCTTACTACGATCTAACGCAGCAAGGGCGCCCTGCGTACGCTCGGCTTTGGCCAGTGACCTTCTAAGATTCGCCAAATCGCCCATTTGGCCTTGGAGCTTTTCCAGCGCATCGGAGCCAAGGAACGAGTAGCTGCGCTTCAGCGACTCACTCAAATCGGCCAGAATTTTCCTTTGCAGATCCCAGGATTCTCCAATAGCCGTTTCGATACAGGCTCCCAAAGCCATTAGCGCGTCGCCCTCCTCAAGACTACCCCACGCATTCAGCTTGGCTAGCGCTTCGCCAAGCACGCGGAAATCTGGTTCCTGAAGCTGTTCTAAGTCCTCGCTCCCCAGCGGGTCGTGTGATTCTTGAGCCTCTAGCCTGTTGGTTAGCTGCCTTACAGCAGCTCTTCCGATTCCCTCTGGGGTCTGGCCATCCATCAGCCCCCAGTCGGACAACCGCGCTCTTCGGACAAATAGTTGTCCGATTGAGGTCGACACGCTTACCTTGGGCAAAGCAAGGGCCGACAAATCCAGCTTCTTGGGTTCCGAAGTATCGTTTGAGTCAGCCATGGCTATTGCTGCGCTAATGCTCGCGCGCTCTCTCAAGGTTTAGGGTCAGCAGCCGCCGCAGGATCTCCTCGTCGGCCATCTCCGGCGTATAGTCGGCCCAGCCGTAGGCCGTGGCGACGGCGGCGTCGAGCGCCTTGTGGGCACCGTCCAGCCAGGCCGGGCGGGCGTTGTAGAGGTTGGTTAGCGTGCGCTTCTTGAGGTCGGCTTCGTGGCCAGCCTTGGCGACCGGCCGCTTCGGGAAGCCGGCTGCCTCCTCTTCCGGGGTGATGGCCCAATCGACCCACTCCGGCGGATTCAGCCAGGCTTCACGCAGCTCGTTAAGTCGACGGGCGGCCGCGGCGATGTTCTCTGCCACGATGTTTCCGGCCAGGCACGGCGGCGAGCCGGGGTTGGCCGGCTGAGCGGTATCGCGCGGGGTCAGGCCCGCGGGGAACGGGAAGGTCTCGAAACAGTCGCGGGCGTTGTACGTTGGGCGTCCGCCTTCATCCCCGTCGCCGTGCCGGGAAGCATTCGCCAACGCCCAAACCTGATGAAAGCGCGACGACAGCACACCAAATGTGCAATCGTCGTCACGGCAAATGGCGTAGAGGCGCGAATCGGGCAACACGGCCACCGAAAGCCAAACGAAGAAACGGTGCTTGGCAACACGCGGGGTGGCTATATAGCGCGATATTTTGCCCATGCCAGCGCGTATGTCAGCACCTGTGCGTCCATGAAGCCACCATTTCTCCTTTCGGCTCTTGTCACGCTGCGCCATGCGTGCAGGCCTGACATGTTGCAAGACTTGCATGAATGGCGTTTCATACATCGATGCATCGACCTCGCTCATACCGACGCCAAAATCGACGATCCAAGTATCTGATGGACGCCCGGCCAGATCCTGGCCGTTTGCCCAAGGGCGAAGCACCTCACTGCTCGGCCTGCCGTTCGGATTCGGAGCCGTGAGCCATTTGCGTGCCAGAGTGCCGGGAATATCGAACGAGCCGACTTTCACGGGACCCTGATAGGCGCAGGCCGCGTTATCCGGCAGGGGCTTGGCGCAGGTTAAATCAAACCCTGCCGCCGGAGACAGATCGGCCTGAATTCCGGCAACTGATTCGCCGTCAAGCTGAGCGTCATCGGCGTGTCCGAACGCCACCAGCGAAACGCGCACTGCGGCGCCTTCGTTGACCCATGCCTCGTCACTCCAGGCGTCGAAAATCCTTGTGCTGGCTGTGATGCGGTCGAGAACGGCACGGTTTGCACCTTTACGGATCGCCTGCGTGGCCACTAGCCCGGCGCACTGGCATTGCCCGCCTTCGATCTGTGCTCGCGCCTTTTCGAACCAGTAGGTCACGAGGTCGGCACCGCCCGGCAGACTCCCCGCATAGGCAGCGCGCAAGCTGTCGACGTAGGCATCTCCCAATTCGCCGCGCATCTTTTTATTCCCAACGAACGGCGGATTCCCGACCACCGCATCGCAGGCCGGCCATTCCGCCTCGGTGCCGTCCGCATTGACCAGCGCGTCGCGGTTCTCGATGGTGTCGAGCGGCTTTAGGATGGGCCGGTCGGCGACAGCGTAGCCGTTCTGGAGCATCCACTGGATCTCGCCGATCCAGACGGTGACGCGCGCGAGTTCCGCCGCGTAGGGGTCGAGCTCGATACCGAGGACATTGGCCGGACTGACCTCGATGCTGACCTGGCGGTGCAGTCCGAGCTGCTCGGCTTCGGTATTCACCCGGCGTTCGATGTCCTTGAGCGTCTTGAGCGCGAGGTAGAGGAAATTGCCGGACCCGCAGGCGGCGTCGAGCACGCGGTAGCCCTTGAGGCGTTCGAGGAAGGCATGAAACTCGCCATCGGCATCGCGGTAGGCCTTGTCGCCCTGCTTCTTCGATTTCGCCAGCTTGGCGGCGATGGCGTCACGACGGGCCGCCCACTCAGCAAGCAAGGGGCGCTGAATAACCGGCTCGATCAGCTTCATGATGGTGCCGGGGTCGGTGTAGTGGGCGCCGAGCTGGGCGCGCTTCTTCGGGTTGAGGCCGCGCTCGAACAGGGTGCCGAAGATGGAGGGGTCGATGGCGCGCCAGTCCATGCGCGCGGCTTCGCGCAATTCGGCGAGGTCGGCGGTGGTCAGCGCCGGCACGTCGACGGTGGCGAAGAGGCCGCCATTGAACCAGGGGATTACGTCGTCGCCGTAGTCGCCGCCGCTCTGCATGGCGGAGAACAGGACGGCGATGCGGTTGGTTGCCCGGGCCGGATCGTCGGCCTTTTCGAGCAGGCGGGTAAACATGCCGCTCGGCAGCAGGAATTCGTCCTCGGCGAACATGCAGAAAAGGCACTGCGTCAGGAAGTGGGCGACGCGGCCGGGCGCCTCGCCGCGCAGGCGCAAGGCTTCGGCAAGGGCACCGAAACGGCCGGCGGCTTCCTCGGTGATGGCGGCCAGCGACTTGACCGGGCGCAGGCGCTCGGGGTCGGTGAACACCCAGCGCAGGGTTTGCAGATTCTCCGGCGTGCCGATGTCGTCGAGCAGGATCAGCCGCGGCTCGTCCGGGTAGCCGGTGAAGGCGGTATGGATGACGATGCGCTCGCGGTCCGAGACGACCAGGAGCGGCGGGTTTTCCAGTTCGAGGGCGTAGTCGGTGAGCTGCTTCAGGGCCGCCTTGAGGTCACGCCCCGGCTTCTTGTTTTCCCAGCCGAAAAAGCCGCGCTTCCAGACATCGGCCCAGCCATCGCCGCCGCTGGCCTTCTTGGCGCCGCGCTCGAAGCAGTAGTTGTCCGGATCGCGCGGCTTTTCGACGCCGAGCAGTTCGCACAGGTCGTCGAAATGCGCCTGGGCGCCGGCCCGTTCGGAGAGCGGATTGTTCTTCCAGCGGGCGATGAATTGTTCGGGGGTCATCGGAACATTGTGACATGCCGATCGACTATGCCACCACGGTCGGTCGATGCGTGGCTATTTCTTGAACTCTGGCTCGATCCCGACCGCGCGAAGATCGCGCAGGGTCCGGAGATAGGTAGACTTCGGCATTGTCGCCTGGACCGAAGCAGCACCTTCGGTGCGCAGTTCAAAAAGGAAGTCGCTGAGCCGTAATGATCGCTGCGGGCCGAAGTGCTGGCGCAGTTGCTCACGTTGCGGATAACGCTCCTCCAGTTCGCGTCGCCGCGCTTCCTTGAGTGCCTCAAACTCGGCAATTTCCGCATCGATTTTCGCGTCATGCGCGGCAACATCGTCGAGCCCGCGAACTACGGCCCCGGACTGGACACCTTGGGCATCAACGCGGACATAAACGAGATAGTGTTGCTGCGTTTTGAACCGCCTGGCTCGGGCGTAAATGTACGCCACGGCTTCATCATAATTGGTCCAGCGGCGCAGCTTCGATGGGCCAAAGCGCATGCATAACCGGTCGCGGCTGTTTTCGCCGACCGCCCAGCCCTCGTGCCACCATTCGCCCTCGGCAACCTCATGCTTCGCCGGCGGCATCAGCGCATCCGGCACATGCAGCCAAGGCTCCCCAGGTGCCTGTGGAATCAGGTGGGCCATGTGACGACGCTTCATTTTGTAGCCGTCGATGTAGATGTGGAGCCAGCCTTTCAGCGGCAGGTCTCTGGCCATTCTTGATTTCCCCGCATTTCGTGGATTGCCTGCTGAGCTTTTAATAAATGCATGTTGCCAAGCAGTGCCCATCAGCTTATTGCCAGACTAGACGCCTGAAGGGCTAAACTAATTTAGATCTGCCGGACACCCTATTTCCGCGGAGCATCCAAAGCGCGTGCTCCTTGGTCAATCAGCGACGAAAAGAATAGGACATACTTTCACGGAACAGCTGTCAGGTTACCGCGAATGGTTGCTTTCGGCCCGATGGCTATGGTTTTGGTCGCCTCATCTCAATCGACTAAGGCTATTAGCTTCATCCAGCGGATGTTTCCTCGGCATGAGAAGCCGGAGCAATCCTTTTTGCTGCGTTGGTCAAGACGTCCGAGAGCATCTCGAAGGCGACACCTTGGAGACTCCCCTTGTTCGCCTTGAACAGATCACTGATCTTCTGGTTGAGATCAAGCAGGAATTCGTACTCGACCGACAAAAAGTCCCCGATGTTCGTCACGCGCAGATACCGCTGACGAAGCATAGATTCGAATAACCTAATCTCACGCGCGGTCTTCCCTCCAAGGATCCTCGCGACCGGGCCAGACCCCATCTGGCTCAGCACAGGCTCGTGTGCGTAATCGAAAGTCTCGCCGTCGATTCCTCCTGTCATCCGCTTGACGAACGACTCGAAGTGGAGGTCCATCTCGATCCGGAGATTCTCGATTCTCCGCGCGTGAGCGACCTCATGCACTTTCTCCTTTGCAATGTCCAGGACGCCGATCACAGCCCGCAATTCTTCCGAAACCGGCATCCCGAACCGCGACAAGGACATGTATCCCTCGAAATCGCCGTCCCTGAAACGTCCATCGGCCGACAATTTTTCGATGGATGAACAGAACAACGCGGCCAGATCAGCGCTGCTTGTTTGCAGCATTGCATGACGCGACAGAAAGTCGAGTACCGAAAACAGGAGCGACAGCTCGGTAGCGTTCGTGATTTCTCCCGCCGCCACCCTATGCGTGCTTTCGTCCGCCAATCGGAGGAGTTCGGCGTCCGAATTGAGCATGAAAGGGTCCCTCAGAAACTGACGATACATATCGTCGGGCTCTTTGCTCTCCTTCTTCGCCAACAGAGCGGCTTGGGCGTGGAGGCTATCGGTATCCAGCCTCCCGGTCTCAATGAAGCTCACGACGGCCGTCAAAGGTGGAATTAAGTCAGCGTTGCCATCAAAAAACCGGCCAGCGAATTCCTCGACCGCTGCCAGCGGTCCATCCTCCGCTCCCTCCCGCTGCCTGACGTAACGCGAAAAATAAAACGCGTGCGTATCGGCGAACAATGCGCTGAGATGGCCCAACGTATCCTTGCCGATTCTTTCCTGCATTGTGCAGGCCGCGACCATGCTCGTCACGGCGTCAAGCACTTCCGGGGGCAGAGCCGACTTGCCATCAAGGCGCTTAAGCACCAGATTGCAGTTGTCGACTGCCTGAATCGCAGACCGGAGGTTAACGGGCTTGCTTTTCAAAATTGCCGCCTTGACTGATGTAAACCGTGCGTCGAGCAGCTTGTGCTTACATTCCCTCATCTCACCGACAATTGAATTCAGAGCCTCGTCCAGATCGGGTTCGAACTGGAAGGTCTTACCGACAACCTTTTCCTTCATTTCCGCGTATCTCGTGTCTGAAATTTTTACCTCATTCGCCAAGATAACCACGTGCGAGCCGTACTGTTCGATAAATCGGTTGATATAGCCCAAGGCCTCCCATTGTGGGATTGTGGCCCGTTCGAGATCGTCGAAACAGAACACGGCACGGTGAAGCCTTGGCTCCAGGCGGAACAAACTCAGCCCAAAGCCCACCCATTTTTCGAGTGCCGCCTTCAGCGTTTTGAACAGCCCAGTTTTCAGCATGGGGTAGATAGCGGAGACCACCTGCCTCTCAATGTCCTCGTGGGATTTCACGCCGTATAACGAAACGAGCACTTTCGCCCTTTGCTTTCGCTCCAAAAGCGGATCGAGAACCGTTTTCCAAAAATGTGTCTTGCCGGAACCCCACTCACCCGCGACCATGAGCGCGTGGCCCGGCCGGTCGCTCTCCAAATAGTTTTCGAAGGCCTCAACGATGTGCCTGTGCTCGGTCATGCGTTCCGCTCTCGTTACCAAAATGCATATCGCATCATAACCGCTGGCGGGTTAGAAAATGCTCCTCTGACATTGCCAATGGTTATTCTAAAAATGGGACCGGACATTTTTCATTGAGCATCGTACTGGCCGCTTCGGCCAATCGCGGACCATCATCATCACCATGCTCGTCCAACGGCTGCGCTCGTTTACTTGCCTTGCATCTCCGCGACTTTTTTGGGTGTAGCCTCTCCTGATGTGCACCCGCTACATCTCCCCCGACCAAGCCGCTATCGAGCGCGCCTGGGAAATCGGCCGGCGCAATCAACCCAAGTGGGCGCACGAATTGTTCCCGCGAGCACAGGGACCATTTCTGCGCCTCGGTGATGGCGGCAGCCTGGATCTGATTGTCGGCACTTGGGGCTTGATCCCGTCCTGGTCGAAGACATCGGTGCTGAAATACGCAACCGTGAATTGCAGGTCGGAGGAAGTGGAAGGCAAACCCACCTTCCGTGATGCGTGGTGCACCGGACAGCGGTGCATCATCCCGGCGCTGTCGTTCGACGAGCCATGCTGGGAGACGGGCAAGAATGTCTGGTGGCGCTTCCGGCGCCGAGATGGCTTACCTTGGGGCCTGGCCGGCCTCTGGAATACCTGGCTGGATCGCTCAACCGGCGAAGTGATCGAGAGCTACACCATGCTGACAGTCAATGCTGACGAGCACCCGATCATGAGCAAGATGCACAAGCCCGATCCGAAGTTACCACCCGATCGGCAGGACAAGCGGAGCGTAGTCGCAATCGAACATAGGCAGATCGAACAGTGGCTGCATGGAAGTGTCCAGGAAGCTACTGAGTTGTTGGCGCCTCCGGCGTTCGAGTTGATCGACGGGGGGCCTGCCTAGTCCATGTCAGTGGGTGGTGGCTCTGCTTTTTGCGTGATGGTTGCGGGGGCACGCTTTGAACCTGTAACGTATCCGGCGACCGAACGACAAGCGAGCAAGCGCCGCCATCGTGTTGGTACATTTGTTGGTACATTTCAACTACGAATTCGCAAAACATCCTATTCAAAGCCATTCGCCTGGTTACTTTGATTCCCGGCGAGGGACCATCGTCATGCCCGCGCGCCCATCCCCTATCCGCCACGCCATCGATGTCAGCGAGGAAGCCGGAGTACGCATGTTGCACTTCGGCTCGGACTGGGTGCAGGGCGCCATGCGCATCGCCCGCCCGTGGTCGCTGGAACTGGCCTACACGCGCGAAATGATGGCCGGCCTGCTCCTGCGCGAGACCTCGGCCTGGCCGCGCAGTGCGCTGCTGATCGGCCTCGGCGCCGGCTCGCTGCCCAAGTTCCTCTATCGTCACCGGCCGGATTGCCGGATCACCGTAGTCGAGATCAATCCGCAAGTCGAACTGGTCACGCGCCAGTACTTCAAGCTCCCGGATGACCCGCGCCGGCTGGCCGTCGTGATCGGCGACGGGGCGGACTACATGCTGGCCGGGGACACGGTGTTCGACTACATCCTGGTCGACGGCTTCGATCCGGACGCCCGTGCCGGCGCCCTCGATACCCTTCCCTTCTACCAGGCCTGCCGTGCCCGCTTGGCGTCGCAGGGACTGCTGGCTGTGAACCTGCTCGGGCGCAACAAGGGTTTCGCCGGTAGCGTCGGGCGCATCTGCGCCGCGTTCGACAACCGGGTCGCGGTCTTCCCGTCCTGCGACAGTGGCAACACCATCGCCTTCGCCAACGGCGGCGACCCAGTCGATGCGGCGATGGACGAACTCCGGGTGGCAGCTGCCGCGCTCAAGCGCGACACAGGCCTTGATCTCGCCCCGACGCTTGCCCGGCTGCAACTCGCTCACCCCCTGCCCGGCGGCCGCCTGCAAATCTAGCCAATCTTGCCCTTGTCATCGGCGCATAGTCTGCTAAAAAGAAAATGTGCCCCACCGACAACGACGACAAGGCGGCCACCACCATCCGGCATTCGGTTCGCATGCCTGCCCCGGCAGGTATAGCGCGGGAAGGAGACGCCCATGTTGTCAGTTCAGGATTTGCTCGATTACTGCGACCTCGACCGCGGCGAAATCGAGGCCGTCGCGGAGCACGAGCATTTGCCCATCGCTGTTGCCGCCGAACTCGGGGAATTGCTGGTCAGCACCCCCGAGGGCGTGATGCAGCTCCATGCAATGATCGTCGAGAACATGCAGCATGCACTGGACTGCGGACACTACGAGCACGTCCGGGAACTCGCGGCAACCTACCAGCACCTGCAGCGGAGCCACCCGCTCCCCGGCTAGCGGACAGCCGTCAGATACCGTTACAAAATTCCCGGAACCGGCAGGCCGGCTTCCGTGTCCCTGATCAGACAACGACACGGAAGGAGACACTCATGCTTTCGCTGAAGGATTGCATCGACATGTGCGACCTGACCGAGGAAGAGGTCGCTGCCATCGCCGAAACGGAAAATCTCCCGACCATCGTCGCCGCCCAGGTGGGTTGTACCCTGTTGCGCTCCGAAGGCGGCGTCGAATATTTGCGCTGCGTGCTGCGTTTACGCGCCGAAAGGGCAGTCGCCAGCGGCGACCTGCCGACCGCCGCAATGCGCTTCCGTGCCTACGAGGAATTCACGACCCGTTGTCCGCACGCCCTGCGCGACTGAGGGCACCACCCCGCATCACGAACGGCCGTAGCCGTGCTCGACGGCGTACAGGGCAACCTGGACGCGGCTGGTCATGCCGAGCTTCTTGAAGATGTTCTGCACATGGATCTTGACCGTACTTTCGGCAAGATCCAGTTCGCGGGCGATCTCCTTGTTGCTGGAACCCTGCGCCAGGCAGGCGAGGATGTCGCGCTCGCGCGGCGAGAAGCGGTCGCGCTCGACCACCTGGCTGGCGGTGCGCGGCTGCTCGCGCACGCCCTGGATGAGCTTCGCCGTCATTTGCGGCGACATCACGGAATCACCGCGCGCGGCACGGCGGACCGCGTCGAGCAGGGCATCCATCTCGATGTTCTTGAGCAGGTAGCCGCTCGCGCCGGCACGCAGGGCATCCATCAGGTCCTCCGCATCCTCGGAAACGGTCAGCATCAGCACACGCGCGCCGGGAATCTCCTCGGCGATGACCTTGGCAGCCTCCAGTCCATTGACGCCCGGCATGTGCAGGTCGAGGAGGATGACATCGGGCCGCAGCGAACGTGCCCGCTTGATGCCCTCGAGCCCGTCGGCCGCCTCATCAACCACATCGAATTCATCGTCGTGACGCTGCAATAGCGCCTTGACGCCGCTGCGGAAGAGGACGTGGTCATCAACCAGCAAGACGCGGATTTTCTGGGTCATGGTTTCATACCTGGACAGTTTTGCGCGGCAACACCAGATGCACGCGGGAACCGCGACCGGGTTCCGAGATGATCTGGCATTCACCGCCGATGCGATGGGCGCGTTCGCGCATGATCTTGAGGCCGACGTGGCTGTCGGAACGGACGTTCGGCTCATTGACCGGATCGAAGCCGCCGCCGTCGTCCTCGACGTCGATCTCGGCGCCGCGCAGCGAACGGCGAAGGGTGACGCGCACGCGGCTGGCACGCGCATGCTTGCGCACGTTGGAAAGCGATTCCTGGACGATGTGCATGACCTGCACCTCGTCTTCCGGCTCAAGCGGAACCCCTGCCCCCTGCCGGTCGAATTCGGTGGCAATGCCCGTCTGTCCTTCGAATTTCTCGAGCGCAGCGACGATGGCCGAGTCGAGGTCGACCTGATGCATGCGCGTACGGAAATGCACGAGCAGTTCGCGCACGTCATCGTAGCTCTCCTGCACGCCTTCGCGCAGGAGGCCGGCCGTCTGCAGCGCTTCGTCGAGGTTGGCGCGACGCAGCGAATCCTGCAGGAGCTGCACCTGCATGTTCATGAAGGCCAGCCCCTGGGCTATGGAGTCGTGCAGTTCCTGCGCCAGGAGGTTGCGCTCCTCGGATACCGCCAGGTCCTTTTCCCGGGCACGCAGGCGCTGGTTCTCGACCGCGACGCCGAGGTGGCGGCCCAAGGTCTCCAGCAGGTTGGTCTCCTGCTCGGAAACCGGGTGCGGCGTCCGGAAGTAGAGGTTGAATACACCGATCGGATCCCTATCGTAGCGGATGGTGAAGGCGCTGGCCGTGGCGAACCCCTCGCGCACGCAGGTGAACAGCTTCATGCCCGGCGGCGGGCGGCGGGTATCGAAGGTGACCGGGGAGCCGCCCTCGATGAGGTCGCCGCACAGGCAGTCGCCGCAATTCAACGCCATCTCGGCCGCCATGAAATCGGCGGAGAGCCCTTCCTGGGTCACCACATAGAGTTTCCCGGAACCCTGCTCGTACAGACGGACGGCACCCGCATCCGCGCCCAGAGACGAACGCAGGCGCGCCAGGAAACCGGCACAAAGGGTATCGACCGGTGCCGGTTCGCCGAGAAAGGCGGTGATTTCGTAAAGGATGCCCAGCTCGCGGTTGCGCAGCGCCAGGCTGCGCGTCTCGGCCTCGACCCGCTCCTCGAGGGTGCCGTAAGCCACCTGGATGCGCTCGGCCATGCGATTGAAACCATCGGCCAGGTCACCGAGCTCGTCGGCCCGACTGACCGGCAGGCGCACGGCAAGGTCCTTGTCGCTCATCCGTCGCATGCCGGCACGCAACGAGTTGAGCGGCCCGAAAACCCAGCCGAGGAGAACCTGGAGAAGGATAGCCGTCCCGAGGATGGAAAGGACGACGAGCCCCATCTGGACCTGTCTCAGCAGGGACGAGTTCTGGGTGTAGCTGCGCTCCATCGCAAGGACGAGATCGTTGATGCGGTCAACCGATGGGGCGAGCTGCTGCCCGAAAGCCGTGAGCAATTCGGTCCGGCGTACCTCGTTTGCGGCACCGAAGTCGACCGCGAGCGGGCGCAGGGTTTGCCGCCACGTGACGGCGACCGCATCGAGTTGCTGACGCACCTCCTCGCCCCGCGGCAGCGCGAGGGGACGCGCCGGATCGCCACGCTGCAGGTCGGCGAGCACCCGGTCGAATCCGTCGATTTCCGCCGCCAGCGGAGCGGCAGGGCTGGCCGGCTGGCGTGCCCCCGCCATCAGGTGCGCCAGGCGATAGGCGCGCATGCGCAGGCTGCCGGAATCGTTGATGGCGGCAGCCACTCCCTCCAATTGCCAGGACAGGTACAAAGTCATGCCGATCGCTGCCAGCGCCACGATGAAAAGCACGGCCAGCAACGAGACGATCTTGTGCGAGAGTTTGCCGAACGACGGGAACATCGGGTGACTCGAGTGGTTTGGCAGGCACATTAGCCCCGACTTCGCGAAAATTGCAAGAACCCCGGTCAAGAAGCACCACAAGTTGACCGTGACGACTGCGGCAAAGCCTCGGTTGATCGGGTCGCGCGCAACGATCTGCGAAAAAAGCCCGTTGCCGGCAGGCAACGGGCAAAAGTCGCTATGGAGGAGAGAGAGCTTAGCGACGGAGTGGAGAAAGGGGTCAGGCCACCATCTTCTCGATGTGCGCCTGCTTCTCGTAGAGAAACTCGAGCACCGCCGCGCGACAGTCGATATAGGCCGGGTCGTGTGCCAGCACGAGGCGCTCGCGCGGACGTGGCAACTTCACCTCGAGGATTTCGCCGATGGTCGCGGCCGGGCCGTTGGTCATCATGACGATACGATCGGACAACAGGACCGCCTCGTCGACATCGTGGGTGACCATCACCACGGTTGCCTTGGTCGCCTCGCAGATCTTCATCAGTTCGTCCTGCAGCTTTGCACGCGTCAGTGCATCGAGCGCACCGAAAGGCTCGTCCATGAGCAGTACCTTGGGCTCCATCGACAGGGCGCGGGCGATGCCGACACGCTGCTTCATGCCGCCGGAGATTTCGTGCGGGTACTTGTGGGCGGCATGGCCAAGGCCGACCAGTTCGATCGCCGCTTGCGTCCTCGCCTTCAGTTTGGGCTTGCCTTCCTTGGTACTGAACACGCGCTCGACGGCCAGGTAGATATTCTCGAAGCAGGTCAGCCAGGGCAGCAGGCTGTGGTTCTGGAAGACCACCGCGCGCTCCGGGCCGGGACCGGCGATCTCGCGCCCTTCGAGCAGCAGCACGCCATCGGTGGGCCGGGTCAGGCCGGCAATCAGGTTGAGCAGCGTGGATTTGCCGCAACCGGAGTGGCCGATCAGCGCGATGAATTCGCCCTGGGCGATATTGAGGTCGATGTCGCGCAGGGCGACGAACTTGCCCTTCTTGGTGGCGAAGGTCTGGCCGACGCCCTCGATCTGTACGAACTTTTCCATGATGCGTGCTCCTTACGACGATTCTTTGGTGAGCTTCCTGGCCAGCAGGATCAACATCTGCTCGAGGATCAAGCCGACGATGCCGATGACGAAGATGGCGATGATGATGTGCTCCACCTTGAGGTTGTTCCATTCGTCCCACACCCAGAAGCCGATGCCGACGCCGCCGGTGAGCATTTCCGCGGCAACGATGACCAGCCAGGCAGTGCCGATGGACAGGCGGATGCCGGTAAGCATGTAGGGCAGTACGGCCGGGAAGAGGATCTTGGTGACGATCTTCCATTCCGACAGTGCCAGCACGCGGGCCACGTTCAGGTAATCCTGCGGCACGCGCTGGACGCCTTGGGCGGTGTTCATGATCATCGGCCAGATCGAGCAGATGAAGATGGTGTAGGTTGCGGCCGGGTCGGCCTTCTTAAAGACCAGCAGGCCGATCGGCAGCCAGGCCAGCGGCGACACCGGACGCAGCAGGCTGATGATCGGATTGACCATGGCTGACAGGAAGGCGAAGCGCCCGAGGATGAAGCCGAGCGGGATGCCGACCAGCGCCGCGAAGCCGAATCCGATACCGACGCGCTGCAGCGAGGACAGCACGTTCCAGCCGATTCCCTGGTCATTCGGCCCGTTGCGGTAGAACGGGTTGGAAAAGAGCGCGACGGCGGCGTTCCAGACCTGTACCGGGCCCGGAATGCTGCCGCCCTTGTGGGTGGCGACGAACCAGATGCCAACCAGCACCAGCAGGCCGAGAACCGGCGGCATGGCCGTACGGGTCAGGTTGCCCAGGCGCTCACCAAGAGGCGTACCGGCCATGACCGGCGTTGCGCTAGTTTCCATCGTCTTTTCCTTGGCCGGCGTGCTCGCGGATGACGCGGCCGGCTTGTCGTGAATGTCGCGGTCGACCCGGCTCTTGCTGCCGAAATCGCCGTTCATCGTGAGTGTGCTCATGTTCTTCTCCTCAATCGCCTGCGCCCGACGCCGAGGCGGCGGGCGACTCTCCGTCAGGCCTTGACCTTGAAGCCGTCGGCGTATTTGCCGGGGTCCTTGCCGTCCCAGACCACACCGTCGATGAACTTGCTCGCGCGCATCTCGCTCTTGGGCAGAGAGACGCCGGCCGCGGCGGCACCCTGCTTGTAGATGTCGATGCGATTGACCTTCTTCGCCACCTCGAGGTAGTC
Organism: Betaproteobacteria bacterium; assembly: GCA_012026885.1. Classification (GTDB taxonomy): domain Bacteria; phylum Pseudomonadota; class Gammaproteobacteria; order Burkholderiales; family Rhodocyclaceae; genus Azonexus. The sequence continues at coordinate 16,008 of VEPL01000027.1, read as the reverse complement.
CGGATGATCCTTGAGCAGGCCCCAGCGCTTGTGCTGGGTCATGAACCACATGCCGTCGGAAAGGTAGGGGAAGTTCACCGCGCCGTCGTTGAAGAACTTCATGTGGTTCTTGTCGTCCCAACTCTTGCCCAGACCGTTCTGGTAGCGGCCGAGCATGCGCGCGACGATGACTTCGGTATCGGTGTTGACGTAGGCCTTCTGGGCGATGGTCTCGGCCGTCTTCTGCTTGTTCGGCAGCGAGGCATCGATCCACTTGCCGGCGTCGAGGATGGCGGCGACCATCGCACGGGCCGTATTCGGATTCTTCTGCACCCATTCGGCGGTCGTGCCGAGCACCTTCTCGGGGTGGTCTGTCCAGATGTCCTGCGTGGTCACCGCGGTGAAGCCGATGTTGTCCATGATGGCGCGGTTGTTCCACGGTTCGCCGACACAGAAGCCGTCCATGTTGCCGACGCGCATGTTGGCGACCATCTGCGGTGGCGGGACGGTAATGGTCTTCACGTCCTTCATCGGGTTGATGCCCTGCGCCGCCAGCCAGTAATAGAGCCACATGGCGTGGGTGCCGGTCGGAAAGGTCTGGGCGAAGGTGTATTCCTTCTCCTTCTTCGCCACCAGCCTGGCGAGGCTCGGTCCGTCGATGGCTCCCTTGTCCTTCAACTGGTTGGAAAGGGTGATGGCCTGCCCGTTGTTGTTCAGGCTCATCAGGACGTTCATGTCCTTCTTCGGCCCGCCGATACCCATCTGGACGCCATAGATCAGGCCGTACAGGACGTGCGCGGCATCGAGCTCGCCGTTGACCAGCTTGTCGCGCACCGAGGCCCACGAGGCCTCCTTGGACGGGATGATCTTGATCCCGTATTTCTCGTCGAATTTCATGACCGAGGCCATGACGACCGAGGCGCAGTCGGTGAGGGGAATGAAGCCGATCCTGACTTCCTTCTTTTCGGGGGCGTCCGACCCGGCGGCCCAGGCACCGCTGCGGACGCCGGGGGGTACCATGGTCATGAGCGAGGCTCCCAAAGCGGCTGAAACGAAATCACGACGCGAAAAAGTCGGCGATGTTGCGAGGTCCGGTTTGCTGTCGTCCATTGTTTGCTCCTTGATGTCACGAATCGAAAAACAAAACGGGCGTCTCATCCGGCCGCGGTCGGCAGCTCGGATGGACGCCCTTGTCCCGTATGCCGAATCCCCGGCATCCGCCCGGCCGCCATTGACCGTGCGCTTCAATGTGACTAACGCAATGGCCGTGCCAGCGCACGACAATCCTCGAAATCACCCGCCATGCCCTGCGGAATCAGGGATTCGCGGGATTTAGACGAGGCGCGCAGAGGACTCCGGCAATGCACTGTTGCAGGGCACAAAAAGTGGCGCCCGCACAACATCGGGGACAACTCAAAGGAGAACCTTGGCCATGTCGATGACGTCGCGCGCCACCTTGGCGAGCGTCTGCCCGCGCTCCATCGCCAGCTTGCGCATGGCGTGGTAGGCCCCATCTTCGTCGAGGCCGCGCGCCTTCATGAGGACGCCCTTGGCCTTGTCGACCAGCTTGCGGTCGGACAGCTTGCGCGACACCTCGTCGAGTTCGCGGCGCAGCGCCTGCGTATCCTCGAAGCGGGCGCGCGCCACCTCGACGATGGGCTTGATGCGCCTGGGGTCCAGCCCATCGACGACATAGGCCGTAACGCCGGCACGCACGGCATCGCGGATGGTGTCGCGGCCATCCTCGTGGGTAAAGAGGACGACCGGCCGCGGCATGTCCTTGTGCATGGCGGCCAGGTTCTCGAGGGTATCGCGGCTCGGGCTCTCGGTGTCGATCAGGATGACGTCTGGCTGCAGCGCCTCGACTTCGGCCGTCAGGTTCACGGCGTCGGCCAGGATGGCTGCCACCTGATAGCCGGCCAGCGCCAGGCCGGAACAGATTTCACCGGCACGCGAGCGGGATTCATCGATGACAAGGACGGTCAGCATGCCGTCCTCGAAGCAAGTTACAGGCCGGCCACCTCGACAGCGGCGGCCGCCATCGCCCGTACCACGGCATCCTGCTCGCCGATCACGGCCGCCAGGGAGATGTCGGTCTCCGGGTAGGTCAATCGCAGCGCGGCGATCATTTCCGGCACCTCGCGCTTGAGGTGGCCGCCGCGGGCGATGAACATCGGCAGGACGACGATCCGTCCGGCACCCCGGGCAACCAGCTCGCCGACACACTCGCCCAGCGTCGGCGCCGTGAATTCCAGGAAGGCCAGTTCGATATCGACGCCCGCCGACTGTTCGCGCACCAGCGCCTGGACGCGGCGCATCGGCAGGGCCCATTCGGGGTCGCGTGCCCCATGGGCAAAAAGGATGACGGCAGTTTTCATGGCCGCAGTCTAGCGCATGGCGGGAAGACCGTCAGCGTTACCGGCATCCGCTCCTCAGGGCGCCAGGAAGACTTCACCGCCCTCGACCTTCACCTTGAAGCCGGCGCAACTCCCGACATCCGGCGCCACGGCCCGGCCGTCATCGAGGCCGATGTTCCAGCCGTGCAACGGGCAGGTCACGCGCCGGCCATGGACGATGCCCTGCGACAGCGGGCCGCCCTTGTGCGGGCACTTGTCGTGCAGCGCAAAGACCTTGTCGTCGGAAGTGCGGAAGACGGCGATGTCGCCGCCGCTCGGGCGCCGGACGACACGCGCGCCGAGTTGCGGGATATCGTCGAGTTTGCAGATGAGTTGCCAGTTGCTCATGGTGATTCCCTCGTTTTCGCCGTTTTTCAGGCGTCGACCGCGACAGCGATCGGAATGAACTGCTTGATCGCCCCGGGCTCGCGCGAAGTCGCCCAGGGGTCCCTCGCATCCTTCAGCGAGTCGAGCAGGCGGGCATGCAGCGCCCGGCGCCCGTCGTCGTCCTCGAGGATCTTCCCCTTCACGTAATCGAGGCCGACGCGCTCCAGGTAGTGGCAGGTGCGCTCGAGGTACCAGCCTTCCTCGCGGTAGAGCTGCAGGAAGGCGCCGGAGTATTCCATGACTTCCTCGTCGCTCCTGACCTTGCACAGGAACTGCGCGACCTCGGTCTTGATGCCGCCGTTGCCGCCGATGTACAGCTCGTAGCCGGAATCGACGCCGATCACCCCGACATCCTTGATGCCGGCCTCGGCGCAGTTGCGCGGGCAGCCGGAGACAGCCAGCTTGACCTTGTGCGGCGAGTACATGTCGAACAGCATCTTCTCGAGCTTGACGCCCATGTCCATCGAACGCTGCGTGCCGAAGCGGCAGTGTTCCGCGCCGACGCAGGTCTTCACGGTGCGGATCGACTTGCCGTAGGCGTGGCCGGAAACCATGCCGGCGGCGTTGAGGTCGGCCCACATCGCCGGCAGGTCCTCCTTCCTGACGCCCAGCAGGTCGATACGCTGGCCGCCGGTGACCTTGACGGTCGGCACCTTGTATTTCTCGGCCGCATCGGCGATGGCGCGCAGCTCGGAAGGTGTCGTCAGGCCGCCCCACATGCGCGGCACGACCGAATAGGTGCCGTCCTTCTGGATGTTGGCGTGGGCCCGTTCGTTGATGAAGCGCGACTGCGGATCGTCACTGGCGTCGTTTGGCCAACTGGAGATCAGGTAGTAATTGATCGCCGGCCGGCACTTCTCGCAGCCGTTCGGGGTCGTCCAGCCCAGCTCGGAAAAGACGGCTTCCTTGGTCGTCAGATGTTCCTCGACGATGAGCTTGCGGACCTTGTCGTGCGAATGCTCGGTGCAAGCGCACATTGGCTTGCTGTCGGACGCGGCGGGGGTATAGGCGCCGCCGATCGTCGACGCGAGGATCTGTTCGACCAGTCCGGCGCAGGAGCCGCAGGACGAAGCCGCCTTGGTGTGCCTCTTGACCTCGTCGAGCGTGAACAATCCCTGTTCCTTGATCGCCCTGACGATGCTGCCTTTGGTCACGCCGTTGCAGCCGCAGACCTCGGCCGAGTCGGCCATCGCCGCCGCCTTGTTGTTGCCGGCATGGCCGACGTCGCCGACCAGGTTCTGGCCAAAGATCAGCGAATCGCGGATGTCGTGGATGTCGCGGCCATCCTTGAGCAACTGGAAGTACCACGGGCCATCGGCCGTATCGCCGTACATGACACCGCCGACCAGCTTGTTTTCCTTGATCACCAGCTTCTTGTACACGCCGCCGCAGGGGTCGTTGAGGATGATTTCCTCGGTGCCCTCGCCGCCCATGTAGTCGCCGGCCGAGAACAGGTCGATGCCGGTCACCTTGAGCTTCGTCGATGTCACCGAACCGGTATAGCGCCCGATGCCGTAGCCGGCGAGATGGTTGGCGGCGACCTTGGCCTGCTCGAAGAGCGGCGCGACGAGGCCGTAGGCGATACCGCGATGGCTGACACATTCGCCGACCGCGTAGATCTTCGGGTCGTAGGTCTGCATCGTGTCATTGACCACGATGCCGCGGTTGCAATAGATGCCCGATTTCTCCGCCAGCGCATAGTTCGGGCGGATGCCGGCGGCCATGACGACGAGGTCGGCCGGAACCTGCATGCCGTCCTTGAAACGTACCGCCGCGACGCGCCCCGATTCGCCCTGGACGAGCATCTCGGTCTGCTTTTGCAGCAGGAACTTGAGGCCCTTGTCTTCCAGCGACTTCTGCAGCATCTGGCCGGCCACCTCGTCGAGCTGGCGTTCGAGCAGCCATGGACCGAGATGCACTACCGTCACGTCCATGCCGCGCAGCTTCAGGCCGTTGGCGGCCTCCAGGCCGAGCAGGCCGCCGCCGATGACCACCGCGTGCCGGTGCCGGGTCGCGGCGTCGATCATCTCGTCGGTGTCCTTGATGTCGCGATAGCCGATGACGCCCGGCAGGTCGTTGCCCGGAATCGGCAACATGAAGGGGGTCGAGCCGGTAGCGATCAGCAGGCGGTCATAGTATTCCTCGCCACCGTCGTCGGAGATCACCTTGCGCCCCGCCCGGTCGATCTTCACGACCGTCTTGCCCGTGTGCAAGGCAATGTCGTTGTCGCGATACCAGTCGAGCTCGTTGAGGACGATGTCCTTGACCTGCATTTCACCGGCCAGTACCGGCGAGAGCAGGATGCGGTTGTAGTTCGGGTGCGGCTCGGCACCGAAGATCGTGATGTCGTAATGACCGGGCTTGATCTTCAACAGCTCTTCGATGGTCCGGACGCCGGCCATGCCGTTGCCGATGAGGACGAGACGGGGTTTGCTCATGAGGTTCTCCAACGTTGCGCGCGCACCCGCAGGTGCGAAAAACTGCCGCAGCTCATGACGTCGTTGTCACCGGACCGCCCCCGTTGGCAGTCGATTCGCTGTTTCCTGACTTTCGTCTTGCAATCCATGTGCCAGAACGACCGGCAATTGATTTTTCGTGCTTTTTTGTGCGTCGACCGCGACAGGCGCGCACCACCCGGGTGCGCCGCTCGCCAGACCGGTGCAGCGCCGGTTCAGTTACCGCCGACCAGCAGACCGGTCGATTCGACGGCGACGATCGCCTTGGCCTGGTTGAAGTCCCCGGCATAGCCGCTGGCATGGAGCAGGCAGGCCAGCTGGTTGGCCAGCGGCTTGGGCACGGGCAACTCCTTGTCGAGGATGCGGCGGATCCACTGCGCCGTGCTGGCCGCATCCGCGGCATCCGGCAGGTTCGGCAGGGTGCGCAGGCTGTCGTGCTCGGCCTCGAAAAGCACGGTTGCGGCGCCATCGCGGATCAGCTCGAGGCGTGGCCGGCGCTTGGGATTGGCGAACGGCTCGCCTTCGGTGCCGCGCAGCAAGAGCCCGTGTTCGCCGCGCGCGGCGAGGATGCCGCGCATCAGGTCGATAAAGTCGGGATGGGTCGCCGGCGCGACGAGCACCGCCTCGCCGCGGAAGGGGTTGAGCAGCTTGACCAGGCTGTGGGCGCTGTTGCGCACTCCCATCCGGCTGCGCAAGCCGAGAAGCGTGTGCAGGCCGGGGGACAGGGCATTGAGCGGCAGGAAGGCGAGTCCCCTTTCAGCGAGCGCGGCAGCGGCCTGAGTCGGCGAGCGCGCCGGCAGGATCCCGAGTTCGCGCAGGATGAGCGCGCTGGTGACCCGCCCGAAGCCCTCGAGCAACCCGTGCATGAGGACGGGAATGCCGAAACGCTGGAGCAGCAGCGCCAGCAGCGGCGTCAGGTTGGCTTCCTTGCGTGCGCCGTTATAGGTGGGCAGGACGACCGGACGGACATGGCCGTGCGGCAGTTCGAGGCGATTGATGCGATCGTCTATCGCCTGCATGAAGCCGAGCATTTCGTCGAGCGATTCGCCCTTGACGCGCAGGCCGAGCAACACGGCGCCCAACTCGAGGTCAGGTACGCCGCCGTCGAGCATCGCCGCGTACAACTGCCGCGCATCCTCGGGCGCAAGATCGCGCGAACCCTCGGCGCCCCGCCCGATCTCCTTGATGTATTGTCCATAGCTCACTGCCGGTCTCCTCGCGCGGTCAGGCTGCCGCCGGTTGCTTGTCGGTATGCGCCGCAACCAGGCGCCTGATGTCGGGTACGCACGACCCGCAGAACGTGCCGCATTTCAGGCGCTCCTGCAAGCCCCCGAGGTCGTCGCCGCGCGCCAGCGCATCGGCGATCTGTACGTCGCTGACGTCTGCGCACTTGCAGACGATGTTGCGCGGGGTCACGCTGACCGGCGGCCTGGCGCTCGGCGCCAGGGCGAAGCGGATCAGTCCGGCATCCAGTTCGTCCTCGGCCATCGCCTGCTTGAGCCATACCTGCGCCAGCGCTTCGCCGGCGAGGCGAATCGCCATCAGGCGGCCACCGCGTGCGACGGCTTTCTTGCTGACACGGCGCGACGCGTCGGCATAGACGATGGCCCCTTCTTCGTCTGCCATGCCGAAGCGGGCATCGAGCGCTGCGATAAGCTCGGCCGACAGGGGCTCGGCCGTCGCCGCGCGGCCCACGACCAGCGGCGACTGCCGACCATAAAGGCCGATGGTCGCATAGGGGAACTCGCCCAGCAGCCGGCGCGCATCCGCCAGCAGGGCGAGGGCCTCGCCGGTATCGGCGCAGCGGCGCAAGACCGCCAGCGGGTATGGCAAATCGAGGCGTTCCACCTGCACCGTCGCATGCTTGAGTTCCGGCTGGAATGAGTAAGGATCGGCAGCAGCGCTGGTCAGCCCGTTGGCGCCGGCGCTGTTCATGAACTGGCTGCCCCAGTGCATCGGCAGCCAAGCCCGCCCCTTGGCCAGCCCGGTCCGTTCCGCCACGCGCACGCGGATCTCGCCGCGCCCGTTGCGGATGCTGGCGATGTCGCCGTCCGCCAGCCCCCGGTGGAGCATGTCGCAGGGATGCATGGCAAGCAGCGGTTCGTCCTCGAGGTTGAACAGGCGCGGCACCGTCCCGGTGCGGCTCATGCCATGCCAGTGGTCGCGCATGCGCCCCGAGATCAGGCTGATCGGCAGTTCCGCATCGGGCACCTCGGCAGTCGGCTGGTGCTCGACCGGTACGAACCGGGCCCGCCCGCCGGCAGTCGGGAAAACGCCGTCCTCGTACAGGCGCACGCGCCCGCCCGTTGCACCTTCGGGATAGGGCCATTGCTGCGGGCCGTCGCGCTCGAGCACGGCATGGCTCAATCCGGTAATGTCGAGATCGCGGCCACGCGTGCTGGCGCAATGCTCGGCGAAAATCTCGGCCGGCGCCGCATAAGGGAAAAGCCGGTCGGCGGCGGCATGGTTGAGCTTGCGCCCGAGTCGGCGGGCGAAATCGACGGCAATGTCCCAATCGTGGCGGGCCGCGCCCGATGGCGGAACAGCGGCCCGCACGCGGCTGATGCAGCGCTCGGAGTTGGTCACGGTCCCCTCCTTCTCGCCCCAGCCGGTAGCCGGCAACAGGAGGTCGGCGTAATCCGCCGTATCGGTATCGGCAAAGGCTTCCTGGAGGACGACGTAATCGGCGGCGCCCAGGGCCTCGCGCACAGCGCCGACATCCGGCATCGACTGTGCCGGATTGGTACAGGCGATCCAGACCGCCTTGATCTCGCCGGATTTCAGTGCCTTGAAGAGGTCGACCGCAGCCTTCCCCGGCTGGACAGGGACAAAGGGGACTCCCCAGAAGCTAGCCATTTCGGCGCGATCCGCCGGGCTGGCGAGGTCGCGATGTGCAGACAGGAGGTTGGCCATCCCGCCCACCTCGCGACCGCCCATCGCATTCGGCTGGCCGGTCAGCGAGAAGGGGCCGGCGCCGGGCTTGCCGATCTGCCCGGTTGCCAGATGCAGGTGGATGAGCGCCACGTTGTTGCGGGTACCATGCACAGACTGGTTGAGGCCCTGGCAATAGAGCGAGAGGGCAGGGCCGCTGCCGGCGAACCAGCGCGCGGCACGCAACAGGTCGGCGGTGGCGATCCCGCACAGGTCGGCGGCAATCGCCGGCGGGTAGTTGCGGACGATATCGCGCAACGCGGCGAATCCCTCGGTATGGCTGGCGATGTATTGGTCGTCGATCAGGTTCTCGTTGATCAGCACATTGAGCATGCCGTTGAACAACGCGATGTCACTGCCCGGCCTGATCGCGAGGTGAAGGTCGGCGATCGCCGCGGTTTCGCTGCGGCGCGGATCAGCGACGATGACCTTGAGTTCGGGATTGGCGGCGCGCGCATCCTCGATGTAGCGGAAGACGATCGGGTGGGCGACGGCGGGATTGGCACCGGCGATGAAGATGATGCCTGCCTCCGCGATGTCGGCGTAGCTGCAAGGCGGGGCATCGGCGCCGAGTGTCTGCTTGTAGCCGGCGACCGCCGAAGACATGCACAGCCGGGAGTTGGTATCGACGTTGTTGGTGCCGATCAGCCCTTTGGCCAGCTTGTTGAAGACATAGTAGTCCTCGGTCAGCAACTGGCCGGAGATATAGAACGCCACCGCATCCGGCCCGTGCGCCCGGATGATCCCGGCGAAGCGGTCGGCGGCGGTATCCAGCGCCTCGTCCCAGGTAACCACGGTCCCCGGCATGGCGCGCCGCGAGCGCACCTCCGGTTGCAGCAGGCGGCATTCAGGCCGCGCCGTGAGGTGGAGGGTCGCGCCCTTCGTACACAGGCGGCCCCGGTTCGCGGGATGATCAGGATCACCGCGTACACCGGTAATGCGACCGGATTCCGCCTCGACGATGACGCCGCAGCCGACACCGCAGTAACAACAGGTGGATTTGACTTCGCTCTTCATGAACTTCCTTCCGGCGCAGCATTGAGCAACTGCCATGCCATCTGAAAGTCACGGTGATTCAATGCAAACAGGGAGAACCCGGCACGGATTCTCCCTGTTTTGGTGCGTCGACCGCAGCCGGCGTCCCTATTTGATGCGTTGCAGTTTCGGGCTCCCGCCTTCGGGGCGGGGCGACTGGTGTTCGCCTGCCGTTTCGTCCGCCGGACCAGCTGCAGTCGGTTGGTCGGCAACCGCCGCAACCTCATCCACGTCGAAAGCCATGCCGGCTCCGTTCTCGCGCGCATAGATGGCCGAAACCCGGTCGACCGGCACCGAGAGCTCGCGCGCGACACCGCCGAAGCGGGCCTGGAACTCGACCCACTCGTTGCCCAGTTTCAGCTTGTGGGTGGCGTCAGGACCGACGTTGAGGACGATCTGTCCATCGCGCACAAACTCGCGCGGCACCCGCGTGCGACCATCCACCTGTACTGCGATGTAAGGCGTGTAGCCGTTGTCGCAACACCATTCCCAAATGGCGCGGAGCAGGTAGGGCTTGGTCGACGGCAGCTCCATGGCCTACTTGCGCATCGCCTTTTCGGACGGCGTCAGCGCGTCGATGAAACCCTGGCGGCTGAAGATGCGCTCGGCGTATTTCATCAGCGGCGCGGCGGCCTTGCCGAGGTCGATGCCGTAATGGTCGAGGCGCCAGAGCAGCGGGGCAATGGCGACGTCGAGCATCGAGAACTCGTCGCCCAGCATGAACTTCTGCTTGGTGAAGATGGGCACGATCTCGGTCAGGCGGGCGCGGATCTCCTGGCGCGCCTTGTCGGCGGTCTTGCCGTTCTTCTCGATCACTTCCATGAAGGCGAAAATCTCGCGCTCCATGCCGACCAGCAACTGGCGCGCCCGCGCGCGCATGATCGGATCGGCCGGCATTAGCTGCGGATGCGGGAAACGTTCGTCGATGTATTCGTTGATGATGTTCGGCTCGAACAGGACCAGATCGCGCTCGACGAGCACCGGCACACGGTTGTGCGGATTGATTGCGGCCAGGTCTTCCGGCTTGTTGAACATGTCGACATCGATGACCTGGAAATCCATCCCCTTTTCATAGAGGACGATGCGGCAACGATGGCTGAAAGGGCACGTCGTGCCCGAATAGAGGTTCATCATGTCAGGTAACCCTCAAAATGAGATTCGGCATCGGGTCCCGGCTGCCGCCGGGTCCACGATGCCGCCATCCGATCCCTGAAGGATCAGTGGATGTCTTTCCAGAATTCCTTCTTCAGCGCGTAGGCGACGACGAAGAGCAGTGCGAGGAAAGCCAGGACGAAGAAGCCGAGCGTACGGCGGAACTCCTGTTGCGGCTCGCCCATCCAGACCATGAAGCCGACCAGATCGGAGATCTGCTTGTCGTACTCCTGGGCCGTGTATTTGCCCGGAACGGCCAGCTCGAGCTTGTGGGTCTCGGGATTCATGACCTGCTGCCCTTGCAGCCCCCAAAGCGGATTCGGCATGCCGACGTTCTCGAAAACCGTGTTGTTCCAGCCGGTGGGGCGGTTCGGGTCACGGTAGAACGAGCGCAGGTAGGTATAAAGCCAGTCGGCACCGGCGCCGGCATTCCCCGCTTCGCCGCGGGCACGGGCGATGATCGTGAGATCGGGGGGCGTTGCGCCGAACCACAGCTTCTGTTCGTCGGACCTGGCTGCCACGGCCATCAGGCCGCCGATCTTGTCAGACGTGAACATCAGGCTGTCCTTGACCGCCTGTTCGGTGAGGCCAAGATCCACCAGGTTCTTGTAGCGCATGTAGGAAGCGCCGTGGCAATTCAGGCAGTAATTGACGAACAGCTTGGCACCGTTCTGCAGGGCAGCCTTGTCACCGACCGATCCGGGCCACTTGTCGACATGGACGCTGCCGCCGCTCGCGAACGCCAGCACGGGGGCGAAGAGAAGTGCAATGAGGAATTTTTTCATTTTTTCGCCCTCACTTCATCGTCACGCGTTCGGGAACCGGCTTGAACTTGTCCATCCGGGACCACCACGGCATGCCGAGGAAGAAGAAGAAATAGAAAACGGTGCAAACCTGCGAAATCAACTCGCCCATCGGCGACGGGGACAGCGTCCCGAGGTAGCCGAGGATGAAGAAGCAGATCACGAAGATGGTCAGCATGGTCTTGTAGATCGGGCCGCGGTAGCGAATCGAACGTACCGGGCTGCGATCGAGCCACGGCAGGAAGGCGAAGATGACGACGGAGGCGCCCATCCCCACCACGCCCCAGAACTTCGCGTCGAGACCGAAGAAGTTCCAGACCATGGCACGCAAGATCGAGTAGTACGGCGTGAAGTACCAGACCGGCGCAATATGCGGCGGCGTCTTGAGCGGGTCAGCCGGGTAGAAATTGGGCGTCTCCAGGAAGTAACCGCCACCTTCCGGCGCAAAGAACATCACCGCCGAGAAGACCATCAGGAAGACGACGACGCCGACGATGTCCTTGACCGTGTAGTACGGATGGAAGGGGATGCCGTCGAGCGGGATGCCGTTGGCGTCCTTCTTTTCCTTGATGTCGATGCCGTCCGGGTTGTTCGACCCCGTCTCGTGCAACGCCAGCACGTGCGCAGCGATGAGGCCGAGCAACACGAGCGGGAAGGCGATGACGTGGAAGGAGAAGAAGCGGTTTAGGGTCGCGTCGCCGACGACAAAGTCGCCACGGATAAGGATCGACAGGTCGGGCCCGATGACCGGTATGGCCGAGAACAGGTTCACGATGACCTGGGCGCCCCAGAAGGACATCTGGCCCCAGGGCAGCAGGTAGCCGAAGAAGGCCTCGCCCATCAGGCACAGGAAGATGCCGACCCCGAACAGCCAGGTCAGCTCGCGCGGCTTGCGGTAGGAACCGTAGAGCAGCCCGCGGAACATGTGCAGATAAACGACGATGAAGAAGGCCGACGCACCGGTCGAGTGCATGTAGCGGATGATCCAGCCGCCCGGCACGTCGCGCATGATGTACTCGACGGATGCGAAGGCGACCGGCACGCCGTTGGCGTTGAGCGCTGCATCCGGCTTGTAGTGCATGACGAGGAAGATGCCCGTGACGATCTGGATGACCAGCACCAGCAGGGCCAGCGACCCGAAGAAGTACCAGAAGTTGAAATTCTTCGGCGCGTAGTACTCCGACAGATGGCCCTTCCACATGGAAGTCGCCGGGAAGCGGGCATCTACCCACTCGAGAATGTTGCCGCCAATCGAACCGTCCGACTTGTATTTTTCGTATGTTCCGCCAGCCATTTGTTAAGCCCCCTTCTTGTCTTCGCCGATCAGGATGCGCGTATCGGACAAATACACGTGCGGCGGAACTTCGAGATTGGTCGGTGCCGGCTTGGCCTTGTAGACGCGGCCCGCGAAGTCGAACGTGGAGCCGTGGCAGGGACACAGGAATCCACCCAGCCAGTCGCCCGGCATGCCCTCCTCGGCCCCCTTCTTGAATTTGGAGGACGGTGAGCAACCGAGGTGAGTACAGATCCCCACGACCACCATGAGCTCAGGCTTGATCGAGCGATGCTCGTTCTTGGCGTAGGCGGGCTGCATGTCCTTGTCGGACTTGGGATCGGCGACGGCGCCATCGAGCTTGGGCAGAGTCTCGAGCATCTCCTTGGTACGGTTGATGATCCAGACCGGCTTGCCACGCCACTCGACGGTCATCATCTGGCCCGACTCGAGCTTGCTGACATCGACCTCGACCGGCGCACCGGCTGCCTTGGCGCGTTCGGACGGAAGCAAGCTGGAGACGAACGGCACGAGCGCCGCGACTGCACCCGCCCCGCCCACGGCTGCAGTCGCCACGACGAGTCGCCGGCGCCCGCAGTCCATTTTTCCTTGATTGCTCATTGCGCAGACCCCTTAAGGAATTGGATGGGATAGAAAAAAACGGCTAATTATACGGCAAAGGGCCGCTTCGGAAAAAGGCCTCAGTCCTCGTTGCGCCCCCTGCGCTCGCGCAAGGCCTGCGCGAGCGTACCGCTATCGACGTATTCCAGTTCGCCGCCAACCGGTACGCCGCGGGCAATCCGCGATACGGCGACGCCCCGCGCCTTCAGCATGGCGGTGATGTAGTGTGCCGTCGCCTCACCCTCGTTGGTGAAATTGGTCGCCAGGATGACCTCGCGCACCACGCCGTCGCTGGCGCGCTCGAGCAACCGCTCCAGTCCGAGTTCACGCGGGCCGATACCGTCGAGCGGCGAAATGCGGCCCATCAGCACGTAGTACAACCCCTGGTAGGCATGCGTCTGCTCCATCATGTTGAGGTCGACCGGCGTCTCGACCACACAAAGCAGAGATGCGTCCCGCCGCGACGAACTACAACGTTCGCAGATTTCGTCCTCGGCAAAGGTATTGCAGCGCCGGCAGTGCCTGAGGCATATCAGCGCGTGCTGGATCGCGTCTCCGAGCCGCCGCGCGCCGACCCTGTCGCGCTGCAACAGGTGGTAGGCCATGCGCTGCGCCGACTTCGGCCCGACCCCCGGAAGGCAGCGCAAGGCCTCGATCAGCGATTCCAGTCCGGCGGGATTCACGCCGCTGTCAGAACGGCAACTTGAACCCGGGCGGCAGGTTCATTCCCGCCGTGAAGCCGGCCATCTTTTCGCGGCTCAGTTCTTCGCCACGGCGGACAGCATCATTCACCGCTGCCGCGACCAGATCCTCCAGCATCTCCCGGTCGTCCATGACCGACGCATCGATGGACACGCGACGGACATCGTGGGCACAGGTCATCACCACTTTGACCATGCCGGCCCCAGCCTGCCCCTCGACCTCGGTCTGCGCCAACTGGTCCTGCGCCTTCTTCATGTTCTCCTGCATCATCTGGGCCTGCTTCATCAGGCCCGCGATACCGCCCTTCATCATGGGAACTCTCCGCTAAACAATGGGTTTGATGGATGTCTCGACCAGTGACGCATCGAAGCCTTCGATCACGTCGCGGACGAAAGTGTCCTGCTCGATTGCGGCGACCGCCCGCTCCTGGCGCTCCTGGCGCTCGCGGCCAGCGGCCGCGGCCGGCGTATCCGATTCGGTCCGGCCGACCTCGATGCTGAGCGCGACCGGGTGGCCAAGATGGCCGGCAAGCGCCTGCTGCAGTCGTTCCGGCGCTGGCCGCATCTGCAGGTGGGCATGTTCCGCCGCAAGGCGCAGGATGCAACGCTCGTCGTCGAGCACGCGCAATTCGCAATGCTGGGCAAGCTCGCGCGCCAGCCCGTTGAGACGCATCGCTCCGATCATGTCCTGCCAGCCCCCGGCACCCGCCTCCCGCTGTCTGCCCGCGTCCGCAACCGGCGGCGACTGACGCTGGGTCGAATCCGGTTTCACCATCGTCGCCGACACTTCAGGGGCACGTGCGGCGATCTGCTGCTGGGCAGCCGTCACGTAGTCGGCAACGCCCTCCGGACGGAAGCCGTACAGGCGCAGCAGCGTCATGAGGAAGCCGCTGTACTCATCCGGCGCCAATGCCAATTCGGCCCGCCCGTGCAGGGCGATCTGGTAGGCGAGTTGCACAAACTCGGGCGAAAGGTCGCGCGCCAGAGCCATGACCCGTTCGCGATCGGGATCGTCGTCATCCACCGAGCCGGGCGCCACCTGCGCCACCTGAATGCGTGTCAGCAGCGCCCCCAATTCCTGCAACGCAGCGCCGAATGAAAGGCTGCGCAGGGCCATGTCGGTCGCCAGTCGTGTCATTTCAACCGGGTTCCGGGCAAGCACCGCATCGAGTATCGCGTAGAGGTAGTCGAGATCGACAGTACCCAGCATGGCCCGCACCATCGCCTCCTCGACGCGACCAGCCCCGTGGGCAATCGCCTGATCGAGGAGCGACAAGGCATCCCGCATGCTCCCGCCGGCCGAACGGGCGATTAGCGCCAGCGCCGGCGCATCGTAGGCCACTTCTTCTGCCATCAGCACGGTTGCGAGATGCGCAGCGATCGCCCCTGGCAACATCTGCTTGAGATTGAACTGGAGACAACGGGAGAGAATCGTGACCGGAATCTTCTGCGGATCGGTCGTCGCGAGGATGAACTTCACATGCTCCGGCGGCTCCTCCAACGTCTTCAGCATCGCGTTGAAGGCACTGGTCGACAACATGTGGACCTCGTCGATCACATAGACCTTATAGCGCCCCCGAGTCGGCGCATAGACCGCATTCTCGAGCAGCTGCCGCATCTCCTCGACCCGGGTGTTGGTTGCGGCATCAACCTCGATGAGATCGACGAAACGCCCCGAATCGATTTCCTGACAGGCACTACATTGGCCGCACGGGGTGGGCGACACGCCGGTTTCACAGTTGAGCGACTTGGCGAGAATCCGCGCGATCGTCGTCTTGCCGACTCCACGGGTCCCCGTAAACAGGTAGGCATGGTGCAACCGCCCGCCCTTGAGCGCGTGCGTCAGTGCGCGCACCACATGGTCTTGCCCGACGAGGCTGGCAAAGCTGCGCGGCCGCCACTTGCGCGCGAGAACTTGATAGCTCATGTCGACGGGATCGATCGGGAAAATGAAAGTGGCGAGCCTAACCCCCGGCACTTGCAGTCAATGGCTGTGGCTGCTTCCTTCCGGACCTGACCAGGTTCACCACCCTGCAATGCGGGGAGACCCGCCGCGGAGAATTCTAGCACGTCGTCGGCCCAAGCTTTGGGGCATTTTGGCCGTTGACTGAAACATTCGGGGCGAGTAAACGCCGCAGCCCCCTGCCGGAGAACCGGAGGGGGCTGGGTCGGATAAGGAGCCTGGCGATGACCTACTTTCTCACACGAGGTGTGCAATATCATCGGCGCGGTTTCGTTTCACGGTCCTGTTCGGGAAGGGAAGGGGTGGGTCCG
>VEPL01000012.1 GCA_012026885.1 Betaproteobacteria bacterium | reverse complement strand
CGTCATTGCCTGCACGCTGGCGTTGAGTTTTTCAAATACTGCCGGGACCGCACCGGCCGCGGCCGGTTTTGGTAGGCGCTGGAAGTTCGCATAATTTGCATTATGTTAACTAGTGTCTGGACTGGGAAAAGCGCACGGCGGCTGCACTAGTTCAATTCCTCCTCCCCTACCGCAGGCAGGCGAACAAAATCGATTCCCTCATAGGCAAGCCTTGCACACTCTTCCGCCGTGGCCTGGCCATGGATTGCCCGCTCCGGATGCTCGCCTGAATGTATCCGTCTGGCCTCTTCTGCGAATCCGCTGCCGACATCCTCGCTATTCGCCTTGAGGACGGTGATGAACTGCCTGTAAGCCGCCAGGATTTGTGTCGCGCTTGGCGGCAGCGCCGCGGTGATACCTCGTGGTGGCGTCCCGGGCGCCGCACCGTCATTGCCCGGGCGTGCGCCCTTTGCCAGCGCTACCGCCGAAGGCACCCGCCGCACCACGCTGCTGTCGCAGATCGGGCAGGTCAAATGCCCTGCTCCGCGCTGGGCCGAAAAATCCGCCACATCGCGAAACCAGCCCTCGAAGCGGTGTTCGACGTCACAGCACAGGTCGTAGATGATCAAGCGAGGTGCTCCAGTCCGGTCTCGGAGGGCTTGGGTGTCCCTGGCGTGAATGCGTCGCACCCGATAACGAGCACGAAGCCAACGGAATTCCCGTCGCCGCCCACGAATTCACTGGCCCGCGCGAACGCGGTCGGCGAAGCGCTTGTCCCGTGTCGCGATATGGTTGGTGATAAAGGCCAGCACCTGATCGCCTTTTCCGGCCACCAGCGCGGAGTTTCCTGCGGCATGGGCGGTCGCGATCTCCTGCAGGGTTTCCAGCATGCGGATGTGATCATCCGCGTGATCCTCGTACTCGTCATAGCTGTTCATTCGCATCAGGAGTTCTTCCGACGCGAAGTGAACTTCGCTGTATGCGATCAATTGATCGAGGATGACGCCCAGTTCTGCCGAATTCGTGCCGTTGTTGGCAGCGTTGCAGAGCACGCGCAGAAGGTCGATCTGGATATCGTGCTCGCGGTCGGTCTGAGCATTCGATGCAGCGTTGAAATCCGAAATGTTCGACATCGTGATTCTCCTTGAGCGCAGGCCGAAAGTATGGAAGATCCCGACCCGCTTCAGCAAGTCCTGTGGTGCCCGGGACGGGGGTCGAACCCGTACGCTCAGAGAGCGAGAGATTTTAAGTCTCTTGTGTCTACCAGTTTCACCACCCGGGCGGCCGGCACGCAGGCAGCGCGCAAATGAAAAAGGGAAAGCGCATGGCGCCTTCCCTTTGTCTGGAGCGGCAGAAGAGTCTCGAACTCTCGACCTCAACCTTGGCAAGGTTGCGCTCTACCAACTGAGCTACTGCCGCATGTTTCTGGAGGCGCGAGCCGGAGTCGAACCGACCTACACGGATTTGCAATCCGGTGCATAACCGCTTTGCTATCGCGCCCTGCCGAAATCGCTACCTGTACAACTAAAAAGGGAAAGCTGCGCTTTCCCCCGGAAAACTGGAGCGGCAGAAGAGTCTCGAACTCTCGACCTCAACCTTGGCAAGGTTGCGCTCTACCAACTGAGCTACTGCCGCGCTGAACAGAGCGCGCATTATAGGCGCTGGCATCCGGATGTCAACACGGAAGCCGCTACTCCGAGAGGCTTCTGCGGGCGATGTCCGGCCACGCCATGCGCAGGTAGTAGCCCATCGACCAGAGTGTCAGCAAGGCGGCAATCCAGATCAGCCAGTTGCCGATTTCGCGGCAGTCGAGGCCGTCTATCGGTGCATCGTAAAGGAGCAGCGGAATGGCCAGCATCTGCGATGCCGTCTTGATCTTGCCGAGCAGCGACACGGCGACGCTGCGCGCGGCCCCGATCTTGGCCATCCATTCGCGCAGTGCCGATATCGTGATCTCCCGGCCGATGATGACGGTGGCGACGATGGCATCGGTTCTGCCGAGCTGGATCAGGACGATGAGCGCCGCGGCGACCATCAGTTTGTCCGCCACCGGGTCGAGGAAGGCGCCGAAAGCCGAAGTCTGGTTGAGGCGGCGGGCCAGATAGCCGTCTGCCCAGTCGGTGAAGGCCGCGGCAACGAACAGCGCGGTGGCGAGCAGGTTGCGCTCGGGCAGGCTGAGCCAGCCGGCCGGGACGTAATAGACCGCGATCAGCAGCGGAATCGCAAGAATGCGAAGCCAAGTCAGGAAAATCGGCAAATTGAAGGGCATGGCGCTCAGTGTAACGCGGCGTAGATCGCTTCCGCTTGCTGGCGGCTTATCCCGGGAACCTCGGCAAGCTGGTCGGCGGTCGCATCGCGCACTCCGGCGATACCGCCGAAACAGGCAATGAGCGCTTTGCGGCGCGCCAGGCCGACGCCCGGAATATCCTCGAGATGCGAGGTCCTGCGTGCCTTGCCGCGGCGCGCACGGTGGCCGGAGACCGCGAAACGATGAGCCTCGTCGCGGATTTCCTGGATCAGGTGAAGGCCGGGGTGCACAGGCGGCAATTGTAGCGGCTCTCGGTTGCCGGCGAAAACCAGCGTTTCGAGTCCCGCCTTGCGACCTTCCCCCTTGGCCACGCCTATTGGTTCGAGATCGAGGCCGAGTTCGACCAATGCGGCGCGCGCGGCCGCGACCTGGCCCTTGCCGCCATCGATCAGCAGGAGGTCCGGCGCCCTGCCCTCGCCGCCCGCGAGCCCCGCGTAGCGGCGTGAAACCGCCTGCGCGATCGCCGCATAGTCGTCACCGGGCGTTATGTCGCGCATGTTGAAGCGGCGATAATCGCTCTTCTTCAGGGCCCCGCCTTCGTAAACGACGCAGGAAGCGACTGCAGCCTCGCCCTGCGTGTGGCTGATGTCGAAACATTCGATCCGCTGCGGCGCCTCGTCGAGCCCGAGGGCGTCGCGCAATGCCAGCAAACGGCTTTCCTGCTGGGCTGCCGACTGCCGGCGCGCGAGCAATGCAAGCCCGGCATTCTGCAGAGCCATCGCCACCCAGGCTTTCTCGGTTGCGCCCCGCGCGTTGCCTGTGCTGACCGGATGGCCGGCGAATTCACTCAGCGCAGCTGCCGTAACCTCGCTGTCGGCATCTGCGGCAGGCGCCGGCGACACGAGAATGCGTCGCGGCGGCGGATGCGCCGCATAGTGCTGGCGCAAGAAGGCTGCCACCGCCTCCGGAGCGCTCGATTCGGCCGCATTCCCCGGAAAGAACTGGCGGTCGCCGAGATGGCGGCCACCGCGGATCATCGCGAGATTGACGCAAAGTAGCCCGCTTTCGGCAACGGCGACAATGACATCGACGTCGGTGGCCTTCGCGCTGGTGACGAACTGTTTTTCCTGAACCTGCCGCAGCGACTGGATACGGTCGCGCAGCATCGCGGCGTGTTCGAACGCCATTCGCGCGGAAGCATCATCCATCGCCTGAGCGAGGCGCCGCGTAACTTCCTGCTGCTTTCCCTCGAGGAAAAGCGCGGCCGTTTGCACGTCGGCTGCATAGCTGTCCCGGTCGATCAGGCCGACGCAGGGAGCGCTGCAGCGCCGGATCTGGTAGAGCAGGCACGGGCGCGAGCGATTGGCGAATACCGCCTCCTCGCAGGTGCGCAGGCGGAACGTCTTTTGCAGCAGGTGGATGCCGTCGCGCACTGCCCAGGAAGATGGATAGGGGCCGTAGTAGTCGGCGCGCCGGTCTGGCGCCCCGCGGAAAAAGGCGAGTCGCGGGAATTCCGCCCGCGTCAACATGATGTAGGGGTAGGATTTATCGTCGCGGAAGATGATGTTGTAGCGCGGGGCGAGCGACTTGATCAGGTTGTTCTCGAGCAGCAGCGCCTCCGCCTCGGTGCGCGTCGCGGTCGTCTCGATGGCGGCGATCTGCCCCACCATGTGGGCGATCCGCGGGCTCGGCAGGTTCTCGCGGAAATATGACGCGACGCGCTTGCGCAGGTTCTTGGCCTTGCCGACGTAGAGGACGCTGCCGTCGCCGGCAAGCATCCGGTAGACACCGGGCAAGTCCGTAAGCCCGGCCAGGAATGCCTTGGCGTCGAAACTCATCGGGATTGCGGACGGCTTTCCCCAAGCCTTGCGCGCGCATCGGCGAATACCGCTTCGAAGGCTTCGCGCGTCAGGCGCCCCGTGCGCCAGTTGTAGCCGCTGCAGTGGTAGCTGTCGATCAGCAGTCGCCCGTCGGGCAGGGCGTGGCTGCGGTGGTGTCCGAAGACATGCCGGCTGACCCGGAGACCGTAGGCGTCGAGCACTGCCCGGTGGGCAATTGCGCCGAGCGCCACAATGATCTCCAGTGCTTCCATTGCAGCCAGTTCCGCCTGCAGATGCCCGTTGCAGCGGACGATTTCTTCAGTTGTCGGCTTGTTGGCCGGTGGCAGGCAGCGGACGGCATTGGTGATGCGGCAGTCGGCGAGCGTGAGGCGCTGGTTGGCTGCACCCTCCTCGTCGAGCGGAACCGGGCTGCTGGCGAACCCGAAGCGGTGCAATGCGGGGTAAAGAAGTTCGCCGGCGACATCGCCGGTGAAAGGCCTGCCGGTGCGGTTGGCCCCCTTTTCCCCGGGGGCGAGCCCGACGACCAGCAAACGCGCCGCGAGCGGACCGAAGGCGGGCACCGGGCGGCCATGCCACCCCGGTTCCCGACGGCGTATGGCTTCAAGGTGCGCCGCGAGACGCGGACAAGCCGTACAGTCGATCGGATCGGAGAAGGCGCGCATGCGGCGATGTTAACATGCGGACCATGCAGCCACTGTGGGACATCTTCTGCCGTGTAATCGACAATTTCGGCGACGCCGGCGTCTGCTGGCGGCTGGCGACGCAACTGGCCACCCGGCACGATTGCCGGGTCCGCTTGTGGATCGACGACCTGCCCTGCCTGCATGCCCTGGCGCCCGCGGTATCGCCCGCCCTGGTCACGCAAACCGTGGCGGGAGTCGAAATCCGCCTCTGGCAGGAAGCATTTGCCGTCGATTGCAGCGGCGACGTGGTCATCGAAGCCTTCGCCTGCGACCTGCCGGCGGACTACCTGGCGACAATGGCGAAGCGCGAAGCGAGACCGGTCTGGATCAATCTCGAATACCTGACCGCCGAAGCCTGGGCAGAAGGCTGCCACGGGCTGGCCTCGCCGCATCCGGCGCTGCCGCTGGTCAAGTATTTCTTCTTCCCGGGTTTCGGCCCGGGGAGCGGCGGGCTGCTCATGTCCGGCCGCAGTCATGCTCCGCTACCAGCGGCAGCGGCGGGCACAGCGCTCGAGGTCAGCCTGTTCTGCTACGAAGATGCCCCGGTCGGCGGCCTGCTGGCCGGACTCGAGGAACTGGGTTGCGCTGCCAGGCTGTACGTGACGTACGGCAAAGCGCTGCAGGCAGTTTCCCGGCATTTGCCGGGCCCGGGACCGTGGCGCCGAGGCGGAATCGAGGTGCTGCCCCTGCCCTTCCTTGACCAGGCCGGCTACGACGCGCTGATCGAACGTTGCGCGATCAATTTCGTGCGGGGCGAGGATTCACTGGTCGGTGCCCTGCTGGCTGGGCATCCCTTCGTTTGGCAAGCCTACCCGCAAGATGACCCGCAGGCTCGCCGCAACAAGGTCGAGGCATTCCTCGAACGCCTTGTCGAGGGTCTGGATCCCCGGCTGGCGACTGTTGCGGTCGACACCTTCCAGGCATGGAATTTCGGCGATGACCATGCTTTCCTGGCGACATGGCGCGAATTTCTCCGGTTGCGCGGCGAATTCGGCTTGCGTACGGCAGCCTGGAGCGCAAGCCTGGCGCAATCGGATGATCTCGCCGCCAGGCTGGTCAGTTTTTGCCATTCTCGGTTATAATCATGCGTTTATCTTTTCCCGAATCAGGAATGTCCGCATGAAAACCGCTCAGGAACTCCGCTCCGGCAACGTCATCATGGTCGGCAACGACCCGCTCGTCGTCCAGAAGACCGAGTACAACAAGTCCGGCCGCAACGCTGCCGTGGTCAAGATGAAGCTGAAGAACCTGCTTTCCGGCGCTGCTTCCGAAGCGGTCTACAAGGCAGACGACAAGTTCGAGCAGATCGTCCTCGACAAGAAGGAAGTGACCTATTCCTATTTTGCCGACCCGATGTATGTCTTCATGGACGGCGAATACAACCAGTTCGAGGTCGAAGCCGAGAACATGGTCGACGCCCTGAAATACCTCGAGGACGGCCTTGCCTGTGAAGTCGTCTTCTACGACGGCAAGGCGATCTCGGTTGAATTGCCCAACAGCGTGGTCCGCGAGGTCATTTACACCGAGCCGGCCGTCAAGGGCGACACCTCGGGCAAGGTTCTCAAGCCGGCGCGCCTGGCCACCGGTTTTGAGCTGCCGGTGCCGGCTTTCGTCAATATCGGCGACAAGATCGAAATCGACACCCGTACCGACGAATACCGGAATCGCGTCAAGTAAGCGCCGGACATTCCGGCAAGTGACGACGGGCAGCCTCGGCTGCCCGTCACTGTTTACGCCCCCAGCCTGGCGAGCGTCGCTAGCGCTTCGCGATAGCGCGGCAATTCCCGGAGCGCAGCTAGCGATGGCGCCCTGGCTGTAGGCAGCAGCGCGCTGATTCTCGCCGCCCGCGCGGCATCCTGCTTCGGCTGCCATTCGGCAAGAACGCGCGCCACATCGTCCGGCGCATTGCACACCAGCAGCATGTCGCACCCGGCTGTCTCGGCGGCAGCGACGCGTGCCGGCATGTCGCCGGCGACCCCCGCACCGGCCATCGACAGATCGTCGGTGAAAACCACGCCGCCAAAATTAATGTTTTCTCTTAGATAACGTATCCATTTATTTGAAAATACAGCTGTATTGCAGTCAAAGCACTCGTAAATGACGTGGGCGGCCATGACTCCGGCGAGCGATAGCCTGCGGTACGGAAGCATGTCGTCGGCCATTTCGGCAAGCGTGCGGGCGTCAACCGGAAGATCGACGTGGGAGTCAGGGATGACATAGCCGTGACCGGGATAATGCTTGCCGCAGGCGCCCATGCCGCCCTCCGCCAGTCCGTCGATCATGGAGGCCGCAAGCACTGAAACGACTTCGGCTTGGCGATGGAAAGCACGGTCGCCGATGACCCGCGACGGGCCGTAATCGAGGTCAAGAACCGGCGTGAATGAATAATCCACGCCACAGGCGCGCAATTCGGCTGCCAGAACATAGCCGGTATCGGTCGCCGCGGAAAGCGCTGCCGCCGGATCACGATCATGCAGGGTACCGAGAGCGCGCATCGGCGGCAGGCGCGTGAATCCTTCGCGGAAGCGCTGAACCCTCCCCCCCTCGTGATCCACGGCAATCAGAAGGGGGGGGGCGCGCAACGCATGGATTTCGTCCGTCAGTGCGGCAAGCTGTTCGGGATCGCGATAATTCCGCGAAAACAGGATGATCCCGCCGACCGAGGGGTGACAGAGACGCTCGCGGTCGAGGTCGCACAGGGCGCAACCGGCAATGTCGATCATCAGCGGACCGGGCGGGAGATTCATCGGGCTTGCTCCAGGACGACGAAGGCCACGGCGAACTCCGCTTCGTCGCTGAGGCTCAGATGGGCACGCAGGTTCGCTGTCGCCACGGCGAGCGAACCATTGAAACGCAGGAGTGGCTTGCCCAACTCGTCGTGGCCGATGGCTACGGTCGTGAGCAGGACGGGTGGCCGGACACCGGTGCCGTACGCCTTGGCAAAGGCTTCCTTGGCGGCGAAGCGCTTGGCGAGGAAGCGGCCTTTGTCCGTCGCCCGCTCGAGGTCGGGGTATTCCTCGACGGCGAGCAGGTGTTCGGCGGCGCGCTGCCCGTGGCGTTCCCACAGGCGGCGCAGGCGTTCGACGGCAACGATGTCCGTGCCGATGCCGACGATCATCCGCCGTCGGCCTCCGGCATGGCCGCAGCGGAGCGCATCACGGCCTTCATTTCGCGCACCGCCTCGCGCAGGCCGACAAAGACCGCGCGGCTGACCACCGCATGGCCGATGTGCAGTTCGCGGACTCCGGGCAGGCGGGCAATGGGGCCGACATTGGCGTAGTTGAGCGCATGGCCGGCATTGAAGCGCATGCCGGCGGTGCGGATGAGCCGGCCGGCGCGGCGGACCTTGGCGAGCTCGGCGGTGACAGCTGCTGCCTCGGCGTCCCGACCCTGGTGATGGAAGGCGTGTGCATAGGGACCGGTATGGATTTCGCAGACCCTGGCGCCGATTCGCGCGGCGGCCTCGACCTGGGCAGGGTCGGCGTCGATGAAGACGCTGGTGGTGATGCCGGCACCGGCAAGGCGGCTGACGACATCACGCAGCCGGGGCTCTTGGGTGGCAACATCGAGCCCCCCCTCGGTGGTGATCTCATGCCGTCCTTCGGGAACGAGCATGGCCATTTCCGGACGCAGGGCGCAGGCGATCGCGACCATCTCCTCGGTGGCAGCCATCTCCAGGTTGAGCTTGATATGGACGGCGTCCTTGAGTCGGCGGACATCGTCGTCGCAAATGTGGCGCCGGTCTTCACGCAGGTGGACGGTAATCCCGTCGGCACCGCCGAGTTGCGCCTCGACGGCCGCCCAGACCGGGTCGGGCTCGTAGGTGCGGCGCGCCTGGCGAATGGTCGCCACGTGGTCGATATTGACGCCAAGTTCGATCATAGTTCCTGCAGCTCCTTGAAAATCTTGCGCGTAGCGAGCTCCCTGCCGGCCAGATGATAGGCGAGAAGTTGCCGCATCAGCGCTTTTGCCTCGTTGCGCGCTCGCGGCTCGGTCAGTGCCCCACGACCGAGGTCGAGCAGCGTCTGGCCGCTGATGGCCGGAGCTGCATCCTCCTCACCGGGCGCCAACCGGACGGCGCCATGTTCCATGCGATAGGTGTAAAGCGCCTCCGCGAAGATGGGCTCACCCGCCATGTCGTGGGCGAATGTAAGGCCGTAGCCGATCTCCTGCAGAAGTGCCTTCTCGAATAGCCGGAGCGTTGCTTCGAGGTCAGCCGGATCGGGTTGCGCAGCCAGTCCGGCCAGCGTCTCCGCATAGGCCGTAAACAAGCCGGGGTGGGCATCCTCGCGCGGCAGCAGCTGCATCATCAGTTCGTTCAGGTAATACCCGCAGAACAGTGCAGACCCGGAAAGCAGTGGCTGTCCCCCGACCCACTCCGCCTTCATCAGGTTGGGAACCTCGCCCTTCCCCGCCCAGTCGAGTTCGAGCGGCTGGAAGCTCATCAACAGGCCGCGCAAGGCCGCACGCGGCCGCCGGGCACCGCGGGCAAGCAAGGCCAGGCGCCCGAAATCGCGCGAAAACACCTCGATGATCAGGCTGGTCTCGCGGAACGGATGGGTGTGCAGGACAAAGGCCGGCTGGCCGTCGACCCGGCTGCGCTCGCTCATTCGTAGCCGAGGCTCTTGAGCAGGCGCTCGTCATCGGCCCAGCCCGATTTCACCTTGACCCAGACCTCGAGATAGACCTTGCCGCCGAACAGTCGCTCCATGTCCTGGCGCGCTTCACTGGCGATACGCTTGAGCGCCCCGCCGCCCTTGCCGATGACGATTGCCTTGTGGCTGTCGCGGTCGACGACGATGGCGGCGTAGATCCGGCGGAGGTTGCCTTCCTGTTCGTACTTCTCGATTTCGACGGTTGCCGCGTAGGGCAATTCGTCTCCCAGCAGGCGGAACAACTTCTCGCGGACATACTCGGCTGCCAGGAAGCGTTCGCTGCGGTCGGTCAGTTCGTCGTCCGGAAATAGCAGGCCTTCGTTGGGCAGGTGGCGGCGCGCCACGGCAAGCAGATCGTCGATTTGACGGCCCTTGGCGGCACTGACCGGCACCACTGCGGCGAACTCGCGCAGAGCGGTGACCTTCGCGACGAGTGGCAGCAGTGCGCTCTTTTCCGCAACGGCATCGGTCTTGTTGATCACGAGGATGACCGGCCGGTCGGGCGGCAACAGCTTGAGGACAGCTTCGTCCTTGGCATCGAAGCGACCGGCTTCAATGACGAAAAGCACGACATCGACGTCGGCGAGCGTCTGGGTCACGCCGCGATTCATCGCCCGGTTGAGGGCGTTGGTGTGACGGGTCTGGAATCCCGGCGTATCGACGAAGACGAACTGCGCATCGGGGGTAGTGACGATGCCGGTGACACGGTGGCGGGTTGTCTGCGCCTTGCGCGAGACGATACTGATCTTTTCGCCGACCAGGCGATTGAGCAAGGTCGACTTGCCGACGTTCGGTCGCCCGACGATGGCGAGATAACCCGAGCGGACCGCGGTCATCGCTGCAACATCTGCAAAGCGGCCTCGGCAGCTGCCTGCTCGGCAAGACGTCGGCTACCGCCCTGACCGGTAGTCGTCATGGCCGGCTCGGCAATTTCGCAACTGACATTGAATTGCCGCTGGTGTGCGGCACCGCTCGCTTCGACGAGCCGGTACTGCGGCAATGGCCGTCGTCGGCCCTGCAACCACTCCTGCAGTCGCGTCTTGGCATCCTTGTTCTGGTTTCCCGGACGCAATGCGTCGATCAATGGTTGGTAGAGGCGGGAAATGGCCGCTTCGGCAGCAGCGAAGCCGGCATCGCGATAGATCGCGCCGAACAAGGCCTCGAGCGCATCGGCGAGGATGGACGGACGCTCGCGGCCGCCACTTGCGATCTCGCCTTCGCCCAGCGCCAGGTGGGTGCCGAGCCCCAATTGCAATGCCAGTCCGTGCAGTGCTTCCTGGCGGACCAGTGAGGCGCGCAAGCGCGACAGCTCGCCTTCCGGCAGAGCGGGAAAGCGCTCGAAGAGCAAGGTAGCGACTACGCAGTTCAAAACGCCATCCCCGAGAAACTCGAGCCGCTCATTGTTTGGCACGCCGAAGCTCCGATGGGTCAACGCGACCCCCAGCAGGCCGCGGTCGGCAAAAGCGTGGCCGAGCGCAGCAGCGAGCGGAGCGTGGTCCATCGCTTACTGGGCCGTCGAGCCCTTGTAGTTGATGAGCAGGCTGACGTTGGCGAAGAGCGGGATGCGCTTGTCGTAGTCGAAGGAAATGACGACCTTGCCCGAATCCTTGCTGATGTCCAGTTGATCCACCGGAATTTCGAGGCCGTCAATCTCGGCGAAGCGATCGTAGGACTTCTTGACGTCGCTGAAGGTAGCTTCGGGCCCGACCTGGTTGATGACCGACTTGAGCGTCTTCTGCAACTTGAAGTACTCGGTGGCGGTCGGGAAGACCTTCATGCCAAGGATGGCGACCAGTGCCAGCAGGACGCCCCAGAAGATCAGCCCGCTCAGGGCTACGCCGCGTTGATGTTTCATTGATTTCCCCTTACTTGAATGCCCCGATCCGGCCTAGGTCGCTGAAGTTCAGCCAGACGAAGAACGCCTTGCCGACGATATTGTCCTCCGGGACGAAACCCCAGACGCGACTGTCCCGGCTGTTGTCACGGTTGTCGCCCATCATGAAGTAATGCCCTGGCGGCACCTTGCAGATCACACCGGCAGCATTGTAGGTGCAATTTTCCCGGTAGGGAAAGCGCGTGGCATCCGGAATGAAGGCCGGCGCATCACTGTCGTTGAGGTAACGGTGTACTGAATCGCCAAGCTTTTCGACGAACTGCTCCGAGTAATAGATCCGTCCCGAATGGAGATAATCGCCATCCCGTTTCGCGTCGACCGCCTGGCCGTTGATCGTCAGCCGCTTGTTCTGGTAGGCCACCGTGTCGCCGGGAAGGCCGACCACGCGCTTGATATAGTCGAGCGACGGATCTTCAGGGTAACGGAAGACCAACACGTCGCCGCGCTGCGGGTCGTTGATGCTGATGACTTTCTTGTTGATCACCGGCAAACGGATGCCGTAGGTGAATTTGTTGACGAGGATGAAATCGCCGACCAGCAAGGTGGGAATCATGGAGCCGGAAGGGATCTTGAACGGCTCGAACAGGAATGAGCGGAGCACGAAGACGATCAGGATGACGGGGAAGAAACTGGCACCCCACTCCACCCACAATGGCTCTTTGGCGTCCTTGCCGCGCAATTTCCGGAATTTCAGGTGGTCGACCGCGTAAAGGGCGCCGGTAACGACCAGCAGGATCAACAGGATCAGGGCGAAGTTCATCGGTGCTCTCAGTTATCGACGCGCAGTACGGCCAGGAAGGCTTCCTGCGGGATTTCGACGCTTCCCACCTGCTTCATCCGCTTCTTGCCGGCTTTCTGTTTCTCGAGCAGCTTGCGCTTGCGGCTGATGTCACCGCCATAGCATTTGGCAAGCACGTCCTTGCGTAGCGCCTTGACGTTCTCGCGGGCGATGATGTGCGAGCCGATGGCAGCCTGAATCGCCACGTCGTACATCTGGCGCGGGATGAGTTCGCGCATCTTCGCGGCGAGTTCGCGGCCACGATATTGGGAGTTGGCACGATGCACGATCAGCGAAAGTGCATCGACGCGGTCGCCGTTGATCAGCACGTCGAGCTTGACCACGTCGGCGGCACGGTATTCCTTGAAGTCGTAGTCGAGCGAAGCATAGCCGCGCGAGCAGGACTTCAGCTTGTCGAAGAAGTCCATGACGACTTCGGCCATTGGCATCTCGTAAACCAGCTTCACCTGGCGGCCGTGGTAGTGCATGTCGACCTGGTTGCCACGTTTCTGGTTGCACAGCGTGATCACGGCGCCGAGGTAGTCCTGCGGCACGAAGATCGTCGCGGTAATGATGGGCTCGCGGATTTCCTCGACTTTCTGGACTTCCGGCAGCTTTGACGGGTTTTCCACCTGGACGACGCTGCCGTCACGCAGCACCACTTCGTATACAACGGTCGGCGCCGTGGTGATCAGGTCCTGATCGAACTCGCGCTCCAGGCGCTCCTGGACGATCTCCATGTGCAGCAGGCCGAGAAAGCCGCAGCGGAAGCCGAAGCCGAGGGCCTGCGAGACTTCGGGCTCGTAGTGCAGCGAGGCGTCGTTGAGCTTGAGCTTCTCGAGCGATTCACGCAGGGAGTCGTACTGGTTCGCCTCGACCGGGTAAAGGCCCGCGAATACCTGCGGCTTGATTTCCTTGAAGCCAGGCAAGGGCTCGGTGGCCTTGCGATCCGCATGGGTAATGGTGTCACCGACCTTGGCCGCCTTCAGTTCCTTGATCCCCGCAGTGACGAAGCCGACTTCGCCGGCACGCAGCACGTCGCGGGAGACCGATTTCGGGGTGAAGACGCCCACCTGCTCGCATAGCTGGTTGGCCCCGGTGGCCATGAAGTAGAGCTTGTCCTTCGGGTGCATTTCGCCGTCGACGACACGCACCAGCATGACGACACCGACGTAGCTGTCGAACCATGAGTCGATGATCAGCGCCTTGAGCGGGGCAGTTGGGTCGCCTTTGGGTGGCGGTACGCGGGCGATCACCATTTCGAGGATGTCCTCGACCCCCAGGCCGGTCTTGGCCGAGGCCTGTACGGCATCCGAGGCATCGATGCCGATGACGTCCTCGATCTCCTGCTTGGCGTTTTCCGGGTCGGCCGACGGCAAGTCGATTTTGTTCAGGACGGGCAGCACCTCGACTTCGAGTTCGATGGCCGTGTAGCAATTGGCGACAGTCTGTGCCTCGACGCCCTGCGAAGCGTCGACGACAAGGAGGGCCCCCTCGCAGGCGGACAGGGAACGCGACACCTCGTAGGAGAAATCGACGTGTCCCGGGGTGTCGATAAGATTGAGGTTATAGACCTTCCCGTCCCGCGCGGTGTAGCTGAGAGCGGCAGTCTGCGCCTTGATCGTGATCCCGCGCTCGCGTTCGATGTCCATCGAATCGAGTACCTGCGCTTCCATCTCGCGGTCGGACAAGCCGCCGCAAAGGTGGATGATGCGGTCGGCCAGCGTCGATTTGCCGTGGTCGATGTGGGCGATGATGGAAAAGTTTCGGATATGGTCCATTGCGGCCAGAAAAAAGGGCGCTAGCGGCGCCCTTGGCGATTCGGAAGACCGTTGATTTTAGCGGATTTGCGCCAAATATTCACGGACTTTGGCCGTGTCCAGGTGGTAATGGCAGAGTTCGACGTCACCGTGCAGGAGCACCGGCACCCATTCGTCGTAGCGTGCCTCGAGGGCCGGGTCGGCATCGACGTCGAGAACGCGGACGCTAACCCCCGCCTCGGCGGCGACGGGAGCCAGTGCCACTTCCATGTCATGGCAGAGATGGCAGTAGCTCCGGCTCATCAGGGTCAACTCAATTGCCATTCAAATTTTTGATAGTGACGAAGGTCTGCATTTCGCCGCGCCGGATCAACAGCGTCACGTTGCTTCCCTTCTCGAATTGCGCCAACAGCTTGTTGAACTGGTCGGCGGTCTTGACTTCGGTGGTGGCTCCCTTGGCGATCACGGCGATGATGATGTCGCCCTGGCGCAGGTCTGAACGGGGCCCGCCACTGCGGATCTCGTCGATGACCAGCCCGGAGGACATCTTGAGGTCGCGTTTCTGCTCCGCACTCAGCTCGCTAACAACCAGGCCGAGCCGGTTGGCAGCCTGTTCCGGCGCCTTCCCGCCCCGTTGTGTGCGCGCGCCGGCCTGTTTCTCGTCCTGCATCTCGCCTACCGTCACCGGCACGTCGCGGGTGCTCCCCTTGCGCCAGACCTGGAGCACCGACCGCGTACCCGGGCGGGTGGCACCCACCAGCCTCGGCAGGTCGGCAGAGGCATTGATCGGCTTGCCGTCGAATTTGAGGATGACATCCCCCGGCTCCAACCCGGCCTTCTCCGCGGGACCGCCCTTCTCCACCGCGTTGACTACCGCGCCCATCGGCTTCCCGAGCCCGAGCGAATCTGCCAGTTCCTTGCTGACCTCCTGGATTACCACCCCGAGGCGTCCACGGCTGACCTTCCCGGAAGCACGCAACTGGTTCTGGATATCCATGGCGACATCGATCGGAATCGCAAACGACAACCCCATGTAGCCACCGCTGCGACTATAGATCTGCGAATTGATCCCGACCACCTCGCCACGCATGTTGAAGAGCGGGCCGCCCGAATTGCCCGGATTGATCGCCACGTCGGTCTGGATGAAGGGAACGTAGTTTTCCTGCGGCAACGAGCGCCCCTTGGCCGAGACGATCCCGGCGGTAACGGAATTGTCGAAGCCAAAGGGCGACCCGATGGCCACGACCCATTCGCCAACCTTCAGCTGTCCCGGATCGCCGATCTTGAGCGCCGGCAAGCCGCTCGCCTCGATCTTGATCAACGCGACATCGGTCCGCTTGTCGCTCCCGATTACCTTGGCCTTGAATTCACGCTTGTCGGTCAGGCGGACAGTAACCTCGTCGGCCGCATCGATGACATGGGCGTTGGTCAGAATGAAACCATCGTTGCTGATGATGAAGCCGGATCCGAGCGAGCGGTTCTCGAATTCGCGCGGTGCCTGGCCCCCTGGGCCGCCACGCGGGAAGAAGCGCTTGAAGAACTCGAAGGCCGGGTCATTCTCGTCGAACGGGAACGGCATCCCTTGCGAACCGCCGCGGGCGACCTGGGTCGTGCTGATATTGACCACGGCCGGCCCCTGCTTCTCGGCAAGTTCGGAGAAGTCGGGGAGACTGCGCCCCTGCGCGGCTGCCAGCACCGCAGTGCAGCACAGCGCGAGGAATGCGAGCATGCGTTTCATCGGAACACCTCCATGCAGAATCTAGGACGAACGGGAAACAAGATGGGGACGATCGGTGGCATATCCAGTCCCTGCGGCTGAACCCCGGCGCAGGCGGACAAAGCCAAGAAACAGCCCGCCGGCTGTTCCGGCGATGGCGCCGCCTTCACCTGCGAGCGCCGTGCCGGCAACCGCCCCGGCCAAGGCTGCGAAAAGCGGGAATACGTAGGCAAGGTTGGCGCTCCGCCGCACTGCCCCGGCGCCAATGGCGACCGTGACGTGTTCGCCGACACGGGCACCGATGGCATTGTCGGCACGATAGCTGCGCGGGCCGCCGCACAGGGCGCGCGAGATGTTCTGCCCGCCACAGCCACCCGTCTCATGGCAGCGGCCACAGCCGCCCTCTTCCACTTCGACCAGGGCCTGCTCACCATCGATCGCCCGCACGATGGCGCGGATAGTCTGGACTTCGGGATTTCCCATCCTACCAGCGGCGATCGGGTGCAGTGTCCAGCAATGGACGCAGCTTCAGGGCGACAGCCTCGCGTGCCCGGAAAATGCGGGAACGGACGGTGCCGATCGGGCAGTCCATGATCCCGGCGATCTCTTCGTAGGAGAGCCCTTCGATCTCGCGCAAGACGATTGCCGTGCGCAACTCATCCGGAAGAGCATCCATCGCGGCGTTGACGGTTTCGCCGATCTGCTTGGAAAGCAGGAGGCTTTCGGGGGTGTTGATGTCGCGCAGCCCTTCGGCGGAATCGAAGGTTTCCGCTTCCTCGCTGTCGAACTCGGTCGTGGTCGGGGCACGACGTCCCTGCGAAACAAGATAATTTTTCGCCGTATTGATGCCGATACGATACAGCCAAGTATAGAAGGCACTTTCCCCGCGGAAGGAAGGCAGCGCGCGAAACGCCTTGATGAAAGCCTCCTGGGTCACGTCCTCCACTTCGGCCGGGTCCCGGATGTAACGCGATAGCAGGCGCCCCAGCTTGCGCTGGTACTTGCCGACGAGCTGATCGAAGGCGCGGCGGTCTCCGCCCTGCGCTCGCTCGACCAGGGCCTGGTCGACTTCTCGCTCACTCATGCCTCTATGATCTCCAAGGGCGTTCCGGATGCTTGCGTGCCATCGCGTAGGTTTTCGGCGCAGTATAGCCCACGGCAATTTGTCGATAACATAGGTATTTGTCCTCATTTGTGACCGACTGTAACCTGCTGGCGGCGGCCGGTTGGCTGCCCGTGCTATAGTCCGCCGCAAAAAAGTGGCAACGGAACCTCCAGTGGATCAATTCGACGTCCTGATCATCGGTAGCGGCCTAGCCGGGCAATCGGCGGCGCTACGCCTGGCGCGCAAGCTGCGGGTTGCGCTGGTGAGCAAGCGACATCTCGAGGACTCCGCTTCCGGTTGGGCACAGGGTGGAATCGCCGCGGTCCTCGACAACCAGGACTCGATCGATGCGCACATCCGCGATACCCAAGTCGCCGGCGTCTGGCTGAATGATGCGCGTGCAACCCGCTTCGTGGTCGAGAACGGCCGCCGCGCGATCGAATGGCTGATCGCGCAAGGAGTTCCATTCACGAAGGATGAATCGGGTTACCACTTGACCCGAGAAGGCGGACACAGCGCCCGCCGCGTCATTCACGTCGCCGACGCGACCGGCTCGGCTGTCCAGGAAACGTTGACGCGCAAGGTCCGGGCAAACCCGAACATCACGATCCTCGAGGATCACATCGCCATCGACCTGATCACCGGAAGCAAGCTTGGGCTGCGGGACAACCGCTGTTTCGGCGCTTACGTGCTGAACAGCCGGGACGGCAACGTGCACACCCTGCCTGCACGCAACACGCTGATCGCGACCGGGGGAGCCGGCAAGGTCTATCTCTATACGACCAATCCCGATACGTCGACGGGCGACGGCATCGCCATGGCCTGGCGCGCCGGCTGCCGGGTAGCCAACATGGAATTCATACAGTTCCATCCGACTTGCCTGTACCACCCACAGGCGAAGTCCTTTCTCATTTCGGAAGCTGTACGCGGCGAAGGCGGCCTGCTCAAGCTGCCCGACGGGACCCGTTTCATGCCGGAGCACGACGAACGGGTCGAACTGGCGCCGCGCGACGTCGTCGCGCGTGCCATCGATTTCGAAATGAAGAAGCGCGGCCTCGACTGCGTTTTTCTCGATATCTCCCACAAGGGCGAATCCTTCGTTCGCTCGCATTTTCCGAACATTCACGCCCGCTGCCTCGAACTGGGCATAGACATCGCCCGCGACCCGATACCGGTCGTTCCCGCCGCTCACTACACTTGCGGCGGCATTGTGACCGACCGCCGTGGTCGCAGCGATGTCGATGGCCTATACGTCGCCGGCGAGGCTTCCTGCACCGGCCTCCACGGCGCGAACCGGCTGGCGTCGAATTCTCTGCTGGAATGCCTGGTGTTCGCCGAAGCAGCCAGCGACGACATCCTGGCACAAGAAGCGACAGCGCTACCCCGCCTGCCGGACTGGGACGAAAGCCGGGTCACCGATGCCGACGAGGAAGTCGTGATTTCCCACAATTGGGACGAATTGCGGCGTTTCATGTGGGATTACGTCGGCATCGTCCGCACCACCAAGCGGCTGAAACGCGCGCGCCATCGCATTCGCCTGCTGATGCGCGAGATCGACGAGTTCTATGCGAATTTCCGGGTCAGCCATGACCTGATCGAATTGCGCAATCTTGTCGTCACGGCGGACCTCATCGTCCGTTGTGCCCTGCTTCGCAAGGAGAGCCGCGGGCTGCATT
Source organism: Betaproteobacteria bacterium (assembly GCA_012026885.1). Classification (GTDB taxonomy): domain Bacteria; phylum Pseudomonadota; class Gammaproteobacteria; order Burkholderiales; family Rhodocyclaceae; genus Azonexus. Next base: position 39,213 of record VEPL01000012.1, on the reverse strand, counting down.
TTTCGCGGGATTTCCCGGATACACTGCCGCAGGCGCGCAATACGGTTCTCAGGGGGGTACGCCGGCGTCGCTGACCGACGGCTGCCAGCGCAGCAGGATGCGCAAGCGGCGGAAATCATCGTCGCCAATGCTGTCGACCGCGACAATGACCTGCACTGTTCGCCCGGCTTCCTCGCGGTAGCGCAAGGTCGTGAGCCAGGGGTGCACGATTCCGCCCGGAAGGATGCGTACCGGGCGAAACTCGGCGCCTGGCGTATCGGCAACCCTAATACTGCCGTCGCCCATGAACATCATTGCCGGCAATTCCCGGCAACAGGCGCGTAGCGCAAATGCGGCAACAAGGGTGCAGGCTACCGTCAGCGACAGCCCCAGATGGCATTCTGGCGCCCAGGCTAGCGCGGAAAGCGCCGCCAGGACAGCCACGCCGATCATGACAGTCGGCAAGATGCGCGAGCGGCGCAGCCCGATCACGACCGGAAACTGCACCGCCTAGACCAGTCCGCGGCGATCAGACCCGCTTGAAGACCAGCGAGCCGTTGGTGCCGCCGAAACCGAAGTTGTTTTTCAGCGCGAAGTCGATCTTCATCGGCCGAGCCACGTTCGCGCAATAATCAAGATCGCATTCCGGATCCTGATTGATGATGTTGATGGTCGGCGGTGATATCTGGTGGTGGATGGCGAGGACGGTGAATAGCGACTCGACGCCGCCCGCCCCCCCGAGCAGGTGCCCGGTCATCGACTTGGTCGAATTGATGACGATGCTGCCGGCTGCACTGCCGAACGCCGCCTTGATCGCGTCGGACTCGTTCTTGTCGCCGAGCGGCGTCGACGTGCCGTGGGCGTTGACATACTGGACATCGGCCGGCCCGATGCCGGCATTGCGCAACGCATTGACCATCGAGCGGCGCGGGCCGTCCATGTTCGGTGCGGTGATGTGGTAGGCGTCGGCGCTCATGCCGTAACCGGCGACTTCCGCATAGATCCTGGCGCCACGCGCCTTGGCGTGCTCGTACTCCTCGAGCACGAGGACTCCGGCCCCCTCGCCCAGGACGAAACCGTCGCGGTCCTTGTCCCACGGGCGGCTCGCCGTCGCCGGGTCGTCGTTGCGGGTGGACAGGGCACGGGCGGCACAGAAGCCGCCGAGGCCCAGCGGCGACACCGTCGACTCGGCGCCGCCGGCAATCATGATGTCGGCATCGCCGTACTCGACGAGGCGGGCAGCCTCGCCGATCGAATGCGTACCGGTGGTGCAGGCAGTGACGATCGCGATGTTCGGACCCTTGAAGCCGAACTGGATCGACAGGTTGCCGGAGATCATGTTGATGATCGAGCCGGGCACGAAGAACGGGGAGACCTTGCGCACGCCCGCGGCGTTGTATTCGTCCTTGGTTTCCTCGATCAGCGGCAAGCCGCCAATGCCCGAACCGATGGCGACGCCAATGCGCTCGGGATCGGCAGCGCCTTCGCGATCGAGGCCGGCATCGCGCACGGCCTGGATGCCCGCAGCGAGGCCGTAATGGATGAACTTGTCCATCCGGCGCGCATCCTTGGGCGCGATGTACTGCGCGATGTCGAAATCCTTGACCTCGCCGGCGAAACGCACCGGAAACGCGGAGGTATCGAAGCGGGTGATGGGGGCGATACCGGAACGGCCGGCAAGGATGTTCTGCCAGCCTTCTTCGACGGAATTGCCGACCGGGCAGACGAGGCCCAGACCGGTGACTACGACTCTGCGACGTGCCAAGGCGCGCTCCTGCTGCGGATGCGGCAAGGCCGGCCAAGCGGCCGGCCTTGCCGGATCAACCTGTCAATGGATTACTTCTTGTTGGCGAGGATGTAGTCGACAGCCTGCTGCACCGTCGTGATCTTCTCGGCCTGCTCGTCCGGAATCTCGCACTCGAACTCTTCTTCCAGCGCCATGACCAGCTCGACGGTGTCAAGGGAGTCGGCACCGAGATCATCCACAAATGAGGATTCGTTCTTGATGTCGGCTTCGTTGACGCCCAGTTGCTCGGCGACGATCTTCTTGACGCGCTCTACGATGTTATCCATTGAAACTGCTCCTTCCCTGTTAGAGGGCTACGAAAAAACGATGAGATTCTACCAAAAGCCGTCGCTTCGGGAAATCAATCCATGAACATGCCGCCGTTGACATGGATGGTTGTCCCCGTTACGTAGGCGGCCGCCGGGGAAACCAGGAAGGCAACGGCACCCGCGATATCTTCGGGCGCGCCGGCACGGCCAAGCGGAATCGAGGCGAGCATCGCCGACTTCTGGTCTTCGGTGAGGGCATGGGTCATGTCGGTGGCGATGAAACCCGGTGCGACGCAATTGACTGTGATGTTGCGGCTACCGAGTTCACGGGCCAGCGAACGGGAGAGTCCCGCAACGCCGGCCTTGGCGGCGCAGTAGTTCGCCTGGCCGGGATTGCCGGAATAACCGACGACCGAAGTGATATTCACCACGCGGCCGAAGCGCGCCTTCATCATGCCACGCATGACGCCGCGGGACAGCCGGAAGACGGCCTTTAGGTTGGTGTCGATGACGGCATCCCATTCGTCGTCACCCATGCGCATGGCGAGGTTGTCGCGCGTGATGCCGGCATTGTTCACGAGTATGGTGATGGGCCCGAGTTCCTTGCCCAGTTCGGCAAGCAGCGAATCGGTCCGTGCCACATCGGTGACGTTGAGCACAACTCCCCTGCCCTTGGCTCCGGCCTCAGCGAGATAGGTGGAAATGGTCGCGGCCCCCTCCTCGCTGGTTGCGGTTCCGACCACGGTGGCGCCATGGCGGGCGAGTTCCAGCGCAATGGCACGGCCGATGCCACGGGTAGCGCCGGTCACCAGCGCGAGCTTGTCGTTCAGCATGTTTACTCCAGGCCCAGGTTGGCTTCGATTGCAGCCACATCGGCGAGAGAGACACCGGCGATTCCGTCGGCACAACGCTTGGTCAGCCCCGCGAGAACCTTCCCCGGACCGCACTCTGCCACGGTCGACACGCCCATGGCGGCCATTTTCTGAATGGTCTCGACCCAGCGCACGGGGTTGTAGGCCTGGCGTATCAAGGCATCCTTGACGCGGACGGGGTCACTTTCGATGGCGACATCGACATTGTTGATCACCGGGATCTGCGGCGCGCCGAGCGCCAGCTCGGCGAGGCGCGCGGCCAACTTGTCGGTGGCAGGGCGTATCAGCGACGAATGGAACGGCGCGGACACGGGTAGCGCCTTCGCCATCTTGGCGCCGCGCGCCTTGCAGGCTTCCATCGCCCGTTCGACCGCCGCCTTGTGCCCGGCGATCACCGTCTGGCCGTTGGCGTTGAAATTGACCGGTTCGACCACCTCGCCCTGCGCAGCTTCTGCGCAGGCGGCGGCGATACCGGCATTGTCGAGGCCAAGTACCGCGGCCATGGCGCCGGTGCCCAGCGGCACGGCCTCCTGCATGGCAGCAGCACGCAGGCGAACCAGCGGGACAGCATCCTTGAACGCGATGACGCCGGCAGCCACCAGCGCCGAGTATTCACCCAAGCTATGGCCCGCGACTACGGCAGGCTTGCGCCCGCCCATTTCGAGCCACAGCCGCCACGCGGCGATGCCGGCAGTCAGCATGACCGGTTGCGTATTGACGGTCTGGGTCAGGACCTCGGCCGGCCCCTCGGCAACCATCGCCCAGAGGTCATCGCCGAGCGCCGCCGAGGCCTCGTCGAAGGTGGCACGGACCACGGCAGCATCGCCATAGGCGGTCATCATGCCGACGCTCTGCGAGCCCTGGCCGGGGAATACAAAGGCAAAGGACATCTCGTGGTTCTCCTCTTTCAGAATTCGAGCAGGGCCGCGCCCCAGGTAAAGCCGCCACCGACGCCTTCGAGCAGGACTTTCTGGCCGCGACCGATGCGCCCGTCGCGGACCGCTTCGTCGAGCGCGAGCGGCACCGATGCGGCCGAAGTGTTGCCGTGACGGTCGACAGTGACGATGACGCGTTCCCGGTCGATTCCGAGCTTTTTCCCGGTCGCGTCGATGATACGGATGTTAGCCTGATGCGGAATCAGCCAGTCGACTTCGGTGGTGGCGATTCCGGCAGCCGCACAGACCTCCTCGGCAACCTCGGCGAGCACCCTTACCGCGAACTTGAAGACAGCCTGGCCGTCCATGCGCAGGAAGGGATCTCCGGTCACCTGACCGGCGCACACCTGTCCCGGCACATTGAGGATGCCGCTCTGGCTTCCGTCGGCATGCAATGCTGTCGCAAGAATGCCCGGCTTGCCGGATGCCTCGAGCACGACCGCACCGGCACCGTCGCCAAACAATACGCAAGTACCGCGGTCGTTCCAGTCGAGAATGCGGGAAAACACTTCGGCCCCGATGACCAGAGCCTTGCGGTGGCTGCCCGAACGGATGAATTTGTCGGCAATGCCCAGGGCGTAGGCAAAGCCGCTACACACCGCCTGCACGTCGAAGGACGTCGCACCCTTGTTGCCCAGCCGGCCCTGGATCAGGCACGCGGTACTGGGAAAGATGAAGTCCGGCGTCGATGTGGCGACGATGATGAGATCGAGATCGCCGGCATCGCAACCCGCCATTTCGAGCGCTCGCTGCGCTGCTGCAAGGCCGAGTTCGCTGGCGGTGGTTCCCGGCGCGGCAAGGTAGCGACTGCGGATGCCGGTGCGGGTAACGATCCATTCATCGCTGGTGGCAATGCCGCGCGCGGCGAGGTCATCGTTGGTAACCGGCGCGCCGGGCAGGCAACTGCCGGTTCCGGTCAGGCGGGAATAAATCAAGTGGTCTCCCCCGCGGTGGCGGCCGGTGCAGATTCCTGAATCTTGGCGGCGATGCGCTCGATGACCCGGTTTTCCGCCGCTTCCCAAGCCCGCGCGATGGCAAAGCCGAACGCAAGACTGTCGGCTGAGCCGTGGCTCTTGACCGAAATGCCCTTCAGCCCGAGCAGTACAGCGCCGTTGTAACGGCGATGGTCGAATCGCTTCTTGAAGCGATTGAGAACGGGCATGGCGATCAGTGCGGCGAGCCGAGTCAACCAACTGCGCGTGAATTCCGCCTTGAGCGATGAAGCGAGCATCTGCGCAAGGCCCTCCGAGGTCTTGAGCGCGACGTTGCCGACGAAGCCGTCACAGACGATGACGTCGGCCTCGCCCTTGTAGATGCCGTCGCCTTCGACGTTGCCGACGAAATTCAGGCCCGAGCCGCGCAGCAACTCGGCGGCGGCCTTGACGGCTTCGTTGCCCTTGATTTCCTCTTCACCGATATTGAGCAGGCCGACGCTGGGGCGTTCCTTGTGCTCGATGGCGGAAACCAGCATGGCACCCATGATGCCGAACTGCAGCAAATGCTCGGGAGTGCAGTCGACATTGGCGCCGAGGTCGAGCATGTGGGTATGCCCGCTGGCCGTCGGGATCGCGGTGCAGATTGCTGGGCGTTCGATCCCCGGCAGCATTTTCAGCACGAAGCGCGAAATCGCCATGAGAGCGCCAGTATTGCCGGCCGAAACGCAGGCATCGGCCTCGCCTTCTTTGACGAGATTGATTGCCACGCGCATCGAGGAATTCTTCTTGTTGCGCAGTGCAAGCGCCGGCGACTCGTCCATCCCGACGACTTCGGAAGCGTGAACGATGCGCAGGCGCGAATCTTCCCGCCGGGCGGCGAGAAAAGGCTTCAGCGCATCCTGCTGTCCGACCAGGAGCAGGCTTGTACCCTGATGCTCATCCAGGAAACGGAGGGCCGCCGGGACCGTCACCGACGGACCGTGGTCCCCCCCCATGCAATCGATGGCGATGCGGGCTGTCATGGCAAAAAAGAAAAGGCAGGCGGTTCGCTGAACCGCCTGCCTGTTTCCGCGAGATTACTCGCCTTTGCCCTTGATGACCTTCTTGCCGCGATAGACGCCGGACGGCGAAATATGGTGACGCAGGTGCGTCTCGCCGGTGGTGGCCTCGACGGCCAGCGGCGGGTTGGTCAGGAAATCGTGGGCGCGGTGCATGCCGCGCTTGGACGGGGACTTCTTGTTCTGTTGAACGGCCATTTTTCTACTCCAATAAAATCAGTTCGGCTTGCCCTTCAGCCCGGCGAGTCCCGCGAACGGAGAAATCCGCTCGCCGGCTTCCGCCGCGCCGGGCAAGCCACATCTTTCATGCCGTGGTGCGACCGGCAGCGCCAGCAGGATCTCATCTTCGATCAGCCCAGCCACTTCCAGTACCCCCGCCACCGGCAGAAAATCCCGGCTGTCGTCTTCCAACTCGTCCTGCGACATCTCCGCGCCTTCCGGAACCAGTTCCAGCCGACTGTCGATGTCGACCGTGAAACGGATGCCTTCGAGGCAGCGCTGGCAGGCCAGGGACAACTCCCCCGAGACCTCCAGTGCCAGCAGTGCCTCGCCACGCGCGCCCTTCATCCCTGCAATCCGGAAAGAGAGTTCTCCGTGATTGTCCGCCAGCATGTCCTGCAGTCGTTCCAGGGTGGAAACCGGCAGTGTTCCATCGAGAACACGCCCGTCCCGGGCAAACGCGAAACTGTCCGCAATCCTTTTCAAGTTCGAGCTGTTGCGACTTAAACCGGCGATGATATTATTTTCGCCCTTCCAAGTCAAAACAAAGTCCTGTCTCAGGAATCCGGCGCAACTGCCTGTCAGGGCTAAATAATTGATGAATCCCCCGCTCGTTCTCGCATCGACCTCGCGTTATCGTCGCGATCTCCTCTCCCGCCTCGGGCTGCCCTTCGCCGTCGCGCGTCCCGACACCGACGAATCGCCTTTGCCCGGCGAAACGCCATCGGCATTGGCGCTTCGTCTCGCCGAAGCCAAGGCGCGCGCCGTTGCCGGCGCTTTTCCCTGCAGCCTGGTAATCGGCAGCGACCAGGTCGCCGAAATGGACGGTCGCATCTTCGGAAAGCCGGGCGACCATGCCCGCGCGGTTGCCCAGCTGAAGGAACTGTCCGGCCGAACCGTCAGCTTTTTCACGGCGTTGTGCCTGCTCGACACGCGCAGCGGCGAGGCCGACGTGCGGGGCGTGCCAACCCGGGTATCGTTCCGCGTACTCGACGAAGCGAGCATCGAACGCTACCTTGCACGCGAACCCGCCTACGATTGTGCCGGATCGGCCAAGTCCGAGGGACTTGGGATCGCCCTGCTCGACCGCATCGAAGGCGACGACCCGAATGCGCTGGTCGGACTGCCGTTGATCGCCCTCTGCGACATGTTGCGCCGCCACAATATTTCGGTTCCGTGAACCACGGCACGCTGTACCTCATCCCCGTACCGCTCGGCCCCGGCGATCCGGCAACCGTGCTGCCGGCGCCGGTACTGGCGAATGTGCGCACCCTCGGCCATTTCATCGCGGAGAACGCCAAGTCGGCACGCGCCTTCCTCAAGGCCTGCGGGACGGAGCGGCCGTTGCAGCAAATCAGCATTGCGGAACTCAACGAGCATACGCGCCCGGGAGACCTGCCAGCCCTACTTGCCCCGCTTCTCGCGGGGAGCGATGTCGGACTGGTCTCCGAAGCCGGCTCCCCCGCGGTTGCCGACCCGGGCGCCACTCTGGTGGCACTTGCCCACCAGCACGCGATCCGCGTCGTGCCGCTGGTAGGCCCGTCGTCGCTGCTGCTGGCGCTGATGGCCTCCGGACTCGATGGCCAGCGCTTTGCCTTCCACGGCTACCTGCCGGCGCGCGACACAGAGCGCGCCCAAGCGTTGCGGACGATTGAGAACGAATCGCGCAAGCTGCGCCAGACACAGATCTTCATCGAGACGCCGTATCGCAACCGGGCGCTGTTCGAGACTCTGCTGAAAACGTGCCAGCCGACCACTCGCCTGGCACTGGCGACCGACTTGACCCTGCCCGGAGAAAGCGTACGCACGCTACCCGTTGCCGCCTGGAAGAAAGCGACGCCGCCCGACCTCGAGCGGCGACCGACAGTCTTTCTGCTGCTCGCCTGAGTCAGCGCAAGGCGAAAGACGCCGCCCCGGAAATCGACTGCCAGAGACTGTTGACCGCACCAGCCCCGAGGCGCTTGGCGAAACGCTCGGCAATGTTCTCCTTGACCGAGTAGTCGAGCACCTTTTCCGCCTTGATCACGTCGCGGGCGACCGAGTCAACGCTGCCAAAGTCGTCGGCGAGACCGAGCTTGATCGATTGGTCGCCGGTCCACATCAAACCCGTGAACATCTCCGGCGTCTCCTTGAGGCGATCGCCCCGCCCTGCCTTGACGACCTCGATGAACTGGCGATGGATATCGTCCAGCATCACCTGCGCGTGCGCCTTGTGTTCCGGGTTCTGCGGCGAAAACGGGTCGAGAAAGCCCTTGTTGCTGCCAGCCGTCAACAAACGGCGCTCGACGCCAGCCTTGTCCATTGTCCCGGTGAAGCCGAATCCGTCCATCAGGACCCCGATCGAGCCGACGATGCTGGCCTTGTTGACGTAGATACGATCGGCGGCCACGGCGACGTAATAACCGCCGGAAGCGCAGATATCCTCCACCACGGCATAAAGCGGGGTGTCCGGATGCTTGCTGCGCAAGCGGCGGATTTCGTCATTGACGATGCCGGCCTGCACCGGGCTTCCACCCGGGCTGTTGATGCGCAGGATGACCCCGGCGACGTTCTTTTCCTTGAAAGCGCTCTGCAGCGACTCGACGACGCGCTCGGCATTGGCCGCACCGCGTGCCTCGATGACGCCGTTCATGTCGATCAGTGCGGTATGGCGCTCTTGGTGGGATGCTTCGCTTTTCCAGTCGACCAAAGCGACAAGGACAACGCCGAGATAGGCAAAACCGAGGAAGCGGAAGAAAATTCCCCAGCGGCGGCGCGCCTTCTGCTCCGTCAGCGCCGAAAACGCCAGTTTCTCGAGTGTCCGGCGCTCCCAGTCGCCATTGCCGTTGGGAGGGAGTTGGGAATTATCCATCGCTGTCGTCGGTTAGAAGGAAAATGTTGTTTTCGCTTTCGCGAACCCTGAGCGCCTTGAGACCCTTTCCGGCACAGCGGCCGCTAAGGCAGGCACCGCTCTCCGGCGCATACAGCGCGCCATGTACGGAGCAGATCAAGTATAGCTTGGAATCATCGAAGAACTCGCCGGGCACCCAATCGAGCTGGGCGGGAATGTGGCCGCACGCATTGAGATAGGCATAAACGCGTCCGCCGTGCCGGATCGCGAAGGCTTCGACGGCGCCCGCAGGGCGTTCGACCGAAAAACGCACGCCGCGACCGCCGTCGGCAAGGTCGGTGCCGGCGCAGATCAGGCGTTCTGTGCCAGCCATTGCCGCAGTCCGGCTACCGAATGGAGGCAGGCCAGCGGGCCATGCTCGGCAAGGTGGTCGTGCGGATGCGCCCCATAGGTTACAGCCAGGGCATCGACACCGGCGTTGCTCGCCATCAGGAGATCGTGGGAGGTGTCGCCTATCATCACGGCGGCGGTGGCCGGCAAGCCGAACTCGTCGAGCAATTCCTCGAGCATCTGAGGATCGGGCTTGGAGCGGCATTCGTCGGCACATCGCGACGCAGCGAAAAAGGAGCGCAGGCCGGAATGGGCAAGCGCACGATCGAGGCCGGCGCGGCTCTTGCCTGTCGCGACGGCGAGCAGGCAACCACGCTCCTGCAGTTCCGCGAGGAGCTCGGGAATTTCCGGAAAGAGCGTCAGCGCATGGTCACCGGACAGGTAATGGTGGCGGTAACGCTCGACCATCGCCGCATAGCGGCCCGGTTCGAGGTCGGGAACCGCATGACGCATCGCGTCGGCAAGCCCGAGCCCGATCACGTGGCGGGCGCGCTCGTCAGGCGGAGGTGGAAGCCCGAGGTCGATGCAGGCGGACTGGATGGCACGGACGATCGCACCGGCAGAATCGAGGATGGTTCCATCCCAGTCGAAAACAACAAGGGGGTAGCGCATGGAGCTCAGACGGAAGAAGAAAGAAGTTGTTCCAGGAACTCGCCCGCGAATTCCCGCGGTTCCCGCGCGTCGACCGCGACAATCCAGGCAGCGAGCGCGGGCGGCAGCGGTGCCTCGATCTCCATCGGCGCCCCCGTGAGCGGATGCCGGAAGGCCATCCGCCAGGCATGCAGGCCCATGCGTTTCAGTCCGTTCCGCCGCAGTTGGCGGTTGAGTTCGAAATCGCCATATTTTTCATCGCCAAGGATGGGAAATCCGAGATGGGCGAGATGAACACGGATCTGGTGGGTGCGGCCGGTTCGCAGCTGCGCTTCCAGAAGGCTGCATCCTTGCCAGCGGGCGAGAAGCCGGAAAACGGTATGTGCCGGCTTGCCTTCGCTGCTCACCGTCACCCGCCGCTCGCCGCCCTCGGCCAGATGCTTGTACAGCGGCAGCCGGACATGCTGGGTTGCGTTCATCCAGCGCCCGCGCACGACCACCAGGTAACGCTTGTCGGCGCCAGCACCGTGCTCGCGGAACATGTCGTGCAGCGCAGTCAGGGCCAGCCGCTTCTTGCCGACGAGCAACAGCCCGGATGTCTCGCGGTCGAGCCGGTGCGCCAGTTCGAGGAACTTTGCCTGCGGGCGTTGCCGACGGAGGGCTTCGATGACCCCGAAACTGACCCCGCTGCCGCCGTGCACCGCTATGCCCTCGGGCTTGTCGATGGCTAGCAGGGCATCGTCTTCGTAGAGAACCGGAAGTTCGGCCCTCGCCTTGGCGGCATCGACGACCTCGCTCTCTGGTCGTTCGGCGAGGCGGATCGGCGGCAGGCGCAAGGCATCCCCGGGACGCAGGCGATAGGTCGCATCGACCCGCCCACTGTTCACCCTGACCTCGCCGCTGCGCAGGATGCGGTACAGGTGACTCTTCGGCACCCCTTTGCAATGCCGGATCAGGAAATTGTCGAGGCGTTGCCCGGCTTCCTCTTCGCCGATCACGAGGTGCGTGACCGATTTGTTACCGGTGCTGCTCATTTTCCAATATACTGCCCTCGTTTTGCGTCTCGGCTTGCAAGAGATGCCGTACCGTCAGACCGACTGCCCGCGCTGTTCGCGCGCCCGCCGCACGGCAGGTCCGGCCGCTCTCCCGTGCCAACTGCCCGGGACAGGCCAACGCAGAACGACTGGTTAAGTTCACTCACCAAAAGTAGTGATGTTAATGGATTAGCCCGCGCCAAGCACGTTCGCTTCGCCCGCCGCAGGAATTTCCGGCCACGTCCCCGTATTCGGGATGTCGCCTTCAGTCTCCCAGCACGCTCAACATCGCCATTGCCGCCAATTGATGACGCAACCCGATAACTGATCCCGTCGCTGCCTGCATGGGCGTTTCGCTGCAGCGTGCAAAAGCGCGCCGGAGCCAAAATCAATGAAACGCATGCTCTTCAATGCGACACAGGCGGAAGAACTCCGTGTCGCCATTGTCGATGGTCAGAAACTGATTGACCTCGACATTGAATCCGCCGCCAAGGAACAACGCAAAAGCAACATCTACAAGGGTGTCATTACCCGTATCGAGCCCTCGCTCGAAGCCTGCTTCGTCGACTATGGCGCCGAGCGCCACGGTTTCCTCCCCTTCAAGGAAGTTTCCCGCGCCTATTTCCAGTCCGGCGTCGACGTCGGCCGCGCAAAGATCAACGAGGCGCTGAAGGAAGGCCAGGAACTGATCGTCCAGGTCGACAAGGATGAGCGCGGAAACAAGGGCGCCGCCCTGACCACCTACATCTCGCTGGCCGGCCGTTATCTCGTCCTGATGCCGAACAATCCGCGCGGCGGTGGCGTCTCCCGTCGCGTCGACGGCGACGAACGCACCGAACTGCGCGAGGTCATGGACCAGCTCGAGGTGCCGTCCGGCATGAGCCTGATCGCCCGTACTGCCGCCATCGGCCGCCAGGCCGAAGAACTGCAATGGGACCTGAACTACCTGCTGCAGCTGTGGACCGCCATCGAAGGCGCCGCCCAGCAGCAGTCCGGCGCCTTCCTGATCTATCTCGAGGGCAGCCTGGTCATCCGCGCCATCCGCGACTATTTCCAGCCCGAGATCGGTGAAATCCTCATCGATACCGATGACGTCTTCGAGCAGGCGCGTGCCTTCATGGGCACCGTGATGCCGGGCAACGTCAGCCGGGTCAAGCGCTACCGCGACGACGTGCCGCTGTTTTCGCGCTTCCAGATCGAGCACCAGATCGAGACGGCCTTTGCCCGCCAGGTGAACCTGCCATCCGGCGGCGCCATCGTCATCGACCACACCGAAGCGCTGGTCGCCGTCGACGTCAACTCCGGCCGCGCCACCAAGGGCTCCGACATCGAGGAAACGGCGCTCAAGACCAACCTCGAGGCGGCCGACGAGCTGGCCCGCCAGCTGCGCCTGCGTGACCTTGGCGGCCTGATCGTCATCGACTTCATCGACATGGAAAGCAGCAAGAACCAGCGCGAAGTCGAAAATCGCCTGCGCGATGCCCTGCGCTTCGATCGGGCCCGCGTCCAGATGGGCAAGATCAGCCGCTTCGGGCTGATGGAATTGTCGCGCCAGCGACTGCGTCCGGCGCTTGCCGAGACCAGCTACATCCCCTGCCCCCGCTGCACCGGCACCGGCCACATCCGCTCGACCGAGTCGGCCGCCCTGCACATCCTGCGCATCCTCGAAGAAGAGGCAATGAAGGAAAACACCGGCGCGGTGCACGTCCAGGTGCCGGTCGATGTCGCCACCTTCCTGCTCAACGAAAAGCGCACCGACATCCAGGCCATCGAGCTGCGTCACAAGGTCACCATCCTGTTGATTCCCAACGTGCATCTCGAGACGCCGGCGCATACCATCGCCCGTTTGCGCCACGACGATCTCAACAACGAGGATGTCCGCGAACCGTCGTACAAGATGGTCGAACAGCCGATCGAGGAAAGCCTCCGCCAGGCGACCCGCGAGGAAGCCGGGAAGCCGCGCCAGGAAGCCGTGATCAAGGGCATTTCGCCCGAGCAGCCGGCCCCGGTAATCGCCGAGACAGCGCCCGAAGTTGCAGCGCCTGCTCAGGCCGCGCCCGCACCCGGCGTTTTCGCCCGCATCATGGCCTGGTTGCGCAGCGAGCCAGCAGCCGTCCCGGCGGCTCCCGCCGCAGCCCCGGAGCCCGCGCGCAAGCCTCGCGACAACCGCCGCGACCGTTCCGAGGGCAGCGATGGCCGCCGCGGCGGGCGCAACGGTAGTCGCCGTGATGGCGAGCGGGGCAGCCGCAATGACGCTCGTGGCGAGCGGAACGCCGAAAGGCCGACGCGCGAGGAATCCCAGGCACAGGGCAATGGCGAGCGCCAGGAAAAGCGCCAGCGCCCGGAACGCAAGGAGCGCAAGGAACGAGTGCCGGCCGATGCCCCGGAGAACCGGCAGCCGGCCGAAGCTGCTGGCAGCGAAGCCGTTGCCGCGCCGCGGGCTCGTGCGGCGGACCAGGGCGAAGGCAATAATGGCGATGATCAGGGCAGTCGCCGCCGTGGTCGCCGCGGCGGCCGCGGGCGTGGCGAGCGCCGCCCCGAGGGTGATGCAACGATGGCGGTTGGCGCCACGGTAGAGTTGGCCTCGGATGCGGCCATCGACACTGCCGGCACGATGCCGTCCGAATCAGTGGTTGCCGCTGCACCGGTAGAACCAAAGGTTGTGACGGTGTCGACCGAGGCGGTAGTTCCGCCCGCGCCGGCTCCCGCAGTCGAGATTCCCGCCATTGCCCAACCCCCGCAGGAAGCCGCTGTCGCGGTCGACACCCCTGCGGCAATGGAAATCGCTCCGGCATCCTTCCAGCCGGCGATCGCCGCAGCTGTCATCGCTGCTCCGGCGGAGCCGATCGCCCTGCCGGCCGCCACGCCCGAGGATCTGGACAAGGCTCTGGCCGAAAGCGGTCTGGTGATGATCCAGACTACGGCGCCGGCGATTCCTGTCGCCGAGGAGGCGCCGGCCAGGCTCGGTCGTCCGCGCAAGCCGAAAAACGAAAGCGCGGGCAGCGACGCGCCGCTGGTAATGGTCGAGACCCAGAAGTAAGCAGGCCTTTTCCAACCTGATCCAAGGGGCGCCTGCGGGCGCCCCTTTTCATTGCGTCAGGCGCGGCCCAGCTTCTTCTTCAGGTCCTCGACAAGCCCGAGCGCGGCATCCTCGACCATGTCCAGCACCAGATCGAATCCGTGCCCGAGGCCGTAATAGGGGTCGGGCACTTCGTCATCGTCGAAGTTGCGTGCGTACTCCATGAAGAGCCTGATGCGGTCATGCAACTCGGGCGGCGCCATGCGCCGGAGGTTATCGAGATTGCTCCTGTCCATCGCCAAGATCAGGTCGAAATACTCGAGATCCTGGCGTGCAACCTTTCGGGCACGCAGCTGCGACAGATTGTAGCCGCGAGCGGCCGCCGCCCGCTGGGTTCGCGAATCGGGTGCCTCGCCGACGTGATAGCCGTGCGTTCCTGCAGAATCGACTTCAACAAGATCGCCCAATCTATTGTTTTTAATGAATTGGCGAACGACGCCCTCCGCTGTAGGCGAACGGCAGATATTCCCCATGCAGACCATCAGCACGCGAAAACTCATTGCAAACTGTCTCACTCTTCGTCGTGCCGCGCAGCGCCGAATACCTGCTCCCGCAGGCGGAAAAGTTCGTCACGCGCGGCCGCGGCCTCTTCGAATTCGAGATTCCTGGCACACTCGAGCATGTGCTTCTCGAGCCGCCTGATCTCCTTTGCCACCGCCTTTTCGTCCATAGCAGCATACACGGCCTGCTTTTCCGCCACGCGTCGCTCCTCGCGCGCCGAGTCGGCGTCGAAGACCCCGTCGATGATGTCCTTGATCCGCTTGGACACCCCGCGGGGAACGATCCCGTGCTCGGCATTGAATTGCAACTGCTTGTCGCGGCGCCGCCCGGTTTCCGCCATGGCACGCTGCATGGACCCCGTAATCGTATCAGCATAAAGTATGGCTGTGCCATGGATATGGCGCGCCGCACGACCAACGGTCTGGATTAGCGAGCGTTCGGAGCGCAGGAAACCCTCCTTGTCCGCATCCAGGATCGCCACCAGGGAAACCTCGGGGATGTCCAGCCCTTCGCGCAGGAGATTGATGCCGACGAGGACGTCGAACTCGCCGAGGCGAAGGTCACGGATGATTTCCACCCGTTCGACGGTGTCGATATCCGAGTGCAGGTAGCGGACGCGGATGCCGTTCTCGCCGAGAAAATCGGTGAGATCTTCGGCCATGCGCTTGGTGAGCGTCGTGACGAGAACCCGTTCATTCACGGCGACACGCTTGGCAATCTCGCCGAGGAGGTCATCGACCTGCGTCGACGCTGGCCGTACGATCACGTCGGGGTCGACCAGGCCGGTCGGGCGCACGAGCTGCTCGACGACCTGCCCGGCATGTTCGCGCTCGTAATCGGCGGGGGTTGCGCTGACGAAGACGGTTTGGCGCAACTGCGCCTCGAATTCGGCGAACTGCAATGGCCGGTTGTCGAGCGCCGAAGGCAGACGGAATCCGTAGTCGACCAGGTTTTCCTTGCGCGAGCGGTCACCCTTGTACATGCCGCCGACCTGGCCGATGGTGACGTGCGATTCGTCGATGAACATCAGGGCATCCCGCGGCAGATAATCGATAAGGGTCGGCGGCGGTTCTCCTGCCCGCCGCCCTGACAGGTGGCGGGAGTAGTTCTCGATCCCCTTGCAGAAACCGATCTGGTCGAGCATTTCGAGGTCGAAGCGCGTCCGCTGTTCGATGCGCTGCGCTTCGACCAGCTTGTTTTCACGCGTAAACCAGTCGATCCGCTGACGCAATTCGGCCTTGATGGCCTCGATGGCACGCAAGACCGTCGCCCTGGGCGTAACGTAGTGCGAGGCCGGAAACACGGTGAAGCGCAGCGCCTTGTGCAGCAGATGGCCGGTCAGCGGGTCGAAGAACTGCAACGCCTCGACCTCGTCGTCGAACAAGGATATCCGGATGGCGTGCTCGGCATGCTCGGCGGGAAAGACATCAATGGTATCGCCACGCACGCGGAAGGTGCCGCGGTGGAAGTCGGTATCGTTGCGCTCGTACTGCATATCCGTGAGCCGCTTGACGATGGCGCGCTGGTCGAGGCGGTCGCCGACGCGCATCGTCAGGATCATGTTGTGGTACTCGTCACGATCACCGATGCCGTAGATGCACGACACAGTAGCCACGATGACCACGTCGCGCCGCTCGATCAGGCTCTTGGTCGCCGAAAGGCGCATCTGCTCGATATGGTCGTTGATCGAGCTGTCCTTCTCGATGAAGAGGTCGCGCGACGGCACGTAGGCCTCGGGCTGGTAATAGTCGTAGTAGGAAACGAAGTACTCGACGGCGTTCTCGGGCAGGAATTCCTTGAATTCGGCATAAAGCTGGGCCGCGAGGGTCTTGTTCGGTGCCAGCACGAGGGCCGGCCGGCCGGTACGGGCGATGACGTTGGCCATCGTGTAAGTCTTGCCGGAACCCGTGACCCCGAGCAGCGTCTGGAAGGAGAGGCCATCCGCGAGGCCATCCACCAGGCGGTCGATCGCCCCCGGCTGGTCGCCGGATGGCGCGAAAGGCTGATGCAGGCGGTACGGGCTGTCGGGAAAGGTGACGACTGGGGCCGTGGCGGGCAGTGAGCTCATGATAAAATTCAAAAGTTTTCCCGGTGAATGCTGCACGCTCGTGCGGCAATTCACCCGTTTCCCGCATTATTCCACGGAGTTCCTATGTCCTCTTCGATCTTCGCCGCGGTGGAAATGGCCCCGCGCGATCCCATCCTCGGCCTCAACGAAGCCTTCAACGCCGACAGCCGCACCACCAAGGTCAACCTCGGCGTCGGCGTTTACTTCGACGACAACGGCAAGATCCCGCTTCTCGCCGCCGTAAAGGCTGCCGAGGACGTCCGCGTCAAGGCCGCGCTGCCGCGCGGCTACCAGCCGATCGAGGGCGCTCCGGCCTACAACACGGCCGTCCAGAACCTCTTGTTTGGCAAAGATTCCGCGCTCCTCGCCGGCGGCCAGGTCGTCACCGCTCAGGCTCTGGGTGGCACCGGTGCCCTCAAGATCGGTGCCGATTACCTCAAGCGCCTCAATCCCGACGCCAAGGTCTACATCAGCGATCCCTCCTGGGAAAACCACCGCGCGCTTTTCGAGTCGGCCGGTTTCGTCGTCGAGAACTATGCCTATTACGATCCTGCCACGCGCGGTGTCAATTTCGCCGGGATGAAGGCCGGCCTGAGCACCATGGCCGCTGGATCCGTGGTGATCCTCCACGCCTGCTGCCACAACCCGACCGGTGCCGACCTCAGCGATTCCCAGTGGGCAGAAGTCGTGTCGCTTTGCAAGGAACGCAACCTCGTCCCCTTCCTCGACATGGCCTACCAGGGCTTCGCCGACGGGATCGAAGCCGATGCAGTCGCGGTGCGCGCGTTCTCGGCCTCCGGCCTGCAGTTCTTCGCATCCAGTTCCTTCTCCAAGAACTTCTCGCTCTATGGCGAACGCGTTGGCGCGCTGTCGATCGTCACCGCCGGCAAGGACGAAGCAGCGCGCGTCATGTCGCAACTGAAGCGCGTCATCCGTACCAACTACTCCAATCCGCCCACCCACGGCGGCGCTCTCGTGGCAGCCGTCCTCGCCTCGCCGGAACTCCGCCAGGAGTGGGAAACGGAGCTGGCCGGCATGCGCGACCGCATCCGCGCCATGCGCACCGGGTTGGTTGATGCGATCAAGGCAACCGGCTGCCCGCAGGACTTCTCCTTCGTCGCCCAGCAACGCGGGATGTTCTCCTACACCGGCCTGAGCGCACCTCAGGTCGAGCGGATGAAGGACGAATTCGGCATCTACGCGGTGTCGACCGGACGCATCTGCCTCGCCGCGCTCAACACCCGTAACCTCGACTACGTCGCCAAGGCAATCGCTACGGTGGTCAAGTCCTGAAAGCCCCGACAGGGAGAATGGAGCGGAGCCAGGCGCTCCGCTTTTTTTTGCCCTTAGCGGGTGGCGCCCGCCTGAAGGTTGGGCAAGATTCCGTTTACCCGGACCGGTACGGATATCGAAGACACCGAGGAGTGCATGTTGACGACCACGCTGCCCTCCACGGCACGATCGCGACTCACGACGAAATTTCCGTTCGCATTGAACAACCCGGCGCTCATGGCGACATCCCGCCCGCTGACCTGGCGCGGATCGATCACCAGCCGCAGCGTCGTCCGCTCGAACTTCGTGCTGCCGGCGCGGACCGTCGAACCGGGACCACGCCGCGCGGCCTCGCCCAGATCGACTCCGTTGAGCACCCCGCGCATCACGGTCAAGTCCGCCTGGCCTTCGACATTCGCCCACAGCGTGCGCCAGTCGCTTCCTGCCGCCCGCAAGCGAAGGGTCCCGGTCAGCAACCCGTCGAGCGACAACGAAGAAACGAAGATGCTGGTCACGCGGCGCGCATCCAGCCTTTCGTAGTTGCCCTCCCCAGCCATGGCGAGGCCACTGCTCCAATCGACCAGCCAAGTCCCCTGCACGACGCCGCCCATCGCATTGGCTTCGAATTTCTGGACCAGCAACCTTCCTGGCTGAAGCAGCGCCTTCGCCTGAAGCGAATCGAGGGTCAATGGAAAGTCGTCGATCGGACGCCATGCCAGACCCTCGAACGAAACCTGCGGCCCTTCCGGCGTGAGCGCCACGCCAAGGCGCAGGCTGCGGTCAGCCGACTGCAGGGCGACATTGCTGATTCTCCCGTCGCGGCCAATGGCGACATCGCCTTTCAGGTCCGCGATCTTTAGCGCCCCGGCAGTGACCGTCAGGCGCTCTACCGTGATTCGCTGCAGTTTGACCGACGGTTGTCCAGTCGGCGCTGCTCCGCCGAAGATCGGCAAATCCAGCAGCAAGTTCGCTGCAACACGCGCCCCGGTGACGGTAACCTGCTCGAACGGCCCTCCGCTGATCGCCGCAGCCGCAGGCAGACGGATTTCATCCGCCCCGCCCTCGTCGCTGCGGCCTACCTGGACGCCGGTCAGGACAAGCGCCGGAGCCGGCAACAGACGGGGACGAATCTCGCCGATGGCGACAGGACGCTGCACGATACGCGCGATCTCCGCCTCGATACCTGGCTTGAAACGCCCGTAGGGAAAGAAGAAATACAGCGCGACGAGAGCCAGCACCCCGCCGAGAATCGCGACCAACACCCCCTTGCCCGCCAGCGCCCCGCCGCGAGCGGGCGCCTCCGGTTCGGGCTCGGGCGAAGTCGCATGTTTCTCCGCTGTCGGCAGGACAGGCTTGCCGTAAGACGAGAATGCCGGCGCCTTGGGCGGCGGCAGGAGGCTTTCCGGATCGTCCTGGTCGATATGATGGGATTCGATGCTGTCGACGTCTGCCGTAGACAATCCTGAAGCTTCCTGCGCAGCCCGCATTTGCCGCAGGCGCTGGCGTCCGTCCTGCCAAGCCGAGAGGGCTTCTGAAGTCGGAGCAATAAAGCCGCCCTCTTCCAGTTCGCGCAACGCATCCTCGACAAGGCGCTGATCGCCCATCTTGGCAACCAGGTCGGCCACCGTCAGACGGCCGTCTACCTGCACAAGGAGCATGCGCAAACTGCGCTGCACAACGCGCGTACTTTGCCTGACTGCTTCGTCGCCGGTCGGGGTTTTTGCGAAGACTAGATTTTGATCCATGGCGGCTATGTTTTTTTGGGAGTATATACGTTGTCAACGCTTGACCATGCTCCGCTTACTGACTATGATGCGCGCCTCTGCTGTTCCCCGATAGCTCAGTCGGTAGAGCGCCGGACTGTTAATCCGTAGGTCCCTGGTTCGAGCCCAGGTCGGGGAGCCAAAAAATTCGTTGCAAGACGTGCACTTAGCCAATCCTCCGGGGTTGGCTTTTTGCATTTCGGGGGATGCAAGAGGATCGCCATACCTTTAGTCCGGCGGTCCCGCATTGGCCGCGCAACCTCGGACGCATTTCCCGGGCCGCTGGGGAGTTTTTGCGGGTGAGGTGATACGTTGCCCTGCCAGATGCTTTGAATGGCTCCTGGCAAGCTGGATATCGTTTCAGAACTAGGGGCGACGGTTCGACCTTGCCGCCATTCAGCAGAATAGGCATCGATGGCCATTTTGCAAAAACTTCAGGACATGGCCGGGACACGCGATTTCCAATTTTCTACAGCCAAGGTTTCGGAGACTTATGCGCGGCCTGATAAGTATTGATCAGTCCTCTACCGCCTTGCTGTGGTGAACCAAGGGCAAGCAGTGTCGCGAGATCCATGCCCTTCGGCTTTTGGTTGGCTTGTTGCTCTTCAATCCAGGCATTCATTTCAACGCCAACCAGGTCGCCTTCATAGGCAATCGGATCGGGTAAATGCAATCCGCTGCCGTGTACTGGGTCGAGCAACTTCAAGTAATCGTCCCGCGTAATGTTCTGCCGTATTGCCGGCGACACCTGGATTACCTTGCGGGAACCCTTATTTCCTTGATGACATAGGTTTGACGCCTGATTGACGACATCCCCCATCCAAATGATCTCGTTGATGGAGTGACCTTTGAAGCCAGCTTTGAGCATTAAAGCGCGCCCATAATCGATGCCGATACCGCACTTGAGCTGAGCATATCCCTTCTGCTCCAAACGCCAATTCAACAATTTGATCAGCGTGTTGAGTTGCACAGCGCGGAAAAAGGTTGAGTCAATATCCGTCTTCAATGGCGTTTCAAAAATTCCGCTCACGCAATCGCCATTGATGAATATCTCGCGACAATTTGTGTCTTGATTGAGGATGGCCACGCATTCGGAAAGGTACGCACGGTAGATTTTTGCAAGTACCGGGCGGTTGTGAATTTCCGGTAGCCTTGAACTTCCGCGGATGTCGATGAACAGCGCCGTGCAATAGACATAGAAGCCGTTTGAGTAAGTCAGCTTGTCTGACGAAGGGATATAGTTCAACTCCTCGAAAGCCTGATCCCCCGCGCCAAGAATCTCTCTGATGCGAAAATCGCTGTCCTCGGTGAAATAAGCAGTGCCAGTTGTCTTCATCCATAAAGCCTCGTGAGGACTGCGAGCCCTGACAGACTCGCGGCAGCCAAGAGAAGAAAGCCAGCGATCCTTACAAAGCCGGACTTGCGAGCGGCAGCGTGGGATAGCACGAAATGTTGCTCGAGAGCTTCGTCGGCAAGTTGGGCATGCGTGAGGCCGCCAGCGTAATTTTTGAGTTTGGCGAATTCCATCTTCCCGTAGGTCTGCGAAATGAAGCCGTAGTAACTGACTGGCTTGTAGTCGCCATGCCAGCGAATGCCTTTACCGAAGATGGCGGCCAAGGATTCGCGCGGAAGTGCAACCCAGATGGCGCAAGCAACGGACGCCACAATAATGATGGTGGCCGCAACACCAATCCATTTTGTCGCGCAGCCGCCCTCCTGAATTCTCGCGCCCGACCACAGTAATCCGAGCAGCCCCAAGTCAAGGGCGGCAATGAAGCCGGCCTTGGTGTCCATTACCACGACCCACTTTCTGCTGATCTCGGCATAACTTGACCATACCTTGAATCGCTCTTCATCTTCCATTTAGCCCCCGTCCGCTAGCGCGTTCGCATTGAATTCATTTTTGCACGATTTGGCGGAATCGAGAGTGTCCGGAAACTTGCGCCAAACTGCCAAAAGCCAAAGTTCTGCTGAATGGCAACATGGGCGGACACTTAGCTCGTTCGGCTCGATGTTGTCCACGGTTTGGTGACCACGGTTCCGAGCGAGCGCCAGCTCTACGGACCAGGCAAGCGCCCAGACGATCAGAACCCGAGTAAATCGGCTTGCCCTCCCCCGATCGCTCGATTAGTGATACATCCTCGCACCCTCACCTACCCCCGCCGTATAAATGTGCGCGAACACCGCGCTGGCC
Organism: Betaproteobacteria bacterium; assembly: GCA_012026885.1. Classification (GTDB taxonomy): domain Bacteria; phylum Pseudomonadota; class Gammaproteobacteria; order Burkholderiales; family Rhodocyclaceae; genus Azonexus. The sequence goes on along the minus strand of VEPL01000012.1, from coordinate 17,438 downwards.
TTTAGATTGATCTCGTCAGCGTCGTAGGCTCCAGAAGGCAAGTACGCATATAAGTGCTTGATGATTTCGGCCTTGACCTGAGCTTGTGCCGTGGCCTTCTCGCGCCAGTGATCTATCTGAAGCTTGCCGCTACTTAGCTTGTCCAAAAGCTCCTTTGCTACCTTCTTGATGCCATCCCGGTCACCCTTGGTTAGGCTGTCCTTCTGCAACAGATCGAAAACGGCCAGTTGATCTTCGCTCTCCAGACCCTCACGCAGATAGCGCTTTTCTTCTTCGTTGAGGTTGTCGTTAAAGGTAAACAGGTCATCCATCACCTTCTGGATCTCGGCGGCATCCTTATCCTTGTTGTATTCCTGGACGATCTCTTGGTAGCGCTCATACAGGTCAACCCGGGTCGGGTTGCGCGCCACCATCATGGCCAGTCGTTCTTCGATCTTTTCCTTCAAGTTCAGGGTTACCACGTTCTTGAACGACGACTTCTCAAACTCGGCACGCAGGCGTGAAAAGTCGATGTTGGAAAGGTCATATCGCGCATGGCCCTGATTAGGTAAGGCAGGGGCTGGTTTGCCCTCCGTTGTCAGCGCCGTGTCGACAACCTCGTACAAGTCCTGCAACAAGGCACTGATGTCGGGCGTTTCGCGCGCGTCCTGCAGTTTGTTGTAGATCGCATTGACGGCGCTCTCTTCGGCATCGAAGTCGAACAGGCCCGGGTGCGGGAAAAGCCCCCGGTGGCGGGCCTGCACATCCTCCACGATCACCTGGTAGGTCTTGCGGCGGTCGTCGCTCTCGCACAGCAGATTCACCGCGACCAGGATCTGCTGTTGCTTGTCGAAGCCCTTGGCGGCAATGAGCCCGTCCAGATCAAAGCCGAGGTCTCCCAGAAAATTCCTAGCCGCCGTCAAGCTCTGGGCGTACTCGGCCAACGCTTCTGAGTCGTCGCGCACCGTGTTCTGCTCACCTTCACCCTTGCCCGTGCCGGCGCGGTCGCCTTGGGCAAATGTAGCGAGCGCCTTACGCAGGCTCTTGAGCATGCCGTTGTAGTCAATAATCAGGCCGTGTTTCTTGCCGCCGCCCACACGATTGACGCGGGCGATAGCCTGCATCAGCGTATGGCCCTGCATCGGCTTGTCGAGGTACAGGGTGGCTAGGCATTTCACGTCGAAACCCGTCAGCCACATGGCGCAGACGATGGCAATGCGGAAAGGGTTATCTGCCTGCTTGAACTCCTTCTCCAGGTTACGCTTGACCATCTTCTCGCGGTGCGGAGTGATGTCCAACGGCTCGTCTCGAAAGTTGCGCCACTTGGCAAATTCGGCCACCTCACCTTGCTCCTGCGAGACCACCACGCAACATTCGGTTGCCTTCATCCATTCGACCTGTTCGCGGCGCTGTTGTAGTAGCTTCGGCAGCGCCTTGCCCTTGGCGGCGAACAGCGCCTCCTCAGCGGCCACGCTCGTTTCCAACTGGGTGACCTTCTCTTCCCATTTGGCTTTGATCAGATCGTGCATCTTCACGCAGGTGATCTTGTCCAGGCAGACCATCATGGCCTTGCCGCCGCCGGTGTTTACTACCTTCCAGCGCTGGTGGAAGTGATCGACAAAATCCTGCGCCACCTTTTCTAGGCGAGTGGGCGAGGTCAGGACAGGGTAGTCACGCGCCAGCTCCCGATAGAGTTTTTCCTCTTTCTCGTCAGTCCATGGATCGTCCAGCGTCGCGCTCTGCCTTGCCGCTTCGATGTGCTCGGCGATCCGTTCGCTCACCTTGGGGTCGACGATCTTCAGTTTCTCGCCACGGTTCTCATAGAACAACGGGAGGGTCGCGCCATCGGCCACCGCGCGCTGGAAGTCGTAGATTGACACGTAGTCGCCAAACACTTCGCGCGTCAGCTGCTTCTCGCCAGCGTCGATCAGGGGCGTACCGGTGAAGCCCAGGAACTTAGCGCACGGTAGGCCTTTGCGCATGTTCAGCGCCAGGCGGCCGTACTGCGTGCGGTGCGCCTCGTCGCTAATGACAATTATGTCGTCGCGCTCCGAATAGGCTTCCTTCACCAGTTCGCGGTATTTCTGAATCAGTCCGAACACGTAACGGCGGTTCTGGTCCCGCAGCATCTTTCGCAAGGCGTCGCCGCTGGAGGCCTGATCTGTCTTGCTGTTGGCGCGCCCGGCATTGGTGTAGGTGGAGGCGATCTGGTCGTCCAACTCGGTGCGGTCGGTGATGACCACGAAGGTGTAGCTGCCCGAAATCTTGCGGTGGATCTTCTCGGTCAGAAACAGCATCGAATACGACTTTCCCGAGCCCTGCGTGTGCCAGAACACGCCCAGTTGCCCGGCCTTCACCTCGGCCTTGATCATCGGATCGTCGGACGTGAGACGCTCGATCACCCGGTTGACGCCCAGGTACTGGTGGTTGCGCGCCACGATCTTGTGCGTGCTCCCTTCGCTGGCATCGAACAGCACGAAGTTTTCGACGATGTCGAGCAGACGGGCCTTGTCCAGCATGCCCTTGAGCAGGATGGGCAGCAGGGGCAGGTTCTTGCCCGGCTCAGGATCATCCTCATCCAGCCGCTTCCAGCGATAGAAGTGCTCGCGGGTGCTGGTCAGCGACCCGTACTGTGCATCGTGACCGTTGGAAATCACCACCAGCGCGTTCCAGTGAAACAGGTGCGGAATGGTGTCGAGGTAGTCACTGTAGTTCTTCTTGTAGGCACTGTCGATGTGCACCTCGAAGCGCTTGAGTTCGATGAACACCAGCGGCAGACCATTGACGTAGCCAATCACGTCTGGGCGGCGCAGCCACAGGCGCCCGCGCACCCACAACTCGCGCACGGCCTGGTAATTGTTTTTGTCGGGGTGTTCGAAGTCGATCAGGCGCAAGCGCTTGTCCACCAGTCGGCCAGCCGCATCGCGGTACTTCACCGGCACGCCATCGCGCAGCAGCTTGTACTTCTCTTCGTTGAGGGCAATCAGCGTTTTGGTGATGTCGTCCTGCAACACCTGTCCCAAGGCCTGACTGTAAGCCTCTGCGGGCAGCCCCGGGTTCAGGCGCTTCAGCGCGGCCAGCACCTCGCGGCTGAGCACCACCTCGGTGTCGTTGCTGCGGCCCAGTAGGCTGTCTACCCCAAAGTCCTCGTCGTCCTGGGCGAACACAGTTCGCCAGCCGAGTTGGCTTTCCAGCAGTTCAGCCGTCGGCGCCTGGATCAACAGATCTTCGGAATAGTCTTTTTTGGCCATCATGCAGCGACCTCTTCGGCCAATCGAATGCCGGAGACATCGAGCTGGCCGGACATTAGCTTGGGGAGCAACAGGTCGCGGACGCGAGCGAGTTGCTGGTTTTGCAGCAGAAGGGTCTCCACCTGTTCAAATAGTGGCCGAACAGTGTTTCCAAAGGCTCGCGTCACATCAGTATCGGGCAAAACAAAAGGGATGATCTTGAAGGTATCAACCACGATTGCGTCAAATACCCCACCAACGGCGACTTGCTTGAAGTGCTCAACCGCATCCTTGATCGCGGTGAACAAGAACAAGTTGTCGTAGTCCTGCTTTGGCACCAGCGCGTAGCAAGACTGATTCATCGCCATCGGCTTTTGTGCCAGCGCAATTTTTCCGACCGTGCCTCGTGCAGTGATAAAGGTGGTGTTCTTGGCAAACAAGCGGCTGTTGCAGGTTGAGAGCCCCGTCTCGGTCAGCGTCTTTTCGGTTCCAAGCACGTAAAACGCGTCCGGGCTGTCTTTTGGAGTGAAAAAGGGGATTTCGCCGCCCCAGTAATGCTCAATGCCTGTTTTTGGTGTCCCGCCACTCAAGATGGAAACGAAATCATGCGCGGTGCCCTTTTGCCACCCCTCCGGCACCCCTGCCTTCACCGGTACCGAGTCATGGCCTGGGAAGCGCAGATGCACGAACCACTCGCGGTAGAGACGGCGGGCGGCGTCTTCGAGCAAGGCGATGCGGCGCTGGTTGGTGGCGATTAGGTCGTCGTACACAGCAACGAAATGGCGAATGGCAATCTGCTCATCAAGGGGAGGCAAATGCACCTTGATCAGCTTCAGGTCGCTGCCACGAATTCCTTTGACCGCCGCGCCACCGACAATTGCTCGAATTCGCGACCTACCGATTGGGGATCGAAAGTAATTGAAGAAGAACTCAGGATCGGCGACCGTTCGATCGAGTCGAACTCGAATAATCGAAGATTCAAAGGTCAGCGATCCGGTCGGCTTGTAAACCATCGAGCACTTGCCCGCACCTTCTTCGACAAGCGAACGGCGGCCGAATAGGAGATCGCCATCGATAAGACCGCTTTTGTCCATTTCAGCATCGGACATCCGAATCAGCGACATGGCCTGATCGCCTATCCGATTAAACGCAAACAACTCACCCATGTTGACGATTGGCACGCCCGATCCATGGTGGTCTTGGCTCTTGTAGACGCCATTACGACTCGGCGTCGCAAACAACGACTCAAAATCGACCTCGGGCCAACTCATTCCAGCAACTCCTCAAAGTTGCTCGCAATCTTCCCCGCCAGTACCACCGCCTTGTCGTTCAGTTCGGCCAGCTCGTCCTGAATTTCGCGCAGCTTCTCGACGAAGTCGTCCTCGTCTTCGGCTGCTGCCGCCGCCACGCCCACGTAGCGCCCCGGCGTCAGCGAGTAATCGTTGGCTGCAATCTCATCCAGCGTGACGGCCTTGCACAGGCCCGGTACGTCGTCGAACACGCCCTGAGGGAAGCGGCTGTGCAGCCAGCTGACTTGATGGATGAAGTAGGCGGCCTGCTTCAGCGCGTCGAGCACTGCGTCGCGCACCGTGGGGGATTCGTTCTTCTTCGCGTCGGCGGTCAGCAAGGCGCGCTTAGCTTCGCGGGCGGCTTTGCCATCGAAGGCTTTGCTCTGCCGGGCGCGTAGCTGCTTCTCTGCAGTGTCAAGCAGCTTGAGCCACTGCTTGTGGCGGGCTTCCAAGGTCTTGCCCAGAACCTTGACCTGATGCGCCAGAGGATCCAGCGTGGATTGCAGCGCTACCTGCCCGGCGTGGCTGGCGAGGTCGGCCTGGGCGACAGCGGCGCGGGCGTGGATGCAGGCGGTGAGCAGTGTAGCGATGGTCGCTGCCGCCTGCGTGTCGGCCTGCGCGGCGGCCAGTTCCGACTTGAAGGCATCGAGGGGGGCCAGGATGAGATGCGCGTCGTCAGGCTGGTCAGCGTTCAGTTCAGCCAGCGTGGCACCCTGAGCGAACGACTGCAACTGGGTGGCCAGCCCTTCCACGGCAGCAGTGTCGGCGGCGATGCGGCCTGGAACGGCGGCCAGCCATTCATCCACTTGCCGCTGGTAGTGGGCGACAAGCGTCACGAACCTCTCGGTCTCGCCCCGGTACAGCCAGACGATGGCGTTGAGGTTGGCGTGCTGCTCGTCGGTGAAGATGTGCGAGCGCGCCGAGACCACGTGGTACACATTGCGCGCATCGATCATCAGCACCTGGTCTTGCAGGTCCTGCGGCTTGCCCTTGTCGAAGAACCACAGCGTGCAGGGCAGGCTGCGGGTGTAGAAGAACTTGTTGCCAATTGCCATCATCACGTCAACGTGGCCGGTCTTGACCAGCTTCTCGCGGATGTCGCGGTCTTTGTTGCCGGCATCCGAGGCGCTGGACGCCATAACGAAACCAGCACGGCCCGTGTCGTTCAAGTAGGCGTAGAAATACTGAATCCACAGGCTGTTGGCGTTGCTGATGGCGCCAGTTTTGGCATTGGTGCCTGGCAGGCCGAAGGGCAGGCGCCCGCTGTCACTGACCTGGCCTTCCACCTTCTTGGTGTCCACGCCGTCGACGTTGAACGGCGGGTTGGCCATGACGAAGTCGCACTGGCCGATGAGGTGGTCCACCTGGTCGTAGAAGGTGTTGCCCTGGCGGATGTTGGAGGCATCCAGCCCGTGCACAACCAGGTTCATTCGCGCCAGCTTGGTGTTGGTGTCGCTCTTTTCCTGGCCGTGGAAGGTGACGGTGTCGTTGGCCTGCTGGTGGCGTACGTCTTCGATGAAGTGGCCCGTTTGCACAAACATGCCCGCAGATCCGCAGGCCGGGTCCAGCACCAGGCCGTGGTCTGGCTCGATGATGTTCACGATCATGCGCACCAACGATGGCGGCGTGAAAAACTCGCCGCCTTCTTGTGCGCCGCTCATCGCGAACTTGTTGAGAAAGTATTCGTAGATGCGACCGAATACGTCGCCAGTGGCAGCCTTGATGGCGGGGCGGTCGAAAATCTTGACAAGCTCAGCCAGTAGGTCGGTCTCGAAGGCTGGGTAACCGCGCGGCAGCGCCCCCTTGAGCACTTCAAATTCAGACTCGATCACGTCCATGGCACGGTCGATCACCTCCCCCACATTCGCCCCTTGCGGCAAATTGGCGATGCGGTCGAAGCGCGCGGCTTCGGGCAGGTAGATGGCGGCCTTGCCCTGGAAACCGAGCTTGATCAGCGTCTCCCGCTGGGCGGCAGGCACCTGGGACGGGATATCGGCCTCGATCTCTGGGAGGTAGGCCTTGAAGCGGTTATCGGCATGGCGCAGGAATATAAGGCCGAGCACTGGCATTGCGTATTCGGCAGCGGTGAGCTTGGAATTGGCGCGCAGCTGGTCGGCGGCTTCCCAGAGTTCGTTTTCGAGTTGCTGGACGTTCATTCAATCTTTCTCATTTTCTGTATCGCATTGGGCTTCCCCTCGGTCAGTCTGTCGAATAACGACCGACCTCTATCTCAAGACATAGGATTTAGGTTTCACTCTAGTGATGATTGTATGCAATTCAACTATTGAAGCGATCTCACCTAATAGCATTTTAATGGCCACAACTCTTGATGAATCGGGCGTATCTCATCCAAAAACTTTGCCTAGGCTCAGTTAGATCAGCATCCAGGAAACGCCGCTTACCTATACTTAGATATATTGGAGCGTCTGTTTTACGACATTGAACGGACTTCTAGTGAGCGGTGGCTGATTGGCTGCAATGGCAGACACTCGGCTAGCCGAAGAGGACCTCGTTTGTCCCCTAGTAGCTTAGTTCCGAAAGCAACCATTTAGTCAGAACAAGAGTCTTCGACGACGCTATGGGCTCAACAAACTGAAAGCGTCGTACCCCTCCTGAAAGCCCTGCCAGTCTTCGGATGCGCGGGGCTTTCGCTATTTTCACCCATTGAAAGGATCCACCATGTTCTTCCCCTTCCTAGCAGCAGCCATCGTCGCCGCAGGTGCCGTCAAGCTCGGAGCCATGACCACTATGGTCTCCGTCCTGTCCCTGGCTCTACAGGCGCTCATCCTGGCCAATCTGCTCGGCGCCGGCTATCTCGTCTGGCGTCACTTCCGCGGTGATCAGCAGCAGTAGCTCATAGCCACAACTTTCCCCTCACAAGCAGTACCCATCGTGCCCCTCGGGGGCATTTTTTTCGTCCATTTCTCGGAGGCACATATGAATCCTATCAACGCAAAGGCCCTGCTGGACCTGGCCGTCACGGTCATCGCCGCCATCACCAGCGAAGTCCTCGCCAGGCGTTCAGCTGTCAAGTGCGACGCCGCGACCCTGGAGGACCGGAATGATCGTCCTTCGTGATCCCAGCGATGCGGCGCTGATCGGCCATCCCCTCATCCGGGCGCTGGCGGTCCTGCGCTACACGCAGGTCCTCAATGGCGAGCCCTATGACCCGGCTATCCACGGCGACATGGTGGTAGCTGAACCGGGCGACACGGTCGAGCAACTGGAGGCCGCAGTCGGGTTTCCGATCCTGCATGACCTGTTCACCGACGCACCCTTCGGCCACGAGGACTTTGCCCCTTGCTTTGAAATCCTGGAGGAACACACCTATGAAAGCAGTACCGTCTATGAAATGGTCTTCATCGGCAATGACGATGGGGCTGCTACCGCGCTCTTTGTGCCGGACACCGAAGGCATCCCAGGAGATCTGCTGGCTTTGTGTCGATCATTCGCGACGCCTGCCGTGATCGATGGCTGAGCCCTTTCGACCTCGACCACCAGCACCAACAGTTTCACCCTTCCCTGACGCCATTAATGCCTGCCCTCCCGGGGCGGTGTTGGTGGCGTTTCCTTTTTCAGATTGAAGGAGCAGACCAATGGAAGTGTATGTAACCCCCACCGATCCGCTCGTGGCCGAGTGGGTCGAAAGCCTCGATAGCCAGCTGCGAGAAACCTTCGAAGAGCGGGCCGCCATCCTGCAATTTGATAGTGAGTTGGCCCGTGCTCATGCCGAGTGCCTGGCGCTGGTCGATTTGCTGCGCCGTCACCCATCAGTGCTGTCCGGTGTGTCCGTCCTGGAGATCGAACTGGATGGCGGCACCGAATGGCTCCTGACCACGGACCTGACCTATGCCCGGCGCTACGTTGCCGAGGTCGGCGCCCATGAAGTTGCCCTCCATCACCTGCCCGATGTCCTGCTCACCCAGTACGGCGGCATCGCGGTGCTGAACACGCTGGGTTAGGCGCTGGGCTAGTCACTGCGGTAGGAACTGCGGCTTTTTATCCATCTTATTTGAAGGGCTCCATCCCGGAGTTCCCATGCATTACTCAAGGAGATCACCATGAGCAAAAAAAAGGTATTCGACGTTGATGAAGGTCCCGTGCGCACCCTGAGGATCGGTGTCTGCGGCACGCTGAGCGGCAAGTCCAGTCTGACCTATCGGATAGGCCGGCATGAAGATGGCACGCTGATGATGCGCTTGGCTGCCAATTCCAATCCGGGTTATTTCAACGACAACTGGATCAAGTACGAGGCAATCCGGGAATTGCTCGACAAGGAGCACGTGGGCATTACCTCGTATGTATTGAATGTCCTGTATCAGGGGCGCAGCATGAACTCGCCCTCGTTCCTGTTCGCGGTCCTGAAGCACGAAGGCTTAGTGAAGCCCTCAGCGAAGAAGCGGCGCTGCTACGACGTCTGCAGCGATACGGCTTTCCTGGCACAGGTGCAGAAGCTGATCGTTGAGCAGGAAGCGAAGGCGGCCGGGCGCAAAGGTAGAGCCGGAAAAAATAATAAGGGGGCAGTGGCCGACTCCCAACTGGAGCCGAGTACCGAAGCGATTGCCGAGGCGGTAACCGAGAAGCCTGCCGCCAAGCCGCTCTTCGTGCTGACCGATGTACCGGAGAGCAAGGCGGCGCCAACGGTATCGAAGCGTGGTCGGCCCAAGAAGTCGCAGCCTATGGTTGCCGTTCAGGGCAATGCAGAGAATGCGGTGGAAGCCCCGTAGGACAAGGCTTTCGGCGTCTCCCCTGGATCTCCCATCCGGCGCTCTAGTGTTGTAAGCAGTTGAAACGTAAGGAGTTTTCGGCGGTCGGTTTTCAATAGCGACCGTATACCGACCCAGGCGTTTTCCCTTTGCTTTCGAGCACTTAGTAAAAAACTGCAAAAAACCTAAATGAAGCAGTAGCCCCGCCGATGCAGTAGCAGCATCTGTTCAGCCGCACCGCTGACAGCCAAGCAGTACCTCTCGCAGCACCCTCCTCTATTCCCGTTGTTTGACCGCATAGCCGGCCAAGGTCCGTCCATTTTTTGGGTGTGATCGAGGTCGGCTTTTGCATTTTCAGGAGAAAGCACCATGCATGAATCGACCATCAAGCACATCGAAACCGTCCTGGCCTGGGACATCCCCGAGACCGCCATTACCGACGCCCTGCACTTCCGGGTGCCAGAGTTGGCGGGGTGGTAAGGCGACACGGCAACTATTCATTCGCGCCACTTTGGGGGGCGGCTTGCCGGGAGGGAATCCCGGTGGCTGCCCTCTGTTTCTTGAGGACAACACCATGAGCGATACACCTATCAGCAGCAACTCGCACACCATCGCCCGGCAGCTGGTTGCCGAGGATCAGCGCACCAACGTCACCGCCGACCTGTTCGGGGTCTATTTCCCGCTGCAGTTGGAGCCGTTCGTGTTTTCGATGGCTAGCCGGCTGTCGGAGGACTATGGCGGCGGGTACTGGCTGTTCTACACCCTCGACAACGGCGGCTTATATATGGCTCCGGACAGCGACAGACGCTTCCAAGTGGTCAGTCCGAACGGTTGGGAGGGGTTCATGTCGGCGGATGCATTCGGGATTGCAGTTTGCCTGTTCGCGTATAGCAACCTGTCGTTCGGTTCGGGCCAGTTTGCCGAGACCTGTGCCGAGCAGTATCACTTGCTGCGGGAGTACATGATGGACCATGCCGAGGCTGGGGCGATCCTGCGGGCGACGGACTGAGGCGGCGTTTTTCGGGTCCGGGGCTCGTTTCGGGTCGTGTCCCGGCCGTTTCCCTTGCGTTTCGATTCCCCCCGAAACGCCGGGGTCAATGCCCTGCATGGGTTTCTGGCAAACGTTGCGGCGTTTCGGATTTTTCCGGGGATAGCGTGGGAATGGGCTGGGATCTGGCTTGGCAGGTTCAGGTCAGTGCCCAATCCCCGCAGGCCAGGCCATTGCCGCCGTTCCGGCTTCTTGCCACCAAGCCGCTTTTGAATGGCAGCTATCTAAGTGGTGCGGTCGTCCAAAGTTACCGCTCCGTGATGGGAGTTCGGCCTTACCCGTTTCAAGCCTCCCGACCTTTGGCTTGATTACTCACGTCCACGATTACGAGTCACTCGAAGCAGCTCCGACAACAGATCATTTGTGCGTCGCTGCTCCATGTACAACCGAATCAGAAGCTGATCTCTAGTCTCTTCTGGCGATTCCGGATCTGGCGGTAACCACTGCCCCTCGTTGAGGTCAAACCAGCGACGGTCCCGCCCTGGAACCTCAACGGCTTTCACCGGTCGCTCACCTTGCCGCTGTTCCGCGGCGCGCGCTACGATGGCCGTGCGAAACAAGCCGCGAACCTCATTGTCGCCATGGTTCACGAAAACCGTCGTCGCGGTTTCCCCTCCCTCAGTTGGCCCGATGGTCTTGAAAATGAAGTCGAGTAAACCGACTTGATCTGTATGACCAGAATAGTAAGGTCCGACATCCTCAATACCCGCCCGAATTTCCGAGTCTGGCAACCCCTTAGATGGCAGCCGTAGCATCCCTTCGGGTCCAGTGGCTCCAGTATTGGAAAACCTCCTGAGGCGCCCCGCAACACTTGATTGAGGTGCGTAACCTGTTAGCAGTACGACCGAACGAGGATTGGGCAACTCTCGTTCAAGGTGCATCGTGACGGGGCCAACATCGGCCATCCCACTGCCACTGAGAACGATATTGAGCGCATCAAGCTTCGCATCAATCAACTCTTCAGTCTCCCATGGATTGCAGAACGTCAGCGAATACGTCAAGAAGCTATGCACTACGGGCTGCATGTCCCGCCCGCCATTTCCAGCAAAGAGCTTGCTAATGATTACGTCGACGTCGGTTTCGTTGTGAGCACCTAGGTGGTCCTTCAGGGCCGGATTGCGATACAAACACCGCTGCGGATCGCCCACCTCTCTCTTGCATAGCTCCCGCTGATAGACAACGGTCGTGCGGTTGCTCATCGGGGAATCCACGAAAATCCTGATCAAGACGAGCGGCGACGGCCGAACTGTGCGTCGCAGTATTTCCCGGGCCTCCTCTTTACGCTCAGTACTCATGTCCGCAAGAACAAACATGTCCTTTGCTTTTCCATCAGGGGAGATCACTTCCTGACACTTGAACATCTCATGGAAACGCTCGCGATCAGATTCGGGCAGATAGGAGAGAATATTTTGAGGGCCCATGATCCGGGTCGCACGTATTCCCTCCTGAAGGGCCTGTTCGATATGCGAAGACTCCTGAAAGGCGGGCCGAAGGGCGAGGATTCTGTCTTTCAGCTGGACTTCGAAAAGAGAATGCAGATCAACCAGGAGCTCCTGAACGCGATGAATGCTGAAACACGGAATGACCAGGCAAGCTCCCCCCTGTGTTTTGTCGCTGGGCACGCGCTGTATCGCGTCCGTGACGATGCGTTCCAAGTCCACCATGCGTGCGACCTTGCTGCATTCAGCAGCGTCACGAACGCGACTGCCGTAGGTCGACTCCACCACCAAGTAGTCCGGTGTCGTCGGCAAGGGTTTGCGTGGAGCCAGCAAAGGCTGCGGAGCATTCTCCACTGTGTTCTGGCCCAGGTCACCGCTGAAAACTATCTCGCGTGAGTCCGTGGTGCTTGCTTTCCAGCGGATGCCGATGGAGCAAGAGCCACCAATGTGTGCGTTGGGATAAAAGGCTACCTCGAGGTCGTCAGTTAGCTCAATGTACCGGCCGAACAGAAACCCGGATTGTTCGTCTACCGCAACGAAATTAATGCGACGAACGTCAAACTCAGTGCATAGGTCTGCGGAAAGACGTGCGGCATCCAACAGGTTGATCCTCGCCAGTTCCGCGGTAAACCGGGTGCAATACACCGGGCCAGAAAATCCCTCGCGCACGAGTCGGCCAAGCAAACCACAATGATCTAGATGGGCATGGGTAAGCAGAACGAACCTAAGGCGGGCCGGAACAAAGGGCCAAGGCGCAGCATTGAGAATGTGCGCGTCGCCTTCCCCCTGAGTCATTCCGCAGTCCACGAGAAAGCGTGTCTTACCCGCAGAATCCTCGAGCAGGGAACACGAACCGGTGACGCATCCTACGGCACCGAGAAATTTTAGTTTCATATTTAAGGATTGGTTAGAAAGAAAATGGGCGCAAATGCGCACAAAGGTCGGCGTCCACTTTCGAGTAACGCAGCGACGTCCATTAGTGCATATTCTACGTATTCGGCATTGATTCCTATGGATTCACTCCTCCGTTCCGTTAAACCTGAGGTTACTTGATCGTCTGAGGCGGACGCAGGGTTCTATTTATCATTTGAAGCCAAGCAACAGAAGACCACGCTGACGTTTATCTATCCAGTGGTATGGTCAGCACCTGGCCATATTTCTGACGTAGCTCGGTATGTGTCCCAACGTCAACAAAGGCCGAATGCTCGCGTAGGGTATGCGGCAGGTCTCGGAGCGAAGCAGCCCATCAACTGGCTGGTTTCCCGATCGCTTGAATTTCCGCTCCTGGCCGACGGTGTGAATCCATGACTATTCCTGTAAGCCGACCATGGCGGACCTGCAGCAAGGACATACGCGCCTGAGTGATGAGCCAAACCCTGCCGGCGTCCCCGGCGATGCCACGTTCCACCACCCTCGCCCGCCTCCGGAATTTGCCGCAACGCCGCAACGTTTGCCCGAACCCCATGCGGCGCAAGGCCCGGCGCGTTTCGGGTGTATCCGAAACAACCCCGAAACTCCTGCCGCAACGGCCCGGGGGCAAATCGCGTTTCGCCACGCAAACCAGTGCCGCAACGGCGAGTTCCTTGCCCCGCCTGGGTGTTGCGGCGTTTCGCGTCGGGATGACTGGAGAGACGAGACCGGATTCTGCGTTCATCGCCGGTTAGCACTTATCCGATCAGGTTCGTGGATAGGGCCCACTCAAATATACTTCTCTGATCTCTATTCAAATGCACTTGCCGAGAACAAGATGGTCAATGCAGAAGATGAAGTCCATTACGATTTGCGTACGAGTTGCACTCGCGACGAGGCTGTTGCCAAGTTGCTTGGGTGGATGAGGGGTCCCCTCCGTAGCAGACCTCTCCCAGTAACTGGACATAGTGATTCCGCCACTGATCTACCCCACCTCGATTCGTTGAACGGCTCTTTGGAACAGACTCTAGGGGAAATGCGCGAAGCTGCCAGGCAGGATCTCCTTGATGCTGTGGAAGCGGGGGTTAGTACCTACATGTACCTGGATAAGGATTTCGCAGTCAGGCGTTTTGACGCTTTAACCATGGATGCCGCCAGATATCTTGCCGATATCGATGATGAACTCGCCAAAGGGGGTGCCTCAGCGCTTCGCATTGACTCGATGGCCACGGCGAGAACGGGGATCGTTCATATATCCCTGAGAAGTCTCGATGATTGGGCCTCTCGCCGATATGGGATATCAATCCTCGGTGACTCGGAGTTTCAGCAGTTTGATAGCTTGACGGACATATCCCAGCCAGAATCGCAAGCGCCGCAGCCAGCAAGTGAACGGCCATGGCTGATTGCACGGCCAGATGACCCCTCGCCTGAACAGCCTTGGTATGTCGCTGCACGATACTTCGCGAGGGAATTTGTCAAAGAAGAAGCGACCCTTGTTGGGAAGCGAAGCCTGCTTGCAAGCAAGGTCGCTAAAGCGTTAAAGGATGTCGGGATCAACAAGCGGGGCGGAATAAAGCCACTGGATCCAGGCACGATACTCAAGGCCTTCTCGAAGATCAATTTCGAATAAAGCTTTCAAACTTTCGGCGAAAGTTTTTAGAGAGATTCACCCGAATTCCACTATCGGCAAGGGTTTCGGTGAAACTCTTGTCACCGCTTTTAAGCGTTAAAGGCTCGCGCAAAGTTGCATCGTCTTAACAAACGAAAGGAAAAAGACGATGCAAGACCATCAACAATCGGTCGGGAATCCTCCCGCTCTGACGCAACACGATCAAGTTCCGACTCCCAACTCGGTGTCGGATCAGACTGCGGCAAAAGCCTCCAAGCCGAAATCACCTCCGCAGTCATCCAGCGACGTTGTCGCTGAAAAGAGCCAAGGCAGCAAGCCATTCGCGGATGTGGCCCCCTATCCGGAGCCGATCGACCCAGCTGCACTTCTCGACGCGATTTTCGAGATGTTCATGCGGTTTATGGTCATGTCGACGGATCAGGCACGAGCGGCAACGCTATGGGTCGCGATGACCTGGTTTATCGACGTCATCAAGGTGGCGCCCCTCGCGATCGTCACTGCCCCGGAGCGCGAATGCGGTAAATCGGTCCTTCTGGAGCTTTTTAGTCGCTTGGTGGCGCGGCCACTATCGGTCGCAAACTCTTCCGCAGCCTTTCTGTTCCGGGCGATCCAAGCCTGGGTCGTGACACTTCTAGTCGACGAAGCCGACATGTTTGCCCGCCAGAACGATGAACTGAAGGGGCTGATCAATGCCGGCCATACGCGGGCCAGCGCTTTTGTCGGACGTGTCGTAAAGGTTGGCGATGCGCTTGAACCGCGGACCTTCAGCGTATGGTGTCCCAAGGCGCTGGCAGGCATCCGGCTGGAAAAGCATCTCCCTGATGCGACGATGAGCCGCGGCATTGTCTTTAACCTACGTCGCAAGCGTCCGGACGAGCGAGCCGAACGCCTCCGTCATGCGGATCCGACGGAATTCGAGTCCTTGGCTTCACGGTTGGCGCGCTTCGCCGTTGACTACGCCGAACAGGTGCGACAGGCCCGCCCGGAACTGCCGAATCAGCTTGGCGACCGGGCACAGGACAACTGGGAGGCGCTGTTCGCGATCGCATCGTGCGCAGGGGCGGCATGGCTCGAACATGCCCGTACCGCCGCGCTCTCGATCTCGGCCCATGACCTGTCGCCAGAAAATCTCGGCTCGGAGCTACTTGCCGACATCAAGGCGGTTTTCGAGAACAAGATGATCGACCGCATCTCGACCGCTGACCTGATTTCGGCCCTGATCAATGACCCGGAAGCGCCATGGGCGACTTACAACCGCGGCAAGCCCCTTTCTCCCCGGCAACTCAGCAAGATGCTGGGAGCCTACGGGATCCACTCGAAAACCGTCCGCTTCGGCAGTTCAACCCCAAAAGGCTTCGAATTCGGCCAGTTCGAGGACGCGTTCGGCCGCTACCTGACGCCGACGGTATCCGCAGAGCAATCCGCAGCTGATACCCCGAAGGTGCTTGCCGGTGGCGAGTGGCCCGAGGGCGAGCCGTTCGTCTTCTGACGCTTTGCTCACTGCCTCCGGAACCGATGCTGGAGGCAGGCCGAGCGCATTCCTAACCAATACCGCAATCAGGACCGCCATGAAGCCGTTGGCGGCAATACCGAGGAAGAATCATGAGTAAGTTGCAATCGCAAAAGCGACGTCGTCAAACCGACATCAGCAGGCTCCAGGAGTATGTGTACCGGATCGACCCGGATTCCGACTATGGCACCTGGATCACCGTCCTAATGGTCATCTTCAACGAGACTGGCAACACTGAAGAAGGCTTCCAACTGGCCGACCGTTGGAGCAGCGAAGGCCACGAGAAATACAAGGGCACCAAGGACGTTTGGTCGCATTGGCGCCACTTCAAGCTCGACCACCCGAAGCCCGCACGGCTGGGCACCCTGATCCGCATGGTGGAGAAGAAGCGCAACTCCTGACCTAGCATCCCGCCCTGCCATGCGCGGGGCCAACTGACCCAATTTCATGGAGGCATCATGCCCATCATCAAGCTCACGCCGCAATTCTTAACGACGTCACTGGCCTGCCCGCCAACCAAAACCAGGGTGGAATTCTGCGACACCGACGTCCCTGGCCTCTACATCGCCGTCCGCGCTGCAAGCCCCGGCGAAGGGGTGTATTACTTGCGATGGAAGGACGGCACCAACAAGACCTGCCACACCAAGCTTGGCCGCACCACCGACATCGATCTGGCTGAAGCCCGCAAGGCGGCAAGACAGTTGCGCAACGACATCGCTCTCGGCGCAAACCCCCAAGCGGAAGCTCGGGCCGCGAAAGCCGTACCGACCGTGGCCGATTTCTTCGAGCAGCAGTATCTCCCGTTCGCCAAGCCGCGCAAGCGCAGCTATCGGCGCGACGAGGAAATGTATCGCCTGCGGATCAAGGAGTCATTCGGCCGCCTGAGGCTGAACGAGGTCAGCCGCAAACAGGTTCAGCTTTTTCATAACCGCCTGCTGACCGACGGTCTCAAGCCGGCCAGCGCGGACCATCATTTGAAGCTGATGCGCCGTGCCTGGAATCTGGCGGTCGAGTGGGAAATCCTGGAGACATCGCCCTTGACCCGGTTGCAGTTGTTCAACCCGGACAATCGCATAGAGCATTACCTTTCGCCCGAACAGTTGGACAAGCTGGTAGGTGTATTGCGTACCGCACCGCCGCGCACCGTCTGCAATGTGGCCCTCTTCCTGCTGGCAACTGGCGCCCGCTTGAACGAAGCGCTGCGCGCCCGCTGGGATCAGATCGACAAGGAAAATCGTGTCTGGAAAATCCCGGCCAGCAACAGCAAAAACGGGCGAGCACATTCAACACCAATCAATGACGCGGCGCTCGAAGTGCTTGGGCAACTCGGCACCGAAGGCAAGTACGACAACCTGTTCATCAATACCCGGACCAAGAAGCCGCTCGTTAATGTCCACAAAGTCTGGGGTCGCCTGCGTGCTCAGGCCGGCATGGAGTGGCTGCGCATTCACGACCTCCGGCACAGCTATGCCTCCTTCCTGGTCAACAGTGGTCGCACGTTATATGAGGTTCAGCAGATCCTCGGGCACAGTGACAGTAAGGTGACCGAGCGATACGCCCATCTGTCGACTAAAACACTGCAGGAGGCCGCCAACACGGCCAGCGTCATCATCCAGGGCGCCGGGTCGAAGGCGGCGTAGGGCAAGTGCGGACGCTGGGCGAGCCCGCGGGGTTTTCGCCCGCCCCCCCCATGGAGAC
>VEPL01000035.1 GCA_012026885.1 Betaproteobacteria bacterium | reverse complement strand
TAACGATCTAGTTGAGCGGCCGGGCACGATGCCTCGGCCGCGGCCAGACGCGGCCCACCCACGCTACACGGCCGCTCGAATGCGTTGTTAGATAGCGCCTCGACAATTCGCGTAACTCCCTGCTCTACCGGAACGTCTCCAGAGATTCGAAGCGTGAGGCAGGTGCGTTCCGACAGCCATCGCTCGTGCGCCGCACGACTGCGGTCAGCAATGTCGCCCTCGTCGTACTTCGCTGCCCAATCGAGGAAGGCCTCATTGACGTGCCCGAAGCGATTCATCTCTCGCTGGCGGAGGCGGGCGAGGCGTACGTCGGTTGGCACTGAAAGAAAGACGACATGGGAGAAGCAGTTCTCAAGCTCGGAGCCCCAACCTACGACTGACCCCGCCAGAACAGCGGAAGGCGATCGGCTCAGCGCGTCGAGAACCGACCTGAGACGCTCATCCGGTGAGCGCTTCGTCTGATATGGCGGGTCGGAAGCGACCCAGAAGTGGTCGTCCGCCTCGAAGAACGACGCTCCAAATTCCGAGGCGAGCGCTTGCCCCAGGGTGGATGTGCCGGATCCAGCCGCTCCGATGACCAGACTTCGCATGGCGCTCGGCGCTTTCTAACGACTAATTTGAGCGGCCGGCCACAATGCCCACGCCGCGGTCAGACGCGGCCCATGCTTGGTCACGGCCCGCTCGGACGCGCTGTTAGGCAGCTCCGCCCTACAGGTCTTCTGGCGCGATGCCCGTGTGTTTTGCAATTCTCGCCAGCATTCGGGGACCAATTTCTTCTCCGTCATGAAATGCGAAGACGAAATCCGGATAACCGGGACGACTAAGCGTGCGATGCGAGCCTGATTGACGCTTGAGTTGCCAGCCGACACCTAGCAGGGCCGCGAAGACGCGACGCGCCTTCGTCGACGGCCAGCTGGTCACGCGGCGATGCTGAAAGTGATCGCCTGGGGTCCGGTCTCATTGTGCTCGAGACGTTCTGCCAGGACTCGAAGGGCAAGGACTTGCGCCTTTGCCATGGCGTCATTCGCCGAGGTGCCGTACGCAAGCACACCGGGCAGCTGCGGTACCTCCGCAAGCCACCGGCCGTCTTCTTCGCGTTCGTACTCGATCTGGAAGTTCATGGCGTCGTCCATTCTACTCGCCGATCTATGAGATGCCTAACCATTGAGTTGAGCGGCTGGCCACGTTGCCTCGGCCGCGGACAGACGCGGGCCACGCTGCCTCACGGTCCGCTCCAACGCGTTGTTAGGTTCGCTCATGCCACTTGCAGCAAGAGCCGCTTGCCGCATGCTTTGACGTACTTGCGTAGCGTGGCCACAGATGGGGAATGCTTGCCCGTGGCAAGCGCGCGCTCCAAGCGAGCAACGGCCGGCGCCTGCGTGCCCATTCGCTCGGCAACTTGCGCTTGGGTCAGCCCGGCCTCCTGGCGCGCCTTCAGAAGAGCGTCCAGCAGGGCTGCTTCTTCGCGCTCAATGCGGTCCACCTCGGCACGGACACCGGGCCGTTGCATGAGCTTCTTGACGATCTGATCATGGGTTCGCATGTTTGACCTCGATTGTTCGCCCTCTGGCGATTTCCAGATCCCGCCGAGGGGTCTTTGCCGATTTCTTGATGAAACTGTGGAGCATGACGATTCGCCTGCCGACGACGGTGCAGTAGAAGACCCTCGCAATGCCCTCCGCACCCTTGAGGCGAAGCTCATACAGCCCTTCGCCGAATGCCTTGGTATGCGGCTCGCCGAGATTTGGTCCAAGGGCAACCATTCGCCGAGTGAGAACCACATAACGCGCAGCCAGCGTGTCAGGCAGGGCGAGAATCTCGTCCTGCACCTCCTCGCTGTAGTACATGATTGTGTATTCCACCGGCGCAGTATAACAAATATGTTACTGCACTGTCACGGCTTGCGATGCTGCTTGGCGAACCTAACGATTCGAGGTAAGCGGCGTCGCGCCACGCCACTTTGTCGCATTGCACGATCTGTCGCGCGACGTCCGCTTCAGTGAGGTGTTCGGTCGCGATGGCCACGGTGCCCCGAGCCTTCGAGTTGACGGCAGCA
>VEPL01000036.1:26520-60677 GCA_012026885.1 Betaproteobacteria bacterium | reverse complement strand
GGTGGCAGCGGGGGTTCCGGTGGAGGTGTCGGTGGCGGCAGCGGCAGTGGCGGCTCCGGAGGCGGGGTTGGCGGCGGTTCGGATGGCTCGGGTAGCGACCCGATCCGCAACATCGTCACCAACATCAGCGCCGGGGCGCTGACGGCTTACCAGACCGGCGCACTGAGCATTTCCGACCGCGTGGTGGTCGGACTCGACCAGCGTAGCCGTTTCCCGCAGGCCGATGAAGCCTGGCAAACATGGGCGGATATTCGCCACACCGGCATTTCGGACAACCGCAACGGCATCGATGCCTCCGGCCACGCCAATAGCGTTCTGATCGGCGTGCACCGGGCTTTCGGCAAGGACCTGGTTGCCGGTCTCGCGGCAGCGACCAGCAAGACCCGACTCGGTGCCTTCGACAGCACGGTGCGCAACGATGGTGACGGCGTCTTCGTCGGGCCCTATGCCGGCTACCGCCTGTCGGCGAACTGGCTGCTCGATGGCTGGGCGGGCTGGGGACGCACCGACAACGACACGCAACTTGCCGTGCTCAGCGGCGATTTCCGGACGACAACCGGGTTCGCATCGGCCAACCTGACCGGCGGTTACGCTTTCGGCGACTATCTATTCCGCCCCAAGCTGGCACTCTTCTACAGCCACAGTTCGTCGGATGCCTTCAACTACACCGGGACATTGCCGTACGCGGGCCAGATCTACAACGTCACGCTGCGCGTCAACGAGAATTCCTTCGACTACGCCACCAGCGAGCTGTCGGGCGACATCAGTCGCGCCTTCACCACCGCCGGCGGCAGCCGGATCATTCCGGCGCTGCGCCTCGGCGTGCGCTACGACATCGAACGCCCGAACGACGGGAAGATACTGAACGGCAATCTCGACCTCGAAAGCACTTCGCCGTGGAGCGGCTCGGTGCGCATGGCGCTGGCGATCGAACCCCAGCGCAACCTGCGCCTCGAACTCGTCACCGGCTACTACAGCATCGGGCGCCAGGATGTCGACCTCTGGGACGTGCGGCTCAACGCGGCCGTGAGCTTCTGAAGATCGCACCCGCGCGCGGTCAGGCGCAAACCTGGGCCCCCGCGTTGCCGACGGCAAAAAAAAGCCGCCGGCGCGGGCGCGCAGGCGGCTTCCGGCCGGGCTGTAACAGCGGCGGCGCTTACTTGGCTTTCTTCTTCTGGGCGTCGAGGCGGAACTTGACGTAGGCGCCGGGCGCATCCTCGATCACCTTGAGGGCACCGTCCTCGGGCCGGCGCGCCTTGACCTTGGCCGAACCACCCGGCAGGCTGGTCACCCACTGGTTCCAGTGCGTCCACCACGAACCCGGGTTCTGCGTCGCGCCGGCAAGGAAGTCATCCGGGCTCTCCGGCAAGTTGCCGTCGGTGGCGTCATTGGTCCAGTAGCCGTACTTGTTGGCGACCGGCGGGTTCACGATGCCAGCGATGTGGCCCGAACCGCCGAGGACGAACTTGGTCTTGCCGGTCGGCACGCGGGCGCCGGCATAAGTGCTCTTCCACGGCGCGATGTGGTCCTCGATGGTGGAGATGAAGTAGCAGGGCGTCTTGACCTTGCTGATGTCGATCTTGACGCCGCCCAGCTCGATGCCGCCTGGCTGGATGAACTTGTTCTCGATATACATGTTGCGCAGGTAGAAGCTGTGCATCGCTGCCGGCATGCGGGTCGAGTCGGAGTTCCAGTAGAGCAGGTCGAAGGGGAAGGGATCCTTGCCCATCAGGTAGTTGTTCACCACGAAGGACCAGATCAGGTCATTGGCGCGCAGCATGTTGAAGGTCGTCGCCATTTCCGAACCTTCGAGGTAGCCGCGCTTCTTCATCTTGGTGATCAGGCCCTCGACCGCACCCTCGTCGAGGAAGACGCCCAGTTCGCCCGGATCGGAGAAGTCGAGCATGGTCGTGAAGAAGGTGCCGGAATTGGCGCGCTTATCCTTCTTGGCTGCCATGTAGGCGAGCGTGGTCATGGTCAGCGAACCACCGAGGCAGTAGCCGGCCAGGTTGACGCTGTCCTCGCCGGTCTGCTTGCAGACCTGGTTGATCGCCTCGAGCGAACCGTCGAGCAGGTAGTCCTCGAAGGTCTTCTGGGCCAGCTTCTCGTCCGGGTTGATCCACGACATGATGAACGTCGTGTGGCCCTGGTCGGTCGCCCATTTGACCATCGAGTTCTTCTCGCGCAGGTCGAGGATGTAGTACTTGTTGATCCACGGCGGCACGATCAGGAAGGGCTTCTTGTACTGCTCCGGGGTGGCCGGATCGTACTGGATGAGCTGGAAAAGTTCGTTCTGGAAGACCACCTTGCCCGGCGTCGTGGCGACGTTCTTGCCCATCTCGAAGGCCGAGGTGTCGGTCATGCGGATACGCAACTGGCCGTCGCCGGCCTCGACGTCGTGCAGCAGGTTGTTGAGGCCCTTGACCAGGTTCTGGCCATGGCTCTTCAGCGTCTCGCGGAAGACTTCCGGGTTGGTCAGCGCGAAGTTCGACGGCGACAGCGCGTCGATGTACTGGCGGGTGAAGAAATTGACCTTCTGCTGCGTGGACTCGTCGAGGCCCTCGGTGGTCGCGACGGTGTCATGAATGTGGCGGGCGGCGATCAGGTAGGACTGCTTGACGAAATCGAAGAGGAAATGCTGTTCCCACTCCTCGTCCTTGAAGCGGTTGTCGCCCTTCTTCGGAGCGGCCACCGGCGCGGTGGCGTTCGGCATGCCCATCATCTTGAGCATCGAGCCCTGCCACAGCGAGAAGTAGTCCCACATCATGTTCATCTGCGACTGGGCCAGCTTGTACGGATTGGCCATCAGGCGGGCCGAGAGGTCCATGAAGGCCTTGGCGACGCCGAGTTCGTCGGCCGGCGCACCGATGCCGTCCTTGGCCTTCTTCTCCATGAACTGTGTGATCAGGCGCGAGGCGCGCTGGGCGACTTCGGCATAGGTCTTGGCCATCTCGGCCGGGTTGGGCAGGGCTGCCTTTTCTTCGGTTTGTTGCGACATACAAGAACTCCCTCTGTCAGTGCGCGGCGTTGCTGCGCGGCCGCGAGAAACGAATCACGCCGTCGGCATCGCTGCTGCGCGACAACCGGCCGGCCTGTTCAAGATGGTTCAGATGGGCGATAGCCTCGCCCATCGCAAACATGACCTGATGCGTATCGAGTGCCCGTCCGAACAGGGTGTCGAGCAACCCGGCGGCGCTCTGCGGCACCTGTTCACACGCCTCCTCCAGAACCTGCAGGCGCTCTGCATGGTGCGCATGCAGCGCGTCGACCCGCGCCCGGATCCCGAAGAAGGGCAGGCCGTGCGAGGGCAGGACCAGCGTTTCGTCGGGGATTTCCGCCGCCATGGTCGTCAGCGAATCCAGGTACCAGCCCAGGGCATCGGCATCCGGCGTCGCCGCGAACACGCTCACGTTGGTGGAAATCCTCGGCAAAAGCATGTCGCCGGAAATTAACACGCCGAGTTCCGCACAGTAAAGCGCCATGTGCTCGGGCGAATGCCCGTGGCCGATCACGATCCGCCAGGCCCGCCCGTCGATCGTCAGCGCATCGCCGGCCTTGAGCCGGTGATAGTGCTCGGGCAGGGCGGGAACCGCCTTGCGGTAGCCTGATCCGCGCCTCTCGAACTTGCCGAGCAGCACGGCATCGAGGCCGTGTTGGCGAAACTGGTCGACCATGAAGCGGGCGCCGTGGCCGCCGACCTCGTTCCACACGGCATGGGCAGTCAGGAACTCGGCCGAGGTCATCCATAACGGCGCACCTGTCTGCTCCATCAGCCAGCTGGCCAGGCCGAGATGGTCGGGATGGAAGTGCGTCGCCACCAGGCGCGTCACCGGCCCCGGCAGTCCGGCCAGGATACCGCTCCAAACGGCGCGCACACCATCGTCGGGAAAGCCGCTGTCGACCAGCGTCCAGCCGGCACCGTCGCGCAGGATCCAGAGATTGATGTGGTCGAGTTGGAAGGGCAGCGGCATGCGCACCCAGAAGACGCCCGGCGCGACTTCGGTCATTGCGCCGGCGGCCGGCGGATGCGGGTGGGGATAATGCAGCGACACGGGAGCGGAATGGAGGGACGGCCCGGGGGCCGACACCTTACCATACGGTAGCGGATTGAAAAATCCCCTTTCTTCTGATTTACTTGGCCGCCTTCGACGAGGATTTCCGCTTGAGCCAGACGGCCGCCACCTTCGCCATCTCAGACCTCGCCCGCGAGTTCGGGATCACGCCGCGCACCATCCGCTTCTGGGAGGACCAGGGCATCCTGTCGCCCGAGCGCGAGGGCGGCAAGCGCGTCTTCAACCGGCGCGACCGCGCCCGCCTGAAGATGGCCCTGCGCGGCAAGCGGCTCGGGCTCAGCCTGGCCGAGATCAAGGACCTGATCGGCATGTATTCGTCGACCGAGGACGAGACGCCGCAACTGATCGAATGTCTGCGTGTCATGGAGAAGCGGCGTGGCGCCCTGGAGCAGCAGCGCGAGGACATCGAGGCCATGCTGGCCGAGATCGCCCAGTTCGAGGGTCTGTGCCGCAAGGAACTGGAGCGACGCGATGCCGTGTGACTTTTTGTGCCGGCATAGTTGACGTTAACGTTAACGTAAATACAATCACGTCTTCATGACCCGAATTTCCGACCCCCACTTCGCCGATCGCGTCCACGCCAGTTTCGCGCTGCAGAATGCGATGGCCCTGATCCGCGCCACGCTGCCGCTGGTCGAGCACGGTCGCACCGAGATCCACGTTCCCCACTGGGCGGGCATCGAGCAGCAGCACGGCTTCGTCCACGGCGGCGTCGTCGGCATGATTGCCGACTCGGCCGCCGGCTACGCGGCGATGACCATGGTTCCCGCCTCGGCTTCGGTACTGACCGTGGAGTACAAACTCAACCTGGTGGCACCGGCCGACGGGGATAAACTGGTTGCGCGCGGCCACGTCGTCCGGCCCGGCCGCACGCTGATCGTCACCCAGGCCGAGGTCTTCGCCGTCAAGGACGGCGAGGAGGCCCTCTGTGCCCTCATGCAACAAACCATCATGGCGGTCACCCACCGCGAGAAGTAGTCGCGGTCGACCGCGAAAAAGACCCGAAAACCACAGCACCGGAGACAAACCCATGAACATTCCCAGCCTCGACTTCGGCCTCGGCGAAGACATCAACCTGCTGCGCGACGCCGTGAAGGCTTTCGCCGACGCCGAGATCGCCCCGCGCGCCGCGGAAATCGACCGCGTCAACGAATTCCCGGCCGACCTGTGGAAGAAGTTCGGCGACATGGGCCTGCTCGGCATGACCGCCGGCGAGGAATACGGCGGCACCAACATGGGCTACCTCGCGCATATCGTCGCGCTCGAGGAAATCTCGCGGGCATCGGCCTCGGTCGGCCTCTCCTACGGCGCCCACTCCAACCTGTGCGTGAACCAGATCCGCCGCAACGGCAGCGAGGCACAGCGGCAGAAATACCTGCCCAAGCTGATTTCCGGCGAGCACGTTGGCGCACTCGCGATGTCCGAACCGAACGCCGGTTCCGACGTGGTCTCGATGAAACTGAAGGCCGACAAGAAGGGCGACCGCTACGTGCTCAACGGCGCCAAGATGTGGATCACCAACGGCGGCGATGCCGACACCCTGGTCGTCTATGCCAAGACCGACATCAACGCCGGCGCCAAGGGCATGACCGCCTTCATCGTCGAGAAGGGCATGAAGGGCTTCAGCCACGGCAGCCACCTCGACAAGCTGGGCATGCGCGGCTCCAACACCTTCCCGCTGTTCTTCGACGATTGCGAAGTGCCGGAAGAGAACGTGTTGGGCGGCGTCGGCAACGGCACCAAGGTGCTGATGTCCGGCCTCGACTATGAGCGCGCCGTGCTCTGCGGCGGCCCGCTCGGCATCATGGCCGCCTGCATGGACATCGTCGTTCCCTACCTGCACGAGCGCAAGCAGTTCGGCCAGGCGATCGGCGAATTCCAGCTGATGCAGGGCAAGGTCGCCGACATGTACTCGACCTGGATGGCCAACCGCGCCTACGTCTATGCCCTCGGGCGCGCCTGCGACACCGCTGACCACGCGCGTACCCTGCGCAAGGATGCCGCCGGCGCCATTCTCTACTCCGCCGAAAAAGCCACCTGGATGGCCGGCGAGGCGATCCAGGCGCTGGGCGGCGTCGGCTACACCAACGAGTACGCCACCGGCCGCCTCTGGCGCGATGCCAAGTTGTATGAAATCGGCGCCGGCACCAGCGAGATCCGGCGCATGCTGATCGGCCGCGAACTGATGGCGGAAACCAAGTAAGGCTGCGGGATTGCGAATCGGGGTCCGGCGCGACGGATTAAAATCCGTCCCTGACCCCAACTTACGCAGGAGCCAGAAGAATGACCGTCACCCTACGCACCCTCGACGCCGGCGACCAGGCCGCCCTCGAGAACGTTCGCCAGTTCTTCCGCAACTATGCGGCCTGGCTCGGCGTCGACCTCTGCTTCCAGAACTTCGACCAGGAAATGGCGTCCCTGCCCGGTGCCTACTCGGCGCCCCAGGGCCGTCTGTTCTTCGCCGAGGTCGACGGGCGCCCGGCCGGCTGCGTCGGCGTGCGCCCGCTTCCCGACAGCGATGGTGTCTGCGAGATGAAGCGCCTTTACGTGACGCCCGAGGAGCGCGGGCACGGGGTCGGCAACGCGCTGGCAATGGCGGCGATCAAGGCAGCCAAGGAAATCGGCTACCGCAAGCTGATGATCGACACCCTGCCGAGCATGCGCATGGCGGTGAAGCTCTACCGCGAGCTGGGTTTTACCGAAGCGCCGGCCTATTACAAGACACCGGTCGAGGGAACGATGTTCCTCGCGCTCGACCTCGAGAACTGGTCGGAAGAAGAGATCCGCAGCGAGAACCTTTCGCACCTCTTCGACTTCAACCGCGCCTGGGCGCGCAAGATGCAGGAAGTCGATCCCGATTACTTCAACAAGCTGGCCAAGATCCAGACCCCGGAATTGCTGTGGATCGGCTGTTCCGATTCGCGCGTTCCGGCCAATGAAATCGTCGGCCTGCTGCCGGGCGAGGTCTTCGTCCATCGCAACGTCGCCAACGTCGTCGTGCACACCGACCTCAACTGCCTGTCGGTGATCCAGTTCGCTGTCGAAGCTATCAAGGTCAAGCACATCATGGTCGTCGGCCACTACGGCTGCGGCGGCGTCGGTGCCGCGCTCGAGAAGAAGCGTGTCGGTCTGGTCGATATCTGGTTGCGCCATGTGCAGGACGTCCATGCCAAACACCAGGGCAACGTCGACAACCTGCCGGCCGAGCTCCGCCATGCGCGGCTGTGCGAGCTGAACGTGCTGGAACAGGTGTGGAACGTCTGCCAGACCTACGTCGTGCAGGACGCCTGGCGACGCGGGCAACCGGTCACCGTGCACGGCTGGATCTACGGCCTGAAGGATGGCCTGATGCACGACCTCGGCATGACCGTGCACCGCCCCGAAGACCTGCAGATCCGTTACGACGCGGCGCTCAAGGCGCTCGACGCCTGACCGTCAGCCTGAGCCAAAGCCACCCTGTCCCTGAACCACTTGAGGAAATTGCCATGTCCGACCCCGTAGTCATCGTCTCCGCCGCCCGTACGCCGATGGGCGGCTTCCAGGGCTGCTTTGCCGGGCTGACCGCCGCCAACCTCGGGGCTGTCGCCATCGAGGCCGCCGTCGAGCGTTCCGGCGTGCCCGCCGAGTTGGTCGAGGAGGTCCTGATGGGCTGCGTGCTGCAGGCCGGCCAGGGCCAGGCGCCGGCACGGCAGGCCGCGTTGCAGGCCGGGCTGCCGCTCTCGGCCGGCTGCGCGACCATCCACAAGGTATGCGGCTCGGCGATGAAGGCGACCATGCTCGGCCATGACGGCCTGCTCGCCGGCTCCTACGGCGTCGTCGTCGCCGGCGGCATGGAATCGATGACCAACGCGCCCTACCTGCTGCCCAAGGCGCGCGGCGGCTACCGCCTCGGCCACGGCCAGGTGCTCGACCACATGTTCCTCGACGGCCTCGAGGACGCCTACTCGAAGGAGAATCGCGGCCGCCTGATGGGCACCTTCGCCGAGGACTGCGCCGGCAGCTACGCCTTCAGCCGCGAAGCGCAGGACGAATTTGCGATCCGCTCGCTGACCCGCGCCCAGGCCGCCAACACCGACGGCAGCTTCGCCTGGGAAATCGCCCCGGTGACCGTTGCCGGAAAGAAGGGCGACGTCACCGTCGACCGCGACGAGCAGCCTTTCAATGCCAACATCGACAAGATCCCGACCCTGAAGCCTGCCTTCAGGAAGGACGGCACGGTCACCCCGGCCAACTCGTCGTCGATCTCCGACGGCGCTGCCGCGCTGGTGCTGATGCGCGCCTCGCAGGCCGAAAAGCTCGGCCTCTCGCCGCTCGCCCGCATCGTCGGGCACACGACGCACGCCCACATCCCCGCCCTCTTCCCGACCGCACCGGTCGGCGCCATGGACAAGCTGCTGGCCAAGGCCGGCTGGAGCGTCGACAGCGTCGACTTCTGGGAGATCAACGAGGCCTTCGCCGTGGTCGCCATGGCCGCGATGCACGACCTCAAGCTGCCGGCCGAGAAGGTGAACATCCACGGCGGCGCCTGCGCGCTAGGCCACCCGATCGGCGCTTCCGGCGCGCGTATCGTCGTCTCGCTGCTCGGCGCGCTGAAAAAATACGGCGGCAAGCGCGGCGTCGCCAGCCTGTGCATCGGCGGCGGCGAAGCCACGGCACTCGCGGTGGAAACGCTGTAAGTGCAGCAGGCCGGCGCGGCGACCTACGTCAAGTTGATCGGAGCGATGTTCATGTGGGGAGGCACCTGGATCGCCGGGCGCGTCATCGCCCAGGAACTGGTCGCGCCGCTGGCCGCGCCCGCCATCCGCTTCCTGCTCGCCGGCATCGTCCTCGCGGCTGTCGCGCTGGCCGCCGAGGGCCGCATCCCGCGTCCGCAGACCGGCGCCGAATGGGGCATCGTCTGCGGCCTGGCACTGACCGGCATCTTCCTCTACGCGCTGTGCTTCTTCTACGGGCTCAAGCACATCACGGCCGGACGCGGAGCGCTGGTCGTCGCACTGACCCCGGTGCTGGTCGCCCTCGGCGCCTGGTTCCTCGGCCAGGAGCGCATGACGCCGGTCAGGCTGACGGGCATCGCCATCGCCATGCTCGGCTGCCTGACAGTGGTCGGCAACGGCAGCCCGCTGGCGCTGCTGCACGGTGCGGTCGGCGTCGGCGAATGGCTGATCCTCGGCTGTGCCCTGTGCTGGACGGCCTATACGTTCATCGGCCGGCAGGCCACGCAATCCCTGTCGCCGCTGGCGGCGACGCTTTACGCCAGCCTGATCGGTTCCCTGCTGATCGGCATCACGGCGCTGCTGCAGGGCGATACCCGGATCGCCGAGTGGTCGTGGCGCGTGTGGACCAGCGTGCTCTTCCTGGCCATCGGCGGCACCGCCTTCGCCTTCACCTGGTTCGCCGATGGCGTCAGGCGGCTCGGTGCCGCCAAGGCCTCGGTATTCGTCAACCTCGTCCCGGTCTTCGCCGTGCTGCAGGCAGCTGTCCTGCTCGACGAGCGCCTCGGACTCGCCGTGCTCGGCGGCGGCCTGCTGGTCATCGCCGGCGTCTGGCTGACCACCCATCCTTCGGAGAAAGCCTCATGATCCTCACCCCGGAACAGGAAATGATCCGCGACACCATGCGCGCCTTCGCGCAGGAACGCCTCGCCCCCTTCGCAGCCGAATGGGACCGCAACCACACCTTTCCCGCCGAAGCGCTCAAGGAACTCGGCGAACTCGGCGCCCTCGGCATGGTGGTGCCCGAACAATGGGACGGCGCCGGCATGGACTACATGTCGCTGGTGCTCACGCTGGAAGAGATCGCCGCCGGCGATGGCGCCACGTCCACCATCGTCTCGGTACAGAACTCGCTGGCCTGCGGCATCACCCAGAAGTACGGCAGCGACGCCCAGAAGGAAGCATGGCTGAAGCCCCTCGCCCGCGGCGAAAAGCTCGGCTGCTTCTGCCTGACCGAACCGCACACCGGCTCCGACGCGTCCGCGATCACCACCCGCGCCGACCGCGACGGCGACTCCTTCGTGCTGAACGGCGTCAAGCACTACATCACGACCGGCAGCCACGCCGACGTCGCCATCGTCTTCGCGGTCACCGACAAGGCGGCCGGCAAGAAGGGCATCTCCTGCTTCCTGGTACCGACCGCCACCCCGGGCTACAAGGTCGCCCGCATCGAACGCAAGATGGGCCAGCATGCCTCCGACACGGCGCAGATCGTCTTCGAGGACTGCCGCGTGCCGGCTTCGGCCCTGCTCGGCAAGGAGGGTGAAGGCTACAAGATCGCGCTGTCCAACCTCGAAGCCGGGCGCATCGGTATCGCCGCCCAGTCGGTCGGCATGGCCCGCGCCGCCTTCGAGGCAGCCGTCGCCTACGCCAGGGAACGCGTCACCTTCGGCGTGCCGATCATCGAGCACCAGGCCGTCAATTTCCGCCTGGCCGACATGGCCACCCGGATCGACGCCGCCCGCCTCATGGTCTGGCGCGCCGCCACCCTCAAGGATGCCGGCAAGCCCTGCCTGGTCGAGGCCTCGATGGCCAAGATGTACGCCTCCGAGATGGCCGAGAAGGTCTGCTCGGACGCCATCCAGATCCACGGCGGCTGCGGCTACACCGACGAGACGGCAGTCGAGCGCATCGCGCGCGACGTGCGCATCACCCAGATCTACGAAGGTGCCAACGATATCCAGCGCCTGGTGATCGGGCGCGCGATCGCGGCCGCCTAGCCTGCCGCGGTCGACCGGCAAAAAGCACGAAAAATGGACAGCGAGGAGAGTTCCGTGGACGACAAGGCCCCGATCGATTTCTGGTTCGACTTTTCCAGCCCTTACGCCTACCTGCTCAGCGAGCGCATCGACGACCTCGCCGCGCGCTTCGGGCGCAAGGTACGCTGGCACCCGATCCTGCTCGGCATCATCTTCAAGGCCAACGGCAGTGCCCCGCTGACCCTGCAGCACGCACCGAAGGCGGCGTACTCGATGCGCGACTTCGCCCGCTCGGCCCGCTTCATGGGCATCCCCTACCGGCATCCGGACAAGTTCCCGCTCGCCACGCAGAACGCCGCCCGTGCCTACTACTGGCTGCACGGCCGCGATTGCGCGCTCGCCCGCCGCTTCGCCCACGCCGTGTTCCGGGCCCTGTTCGTCGATAACCGCGATGTCTCGGAACCCGACACGGTCCTCGCCATCGCCGCCAGCGTCGGCGTGGACCGCGACGAGCTGGCCGCCGCCGTCCAGAGCCCGGAGATCAAGGAACGGCTCAAGCAGGAGGTCGATACGGCGCTTTCCATCGGCGTCTTCGGCGCACCTTACGTGGTCATCGACGGCGAACCCTTCTTCGGCGCCGACCGCCTGCCGCAGATCGAGCGCTGGCTCACCAGCGGCGGCTTCTGAACCGGCGATGCAACGACTCTGCGTCTTCTGCGGCTCCAACGCCGGCCATGACCCCGCCTACCGCGAAGCGGCCGAAGCACTCGGCCGCCTGCTCGCAGCGCGCGGCATCGGGCTGGTCTATGGCGGCGGCAACATCGGCCTGATGGGCGCCGTGGCCGACGCGTGCCTCGCCGCCGGCGGCGCGGCGACCGGTGTCATCCCCGAGGCGCTGATGGGCAAGGAAGTCGACGGCCGCGCCGTGGACCACCGGGCGCTGACCCGCATGGAGGTCGTCGATTCGATGCACACGCGCAAGGCGCGCATGGCCGAGCTGGCCGACGGTTTCGTCGCCCTGCCCGGCGGGTTCGGCACCTTCGAGGAATTCTGCGAGATCCTGACTTGGGGCCAGCTCGGGTTCCACGCGAAGCCGATGGGCCTGCTCAATGTGAACGGCTTCTACGATCCGCTGCTGGCGATGTTCGACCGCGCGGTCAGCGACGGCTTCCTGCGCCCGGAGAACCGCGCGATGGCGCTGGCCGATACCGACATCGGCCGCCTGCTCGACGCGATGGCCGCCTACCGCGCGGAACCGGTCAGCAAGTGGCTCAAGGACGAAAGACAACTCTAGAAGAATAGCGAGGAGACATGACTACCCTGAAGACCCAACTCAATTCGCGCGGCGCCGATTTCCAGGCCAACGCGGCGGCCATGCGCACACTGGTTGATGACCTGCGCGACAAGGTCGAGAAGATCGCCCTCGGCGGACCGGAATCAGCGCGCCAGAAACACCTGGCGCGCGGCAAGCTGCTGCCGCGCGAGCGGGTCGCCGGCTTGCTCGACCCCGGCACGCCCTTCCTCGAGATCGGCCAGTTCGCCGCCTGGGGCATGTACGGCGGCGACGTCCCAGCCGCCTCGGTGATTGCCGGCATCGGCCGCATCCATGGCGTCGAATGCATGGTGGTGGCCAACGACGCGACCGTGAAGGGCGGCACCTACTACCCGCTGACCGTGAAGAAGCACCTGCGCGCCCAGGAGATCGCGCTGGAAAACCGCCTGCCCTGCGTCTATCTGGTCGATTCCGGCGGCGCCTTCCTGCCCATGCAGGACGAGGTCTTCCCGGACAAGGAGCACTTCGGGCGCATCTTCTTCAACCAGGCCAACCTCTCCGCCAAAGGCATTCCGCAGATCGCCGCGGTGATGGGCTCGTGCACGGCCGGCGGCGCCTACGTCCCCGCCATGTGCGACGAGTCGATCATCGTCAAGAACCAGGGCACCATCTTCCTCGGCGGTCCGCCGCTGGTGAAGGCGGCCACCGGCGAAGTCGTCAGTGCCGAAGACCTTGGCGGCGCCGACGTGCATACGCGCATCTCGGGCGTCGCCGACCACCTGGCCGAGAACGACGCCCATGCGCTCGCCATCGCGCGGCGCATCGTCAAGGACCTCAACTGGAAAAAGGCCCCGCCGGTCACGTTGACCGCACCGGTCGAGCCGCTCTACGCCGCCGAAGAGCTGTATGGCGTCATCCCGACCGATTCCAAGAAGCCCTTCGACGTGCGCGAGATCATCGCCCGCATCGTCGACGGCTCCGATTTCGACGAATTCAAGGCGCGCTACGGCAACACGCTGGTGTGCGGCTTCGCCCGCATCTGGGGCTATCCGGTCGGGATCGTCGCCAACAACGGCATCCTGTTTTCCGAATCGGCGCAAAAAGGCGCGCATTTCATCGAACTCTGCGCCCAGCGCGGCATCCCGCTCGTCTTTTTGCAGAACATCACGGGCTTCATGGTCGGCAAGAAATACGAAAACGGCGGCATCGCCCGCGACGGCGCCAAGATGGTCACCGCCGTGGCGACGGCGAAAGTGCCGAAATTCACTGTCGTCATCGGCGGCAGCTTCGGCGCCGGCAACTACGGCATGTGCGGACGCGCCTACTCGCCCCGCCTGATGTGGATGTGGCCGAATTCGCGCATCTCGGTGATGGGCGGCGAACAGGCGGCCGGCGTCCTGGCCACGGTCAAGCGCGACGGCATCGAGGCCGGCGGCAAGACCTGGAGCGCCGACGAGGAAGCCGCTTTCAAGGCGCCGATCCGCGAGCAATACGAACACCAGGGCCACCCCTACTACGCCTCGGCGCGGCTGTGGGACGACGGCATCATCGATCCGGCCGACACCCGCCGTGTGCTCGGCCTCGGCCTTTCCGCAGCCATGAACGCCCCGGCCGAAGAGACCAAGTTCGGCATCTTCCGGATGTAAGGCCATGTACCTGCCCAAACACTTCGCCGAAGACGACATCGCCGAGATGCACGCACTGATGCGTGCCAACCCGCTCGCCACGCTGGTCAGCCACGGCCCGGACGGCCTCGACGCCAACCACATCCCGCTGCTGCTCGCCGACGCAGCACCGCACGGCAAGCTGCAGGGCCACGTCGCCCGCGCCAACCCGCTGTGGAAGCCGGGCCGCGTGGCTGGCGAGGTGCTGGTCGTCTTCCAGGGCGACGAGAGCTACATCAGCCCGTCCGGCTACGCCACCAAGGCCGAACACGGCAAGGTGGTGCCGACCTGGAACTACGCCGCCGTCCATGCCTACGGCGAACTGAAGGTGATCGACGACGCCGACTGGATTCTTGCCCAAGTTTCCGCGTTGACCGCAACCAACGAGGCCGCGCTGCCGCAGCCGTGGGCGGTGACCGATGCACCGGCCGACTACATAGCCAAGATGCTCGGCGCCATCGTCGGCATCGAGATCACCATCACCCGCCTGATCGGCAAGTGGAAGGTCAGCCAGAACCAGCCGGCGGAAAACCGGGCCAGCCTGATCGCCGCACTGGAAAAGTCACGCGACCCGATGGCCGGACTGATCCGCCCCCGACAACAATAAAGGAAGAGACATGCAACATTTCATGACCCTGGACATCGAACTCAACGGCCCGGTCGCCACCGTCTGGATGAACCGGCCCGACCTGCACAACGCCTTCGACGAGAACCTGATCGCCGAACTGACCGCCGCCTGCACGGCGCTCGACGACGACCCGGACGTGCGCGTCGTCATCCTCGCCGGGCGGGGAAAAAGCTTCTCGGCCGGCGCCGACCTCAACTGGATGAAGCGCGCTGCCAACAACGGGGTCGACGACAACCTCAACGATGCCCGCGCCCTCGCCAGGATGCTGCGTGTGCTGGCCGAGATGAAGAAGCCGACCATCGCCCGCGTCCAGGGCGCCGCACTCGGCGGCGGCACCGGCCTCACCGCCGCCTGCGACATCGCGGTGGCTTCGTCCAAGGCGGTTTTCGCCACCTCCGAAGTCCGCTTCGGCATCATCCCGTCAGCGATTTCGCCTTACGTCGTGCGCGCCATCGGCGCCCGCCAGGCCTATCGCTACTTCCAGTCGGCCGAGCGCATCGACGCCGCCCGTGCCCGCGAGATCGGACTCGTGCATGACGCGGTCGAACCGGAACAACTCGACGCCAAGGTGCAGGAGATCGTCAGTGCGCTGCTCCAGGGCGGCCCCCTCGCGCAGGCCGCCGCCAAGGACCTGATCCGCGCCGTCGACAACCAGCCGATCAACGACAACGTGGTCGAGGATACCGCGCACCGCATCGCCCACCTGCGCGCGACGCCGGAAGCCCGCGAAGGCATTTCCGCCTTTCTCGAAAAACGGCCTGCAGCGTGGATCGCCCCCGAGTAACGCCATGAGTGTCGCGCTCTACGAAAAACGCGAGCGGATCGCCTACGTCACGCTGAATCGCCCCGACGCGATGAATGCGCTCGACGACGCCATGAACGATGCCTTGTGGGCGATCTGGGCGGACTTCGAGGCCGACCCGGAAGTCGATGTTGCCATCGTCACCGGCAACGGACGCGCCTTTTGCGCCGGGGCCGACCTCAAGACCTTCATTCCCAAATGGGAGCGCGCCACGCTCAAGGAGGCCAGGGCGAGCGCCACACGCGGCATCGGCGGCGGCCTGACCCGCGGCCAGCACCGGATTACGAAGCCGGTCATCGCCGCAATCAATGGTGCGGCCATTGGCGGCGGGTTCGAGCTGGCGCTCGCCTGCGACATTCGCATCGCGTCATCGACAGCGAGATTTGGCGTTTTCGAGGTTCGCCAGGGCCTTCATCAGGGTGACGGCGGACTGGTCCGCCTCCTCACCATCGCCGGCATGGCCGTCGCGCTCGACCTGACGCTGACCGGGCGCGAAGTCCTGGCCGAAGAGGCCTTCCGGCTTGGCCTGGTGAATCGGGTCGTGCCAGCCGCAGAGGTCATGGAAACAGCCGAAAGCTACGCCCGAATGATCGTCGGCAATAGCCAGCACGCCGTGCGCTCGGCCAAGGAGACCATCCTCGAGCTGATTGGGCGCCCGCTGGACGATGCCCTGCGCATGGAAAACTTCAACGCCTATTCGGCCGATTTCGACGAAGTCAGGGCCCGCCTGGAGCGTTTTTTCAATCGAGCAAGACAATAGGACTGGACGAGCAAGTATGTTTACCAAAATCCTGATTGCCAACCGTGGCGAGATTGCCTGCCGGGTCATCAAAACCGCCCGCCGCATGGGCATCCGCACCGTCGCTGTTTATTCGGAAGCCGACGCCAATGCCCGCCATGTCCGGCTGGCCGACGAGGCCGTCCTGCTTGGTCCGGCGGCGGCGCGCGAGTCCTACCTCGTCGCCGACAAGATCATCGAGGCCTGCAAGCGCACCGGCGCCCAGGCCGTGCATCCGGGCTACGGCTTCCTCTCCGAGAACGAGGAGTTCGCCGAGGCGCTGGCCGTCAACGGCATCACCTTCATCGGCCCGCCGGCGTCCGCCATCCGGGCGATGGGCTCGAAGTCGGAAGCCAAGAAACTGATGGGCGCCGCCAGCGTGCCGCTGACCCCCGGCTACCACGGCGACGACCAGAACCCGGAATTGCTGCACAAGGAAGCCGACGGCATCGGCTACCCGGTCCTGATCAAGGCTGCAGCGGGTGGTGGCGGCAAGGGCATGCGCCTGGTCGAGAAATCCGCCGATTTCCCCGACTCGCTGGCCTCGTGCAAGCGCGAGGCGATTTCCAGCTTCGGCGACGACCACGTGCTGATCGAGAAATACATCACCAAGCCGCGCCACATCGAGATCCAGGTCTTTGCAGATACGCACGGGAACTGCGTCTATCTCTTCGAGCGCGACTGCTCGGTGCAGCGCCGCCACCAGAAGGTGCTGGAAGAAGCGCCGGCCCCCGGCATGCCCGAGGTACGCCGCCGCCAGATGGGCGAAGCCGCCGTCGCTGCCGCCAAGGCCGTCGGTTACGTCGGCGCCGGCACGGTCGAGTTCATCGCCATGCAGGACGGCACCTTCTACTTCATGGAGATGAACACCCGCCTGCAGGTCGAGCACCCGGTGACCGAGATGATCACCGGCCAGGACCTCGTCGAGTGGCAGTTGCGCGTTGCTGCCGGCCAACCGCTGCCGTTGCGCCAGGAACAGCTCGAGATCCGCGGCCACGCGCTGGAGGCACGCATTTACGCCGAGGATGCCAACAAAGGATTCCTGCCCGCCACCGGCAAGCTGATCCGCCTGGCGCCGCCGGCCGAGTCGCTGAATGTGCGCGTCGATACCGGCGTCGAGGAAGGCGACGAGATCACGCCCTTCTACGATCCGATGATCGCCAAGCTGATCGTCTGGGACGAAACCCGCGACGGCGCGCTGGCGCGCATGCGCAAGGCGCTGGCCGACTACCAGGTTGCCGGCCTGACCACCAACATCGATTTCCTCTCGCGTCTGGTCGCCTGCCCGGCCTTTGCCGGCGCCGACCTCGACACCGGCCTGATCGAACGCCAGAAGGATTTCCTCTTCCCGGAAGCCCAGCCGGTGCCGCGCGATGCGCTGCTCGTCGCCACCGTCGGCGAACTGCTCTGGGAACAGCACGAAGCCCGCGCTGCCGCAAAGGCCAGCGGCGACCCGCACTCGCCTTGGCATGCCCGCGACGGCTGGCGCATGAACCTGTCGGCGGCGCGCACGATCAGTTTCCGTGACGGCGAAACCCTGGTCGACGTCCACGTCCGCTACCGCGGCGAACACTGGGAAATCGCCCTCGCCGGGCA
Source organism: Betaproteobacteria bacterium (assembly GCA_012026885.1). GTDB lineage: Bacteria > Pseudomonadota > Gammaproteobacteria > Burkholderiales > Rhodocyclaceae > Azonexus. Next base: position 43,172 of record VEPL01000036.1, on the reverse strand, counting down.
GTCGACCGTAGCACGCGGCCGCAAGCTCGAAGGCGACCGTTTCGCCGTCGAACTCGACGACCGCCGCCTTATCGCCAGCGTGATTGCGGTCGACGACAAGAGAAGCGTCTTTTTGCAGGGGAGCACGTACCCGCTCCTGCGCGACGACCCGCTGCACCGCGTCGACGCCGGCGACAGCCACGGCGGCGGTCTGACCGCGCCGATGCCGGGCAAGGTCGTCGCCCTGCTCGCCCAGCCCGGGCAAAAGGTGGAAAAAGGCACGCCATTGCTGATCCTCGAGGCGATGAAGATGGAACACACCATCACCGCCCCGGCCGCCGGCACCGTCAAGGCTTTCTGCTACGCTGCCGGCGAACAGGTCGCCGACGGCGCCGCGCTGGTCGAATTCGAAGGAGGTTGAAATGGCGAATGGCAAACTCAACGGCAAGCGGGTATTGATCACCCACGCGGATGCCTTCATGGGGCCCGTGCTCTGCGAAGTATTCGCCGGGCATGGCGCCACCGTGATTGCCGACACCGATTCGCTCACCGATCCGCAGGCGCCCGCCGCCATGATTGCGGCCGCGGGCCGGATCGACGTCCTCGTCGCCAACCTGGCGCTGGCAGCGCCCGCGACCGCCGTCACCGAGGTCAGCGAAGACGAATGGGCCGGCACCTTCGCAGCGCTCGTCGATCCGCTCCCGCGATTGTTCCGCGCCGTGCTGCCGGCAATGATCGAGCGCCGCGCCGGCAAGATCCTGGTCATGGGCAGCGCCTCCGCCCTGCGCGGGATGAAGCGCGCATCCACCTACAGCGCGGCGCGCGGCGCCCAGCTGGCCTACGTCCAGGCGGTCGGTGTCGAGGTCGCGCCGCACAATGTCCAGGTCAATGCAATCGCCCAGAATTTCGTCGACAACCCGACCTACTTTCCCGCCGAAGTGCAGGCCAATCCCCGTTTCCAGGAGCGTCTCAAGCGCGAGGTTCCCCTGGGCCGCCTCGTCGGCGCTCGGGAAGACGCCGAGTTTGCCGCCTATCTTTGCAGCGATCCGGCCAGTTGCTTCGTCGGCCAGGTGTTTCCGGTCAGCGGCGGCTGGGTGACACGCTAGTGCCCGACGTTAAACTCGAACCCTGACCCTGCCCCGCCCGCTTCCATTCACGCCAGCCCTCAAAGATTTCCCTCCGAGCACCCGACAATGAGCCTTCCCGCCCAAGTCAAGATCGTCGAAGTCGGCCCGCGCGACGGGCTGCAGAACGAGAAGCAGGTAGTCCCGACCGAAACGAAGATCGAACTGATCGGGCGACTCGCCGAAGCCGGCCTGCGCGTCATCGAGGCGACCTCCTTCGTATCGCCGAAGTGGGTGCCGCAGATGGGCGACAACGCCGCCGTGCTGGCCGGTATCGTCCGCCGGCCCGGCGTCGCCTACACGGCGCTGACGCCGAACCTGCAGGGCTTCGACGGTGCCGTCGCAGCGCGGGCCGACGAGGTCGCCATCTTCGGCGCCGCCTCCGAGAGTTTTTCGCGAAAGAACATCAACTGTTCGATCGCCGAAAGCCTCAAGCGCTTCGAACCGGTGGTCGCCGCGGCCTCGGCCCTGGAGATTCCGGTGCGCGGCTATGTCTCGTGCGTCGCCGGCTGCCCCTACGAGGGCGAGGTCGCTCCGGACAAAGTTGCCGACGTGACGCGGATATTGTTCGCCATGGGCTGCTACGAGGTTTCGCTGGGCGACACCATCGGCACCGGCAATCCGGCCAGCATCGCGCGCATGATCGACGCCTGCGCCCGGCACGTTCCGATCGAACGCCTGGCCGGCCATTACCACGACACTTACGGCATGGCCGTCGCCAACATCCACGCCTCGCTGCAGCTCGGCATGGCAACCTTCGACGCCTCGGTGGCCGGCCTCGGCGGCTGCCCCTACGCGCAAGGCGCCTCGGGCAACGTGGCGACGGAGGACGTCGCCTGGCTGCTGGCGGCACTCGGCATCGAAACCGGCATCGACCTGGCGAGGCTGGCGGAAACCGGCGCCTGGATTTCCGCCGCCCTGGCCCGTCCGAACGGATCCAAGGCCGGTCGTGCCATCGCCGCCAAGGGGGGCGCATGAGACCTCATCGCACGGGTGTCCCATTCGGCAATCCGCTCCCGCCGCGACCCGGCGGCCGCCGGGTGTCCTGATGGTCGACTCGCCCTGCATCAACGTCTGCCGCATGGACGAGACGAGCGGCCTTTGCCAGGGATGCTTCCGCACCCTCGACGAAATCGCGCTGTGGTCACGTCTCGACGACAGCCAGCGTCTCGGCGTCCTCGCGGCGATCGTCAGCCGTCGGGGGGAACTTGGCGCCACGACAGGAGCGTCGCGCAGCGACCACTATGGCGATGACTGAGCCCAGCGAAGAAATCTACCCCTGCGTCGGCATCTGCACGCCCGACCCCGATTCCGGGTACTGCCTCGGTTGCGGCCGCCCGCCGCTGGCATCCCCGGAGGTCGTCGCCGAGCCGGTCGCGGTCAACCTGGTTCCGCGCCCGAAAACCAGCGACCCCGACAACCCCGAATGAGCGTCGCCCTGCCCGGCTCGCTGCGCGTCCTCGAGCGCGGCTGGCTGTCGGCCAACAACATCGTCTTCCTTGAAGGCGACGGCGCCACGGTGGTCGACACCGGCTACGTCACGCATGCCGCACAGACCGTGGCGCTGGTTCGCCAGGTGCTCGACGGGCGGCGGCTTGAGCGGATAGTGAACACCCACTCGCATTCCGACCATATCGGCGGCAACGCGGCCCTCAAGGCGGCCTTCGGGTGCACGATCACGGTACCCGCCGGCCTCCATGCAAGCATCGCCGAGTGGGACGAGGACGCCCTGCTGCTCTCGCCGCTCGGCCAGCAGGGCGCCCGTTTCCAGCACGACGCGCTGATCGATGCCGGCGGCGAGATCGAGATGGGCGGCCTGGCCTGGCAGGCACTCGCGGTGCCCGGCCACGACATGGAAGCGCTCGCCTACTACAACCCCGAACGGCGCCTCCTGATTTCCGGCGACGCCCTGTGGGAAAACGGCTTCGGCGTCGTCTTCCCGGAACTGCTCGGCGAGGCCGACGGCCTGGCGGCGACGCGCGCCACGCTGGAAATGCTGGCCCGCCTGCCGGTGGACATCGTCATCCCCGGCCACGGCCGCCCTTTCGCCGACGTCGATGGCGCGCTGGACAGGGCCTTCCGCCGGGTCGACAGTTTCGCGGCGGACATCGACCGCATGGCCTGGCACGCGATCAAGGTGATGGTCTCGTTCGCCATGATGGAACGCCGGCGCATCGCGGCCGCCGACTTCCCCGCCTTCGTCGGCGGCCTCGCCTTCGGCAGCGACCTCAACCGGCGCTACCTCGGCCTGCCCGACGACGAACTGGCGGCGCGCGTCGAGCGCGAGCTCATGCTGGTCGGGGCGCTGCGCGCCGAAGACGGCGACATCGTCGCCGCCTGAGCGATCACGCCGCCGGCAGCGCCCGGCGCACCAGCTCGACCCAGTAGGCGACCCCCCAGGCCAGCGCATCGTCGTTGAAATCGTAGTGCGGGTTGTGCAGCGTGCAGCCGCCGGTTCCCGGGCCGTTGCCCAGCCAGACGTAGCAGCCCGGCTTCTCGCGCAGCATGTAGGCGAAGTCCTCGGCACCCATCGACGGCAGTACGTCGGTAAGCACTCGCTCGCGCCCGAGCACTTCTGCCGCAACGTTGCGGCAGAATTCGGCCTCGGCAGCGCTGTTGACCGTGGGCGGGTAGCGGTGATCGAAGCGCACGCCGATCTGCGCCCCGTTGGCCGCGGCGACGCCGTTGCAAAGGCGCTCGACGGCACGTTCGACGGCTTCCTGCACCTCGGGCTTGAAGGTGCGGATGGTGCCGCGCAGGACGACCTCCTCGGGAATCACGTTCCACGCCTCGCCGGCATGGAACTGGGTGACGCTGACGACGCCGGCATCGCACGGGTGCAGCGTGCGGCTGACCACCGTCTGCAGGGCCTGCACCAGCTGGGCGCCGGCGACGATGGCATCGACGCCCTGGTGCGGCATCGCCGCATGGCAGCCGTGGCCGCGAATGACGATCTCGAAGGCGCAGGTGCCGGCCATCACCGGGCCCGGCATCACCGCCATCTCGCCGACCGGGATGCCCGGCCAGTTGTGCATGCCGAACACCGCCTCGACCGGGAAACGCTCGAACAATCCGTCCTCGATCATCACCGCGGCGCCGCCTTCGGATTCCTCGGCCGGCTGGAAGATGAAGACGGCGATGCCGTCGAAGCCCGGCTGGACCGCAAGCGCCCGCGCCGCACCGAGCAGCATGGCGGTATGGCCGTCGTGGCCGCAGGCGTGCATCTTTCCTGGATGCTTGGAGTGATGCGGAAATTCGTTCAGCTCGGCGACCGGCAGCGCGTCCATGTCGGCGCGCAGGCCGATCATGCGCGGGCTGGTGCCGGCGCGCAGTACGCCGACGACGCCGGTGCGGCCGAGGCCGCGATGCACTTCCAGGCCGTAGCGCTCGAGTTCGCCGGCGACGATGGCCGCCGTGCGCTGCTCGGCGAAGGCCAGCTCGGGATGCGCGTGGATGTCGCGGCGCAGCGCGGTCAACTCGGCGAGGAAGGGCAATTCCGCTGGGATCATGGTCGTCTCCTTCTTTTTTCCTATTGTGCCGCGGGTTGCCTGCACCCGCAGCCTTCATTATGCTCCCGCGGATGGAACTGGTTCTCATCAGCGGCCTATCCGGGTCCGGCAAGTCGGTCGCCCTGCACCTCCTCGAGGACGCCGGCTACTATTGCGTGGACAACCTGCCGGTGGTCATGCTCACGGTGCTGGTGCGCATGCTCAAGGAAGAGAAGACGCGCAAGGTCGCCGTCGCCGTCGACGCGCGTTCGGGGCATGGCATCGACCTGCTCCCCGACAAGCTGAAGAAGCTCGGCGAAGAAGGCATCCGCCCCACCTTCCTGTTCCTGCACGCCAATGAGGAGACGCTGCTCAAGCGCTATTCCGAATCGCGCCGCCGCCATCCGCTCGCCACCACGGACCAGTCGCTGGCCGAGGCCATCCGCGCCGAGCGCGAGCTGCTCGAACCGGTGTCCGTCCTTGGCCACCGCATCGACACCAGCGGCCTCAAGCCGAATGCGCTGCGCGAGTGGGTGCGCCAGTTCATCGAGGCGGAACCGGGCCGCGGCCTGACCCTGATGTTCGAATCCTTCGGCTTCAAGCATGGCATCCCGCTCGATGCCGACCTCGTCTTCGACGTGCGCTGCCTGCCCAACCCGCACTACGACCCGGCGCTGCGCCCGCTGACCGGCAAGGACGCCGCGGTGATCGACTTCCTCGAGGCCGAGCCGGAAGTGCTGTGCATGCGCAACGACATCGGCCGCTTCATCGCTACCTGGCTGCCCGCCTACATCCGCGACAACCGCAACTACCTGACCGTCGCCATCGGCTGCACCGGCGGCCAGCACCGCTCGGTCTACCTCGCCGAATGGCTGGGCCGCGAATTCCGCAACCGCGCCCGCGTGCTCATCCGCCACCGCACGCTGGCCGGCGGCTGATGCGCTGGCTCGCCCTCGTCCGGCCGGGCGACTGGCTGGTTTTTGCGGCGGGCGTCACCGCCGTCGCGGCCAGCCTGCCGCTGCTGCTGCAGGGCGGCTATCCGGAGCGCGCCATCGTCCGCCAAGAGGGCCGCATCTTCGCCGAGATCGACCTGCGCAGCCGCCGCGAGGTCGAGGTTCCCGGCCCGCTCGGCGTCACGCGCATCGCCGTCGAGCCCGGACGCGCCCGCGTCGTTTCCGACCCCGGCCCGCGCCAGTACTGCGTCCGCCAGGGCTGGCTGGCCCGCCCCGGCGAAATCGCCATCTGCGCGCCGAACCGCGTCAGCATCCAGATCACCGGCCGCACGCGCGCCTATGACAGCCTCAGTTACTGAACTGACCGTCACCGCCGAGGACCGCCGGGTCGCCTGGCTGGCGGCGGCGGCGGTCGGGCTGTCGCTGGTCGATGCGGCGATCCCCAGCCCGCTGCCCGGCATCAAGCCGGGACTGGCCAACATCGTCACCCTCGTCGTACTCGTCCGCTACGGCTGGGCGACGGCCGCCTGGGTCACCGGTCTGCGCGTGTTGGCCGCCAGCCTGCTGCTCGGCTACTTCCTCGCCCCCGGTTTCTTCCTGTCGCTGACCGGCAGCGTCCTCAGCCTCGCCGTCCTCGGCCTCGCCCGCCACCTGCCGGCACGCTGGTTCGGGCCGGTCAGCCTGTCCATCCTCGCCGCCTTCGCCCACATCGGCGGCCAACTCCTGCTCGCCCGCCTGTGGCTGATCCCGCACGACGGCGTCTTCGCGCTGACCCCGCTGTTTGCCACAGCCGCCCTCGTGTTCGGCACCCTCAACGGGCTGATCGCGGCTAAACTCATCGCCGAGAACCCCGTCGAAAGCCCTGCATGAACCAGACCGTCTGCCTCGCCCTGACCGGCGCCTCGGGCATGCCCTACGGGCTGCGCCTGCTCGAATGTCTGCTGGCGGCGGGCTGCCGCATCCAGCTGCTCTATTCGCAGGCTGCCCAGGTCGTCGCCCGCCAGGAGATGGACTTCGAGCTGCCCGCGCGCCCGGCCGAGGCGAAGGCCAAGCTGCTGGCCCGCCTGCCGGCCGCGGTCGACCCGGAAAAGCTGGCGGTTTTCGGGCGCGAGGAATGGTTCGCGCCGGTCGCTTCCGGCTCCAATCCGCCCGACGCGATGGTCGTCTGCCCGTGCTCGATGGGCACCTTGGCAGCGATCGCCCAGGGCCTCGCCGACAACCTGATCGAGCGCGCCGCCGACGTCGTGCTCAAGGAGGGCCGCAAGCTGGTGCTGGTGCCGCGCGAAACGCCGTTCTCGATCATCCACCTCGAGAACATGCTGCGCCTCGCCCGCGCCGGCGCCGTCATCGTGCCGCCCAGCCCCGGCTTCTACAACCACCCGCAAACGGTCGCCGACCTCGTCGATTTCGTCGTCGCCCGCATCCTCGACCAGCTCACTGTTCCGCACGACCTGGCGCGACGCTGGGGCGCCTGATGGGCTGGTTCGACTTTTCCCGCGCGCCGGCCGGTGCCGCCGTCGAAACCGCCCGCATCCCGCTCTTCCCGCTCGACACCGTGCTCTTCCCGGGCGGCCTGCTCTCGCTCAAGATCTTCGAGCAGCGCTACCTCGACATGGCCGCCGCCTGCCTCAAGGACGGCTCGCCGTTCGGCGTCTGCCTGATCGCCGAGGGCGGCGAGGTCGGGGCGCCGGCGGTGCCGCATCCGGTCGGTACGCTGGCCGCCATCGAGACCTGGGAGATGGAACAGCTCGGCATCCTGCTCGTCGCCGCGCGCGGCGGCCGTCGCTTCCGCATCCTCGAGTCCACCATCGGCGCCGGCAACCTGCTCGAAGCCAAGGTCGAACTGCTGGCCGATCCGCCGGCCACCCCGTTTCCTGGCGACCGCCAGCGGCTGCTGCCGCTGCTCATGCGCATCGTCGCGGAGGCCGGCCGCGAACGCGTCCCGGAGCCGCACCGCTTCGACGATGCGTCCTGGGCCGGCTACCGCATCACCGAGGTACTGCCGATCCAGAACCTCGCCAAGCTGAAGCTGCTCGAGCTCGATGACCCCCTGGCCAGGCTGGAGGTCCTCGAGCGCTTCCTCGACCAGCGCAAGCTGCTCGGCTGAGCGCATGAGCGAGCGTCCTCCCGCTCCGACGCGAGGCGAGGCGCTGCGCTTCTGGGCCAAGCTGGGCTGCATCAGCTTCGGTGGCCCGGCCGGGCAGATCGCGCTGATGCACGAGGAACTGGTCGAGCGGCGGCGCTGGATTTCCGAACGCCGCTTCCTGCATGCCCTGAACTACTGCATGGTGCTGCCCGGCCCGGAGGCGCAGCAGCTTGCCACCTACCTCGGCTGGCTGCTGCACCGGACCGCCGGCGGCATCGCCGCCGGTGCCCTCTTCGTGCTGCCCTCGCTGCTGCTGCTCATCGCGCTGTCCTGGGCCTACCTTGCCTTCGGTACGCAGGCGCTGGTCGCCGGGATTTTCTACGGCATCAAGCCAGCGGTGGTCGCCATCGTCACGCATGCTGCCTGGCGCATCGGCGGCCGCACGCTGAAGAACGGCGCCCTGTGGGCGATCGCGCTGGCCGCCTTCGTCGGCCTGTTCGCCCTGGACCTGCCTTTCCCGGCCATCGTCGCCGGCGCCGCGCTGGCCGGGCTGATCGGCGGCCGCCTCGCACCGGCTCGCTTCGCCGCCGGCGGCCATGGCGGAGGCGCCGCCAGGGCTGTGCTGCCCGCCGTGATCGACGACGACACGCCCACTCCCGCTCATGCCCGCTTCTCGCCGGCGCGCCTGACGCTGGTCGTCGCTGCCGGACTCGCGCTGTGGGCGCTGCCGCTCGCCCTGCTCGCCGCGACCTTCGGTATCGACCACACGCTGACCCAGATGGGCTGGTTCTTCACCAAGGCGGCGCTGCTCACCTTCGGCGGCGCCTACGCGGTGCTCCCCTACGTTTACGAGGGGGCCGTCGAGCACTTCGGCTGGCTGAGCGCGACGCAGATGATCGACGGGCTGGCCCTCGGCGAAACCACGCCGGGACCGCTGATCATGGTCGTCGCCTTCGTCGGCTTCGTCGGCGGCTGGACCCGCGAACTCCTCGGCCCCGGGCTGCCCTTCGCCGCCGGTACGCTGGCTGCGACGGTCGTCACGTGGTTCACCTTCCTGCCGTCCTTCGTCTTCATCCTCGCCGGCGGCCCGCTGGTCGAATCGACGCACGGGGAAATCCGCCTGACGGCGCCGCTGACGGCGATCACGGCAGCCGTCGTCGGCGTCATCGTCAACCTGGCGCTGTTCTTCGCCTGGCACGTGCTGTGGCCGTCCGGCTGGTCCGGCCCGTTCGACATCCCGGCAGCCGTCATCGCCGGTGCTGCCGGCATTGCCCTGTTCCGCCTGCGCGCCGGCCCGATCCCGGTCATTGCCGCCTGTTCGGTACTCGGACTCGCCCTGCGGGCGCTGGCCTGACTTCCGGCCTGTTTTCCCGGTCGACCGCAACCGGCAGCACGAAACCCTAAGGCTGCACCGCGATCCGGCGGATCGCCTGGCGCGCCTCGACCGGCAGTACCAGCTCGGCATAGGTCAGCGGGCCGAGCAGATGGGCATCGAAATGCAGCAGGCCCTCTTCGTCCTCGCGCAGCAGGTCGCAGTCGATGAAGTTGGCGACGAGGCCGGCAAACGCCCCCTTGTCGGCCCGCTCGGCGGCGCTCGCCCCGTGCAGCAGGGCGAGGCGCTGGGCGAGCAGGTGGCAATTCTCGGCCAAGGCCTGGCGGGTCAGCGTTCCCGAGCCGCGCTCCTGGAGCAGCGACAGGGCGAGGAAATGGCGGCCCAGCGTCGGGCGCAGGGTCTCGCCGATCAGTTGCAGGTCGGGGAAGGCCTCGCTGCCCGCCTCGGGCGCCTGCAGCCAGCCGTCGCGCTCCCCCCGGCGCAGCAGGCCGCGCTCGGCGAAGACGGCGATGACGCGCTGGATTTCGTGCAGCAGGCCGTCGTCGTCCCAGCGCAGGAAGAGCTCGGGCCGCATCAGCGCGGCGATGCCGACGACGGCATCGGTGAGGCGCCGGGCCTCGAGGCTGCGGTTGTTGGCGAGCAGGCAGGCGACCAGCGCCGGCACCGCGAACAGGTGCAACACATTGTTGCGGAAATAGGGCAACTGCTCGGCCTGCGCATCGGTGACGCGGACCAGGTCGCCGAAGGGATGCGGGATCGGCTCGACGATGCCCAGGCGCCGGGCATGGGCGATCACCTGCACAGGGTCGAGCGCGCAGGCGACGCGCTGCGGCGAATAGGGCAAGGCCGCATCGAGTGCCTGGTAATGGGCGATCAGCCGGCGCAAGGCGAGTTCGTCGGCGGTCAGGCAAGGTGTCGCCAGCAGGCCGAGGGCGACCAGCGCCACCGGGTTGACCACCGCAGCAGCATTGATGCGCGTCGCCAGCTCGACCGCCGCGGTGCGCGTGGTCGCCCGCAGCCAGGCCGCCGCCTCGTCCTCGGGGACCGCGCGCCAGCCGGGGCGGCGTTCATCGAGGAAGACGGCGAGCGGCAGCGGCTCGCCGAAATTGACATGGACCTGGCCGAAGACACGGCGGATGCGGCGCGCGCTCTTCAGGAGCTGCCAGAGCGACTCGCCCTGCTTCGGCCGCCCGGCCAGTTCGCGCACGTAGGTCTTGCCCTCGAGCAGGCGCTCGTAGCCGATGTAGACCGGGACGAAAACCAGCGGCCGCGCATGACTGCGCACGAAACTCTCGATGGTCATGCCGAGGATGCCGGCCTTGGGCGCCAGCGTGCGCCCGGTGCGGCTGCGCCCGCCCTCGATGAAATACTCGATGGGGAAGCCGCGCGCCAGCATCAGGTGCAGGTATTCGTGGAAGACCGCCGCGTAGAGCGGCTCGCCCTTGAAACTGCGGCGCAGGAAGAAGGCGCCGCCGCGGCGCAAAAGCGGGCCGACCAGCGGCAGGTTGAGGTTGTCGCCGGCGGCGATGTGCGGCGGGGTGAGGCCGTTCTTGTGGATCAGGTAGGAGAGCAGCAGATAGTCGATGTGGCTGCGGTGGCAGGGCACGTAGACGATGCCCTGGCCGGGGGCGATGCGGGTAACCACTCCGAAGTTGTGCACCTGGACGCCGTCGTAGAGGTGCTCCCACAGCCAGCTGAGGAACAGCTCGAGGGCGCGCACAGCACCATAGGCGTAATCGGAGGCGATCTCCAGCGCGAACTTCTCGGCACGCGCCTGCGCTTCGCCCGGCGCCAGGCCCAGCCGCCCAGCCTCGGCAGCGATCGCCACGCGCACGGTCGGGGCAGCGAGGATCATCTCGACCTGGGTGTTGCGGTGCGACAGGTCGGGACCGATCGCCATCTCGCGCTGGCGGCGGAAATGCACGCGCAGGATGCGCGTCACCTTGCGCAGCGCCAGTGCCTCGGGCAACGGCGCCGCGCCCCCATGCACCAGGGCGTGCAGCGACAGTGGCGCATTGAAGCGGACCAGCGTCTGGCGGCCGTGCAGCAGGATGGTGACGAACTGGCGGAACATCCCGGCCGAGCGCCAGGTTTCCGCGAACAGCGCCTTGAGGATGGACTCCTGCTTGTTCGGGCTGCGCCCCCAGAGGATGACGACCGGCACCAGCTGCACATCGACGCCCGGGTCGCCGACCACCTCCTGCAACTGGGCGAGGAGAAGCGGCGACGGCTGCCCCGGCTGGCGCGTATGGGTGCGGTTGAGGAAGAAGGCGGAACGGCGGCCGGCGGCGCCCTTCAGGACGAACGGCGCCTCGGCCGCCGGCAGGCCGGCGCGCCGCGTTTCCTCGAAGAGGACGAGCAGGTTCGACAGGTGCCGGTCCTGGAGGACGTAGCAGACCGGCCGCTGCGGATCGAGCCCCTGCGCCGCCTCGGAAAAAACCGTTGTCCGCACCCAGGCGTAAAGCATGCGCCGGGCGAGCGGAACGAACCAGCGGGAAATGTCGAACAAGGCGCCTGACCCCTTTAGCCGGACGGGCGCTCTCCGGCGCCCCCCGCCATTCTAGGGGCTGTTTTCCTCCGGGTCACGGTCGGCCGCGGCTGGCAGGCCGCCGGCCGTGCCGCTCAGAGAATTTCCGCCAGCGTCTCGCGCAGCTTCAGCTCCTCGCGGAAGCTGAAGATTTCGAGGCCCAGTGCGTCGCGCGCCGAAACGATGCCGAGCGGGCGGCCGAACGCGTCGGTCACCGGCATGTGGCGGAAGCCGCCCTCGAACATCATGTGCAGGACATGGCCGAAGGGACGCTCCGGCGAAACCGTCTGCGGGTCCCGGGTCATGATCTCGGCGACCGCCGTCGCGTCCGGGTCGAGGCCTTCTGCCAGCAACTTGTAGGCGAGGTCACGCTCGGTACAGATGCCGAGCAGGCGACCGCCGTCCTCATCGACGACGAGGACGGCGCCAGCACCGTGGCTGCGCATGTGGCGGGCCACCGAGCGGGCATCGTCGGTGGGAACGGCAGTGAGGAATTCGCGATTTTCGATAACGCGGCTGACCGGTCTGTTGGGCATGATCGTCTCCTTCGGGGTGTGGTGAATATTCCGCACTCAGACCGGCCACGCCGCCAGCGGGTTCCGCGGTGCCTGGCGGCAAAACCCCGGCATCGCGGACGCCGCCTGTCCGCGCAGCTTTCCCGGAAACAATTTCCGGTTAAAGCGGATGGTGGCGGCGCGATAGCCCGCCCGCATGGCAGCGATAGGACGAATTCAATGGCGTTCGCGATCATTCCAGCCTAGTCTGGAATTCAGCAATTATTCGCATTCACACCCGAGGAGAGATCATGAGCGATCAAGCAAGATGCCCGTTCGCCAACCTGCGCAACGCGGCAACCCACGCCGGCAGCCAGGCCAACCGCGACTGGTGGCCGCACCAGCTGAACCTCGCCATCCTGCACCAGCACGCATCGGCGTCGAACCCGATGGACGCGGGATTCGACTACTCTGAGGAATTCAAGAAGCTCGACTACGCGGCGCTCAAGGCCGATCTCGCCGCGCTGATGACCGACTCGCAGGACTGGTGGCCGGCCGACTGGGGCCATTACGGCGGCCTCTTCATCCGCATGGCCTGGCACAGCGCCGGCACCTACCGCACGGCCGACGGCCGCGGCGGCGGCGGCACCGGCAACCAGCGCTTCGCCCCGGTGAACAGCTGGCCGGACAACGGCAACCTCGACAAGGCCCGGCGCCTGCTCTGGCCGATCAAGCAGAAATACGGCAACGCGATTTCCTGGGCCGACCTGATGATCCTCGCCGGCAATGTCGCCCTCGAGACGATGGGTTTCCGCACCTTCGGCTTCGGCGGCGGCCGCGCCGACATCTGGCAGCCGGAGGAGGACATCTACTGGGGCCGGGAAAAGACCTGGCTGGGCGACGAACGCTACCACGGCGAGCGCGAACTGGAAAACCCGCTGGCCGCGGTGCAGATGGGCCTGATCTACGTGAATCCGGAAGGCCCGAACGGCAATCCCGACCCGGTCGCCTCCGGCCGCGACGTGCGCGAAACCTTCGCCCGCATGGCGATGAACGACGAGGAGACGGTGGCGCTGGTTGCCGGCGGCCACACCTTCGGCAAGGCGCATGGCGCTGGCGATCCGCAACTGGTCGGCCCGGAGCCGGAAGGCGCCCCGCTCGAGGCGCAGGGCCTCGGCTGGATCAACCGCTTCGGCAGCGGGAGGGGTGGCGACACCACGACGAGCGGCATCGAAGGTGCCTGGAAGCCGAATCCCACGACCTGGGACAACGGCTATTTCGACATGCTCTTCGGCTACGAGTGGGAACTGGTCAGGAGCCCGGCCGGCGCCCATCAGTGGCGGGCCAAGGACTGCAAGCCCGAGCACCTGATTCCCGACGCCCACGATCCGGCGAAGACGCATCCGCCAATGATGACAACTGCCGACCTCAGCCTGCGCTTCGATCCCATCTACGAGCCGATAGCGCGCCGCTTCCATCGCGACCCGGCGGCGTTCGCCGGTGCCTTCGCCCGCGCCTGGTTCAAGCTGACGCACCGCGACATGGGCCCGAAAGTGCGCTACCTCGGGCCGGAAGTCCCAGCCGAGGAATTGATCTGGCAGGATCCCCTGCCGGCCGTCCACCACTCGCTGGTGGACGCTGCCGACATCGCCGCACTCAAGGCGAAAATCCTCGCTTCCGGACTGTCGACCGTAGAACTGGTCGCCATCGCCTGGGCCTCGGCGTCGACCTTCCGCGGCTCCGACAAGCGGGGCGGTGCCAATGGTGCGCGCATTCGCCTCGCCCCGCAGAAGGACTGGGAAGTCAACCAGCCGGAGCAACTGGCGCGGGTGCTCGCCACGCTCGACGGCATCCGCACTGCGTTCAACGCGGCACAGGCCGGCGGCAAGAAAGTTTCGCTCGCCGATCTGATCGTCCTCGCCGGCTGTGCGGCGGTCGAGGCAGCCGCGCGGGCCGCCGGTCATCCGTTCGATGTCCCCTTCGCGCCGGGCCGCACCGATGCCACGGCCGAGCAAACCGATGCCGCCTCGTTCGCCGTCCTCGAACCGCAGGCCGACGGCTTCCGCAATTTCGAGAAAAAGGCATTCCGCATTCCGGCTGAGGAAATGCTGGTCGACAGGGCGCAGCTGCTGACCCTGAGCGCGCCGGAAATGACCGTCCTGGTCGGCGGCCTGCGCGTGCTCGGCGCCAATGCCGGGGGCTCTCCCGACGGCGTCTTCACGACGCGTCCCGGCGTCCTCAGCAACGACTTCTTCGTGAATTTGCTCGACATCGGCACGGTCTGGCGCCCGACCGACGACAGCGCCCGGCGCTTCGAGGGCCGTGACCGGCAGACCGGCGCGCTCAAATGGACGGCCAGCCGGGTCGACCTCGCCTTCGGCTCGAATTCGCAGCTGCGGGCGCTGGCCGAGGTCTATGCGCAGGCCGGCGGCGAAGGAAAGCTCGTGCGCGACTTCGTCGCCGCCTGGGTCAAGGTGATGAACCTCGACCGCTTCGACCTCGCGCGCTGAGCGGGCAAGGCGGCGGGCAGCGCAGCAGCGCCCGCCGCCCGGGCACTAGGCCGCAACTTAGGCGACGGCTATCGGCCCAATAGTTGACCGATATGGTCAACATCGTTAGGATGGCATTGTCCCAAGGGGGAGTAGCTCTCCGCCGGGGTGTCGTCAGTACGAAGTCGCGAGACTTCCGGCGCTCCGGGTGGCCATCCGCAGATGGCCGCGAGCAAGACCTTTGCCGCGCTGGCGAAGGTTCGTTTTCAGCATTCGAACGCATCGACGTCCGTGCCGGACAAAGGTCATTGACGCTGTCATCATGGCGACAATGGATCGCACGATTCGAATGGAGCTGGGAACACATGGAAACAATAGGTACTTGGTGGATGTGGGCGGGATTCTTCGCCATCGTCCTTGTCATGCTCGCCATCGACCTCTTCCTGGTCGGCGGCGGCAAGAAGCATCGCGTCTCGTTCCGGGAGGCGGCCGCGTGGTCGGTCATCTGGGTCGCGGTGTCGATGCTCTTCGCGGCCGCCCTCTGGTGGCACCTCGACGGCACGGCCGGGCGCGAGATCGCCAACGAGAAGACGCTGGAGTACGTGACCGGCTACCTGATCGAGAAATCGCTGGCGGTCGACAACGTCTTCGTCTGGCTGATGCTGTTCAGCTTCTTCGCGATCCCGCTCGAACTGCAGAAGCGCGTGCTCATCCTTGGCGTGCTCGGCGCCATCGTGCTGCGCACCGTCATGATCTTCGCCGGCGTCTGGCTGATCGCCAAGTTCCACTGGATCCTCTACGTCTTCGGCGCCTTCCTGCTGATCACGGGCATCAAGATGTGGTGGTTCGCCGACGAAAAGCCGGATCTCGCCAACAACCCGCTGATCAGGTGGATTCGCAACCACATGAAGGTCACCCACGAGTTGCATGGCGAACGCTTCTTCGTCATGAGGGAGGAAGCCGGCAAGTGGGTGCGCTACGCCACCCCGCTCTTCCTCGTCCTCGTCCTGGTCGAGATTTCCGACCTGATCTTCGCGGTCGACTCGATCCCGGCCATCTTCGCGATCACCACCGATCCGTTCATCGTGCTGACCTCGAACGTGTTCGCCATCCTCGGCCTGCGCGCGATGTACTTCCTGCTCGCCGACATGGCCGACCGCTTCTCGCTGCTCAAGTACGGGCTGGCGATGGTGCTCGTCTTCATCGGCGCCAAGATGCTGCTGATCGACCTCTACAAGATCCCGGTGCTGTTCTCGCTCGGTGTCGTCGCGGCGATCATCTTCACCTCCATCGTGCTGTCGCTGCGCAAGGATGCACGCAACGGCAAGCCGGCCGGCGGGACGACGGCTGACGGCGGCACCGGCTGAGCGGAGGCGATCATGGAAAAGAGAACGCAATTCTCCGTCTGGTACTTCGCCTTCGCGCTGCTCGGCATCATCGTCCTGCAGAACGTCTGGCAGGGCGTGCGCACCACGGCGCCGATCCCCTACAGCGAGTTCCAGTCGCTGCTGAAGGAAGGCAAGGTGGCCGAGATCTCGGTTGCCGACAACCAGATCATAGGCACCTTCAAGGAAGCCGTCGGCAACAAGACCCGTTTCGTGACCACCCGGGTCGACCCGGCCCTGGCGAAGGACCTCGCGCAATACGACGTGAAATTCACCGGCGTCGTCGAGAACACCTTCCTGTCGGACCTGCTCGGCTGGGTCCTGCCGGCCGTCATCTTCGTCGCCATCTGGATCTTCGCGATGCGCCGCTTCGCCGGCAAGCTCGGCGGCGGCGGCTTCATGAACATCGGCAAGAGCAAGGCCAAGGTCTATGTCGAGACCGACACCCGGGTGAATTTCGCCGATGTCGCCGGCGTCGAGGAAGCCAAGGACGAGCTCAAGGAGATCGTCGGCTTCCTCAAGGACCCGCAGAAGTTTGGGCGCCTCGGCGGCCGCGCACCGAAGGGTGTGCTCCTCGTCGGCCCGCCGGGAACCGGCAAGACGCTGCTCGCCAAGGCCGTCGCCGGGGAGGCCGGCGTCCCCTTCTTCTCGATTTCCGGCTCGGAGTTCGTCGAGATGTTCGTCGGCGTCGGCGCCGCGCGCGTGCGCGACCTGTTCGAACAGGCGCGCGCCAAGGCGCCGGCGATCATCTTCATCGACGAACTCGACGCGCTCGGCCGCGCCCGTGCCCGCCG
>VEPL01000036.1:0-26510 GCA_012026885.1 Betaproteobacteria bacterium | reverse complement strand
CCCGAAGGGGCCGCGCCGGGCGGCGCCGGGCCCGCGGGGGGCACGATGGGCGGCCACGACGAAAAGGAACAGACGCTCAACCAGCTGCTGGTCGAACTGGACGGCTTCGATTCGTCGAACGGCCTCGTCCTGCTCGGCGCCACCAACCGGCCCGAAGTCCTCGACCCGGCGCTGCTGCGCGCCGGCCGCTTCGACCGCCAGGTGGTGGTCGACCGGCCGGACAAGCAGGGACGCATCGCGATCCTCGGCGTGCACATGCAGAAAATCCGTCTCGCCGAGGGCGTCGACCGCGCCAAGGTCGCCGACCTGACCCCCGGCTTCACCGGCGCCGAACTCGCCAACCTGTGCAACGAGGCGGCACTCGCAGCCACCCGCCGCGAGGCCGACGCGGTCACCCTCGAAGACTTCACCGTGGCCATCGAGCGCATCGTCGCCGGACTGGAAAAGCGCAACCGGGTGCTCTCGCCGCTCGAGCGGGAAACCGTCGCCCACCACGAGATGGGGCACGCCCTCGCGGCCATGGCGGTGCCGGGCAGCGACCCGGTGCACAAGGTGTCGATCATCCCGCGCGGCGTCGGCGCGCTCGGCTACACCATCCAGCGGCCGACCGAGGAGCGCTACCTGATGACGCGCGCGGAGCTGGAGAACCGCATGGTCGTCCTGCTCGGCGGGCGCGCCGCCGAGGAGATCATTTACGGCCACTTCTCCACCGGCGCCTCCGACGACCTGCAGCGGGTCACCCAGATCGCCCGCGCCCTGGTCACCCGCTACGGCATGCACGACCAGCTCGGCCACATGGTCTACGAGAAGGAACAGGGCAACTACCTCGGCCAGGTGGCTCCCCAGTTCGACAAGCCCTACGCCGAGGAGACGGCACGCGAGATCGACCTCGCGGTACGCGCCATCGTGCAGGATGCCTACCGCCGCACGCTCGACCTGCTGCGCGCCCGCGAAGGGTTGTTGCGCGCCTCGGCGCGCGACCTGCTGACGCGCGAGACGCTCGGCGAGGAGGAACTCGCGGAGATCCGGCGCCAGGTGACCGCCCTGCCCGGAGCGGGAGGCTGACCATGGACATGCTCTGGCCCGTCCTCGGCATTGCCACCGTCGCCGTCGGGCTGGCCGGCGTCGTCCTGCCGCTGCTGCCGGGCATGCCGCTCGTCTTCGCCGGCCTCTGGCTGCTGGCCTGGAGCGACGGCTTCGCACGGGTCGGCGAGATCACCGTCGTCGTCCTCGGCGTGCTCGCCCTGCTCGCCTGGGCCATCGACTACGTCGCCGCCACCCTCGGCGTGAAGCGCGTCGGCGCCAGCGGGCTGGCGATCGCCGGCGCGGCAATCGGCACCGTCCTCGGCCTCGCCGCCGGCCTCGTCGGCGTCCTCGTCGGCCCCGTGCTCGGCGCCATCGCCGGGGAGTGGCTGGCCCGCCGCAACGGCGCTCAGGCATCGCGCGCCGGACTGGCGGCCGGCATCAGCTTCCTGCTCGGCATCGTCGCCAAGATCGGCATCGCCTTCACCATGGTCGGCGTCTTCGCCATCGCCTGGTTCGTCTGAGGCGCGTGCCATGCAAATGCGCTCGACCGGGATCGGGATACGCAGCGCACCCTGGGCGGGAGCCGCGTGGCTGCTCGCGGCACCGGCCATCCTGTGGTTCGGCGCCCTCGCCTTCGGCGCCGACCGCCCGGACGAATTCGATGCGGCCGGCCTGACGCTGGCGGCCCGTGGTCATATGCCCGTGGCCGACGCATTTTTCCGGGCCGTCACCTGGGCCGGCTCCATCCTCGTCCTGATGCCGCTGGCGCTCGCCCAGGCGCTCGTCGCCTGGGGCCGGCTGCACGCTCCCGGCGCCCTCTTCCTGCCGGCGGCGCTGGCCGGTGCCGCGCTGCTCGGTTTTGCCGCGAAAATCGCCGTCGACCGCAACCGCCCGGAGGTCGCGACGCTGATCGAGATGCCGGCCGACGCCAGCTTTCCCAGTGCCCACACCCTGCAGGTCAGCGCCTTCGTCACGGCCTGGCTGCTGGCGCCGGGGCGCTCCCGGCGGCCCGGCAGCCTGGAAATCGCGCTGGGCGCCCTGCTCGTCGCGCTGGTCGCCTGGTCGCGCCTGCACCTGCAGGTACATTTTCCGAGCGACATCCTGTTCGGCCTCGCCGCCGGCATCCTCTGGGTCCTGGCGTTGCGACGGCTACCCGTCTGGAGCCGGCAACCATGAGACACAAGTTCCTCGGCATCGGCGAGCCCGGCTACCACCCCGTCAGGAAACTCCGGACCATCCTTTCCGGCCTGCGCTACGCCGTCATCTACGACTGGTCGGTGACCTGGAAGCTGGTGCTCTCGGCCGGCATCCTCGTGCTGGCGTTCGCCTTCCGGGCCTGGATCGACGTCCTGCTCATCCTCCTGGCCACAGCCTTCGTCCTCGTCGCGGAAATCTTCAACAGCGCCATCGAGGCCCTGTGCGATTTCGTCGAGACGAGGCAGAACCCGAAGATCAAGGTCATCAAGGACATGGCCGCCGCCGCGGTCGGCATCGCGATGGCGGTCTGGCTGGCCGTCATCGTCAGCGAAGCCGGCGAACTCTGGCGTGCGTTCGCCGGCGGCTAGGGGCTACCGACGAGCGCATTCGGGCATGGGGCAAGAAAAAGGCCAACCGCACCGGGTTGGCCCTTACGTTTGCAGATCCACGACCTGCCTGGATCGATGTGGAGCGGGCGATGGGAATCGAACCCACGGCACAAGCTTGGGAAGCTTGGGTATTACCATTATACGACGCCCGCTCGGGCGTTCAGGCGGCATTCTAAGCGCAGCGCGAGCGCCGTTCAATCCTCGCGCCGGCCGCCGCGCAACTGGGCGTAGTCACCGGCATGGAAAAGCAGCGGGGCGAGGCCGTCGGTCTCGGTGAAGCGCTCGATACGGCCGAGGAAGATGGTGTGGTCGCCACCCGGATGCGCCGTCTCGTTGGCGACTTCGAAGGTCGCGCAGCAGCCGTCGAAAAGCGGCGCGCCGCCGGCGCCCGGGTGCCAGCGCAGGCCGGAGAACCGGTCTACAGGCCAGGTCGCGAAACGGTTGGAGAGATCCAGCTGACCTTCGGAAAGCACGTTGATCGCGTGATGGCTGGCGCGGCGGAAGGCCTCGAGGTTGTGCGAGGCGTTGTCGAGGCACCAGAGGACCAAAGGCGGGGCCAGCGACACCGCCGAGAAGGAGTTCACGGTGAGGCCGATCGGCTGGCCGTCGGGATCGAGCGCCGTGACGATGGTGACCCCGGTGGCGAAGCGGCCAAGCGCGTTGCGCAGGCTGCGGGTGATGTCCGGGTCGGCGTTCATGGCGGTGGGCAGGCAGGAAAAGGCCGTATTATCCGCACTCCGAGTTCCTGCGTCGAGGCAGATTTGACCGCCCCCAGCGCCTTCGCCGACCGCCTGGTCGCCTGGCAGAAGACCGCCGGCCGCCATGGCCTGCCCTGGCAGGGAACGCGCGACCCTTACCGGATCTGGCTCTCGGAGATCATGCTGCAGCAGACCCAGGTCACGACCGTGATCCCCTATTACGCGCGCTTCCTCGCCCGCTTCCCCGATATCGCGGCGCTGGCCGCCGCACCGCTCGAGGAGGTCATCGCGCTGTGGGCAGGCCTCGGCTACTACGCGCGGGCGCGCAACCTGCACCGCTGCGCGCGCGAGGTCGTCGCGGTCCACGCCGGAAAATTCCCGGAAACCGCGTCCGCCCTGGCCGCCCTGCCCGGCATCGGCCGCTCGACGGCAGCGGCGATCGCCGCCTTCGCCTTCGGCGAGCGGGCAGCCATCCTCGATGGCAACGTCAAGCGCGTCCTCTGCCGCCATTTCGCAATCGAGGGCTTCCCCGGCCAGGCGGCCATCCATGCCGCGCTGTGGGATCTCGCCGAATCGCTGCTGCCGGCGCGCGACATCGCCGCCTACACGCAGGGGCTGATGGACCTCGGCGCCACCCTGTGCACGCGCTCCCGTCCGGATTGCGCCGCCTGTCCGCTGGCCACCTCGTGCATCGCGCTGGCCGAAGGCCGCCAGACAGAGCTGCCCGCCCGCCGCCCGCGCCCGGCCATACCCGTGCGGCGCGCGACCTTCGTGCTGATCAGCGACGGCGCCCGCCTGCTGCTCGAACGGCGGCCGCCCAGCGGCATCTGGGGCGGCCTGCTGGTGCCGCCGGAAGGTGAACCCGGCGCCGTGCTGGCGCGCCTCGGGCTGGCAGCGGAACAGGAGCCGGAGCCGCTGGCACCGCTGCGCCACGCCTTTACACACTTCCGGCTGACGCTGGAACCGGTGCTGTGCCGGGTCACCGTCGGCACGGCGTGCCGGGAAGCGGGAACGGAATGGGTCAGGATTGCCGACATCGCCGGCGCCGGGGTGCCGGCCCCGGTGCAGAAGCTCGTGCGCCGGCTCGCGGAAGCAAGAGCCTGAATCAGGGGGAAGCGGGCTTGGCGGGCTGATCCGGTTTGGCCGCCGCTTTTTCCATCTTCTCGGCGACGCGGCGGTCGTGGTCTTCGCGCTTCTTGCGCTGGCGCTCGGCATCCGCCGCGCGGCGCGCGGCGCCCTCCTCGGCCTTGCGCTCCTTGTCGGCACGGGTCGCCGCTTCCTCGGCCGCTGCCGCCTGGCGCGCTGCGGCGGTCTGAGTCTCGCGCGTACGCAGGTCGGCGGCACGCTGCTCCTCTTCCGCCGCGTAGCGCAGTTCGCGCTCGCTCATCTGTTCCTTCTTGACCTGCCGCTCGAGAGCCTTGCCTTCGTTCTCCATCAGGCGGGCGGAGTTCACCGCGGCAACATTGTCGGCGTGCGCACGGTCGAGGCAGCGGTTGACCAGGAACTTGCGGTAGCAGCCCTCCTTCTCCCGGACGAAGGTCGCTTCGGCCTCCGTCCGCCGCGCCGTGCCCTCGCGCTGCAACTCGGCGGCGCGCGCCAGGCGCGGCCCCCAAGCCAGCGGGTCTGCCGCAGCCTCGCTGGCGGCAGCTGCCGGTTGCGCGAGAAGCAGGACGACGGGAATGATCAGGGCGGAAGCGCGGCGCATGGCGACGAACAGGAGGAAACCGGCCGATTCTAGCAGGCCGCCGCTATAATCGGCCGCCTCATGATCGCCCTGCGCCAAGTCACCTTCGCCCGCGCCGGCCGCCCGCTGGTCGTGGACGCCTCGGTCCAGCTCCACGCCGGGTGGAAGGTCGGCGTCGTCGGCGCCAACGGCAGCGGCAAGTCTAGCCTGTTCGCGCTCCTTTCCGGCGAACTGCACGCCGAATCGGGCGATGTCGAGCTACCGCCCCGCTGGCAGATCGCCCGCGTCGCCCAGGAGACCCCGGCGTTGCCCGACGCTGCGCTGGAGTTCGTGCTCGACGGCGACGCCGAACTGCGCGGCATCGAGCGCGAGCTGGCCGCCGCCGAAGCGCGCGGCGACGGCGAGGCGATCGGCCACCTGCACGCCCGCTACGGCGAGATCGGCGGCTACTCGGCCAAGGCCCGCGCCGCCGAGGTCCTGCACGGGCTCGGCTTCACCGACAGCGATTTCGGGCGCGCCGTGGCCGAATTCTCGGGCGGCTGGCGGGTCCGCCTCAACCTGGCGCGCGCCCTCGCCTGCCGCGCCGACCTGCTGCTGCTCGACGAGCCGACCAACCACCTCGACCTCGACGCCGTCCTCTGGCTCGAGCAATGGCTGAAGGCGACGCCGGCCACGCTGCTCCTCATCTCGCACGACCGCGACTTCCTCGATGCCGTGGTCGGCCACATCCTGGCCATCGACCTCCAGCGCCTGAGCCTGACCAGTGGCGGCTATTCCGACTACGAGCGCGCCCGCGCCGCGCGGCTGTCCACCCAGCAGGCCGCGTTCGAGGCCCAGCAGCGCGAGATCGCCCACCTCAACAGCTTCATCACCCGCTTCAAGGCCAAGGCCACCAAGGCCCGCCAGGCGCAAAGCCGGGTCAAGATGCTGGAGCGCATGGAAATCGTCGCCGCCGCCCACGTCGACTCCCCCTTCCACTTCAGCTTCCGCGAACCGGCGGCGCTGCCCGACCCGCTGCTGGTGATCGAGGACGCCGCCGCCGGCTATGGTCAACGGCAGATCCTCGGCGGAATCCGCCTGACGCTGCGCCCCGGCTGCCGCATCGGCCTGCTCGGCCGCAACGGCGCCGGCAAGTCGACGCTGGTCAAGCTGCTCGCCGGTACCGTCGCCCAGCAGGGTGGCGAGCGCAAGGAGGCCAGGGCACTCAACATCGGCTACTTCGCCCAGCACCAGCTCGAGCAGCTGCGCCCCGACGAATCGCCGCTCCAGCACCTGCAGCGCCTCGAGCCGTTGACTCCGGAGCAGGAGCTGCGCGACTACCTCGGGGGCTTCGACTTCCGCGGCGACATGGCGACGCGCGCCGTCGAGCCCTTTTCCGGCGGCGAAAAGTCGCGCCTGGCACTGGCCCTGCTCATCCGCACCAGGCCCAACCTGCTGCTGCTCGACGAGCCGACCAACCACCTCGACCTCGAGATGCGCGAAGCCCTGACCTTCGCCTTGCAGGACTACGAGGGCGGCATGGTCATCGTCTCGCACGACCGCCACCTGCTGCGCACCTGCGCTGACGAACTGTTGCTGGTGGCCGATGGCAAGGCCACCGAATTCGACGGCGACCTCGACGACTACGCCGCCTGGCTGGCCACGCAACGCAGTGCCGACAAGGCGCCGGAACCGGAAGCCGCCGCCGGCAAGAGCGAACGCCTGCAGCAGCGGGCCGACGCCCGGGCCAGCCGGCAGGCGCTGCTGGCGCAGCGCCGGCCGCTGCTCAAGGAAATTGAGCAGCTCGAACGGAAACTGGCCAAGTGGAACGAAGAAAAGGCCGCTCTCGAAGCCTCATTTGCGGATCCCGGCTTCTATGCTGCGGTCGACCGCCAGAAAAGCGAGGAAATGCACCGCCAGGCCGCCGACCTCGGTGAGCAGATCGATGCGGCCGAGCTGCGCTGGCTGGAAGTTCACGAGGCGCTGGAGGCAATGCCGGCGGCCGATTGAGAGCTTTGCGGACAGCCGGCTATGCGGCCGGACCGCAAGCGCCGTCCGGGGGAGCTGGCCGGCGGCGTCAGGCCGCGGTGGAGCGGATCACCGGCACGCCGGACAGGATGCGCTCTGTGAATTCCTTGTCGATACAGAGGATGTGGTCGGTAAGCCACTTGCGCAGGAAGTGCGTCATCTCTGATTCCGCATCGTTGCGGATCGACTTGTGCTCGATTTCATCGAGGCTGCCGAAGAACCTGGCGTGTTCAGCCGCATGGCGCATGATGCCGTCGTCCCCGTAAAGCCGCATCAGGGCTTCCTCGAAGGCGAAGTGGCGTTCCGCGTACTCGCGCAGCTCGACGATCTTGAAGTGCACGTCGGACCAGCTCTCACCGCATGCGATGGCGTCCTCGATGCGGGTGAAGCAGCCGAGCAGCCCCTTGTGCTGGTCGTCGATCTCCTGAATGCCCAGCGAATACGTCTGCGACCACTCCACCTTTACCGCCTCCCGTGATTGTCGTCTTGCCGGGGATGGAAAATCCGGCGGCTCCGGGGCAAAAGTATCGCCGCGCCTTTCGTCCCCTGTCAAAGGGCCGCGGCAGCCTGCGCTGCCACGGCGGAATTCCTGATGGCGGGATACCCAGCCACGTGACGAAAATTCGGCGGCCGGACGACGCTATTTCCCCGCCTGCCGCGGTCAACCCCCCAAACACCCCGAAAACCGCCACCGCTCAGGTAAAATCGCGGCTTTTCCGCTTTCCTCGCAGGGAGTTACGCCGTGCAAATCGTCTGCCTCGACCTCGAAGGGGTCCTCGTTCCCGAGATCTGGATCGAATTCTCCAGGCGCACGGGCATCCCCGAGCTGCAGCGCACGACGCGCGACGAGCCGGATTACGACAAGCTGATGACCTACCGGCTGGACATCCTGCGCCGGCACAAGCTCGGCCTGCCCGACATCCAGAAGGTGATCGCCGAGATGGGCCCGATGGATGGCGCCCGCGCCTTTCTCGACAAGCTGCGCGAGGATTACCAGGTGGTCATCCTGTCCGACACCTTCTACGAGTTCGCCCACCCGCTGATGCGCCAGCTCGGCTGGCCGACGCTGTTCTGCCATTCGCTGGAAGACGACGACGACGGCATGCTGGTCGATTACCACCTGCGCATGCCGGACCAGAAGCGCGAGGCGGTCAAGCGCTTCAAGGAACTGAATTTCACGGTCGTCGCGGCCGGCGATTCGTACAACGACACGGCCATGCTCGGCGAAGCCCACGGCGGCATCCTTTTCCATCCCCCTGAAAACGTGATCCGCGAATTCCCGCAGTATCCGGTCGCGCTCAACTACGACCAGCTGCGTGCCGAGATCGACCGCGCGTTTGCCAAAGTCGCCTGACCTTGGCAAACGCCTGGCGGCGAATCACGCGGCTCCCCCGGGGAGCTGGCTTCTCCGTTCAACGCCGGCGCAAGTAAGGACATGATGCATCGCGACCGCTTCTTCACGCTGACCGCGTCCTGCCCGGACCAGGTCGGCATCATCGCCCGCGTTTCCGGCTTCATCGCCGGCAATGGCGGCTGGATCCTCGAATCGAGCTTCCACGCCGACGCGCTGACCGGTCGCTACTTCATGCGCATCGAGATCAAGGCCGACTCGCTGCCCATACTGCTTGCCGAGTTCCGCGAACGCTTCCGTGCCGAGGTCGCCGAGCCGCTGTCGATGGACTGGCGCATCACCGACAGCGCGATCAAGAAACGCGTCGTCGTCCTCGTCTCCAAGCAGGAGCACTGCCTCTACGACCTCCTCGCCCGCTGGCAGGCGAAGGAGCTCGACATCGAAATTCCCTGCGTCGTTTCGAACCACGACACCTTCCGCGGCTTCGTCGAATGGCACGGCATCCCCTTCCACCACGTGCCGGTGACGAAGGACAACAAGGCCGCGGCCTACGCCGAGATCCGCCGCATCTTCGAGGACGTGCGCGGCGATGCGATGGTGCTCGCCCGCTACATGCAGATCCTGTCACCGGAACTGTGCGAGGCGCTGGCCGGGCGCATCATCAACATCCACCACAGCTTCCTGCCCAGCTTCGCCGGG
Source organism: Betaproteobacteria bacterium (assembly GCA_012026885.1). Lineage (GTDB taxonomy): Bacteria > Pseudomonadota > Gammaproteobacteria > Burkholderiales > Rhodocyclaceae > Azonexus. The sequence goes on along the minus strand of VEPL01000036.1, from coordinate 17,459 downwards.
GCCAAGCCCTATCACCAGGCCTACGAGCGCGGCGTCAAGCTGATCGGCGCCACCTGCCATTACGTGACCAGCGAACTCGATGCCGGGCCGATCATCGAGCAGGACGTGATCCGCATCGACCATTCCGATTCGCCCGAAGACATGGTGCGCTACGGCAAGGACATCGAGAAGACGGTACTGGCACGCGGCCTGCGCTACCACCTCGAGGACCGCGTCCTCGTACACGGCAACAAGACGATCGTCTTCCGCTGACCGACGGTTGCGGTCGACCTGCCGCCCGGTACCTTTTCCAGAGTCGCTCTCCACAAAAAAACGGGCACCCGAAGGTGCCCGAAAGGAGAGAGACTCTTGCTGAAACTGTCTGAAGCAAACCTCAGTGGTGGTAGGCGGTTTCGCCGTGAGCGGTCAGGTCGAGACCCTCGCGCTCCTCGTCTTCCGCCACACGCAGGCCGATGACCAGGTCCACCAGCTTGTAGGCGACGACGGAGACCACCGCGGACCAGACGATGACGGTGCCGACGCCCCAGGCCTGGGCAACCAGCTGCGCGCCCATGTCGAAGTCGCCGACCTTGTTGGCCACGTAGTCATAGACGCCCGTGCCGCCGAGGGCCGGATCGACGAAGACGCCGGTCAGCATGGCACCGAGGATGCCACCGACGCCGTGGATGCCGAAGACATCGAGCGAGTCATCCGCACCGAGCAGCTTCTTGAGGCCATTGACGCCCCACAGGCAGACGATGCCGGCGAGCAGGCCGATGACGATGGCACCCATGACGCCGACGAAGCCGGCCGCCGGGGTGATCGCAACGAGACCGGCGACGGCGCCGGAAGCGGCACCCAGCATCGACGGCTTGCCCTTGAGCATCCACTCGGCGAACATCCAGGACAGGGCCGCGCAGGCGGTCGCCAGCCAGGTGTTGACCATGGCCAGGGCAGCACCGCCGGAAGCCTCGAGGGCGGAGCCGGCGTTGAAGCCGAACCAGCCGAACCACAGCAGCGAGGCGCCGATCATGGTGAAGGTCAGCGAGTGCGGGGCCATCGCGACATTGCCGAGGCCGGTGCGCTTGCCCACCATGTAGGCACCGACCAGACCGGCGATCGCGGCGTTGATGTGCACCACGGTGCCGCCCGCGAAGTCGAGCGCGCCCTTCTGGAACAGGAAGCCCGCCGTCGCGCCGGCCGCTTCGGCCGCAGCCGCATCGGTGTAGGCATCGGGACCGGCCCAGTACCAGACCATGTGCGCCATCGGGATGTAGGACAGCGTGAACCAGATCACCATGAAGACCAGGATTGCCGAGAACTTGGCGCGTTCGGCGAAGGCGCCGACGATCAGGCCGCAGGTGATGGCCGCGAAGGCGCCCTGGAAGATCACGAAGGCCAGCTCGGAGATGACCACGCCCTTGGAGAAGGTCGCGCCCACCGATTCCGGCGTGATGCCCTTGAGGAAGAGCTTGTCGAGCGTCCCGAAGAAGGCGTTGCCCTCGGTGAAGGCCGCCGAGTAGCCGTAGGCCACCCAGAGCACGGTGATCAGCGAGAACACCGTGAACACCTGCATCAGCACCGACAGCATGTTCTTCGAGCGGACAAGGCCGCCGTAAAACAGCGCGAGGCCCGGGATGGACATCAGTATGACGAGCGCGGCGCTCATCATGACCCAGGCGTTGTCGCCCTTGTTGGCGACCGGTGCCGGTGCGGCGGCTTCGGCGGCAGCCGGTGCGGCATCAGCGGCCATGCCGCTCATGCCCGACATGCCGGCCTGCGCCGTCGCGGCGGGTGCCGCGGGAGCGGCCTTCTCTTCAGCCCAGGCCGGTGCGCCGATGGCGACGGCGCCGACGAGGGCGAGCAGTGCGAAAAAGCGTTTCATGATTGTTCGCTCCTTACAGGGCATCGGTGCCGGTTTCGCCGGTCCGGATGCGGATGACTTGTTCAAGGTCGAAGACGAAGATCTTGCCGTCGCCGATCTTGCCGGTGGAGGCGGATTTCTCGATCGCCTCGATGACCTGGTCGATCTGGTCGGAATTGACGGCGGCCTCGATCTTGACCTTGGGCAGGAAATCGACGACGTACTCGGCACCCCGGTAGAGCTCGGTGTGGCCTTTCTGCCGACCGAATCCCTTGACCTCGGTGACGGTGATGCCCTGGACGCCGATGGCGGACAGCGCCTCACGCACTTCGTCAAGCTTGAACGGCTTGATGATGGCGGTAACGAATTTCATGACTGTTCCCCAGTTGATTGCTGTTCCCCTCCGTGCCGGAGCGAGCCGGCGAGGAGGGAAGGATGGCTGTTAGAAAGTACGCGAGACCGAGAAGACGGCGATGCCGCGACCAGCGTCCTTCGGCGTCTTCGAGCCGAGTTGGCCGCTACCGTTCAGCGAGTTCGAGAAGCAGTAGAACTCTGCACCGCTGTTGCTGCAACTGCCGTTGGCGTTGGTGCCGACATAAGCCAGGCCAATCGACCAGGTGTCGATGGTCTTGGTCACGCCGAGCTTCCAGTCGGTATAGTTGATGCTCTGGTTACCCGCCGTGTTGTACTTGTACTCCGGCGCCCACAGGTGACCAACGTGGGCATTGAGGAACCAGCCGTCGGCGACCTCATAGTTGGCGGTCAGGTCGAGGTAGCTGGAACCCTTGGAGTCCGGCAGGCTGAAGTAGTCGGTCAGCGAGTAGTTGTACTTCAGGGTCAGGAACTTCCAGCTGCCGGCGACGTACAGCTCGAAGTTATCGACGGTGCCGCTGGTAGTGGCACCCAGATTCTTGGCGTTGGTACCCGAAAGAATCGTAGCGGTCGTGCCGGGATAGTAATAGTAGAGGCCGCCAACATCGAGGCCGAAGTCACCGAAGGTCGTCTTCCAGCCGCCGTAGAAGTCCATCTCGAGGTTGCCATCGGGGAAGCCGGCGCCGGACGAAACATTGGAGTTCCAGTTGCCGACGTAGAGGCCGCTTTCGTGCGAGTAATCAATCCCGCCCTGCAGGGCCGGCTTGCCGAAGGTCTGGTCGATGCCGCGGAAACGATAGCTTGTGAAGAGGCCGACGTTGGCGGTGAAGGTATGCGGACTCTTGGCTTCCTCGGCGGGGGCCGGGGCGGCGGACTGAGCAAAGGCCGGGACGGCGAACAGGCCGGCGAGTGCTGCGGCGATCAGTGACTTCTTCATGGTGCATCTCCTGAAAGGTTGAAAGACAAGAAAAAATCTTGTGCAGCACAGCAATAGCATCAGTCGTGCCAGATGATATTTACTATATAAATCAATTCATTATTGCACATACGCCGAAAGTCATAGTGCAGTCTTGCACCACATCGGTGCAGTTACAGACCGTTACGCACCAGCGACGCGCAGCCCGTGAAACGGCAGTGCAACGACGCTGTGCTAAACTCGGTCGCCACGGAGGATTCCCCATGCTCGACCCGAAAACCCTCGAAGAAATCGGCAGCAAAGTCAGCGCCTTGCTGGCCAATTCGCCGGCCAAGGACATCGAAAAGAATGCCCGCGCGGTCATGAGCGGCATCTTTGCCAAGCTCGACCTGGTGACCGGCGAGGAATTCGACATCCAGGCTCAGGTTCTGGCGCGCACGCGCGACAAGCTGAAGGCGCTCGAGGCCCGCGTCGAGGCGCTGGAAAAGGCCCGCACGGAAAGCTGAGCGGCCATGCCACTGGCCGTCGCCCACAGCCGCGGGCTGGACGGCATGGATTCGCCGCCGGTCACGGTGGAGGTTCATCTGGCATCCGGCCTGCCGGCCGTCACCCTGGTCGGGCTGCCCGACACCGAGGTCAAGGAAGCGCGCGACCGGGTGCGCGCGGCCATCGTCAATTCCGGCTTCGAGTTTCCCGCCCGGCGCATCACCATCAACCTGGCGCCGGCCGACCTGCCCAAGGAATCCGGTCGCTTCGACCTCCCCATCGCGCTCGGCATACTCGCCGCCAGCGGCCAGATCCCCGCGCCGGCGCTGGCGGCCCACGAGTTCGCCGGCGAGCTCTCGCTTTCCGGCGAGTTGCGCCCGGTTCGCGGCGCACTGGCGATGGCGCTATGCGCGGCGGGCAACGGGAAATCCTTCATCCTTCCCGCCGGCAGCGCCGGCGAGGCGGCGCTGGCCGCTACGCAAAACATCCTCGCTGCGAACTCCCTGCTCGAAGTGTGCGCTCACCTCTGCGGCCGGGAGCGGCTTGAGGCGGCAGTTGCGGTCGACCCGGCGCCGGGAACGAAATCCGCCGACCTCGCTGAGGTGCGTGGCCAAGCCCAGGCGCGGCGCGCACTCGAGGTCGCTGCTGCCGGCGGTCATTCGCTGCTGATGATCGGGCCGCCCGGCGCCGGCAAGTCGATGCTCGCCGCCCGCCTGCCCGGTCTGCTGCCGCCGCTGCCCGCGCCGGCGGCGCTCGCCTCGGCGACCGTCCTCTCGCTCGCCGGGCGCTTCGATGCGGCCGCATTCGGCCGGCGACCTTACCGGGCGCCGCACCACACGGCCTCGGCGGTCGCGCTGGTCGGCGGCGGCAATCCGCCCCGCCCCGGCGAGATCTCGCTCGCCCATCATGGCGTCCTTTTCCTCGACGAGCCCAGCGAATTCGACCGCAAGGTGCTGGAAACGCTGCGCGAGCCGCTCGAAACCGGGCGCATCCACATCGCCCGCGCCGCCCGCCACGCGGAATTCCCGGCGGAGTTCCAGCTGGTCGCGGCGATGAATCCCTGTCCCTGCGGCTATGCCGGCCACCCGAAAGGGCAATGCCGGTGTACGCCCGACCAGATCGCCCGCTACCGCGGTCGTCTGTCAGGCCCGCTCGTCGACCGCATCGACCTGCTCATCGAGGTGCCGGCCCTGCCCGCGGAAGCGCTGGCCGGCAAGGCTGACGGCGAAGCGTCGGCAAGCGTGCGTGACCGCGTCGCCGCGGCGGCCTCCCGCCAGCAGGCACGCCAGGGAACGAGCAACGCACGCCTGGACACCGCCGCCATCGATGCGCTGTGCACGCCCGACGCCGGCGGCGCCCAGCTGCTGCGCCAGGCCGGCGAGCGCCTAGGCCTTTCGGCGCGCGCCTGGCACCGCATCCTCAAGGTCGCCCGCACGATCGCCGACCTCGGCGGCAGCGAGACGATAGGCGCGGCCCACATTGCCGAAGCGATCCAGTACCGGCGGCTGGCACACACCGGCACAACCTGAAGGGACCTAGGACTGCTGCCAGGGCAGGCCGCGCAGGCGCCAGCCGCCGAGCGTGCCGCGGTGGAAATGCTCGTCGAGGTCGCCCTCGAATCCCTCGAGGACGTTGATGACGCGGGTGAAGCCGGCAGCCTCGAGCGCTTCGCCGGCATCGACCGAGCGCGTTCCGCTGCGGCAGATGAGCAGCACCGGCCGTCACCGGTCGCCGCCCAGCAGGCGCGCGACGCGATGGGTGAATTGCGGATCGACCTGCCAGTCCGGCGACTCCTGCCAGGCGACGTGCTCGGCACCGACGGGATGACCGACATACATGAACTCGATCTCGGTGCGGCAATCGACCAGCAGCGCCCCGGGGTGAACCTCGAGGAAGGCGTGGGCGGCGGCAGGATCGAGATGTTCCATGCGGGCGGCTGCGGTAGGGATCGCCGCATTATCCGGCGGGAGCGCGATTGGCGTAAACTGGGCGGATGAGCTTCTTCCAACGGATCTCCGCAGCCCTCGCCGCCGTCGTCGCCGTCCTCCCCGGCTGCGACATCGGCCTCAACCAGGACATCAAGCCCGGCATCACGACCGCGGACGAGGTGCGCACGCGCATGGGCGAACCCGGATTCGAGTTCCGCAACAACGATGGCTCGACGACCTGGGAATACACCCGGCAGCCGATGGGCGTCCATTGTTACATGGTGACGCTCGGCCCCGACCGCATCGTCACCCGTTTCGAGCAGGTGCTGAACGACGCCAGTTACGCCCGCGCCCGCGAAGGCATGGAGCGCGACGCGATCCGCCGCCTGCTCGGCAAGCCGGCCCGCATAGAAGTCTTCGACAACCTGCGCGAGGAAGTGTGGGAATGGCGCATCGAGGGCATGCCGCACAACGAGTTGACCTATTTCAACGTTTATTTCGATACGAGCACCGGCCTCGTCAAGAAAGCCGGCAAGCGCGTCGAGGTAAAAGGTTAGAAAAATCAACGCACTTGGCAGGCGGCGTTGCGACCAGTAAACTACGCAGCCTGCCGAGGAGCGTTGCGACCCTTTCCCTGTCGGTACGGGGATACGGGGCCAGGCTCGGCAACGATCAACGGCGCTCGCAAACCCTGCCGGTTTGTGGCGCCGTTTTTCATTGCGGCGTCCCGGCATTGCCGAGGTGACCATGATGCAGCCCGACCGTAGCGCCGAACTCCAGACCCTGCTCCAGCAACGCCTGCTCGTCCTCGACGGTGCCATGGGCACGATGATCCAGCGCCACGGGCTGAACGAGGCCGACTACCGCGGCGAGCGCTTCCGGGACCACGCCCACGACCTCAAGGGGAACAACGACCTGCTGGTGCTGACCCGGCCGGACGTCATCGGCGGTATCCACCGCGCCTATCTGGCAGCCGGCGCCGATATCCTGGAAACCTGCACCTTCAATTCGACCGCCGTCTCGCAGGCCGACTACAAGTTGGAAGCCGTAGTCTACGAGCTGAATCGGGAAGGCGCCGCGCTCGCCCGCCGGTTCTGCGATGAATTCACCGCCGCCAACCCGGCCAAACCGCGCTTCGTTGCCGGCGTGCTCGGCCCGACCAGCCGTACCGCCTCGATTTCGCCGGACGTGAACGACCCCGGCTACCGCAACGTCAGCTTCGACGCGCTGGTCACCGATTATCTCGAAGCCATCCGCGGCCTGACCGACGGCGGCGCCGACATCCTGCTCGTCGAAACCGTCTTCGACACGCTCAACGCCAAGGCCGCGCTGTTCGCCATCGAGCAGTTCTTCGACACCGCCGGCCGCCGTTGGCCGGTCATGATTTCGGGGACGATCACGGACGCCTCCGGTCGCACCCTGTCCGGCCAGACCGCCGAGGCCTTCTGGAATTCGCTGCGCCACGTCCAACCGCTGTCCTTCGGCCTCAACTGCGCGCTCGGCGCCCAGGAATTGCGCCAGTACGTCGAGGAACTCTCCCGCGTCTGCGACTGCTACGTCTCGGCCCACCCCAACGCCGGCCTGCCCAATGCGTTCGGCGGCTACGACGAAACCGCCGAGATGCTGGCCGATGAAATCGAAAGCTGGGCGAAGGCCGGCATCGTCAATATCGTCGGTGGCTGCTGCGGCACCTCGCCCGAGCACATCGCCGCCATTGCCGAGCGCGTTGCTACGGTCAACCCGAGAAAACCGGCAAAAATCGAAGCGGCGCTGCGCCTCTCCGGGCTGGAACCGTTCAACGTCACGCCCGGCTCGCTCTATGTGAACGTCGGCGAGCGGACCAACGTCACCGGCTCCAAGGCCTTTGCCCGGATGATTCTCGAAGGCCGCTTCGACGACGCATTGGCGGTCGCCCGCCAGCAGGTCGAGAACGGCGCCCAGGTCATCGATATCAACATGGACGAGGCGATGCTCGATTCGATCGCCGCCATGGATAAGTTCCTCAAGCTGATCGCCTCGGAACCGGACATCTCGCGCGTGCCGATCATGATCGACTCGTCGAAGTGGGAAGTCATCGAAGCCGGTCTCAAGTGCATCCAGGGCAAGGGCATCGTCAATTCGATCTCGATGAAGGAAGGCGAAGCCAAGTTCCTCGAGCAGGCCAAGCTCGCCCGCCGCTACGGCGCCGCCGTCATCGTCATGGCCTTCGACGAGCAGGGCCAGGCCGATACCTACGCCCGCAAGACCGAAATCTGCGGCAAGGCCTACGCGCTGCTCACCGGCATGGGTTTCCCAGCCGAAGACATCATCTTCGACCCGAACATTTTTGCCATCGCCACCGGCATTCCCGAGCACGACAACTACGCGGTCGATTTCATCGAGGCCACCCGCTGGATCAAGGACAATCTGCCGCACGCCCACATTTCCGGCGGCGTTTCCAACGTCTCGTTCAGCTTCCGCGGCAACGACCCGGTGCGCGAGGCAATCCACACCGTTTTCCTCTACCACGCCATCCAGAACGGCATGACCATGGGCATCGTCAATGCCGGGATGCTCGGCGTGTACGACGATCTCGAGCCGAATTTGCGCGCCAAGGTCGAGGATGTGGTGCTGAACAAGCACCCCGGTGCCGGCGACGCGCTGGTCGAGTTCGCCCAGACGGTCAAGGAAGGCAAGAGCAAGGACAGCGGGCCGGATTTGAGCTGGCGCGAGCAGTCGGTCGAGAAGCGCCTCGAACACGCGCTGATCAAGGGCATCACCGATTTTGTCGTGGCCGATACCGAAGAAGTCCGCGCCCAGCTGGAAGCGGCTGGCAAGCCGCCGCTCGCCGTCATCGAAGGCCCGCTGATGGCCGGCATGAACCACGTCGGCGATCTCTTCGGCGCCGGCAAGATGTTCCTGCCGCAGGTTGTGAAATCGGCCCGCGTCATGAAGCAGGCAGTCGCCCATCTGCTGCCTTACATCGAAGCGGAAAAATCGCGCACCGGCCTCGGCTCCAAGGGCAAGATCCTGATGGCCACCGTCAAGGGCGACGTGCACGACATCGGCAAGAACATCGTCGGCGTCGTCCTCGGCTGCAACGGCTACGACGTCGTCGATCTCGGCGTCATGGTCAGCTGCGACAACATCCTGAAGGCGGCGCTGGAACACCGCGTGGACATCATCGGCCTCTCCGGCCTGATCACCCCCTCGCTCGAGGAAATGGCCCACGTCGCCGCCGAAATGAAGCGCCGTGGCATGACCCAGCCGCTGCTGATCGGCGGCGCGACGACCAGCCGCGCGCATACGGCGATCAAGATCGCCACCAACACCGACAGCCCGGTGGTCTATGTGCCGGACGCCTCGCGTGCCGTCGGCGTCGCCACCAAGCTGCTGTCGACCGAGCAGAAGGCCGGCTATGTCGCCGACATCGCGGCAGAGTACGAAGCGGTGCGCGCCGAACACGCCGGGCGCAAGGGGGCGACGCTGGTCTCGCTGGCCGAGGCCCGCGCCAACCGTTTCACGTGGAACTCGGCGCACACGCCGTTGAGGCCCGCGCAGCCCGGCCGCCACGAACTGACGATCCCGCTCGCCGAGCTCGTGCCCTACATCGACTGGTCGCCCTTCTTCCAGAGCTGGGATCTGGCCGGCCGCTACCCGGCCATCCTGAAGAACGAGACGGTCGGCGAAACCGCCCGCCAGTTGTTTGCCGATGCGCAGGCCATGCTGGCGAAAATCGTGTCCGAAAACTGGTTGACCGCGAGGGCCGTATTCGGCCTGTATCCGGCCCGCGGCGAGAATGAGGACATCGTCCTCTACGCCGACGAATTGCGGACCGTCGAAACCGCCCGCTGGATCGGCCTGCGCCAGCAGATCAAGCAACCGCAGGGCCGCTTCAACACTTCGCTGGCCGATTTCGTCGGTGACCAGGACTACGCCGGCGCCTTCGCCGTCACCGCCGGCCTTGGCATCGACGAGCGCGTTGCCGCCTTCGAGGCCGCCCACGACGACTACTCGGCGATCATGCTCAAGGCGCTGGCCGACCGCTTCGCCGAAGCTGCCGCCGAGTGGCTGCACATGAAGGTGCGCACCGAATTCTGGGGCTACGCCGCCGGCGAGAAGCTCGACAACGACGCGCTGATCTCCGAGCGCTACACGGGCATCCGTCCGGCTCCTGGCTACCCCGCCTGTCCGGACCACACCGCGAAGCGCGATTTGTTCGCGCTGCTCGATGCCCCGGCCATCGGCATGGGCCTGACCGAGTCGTGCGCCATGATGCCGGCGGCGTCGGTGTCCGGCTTCTACATCGGCCATCCGGCAGCCGCCTACTTCGCCATTCCGAAGATCGGCCGCGACCAGCTGGAAGACTGGGCCGCCCGCAAGGGCATGGAACTCAGGGCAGCCGAGCGCTGGCTGGCGCCGCTGCTCTGACCCCCTGCCCGCGCCGGCGATGAAATTCTCGCGCCTCTTCCTGAACCGCCTGCAGGATCTGCCGGAGGCGCACGATACGGTGGTCGTCATCGACACGCTGCGCTCCTTCACCACCGCCGCCGTCGCCCTGGGCCGTGGTGCGCACACCATCTACCCGGTCGAGGGCATCGTCGCCGCGCAGGGGCTGGCGGCGCAGCTCGCCGGTGCGGTGTCGGTCGGCGCCATCGCTGGCGGCGACCCGGCGCCGGGCTTCGACTACGGGAACTCGCCGGCCGAACTGGAACGTGCCGATATCGCCGGGCTCCCGGTGGTGCTGAGCACCGCCGCCGGCGTGCGCGGCCTGCAGCGCTTCAACGGGGCGCGCCGCTTGTATGCCGCCAGCCTCGTCTGCGCCCGGGCAACCGCCGCGGCCATCCGGGCCGACCGTACCCGCGCGGTCTGTTTCGTCATCACCGGCGAGTGGGTGGACCGCGACGGCGACGAGGACATCGCCTGCGCCGACTACATCGAGGCGCTGCTCTGCGGCCGCGACGCAATTGCCGGGGAGTTTGCCCGGCGCGTGCGCGCATCCGACTTCGGCCGCCGCTTCGCGGCCGGCACCTCGCCCAACCTGCTGCCGGCCGACCTCGAGATCGCTGCCGATGTCGACCGCTTCGCTTTTGCCATGCCGGGCAGCCGCGACGACGGCCGCCTCGTCATCCGGAGGCCGCGATGAGTACCTGCCCCGCCGGCGTCGACCTCGGGCCGCTGAACACCCTCGCCCTGCCCGGCCATGCCGCGCGCTACTTGCGGGTGACCGCGGCCGGACAACTCGCCGCGGCAGACACCGGCGGCCGCCGCTTCGTCCTCGGCAGCGGCAGCAATCTGGTGCTGACCGGAGATTTCGACGGCCTCGTCGTGCATATGGCCATCCCCGGACGGCGCCTGCTGCACGAGGATGCCGATGCCTGGTATGTCGGGGCCGGCGCCGGCGAGAACTGGCACGACTTCGTGCAGTGGACACTGGCGCAGGGCTGGCCGGGACTGGAGAACCTGTCGCTGATCCCGGGCACGGTCGGTGCCGCGCCGGTACAGAACATCGGCGCTTACGGCGTCGAACTGGCCGAGCACTTCCATTCGCTGACCGCCTGGGATTTCGAAAAACAGGCCTTTTTCACCGTCGACCGCGACAGCGGCCGCTTCGCCTATCGCGACAGCCTGTTCAAGCAGGAGGGCTGGCACCGCGACGGGCGGGTCGCGATCACCGCCGTCGTCTTCCGCCTGCCCAAAGCCTGGCGACCCGTCTGCGGCTACGCCGACGTCGCCGCGGAACTGGTGGCGCAGGGAATCGCTTCACCTGCCCCTCGCGCCATCGCCGACGCGGTGATCGCCGTGCGCCGGCGCAAACTGCCCGACCCGGCAGCGATCCCGAACGCCGGCAGCTTCTTCCATAATCCCGTGGTCGAGCGCGACGTGGCCGAGGCGCTGAAGGCCAGCCATCCGGGACTGCCCTGCTATCCGCAGGCCGACGGACGCGTGAAGCTCGCCGCCGGCTGGCTGATCGAGCAGGCCGGCTGGAAGGGGAAGGACCTCGGCCCCGTCGGCATGTATGAAAGGCAGGCGCTGGTCCTGGTCAACCGCGGCGGCGCCAGCGGCGCCGACGTCCAGCGCACGATGGCCGCCGTGCAGGCCGCCGTGCGCGAAAAGTTCGCGGTCGACCTCACTCCCGAGCCGGTTTTCCTCTGACCGTCAGGCAGGCCGCAGTTCCCTCGGCCACCGCCTCGGCCATGCGTGCCTGCCACTCGGGGTCGCGCAATTCCAGCTCCTCCTCGCGGTGCTTGATGACGCCGGCCTCGAACAGCACCGCCGGGAAGGTGGCCTTGTGCAGGACGACGAGGTTGTCGTAGTACCAGACCCCGTTGTCGGCATCTGCCGGCAGGTGCTTGCGCGCGTGCCAGGGCGTCGGGACGAAGCCGGCACGGCGCAGCGTCGTGCCGATGGCCGAGGCGCAGTTGAGGCTGCGCTGGAGATCGGGGTTGCGCCGCGAAACGAAGATGCCGAAGCCACGCTTCAGGTCGGTATGCGTGGTCTCGATGCCATCCCAGTCCCAGGTCGAGAGATATTCCTCGCCGATCGAGTCATGATGGACCGAGATGAAGAAATCGCTGCCGGCAGCCCGGGCCGGACGCTCGGCGAGGCTGCCGATATCCCCGGTGAAATTGACCGGCTGCACGGCAAGACCCTGCGCCGCCAGCGCATCAGCCAGACGGCCGGCCAGTTCCCGGTTGAAGGCAAATTCGCTGCGCCCGCGCGCGCTCCAGGCGCCCGGATCGGCCAGCGTGTGGCCAACGTCGACCGCGACGCGCGGCACCGCAGCCGCCGGCAGCGCGAGGGCCGCAAGGGCGAGGAACATGGCGCGCAATCGCATGGGCGGATTATGATGGCGTTCCCGTGATATCGCGAGCCGCCCGATGCGCCTGTTGATCGCCTGTCTCTCCACCGCCCTCATCGCGCTGCCGGCCTCCGCCGGCGACCGGAGTGGCGAGGAAGTCTTTACCAATACTTGCCGCGAGTGCCACGGCGACGGCAAGCACAACGCACCCGTCTTCGGCAATCGCCAGCAGTGGGGCAAGCTGGTCCGCGAGGGGCTCAACGATCTCGTTCCGGCGGCGCTCGCCGGCCTCCGCCAGATGCCGCCGAAGGGCGGCAATCCCGAACTGAGCGACATGGAAGTGGCGCGCGCTGTCGTTTACATGGCCAATGCCGGCGGCGGCCGTTTCGCCGAACCGACTTCGGCCGATGTCCAGCGCTGGCGCAAGAAGGCCGACGCCCGCCGCAAGCCGTGAAGCGGAACCTGACCGTCTTCGCGAGCGCTGCGCCGGAACCGTCCCTGGACCGCCCGTGCCGCGACCGCCTCGTTGCCGGTGACCCGCTGCGCACAACGTGGGAACATTTCGTCGCGGTGACCGGGGACATGAGCGCGGGAATCTGGGCCTGCGAGCCCGGCGCCTGGAACATCGCCTTCGCCGACGGCAAGGATGAATTCTTCTGCATCATCGCCGGCCGCATCGCCGTCGCCGATAGCGACGGCAAACGGGCCGAGTTCGGGCCCGGCGAGGCCGGCGTGATCCCGGCCGGATTCACCGGGCGCTTCGAGGTAATCGAAGCCGTCCGCAAGTACTACGTCGTGGTCGACCGGCAAACAGCAGACCACTAGAAGTCGGCTGCTGCTTCCCAGACGATGTTGGCATCGGCACCGCCGCGGGCGGTACGCTCGAGCATGTCGATCAGCGGCCAGGCACGCGGGCCGAGGGCGACGGGTGCCTCGGCGGACTCGTCGTCATCTGTCGCCGGCGGCGGATTCTCCCCGCGGGCCACGGCAGCGCGCAGGCGTTCGGCCGCCGCCACCATCTCGTCGCGCGTGAAGGCTCCGCGCCGGCCGGTATCCTTGCCGAGCGCCTGCAACAGGGTGCGGGCGACCTCGGCGAACATCATCAACTCGCCGGTTTCGCTGGAAATGAAACGGACCAGCATGGAACTTCCTCCATCAAGGTGCGACAGCCGATTGTCAGACTGCCGGAGCATCGTGCACAATCCTCGGCAGCGAGGAAAAATGCCGATGGCCACTACCATTATCCCCCAACCTGTCGAACCGGCGAGCGACCAGCTCGAGCAGTACGCTCATGCCGAATGCGTCAGGCGCCAGCGCCTCGACCACCGCGCATCGGTGCTGATCGCGCCGGCTGGCCGCTGCGAGGCTGCCGTCCGCTTCGCCCGCCTCGGCGCCGAGGTGGCGCTCGGCGACCGGGCCGACCTGCGCCAGGAGATTGGCGGACGCATCCTCGCGACCGGGCTGGCGGACCAGATCCGCTTCGCCGCATTCGACCTCGTCGATCCGCCGGCGGACCTGCCCGGGGAGCCGTACGACATCATCTTCATCCGCCGTGGTCTTTGCGGCCTGCGCTACGGCGATGCCTGCCGGTCCGTCCGCCAGCTGTTGCTCAAGCTGCGCATCGGCGGCAAGCTCTTCGTCACCATCCGCGGCCTGCACTCGGAGCTCGGCGAAGGCTATGCCGATGCGGAGCGTCCCGTCGGCGAACGCCACGCCCGGCTCGCACCGGCGATGGTCGCCAAGTACGGCATCGACCGGCCTGTCTGCCTGTATACGGAGCGTGACCTTTTCATGCTGCTGCTCGAAGCCGGTGCCAGCGTGCTACGCACGATGACGACCACGTACGGCAGCGTGCAGGGCGTCGCGGTAAGGGTTTGAACCGCCTGCGCCTGGGCATTGACCTGGGCGGCACCAAGATCGAGATCATCGCGCTCGCCGCAGACGGCACGACGCTCGCCCGCCGGCGCCTGCCGACGCCACAGGGCGACTACGCGGCGACCGTCGCCGCCGTCGCCAGCCTCGTCGCCGCCTGCGATGCCGAACTCGGCGAGCGCGGCAGCGTCGGGGTCGGCATTCCCGGTGCCGAATCGCTGCGTGACGGGCGCATCAAGAACGCCAATTCGACCTGCCTGATCGGCCGCCCGCTGCGCCACGACCTCGAGGCCGCCCTCGGCCGCCCGGTGCGCCTCGCCAACGACGCCAACTGCTTTGCGCTGTCCGAGGCGACCGATGGTGCCGGGCGCGGTGCCGATGTCGTCTTCGGCGCCATCCTCGGCACCGGCGTCGGTGGCGGCATCGTCGCGCACGGCCGCCTGCTGCGCGGCGCCCATGCGATCGCCGGCGAATGGGGCCACAACCCGCTGCCCGCTCCCGCTGCCGGCGACCTGCCGTTGCCGCCGTGCTATTGCGGGCGCAACGGCTGCATCGAAGCCTACCTGTCCGGGCCCGCGCTCGCCGCGGACCACCGGCGCCACGGCGGCGACGCCATCGACGCAACCGAGATCGGCCGGCGCGCCGAAGCCGGCGACGCAGCCAGCGCAGCCACGCTGCGCCGCTACGAGGAACGCCTCGGACGCGCGCTGGCGGCAGTGATCAACCTGCTCGACCCCGACGTCATCGTGCTCGGCGGCGGCGTCTCGCAACTCGAGCGGCTCTACCGCAACCTGCCCGCCTGTTGCGGTCCACACGTTTTTTCCGACGATTTCCGCACGCGCATTGTGCCGCCTGCGCACGGCGACTCGTCCGGCGTACGCGGCGCCGCGTGGCTGTGGGATTGATGGCACAATCGCCCCCCATGCACCGCGTCTCCCTGTTCGCCGGCACGATTGCCGCTCTTCCGCTCAGCGGCCGCCCCACCGGCATGTTCAAGCAACCGCTCGCCGCGGAAGTCGCCATCGGGCTCGAAGGCCTCGCCGGTGACGAACAGGCCGACCGTCGCGTCCACGGCGGCCCCGACAAGGCGGTCCACCTCTATCCCTCCGCCCATTACGCGCGGCTCACCGCCGCATTCCCGGAAACCACCGCCGCCTTCATACCTGGCAGCCTCGGCGAGAACATCTCCTGCGCAACCCTCGACGAGGCATCGGTCCGAGTCGGCGCCACCTTCACGCTCGGCAGTGCCCTGCTGCAGGTCTGCCAGCCGCGCAGCCCGTGCTGGAAGATCGACGACCGCTTCGGCTGTGACGGCATCGCCGCCTTTATTGCCGAGCACGGGCTGACCGGCTGGTATTTCCGCGTGCTGCGCCCAGGCACGGCCGCTCCCGGCAGTGGCCTCGAGCCAGTCGACGGGGCCGATGCTGCCCCGACGCTGGCCGAGGCGGCCGTCCTGTGGCAGGAACACCGGCCACCGGCGGCAGCGTTGCAACGCCTTGCCGCTTCACCCGGCATCGCCGCCGGCTGGCGCAACAAGATCACTGCGCGGGCGGCCTGGCTCGAAGGCAGTGCCGGACCGGTGCACGAACCCGCGTTCCACGTGAAACCGGAGGCAAGGTGAGCGCCATCGGCGAGCGCCAGCTCTGGCTGCGGCTCTTCCTGCCCTTCGCAGCCGGCTACTTCCTCTCCTACCTCTACCGCACCGCCAACGCGGTGATCGGCCCGGTGCTGGCGCGCGACCTCGGGCTCGGCGACAACGCGCTTGGCCTGCTCACCAGCACCTATTTCCTGGCCTTCGGCGCCGCCCAGTTGCCGCTCGGCATGCTGCTCGACCGATTTGGTCCGCGCCGCGTCGAAGCGGCCCTCCTCGTCCTCGCCGCACTGGGCGCCGCCGTGTTCGCCAGTTCCGCGACGCTGGGCGGGCTGGCTGGCGGGCGGGCACTGATCGGACTCGGTGTTGCGGCCTGCCTAATGGCCTCGTTCAAGGCCTTTTCGCAATGGTTCCCGCCCGAACGCCAGGCCTCGCTGACCGGCTGGATCATGGCCTCCGGCGGCCTCGGCGCGCTGGCCGCCGCCAAGCCGCTCGAAATCGCACTGGGTTTCGCCGGCTGGCGCGAGATCGTGTTCGCCCTGGCCGTGGTCACGCTGGCCGTCGCTGCGCTCCTGTGGTGGTCGGTACCCGACAAGCCGGCCGCCGCCGGCACCGGCTTTGCCGAGCAACTGGCGGGTGTCCGCCAGATCTTCGCCAGCCGGCATTTCTGGCGCTATGCGCCGATGGCCTTCTGGGTCACCGGCGGCTTCATGGCCATCCAGGGGCTGTGGGCAACACGCTGGATGACGGTGATGGAAGGCATGGAGCGCGCCGCGATCGCCGCGCGACTGACCTGGATCAGCGTCGCCATGCTGGCCGGCTTCCTTTTCATGGGTTTCTTCGCGACGGCACTGGTGCGGCGCGGCATCAAGCTCGAACGCGTCTACCTCGGGGCGATGATCGCCACCATCGCCAGCCTCGGCTTCCTCAGCTTCTTCCCTGCGGCGGCGAGCGACTGGCTGTGGCCGCTCCTCGGCGCCTGCTTCTCGCTCTCCAACATCGCCTATTCGCTGGTCGCCCTCGCCTTCCCCGCCGCGCTCTCGGGACGTGCCAATACGGCCGTCAACCTGATGGCTTTCGCCGGTGCCTTCGGACTGCAATGGGGCATCGGGCTGTTCGTCGAATCGCTGCAGGGTAGCGGCTGGCTGACCGACGCCGCTTACCGGGCGGCCTTCCTCGCCGTGTTCGCTGGCCAGGTGGCCGCTTTCGCTTGGCTGCTCGTGCCGGCCCGGCAGCGCTGAGCCGGACTCAGAAACCGAGCGGATCCACCTCGATATGCCAGCGTAGGCGCGCCGGGGCCTTGATCGACTCGATCGCCGCCCGCCACTCGGGAAGGAAGGCCTGCAACGCCGGCCGTGACGGGGATTCGGCAAGCAACTGGCCGCGCTCGAGGTCAGCCAGGCGCGCAAGCCGCATCGGCACCGGGTCGTACAGGGTCACTGCGGCATGGGCGGCGACCACCGGTGATGCGCAGGCAGTGGCCAGGAAGGCGATCGCGTCGGCCATCTGCGGCGCCTCCGCGCGCAGCATCGCCTGGAAGCTGTAAGGGGGAAAGCCGGCCTGCTCGCGCTCGGCGAGCTGGGCTGCGGCGAAGCCGGCAAAGTCGTGGCGGGCCAGCGCGGCAAACAGCGGGTGGTCAGGATACTCGGTCTGCACGAGCACCTCGCCCT
>VEPL01000010.1 GCA_012026885.1 Betaproteobacteria bacterium | reverse complement strand
GTTGCAACAACACGGGCTGTCCCGGATGGCGGCACCGGTGCCGGAGGAACATCGCCGCTTCGTGGCCGAGCATGCCAATGCGATCTGGTACGGCGACGTGATGCACGGCCCCACGGTGACGGTGAAGGGCCGTCGCCGCAAGGTCTATCTGGTCAGCTTGATGGACGATGCTTCGCGGCTGATCGCCCACAGTGCCTTCTGCACCGGCGAAACCGCTCTGGATATCGAGGGCGTGCTCAAACAAGCGGTGCTGAGGCGCGGCCTGCCCCGCAAGTTGGTCGTGGACAACGGTGCCGCGTATCGGGCTTCCACCCTGCAGGGCATCTGTGCCCGCCTCGATATCCGCCTGATCTATTGCCGGCCCTATGCGCCGGAAGGCAAAGGCAAGTTGGAGCGCTGGCATCGCACGTTCCGCGATCACTTCCTCAGCGAGCTGGATGCCTCCCGATTGCAGGATTTGAACGATCTCAACGCAAGGCTGTGGGCCTGGATCGAGCAGGTCTATCACCGCAGGCCCCATGGCGGACTGGATGGGCAAACGCCCCTGGAGCGTTACCAGCAGGACCTGCCGAAGATCCGTCTGCTCGGGCAGAAGGCCGCCCGCCTCGACGAACTATTCCACCATCGGGTAGCGCGCAAGGTCCGCCGGGACGGCACCGTCTCCTACGAAGGCAGGGAGTTCGAGGTCTCCTATGAACTGTCCGGCAAGTCCGTCCAGCTGGTGGTCGATCCCCACGAGGGAAAGGTCGTCGGCGTCGAAGATGCGGAAGGGAACTCCCTCGGCCAAGCGACCCCGCTCGATGCCGCCGCCAATGCCCGGCGCCGGCGACGGCGCCCCGATCCGGACGAGGCCGCACGCGTCGCAGGACCCTCCGTCCCCGGCGGCAACTCCCCCAACGGCGTCGAACTGGCCTATGGGCAATACTACGACCACCCGCAACGGGAGGATCGCTGACATGTACCGCCAGCACTTCGGACTGAAAGCCGCCCCCTTGGATAAAGGCACGGTCGATCTGTGGGACGATGGCACCTTGGGCCATCTCGAAGAACGCTTCCTGTGGCTGCTCCAGTCTCCCGGACTGGGCCTGCTCACCGGCGAGCCCGGGGTCGGCAAGACCGCCGCCCTGCGCCGACTGACCTCGGCGCTCAACCCCCATCGCTACCAGGTCATCTATCTGGCCGAGACCGACTTCGGCCGCACCGACATCTACCGCAGCCTGGCCCTGGCTTTGGGGCTGGAGCCCGCCTACCGCCGCGCCCAACTGTGGCGCGACCTCAAGGCCCGCATCCTGGAGCAGGTGGATGGCAAGAACCTGCTGCCGGTGTGGATCATCGACGAAGCCCAAAACCTGCCGGGCGAGTTCTTCAAGGACTTCCCGGCCTTTCTCAACTTCGCCTTCGACTCCCGCGATCCCCTCACCGTCTGGCTGGTCGGCCATCCCATCCTGGCCCAAACGTTGAACCGGGCACCCTATGCCGCCCTGGCCGGCCGCATCCAGGTCCGCGTTCAGCTCAAACCGGTGGTCGAACGGGAACGCTTCGCCCAACTTATCCAGCATGCCCTCAAAACCGCCGGCTGTTCCCACACCATCCTGGCCGACTCCGGGATGGAGTTGCTGCGACTGGCCTCCCAAGGACTTCCCCGGCAGGCAGGCCGCATCCTCCGTGCCGCCATGCAACGGGCCGTCGCCAAAGGCCACAACCACCTCCCCGACGACCTGCTGCAGGAAACCATCGAGGAACTGCAATGATCATCGACCTCGACACCCTGTTCCCCGACGATCTCTCCGACGAAGCCGTCATGGCCATCTCCGAGTTGCTCTACGATCTGGCCATGCACTGGGAGAGTCACTACTCCCAGCGCATCCAGGCTTACCATCAGCGGCAGCAACTCGATCTGTTCGATCCCGAACAGCCATGGCGCAGAAACAGCCCCGACTGACCGCAACGTCCCGCGCTACGACCGGAACACGCAACTCCTGCCGGAGTGCGGGACAACCCCCGTTCTTCACCCTCAAATAGGACGGATCAATCTCCCGAAATTAGCACGGGACGGAACACCTGGAAGCAACGATCACAGCCAAACCAGCGCCGGTTTCGCCGAGAT
>VEPL01000018.1:1695-2294 GCA_012026885.1 Betaproteobacteria bacterium | reverse complement strand
CGCGCTGTTCATCACGGAGGCACAACACGCCTATCGAGGCCTGGCGCTGCCGCGCGACGTGTTTTCGAGCGATCTCGACGCCGCCGCGCATTCGACGGAGATCGCCGCCCTGGCGCGGTGTTCCGATCGCGCGCTGCTCGGCGCGATGAATGTGGTTGCTGCGATGCAGTGCTTCGACGAGGTCGAGGCGGAGGTGTTGGCGGTCATTGATAATGAACAGGATCGTTCGCCGATCGGGTCGTTATGCGAAGCCTATGCCCGACGCCGGTATATTGAAGAACTCAACCGCTCCCTAGGAACGCACCCGCAAGCATGACGGCTCGGCGGGAAGGCGCTTGCGACCCGGAAGCGAAGCGACGCGCCGTTTTAAGGCGTCGACGAAGGCTCGCCCTTGCGCCTCGACGGCCGCCGAGCGAGGCGATCCCGTTCGAAGAGGATGGACCAAGACCGTGCAGGCGTTCATCGCGGAGCACAGGAACCTCTTTTCGGCCGCGTGACGAAGACGGAGCCCGCCGCGGCGATCGCCCGCCACCAGCCGTAATCGCAATAGCCTTTCTCGAACACAAAGGCGTCGCCGGCGTGCCGGGCGACGCACGCGG
>VEPL01000018.1:0-1685 GCA_012026885.1 Betaproteobacteria bacterium | reverse complement strand
TCCATGACGCCCCAGGCTCTCCTCCCAAAAGAAAGCCTTTGAATCAAATTCTTACCAAAAATGGAATCCCCAGAGTCCACAGATCCTAGCATTACAGTTGCATGTTACGGCGATTTCTGACTCACTGGGCCACCATGATTCGGCCCGGGGGTCATGGGATGGCGGGACTTTCGATCGAGACGACGCTGGAGTTGTGGGCGTCATCGCTGCGTGATGTGAAGCGTCGGATGCATGCGTTGTTCACGCAAGACCGCGTGGCGCGATCGGCAGAGGATTTCCTCGACGGCCTGCTCGGCGAAGAGCGACGCAAGACCGGCTGGATGCGGGCGGAAGCCGCCGGTGATCCGGGGCCATGGCGACAGCAGGCGATTCTGGGCCGCGGACGTTGGGACGCGGATGCGTTGCGCGACATCGTGCGCGACTATGCGCTGGAGAGCTTGGCCGACGACGGTGCGGTTCTCGTCATCGACGAGACCGGCTTTCTGAAGCAAGGCAAGGCGTCCTGCGGCGTCTCACGGCAATACACGGGCTCGGCGGGAAAGATCACGAACTGCCAGATCGGCGTTTTCGCTTGCTATGTGTCTTGTCGCGGCCATGCCTTCATCGACCGCGAGCTCTATCTGCCCAAGAGCTGGACGGACGACAAAGCGCGCATGGCGAAAGCGCATGTTCCGCAGGAACTGATCGATAGCGTGAATGGCGGCTTCGCGACCAAGCCGGCGTTGGCGCTCGCCATGAGCGAGCGCGCCATTGCGGCGAATGTCCCTTTCTCCTTCGTCGCCGCCGACACGGTCTACGGCGTCGGCGACATAGAGATGGCGCTGCGGCGCGCCGGCAAAGGCTATGTGCTGGGCGTGAAGTCCAACGACACATTCTCCTCCTGGGGAAAGCCGAACGCCGTCGCGGGCACGGCGAAAGAGATCGCCGACTGCTTGCCGCTGTCCGCTTGGAAGCGTCTTTCGGCCGGCTCCGGAACGAAAGGCGAGCGGCTGCATGATTGGGCCTATCTCGATCTCGCCGATCTCGACGGCGGCGAATATAACGAAGCGCTCGACGGCCAGGCCTGGACGCGCGGATTGCTGATCCGCCGCAAGATCGTCGACGGCGATCTCGCCTTCTTCACGACATGGGCGCCGAGCGGAACGACGATCGAATCGCTGGCGAAAATCGAAGGGCATCGTTGGGCGATCGAGGACAGTTTCGAAACTGCCAAGAACGAGCTCGGCCTCGATCACAACGAAACGCGCTCATGGCATGGATGGCGACGTCATGTCTCGCTCGTCATGCTGGCCTTCGCCATGATGGCGACGATCCGCGTTCACGCCAATGGACCGGCGACGCCGCCCCCCAAAAAGATCCGTCGTGCAATGACGACAAAAACTGCGCGGCCTCGATCGACGGTGAACTGATCCGCTGGTCGATGCAGGAAATTCGACGCATCGCCACGCGTCTAGCACGAAAACGCATCCGTCCCGAGTTCGTCATCGCATGGTCGCTCTGGCGAAGAGCCCATCAAGCCGAAGCAAGGCGAGCCCATCTCAAAAAGCAACTGTAATGTTACAGTTGCCGCAAGGGCCCGAGGGTATCGACCGCGTCGGCAAACGCGCCGCCGACGAGGTCAGTAAGAGCGAGCCTCGGCGCGTGGCGGCGGTGGGTCAATACAGCGACGAAATCCTCCAGGTTCC
>VEPL01000001.1 GCA_012026885.1 Betaproteobacteria bacterium | reverse complement strand
GGGCAGGGGGCAGGGGTGTTGACGCCCGCATGGTAGCAAACTTGTCCACCGCTCTCCGGCGCCATGTCCAATCTTGGGCATCTGCAGTGATTCACTTAAAATAGGCAGATGGATTCCATTGATCTGATTCGCGAATTTCTCAAGGACCGGCTGGGCGCCGACCCCGAAAAGGTCGTGCACGAAGCGCAGCTGGAAGAACTCGGCGTCGATTCGCTGATGATGCTGGAGTTGATGTTCGAGTTCGAGGACCGTTTCGGCATCGCGCTCGACAAGAACATGCAGTCGCCCAAGACCGTCGGCGAAATGGTCGCGGTCATGGATAGCCTGCGCGCCGGCAATTCCTGACATGGCGCAGCGCCGCGTCGCGATTACCGGCCTCGGGCTGGTCAGCCCCTATGGCGGCGACCTCGCCGACTTCTTCGCCCGTCTCGTCGCCGGCGAGTCGGCGATCCGCCATCTGCTGACCGACGACCTGCCGCGTCCCCTGTCGATGCCTTTCGTCAGCTGCCCGGGATTCGACGCGGACGCAGTACTGGGCAAACCGCTCGCGTCGATGATGGACCGCTTCGCCCAGCTCGCTATGGCCGCCGCTTTCGCGGCCTGGGACGATTGCGGCCTGCCGCGCGCCGACGGCAGCGAATCCCGTGACGACTGGGGTTGTGCCTGGGGCACCGCGCTCGGCGGCACGCTGGCCTACGAGAAAGGCTACCGCGAACTTTGGCAGAAGGGACGCGAGCGTCTGTCGCCGCTCGCGGTGATCCTCGGCATGAACAATGCCGCCAATGCCCACATCTCGATCCAGCTCGGGCTCGGCGGCATCAGCATGAGCCATACGGTCGCCTGCGCGTCGTCGGCGATCGCCATCGGCGAAGCCTTTCGCCGCGTCCGCTCGGGCGAAGCGACGGTGATGGTCACCGGCGGTTCCGACGTGCCGCAGGCCTACGGCGTCGCGCGCGCCTGGGAAGCCCTGCGCGTCATGGCGCCGGGCGATGCGGCGAGCTCGCCGGCGGCCTGCCGACCGTTCGCCAGCGACCGCCGCGGCCTCGTCCTCGGCGAGGGCGGCGCCGCGCTCGTGCTCGAGGAATGGGAGCACGCCGTCGCGCGCGGCGCCCGCATCCATGGCGAGATCGTCGGTTACGGCACCAGCTGCGACCACACCCACCTGGTCCGGCCGGAAGCCGCCGGGCAGGTGCGGGCACTCGCGGCGACACTCGCCGACGCCGGCCTGGCGCCGAACGACATCGACTACGTCAATGCCCACGGCACCGCCACCGCCGAGGGTGACCCGGTCGAAGTGGCCGCCCTGCAGGCCGTTTTCGGTCAACGCGCGGCGGCTTTGCCGGTCAGCGCCACCAAGTCGATGCACGGCCACCTGCTCGGCGCCGCCGGCGCCATCGAGGCGATCGCCACGGTGCTCGCGCTGCGTGAGCAGGCCATCCCGCCCACCGCCAACCTCGCCGGCAACCTCGATCCGGCCTGCGCCGGGGTCGACCATGTCCTTTCCGCGCGCCGCGACCGGCGGTTGCGCGCCGCCCTGTCCAACTCCTTCGCCTTCGGCGGCAGCAACGCGGTCCTCGCGTTCCGCGCCGCCTGACCTCCCAAGAAAGCGCCGCCATGTCCCAAGCCACCGCCCCGGAAACCGTCGAAGCCCTGCTGCCGGAAGTCGCCGAACTGATCGTCAGCGCCCTCAATCTCGACACGGCTCCCGGCGACATCGCACCCGATGCTCCGCTGTTCGGCGACGGCCTCGGCCTCGACTCGATCGACATCCTCGAACTGGCGCTGGTCATTTCCAAGCGCTACGGCTTCCAGCTCAAGTCCGACAACGAGGACAACGTGCGCATCTTCGGTTCGCTGCGCGCCCTCGCCGGGCACATCGCGGCCCAGCGCACGAAATGATTTCCGGCGCAGCCGGGCTGCTGCGCGGTCTCGGCATCGCCATCCTGGTCGTCGGCTGGGCCGTCGCCGCGCATCTCGCCAGTGCCGGTAACGGCCACCGCGACCTCGCCGTCGCCGTGGCGCTCGGACCGCTCGCCGCCTTGGCGATCATCCTTCTTTGGCGGCTGCGCCCGGCAATCGCCGCCGTGACCGGACTGGCGCTGGCCGTTCTCGCCGCATGGCTTTGGCCCCTTCTGCGCGAACACGTCGCCTGGCTCTACTTCCTGCAGCACCTCGGCACCAACCTCGCGCTCGCCGCGCTGTTCGGACTGACGCTGCGGCGGGGAGAAGTGCCACTGGTCACGCGCTTCGCCCGCCTCGCCCACGGCGGCGACGTGTCGGCCACCAAGGAGCGCTACACCCGTTCGGTGACGCTCGCGTGGACGCTGTTCTTCCTAGCCTGCGCGACGATCTCGGCCGCTCTCTTCCTTTTCGCGCCGACCGCAACCTGGTCGGTCTTCGCCAACTTCCTTACGCTGCCGCTCGTCGCCACGATGTTCGCGGCTGAGCACCTGGTCCGCCAGCGCGTCCTGCCGCCCGGCGATTCGTCGAGCGTTGCCGACACGATCCGCGGCTATCGGGCGGCCATGCGCGGGCATCCCGGTTCCGCAGGCAAGCCATGAGTGCCCTGCCGCTGCTCTGCCATGCCACGCCCGACGCACTGTTCGCCCTGCGCCCGGACGGCCCGGTCAGCGCCGGACGCTTCCTGGCCGAGGCACGCGCCCTGGCCGACCAGCTGCCGAATGGCCGTTACCTGCTCAACGTCTGCAGCGACCGCTACCGGTTCGCGGTCGGCTTCGCCGCCGGGCTGATCGCCGGCAAGGTCAGCCTGCAGCCGTCGTCGCAGACGCCCGAGACGCTGCGCCAGCTGCAGGCCGATTATCCGGACCTCGCCTGCCTGGCTGACGGCCCGTTCGCCAGCCTCGACCTGCCGCGCCTCGATTTTCCCGACCTTTCGGCGGTCGACCGCGACAGCGCCTGTGATATCCCCGTCATCCCGGCAGAAGCGGTTGCCGCCGTGCTGTTCACCTCCGGTTCGACTGGCCGGCCGCAGCCCCATGCCAAGACCTGGGGCCGGCTGGTCTTCAACGGGCAGGCGGAAGCGACCCGGCTCGGGCTCGCCGAATGCCCGCACGCCATCGTCGGCACGGTGCCGGTCCAGCACTCCTACGGCTTCGAATCGACCTTCCTGCTCGCCCTGCATGCCGGCTGCCCGTTCTGGTCCGGACGGCCGTTCTACCCGCAGGACGTGGCCGGTGCACTGGCCGCCGTGCCGGCGCCGCGCCTGCTGGTGACGACGCCGCTGCACCTGACCGCGCTGCTCGATGCCGGGGTCGCACTGCCATCGGTCGACCTGATCCTCTCGGCCACGGCGCCGCTTGCCGCGGCGCTGGCGGCGACCGCTGAAGAGCGCTGCGGGGCGCCGCTGCACGAGATCTACGGCAGTACCGAGAGCGGCCAGATTGCCAGCCGGCGGACCGTCGCCGGCCCGGCGTGGGAGCCGCTGCCCGGGGTTACCCTGTGTTTGGAGGGCGATTTCACGATTGCCAGCGGCGGCCACGTCGAGGGCAGGGTGCCGCTCTCCGATCACATCGAACTGCAGCCCGACGGCCGCTTCCTGCTCGCCGGCCGCCATGCCGACCTGATCAACATTGCCGGCAAGCGCACCTCGCTCGCCTGGCTCGACCACCAGATCGCCGCCATCCCGGGCGTCCGCGACGCCGCTTTTTATTTCCCCGGCGAAGCGGACGGCGGCACTGCGCGTCTCGCGGCCTTCGTCGTCGCGCCGGAGCTCGACGCGCGCACGCTGCTGCGGGCACTGCGCGAGCGCATCGACCCCGTCTTCCTGCCCCGCCCGCTCGTCCTGCTTCAGGGCTTGCCGCGCAACCCGGTCGGGAAGCTGCCGCGCGCCGAGCTCGAAGCGCTCTACGCGGGCATCCGTGAGAAGAACCGATGAGCGGGCAAACGTTCGTTTGGACGGTACCTGCCGACCACCCCGTCTTCGCCGGGCATTTCCCGGGAAATCCTATCGTCCCCGGGGTCGTCCTCCTCGACCGCGCCCTCCTGTTCGCCGCGACGCTGCTGCCGGCGTCCCCCGGCCGTTGGCGGGTCGGCAACGCCAAGTTCCTGGCGCCGGCCGGGCCGGACTGCACACTCACGTTCCAGCTCGAACGCGGCGCGGGAAGCGGCATCGCCTTCCGCATCCGGGCCGGCGAGCGGGACATCGCGACGGGCACGCTGCTGCCCGAGCCGGCATGAGCCGCCCGCCCGCAGCGAGCGGCGGTGCCGACTGGGCGAAAAAGCCGGAGCGCAGCAACCGCGCCATCCTGCGGGTCATGGTCTGGATATCCCTCACGCTCGGCCGCGCTGCCGGGCGCATCGTCCTCTACGGTATCGCGCTCTACTTCGTGCTGTTCGCTCCCAAGGCACGACGCGCCAGCCGCGCCTACCTGCACCGTGCCCTCGGGCGCTGGGCCGAGTGGTCGGACGGCTACCGGCACGTGCTGTCTTTCGCGAGCACCATCCATGATCGCGTCTACCTGCTCAACGACCGTTTCGACCTGTTCGATATCGAGATCGTCGGCGCCGAGGCACTGCACGCGGCGCTCGCACGCCAGTCCGGCGCGCTGCTGGTCGGTGCCCACCTCGGCAGCTTCGAGGTGCTGCGTGCGGTCGGGCGCAGCCGGGCAGGGCTGCAGGTCGCGATGCTGATGTACGAGGATAACGCGCGCAAGATCAATGCGACGCTGGAAGCGCTCAACCCGGCCGCGACACGCGACATCATTCCGCTCGGTCGCCCGGACTCGATGCTGCGGGCGCGCGAGAAGCTCGAGCAGGGCTACCTGGTCGGGATGCTGGCTGACCGCCGCCTCGGCGACGATGCCAGCGTCGACCTCGATTTCCTCGGCGACACGGCCGCCTTCCCGACCGGCCCCTGGCGCGTCGCGGCGATGCTGCAGCGGCCGGTCTTCTTCATGGCCGGCCTCTACCTCGGCGGCAACCGCTACCGCATCCATTTCGAGCCGCTCGCCGACTTTTCGGCGACACCGCGCACCGGGCGCGTGGCCGCCATCGCCGAGGCAGTGGCTGCCTATGCCGGGCGCCTCGAGCATTACTGCCGGAGCGCACCCTACAACTGGTTCAATTTCTTCGATTTCTGGGGCAGGCCATGAAGCGCATCCTCGTCCTCGCCGGCCTCCTGCTGGCCGCATCCGGCGCGTCTGCCGCCTTCGACGTCGCCCAGCTGATGGCCGACCTGGCGCGCAACAAGGGCGGCAAGGCGCGCTTCGTCGAGACGCGCACCATCGCCCTGCTCGACAAGCCGGTGGTGGCGACCGGCGAGATGACCTACACCGCCCCCGACCGCCTGGAAAAGAAGACGCTGACACCGAAGGCGGAAACCCTGCTGCTCGAGCGCAACATGCTCTCGATCGAGCGCGAAAAGCAGAAACTGACGATCAACCTCGGCAACCAGCCGGAGGCGCTCGCCTTTGTCGACAGCATCCGCGGCACGCTGGCCGGTGACCGCGCCGCCCTCGAACGCAGCTACGGCCTCCACCTCGCCGGTACCCCCGACAAGTGGACGCTGACCCTGCTGCCCAGCGACACGCGCATCGCCGCGCTGCTCCAGCGCATCGTGGTCAGCGGCAACCGCGACCGCATCCGCACTATCGAGTACGTCCAGGCCGATGGCGACCGCTCGCTGCTCACCCTCGAGCCGATCGCCGGACGATGAGGACAGGCGCCGTCCGCACGCTGCTGCTCTGGCTGCTGGCCATGCTGGCCGGCGCCGCGGTGGTCTGGAACAGCCGCTTCTCGGCGGACATGACCTTCTTCCTGCCGGCCGACCCAAGCCCCGAGCAGCGCGTCCTGGTCGACCAGCTCAAGGAGGGCCTCGTCTCGAGGCTGCTGATGGTCGCCGTCGCCGGCGGCGACCCGGTCGGTCGCGCGGCGGCGTCACGCCAGCTCGCCGCCCGCCTGGCCGACGGGCCCGATTTCGTGTCGGTGCAGAACGGCGACTCCGCCGGGCAGGGGGCCGACCGCGACCTGCTGGTCGCCCATCGCTACCAGCTGAGCCCGGCGGTCAACAGCGAGCGATTTTCGAGCGCCGGGCTGCGCGCCGCCATCGGCGACAGCATCGACCGCCTGGCATCGCCGGCCGGACTGGCGTTCAAGCCGCTGCTCGCACGCGACCCGACCGGCGAACTCTACGTGCTGGTCGCCGGCTTCGACGGCGGCCAGCAGCCCAACGTGCGCGAGGGCGTCTGGGCGTCGCGCGACGGCGAGCGGACGCTGCTGCTCCTGCAGACCCGCGCGCTCGGCTCCGACACCGACGGCCAGGAAGCGGCGATCTCCCGCGTGCGCAATGAATTTGCCGCGCTCGCCGAGCCCGGCCTGACCCTGCAGGTTTCGGGTCCCGGACTTTTCGCGGTCAAGGCGCGGGCAACGATCAAGGACGAAATCACCCGTCTTTCGCTGATCAGCACCCTCGGCATCGTCGTTCTGCTGCTCTTCGCCTACCGCTCGCCTCGCCTCGTCGTCCTCGGCCTGCTGCCGGTCGCCAGCGGTGCGCTGGCCGGCATCGTTGCCGTCAGCCTGGCCTACGGAACCGTCTTCGGCATCACCGTCGGCTTCGGGACGGCGCTGATCGGCGAAGCGGTCGACTATTCGATCTACTACTTCCTGCAATCCGGGCGCGACGGGGCCGCTGCGTGGCGGGCGCGCTTCTGGCCGACCATCCGGCTCGGTGTCGCCACCTCGGTCTGCGGCTTCGGCGCCCTCCTGTTCTCCGGCTTTCCCGGCCTTGCCCAGCTCGGCCTCTATGGCATCGCCGGGCTGGTCGTCGCTGCCTTCGTCACGCGTTTCGCGCTGCGGCAACTGGCGCCGGAGGATCTGGCCATACACGATATGGAGCCGCTCGGTCGTCGCCTGGCCGGCCGCCTCGCTGCCCTCCATCGACTGCGCTGGCCTGCACTGGCGCTAGCCGTGGCCGCAACCGGCCTGATCGCCGCGCGGCACGACGCCATGTGGACCGGCAACCTGTCGGTGCTGAGCACCGTTTCGGCCGCCGACGCCGATGTCGACATGGCCCTGCGCGCCGACCTTGCGGCACCCGATTCGCGTTATTTCGTCGTCGTGCGCGGCAATGACCCCGATGCGGCACTGGCCGCTGCCGAACGGGCAGGGCGGGTGCTCGACGGACTGGTGACCTCCGGCGACATCGGCGGCTACGATTCGCCGGCCCGCTTCCTGCCCAGCGCAGAAGCCCAGGCCGCTCGCCGCGCCAGCCTCCCGGATGCGGCCACCCTGCGCGCCCGCCTGCACGAGGCGCTGGCCGACCTGCCGCTACGGCCGGAACGACTGGAGCCCTTCATCGCGGATGTCGAGGCTGCCCGCCGGCAGGCGCCGCTGGCCCGGGAGGCCCTGGCCGGCAGCGGCCTCGCGCTCGCCGTCGACGCCCTCCTGTTGCCCGCTGCACAGGGCTGGAGCGTCCTGCTCCCGCTGCGCCCGGCCGGCGGCGAGCGCGGCGTCGCCATCGACCCGCAACCGGTGCGTGCCGCACTGGCCGCCGGGGGCGCCGACGGGGCCCTGTTCGTGGATCTCAAGGCCGAGTTCGACAGCCTCTATGGCGACTACCTCGGCGAAGCTCTCCATCTCTCGCTCGCCGGGCTCGCCGCCATCGCCCTGCTGCTCGCCGTCACGCTGCGCTCGGCGCGCCGGCTCGCCGCCGTCATGCTGCCGCTCCTCGCCGCCGTGGTCATCGTCGTCGCCGGCCTCCACCTCGCCGGGGTCACGCTGCACCTCCTCCACCTCGTCGGCATGCTGCTGATCGTCGCCGTCGGTTCGAACTACGCGCTTTTCTTCGACCGCGCCGCCCAGGGAAAGGGACTGGACCCGGCGACGCTGGCCTCGATGCTGGTCGCCAACCTGACCACCGTCGTCGGCTTCGGCACGCTGGCGCTGTCGACCGTCCCGGTACTCAACGCGATCGGCGTCACGGTCGGCCCCGGGGCGCTGCTGGCCATGCTGCTCGCTGCCGTCTTCGTTCCACGTGGAACGACGCAATGAATGTTCCGGCAACCAGCGGCCTCGTCCGCGGCGCTCCCGACCTGCTCGTGATGCTCCCCGGCGCCTACATGACGGCGACCGACTACGCCGACAACGGCTTTTTCGCGGCGGTCGCGGCGCGCCGCCTGGCACTCGACGTGATCGCGGTCGACCTCGATCTGGCGGCGATTTCCGCCGGCGAAGCGCTCCCACCGGTGGCCACCGGGGTAATCGCCCCGGCGCGCTGGCGCTACCGGCGCGTCTGGCTAGGCGGCATCTCGCTCGGCGGCCTCCTCGCCCTCGGCTGCGCCGCCGATGCGCTGACGCCCCTCGACGGCTTGTGCCTGATCGCCCCCTATCCGGGCAGCCGCCTGACCACCAACGCCATCGCCGAGGCCGGCGGAATCGACATCTGGACGATCGATGCGGCGCAGCAGGAGGACCCCGAGTTCCGCGTCTGGAACTGGCTGCGCCGGCCTCCGGCCGACCTGCCGGTCTTCGTCGGCTGGGGCCGCGAGGACCGTTTCGCGCCGGGAATGGCGGCCATCGCCGCGCGCTTCCCCGAAGCGAGCCGCTGTTGCCTGCCCGGCGGCCACGACTGGCCGGCCTGGCAGAAGCTGTGGGAGAATTTCCTCGACCGAGGCCATTTCCCGTCTACCACCACCCCCTGACCCGATGCCGTCGCGCTGGAACCCGACACCCGCCATGCGCCTGAGCATCGCCACGCACGGCGCCGCCGCCGCGACACTGGTGCTGGCGCCGTCCGCCTGGCCATGGGCACTTGGTGCCGTCGCGATCAATCAGGCGATCATTACCGGTGCCGGCCTGTGGCCGCGTTCGACCCTGCTCGGCCCCAACCTCAATCGGCTGCCCGCCGCAGCGGCCGCGCGCAACGAGATCGCACTGACCTTCGACGACGGCCCGGACCCCGAGGTCACGCCACGCGTCCTCGACCTCCTCGACGCATCCGGTGCCCGCGCCAGCTTCTTCTGCATCGGCCGCTACGCGCGCGCCCAAGGCTCCCTCTGCCGCGCGATCGTCGCCCGCGGACACCGCGTTGAAAACCACGGCGATTCGCATTCGGCCGCCTTCGCCGCCTTCGGCATGGCCCGCATGCGCGCCGACATCACTGCCGCCCAGGAGAGTCTCGCCGAGATCTGCGGACAGGCGCCGCTCTTTTTCCGGCCGACCGCCGGACTGCGCAATCCGCTGCTCGATCCGGTCCTCGCGCGCCTCGATCTGCGCCTAGCCTCGTGGACCCGGCGGCCTTTCGACACCCGCTTCGCCAACCCGGCCGGCGCCCTGCAACGGCTGACCAGCGGACTTGCAGCCGGCGACATCCTTCTGTTGCACGACGGCCATGCCGCCCGTACCGCTGACGGACGGCCGCTGATTCTCGCCGTCCTGCCTGAACTGCTGCGCATCCTCGCCGAGCGCAAGCTCCGTCCCGTAACGCTTACCGATGCCCTGACATGACCCAGCGCTTTCTCGACGCCCTGCTTGACGAGGCGAGCGGAACCTTCCGCCCGGCCGGCCGTTTCGCCTACCACTACGCGCGCGGCAAGCTATCTTCCGACTGCATCTTCCGCGAATTGCTGCGCCGCGGCATCTTTCCGGCCGAAGGCCGCTTCCTCGATCTCGGCTGCGGCCAGGGCAGCCTGTTCGCCTGGCTGCTCGCTGCCCGCCGCCTCGCCGACCGTGGCGAGTGGCCGGCCGACTGGGCGCCGGCGCCGCGGCCGCTGGCACTGCGCGGCGTCGAACTCATGCAGAAGGACGTCGACCGCGCCGCGCGCGCCTTCGGCCGCGACCACCCGCTGGTGCGCATCGAGCAGGGCGACATGAACGCCGTGGATTTCGGGCAGGCCGAGGTCATCACCATCCTCGACGCGCTCCACTATTTCGACCACACCCTCCAGCGCGACGTGGTGCGCCGGATACGCAACGCGCTGACGCCAGGCGGCCTCTTCCTGACCCGCGTCGGCGACGCCTCGGCCGGGCTGCCTTACCACATCTGCAATGCCGTCGACCGCGCGGTCACCTTCGTGCGCGGGCACCGCCTGCCACGCCTCTACTGCCGACCGCTGGCCGACTGGAAGACGCTCATCTTCGAGGAAGGCTTCTCGGTCGAGACGATGGACATGAACGAAGGCAAGCCCTTCGCCAACGTCATGCTGGTCTGCCGGGTGCCGGGGTGAGCGAAGCGGCGACCGGCATCGCGCTGTTCGCCGCCGGCAGCGCCGTGCTCGCCTGGCTGTCGCGCAAGCCGCTGCGCCACCCCGGCAGCCACGGTTTCTACCGCTTCTTCGCCTGGGAGGGCATCCTCGCCGTCGTCGTAATGAACCGCGGCCCCTGGGGCGAGGATCCCTTCTCGCCGCACCAGATTGCCTCGTGGCTGCTGATGCTGGCCAGCATCAGCCTGGCGCTAGCCGGCTACGGGGGGTTGCGGGCCGCGCGCGGCAGCGGCGGCCGCGCCGACGGCTCGCTCTACGACTGGGAGAAGACCGGCGCCCTCGTGACCTCCGGCGTCTTCGCCCATATCCGTCACCCGATGTATACCGCGCTGCTCCTGCTCGCGTGGGGCGCCTTCATGCAGGCGCCGGGCTGGGCCGGTGCCGCCGCTGCCACGACCACCAGCGTGTGCCTTTACCTGACCGCGCGCGCCGACGAGCGCGAGTGCCTCGCCTGGTTCGGCCCGGCCTACACCGACTACATGCGGCGCACACGGATGTTCGTGCCGCTGGTCCTTTAGTGGTCTGCTTCGCAAGTGTTCGAACCGATAAAACTTGTCTTCGTGCCTCTGGCGCGTTGCTCATCCTCGCAATAGCTTCGGCTATTGCTGCGGTTCGCGCCTTGCCAGAAGCGCGAATCCTGCTCTTTCTCTGGCCCGACACTTACGAAACAGACCACTGCCCCGTACCGCGGCGGACGCTCTGCTAGAATCCCGTCATGAATCACAGGGAGATGCCGTGAGGCCGCTGCGCCTCTCCGCGTACACCGCGACGACTTGTCTCGGACGCGGCAACGCTGCATTCGCCGAGGCCTTGCGCAGTGGCCGCAGCGGGCTGGCGTCGTGCGCCTTCGAGACCGTCCGCCTCGACACCTGGATCGGCGAGGTTGCCGCGGTCGACGCCGAAAAATTACCCGGATCGCTGGCTGCCTTCGACTGCCGCAACAACCGCCTGACCCGGATGGGCCTCGAAACCGACGGCTTCGCCGACCGGGTGCGCGACGCCATCGCCCGCCATCGCAAGGACCGCGTCGGCGTCTTCCTCGGCACCAGCACCGCCGGCATCCTGCAGACCGAGCTCGCCTACCGCCGGCGCGACCCGGCGACCGGCGCGCTGCCTGCCGACTTCGACTACCGGCGCACCCACAATTCCTTCTCGCTCGCCGAGTTCACCCGCGCCTATTTCGGCCTCGAAGGCATGGCGATGGCCATCTCGACCGCCTGCTCGTCGAGCGCCAAGGCGTGCGCCGCCCCCGCCCGCGAGCTGGCGCTCGGCACCATCGATGCGGCCATCGTCGGCGGCGTCGACAGCTTGTGCCTGACCACGCTTTACGGCTTCGCGTCGCTCGAACTGACCTCGACCCATCCCTGCCGGCCTTACGACGCCACGCGGGACGGCATCTCGATCGGCGAGGGCGCAGCCTTCGCGTTGCTCGAGCGCGGCGACAGCGCTGCAACGGGCGACGTGCTGCTGCTCGGTACCGGCGAATCGAGCGACGCCCATCACATGTCGGCGCCCCATCCCGAGGGACTCGGCGCCCGCCTGGCGATGGCAGGCGCGCTGCGCTCGGCCGGCCTCGCACCGGCCGACGTCGGCTACATCAACCTGCATGGCACCGCGACGCCGGCCAATGACGCTGCCGAGGGCAAGGCGGTCGCCGCGCTGTTCGGCGCCGGCGTTCCCTGCAGTTCGACCAAGGGCGCCACCGGCCATACGCTCGGCGCGGCCGGCGCCGTCGAGGCGGTCGCCTGTGCGCTGGCGCTGCAGGGCGGCTTTCTGCCCGGCAGTCCCGGCACGTTGGCACGCGACCCGGCCATCCCGGTCGACTACGTGATCGCTGCCCGCCCGGCCGCACTCCGCGTCGCGCTGAGCAATTCCTTCGGCTTCGGCGGCAGCAACTGCAGCCTCGTCTTCGGAGTGGCGACATGAGCGCGCCGCTCACCGCCTGGATCGAGGGCATCGGGGTCATCGCCCCCGGCCTGCCCGACTGGCCAACCGCGCGGGCCGTCCTGCGCGGCGAGGCGGCGCGGGTCGATGCACCCTCCATCCTGCCGGTCCCCGACCTGCTGCCGCCGGCCGAGCGTCGCCGCGCCAGCCGTGTCGTCAAGTTGACGCTCGCCGTCGGGCGCGAGGCAGCAGCCCATGCCGGCGCCGACCTGTCCATACTGGCCACGGTGTTCTCCGCCTCGGGCGCCGATGGCCACAACTGCCACGCCCTGTGCGAGCAACTGGCCGGCGAGGACCGCCAGATCTCGCCGACCCGCTTCCACAATTCCGTGCATAACGCCGCTGCCGGCTACTGGGGCATCGCCACGCGCGCCATGGCACCGTGCCAGGTCATCTGCGCCCATGATGCAAGCTTCGGTGCCGGCCTGCTCGATGCCCTTGCGCAGGTCGTGCTCGATAGCCAACCGACGCTGCTGGTCGCCTACGACACCGAGTACCCCGAGCCGCTGTTCGCCAAGCGCCCGGTGCCGGATGCGGCCGGCGTCGCGCTGCTGCTGGCGCCAGCGCGAAGCGAGCGCTCGCTCGCAAGGATCGCGGTCAGCCCGTCGCGCGCGCCGGCCGACACGGTTGCCGACCCCGGGCTGGAGGCGCAGCGCACCGCCATCCCAGCATTGCGCGCCCTGCCACTGCTGCAAAAGCTGGCGGCCGGCGAGGGCGGTTCGGTCGTCGTCGACTACCTGGCGCCCATGCAACTCGCCGTCGCCGTAACGCCGTGCTAGACCACGCCGGCATCGCCGCACGCATCCCGCACGCCGGCACGATGTGCCTGCTGGCTGCCGCGGTCGACTGGTCGGAGACGGCGATTTCCTGCACCGCCACCAGCCATGCCGACCCGGCCAACCCGCTGCGCGCCGAGGGCCGCCTCGGCGCCGCCGCCGGCATCGAATACGCCGCCCAGGCCATGGCCCTGCACGGCACGCTGCTGGCCGGGGAGGACGGGGCACCGCGCCAGGGCTACCTAGCCAGCGTGCGCGGCGTCACCCTGCACGTCGAGCGCCTCGACGATCTGCCCGGTCCCCTCGACGTCCGCGCTGAGCGCCTATCCGGCGACGCCAGTAACGTCCTCTATGAATTCTCGCTCAGCCACGCCGGCTGTTGCCTGCTAGAAGGCCGCGCCGCCGTCGTGCTCGACGCCGCAGTCCTGAAGGGAAGCGCACCATGAAGCGCGCCCTCGTCACCGGTGGCAGCGGCGGCATCGGCGCCGCCATCTGCACCCGCCTGGCCGCCGACGGCCACCACGTGATCGTTCACGCCAACCGCAGCCGCGACAAGGCCGAAGCGGTCGCTGCCGCCATCGTCGCCGCCGGTGGCAGCGCCGAGGCCGTTGCCTTCGACGTCACCGACCGTCCCGCCACGGCCGCAGCGCTGGAGGCACTGCTCGCGGCCGGGCCGATCCAGATCCTCGTCAACAACGCCGGCATCCACGCCGACGCCGTCTTCCCCGGCATGACCGACGAACAATGGGACTCGGTCATCGACGTTTCGCTGAACGGCTTCTACAACGTCACCCGGCCGCTGGTCATGGCGATGATGCGCACGCGCTGGGGTCGCATCGTCAACATCTCGTCGGTCGCCGGTATCGCCGGCAACCGCGGCCAGGTCAATTACGCCGCCGCCAAGGGTGCCCTGCACGCCGCCGGCAAGTCGCTGGCGCTCGAACTCGCCAGCCGTGGCATCACCGTCAACGCCGTCGCCCCGGGCATCATCGAGACCAGCATGATCGAAGGCAGTTTCGACAGCGACGCGATCAAGCGGCTGGTCCCCATGCAACGCGCCGGCCAGCCCGAGGAAGTCGCCGACCTCGTCGCCTTCCTCGCCTCCGACCGCGCCGCCTACATTTCCGGCCAGGTCATCGCCATCAACGGGGCCATGTTCTGAGCGGCGGCGCCCGCCTCGCGCTCCTCGCCGCGCTCCTCGCCGGCTGCACCCCGTCGCTGACGCCGACCGGCGAACACGTCTTCGTCGACACCCCCGACCTCACCGTCAAGCTCGTCCAGGCCTACGAGGCCATGCCGCTGCACTACTACGGCCTCGTCCATACGCTGGTCTGCCGCAGCCCGGCGACCGGCGCCCTGCCGGAGCCGGCGCGGACAGGCACCGGCCGCGGCTGGAACTTCGTCGCCCAGCTCGCCAGCCGGCCCGGCCAATCGCCCTCGGCAGCCGACCGCGAGGCAGCACTCGCTGCAGCCATCCGCGAAGCGCGTGACGGCTTCGCCCGCGGCGACGGCTGGATCGCCTGGCAGGGCGAGACCTTCCGGATCAGCCTCGACGCCTGCGGCCATTTCGCCGACTTCATCCCCTGGCGCGACCTGCCTGCCGACAGCATCGATGCGCAGCCGCGCCCGCCCCAGTGCGCGCCGCCGGCCGACTGCCGCTATCTCGACTTTGCCGGCGAGCGTCGCGCCCACTTCGCCGATGTCCGGGTGACGCCCGCCAGCCCCGAGCCGCGCATCGAGTTGACCTTGCGCAGCAGTGCGCTGCGCGGCCAGCCGTTACGCCGACTCGGTTCCGACGACGGCGGTCGCACCTGGCGCATCGCCGACCCGGAGTAGGACAGCGGGAGCTGCCTGTCGCGGTCGACATCCCGCGCCGGCCGAATTCCGCAGCATCGCCGCGGGCGCTCTGCTAAATTGCCGGTATCGTCATTTCGCCGGGAGCGTCGCATGAGCGAAAACCGCCTGAGCCTGCACGAGGCCGCCGTCGCGCTAGCCGCCGACCCGGAGCACGTGCACGCAATGGAAATCCGCCTCGCGCAAGCCATCGAGCACGGCGAACTGCACGCCGACATCGTGCGCTGGGCGACCGAGCAATGGGATGGCAACCA
Organism: Betaproteobacteria bacterium; assembly: GCA_012026885.1. Lineage (GTDB taxonomy): Bacteria > Pseudomonadota > Gammaproteobacteria > Burkholderiales > Rhodocyclaceae > Azonexus. Next base: position 53,264 of record VEPL01000001.1, on the reverse strand, counting down.
CCTGCCCGGCAACCTGAACGCGCGCATGACCCGCATCGCCGCCGCCGACCTCGCCGCCTGGCAGGCCGACAACCCCTGACCCGCATGCCGCTGTGGCCCTCGCCGCCAGGCACGGTGGCGCGACCGGCGGAGGCGGCGAGCCCCTAGCCAAACACGCATAGTTGCTGTGGTTATTCCGCGCGGATAGAATCCGGGCTCTCCAATGGCCCTGACGAGATATTCGATGACCTGTCGTTTTGGCCGCCTCTGCCTGATGCTGGCGTTGCTCGCCCCGATCGCCGCCGATGCCGAGACCTACCGGTGTGCCCAAGGCGGCAAGACGGTCATTTCCGACCTTCCCTGTGCGGCCGGCGCCGAGCGCGTCGACCGGGGTAGCGACCAGGTAACCCGCAGCCAGAAGCGCGAAGCCGAGGAGGTCAATCGCCGGAACCGGACGGAATTGAGCGAGCTCGAGGCCAAAGCGGCCCGCGACCGCAACTACCGCGGCGGCGTCATCGTGGTTCCCCCGCAACCGTCGCCGGTCACGCCGTCGCCGCGCACGGCCCCGGCGCCCCGGCCCTACTACTACCGCTAGCCCGGCAGCGGGCACCACCATGGCAAAGACCCTCTACGAGATCCTCGAAGTCAGCGACTCGGCCAGCCCGGAAAGCATCCGCGCCAGCTACGATCGCCTGCACGAACACCATGCCGGCCAGGTCGCCGGCCACGAGGATGCCGCAAACCGCCTCGTCGCCCTGCGCGAGGCCTATGCCACGCTGTCCGATCCGGCACTGCGCCAGGCCTACGACCGGCGGCTGGCGTTGCGCGCCGAACTTGCGACCATGCCGGAGGCGCCGTCGCGGCCGCTGTTCGGCAAGTTTTTCATGCTCCTCGTCGCCGTCGCCTGCGTGGCCGGCGCCGTCAAGTACCAGTCCGGCCGCGAACAGGTGGTGCGCGAACAGGAAAGGGCCGCGGCCGCCCTGCGTGTCGCCGAATTGGAAGCGCAGCGGGAGCGCGACGAACGCGCCGCGGCCGAGCGTGCCGAAGCGCAGCGACGCGCCGACGAGGCCAACGAACGCGCCGCGCTCGAACGCGAGCGCGCCTATTCGCGCCAGGTATCGCGCGACCTTCAGAACGCCGAGAGCAACGCGCGCCTGCAGGCGCAACACAAGGAGCAACAGCGACTCGCTGAGGAACGCCAGCGCCAGTCCGAAGCCCAGCGCCAGCTGGCCCAGGACAAGGCCGCCTTGCGCAAGCTGGAAGCGGAAAACGCCCGCAGCCTGCGCTTCTAGGGCCTAAGTTCCGGCCGGCCGCAACGCCTCCATCCGCATCGCCAACTGCTGCAGCGCCGTGAGGCGACGTCCCTGGCCTGCATAAACAACTGGCGAGGGCGGCCCGTTGTCGAACAGAGCCATGGCCTGACGCAGGTCGTGCGGCAGTTCGTCCGTTAGTTCGATGAGCAGGCAAGGAGTGTTGGTGACCCGCTGGGCCCGGATGGCGCCCACGCCGGCCCACGGCACGTCAAGATAACGCTCCGCGAAGCGGTAACGCAGGCGCAGGCCGTTGCCATCGGCCCGTACCAGCACCGGCGGCAGCGGATGCCGGACCCAGTTCAACCCAGCTACGAAAGCGGTCACCGCCAGCAAGCCGAGCGCCACGTACTGCCAAAGATCCTTACCCGGCGGCCAGTCGAGCGCTGCGAACAGGCCGGCAGGCAAAATGGCGCCAGCGTGCACGAGCATCCACAGGGGTGCCGGCATGACCAGCTCCTCGACAGCCCCGGTCCCGTTCGCTGCACCGGTCATTGTCCTTCGAGGCGGCGCGCGGCGGCAGACGCCTTGCCGGCGAACGCCGGCCCAGTTAGCTCGGCAGCGGTCAGGCCGCGATTCACATCCAGCCCGACCAGCCGCCAGTTATGTACCGACAGGTTGGGGATGGGCTTCTTCAGGCGCTCGAAGAAGCGCGCCGGCCAGATGACGCCGGCGATGCGCCGGTGGTCGAAGAAATCGACCTCGGCCACCGCGCCCTGTGTCGAGGCCAGCCCCTCCATCGTGAAGCGCACGCGGCGCAACCAACGCTGCTCGCGGTCGATGTAGAGCAGGTAGCGGTCTTCTACGGACAACCCGTGCCCCGGCCGGCGCACCGCGAGCAGCACGTCGCACTCGCGGCCGTCGACCATCTCGCTGCCGGCCGTTGCCAGCACGCCATTGCCGTTAAGGAAATAGAAGGGCCCGGTCAGGAACATCCGGTAGCCATCGGCGACCAGCGCTGCCGCCGCGAGCACGTCCTTGTCCGATGCCGGCTGGCCGTTGTAGGCCACCGTGATCGCCGCCGGGCTGCGCACCACCTGCTTTTCGCCGCCCGACCCGCGATGCGCCTGCGCCAGCAGCGGCTCGGGCGCGAGCAGCAGGCGCTCCTCCGAGCCCTGGCGGAATTGCGCGTCGATCAGCGTCGGCTGCAGGCGGGTGACCAGCCCGTGCCACTCGCCGGCATAGGCGACGCTGACGTCGCTGATGCCCTGCCATGCCGCCAGCCCGTGCGCCTCGGCCGAGGCCAGCAGGATTGCCCGCGCGGCCGGTTCCTCGCCGGCCTTTTCCGGCAGCGGGATGCCGCGCCCCGCGCAGCCGGCGAGCAGGACGCAGAACAGGGCAATGCCGAAAACGCGCAGCGGGGACATGGCGCCTCCACGGTGAGTAGGTTCGTCGGAAATATCAGGCCGCGGGATCATGGACGGCCATCCCAACGATGGAACCAGTGCGCACACCGGACACACAGGAGCAGGAAGACGCTCCCCAAAACCTCGGCGAGGCCCGCCAGCTTTTCTGGCAAATAGCCGCTACCGAGCAGCAAGGGCAGCCCGAAGACGAACATCAGCACGGCCGGCAGCAGCGACCGGTTGCTCGAGCGCAACTCGACACCGCAGTTCGGACAGAGAAAGCGCGGCCACGAGGACGTCAACGTCCTGGGGGCGGCCGGATCGATGCGCACCCCCGAAAGGGGGACGGTATAGCCGCAAGCTGGGCAATCACGATGCCGCATTGCCGGCCTCCATCGGCGGACTGCGACGCGCGGCAAAGTCGGGATGGCTCTCGAGCGCCTGCAGCACGTAAGTCGCCACTTCCGCCGGGAGCGCTGCGCATTCGCCGGAAAAGGCGGCATGGATCCGCTCCAGATCAAGACGCCCGTTCGGCACCAGGACCGGCGTCGCCTTGAAACGTCCGGGCTGCCCCTCGCCGTCGTCGACCGCCATGTGCGCAAAGCCGCCGGGCGGTCGCCAGACGAGCGAATGTTCCCGCTGCCGCTTGTCGTAGCACAACTCGAAACCGGCAAAACCACCGTCGTCGTCGAGCCAGACGATGAGGTCCAGGTCGTCGGACGAGAACCAGCGCCGCTTGCGGTCACCGGGAATCTGGCGGACGTTGATGTCTTCTCTCACGATGGCTCCGGACGGGTACGTGCTGACGCCATAGCGCCTTGTCAGGCGGTTGCGCCCTTCGGATTTGCACCGTATTCGTTTTGCCCGGGGCTACTGTCTTTAACCATGAACACCAGTAGCACAATTGCGCCGATCAGCGGAATCAATGCGATCAGAAGCCACCAACCACTGCGCGCGGTATCGTGAAGCCGGCGCACTGCCACGGCGATACTCGGAAGCAAGACCGCCAGCGTGTAAATCCCTCCCAGCAAGCCCATTCCCGCTTCCTGACTGTAGCTTCCGGTCAGAACGTCGATGATGGTCAGAACGACAAAGATGATGGTGTTGAACAGGACGAAATACCAGTATTCCTTCCTCCTTGCCCGACCATCGAAGACTGCATACTTCTTGACGGCCTCCAGATACCAGTTCATGTTTTCCCCCTTTGTTCTTGCCCGAAGATCTTTCGGTCTGTTGGCAGATGTTCCGCCGTCTAACTACCAGTGGACGACAAATATGTCCAATATTCCGCGGCCAGTCCGACAAGCTGCAAATGGCAAGAAGCCTGAACAAGCCTCTTGCAGGACATCGCGCGGAATTCTTGGTAATTCATGTAGCCGAACCTTCATCACGAACCGGACAGCCAGAAAATAACCTTGGCACGGTGCCGGCGCAACGCTCGTTTGCAAATTGCATGGCCGGTGCGAAGGGAGCCCGGCGCCTGCCACCCAATTTTGCCTGGTTTAGCCGGTCGACCGCAGCAACCCGTTCCACGTGAAACCTTAGCCGACGGCCGACGCTTTCAGTAGCTCGTTCACCTCGCCCTCCGCCGTCGGCCGCACGACGCGGCCGATTTCCTGGCCGTCGCGCAGCAGGATCAGGGTCGGCCACAGCTTGACGCGGTAGCTGCGGCCCAGCCGGCGGCCGGGGCCGTCCTCGATCTTGCGGTGGGGGAGGTCGGGCCATGTTGCCAGCGCAGCGCGGATGGCCGGTTGGGCGGCCTGGCAGTGGCCGCACCAGTCGGCGCCGAACTCGATCAATTGCAGGCCGCGGCGCGCGTCTAGCGTTGCGCGCTCGGGGGCGTCTGCGCGGTAAGTGGCGTCGTAGGGCATGGGCAGCTCCAATCAGGCGGAACGCAGGATCAGCGACTTGAGCCGGGCCAGGCGCGGTGCGACGACCGGCACGGTGAGCATGGTGCTGGCCACCGCCATCAGCAGCAGGGCGGTGAAGGTCTCGCTGGTGATGATTTGCTTGTCGAGCAGGATATTGGCGAAGATGATCATGATCAGCGCCTTGGTCTGCAGCAGCCAGCCGATGATGCCGGCTTCGCCCGGCGCCCATTTCAGCACCTTTCCGGCAAATTGAACGCCGAGCAGCTTGCCGCTGATGGAGGCGAAGAGGAGGAGCGCGGCGGCGAGGAAGACGGCAGCACCGCCGACGTCCCAGTTGGTGCGCAGCCCGGTGCTGAGGAAGAAGACGGGCATCATCACCAGCAGCACGTGGTGGCGCAGGAGGTCCATCTTTTCCTGGTCGAACCACTCGGCTTCCATCACCGCGCCGGCGAGGAAGGCGCCGACCATGAAGTGCAGGCCGGCCCAGTCGGCGCCGAAGGCGACGAGGGCCAGCCAGATGAGCGCGACGTACCAGCGGTCGCGCTCGGCCAGGCGCGCCATCAGGCGGTGGAACAGCCAGGCGGCGACGGCGAAGGCGGCGAGGAAGGCGGCCTGGCGGCCGATGCGTTCCCAGTCCATGAGGATCAGCGCCAGCACGCCCCAGATGGCGATGTCGTCGAGGCTGGCATAGCGCAGGATGCGCTGGCCGATCGGCTGGCGCAGGATTTCCAGCTTCTCCATGAGCAGGATGAGGATGGGCAGCGCGGTGACGGCGCAGGCCATGCCGACGCCGACGACGAACTGCCAGGTCTGCGCCTTGGGGCCGATCCAGCCAGCGAAACCGAGCATTAGAACGGCGGCTGCGCTGCCGAAAACGAGTGGCACGCCGAGCGCGAGGCCGGCGGTAATGCCACTCTCGCGCCGGTGTTCCCAGGCTTTCCGGAGGTCGAGCTCGACGCCGGCGATCATCACGAAGAGCATGACCGCCCACCAGGCGATGCCGTTCAGCGACTGGATGACAGCCGGGTTGAATACGAAGGCGTAGTAGTCGGGAAAGGCCTTGCCGAGGATACCGGGGCCGAGCAGGATGCCGGTGATGATCTGGACAACGACGAGCGGGGCGAAGTAGTCGGTCTTGCCGAGCCGCCAGATCAGGTACGGCGCGGTGAAGATAATCGCCATCGCGATCAGGAAGATCTCGGTGGTATTCATCTCAGCGCATGACGTAGCGTACGAGCAACAGGGGCAGGCGGATGACGAAGCCGATGAACAGGCGCGTGTGCATCCAGGTCAGCAACGCGTTGTCGCGCAGGTAGTTGAAGTGCGAGACGCCGCCTTCGGCGGCGGACAGGTAGCGCACCGGGGCATCGCGGTTCACCGGGCGCACACCGGCCCAGCACAGGCGGACGACGGCCTCGGGGTCGAAGTCGAAGCGGCGCATGAAGCGGTTGCGCTTCATGATCATCATCAGCGGGGCGATCGGGTAGACGCGGAAGCCGTAGAGGGAATCGCCGATGCCCGCCCACAGGGTCTCGAGGTTGGCCCAGCCGTTCGATACCTTGCGCCCGTTGACGCGGAGCGCGGGCGCCTCCGGGCCGAAAACCGGCTTGCCCAGGACCATCGCCGTCGGCTCGGCCTGCGAGGCGGCCATGAAGGCGGGGATCAGGTCGGCCGGATGCTGGCCATCGGAATCCATGGTCAGCGCGTGGGTGTAGCCGAGCGCCGCGGCCTGCGTGATGCCTTGGAGAACGGCCGCGCCCTTGCCGCGGTTCTCGGGCAGGACGATGACTTTTAGGCCGTCGTCGGCGGCCGCCATGGCTCGTAACCGTTCGGCGCTGCCGTCGGTGCTGCCGTCGACGACGACCCACACCGGATTCCAGCAGGCGCGCGCGGCGCGCACCGTCTCGGCAAGCTGCGCGCCCGGGTTGTAGCTGGGGATCAGGACGAGGTGGGTGGCCGACGGCGCCGTCATGCTGCGGTCGACAGCGGATTGGCAGCCAATTCGCGGCGGAAATATTCCTCGAGGCGACCGGTGAAGGCGGCGATGTCCCGCGGCGGCGGGAAACGCTCGCCGACGCGGACACGGCAGGTCAGCGGCAGTTCCGGCTTGCGGAAGAGCGGCCACTCCTTGCCCAGGTAGGGCGTGCTGAACTCGATCAGCACCGTCTGCAGCGGCACGCCGGAACGCGCCGAAATCAGGGCCGCAGTCGGCAGGCAGGTGTCGACCGGGAAGTTCGTGGTGCGGGAGCCCTCGGGGAAGAACACCAGCTGGGCGCCGCGCCGCAGTTCCTCGCGGGCGCTGAGGATCATCGCCAGCGGCTCGTCGTTGCGGATGTAGCGGGCGAGCCGGGCTGCGGCGCCGAACAGGATGTTGTCCATCAGCGTCGCCTTCATGACGCAGACGGCGTTGGGCAGGCGCGAGATGATCATCACCGCGTCGAGCAGCGACGGGTGGTTGGCGACCAGCAGCAGCGGCCCCTCGCCACGCAGGCGGTCGAGCTCGGAGAGGTCGAAGCGGCAGGCGCAGAAGGCGCCGAGGATCCACAGGTAGAAGCGGAAGCCGCCCTTGATCATGCGCCGGCCGATCGGCTGGCCATGCCGGCGCGGCAGCAGGCGGTTCAGGATCAGCGCCGAGGGCAGCCACCACAGGCAGATGAGCGCCAGCGCGCCGAGCCCGACGAACTTGGCGACCTGCTCGTAGGCGGTCCACAAGGGGTTGGCCCGACGGCCCGGGTCAGTCATCGACCATCACGCGTGTCGATGATTCGCCAAAGATGTAGCTGACGGCGATGCCGGCCGCGAAGTAGTCCTTCTGGCGGACCAGCGGGCTGTCGTCGAAAACGGCGCCGGAAAGGTTGTCGTAGCGGACGAAGCCGCCGACCCAGAACTTCGGATAGCGCTTGCTCACCGCCGCCAGGAACTGGGCGCCGCCATAGCCGCCGGAAGCCTCGTAGGCGGGCCGCAACGGCGTCGCGTACTCCGGCGCGACGGTGTAGTAGTAGGCGTTCTGGCGCCGGTTGCCGTAGACGGCGCCGGCCAGCACGCCGAAATTCCAGCCGGACAGGCCGGGGATGTCGGTCACGTCGAAATTGAAGCGCGGGTGGAAGACCCAGCCGACGTCCTTGGGCTGCGAATCGACGGTGACGGCGGCACGTACCGGCAGCAGCAGCTTGAGGTAGCGGGCGCGGTTCTCGGAACGCCAGAAGGTCAGGTCGAGCTGCGGGCCGAGCTCGAAGGTGGCATCAAGGTTGGGCATACCGGCGCGGGCCTGGACGTTCTCGCTCTTGGCCGGGGGCGACAGGGAGGCGGAGACGGTGAAGTCGACGCGGTCGCTGTCGAACAGGGCGCCGCGGATGCCGTGGCGGTCGGCCTTGAAGAATTTGCCGTGGTAGGCGAAGTAGGGCACCGGCAGCAGGAAGTTGCTGCGTTCGTCGGAGCCGCGATAGGCCGGGAAGGTCAGCGCGCTGACGCCGGCGCCGGCCTCCCACAACGGCTTTTCCTCGGCTGCGGCGGCGAGTGCCGGGAGCATCGCGAGGAACAGGGAAAGGATGCGTGTCTTCATGGTGCGGGCTCCGCTCGTGGTCGCACGCCGGTCGCCTCGATCTCGACGAGCAGGTCGGCGCGGCAGATGTCGGCCTGCAGGCAGACGCAGCCCGCATTGCCGAGCGCATTGCGCAGCACCGCGGCGACCGCCGGGTAATCGGCGGCGTGGCGGATGTAGGCGCGGTAGGTCAGGTTCTCAAGGGCGAACGGGTGCGCCGGCAGGCAATGGTTGACCTCGGTGATGACGGCTTCGATATTGGCCAGTGATTCGCGCGCCTGCGCCGCGGCATCGCCGGCGTGCAGGGTGCGATGACCGACGATGCTGGCCGTTCCGGAAACGAAGAGCACGGCTTGGCCACCCGGGGCGGCGATCGCCGCGCGCGAGAAGGTGGGGCTGCGCGGGCCGTACTCCGGAGGATAATCGTAGGCGCTGACCTGGCGCGGATTCTCGATCGGGAAGGGTGGCTCGAGTCCGGCCAGGAAGGCGATACGCAGCGGACCGCCGGCCAGCCCGATGGCACAGGCCGCCGGCACGTTGCCGCTGGCCAGTCGCCCGCTGGCGATGAACGCATCCTGGCGGCCGATGTTGAACTGGCGATAGCGTTCGAGACCGTCCTGGCTGCCGTTGATATCGGCAAGGTAGTTCCACACCCGCCAAAGGTGCGGCAGTCCTTCGACCTCGAGCAGGCGGAAGATGCGGCGGTAGGCGATTTCGGTCGCGGCGCGCAGCGGCGCCGGGCCGGAGAAATCGCCCTCGGCGAGCACGAGGTCGCCATAGAGGACATTGCCCGTACGCCGGAAGCGGATCCCCTCGGCCTCGCCGGCGCGCGGCGGGCCGTCGCACAGCCAGCGTTCGAGCGCCGCCGGCCCCGGATGGCCGAGCAGCGGCGCGTCGATGTGCTGGCAGGGGATTTCAGCCGGCAGCGCGCCGGCACCGAGCAGGGCAGCGCCAAGAACGTGGCTGCCCGGTGGCAACGGCCGTCCTGGCAGGCCGTCATCGGCGACGAGGCTGAGGGTGACGATCGGCAAGAGGCGCTCAGGCGTTGTACATGGCCGGGTCGTCGACCTTGCGGATGTTGAAGCGGCGGCGCTTCCAGCCCATGAAGGCGAGCTTGGGCTGGACGATATTGGACAGGTAGTAGAGGACCTTGAAGATGAACAGCGAGCGCCAGATCGGCGTCTTTCCGAAGATGTCGCCGGCCAGCACCGACAGCAACGCCTCCTTCATGCGGAAGGTGTTGCGCGGGTACATGAAGAACTGGCGCATGATCGGGTTGGTCACCCGGTAGATGAACCAGGAGAATTCCTTGGGACCGTGGCGCATGGCGCGGTCGAAGCCCTTGAGCGCGACAGCGGCCTTGTCCGGTTGCCTGAGGCAGGCATCGATCGTCTCGGCGCCGATGACGCCGCTGTTCATCGCCAGCCAGACGCCGGAGGAAAAGACCGGGTCGATGAAGGCGTAGGCATCGCCGAGCAGCAGGTAGTTGCGGCCGTGGTTGCGCTCGGAGACGTAGGAGAAATTGCCGGTCGCCTCGATTTCATTGACCAGTTCCGCAGTTTCCAGCCGTGCGGCGAGCGGCGGGCACATGGCGATGCCGTCCATCAGGAACTGCTGCAGGCTGCGCTCGCCCTTGGTCTTCATGTAGTAGGGCCAGGTCACCATGCCGATGCTGGTGACATCGTCGGTCATCGGGATGAACCAGAACCAGCCGTGCTCGAACCAGAAGATGGTGATATTGCCCTCGGCCGTCCCCTCGTGCCGGCGCGCACCCTTGAAGTGGCCGTAGATCGCCGAGCTGTTGTGCTTCGGGTTGCGGTGCTTGATCTGGAACTTGTTGGCGAGGAAGGTATCGCGGCCGGAACAATCGACCACGAAGCGTGCCTGCCATTCCGTCTCGCGGCCCTGGTCGTCGAGCGAACGCACCTGCACCGTCTCGTCGGGCAGGAACTCGACGGCCTTGGCGCGGCAGCCCTCGTGCACCTCGACGCCCTTGCGGGCGGCGTTGCGGATCAGGATGGTGTCGAACTCGGCGCGCTTGACCTGGTAGGCGTGCGGCATCGACTTGTCCCAGGCATCGGCGAAGTGATAGACCTGCGTCCAGTCGTGGTGCGGCGAGACGAATTCGGCGCCCGGCTTGTACATGCCGATGGCACGGACCTCCTCGGCGATGCCGAGTTGCTCGAGCAGCGGCAGGTTGGCCGGCAGCAACGATTCGCCGATATGGAAACGCGGGTGGCGTGCCTTTTCGAGCATGACCACCGAATGGCCCTTCTCGGCCAGCAGCGGTGCCACGGTCGACCCCGCCGGTCCGCCACCGATGACCAGAACGTCGCATTGGCGGCGCTGTACGCCACCGGCTTGCTGCTGTTCCATGCGCTATCTCCTTTGCCGGTGCGGCCGGACGCCGCCCCTTACTTGCCCTTGAACACCATGCGCGCGACGGCATCCGCGTGGCCATCGATGCGGCTGACGGCGCCACCCTTGCTCCAGTAAACGTAGAACGGCCCGAAACTCGACCACCAGTAACGCCAGGACGGTGCATCGGCGCGCCTGTCCTCGCCACCCTGCGGGGGACCGAGCGCCATGATCACCTGCTCGCGGCTCATGCCTTTCATGACCTGTCCGGCGCGTATGGCCATGCGCGCGGCAGCGGGAAAGCGCTCCAGCCGCGACTGCGGATCTTCCGCCACGACCAGCCGCTCGATCCATGCCTGCATCGCCTCCGGGGAACGACCCTGTTCGAGGACCATCTGCATCGGCTTGCCGTCGACCAGGATGTCGGCCCGGTAACCGTCGATGGCACGGACGCGGACGGGCGTCCCGGTCGGGATGAAGGGAAACTGGCCGAGATTGGCGTCGGTGATGCGGCCTCCATCATGATGGAGGTTGCAGCAGGCGTAGCCGGCGCGCAGGTCGGCGGCGGCAGGCCACGCCGGCGAAGCTTCGGGACGCGGCTCGGGGCCGGCACAGGCGGCGAGCACGGCCGCCGCGGCGATGGTTGCGGTCAACCGGCAAAATCGCCCGAATCCGGTCGCGCCTCTCATCCCCGTCCAACCTCCGCCTGCTTGAATAACCGGCGATTATACCGCCGTGGCCGTGGCGGGCGGCGTGCAGCAGCCCGCTCCCTCGTAGACCACTGGAATAATCATCTTCGCCGCCTCTCGGCGGGTCAGCTTGACCGCCGACATCGAGACGATGTTGTCGATCTGCAGGTCGGTCGACAGTTGCGGCTTGAGGCCGAGCGGCTGGCGCGGGTGCAGCCGGAATTCCTTCTTGGCCTTTTCCAGTTGTTCCTTGTTGGCACTGAAGTAGCGCGCGGCGGCGATGGTCTCCGGCAGGTGCTTGAGGACGTGCCACAGGCTCCAGCGATGTTGCCACAGACGTTTGGCGAAGCGGCGGCGGTAGCCCTTGCTGTCGTAGAAGCGCTTGACGTGCCAGTTGTAGAGAGCGTCCATCTCCTCGCGCGTCGCGAAGCCTTCCGGCTTGTAGACGAAGTTCAGGCAGTTCATCAGGCGCCAGTCCTCGACGAAATCGCCCTTCGGGTCGTTCACACACTCGTCCCAGATGGGCGCCCCGTGAAGCGGGCTGAACTTGGTCATGTTCATCTCGTCGAGCCCGAGCGACAGGATGAAATCGCTGGTCGTGCGCACGGTGTCCGGCGTCTCGCCGGGCATGCCGAAGATGAACAGTCCCTTGGCGCGCAGGCCGGCAGCGTGGATCGATATGACCGTATCGCGCACGGCCTCGAGCGTCACGCCCGCCTTGTGGCGGTCCATCATCTCCGGGTCGGCCGATTCGATGCCGAGCGACACCATCAGTGCGCCGGCCTTCTTCAGCTTGTGCAGCATCTCGTCCGAGGTATGCCCGGCGCGGATGGCACAGTTGAACTGCATGCCGAGCGGCCTCTCGATCAACAGTTCGCACAGATCGAGCACGCGCTGCTTCTTGGCGGTGAACAGGTCGTCGTACATGTTGATGTGCCAGACCCCGAAGTTGTCCCGCAGGTACTTCATGTGGTCGTAGATGTATTGCGGCGAATTGGTCTTGTACAGACGCTCGAACACCGTGCGGTCACAGAAGGAGCAGGTGTAGGGGCAGCCGCGCGAGGTGATCATCGTCGCGCCGTGGCGCATTTCGTAGGCGAACAGCGGCAGGTGGTAGGCGTGCGGGAAACCGGCGAGCTTCTCGTAGGCCGGGAAGGGCAGTTCGTCGAGGTCGAGGATGCGGTCGCGGCGCGGATTGACGATGATGCGGCCGCTCTCGTTGCGCCAGATCAGGTTGCCGATCTCGGCCAGCGGCTTGCCGTCGGCAAGCTCCAGCATGGCACCTTCGCCTTCGCCCATGACCAGGTAGTCGATTTCCGGGAATTTCTCGAGGATGGGCGCCCCGAGCGACGAGACATGGACATTGCCGAAGACGATCTTGATGTCAGGCCGCCGCTCGCGGATGTAGGCGGCGATCTCGAAAGCATCCATGAAGCCGGAGGTCGTCGCCGAAAAGCCGACCATCTCCGGGTCGGTCGCCAGCACGATCTCGGCATTCTCGACCGTCGTCGGCGGCGCGTAAGGACCGAGGCAGTCGTGCAATTGCACGCTGTGGCCGAATTTCTCCAGCCAGGAAGCGAGTTGCATGATGCCGATCGGCGGCATGCGGTTGGCGAGCACCGAGAAATCGGGCTGGCCGGGGACGAAATTGAAGCCGGCAGGATGGACGAGGGTGACGCGCACGGCACGCTCCACGGACGAAGTGACTGAATCTTATAGGAAAGCCGCGACGGTGTCCCAGGCGAACCTGACGATCAGCACGCCGACGACGACGAGAAAGACGCGCCGCACGAAGGCGCTGCCGTGGCGCAGTGCGAGCCAGGTTCCGGTGGTCGAGCCGGCCAGGTTGGCCACCGCCATCGCCGCCGCCAGCAGCGGCAGCCAGTAGCCGTTGGGCACGAAGTAGGCGAGGGCGGCGATATTGGTCGCCACGTTCACCACCTTGGCGCCGGCCGAGGCATGCAGGAAGTCGAAGCCGAAGAAGCGCACGAAGAGGAAGATCAGGAAGCTGCCGGTGCCCGGCCCGAAGAAGCCGTCGTAGAAGCCGATGACCCCGCCGAGCAGGATCGCGTAGATGAGTTCGCGGTGTCCGGCATGGGCCGGCGCGTGCGCCTGTCCGAAATCCTTGCGTTTCAGCGTGTAGACCGCGGCAAACACCAGCAGCACCAGGATCAGCGGGCGCACGGCATCCTTCGGCAGCCAGGCCACCGCTGCCGCGCCGGTATAGGAAAAGGCGAAGGCCGCCAGCGCCGCAGGCAGGATGGTGCGCCAGGGCATCGCCACCCGCCGCGCGTAGCGCCAGGTCGCCGCCCCCGTCCCGACCACGCTCGCGCACTTGTTGGTGCCGAACAGCGTCGCCGGCGCCTGCCCCGGATAGGCGGCGAAAAGCGCCGGGATCTGGATCAGCCCGCCGCCACCGACGACCGCATCGACCAGCCCGGCAACGAAGGCGGCGGCCACCAAGGCCGCCAGCGTGGCGTCGAGTCCCTCCATCTATTTTCCGATGCAGAAGCGGCTGAAGATCACCCCGAGCAGGTCATCGGCGGTGAATTCGCCGGTGATCTCGCCGAGCGCCTGCTGGGCGAGGCGCAGTTCCTCGGCGAAAAGCTCGAGCGCGGGTCGCGGGCCGGAAACGACAGCGCGGGCATCGGCAACGAGGTCGCGGGCCGTGGCCAAGGCACGCAGGTGACGTTCGCGGGCTATGAAGACGTCCTCGGTCTGGTGCCAGCCGGCGACGCGCAGCAGTTCGGCGCGCAACAGCTCGATCCCCGTCCCCGCCTTGGCCGACAGGGAGACGGCGACCGCATCGCCGTGGGCGTCGTGCTCGTCGTGGCGCTCGGGGGCGCGGCCGGCGAGGTCGACTTTGTTGTAGACGGTGATGCGCGGCACCTTCTCCGGCAATCGACCAAGGATGGCGCGGTCGGCATCGGCGATGCCGCTGCGGGCATCGGCGAGGAGCAGGACGACGTCGGCGCGCTCGATCTCCCGCCACGTACGCTCGATGCCGATCTTCTCGACCTCGTCGGCGGTCTCGCGCAGGCCGGCGGTATCGATGACGTGCAGCGGAATTCCCTCGATCTGTATGGTCGATCGCAGCGCATCGCGCGTGGTGCCGGCGACCGGCGTTACGATGGCCAGCTCGTCCCCGGCCAGCCGGTTCAGCAGGGAGGACTTGCCGACATTGGGTTGGCCGGCGAGGACGACATGCAGGCCGGACTGCAGCAGCTTGCCCTGGCCGGCCCGGTCGAAGACTTCGGCCAGCCGACCCTGCAGGCGGTCGAGCCGGCCGAAGGCATCGGCGGCCTTGAGGAAATCGATCTCCTCTTCGGGGAAATCCAGTGTCGCTTCCACCAGCATCCGCAGGTCGATCAACTCGCCATTCAGTTCGCCGATGGCGCGCGAGAACTCGCCCTGCAGTGAACGGACCGCCGAGCGGGCGGCGCTCGCAGTCGCGGCATCGATCAGGTCGGCAACGGCCTCGGCCTGGGCGAGGTCCATCTTGCCGTTGAGGAAGGCGCGGCGGCTGAACTCACCGGGCTCGGCGAGGCGGGCGCCGAGGTCGAGGCAGCGGGCAAGCAGCATCTGCATGACCACCGGGCCGCCGTGGCCCTGCAGTTCGAGGACGTCCTCGCCGGTGAAGGAATTCGGTGCCGGGAAAAACAGCAACAAACCGGTGTCGACCGCAGCACCATCGGCCGCCTTGAAGTCGGCCAGCGTCGCGTGGCGCGGTAGCGGGGTTTTCCTGGTCAGCGCAAAAGCAAAGGGCAGCAAATCGCTGCCCGAGATGCGGATCACGCCGACCCCGCCACGGCCGGGGGCCGTGGCGATGGCGGCGATGGTGTCCGCCTTCACACCGTCAGGCCCTGGCGTCGTTGGCCGCCTTGTTGCCCGCGTCGATCATGCGCGTGATCTGCCACTGCTGGGCAATCGAGAGGATGTTGTTGACCACCCAGTAGAGCACGAGGCCGGCCGGGAACCAGAGGAACATGACGCCGAAGACGAAGGGCATGGCCATCATCACCTTCGCCTGGATCGGGTCCGGCGGCGTCGGGTTGAGCTTGGTCTGGACAACCATCGAGACGATCATGATGACCGGCAGGATGTAGTAGGGATCAGCCGAGGCGAGGTCCTTGATCCACAGGATCCAGGGCGCGTCGCGCATCTCGACGGCACCGAGCAGCACCCAGTAGAGCGCGATGAAGACCGGGATCTGGACGAGGATGGGCAGGCAGCCGCCCAGGGGATTGACCTTCTCGGTCTGGTAAAGCTTCATCATTTCCTGGTTCAGGCGCTGCTTGTCGTCGCCGAAGCGTTCCTTCAGCTGCATCAACCGCGGCGTCAGCACCTTCATCTTGGCCATCGACTTGTAGGAAGCCGCCGACAGCGGGAAGAAGATGCCCTTGATGATGATGGTCAGGATGACGATCGCCCAGCCCCAGTTGCCGACCAGCTTGTGGATCGCCTCGAGCGCCCAGAAGATCGGCGCGGCGACGACCGTCAGCCAGCCGTAGTCGACGACCAGGTCGAGCCCCGGCGCCAGTTTCTTGAGGACGTTCTGCTCCTGCGGGCCTGCGAAGAGGGAAACGGCCGTGCTGCCGCTGCCGCCCGGAGCGATCTCGGCGAGCGGCACGATGACCCCGGCCTGGAACAGCTTGGTGCCGTCGGCCTTGCGCATGTAGAACTCGCGCGCCGTCTTTTCCTGCGGCACCCAGGCGGCGACGAAGTAGTGCTGGACCATGGCCAGCCAGCCGTTGTCGGCGGTCTTGGCGAACTTCGCCTTGCCCGAGGCGACTTCGTCGAAGGTGACCTTTTGGTACTTGTCGGCGTCCGTATACACGGCGGGTCCCGTGAAGGTCGATACCATCATGGTCTCGCCGGCCGGCGCCGCGCCATCGCGCTGGATCTGGTAATAGGCGTGCGTCGCCAGCGGCTTGTCGCCGGCGTTGGTGATCTCCCAGGCGACATCGACGACGTAGGAGCCGCGCTTGAAGGTGAGCACCTTGGCGGCCTTGATGCCGTTCTGCGCCGGTGCTTCCAGGCGCACCTTGAGTTCGCTGGCCCCTTCGGCAAGTTCGCTCGGCCCGGCGGCACGCACGAGGCGGGCGCGGTGGGTGGGCAAGCCCTCGCCGATCAGGCCGCTCTGGGCAAAGTACTGGTGCTTGTTCTCGAAGAGGAGGAAATTGCGGTCCGCACTGCCGTGCTCGCGATACTTGAGCAACTCGAGCTGGACGATGTCGCCGCCGGTCGTCGAGATCGTCGCCTTGACGAGATCGGTGGTCACCGTGAAGGTTTCGCCGGCGGCCGGCGCGGCAGCCGCCTGGGCGGCAGGTGTTGCCGAAGCGCCCGGCTGCAGGCTGGCACTCGGTTGCGGCGCGGCGCTGCCGGCGACGGTTTCCGCGGCACCGGCGGCCGGCTTGGGCTGGTTGTACCTCTGCCAGTTCTCCCAGAGCATGACGCTGGAGAAGGTAAAGATGAGGACCAGGATCAGGCGACGTGTATCCATGAACTGCCTATCTAGACGAGCTATTCTAATCAGGGTACGGGATCGTACCCGCCGGGATGCCAGGGATGGCAGCGGCAGATGCGCTTGACGCCCAGCCAGCCGCCCCTGAGGGCACCGTGTTTCTCTACTGCCTCGACCGCATACTCGGAACAGGTCGGATGATAACGGCAACTGCGCCCGAGGAAGGGGCTGATCGCGTACTGGTAGATGCGGATCAGGCCGACGAGCAGGCGCTTCATGGGGCAGGCGGCGGGCGCTGGCGAAGCTTCCCGAGCAGGGTCGCGAAATCCTCGCTCATGCTCCCGTTGTCGACTGCAGCCGGCCTCGCCATCAGACGCACGACGAGATCGCAATCAGGAAGGCTGCTGCGCTCGCGGCGGAAAGTCTCGCGCAGGCAACGCTTGACCCGGTTGCGGTCGACCGCCCGGCGCAGCAGTTTCTTGCCGATCACCAGACCCAGCCGCGGACCGCTGCCTGCTGGTCGTCCGGGCAGGTAGTGGAGCATCAGCCACTGCCCGCGAATCGCCTTCCGGAAACCAAAAACGGATGAAAACTCATCCGTTTTGGTCAAGCGGCGGTAGCGGGCGAAGGTCTGGTCCACCCCGCCGGATGTCCGGTCAGACGGCGAGGCGCTTGCGACCCTTGGCGCGGCGAGCGGCGAGAACGGCACGGCCGCCCTTGGTGCGCGAACGGACCAGGAAGCCATGGGTGCGCTTGCGGCGCACGACCGACGGTTGATACGTGCGTTTCATTTGCTAATTCCTTGATGTGCAGACAGAAAAACGCGCAATTACACCGCGATAGCGGGCACTATGTCAAGCTGAAAGTTTTCCTAAAGCTGTGGATAACTCGCCGGCAAGCAGGTAGAATCTTCGTTTTAGCGGCACATTCGGTCCAGCCGGCCGCTTCGGAAACAAATACACAAAATCATATAGTTGCACTGCCATCACTCGGCGCGGGCGCCGTGTGCAAGGGGGGAAGGTTTTCTGCGATGTCCGGCTTCTGGGAATCGTGCCTGAAACGCTTTGAACAGGAATTGCCTGCACAGCAGTTCAATACCTGGATCAAGCCGTTGCGCCTCGAGGGGGAGAGCCATCCCCTCGAAGGGTTGCGCCTCGTCGCCCCGAACAGCTTCATCCTCAAGTGGGTAAGGGAGCGTTACCTGACGCGCATCGAGGATTACGGCCGCGCCTTCTTCCCCGGTGCGGTCAGCATCGTGCTGGTCGCGGATGGTACCGGAGGTGCCAGGGTGCGGCCGGAAGCTGCTCCGCCAGAACCGGCCGCTACGCCCGTACCCGCCCGGGAAAAAGCAGCCAAGCCGCCAAAGGCGTCAGGCCGCACCGGCAAGAGTGCGGCAGCAACAGCTCATGACAAGGCACGGCTAATCCCGTCCTTTACTTTCGACAACCTGGTCGCCGGCAAGGCCAACGATCTCGCTCGCGCTGCCGCCATGCAGGTTGCCGGCAACCCGGGCGGCGCCTACAACCCGCTCTTCATCTACGGCGGTGCCGGACTCGGAAAGACGCACCTGATCCACGCCATCGGCAACCACATCGTCGGCGAGAACCCGGACAAGGCGGTGCGCTATGTCCACGCCGAGGACTATTACTCCGACGTGGTGCGCGCCTATCAGCAGAAGTCCTTCGACAGTTTCAAGCGCAACTACCGCTCGGTAGATGTGCTGCTCCTCGACGACGTCCAGTTCTTCAACGGCAAGAACCGTTCGCAGGAGGAATTCTTCTTCCTGTTCAACGCGCTGATCGAGGCACGCAAGCAGATCATCATCACCTGCGATACCTACCCGAAGGACATCAACGGCCTCGACGACCGCCTCGTGACCCGCTTCGACTGGGGTCTGACGGTGCAGATCGAGCCGCCCGAGGCGGAAATGCGCGTCGCCATCCTGAAGAAGAAAGCAGCGGCGGAAGGTATCTCGCTCGATGACGAGGTCGCCTTCTTCATCGCCAAGCACCTGCGCTCCAATGTCCGCGAACTCGAAGGCGCGTTAAAGAAGGTGCTCGCCTACTCTTCGTTCCACGGCCGCCCGATCGCGCTCGACCTGGCCAAGGATGCGCTCAAGGACGTCATCGGTTCGGCCCGCAACGTCGGCATCGACAACATCCAGAAGACGGTTGCCGATTATTACAAGATCAAGGTCGCCGAGTTTTTCTCGCGCAAGCGCACGCGCGCCATTGCCCGGCCACGCCAGGTGGCGATGTGGCTTTGCCGCGAGGTGACCTCCCACAGTTTCCCGGAAATCGGCGACGCTTTCGGCGGTCGCGACCACACCACCGTGATTCACGCCGTCAAGACCATCGATTCGTTGCGCACCAAGGAAAACGACCTCAATCACGATCTCCATTTCCTGCTTCAGGTACTCAAGGGATGAAGCCTGTCGGCAACCCTGTGGGCAAGACGGGGAGCGATTGTGGGCAAGTTGCCGGCAAGCCTCTTTTGGAAAACTTGTTCCACTTTGATCCACAGGCAATCCAGTGCCTTCCCAAGACCCTGACGATGAACTCATGTAGTTGAATATAATGACGATTTTTGAATTACCCACAGAAGTGTTCCAGACCTATTCTTTATAGGATTTTTATTTATGGTTCTTATCAAAACCCAGAGGGACACCCTGCTTGCGCCGCTCCAGTCGGTTTCCGGCATCGTCGAGCGCCGGCATACGCTGCCTATCCTGTCCAATGTCCTGCTCGAGAAACAGGGTGACCAGTTGACGCTCTTGGCAACCGACATCGAAATCCAGATCACGACGACAGCAGGTGGTGCCGGCGGCGAAGGCAACGGGGCCGTGACAGTCGGGGCGCGCAAGCTGCAGGATATCCTCCGTTCGCTGCCGGACGGCAGCGAAGTCAGCCTCGTGCTGGACGACAAGCGATTGCAGGTACGCGCGGGCAAGAGCCGCTTCAGCCTGCAAACCCTGCCCGCTGCGGATTTCCCGCGCATGACCCTGGCTGATGGCGATGCGCGCGAATTCGCGATTTCGCAACGTGCCTTCCGCCAGTTGCTGGGCAAGACCCAGTACGCGATGGCCGCCCAGGACGTGCGCTATTACCTGAACGGCCTGCTTCTGCAGGTCGAGGGGAAGGAATTGCGCGCAGTCGCCACCGACGGCCATCGCCTTGCCTTCGCCAGCGTCGGGATCGATGCCGACCTGCCGCGCCAGGAAATGATCCTGCCGCGCAAGACGGTCCTCGAACTGAACCGCCTGCTGGTCGATACCGACGATGCGTTGAACATCACGCTGAGCCCGAACCAGGTGCGCTTTGCCTTCGGCTCCGTCGTCCTCGTGTCCAAGCTGATCGATGGCAAGTTCCCCGACTACGAGCGCGTGATCCCGCCGAGCCTGCGCAACCACGTCACCATCGGCCGCCAGACCCTGATGCAGGCGATGAATCGCGCCGCCATCCTGACCAACGAGAAGTTCCGTGGCGTGCGTGTCGTCCTCGGCGAGAACACGCTCAAGCTGATCGCCGCCAACGCCGAGCAGGAAGAAGCGCAGGAAGAGGTCGAGGTCGCATACGCCGGCGAGGCGATCGATGTCGGCTTCAACGTCGGCTACCTGCTCGACGTGCTCAACAACCTGCACAGCGACGAAGTGCAGTGGAGCTTCAACGACGCCAACTCGAGCGCTCTCGTCACCGTGCCGGGCAACGAGCGCTTCAAGTACGTCGTGATGCCGATGCGCATCTGACCGGCAGTATCCGCAGCATCCAGGCCAGCCTGTCCGGGCTGGCCTCATCGTTTCACGTGGAACCAAGAATGACCGAAGAGAACAGCCCGCAGGGCAACCAGCCGGCCTACGGCGAATCCAGCATCCAGATCCTCGAAGGTCTCGAGGCTGTGCGCAAGCGCCCGGGCATGTACATCGGCGATACCTCCGATGGCACCGGCCTGCACCACCTCGTCTTCGAAGTGGTCGACAACTCGATCGACGAAGCGCTGGCCGGCCACTGCGACGACATCGTCGTCACGATTCACCCGGACAACTCGATCTCGGTCATCGACAACGGTCGCGGCATCCCCACCGGCGTCAAGATGGACGACAAGCACGAGCCGAAGCGTTCTGCCGCCGAGATCGCCCTGACCGAACTGCACGCCGGCGGCAAGTTCAACCAGAACTCGTACAAGGTTTCCGGCGGCCTGCACGGCGTCGGTGTTTCCTGCGTCAATGCGCTGTCGAAGTTCCTGCGCCTGACCATCCGCCGCGACGGCAAGAAGCATTTCATGGAATTCTGCCGCGGCGTGCCGGTCGACCGCAGCATCGAGGTTCGCGACGGGGTCGAGGTCTCGCCGCTCAAAGTCCTCGGCGACACCGAGAAGCGCGGCACCGAGGTTCATTTCCTCGCCGACGACACCATCTTCGGTCACGTCGAGTTCCACTACGAGATCCTTGCCAAGCGCCTGCGCGAACTGTCCTTCCTCAACAACGGCGTCAGCATCAAGCTGGTCGACCAGCGTTCGGGCAAGGAGGAACTGTTCGCCTTCGCCGGTGGTGTCAGGAGCTTCGTCGAGTACATCAACCGGGCCAAGAGCGTCCTCCATCCGAACATCTTCTACTCCGCAGGGGAGGCCAAGGTTGGCGATTCGGGCGTCACCATCGGCGTCGAGGTGGCGATGCAGTGGAACGATTCCTACCAGGAACAGGTGCTCTGCTTCACCAACAACATCCCGCAGTCCGACGGTGGCACCCATCTCACCGGCCTGCGCGCGGCGATGACGCGGGTGATCAACAAGTACATCGACGAGAACGAGATCGCCAAGAAGGCCAAGGTCGAGATTTCCGGCGACGACATGCGCGAAGGCCTCGCCTGCGTGCTCTCGATCAAGATGCCCGACCCCAAGTTCGCCTCGCAGACCAAGATGAAGCTGGTCTCCTCGGAAGCCCGCCCGGCCGTGGAGGAAGTCATCGCCCAGAAACTCGCCGACTTCCTGCTCGAGCGCCCGGTGGATGCCAAGACCATCTGCGGCAAGATCGTCGAGGCCTCGCGCGCCCGCGAAGCCGCCCGCCGCGCCCGCGAAATGACGCGGCGCAAGGGCGTCCTCGACGGTGTCGGCCTGCCCGGAAAACTGGCCGATTGCCAGGAAAAGGATCCGGCGCTCTGCGAGATCTACATCGTCGAGGGCGATTCCGCCGGCGGTTCCGCCAAGCAGGGCCGCGACCGCAAGTTCCAGGCGATCCTGCCGCTGCGCGGCAAGGTGCTCAACGTCGAGAAGGCCCGTTTCGACAAGCTGATCGCCTCCGAGCAGATCGTCACGCTGATCACCGCGCTCGGCACCGGCATCGGCAAGGACGACTTCAACGTCGAGAAGTTGCGCTACCACCGCATCATCATCATGACCGACGCGGACGTCGACGGCGCCCACATCCGTACCCTGCTGCTGACCCTGCTCTACCGCCAGATGCCGGAACTGGTCGATCGCGGCTACATCTACATCGCGCAACCGCCGCTGTACAAGGTCAAGCACGGCAAGACCGAGCGCTATCTGAAGGACGACCAGGAATACAACCAGTTCCTGCTCAACATGGCGCTCGACGAAGCCGCGTTGACGCCGCGCACCGGCGCCGAGGCGATCACCGGCCCGGCGCTCGAGAACCTCGCCCGCTCGTGGCTGGCCACCGAGGCGGTGATCGAGCGTCTGGCGCACCTGGTCAACCCCGACGTGCTGCAGGCCATCGTCCGCCACAACCTGGAAATCGACCTTTCCAGCGAGTCGACCGCGCGCGCCAGTGCCGGGCTGCTCGCCGACTGGGTCAATCACGGTACCCGCATCGTGGCGAAGTTCGACGACATCCAGGAACGCTGGATCCTGCGCGTCGAGCGCATGCACCACGGCAACCTCAAGGTCGGCCTGATCGACGAGGACCTGCTGCTCTCCGGCGACTACCTGCAGATCCGGCGCACCGCCGAGACGCTGGCCGACCTCTTCGGGCCCGGTGCCGTGATGGCCCGCGGTGAGAAGAAGCAGGCGGTGTCCGGCTTCGGCGAGGCGATGACCTGGCTGCTCAACGAGGTCGAGCGCGGCATCGCCAAGCAGCGCTACAAGGGGCTGGGCGAAATGAACCCCGAGCAGCTGTGGGAAACGACCATGGACCCCAAGGTCCGCCGCCTGCTGCGCGTGCAGATCGACGACGCGATTGCCGCCGACGAGATCTTCACGACGCTGATGGGCGAAAACGTCGAGCCGCGTCGCGAATTCATCGAGACCAACGCCCTCAATGCCCGTATCGACATCTGAGCGCCGCCCGCGCGGCGCCTTTCTGGCGGCCGGCCTGCTCGCCGCCGGCCTCGCCTGGGGACAGGGCGACGGCGACGCCGAGCAGCGCAAGCGGCTGGTCGAGCAAAAGATGCGGCTGGTCGAACTGCTGGTGAATTCGCCGGCGGCGCAGGCACCGGCGGCGGCCGAAGCGGCCGAGCGCAGCAAAGCCCTGCTCGGCGATGCGCGCAAGGCAGCGGCAGCCGGCCAGTTCGACAATGCGGCCCAGCTGCTCGACGAGGCGGTGCGCGGCCTCTCACGCCAGGGTGGCCGTGCGGGTGCCGATGCCAGCCTGTCGGCGAGTGCGCAGCGCAAGCAGAACGACGACCTGCGCGAGCAGATCAGTACCTACCGCGGCGCCATCCGCGATCTCGAGAAGGACGCGCGCCAGGGGGCTGCCGCGCGCAAGCTGCTGGTCCGCGTCGACACGCTGACCGCGGAAGGCGACGGCCTGGCCGGCGAGGGCCGCGCCGGCGATGCCGGGCGCAAGTATGCCGAAGCCTACAAGGTGGCGGTCGAGGAACTCTCCCGCCTGCGGGCCGGCCAGGAAGTCGTTCTCGCCCTCAAGTTCGACACGCCGGCCGACGAGTTCGCCTACGAGCAGCGGCGCTTCGCCTCCGGCGAGGTGTTGGTAGCCTCGCTCCTGCAGGAAGGGCGCGGCGAAGGCGAGAAGCGCCGCCAGATCGATGCCTGGCTCGGCGAAGCGCGCCAGATCAGGGGTGAAGGCGAAGCGCTGGCCGGTCGCCGGCAGTATCGTGATGCGATAGCGATGATGGAAAAGGCGAGCGGCGTGCTCAACCGCGCGCTCCAGTTGATGGGCGTTCCGGTTTTCTGATGGGTGCCAACAAGATGAAGACCCTGGTAATCCTTGCGCTCAGCGGCCTCTGCCTGCTCGGCGGGCCGGCCTGGGCGGATCCGTTCGCCGTCGATCAGGCCGGGCAGCAGCGGATGCTGACCCAGCGCATGGTCAAGTCCTATGCCCAGATCGGCCTCGACCTCGTCGCGGCCGATGCCGGGGCGCAGCTGGCGGGCGCGGTCGAGCGCTTCGAATTCAACCTTTCCTGGCTGGGCCGCATCGCCACCAGTTCGCCTGCCCGTAAGGAACTTGCTGATCTGCGCGCGGCGTGGATACCGCTGAAAAAGGCGACCCTCGCGGAAGTCAGCCCGCAAGGCCTGCGCGAGCTCGACGCCCGTGCCGCCACCGCGCTGGGCGTTGCCGACCGCCTCACCCGCCAGCTCGAGAGCGAATCGCGCGTTGCGGGGACCGCCGTCATCAATCAGGCGGCACGCCAGCGCATGCTCAGCCAGCGCATGGTCAAGGTCTACATGTTGCGCCTCTCCGGCTTCGATTCTGCCGAATTGCGGGAGGAGATGAAACTCGCCAAGGAGCAGTTCTCTGCCTCCCTCGACGAACTGACCCACCGGCCGGGGAATTCGCCGGCGGTCGTCGACAAGCTGCATGACCTGCGTCTGCAGTGGGACTGGCTGCAGGCAGCGCTCGATACCGACGGCGCCGAGAATTTCGGCCTGGTGATCGCCGAGAGCGGGGAGGCCGTGCTGGTCCTGTGCGAGGACATCGTGCGCCTCTATCTCTACGAGCTGACCGGCCGCCGCTGAGTTCGAGGAGCGGGATGCGCGTCATCGTCCAGCGGGTCCGCTCGGCCAGTGTCGCTGTCGACGGCCGGGTGACCGGCGAAATCGGCCCGGGCCTGCTGGTACTGGCCGGATTCGCCCCCGACGACAGCGACGCCGACCTCGACTGGATGGCCGCCAAGATTGTGCGTACACGGCTCTTTGCCGACAGCGGCGGTGCCATGAACCGCAGCGTCGCCGACATCGGCGGGGAGATCCTCGCCGTTTCCCAATTCACCCTCTACGCCTCGTTGCGCAAGGGCTCCCGCCCCTCGTGGAGCCGGGCAGCGCCGGGTGAGCTGGCGGCGCCGCTGTTCGAGCGCTTCGTCGGACGCCTCGCGGGGGAACTCGGAAAACCTGTCCCGACCGGCGTCTTCGGGGCCGACATGCAAGTGGCGCTGGTCAACGATGGC
This sequence comes from Betaproteobacteria bacterium, assembly GCA_012026885.1. Classification (GTDB taxonomy): domain Bacteria; phylum Pseudomonadota; class Gammaproteobacteria; order Burkholderiales; family Rhodocyclaceae; genus Azonexus. The sequence goes on along the minus strand of VEPL01000001.1, from coordinate 28,352 downwards.
CCGGTGACCCTCGCCATCGATTCGCGGGCACCCGAATAGGCGGCGGCGCCCGCCGTCAGCCGGCGAGCGCTGACGCCAGCGCGGCGATCCCCGCCAGTCCGCCCAGCGCGAGGCCGATGCCGGTCGCCGGGTCCGGCACTTCCGGCTCGTTCGGGTTGATGCGTACCAGCCGGCCGCCGCAGGTTTCCGCGAAGCGGCGCACGCTCGGGATCGCAGTGCCGGCACCGATTTCGATGCATATCGGGCGGTCGGCCGCAGCAAGCCAGGCGGCGAGCCTTTGCTCCTGCGCCTCGCTGCGCCGCGCGACCCAGTCCCAGTCACCGAACATCAGGATATTGGGGCGGGCGAGTGCCCCGCAGCGGGAGCAGTGCGGCAACTCGCCGGTGAGCCGGCAGGCGTCCCGATCCACCTCGGGAACGAACGCATCGGCCGGCCAGGTTGCGTCGCAGCAGCCGGCGGCACACTGCAGGTGGTGGATGGAGCCGTGGATCTCGCAGACGCGCGTCGCGGGGAAACCGGCCTTCTGGAACTGCCCATCGACGTTGCTGGTCAGCGCGAAGACGCCATGCTGCATGCGCGCGGCCATTTCCAGCAGCAGCCCGAACCCGGCGTGGGGAACGGTGCGCCGGTAGAGGTCGAGGCGGTGGCCGTAGAATCCCCAGGCCAGCTGCGGGTCGCGGGCGAAGGCCGCGGGGTTGGCGATGGCCTCGAAGTGGATGCGGGCGCGCCCGAGCGCCGGGTAGACCGCCCAGAAACCGCCCGGGCCGCGGAAATCGGGCAGACCGGAATCGATGCCCATGCCGGCGCCGGCGGCGACGATGAGGCCATCGGCCGCGCGCAGCCAAGCGGCTGCGCGGGCGAGGTCGCGCCCGATACTCACGGAACGACTGTCGCAGCCGGCGCCTTGCCGACCCAGGTCAGGCGGCGGTTGAGGGCTTCGCTGACGAAGACACGACCGTCGCAGTCGATGCGCAGGACGAGGCCGATTCCCATTGATTGCGCGGCTTCGCGCCAGCCCGCGTCGCCGGCGATGAAGACCGGCTTGGAGGCGGCATCGGACAGCGTCCCGGCGCTGGGCCCGGCCGGGATGAGGACGGTGACGGCCTGCGTGTGATCGGCCGGGAAGCCGGTACGCGGGTCGAGAAGGTGGGGGTAGCGGCGGCCGTCGAGTTCGAAGTAGCGCTGGTAGTCGCCGGAGGTGCCGATCGCCTCGCCGTCAGCGAGCTCGACCGTGGCCAGCGGTCCCGGCTGGCGCGGGTGCTGGATGCCGACCCGCCACGGCCGCCCCTCCTTGCTGCCGAGGGCCATGACGTTGCCGCCGATGTTGATGAGCGCGTCGCGGATGCCCTGGGCGCGCAGCATGTCGGCGGCGCGGTCGAGGGCGACACCCTTGAGGTAGCCACCGAAGTCGAGGGCGACCGCAGGGTTGCGGCTGGCGACGGTGTCGCCATCGAAGGTGATGTCGGCAACCGACGGGCGGGCGGCGCGCCAGGCCTCGATGTCGCCGGGCGCCGGCAGGATGCCCTTGAATTCGTCTGACTGGAAACCCCACAGCGCGATGAGGCGCCCGATGCCGGGGTCGAACAAATGGCCGCCCTGCGCGGCGAGGCCCTGTGCCTCGCGCACGAAGCCGGCCAGTTCCGGGCTGACCGCCAGTGGCTTCCCGGCGGCGATGGCGGCGTTGAGCTCGGTCAGGCGCGAGGGCTGCCAGGCATGGTAGGCCCCGTGCAGGCGGTCAAATTCCCGCAGCACGGCGGCGATGGCGCGGCGGCCTGCCTGCGGGTCGGCACTGGCGACGACGACCTCGACGCGGGTGCCGAAGACGTAGGCCTGCTGTTCCTGCAGCGGCACGCGGCCGCAGGCGGCGAGGAGGGCGAGCGCCGCGAAGAGCGCGACCAGCCGCTTCAGCATTGCGCCTCGAGCGCCGCGATGCACTGGGCGGCGATGTCGAATCCGGTCTGCGCGCGGATCTCGACCATGCAGGTCGGGCTGGTGACATTGATCTCGGTGAGGTGGTCGCCGATCACGTCGAGCCCGACGAGCAGCAGGCCGCGCTGCCAGAGGACGGGCGCGAGGGATTCGGCGATCTCGCGGTCGCGTGCCGACAGCGGCTGGGCGATGCCGCGCCCACCGGCGGCGAGGTTGCCGCGCGTCTCGCCGGCCTTGGGGATGCGCGCCAGCGCCCAGGGCATGACGCGGCCGGCGACGACGAGGATGCGCTTGTCGCCGGCGGCGATCCCGGGCAGGAAGCGCTGTGCCATGATGGTGCGGCTGCCGTCGACGGTCAGCGTCTCGACGATGACGTTGCGGTTGGGGTCGTCGCGGCGGACGCGGAAGATGCGGCTGCCGCCCATGCCGTCCAGCGGCTTGAGGATGACGTCGCCCTGGGCGTCGATGAAGGCGTGCAGGCGTGCGCTGTCGCGGTCGACCAGCGTCGCCGGGGCAAATTGCGCGAACTCCGCGATGGCCAGCTTCTCCGAGTGGTCGCGCAGGGCGCGCGGCCGGTTGAAGACGCGGGCGCCCTCGGCCTCGGCCCGCTCGAGCAGCCAGGTCGCGGCCAGGTACTCGCCGTCGAAGGGCGGGTCCTTGCGCATCAGGACCGCGTCGAAATCGCGCAGCGGGGTGACGGCCCGGCCGCTTTCGCGATGCCAGTCACCGTCGCCGTCGCGCAGGGCGAGGGTGATCGCCTCGCCGTAGACGCCGCCCGGTTCTCCGGCGGCGGGGCTGCGCCAGTGCAGGGTGGCGTAGTCGATCGCGTGCACCGCGTGGCCGCGCGCCTGCGCGGCGCGCATCATGGCGATCGACGAATCCTTGGCCGCCTTCAGCCCGGGCAGCGGATCGACGACGAAAGCGAGGCACAGCGCCCGGGCGGGCGGGGGCGGTTCGTCGCCGCTGGCGGCCATGCCCTAGTCCTCGTCCGCCGGCGGCGTCGTGCGCGCCAGCTCGACGGCGGCGGCGAGGCAGGCCAGGCGGCCGACGACGCCATAGGCGTAGAAGCGGTTGGGCGGCGCATCCGGGTTGTTGCTGCCGTAGTCGGGCAGGTTGCAGCCGGTTTCGAAGGCGAGCGGCTCGAAGTGCATGCCCGGGGCGTTGAGGTTCTCGTCCTTGCCGCGCCCGGTATGCACGCGGTAGAAGCCGCCGACGACATAGCGGTCTATCATGTAGATGACCGGTTCGGCGACGGCGTCGTTGAGCGTCTCGAAGGAATGCACGCCCTCCTGGATCAGCACCTCGGAGACCTCCAGGCCTTCCTTGACTACGCTCATCTTGTTGCGTTGCTTGCGGTTGAGTGCGATCACCTCATCGGCGTCGCGCACCGTCATCACGCCCATGCCGTAGGTGCCGGCGTCGGCCTTGACGACGACGTAGGGAGTCTCGTCGATGTCGTACTCGCGGTATTTCTCGCGCACGATGTCGAGCACGGCGGCGACGTTGGCGGCCAGGCATTCCTCGCCTTGGCGCTCATGGAAATTGACGGCGCGGCATACCGAGAAGGCTGGGTTGATGCGCCACGGGTCGATGCCGATCGCCCGGGCGAAATCGTTGGCGACCTGGTCGTAGGCGGCGAAGTGGTTAGATTTGCGGCGTACCGCCCAGCCGGCATGCAGCGGCGGCAGGATGACCTGCTCGTGCAGGCCCTGCAGGATCGCGGGGATGCCGGCCGAGAGGTCGTTGTTGAGCAGGATGGCACAGGGATCGAAGCCGTCCAGCCCGAGCCGGTGGGGCGTACGCACCAGCGGCTCGAGCAGTAGCTGGCGGCCGTCGGGCAGGTCGATCGGGGTGGGCTTGTCGATTTCGGGCAGCAGCGTGCCGATGCGCACGGTGAGGCCGGTCTGCTTGAGGATGGCGGCGATCTGCGCGACGTTCTGCAGGTAGAAGGTGTTGCGCGTGTGGTTCTCGGGGATCAGCAGCAGGCTGCGCGCATCCGGGCAGAATTTCTCGATGGCGGTCATCGCCGCCTGGATGCAAAGAGGCAGGAAGGCGGGATTGAGGTTGTTGAAGCCGCCGGGGAACAGGTTGGTGTCGACCGGCGCCAGCTTGAAGCCCGAATTGCGCAGGTCGCACGACGAGTAGAAGGGCGGCGTGTATTCCTGCCACTGGCCGCGCAGCCAGTGCTCGATCTGCGGGCTGGCGGCCAGGAAGCGGCGTTCGAGTTCGAGGAGCGGCCCGCTGAGGGCGGTGGTGAGATGGGGGACCATGGGCTGTCTCTTTGCCTGTGCGGCGGATCGTCGTGGCCGGGAATCTTACACCGCAGTGCACAATCGGGGTTGCGCAATGCCGTTTGCGGCCCGACGGTCGCGGTCAACCCATTGAAAACATGTAAAATCCCGCCCTTCGCTCTGGAATCGGATCCGCCGTGCTCGTCGCCGCCAACATCACCATGCAGTTTGGGGCCAAGCCCCTCTTCGAAAACGTCAACGTCAAGTTCGGCGAAGGCTACCGCTACGGCCTGATCGGCGCCAACGGGGCCGGCAAGTCCACCTTCATGAAGATCCTCTGCGGTGCGCTCGATCCTTCCGCCGGCAACGTCTCGAAGGAAAAGCACGAGCGCATGGCCTACCTGAAGCAGGACCAGTTCGCCTACGAGGACATGCGCGTCCTCGACGTCGTGATGATGGGCCACGAGGAAATGTGGGCGTGCATGCAGGAGCGCGACGCGATCTACGCCAACCCCGAGGCGAGCGAGGACGACTACATGAAGGCGGCCGATCTGGAACATCAGTTCGCCGAATATGATGGCTATACGGCCGAGTCCCGCGCCGGCGAGCTGCTGCTCGGCGTCGGCATCCCGACCGCCCAGCACGAAGGCCCGATGCGCGAAGTCGCGCCCGGCTGGAAGCTGCGCGTGCTGCTCTGCCAAGCGCTGTTCGCCAACCCGGACATCCTGTTGCTCGACGAGCCGACCAACAACCTCGACATCAATACCATCCGCTGGCTGGAAGACGTGTTGAACAATCGTGACTCGACGATGATCATCATCAGCCACGACCGCCACTTCCTGAACCAGGTCTGTACCCACATGGCCGACCTGGACTACGGCAAGATCACCACCTACGCCGGCAACTACGACGACTTCATGGAAGCCGCGCAGCAGGCCCGTGAGCGCCAGTCGGCGGCCAACGCCAAGGCCAAGGAGCGCATCGCCGAGTTGCAGACCTTCGTCCGCCGCTTCTCGGCCAATGCCTCCAAGGCCAAGCAGGCGACCAGCCGCTTGAAGCTGATCGACAAGCTGAAGCCGGAAGACGTCAAGCCGAGCTCGCGCCAGTATCCGTGGATCCGCTTCGAGTACGACGACAAGCAGAAGCTGCACCGCCAGGCGCTAGAGGTCGAGAACCTGACCTTCGCCTACCCGGGCGGCGAGCGCAAGATCTTCGACAACGTCAGCTTTACCATCAACGCCGGCGAGAAGATCGCCATCATCGGCGAGAACGGCGTCGGCAAGACGACGCTCCTAAAGCTGCTGATGGGCGAACTGGCGCCCTCGTACGGGACGCTCAAGTGGGCCGAGAAAGCCAAATCGGGCTACTACGCGCAGGACCACAGCGCCGAGTTCGCCGGCGGCGAGAGCCTGACCGAGTGGATCGTCGGCTATGCGCGCGCTTCGGTCGAGGAGGGCGGCGACCTCGAGACGCTGGTGCGCGGCACCCTCGGCCGCCTCCTCTTTTCCGGCGAAGAGCAGAAGAAATCGGTCAGCGTCATTTCCGGCGGCGAGCAGGGACGCATGCTGTTCGGCAAGCTGATGCTGCAGCGGCCGAACGTGCTGGTCATGGACGAGCCGACCAACCACCTCGACATGGAATCGATCGAGTCGCTCAATACCGGCCTCGAGAAGTTCCCCGGCACGCTGGTCTTCGTCTCGCACGACCGCGAGTTCGTCTCCTCGCTGGCGACGCGCGTGTTCGAGGTCAGGGGCGACGGCAGGATCGTCGATTACCTCGGCGGCTACGAGGACTACCTGGCTTCACAGGGCGTCGAGTAGGCGGCTGGCTACTGCGGGGTGCCGCCGTCGGCGAGCGTGCGGATGATGCGCACGCAGTCGATGTCGGACTGGTGGTAGGCCGACTTGATGTACTCGATGTAGGCACGTTCCTCGGAATTCGGATTGGCCGCGAAGGTCGTCGTGTAGGCGAAGCGGAGGAAGAGGAAGCCGGGCTGCGGTTCCTCGATGCTGATCGTCAGGCTGCCGCCGGCGTGTTCCGCGCTGGGGACGATGTCGAAGCGCACCCATTCGGCAGTGGCTAGCGTGACGCGGTCCTGGATGGTCGCCGGCCCGAAATCGAGGTCGCGCAACAGGCGGTCGTCGCTGCGCTCGACGATCCTGCATGCTTCCAGTCCGGGCAGGAAAGGTAGCGGGTTTTCCACCCGCTGCAGCAGGCCTTCCCAGAGCTGCTCGCGCGTCAGCGGGACGATCAGCGGGTTGCCGGGGTCGTTGATGGCGATCAGGTGCTCGAACTGCATGCGCCGATGGTAGCATCGCCGCCATGCAACTCGAGCGCATCCTGCAGCTGCACGGCTTCGGCACCCGCAAGGGCTGCCGCGCGCTGGTCCGTCACGGGCGGGTCGCCGTCGGCGGCACGGTGTGCGCGGACCCGTTCGCCGAACTGGCGACCGCCGGGCTCGTCTTCGCGGTGGATGGCGTCGAATGGCCGTTTTGCGAGCACGCCACCGTCATCCTCAACAAGCCGGCCGGCTACGAGTGCTCGCGCAAGCCGCAGCATCACCCGTCGGTGCTCGAGCTGCTGCCGGCGCCGCTGCGCGAGCGCGACGTGCAGCCCATCGGACGGCTGGACGAGGACACCACCGGCCTGCTGCTGCTGACCGACGACGGCCAGCTCAATCACCGCCTTTCGTCGGGCAAGCGCAAGGTACCCAAGGTGTACCTGGCGACGACGAAGCACCCGGTCGACGCGGAGCAGGTCGACCGCCTGCTCGCCGGCGTCGTCCTCAACGACGAGCCGGCACCGGTGGCCGCCGCCGCGGCCGAGGTCGCCGGCGAACGCCTGCTGCGCCTGACGGTGACCGAGGGCAAGTACCACCAGGTCAAGCGCATGGTCGCAGCCGCCGGCAACCGCGTCGAGGCGCTGCACCGCGAGGCCGTCGGCGGATTCGCGCTGCCTGCCGACCTGGCGCCCGGCGCCTGGCGCTGGCTGCTTGCGGTCGACCTCGAAAAACTGGGAAATTCCGCATGACCCTGACCGAAATGCGCTATATCGTCGCGCTTGCCCGCGAGCGTCACTTCGGCCGCGCCGCCGAGGCCTGCCACGTCAGCCAGCCGACCTTGTCGGTGGCGCTCAAGAAGGTCGAGGGCCAGCTCGGCGCCGCGCTGTTCGAGCGCACCGCCAGCGACGTCCGCATCACCGCGCTCGGCGAGCGCATCGTCGCCCAGGCGCGGCGCGTTCTGGAGGAGGCCGTGCGCCTCGAGGAGATCGCCGAGGCGACCGGCGATCCGATGAGCGGGCAGTTGCGCGTCGGCATCATCTACACCATCGCCCCCTACCTGCTGCCGCAACTGATCCCGGCGCTGCACCGCCACGCGCCGAAGATGCCGTTGTTCCTCAAGGAAGACTTCACCGGCAACCTCGTCCCGGCGCTCAAGGCCGGCGAGCTCGACGTCATCGTCATCGCGCTGCCCTTCGCCGAGCCGGGGCTGGTCGCCCAGCCGGTCTACGACGAGCCGTTTCGCGTCGTCGTCCCCGCCAGCCATCCGTGGGTGGGCCGTCCGGATGTCGCCGCTGAAGAACTGGATGGCCAGAACCTGCTGCTGCTCGGGCAGGGCAACTGCTTCCGCGACCAGGTGCTTGAATCCTGCCCCCGGCTGACCGGCGAGGATGCTCTCGATCACGCCATCGAAGGCAGCTCGCTGGAAACCATCCGCTACATGGTGGCGAGCGGCGCCGGCGTTGCGGTGATGCCGAGCAGCGCCGCCGACCCGCTGGCCGAAAAGGAGCCGCTGGTGCGCGTCCTGCCCTTTGCCGGCGAACCACCGCGGCGCACCGTCGGTCTCGTCTGGCGCGTCACCTTCCCGCGTCCGCAAGCCATCGACGCGGTGCGCGCTGCGGTGCTCGCGTGCCAGTTGCCCGGAGCGACGCCGGTCCGCTGAGTTTCACGTGGAACAACAGTCCGCCCGCTGATTCCGACCTGCGCGAAGCGGCGCCGGCTAACGTTGCAGCGCCGCGGGCGGGTGAAAAAAAGAAGAAGCCCATGGCGGATTGCACATGGGCTTCGTCGATCTTGGACCCTGGTACGCCTGACCAGGGTGTTCGGCTGTGAGCCGTTCGGGTACTACCCGGTTATCCCTTCTAGCTGCGGCGGACTTTCAACCATTCGGCCTCCAATCGCGTTGTCTGAGAAGCGCCCCGGACAATATTGCTGGCGGGAACGTGGCTCCAGATTACTCCTTTGGCCCGGAATGTCCAGTGTCGGTGCGGGCAGGTTTCCGGGGGGGGGCGAGCGGGGGTGCCCGGCTAGTTGAGGAAGCTGCCGTCCCTCCGGATGATGGTCAGGTCGACGAAGGTCGAGGCATTGTGGTTGGTCGGCGAGAAGCTGACGGCGAAGCCGCCGGCATCGTAGTTGCGCATGCCTTCCATCGCCGAAACGAATCTGTCGCGCGTCAGGTCCTTGCCGGCACGCTTCAGGCCCTCGACGAACACCTTGGCGGCGATGAATCCCTCGAGGCTGGTGAAGGAGACGTCGCGTTTGCTGGTCGATGCCGCGAGCAGTTTCTGGTACTCGCGCACGACCGGGATCGCTCCCGCCCACGGGAAGGGGACCACCTGGGAAATACCGATGCCGGCGCCGTCCTGGCCGAGTTCCTTGGCCAGCGCCCGGCTGCCGACGAAGGAGACGGTGAAGAACTGGGGACGGCTGCCGGCCGCACGCATGGCGTTGATGAAGGCCGCAGTCGATTTGTAGGTGGTGACCATGACGATCATGTCCGGCTTGGCCGGGGCGATCGCCTTGACCGCCGCCTCCACGTCCACCGAATTGCGCTCGACCGTTCCGGTGGCGACCAGCTTCAGCTTGCGCTTGGCCATCGCCCGTTCGACACCGGCAAGGCCGGCTTTTCCGTAGGCGTCGTTCTGGTAGAAGATGGCGATGCGGTTGACGTTCAGCGAGGTGAATTGCTCGACGATCTTCTCGGTTTCGTCGTAGTAGCTCGCACGGATGTTGAAGATATTGCGGTTGAACGGGCTGCGCAGGACTTCGGCACCGGTGAAGGCGCCGATGAAGGGAACGCCGGCGGGGTCGGAGATCTTCAGCGCGGCGACGCTGGTCGGCGTGCCGACATAGCCGAACAGGGCAAAGACGCCGTCCTGTTCGATCAGCTGGCGGGTGGTGGCAGTCGTGCGTTCGGGCTCGTAGCCGTCATCGAGGGTGCGCAGGACGATCTTGCGCCCGTTGACGCCGCCCTGGCTGTTGACGTGGTCGAAATAAAGGTTCGCCCCGAGTTGCATCTCGATGCCCAGTTCCTGGGCCGGGCCGGTCAGCGGCACCGACTGGCCGATCAGTACCGAGCGGTCGGTGACCCCGGGTTCTGCGCCCGCGGCCGAGGCGAATAGCAGCGCCGCGGCAACGGCCAGGCGGCCGAATGCCGATTTTCCAAACATGTGTCTTCCTCCCTCCCCTGATGGGGGTATCAAACGATGGTCTCTGTCGTCGGTCAGGCCGGGGTTGTTTTTTTGGCCGCTGGCTTCTTGGCCGCGGTCTTTTTCTCGAATTCGAAGCCGACCTTTCCGTCCTGAACGACGAGGTAGGCCGAAAACTTGCGGCGGGTGCGGTTGGAGACGAACTCCTTGAGGAGATCGGTCTTGCCGTCCGCCAGCAGCTTCTTCATCTGCGCGCTGTCCACCGGCTGCTGCAGGATGATCTTGCCCGAACGGAAGTCGCAGGACTTTGCCGGGCCGACCGCCTTTTCGCAGGTGTAGGCGCTGCCATTATCATAAACGGATGCGGCGCATTTGGGACAGCGACCCAGGGGTTCCTGGCCCGAGAAGTCCACCGCTTCGGCCTCGCCGCCGTCGGCGGTCCGGTCCTGGCCGAAATCGAACTCGGGCTGGAGGTCGTCGTTGAGGCGGATGCTGGCGGCGAAGGCGCGTCCCATCTTGTTGCGGAAGCCGGTGAGCGGACCGACCTGCTTCTCGGTGAGCAGGGTCTCGATCTCGGCCGGCTCGTACTGGCGCCCGGCGACGATCTTCCACAGCGCATAGTCGCAGTCGCTGCACTGGAATTTCTTGTAGGTCTCGCGGATCAGGCCGCCGCACTTGGGGCAGGGTGCCTTGAGGAGGCCGAAGTCGCCGGGAATGGTGTCGCTGTCGAAAGTCTTGGCACGCTCGACGATGTGCCGGGTCATCTCGGCGATTTCGCGCATGAATTCGTCGCGCGTGAATTCGCCCTTCTCGATGCGCCCGAGCTTGTGTTCCCACTCGCCGGTCAATTCGGGCTGTGTCAGTTCGGTGACACCGAGGCCGTTGAGCAGGGTCATCAGGTTGAAGGCCTTGGCGGTCGGGATCAGCTCGCGGCCCTCGCGGTGCATGTACTGCTCGCCGATCAGGTTCTCGATGATCTGGGCCCGCGTGGCCGGCGTGCCGAGCCCGCGCCCGGCCATCGCCGCCTTGAGCTCCTCGTCGTCGACCATCTTGCCGGCGCCCTCCATGGCGGAGAGCAGGGTGGCTTCCGAGTAGCGCGGCGGCGGCTTGGTCTCGCTGGCCTTGACGGTGACGTCCTCGGCTTTGACCTTCTCGTCCTTGTCGACCGCGACCAGGTTGCCCTCGTCGCCGCTCTGGCCTTCCTTGCCATGCACGGCGAGCCAGCCCGGGTTCACCAGGACCTTGCCCTCGGTCTTGAAGGGATGCCCCTCGACGCGGGTGATGCGCGTGGTGACGAGGTATTCGGCGGCCGGGAAGAAGACCGAAAGGAAGCGGCGGGCGACGAAGTCGTACAGCTTCTGTTCCAGCTCGTTCAGGTGCTTGGGCGCCTGTGTGGTGGGAATGATGGCGAAGTGATCGCTCACCTTCGCATTATTGAAGATGCGCTTGTTCGGGATCACCCAGTTGCGCGCGAGGACCTGGTGGGCGAAGGGCGCGTAGCGGGCGAGCAAGACCTCGTCGTGACCTTTGCCGGCGCCCTCGCCGGTCAGCATGGCCATGGTCGCCTTGACCGTTCCGACGTAGTCCTCGGGCAGGCAGCGCGAATCGGTCCGCGGGTAGGTGAGGACCTTGTGTTTTTCGTAAAGCGCCTGCGCGAGGCTCAGGGTGGTCTTGGCCGAAAAGCCGAAGCGGCCGTTGGCTTCGCGCTGCAGGCTGGTGAGGTCGAAAAGCAGCGGCGACAGCCGCGTCTCGGGCTTGGCCTCCTCGCTGACGGTACCCGGCTTGCCCAGGGTCGCCGCGCGGATGGCGTCGGCGCGCGCCTGTTCCCAGAGGCGGTCGGCGCGGGCGTGCTCGTCGTCTTCCTTGCCCTTGTATGCCTCGTCGAACCATTTGCCGGTGTAAATACCCGCTTTCGCGGCGAATTCGCCCTCAACTTCCCAGTACGGGCGTGCCTTGAATTCGCGGATCTTCCTTTCGCGCTCGACGACGATGGCCAGCGTCGGCGTCTGCACGCGGCCGACGGTGGTCAGGTGGAAGCCGCCGGTCTTGGAATTGAAGGCGGTCATCGCCCGCGTGCCGTTGATGCCGACCAGCCAGTCGGATTCGGAGCGGCAGACGGCGGCATCACCAAGGCCGCGCATCTCGTGGCCGCCGCGCAGGCGGGCGAAGCCGTCGCGGATGGCACCCTGGGTCATCGACTGCAGCCACAGGCGCTGCACCGGCTTGCCGGATTTCGCTGCCTGGGCGATGTAGTTGAAGATCAGTTCGCCTTCGCGGCCCGCGTCGCAGGCGTTGATCAGGCCGTCGACGTCCTTGCGCTTGATCAGCTTGTTGAGGAGCTTGAGCCGGGTCGCGGTCTTCTCGATCGGGTTCAGCGCGAAGTGCGGCGGGATGACCGGCAGGTGGGCGAACGACCACTTGCCCCGCTTGACCTCGAATTCCTCCGGGCAGGCCAGTTCGAGCAGGTGGCCGATGGCCGACGACAGCACGAACTGCTCGCTCTCGTAATAGTCGTCGTGCTTCGTGAACCCGCCGATCGCCTTGGCGATGTCGCTGGCGACAGAGGGTTTTTCGGCAATGATCAGCTTCTTTGTCATGTTCTGGCCTGAAGGGGTGCCGGGCCATGATAAGTGGCCCGCGCGCGGCTTGGCAAGGGAAGGGGTCAGCCGAGGCGCTGGTAGCGGTTGCCGGGCAGGGCGGCGACACGGCCGCCCAGTTCGAGCGCCAGCAGCTCGCCGAGCAGGGTTTCGGCTGTCTGTCCGGTGCGTTCGACGAGGTCGTCGAGCGCGCACGGGTCGTGGCCCAGGGCGGCGAGGACGGGGTGAGCATCGTCGTCCCCGGCGGCCGGCGTGGGTGACGGTTCGCTCCCGGCGACGAGCTCCTCGAGGACGTCGGCAGCGGTCTCGACCAGCTTGGCGCCCTGCTTGATCAGTTTGTGGCAGCCGCGTGCGACCGGCGAATGGATGGAACCCGGGATGGCGAAAACTTCGCGCCCCTGTTCCGCCGCCAGCCGGGCGGTGATCAGGGAACCACTCTCAGGCGCAGCCTCGACCACCAGCACCCCGCAGCTGAGGCCGGAGATGATGCGGTTGCGGCGCGGGAAGTTGGCGGCGACTGCAGGGGTGCCCAGGGGGAATTCGGAGACGATTGCGCCATGCCCGGCGATGGCGAGCGCCAGTTCGCGGTTGCGCGCCGGGTAGACACGGTCGGCACCGGTGCCGATGCCGGCGCCGGTTGCGCCGCCCGCGGCCCGCGCGCCACGGTGGGCGGCGGCGTCGATGCCGAGCGCGGGGCCGCTGATGATCGTAAGTCCTCTGCCCGCGATTGCCCGGGCAAAGGCTTCGGCTGTCTGCGCGCCCTGCGGCGTGGCATTGCGGCTGCCGACGACGGCGAGCCCGGGGCGGGCGAGCAGGGCGGGATCGCCCCGGACGTAGAGCAGCGTCGGTGGATCAGGAATCTCCAGGAGGCTCGCCGGGTAGTCCGGATCGCCGAGGGTGATGATGTGCTGGTCCGGTCGTTCGGCCCAGGCGATGCTGCGGTCGACCGCCTCGGCGGGGTCAAAATCGAAGATGGCATCGCCGCGCTCGCCGGCAACGGCCCGCACCGCCAGGCGCCCGGCGGCGAAAATGGCTTCCGGTAAACCGAAGGCGGCGAGGAGCTTGCGCTGCGTCTCGCCGCCGATGCCGGGGGTGAGGGTCAGCCGCAGCCAGGCGGCCAGCCCTGCACAATCGCTCACGGGTTACGGACGATATCGCCCCTGCGCACCGACTTCGAGGCCGACATCACCAGCGCGTAAGACACGCGGTCGAAGGTGCGGAAAACGAAGGCGACGGCATACCGCTCCTCCGGAATCGGCACCTCGACGCGGCGCAGGTCGGCATCGTAGGCCTTGGCGACACGGTTCCGCCACAGCGCGACGACGTTGCCGACCTCGAGCCCGTCAGCGCGGCCACGGTTGATGGTGATGACCGATCCGGTGCCGCCCTCGGTCTTGTCGCCATAGAGGGTGATGATGCTGCCGGCGACTTCGCCGTCGGGGCGGCGCGGTACGAAGGACGGGATGGTCGCCGGGGGGGCGGGCAGGAGCTGGTCGCCGCGGTAGATCTCTTCCTTGGCCTCGGTGATGCGCAGCGTCGCTGGCTCGCCGGGCTGGATCAGGCGGGCACGGCCGAGATAGTAGGCTTCCTGGCCGATGACCGCGCCGGTTTCGGGGTCCACCAGGGGCTTGCCGGGACGGAAGACGTTCCAGTCGATGACGCTGGCGTCGGGGATGTTGCTGGCGAAGCCGACATCGCCATTGCCGATCATGACGCGCTCTTCCTGCGTCGCGACGATCCGAACGGCGCTGCCGGCGTCGGCCGGATCCAGCACCAGCGGGCGCGATATGAAGGGCTCGATCACATGCGGCGGGATGCTCGGGATGGCCGCGGTCGAGCCTTCGGAATGAACGGTTGGCGTCAGTTTGACGGTTCCAGCCTGCGCGCTGCCGACCTTCTTGCCCAGGCGCAGCTTCGGCTTGGCGCCCGAGCGGTCGAGATAGACGACATCGCCGGGGTAGATCAGGTGCGGGTTCTTGATCTGGTCGCGGTTCATGTTCCAGAGTTCCGGCCAGCGCCAGGGTTCCTTGAGGAACTTGCCAGAAATGCCCCAGAGCGTGTCACCCTTGACGACGACGTGCCGGTCGGGTGGATTGTCGACCAGTTGCGGGGCGTCGGCGGCCGATGCCAGGGCGGCCGTCACGGCCAGAATGAGCGCGGATATAATGCGTACCATTGTCGTAACCTCGCGTGCCGAAGGAACACGGCGATGCCTGGACGGTCTCACAATCGTCCGGCAACCCGCCCCAATATCTCGGGAAGTGCTTGAGATTCTGCACGTAATAACTTAAGCGAGCAAGCTTTTTTCGGTACACCCTGATGGCCCTTCTACCCATATTGCGTTTTCCCGATCCGCGCCTGCGCAAAGTTGCCTCGCCGGTAGCGCGCGTCGACGATTCCCTGTGCCGCCTGGCTGCCGACATGGCGGAAACCATGTACGAAGCGCCGGGCATCGGCCTGGCAGCGACCCAGGTCGATGTCCACAAGCGGGTCGTGGTCATCGACGTCTCCGAAGGCAAGGACGACCTGCGCGTCTTCGTCAATCCCGAGATCGTCACTTGCGACGGCCTGCAGTCCGGCGAAGAGGGCTGCCTTTCGGTGCCCGGCGTCTACGACAAGGTCGAGCGTGCGGAGCGCGTCACGGTGCGCTACCTCGACCTCGAGGGCAACGAACAGCAGCTCGAGGCCGACGGTCTGCTCGCCATATGTATACAGCACGAGATCGACCACCTCGACGGCAAGGTCTTCGTCGATCACCTGTCGCAGCTCAAGCAGACGCGCATCCGCACCCGGCTGGCCAAGCAGGCGCGCGTCACGGCATGAGGCTTATCTTCGCCGGTACGCCCGAATTCGCCGCGCAGGCGCTGGCCGCCCTGCTGGCGGCCGGGCACGAGATTCCCCTGGTGCTGACGCAGCCCGACCGGCCGGCGGGGCGTGGCATGGCCCTGCAGCCCTCGCCGGTCAAGCAGCTCGCGCTGGCGCACGGGCTCGCTGTGTTCCAGCCGGCGACGCTGAAGTCGCCGGAGGCGCAGGCGCGTGTCGCCGCCGTCGCGGCGGACGCAATGGTGGTTGCTGCCTACGGCCTCATCCTGCCGCAGGCGGTCCTCGACCTGCCGCGCAACGGTTGCCTCAACATCCACGCGTCGCTGCTGCCGCGCTGGCGCGGGGCGGCGCCGATCCAGCGGGCCCTGCTCGCGGGTGACGGCGAAACCGGGGTTTGCATCATGCGCATGGAAGCCGGCCTCGATACCGGCCCGGTACTCCTGAGCGAAGCGTTGCCGATCGCGGCCGACGATACGGCGGGGACCCTGCACGACCGCCTGGCGGAGCTCGGTGCTCGGCTGATCGTCGCGGCGCTAGGCGCGCTGCCGTTACCGGAGACAGCCCAGCCGGCGGAAGGCGTTACCTATGCGCACAAGATCGACAAGGCGGAAGCCGCGCTGGACTGGCGCCTGCCGGCGGAGCAACTCGATCGCCACATCCGCGCCTTTTCACCGTTCCCAGGTGCGCAGGCCCGCCTCGATGGCCAGCCGGTGAAGTTCTGGCGTGCGTCGCCGGTTCCGGGCAGTGGCGAAAACGGCACCATTCTGGCGGTCGACCGCAGCGGGATCGTCGTCGCCTGCGGCAGCGGCGCTCTGAAGGTCACGGAGTTGCAGAAGGCCGGGGGCCGTCGCCTGGCGGTACGGGACTTCCTCGCCGGCCACCCGCTGGTGGCCGGCATGCGCTTCGATCAGGCGGCCTGAACCGGGCGCGGCGTGCCGCGCGCGACCGCGTGGCGCTCGACCCGGGCGGCGGCGAAATGGTCCAGCAGTTCGGCGAACAGCGCCCGCGCCCGGATGCTGTTGTCCCCGCTGTAGTTGCACACGTAGAGGTCGAGGGTCACGCCGGCGCATTCGGGCCAGGTATGGACCGCGAGGTGCGACTCGGCGAGCACGACCGCACCCGTGATGCCGGCCGGCGCGCCGGCCGGGGCGCGGAAGGCAAGGAAAAGGCGGCCGCCGCCGGGCCGGCCGGGGCGCCCGCAGGCGCTGCTGCAGAAAGCCTCCAGCCCGGCGGCATCGAGCAGGACGGCCGGCGCGCAGCGGCAGTCGTGCAGGTCGGCGATCAGGTGCAGTCCGTTCATGCCGGCATTCTAGGGTGATTTGGCGCCGGAAGGCGCCTTGCCCGTCGCCGCACCCCCATCCCGCGTTTCACGTGGAACGCCGGGGGCGAGCAAATCGGCCAGCAGCCAGCCGAGGCGATGGCCGGCCGCGGCGACGCGGCGCCGGGCGATGTCCAGCGCCCGTTCGTGGAAATGTTCGCCGATGATGGGCAGCAGGCTGCCTAGTTCCTGCGGATAGGCGGAGGCGAGCAAGGCATGGCTTTCCGTCCGCCACGCGGCGACGTCGCCGCGTACCGGCGGCGGGTAGCGGGAAAGCAGGTCCTTGCCGGCGGCCTCGAGGCGGCGTCCGCGCAGCCAGGGCGGACCCGGGAGGTCGTCCCAGTAGGTGTGCAGGGTGGGGAAGGGCTGGCGCGGGTTGAACGGATTCTCGACCGTGACCGCGTTGCCGCCCTCGTCGCCGAAGCGCCCGACATGCAGGGGCTGGTGGATGTCGGCGACCAGATGCAGGAGCCAGGGCAGGGCGTAAGCCGCCGCTGCCGGCGTTGCAGCGCGGCGGATCGCGTCCGCCAGTTCCGGGATGCGGATATCGATCTCGCCGGCGCGGACGCGTCCCTGCGCATCGAGGTCGACGTAGTGCCAGCTGGCGTGGCGCTTGCGGTCCGGAAAACCGGGCAGCGGTGCGCCGGCCAGCGTGCCGCGGTCGTCCTCGAACCGGGGGTCGCCGCGGATATCGTCCGGCCAGGTCGCGGCCTCGGCGAAAATTGCCGCCGCGTCGTCGGCGCGGCCGCGCGCGCTCCAGCGGGCGTGGTCGGGGTGGGTGGCGAGGATTTCGGCGGCTTTTTGCCGTGCCGGCTCGTCGAGCTGCTGCCAGGCGATCCACGCGGCGAGACGGTGGCCGGCGGCATTCCAGGCGGCGGCCGGGCCACAGGTTGCGGCGAGCAGGATCAGCAGGGCGAAACGGAGCATCCGGCCATTATGCCGCGTGCGATAATCGCGGCCCATGTCCCGCCTGCCGACTTCCTCGCTGGCCGCGGCGCTGCTGCACGCGGCGCGCGTCGTCGCGGCCGTCGCGGCGGGGCGTAGCCTTGCTGACGGCCTGCTCGACCGTGTTCCGGCGGCGGCGCGTCCGGCGGTACAGGATCTGGTCTATAGCACCCTGCGCCGTTATGGCCGCGACGATTTCTTCCTTGCGCGCCTCCTGCAGCGGCCCTTGCCCGCACCCGAGGCGCACGCGCTCCTGCTGGTGGCGCTCGCCCGCCTCGAAGCCAGACCCGAGCATGTCCACACCACCGTCGATCAGGCGGTTGCGGCAGCCTCTGTCGCTGCGGAGGGGCGCTTCACCGGGGTCGTCAATGGCGTCCTGCGTAATTTCCTGCGCCGTCGCGCCGAACTCGTCGCCGCGCTGGCCGGTGACGCGGCGTCGACGGCGCAGCATCCCGCCTGGTGGCTGCAGATGCTGCAGGAGGCCTGGCCGCAGCAATGGCAGCGTGTCGTGGCAGCGGGCAACGGACCGCCGCCGATGGGCCTGCGCGTCAATCGCCGCCGCAGCGGGCGTGACGCCTATGCCGCGCGCCTTGCGGAAGCGGGAATTGACACCCGGGCAGTCGGCGAACATGCCTTGGCGCTGACGCGGCCGGTACCCGTCGACCACTTGCCGGGCTTCGCCGACGGCCTGGTCTCGGTGCAGGACCCGGGCGCCCAGCGCGCCGCCGCCATACTTGCGCCGGCGGCCGGCAGCCGCGTGCTCGATGCCTGTGCGGCACCCGGGGGCAAGGCCGCCCACCTGCTCGAATGCGCTGACCTCGACCTGCTCGCCCTCGACCTGAAGCCGGTCCGCTGCCGGCGGATCAGCGAAAACCTCGCCCGCCTCGGGTTGACCGCAACCATCCGTGCCGCCGATTGCGCCGACCTGCCGTCGTGGTGGGACGGGCGCCCGTTCGATGCCGTGCTCGCCGACGTGCCGTGTACCGCCAGTGGTGTCGTCCGTCGCCATCCCGACGCCAAGTGGCTGCGCCGGGAAGCGGATGTGGCGAGCTTCGCGGCGACCCAGGCGGGTATTCTCGATGCGCTGTGGCAGGTCGTGCGGCCGGGCGGTAAACTGCTCTATGCGACCTGCTCCGTGTTTCAGCCGGAAAATGCCGGCCAGATCGCGGAATTTCTCGGCCGACAACCGCTTGCCAGCCGATGCCACGAGGAACAGTTGCTGCCGGATGCCGAACACGATGGCTTCTACTACTGCCTGCTCGAAAAGCGTGCTTGAGCCGCTGCGCCGCTGGCTGGCGGTGCTCGCGCTGGCGTTGAGCGGGTTCGCCTGGGCGGCCGAGATCGAGATCGTCAATCCGCAGCTGGCAGCGGGCGAGGAGGGCTGGGTCTTGTCGGCCGATTTTGCCTTCGATCTCAACCAGCGCCTCGAGGAGGCGGTCAATCGTGGCGTCGTGCTGCATTTCGTCGTCGAGTTCGAACTGACGCGGCCGCGCTGGTACTGGCTCGACGAGAAGATCGCCAGCCAGACCCGTACCTACCGTCTCTCGTATCATGCACTGACCCGCCAGTACCGGTTGTCCACCGGTGCCCTGCACCAGTCCTACGATTCGCTTTCGGAAGCGCTGCGCGTGGTTTCCCGCCTGCGCAACTGGGTCGTGGTGGAAAAAGGGAGCGACGCGCGAACCGGCGAGCCCTACGCGGCGGCCCTGCGCATGCGTCTCGACCTGCAGCAGTTGCCGCGTCCCTTCCAGATTGCTGCCCTCGGCAACCGGGACTGGAACCTCGCCTCCGACTGGAAGGCCTGGACGGCGACCCTGCCGGCGGAGGCCCGATGAGGCGGTTCGTCGCAGCCGGCGGGGCCGTCGCCGCGACGCTCGGGGCCATCGTCTGGTTCCTGTTGCTGATGTCGACCACCGCCGACGCCACCATATTCACGCGCCATTACCCGTTGCTGATCGGCCTCAACGCCGTTCTGGCGCTGGCCATGCTCGGTCTCGTTGGCTGGCAGCTGCGCCAGCTCTGGCGCGACTATCGCGCGCAGGTCTTCGGTGCCCGCCTCAAGTTGCGCCTGATGCTGATGTTCGGCGTCATCGCCGTATTGCCCGGGATGCTGGTCTATGGCGTCTCGGTGCAGTTCGTCACGCGCTCGATCGAGAGCTGGTTCGACGTGCGTGTCGAGAAGGCGCTCGAATCCGGCCTCCACCTCGGCCGTTCGGCGCTTGATTCCCTGCTTGCCGATCTCGTCGACAAGGCGCAGGGCATGGCCGCCGAACTGTCGGACCTGCGCGAGTCGGGGCGCCGTTCAGCGCTGCTGCGGCTGCGCGAGCAGCAGGGTGTGCAGTCGGCAGCGCTGTTCTCGGTGGGCGGCCAGCTGCTGACGACTGCCAGTGCCGACATTGGCGGCGGCCTTCCCGAACTGCCGACCCAGGCGCAGCTGAAGGAAGCGCGCAGCACGCGCTCGGTCGCTTCCGTCGGCGGCGAGGGCAGGCGGCTGAACCTGCGCGTCCTGGTTCCGGTGCCGGCGCGCACAGTGTTCGAGGAGCCGCGCATCCTGCAGGTGATCCAGTCCGTGCCGGCTCAGCTGGCGCAGGACGCCGAGTCCGTTCAGGAGGTCTATCGCGATTACCAGGAGCTTCAGCTGGCGCGCGCCGGCCTCAACCGCATCTACGCGCTGACGCTGACGCTGACGGTCCTCGTGGCGCTGTTCGCCGCCTTCGTGCTGGCTTTCATCATGGCGCGTCGCCTGTCGGCACCGCTGTCGATCCTCGCCGAGGGAACGCAGGCGGTGGCGCAGGGCGATTTCTCGCCGCGCCAGGCGGTTTACAGTCGCGACGAGCTCGGCATCCTCACCCAGTCGTTCAATCGCATGACGCGCCAGCTTGACGATGCCCGTCGCGAAGCCGAGCGGCACCGGGCTGAACTGGAGGCCGCACGCGGCTATCTCGAGTCCATCCTCGCCAATCTGTCCGCCGGGGTGCTTGTCCTCGACCGGCAGGGCGTGCTGCGCACGGTCAACGAGGGGGCGCTGGCGATTCTCGACGACGAGTTCACCGGGCTGATCGGCGAGCGCCTGTCCCTGTGGCCCCGCCAGCAAGCCTTCGCCGAGTTCGTCCGCGACCGCATGGCCGAGGCAAAGGATGGTGAGTGGCAGTCACAGTTCGAACGCGAGCGGCCCAATGGCATGCCGCAGATCCTGCTGCTGCGCGGCTCGCATCTGCCCGAGGGCAGCGGCGGTGGCAATGTCGTCGTCTTCGACGACGTCACCCGCATCGTGGCCGCGCAACGCAGCGCGGCGTGGGGTGAGGTGGCGCGCCGCCTGGCGCACGAGATCAAGAATCCGCTGACCCCGATCCAGCTGTCCGCCGAGCGGCTGCAGCACAAGCTCGGCGGCCGCCTTGCCGAACAGGACGCGGAAATGCTCGCGCGCGGGACGCAGACCATCATCAACCAGGTGCAGGCGATGAAGCGCATGGTCGACGATTTCCGCGACTACGCGCGCCTGCCGGCACCCGAGCTGGCGCCGCTCGACCTCAACGGGCTGGTCGGCGAGGTGCTTGGCCTGTACGAGAGTTCGTCGGCGACGATCGACAGCGCGCTGGCGGACGGACTGCCGCCGGTGATCGGCGACCCGACGCAGTTGCGCCAGATCATCCATAACCTGTTGCGCAACGCCGAGGATGCCCTCGAGGGACGCAGCGATGCCTGCATCCGCATCGCCACCGCCGTGGAAGGCGACCGCGCCCAACTGCTCATCACCGACAATGGCCCGGGATTCCCGGTCGAACTGCTGCCGCGCATCTTCGAACCCTACGTGACCACCAAGGCCCGCGGCACGGGCCTCGGGTTGCCCATCGTGCGCAAGATCGTCGATGAGCACCGGGGCAGCATCGATATCAGCAATGCGCCGGAGGGCGGCGCGCGGATCGACATCCGCCTGCCCCTGGCGAAGAAGGAGGAAGTCTGACATGGCAATCATTCTGGTCGTAGACGACGAGGTCGGTATCCGCGAGTTGCTCTCGGAGATCCTCATCGACGAGGGTTACGACGTCCGTCTCGCCGAGCACGCCGGCGCCGCCCGCCGTATCCGCAGCGATCTGCGTCCCGACCTGGTCCTGCTCGATATCTGGATGCCCGATACCGACGGCATTTCGCTGCTCAAGGAGTGGCATGCCGGCGGCCATCTGACCATGCCGGTGGTCATGATGTCCGGCCACGGGACCATCGATACCGCCGTCGAGGCGACCCGCTTCGGCGCCTTCGACTTCCTCGAGAAACCGATCGCGCTGCAGAAGCTGCTGTCGACTGTGCAGAAGGCGCTCAAGCACGAAGCCCATCCGGCGCGCCCGCCGCTGACCCTGGAAGCCTTTGCGCGCTCGCCCCTGGTCCGCGAATTCCGCCGCCGGCTCGAGCAGACATCCGCCAAGACGTCGCTGCTGCTGCTCAAGGGAGCGACGGGGCCGCTCGCCGAGATTTGTGCACGCACGCTCAATCCGCCGCGGGCGCCGTGGCTGGACCTCAATACGGTGACCAGCCCGCTGACCCAGGAAACCCTGGAAAAGCTCGCGGGAGGCATGATCTTCGTTCCTGACCTCGGTGCACTCGGAAAGATGCAGCAAATGAACCTCGCGTTCGCGGTTGACCGCCTGGAAAAGCTCAATTTCAGGATCTTCGCCGCCAGTTCGACACCGCTGGCGGCGTTCGCCGAGGCGGGCTGGGACGCCAAGCTGATCGCCCGCCTCGGCGAGGTGTGGATCGCCATGCCGGCGCTCGCCGGGCATGCCGACGAGCTTCCCGAGATCGCCAGCCTGCTGCTGACCAATTTCGTCGAACGCGGCGAGGTGCCGCCCCGGCGCTTCTCGACCGGCGCCCTCAACGCCCTGCGCCTGCTGCCTTGGCAGGCCAACGGCGAGGCGAACTGGGGCGAGCTGTACGCACTGGTGCGCAACCTGGCGCTGACCTCCCTCGAGGAGGAGATTGCGGCTGACGACGTGCAGCGCGTGATGCCGCCGGAAGCGGCCGAGTTCCACGGCATGCCGGCGCTGGCGCCGCTCTTCGACCAGCCGCTGCGCGAGGCGCGCGATGCCTTCGAGAAGCTGTATTTCGAGCACCACCTGCGCCTCGAGGGGGGTAACATGACGAAGCTCGCCGAGCGCTCCGGCCTCGAGCGGACGCATCTCTACCGCAAGCTGAAGCAGCTCGACGTCCGGCTCGGCAAGCGCCACGAGGAGTAGGCGAAAAAGAAAACGATGGGGAGGGAGGATGAAGGTCATCATTCTGGGGGCTGGCCAGGTCGGTTCCAGCGTGGCCGAAGGCCTGGTGTCGGAAGAGAACGACATCACCGTGATCGACAGCGACGGCTCCCGTCTCGCCCAACTGCAGGATCGCCTGGACCTGCGCACCGTGGTCGGCAACGGTGCCATACCGTCAGTCCTGCGCGATGCGGGTGCCGAGGATGCCGACCTGGTGATCGCCGTGACGCCGAGCGATCAGATCAACCTCGTCGCGTGCAAGCTGGCGCACTCGGTGTTCAATGTGCCACGGCGCATTGCACGATTGCGCTCGCAGGACTTCCTGGACGATCCGGCTCTCCTCGCGCCGGACATATTTGCCGTCGACTGCGCAATCTGCCCGGAAAAGGAGATTTCCGAATATATCGGGCGCCTCATCGAGTTTCCGGAAGCGTTGCAGGTCCTGCAATTCGCCGGCGGCCGGGTTTGCCTGGTCGGCGTCCGCGCCTACGAGGGGGGGTTGCTGGTCGACAAGCCGATTCGCGAGATGCGTGCGCATCTGCCTGGCGGCACCGATGCCCGGATTGCCGCCATCTTTCGTGACGAGCAGGCGGTGGCGCCCGAGGGCGACACGCTGATCCGGGCCGGCGACGAAGTCTTCGTCCTTGCCGCGACCGAAAACATCCGGCAGGTGCTGCGCGAATTGCGGCGCATGATGAATCCGGTCCGCCGCATCATGATTGGCGGGGCGGGAAATATCGGCCTCCGGGTTGCGGCGGCACTGGAAAAGCACTACGAGGTGAAGCTCGTCGAATTTCGCCAGGAGCGCGCCGAACTCGCTTCGAGCCGATTGAACAAGGCCTTGGTACTGTGCGGCGACAGCACGGACGAGGAATTGCTCGACCAGGAGAACATCCACGAAATGGACCTGTTCCTGGCGCTCACCAACGACGACGAGAACAACATCATGTCAGCCTCGCTCGCCAAGCGCATGGGCTGCAAGCGGGTGGTCGCACTGGTCAACCGGCGGGCCTATGCCGAGATGATCGAGGGGGGACCGATCGACATCGGCATTTCGCCGGCCCAGGTGTCGATCGGCAGCCTGCTCGCGCACGTCCGTCGTGGCGATGTCGTCGCCGTTCATTCACTGAGGCGTGGGGCGGCCGAGACGCTGGAAATCGTTGCTCACGGCGATCGTCGTAGCTCCCAGGTGGTTGGCCGGCGCATCGACGAGATCGGCTGGCCGGCTGGCGTCACAGTCGCCGCGCTGGTCCGCGACTTCGACCAGATGGAAGTATTGTTTGTGCGCGACGACGGTTCCACCGAACG
The DNA here is from genome assembly GCA_012026885.1 of Betaproteobacteria bacterium. Lineage (GTDB taxonomy): Bacteria > Pseudomonadota > Gammaproteobacteria > Burkholderiales > Rhodocyclaceae > Azonexus. Next base: position 4,525 of record VEPL01000001.1, on the reverse strand, counting down.
GCGTGCCGGTCATGTCGTCATCGCCCACGGCGACACCGTGATCGAGGATGGCGACCACGTCATCGTGTTCTGCCTGTCGAAGAAGCTGGTGCCCAAGGTCGAGGCGCTATTCCAGGTCGGCTTCGGCTTCTTCTGAGCGGGAGCCGCCATGTATTCCCTGCTGCCCGTTCTCAACGTGATGGGGATGATGCTGATCTTCTTCGGCGTCACCTATCTGATGCCGATCGCCAGCTCGCTGATCTACGCCGACGGTACGACTTGGGACTTCGTCGACGCGATGGCGCTGTGTCTGTGCGTCGGCGCGGCGATCGTGGTGCTGACCCGGCGCTACAAGCGGGAACTGCGCCCGCGCGACGGATTCCTCCTGGTCACGCTGGCCTGGGTGCTGATGGCGGCAATCGCCACGGTGCCGCTGATGCTGATCATCGACGGCCTGTCGTTTACCGATGCCTTTTTCGAAACCATGTCGGGCCTGACGACGACCGGCGCCACCGTATTGATCGGACTGGATACGTTGCCGCCGTCCGCCAACCTGTGGCGGCACGAACTCAACTGGCTTGGCGGCATGGGCATCATCGTCCTGGCGGTGGCCATCCTGCCGCTGCTCGGGGTCGGCGGGATGCAGCTCTACAAGGCCGAGACGCCAGGCCCGATGAAGGATTCCAAGCTGACGCCGCGCATCGCCGGCACCGCCAAGGCGCTCTGGCTGGTCTATTTCGGATTCACGGCGGCCTGTATCGGGGCACTGAAATTGGCCGGCATGAATTGGCTCGACGCCATCTGTCATGCCTTCGCGGCGCTGTCGCTGGGCGGCTTCTCCACGTACGATGCCAGTGTCGGGCAGTTCAATTCGCCGCTGATCGAAGGCATCCTGATCGTCTTCATGATGATCGCGGGGATCAATTTCGCCACCCATTTCGTGGCCTGGCGCGGACGTTCCCTGCGTGCCTACTGGCTCGACGCCGAAGCAAAGGCGTTCGTCGGCCTGATCGCTTCGAGCATTGTCGTTTGCGCGCTGTATCTGTGGAAAACCGACACCTACGAGGACCTCGGCGAGGCATTGCGTCACGTCGCCTTCAATCTCGTCTCGATTGCCACCGATTGCGGCTTTGCCAGCGTCGATTACGACAAATGGCCGATCTTCGTACCATTGTGGATGCTTTTCCTGTCCTGCGCCTCGGTTTCCTCGGGTTCGACCGGCGGCGGCATCAAGATGATCCGCACGCTGATCCTGATCAAGCAGAGCTTCCGCGAACTGGAAAAACTGATCCATCCCAGCGTCGTCAATCCGATCCGGATCGGCGGCAGTGTCATTCCCACCTCGATTACCGGTGCCGTGCTCGGTTTCATCTTTCTCTACGCGCTGGTCGTCGGTGAACTGACCTTCTTCCTGGTCGCCAGCGGCCTCGACTTCGTCTCGGCCTTTACCGCCATCATCGCCTGCATCAACAACGCCGGCCCGGGACTCAACGTCGTCGGTCCGGCACAAAATTATCAGGCGCTGACCGACTTCCAGACCTGGATCTGCTCGCTGGCGATGTTGGCCGGGCGCCTCGAGATATTCTCGCTGGTCGTCCTGTTCACTCCGTACTTCTGGCGCAAGTGACCGCGCCGCGATAAAGGCGGATAATCGCGCCTTTCCGAATTTCTGGCGGAGTTGACCGTGAGCCGACCCAAGAACGACACCTTCCTGCGCGCCCTGCTGAAGGAGCCGACCGACTACACGCCGCTCTGGCTGATGCGCCAGGCTGGGCGCTACCTGCCGGAATACTGCGAAACGCGCAAGCGCGCGGGCAATTTCCTCAACCTGTGCAAGTCGCCGACGATGGCCTGCGAGGTCACGCTGCAGCCGCTCGCGCGCTACGATCTCGACGCCGCCATCCTGTTTTCCGACATCCTCACGGTGCCGGATGCCATGGGTCTCGGTCTCTACTTCGCCGAAGGCGAGGGGCCGCGTTTCGAACGGCCGCTGCGCGAGGAGTGGGCGATCAACAACCTGACTGCGCCGGATCCCCACGAGCATCTCGGTTACGTGATGGATGCCGTTTCCGAAATCCGTCGCGCCCTCGACAATTCGGTGCCGCTGATCGGCTTCTCCGGCAGCCCCTACACGCTCGCCTGCTACATGGTCGAAGGGCAGGGCTCGTCCGACTTCCGCCATATCAAGGGCATGATGTATGGCCGTCCGGACCTGCTGCACAAGATCCTCTCGGTGACCGCCGACGCGGTGACCGCCTACTTGAATGCCCAGATCGATTCCGGCGCCCAGGCCGTGATGATCTTCGACACCTGGGGCGGTTCGTTGTCGAACGCCGCCTATCAGGAGTTCTCGCTGGCCTACATGCAGCGCATCGTCGCCGGCCTGAAGAGGGAAAAGGACGGCCAGCGCATTCCGAGCATCGTGTTCACCAAGAACGGCGGCCTTTGGCTCGAGAAGATCGCCGCCATTGGCTGTGACGCGGTCGGGCTGGACTGGACCATCGACATCGGCGAGGCGCGCCGTCGCGTCGGCGACAAAGTTGCCCTGCAGGGCAACCTCGATCCGAACGTGCTCTTCGCCCCGCCCGAAGTCGTCGCCGCCGAGGCGAAAAAGGTGCTCGACAGCTTCGGACGCGGCAATACCGGCCACGTCTTCAACCTCGGCCACGGCATTTCGCAGTTCACGCCGCCGGACAGCGTCACGGCGCTGGTCGAGGCCGTGCACGGGCACAGCCGTATGTTGCGCACTTGACGCCTATCGGCGGTTTATGCACAAAGCGCCCGCCGGTTCCCGCCCGATTTTCCTGTCGCCGCGGTGCTAATGGTAACATTTTGCAAGCCATTGATTTCATGGCTTATGTGGAAATGACAACGATTCTCGCGCTGACCGGGTATTTTCCTGGAAGCGCGAGCCGGCGGGCTCCGGCCGCTTTCATCCACAGATTTATCCACAGGTTGTTCGGTAGGGCGGTCGGCCCGGCCATCCGACGGTCGGGGGGGTAAGTGCCGGTTGTCAGTGTCGCCCTCGACTTGCCGCTCCACCGCCTGTTCGATTATCGCCACGCGGCAGCGACGGTGGCCGATGTCGGGCGGCGTGTCCGCGTTCCGTTCGGTTCCGGCGAGCGCATCGGCGTCGTGGTCGAATTCAGCCCGGGCGAGGGCGATGCCGGGCGGCCGCTCAAGGATGTCATCGCCGTCCTCGATGACCTGCCGCCCCTGCCCGATTCATTCATCGAGCTTTGCCGGTTTGCGAGCGCCTACTATCAGGCGCCGCTCGGCGAGGTCATCCTGCAGGCCTTGCCGGCCGGCTTGCGCCGGGTGGCGCCGCCGGCCCGCCGCGCCGGTCGCCGCACGCGCTCACCGCATCCGGTTGCGGCGCCGGAACTGACTGCCGAACAGGCCTCGGCCATCGCCGCGATTGACCCGGGCGCCGGTTTTTCGGCCAGCCTGCTGCATGGCGTCACCGGCAGCGGCAAGACCGAGGTTTACCTGCGCCTGATCGCCCAGGCGCTGGCGGCCGGGCGCCAGGCCCTGGTGCTGGTGCCCGAGATCAACCTGACGCCGCAACTCGAGGAACGGGTGCGTGCCCGCTTCCCGGACTCCGGCATCGTCGCCCTGCACAGCGAACTGGCCGAGGCGGCGCGCGAGCGCAACTGGCGGGCCGCCTTTTCCGGCGAGGCCAGCATCGTCCTCGGCACCCGTCTTGCCGTATTCACCCCGCTGCCGCGCCTCGGCCTGATCGTCGTCGACGAGGAGCACGACCCGTCGTTCAAGCAGCAGGACGGCATGCGTTACTCAGCGCGCGACGTGGCCGTCTTCCGGGCCCGCTCGGCCCACGTCCCGATCGTCCTCGGTTCGGCGACCCCGGCGCTGGAGTCGTGGGCCAACGCCCGCGCCGGCCGCTATCGGCTGCTCGCCCTGACCCAGCGCGCCAATCCGCAGGCGGTGCTACCGACGATCACGCTCGTCGACACGCGCAAGGTGGCTCTCGCCGACGGCTTCAGCCCGGCGCTCCTCGCCGCCATCGGGGAGCGTCTCGAGCGCGGCGAGCAGAGCCTCGTCTTCCTCAACCGGCGGGGCTATGCGCCGGTGCTCGCCTGTCCGGCCTGCGGCTGGGTTTCACGCTGCCGCCGCTGCGCCGCCAACCTGGTGCTGCACAAGGCTGACCGCCGCCTGCGCTGCCATCATTGCGGCTTCGAGGCGCGCGTCCCCAAGGCCTGCCCGACCTGCGGCAACCAGGATATCCATCCCTTCGGGCGCGGTACCCAGCGGCTCGAGGCCTGGCTGGCGGAGCGCTTTCCCGCCGCGCGCATCCTCCGCGTCGACCGCGACTCGGTGAAGAGCCGCCGGCAGTGGGAGGCGGTACTCGCGCGCATTCACGGCGGCGAGGCGGACATCCTGGTCGGCACGCAGATGCTGGCCAAGGGCCACGATTTCCCGCGCCTGACCTTGGTCGGTGTGCTCGGTGCCGATGCGTCGCTCTTTTCGGCCGACTGGCGCGCACCCGAGCGGCTCTTCGCCCAGCTCATGCAGGTGGCCGGGCGGG
>VEPL01000024.1 GCA_012026885.1 Betaproteobacteria bacterium | reverse complement strand
GGCTCCGCATTCCCTCTTGGTTGCGGGGCCTTCGCCCTTCTCGCTGGCCGGATCGCCCGGTAATTCTCCGTTTTCTCGATGCGCTCCCGAAAACGCCATGCCTTTTCCATTCATCACCGCCCCCGGGGGCAATGCGCTAGACTGGAGCCTTTCCAAATCATCGGTCGAATCATGCTCAATGCACGCCTGCTTAATGTCTTCGTCATCGCCTTTGCCATCGCCATTGCGGGGTGCGCCAGCAAGCCGCCTGCCGTCGAAAAGGAAAATCTCTCTGCCGAGGAGGTCAAGCAGCGTCGGCAGCAAATCGATGGCATGGCCCAGTCTGCGCTGGAGAAGTTCATTGCGACGAATCCGGAGGTCAGGCAGGAAATCGAATCGGCAGCCGGCTACGGCGTCTTCGACATCAACGTCGTCAATGCTGTCCTGTACGTCGGCGCGACCGGCCCCGGGGTGATCGTGGACAACCATGGTGGCCAGCGGACCTACATGCGCTCGATCCGCGCAGGAACGGGGCCTGGGGTCGGCTACCAGGAGCTCTTCCAGATCTTCGTGTTCAAGAACAAGACCGCGATGGAGCAGTTCCGCGTCGGCGATGCGGTCGGCGGTGACGTCTCCGCTTCGGTCACGGTTGGAACTGCCGGCAAGCAGTATTCCTTCAATCCCTACATTACCGTGTATCAGGTCAGCGAGAAGGGCTTCGCGGTGCAGGCGAACTGGGGCGGCACGGGATACGTACTCGACCCCAACCTGAACTGATCTCCAGCACGGCCTCGCTGCCGCGCATCGTGACCGACATCAGGCGAGCGCCGCGATCCACTGGGTGGCACGGCGCAGCTTTCCCGCCATGTCGCGCGAAAGGTTTTCCAGCAGTGCAATCTTGAGCTCCGGCGCGTCGACCGCCAGCCGGTTGATGTCGTGGCTCGAGAGGACACGGCAAACGACCTCCGAATCGGCAGAAACTGTTGCGCTGCGCGTCGTTTGACCGAGCAGCACCATCTCGCCGAAATTCATGCCGGGCCCCAGTGAAGCGATTCGCTGATGCGCGCCGTCCTCGAGCGGTACCAGGATGCTGACGTGTCCCGAACACAGGAAGAAAACGCTTTCGTCACTGGCCTGTCCGGCCGTGATGATTTTCTGACCGGCGAAATACTTTCGCGTCGTCGCGACTTCCTCGAGGCGCGCCAGCAGCGCTGCGGGGAGATCCCTGAGCAGCAGGCAGTCGGCCAACGCCACATCGGTCGCAAAACTGTCCAGGGCTTCGCCCGCGAGGCGGTTCTCGCACCATTCGACGGCGATATCGTTGTCCTCGAAGCTGAGGTAGCCGTGATCGTTCTTGGGGTTGGTCCGGCTGAGCGGGCGCTCGATCGACTTGCGCCCGTGGATGCGCGAGAAAACGACCGCGATGCCTTCCTCGGCAAAGCCCAGCCTGGCCTCGTGCAACTGCGCCGCGGCGCTCTCGGTGATCCCGTCGACCTGGTGCATGTCGAGGATGAAACTGTGGGTCTCGCCGGCAAGCTCGATCATCCGCCGTATGACGTATTCCATCCCGCCCATCGCCAGATAGCCGTGCAGGCAGAGATACTTGATGCGGTAGGCCTGCCGGTTCAGGAATTCGCGCATTTCGCCAACCGGCTGCCGCTTGGATGGCGCATCGGCGGCGGTATAGATCCGTCCCAGCGCCATGCCAGAGGAACCCTTGCGGCTGAACAGGTGCAGCCCGAAATCCTTCGACAACTGCCGGCAAACGGCAATGCCACGGACGCTGTTGCCTTTCAGGTCCAGATTGGGCGAGAAAATGCCGATACCGAAGCGGCCCGGCAAAACCGCGATGATGCCGCCGCCGACCCCGCTCTTGGCCGGCATCCCGATTTCGTAGAGCCAGCTCCCGGCAAAATCGTACATGCCGCAGGTAGCCATGACGCTGAGCACCCGCTCGACGTGCTCCTCGCTCAACGCGCGCTGGCCGGTGCGCGGATGCACGCCGCCGTTCGCCAGCGTCGCGGCCATGAAGGCCAGATCCCGGCAATCGACGAGAATGGAGCACTGGCGGAAATAGTTCTCGACCGAAGCCATCGGCTCGCCATCGATGATGCCGAAATTCTTCAGCATCCAGGCAATCGCCCGGTTGCGGCAGCCGGTCTCGCTCTCGGATCGATAGACGTCCTCATCGACAGTCAGGTCCCTCCCGACGAAGGCGCCCATCGATTGCAGGATGCGCTCCCATTGCGCCTCCGGCGTCGCCCCGTTGACCAGGCTGGTCGTCGCGATCGCACCAGCATTGATCATCGGGTTGAGCGGCGCACCAGTCTGGGGATGCAGGCTGATCGAATTGAAGGCATCACCGCTCGGCTCGACACCGACCTTGCGCCCGACGAATTCCACCCCGCGGTCGGCCAGCGCTGCGGCATAGACGAACGGCTTGGAGATCGACTGGATGGTGAATTGGCGGTCCGCATCACCGCTGGCGTAGGCAACCCCGTCGGTCGTCGCCATGCAGATCCCGAACCAGGCCGGATCGGCACGCGTCAACTCGGGAATGTAGCTCGCTACCGCGCCGTCGTTCAGGCCGGCCAACCGGCGCTGGAGATTGTCGAGATAGGCCTGGATCGGGGGTTGCATGTCGGGAGATCTCCTGGGGACGAAGCTTCCTCACAAGCAATGGCCATACCACTGGAGGTCCTGCCCGGCATGGCTTGTCGCCGGGAAGCTGTTACGATGCACGTTTGAAGTTGCGACCGGCCATGCCCAAGTTTCTGATTGCCCCGCTCGTGGCCTACTTGGCCCGCCTCCGTTTCCCGATCCTGTTCCTGGTGACGGCCGCACTCTTCGTCCTCGACTTCTTCGTGCCGGATGCGCTTCCCTTCGCCGATGAGATCCTGCTCGGGCTCGGCGCCGCGTTGTTCGGCAGCTGGAAGAAGCGCAAGAATCCCGGCGCCGATTCATCCTCATAACCGGAGCCATACATACTCATGAAACTGCTCATCGTCTGGCTGATCAACGCCCTTTCCCTGCTCGCGGTCGCCTACCTGATGCCGTCGATTACGGTCGCCAGCTTCTGGACGGCGCTGCTCGCCGCGCTCGTGCTCGGCCTGGTCAACGCGGTGATCCGTCCGCTCCTGGTGCTGCTGACGCTGCCGGCAACCCTGCTGACGCTGGGGCTGTTCATCTTCGTGATCAACGGCCTGCTCTTCTGGTTCGTCGGCTCGTTCATCAGCGGATTCACGGTTGCCGGCTTCTGGTCGGGATTTTGGGGCGCCATCGTCTACAGCTTCGTGTCGTGGGCGCTTTCCGCCCTCGTGCTCCCGGCGCGGAGCTGACGCCCTAGCTCCGCTGGGCGGCGTCGCGGGCGGCGAGCATGCCGATCCGCAGTGCCCGGGCATCGACCAGCGCATGGTGCTGACGGGGATCGGCAGCGAAATGGGCGGCAACGCCCGCCTCGAACGCCTCCAAAGCCTTTCCGGACAACGGCCGCAAGGTCAGCAACATGGCCTCGCACGTCCCGGCACGTGTCGCGAAGCGAAGCAAGCCGGGCATGCGCATCGCAGTGCTGGTCAGCGCCCGGCGCACCACATAGATATCCCAGTCGCTGTCACTGAGCAGGCACGGCGAACGGTAGCGCCCCAGCCATTTCGCCAGCCGTTCGGCAAAATCCGCCGCCGGGCAGGCACTGTCGCCGCCTTCGAGCAGGGGCAGCACGACGCTGCGGACGAAAGGCGAACATTCGCCCTCCCGGACCGGCAGCAGTTCGCAGTAGAACTCGTCGCCGCTCTCCGTCACCGCACCCAGCGAAAGAAGTCGCGCCTCGGGAGAAAGATCGGTGAATTCCGTATCGATGAAAATGTTCAAGGCAAGACCAGCCACTTCGGGTGCGTCCGATTATACGGAGCGTAAGGCACGCCGGGAAAATCGGGACAGCCGTGAATTCGCTCACGGAAACCCGGTTGGGAAAGGGGCATGATGCAGTTGCCCACACCCCAGACCGAGAAAATCATGATGACTACAACCGATTCCAACATCAGCTCACGCCAGTTCCGCGCTTCGGGCAACGAATCCATTGGTCGTCCCGGCCTCGAAGGCAGCAACGGCCTTTACCTGCGTGACACGCTGGCCCACACCGAGGTTCGCGAACTCTCGTTCGCCGAATTCCGCGCCGCGATGGATCAGATGCGCCGCGTCAGCGCCTGATCGATGCGGGGAACCGCCCCGCACCAGGCGGAGTCAACCCGGCAGTCGACTGCCGCGATTCTCGCCATGTTCCGTCCCCTTCCCTTGTTGTTGCTCCTGGCATTCTCGGCGGGTGCCGCCGCCGAAATGCCACCACCGGTTACGCCCGTGGCCGGGGTCGACCTCGCCCGCTATGCCGGCCGCTGGTTCGAAATCGCGGCATTCCCGATGTTTTTTCAGCGAAATTGCCTGGGTGACACGACGGCCGAATACACGTTGCGGCCTGACGGCGAAGTCACGGTAGACAACCGCTGCCGCACCGAAAGCGGCACCGACCGGGCAATCGGCAGGGCATGGGCTGTCGCGGACAGCGGCAATGCCCGCCTCAAGGTATCGTTCTTCTGGCCGTTCCGTTCCGATTACTGGATCATCGGCCTCGATGCGGAATACCGCTGGGCGGTGGTCGGTCATCCTGACCGCAAGTACCTGTGGATACTCTCGCGCACACCGCAACTGCCGGAGGCCGAAGTTTCCCGCGCCCTTGCCGCCGCCTCGGCGCAAGGTTACGACCTGGCGCGTCTCGTCTACACGCGCCAGTCGCCGCCGCCAACGCAATGAGACCCGTGCTGGCCGCCGGGCTTGCCGCCCTGATCCTGGCCGGCTGCGTCATCGCCAATCCCCGCTACAACCCGGAAAAGGCACACCACCGTCCCGACGGCTTCGTGAATAGCGATCCGGCGCTGTCGATAGGCACCTTCCCCTGGTACGAGATCCTGCAACGGCGCCTGCGCGGCGACTTCCGCCCGCTGCGCGAGCCGCAGGGAGGCTACGAGGCTTTCGCCGCCGCGTGGAGCGTCCCGGTCGATGCCGCCCTGATCCGTAAGCCAGCCGCGGTCCCGCGCATCACCTGGCTCGGCCACGCATCGATGCTGCTGCAGGTCGGCGGCCGCAACATCCTCATCGATCCTCAGTTCTCGGATTACGCCGGGCCGCTGGCGATCCTGGGCGCGAAACGGCGGGTGCCGGCGCCCCTGCGCGCCGACGCGCTGCCGCCCATCGATTTCGTACTGATCTCGCACAACCACTATGACCACCTCGATGCCGCCACGATCGACGACCTGGTCGCTGCCGGCCAGCGGCCGCGCTTCCTCGTTCCCCTCGGTCTCGGGCCATGGTTTGCCGCGCGCGGCATTACCGATGTCCAGGAACTGGACTGGTGGGACGATGTGCAATCCGGATCGATCCGCTTCCGCCTGACGCCCGCCCAGCACTGGAGCAAGCGGACCCCCTTCGATACCAATGCGACGCTGTGGGGCGGATTTGCCGTCGAGTGGACACCGCCCGGCAGCAGCACCTGGCGCTTCCTCTACACAGGTGATACCGGTTATTCGGGTGACTTCAAGGAGATCCGCCGTCGCCTCGGCGCCGTCGACTTCCTGGCCGTGCCCGTCGGTGCCTACCTGCCGCGCGATTTCATGCGCCCGCAGCACACGAATCCCGATGATGCCGTGCGCATTGCCCTCGACGTCGAGGCGCGCCAGGCGCTCGGCGTGCATTGGGGTACGTTCGAGTTAACCCAGGAGCCGTTCGACCAACCGCCGGAGGATCTCGCCGCCGCCCTGCGCGAGCGCAGCCTGCCGGCCGCCCGCTTCTGGATGATGAAGCACGGCGAGACGCGGGCGATACCCCTGTTGTCGGGGTCGCGGGACCCTTGAACGCTGCCGAAGGCGACGGTTGCGGTCGACAGGCCGTGGAAGCCGGATTTCAAGACTGCCGCCGCATATACTTCCTGCCGTGCAACCCTATGCTCCCGCCCTTCCCGACCTGCGCCTGCTCTGGCGCACCGTCGTTGCCTCGCTGCTGCTGCACGCGCTGATCCTCGTTCCGGCACGCGGATTGCCGCCGGACGAGGCCGGCCGCCCGGCAGAGGCGAATCCCCTGCGCGCCCGCCTGACCAGCCAGCCGCCCATCACCCCGCCCCGCATCGAGACAGCGCCGGTCGAGCCGCTGCCGGCCAGCGAATCGCGGCCGACCGAGACGCGCCGTGCCGAACCGGCGCCAAGGCAGCAGGAAGCGGCGCCGCCGGCAGCCCGTGCCGAAACCGAAGCCCCCAGCGCCACCGATCAGGCCCCGCCGGTAGCGACGCCCGAGACCTGGCGCCCGCGAATCGATACGACCGGGTTGCGCCAGTACCATATGGCGCTCGCCCAATCCGCCGGCCGCTTCCGCGTCTATCCGCAGGCGCTGCGCGAAGCGGGCATCGGCGGGCGCGTCATGTTGCGTCTCGCAGTCGGCAGCGAGGGACGTCCGCTTGGCATCGCCGTACTCGGCAGCAGCGGCAGCGGCGAACTCGACGCAGCGGCCGTCGAAATGATCCGCCTCGCCGCTTCCCACACCCCGGTTCCCGAACTCCTGCAGGGTCAGGACTTCACGATCGACCTGGTGCTCAACTACGACCCTGCCGAAGCGCCCTGATCGGCCGGGCGGGCTGCCGCTGCGCCGCAGGCGTGGCAGAAGCGCGCAAAGGCGCTCTTGCGCTCGTTGCAAGCGGTGCAGTGGTCGAACAGGCAGATGCCGCAGTGCGGGCAGAAGTCGATCGCCGTGTTGGTCAGGTCAACGGGACGCTCGCAGCCCGGACAAACCTTCTTCGCCAGCCGCGCCAGCGCCGTGTCGTAGCCCAGTTCCTTGCGCCGCTCGACATCGGGCTTCGCCTCGGCCTGCTTCTGCTTCTCGAGGTAGCGGTTCAGCCCGATGATCGCGTAGCGCCCGACCAGCACGGTAATGACGATGCCGACGATATAGCGTACGTAGCCGCCATAGCTCGGCAGGTAAGGCACCAGCTCGACGAAGAAAGCGAAGAGTGCGAAATAGATGAAGCCCCACACGAAGGGCCACCACGTGCTCTGGCGCTTCCTGGCGAAAAGCCAGCCGGCAATTGCGAGGAGCGGCAGCGTCAGCGCGAGGCGATAACCGAAGACGCGCAGTTCCTGGTCACGCTGGGCGACGACGAGGCGCTCCGTGGCGCGCTGCTCGAGTTCGCGCAAATCCCTCTGCGCCCGCTCCTCGGCCTGGCGGGCATCGAGCAGGGCCTGCTGCTGGCGCTCCACGTCGGCCAGCGCCTTGCGCTCGAGCAGCTTGAGTTCGTCGAGCGCCTGCGTGCGTTCGATCAGTTCGCTGTCCTGCTCGGGCCGCCGCGTCGCCTGGCGGGTCGCCAGCCAGTTGTTGAAGGTGTCGCGCGCCGCGGCCGAATTGGCCCGCGCGCCGTTCAGCTTCAGTTGTGCCTGGTCGAGTGCTTCCTGCGCGGCCTGCCGCTTCTGCAGCATGGCCTTGACCTCGGCCCGCAGCTGCCCGGCCGCCGGTTGCTCGATGAAGTCCTCTATGCCGTAGTGGTGCTCGACCTTGGGCAGGTTGCGCACCACGGTCCCGCCGAGCCCGATCAGGAAACTGGCGAAGACGAAAGCCACGACCCACAGGCCGAAGCGGAACCATTTCTCGGAGAGGCGAAGCGACTTGCTCAATTCATTTCTCCCGGGCGTCGCCGCCCCTTGCCTTGAACATCGTGAAAAATTTGACCGCGGCCAGTGCCACAGCGCCACAGGCCACGCCGAAGACGAGGTCGAGGGCCAACCCGGCAACTGGCGCTGCCATCCCGGCCAACTCGGCCCAGTGCGCAAAGGCGTGGTGCACCGGCGGCAGGCCGTGGGTCAGGATGCCGCCGCCGACAAGGAACATTGCCGCCGTGCCGACCACGGCGAGCAGCTTCATCAGCTTCGGCGCCGCCGCCAGCAGCACGCGACCGAGCGCCCGGGCGCCGCCGTTTTCCTTGCCGAGCAGCCAGACGCCGGCGTCGTCCATCTTGACGATGGCCGCGACCAGGCCATAGACGCCGACGGTCATGATCACGCCGATGCCGGCCAGCACCGCGAATTGCGTGGCCAGCGGCTTGTCCGCGACGGTGCCGAGGGCGATGACGATGATTTCCGCCGAGAGTACGAAATCGGTGCGGATCGCCCCCTTGATCTTCTCCGCCTCGAAGGCGACAAGGTCGACCGCTTCGTCGGCGACCGCGGCCAGTTCGGCGGCATGATCCGCCGCCACTTCTTCCGCGCCGTGCAGCCACGTGTGGGCCAGCTTCTCGACCCCCTCGAAACAGAGGTAAAGCCCGCCGACCATGAGCAACGGGATGACCGCCCACGGCGCGAAGGCGCTGATCGCCAGTGCTGCCGGGACGAGGATGACCTTGTTGAGGAACGAGCCCTTGGCGACGCCCCAGACCACCGGCAGTTCGCGCTCGGCACGCACGCCGGAAACCTGCTGGGCATTCAGCGCGAGATCGTCACCGAGCACGCCCGCCGTCTTCTTGGCGGCAATCTTGGTCATCACCGCGACATCGTCGAGGACGGTCGCGATGTCGTCGAGCAGGACAAGCAGGCTGGCACCAGCCATCAGGGCACTCCGGCGGAAAATGACGGCATTCTATCCCTTGACGCAGACCACCTGCTTCAGCGTATGGACGATCTCGGTCAGGTCGTCCTGGTTCGCCATCACCGCGTCGATGTCCTTGTAGGCACCGGGAATCTCGTCGAGCACGCCGCGATCCTTGCGGCAGACCACCCCGGCCGTCTGTGCCCGCAACTCGCCTTCCGAGAAGCGGCGCATCGCCTCGTTACGGCTCATCCGCCGCCCGGCGCCGTGGGCGCTCGACGTGAAACTCTCGGGATTGCCGCGCCCGCGCACGATGTAGCTGCGAGCGCCCATGCTGCCCGGCACGATGCCCGGGTCGCCCGCCCGCGCGCGGATGGCGCCCTTGCGCGTGACCCAGACGTCGACGCCGTAATGGTGCTCGCGGGCGACATAGTTGTGGTGGCAATTGACCACCTCGCCGGTCACCGTGAACGGCGGCAGGTGGCACGTGAGCGCGGCGAGCACCAGGTCGAGCATGCACTCGCGGTTGGCGAAGGCGTATTCCTGCGCCCAGTGCACCGCCTCGACGTAGTCGTCGAAGTGCGCGCTGCCCTCGCGGAAATAGGCCAGATCCCGGTCCGGCAGATGGATGCTGTGGTGCTCGGCATCCTGGCGCGCCAGGTCGATGAAATACGTGGCCAGCGCGTTGCCGATGCCGCGGCTGCCCGAATGCAGCATTACCCAGACGTAGCCAGCCTCGTCGAGGCAGACCTCGATGAAATGGTTGCCGCCGCCGAGCGTGCCGATCTGGTTCACCCACTTCGAGAACTTGCCGAACGACTTCAGCAGCTGCGGGTGCTTTTGGGTCAGCGCCTTGAGCCGGGCCGCGAAAGGCCGCGCCGCCACGACAAGGGCGCGGTCATCATCGTGCTGTGCCCTGCCCACCGGGACATCGCGCGAAATCTGGTCGAAGATGCGCTGCAGGACGCGTTCGTCGAGCTGGCTCGCGTCGAGCGACAAGCGGCAGGCCACCATGCCGCAACCGATATCGACCCCGACCGCCGCCGGGATGATCGCCCCGCGCGTGGCGATCACCGAGCCGATGGTCGCGCCGATGCCGAGATGGACGTCGGGCATCGCCGCCACGTGATGGTGCACGATGGGCAGCGCGGCGATGTTGGCCAGCTGGCGGCGCGAGGCGTCGTCGATGTCGTCGGTCCAGATCCGGACCGGGACGCGATCCGAAGAGAGGGTCTGGCGTACCGGCATGATGCCCGGACGGTATCACGCGGCGGCGCCGTCGTGAAACGTCCGCAGCGCCGGCCGAAGCCGGTACAATCCCGCCGCTCGTAACCGCTGCCGCGGTCGACCGCCCCAGGGGCCAGAAATCCATGACCGACTACTCCGCCGCCTCCATCCGCGTCCTCAAGGACCTCGAACCCGTCAAGGAACGCCCCGGGATGTACACCCGGACGACCTGCCCGACCCACATCGTGCAGGAGGTCATCGACAACTCGGCCGACGAGGCGCTGGCCGGCTTCGCCAAGAAGATCTCGGTGCGCGTACAGGCCGACGGCGTCATCGAGGTCTCTGACAACGGACGCGGCATCCCGGTCGAGATCCACCCGGAAGAAGGCCGGCCGGCGGTCGAGCTGGTCTTCTGCAAGCTGCACGCCGGCGGCAAGTTCAACAAGAAGGAAGCCGGCAACGCCTATCGCTTCTCCGGCGGCCTGCACGGCGTCGGCGTCTCGGTGACCAACGCGCTGTCGACCCGGCTGGAAGTCGAGATCAAGCGCGGCGGCGCGGTGCATCGGATCGCCTTCGCCGCCGGCTTCGTAGTCGAGCCGCTGGCCCGCATCGGCGAAGTCGGCCAGCGCAATACCGGAACGACGGTACGCATCCAGCCCGATCCCAAATATTTCGATTCACCCCGGGTCAATCTCGGCCAGCTCGAGCACCTGCTGCGCTCCAAGGCCGTGCTGATGCCCAATGTCACGGTCGAGCTGGAAATCGAAGGCCAGGACAAGAAAACCTGGTGCTACCAGAACGGCATGGCTGACTACCTGGCCGAGATGATGGTCGGCCAGCCGGTGGCCCCGATCTTCGTCGGCGAGAAGTACGTCGCCGTCGAGAACGGCTTCGCCGTCGGCGAAGGCGCCACCTGGGCGCTGGCCTGGTTCGAGGAAGGCGGCGGCAAGCCGGAAAGCTACGTCAACCTGATCCCGACGCTCGACGGCGGCACCCACGAAGCCGGGCTCAAGGCTGGCGTCTTCGACGCGGTCAAGGCCTTTGCCGAACACCATGCCATCCTGCCGGCCAAGGTCAAGCTGGCGCAGGAAGACGTCTGCGGCCGCATGACCTTCCTGCTCTCGGCCAAGGTTCTCGACCCGCAGTTCCAGGGCCAGACCAAGGAAAAACTCACCTCGCGCGACGCCTACAAGCTGGTGTCGCAGATGGTGCGCGACCCCTTCGAGCTGTGGCTCAACAGCCACGCCGATTTCGGCAAGAAGATCGCCGAGCTGGCGGTCAAGGCGGCGCAGAACCGTATGAAATCGACCCAGAAGGTCGAAAAGAAGAAGTCCTCCGGCATCGCCACCCTGCCCGGCAAGCTGACCGACTGCGAATCCGACGACATCACGCGCAACGAAGTCTTCCTCGTCGAGGGCGACTCGGCCGGCGGCTCCGCCAAGCAGGGCCGTGACAAGGAAACCCAGGCGGTGCTGCCGCTGCGCGGCAAGGTGCTGAACACCTGGGAAGTCGAGCGCGACCAGCTGTTCAAGAACAACGAGGTGCACGACATTTCCGTGGCCATCGGTGTCGACCCGCACGGCATCGAGCAGATCGACAGCATCGACGTCTCCGGCCTGCGCTACGGCCGCATCATCGTCATGTCCGATGCCGACGTGGACGGCTCGCACATCCAGGTGCTGCTGTTTACCCTTTTCCTCAAGCACTTCCCGGCGCTGGTCGAGAAAGGCCACATCCACGTCGCCCAGCCGCCGCTGTTTCGCGTCGATGTCGAGGCCAAGGGCCACACGCGCAAGATCTACTGCCTCGACGAGGCCGAGAAGGAGCAGACGCTGCACAAGCTGCGCGAGGAACGGATCAGCGACAACCGCATCACCGTCTCCCGCTTCAAGGGCCTCGGCGAAATGAACCCGGACCAGCTGTGGGAAACCACGCTCTGCCCGGACACCCGCCGACTGGTGCCCTTCCAGGCCGACCGCGCAACGATAACGCACATGCACCGCACCTTCACGCTGCTCATGGGCAAGGGCGAGGCATCCGGCCGCCGGGCCTGGATGGAAAAAGACGGCGGGCTGGTCGAAACGGACGTCTGAGCACCCGCCTCAGGCGAGCGGCTGCCAGTCGGCGAAGGTCGCCGCCTGCCCGTGGCGGACGCCCTCTCCGTCCACCAGATTCCACACCGTCGCCGCGTTGATGCGAAAGCGCCGGCCGGTGGCGGAGATGCGGATGCCGGCGTAATCGTCGATGAAGCCGACGCGGCTGACCCGCTCCAGCAACCGTGCCCGCTCCTCCCGCGCCAGCGGCTGCGCCGAAAAGCGCGACGGCAGCCGGGTGAAGACAGCGAAATCCATCTCGAACAGGTCGAGCGCCTGGCGGTTGCCATAGAAGAAGACCGGGTCGGCCTCGGTGCCGTGGGCGACGATCGCGCACGGCGCCGCCCACAACGCGGCAGCCAGCGCGCCGGACGGGCAATCCGCCACCAGTGGCCGGCCGGTCAATCGCCGGTAGCTGTCCGCCATCAGCGCCAGGCGCGGGTCGTTTTCCACCAGTCCGAACTGCAATTTCCCCTCCGTTTGGCCGACTGCTGCGGCGCACCAAAATTCCTTGCCGGTGGCCGGCGACGCCGCTAGACTGCCTGCCTCCCTTCCCTGCACGCAAAGGGTAGCGCATCCCGCCGCGCCCTCGCCATTCCGCATGATTTCACGCTGTCGCGTTGTCGCCCTCGCCGTGGTCGCCGCCCTCCTTTCCGGCTGCGCCATCCTCTCCCCCTCGAAGCCGCCGGAAAAGCCTCCCGTCGTCGCCCAGCCGCCGGCCCCCGCGCCAACCCCGACCC
>VEPL01000004.1 GCA_012026885.1 Betaproteobacteria bacterium | reverse complement strand
CCCCCAATTTCCCACTTTTAAACACGTTCTCCCACTTTATGACACAGATCATGTGCCGTCAATAGAGAAAATGGGATTTTTTTCATATGCAACAAGGACTTACGCGCACAATCGCAGGTTATTTTTGGAAAACTTAGCCTTGAAAATCAAGGCGAGAAGGAACACACTTAAAGTGGTTTGTAAGGATGCAAGCAAGCCCGGTCGCCGCCCCCGAATCTTGGGAAAGCGGGCAAAAAGAAACCCGGGGGCCGCATGGCGGCAACCCGGGCCATCGGGTGAGGCGACCGCCTACTTGGTCTGGGCGAGCTTCTGCTGGAGCTTGTCCAGCGGCATGGCGCCCGGAACCCGCTCGCCATCGCCAAAGAACAAGGTCGGCGTGCCGGTGATGTTGAGGCGCCGCCCGAAGTCCTGGTTGCGGGCGATGGCCGACACATCGCAATCCTCCTTGCCACCCGGGGCGCGCCCGTCGACCATCCAGTCGTTCCAGGCCTTCGCCCGGTCGGCCGCGCACCAGATCTGCCGCGACTTCTTGGTGGAGTCCTCGGAAAGGATCGGATACAGGAAGGTATAGATGGTGACGTTGTCGAGCTTCTGGAGGTCCTTGGCCAAGCGCTTGCAGTAGCCGCAGTTGGGATCCTCGAACGTGGCGATGACACGCTTGCCGTCGCCGCGAACCTGCTTGATCGCACGCTCGAGCGGGAGATCGGAAAACTTGATCGCGGTGAGCTTCTTCAGGCGATCCTCGGTCACGTTGCGCAGCGTCTTGCCGTCAATCAACTGGCCTCCGGCGATGAAGGCCGTCATCTTCTCGTCGGTATAGAGGATGTTTCCTTCCGTGTAGACCTCGTAGAGGCCGAGGTATCCCGACTTGACGATGCTCTCCACCTTGGTCCCAAGACGGGCCTCCATGGCCTTTTTCAGCTCCGTCTCGTCAGCCTGGACGGCGCCGGCGATGATGGAAAGCGCGAGGACGGGCAAATGCTTCTTGAACATCGTGAATCTCCTACATGGCACCGAGCGCGTAGCGCGCCAGGGCATTCTTGACGAAAGACAAGCGGTCGGTCAGGTTGAGGCCAACATTGCGCAACAACGAAAGCCCGGGCGTTGCCGGGCCGAACAGGCGCTGCAGGCCGTCGGTCACCCCCTGCAGCAGGGCTATTTCCTCGCGCCGCTCGCGCTGGTAGCGGCGCAGCAAAGACTCGTCGCCGATGTCGCGCCAGGCAGGGGTTCCTGCCAGGATGCCGGCGAGAGCCTCGGCATCACGGAAGCCGAGATTGATGCCGTGCCCGGAGAGCGGGTGGATGCCATGCGCGGCATCGCCGAGCAGCGCGATGCGCGCGGAAACGATACTCGGCACGCGCATCAGGCGCAACGGAAATGCCATTGGCCCCGTCACCGGCGACAACTTGCCGAGTTCGCCGGCGCAAGCCTCTGCCACGCGGGCGCAAAAAACCTCGGGAGCCAAGGAGCACAAGGAATCGGCATGGTCATCAGCGGTGGACCAAACGATCGAGATGCCGTTCCCCGGCAGCGGCAATGCGGCCAGCACCCCGTCGGGGCGGAACCACTGTCGGGCGACATCGCGATGCGGACGCGCCGCGACGAAGTTCGCCACGACGCCCTTTTGCCCGTAGGCGCGGTTATCGGCAGCCAGGCCGGCTGCTCCGCGCACCCAGGAATCACGTCCGTCGGCACCCGCTACCAGGCGGGCGGACAGGCGAGTGCCGTCGGCAAGTTCGAGGTTCGCCGCCGCCCCATCGACCGCGAGTTGAACCGGCCTGGCCGGGGAAAAAAGCGCCAAGTTGGCCTGACGCTTGGCGGACTCCCAAAGTTCGCACGCCATCAGGGACGACTCGAGGATCCAGCCCAGTTCGGGCACCCCGGTCTCGTAGGCCGAAAAGCCGATATGCCCGCCGCGGTCACCGTGCACTTCCATGGCACGGATCGCTGCGATGCGGG
Organism: Betaproteobacteria bacterium; assembly: GCA_012026885.1. GTDB lineage: Bacteria > Pseudomonadota > Gammaproteobacteria > Burkholderiales > Rhodocyclaceae > Azonexus. The sequence continues at coordinate 512 of VEPL01000004.1, read as the reverse complement.
AGTGGTCGAGATGGCGCCAGACGCCGATACGCTCGAGAAACGCCGCATTGACCGGGCTCACGGCATAGACACGGGCATCCCATCCGGGCGGGCGCTGCGGTGCCGCCCCCTCGATCAGGGCGATACGCAAGGGCGCGTCACGCAGGGCGACCGCCAGGCTGGCGCCGGCAAGGCCGCCGCCGATGATGACGAGATCGAAGGATTGCATCGCGCTAACCCGAGGGCGCTGCCGCCCGGCCCGGGAAACGAGTCAGGACGGATTGCCGGCAGGCTTGCCGGGACGCTGCCGCCGGTTGTTGTTGCGCGAGCGGTTCTTGCGTTGCTGTTGTCCCTGGGGCTTCTGGCCGCCGCCCTGGAGCAGGTGGCCACCGCCCTGCTCGGACGGCGAGACCCGGTTGCCCGGCGCCAGCTGGATTTCCAGCTCGATGATTTCGTCCCACTGCTCGTCGGTGCGATCGCGCTCAGGAACCGAGAGCAATTCCCGCAAGCGCCTCCGGAGATCGATACCGGGC
>VEPL01000016.1 GCA_012026885.1 Betaproteobacteria bacterium | reverse complement strand
GGCGGGTGGGCGGCCCTGGCTTCGGCCTCGGCCAGTTTCTTCTCGAGGGCGCTGATGCGCTGCTCGTAGCTCTTCTTGATATCGTCGATCTGCGCGCGGATGGCGGCGAGATCGGCATCGGACGCGGCGTTTGCACCGCAAGAGGCGGCGAAAAGTGCCGCCGCTACGAATGGCTTAGGCATGGAATGCTCCTGAAAACGCGATAAACCAACCGTAGCCGGACAGCTACGGTCGACGATCAAAAACAATGCGTTTTCAGGAGAGCGGCGGACCGCGCTGGCAGGCAGACGGGGGTGCCGGCGACGGACGCCCGGTGGGGATATGCGCTGCGGCCGGCAGCACCGCGACGACGGCCGGGGGCAGTGCCGCCAACGACGGCAGCGCCGCGCCAAGGTCATGCGACGCGAGGCAAAGCTGGCAGGCATAGGCCGGCAATCCGTCGCCGTCCCCGGCGGCATGCTCGACTGCGTGCGCCCCCGCCGCCAGCTGGGCGAAGACGAGGGTAGCGACGAGGAAGAGATGGCGCAGTGGGCTCACGCTGCGGATTCTAGTCGACCTGGACGAGCAAACCCTTCAGGTATTCGCCTTCAGGGAAATTCAGCGCCACTGGATGGTCGGCGGCACCGGCCAGCCGGCGCACGATGCGCGCGTCGCGACCGGCATCGAGCGCGGCACCGGCGACGATCTTCTGGAACAGTTCGATCCCGACCCCGCCCGAGCAGGAGTAGGTCATCAGCAGCCCGCCCGGTCGCAGCAGGCGGAAACCGAGCAGGTTGATGTCCTTGTAGGCGCGCGCCGCACGGTCGGCATGGGCGGCCGAGGGGGCGAACTTGGGCGGATCGAGGACGACCAGGTCGAAGCGGCGCCCGGCCTTGCGGAAATCGCGCAGCGCGGCGAAGACGTCGGCCTCCAGCCATTCGGCGCGCGCCGCCGGCAAGCGGGAGTTGAGCGCGAGGTTGGCTTGCGCCTGCACCAGCGCCGGCCCCGACGAATCGATCGACAGCACCGAGGCGGCACCACCGGCGAGCGCCTGCAGCGAAAAGCCGCCGGTGTAGCAGAAGCAGTTGAGGACATCCCGGCCCGCGGCCAGCTGGCCGAGCAGGGCGCGGTTGTCGCGCTGGTCGAGATAGAACCCGGTCTTGTGCCCGCCGACGATGTCGACCGCGAGTTGGACGTCGTTCTCGACGATCGCCGGCGCTTGCGATGGCGCCGTGCCGTGCAGCCAGCCGGTCACCGCCTCCAGGCCTTCGAGGCCGCGCACTTCGGAGTCCGAGCGCTCGTAGATACGCACGCAACCGGTCGCCTTGAGCAGGCCGGCGATGATCGCCGCGCGCCACTTGTCGGCGCCGGCCGAGGTGAGCTGGACGACGACGGTATCGCCGTAGCGGTCCGCGATGATGCCGGGCAGCCCGTCGGATTCGGCGTGGATCAACCGGATGCCCTGCTGCCCGCGCAGCTCGGGCAGCGCGGCGCGGCGCGCCACGGCGGCCGCGATACGGCGCTTGAAGAAGGCATCATCGACCGCTTCGGCCGGATCGAAGGTCCAGAAGCGGGCGCGGATCTGCGAGCGCGGGCTGTAGGCGGCACGCCCCAGCGGTCGCAGGTCATCGGCCAGCACCTCGACGGTGTCTCCCGGCCGCGCCCGCCCTTCGAGGCGCCCGACCGAACCGGCGAACAGCCAGGGGTGGCGCTTCATGGCCGAGCGTTCCTTGCCCGGCAACAGGATCAGCTTGCCCATGTGCGTGCGGCCTCCGGAACCCGACGGGCCCCGGTCGCCTTGCGGCGGCCGGGGCCCGGGGAATGCGGTCGCTTACTGGCCCAGGCCCTTGCGGTTGCGGGCGTGGCACTCGGCAGCGTAGATGACCTTGAACATGGTCTTGCCTTGCCCCTTGAACAGGCGCTTGCTGGACTTGGAAACGCAACGGCGCTCGAGCGAGGAACGGCGGGTACGGTTGATGGCCATGGGAAACTCCTGAAAACACAGATTTTTCGAGACCGCGCATGATAGGCGGGCGCCCGAAAAACGTCAATTAATCCTTGAAATTCCGGAATTTTTTCGCGTCGACCGCAACCGGTTCAGCGCTTGGCCCGCGGGTGCGCCGCGTCATACACGCTGGCGAGGTGCTGGAAGTCGAGATGGGTATACACCTGCGTCGAGGCGATGCTGGCGTGGCCGAGCATTTCCTGCACCGCGCGCAGGTCGCCGGACGACTGCAACACGTGCGACGCAAAGGAATGGCGCAGCATGTGCGGATGCACGTGGCGCGGCAGGCCGGCGCGCAGGGCCGCCTGCTGCAGGCGCAACTGAATTGCCCGGTGCCCGAGCCGGCGCCCCTGGCGGCCGACGAACAGCGCCGGCTCATCGGGAGCGACCAGCTGCACGCGCATTGTCGCCCAGTCCGCGAGCGCGTCACGCGCCTTGCTCCCGACCGGCACGATGCGCGCTTTGCTGCGCTTGCCGAGCACGCGGATCTCGCCTTCGTGCAGCGCGCTGTCGAGCGCCGCTGCGTCGAGCGCGGCCAGTTCGGCGAGGCGCAGGCCCGAGGAATAGAAAAGCTCGAACATGGCCGCATCACGCGCCGCCAGCAGCTCGGCATCTTCACGGCCGCCGTCGAGCAGGCGGGCCGCCTCGTCGACCGACAGTGCATCGGGCAGGCGCCGCGGCGACTTGGGCGGGCGGATACCTTCGCAGGGATTGGCGCGAACCGCGTCATCGCGCCCTAGCCAGGCAAAAAAACCGCGCCAGGCCGAAAGCATCCGTCCGAGGCTACGCCCGGACAGGCCCTGCCCATGCAGCTGCGCGACGAAGCGGCGAACGTGGTGCACCTGGAGTTGGGCGAGCGGCGCGTCTCCGGCCAGGCGGACCAGACGAGCGAGGTCGCGCCGGTAGGCGGCGACCGTGAGCGGCGACTGCCGGCGCTGCTCGCCCAGTTCGGCGAGCCAGGCGTCGACGGCCGCCGCCGGCGTCATGGCAGTGGCCGGGCGACGCGGACGAGCGCCGCCGACACCATCTCGCCGATGCGTTCGAGGTACACCGTCCCCATGTCCGCGTAGAAACGCTGGCCATCCTCACTGCCCAGCGCGAGCAGGCCGATGGTGCGGCCGCTGTCGGACAGCGCGATCAGCGCCTGCGACCGGATGTGCGGCGCCGCGGCACCGAACCAGGCGTGGGCGCCGTAGCCGGCGGTCGAGCCGGCATAGGGGTGCACCAGCGAATCGGCCATCACCTGCAACTCGGGACTGACGGCAACGAATTCGGGCAATGCCTCAGCCGCGCCCGGCGCCTGCCAGAGGCGCAGCGTCACGTGCGGCACGGCGAAATCCTCGCGCAGGTTGAAATGGAGCAGATTGACGGCGGCGGCAAAGGTTTCGACCGAAACCAGCCCGATCGCCAAGCGGTGCACCTTCTCGCCTATCTGGTCGTTCTCCTCGCCGAAGGCGATCAGCTCTGCCAGCTTGCTTTCGGTCTGCCGGTTTTTCTCGCGCAGCGCCAGCATCTGCCGCTCGGCGAGCGAAATGGCACGGCCGCCATGCGGGTGCGGGACGAAGATCTGGGCGACGAGGTCGGCATACTGCTCGAAGAAGCCGGGGTTGTTCTTCAGGTATTCGGCGACATCTTCGGCGAACGGGGCACTCATAGATCGATTTCTCCGGTAAAAACGGTGGCAGCGGGCCCGGTCATCAGGACCGGGCGCCCCGGGCCGCCCCAGGCAATGGTGAGGTCGCCACCGCGCGTGGTCACGCGCACCGGCGAATCGAGCAGGCCACGGCGAATGCCGGTGACCGCGGCGGCGCAGGCGCCGGTGCCGCAGGCCAGCGTCTCGCCCGAACCGCGCTCGTAGACGCGCAGCTTGATGGCATGACGATCGACGATCTGCATGAAGCCCGCATTGACCCGTTGCGGGAAACGCTCGTGCCCCTCGATCAGCGGGCCGTGCTCGTCAACCGGATGCGCCTCGACGTCAGCAACGACCTGGACGGCATGCGGATTGCCCATCGAGACGACGCTGATTTCGAGCGTCTCGTCCGCCACGTCGAGGTTGTAGATGACTACGTCGTCATCGTGCAGGAAGGGGATCTCGGCCGGCAAAAAGCGCGGTTCGCCCATGTCGACCGTGACATTGCCGTCACCCTCGAGGCGTGGCGCGATGATCCCGCGCACTGTCTCGACGCGGATCTCGCGCTTGTCGGTCAGGCCCTGCTCGTGCACGAAGCGCACGAAGCAGCGGGCGCCGTTGCCGCACTGCTCGACCTCGCCGCCGTCGGCGTTGAAGATGCGGTAGCGGAAATCGACGCCGGGCTGCGTCGGCTTCTCGACCAGCAGGATCTGGTCGCAACCGACGCCGAAATGGCGGTCGGCGAGATAGCGCAGCTGCTCGGGGGTCAGCGACACCGGCTGGCGCGCCCCGTCGATGACGACGAAATCGTTGCCGAGGCCGTGCATCTTGGAAAAGGTCAGCTTCACCGTCCGCTCCATCAGGGTTTAAAAAAGAATAGCAGAGACAGTAAGTTGTCTCAAATTCCTAAAGTTTCTTCTCCATCACGTAGTCGTCCATGACGAAGCCCCCGCCGATGTCGTCCACAGTCGATGTGCGCACGGCGAAGCCGTACTTCTTGTAGGAGTTGATCGCGTTAACGTTGCGCTTGTTCACCTGCAGGATCACGCACGGGTAACCCAGCTTTTTCGCCCTTGCCGCGACATGCTCGATCAACTGGCCGCCGACCCCGCGGCGCTGGACATCCGGGTGGATGTAGAGCTTGTCCAGCTTGAACTCGCCCTTGTATTCCTCGCTGAAGGCGAAGCCGACCCGGCGCCCGGCGTGGAAGGCCTGGTCGAGCCACTTGTGGGCGTCCTCGAGGTCGTCGTACAGGCGTTCGTGGCCGTAGCGCTGCTCGAGCATGAAGTCGATCTGCTCCTGCGTGATGATGCCGGGATAGGTGGCCTGCCAGATCTCGCGGGCGAGCGCGGAAATGGCCGGCACCTCGGGCGGGGTGACGGGCTTGATCTCGATCTTAAGGTTGCTGTTCATTTGTAAAACCTCTGTTCTCCGGGTGGCCGGGTCTTGAAACGCTTGTGCAACCAGAAGTACTGCTCCGGCATGCGCAGCACCTGGGATTCGATGAAACGGTTCATGCGGACCGTATCGGCCTCGACGCTCTCGCCGGGGAAATTGTCCCACGGCGGCTGAATCTCGATATCGTAACCGTCGGGGCGCTGGAAAACGATGACCGGCACCACGATCGCGCCGGTGACCCTGGCCAGTCGCGAGAGCGCCGGGATGGTCGCTGCCGGCACCCCGAAAAACGGAGCGAAGATCGATTCCTTCGGCCCGAAGTCCTGGTCCGGCAGGTAGAAGAAGGGGTAGCCGTCCTTCAGCGCCCTGACGATCCGGCGCAGGCCTTCCTGGCGCGAGGCCACGACCGTATCGGGATTGAAGCGCAGGCGCCCGTGCAGCAGCAGGCGGTTGATCACCGGATTCTTCTGGTTCGAATAGACACTGCAGCCGAGCACTTCCATGGTCAGACGCGTCGCCCCGGCGTCGAGGCCGACGAAATGCGGGCAGAGCAGGATCACCGGCCGACCGGCCGGGTCGGTCAGATACTCCTGCCCGCCGATCCGGACGATGCGCCGCAAACGGGCTGCCGAGGCCCACCAGCAAAGCGAACGATCGAGGGCGGCGCGGCTGAAGGCGATGACATGGTCGCGTGCCAGCCGCTCGATGTCGGCCGGCGGCTTGTCGGGAAAGCACAGGCGCAGGTTGGTCAGCGCGACCTGCCGCCGTTCGCGGCCGAGGGCGTAAAGCAGGCGGCCCAGCGCCCCGCCGATGCCGCGCAGCACCGGTAGCGGCAACCAGTGGAGCAGCCAGAGCAGGCCGACCGGAATCCAGGTGAGTGCCGATTTCACGGCGCGTGGCCCCGGTCCGGCGGCAGCTCGGCCCCGGCCGGACGCTTGTAGCGGTTGTAGCCCCAAAGGTATTGCCCGGGACACTCGCGGATCAGCGCCTCGATCTCGCGGTTGATCTGCCCGGCACGGGTCGCCGTATCGCCGGCAAGTTCCGCCAGCGGTGGCCGCAGGCGCAGGTGGTAGCCGGCGCCACCGGGCAGGCGCTCGGCCCAGGCAAAGACCGTGGCCGCCCCCGTCTCGGTCAGGCGTGCGGCCAGCGTCATCGTGTAGGCCGGGCGGCCGAACCAGTCGAGCCAGACGCCTTCCCCTACCCTGGGGGCCTGGTCGGGCAGCAGGCCGACCGCCTCGCCTCGCTTCAAGGCGCGGATCAGCGAACGCACGCCAGAGAGGTCAGCCGGCGCCAGGTGCAGCTTCTCGCGCTTGCGCCCGGTTTCGATCAACGCCTGCAGCGCCGCGAACTTGGGCGGGCGGTAGAGCACCGTGATCGGGGCGTGTGCTGCGTAATACTGCGCGGTGATCTCGAAACAGCCGAGGTGCGGGGTCAGGAATACCACGCCCCTGCCTTCCCGCCAGGCCGCCTCGACGACATCCCAGCCGGAAACGCGGACCACGCGCGGCGTCACCTCGGCCAGCGGGCGCAGCCAGATCGATGGCAGCTCGAGGGCCTGTCGCCCGGCAGCGGTCACTGCGGCCCGGTGAATACCCGAACCGAAGCCGGCCTGCAGGACGTTCTCGCGCAGGTGCCGGCGATAGGTCGGTGAGAGGAGGTAGGTCGCCCACCCGGCAAGGGCGCCGAGGGCATGCGCGAAGCGCAGCGGCAGGCGGGCCAGGAGGCGGAATAAGAAGACCATGCGGGTTCGAGGGTTGCAGCCCTCGAGGAAAAGGGTAATATTACCGGATCGCCGAGTTAAACAGACAACTTGCGGGGCGATTCAAAAATTCTGCTAAAGCGTCGCCCGCTCGTGGTCCGAAGCCGGTAACGCCGGATAACAGGACCATTGGAGTATCCCTTGAGCGAATTCTTCTTTACCTCCGAATCGGTCGGCGAAGGCCACCCGGACAAGGTCGCCGACCAGATTTCCGACGCCATCCTCGACGCCATCCTGGCGCAGGACAAGCACTCCCGCGTCGCCGCCGAGACCCTGTGCAACACCGGCCTCGTCGTGCTGGCCGGCGAAATCACCACCAACGCCAACGTCGACTACATCCAGGTCGCGCGCGACACGATCAAGCGCATCGGCTACGACAACACCGAGTACGGCATCGACTACAAGGGCTGTGCCGTCCTCGTCGCCTACGACAAGCAGAGCCCGGACATCGCCCAGGGCGTCAACAAGGCCTACGATGACGATCTTGGCCAGGGCGCCGGCGACCAGGGCCTGATGTTCGGCTACGCCTGCGATGAAACCCCGTCGCTGATGCCGCTGCCGATCTACCTGTCGCACCGCCTCGTCGAGCGCCAGGCCATGCTGCGCAAGGACGGCCGCCTGCCGTGGGCGCGCCCGGACGCCAAGTCGCAGGTGACGATCAAGTACGTCGATGGCAAGCCGCACTCGATCGACACCGTCGTGCTGTCCACCCAGCACTCGCCGGACATCAGCCTGGAAGACCTGCGCGAGGCAACCATCGAGCAGATCATCAAGCCGGTGCTGCCGAAGGAACTGATCAAGGGCGATATCAAGTACCTGGTCAACCCGACCGGCCGCTTCGTCGTCGGCGGCCCGCAGGGCGACTGCGGCCTGACCGGCCGCAAGATCATCGTCGACACCTACGGCGGTGCCGCCCCGCATGGCGGCGGCGCCTTCTCGGGCAAGGATCCGTCCAAGGTCGACCGTTCCGCCGCCTACGCCGGCCGCTACGTTGCCAAGAACATCGTCGCTGCCGGCCTCGCCTCGCGCTGCCTGGTCCAGGTTTCCTACGCCATCGGCGTCGCCGAACCGACCTCGGTCATGGTCGACACCTTCGGCACCGGCAAGGTCAGCAACGAAACCCTGACCGCACTGATCCGCAAGCACTTCGACCTGCGCCCCAAGGGCATCGTCAACATGCTCAACCTGCTCCGCCCGATCTACCAGAAGACCGCCGCCTACGGCCATTTCGGCCGCGACGAACCGGAATTCACCTGGGAGGCGACGGATCGCGCGGCAGTGCTACGCAACGACGCGGGGCTCTAAGCGCAACTCTGACGCAGCCTGAGCGCAGCACACCCTACCCCGAACCCCGGCGGTCCTCCGCCGGGGTTTTTCGTCAACGCTTCCGGGCGCCCGCTCAAAGGCGTAGTCTGGACCCCTCGCGCCGGCCGGGGTTCGCATGGACATCATCGAAGGCATACGCAAGTTGGGCTTCCGGCGCTGGTACGAGCGCCGGCTAATCGAGGCGCACGCCTACCTCGTCACCGGCGTCCTCGCGCTGATCCTCGCCGTCGCCTTCCTCGAATTGCGTGGCGAAACCGCAGCCGGCGGCGAGCGCATGACCTACCTGATGAGTGCCGTGGCCTCGCTGGGCGGCGGCATCGTCGCCTGGCTGCGCTACCACCGGATGCTCGCCCTCGTCGAATGGGCCGGCGAACAGGCCACCTGCCCGGCCTGCGGCGAGTATGGCCGCCTTCGCCTGCTCGCGACGCGTCCCCATGCGCTGGCCGGCGACCCGGATTCCGACCTCGCCGCCGAGATTCCGTTGTTGCACGTCGCCTGCCGGGCCTGCGGCAACAAATGGGATATCGACGCAACTCGCTGATATAATTGCTCCCCTACCGAGGAGCGCTGCAGGGTTTTACCCCCAGGCTCGGTTCAAAACGGCGCTCACTGTCCAACCCTGCCGGGCGCAGGGGGTTCGGTGAGCAAAACGCCGCCCCTCCCCGGCCACAGTTCGAAGGAGCCTGCTGTGGCTGAAGCCAAAGACTATGTCATCGCCGATCTTTCCCTTGCCGACTGGGGTCGCAAGGAGATCCGCATCGCCGAAACCGAAATGCCGGGCCTCATGGCCATCCGCGAGGAGTTCGCTGCCTCGCAGCCGCTCAAGGGCGCGCGCATCACCGGTTCGCTGCACATGACGATCCAGACCGCCGTGCTGATCGAGACGCTGACCGCGCTCGGCGCCGAAGTCCGCTGGGCCTCGTGCAACATTTTCTCGACCCAGGACCACGCCGCCGCCGCCATCGCCGCGCAGAACATCCCGGTGTTCGCCGTCAAGGGCGAGACCCTCGTCGATTACTGGGACTACACCCACCGCATCTTCGAATGGGCCGATGGCGGCTACTCGAACATGATCCTCGACGACGGCGGCGATGCCACCCTGCTGCTGCACCTCGGCGCCCGCGCCGAGAAGGACATTTCCGTGCTGGCCAAGCCGGGCTCCGAGGAAGAAACCATCCTCTTCGCCGCCATCAAGGCCAAGCTGGCCGTCGATCCCGCCTGGTATTCCGTGCGCCTCGCCGCGATCAAGGGCGTCACCGAGGAAACCACGACCGGCGTGCATCGCCTGTACCAGATGCACCAGCGCGGCGAGCTCAGGTTCCCGGCGATCAACGTCAACGATTCGGTCACCAAGTCCAAGTTCGACAACCTCTACGGCTGCCGCGAATCGCTCGTCGATAGCGTCAAGCGCGCCACCGACGTGATGGTCGCCGGCAAGGTCGCCGTCGTCGCCCGCACAGGCGGCGGCAAGGTTGCGGTGGTGGCCGGCTACGGCGACGTCGGCAAGGGCTCGGCCCAGGCGCTGCGCGCCCTGTCGGCCCAGGTCTGGGTCACCGAGATCGACCCGATCTGCGCGCTGCAGGCGGCGATGGAAGGCTACCGTGTCGTCACCATGGAATACGCCGCCGACAAGGCGGACATCTTCGTCACCGCCACCGGCAATTACCACGTCATCACCCATGACCACATGGCGGCCATGAAGGACCAGGCCATCGTCTGCAACATCGGCCACTTCGACAACGAGATCGACGTCGCCTCGATCGAGAAGTACCAGTGGGAGGAGATCAAGCCGCAGGTCGACCACGTCATCTTCCCCGACGGCAAGCGCATCATCCTGCTCGCCAAGGGCCGCCTGGTTAACCTCGGCTGCGGCACCGGCCATCCGTCCTACGTGATGTCCTCGTCCTTCGCCAACCAGACCATCGCCCAGATCGAGCTGTATACGCGCACCGCCGATTACCCGGTGGGCGTCTACACGCTGCCCAAGCATCTCGACGAGAAGGTCGCCCGCCTGCAACTGAAGAAGCTCAACGCCCAGCTGAGCAAGCTGACCGAGCAGCAGGCCGCCTACATCGGCGTGTCCGCCGACGGCCCGTACAAGGCGGAGCATTACCGCTACTGAGCGGGCACGGCGATGAGCATGAACTCCTTCCACGCGCGGCAGAAGAAGCCGCGCCCGGCACCCCAACCGGCCCACGAGCGGCCGGTCGGGATGTCGCGGGCGGATGCCCTGCTCGTCGCCCGGGGGCTGGCGCCGTCGCGCACCGCCGCACAACGGCTGATCGAGGGCGGGCGCGTCGCCTGGACCGGTGGCCAGATCGCCAAGCCTGCGCAGGAATTGCCGGTCGACGCGGCGTTGACCGTGGCCGCCGACGCCAGCGACCGCTATGTCTCGCGTGGCGGACTCAAGCTGGCGGGCGTTCTGGCGGCGACCGGCATCGACCCGGCCGGCAAGGCCTGCCTCGACGTCGGGCAATCGACCGGCGGCTTCACCGACTGCCTGCTGCAGGCCGATGCCCGCCGAGTCGTCGGCGTCGACGTCGGTCACGACCAGTTGCACCCCAGCCTGCGCGGGCTGCCGGCCGTCGTCGCGCTCGAAGGCATCAATGCCCGCACCCTGAGCGCGGCCGCTCTCGGCGACGCCATGCCCGAAGGCGGCTTCGACCTGATCGTCGCCGACGTGTCCTTCATCTCGCTCACCCTGATCCTGCCGCAATTGCCCCCGCTGCTCGCGGCCGGCGGCGACCTCCTGCTGCTGGTCAAGCCACAGTTCGAGGTCGGCCCCGGCAAGCTCGGCAAGGGCGGGATCGTCCGCGATCCGGCGCTCTACGCCGAGGTCGAGCACAAGCTCCGGGGCGCCGCGGAAGCGTGCGGCCTGACCCTCAAGGGCTGGCTCGACAGCCCCATCACCGGCGGTGACGGCAACCACGAATTCTTCATCTGGCTGAACAAATGAAACCGGAAATCTCCATCGAGTTCTTCCCCCCGCAGACGCCGGAGGGCAACGACAAGCTGCGCGCCACCCGCGCCCGGCTGGCGGAACTGAAGCCCGCGTTCTTCTCGGTCACCTACGGTGCCGGCGGATCGACCCGCGAGCGCACCTTCGCCATCGTCAAGGAAATCGCCGCCGAAGGCTTCGATGCGGCACCTCACCTCTCCTGCATCGGCTCGACGCGCGAGTCGATCCGCGAAATCCTCGCCGAGTACAAGGCGGCCGGCATCCGCCGCGTCGTCGCACTGCGCGGCGACCTGCCGTCCGGCATGGCCGAGGCCGGCGAGTTCCGCTACGCCAACGAACTGGTCGAATTCATCCGCGCCGAGACCGGCCACACCTTCCGCATCGAGGTCGCCGCCTACCCGGAATGGCACCCGCAGGCGCGCACGCCGCAGGACGACCTCGCCGCCTTCGTGCGCAAGGCCAAGGCCGGCGCCGACTCGGCGATCACCCAGTACTTCTACAACGCCGACGCCTATTTCCACTTCGTCGACGAGGCGCGCGTCGCCGGCGTCGACATCCCCATCGTTCCCGGCATCATGCCGATCGCCGGATTCTCCAAGCTCGCCCGCTTTTCCGATGCCTGCGGCGCCGAGATCCCGCGCTGGATGCGCCGCAAGTTCGAGAGTTTCGGCGACGATGCCGACGCGATCCGCGCCTTCGGGCTCGATGTCGTCACCGAACTGTGCCAGCGCCTGCTCGCCGGCGGCGCCCCCGGGCTGCACTTCTACTGCATGAACCAGTCGGCCCTGACGACGGAAATCTGCCGGCGCCTCGACTGAAAGCGCTGGTTGCGGTTGACCACGAAAAACGCCCGCTTTCCGCGGGCGTTTCGTTTCTGGCCGGGGCCGGTCAGGCCTGCGTGACGATCACGCTCTGCGCCGGCATCGGCGCCGGGAAGCCGGCTTCGCCGAGCGCCTCGCGGATCATCTTGTTGGTATCGAAATAGACCTGCCAGTAATGGTCGTTGTGGCAGTACGGACGCACCGCCAGCACCGGGCCGACCAGCGTGAAATCGAGAATCTCGACGTCGACCTTCGGCTCGGGGAGCACGTTGGGGATGGTCGCGATCTTCTCGCGTAGCAGGGCCATCGCCGCACGATGGTCGGCGGCGCCGGAGAGCTGGCACTTCAGGTCGACACGGCGGAAGGGGTTGTGCGTGAAGTTCTGAATGTCGCCGGCGAACAACTTGTTGTTACCGACCACGGTCATCACGTTGTCCGGCGTGTTGACGGTAGTGGCGAACAGGCCGATCTCGGTCACCGTGCCGGTGACGCCGCCGGCAGTGACGAAATCGCCGACCTTGAACGGGCGCAGCACGATCAGGAAGGCGCCCGCCGCGAAGTTGGCGAGCAGGCCGGCCCACGCCGCGCCGATGGCGATACCGGCACCGGCGACGAGGGCCGCGAAGGTCGTCGTCTGCACCCCGAAGTAACCGAGGATGCCGATCACCAGCAGGATGTTCAGGGTCACGGTGACGATCGAGCCGACGTAGCGCAACACAGTCGGATCGACCTCCTGCTTCTCCAGCGCCCGGCGCACCATACCGACGGCGAGGCCAATCAGCCAGCGGCCGATCACCCAGAAGGCGATCGCGGCGAGGATCTTGATGCCGAGCTCGGTCACCGTGGACGCGATCAAGTCCTGGTAACGCGAGAAGTCATCCTTGTTCATGGCTATTCTCCTTGGTCTTACGGCGAGTGGGTTGGGGGGCACGAATGCGGAACCCATTTTATGACACGCATCCGTGATCACCAATGACAAGCGGGAAGTCAGGCGGCCGGGTACCTCCCGAATCGGCGCACTTTCATTGACAGCACCCGGGACCCTCCTTATAATCCGCGCTCCCGTGTCGGGCTGGGTCGGTAGCTCAGTCGGTAGAGCAGCGGACTTTTAATCCGTTGGTCGCGAGTTCGAATCTCGCCCGACCCACCATCGGTTATTGGGAAACCGGGGCGTTAGCTCAGTTGGTAGAGCAGCGGACTCTTAATCCGTAGGTCCACAGTTCGAATCTGTGACGCCCCACCAGAATTTCCGGAAAGGCCTGTCATCGTGACAGGCCTTTTTGATGTCACCCCGGACGCGCAGGTCTTGCCCGCCCGAAGAACGCCCAGCATGAGCAATGGCCGCCTGCCGACAATTCTGGCTTCGTCGCTCGCGCTGATTCCGGCAATCGCCGCGGCGCAGGCGGATCCGGTTCGCTTCGACCAATGGGCTTTCTACCAGGAAAACGCCAACGGTACCGCCCGCTGGCAATACCGGCCCCGCCTCTACATCCCCTTCGCACTCTCCGGCGGCTGGCGTTTTACCCAGCGTGCGGACATTCCGCTTTACTACACCGATGCGACGGGCCCGGACAACCCGCCGGGCAACTGGTCCTTCCACGCTGCCGATGCCCTCGTCGAGGAAATCATCGACACGCCGGACCTGGCCGAAAACTTCCGCCTGCGTGCCAGCCTGCGCGTGGTCGCCCCGACCGGCGGCCGCGCCCCTTTCGGCGCCGACCAATGGCAGGTGGCGCCGGGGCTCGGGTTCAACTGGCGCTTTCCAGAAGCATGGCGCGGCATCACCCTGGCGCCCTATGTCCGTTTCTTCCATGGCTTCGACCCGCAGTCGCCCGGGGTGAACAAGACGCGCAACCTGACGCTGCGCCCGACCGTCAACATCGGCATGGGGGAAGGCTGGTCGCCGATCCTGTTCGAGGAACAGCCGGCGACCTTCAACGACCGGACCAACCGCTGGTTCGTGCCTTTCGAGGCCATGCTGGCGCGACGCGTGAACCGCTCCTACGGTTTTTCCTTCGGAGGCGCCTACGGCCTGGTGGACGACAATCCGGGCTACCGCTGGCTGGCGCAGGGGCGAATAAGCTTCTACTTCTGAGCAGGACGCACAAATCCGAGGCTAATCGGCTGCCCTGCGCACCTCAGCGGTGCTTGCGCCTGTCCTTCAGCGAACTCCAGACGGCTTCGGCAACATAGGGCAATACGGCGACACCGCCCAGCAGAACGAGCATTTCGGCAGTCGGCATGGCAAACCTCCAGCGGGCTGAGAATGATCACGTGCGTCAACAATGCACATGCCATGCCAGTTTCATTGCCCGCCCGCGGGCGGGCAGCACGCTGATGGCTTCAGTTTGTCTTGCGGCCGAATTTCTCGGCAAGCTGGCCGAGTTTTTCCTGGCGACGCTGCGCCGCCTTCGCCTCGGCCTCGGCGGCCTTTGTCGCCGCTTCGGCAGCACGCCGCTGCTCTGCCTGTTTCTTGAAGCGTTCGCGCAGCTGCTCGGCGGCGTGGGCGCGCGCCTCGTCGGTAACCTCGCCCGCCTCGCTGCCATCGAGGTTGCAGCGGACCTTCGCCGTCTGCATCTCCTTCAGGTAGCGGGTCGATATCGTGTGGCTGCGCAGCGCCAGCCGCAGCGCCTTGCGGTCGATGTCCGCCTGCTGCGCGAGGATTTGCTTGTCGATGCCGATGGCGAGCGGCGCATGGCTGGCAAAGACGGGATAGCGGGCATGCAGCTCCTTCAGCAGGGTGCGGCCGTCCGGGCGGGATTCCGGGGGGGTAGCAGCGTCGGTCATGGTGTTTCGGCGGGGATGCGGGTAAAGAAATCGGGTGGCAATGCTACATCAGGACGATGTCGTATTGCTCCGGGGAATAACTCGGTTCCGACTGCAGCGACACGGCCTTGCCGATGAAATCGGAGAGCATGGCGAGCGCCTGCGATTCCTCGTCGAGGAACAGGTCGACCACGGCCGGCCCGGCCAGCACCCGGTATTCGCGGGCATTGAACTGGCGCGCGTCGCGCAGCAGTTCGCGCAGGATCTCGTAGGCCACCGTGCGCGCCGTCTTGACCTCGCCGCGCCCGTCGCAGGTCGGGCAGGGTTCGCACAGCACGTGGGCGAGCGATTCGCGCGTGCGTTTGCGCGTCATTTCGACGAGGCCGAGCTGGGTGAAGCCGTTGACGGTCAGGCGGGTGTGATCGCGGGCGAGCGCCTTGTTGAATTCGTCGAGGACGGCGGCGCGGTGCTCGTCGCTTTCCATGTCGATGAAATCGACGATGATGATGCCGCCGAGGTTCCTGAGGCGCAGCTGGCGGGCAATGGTGACCGCCGCCTCGAGGTTGGTCTTGAAGATGGTG
>VEPL01000031.1 GCA_012026885.1 Betaproteobacteria bacterium | reverse complement strand
ATCGCGCCGATCGCCATGGAAGAAGGCCTGCGCTTCGCCATCCGTGAAGGCGGTCGTACCGTCGGCGCCGGCGTCGTCGCAAAAATCATCGAGTAGTCGAAGATCGCAATGGTAGCAAGGGCGCTCCGGGAGACCGGAGCGCTTTGGTTTCTCTGCTGCAGGGGTGTAGCTCAATTGGTAGAGCGCCGGTTTCCAAAACCGAAGGTCGGGGGTTCGATTCCCTCCGCCCCTGCCACAAATTCTCAAGATCGCGAAGGTCATGGCTGACAAGATCAAGTTTGCGCTGGCGCTGGTAATCCTGGCGGCCGGCGTGGCGGGCTTCTACCTGCTCTCCGAGCAGGCGATGATCCTGCGCGTCCTCGCGGTACTCGCCGGCCTTGCCCTGGCCGCAGCAGTGGCCTGGAAGACCGAGCCCGGCCAGCGTTTCTTCGCCTTCGCCAACGAATCCGTCATCGAAGCCAAGAAAGTCGTCTGGCCGAACCGCAAGGAGACGCTGCAGACGACTGCGGCGGTCTTCGCCTTCGTGGTGGTCATGGCGCTGTTCCTCTACCTGACGGACAAGAGTCTCGAATGGGTGCTCTACGACCTGGTGCTGGGCTGGAAGAAATCATGAGCAAACGCTGGTACATCGTCCACGCCTATTCCGGCTTCGAGAAGAGCGTCCTGCGCGCCATCCAGGAGCGCATCAACCGCCTCGGCATGCAGGAAAAGTTCGGCGAGATCCTCGTGCCGGTCGAGGTCGTGCGCGAACTCAAGAACGGCCAGCCGGTCACATCCGAGCGCAAGCTGTTCCCCGGCTATGTGCTGGTCGAGATGGAGATGGACGACGACTCCTGGCACCTGGTGAAGAACACCCCCAAGGTCACCGGTTTCGTTGGCGGCACGTCGACCAAGCCGACGCCGATTTCCCAGAAGGAAGTCGACAAGATCATGGCCCAGGTGCGCGAGGGTGTCGACAAGCCGCGGCCGAAGGTGCTGTTCGAGGTCGGCGAAGTCGTGCGCGTCAAGGAAGGTCCGTTTACCGACTTCCATGGCGCGGTCGAGGATGTCAATTACGACAAGAACCGCCTGCGCGTCTCGGTGACCATTTTCGGTCGCGCGACGCCGGTGGAGCTGGAGTTCGCCCAGGTCGAGAAGGCCTGACGGCGGCAAGAATGTTTCAAGGGCGTGCCGGCGGCCCTGAGTGCCGGCAAGAGGAGCGCAAGTAGTCGATGACGAAAGCGCGTTACGACTCAACTTACAGGAGCAATCATGGCCAAGAAAATTGTTGGCTACATCAAGCTGCAAGTGCCGGCAGGCAAGGCGAACCCGTCGCCCCCGATCGGTCCCGCGCTGGGTCAGCGCGGCCTCAACATCATGGAATTCTGCAAGGCGTTCAATGCCCAGACGCAAGGCGTCGAGCCGGGTCTGCCGATTCCCGTGGTGATCACCGCCTACGCGGACAAGTCCTTCACCTTCGTGATGAAGACCCCGCCGGCGACCATCCTGATCAAGAAGGCGGCCGGCATCAAGTCGGGCTCCGCCAAGCCGCATACCGACAAGGTCGGCAAGATCACCCGCGCCCAGGCCGAGGAAATCGCCAAGACCAAGATGCCGGATCTGACCGCCGCCGACATGGATGCCGCGGTGCGTACCATCGCCGGCTCCGCCCGTTCGATGGGCATCACGGTGGAAGGACTGTAATCATGGCCAAGCTCACCAAGAAACAGAAGGCGCTCGCCGCCAAGGTCGTCCCGCAGAAGCTCTATCCGCTGCAGGAAGCGCTCGCGCTGGCCAAGGAAACTGCAACCGCCAAGTTCGACGAATCCATCGATGTCGCCGTCAATCTCGGCGTCGATGCGCGCAAGTCCGATCAGGTCGTGCGCGGCTCGGTCGTGCTGCCGGCCGGTACCGGCAAGTCGGTTCGTGTTGCCGTCTTCGCCCAGGGCGAGAAGGCCGAAGCCGCGAAGGCTGCCGGAGCGGAAGTCGTCGGTTTCGATGACCTCGCCGCCGAGGTCAAGGCCGGCAATCTCAATTTCGACGTCGTCATCGCTACCCCGGACGCCATGAAGATCGTCGGCCAGCTCGGCCAGATCCTCGGTCCGCGCGGCCTGATGCCGAACCCGAAGGTCGGCACGGTGACCATGGACGTCACCACCGCCGTGAAGAACGCCAAGGCCGGTCAGGTCCAGTACCGTACCGACAAGGCGGGTATCGTGCATGCCACCATCGGTCGCGCTTCGTTCACGGTCGACAGCCTCGAGACCAACCTGAAGGCGCTGATCGAGGCACTGACGAAGGCCAAGCCCGCGTCGTCCAAGGGCCAGTATCTGCGCAAGATCGCCGTGTCGGCCACGATGGGCCCGGGTGTTCGCGTCGATCAGGCAACGCTGGCAGGTTAAGCAAGAACTTTGGGTCGTTGCGCGCCGCTCAGGCGGTGTGCAGCGAATCGTCAAAGACCGCAGGTGCCCCGGCTGGAAGGGGCTTAATCGCGAGGCAGCCTGCGCAGACGGTGTTCCCGGACAGGATTTTCCGTCATCCCGCAACGGATGACGTAGCTTCTGGTTCAGGTCGCCGTAGGGGCGGCGGAGCAATCCGCCGTGTTATGACTTGAAAGGAGGAAGGACCTGTGGGTCTCAATCTGAACGACAAGAAAGCGGTTGTCGCTGAGGTGTCGGCACAAGTGGCCAACGCACAGACCATCGCGGTCGCCGAATACCGTGGCATCGAAGTGGGGGATCTCACCGTGCTGCGCAAGAAGGCCCGCGAATCTGGCGTGTATCTGCGCGTGCTGAAGAACACCCTGGTGCGTCGCGCGGTGGCCGATACGCAGTTTGCCGGCCTGGCTGACCATCTGGTCGGACCGCTGATTTACAGCATTTCTGCCGACCCGGTGGCCGCTGCGAAGGTCCTCAACGACTTCGCCAAGACCAACGACAAGCTCGTGCTCAAGGCCGGTTCCTATGCCGGCAAGGTGCTCGACAAGGCTGGAGTCCAGGCGCTCGCCTCGGTCCCGAGCCGCGAAGAGCTGCTCTCCAAGCTGCTGTACGTCATGCAGGCTCCGGTCGCCGGCTTTGTCCGCGCCCTCGATGCCCTGGCCAAGCAGCGCGAAGAAGCTACCGCTTGATCCTTACCGCTTACGAACTGAAATTAGGAGTAATTTGAAATGGCAATCAGCAAAGAAGACATCCTGGAAGCCGTCGGCTCCCTGACCGTCATGGAACTGAACGACCTGGTCAAGGCGTTCGAGGAGAAGTTCGGCGTTTCCGCCGCTGCCGTCGCCGTCGCCGGCCCGGCTGCCGGCGCTGCCCCGGCTGCGGAAGAGAAGACCGATTTCTCGGTCATCCTGACCGCCGCTGGCGACAAGAAGGTCGAAGTCATCAAGGTCGTCCGCGCCGTTACCGGCCTCGGCCTCAAGGAAGCCAAGGACCTCGTCGACGGCGCTCCGAAGCCGGTCAAGGAAGGCATTCCCAAGGCCGACGCCGAGGCGCTCAAGAAGCAGCTCGAGGACGCCGGCGCGAAGGTCGAACTCAAGTAAGCGACCCTTGCCTTGCGGGCTGGCGGCGTTTCTGCCGCCAGCCCTTTTCTGCTTTGTACGACAGGTTCATTCCACCACACCCCAGACCTTGATTACGCCCGGACGGCAAACGCAAGCGACTCTCCTCCCGCAGCGAAGCGGGGGGAGGCTGCTTGCGTTTGCCTGTTTCGACAGGTCCGACGCTTGACCCATCCTCACGGAGTTACCATGACTTACTCCTTCACCGAGAAGAAACGCATCCGCAAGAGCTTCGCCAAGCGCGACAGCGTCCTCGATGTGCCCTTCCTGCTGGCTACCCAGCTCGAATCTTTCGCTGCTTTCCTGCAGGCTGAAATGCCGGCCGAACGGCGCAAGAACGAAGGCCTCCAGGCGGCGTTTACATCGATCTTCCCGATCGTTTCGCATTCCGGCAACGCGCGCCTCGAGTTCGTCAGCTATGCCCTGGGCGAACCGGCCTTCGATGTGACCGAGTGCCAGCAGCGCGGCCTTACCTTCGCTTCGTCGTTGCGCGCGAAGGTTCGCCTCGTCATCATGGACCGCGAGGTTCCGGATACGGTCAAGGAAGTCAAGGAGCAGGAAGTCTACATGGGTGAAATCCCGTTGATGACGACCAATGGCTCCTTCGTCATCAACGGCACCGAGCGGGTCATCGTTTCCCAGCTGCACCGTTCCCCCGGCGTTTTCTTCGAGCACGACCGCGGCAAGACCCATAGTTCCGGCAAGCTCCTTTTTTCGGCCCGCGTGATTCCCTACCGCGGATCGTGGCTCGACTTCGAGTTTGATCCCAAGGACACGCTGTTCTTCCGCGTCGACCGCCGCCGCAAGATGCCGGTCACGACGTTGCTGCGCGCGATCGGCATGTCTTCGGAGCAGATCCTCGCCCACTTCTTCGAATTCGATTCGTTCGTGATCGGCAAGGAACGTCTTGAATTCGCACTGATGCCGGAGCGCCTGCGCGGCGAGGTGGCACGCTTCGATTTCGTCGCGCCCGACGGCAAGGTCATCGTCGCCAAGGACAAGCGAATCACCGCCAAGCACATCCGCGACATCGCGGCCGCCGGACTCAAGCAGATCGTCGTGCCCGAAGATTTCATCCTCGGCCGCGTCCTCGCGCGCAACATCGTCGACAAGGAGTCGGGCGAGATCGTCGCCAATGCCAATGACGAGATCACCGAGACCCTGCTCGCCAAGCTGCGCGAAGCCGGGGTCGCGGCGGTCGAGACCCTCTATACCAACGACCTTGACCGTGGTGCCTTCATCTCGAACACGCTGCGCGGCGACGATACGGCTACCCGCCAGGCTGCCCGTGTCGCCATCTATCGCATGATGCGCCCCGGCGAGCCGCCGACCGAGGAGGCTGTCGAGATCCTCTTCAATGGCCTGTTCTACTCCGACGAGCGCTATGATCTGTCGGGCGTCGGCCGCATGAAGTTCAACCGTCGTCTCGCCCGTGCCGACGTGATCGAGTACAAGGTCCTGGTCAAGGGCCTCGCGTCCAAGGCCGAAGCCGCGCTCAAGAACCTCGCCGAAGGTTCCGGCTTCCCGCTGCCGGCGATCCAGGATCTCGTCAGCCTGCTGCCTTTCGGCGCTCGCTCGCTGGCTGAAAACCTGACCCAGGCCGATGCCGATGCGCTCGCCGCGAAAATCCGGCCGCTCGGCGCCAATGTCGAGGTGCGCGAGCAGGTGACCTTGTCGCCGCGTGACATCGTCGATGTCATCAGGATCCTTGTCGAGTTGCGCAACGGGCGTGGCGAAATCGACGACATCGACCACCTCGGCAACCGTCGTGTCCGCTCGGTTGGCGAACTCGCCGAGAACCAGTTCCGTGCCGGTCTCGTCCGGGTCGAGCGTGCCGTCAAGGAGCGCCTGAGCCAGGCCGAATCCGACAACCTGATGCCGCATGACCTGATCAACGCCAAGCCGATCAGCGCCGCCATCAAGGAATTCTTCGGTTCGAGCCAGCTTTCGCAGTTCATGGACCAGACCAACCCCTTGTCCGAAATCACGCACAAGCGCCGTGTTTCGGCCCTCGGCCCCGGCGGTCTCACCCGC
This sequence comes from Betaproteobacteria bacterium, assembly GCA_012026885.1. GTDB lineage: Bacteria > Pseudomonadota > Gammaproteobacteria > Burkholderiales > Rhodocyclaceae > Azonexus. The sequence goes on along the minus strand of VEPL01000031.1, from coordinate 10,036 downwards.
GAGCGCGCCGGCTTCGAAGTCCGCGACGTGCACCCGACCCACTACGGTCGCGTCTGCCCGATCGAGACGCCCGAAGGCCCGAATATCGGCCTGATCAACTCGCTGGCGCTCTACGCCCGTGTCAACGCCTACGGCTTCATCGAAACCGCCTATCGCAAGGTCTCCGACAGCAAGGTGACCGACCAGATCGAATACCTCTCGGCGATTGAAGAAGGCAACTATGTCGTCGCCCAGGCCAATGCCGAGCTCGACGGCGAAGGCAGTCTCGCCGACGATCTCGTCACTTGCCGCGAGAAGGGTGAAACCATTCTGGCCGAACCTTCCCGCGTCCAGTACATGGACGTTGCGCCCGGCCAGATCGTCTCGGTCGCTGCTTCGCTGATCCCCTTCCTCGAGCATGACGACGCCAACCGCGCGCTGATGGGCGCCAACATGCAGCGCCAGGCGGTTCCCTGCCTGCGTCCGGAAAAGCCGCTGGTCGGTACCGGCATCGAGCGCACCGTGGCAGTCGACTCGGGTACCGCCGTGGTCGCCCGCCGCGGTGGCCTGGTCGACTACGTCGATGCAGGCCGGGTCGTGGTCCGCGTCAATGACGACGAGACCGTGGCTGGTGAAGTCGGTGTCGACATCTACAACCTGACCAAATACACCCGTTCCAACCAGAACACGAACATCAATCAGCGACCGATGGTCAAGGTCGGCGACCGTATCGCCAAGGGCGACGTCGTCGCCGATGGGGCGTCGACCGACAAGGGCGAACTCGCCCTCGGCCAGAACATGCTGATCGCGTTCATGCCCTGGAACGGTTACAACTTCGAAGATTCGATCCTGATCTCCGAGCGCGTCGTTGCCGAAGACCGCTATACCTCGATACACATCGAGGAACTGACGGTTGTCGCGCGCGACACCAAGCTCGGTCCCGAGGAAATTACCCGCGATATTGCCTCGCTGGGCGAAGCACAGCTTTCACGCCTTGACGACTCCGGTATCGTCTATATCGGTGCCGAGGTGGATGCTGGTGATGTGCTCGTTGGCAAGGTGACGCCGAAGGGCGAGACCCAGCTGACCCCGGAGGAAAAGCTGCTGCGCGCGATCTTCGGCGAAAAGGCTTCCGACGTGAAGGATACCTCGCTGCGCGTGCCGTCCGGCATCGCCGGTACCGTCATCGACGTCCAGGTGTTCACCCGCGAGGGCATCGAGCGCGACCGCCGTGCCCAGTCGATCATCGACGAGCATCTGCGCCACTACAAGTTGGACCTCGCTGACCAGATGCGCATCGTCGAACGCGACGCGTTCGAGCGGATCGGTCGCCTGCTGATCGGCAAGAAGGCCAATGGCGGCCCGAAGAAGCTGGCCAAGGGCACGACCATCGAGCAGTCCTATCTCGACGGCATGGATCCGCATCACTGGTTCGACATCCGCGTCGCCGACGAGGATGTCGCCCAGCAGCTCGAGCAGGTCAAGGACGGCCTCGAGCAGGCGCGCAAGCAGTTCGACGCCGACTTCGAGACCAAGCGCAAGAAGCTGACTCAGGGTGATGAACTGCCCCCGGGTGTGCAGAAGATGGTGAAGGTCTATGTCGCGGTCAAGCGCCGCCTGCAGCCGGGCGACAAGATGGCCGGCCGGCACGGCAACAAGGGTGTGGTTTCGCGCATCCTGCCGGTCGAGGACATGCCCTACATGGAAGACGGCCGTCCGGTCGACATCGTGCTCAACCCGCTCGGCGTGCCGTCGCGGATGAACGTCGGCCAGATTCTCGAAGTCCATCTCGGGCTCGCCGCCAAGGGTCTCGGCCACCGCATCGGCGAACTGTTGCGGCGCGATGCCGCGGCCCGCGAGGTGCGCGCTTTCCTCGAAAAGATCTACAACTCGAGCGGCAAGCCGGAAGCACTCGACGAACTTAACGATGCCGAGATTCTCGAGATGGCCGGCAACCTCGAGGGCGGCGTGCCGTTCGCGACGCCGGTCTTCGACGGGGCCAAGGAAGAGGAGATCAAGGCCATGCTGGCGCTCGCGGGCATGCCTTCGTCGGGCCAGATGACGCTCTTCGACGGGCGCACCGGCGACTCTTTCGAGCGGCAGGTGACGGTCGGCTACATGCACTTCCTCAAGCTGCATCACCTCGTCGACGACAAGATGCACGCCCGTTCGACCGGACCGTACTCGCTCGTTACCCAGCAGCCGCTGGGCGGCAAGGCGCAATTCGGCGGCCAGCGCTTCGGTGAAATGGAAGTGTGGGCGCTGGAGGCCTACGGCGCGTCCTACGTGCTGCAAGAGATGCTGACCGTCAAGTCCGACGACGTGAATGGCCGTACCAAGGTCTACGAAAACATCGTCAAGGGCGAGCACAAGATCGATGCCGGCATGCCGGAATCCTTCAACGTGCTGGTCAAGGAAATCCGTTCGCTGGCGATCGACATCGATCTCGAACGTTACTGATTCAGGGCTCAGGAGTTATACGATGAAAGCATTGCTCGATCTGTTCAAGCAGGTGACCGCCGAGGAAGAATTTGACGCCATCACCATCGGCCTCGCCTCGCCCGACAAGATCCGTTCCTGGTCCTACGGCGAAGTCAAGAAGCCGGAAACCATCAACTACCGGACCTTCAAGCCGGAGCGCGATGGCCTGTTCTGCGCCAAGATCTTCGGCCCGATCAAGGATTACGAGTGCCTGTGCGGCAAGTACAAGCGCCTGAAGCACCGCGGCGTTATCTGCGAGAAATGCGGCGTCGAAGTGACGCTGGCCAAGGTTCGCCGTGACCGCATGGGCCACATCGAACTGGCCTCGCCGACCGCACACATCTGGTTCCTCAAGTCCCTGCCGTCCCGTCTCGGCATGGTGCTCGACATGACGCTGCGCGATATCGAGCGCGTCCTCTACTTCGAAGCTTATGTCGTCACCGACCCGGGCATGGTTTCCAACCTGCAGCGCAGTCAGCTGCTGACCGAAGACCAGTATCTCGAGATGGTCGAGGAGCATGGCGACGACTTCCAGGCGCTGATGGGCGCCGAAGGCATCCGCGAACTGTTGCGCAGTCTCGACCTCAACAGCGAGGTCGAATCCCTGCGCGGCGAGCTCGAGGTCACCGGCTCGGAAGCGAAAAACAAGAAGCTCGCCAAGCGCCTGAAGGTGCTCGAGGCCTTCCAGAAGTCGGGCATCAAGCCGGACTGGATGATCCTTGAGGTGCTGCCCGTGTTGCCGCCGGACCTGCGTCCGTTGGTGCCGCTCGACGGCGGCCGCTTCGCGACCTCAGACCTCAACGACCTGTATCGCCGCGTCATCAACCGCAACAACCGCCTGAAGCGCCTGCTCGAACTCAAGGCGCCGGAAATCATCGTGCGCAACGAAAAGCGCATGCTGCAGGAATCGGTTGACTCGCTGCTCGACAACGGCCGCCGCGGCAAGGCGATGACCGGCGCCAACAAGCGCCCGCTCAAGTCGCTGGCCGACATGATCAAGGGCAAGGGCGGTCGTTTCCGCCAGAACCTGCTGGGCAAGCGCGTCGACTATTCCGGCCGTTCGGTCATCGTCGTCGGTCCGCAATTGAAGCTGCACCAGTGCGGCCTGCCCAAGCTGATGGCGCTCGAGCTGTTCAAGCCCTTCATCTTCCACAAGCTGGAAGTGCTCGGTTATGCGACCACCATCAAGCAGGCCAAGAAGATGGTCGAAGGTCAGGAACCGGTGGTCTGGGACATCCTCGAAGACGTCATCCGCGAACACCCGGTCATGCTGAACCGCGCGCCGACGCTGCACCGCCTTGGCATCCAGGCCTTCGAGCCGACCCTGATCGAAGGCAAGGCCATCCAGCTGCACCCGCTCGTCTGCGCGGCGTTCAACGCCGACTTCGACGGTGACCAGATGGCCGTCCACGTGCCGCTGTCGCTGGAAGCGCAGATGGAAGCCCGCACGCTGATGCTGGCCTCAAACAACGTGCTGTCGCCGGCCAACGGCCAGCCGATCATCGTCCCTTCGCAGGACATCGTTCTCGGTCTGTACTACGCGACGCGCGAGAAAATCAACGGCAAGGGCGAGGGCATGTACTTCGCCGATACGCATGAGATCGAACGCGCCATGGCCGCCGGGCAGCTCGATATTCATTCCCGCATTTCGGTTCGTCTGAAGCAGTACGAGGCTGGTGCGGTCGACGGCGAATTCACCGAGAAAACGGTGCGCGTCGAGACGACGGCCGGTCGTGCGCTGCTCTCGAAGATCCTGCCCAAGGGACTGCCCTTCAAGGCCATCGACAAGGCCTTGAAGAAAAAGGAAATCTCCAAGCTGATCGACGAATCCTTCCGTCGCTGCGGCCTCAAGGAGACGGTCGTCTTCGCCGACAAGCTGATGCAGAACGGCTATGCGCTGGCCACCCGCGCTGGCATCTCGTTCTGTTCGGATGACATGCGCGTGCCGGCCAAGAAGCACGAGATCATCGCGGCCGCTGAAGCCGAGGTGAAGGAGATCGAGATCCAGTACACCAACGGGCTGGTGACCAACGGCGAACGCTACAACAAGGTCGTCGATATCTGGGGCCGTACCGGCGACCAGGTTGCCAAGGTCATGATGGACGAACTCGGCCATGAGGAGGTCGTCGACCGTCACAGCAAGAAGGTCAAGCAGGATTCGTTCAACTCTATCTTCATGATGGCCGATTCCGGCGCACGCGGCTCGGCTGCCCAGATTCGCCAGCTGGCCGGCATGCGCGGCCTGATGGCGAAGCCGGATGGCTCGATCATCGAGACGCCGATCACCACCAACTTCCGCGAAGGCCTCAACGTTCTCCAGTACTTCATCTCGACCCACGGCGCCCGCAAGGGCCTGGCGGATACCGCGCTGAAGACTGCGAACTCCGGTTACCTCACCCGTCGTCTGGTCGACGTGACCCAGGATCTGGTGATCACCGAGGATGACTGCGGGACCGCCAACGGCTTCGCCGTCAAGGCGCTGGTCGAGGGCGGCGAGGTCATCGAGCCGCTACGCGAGCGCATCCTCGGCCGCGTCACCGGCGAGGACATCGTCGATCCCGAGACCCAGGAAACCGTGATCTTTGCCGGCACCATGCTCGACGAGGACCTCGTCGACCTGATCGACAAGCTCGGCATCGACGAAGTCAAGGTGCGTACGCCCCTCACCTGCGAGACCCGCTACGGCCTCTGCGCCAAGTGCTACGGCCGCGACCTCGGCCGCGGTTCGATGGTCAATTCCGGCGAGTCGGTCGGTGTCATCGCCGCGCAGTCGATCGGCGAACCCGGCACCCAGCTCACCATGCGTACCTTCCACGTCGGCGGTGCCGCGTCACGAGCGGCAGTCGCCTCACAGGTCGAGGCGAAATCGGCCGGTACGGTGCGGTTTACCGCGACCATGCGTTACGTCACCAGTGCCAAGGGCGAAAAGGTCGTCATTTCACGTTCGGGTGAAGTCCTGATCACCGACGATCATGGTCGCGAGCGCGAGCGCCACAAGGTCCCCTACGGTGCCACGCTGGCGGTTGCCGACGGCAAGGCGGTCAAGGCAGGCGCCAAACTGGCGACATGGGATCCCCATACCCGCCCGATCGTTACCGAGTATGCCGGCACCGTCCGTTTCGAGAATGTCGAGGAGGGCGTTACCGTCGCCAAGCAGGTTGATGACGTTACCGGCTTGTCGACGCTGGTCGTCATCGACCACAAGCGTGGCGGCAAGGCGGCCAGCAAGGGTGTGCGCCCGGTGGTCAAGCTGCTCGACGATACCGGCCAGGAAGTCAGGATCCACGGCAGCGACCATTCGGTTTCCATCGCCTTCCAGGTCGGCTCGATCATTTCGGTGCTCGATGGCCAACAGGTCGGCGTTGGTGATGTCCTTGCCCGCATGCCGCAGGAATCGGCCAAGACGCGCGACATCACGGGCGGCCTGCCGCGCGTTGCCGAGCTATTCGAGGCACGCACCCCGAAGGATGCGTCGGTGCTCGCCGAAACGACCGGCACAATCAGCTTCGGCAAGGATACGAAGGGCAAGCAGCGCCTGGTCATCACCGATCTCGACGGCGTGGTTCACGAGTTCCTGATCCCGAAGGACAAGCATGTGCTGGTGCACGACGGCCAGGTGGTGAACAAGGGCGAGAAGATCGTCGAGGGCGAGCCGGATCCGCACGACATCCTGCGTTTGCAGGGGGTCGAGGCGCTGGCCCGTTACATCACCGACGAAGTGCAGGACGTGTACCGTCTTCAGGGCGTCAAGATCAACGACAAGCACATCGAGGTCATCGTCCGCCAGATGCTCCGTCGCGTGACCATCCTCGAGCCGGGCGATACCCGCTTCATCAAGTCGGAGCAGGTCGAGCGTGCCGAGTTGCTGGCCGAGAACGACCGCGCTGTCGCCGATGGCAAGCTGCCCGCCACCTTCGAGCACATGTTGCTGGGCATCACGAAGGCGTCGCTGTCCACGGATTCCTTCATTTCGGCGGCATCGTTCCAGGAAACCACCCGCGTCCTTACCGAGGCCGCGATCATGGGCAAGCGGGACGAGCTTCGCGGTCTCAAGGAAAACGTCATTGTCGGTCGCCTCATCCCGGCCGGCACCGGCCTTGCCTACCACCGCAGCCGCAAGGCGCAGGCGGCTGGCGAAGATCTTGCCGCCGACCGGCCGTTCGAGGATGCCGATGCCTCCCCCGAGGTTCAGGAGGCCGGCCCGGCCTGACCCAAGTCAACCCCCGCGGTCATATTGACAGCGGGGGTTGATAAACTTTAGAATCTACGGTCTTTGTCGGCGGGGGCTAATCATTGTCTCCGTCTGTGATAACAAATTCGCCGGCCCGTCGTTGATGCGGCCTGCTGTAGAAGGATCTGAGCTATGCCGACCATCAATCAGCTCGTGCGCAAGCCGCGCGTTGCCGAGGTGACCAAGAGCAAGGTGCCCGCGCTCGAGAAGTGCCCGCAGAAGCGCGGTGTCTGCACCCGTGTCTATACCACGACCCCGAAGAAGCCGAACTCGGCGCTGCGCAAGGTGTGCAAGGTGCGCTTGACCAATGGTTTCGAGGTGATTTCCTATATCGGCGGCGAAGGCCATAACCTGCAGGAGCACTCCGTGGTCCTGATCCGGGGTGGTCGCGTCAAGGATTTGCCCGGTGTGCGTTACCACACCGTGCGTGGCTCCCTGGATACCCAGGGCGTCAAGGATCGCAAACAGGCCCGTTCCAAGTACGGTGCCAAGCGTCCGAAGGCCGCTTAATTCCCTAAGTGGCTTGAGTAAGTGGCTGCTCCGTTGGGCGGCCGTGAGGGCCGGGCGGGTGTAAACCCTTTCCCGGCTTTTCAACTGAATAGTGATCAAGTGAGGTAAATATGCCCCGTCGTCGTGAAGTACCCAAGCGCGATATCCTGCCCGATCCCAAGTTCGGCAATGTCGAAGTATCGAAGTTCATGAACGCCATCATGCAGAGCGGCAAGAAGTCCGTTGCCGAGCGCATTGTCTATGGTGCGTTCGACATCATCTCGACCAAGTCCGGCAAGGATCCGCTGGAGGTTTTCAGCGCAGCCATGGCCAACGTCAAGCCGATGGTTGAAGTGAAGTCCCGCCGTGTCGGTGGCGCGAACTACCAGGTTCCGGTGGAGGTCCGCCCCGCCCGCCGCACCGCGCTGGCGATGCGCTGGTTGCGCGAGTCGGCGCGCAAGCGTTCCGAGAAGTCGATGGGTCAGCGGCTTGCCGCCGAGATGATGGAGGCGTCTGAAAACCGCGGCGGTGCCGTCAAGAAGCGCGACGAAGTGCATCGCATGGCCGAAGCCAACAAGGCCTTCGCCCACTTCCGCTTCTGACGCCAGTCCGGCGACCGACACATCCCCGAATTCAGCGAAGGTAAAACCGTGGCCCGTAAAACTCCCATCGAGCGCTACCGCAACATCGGCATCAGTGCCCACATCGACGCCGGCAAGACGACGACGACCGAGCGCATCCTCTACTACACCGGCGTCAATCACAAGATCGGCGAAGTCCATGACGGTGCTGCGACCATGGACTGGATGGAGCAGGAGCAGGAGCGCGGCATCACCATCACCTCGGCTGCGACGACCTGTTTCTGGAGCGGTATGGACCGCCAGTTTCCGGAGCACCGCATCAACATCATCGACACCCCGGGACACGTGGACTTCACCATCGAGGTCGAGCGTTCGATGCGCGTCCTCGATGGCGCCTGCATGGTTTATTGCGCGGTGGGCGGTGTCCAGCCGCAGTCCGAAACAGTGTGGCGCCAGGCCAACAAGTACGGTGTGCCGCGTCTCGCCTTCGTGAACAAGATGGACCGTTCCGGCGCCAACTTCTTCAAGGTCGTCGAGCAGATGAAGCTGCGTCTGAAGGCGAACCCCGTGCCGGTGGTCATCCCCATCGGCGCGGAAGATACCTTCGAGGGTGTCGTCGACCTGATCCGCATGAAGGCCATCTATTGGGACGAAGCTTCGCAGGGCATGAAGTATGATGCCCGTGACATTCCGGCGCACCTCGTCGACGATGCCAATGCTTGGCGTTCGCAGATGGTCGAGGCTGCTGCCGAGGCCTCCGAGGAACTGATGAACAAGTACCTCGAGGAGGGCGAACTGTCCGAAGCAGATGTCATTCTCGGCCTGCGGACGCGCACGATCAATTGCGAAATCCAGCCGATGCTGTGTGGCACCGCCTTCAAGAACAAGGGCGTGCAGAAGATGCTCGACGCCGTTATCGAGCTGTTGCCTTCCCCGGTCGACATCCCGCCGGTCAAGGGCATTCTCGAGAACGAGTCCGAGGGCGAGCGCAAGGCCGCCGACGACGAACCGTTCTCGGCGCTGGCCTTCAAGATCATGACCGATCCGTTCGTCGGCCAGCTGATCTTCTTCCGCGTCTATTCGGGCGTGATCAATTCCGGCGACACGGTCTACAACCCCGTCAAGGGCCGCAAGGAGCGCCTTGGCCGCATCCTGCAGATGCACGCCAATCAACGCGAGGAAATCAAGGAAGTGCGCGCCGGTGATATCGCCGCGGCCGTCGGCCTCAAGGAGGCGACGACCGGCGACACGCTGTGTGACCCGCAAAAGGTCATTACGCTCGAACGGATGATTTTCCCTGAGCCGGTGATTCACGTTGCTGTGGAGCCGAAGACCAAGGCCGATCAGGAAAAGATGGGCATCGCCCTGGGTCGCCTGGCCCAGGAAGATCCGTCCTTCCGCGTGCGTACCGACGAAGAGTCCGGCCAGACCATCATTTCGGGCATGGGTGAATTGCACCTGGAGATTCTGGTGGACCGCATGCGTCGCGAATTCAACGTTGAGGCGTCGGTCGGTGCTCCCCAGGTGGCGTACCGTGAGTGCATCAAGAAGGCGGTCGAACAGGAAGGCAAGTTCGTCAAGCAGTCGGGCGGCCGCGGCCAGTTCGGCCATGTCTGGCTCAAAATCGAGCCGAACGAGGCCGGCAAGGGCTACGAGTTCGTCGATGCGATCAAGGGCGGTGTTGTCCCGCGCGAATTCATCCCGGCTGTCGACAAGGGCCTGCAGGATGCGATCACCAGTGGCGTGCTGGCGGGCTTCCCGGTCGTCGATGTCAAATTCACGCTGTTCGATGGTTCCTACCACGACGTGGATTCGAACGAAAACGCCTTCCGCATGGCGGCTTCGATGGCCTTCAAGGAAGGCATGAAGAAGGCCGCGCCGACGCTGCTCGAGCCGATGATGGCCGTCGAGGTCGAGACACCCGAAGACTACATGGGCAACGTGATGGGCGACCTCTCGTCCCGTCGCGGCATTGTCCAGGGCATGGAAGACCAGGTCGGCGGCATCAAGGTTGTCAAGGCCGAGGTTCCGCTGTCCGAGATGTTCGGCTACTCGACCTCGCTGCGCTCGCTGTCGCAAGGTCGTGCGACCTACTCCATGGAATTCAAGCACTACACGGAAGCGCCGAAGAACGTCGCTGACGCCGTGATCAACAAGAAGTAATCCCTTACCTTTCTGGAGAACCGATATGGCAAAGGAAAAGTTTGCGCGTACGAAGCCCCACGTGAACGTTGGCACGATTGGGCACGTTGACCATGGCAAGACGACGCTGACG
>VEPL01000008.1 GCA_012026885.1 Betaproteobacteria bacterium | reverse complement strand
CGCCCACCCTCACGGCCCCGGTGCCGCCGGATGGCGATGCGCTGGCGGCGCCCCGCACGGCAGAGGCGGTCGCTGTAGCGCCTGCCCGTTCCGTAGCACCGGCAGCGAACGCTTTCAACCCGGAGATTTCGCTGATCCTGCAGGGCCAGTACGCCGACCGCAAGAACATCCCCAACCGCACGATCTCCGGATTCTGGCCTGCCGCAGGGCATGGTCAACAGCACGAGGGCGGCAATGGCGATGACAACACGCGCGGCTTCTCGATCGACCATACCGAGCTAATCATCTCGGCGGGCATCGATCCCTATTTCAACGGCCGCGCCATCTTCGCAGTCGTGGACGGCCAGGTCGAAACCGAGGAAGCCTGGTTCCAGTCCTCGGCCATTGGCGCCGGTGTCGGGGTGAAGGGCGGGCGCTTCCGATCCGGCATCGGCTACCTGAACGAACAGCATCCGCACCAGTGGGATTTCTACGATGCACCGCTGATGTACCAGGCCCTGTTCGGAACGGCGCGCGAAGCGAGCTACACGCAGGACGGTGTCCAGCTGAAATGGCTGGCGCCGACCCCGATCTTCCTCGAGTTCGGTGCCGAAGCCGGGCGCAGCGCCCGTTTTCCCGGCAACGACCGAAACAAGAACGGCAACGGTGGCGGCGCCCTGTTCGCGCATCTCGGGGGCGATGTCGGCGCCTCCAACAGCTGGCGGGCCGGGGTGTCGTGGCTCAAGGTATCGGCGCAGGACCGCGAAGCCGATTTCACCGACATCAATGGCTACACGTCGGCAGGGTCGTTCACCGGCGATTCGACCACGTGGATCGCCGATTTCGTCTGGAAGTGGGCGCCGGACGGCAACCCGGCGCACAACAACTTCAAGTTCCAGGCCGAGTATTTCCAGCGCAAGGAAAAGGGCTCCCTGACCTGCACCGGCGAGCAGACCGGCACCGATGCCGCCGGCAATCCGGTCGCCAATGCCTGTTCGCCGGCCCGCGACGACAGCACGACGGGCAGCTACCTGACCCGCCAGAGCGGTTGGTATGCCCAGGCGGTCTACCAGTTCACGCCGAACTGGCGCGCCGGCCTGCGCTACGACCTGCTCGACAGCGGTACGCGCGACTTCGGCGCCAACAATGCCAACCTCGCGCTCGCCAGCTACAAGCCGAAGCGGGCCAGCATCATGGTCGACTACAGCTGGTCGGAGTTCTCGCGCATGCGCCTGCAGTACGCACAGGACCAGTCGATGCAGGACATCACCGACAACCAGCTCACGCTGCAGTACATCATGAGCCTCGGTCCCCACGGTGCGCACAAGTTCTAGGAAACGGCGATGAAGAGACTGGTTTTTGCCCTTTTCCTCGCGTCGACCGCGGCACTGGCCCGCGCCGACCTCGCGGTGTTCGCCAGCGTCCCCGAGTGGGGGGCGCTGGCGCGCGAGATCGGCGGTGACAAGGTCCACGTCTATGTGGCGACGACGGCCCTGCAGGATCCGCATCGCATCGAGGCACGGCCGTCGCTGCTGGCGCAGGCGCGGCGGGCCGACCTGGTCGTCGCCACCGGCGCCGACCTCGAGATCGGCTGGTTGCCGCTGGTCGTGCGCGACTCCGGTAACCGGGGAATACAGCCGGGGCGTCCCGGCTACTTCGAGGCGGCCGGTCACGCCGAAATGATCGACAAGCCCGCCCGCGCCGATCGTTCGCAGGGCGACGTGCATGTCGCCGGCAACCCCCACCTCCACCTCGATCCGCGCAACGTGCTCAAGGTTGGCGAAGCGCTCGCCGCGCGCATGGCCGATCTCGACCCGGCCGGCGCCGAAGCCTACCGGGCCGGGCTGGCCGCCTTCGCGGCGCGCTGGCAGGCGGCCATCCCGCGCTGGGAGTCGCAGGCAGCGCCGCTCAGGGGGGTAGCGGTCCTCCAGCACCACGAGTCCTTCGCCTACCTGCTCCGCTGGCTGGGGATGAAGGGGGTCGGGACTCTCGAACCGAAGCCCGGCATCGAACCGAGCAGTGGCCACCTGGCCGAGCTGGTCGCCCGCCAGCAGGCGATGCCGGCGCGCATGGTCCTGCGCACGCCCTACCAGCAGCCGGGGCCGAGCGAATGGGTCGCGACGCGCACCGGTATCGCCGCCGTGCTGCTCCCGTACACGGTGGGCGGCACGCCGGGGGCGCGCGACCTTGCTGGACTCTTCGACGAGTCGCTGGCGCGGCTCCTGAAGGCTTCGCCGTGACGCCGCTGTTTGCCGCCGAGGCAGTGGTTGCCGGCTGGGAAGGACCGGTCACTCAACCGGTCGACCTCGCCGCTGCGCCCTGCGAAATTGTCGGCCTGACCGGCCCCAACGGGGTTGGCAAGTCCACCCTGCTCGCGGCGATCGCCGGCCGGGCCCGGGTCTTCTCCGGCTCTCTCGAGCGGCGGCCGGGCCTGCGCATCGCCGTCCAGACGCAGGAGGTGCCGCCGGTCGACGGGCTGCCGCTGTCCGGACGCAACCTGCTGGCACTCACGGGTGCGGTTGCCGAAGGCCTGCCGGTCTGGCTGGCGGGGCGCCTCGATGAGCGCCTCGACCGGCTGTCGGGCGGTCAGCGGCATTACCTCGCGCTGTGGGCGGTGCTCGAGGCGCCGGCCGACCTCGTGCTCCTCGACGAGCCGACCAACAATCTCGATGCGGCGGGTACGGCCCACTTGGCTGAGCGTCTGCGTGCCCGCGCCGCCCGCGGCGCCGGCATCGTCGTTGTCAGCCACGATGCCGGATTCGTCGCGGCGGCCTGTCACAGGGTCGTGAACGTGGATGCGCCCGATGTGGAATGACCTCTTCCTGGTCCCGTTTTTCGCCGGGCTGGCGCTCGCCGTCCTGCTGCCGCTGCTCGGCTGCTTCCTGCGCCTGCGCGACGAGTGGCTGGCGGCACTCGCCTATGCCCATGTCGCCGCGGCGGGGGCCCTGCTGGCGCTGGTGGCTGCCGTTGCGCCGGCAGTCGGGGGCGTGGCGGCGGCGGCTGCCGCCGGAGCGGGCAAGCGCCTGCTCGCCCGGCGTTTCTCGGGCGGCGCCCACCTCGCGCTGTTCCTGATCGGCGGCTGGGCGCTCGCCGTGCTGCTCGCCGCCAACCAGCCGCTCGCCGAGCGGCTGGGCCATGCGCTATTCGACGGGCAACTGTATTTCGCCGGCACCGGCGAACTGTGGCTTGCCGTCGTCGGCTGCGCCGCTGGTCTGGTTTTGCTCTGGCGGCTCTCGCAACCGCTCCTGCTTGCCCACGTCTATCCGGACCTCTTCCGGGCCCGCGGCCTGCCGGCCTGGCCGGTCGAAACCGGCTTCGACCTCGCCGCCGCACTCGGCCTCGCCCTGGCGACCATGACGCTCGGGGTGATGGGGGCCTTCGCCCTGGTCTTCGTGCCGCCGTGGCTGGCTTTCCGGCGCGCGCGCGATTGGCGCGGCGGGCTCCTGCTCGCGCTGGCGATCGGGGTGGTCGCCTACGTCGCTGCCTTCGCGCTGGCGCTGGCGCTGGACCAGCCTTTCGGGCCGGTCCTGGCCCTGCTGCTGGTTCTTGTCGGCCTGGTCATTGCGTGAGCAGGGGGGACGTGCTAAAACCGCGGTTCGTCCGCGTCGGTTTTCGGGAGGGTTGATGGTGTTCGGCGGTTTGTTCGGCAAGAAGAAGGAAGAGAGGATGCCCGAGCGCGAAGTGATGCGCCCGAAGGCGGCTTTCGTCCCGAACGCGCCAGCCGCCCCCGAACCCGCAGCCGGCGCCACGACAGTCGAGCGCGAAGCCGGGCGCCGCTCGGAGCCGCTGCCCGACCTCGATTTCTCGCACAGCCGCGCGCCGGCCGGGACAGGCGCGGCACCGGAGAAGCGCGACGCGGCGGCCGAGATGTCGGAGTTCGAGAAGGAATTCACCGAGTCGAGCGTCATGGCCATCGACGTCGGCCACGGCGCCGACTCGATCCAGGCCGACATCGAGCAGGTCGCCGTGCTCTACGCCAACGGCCAAGATGCCGTCGTGCGTCCATTGATCGAGTCGCTGCTGCCGGCCTATCCGGGGACCGAAGGCATCCGCCTGTGGAACATGCTGTTCGATTTCCTTCAGCTGACCAACGACCGCGCTGCCTTCGACCAGCTGGCCACCGATTTCGTGCAGGCCTGCGAGACGTCACCGCCGGCCTGGCGCGGCCCGCTGACCACGAAGCCCGCCGCGGCCGGGGCCAGCGTTCCCGCCTGCGCCTTGCAGGGGGTACTCACTAGCGACGACCTGTCAGTCCTGGCCCCTATCCTCGATGCCCTCAAGGCCAAGCGTGCGCTGCGTGTGGACTGTGGCGGCGTCCTCGGCATCGACGACGAGGTTTCCGGCCGCCTGGCAGACGCGCTGGCGGCGGCACGCCGGCAGGGCGTCGCCATCGTCCTCGACCATGCCGATGCCCTGATCAACCGCTTGCGCGGCCGCCTGACGGTCGGCGAGGCGCAGAGCGCCCGTTCATGGGTGCTCCTCCTGGAGTTGCTGCAACGGCATGGCACGCAGGAAGACTTCGAGACCAGCGCGGTCGATTTCGCGGTGACTTTCGAGCGCTCGCCCCCGTCCTGGGAGGAGAAGCCGGCACCGACGCTGCCGCCGGTCGATCCCGCGCAGCCGAAACGCGACGAAGCCTTCTATCTCGACGGCGATATCCGCAACAGCCATTTCGATGAACTGGCGGGCGTCCTCGCCACTGGCGAGCACGTCATCCTCGATTTCTCGGCCGTCCGCCGCCTCGACTTCTTTTCGGCCGGGCAACTGGTCAACCGCCTGGTGGCACTCAAGGGCAGCGGCCGCGAGGTCATGATCCGCAGCCCGAACCACCTCGTGGCCGAGCTGATGGGCGTGGTCGGCCTCAACAAGATGGCGCGCATCCTCGTCCCCAAGTCCTGAGGAAGAACATGGAGCAATATCACGGCACCACGATCCTGTCGGTGCGGCGCGGTAGCGCCGTCGCCATGGGCGGCGACGGCCAGGTCACGCTCGGCAACATCGTCGTCAAGGCCACCGCGAAGAAGGTTCGTCGCCTCTACGACGGGCGCATCCTCGCCGGTTTCGCCGGCGGCACGGCCGATGCTTTTACGCTCTTCGAGCGCTTCGAGGCCAAGCTCGAGAAACATTCCGGCAACCTCGTGCGCTCGGCGGTCGAGCTGGCCAAGGACTGGCGCTCCGACCGCGCCCTGCGCCGCCTCGAAGCCATGCTCTCGGTCGCCGACCGCGAGTCGTCGCTGATCATCACCGGCAACGGCGACGTGCTCGAGCCGGAGCAGGGCATCGTCGCCATCGGCTCGGGGGGCACCTACGCGCAGAGCGCGGCGCGCGCGCTGCTCGAAAATACCGACCTGCCGCCGCTGGCGATCGTCACCAAGGCGCTCGAGATCGCTGGCGACCTGTGCATCTACACCAATCGCAATTTCACGCTCGAGGTGCTGGAATGAGCGGCGGATCGATGACGCCGCGCGAGATCGTCTCGGAACTCGACAAGTACATCGTCGGCCAGCAGGCGGCCAAGAAGGCAGTCGCCATCGCGCTGAGGAACCGCTGGCGGCGGGCGCAGGTGGCCGAGCCGTTGCGCCACGAGATCACGCCGAAGAACATCCTGATGATCGGGCCGACCGGCGTCGGCAAGACCGAGATCGCCCGCCGCCTGGCGCGGCTGGCCCATGCGCCCTTCATCAAGATCGAAGCGACCAAGTTCACCGAGGTCGGCTATGTCGGCCGCGACGTCGACACCATCATCCGCGACCTCGTCGAAATCGCCATCAAGGCGCACCGCGAGCGGGCGATGAAGGCGATGCGCACGCGCGCCGAGGACGCCGCTGAGGAGCGCGTCCTCGATGTCCTGCTGCCGCCGGCGCGCCATGCCGGCTTTCTGGCCGAAAACGACGGGTCGGCCGCAACCGATAGCGCGACCCGCCAGAAATTCCGCAAGAAACTGCGCGAGGGCGAGCTCGACGACAAGGAGATCGAGATCGAGGTCGCGGCGCCGTCGATGTCGGCGGAAATTTTCGCGCCGCCGGGCATGGAGGAACTGACCCAGCAGATCCAGGGCATGTTCCAGAACATGGGCGGCGGCCGCAAGAAGTCGCGCAAGCTGCCGATCCGCGAGGCGCTCAGGCTGCTTGCCGACGAGGAGGCGGCCAAGCTGGTCAATGACGAGGAGGTCAAGCTCGAGGCGGTGCGCGCCGTCGAGCAGAACGGCATCGTCTTCCTCGACGAACTCGACAAGATCGCCAGCCGTTCCGAGATGCAGGGCGCCGACGTCTCGCGCCAGGGCGTCCAGCGCGACCTGCTGCCGCTGGTCGAGGGCACCACGGTGTCGACCAAGTACGGGATGATCAAGACCGACCACATCCTGTTCATCGCTTCCGGTGCCTTCCATCTGTCCAAGCCGTCGGACCTCATCCCCGAGCTGCAGGGGCGCCTGCCTATCCGCGTCGAACTCGACTCGCTATCGGTGGCCGACTTCGAGTGCATCCTGACCCAGACCGACGCCTGCCTGACCCGTCAATACCAGGCGCTGTTGGCAACCGAGGGCGTCGCACTCGAATTCACCGAAGATGGCGTGCGGCGTCTCGCCGAGATCGCCTACCAGGTCAACGAGAAGACCGAGAACATCGGTGCCCGCCGCCTGCACACGGTGATGGAACGCCTGCTCGAGGAAGTCTCCTTCGATGCCGGCCGTGCCGGGCTCGACCGCGTGGTGATCGACGCGGCCTATGTCGACGCCCGCCTCGGCGAACTGGCCAGCGACGAAGACCTCTCGCGGTACGTGCTTTGAGTGACGGCAGCCTGACGCTGCGGCTGGTCGCCATCCTCTTCCCGATCTTCGGGATCGTCGCCGCCGGCTACTTCTACGGGCGCCAGCACAAGCCCGAGATGGCGGTCGCCAACCGCCTGAACATGGACGTCTTCGTCCCGGCGCTGGTCTTCGCGGCGATGGCAGGGAAGTCCTTCGATCTTGCCGCCTACGCCCCGCTCGCGCTGGGCGGCCTGCTCGTCATTGGTACCTGCGGGTTGCTCGCCTGGCCGGTGGCGCGCCTGATCGGGGTCAAGCCGAAGACACTGGTGCCGCCGATGCTCTTCAATAACTGCGGCAACATCGGCCTGCCGCTCGCCGTGCTCGCCTGGGGCGAGGCGGCCCTGCCGGCCGCGGTCATCCTGTTCATGGTCGGGAACACGCTGCACTTCTCGCTCGGTGCGCGGCTGCTTGACCCGCAGGCCCGCATCCTCACCCTCTGGCGGGTGCCGGTGGTCTTTGCCGCGATTGCCGGGTTGACCGTGGCCTTGCTGAAGATACCGGTCTGGGAGCCGGCGGTCATCGCGATCAAGATGCTCGGCGACGTCTCGGTGCCGCTGCTGCTTTTTTCGCTCGGCGTGCGCATGACCGACGTTTCCTTCCGCGACTGGAAGCTGCCGGTCGGCGCCGCGCTGCTGCGCCCGCTGGCCGGCATGGCGGTTGCTTGGGGCGTGATCCATTTGCTTGACCTGCAGGGGCGTGATGCGGCGATGCTGCTCGTCTTCGGAGCGCTGCCGCCGGCCGTGCTCAACTTCCTCTTCGCCGAGCGCTACAGGCAGGAGCCGCAACGGGTGGCCGCGATCGTCCTGATCGGCAACCTCGGTGCGCTGATCTTCCTGCCCCTGGCCCTCGCGCTGGTTTTGCGTTGATTCTGCGCTGAGGGAAGCGGCCGACGGGCCGTCCGCCGGCCCGGTGCTATCAGGCTAGCATGTCGGCCCAGATGTTGGTGGCCCAGTCGAGGGCGATCCTGCCTTCCTGTTCGCTGCGCGCCGCCGAGACGCCGCCGGCGCCCTTGACCGGCTGGACGACCTTGGTCGCCGGGTCGTAGCGGTGCACCGAGCTGACGTGGATGGCGCTCTTGTCATCGACGAAGCTGTAGCAGGTGTTCATCACCAGCGGGTCCGGACTTGGCGCGCGGCCGGCGAGCAACTCGAGGATCGCCGCTGCGGCGAGCTTGGCGTGCTGGTTGGCCATGTGCCCCGACTTGGGCATGGTCGGGGCGGGGAGGATCGCGTCGCCGAGCACGTGGACGCCCGGCGTGCCGGCCGCTTCCATGCTCAGCCAGTCGATCTCGACCCAGCGGTTGTTGACCAGCTTGAGCCCGGAGCGTGCGGCGATGTCGCCGGCCCGCTGCGGCGGGATGACATTGAGCACGTCGGCCTTGACCTTGTCGAACTCGAGGACGGCGGTCCGGCTGGCGACGTGAACGTCCTTGACCTCGCTGCCAGGGCGGTACTCGAGCATGCCCTTGTAGAGGTCTTCCCAGGCCTTCACGAAGAGGCCCTTCTTGGAAACCACGTCGTCGTTGGCGTCGAGGATCAATACCTTTGACTTCGGCTTGTTCCGCTTGCACCAGGTGGCGACGACACTGGCCCGCTCGTACGGCCCGGGCGGGCATCGGTAGGGCGCCTTGGGAACGGAAATGGCGAAAACGCCGCCGTCGGGCATCGCCTCGAGCTGCCGGCGCAGCGCGACGGTCTGCGGCCCGGCTTTCCAGGCGTGCGGGATGGCCGCCTGTGCCTCCGGCCCGGCGAGGCCGGGGATCTGCTCCCACAGGAAATCGATGCCCGGTGACAGCACGAGCCGGTCGTAGGCGAGCGTGCCGCCCGACTTCAGCGAAATCGCGCGTTTGGCCGCGTCGACCGCGACAACCTCGTCCTGGATGACGCGCACGCCCCACTTGCTGCGCAGCCCGTCGTAGCTGACGGTGATGTCTTCCATCCGCTTGGTGCCGCCGATCACCAGGTTGGAAATCGGGCAGGAGACGAAGGTCGGGTTGCGCTCGACCAGAGTGACCTGGACGCGGCCCTGGCTCCACATGCGCAGGTACTTGGCGGCGGTGGCGCCACCATAGCCGCCGCCAACGACGACGACGTGGCCACCGGCCCGGGTGCCGCCGGCGCAGGCGGGCAGCAGGGCGGTGGCGCCGGCGGCGGTGCCGGCCAACAGGAAGCGACGGCGGTCGAGCGGCATCATCGTGCACCCCCGGCGGTCTGCATGGCGAAATACGTGGCGATCAGCTCGAGTTGCTCGTCGCTGTAGCCTTTGACGATCTGGTGCATGATCGTCGCCTGCTGGGTGCCGTCCTTGAAGCCGTTGAGCTTGTTCAGCGTCCAGCTGCGGTCGCGTCCGGCCAGCGGGTCCATGGCGGTGCCCGCGGCCGGGCTGCCGTTGGTGCCGTGGCAGTTGGCGCAGGTGGCGGCGAGATTGCGGGCGCGCTCGGAATCCGATGCGCCGGCGCCGGTCGCAGCGGCGAGCAGGGCGAGCGCCGCGAGAGCGGTGCGGTAGGTCATGGGCTTGGTCTCCTTGTTCGGATGTCGGGCGGTTTATAGCCGGATGGACGGCGGCGTGCAAGGCACAGGCAGGCCTGGTAAAGCTTGGATGGACGCGTGGCCGTTGCGTTCCCCTGTGCGCGGTGCCTCAACGACGGGCCAGCCGGTTCTCGACCAGAGAATAGACCGCCGGGACGACGACCAGCGTCAGCAACGTCGACGAGACCATGCCGCCGATCACGGCGATGGCGAGCGGCTGGTTCGTCTCCGAGCCGGCCCCGAAGCCGAGCGCGGCCGGCAGCAGCGCCAGGATGACGGTGGCCGAGGTCATCAGCACTGGCCGCATGCGGATCGGGCAGGCGTCGCTCAGTGCCGCATCGATGCCCATGCCGCCGGCGCGGCGCTGGTTGGTCAGGTCGACGAGCAGGATCGAGTTCTTGGCGACGAGGCCGATGAGCAGCACGAGGCCGATCATCGAGTAGATGTTGAGTGTTTGCCCCGTGGCCCACAGCGCAGCGACGCCGCCGATGATGGCGAGCGGCTGCGCGAGCATGACGATGACCGGCTGCAGGAAGGAGTCGAACTGGCTGGCCAGCACCATGTAGAGCAGCACCAGCGCCAGCACGAAGGCGAAGGTCATGTACTTGGTGGTCTTGGCGAACTCCTCGGCCTGGCCGATCAGCTTGACCTGGTAACCGGGGGGCAGGTCGGCCGCCGCCGCCCGTACCTTGGCGACCGCCTCGCCGAGCGGAATGGTCGGCGTCGCGAAGAAGGTCGCTGCGTACTGCAGGTCGAAACGGCCGATGACGGCCGGGCCGAGCGTTTCCCGGAAGCTGGCGACGGAGTCGAGGCGGACCAGCTGGCCCGACTTGTTGCGCAGGTAGATGCGCGAGAGGTCGGCGGGTTGCGTGAATTCGCCGTCGCGTGCCTTGACCCGGATGTCGTAGCGCTGGCCGTCGCCCGGTTCGTCATTGAACTTGGCGATGTCGACGCCGCCGGTCAGCATGTTGATGGCCAGCGCGACGTCGGCGGTGCCCAGGCCGGTCTGGGCGATACGCAGGCGGTCGGGCTGGAAGACGAGCTGTGGCAGGTCGAGCTGGAGATCGCTGTCGATGCGGCCGCCCAGCCCGGGTTCGGCGGCCAGCCGGCCCTGCAGTTCGCGGCCGAGGCGGCCGACCTCGGCGAGATTTTCGCCGGCGAGCACGAACTGCAGCGGCTCGCCGCGCTGCCCTTGGACCATCGGGTAGGGTGCGGCGAAGACGCGGGCGCCGGGAATCTGCGCGAGCTTCTGGCGCAGGACCGGCAGCAGTTCCTGCTGCGTGATTTTGCGCTGCTCGCGCGGCGCCATGCGGGCGACGACGGTGCCCTGGTTGACCTGCCCGGCGCTGCCCAGGCCGATCAGGGCGAATTCGGTGACGATCTCGTCGTGCTCGTTGAGTACCGCTTCGACCATGCGCAGCCGCGAGTCCGTGTACTCGATCGACGAGCCGAGCGGGGCGCGCAGGTAGACGAGGAAACGGCCCTCGTCCTGCTCCGGGGCGAAGGTCTTGCCGACGCTGGCGAAGAAGAAGGCGCTCGATGCGACGGTCAGCAGGGTGAGGGCAACGACGGCCCAGCGGCGGCGCAGCGCCAGGCCGAGCAGGCGGCGATAGACGGCGTCGAGCCGGGCGAAACCGCGCTCGATCGTGGCATGCACGCGACCATGGCTGCGCCCGTGCTCGCGCATCGTCAGGTAGCGCGAGCAGAGCATTGGCGTCAGGGTCAGCGAAACGAAGAGCGAGACCAGCACGCCGAAGGTGACGACGACGGCGAAGGAGCGGAAGAACTGGCCGATGATGCCGCTCATGAAGATGACCGGGGCGAAGATCGAGACCAGCGACAGGGTCGCCGCAATGACCGCAAAAACCACCTCGTTGGCGCCGTTGACCGCGGCAGTCACCGGATCGGCGTCGATCTCCTCGCGGTGGCGGAAGATGTTCTCGAGGACGACGATGGCGTCATCGACGACGACGCCGATCAGCAGCAGCAGTGCGAGCAGGGTCAGCGAGTTGAGCGTGAAGCCGAAAAAGTAGATGACCGCGATGGCGCCCATCAGCGATACCGGGATGGCGAGCGAGACGATGATCGTCGCGCGCAGCGACTGCAGGAACAGCCAGACGACCAGTGCGGCGAGCAGGGTGCCCTCGACGAGGTGCTCCTTGAGCGCATTGACGATCTCGAGGATGAACACCGCATCGTTGGAAACGACATGGAGCTGCATGCCGGGGGGCAGCTGCGGGCGCAACTCGTTGTCGAGCTTCTCGCGGACCTTGTCGACGATGGCGACGGTGTTCGTATTGGTAACCTTGACGATGCCGAGGCCGATGGTCATCTCGCCATTGAAGCGGGCGAGCTGGCGGTTGTCGGTGAGTCCGTCGACGACCTCGGCGAGGTCCTGCAGGCGCACCGGCGCTCCGGCCTTCCAGCCGACGACCATCTCCTTCAGCGCATCCACCGAGTGGAATTCGAGGTCGAGCTTGACCAGGTTCTCGGTCTTCTCGCCGACCACGAAGCCGCCGGCGAGCTGGACATGCTCCCTGGCGAAGGCGTCGGCGATATCCTGTGCGGTGACCCCGAGCGCCGCCATGCGCGCCGGCAACAGCTCGATCCGGATGGTGCGGTCGCGGCGGCCGCCGAGGCGGACCTCGCCGACGCCATCGATGGTTTCGAGCCGCTTCTTGAGCACGTTGATCGCGTACTGGTTCAACTGCTGCTGCGTGCGGTCGCCCTGCAGTGCGAGCCACATGATCGGCTGCGCATTGGTCTCGACCTTGGCGACGACCGGCGGATCGACGTCCTTGGGCAGCCGGCGCAACACTTGGTTGACCTTGGCCTGGACCTCGTTGAAGGCGACGTCGATCTTCTTTTCGAGGTTGAAGGTGATGGCGATGACCGAAACGCCGGGCGACGAGGTGGACTGGATGTGCTCGATGCCCGGTGTCGAGTTGACCGAACTCTCGATGATGTTGGTCACCGAGGCATCGACGATGTCCGGGTTGGCGCCCTTGAGTGCGGTGGTGATCGAGATGACTGGAAATTCGATGTACGGGTAGCGGTCCATGCCGATACGCCCGTAGCTGATCAGGCCGAAGAGGACGAGGACCGCGCTCAACATCCACGCCAGCACGTGGCGCTTGATGGATAGCTCGGGCAGGGTCATTTCGGCTTCGGGGCGCCCTGCGGGCCGGCCGCGGTTTTTGCCGTTTCCTTGACGTTGACCGCGGCGCCGTCACTCAGGAAGCCGGCGCCATCAAGTGCCAGCCGTTCACCGCCACGCAGGCCGGCCACGATTTCGACGACACCCTTCTGCTTGCTGCCGGTGTCGACCACCTGCTGCTGCGCCTTGCCATCGACGATCAAGTAGACCACCTTGCCGGCCGGGCGCAGCACGACGGCCTGCTCGGGGACGACCACCGCTTGTTCACGGCGGCCGGTGACCACGGCGGCATCGACCGAGCCTCCTGACTTGAGGGGGCCGGGGTTGTCGAGGCGGGCGATGACCTCGAGCGCGCGGTTGCCGTCACCGACAGTCGGGCGGATGTCCTCGACCACCGCGGCGATCTCCGCCTCCGGGGCGAGCGGGCTGCTCAGGCGCACCGCCTGGCCGACCGTGAGACGGGCCGCGGCGCTTTCCGGAAAGGGCAGGTTGGCGCGCAGGCGGGCGTTCGACACCATACGGAACAGTGGGTCGCCAAGCTTGACGTAGTCGCCGGGAGCGACCACCTGGGTTTCGATGATGCCGGCGACCGGCGCGACGACCCGGGTCTTCGCCAGGGCATTGCGCGACAGCTCGGCGCGGGCGCGGGCCGTGGCCAGCTGGTTCTTCAGCGCATCGCGCTGGGCGGTCGCGTCATCGAGCGCGTTCTTCGAGATGAAATTCTTCTGCACCAGCTCCGACTGGCGTGCGAGGACGCGTTCCTGCTGGGCGAGCAGGGCTTCCAGCCGGGCTATCTCGGCGCTGTCGGCGGTGGCCTGATGGCCGGCGTCGGTCGGGTCGATGCGTGCCAGCAACTGGCCCTTGACAACGCTCTGGCCAGTTCGGGCAGCGACTTCGACGACCTTGCCGGCGATCTCGGCGCCGACTTTCGGGTCATTGACTGCCTCCAGTGTGCCCAGCGTGCGCTCGACGATCTCGATTGCCACGACCTGCGCCTGGGTGGCGGTCACCAGCACCGGCAGCGCCCCCTTTTTCTCGGCCGGCTTGTCTCCGCATGCCGCGACGAGGAGGGCAGCAGCGAGAAATGCCGGCCAGCGGGTCATGCCGGCAACACTCGCTCGCCGGCGAAGAGTTCGGGGATCGCCTCGCGGCGGCGGATCTCGAAGACCTGGCCGCCGTCGACCATGACCTCGACCGCGCGCGGTCGGGTGTTGTAATTGGAGGCCATCGCCATGCCGTAGGCGCCGGCTGACATCACGGCGAGCAGGTCGCCGGCATCGACGCAGAGCGCGCGCCCCTGGCCGAGGAAATCGCCGGTTTCGCAGACCGGACCGACCACGTCATAGACACTGGTGTCGCCGGCGTTGGGCACCACCGGGAGGATGTCGTGCCAGGCTTCGTAGAGCGCGGGCCGCATCAGGTCGTTCATCGCGGCATCGACGATCGCGAAGCTCTTGCCTTCGCCGGGCTTGAGGTACTCGATGCGGGTCAGCAGCAGGCCGGCATTGCCGACCAGCCGGCGCCCCGGTTCGAGCACGACCTGGAGGCCGCGACCGGCAAGCCTGTCGAGCAACGGTGTCAGATAGTCGGCGACGGTCGGTTGCACCTGGTCGTCGCGATAGCGGATGCCGAGTCCGCCGCCGAGGTCCAGGTGGTGGATGGCGATGCCCTCCGCGCTCAAGCGGTCGACGAGGACCAGGATGCGCTCGAGCGCTTCGCCGAACGGCGCGGGATCGAGCAACTGCGAACCGATGTGGCAATCGATGCCGGTGATGCGGATGTTGGGCAGGGCCGCGGCGCGGAGGTAAAGGGCGAGCGCGTCTTCGTAAGCGACGCCGAACTTCGCCTCCTTTAGCCCGGTGGAAATGTACGGGTGCGTCTTCGGGTCGACGTTCGGGTTGACGCGCAGGCTGACCGGCGCCGCCTTGCCGCAGCGGCCGGCGACCTCGTTCAGGCGCTCGAGCTCGGGAATCGACTCGACGTTGAAGCAGAAAATGCCGGCATCGAGGGCCTGCGCCATTTCGGCTGCCGTCTTGCCGACACCCGAGAAAACCACCTTGCCCGGGTCGGCACCGGCTGCCAACACCCGCTGCAGTTCTCCGCCCGAGACGATGTCGAAGCCGGCCCCCATGCGCGCGAACAGGTTGAGGATGGCGAGGCTGGAATTGGCTTTGACGGCGTAGCAGACCAGCGCGCCGGTGCCCGCCGGATTTCCGGAGAGAACGTCCTGAAATTCACGCAGGGAAGCTTCGAGGGCGGCGCGCGAATAAACGTAGGCCGGGGTGCCGAAGCGCGCGGCGATGGCTGGCAGGGGAACGGACTCGGCGTGCAGGACGCCGTTCTGGATGGCGAAGGGAGTCATCGGTTCTCGGGCTGCACGTCCGTGCTAGGATTGGCCTCGCCGGCGGCCGGCTGTGCAGTAGTGGCAGGTTTGGCCGGTGAAGACAGCAGCTTGTCGATCAATGGCGGCGACGGCGGGCCCGGTGGCAAGACCAACGGGCCGCGATTGCCACAGGCGGCGACCAGGGTCGCGAGCAGGATGACGGACAGGCGGAGCATCGGCGCTGAAGGCGTTCTGGGAAGATAAAGATGGTAGCACAGCATGGATGACACGAATTTCGACGCGCTCGCGACAGCGGTGCTGGCCCGCATCGAGGCCGGTCTTGAAGCCAGCGGCGCCGACCTCGACTTCGAGATGAAACCGGGTGGCGTACTCGAGATCGAATTCGCCGACCGAAGCAAGATCATCGTTAACCGCCATGGTGTGGCGCGCGAAATCTGGGTCGCGGCGCGTTCCGGGGGCTTCCATTTTCGCCACGACGGCGAGGCATGGCGCGACACGCGCGACGGCAGCGAACTGATGGCTAAGCTGACGGCGCTGGCGTCGCAACAGGCGGGCGAGGACGTCCGCCTGGCCTGATCAGTCGGTGGGCGGCTTGCTCAGATCCGGCGCCGGCAGCGCATCGCCGGCCGGGCCGTCTTCCTGGCTTTCCTCGCGACCGGCGTTCTCGGCATAGATGTACGAGCGGTCGCGGCCGCTGCCGAAGGCGACGAGGCCTTCCGGCGCTGCCGGCACTTGCATCGGGACGTCCTTCAGGGCCCGACTCATGTAGCCGATCCACATCGGCAGGGCGGCGGCGCCGCCGGTTTCCTTGTCGCCCAACTTCTTGGGCTGGTCGAAGCCGACCCAGGCGCAGCCGGCGACCGTCATCTGGTAGCCGCAGAACCAGGCATCGACATACTCGTTGGTCGTCCCGGTCTTGCCGGCGAGATCCTGGCGTTTCAGCGCCACCGAGGCCTTGGCGGCGGTGCCGTAGAGGGTCACGTCGCGCAACATGTTGTCCATCAGGAAGGCGTTGCGCGGGTCGATGACGCGCGTCCCGTCGACGCCGGCCGGCTGCGGCGCGGCCTGGGCGACCACCTGGTTCCTGTCGTCGCGGATATCGCGGACGACGTAGGGCGTCACGCGATAGCCGCCGTTGGCGAATACGGAGTAAGCGGTCACCATCTGCCAGGGCGTTACCGAACCGGCGCCGAGCGCCATAGTCAGGTAGGGTGGATGCTTGTCGGCATCGAAACCGAAGCGGCTCGCGTAGTCCTGGGCGTAGTGCGTGCCGATCGACTGCAGGATGCGGATCGAGACCATGTTCTTCGATTTGGCCAGGGCGGTGCGCATCTTCATCGGCCCTTCGTACTTGCCGTCGTAGTTGTGCGGCTCCCAGGCCTGTGAGCCGGTCTGGCTGGCGGGAATGACGATCGGCTCGTCGGCGATCACGCTGGTCGGGCTGTAGCCCTTTTCCAGCGAGGCCGAGTAGATGAAGGGCTTGAAGCTCGAGCCGGGCTGGCGCCAGGCCTGGGTAACGTGGTTGAACTTGTTGCGGTTGAAATCGAAGCCGCCGACCAGCGCGCGGATGCTGCCGTCGCGCGGGTCGATGGCGACGAAGGCCGATTCGACCTCGGGCAACTGGCTGATCGTCCAGTTGCCCTTGTCGTCCTTGAGCAGGCGGATGATGGCGCCGCGCGTGATGCGCTTGTTAGGCGGCGCCTTTTCGTCGAGCATGCGGGCGGCGAACTTGATCGCATCGCCGGAAAGGGCGAGGGTCTCGCCGCCCTTGCGGTAAACGCGCAACTGTTTCGGATCGGCGGCCAGCACGAGTGCCGGCACCAGGTCGCCGGCATCGGCGATGTCCTGCAGCGCTTCGTCGATTGCCTCGTCCTGGTCCGACTTGAGGTTCTTCAGGTCGAGATAGGACTCCGCGCCGCGGTAGCCGTGGCGGCGGTCGTAGTCCATGACGCCCTTGCGCAGGCTGAGGTAGGCGGCCTCCTGTTCGGCCTTGATCAGGGTCGTGTAGACCTTCAGTCCGCGCGAATAGATGTCCTCGGGAAAACGCTCGGCGGCGAGCTGGCGCGCCATTTCCGCCACGTATTCGGCGTGCACCGCGTAATCGGCAAGCTCGCGCTTGACTACCAGCGGTTCCTTCAGCGCCGCTTCATACTGGGCATCGGTGATGTAACGCAACTCGTGCATGCGGCGCAGCACGTATTGCTGGCGCTGGCGGGCACGCTTCGGGTTGACGATCGGGTTGTAGGCCGAGGGCGCCTTGGGCAGGCCGGCCAGCATCGCCGCCTCGGCGATCGAGATGTCCTTCAGTGCCTTGCCGAAATAGATCTGCGCGGCAGCCGCGAAGCCGTAGGCGCGCTGGCCGAGGAAGATCTGGTTGACGTAGAGCTCGAGGATCTCGTCCTTCGACAGGTTGTTCTCGATCTTGAACGAGAGCAGAGCCTCGTAGAGCTTGCGCGTGTAAGTCTTTTCGCCGGTCAGGAAGAAGTTGCGGGCGACCTGTTGGGTGATGGTCGAGGCCCCCTGGCGCTTGCCGCCGCCGGCGACATTGGCCGCCACGGCGCGTACGACGCCGAGGTAATCAATGCCGCCATGCTGGTAGAAGCGGTCGTCCTCGGCGGCGAGGATGGCCTGCTTCATGACATTGGGAACATCCTGTATGCTGATGACTGCGCGGCGCTCCTCGCCGAACTCGCCGATCAGGTAGCCGTCTGCCGTATACACCCGCAGCGGGATCTTCGGACGGTAGTCGGTGAGAAGCTCCAGCGACGGCAGATTGGGGTAGGCGAGCGCCAGCACGATGAACCCGAGCGCGACCGCCACGGCGACGAGGCCGGCGACGAATAGCAGTGGATAGAGTAGGATGCGGGCGAGCAGGGGCTGGTTAGGCAAGATGAATCGGCGGGCAAGATGACGTTGCGCGGATTATACGCTGTCGGCCCGCGCCGCCATGAAAACGCTTTACACGTCCGGATGTTGTTGCTAGCATCTGAAGCAAAATTATAGGTTGTTTTGCTAACACCGCATTTTGTAAGGACTTTTTGGGGGTCTGGTGCGCTTCGATATCTCAGCGTTGTTTAATCCCAAGGCGCGTCCCTTGTTGGGAATGGACATCAGTTCGTCGGCTGTCAAGCTCGTCGAACTGACCGCCAACGGGAAGGAGGGTTACCGCGTCGAGCGCTACACCATTGAGGTGTTGCCCAAGGATGCGGTGTCGGATGGCAATATCGCCAATCTCGATGGTGTCGTCGACGCCGTCAAGCGTGCATGGAAGCGGCTCGGCACCTCGACGCGCAACGTCGCGATGGCTCTGCCAGGTTCGGCGGTCATCACGAAGAAGATCATCGTGCCGTCGGGGTTGCGCGAGGACCAGCTCGAGGTGCAGGTCGAGTCGGAGGCGAACCAGTACATCCCGTTCGCCATCGACGAGGTCAACCTCGACTTCCAGGTGCTCGGTCCCGCGCCCTCGGTGCCCGAGGAACTGGAGATCCTGATCGCCGCCTCCAAGAAGGAACGGGTCGAGGACCGTGTCGCGGTCGCCGAGTCGGCAGGGCTTAGCGCGGTGGTCGTCGACGTCGAGCCCCTCGCTGCGCTTGCCGCCTACGAGCTGATCGAGCGCCAGTTGCCCGAGGGTGGCAAGAACCAGACCGTGGCGCTGATCGATGCGGGCTCAAACGTCATGAGCCTGACCGTGATGCGCAACGGGCAGCAGGTGTACGCCCGCGAGCAGGCATTCGGCGGAGCCCAGCTGACGCAGGACATCGCCCGTCATTACGGCATGACTTACGAAGAGGCCGAGATGGCCAAGCGGGCCGGCAACCTGCCCGAAGGCTACGAGAACGAGTTGCTGACGCCGTTCATGGAAAGCCTGGCACTCGAGGTCTCGCGAGCCTTGCAGTTCTTCTTCACGTCGACCCAGTTCAACCAGGTCGACCACATCGTGCTCGCCGGCGGTTGCGCGGTCATCCCAGGTGTCGACGAGGTCGTGGCCACGCGCACCCAGGTCAGCACGCTGATTGCCAACCCGTTCGCCAACATGGTTCTTTCCGACCGGGTTCGCGCCAAGAGCCTGCTGGCCGACGCGTCCTCGCTGATGGTGGCCTGCGGCCTCGCGTTGCGGAGGTTCGACCCGTCATGATCCGCATCAACCTCCTGCCCCACCGCGAAGCGGCGCGCAAGGCCAGGCGCCAGCAGTTCTTCACCACGCTGGCCGGTATCGCCCTCCTGGGCGGCCTCGTCGTCTTCATGGGTTATTCCATCATCAACGGCTACATAACCAGCCAGGTCGAAGCCAACGATTTCCTCAAGAAGGAGATTGCCGTCCTCGACAAGCAGATCGCCGAAATCGCGACACTCAAGGAAAAGACGCAGGCGTTGCTGCAGCGCAAGCAGATCATCGAAAACCTGCAGCGCGACCGCAGCGAAACCGTTTATCTGCTGTCCGAACTGGTGCGCCAGGTTCCGGAGGGCGTCTATCTCAAGTCCCTCAAGCAGGATGGACTGAAGGTAAGCATTACCGGTTATGCCCAGTCGAATGCCCGTGTCTCCTCACTGATGCGCAACCTCGAGGCGTCACCCTGGCTCGAACAGCCGCGCCTCATCGAGGTCAAGGCGGTCGTGCTCAATGGCCGTCGCACCAACGAATTCGGCATGACGTTCGTCCTCACCCGGGCGCCTGCTGACGACGGGAAGGCCAAGAAATGAAGCTCAATGCCCAATCCCTAGGCAATATCGACCTGACTGCCCTGACTAGCCAGTTCCAGGGGCTCAATCCTAACGATCCCGGATCGTGGCCGATCGCGCCGCGCGTCGCCGTGTTCGTCGGCCTGTTCATTCTGGTCATCGCCGGCGGCTGGTGGTTCCTGTGGAGCGATCAGATTGTCGAACTCGAAGCCAAGCAGCAGGAAGAGGAAACCCTCAAGCGGCAGTTCCTCGAGAAGAAAAAACAGGCGGTCAACCTCGATCTCCACATCCAGCAACTGGCCGAGATCGATCGTTCTTTCGGCGCACTTCTAAAGCAACTGCCGAACAAGTCGGAAATCGAGGCATTGCTGATCGAAGTCAATCAGGCCGGCCTCGGGCGCGGCCTGCAGTTCGACCTCTTCCGGCCCGGTGCTGAGCAGGTGAAGGATTTCTACGCCGAATTGCCGATTACCGTGAAGATCAACGGCAATTACCATGATTTCGGGGCCTTTGCCGCCGATATCGCCAAGCTGCCGCGCATCGTCACCCTCAACAACATCCAGATCACGCCGCTACAGGGCGGCGCGGCGCAACAGCAAAGCGGCGCGCTGACGCTGGATGCCGTCACCAAGACCTTCCGCTACCTCGACGAAGAGGAAGTGGCGCGGCAGAAGAAGGCGGCGCAACCGCAAGGAGCGAAGAAGTGAAGCGACTGATGCTCATTGCCTTGTGCGGTGTCCTGGGTGCCTGCGGCGGTGACGATCACGCCGAGCTTAAGGCCTGGATGGCCGAAAGCACCAAGGACATGCGCGGCAACATTCCAAAGCTGCCCGAAGTCAAGCCCTACGAGCCGGTTCCTTACGATGTCGAGGCATTGGTCGATCCGTTCAAGGCCAGCAAGATCGAGCCGGATGCCAAGGCCCGTCAGGGCGAGGGCAAGGGCGGGGCATTCCAGCCCGATTTCGAGGCGCGTGAATTGCGCAACAGCCTGCTTGAGAAATACCCGATCGAGTCGCTGAAGATGATCGGGTACCTCAACGTGGGCCGCAAGCCGATCGCCGTGATCCAGGTCGAAGACAAGGTCAAGCAGGTCAAGGTCGGCGACTATCTCGGCCTCGATTTCGGCATGGTCACCAAGATTGGCGACCAGGAAGTGGTGTTGCGCGAATTGATTCAGGACTCTGCAGGCGACTGGAGCGAACGCACGAGTTCTCTGTACCTGCAGAGCAAGGAGGGAAGCAAGAAATGAAATTGTTCAACCACGCGATTGCTGCCGTTGCAGCAGCCTGCCTTGCACTGGCCGGTCCGGTTGTTGCCCAGACGGTGGCCACCAATACCATCGAGGCGATCAACGCGTCGCCCCAAGGGGCCGAAATTGCCGTCCGGATCGATCTGCGGGAACCGCTGCAGGTCTCGCCGGCCGGGTTCAGCGTCGCCAACCCCGCCAAGATCGCGCTCGATTTCCCGGGTACGGCCAACGGCCTCGGCAAGACCAGTGTTGCGTTCAACGAAGGCAACCTGCGCAGCGTCAATGTCGTACAGGTCGGCGAGCGCACCCGCCTGGTACTGAACCTCGTGCGCAGCATGAACTACACGACGCGTGTCGACGGCAAGGCCTTGTACGTTACCCTGCGCCCCATCGAGTCGGTGGGTGACTCCCTGGCCCAGCGCGTTACCCGCTTCACCGAGGAGGCATCGGTCGGCAAGCGCCACTCCGTGCAGGATATCGCCTTCCGCCGTGGCAAGGACGGCGAGGGCCGAGTCGTCGTCGATTTGAGCGATCCCGGCGCGGGCATCGATATCCGCCAGCAGGGCAAGTTGCTGATTGTCGATTTCCTGAAGACGGGCGTTCCCGAACACCTCCGTCGCAAGCTCGACGTCACCGATTTCGCCACGCCGGTCACCACCATCGAGACGCGTGCGATGGGCGACAACACGCGCATGACCATCACCCCGACGGGACTCTGGGAGCACAACGCCTACCAGAGCGACAACCAGTTCGTCGTCGAGGTCAAGAAAGTGGTCGAAGATCCCAACAAACTGGTTCAGGGCACGAAGACCGGCTATCAGGGACCGCGGGTCAGCATCAACTACCAGAACGGCGACGTCCGTGCGCTACTGCGACTGATGGCCGAGGAACTGGGCTTGAATGCCGTGATCAGCGAGACGGTCACCGGTACCACGACGCTGGTCCTCAAGGATGTCCCGGCCGACCAGGTCATCGATATCATTTTTCAGCAGAAGGGCCTCGACATGCGCAAGAAGGGGAACATCCTCCTGATTGCCCCGCGTGACGAACTGACAACCCGCGAAAAGCTGGAATTCGAGGCCAAGCAGCAAATCAGCGAACTCGAGCCGCTGCGGATGGAGCAGTTTGCACTGAATTACCAGAAGTCTGCCGATGTCGCGCGTCTGCTGGCGGGCTTGGCCGTCGCCGGTACTCAGGCGATCCCGGGTCAGCAACAGCGTATCCTCAGCAAGCGGGGTAGCGCGATTGCCGAGCCGACCGCCAACCTGCTGTTCGTCAATGACACGCCGAGCAAGCTCGAGGAAGTTCGCAGCTTCATCAGAGCCATCGACATCTCGGCGCGACAGGTTCTGATCGAGGCGCGGGTGGTCGAGGCGAGCGATACCTTCAACCGCGATCTTGGCGTGCGCATGAATTTCCTTAATTCCAAGGCGACCGGCAATCTAGGCAACAGCGGAATCTACGCTGGTGGTGGCGTCAATACGACCGGCACGGGCGGCCCCTTCAGCCCGGCGAGTGGTACGCAGGTTTCGCCAAACATGATCGGCGTCAACATGCCGTCCTTTACGAATACGGGTGGAACCTTGGCTTTGTCGTTGTTCAATTCCTCGCTGACCCGTATCCTGAACCTGGAACTGGCGGCACTGGAAACTGACGGTATCGGCAAGATTATCTCGAGCCCGCGCGTCATCACCTACAACAACGTCAAGGCCAAGATCGAGGACGGTACGGAAGTGCCTTACGTGACGACGGTGGCGGGTGGTGGTGTGGCAACCCAGAACGTATCGTTCAAGTCGGCCAAGCTTTCGCTCGAGGCAACGCCGCAGATCACGCCGGAAGGCAGTGTCCGTATGCTGCTTATCGTCAAGAAGGAAGAGCCGGACTGGACCCGCGCCGTACTGGGTAACCCGCCGATCAAGAGCGCGACCGTGGAGACGAGCGTCGTGGTTGACAATGGTGGCACAGTTGTCATCGGCGGGGTTTTCATCACCCGCAGCACGACCGGTACAGAGAAGGTGCCTTTCCTCGGCGATATCCCGGGTCTCGGCTGGCTGTTCAAGTACAAGGCCGAAACCGGTGATCGCCGCGAATTGTTGTTCTTCATTACACCACGCATCATCTCCGACAAGCTCAACCTGAACTGAGCGGATGCGCTTCCGCTAGGGCCGGCACTGCCGGCCCTTTTCTTTTGCCCGCGCCGGTCTCGGCTAAAATGCGCCCGTGAAAGCGAACAGCAACATCTACCTCGTCGGACTGATGGGCGCCGGCAAGACGACAGTCGGTCGCCAACTGGCCAAGCGACTCGGGCGGCGCTTTCTCGATTCGGATCACGAGATCGTCGCGCGGACCGGCGTTTCGGTCGCGACCATTTTCGAAATCGAGGGCGAAGCGGGGTTCCGCCGGCGCGAAGCGCAGACGATAGCAGATCTCACCGCGCAGGACGGCATCGTGATGGCCACGGGTGGTGGCGTCGTCCTCGACCCCGCCAACCGTGCCCGGCTGCGGGAAACGGGCTGGGTAGTCTATCTCGACGTCCCGCCGGCATTGCTCTTTGAGCGGACCCGCCATGACCGAGGACGCCCGTTGCTCCAGGTCAAAAATCCCCTGGCGCGTCTCGAGGAACTCCATGCGGCCCGCGACCCTCTCTATCGTGAAACCGCCCATTTCGTCGTCGAAGGCGGTCGTCTCGTGGCCGCCGGTATCGTCCAGCACCTGATCCGTGAGTTCAGCACCCTATGCCAGAACAGCAAACCCTGACTGTCGCGCTCGGCGAGCGCGCTTATCCCATCCATATTGGCGCCGGCCTCATCGAGCGTGGTGATCTGCTTCTGCCAGCACTCAAGGGGAGACGTGCCGTAGTCGTCACCAACGTGACGGTAGCACCCCTCTATCTCGAACGGCTGCGGTCGACCCTCGAAAAAGGCGGATTTTCGGTACTGCCGATCGTGTTGCCGGATGGCGAGGAATACAAGACCTGGGAGACGCTGAATCAAATCTTCGACGGCCTGCTGGGCGGGCATTGCGAGCGCTCGACGCCGCTGATCGCGCTCGGTGGCGGGGTGATCGGCGACATGGGCGGATTCGCCGCCGCCTGCTACCAGCGCGGCATGCCCTTCATCCAGGTGCCGACGACGCTGCTGGCGCAGGTCGATTCATCGGTCGGCGGCAAGACGGCCATCAATCATCCCCTCGGCAAGAACATGATCGGCGCCTTCTACCAGCCGAGGCTGGTGCTGGCGGACATCGCGACCCTCGACACGCTCCCCGCGCGCGAACTTTCCGCTGGCCTCGCCGAAGTGATCAAGTACGGCCTCATCCGGGATCCGGAATTGTTTGCCTGGCTGGAGGCGAACATGCAGCGCCTGCTCGCCCGCGAGCGCGATGCGCTGGCCCACGCCGTCCTCCGGTCCTGTGCCAACAAGGCCGAAGTGGTCGCTGACGACGAGAAGGAAGCGGGCGGTCGCGCCTTGCTGAACCTCGGCCACACCTTCGGCCATGCGATCGAGACCGGTCTCGGCTACGGCGCGTGGCTGCACGGCGAAGCCGTCGCGGCGGGCACGCTCATTGCTGCGGAACTGTCGCAGCGGCTCGGTTGGCTGTCGAAGAGTGATGTCGAGCGCATCGAGCGCTTGTTCTCGTACGCGGGGTTGCCGGTGAGGGCGCCACGACTGGGAGCGGAGCGCTACCTCGAGCTGATGCGGCATGACAAGAAGGTCGAGGACGGGCGTCTGAAGCTCATCCTGATGCGCGGCATCGGGGAGGGAGTGATCGACGATGGTGTTCCAGCGGACTTGATCGCCGCAGCGATCGAGACGCGCTGCACCTGAGCGGTGCCATGCCGGGTCGTTGCGAACCGGGTTGGTGCGTTGCAGCATCTTGAATCGAAAGGGGTTTGCGGGTATATTCCGCGGTTGCCCCTGAATTTCGTAAAGCCGGCCGGAGCATCGGGAAGCCGGCTTTTTCCACCCTGGGTTCCGCGTCCGCGCGGGCCGAGTTTATTGAGGAACGAGTGTGATGGCACCCGCAGCACCTGATCGGCAGGGTTTGTACGACCCGGCCAATGAGCACGACGCCTGTGGCGTGGGCTTCGTTGCCCACGTCAAGGGACAGAAAAGTCACGGCATAGTCGAGCAAGGGCTGTTGATCCTCAAGAATCTCGACCATCGTGGCGCCGTTGGTGCCGATCCCCTGCAGGGCGACGGTGCCGGCATCCTGATCCAGATCCCAGACCAGTTCTACCGCGAGGAAATGGCCAGGCAGGGCGTAGACCTGCCACCGGCCGGCGAATACGGTGTCGGCATGGTCTTCCTGCCGCAGGAGGCCGCATCCCGCCACGCCTGCATCGAGGAGATCGAGCGTTCGGTCGTCGCCGAGGGGCAGGTATTGCTCGGCTGGCGTGACGTGCCGGTCAACAGCGACATGCCCATGTCGCCCACGGTGAAGGCCAAGGAGCCGGTGATCCGCCAAGTGTTCGTTGGCCGCGGCCCGGACGTTTTCGTTACCGATGCCCTCGAGCGCAAGCTGTACATCATCCGCCGCCGCGCCGCCAATGCGATCAAGTCGCTCAAGCTCAAGTACGGGCAGGAATTCTACGTGCCGTCGCTCTCGGCGCGCACCGTCAACTACAAGGGCCTGCTGCTGGCCGACCAGGTCGGCGTTTACTACGACGACCTGCAGGACAAGCGCACGGTATCCGCGCTGGCGCTGGTGCACCAACGCTTCTCGACCAACACCTTCCCGACCTGGGATCTGGCGCACCCGTTCCGCTATATCGCCCACAACGGCGAAATCAATACCGTGCGCGGCAACGTCAACTGGTTCAAGGCGCGCGAACAGGCGATTTCATCGCCCATCCTCGGCAAGGACCTCGACAAGGTCTGGCCGCTGCATTATCCCGGCCAGTCCGACTCGGCTTCGTTCGACAATGCCCTCGAACTGCTCGTCATGGGCGGCGGCTATTCGCTCGCCCAGGCCGTGATGCTGATGATCCCGGAAGCCTGGGAAAAGCACACGCTGATGGACGAGAACCGTCGCGCCTTCTATGAATACCACGCCGCGATGATGGAGCCGTGGGACGGTCCCGCCGCGGTGGCATTCACCGACGGCCGCCAGATCGGTGCCACGCTCGACCGCAACGGCCTGCGCCCGGCTCGCTATCTGGTCACCGACGATGACCTCGTCGTCATGGCCTCCGAGTCCGGCGTGCTGCCGATCCCGGAAAAGAAAATCGTCAAGAAGTGGCGCCTGCAGCCGGGCAAGATGTTCCTCATCGACATGGAGCAGGGCCGCATCATCGACGACCAGGAACTGAAGAACTCTCTGGCCAACGCCAAGCCCTACCGCGAGTGGATCGAGAAGATCCGCATCAAGCTCGACGAGGTGCCGGCCGCCGACGAGAAGTGCGCGGCGTCGTCGGCTTCGCTGCTCGACCGCCAGCAGGCTTTTGGCTACACGCAGGAAGACATCAAGGTCATCCTCGAGCCTATGGTCCAGAACGGCGAGGAAGCCACGGGGTCAATGGGTACGGACTCTGCCCTGCCAGTCCTGTCGGCGAAGAACAAGACGCTTTACGCCTACTTCAAGCAGCTGTTCGCCCAAGTGACCAACCCGCCGATCGACCCGATCCGCGAGGAACTGGTCATGTCGCTGAACTCTTTCATCGGGCCGAAGCCGAACCTGCTGAACACCAACGACGTCAACCCGCCGATCCGCCTCGAGGTGTCGCAGCCCGTCCTTTCCTTCGACGACATGGAAAAGCTGCGCAACATCGGCAAGTACACGTCGAACAAGTTCCGCTCGTT
Organism: Betaproteobacteria bacterium; assembly: GCA_012026885.1. GTDB lineage: Bacteria > Pseudomonadota > Gammaproteobacteria > Burkholderiales > Rhodocyclaceae > Azonexus. The sequence continues at coordinate 53,413 of VEPL01000008.1, read as the reverse complement.
CGAACTCGATATCTGCTACCCGGTGGCCTGGGGCAAGGATGGCGTCGAAGCGCGACTCGCCTCGCTGGCGGCCGATGCCGAGGACGCGGTGCGCTCGGGCGCCAACATCCTGATCGTGTCGGATCGCATGGTCGATGCCGAGCATGTCGCCATCCCGGCGCTGCTGGCCACCTCGGCGATCCATCAGCATCTGGTCAAGAAGGGCTTGCGCACCAGCGCCGGTCTCGTCGTCGAGACGGGTTCGGCGCGCGAAGTGCATCACTTCGCCCTGCTTGGCGGCTATGGTGCCGAGGCGGTGCACCCCTACCTGGCCCTGGAAACAATCGAGTCGCTGGCCAAGGGCGACGCCGACAAGACTGAGAAGTACACCAAGAACTTCATCAAGGCGATCGGCAAGGGCCTGATGAAGGTGATGTCCAAGATGGGCATCTCGACCTACATGTCCTACACGGGGGCGCAGATCTTCGAGGCGATCGGCCTCAAAAAGGAATTCGTCGAGAAATACTTCACCGGTACGCCCTCCAATATCGAGGGCATCGGCGTCTTCGAAGTTGCCGAAGAGGCCATCCGCCTGCACGAGGAAGCCTTCTCTGCCGATCCGGTGTTGGCCAACATGCTCGATGCCGGTGGCGAGTACGCCTTCCGCATTCGCGGCGAAGAACACGTGTGGACCCCGGACTCCATCGCCAAGTTGCAGCACGCGACCCGCTCTGGCAAATACGACACCTACAAGGAATACGCCAGGCTGATCAACGACCAGACCCGTCGCCATCTCACGCTGCGCGGCCTGTTCGAGTTCAAGCCGCAAGGCGCGCCGATCCCGCTCGAGGAAGTCGAGCCGGCCAAGGAAATCGTCAAGCGCTTCGCCACCGGGGCCATGTCGCTCGGCTCGATCTCGACCGAGGCGCACACGACGCTGGCCATCGCCATGAACCGCATTGGCGGCAAGTCGAACACCGGCGAAGGCGGTGAGGATGCCCGGCGCTTCCAACCCCTGAAGGCCGGCGAGAAGCTGTCCGACGTGATCGGCGCCTCGCGCATCGAACGAGACTACACCTTCAAGGAAGGCGATTCGCTGCGTTCGGCGATCAAGCAGGTCGCCTCCGGCCGCTTTGGCGTTACCACCGAGTACCTGGTCAACGCCGACCAGATCCAGATCAAGATGGCGCAAGGCGCCAAGCCGGGCGAAGGTGGCCAGTTGCCGGGCCACAAGGTGTCCGAGTACATCGGCTTCCTGCGTCATTCAGTGCCGGGCGTCGGCCTCATCTCGCCGCCGCCGCACCACGACATCTACTCCATCGAGGATCTGGCGCAACTGATCCATGACCTGAAGAACGCCAACTCGCGTGCTTCGATCTCGGTCAAGCTGGTGTCGGAAGTCGGTGTCGGTACCGTGGCGGCCGGGGTCGCCAAGGCCAAGGCCGACCACGTCGTGATCGCTGGCTTCGATGGCGGTACGGGCGCGTCGCCACAGTCGTCGATCAAGCACGCCGGTACGCCGTGGGAACTCGGCCTGTCCGAAACCCAGCAGACCCTCGTTCTCAACCGTCTGCGTTCGCGCATCCGCGTCCAGGTCGATGGCCAGATGAAGACCGGCCGCGACGTCGTCGTCGGCGCCCTGCTCGGTGCCGATGAATTCGGCTTCGCCACGGCACCGCTGGTCGTCGAAGGCTGCATCATGATGCGCAAGTGCCACCTCAACACCTGCCCGGTCGGCGTCGCCACCCAGGATCCGGTGTTGCGCAAGCGCTTTTCCGGTCAACCCGAGCACGTGGTCAATTATTTCTTCTTCGTCGCCGAGGAAGTGCGCGAAATCATGGCCCGGCTCGGCATCCGCAAGTTCGACGACCTGGTCGGCCGTGCCGACCTGCTCGACATGCGGGCCGGCATCGAGCACTGGAAGGCGAAGGGCCTCGACTTCTCCAAGGTCTTCCACCAGCCGGCCGTGCCGGCCGACGTGCCGCGTTTCCACACCGAGGGTCAGGACCACGGCCTCGAGAAGGCGCTCGACCACAAGCTGATCGAGCAGGCCAGACCGGCACTCGAGAAGGGCCAGAAGGTCCAGATCGAGACGACCATCATCAACGTCAACCGTACCTGCGGCACCATGCTGTCGGGCGAGGTCGCCCGCCGCTACGGCAACGCCGGGCTGCCGGACGACACCATCCACGTCAAGCTGACCGGCACCGCCGGCCAAGCCTTCGGCGCTTTCCTCGCCAAGGGCGTGACGCTGGAGCTGACGGGCGAAGGCAACGACTATGTCGGCAAGGGCCTCTCGGGCGGCCGCATCATCATCAAGCCGCATGCCGATTTCCGCGGCGACACGCAGCAGAACATCATTTGCGGAAATACGGTGATGTACGGCGCGACCGACGGCGAGTCCTTCTTCTCCGGCGTCGGCGGCGAACGCTTCTGCGTCCGTAATTCCGGCGGCACGGCGGTGGTAGAAGGGGTCGGTGACCACGGTTGCGAATACATGACTGGCGGGACGGTGGTCGTGCTCGGCATGACCGGGCGTAACTTTGCCGCCGGCATGTCGGGCGGCATTGCCTACGTGCTCGACGAAGATGGCAGCTTCAAGAACCGCTGCAACATGGCCCAGGTCGCCCTGGAAAAGGTCTTGCCGGCAAGCCGCCAGGCAGCGGGTGAGCCGCTGCATCGCGGCATCGCGGACGAGACCCAACTCAAGGACCTGATCACGCGCCATGCCGAGTACACCGGCAGCAAGCCCGCCAAGGCCATCCTCGCCAATTGGGATGCCTGGCGCGAGAAGTTCGTCAAAGTCTATCCGCACGAGTACAAGCGCGCCCTGACGGAAATGGCCGCTGCCGCACAGAAGGAGGCCGCATAATGGGCAAGCCGACCGGATTCATGGAGTTCGAGCGCCTTTCCGAAGCCTACGAGCCCGTCGAAAAGCGCCTGAAGCACTACAAGGAATTCGTCCGGACACTGTCCGACGACGAAGCCAAGGTGCAGGGTGCGCGTTGCATGGACTGCGGCATCCCCTTCTGCAACAACGGCTGCCCGGTGAACAACATCATTCCCGACTGGAATGATCTGGTTTTCCACGGCAACTGGAAGCAGGCGCTGGACGTACTCCACTCCACCAACAATTTCCCGGAGTTCACCGGCCGCATCTGCCCGGCCCCGTGCGAGGCCGCCTGCACGCTCGGCATCAACGCCGCGCCGGTGGGCATCAAGTCGATCGAACACTTCATCATCGACAAGGGCTGGGAGATGGGTTGGGTTGTTCCGCAGCCGCCGAAGAGCAAGACCGGCAAGAAGGTCGCCGTCGTCGGTTCCGGCCCGGCCGGCCTGGCTGCGGCCCAGCAACTGGCGCGCGTCGGCCACGACGTGACGGTCTTCGAGAAGAACGACCGCATCGGCGGCCTGCTCGCCTACGGCATCCCGGATTTCAAGATGGAAAAAACGCTGGTCGACCGGCGCGTCGCCCAGATGGAAGCCGAAGGGGTCAAGTTCCGCACCAAGGTCGTCGTCGGCAGCAAGGACGTGCCGCCCGGCATCATCAACGACGCCACCGAATTTGTCTCCGCCGAGCAGCTGAAGAAGGATTTCGACGCGGTAATCCTCGCTGCCGGCTCGGAAGTGCCGCGTGACCTGCCGGTCCCCGGGCGCGAACTGAACGGCATCCATGCCGCCCTCGAGTTCCTCATCCCGCAGAACAAGGAAGTCCAGCAGGGCAAGGCCAACCCGATCAACGTCAAGGGCAAGCACGTCGTCGTCATCGGCGGCGGCGATACCGGCTCCGACTGCGTCGGCACGTCCAACCGCCACGGAGCTGCGTCGGTGACGCAGTTCGAGCTCATGCCGATGCCGCCTGAGGAAGAAGACAAGCCGCTGGTCTGGCCGTATTGGCCGATCAAGCTGCGCACCTCGTCGTCGCACGACGAGGGCTGCGAGCGTGACTTCGCGGTCGCGACCAAGGCCTTCGTCGATGACGGCAAGGGCAACGTCAAGGCGCTCAAGGCCGTCCGCGTCGAGTGGCAGGGTGGCAAGATGGTCGAAGTCGCCGGTTCCGAGTTCGAGCTGCCGTGCGACGCGGCCTTCCTCGCCATGGGCTTCACCAACCCGGTCGGTACGCTGCTGGATGCCTTCGGCGTCGAGAAGGATGCCCGCCAGAACGCCAAGGCGACGATCGACGGTGACGGCTGCTACCGCACCAATGTCGCGGGCATCTTTGCTGCAGGGGACGTGCGTCGCGGCCAGTCGCTGGTGGTATGGGCAATCCGCGAAGGCCGTCAGGCCGCCCGCGAAGTCGACGCTTTCCTGATGGGAACGACGGCCCTGCCCCGGTAACCGGAAGGCAACATGCGATAATGCGAAGGCGGCCAGCAGGCCGCCTTCGTCTTTTCAGGAGCCCGGTTTCATGAGCGATCAGCCCGTTCAAGTCGTTATTCTCGCCGCCGGCCAAGGCAAGCGCATGCATTCCAACCTGCCCAAGGTGCTGCATCCGGTCGCCGGCAAGGCGTTGGCGCAGCATGTCATCGATACCGCGCGCACGTTGGCCCCGCGCAAACTGGTCGTCGTCTATGGCCACGGCGGGGATGTGGTGCGGTCGACCCTCGCCGCAGGCGATATTTCATGGGCGGAGCAGGCGCAGCAGCTGGGAACCGGGCATGCGGTGGCGCAAGCGGTGCCGGAGTTTTCCGATGCGCCGTGCACGCTGGTACTCTACGGCGATGTGCCGCTGACTTCCGCCGCGACGCTGAAGCGCCTGCTGCATGCCGGCCGCGATGCCCTCGCCATCCTCACCGTCGACCTCGCCGACCCTTCCGGATACGGGCGCATCGTGCGCGACGGCACCGGCAACGTTCAGCGCATCGTCGAGGAGAAGGACGCCAGCGCCGCCGAGAAATCCATCCGCGAGATCAATACCGGCATCATGGCCATCCCGACGGCCCGCCTGGTCGACTGGCTCGGCCGCTTGAAGAACGACAACGCGCAGGGCGAGTACTACCTGACCGACGTCGTCGCACTCGCCGTGGCCGAAGGGCTGCCGGTGCGCACCGCGCAGCCCGAGGCCGAATGGGAAGTACTCGGCGTCAACAGCAAGGTTCAGCTTGCCGAGCTGGAGCGTGTGCATCAGCGCAATGTCGCCGACCGCCTGCTCGTCGCCGGCGTGCGCCTGGCCGATCCGGCGCGCATCGATGTGCGGGGCGAGCTGGCGCATGGACGCGACGTCTCCATCGACGTCGGCTGCGTCTTCGAAGGCTCGGTCGAATTGGGCGACGCGGTCGAGGTCGGTCCGTACTGTGTGCTGAAGAACGTGAAGGTGGGTGCCGGCACGCGCATCGCCGCCTTCTGCCACTTCGAGGATGCGGTCATCGGCCCGGACGGCGTGCTTGGCCCCTACGCCCGTCTGCGCCCGGGAACCGAGTTGGGTCCCGAGGTGCACATCGGCAACTTCGTCGAAGTGAAGAAGAGCCGCATCGCCGCCCAATCCAAGGCCAACCACCTGGCCTACATCGGCGACGCCGAGATCGGCGAACGCGTCAATGTCGGTGCCGGCACCATCACCTGCAACTACGACGGTGCCAACAAGCACAAGACCATCATCGAGGACGACGTCTTCATCGGTTCCGACACCCAGCTGGTCGCGCCGGTACGGGTCGGCCGTGGCGCCACGCTCGGGGCGGGCACGACGCTGACCAAGGATGCACCGGCGGAGGCGCTGACGGTGTCGCGGGCGAAGCAAATGTCCCTGACAGGATGGCATCGGCCGCAGAAGCCGGGCAAGGGTTGATCGTGCCGAGGTCTCGCGTGACTGGCCGCTGGCGTCCTTATATCGGCCGTTTATCAGGTACTCTGCATTTTGGGACCGGCGGTCACTATCGTTCACAACGGGGAGATGGCTATGACAATGAATGCAAGATTTCGTAATCTCGGATTCACGCTGATTGAATTGATGATTGTGGTCGCGCTGGTGGGTGTGCTTGCCGCGATTGCTTTCCCTTCTTATCAGCAGTACATCATTCGCGCCAATCGGGCGGAGGCGAAGGCTTTCATGAGCGCGGTTGCCAACAAGGAAGAAATGGCGCTTATCAATTCGCCGGGGGCCGGCTATGTTGCGGTGGCGAGTCACCCTGAATTTACCTCCAAGCTCGGATTGTCCGTGCCGGCTCAGGTAAACACGTACTACGACGTGACCGTCACTGCTGGGGCTACGACGCCGCCTACCTACACTATTACGGCGGTACCGAAGGCGGGTTCGCAGCAGGCTGCCGATGGAACGTTAACCTTGGATAATGCCGGCAACAAAACGCCGGCGGACAAATGGTCGCGATGAGACTCGAAATGTCGGCGCCGTTGATTGCCCGAAGCGCGAGGGGATTTACCCTGATCGAGTTGCTGTTCGCGGTTGCCATACTGGCAATACTCTTGGCCTTGGGTGTGCCGAGTTTTGCAACCTTTATCCGCGATCAGCGGCTGAAGACCGCGTCTTTCGAGTTGCAGTCGGCACTGATACTTGCGAGAAGCGAGGCGATCAAGCGCGGACCTAGCGGGGTTGTCACGGTGTCAGCGAAATCCGCCAATTGGTCGAACGGCTGGACGGTCGCATCCGGTGGTGCGACCTTGCAGGATACCGGTGCGTTTGAACGAGTAACAATTGCTGAGTCTGGGAATGTGATGACCGTGACTTATGGCGGGGATGGCCGGGTCGGCGGGAATTTCGCGTTTTCGCTGACAGTGCCTTCGGATACCAATGTCAAGTCGCGCTGCATTCGCATCGACCCGGTCGGTATGCCATTCAGCAAGACTTATCCGGGGGGCGCATGCAACTGAATCCGAATCGCCCGGCACAGTCCGGCGTGACCCTTATCGAAGTGCTGATTGCGGTGGTAATTGTGTCGATCGGCCTGCTCGGATTGGCCGGTTTGTTGTCGCTTGCCGGCAAGTCCGAAGTCGAGGCCTATCAGCGGGTCCAAGCCTTGTCCTACCTGAGCGACATGGCAGACCGGATGGCCGCCAATCGCGCCGTGGTGGGATGCTATGTTTCTTCGAATTACGGTAGCGGAACGCTTCCGTCCTGTTCCGCGGGCAATCCCACCCAGTATGCCCGGGCGAACCTCGATATTGCAGCCTGGGATGCGCTGCTTCGCGGCGGAATAGAGCGTTCCAGTACGAACGCGGCCGTGGGAGGCATTGTCGGCGCGCGCGGCTGTATCCGGGTTGCTGCAACGGCAGCGACGTATACGGATTACGAACTATCGGTCGCCTGGCAGGGGCTCGAAGCGATTGCCCCGCCCGATGCCTCTCTGACCTGCGGTGCAGGCAGCTATGGCGCTGAGGCCAACCGCCGAGTGGTGTCCACAATTCTGAGGGTGCCTGTCCTATGAAGCCTGAACGCGGCTTTTCCTTGATCGAATTGATGGTCGCCATGGGCGTCGGCCTGCTCATTGTTCTCGCCCTGGCCGTCGTCATCGAGCGCACGAGCGGGAACCAGCGGGAACTGGCGCTTGCCAACCGGCAGCTGGAGAACGGCCGGTTCGCGATGCAGTCGATATCCGAAGACCTGCATAACGCCGGATACCTCGGGGCGGTCGGCACCATGCCGGTCGCCACGGCGTTGCCGAATGTGTGCGAGACCACTCCGGCCAACTGGGTCAATTATTCGGCAAGCAACGGTATCGGGGCCTTTCCCCTTGCGGCGCGGCCGACCTGTATTCCGGCCAGCGATCATGTTGCCGGAACCGACATCCTCGCGGTCATTCACGCAAGCTCGGTAGTGACACTGGTCGGTTCGCTGGTTGCAGGGCGTCCCTATGTTCAGACAGATACGACCAGCATCCGTCTGGCTGCTGCTGCGGGTAACGCGACAACCGATGCCGCGACCTTCAATCTCCTGAAGAAGGACGGTCTGACCCGTGCCGATATCCGGCAACTGCAGGTCTATGTCTACTTCGTCAGCCCGTGCAACCGGCCGGCGGCCGGGCAGAGCGTCTGCACGGCGGCTGCTGATGACGGTCAGCCGGTTCCCACGCTCAAGCGGATGGCGTTGCTTGGAAACGCGCTCTCGTTCCAGCCGATTGCCGAGGGAATCGAAAACATGCAGGTCGAGGTGGGGCTGGACACCGATAACGACGGCACGCCGGACAGCTACTCGACGACGGCGACGACCGTGGCGGACATGAATAATGCAATGGCGATCGGCGTCCACATTCTGGCGCGCAATACCGAACGGACCAACGGCTATACGGATACCAAGTCGTATCAGCTCGGCAGCGTAACCGTCGGTGCTGCGAGCGATGCTTTCCGGCGTCACGTTTTCTCGCGCACCGTGCGGCTGCACAACCAGAGCAGCCGGAGGGCATCGTGATGGACATCCGCAAGTCCCAACAAGGCGTGACGCTGCTCGTCACGCTGGTCTCGCTGGTCATCGTCACGCTGCTGGCGTTGGCGGCGATCAAGGCCTCGTCGATCAATCTGCGCATATCCGGAAACGTCCAGGCTGCCAGTGAGGCGGAGGCGGCCGCCCAGTTCGCGATAGACGGCTTGGTTGCTGATATCAACACATTCAAGAATCCTCCGAACCAAACGGTCGTTCCGGTACGCATCGGCGGTCGCGATTACGACGTCACACTGCGCATCGCCCGCTGCCTGAACTCCAAGACGGCGCCAGGCTATAGTCTGCTCTACTCTTCGCCGCCGGTCGATCAGGTCTGGAACCTCGAGGCCGAGGCGAATCACGCGCGAACCGGAGCCAGAGCGACGGTCACCCAGGGTATCCGCGTCCGCATGCCGGTCGGAACCCTTTGCCCTAATTAGTGAAGTAAGAGGCCAATCATGAAAGCGGTCATCCAGTTCTTTTCCTCGCTCGGCGCCTTGATGTGTGCCATCGTGCTGAGTGTCGTCTCGGTGCCGACGCGTGCGGCCGACACGGACCTGTTCTTCACCGGCGCCGGCGGCACGTCGGCACGACCGAACGTGCTCATCCTGCTCGACAACACAGCGAACTGGGGTCCGATGTTCGCCAACGAGAAGAATGCCCTGCTCGCGGTGCTGCGGGATCTGGAACCCAACGTCTTCAATCTGGGCCTCGCGATGTATGTCGAAACCGGTGGCGGTAACGACAACAAGGATGGCGCCTACGTCCGTTTTGCCGTCCGCAACTTTGACGACATCGACACTGATTTCACGACCGATAGGAATGCGGCGGAGTCGTTGTACCGGGTGGTCAGTGGGCTGCACGAAATCAACGACCGGAGCAACAACGCCGTCTATGGCCTCGCGATGAACGAGGCATACAAGTATTTCAAGGGTGGCATCTCGTTCAGCCAGGGCCAGGTCAAGCGCGATTATCCCGGGAATGCCCAGTTGCCCGCATTCGTGCGCAATGACGGGAACAATGCCTTCTATTCAAGCGGCAATTATCAGTATCGCAGCCCGTCCGTCGATGTCTGCCAGCAGAATCATGTGATCATCATCAGCAACGGCAAGGGCAACGATTCGGCCCGCGCCACCGGCGATGCCACCGATGCCCTGACGACCGAGGGCGGGGACACGACGCCCATCCCGGTGACCCCGAATGACTTCCAGAGCCTGGTTGCCGACGAATGGGCACGGTTCATGTCACGCGAAAGAACGGAGAGCGAAGTTGCCAACAACACGGTGAAACCGGTTGTCACCACCCATGCCATCCTGGTCGAGGCAGCCGGTGCGCCGGCCGGTCAGTATCCGGATGGTTGGGAGCCCTACCTGAAGAGCGTCGCTGCCAATGGCAAGGGCACCTACCAGAAGACCGACGGCCAGGAAGCCAACATCAAGGCGGCCCTCGACAAGGCCTTCAAGGAGATCGCCGCAGTCAACAGCGTTTTTGCATCATCGACGCTGCCGATCAACGTCAACGTGCGCGGTACCTTCCTCAACCAGGTTTACATGGGCGTGTTCCGTCCGGAGGCGCAGGCTTCGCCACGCTGGACCGGAAACCTCAAGCTGTACAAGCTCGCCTACGACTCCGCCACCGACCGTACCTTCCTGGCTGACAAGAATGGCGCGACAGCCGAAGATCCGCGTTCGGGATTCATCAAGTCCTCCGCTACCTCCTTCTGGACCAATACCTCGGCCTTCTGGAACCAGAGCTTCGAGTCGGGTTTCTACGCTTACCGCGACGTGAAGACCGTATCGGACGCGCCCGACGGCGACTTCGTCGAGAAGGGCGGCGCCGCGCAGCAGATACGGACAACCTACGCGACGGATACTTCCGGTCGACCGATCTATACCTGCATCGGCTGTTCCAGCGCGCTGGACGATTTCTCGACCAGCAACAGCGCGATCACCGCAACCAAGCTGGCGCTGGCGGACACGGTCAGCATCAGCAGCCTGAATCGCTCGGGTACCGTCGTCACGGCGGTGACCTCGTCGGCGCACAACTTTGCTTCCGGCGACAACATCACGATCGCCGGATCCAGCGATGCCGCCTACAACAAGACGGCGAGTATCTCGGTGGTCAATGCGACCACCTTTACCTACGTCGTTACCGAAACGCCGCCGGCCAGTGCTTCGGGAACCCTCGTCGGGACGCGGCCGTCGGGCGGTACCGTGGCGGTCACGCAGATCACCCGCGCCGGCAACGTGGCGACGGCCCAGGCGGCAGGACACGGCTTCACGGTCGGCCAGACCGTGACCATCGCGAACTCGAGTGAGGCAGCTTACAACATTGCGGCGATGGTTACCGCCGTCGTGCCGGGGGTTTCTTTCAGCTTCGCCGTCTCCGAAACGCCGAGCACGACGATATCTTTCGCCGGTGCCGTCGTTTGCCCGGCGCCGACCGCCATCACGACCTGCCCGGCCGCCGCCAGCACGAAGGCGATCACCGGAGCGAGCCGGACGGCGGGCAATGCACTCACGTCGATCAGCACCGCCAACGCGAATCACGGCCTGACGACGGGCAGTTTTGCGCTGATCACCGGCCTTTCTCCGGCCGAGTACAACGGCCGCTATGCGATTACCAAGACCGACAACAAGAATTTCACCTACACCCCCGCCATCACCCTCGGCCCGGGTAGTGCGACGAACGCCGGAATGACCGCCTCGGGCACGGCAACTCCCGTGTCGATCACGGCGCTTACGCGGGGCGCAAGTAATGGCTCCGGCGTGGCTGTCGTCACGGGAACGACGGCGCTGGCGCACGGCTGGGGTCCCGGCAATTCGATCCAGATTTCCGGTGCGAACGAACCGGCATACAACGGTACCTTCACGCTCGCAACGGCTGCGGGAAGCACCTTCACCTTTACGATCACAACCGGGCCAGCCATGTCTGGAGGCGCAGCGACGGCAACTCGCGCCGGCAACATCAGCCGCGACGAACTCATCAACTGGGTGCGCGGACAGAACCGTCTGGGCGAGGACAACCCGTCGAATGATCCGGCGCACATCCGCGGTTACGTCATGGGCGATGTCCTGCACTCGCGTCCGGCGGTGGTGAATTACGGCCGCACGACAGATACCGACATTATCGTCTTCTACGGCGCCAACGACGGCATGCTCCATGCGGTCAAGGGTGGCCGTTCCGGCACCGGTGCCGGCCTGGAAAAATGGGCCTATGTTGCCGAAGACCATCTCCCGGCGCTCAAGCAACTCTTTGCTGCGACCCCGTCGGTGTTGACCACACCGCGCAAGTTCTATTTTGACGGCTCGATTACCGTCGAGATCAAGGACGCCGACAACGACGGTGTTCTCGCCGAGACCGGCGACCATGTCTGGCTCTATGCCGCGATGCGTCGCGGCGGGCGCGGCATCCACGCGCTCGATGTCTCCAATCCGGACGCGGCGCCAACATTGCTCTGGCGCAAGAACAATTCGAGCCCGGGCTATGCCGAACTTGGCCAGACCTGGTCGGAAGTCCAGCCGATCACGATCGCCGCGCCGCCGGTCAGCGGTGTCCCGCAGACCAAGCGCGTCGTCGTCTTCTCGCTCGGCTACGACGAGGCCGCCAACGATCCCACCGGTACATCGACGTCCTCTTCGCGGCAGAGTACTGCGACGATGGGCCGCGGCTTCGTGGTGGCCGAGGCGGATACCGGAACCCCGCTGTTCGTGGCGACAGGCAATACGACGTACGAATCGGGAACCTGGCGGCATCTGCCGGTGACCGGCATGGATTGCGCGATTGCCGGCGACGTGTCGGCCGTCGATATCGACCTGAACGGCGTCACGGACCGCTTCTATCTGGCAGATACCTGCGCGAACATCTGGCGCGTCAATGTGCGTTCCGATGATGTCGCCAACTGGACTGTCCAGAAACTGGCCAGTCTCGGCGGAACGGGCACGAACCTGCGCAAGCTGTTCTTCCGTCCGGATGTCATTCGCATCGCCCAGGAGCCGGGCAAGCTGGCGGTAGTCGTCGGAACCGGCGACCGCGAGGCGCCCTACGACACGACCGTCAGCAATGCGGTATACATGATCAAGGACAACGTCGACGACGCCACCTGTACCACCTGCGGCATCACGCCGGCTCAGCTCTGCGAACGCAATACCGTCACCAACACGACGGCGGTTGCGACCTGCACCAGTCGCTGCTCCGGGCAAACGGCAATCGATGCGACCACAGGATTGACCTGCTTCCAGGCCTGCCTGGCCGAACTGACGCCCTGCGCGGTAAACACTGCCGACACCAGCACGCGCTTCCCGCTCGATACGAGCCTGCCGCTGGTACCTGTCATTGACCGTGGCTGGAAATTTACCTTCCCGACGGTCGGCGAGAAGGTGATCAATGCCCCGCTGACTGTGGGTGGTACCGTGTTCTTCGGAACCAATGTGCCGCAGTCGCTGCTGTCGGCCCAGCAGTGCAGCAACCTGGGTGAAGCGCGCCTCTACCAGGTGGAGTTCACCACCGGTACGCCGGCTTCCGATTCGACCCGCAGCGGTATCTCCTCTTACTACACGACCAAGGCCGGGGGCGGCTTCCCGCCGTCCCCGGTGGGTACGGTTGTGACAACCGACGAGGGCAAGACCGTCGAGGTTGTGCTCTCCGGGCCGCAGATCCAGCAGCCGCCGACCATCCCTGTCGAAAAGCGCTTCCGGATCTACTGGTACAAGGCCATTGACCGGTAAGGCTCTGGGTAAGTGCAATTCCGGGTGGCCTTCCGGCCACCCGGTTTCCTGAGGATGCGCTGGCAACTCGCCGCGGCACTCGGGTTGTCGCTTTCCCTGCATGTCGTCGCGGTCGCCGTGTTCTTGCCGGCAGGTGTCACGGGGAGTGCCTTGCCATGGCATTCTCCCGTCCTCGAGGTTATCGCGCTGCCTGATTCAGTCCAGAGTGCGGGCGTGGCGGCACCATCTGGCCTCGAAGAAGCCAAAGTTCCGCGGCCGGCGGAGCCGGTTGCCTCTTCGCAAGGCCTCCCCGTCCGCGGCAACGCTTCCGGTGATGATGCGATGGCAGCCGGGTTGCGTTACTTCAAGGCGCAGGATCTCGATCAAAAGCCCGTGCCCGTCGATGTTCCGCGGCTGGATTCCGAGGGCATGCTGGGGACCCGTGAGCGGGAAGTCGTCGAAATCCGTCTCTGGATAAACCCGGCCGGAGGGGTCGACCGCGTGGCGCTGATCGCCGGCAATGAACCTTTCGCGGCCACGGTGCTTGAAGCATTTCGCAGCGCGCGTTTCACGCCCGGCCAGATTGCGGGACAGCCGGTGCCCAGCGAAATGGCACTAGCCGTAGAGTATCCGGCCATCCGGTAATCCGGCCAACACCGCTACAATTGCCGGGGAAATTCATCTGCCATTGATTGGAGCATCCATGCATTCATCTGTTCACGGGGAATTGATCCGTTCACTCGCCCTCGTCGGCCACGGCGCTGCCGGCAAGACCAGCCTCGCCGAGGCGATGCTGCAGGCAGCCGGCGCCATCGCCGCCAAGGGCAGCGTCGAGCGGGGAACGACGGTCTGCGATTTCGATCCGCAGGAAAAGGAAGCCGGACATTCGCTGAACTCGGCGGTGGTGCATTACGAGCAGGGCGGGGTGAGGGTGCACGCGGTCGACACGCCGGGCTACCCCGATTTCGCCGGGCAGGCGATTGCGGCGCTGGCTGCGGTCGATACGGCGCTGGTCGTGGTCAATGCGCAGACCGGCGTCGAGCTGATGACCGAGCGCATGATGCGCCATGCGGCGGAGCGCAAGCTGTGCCGGATGATCGTGATCAACAAGATCGATGCCGACAACGTGGACCTGCCGGGTCTGGTCGCCGATATCCGCGAGCGCTTCGGCAAGCAGTGCATGGTGCTGGACCTGCCGGCGCATGGCGGCGCGGATGTGGTCGAGGTGCTTGAACATGACTCGGGGGATGCCGATTTCGCATCTGTGGCTGCCGCCCACCGCGCTTTGATCGACCAGATCGTCGAGGAGGACGAGGACCTGCTGGCCCGTTACCTCGAGGATGGCGCCGACCCGAGCGCTGCCGACCTCCATGCACCTTTCGAGAAGGCACTGCGCGAGGGGCACCTGATTCCCATCCTGTTCACGTCGGCGAAGACCGGTGCCGGCATCAGGGAACTGTTGCACGTGCTGGCTTCGCTCGCACCCAGTCCGGCCGAGGGCAACCCGCCGCTGTTCTACCGCGGCGAGCCGGGCAGTCCGACCGAGCCCTTCGCCTCCGAGCCGGACCCGGAAAAGCACGTGCTCGCGCATGTGTTCAAGGTGGTGGCAGACCCCTACATGGGCAAGATCGGGGTCTTCCGCGTCCATCAGGGAACGCTGAGGAAGGACATGCAGCTCTTCGTCGGTGACGGCAAGCGCCCGTTCAAGGTTGCCCACCTCTATCGCCTGCAGGGCAAGGACACGGTCGAGGTCGATGCATTGCTGCCCGGTGACGTCGGTGCCATCGCCAAGGTTGACGAGATCGTCTTCGATGCCGTGCTGCACGATTCGCACGACGAGGATCACATCCACCTCGTGCCGCTCGAATTCCCGAAGCCGATGGCGGGGCTCGCCGTCGAAACGAAGAAGAAAGGCGACGAACAGCGCCTCTTCGATATCCTCGGCAAGCTGGCCATGGAGGATCCGACCTTCGTCGTCGAGCGTCACCCGTCGAGCAACGAGACCGTGATCCGCGGCCTCGGCGAGATTCACCTGAAGGCCAAGCTGGCCCGCATGGCTGGCCAGTACAAGCTGGAAGTCGATACCAAGCCGCCGCGCATTCCCTATTGCGAGACGATCACGGCGCCGGCCGAGGCCATGTACCGGCACAAGAAGCAGTCGGGCGGAGCCGGCCAGTTCGGCGAGGTCCACCTGCGTATCGAACCCAGGGGGCGTGGCGAAGGTTTCGAGTTCGTCGACGCGGTGAAGGGCGGGGTGATTCCCGGTGTCTTCATGCCGGCGGTCGAGAAGGGGGTGCGCCAGGCGCTCGAGGGCGGTGTCGTCGCCGGTTACACGGTCGACGACCTGAAAGTGACCGTTTTCGACGGCAAGACCCACGCGGTCGATGGCAAGGAGGTCGCATTCGTCATCGCCGGGCGCAAGGCGGTCACCGAGGCGATCCGCAATGCCAAGCCTATCGTCCTCGAGCCGATCGTCACCATCGAGATCGTTGTCCCCGAGGGTGCCATCGGCGATCTGACCGGCGACCTGTCCGGTCGCCGCGGCCACATCACTGGCACCGATGCACGCGGCCACGGCATGGCATCGATCACCGGCGAGGTTCCCCTGGCCGAGCTCAACGACTACCAGTCGCGGCTCAAGTCGCTGACCGGCGGGCAGGGCAGCTACACGATCGAGTTCGCGCGCTACGCGGCAGTGCCGCCGAACATCCAGCAGCAGCTGGCTGGCCGCTTCGAACTGCGCGAAGACGACGAATAGGGCCGCAGGCCGACGCCTGGTGCCACGACGCTACCGCCAGCCGCAAACCGGCGAGGCGGTAGCGGGCAGTCAGCGGCCCTTGCGCTGCGCGGCAGTTTCGAAGGTGTCCCCAGCCGCTTCGTGTGCCAGCTCGTCGGCATGGTTGCCGGCCTTGGGCGTGAAATAGCGCTCCCAATCGTCGTCGGAAATATCGACTTCCTCGGGGTGGGGGATGCGGCGCTCGACATGTTTGCGCCGCTCCTTCCAGCCGCTCGGGGGGCCGTTGTCCTCGATGCGGCGGTCAGGATGCTCAGCGCGCTGGTCGTGGTGACCGGCGTGCTCGGCGGGCGGCTGATGGTCATGCTTCGACATTCCATAAGGCTAGCGGAAATCACCGGCGAGCGGAAGACTCGGCCGGATTCCAGGAACTGTGATGCAAGGTCTGCCGGTAGGCGGCCGGACCCTTGCCGGTCCATTGCACGCAGGCACGGTAGAACGCAGACGGGTCAGCATAGCCAAGCTCCATGGCGATGCGGGCGACGGGATCGCGCGTCTTGGCCAACCGTGAAAGCGCAAGATCGCGCCGCAGGGCGTCCTTGATGGCACGGAAGCTCGAGCCTTCTTCCTCGAGGCGGCGATGGACGCTGCGCGGCGAAAGGTGCAGCCGACTGGCGATGTCATCGAGGGACGGGGTGGCGGGGAAGGCGTCGCGCAGCAGGTCGCGGATGCGGGTGACCATTTCGCGGTCGCGCCGGTAGAGCATCGTGATCCGGCCCGGGGCGCCCTCGAGGAAAGCATTGAGCGCCGCCTCGTCGCGCCGCAGGGGCAGGTCGAGAAGGTTGGCGTTGAAGCGGGCGACCAATGTCCCGGTTCCGTCGGTCAGGGTCGGGGCGAAGCGCGAGTCGGCCGTGAAGATCAGCGCATAGTCGGGAAAATGGTCCGGCTTGCGGTAGGGGAAGACAACCCGGTCGAGGGCGATGCCACGGCCGGCCAGCCAGCAGGAGAGGGCGTGCAGCAGGCGCAACAGCCACTCGAAGGCGAAGACGCGGCCCGGATCGTCGGGGCCTGCGGCCAGCTTTCGCGTTTCGGCAATGGCCAGCTCCGCGTGTCCCGCGACGCGGCGAACGCTGACCGCGAGGTCGGGCAGCACGACGCGCAGGAAACGGCTGGCGCGGGCCAGTGCTTCGGCCAGGGTCGGTGCGGACAGGCAGGAGCGGCAGAGGAACTCGAAACTGCCGCAACGTACCGGTTGCGCGAAGAGTGCGAAAGCTTCGTCGTCGAGCAGGCGGTTGAGGCGATTGTAGAGCGCGGCATAGCGGTCGACCGGGATGCGGCTGGCGATGTCTGCAATGTCGATCCCCAGGTCGCTCAGGACGGGAGCCACATCGATGCCGCGCTGCCGGATACCGGCCAGCATGCCCGTGACGAATCCCATGGCTACGGTCGCCTGTGATCGCGACGGCGTGTCGGGGAGCGTTGCCGGCATCGGATTTCGGCCTTTTCGCGAGGTTGACCGCAACACTCTAGCATGCTGGCGGAAATTGCACGATTGTCGTCGCCTCGGGCAATGGCGCGGCCGCGATTGCAGCCTATGATGGCGTTTCTCCCGAATCTTCAGATAAGGCGCCCGCCATGACCGACCTGTCCGTTGCCAAGAAACTCGCTCCCTACAAGCCGAAGAACAAGGTCCGTTTCGTCACGGCCGCCTCGCTGTTCGACGGCCATGACGCCTCGATCAACATCATGCGGCGGATTCTGCAATCGACGGGTTCGGAGGTGATCCACCTCGGCCACAACCGCTCGGTGCAGGAGATCGTCAACGCCGCCCTGCAGGAAGACGCGCAGGGCATCTGCATTACCTCCTACCAGGGTGGCCACGTCGAGTTCTTCAAGTACATGATCGACCTGCTGAAGGCGAATGGCGGCGAGAAGATCAAGGTTTTCGGCGGCGGCGGCGGTGTCATCGTGCCGGCCGAGATCAAGGAGTTGCACGCTTACGGCGTCACCCGCATCTACGCGCCGGAAGACGGCGTGCACATGGGGCTGCAGGGCATGATCAACGACGTCGTCCAGCAATCCGACTACGACGTCGCCGACGCCGGCGTGCCAGGTGCCGAGCAGGTGCTGGCCGGCCTGGCGGCGGGTGACCGCCGCCTGCTGGCGCGCGTCATTACCCTGCTCGAGAACGGTTCGGCGCCGGGATTGAAGGAGCCGCTGCTCAAGGCGGCTGCCGCGACGGCGATTCCGGTCCTCGGCATCACCGGCACCGGCGGCGCGGGCAAATCCTCGCTGACCGACGAGATCGTCCGCCGCTTCCGCCTCGACCAGGAGGACAGCGTCAAGATCGGCCTGATCTCCATCGACCCGTCGCGCAAGCGCACCGGTGGCGCGCTGCTCGGCGACCGCATCCGCATGAACGCCATCGAGCACCCGAACATCTTCATGCGCTCGCTGGCGACCCGTGACACCGGCTCGGAAATCTCGGCCGCGCTGCCAGAAGTGATCGCCGCCTGCAAGCTGGCCGGTTTCGACCTGGTCATCGTCGAAACCTCGGGCATCGGCCAGGGCGACGCCGCCATCGTGCCCTTCGTCGATGTCTCGATGTATGTGATGACCCCCGAATTCGGCGCCGCGTCGCAGTTGGAAAAGATCGACATGCTCGACTTCGCCGACTTCGTCGCCATCAACAAGTTCGACCGCAAGGGCGCCGAGGATGCGCTGCGCGACGTGCGCAAGCAGTACCAGCGCAACCGCGAACGCTTCACTACCCCGGCCGACGAGATGCCCGTCTTCGGCACGCAGGCCGCCCGCTTCAACGACGACGGGGTCACCGCGCTCTATCAGGCGCTGGTGCCGGCGCTGGCCGACAAGGGCCTGAAGCTGCGCGAAGGGAAGCTGCCGCGCGTTTCGGTCCGGCAGTCTTCGAGCCAGCGTGCCATCGTGCCGGCGCAGCGCGTCCGCTATCTGGCCGAGATCGCCGACACGGTACGCGGTTACCACGCCCATGCCGGGCAGCAGGTGCTGATCGCCCGCGAGCGTCAATCGTTGCGCATCGCCCGCGGCATTTTTGCCGGTTGCGACAAGTCGACCGCGGACTTCGAAGAACTGGCTGCATGGAAAGATGGCCAGCAGGACCCGAAGGCCAGGAAGCTGCTCGACATGTGGCCGGACACCCTCGCCGCGTATTCCGGCGACGAGTACGTCGTGAAAATTCGCGACAAGGAGATCCGCACCCGGCTGGTGTCGGAATCCCTGTCGGGAACGAAGATCCGCAAGGTCATCCTGCCGAAGTACACCGACGACGGCGAGATCCTGCGCTTCCTGATGAAGGAGAACGTGCCCGGCTCCTTCCCCTTTACCGCCGGCGTCTTCGCCTTCAAGCGCGAGGGCGAGGATCCGACCCGGATGTTCGCCGGCGAAGGCGATGCCTTCCGTACCAACCGCCGCTTCAAGAAGGTTTCCGAAGGAATGCCCGCGCACCGCCTGTCGACCGCCTTCGATTCGGTGACACTCTACGGTTGCGATCCGGACGAGCGTCCGGACATCTACGGCAAGATCGGCAATTCGGGCGTCTCGATCGCCACGCTCGACGACCTCAAGGTGCTTTACGACGGTTTCGACCTGCTGGCGCCGACCACCTCGGTGTCGATGACCATCAACGGCCCGGCGCCGATCATCCTCGCCTGCTTCTTCAACACCGCGATCGACCAGCAGATGGCCAAGTTCGCCGAGGAAAACGGCCGCCAGCCGACCGAGGACGAAGCCGAGAAGATCCGCGAATGGACGTTGAAGACCGTGCGCGGCACGGTCCAGGCCGACATCCTCAAGGAAGACCAGGGCCAGAACACCTGCATCTTCTCGACCGAATTCGCACTCAAGATGATGGGCGATATCCAGGAATTCTTCGTCCATAACCAGGTGCAGAACTTCTACTCGGTGTCGATTTCGGGCTATCACATCGCCGAAGCCGGGGCCAATCCGATCAGCCAGCTCGCCTTCACGCTGTCCAACGGGTTCACCTACGTCGAAAGCTATCTCGCGCGCGGCATGCACATCGACGATTTTGCCCCCAACCTGTCCTTCTTCTTCAGCAACGGCATGGATCCCGAGTATTCGGTGATCGGCCGCGTCGCCCGCCGCATCTGGGCAGTGGCGATGAAGAACAAGTACGGCGCCAACGAGCGCAGCCAGAAGCTCAAGTACCACATCCAGACGAGTGGGCGCTCACTGCACGCGCAGGAGATGGATTTCAACGACATCCGCACCACGCTGCAGGCGCTGATCGCCATCTACGACAACTGCAACTCGCTGCACACCAATGCCTATGACGAAGCCATCACGACGCCGACGGAAGAAAGCGTGCGGCGTGCCATGGCCATCCAGCTGATCATCAACCGCGAATGGGGCGTCTCGAAGAACGAAAACCCGAACCAGGGCGCGTTCGTGATCGACGAGCTGACCGATCTGGTTGAAGAAGCCGTGTTGAAGGAATTCGAAGCCATCGCCTCGCGCGGCGGCGTCTTGGGTGCCATGGAGACCGGCTACCAGCGCGGCAAGATCCAGGAGGAGTCGATGTATTACGAGCACAAGAAGCACGACGGCTCCTACCCGATCATCGGCGTCAATACCTTCCTCAATCCGAAGGGCATGGCGCAGCAGGAAATCGAACTGGCCCGCTCCAGCGACGAGGAAAAGCAGTCGCAGATCAAGCGCCTGCGCGACTTCCAGGCGCGCAACGCCGACACTGCGCCGGCAATGCTGGCGAAGCTCAAGCAGACGGTGATCGACAACGGCAACGTCTTTGCCGTGCTGGTCGATGCGGTGAAGTACTGCTCGCTGGGACAGATCAGCAGCGCGCTCTACGAAGTCGGTGGCCAGTACCGGCGCAGCATGTAAGGCGTCGGGGCAGAGCCCCGTCCGTCACTCGCCGAAGCGCCGCAGTCCGTCGAGGTCGACGACGAGGATGCCCCCGTATTCGCTCTTCACGAGGCCGGCGTCCTCCAGCACCTTGAGGGCCTGGTTGGCGCGCTGGCGGGAAACGCCGGCCAGATAGCCGAGTTCTTCCTGCGAGATTTGCAGCAGGCGGTTGGTGCCCGGATAGAGGACCGGGTTGAACAGGGCGGCAAGCCCGCGCGCGATGCGCGCGTCGGTGTCGAGCATGCGCTCGTTCTCCATCATGCCGATGAACTGGCCGAGGCGCTCGTTGATCTGCGCGATGATGAAGCGGTTGAACGGGATGCTGTGGTCGAGCAACCAGTGGAAGGTGGATCGGCTCATGAAGGCGACGCGGGTGTCGCGCAGCGCCATGACGTCATATCGGCGCGGCTCGTTCTTCAGCAGCGAGCCTTCGCCGAACCAGCCGCCGGAACTGATCCCGGTCAGCGAGGTGGTCTTGCCGGTCGTCCAATGGCTGGCCATCTTGCCAAGGCCGTCGATGATGCCCATCCAGGCGTCGACCGGTTCACCCTTCATGCAGATGAATGCCCCCGCACTGAAGCTGCGCTCGATAGTGCCGGCGAGCGCCCGCTTCATTTCGTCATCGGTGAGGGCGCGCCCCCAGGAAGACGAGCGCAGCAATTCTTCCGCGTTGTTCAAAAATATTTCCCGAATGTCTGCCAGGCGACAATTATAGGCGCCCGCTTGGGCTTAGACTGCGCCATCGAATCGGCCATTGTCGTTGTGCACCGCAATGTTTACGCAGGCGGCGGCAATCGACACAATGATTCAAACGAACGTCAGACCGCGCGCATGTGCAACGCGGCACGGAGGAGACTAACGAATGCCCGAGCAGGCGAATATCGCCGCGCCGGATGGGTTGCATACCTTCCCGCGGCTGTTGCTTAACCATGCGCGCATGCGGCCGCAGGCGCCGGCCATGCGGGAAAAACACCTCGGCATCTGGCAGACCTGGAGTTGGGCCGATGTTGCCGAACGGGTCCGTGCGCTGGCCTGCGGCCTGGCCGAGCTCGGCTTCAAGCGCGGTGACAACCTCGCGATCATCGGCGACAACCGTCCGCACCTGTACATGATGATGACCGCCGCGCAATGCCTTGGCGGCGTGCCGGTGCCGCTCTACCAGGACGCGGTGGCCGACGAGATGCTGTTCGTGCTGCAGGACGCGGGCGTCCGCTTCGCCATCGTCGAGGACCAGGAGCAGGTGGACAAGCTCCTCGAGATCAAGGACCGCGTCGGCACCCTCGAGCACATCGTCTATGACGATCCGCGCGGCATGCGTCACTACAACCAGCCCTTCCTGCACGACGTTCACGAACTGATGGCGATGGGGCGCATCCACGACCGCAATCACCCTGATTTCCTCGCGGGCGAAATCGAACAGGGGCATTTCGACGACGTCTCGGTAATGCTTTACACCTCGGGCACCACCGGCAAGCCGAAGGGCGTCTGCCAGACCCATGCCGCCTTCATCGCTGCGGCCCAGGGCGGCATCCAGGTGGATCGCATGACCGCCGACGGCGACATTCTCTCCTATCTGCCGATGGCCTGGGTCGGCGACCACCTGTTCTCGTTCGCGCAGGCCCTGGTCTGCGGCTTCACGATCAATTGCCCGGAGTCGGCCGATACCGTGATGAACGACCTGCGCGAGATCGGCCCCACCTACTACTTCGCGCCGCCCCGGGTTTTCGAGGGGTTGCTCACCCAGGTCATGATCCGCATGGAGGATGCCGGCAAGCTGAAGCAGCGCCTCTTCCACCATTTCATGGCGGTCGCCAAGCGCTGCGGCGGCGATATCCTCGACGGCAATTCGGTGGGGGCGGGCGACCGCTTCCAGTACTGGCTGGGCAACCTGATCATCTACGGGCCGTTGCGCAACGTGCTCGGCATGAACCGCATCCGCGTCGCCTATACGGCCGGCGCCGCGATCGGGCCGGAGCTGTTCAGCTTCTACCGCTCGATCGGCATCAACCTGAAGCAGCTCTACGGCCAGACCGAAACCTGCGCCTATGTCTGCCTGCAGCCCGACGGCCAGGTCAAGGCCGATACCGTCGGTGCGCCGGCGCCGGGCGTCGAGATCAAGATCGCCGACAACGGCGAGGTACTCGTCAAGGGTCCGATGCTGCTCAAGGGCTACTACAAGCGACCGGACGCCACGGCGGAGACGATCAACGCCGACGGCTGGTTCATGACCGGCGACGCCGGCTTCATCGACGATGACGGCCACCTCAAGATCATCGACCGCGCCAAGGACGTCGGCAAGCTGCACAACGGCTCGATGTTCGCGCCGAACTATATCGAGAACAAGCTGAAGTTCTTCCAGCACATCAAGGAGGTCGTCTGCTTCGGGCACGACCGCGAGATGGTCTGCGCCTTCATCAACATCGACGTCGGGGCGGTCGGCAACTGGGCCGAGCGGCGCGGCATCGCCTATTCAGGTTATACCGACCTGGCCGGCAAGCCGGAGGTCTGCGAGCTGATCCGCGAATGCGTCGAGAAGGTCAACGCCGACCTCGCGCATGACAGCATGGTCGCCGATTCGCAGATCCATCGCTTCCTCGTCCTGCACAAGGAGCTGGATCCTGATGATGACGAGTTGACCCGCACGCGCAAGGTGCGCCGCAATTTCGTCGCCGACAAGTATGCGGTTCTGATCGATGCGCTCTACGGCGGCAAGGCCACCCAGTTCATCGAGACCGAGGTCAAGTTCGAGGATGGCCGCCGCGGCAAAGTGGCGGCTGACCTGAAGATCGTCGATGCCAAGACTTTCCCGATCGTGAAGAGGGCGGCCTGACCATGAGCAAGAAGATTGGCGACGTCGTCCTCGACCTCCAGAACATTTCGCTCCGTTTCGGCGGCGTCAAGGCGCTGACCGACATTTCCTTCGATGTCCGCGAACACGAGGTACGCGCCATCATCGGCCCCAATGGCGCCGGCAAGAGCTCGATGCTCAATGTCATCAACGGTGTCTACCATCCGCAGGACGGGAAGATCTTCTTCCACGGTCAGGAGCGCAAGCAGATGGATCCGCACCTGGCAGCCGCCCAGGGCATTTCGCGCACCTTCCAGAACATCGCCCTGTTCAAGGGCATGAGCGTGCTCGACAACATCATGACCGGGCGTACCCTCAAGATGAAGAGCAACCTGCTGTTGCAGGCGATCTGGTGGGGTCCGGCGCGCAACGAGGAAATCGCCCACCGGAAGAAGGTCGAGGAGATCATCGACTTCCTCGAGATCCAGCACATCCGCAAGACGCCGGTCGGCCGCCTGCCCTACGGCCTGCAGAAGCGTGTCGACCTCGGTCGCGCGCTGGCGATGGAGCCGAAGATCCTGCTCCTCGACGAACCGATGGCGGGCATGAACGTCGAGGAAAAGCAGGACATGTGCCGCTTCATCCTCGACGTCAACGACCAGTTCGGCACCACCATCGTGCTGATCGAGCACGACATGGGTGTCGTCATGGACATTTCCGATCGCGTCGTCGTTCTCGACTACGGCAAGAAGATCGGCGATGGCCTCCCCGACGAAGTCCGTTCCAGCCCGGAGGTCATCAAGGCCTACCTGGGCGCTGGCCACTAAGCGGAGCGCGCGATGGCATTCTTCCTCGAAACCCTGATCGGCGGCCTCATGGCCGGCATGCTCTATTCGCTGGTCGCCCTCGGCTTCGTGCTGATCTACAAGGCATCCGGCGTCTTCAACTTCGCGCAGGGGGCGATGGTCCTCTTCGCCGCGCTGGCGATGGCGCGCTTCTCCGAATGGTTCAACGCGGCGCTCGGCGGCGACAGCCTGCTGGTCGCCAATATCCTCGCCTTCATCGCCGCCGGCGGCGTGATGTTCGTCGTCGCCTGGGTGATCGAACGCCTGGCGCTGCGCAACCTGGTCAATCAGGAAGGCGCGACGCTGCTGATGGCGACGCTCGGCATCACCTACGTGCTGGAGGGGGTCGGCCAGACGATTTTCGGCAGCGAGATCTACAACATCGACGTCGGCATGCCCAAGGACCCGGTGATGATGTTCGAGAACGTGTTCGAAGGCGGCATCCTGATCAACAAGGAGGACTTCATCGCCGCGCTGGTCGCCGCCTGCCTGGTTGCCGCGCTTTCGATCTTCTTCCAGAAGACCTCCACGGGCCGTGCGTTGCGCGCGGTGGCCGACGACCATCAGGCGGCGCTGTCGATCGGCATCCCGCTCAACCGCATCTGGGTCATCGTCTGGTGCGTGGCCGGCGTCGTCGCCCTGGTCGCCGGCATCATCTGGGGCTCCAAGCTCGGCGTCCAGTTCTCCCTGGCGACGGTAGCGCTGCGTGCGCTGCCGGTGGTCATCCTCGGCGGCCTGACTTCGGTGCCGGGCGCCATCATCGGCGGCCTCATCATCGGCGTCGGCGAGAAACTGTCGGAAGTGTTTCTCGGGCCCTACGTCGGCGGCGGCATCGAGATCTGGTTCGCCTACATGCTCGCCCTCGTCTTCCTGCTGTTCCGGCCGCAGGGCCTGTTCGGCGAAAAGATCATTGACCGCGTATGAACGCGGGCAATGATCTTTCGGCGGAGGCTAACTTGCGCAGCAAGTTAAGCGCCAGCGGCCGTAGCCAAAAAATCATCGTCCGTATGGATTCTGGAGAAACAACGTGATTTACCGCGAAAACGGCCAGTTCAAGACTTCCTACGGCGCCGACCAGCAGATCTTCCCGATCGCCCAGGACCGCTGGGCGGTGATCGCCATCATCGCCTTCGCCTTCGTCGGCGTACCTTTGCTGGCGGACGAATACATGTTCCGCGCTATCCTCATCCCCTTCCTGATCCTGTCGCTCGCCGCACTCGGCGTCAACCTGCTGGTCGGCTACTGCGGTCAGATCACGCTGGGCGCCGGGGCGTTCATGGCGATCGGCGCCTATGCGGCGTACAACTTCCTGATCCGCGTCGACGGCATGCCGCTCCTTGCCGCGCTCCTGCTCGGCGGCCTGACATCGGCGGCGATGGGCATCATCTTCGGTATTCCCAGCCTGCGCGTGCGCGGCCTTTACCTAGCGGTGGCGACGCTCGCCGCCCAGTTTTTCTGGGATTGGGCCTTCCTGCGCATCAAGTGGTTCACCAACGATTCGTCTTCGGGATCGGTGTCGGTGTCGAATCTCGATTTCTTCGGCTGGAACGTCGACGCGCCGGCCGAAAAATACCTCTTCTGCCTCGGCATGCTCGTGGTCTTCGGCTTCCTGGCCAAGAACCTGACACGCGCCTCGATCGGCCGCCAGTGGATGGCGATCCGCGACATGGACGTCGCCGCCGAGGTCATCGGCATCCGCCCGATGTGGGCCAAGCTGTCGGCCTTTGCCGTGAGTTCCTTCTTCGTCGGCGTTGCCGGCGCCATGTGGGGCTTCGTCCACCTCGGCTCGTGGGAACCGGCGGCGTTCTCGGTGGACCGCTCCTTCCAGTTGCTGTTCATGGTCATCATCGGCGGGCTCGGCTCAATCGTCGGCAGCTTCTTCGGCGCTGCCTTCATCGTCGTTCTGCCCATTTTTCTCAACCAGTTCCTGCCGGTCCTCGGCAGGCTGGTCGGGATTTCCATCTCGACTGCCGCGGTCTCGCACGCGGAGTTGATCATCTTTGGGGCCTTGATCGTCTTCTTCCTGATCGTCGAGCCCCATGGACTGGCCCGTTTGTGGGCAACGAGCAAGGAGAAGCTGCGTCTCTGGCCCTTCCCCCACTGACCGGGCTGCATCCTGACACCAACCGCAAGTGCATCACATTACATCCACACCCTGGAGGAGACTCATGAAAATACGTTCGCTTGCCCTGGCCGCATCGCTGGCCGCCATCGGAATGACGTCCGCCGTGACGTCGACCGCCGCCTTCGCCCAGGCGAAGGAGCAGTTCTTCCCGGTGCTGGTGTATCGCACCGGTGCCTACGCCGCCAACGGTAACCCCTGGGCGAACGGCTACATCGATTACCTCAAGCTGGTTAACGCCAATGGCGGGGTCAACGGTGTCAAGATCTCCTTCGAGGAGTGCGAGTTCGGCTATGCCACCGACCGCGGCGTCGAGTGCTACGAGCGCTTGAAGGGCAAGGGCGCGACGGTGTTCCAGCCGCTGTCCACCGGCGTCACCTTCGCGTTGACCGACAAGGCGCCGGTCGACAAGATTCCTCTGGTAACTGCCGGCTATGGCCGCAGCGAGTCGCAGGATGGGTCGGTTTTCACCTGGAATTTCCCCTTGCTCGGCACCTACTGGGTCGCTGCCGACGTGGCTATCCAGCATATCGGCAAGCAGGCCGGCGGCCTCGACAAGCTGAAGGGCAAGAAGATCGCGCTCGTTTACCACGACAGCCCGTTCGGCAAGGAGCCGATCCCGATGTTGCAGGAACGGGCCAAGATGCATGGCTTCGAACTGATCCTCCTGCCGGTCGCCCATCCGGGCGTCGAGCAGAAGGCGACCTGGCTGCAGATCCGCCAGAACCGCCCGGACAACGTGCTGCTCTGGGGCTGGGGTGTCATGAACTCGACCGCGCTCAAGGAAGCGCAGGCGACCGGTTTCCCGCGCGAGAAGATGCTCGGTGTCTGGTGGGCTGGTGCGGAGCCTGACGTCAAGGACGTCGCCGCCGGCGCCAAGGGCTACCAGGCGCTGACCCTGCAGCATTCCGCCGAGCCGAACTCCAAGGTGGTCAAGGACATGCTCGAGAAGGTGCATGCCAAGGGCCAGGGGACGGGCGCCAAGGAAGAAGTCGGCTCGGTGCTCTACATGCGCGGCCTGATCTCTTCGATGGTGGCCGTCGAAGGTGTGCGCAAGGCGCAGGAGCGCTACGGCAAGGGCAAGGTCATGACCGGCGAGCAGGTGCGCTGGGGCCTCGAGAACCTCAACCTCGACCAGAAGACGCTCGACGCCATGGGCTTCGCTGGCGTCATGCGTCCGGTGCAGACCTCCTGCCTCGACCACATGGGATCGTCTTGGGTACGTGTCCAGACCTGGGACGGCAGCAAGTGGGTGCCGGGCACCGACTGGTACCAGGCTGACGACAAGCTGCTGCGCGGCATGGTTCTTACCGCTTCGCGCAAGTACGCCGAGGAAAAGAAGATTACCCCGCGTACGCCCGAGCAGTGCAAGCAGTAAGGCAAGCCGCCCCGCGCCGCGTGGCGCGGGGCTTTTTCTCCCGGATGCCGACATGACCGCCGCCAATATCTTCCTCAACGTGAACAACGTCGAGGTCATTTACAACCACGTGATCCTCGTCCTCAAGGGCGTTTCCTTCAACGTCCCCGAAGGCAGCATCGTCTCGCTGCTGGGCGGCAACGGTGCCGGCAAGACCACGACCCTGCGCGCGGTCAGCAACCTGCTGCACGGCGAGCGCGGCGAGGTGACCAAGGGTTCGATCGAACTGAAGGGCGAGCGTGTCGAGGCGCTGACCCCGGCCGACCTGGTCAGGCGTGGTGTCGTCCAGGTCATGGAAGGCCGCCACTGCTTCGGCCACCTGACCATCGAGGAAAACCTGCTGACCGGTGCCTACACGCGCAAGGACGGCAAGGGCGCGGTCAACGCGACCCTCGAGAAGGTCTACAACTATTTCCCGCGCCTGAAGACACGGCGCACCAGCCAGGCTGCCTACACCTCGGGCGGCGAGCAGCAGATGTGTGCTATCGGTCGGGCGTTGATGGCTGAGCCGCGTATGGTGCTGCTCGACGAGCCGTCGATGGGCCTGGCGCCGCAGATCGTCGAGGAAGTGTTCACCATCGTCAAGGACCTCAACCAGCGCGAGAAGGTGACCTTCCTGCTGGCCGAGCAGAACACCAGCATCGCGCTGCGCTACGCCGATTTCGGCTACATCCTCGAAAACGGCCGCGTCGTCATGGAGGGCTCGGCCGAGGACCTGCGCAACAACGAGGACGTCAAGGAGTTCTACCTCGGCCTGTCATCGTCCGGGCGCAAGTCGTTCAAGGACGTCAAGCACTACCGCCGCCGCAAGCGCTGGCTTTCCTGAGGTCGCAGTGCGCCCGCCAAGGCGGCGTTGTCGCGCGGCTTGTTTGCAGATAGCAAACGGCGCCGCGCTCCGCCTTGCCCTGACTGGCTATTTTGCGATCTCGCGACTGCCCGGTTCATTTGCTACGGTCGACCGCCAAAAACGGAGAAAAATGAGATGAGCTTCTACGATCCGCTCGAGACCCGCGACCCCGAGGAACGCGAGGCCGACCT
This sequence comes from Betaproteobacteria bacterium, assembly GCA_012026885.1. GTDB lineage: Bacteria > Pseudomonadota > Gammaproteobacteria > Burkholderiales > Rhodocyclaceae > Azonexus. The sequence goes on along the minus strand of VEPL01000008.1, from coordinate 24,496 downwards.
GATGGACAAGTTGGCGCGTCAGCTGGCGCACGCCAAGGAGACGTCGTCCTATTATTTTCATGCGCTGGCGGGCATCAACCCGTTCGAATGCACCTCGCGCGAGGCGCTGGCGCATCTGCCGCTGACCCGCAAGCGCGACCTGATCGAGTTGCAGAAAAAGACCCCGCCCTTCGGCGGACTGAATTCGTTGTCGCGGCAAAAGGCGAAGCGGGTGTTCGCGTCGCCGGGCCCGATCTATGAGCTGCAGGGCGGCGAAATGGATCACTGGCGGACCGCGCGGGCACTTTACGCCGCCGGTTTCCGGCACGGCGACCTGGTGCACAACTGCTATTCGTACCACTTCACACCCGGTGCCTTCATGATGGAGGGCGGGGCGCGCAAGCTGGGCTGCGCGGTTTTCCCGGGCGGCACAGGGCAGACCGAGCAGCAGGTGCAGGCGATGGTCGACCTGCGGCCGGACGGCTATGTCGGCACGCCGTCCTTCCTGCGCATCATCGTCGAGAAGGCCGGGGAACTGGGTGCCGACATTTCGTCGCTGAAGAAGGCGCTGGTTTCCGGCGAGGCGCTGCCGGGCGTGACGCGCAGCTGGCTCAACGAGCGCGGTATCACGGTGCGCCAGTGCTACGCGACGGCCGATATCGGCACCATCGCCTACGAGACAGAAGCCGAGGAAGGGTTGGTCGTCGAGGAAGATCTGCTGGTCGAGATCGTCCGGCCCGGCACCGGCGATCCGGTCGCCCCGGGCGAGGTCGGCGAGGTCGTGGTCACTACCTTCAATGGCGACTATCCCCTGATCCGCTTCGCCACCGGCGACCTCTCCGCCGTCCTGCACGGCAGTTCGCCCTGCGGGCGCACGAATGTCCGCCTCAAGGGCTGGATGGGGCGTGCCGACCAGACGACCAAGATCAAGGGCATGTTCGTCCATCCCGAACAGGTTGCCGACATCGCCCGCCGCCATCCCGAGGTGGGTCGCCTGCGCCTCGTCGTCGACAACCCGGGCGGACAGGATCGCATGGTCCTGCACTGCGAACTCAGCGGTAACGGCGAAGCGCTCGACAGCGCACTGGTGGCCAGCCTGCGCGAGGTCACCAAGCTGCGCGGCGAGATCGCCTTTGCGGCACCGGGTAGTCTCGCCAATGACGGCAAGGTAATCGAGGACCGGCGTGTCTACTGATGGCGGGGCGCCGGCCAGGCCGGCCCCGCTCGCCGGCGTACGCATCCTCGACCTGACCCGTCTGCTACCCGGGCCGGTCGCCACGCTCCATCTCGCCGATCTCGGCGCCGAGGTCATCAAGATCGAGGACCCGGGGATCGGCGACTACGCGCGTACGCTGGGCACCGGCAAGGGCGGCGACAGCGCCTATTTCCGCATGATCAACCGCAACAAGCTTGGCTTGCGCCTCGACCTAAAGCAGGCGGCCGGGGTCGAGGTCTTCCTGCGCCTTGTGGCGACGGCCGATGTCGTCGTCGAGAGTTTCCGGCCGGGCGTCGTCGACAAGCTGGGCATTGGCCATGCCGCCTGCGCCGCGGTGAATCCGCGCATCGTCTATTGCTCGATCAGCGGCTACGGCCAGGACGGACCATACCGCGACTTGGCCGGCCACGACATCAATTACCTCGGGTATGCGGGTGTGCTCGACCAGATCGGCCGCGAGGGCGACGACCCGGCGATCCCCAATTTCCAGATCGCCGACCTGCTCGGTGGTGCGCTGACGGCGACGACGGGCATCCTCGCCGGCGTGCTCGATGCGCGCGCGACCGGGAAGGGGCGCCACGTCGACGTGGCGATGACCGACAGCGTGCTCGCCCACACCTACTTCGTCATGCTGCGCCTGGCCGAAGGTCGCGGGCCGGCGCCGCGCGGCAGCGACCTGTTGAACGGCGGCCTGCCCTGCTATGCCGTCTATCGCTGCGCCGACGGCCGCCACATGGCGGTCGGCGCGCTCGAAAGCAAATTCTGGCAACTGTGCTGCGCTACCCTCGGCCGCCCGGAATGGGGCGCTCGCCAGTGGGATCCCGCCCTGCGTGCCGAAATGGCGGCACTGTTCGCAACGCAGGGCCGTGACGCCTGGGCGGCCCGCTTTGCTGCGGTCGACTGCTGCGTGACGCCGGTTCTCGCACCCGACGAAGCCCTGCACAACGAGCAGGTCGTGGCCCGTGGCATGGTCGTCGAGACGCCGGGCCTGACCCAGTTCGCGCCGCCCCTGCGCATGTCCGGCCATCCTTTCGCGATCCGCCACCCGGCGCCGGCGGCCGGGGAGCACAACGAGGCTATCCTCGCCGGCCTCGGCTGCACCCCGGCAGAGGTTGCGTACTACGCGGCGGCGGGCGCCTTCGGTTGATTGCCGAGTGTTCCCTGGGGCATGATGCGGCGACCCTGGAGGAACGATCATGAGACAGCACATCGACGAACTGCTCACGCGCATCGCCGCGCTGCAGGACGAACTCGACGAGGAGTACCGCAAGGCGCGCGACGAGTGGGCCCAGCGCAGGGCCGAGCTGGCCGACGAGTTCGCGCGCCAGCAGCGCCGCTACAAGACCGGGCTGTTCCGCTTCATGATCCGCTCGCGCCTGCTCGTGGTGCTGACCTCCCCGGTGATCTACGCCGGCTGGATTCCCTTCCTCATGCTTGATGTCTTCGTGACCGTCTACCAGGCCATCTGTTTCCCGGTCTACCGCATTCCCAAGGTCAGTCGCAGCGACTATCTTGTCTTCGACCGCGAGGATTTGCCCTACCTGAACCTGATCGAGAAATTCAACTGCTTCTACTGCTCGTACGGCAATGGCGTGGCGGCCTACGCCCGCGAGGTTGCCGCCCGCACCGAGCAGTATTGGTGTCCGATCAAGCATGCGCGGCGGGTCAAGGCGGCGCACGACCGCTATCCGCGCTTTTTCGACCATGGCGACGCCGAAGCCTTCAAGCAGGGGCTCAACCGCCTGCGCCGCCAATACGACGACTGCCGCTCATGAGGCAAACCGCAGCGCCTAGCGGCCGGACAGGGCGATGAACACCGCCCTCCTGCTGCTTCCCGACTTTGCGCTGATCCTGCTTGGCGTCGCCATCCGCCGCTGGATGCATCTCGGCGACCACTTCTGGAGCGGGGTCGAGAAGCTCGTCTATTTCATCCTGTTCCCGGCACTCCTGATCAATGCCATCGTGCGGACCCGGCTCGACCTGGCTGCCGCCGTGCCGCTGCTGGCCACCGCCTTCGCCGCGATGGCCAGCGGCATGCTGCTCGGCGTCTTGCCGCGCCTGCTGCTGCGCGTGCCCCCGCTCGTCTTCGCTTCGGTCTTCCAGTGCGGTTACCGCTTCAATTCCTACATCGCCCTGGCGGTTGCCGGCATGCTCTTCGGGGCACCGGGGATCGCCACGATGGGTCTCATCGTTGGTGCCGCGGTGCCGGTTGCCAACTTTGTCTCGGTGTGGATGCTCGCCCGCCATGGCGAGGCCGGCCTCTGGCGGGAGGTGGCGCGCAACCCGCTGATCTGGGGCACGGCAGCCGGCTTTGCCCTGAACCTTGCCGGCTTCGTGCCGCCGGCGCCGCTGCAATCCTTCCTCGGGCGCCTCGCCGATGCGTCGATCGCCCTTGGCCTGATTACGGTCGGCGCGGCCTTGCGCCTGCAAGGTAGCACCGGCCTGCGCGCGCTGTCGGGCTGGCTGGTTGCGGTCAAGTTGCTCGCCCTGCCGCTGATCGCCATTGCCGCCGGCCGGTTGCTCGGGCTGGACGGCCTGAATTTCCAGGTCGCGGTCTTGTTCGCGGCGCTGCCGACCGCGTCATCGGCCTATATCCTGGCGATGCGCATGGGTGGCGACGGGCGCAGCGTCGCCTGGCTGATCTCGGCGACCACGCTCGGGTCGATGCTGACGCTGCCGCTGTGGGCGGCCTGGCTGGCCGCGGCCTGAAGGCTACTTGCGCGCCGCGCTGCTGCGCCGGGCGGCGGGCTTCTTCTTGGCTTCCGGCGTGACTGCCTGGGCGGCCGCTTCCGCAGTCTCCTGCATGCGCTCGCGCATCTGCTGCATCATCTGCCACGGCCACATGGCGGCTTCCGACAGGGCAGGATTGGCTTCCGGTTCGGGCGCCGCCGCCGGCTCGGGGCTGGCCATCGCACGGGCGCTGTCTTTCGCCATCTGGCCCATCGCCTGCACGGCGCCCAGGGTCGTGCGTTGCATCTCGAGACCCTGGATGGTCATCTGCAGCATGGACAGATTCATGCGCAGCCAGCCCTCGACGGCCTTCATGTCCTTGATCCGCTTGTCGAGTTCGTCGACATCGAAGGTGGGAACGGTCATCCCGGGCATCGACAGCCCCATGCCGCCCCACAGGTTGCGGACGAAGGCGAGGGGGTCGTTGCTGTTCTGGCTGAATTCGGACATGTCTCTCTCCTGTCTGGATATCGTTTCATCTTAAACCAAATGAATGACGCTGATGGTAAATTAGCAGGACAAAAAGGGAGGTGGGAATGCTCAGGATTCTGGTAGTCGAGGACCACGCGCTGGTGCGCGAGGGCATGGTGCGCCTCCTGGCGCAGAGCGATCCGGAATTCCGGATCAGTGAATGCGCGGATTTCGAATCGGCGCTGCAACTGCTCGAGAGCGAGACCGATTTCGATCTCGTGCTGCTCGATCTGGCTTTGCCGGGCATCGACGGCTTTGTCGGTCTCGACATCCTGCGCCGCAACCATCCGACCATTCCGGTCGCGGTTGTCTCGGCTTTCGACGACCCGCCGACGGTGTCGCGGGTCATGAACCTCGGTGCAGCCGGCTTCATCCCCAAGGCTTTTTCCGGCGAGGCGCTGGTGGCAGCCGTACGCGAGGTGCTCGACGGCGGCATCTTCCGCCCGCCCGGCATGAGCGCTGGAGCGCGCCTTGACGACGTGGCGCCGGTGCCGCCCAACAGTGCCGGCATCGACCCGTCGGAAATCGGCCTGACCGAACGCCAGGCGCAGGTATTGGCGCTTATGGTGCGCGGCCTCTCGAACCGCGATATCGCCGATCAGCTCGGCCTCTCCGAGGGGACCGTCAAGATCCACGCGACGGCTGTCTTCAAGGCGCTCGGCGTCAGCAGCCGCACCCAGGCCCTGGTTGCCGTCGCCCGCTACGGCATCGACTTCGGCAATTCCTTCTGAAGCTGGGTCAGGAGGGCGCGCAGCCGGGCCGGCCGCAGCGGCAGCGGCAGGCCATGTATACCCTCGGCGCCGGCCGCCCCGAGCGCCACGACGGCGACTGGCGCCGGGCATAGCCGGCGCGCATCGGCGGCATCGGCCGTCCCGGTCACCACCACGCTGCCCTCGGCCAGGCTGCCGAGTTTGGCATCGGGGCGCTCGTAGCGCTGCACGGGCATCTTCCAGCTTTTCGCCAGGTCGTGTGCGGCAGCGATGTCGGTTCCGTTGCCGACGAAGGCGACGACCGGGTTGTTGCCGGCGCGGATGCCGCGGCACAGGACTGCGCCGGCTTCGCTGCCTTCCTCGACCAGCAGCGAGAAAGTTGTGCCGTGCCCGGGACGCGAGCGCAGGCCAACCTCGATGCCGAGCGCCCGCGCCAGGCGGTCGATGATGGCGAGCCCGAGCCCGAGTCCCTGGCCCTCCTCGCGCGCCCGGTTGCCGACCTGGTAGAACTCCGCGAAGATCGCTTCCTGGTGTTCCGGCGCGATGCCGGGACCGTTGTCGCGCACCTCGATGGCGAGGCGGTTCCGCCGGCGGCGAACGGCGACCAGGATGCGGCCGCCGGGCGGGGTGTAGCGCAGGGCATTGGAAATCAGGTTGCCGATCATGCGCTCGAGCATCTGCGGGTCGGAGCGCACCCAGGCGTCCGTCGGCCGCAGCAACAGCGCCTGGCTGCGGTCGGCCGCGCTGCGGCGGAACGAGGCGACGAGGCGTTCGAGCACCGGGTCGAGCGGGAATTCGCAGACCTCCGGGCTGATGCCCGAAACGTCGAGGCGCGAGATGTCGAGCAGGGAATCGAACAACTGGCCCAACTGGCCGGTCGAAATGACGATCTGGTCGGCGAGGTGGGGCAAACCGGAGGCATTGCCGCTGCGCACCTGGCGGCGCAGGTCGGCGGCGAACAGCGACATGGCGTGCAGCGGCTGCCGCAGGTCATGGCTGGCTGCCGCGAGGAAGCGGCTCTTGGCGCGGTTGGCCCGCTCCGCCTCCTCCTTCTGCACCGACAACTCGGCGGTCGCCTCGGCAACCCTGCGGGCGAGGTCCTCATGGCTGTGGGCGAGTTCGTCGGTCATCGCGCGCATGTCGTGCAGGTAGCGGCGGACCAGGATGGTGCTGCCGAAGAGGATGAGGAGGAGGAGCGCTGCGAGGATGCCCATCTGCGACAGGCGCTTGTTCCATGCCGCAAGGGCGGTCGCCTCGGGCAGCGCGGCGATGATGCGCAAATCCGGCTGGTCGGGCACCGGCGTGACCGAGGCGATCAGGCCGTTGCCGCTGGCGGTGCCGCGCTCCGGCAGCCAGTCGCGCAGGCGGCCGCCGTAGAGGGTATCTGCCGCCGCCGCCCCGAGTAGCGGCGACTGGCGCGAAAGGTCGGTCGGGCGGCAGGAGGCGACGACGAGTCCGCCGGCGTTGACCAGCACGGCCTCGAAGTCGTCGGCAAGGCGGTTGGACCAGCAGAAGTCGTGGAAATAGCCGGGCTCGATGGCGGCGAAGGCAACCCCGGCGAATTCGCCGCGTGCACCGGTGATGCGGCGGGCGAGGGCGTAGGTATAGCGCCCGGAGTTGCGGCCGACATAGGGGCCGAAGACGGCCGTGGCGGCGCCCCCCTCGAGTGTCGCGAAGTAGGGCCGGTCGCGGACGTTGATGCGCGGTGCCGGGAAGTAAGTCGAGATGAAGCGCTGCTCGCCCTGGCGGTCGAACACGGCAAGGTCGCGCAACTGTGGCAGGGTGCGCGAGTGGCGCTGGGAGATGTACTCCCAGCCGCGGGGAGGGGTCCAGGTTTCCCAGTCGCCCTTGCGCTCGCTCAGGTCGCCGGCCACTTCCCGGAGCAGGATGTCCACGGCTTCGAAGGTGCGCGACGCATGTTCGGCGAGCATGATGCCGAACTGGTCGACGCGCAAACGTGCGCCATTGATCTCGTTCTGGCGCGACAGGATCAGGTCGCCGATGAAGAAGGCGGTGACGGCGAAGGCGCTGACCAGCGTGGCGAGGGTCGCGACGAGGTCGGGGTGCCGCTTGTCGCTCATCGCAGCATGCCGTCGAGCGACCAGGCGAGCGGGGCGGCCGCCGCGTGGGCGACCCGCCACGGCCAGGGCAGGCGGATGCGGGTGGCGATCACGAAGGCGACAGCGCCGATCGCCAGGCTGGTCTCCCGCCACGGCAGCGGTTCCGCCTTCCAGCCGAAATAAGGCCAGGCCAGCGACAGGACCAGGATGACGGCCGCGCCCTGCAGGGCGAGGTGGCGTGATGCGGCGGGGGACATCCGCTGATTCTATGCCAACAGCTCGGCGCGTGTCGCGTTCCGCCGCCCGCTGGCCGTTGCTGCTGCGCCGGCGCGAACCGGCCCAAAACCGCGCACCTCGGCCGGCCACCCGGCCAAGCTGCGGATGGCGGGGTGCGCCGCGCCCGTGCGCAGGATGAGGTCGAGGTCCGCCTCGTAGTCGGCCAGCAGGGCGTGATCGAGGCGCTTGTCCGCGGTGAAGCGGAACGGGTCGAGCAGGCCGCCGCGCAACCCGCGGGCGGCCGCCAGCAGGCGCAGGACGGGCAGCAGCCACGGGCCGAAGCGCAGCTTGCGCGGGCGCCCGTCGGCGCCCGGGCGGGCCAGCAGCGGCGGTGCCAGGTGGAAGCTGGCGCGGGCATCGTCGCCGAAGGTCGCGGCAATCTCCTTCAGGAAACCGGGCGCGGAGAGCAGTCGTGCGACTTCGTATTCGTCCTTGGGCGCGAGCAGGCGGGCATACTGCTCGGCCACGGTGCGGGTCAGGGTTTCGTCGCCGAGCGCCCGCACGGCATCGATGCGCTTCCGGTAGCGGGTGGCCAGCGCCACGTCCTGGTAGGCGGCGAGGTGCGCGGCCCGGTGCTCCACCAGTTCGTCGAGCTTTAGCTGCCGTGGCGCTTCCCCGGCCAGCGGGCCGGTGATTTCGGCCACTTTTTGCGGGTCGACCGCGGCACGGCGCCCCCACAGGAAAGCCAGCCGGTTGGCCGCGACCGCCGCGCCGTTCAGCGCGATGGCCTGGTCGAGCGCCGCCGCCGTTACTGGCACCAGTCCGCGCTGCCATGCGTAGCCGAGTAGCAGGAGGTTGGCGAAGAGTGCATCGCCCATGAGGCGGGCCGCCAGGTGCTGGGCATCGATGAAGTCGATAGTGGTGCTGCCTAGCGCATCGACGAGGCGTTGCTGCAGCGCCCGGCTGGGCAGCGACCAGTCGCGGTTGCGCGTGAATTCGGCGGTCGGCGTGTCACTGCAGCTGATGACGGCCCGGGTCTTCCCGTCGAGCATTTTCGCCAGCGCCTCGGCGCCGGCGCTGACCACGAGGTCGCCGCCGAGGACGGCATCGGCCTCGCCGGTGGCGATGCGCGCGGCGTGGATGTCCTCTGGGCGGTCGGCGATGCGCAGGTGCGAGAAGACGGCGCCGTATTTCTGGGCGAGGCCGGTCATGTCGAGGGCCGAGACGCCCTTGCCGTCGAGGTGGGCGGCCATGCCGACGAGCGCGCCGAGGGTGATCACGCCCATGCCGCCGACGCCGGTGATCAGGAGATTCCACGGCTGCCCGGTCGCCGGCAGCTGCGGCTCCGGCAATTCCGGCCAGTTCCCGGCGTCGACCGCGGCAGGCCGTTTCCCGGGCGCGGCGCCGGTAACCGTGACGAAGCTCGGGCAGAAGCCCTTGAGGCACGACAGGTCCTGGTTGCACGCTGACTGGTCGATCGCCCGCCGGGTCCCGGAGGCGGTGTCGACCGGCACCACGGACAGGCAGTTGGACTGTACCGAGCAGTCGCCGCAGCCCTCGCAGACGTCCGTGTTAATGAAGGCACGCGTTGTCGCCGGCGCCAGCTTGCCGCGTTTGCGCCGGCGCCGTGCTTCGGTGGCGCACATCTGGTCGTAGATCAGCACCGAGACGCCGGGAATCTGGCGCAATTCGCGCTGCACGGTATCGAGTTCGTCACGGTGGCGAACCTGAACGCCGGGGGCGAGGTCGCTGATGCCGGCATATTTTTCCGGTTCGGCGGCGACGACGACCATGCGGCCGACCCCTTCGGCCTCGAGCTGGCGCGTGATGCGGGCGACGCTGAGGGTACCGTCTACCGGCTGGCCGCCGGTCATCGCGACGGCGTCGTTGTAGAGGATCTTGTAGGTGATGTTGACGCCGGCGGCCACCGCCTGGCGGATGGCCAGCAGGCCGGAATGGAAATAGGTGCCGTCACCGAGGTTGGCGAAGATGTGCTTCTCGTCCGAAAAGGGCGCCTGCCCGACCCAAGGGACGCCCTCGCCGCCCATGTGGGTGAAGGTGGCGGTCGCCCGGCCCATCCAGGTCACCATGTAATGGCAGCCGATGCCGGCGACGGCGCGCGAGCCCTCGGGGACGCGCGTGGACGTGTTGTGCGGGCAGCCGGAGCAGAAGTGGGGCTTGCGCTCGGCGAGCATGACCGGTGTCTGTGCCGCCTGCTGCTTGGCCTCGATCACCTTCAGCCGCGCGGCGATGGCCGGTGATGTGAAGTAGCGGCCGATGCGCGCGGCGATGACGCGGGCGATGGCGGCAACCGGCAGTTCGCCCGCCGCCGGCAGCAGCCAGTCGCTGTGCGCGAGGTAGCCGCCTTCGCCTTCCGCGGTCCACTCGCCTTTCTCGTCGAATTTGCCGACCACGCGCGGGCGCACGTCCTCGCGCCAGTTGTAGAGCTCCTCCTTGAGCTGGTACTCGAGCAGCTGGCGCTTTTCCTCGACGACGAGGATCTCCTCGAGGCCCTCGGCGAAGCGGCGCACGCCTTCGGGCTCGAGCGGCCAGACCATGCCCACCTTGTAGAGGCGGATGCCAACCTGCGCGGCGAGCGTTTCGTCGATGCCGAGCTCGTCAAGCGCCTGGCGCACGTCCAGGTAGCTCTTGCCGGCAGTGAGGATGCCGAGCCGCGGGGCGGGCGCGTCGATCACCAGGCGGTCGAGCCGGTTGGTCCGGCAGTAGGCGAGCGCCGCGTAGAGCTTGTGGTTGAGCAGGCGCGCTTCCTGCGCCAGCGGCGGGTCCGGCCAGCGGATGTTGAGGCCGTCGGGCGGCAGCGTGAAATCGGCGGGAATGCGGATGTCGACCGCTGCCGGGTCGATGGTGACCGAGGCCGAGGTCTCGACCGTGTCGGCGAGCGCCTTGAAGGCCACCCAGCAGCCTGAATAGCGGCTCAGCGCCCAGCCGTGCAGCCCGAAGTCGAGGTATTCCTGGACGTTGGCCGGGTAGAGCACCGGCATCATCACCGCCTTGAACACGTGCTCGGTCTGGTGCGGCAGCGTCGACGACTTGGCGGCGTGGTCGTCGCCGGCAATGACCAGCACGCCTCCAAATTGGGACGTGCCGGCGGCGTTGGCGTGGCGGAAGACGTCGCCGCAGCGATCGACACCCGGCCCCTTGCCGTACCACATGCCGAACACGCCGTCGTATTGAGCGCCGGGGAAAAAGCCGACCTGCTGGCTGCCCCAGACGGCCGTGGCGGCGAGATCCTCGTTGACGCCGGGCTGGAAGGTGACATGGTGCGCTGCGAGATGCCGCTTCGCCTGCCACAGGCCGAGGTCGAGGTTGCCGAGCGGGCTGCCGCGGTAGCCGGAAATGAAGCCGGCCGTATTGAGGCCGGCGGCGAGGTCGCGTTCGCGCTGCAGCATGGGCAGGCGGATGAGCGCCTGGGTGCCGGTCAGGAAGACACGGCCGGCGGTGGCGGTGTACTTGTCGTCCAGCGTGGCCGTCACGACGGACGGGGGTGCGGGTTGTCCCATGATGGTCTCCGAGGTCGGCGCCCGCTAATTTGGAGTCCGCTCCGGCATCAGCGTTCCGGCAGGATCTTGCCGGGGTTGAGCAGATTCTGCGGGTCGAGCGCGGATTTGAGCGCCCGCATGACGTCGACCGCGACCTCGCCGTGCTCGGCGGTCAGGTATTTGCGCTTGCCGAGCCCGATGCCGTGTTCGCCGGTACAGGTGCCTTCCATGGCGATGGCGCGTTCGACGACGCGGGTGCCGACCCAGGCGGCCTCGGCCATGTCCTGCGGATTGTCCCGGTCAACCAGCACGACCAGGTGGAAATTGCCGTCGCCGACGTGGCCGAACAGGGCGATCGGGATCTGCACCTGGACGATGTCGGCCTGGGTTTCGGCGATGCATTCGGCGAGCCGCGAGATCGGCACGCAAACGTCGGTCGGAAAGCAGCGGCAGCCGGGCTTCAGCTGCAGACAGGCGAAGTAGGCGTCGTGCCGCGCCTGCCACAGGCGGCTGCGGTCCTCCGGACGCGTCGCCCATTCAAAATCTGCGCCGCCAAGATCGCTGGCGATGGCCTGAACGGTTTCCGCCTGTTCGGCGACGCCCGCCGGGCTGCCGTGGAACTCGAAGAACAGCGTCGGCGCCTCAGCCAGTGTCGTCTTGCTGAACAGGTTGATCGCCTTCAGCGACAGCGCGTCGAGCAACTCGATGCGCGCCACCGACACGCCGAGCTGTATGGTCTGGATCACCGCCTGCACCGCCGAATCGATGTCCGGAAAGGTGCACACGGCGGCGGAGATGGCCTCGGGGATCGGGTGCAGCTTCACGGTCAGTTCGGTCATGATCCCGAGCGTGCCTTCCGAGCCGACCAGCAGCCGGGTCAGGTCGTAGCCGGCCGACGACTTGCGGGCGCGGCCGCCGGTCTTCATGACGCGGCCGTCGGCGAGCACCGTCGTCGTTGCCAGCACGTTGTCCTTCATCGTGCCGTAGCGCACGGCGTTGGTGCCGGAAGCGCGGGTCGCCGCCATGCCGCCCAGCGTCGCATCGGCGCCGGGGTCGATCGGGAAGAACAGGCCGGTTCCCTTGAGCGCATCGTTGAGTTGCTTGCGCGTGACCCCGGCCTCGACCACGGCGTCACCATCGTCGGCATGGATGGCGAGGACGCGGTTCATCCCGGACAAGTCGAGCGAGATGCCGCCGCGCGGGGCCAGCACGTGGCCCTCGACCGAGCTGCCGACACCGTAGGGGATGACCGGGACGCCGTGGTCGGCGCACAGGCGGACGACGAAGGCGACCTCGTCGGTAGCGAGCGCCATCACCACCCCGTCGGGAATCTGCGGCTCATGTACCGACTCGTCGCGGCCGTGCTGCAGGCGGGTCGATTCGCCGCGCGAGAAACGGCTGCCGAAGTGCCCGGTCAGTGCGTCGGCGAGTGCGGGTGGGAGGGCCCGGCGGGCGGGAGCAGAAGGCATTTGGTGCGAGCGAGTCGGTTTCGGCGGCCGCATGGCCCTGGCCGTCGTAGAGGGCGTTGATGAACTTGCGCCAGGCGAGGTCGGGCTCGCCGATATGGAAGCCGCACAGGTGGCTGCCGTCCATCACGGTATCGCGTGACGCCATGACCTGAAGACGGGAGACCCTTTCGGCGCCGAGCTGGACCAGCGCTGTCATCCACTCGGCAGTCGGTAGTGTCGCTGCGACGCGGGCGCGAAAGCCGTGGCGGGAGACCTCGATGACCTGGAGGCCAATGCGCTCGCCGCTACCGGGCAGGAAGAGGCGGCCGTCGCGGCGCACGGCGAAGCGGCGATGGCGGCGCAGCACCACGGCTTCGCCGGCGTCAGGCAGCGCTCCGGCATAGCCCGGGGCATTGAGGACGAGTCGTAGCAGCGCACGCCGGCGGGCGCTCAAGGCAGCGAAGACGCTGGTTCGCCGGATGCAGAATTCCTCCACCTGCGCCGGACTCAGGGGCGGCTGCCGCGTCGCCGGCAGATTCAGCCCGGGTAGCGATGACTCGAACAGGAAGTGGTGCAGGTTGCCGGCGCCGCTGCGGCCGGGGTACTGCTTGCGCAGGAGCTCCGGGGCGTGTTGCAGGTCGAGGGTACCGCCCATCGCCGGAGCGCCGTTGGCGAAGGCGTAGCGCGGGACGACGCGTCCGCTCAGCCGGCGGAAGCAGAGCAGGGCCTCGAACAGTTCGAAATGGCGGGGGTGGACGGCGATCACCAGGTGGCGGACGCCGAGCAGCCGGGTACAGTATTCGTATACCAGCTTCATCAGCGCGAACAGGACGCCGCCGCCGCTGTGCCGGAAATCCGGGTGGATGGCCAGCCCGGAGACTTCGGCGATCTCGCCGCGCCGGGTGCGGACACCACTGAGGTCGATGATCCGCTGCAGTGGCATGCCGAAAGGGTTGTCGGCGATGACCGAGACGGTGCCGGCGATGCGGCCGTCGACCTTGGCGCACAGGATGGCCGTCGCCGGCAGCGCATGGTAGGGCGTCACGCGCAGGCCGGACGGGTCGCGCGCCATGAAGCCGGCCTCGACGTAGGCATCGTGCAACAGGCGGAAACAGGCCTCGAGTTCCGCATCGGTCTCGGCCAGCTTGAGCTCGAGGCGGCCGGGCGCGAAGGATTCGCAGCGGACGAGGGCGCGCGCGATGCGCTGGCGCCGGCTGCGCGGCAGCGGCGCGGCAAGCTGGCGCACCAGTCGGTGCAGAAGTGACCGGGCGAGCCGCACGGGGTGCATGGTCGAAGACCTCAGGGTCGCGTTTGATTCGATGATACACCCGACGATTGACAGGAATGGAGACGGTCGGGAGAATCGTTCGCCATTACCATCCCCCCGAACGATCAGGAGAATTTCGATGCACGCCAAGCTGTCTGCCATTGCGTTGTCCGTCGCCGCCGCCCTCGCCGTTACCGGCTGTGGCAAGAAGGAAGAGCCGAAGCCCGCCGCTGCGCCGGCCGCCGCGCCCGCCCCGGCAGCCAAGCCGGAAGTCCTGGTCAAGATCGGCCACGTGGCGCCGATGACCGGCCCGCAGGCCCACCTCGGCAAGGACAACGAGAACGGCGCCCGCCTCGCCATCGAGGAACTCAACGCGCAGGGCGTCGAGATCGGTGGCGCCAAAGCCAAGTTCGAGTTGATCCCCGAGGACGACCAGGCCGATCCGAAGCAGGGTACGCTCGTTGCCCAGAAGCTGGTCGATGCCAAGGTCAACGGGGTGATCGGCCACCTCAATTCCGGCACCACCATCCCGGCCTCCAAGCTCTATTCGGACGCCGGCATCCCGCAGATCTCCGGCTCGGCGACCAATCCGAGATACACCCAGCAGGGCTTCAAGACGGCCTTCCGCGTAATGGCCAACGACGTCCAGCAAGGCAAGGTGCTCGGCGAGTTCGCCGCCAAGCAGGGCGCCAAGACCGTCGCCATCGTCGATGACCGCACCGCCTACGGCCAGGGCCTTGCCGACGAGTTCAAGAAGGCGGCCGAGGCCGCCGGCCTCAAGGTCGTCGCCACCGAGTACACCAACGACAAGGCGACCGACTTCAAGGCCATCCTGACCAAGATCAAGTCGACCAAGCCCGACCTCGTTTTCTACGGCGGCATGGATGCGCAGGGCGGCCCGATGGCCAAGCAGATGAAGGATCTCGGCATCAACGCCAAATTCCTCGGCGGCGACGGCGTCTGCACGCCGGAATTCATGAAGCTCGGCGGCCCGGCGACCGAAGGCCATTACTGCTCGCTGCCCGGCATGCCCCTCGAGAAGCTCGCCAAGGGACCGGATTTCAAGGACAAGTTCACCAAGAAGTTTAACGCCGAAATCCAGCTCTACGCGCCCTATGTCTATGACGCCGTGATGGTCATGGCGGACGCGATGAAGCGCGCCGGCTCGGTCGAGCCGGGCAAGTACCTGCCCGAGGTTGGCAAGACCGCCTACGAGGGCGTCACGGCGCAGATCGCTTTCGACGAGTTCGGCGACCTCAAGGGCGGCGCCATTTCGCTCTACCAGTACAAGGGTGGCAAGCTCGAGTATGTCGAGACGCTCGGCGGCGGTGCCGCCGACGCGAGCAAGGCGGGCGAGAAGAAGTAAGGCGACCGCACTTGGCAGGGACGGCACCGCAAGGTGCCGTTTCTTCATGGTGCGTACAGCGATCCCCGCATGGATATCTTCCTTCAGCAGATCATCAACGGTGTCGTCCAGGGCAGCATCTATGCCCTCGTCGCCCTCGGCTACACGATGGTCTACGGGATCATGGGCCTGATCAACTTCGCCCATGGCGAGGTGGTGATGATCGGCACGCTGGTCACCATTACCGTTGCCGGGCTGCTCGCGGCGGCCGGGTTGCCGCCGATCCTCGCCGGCCTCGGCGGACTGATTGCCGCGGTCCTCTGCTGCATGGCGCTCGGCTGGGGGCTCGAACGCGTCGCCTACCGGCCCTTGCGCAATGCCCCGCGCCTGACCCCGCTGATTACCGCGATCGGCATGTCGATCGTCCTGCAGAACGTCGCGATGATCGCCTGGGGGCGCAACTACCTGACCTTTCCGGCCTTCCTGCCCAAGGCCAACTTCGAGGTCGCCGGCGCCCACTTCACGGCCATCCAGCTGTTCATTGTGATAGTCGCGGCGGCGACCATGGCCGGCCTCATGCTGCTCATCTACCGGACGAAGCTCGGCATGGCGATGCGGGCGACGGCCCAGAATCCGGCAGTGGCCAGCCTGATGGGGGTCAATATCGACCGCGTCATCGCCGCCGCCTTCGTCATCGGTTCGGCGCTCGGCGCCGTCGCCGGCGTCATGGTCGGCACCTACTACGAGATCGCCCACTACCAGATGGGCTTCATGCTCGGCCTCAAGGCATTTACCGCGGCCGTGCTCGGCGGCATCGGCAACCTCGCCGGGGCGATGGCCGGCGGTGTCCTGCTCGGCATCATCGAGGCGCTCGGTGCCGGCTACATCGGCAGCCTGACCGGCGACTTCCTCGGCAGCCACTACCAGGACATCTTCGCCTTCGTCGTCCTCATCGTGGTGCTGATGTTCAAGCCGTCGGGCCTGTTCGGCGAGAAAACCGGAGACCGCGCATGATGCAGCCGCCCCTGCCTGGCGATACGTCGTTGGCTGCGCCATCCGTCTCCTCGCCGTGCGTCGGCACTGTCTCGTCGGCGTCCGGCTTGCCGCCTCGTCCCGCCGGCACATGGGAGGCCGCATGAAAAACTGGCTTTCCCCGCGGTCGACCGCAGGCATCGTGCTGATCGCGGCAGCGCTGGTCGCGCTGCCTTTCGTTCTGGCGACGGGCGGGCAGGCCTGGGTGCGCATCGCCAATTTTGCCATCCTCTACGTCTTCCTCGCCCTCGGGCTCAACATCGTCGTCGGCTTCGCCGGCCTGCTCGACCTCGGCTACATCGCCTTCTACGCCGTCGGCGCCTACGCTTGGGCGCTCCTCGCCAGCCCGCATTTCGGCATCCACTGGCCGGTCTGGGCGATCCTCCCGCTCGGCGCCGGGCTCGCCTGCATCGCCGGTGTCCTGCTCGGCTCACCGACGCTCAAGCTGCGCGGCGACTACCTCGCCATCGTCACGCTCGGGTTCGGCGAGATCGTGCGCATCTTCATGAACAACCTGAACGCGCCCGTGAATATCACCAACGGGCCGCAGGGCATCACGCTGATCGACCCGGTCTCCATTGCCGGCTTCCGCTTCTCCGGCAGCAGCGAAATCCTCGGCGTGACGCTGAGCGGTCCGCAGAAGTACTACTTCCTGCTGGTGGCCTTGGCCATCCTCGTCATCATCGTCAACCTTCGCCTGCAGCATTCGCGCATCGGGCGCGCCTGGCAAGCCATCCGCGAGGACGAGATCGCCGCCAAGGCGGTTGGCATCGACACCCGCAACCTCAAGCTGCTCGCCTTCGCCATGGGCGCCTCGTTCGGCGGCATCGCCGGCGGCATTTTCGCGGCGATGCAGGGCTTCGTCTCGCCGGAGAGCTTCTCGCTGATCGAATCGATCATGATCCTCGCCATGGTCGTGCTCGGCGGCATGGGCCATATCCCGGGGGTCATCCTTGGCGCGGTGCTGCTTAGCATCCTGCCCGAGGCCCTGCGCTATGGCGTCGCGCCCGTGCAGAAGCTGCTCTTCGGCCAGATCCTGGTCGATCCCGAGAGCCTGCGCATGCTCATCTTCGGGCTGGCGCTCGTCCTCGTCATGCGTTTCAAGCCGGCCGGCCTGTGGCCGTCGCCGGAGCGCAAGCGCGAACTGCAGCCGGAGAAGGCCGGTGGCTGAGACCCTGCTCGCGGCGACGGCGGTGGCCAAGCACTTCGGCGGCGTCAAGGCGCTGCGCGACGTGTCGCTGACCATCCGCAGCGGCGAGGTCTATGGATTGATCGGGCCGAACGGCGCCGGCAAGACGACCTTCTTCAACTGCCTGACCGGCCTCTACGTGCCGGATGGCGGCGGCTTCGAGTTCGCCGGGGCACCGCTCGTCGCCGATGCCCCGCAGCAGGCGGCGGCGCGCGGCATCGCCCGCACCTTCCAGAACATCCGCCTGTTCGGCAACATGACGGCGCTCGAGAACGTCATGGTCGGCCGCCATGTGCGCACCCGCGCCGGCGTCATCGGCGCCATGCTGCAGACGGCGGCGACGCGCGCCGAAGAGGCGGCAATCCGCCAGAAGGCGATCGACCTGCTGCACTACGTGCGCATCGAGGACCGGGCCGACGATCTCGCCCGGAACCTTTCCTACGGCGACCAGCGCCGCCTGGAGATCGCCCGCGCGCTGGCCACCGAGCCGAAGCTCCTGTGCCTCGACGAGCCGGCCGCCGGCATGAATGCGACCGAGACGGAAGCGCTGCGCGACCTGATCGACGGCATCCGCCGCGACGGGACCACCGTCCTGCTCATCGAGCACGACGTCAAGCTGGTCATGGGGCTGTGCGACCGCGTCGCGGTCCTCGATTACGGCGCGCTCGTGATCGAGGATGTGCCGGCGGTCGTGCAGAAGGATCCACGCGTCATCGAGGCTTACCTGGGTGCTTGAAGTTACCGGACTCCGCGTCGCCTACGGCGGCATCCAGGCGGTGCGCAGCATCACATTCCACGTCGGCGAGGGCGAGACGGTGGCGCTGATCGGCGCCAACGGCGCCGGCAAGACCAGCACGCTGAAGGCGGTCGCCCGCGTCCTTGATGCCGCCGGTGGCGACGTCCATTTCCGCGGCGAGAAGATCTCCGCCATCGCGCCGCACGATGTCATCCGCAAGGGGATGGCACTGGTTCCCGAGGGACGCGGCGTATTCCCGCGCCTGACGGTGCGCGAGAACCTGCGCATGGGGGCCTTCATCCGCGATGACGCGGTCGACATCGACAAGGACCTGAAAACCATCTACGGCTACTTCCCGCGCCTGCTCGAGCGCGAGAGCCAGCTCGCCGGCACGCTGTCGGGCGGGGAGCAGCAGATGCTGGCAATCGGCCGCGCGCTGATGAGCCGGCCGCAGATGCTGCTCCTCGACGAGCCGTCGATGGGCTTGGCGCCGATCATGGTGCAGAAGATCTTCGAAGTGATCCGCGCCGTCGCCGCCGACGGCATGACCGTCCTGCTCGTCGAGCAGAACGCCAAGCTGGCCCTCGAGAGCAGCCAGCGCGCCTATGTGATGGAAAGCGGCGAAATCACCCTGAACGGCGATTCCGCGGCCCTGCTCGACGATCCCAAGGTACGCGCCGCCTACCTCGGCGAATAGCCGGCCGCCGCGGTCGACGGCGCAAACCGGCCAAAATCCGTAATCGGGCTCAGGAGGCCGCGAAGGTAAAGGCGTCGGCGAAGAATTCCTCCTCGGGCAGCAGGCAGGCGCTCGTGAAATCCTGCCGTGCCGCATCGATCATCCCCGGTGCGCCACAGGCATAGACCTGGTGGCCTGAGAGATCAGGGAAGTCGATCATTGCCGCCTGGTGGACGAGGCCGGTACGGCCGTTCCAAGCGTCGTCCGCGGCCGGTTCGGAAAGCACCGGCACGTAGCGGAGGTTGGCGTGCGCCGCCGCCCATGCGCGCGGCAGGTCATCCATGTAGAGGTCGGCACGGGCGCGTGCGCCCCAGTAGAGGACCATCTCGCGCCGGCAATCCTCGGCGAGCGCGTGTTCGACCAGCGCCTTGATCGGCGCGAAGCCGGTGCCGCCGGCGAGAAGGATCATCGGCTTGTCCGAATCCTCGCGCAGGAAGAAGCCGCCGTGCGGGCCGTTGAAGCGCAGGATGTCCTTGACCTTCATGGCGGCAAAGACCTGGTCGGTGAAGGTGCCGCCCGGCACATGGCGGATGTGCAGCTGGAGCAGCGCGTCGTCGTGCGGTGCGTTGGCCAGCGAGAAGCTGCGCTTGCGACCGTCCTTCATCAGGATGTCGATGTACTGGCCGGCGAGGAACTGCAGGCGCTCGCTTGCCGGCAGCTTGAGGTGCAGCGCGATGACATCCGGCGCCAGGCGCTCGAGCTTCTCGACGCGTGCCGGCAGCGTCTTGACCGGGATGTCGCCGGCCGCGGTGATCTGCCGGCTCTCGATGACCAGGTCGGATAGTGCACGGGCGCAGCAGAACAGGGCCTGGCCGGCCGCCCGCTCGTCGTCCTTGAGCGCCTGCGCCTTGCCGTGCTCGACGCTGCCGGCCAGCACCTTGCCCTTGCAGGAGCCGCAGGCGCCGTCCTTGCAGCCGTAGGGCAGGGTCAGCCCGTGGCGCAGGGCGGCATCGAGAATGGTTTCGTCGGGTTCGGCGGCGAACTGGCGGCCACTCGGCTGGACGGTGATCTGAAAGCTCATGTGTTCCCCCTCGTCGGCTAGAATGCCGGCGTGCAAAAAATCCTCATCGTCGGTTGCGGCGACGTCGCCCGTCGCCTGCTGCCCCGCCTGCTGCCGCGCTACCGCGTTTTCGCGCTGCTGCGCGATCCGGCCAAGGCGGCGGCCTGGCGGGCCGCCGGCGCCACGCCGCTGCTCGCCGACCTCGACGATCGCAAACGCCTTGCGCGCATCGCCGGCCTCGCCGACCTCGTCGTCCACCTGGCGCCGCCGCCCGGTGAGGGCACCGACGACCCGCGCACGCGCAACCTCGTTGCCGCGCTGGGTCGGGCGCGAAGTCTACCACGCCGCCTCGTCTACGTCGGTACCACGGGGGTTTACGGCGATTGCGCCGGCGCCTGCATCGACGAGACGCGCCGGCTCGACGCGACCAATGCGCGCGCGGTCCGCCGCGTCGCCGCCGAGCGCCGCCTGCGTGCCTGGGGCCGGCGCAGCGGCGTCACCGTAACCCTCCTGCGCGCGCCGGGCATCTACGCGGCCGACCGCCTGCCGATCGAACGTCTGAAAAAAGGCCTGCCGGCGCTGGTCGACCGCGACGACGGCTATACCAACCACATCCACGCCGACGACCTCGCGGCCGCCTGCGTCGCCGCGCTGCGCCGCGGGCGGGCCAACCGCACCTGCAACGTGGTCGACGACTCCGATCTCAAGATGGGCGACTATTTCGACCGGGTCGCCGCTGCCTTCGGGTTGCCGCGCCCGCCGCGCGTCACCCGGGACGAGGCAGAACGCACGCTGTCGCCGCTGCAGATGTCGTTCATGCGCGAATCGCGGCGCATCGGCAACCGCCGGCTCAGGCAGGAACTCAAACTGCGGCTCGTCTACCCGACCGTCGATGACGGCATCGCGGCCGCCCTCGCAAGGAAAGAATCATGCTCACCCTGACCGTCAAGGCTCTGCACATCTCGCTGGTCATCGCCTGGTTCGCCGGCCTGTTCTACCTGCCGCGCATCTTCGTCAATCTCGCCATGGTCCCCGCCGGCAGCGACGCCGAACGCGAGCGCCTGCTGCTGATGGCCGGCAAGCTGTACAAGTTCATGACCCCGCTCGGTTTCCTCGCCGTCGGCCTCGGCCTCTGGCTGTGGCTCGGCTTCGGCTATGCCGGCGGCTGGCTGCACGCCAAGACCGCGCTGGTCGCCTTGCTCGTCGCCTACCACTGGCACTGCGGCCGCCTGCTGGCGGGCTTCCGCAACGGCACCAGCGCGCGCAGCCATGTCTGGTTCCGCGTCTACAACGAACTGCCGGTGCTGGTCATGTTCGCCGTCGTCTTCCTCGTCGTCCTCAAGCCCTTCTGATGAACCGCTATTTCGCCACCTGCCCGCGCGGCCTCGAGGCCCTGCTCGCCGACGAACTGGCCGCCTGCGGCGCCGTCGAAATCTTCCCGGCCCCCGGCGGCATCCGCTTCTCCGGCGACTGGACGGTCTGCTACCGCGCCAACCTCGAATCGCGCATCGCGACGCGCATCCTCTGGCACGTGGTCAAGGGGCCGTATGCCAAGGAGGACGACATTTACCGGCTGGCGTTGCGCCAGTTGTGGCCCAACCATTTTGCCGTGACGCGCACCCTGCGCGTCTCGACGACGGCGATCAAGTGTCCGCTGAAATCACTCGATTTCGTCACCCTGCGGGTCAAGGATGCCGTCTGCGACCGCTTCCGCGAGGACACCGGCGAGCGTCCGAATGTCGATACGCGCAACCCGGATGTCGGCATCCATGTCTTCCTGACCGAGAACGAGTGCACGCTCTATCTCGATACTTCGGGCCAGCCGCTCTGGCAGCGCGGGCTGCGCCGGGCGAGCGTCGAGGCACCGCTCAAGGAAAACCTCGCTGCCGGCATCCTCAAGCTCAGCGGCTGGCAGCCCGGGACGCCGCTGGTCGACCCGATGTGCGGCAGCGGCACCTTCCTGCTCGAGGCGGCGCAGATGGCGCTCGACCGGGCGCCCGGCCTCGACCGCACCTTCGCCTTCGAGCGCCTGAAGAGCTTCGCGGCGCTCGACTGGGCAGCCATACGCAGCGCCGCCGAGGCGCGCGTGCGGCCGCCGGCGGCACTGCCCATGTGGGGCTGGGACAGCGACGAGCGGGCCGTGCGCGCCACCCGGCGCAACCTGCAGGACGCCGGTTTTGGCGGCCTGGTCGCGGTCGGCTGCGGTGATGCCTGCGAAATCGCCGCGCCCGCCGAGGCCGGCATCCTGATCGCCAACCCGCCCTACGGCGAGCGCATCGGCGAGCAGGGCGAACTGGCGGCCTTCTATCCGCAACTCGGTGCAGCGCTCAAGCGGCACTGGGCAGGCTGGAACTGCTTCTTCTTCACCGCCGACCAGCGCCTGCCCAAGGGAGTCGGCCTCAAGCCGGGGCGCAAGACACCCCTCTACAACGGCGCGCTCGAGTGCCGGCTGTACGAATTCCGCATGGTCTCCGGGAGCAATCGGCGCACCTGACATCGCCAAGAAAGGACACCGGCATTTGACGCCGGTCAGCGCCCGCAGGCCCGGCGCATGACAATATCGCTTTTCCAACAAGAACGTCCTCGAGGGAGACAAGCCATGTCGTACCAGTCGCTCTACCAGCAGAAACGCCTGTCCGCTGCCGATGCCATACGCCTCGTCAGGAATGGCGATACCATCGTCGTGCCCACGGCTGTGGGCGAGCCGCCGACCCTGCTGACCGCGCTCTCCGAGCAGCGCCGCGACTTCCGCGACGTGCGCGTGGCGCAGATCCTCGCGGTGCGCAAGTACGATTATTTCGATCCCGAGACGGTCGACCACGTCCGCCACGAAGCCTATTTCTTCAGCGGCGCCTCGCGTGCCGGCGGCCAGGCCGGCTGGATCGACTACATTCCCGCCTATTTTTCCGAGCTGCCGACCCTGATCGAGCGCGGACTCACACCGGCCGACGTCGTTTTCTCGATGGCCTCCCCGATGGACGAGCACGGCTTCTTCTCCCTGGCCCTGGCCGCCGACTACACGATGGCGGCGATCGAGAAGGCGCGCGCCGTGGTGCTAGAGATCAATCCGAACGTCCCTTTCGCCAACGGCGATTGCCACATCCACATCTCGCAGGTCGCGGCGCTGGTCGAAAGCGAGGAGCCTGTCCTCGAGGTCGGGCTGCCCAAGATCGGCCCGGTGCAGGAGGCGATCGGCAAGTACGTCGCCGAGCTGATCCCGGACGGCGCGACGCTGCAGATCGGCTATGGCGCGATCCCTGACGCGGTGGTCATGCAGCTTACCCACAAGCACGACCTCGGCATCCACACCGAGATGGTCGGCGACGGCATCATGACCCTGGTCGAGGCCGGGGTCGTCACCAACCGCAAGAAGAACGTCCACCAAGGGAAGATGCTGGCCACCTTCGCGCTCGGCTCGAAGAAGCTCTACCGCTTCATGAACCGCAACCCGGCGCTCGAGATGCATCCGGTCGATTTCACCAACGACCCTTGGCTCGCCGGGCAGAACGACAACCTGCACGCCATCAATGCGACGATGCAGGTCGACTTCCTCGGCCAGTGCGGCTCCGAGAGCCTGGGGACGGCGCCTTATTCCGGTACCGGTGGCCAGGCCGATTTCGTTCGCGCCGCCAACCGTTCGCGCGGCGGCAAGGCCTTCATCGTGCTGCCGTCGACGGCCAGGGATGACACCATCTCGCGCATCGTCCCGACGCTGACGCCGGGAACCCACGTGACGACCGGCAAGAACGACATCAACTATGTCGTCACCGAGCACGGCGTTGCCCAGTTGCGCGGCAAGTCCGCCCAGCAGCGCTGTGCCGAGCTGATTGCCATCGCCCATCCGGATTTCCGCGGCGAGTTGCGCGAGGCAGCGCGGAAAATGAACCTCCTCTGAGCGCGCCTTACAAACTGTAGCAATTTCCCGCAGCACGGGAAGGGCAATTTGGCTATGCTGGAATCGCTACGGAGAAGGTCATGAAGCGCATACTCGGATTCCTGGTCATGGCGGCGGCCCTTGCCGTCGCCGGAATGCCGGCTGCGACGGCGGGCGGCGGTCGCGTCTATGGCGGGGTCGGCATCTATTTCGGCGGTCCGGTCTATCGTCCCTACTACCCGGGCTACTACTCGGGTTACTACGGGCGTCCCTACTACCCCGGTTCCTACTACTGGGGTGCCCCCTATTACACCGCCCCGGCCCCGGTCGTCGTCGTGCCGTCCAGCCCGCCCGTCTATGTCGAGCGCAGCGACGGCGGTGGCGCAGCAGCGGGCGAGAGCGGACAGTACTGGTACTACTGCGCCGACGCCAAGAACTACTACCCGTATGTGAAGGACTGTCCGGGCGGCTGGCAGCGCGTGCAGCCACAACCGGCGCAATGACATGAAGACCCGTTTCACGCTTGCCCGACGCCGGATTGCGATTGCCGCCGGTGCGCTCATGCTCGGTGCCTGCGCTGTGCTGCCCACCGGACCCTCGGTCATGGCGCTGCCCGGCACCGGCCAGAGCTTCGAGGCCTTCCGTTTCGACGACAACGATTGCCGGCAATTCGCGTATGCCCAGGTCGGCGGCGTGACGACGCAGAGCGCTGCCAATCAGGCGGCGGTCGGCAGTGCCGTGGTCGGCACCGCGCTTGGTGCGGCCGCCGGTGCCGCGCTGGGCGGTCGTGACGGTGCCGCTGTCGGCGCCGGCATGGGGCTGCTGGCCGGCAGCGCCTACGGCTCGAGTTCGGCCTGGGGTTCGGGTTATGCGACGCAGCGCCAGTACGACAACGCCTACATCCAGTGCATGTACGCCAAGGGCCATCGCGTGCCGGTGCCGGCCGGCATGGTCTCGCAGCAACCGCCGGCACGCAGTGGCAGCGCC
>VEPL01000022.1 GCA_012026885.1 Betaproteobacteria bacterium | reverse complement strand
GGGCCGTCAGCACCAACTGGGGGTGCATGGATGTAAGTTACCGGTCGGGTGGCCGGAACTCAAGTAACGGCTTGCAACAGGATGTATCCTGACGTGGCGGGCCGGCTGGATTATTGTAATTAGCGAGGAAATGCCATGACAGGTTTCGAAAACTACCGTGCCGATACCGGTGAAATCGAAAAGGAAATCGAGCGCAAGGGGGTCGTGCTGGGCGTGGACTGGTCCGATGAGGTCCAGGTCAGGGCATTGGCCCGGGAGGCACTCGATCATCTGCAGGAGGATGTCAGGATTGTCGCTTCCGGCACGGTCGACCGCAAATTGCTGGCCAAGGTCGACTTGTTCGGCCTCGCCGGGATAATGCTGAAAACCATGGAAGAGAGCGCCTCCATCGGTATCGAGAGCCATGGCGGCGACGCCTGGAAGGCATTCGCGCGGGCCCTTTGGGCGGAGCAGGAACTCCGGCAGGCCCGCTGACCCCTACGACTTGAAGCGCGGTGCCTCCTCGCAACTGGCCGGCGCTGCCTCGTCGCCGAGCGACGTGCGCATGGCAAGACTATCCAGTACGGCGACTGCGGCAAGGAGCGCCAGGCTGGCGGCAATGGTCAGATGGGCGAACAGCATGAGCCACTTGCGCGGCTTGAACGTCGATCCCTCGACTGTGCGCTCGACGAGGACGCCGTCCTCGTAGCGCTCGCGGACGATGCGGGGCATGGGGCCTGATCCTGCTCTGGCCGCTCAGGCGGACGCCTTGCGCAGGATCTGGTAGAGCTCGTCCTTGAGCGCGAGCTTTTCCTTCTTCAGCGTCTCGATCGCCAGATGAGTGGCCGGCTCGATGCCCGATTCCATGTTCCGGATCTTCTGGTCAAGCTCGTTGTGCTTGTCGAAGGCATTGAGGAAGTGGCGGTCGGTCGTTTTCAGCTGGGTGATCAGGTCGCGGTATTCGGGGAACATGAATGAAATCTCGGGAAGTTTAGAGTGAGAACGAAAAACGGATAGTTCGAATATAGCGCGGATCGTGCGGGATTCGCGGCGGGCTGGATCATCGACTGCATCCACGATGCAACCGATCAGGGCTTTTTCCGCAGCAGCGATTCCAGTGCTGCGAAAGGGTTGTGTGTGGCGCCATTGTCGCGGTGGGACTGGCCGGCGCCGGAAAGGCCGCGGTCGGCCTCGATCTGCTTCTGGTGCTCGTTGTCATGACAGTAGATGCACAGAAGTTCCCAGTTGCTTCCGTCCGGCGGATTGTTGTCGTGGTTGTGGTCGCGATGATGGACGGTGAGTTCGCGCAGGTTGGCCCGGGTGAACTCGCGCGCGCAACGGCCGCAAATCCATGGATAGATCTTGAGGGCGCGCTCGCGGTAGGAATCGGCGCGGGCGTCGGCCGCCTTGCGGGCATCGAGGACGATCTTGTCGAGGCGGGCATGATCGATGGGCGGCATCACCTGGCTACCATGTCGTGGTTTGCGAATTCCCGCCCGGGTGCCGCTTTTCGGACCCGCTTCATTCAATGTACCGGTGGCTGGAGCAGGCGGTCGACCATCGCCTTGATGCCGCGCATCTGGACGCCGTCACGGTTCGCATAGTTGTCGTCGGTGTAGCCCCACCAATCCCAGCAGCCGTTGGTGTTGAGCACCCATTTCCAGGATCCGGGGGCGAGGCCGTATCGCGCCGTCGCTTGCGGGTAGAGGATGACCAGGTGGTTGGCGTCGGCCCAGCCGTTGTAGCCGGCACCCTCGACATAGCGGCGCCCGATCGATGTCGCTCCCTGCTTGCAGCCGTGGAAAGCGACATGGACGCGGCAGCCGCCGGTTCGGCAGCCGGCCGGGATGTAGGCGTAGCCCTCGTCGCCCATGCTGGCATCGATCGGCTTGCCAGCGAAGAACGGCCGCTGATCGAAGGTGACGAGTTCGCCCGCCGGGTTGCCGGCGCGGGGCTTCAGTGGCCCCAGCAGGTGGGCGAGGAGGGCGCCCGGGACATCGGTTCCGCCACACCGGTTGATGTACGGCGGTTCGCTGGTGGGGCAGGCATTCGCATGTGCATCGCTCGCCGAGATCATCGCGTGGCCGGCTTCGGGGTGCTTGACGGTCTGCACCGCGCCGGCCGGCAAAACGGTGACGTAGTAAGCCGCAAGGGCATCGACGACGGCGGGAACGACCTTCGTGTCGTTGGCCCCCGAGAACAGCCAGGCGCGATGGGCGGCCAGGTTGGCCGGATCGTCGATTGCCCGAGCCCGGGCAGCCCCGGCGACGCGCTCCTGCTGCTCCGCGACCGTAGGCGGCGGGGCATCGGCCGGCGTGGTCATGCAGTTCTTCAGCGCCCGGGAAAGCGACCCGCGGGCGCAGTCATACGGTCCGCCTGCCACAACCCCGACACCGCGTACCAGGTGGGAGTATGCGACCTGGAACTGAACCGCCATGTAGGCGCCGGATGACAGGCCGGATACGGTCACTGAGTCGCGATTTGCCCCCAGGCGGGGCAGCGGTTCTGTCGCCCTGGCCTGGGTTCCGGCGATGCACAGGGAAATGGCGGCCGCACCAACGGCGCCAAGTAGGGTTCGAAAAATCCGGTGAGTTTCTGCAGCCATCGGCCGTGCCTGGTTCCTTGTCAGGCTGGCATTCTTGCACAAAGACCGGTTACCGGCCCTTCTGCGGTGCGGGTCGACCACAATCGACATGGCCGGATGCGGTCGACTGGCGAAAAAGGCCAAAAACCAGAATGCCGGTTGGCTGCCGGGCACAGGAAGGACGGCCGCCATTGGCGCCGCGTTGAAATCGCTATTCCAGGGTGCGGTCCTAGTGCATTTGGCCGAGATAACCCACGAGCGCCTCACGGAAGCGGCCGAAGCTGATTTCCTGCACGGCGATGTCGCGCAGCGTGTCGCGCACGTCGTAGTCGATCATCGGCTCGGGAATGCAATGGAGCGTCGGGGTTGCCATGGCTTCCTTGGGTGCCGGGATGGCAAGCGGGTGGCGCATTTCGGTCTCCTGAATGTTGTCTTCAGTCCAATTATGGGCGACCGGAGCTTGTCCGGCTTGACCGACAGCGCCATTCGCATGACTAATCGCGCCAGGGATCATTGCCGCTATGATTCGCCTCGGTACAAACGGAGCGCTGACCGAGCGAGCTGCGCGCCGAATTGAGTGACCCCTGGGCCGGACTCGAGGAAAATCTCATCCCGGCCGAATTGCCGCTACACTAGCGCCGGACGGCAGTCAGCATTCTTCATCTCTTGGAGAGCACCATGAGTGAGCCTATTCCACCCGCGAACGGGCCAGGCTTCGCCCAGTCGACAGGATTCTCGGCCATCCGGACCGTTGGTTCGCTGACGCCTTTCATCTGGGTAAAGAAGGGCTTCGCTGACCTGATTGTTTGCCAGTTCGCCAGCCTGTTCTACGGTGTAGCGTTCGCCCTGATGGGGTGGACGGTCGCTTTCTTCTACGGTGCCGCTTACTGGCTTACCTTGGCGGCCATGGGTGCCTTCATGCTCGCCGGACCGATCATGGCGATTGGTCTGTATGCACTCTCGCGCCAGCGGGAACGTGGGGAAGAACCCCACCTGCGGCCCACCCTGAGTTGTTGGCGAGGAAACATGTCCAACCTCGGCCTCTTTGCGCTTGTCGTCGGCGTTGTCATGTTGATCTGGGCGAGGGCGTCGATGGTGGTTTTCGCGGTGCTTTACGATACCGGCCTTCCGTCGGCTGAGAACTTCATCAGCGAATTGCTTGCGTTCAAATACGTCGAGTTCGTCGTTACCTATCTCGCGGTTGGCGGCATCTTCGCCTGCTTCATATTTGCGACCAGCGTCGTCGCCGTACCGTTGATGTTCGATAAAGGGAAGGACGCGGTCAGCTCGATGCTGATCAGTTTGGGCGTCGTTGCCCGCAATCCGCTCGCCATGGCGGTCTGGGCGGGGTTGCTCGTCTTCCTTGTCGCTGTTGGGTTTGCTACCGGATTTTTGGGGCTCATCTACACGGCGCCGATCGCAGGACACGCAACCTGGCACGCCTATCGCGACCTGATCGACAAGGACAGCTAGACTGGATCGGCGCCGATCACCTCGTCACCGATGATGAGGATGTCAAGCAACGATCCGCATTCTTCAATCCGAGACGTCGCTTCGTCCTGACTGCTACGCCTTTGGATTGCTTGTCGGCGATTCCGTCGGTTGAACAGAATCGGGTTCGCGACCTGCCACGCGTTTCACAACTCCGACCATCTCGGTTCGTACGTCCTGAAGCATTTGATCACTGATGCCAGCGTATCCATACCGGTAAATCAATTGAGCCATCAGGTGATTGAAGACTGCTCGCTCAATACGCGTCCAGGCAGCCGCTTGGCTCTCTGGAAATATCTGGCTTGCACGTTCAACAAATTGATTGTGGGTTTCAGCAGACTGAACTTCAAGCGTTCCGCCATGGATGCTGGACATCCGCGAGGCTGCGATGACTGATGGGGAAGAATCGGCTTCCCTGTGATCCTCGCGTGATTCGACGACCCTCGCCTCGATTGGCTCCGCATAAGCAATTTCGCCAGCCGGACCGGCAATGCTGCTGGCGATCAACAACGATTTGGCTACGGTTCGAAGGGTGTGGCCTCTGCGAGACCGATGGCCAGCGCTGCCATGACCGAGATTGAAATAAGTGCGTGCAATCTGCAGAAAACTCGCGATCGTCGCCTCTTGCCGGTTGCTGGGGTTTGCCATCACATTCGTCCTCCAGACATGTTCGGTCGACATGTTTGCTTAGGCTACACATTGCTGCAGTTGAGGTTGTGAAACGGTTTGTACCGTTGCGTAATCAATGAGGTGGCTGGACAAGCTCGGATGGAGCCTGCGTCAGACGAAGCTGCCCGCCCATCCCCGAGAATACGTCCCGCACACACTCATCATCTTCACTTGCCCCACGGGCTCCGGCAAAAACCATGGCTCTGAAGCGGATTGCAGTCTGCCAAGAGGTTTGCATGGCCTGATGAAAGGGTCGGCATCACCGCACTCGCACAACTACCAACGAATCGTTGTCTCCAAGCGGCTCTTGGCGCCTATCGATAGTCGACGAACCTGACTAACCCCTTCGTAGGTTGCCACGATCTCGTAGGTTCCGGGCGGCAGCTTTGCGAATAGAAGAGGACCGCCTGATGCAACCTGAAGAACCGGACTTCCACCCGAGCGCCTGATTGTCGCCGACACACCGGAAACGTAGGCTCCGCCTTGCTCGGCAAACAAAACTCTGAGGTTGTAGCCTGCCGTCTGCTCCGTGAGTTGCGCAAGTTCATCGTCGCCAACGCCCCCGGTCAGAAATGGGACTTCCTCTTGCTGGGGGGAGGGTGAAACCGGTTGGCCAACCTGAGCCAGGCCTGATGCCGATACCGCCATGCCAAGCAGGCAAAAAAACACCCCTGTTCTCTGATGCATGCGCATTCGATACCTCCTGGCAGTCCGCCTACTGATGCAATCCTGTTTGACCTGCAGTGATGATGGACTCCGCTCAAGCCCGCCGATCCAGACTTGGCACCCGGACCGCAAGGCCCAACAATTACATCATAGCCTCGGTGGCGTTTTGACTTTGTGCTGCCAGTTTCAGGATTAAACTCCACGATACTGCCAATGCTCAGGTGATGCGATGCGCGGAGAGGATGTCAAACAGGTCGAACGGATCGTCACTGCATGGCGTGCTGGCAAGCTTCCTGACGTCCGCTGTGAATTGCTGGTCGATCCGGAAAAGCTGGTGGCTCAACTCGATGCTATGGGGTTTCGACCGGGCGACGCACTTTTGCCGTGCCCATCGTGTGGCGGCCACCATCGCTGGGCCTTGCTGTACGAATTGCTCGAGGCCATCCTCGACCGGCGCAAAGCCGGCGAGAGCAACATCCTGCGCCTGGTAGATATCAGGATCTACGAAGTAGCCGAATCCTACGGTGGCAGAGAAGGCTATGCCGCTTATCGTGCCAAGGCGGCGGAATACTTCAGCAAAGTCGCAGAGAATTTAGGCAAGCCAGTCGACGCCTATCGCGGTCGTTAGGCGCACTGGAGGACAGGCTGGCAGTGGCCAATGCGGGAGCGCCGGACTTGAAATCGGCGTCATCCACCGGCCCGCGCAGGATGTTCGCGGACTCCCAGAGGAGGGATTCGATCTGGCTTAGAGTTACTTGCATCCTGCCAGTCTACTTGCGCCAAAGGGTCAAGTCAGTATTCTTGACAGGTCAATTTTCAATGAAATAGCATAAGCACCGACGTATCGCCTTGGTGCATACGTTCGGCAACTGGACGCGAAGTCCATTGCTGGTAGGGCTGCCCGGAACGATTCCGGTCAGTACCACTGCCTGGCGTGAAGCGTGGCGTGGAGCTCTCTCCTTTGACTTTCCTGGAGCAGCCCCATGGCTACCAAACGCAAACCACTCAAATCCCTCGCGGCAAAGGCTTTCGAAGAGCAATCGGGTTGTTGCATCTATTGCGACTTGCCGATGTGGCTGGATGACCCTGCGCAGTTCAGCCAGCGATACCACCTAACGCCTAAGCAGGCGCAGCTCCTTCAATGCACAGGGGAGCATCTATTTCGGCACAGCGCTGGCGGAAAGGCGACGCGGGCGAACATCGTTGCCGCGCATTGGCTCTGCAATCACAGGCGGCATCAGAGAGGTATAGATCCTGCACCTGATGTTTTTCGTGAGGAAGTACAACGGCGCCTTGGTAGAGGCAAGTGGTTTCCGTTCCCAGTAGGTGGGACCGGGCAAGCCTGACTTTTCAGATCATGCGCCCGAGAGCTGGCTGACCTTTTCTCCCGCTTTTTGCAAAGCGTTACCAGTTGCTTCTGCTCCACGCCTAATTCCACGAGTTGCTGCCGATAGCCCCACTTCAATCCCATGACCGGCAGCTTCAGCTCCACGCTTGATGCCGCGACCTGTCGCCTCAACGCCACGTTTTATTCCTTGTGCTGTGGCTTCAGCCCCGCGCTCGAGAGCCGACTCGGTCCTGTCAATCGCGCCTTGGTCAGCCAGTGCCATGCCAGTCAGTAAGTAGCTGCAAAAAAGAGCGGTCAGTGAACGCTTCATGACTAATCTCCGTCAGAACTGTCAGAGGTTACAACTCATGGGTGCAAGATACTGGCCGAGCACAGCCGACTCAAGTAACGAGTTGCAACAGCATGTTCCCGAATGTATCCCGAAGCACTCGTCACCTTGATGTGCCCAGCGAGATCCGGCAAAGCCCGTGGCCCTGAAACGAAATGCAGGCCGCTAGCAGCTTTGGAGGGCGCGGCGAAGGGTTCGGCATCACCGCACGCGCAAAAACTCGTCGGCGGCCCCGGGGAATGCGTCCGGCCGGTTTTCGGTCGATAGCGGGACCGCCGGACTAAAGGTATGGCGATCCTCTTGCATCCCCCGGAATGCAAAAAGCCAACCCCGGAGGATTGGCTAAGTGCACGTCTTGCAACGAATTTTTTGGCTCCCCGACCTGGGCTCGAACCAGGGACCTACGGATTAACAGTAGAACGGAGTCATATTTTGATGGCGCTTAGCCCGAAGAAATCTAACGGGTTTTTCGGTGACGCCATGGGTTGCCGTTGGCCGCCGAACCTATGACGAACCTGGGCGGGTTCGCTATGTTCGCCTGCGGGCCGGAAGTCGAATCGGATCAACGGAGTAGGTTGGCTCGCCGCCGAACTTTTGCCGAACTGGCACGGGTCGGAGCGGCGGAGCCTTGCGTATGACTATCGGTGATGTTCTCCCCCGAAAATTCTGGGCTACTGCTGCGAGTCCGAATTGCGGGGGTTTTCTCGAAAAAATCACTTACATGTCAATCCAAATGACATTCACCGAACGGCAGCATTGAAGTTCTTCAGCAACTTGAATTTTATGTGTTGATTTGTTGCTTCAAGAATCTCCAACTGCGCTCCCTTGTAGGCTATTATCTTGGAATCCGATAGGTCATATTCAACGTTGTTGTTGAATGCTGGCCTGGCTAAACTGTTAGAAAACTCCCGGTAGGCAATATTTATCTTGTTTCCGCTTTTCCCGCTATAAATAAGAGTTTGCTGGAAAGAGTCTCTTTGGAAGCCATCAACCTTTTGGCGCTTGAATTTGTTTTCGCTATTGCAAGTTGTAATGGCTAGGCCGTAAACAGTTAATACACAGATTTGGGTCGGGTTGCCATTTCTGATGATGACGTTGCTCCAGTTGTCCGCAATAGCAGGCTTGTCTACACGACCTGCCTGAGGGCCGCCAGGGTAATAGAACTCAGTGCTTCCATCCTCGCCAGTTTTTAGGTAGTAACCTGGTTGAATTGTGTATAGCCCGGCCGGAATTGCAGCCGGAACAAATATGGCTTCGTGCTCTGTGAATTCCCCCTGTCTAAGCATGGTGTCGCCGACCGAAACGGTGCTAATGCTGTTAAGCGGGGGTTCACTGATGGCCTGCGGTACCGGCGAGTAGTTGGCTCTTGGCGTGGTGCACGCGGTTAAGACTACGGAAAAAGCTATCAGAAATATTGTTTTCATGGAAACCCCAATTACGATGTAATTTTAAAAAATTATATTTATTTTAATGCGTCGTCTTTTTAGCAGCAATGCGACTTGCGTGTACTACGTTAGCCTACTGTCAAATCGAATGGCCTCAGAACTCGCGAACCCGGCTTAACTGACGCCGATCCCGCTTGGTAGGTCGTCCTTTGTGCTCAGCGACCGGAGTTGGTGCCAAGCGGCGAAGTTCGACTACCCGGGCACGCCACTCAATGCTCGCAGGAGTTTCTTCGTAGAGCAATTGCGCCTCCAGTGCCGGGCGACGCTGCTCGTTCAATCCCTGGATGACGATTTCCCAGTCCTGATCGCCGACACGGACTTGGAGCCGGTCACCAATCTTGACCTCCTTGGCCGGCTTGATGGCAACCCCGTTCAACTTCACCTTGCCACCATCAACGGCATCACTGGCAAGGGTTCTCGTCTTGTAGAAGCGGGCAGCCCACAGCCATTTATCCAAGCGCACTCATCACTCTCCCAAATAGCGGTGGTATTCCCCGCAAAATCTAATACGGAAGGTGATCTTACGGGAATCCTACTTCGGGCTCTTCACAAGCGTCGGCTTGCTATTGTCCCGGGCGCTTGATCCCGGCCGGGTCTGGTAGGTCACATTCCCGTCGGTGACAAAGGCGGGCTTGCTGTAGTCGCGTGATGATGATCCGGGCCGTGTTTGGTAGGTAGTATTTCCCTGCGTAACAAACGCCGGTGCCGAGTAGTCGATCGAACTGGAGCCCGGACGCGTTTGATACGTCGTGTTGCCCTTGGTGACATAGGCCGGGGCGCCATAGTCGATGCTCGAAGAGCCGGGCCTTGTCTGGTAGGTCGTGTCGCCTTTCGTGACGTAAGACGGTGCCCCATAGTCGCGTGCCGAGGACCCAGGCTTGGTTTGGTAGCGGGTGACCGATTCCTCCGACACCGCGGCGTGCGCAGCGAGCAGGCCGATGGTCATGCACAGTACGCCAAATTTGCTGATCTTCAGGTTCATGGACTGCTCCTCTCATGCGTGGCTTAAGCCACGATATCCGTGCTGCTCGGCGCTTTGCTGGCATCTCGCAGGCACCGGGTGATTGTGTCCGTCGCAAAACAGACCGTGGCGACCAGAACAAAGATCGACGCGATCAGATAGCGCAACTGTGTAACGTGCATGAGTGCTGCTTCGATGACGTTCGTGCTGCTGCCGGAGATGTCATATCGATTGATGAACATCACCCCGGACAGGGCGACGAGGAAAGCAATACCCAGCGCTGCATATCCGGATTTCTTGAACATGACAGGTTTCCTGAAAAATAGGCGCCCGGTCCTACAGGCGCCGCTGAAGATGAAGGTCGCGTTGGCGACTCTGGAATTAGGGCATATGCCGAATCACGACGGCTTCCGCTCGGTGCTGGGCTGCTGTTCAGGCAGGGTGGCTCCCGCGGCCAGCGTAGCGGTGGCGACACGAGCAGCCCTTTGGGAATACAGCTTCCACAGCAGGACGGCGGCAAGCAGGACGATCGCTGCTACGGCAGCCTGGAGGGCGAGCGAGAGAACACTGACCATGACCGAGAAGGCACCGAGTTTCACGAACACCAGGGCTAGGCCGGTGACGAGCAGGAATATCCAGAACATTGATTTCTCCTTTCATGGGAGCGTTGACCACGGCGACCATCATGCGCGGGCAGCGCGACAGGTCATGTCGTTCGTATTCGTGGTTGAAACATTTTTTTGGGGGTGATGAAGACGAACGCGAGGCGGCTCGCCAGGGGCGGTTTGAGCGATACTGGCGCCTCCTTCGGGCGCATTGAATCCAGCCTATGCCAGCCAGCAACCACGACACGCTCGTCTATCGCCTCGCCCAGGTCCTGATCAAACTCAACCAGGGTGAATTGCTCGATCCGGCCGCGCTGGCCGATGAGTTCGGCGTCAACCTGCGCACGATCCAGCGCGATCTCAATGAACGCTTTGCCTATCTGCCGATGCAGAAGACCAATGGTCGCTACCACCTCGACCCGGTGTTTCTGGGCAAGCTGAGCAGCCGGGACATCGAGCGTTTTGCCGGACTGGCCGGGGTGCGGGGATTGTTTCCCTCGCTCAGTGATGATTTTCTGCGGGATATTTTCGATGCCCGGGTGCAGGAATCACTGCTGGTCAAGGGGCATCATTACGAAGACCTGTCGGGCAAGGAAGCACAGTTCCGGGCACTCGAAAACGCGATTGCATCCCGCCTGCAGGTTGCCTTTGACTACCGTAAACCGGACGGGGTGAAGCACTATCGGGTGGTCTCGCCTTACAAGCTGATGAACCACAAGGGCATCTGGTATCTGGCCGCTCTCGATGCCGAAAAACTGAAGGCGTTCAGCTTCTCGAAGATCAGCAACCTGACGGTGCTGGAGACCACATTTCCGTGGTCCCGGGAAATCGATGTCCGGTTGACCGAAGAAGACGGCATCTGGCTATCTGCCCAGCCGATCGAAGTTCAGCTAAAGATCGATGCCGAGGTGGCCGGCTATTTCCGGCGCCGGAAACTCATCGCCAACCAGGTCATCGAGCGCGAGTTGCCCGATGGTGGATTGATGATCAGCGCACGGGTAGGTCACCCGAACCAGATACTGCCCGTTGTCCGCTACTGGCTGCCGCATATCCGGGTGATTGCCCCTGAGTCGCTGCAAAGCGAGTTGGAGGCAGGCCTGGCGGCGTACCTGGATCGTCGGGGGTAGGTTGTCAGGTAGTTGCTAGCGTTTTCTTGCGGCGTTTTGGCGTGGCCGACTTGGGGGCAGACGGTGCTGCTTTGGGTGCAGCGGCCACCTTGCTGCTGGCCTTCGGCGAAGCGGCCTTCTTGCGCGTTTTTGGGGCCGGCTGTATGGCCGGCTGGGGTGCGGGTTCGTTGATTGCCTGCGGCTTTGCCGGAGTCTTGCGGGTACTCGTCTTGCGGATCTTTTCGTAGGTTTCCGAGGCGGTTTCCACGGTCGCATCGATTGCGGCGCTCGTTTTGTCGCGCAACAGTTCGTAGGTCCCGGCAGCCGACTCCTTGGTCGTGCTAATTGCTACCGTGGACTTCTTCTTGACCACATCGACGGCGCTGCCAATGATGTCGCCGAGCTTGTGGGTGATGTCGCCCAAGGTCTTGCCGAATGCACTCGCCGTCGTGGCAATGTACTCGCGAATTTCCTTGAGATTCTTCGAGTTCATCACCTCTGCAAAGTGTTTTGTCACGTAGGCGACGATCGCGATAATGAGCTCGGCACCGATTTGCAGGCCACGCGTTAGCTTGTCGAGAATCTCTGTCCTTTCAGTATCGGACAGGGCCGACCAACCGAAGTAAATTGCACCGATAGCGGCGCAGGTCATGGCCGCCGGATTGGTCAGCGTCGCTGCCGTTGCGACCGTAGCTGCTGCGCCTAGAGGATTCCCGAGCAGCATCTGGCCGACTGCGATGACTACCACCGGCGTTATGTAGCCAATGCCGAACCCGTATTTCGCCATCTCGATAACGCGACCGGCTCGGGAAACCGTTGGGTTGTCCGAACTTTTCATATCCTCGATGTGCTTGTCGAGCCAGTCATTGACTGCACTAGCGACGCCATAGGCCGCTTGGATTGCGGCGACAATGGGGCTTAGTGCTAATGCAGCGCCTGTCATCGGTACTGTGGAAACGACCATCGTTACCTCCTGCTCAAGGGCAAATTCGGCTAGTCAAAGGCACATTCTACTTCTTCAAAGTCGAGGGGCGCACCTGTCAGCCCCGCGAATCGAACAGACTTTGCCGCATGGCCTGCAACAACTCGTGCAAGGTTCCGTTCCAATACCAGATCAAACCGCAAGTCCAATACAAGCTGAGCGATGCCGGCCAATTCACATCACGCATCATGGCCAGCGCGGCAGGATTGACCTGAGACCAGTAGAGGGCATAACAGCCATCGACACACCACCAGGTGGCGACCAGCATCGCAGGCCAGTGTCGCCAACGCCGTTCAACGATGACACGTAGTGACCACCCGGCAGTCAGATAGGTGAAGAGCGACATGATGATGGAGATCGGTATGTCCCAGTCGGGTGCCTTGTAGTGGAACGAGCCGAGCACCAGAAGGGCGAGGCCAACTGAGTACGTGAAAAGCTTCCAGGGCCGGAGGTATTCATGCCAATAAGGTGGGGGATGGGAAGTCGCTATCTGCACGATCGTCATCGCGACGCAATCGCCCGCGAAAACAACCACCCAACGAGCGCGACAACGGCAGCACCGACACAAAGAAGGTGCAGGTACTCGATGGAAATGCTTCCCTGTAGTGCGTTACCTTTGACAAATGGCCATAGCGCATGGACATCGAGATGCATGATCGAGTCGAGCGCGAGATGTGACAGCGTGCCGACCAAGGCACTCACCCAAGCTACGGATTTTGTGATCTGGGGCGCTACAGCCAGCCACTGAGTCTGCCAGCCTGCGGACAACTGCCGGTTCCACCACCCCAAGGCTAATTCACAGGGTCTGCGACCAAGCAGGACCGCAATGGCAGCAACCAGCAAAGCGCCGGGCAGGGTGTGCAGCCAAGGGTGAGCCGGATCGCCGGTCAGCAGGAAAAGCGTGATGGGCTCCAGGTCGATCAGAACATTCGCCAATGCAAAAATCGTCCAGCTGAACTTGCCCGGCAGGGCGACCTTGATCAGTGCGCCCGGGCCGAAGTGAAAAGGCGTGATCGGCACGTAGCGATTACTTGGCGATCTTCACCGGCAATGCCGCCGAGGTATAGCGCACGGACGAACCATCGATCTTGACGATGTTCACGTCGACCACGCCGCCGGACTGCGCATGGGCGTCCTTGATCGGCGACACATCTTTGACGACGAAATAGACCAGGCAACTGGCGATGACCGTCAGCACGGCCTTGGTGTAGAGATCAGGTTTCATAAATATCCTTCTTCCGGAAAACGGAATCGCCTACAGGGTCATGACGAACACGAAGAAAAACAGGGGCAGCAGCAACAAACCGCCCCAGGTATCGACATACTGAAACGCGATCAGCAAGACACCGAGCGACAGCAACGACTTGCCACCCATGTCGATCAAGAAGTCGGCGCTCACCGAGAACACCTTGCGCCGATAGCTCGGAAAGCGCTCGACGCCATACTCGTTGGTCCGGTTGAATGCCCGTTTTCGCTTCCAGTAGATCAGCCAGGCGCCGATGCCGAGGAAGAGGGCGCCGAAGTGGATGTATTCCATTGGCGATGCGTCCTAAGAGCGCTTGGTGGCGGGGAATAGACGGGATTTGAATTCCTGCCTCGTCTCATTGATCGATTTGATCAGGTCCTGCTTGAAGTCATTCCGACTAATCGCTTCTTCAAGCGAGAGCAACGCACCATCGACAACAACGCCACCAACAATTCCGCCGATAACGCCGCCGATTGCAGTCCCCAAGAAGGGTACGACTGACCCTATGGCAGCACCTATGCCGCCCCCAATGGCGGGGCCAGCGATTTTGGAAGCGGCTGCCTTGGCAGCAGCCTTGGCCGCGGTCTTGAACATTGCTTTGCTGGCAATCTTTGTGGTCAAGGCGGCGCCAATGGCTGCGGCGACGGCACCACCAGCCATTCTGTCCTGAAGTTGGATGGCGTCGATGTGTTTCGGTGTTGTCTCTAGACTGGCAAGATCGCTGGACTCAACAACATTGATTGGCTTTCCATCGTCGAGAATTCGGTTGGCTTCCAAAATTTCCTTCTTCTTGGCCTGGAACGTACTCATGGCCCGTTCTGAGGATATCAAGGCCGTTTCCATTTCCTTGTTGAGAGAATTTATCGCTTCCCCCTGCATTAGGTACTTCGTCAGGTTTTCTTTCAGGTAGCCTTCGCTGTTACCCGTCAACAAGTGCCCAATCCGCAAATATTCAGCGGGCAGGCTGTAGTACCAATTGAGATAGCCATCGACGTTGTAGACGACCTGGTCGAATGCGCGATCAATTTTTCCATCGAGGACTACTTTCGACAGCTCAAGCTGGCGAATCGCGTCGAGGCGTGCATCTTTGATCTGTTGAATTGTCCCGACGTTGAAGTAGTCGTTGTCGATCTTTTCGACCTGACGGACGATTTCCTCGATCGTCTTTCCTATCTTGGGATTTTCCCGTGCTGCAGTTTCTGTATGCGCGAACAGGGGTATATAAATGAACACCACAAAAACGGTGCTCAGGGCTGATACCAAGGCAAGACGGGGCTTGGTCAGGGAAGGCGGGGTGTCTTCGTCCGTGAGCGGTCCAAAGACGCGAAGGTATTCGCGACCTGGGATTAGAAGGCACGACAGTGAGGCGCATGCATTGAAGAAAAGAACGAAGCTGCCAACCGCTTTGATGGCTATGGGCAGGTACTCGTCCACCGCCCCGAGATGGCTGGCAGCGTAGTCCTTCATGGCATTGGAGGCGGTGAGCACTTCGAGGCCAAGCATGACCAGCACGCTATCGGTGTGTTCTGGCATGTACTTTCGGTGTTGGGTGAGAGCGTCAGTCAGCGAATTGAAATTGCTGGTGCTGCCGGTCAGCACCAAATAGCCTCCATAGGCCAAAAGCATAATGAACGGCGTGGTATTCCGGCTCCAGCGAATCGAGAGGTCGGTGACCAAATACGCTGTCTTGAGCTCTGATGAGAGCAGTCGCTCAGTGAGCCGAAAAACGCCCCAGAAAACAAAAATGCACAGGATCAACGCAGCCCACTCTTCGCGGGTGTAAAGGATGATCTGCAGGAAAACTATGAAGGATGACGCCAGCGCCCAGAACATCCAGAGCATCGTCTGGAGAAATCGTCGCGAAAAGATCTTGAACAGCCAGCCAGTCGGCTTGAAATCCCTGAGGTTGCGAATTTGTGCGACCGTGCTCGTGTAGGCCCCAGAGAGCGCGACCGGAATGGCAAGCAGCAGGACACTGAATACCGTGATGCCGAACGGGCGTGTCGCGGCGAAGCGGCTAATCAGGTACATAGCCCCCAGCCACGCCAAGGAAAACAATAGGTAATGTGCGAAGCGTATCGCCTGTGTTGGTTGTTGAGTATTCATGATTCCCCCGCTAAATATCTTAGAGAAACATCGTCCCGCAGCGATGGATATTCGATCGGCGATCGTGAATTTATCGGCAGAGCGCGTGATCGCGTCTGGCGGTCCAGCGTAAGGTATGCGGCTGGTGATCCTTCTCATTGGGAGGCCAGATTATTGGGAGTGGCCCAAACCCGGGCCTCAGGCGCCACGCGGGGGCCGGGGGAAGGGCGCACCATCCCCGCCCGGAAAAAACTCGCCCCTGGCCCAAGGCGGGTGCGTCTCGGGGCAGTCTCCATGGGGG
>VEPL01000005.1:60882-80009 GCA_012026885.1 Betaproteobacteria bacterium | reverse complement strand
GTTCGAGGGGGCGGCGGCACTCAGTCTGGACGCGAAGGGGCGCTTGGCGATCCCGGCGCGCCATCGCGAGCCGCTACTGACCGCCGGCGCCGGTTCGCTGGTCCTGACCGCCCATCCGCATCGCTGCCTGCTGCTCTATCCGTCGCCTGCCTGGCAGCCGATCCGTGACCAGATCCTGCGCGCCTCGAGCCTCGACCCGCGTGCCGCATCGATCAAGCGGGTACTGGTCGGCAATGCGCGCACCGAGGAACTCGACTCGGCGGGGCGTCTGCTGGTGGCGCCGGAACTGCGTGCCTATGCGCAGTTCGAGAAGACCGTATTCCTCGTCGGCATGGGAACGCACTTCGAGATCTGGAGCGAGGCCGGCTGGCGGCAGCAAAACGACCTTGCCGCGCAGTCACTGAGCGGGGAGTTGCCGCCCGGCTTCGGGGATCTCGTGCTGTGACCGGCGGTGCCGCCCATGTGACGGTGCTGCTGGAGGAAGCGGTGGAAGCCCTGGCGATCAAGCCGGCCGGAATCTATGTCGCCGCGACCTGCGGGCGCGGCGGCCACAGCCGCCGGATCCTCGCTGCCCTCGGCGAAAAAGGCCGCCTGCTGGCGGTCGACCGCGATCCGCAGGCCATCGCCGCCGGCGCGGCCATCAACGACCCGCGTTTCAGCCTGGTGCATCGCGCGTTCGGCGAGCTGGCCGCAGCGGCCCGCGCGGGCGGGGTTGCTGCGGCAGACGGCGTGCTCTTCGATGTCGGCGTCTCGTCGCCGCAGATCGACGAAGCGGAACGCGGCTTCAGTTTCCGTCACGATGCGCCGCTCGACATGCGCATGGACACCACGCAGGGGGAAACCGCGGCGGAATGGCTGGCGCGGGCGGACGAAAGTGAAATCAGGGAGGTCATCAGGAACTATGGCGAAGAACGGTTTGCTGTCCAGATTGCAAAGAAGGTTGTGGCTGCTCGGAGCGAACGGCCTGTCGTCACCACCGGCGAGTTCGCGGCCCTCGTACGCGCGGCCGTGCGCACCCGCGAACCGGGGCAGGACGCGGCGACGCGCAGCTTTCAGGCTTTACGGATTCATATCAATCAGGAGCTCCGCCAGCTGGAAGTAGCGCTGCCGCAGGCGGTCGACCTGCTGCAGCCGGGCGGGCGCCTGGTGGTCATTTCGTTCCATTCGCTTGAAGACCGCATCGTCAAGACCTTTCTGCGCGCGGCGGCGAATGCCGATGACCTGCCCAAGAACCTGCCGCTGCGGGCCGACCAGCTGCCGAAGGCGCGCTTGCGTCTCGTCGGCCGCGCGGTCAAGCCTTCCGCCGCCGAGATCGCGGCCAACCCGCGCGCGCGCAGCGCCGTGATGCGGGTCGCCGAAAAGCTCTGATGGTCCGCCTGAACATGATCCTGCTCCTGATCGTCGTGGCTTGCGCACTGGGCGTGGTGACCTCCCAGCACCGGGCACGCAAGCTGTTCCAGGCGCTCGAGGCCGAGCAGGAGCGCGTCCGCCAGCTCGACATCGAGTACGGTCAGCTGCAGCTGGAAATGTCCACCTGGGCGACGCATCCGCGCATCGAGAAAATCGCCCGCGACCGCCTGCACATGGTGACGCCCGATGCAGCGGGCCGTGTCGTGACACCGAAGCCTGCTTCCGCTGCGAAGCCTGCTGCCTCGCCGGCAAATGCCGGGCAAGGGGGGCGCTGATGGCTGTCCGCAGGCGCTCACCGCGTGGCCACCGCTATACCGAGAGCCCGGTCCTGCAACTGGCGCTGCAGGGCTGGCGTTCGCGCATGCTCGGCCTGTTGTTGATGTCCGCCTTTGCGGTCCTCGTCGGGCGGTCCTTCTATCTGCAGATCATCAACAGCGACTTCCTGCAGGACAAGGGTGCGTCGCGATACCGCCGCGACATCGAGGTCTCGGCGTCGCGCGGCAAGATCGTCGACCGCAACGGCGACATGCTGGCCGTCTCGACCCCGATGAAGTCGATCTGGGCCATTCCGTCCGATGCGCGCACCATGAGCAGCGACCAGAAGCGGCAGCTGGCCGGCCTGCTCGAAATGACTGTGCACGAGCTCGAAAGCCGCATCGCCCCGGACAAGACCTTCGTTTTCGTGCGCCGCCAGGTGCCGCCGGAGACTGCCGAGCGCATCGCCGCGCTCAAGCTGCCGGGCATCCACCAGGAGCGCGAATACCGCCGCTACTACCCGACCGGCGACATGTCGGCGCACCTGGTCGGCTTTACCGGGGTCGATGACAAGGGGCTCGAGGGGGTCGAGCTGGCCTTCCAGCAGAGCCTGCTCGGCCACGCGGGCAGCCGCAGCGTGATCCGCGACCGGCGCGGTAACATCATCGAGGATGTCGGCGCCCTGAAGGCGCCACAGGACGGCAAGGACATCCGCCTCGCCCTCGACTCGAAGCTGCAGTACATCGCCTACAGCCAGCTCAAGGCGGCAGTCACGGAGCACAAGGCCAAGGCGGGCGGCGTCGTCATCATCGACGTGCGCAGCGGCGAGATCCTGGCGCTTTCCAACTGGCCGACCTACAACCCGAACAACCGCGAGACCCTGTCGGGCGCCCAGTTGCGCAACCGTGCGTTGACCGACACTTTTGAGCCGGGCTCGACGCTCAAGCCGTTTTCGGCGGCGCTCGCCCTCGACAAGGGCAAGTTCCGCCCCGACACGGTCGTCAATTGCGCGCCGGGGCGCCTGACCATCGGCAATGCGACGATTTCCGATGCCCATCCGCACGGGGCGCTGACGGTCGCCCAGGTCATCCAGAAGTCGTCGAATGTCGGCGTCAGCAAGATGGCCCTGACCTTGCCCTCCCAGGAAATGTGGGACATGTTCGATGCGGTCGGTTTCGGGCAGTTGCCCCGGCTGGGCTTTCCCGGCGAAGTCACCGGACGCCTGCGCCCGTGGAAAAACTGGCGGCCGATCGAGCAGGCGACGATGTCCTACGGCCACGGGATCTCGGTCAGCTTGATCCAGTTGGCACGTGCCTACACGGTATTCGCGCGCGACGGCGACCTCATCCCGCTCTCGCTGCTCCGCTCCGATGACGGCGAAGTGAAGGGTGTGCCGGTGTTCTCGGTGCAGACTGCGCGCGACATGCGCGCCATGCTCGAGATGGC
The DNA here is from genome assembly GCA_012026885.1 of Betaproteobacteria bacterium. Taxonomy (GTDB): domain Bacteria; phylum Pseudomonadota; class Gammaproteobacteria; order Burkholderiales; family Rhodocyclaceae; genus Azonexus. The sequence continues at coordinate 76,898 of VEPL01000005.1, read as the reverse complement.
GGCCGGCCCTGGCGGCACGGCACCCAAGGCGCGCGTGCCCGGCTACCGTGTCGGTGGCAAGACCGGTACCGCTCACAAACTCGAGGGCGGCACCTATGCCAACAAATACGTGTCTTCCTTCGTCGGCTTCGCACCGGTATCGAATCCGCGCCTGATCGTCGCAGTGATGCTGGATGAGCCGAGCGGCGGCAAGCACTACGGCGGCGAGGTGGCCGCCCCGGTGTTCGCCCAGGTCATGGGGGCATCGTTGCGCACGCTCGGCATTTCCCCCGACGAAACCCTCCAGGTTGCCGATGCCGGCCGCAAGGGGGCGCTATGAACGACGTGCGCGCGCTCCTCGATCGCCTTGCCGCCCGCGGGCTCGCCCCGACCGGGGTTGCCGACGACAGTCGACAAGTGCTGCCAGGCGACCTTTTTCTCGCCTATCCGGGCGATCTCGCGGATGGCCGGCGCCATATCGCCGATGCCATCGCCCGCGGTGCCGTCGCGGTGCTCTGGGAACCGGGTGGCGAATTTGCCTGGAACCCGGCGTGGACCGCGCCAGGCTTCCCGGCTGATGGCCTGCGTGCGCTGGCCGGGCCGCTCGCGCACGCCGTCTGCGGCGCGCCGAGCCAGCGCCTGTCGCTGATCGCCGTGACCGGTACCAACGGCAAGACAACGGTGACGCAATTCATCGCCCAGGCGCTGGCGCCGCGCTGCGCGGTGGTCGGCACGCTGGGGGCGGGTTTCCCCGGCCAACTGGCCGAGACCGGCTTCACCACGCCCGAAGCGACGAGGTTGATGCGCCTGCTCGCTGACTTCGCCGCCGACGGTGCGACGGGGTGCGCGCTCGAGGCGAGCTCGATCGGCATCGAGGAGGGGAGGTTGAACGGAGCGCAGGTCGATGTCGCCGTGCTGACCAATTTCACCCGTGACCATCTCGATTACCACGGCAGCATGGAAGCTTACGCCGCAGCCAAGGAACGCCTGTTCGCCTGGCCAGGGTTGCGTGCCGCCATCGTCAATCTCGACGATCCCTTCGGGGTGCGCATGGCCGGGGTGACGACGGCGCCGGTTGTCCTGGGCTACGGCATCGACCGGGGCGAGATCCGCGCAGAGGGCCTGGCAGTGACGCCGGCCGGACAGCGTTTCGAGCTGGTGACGCCGGCCGGCCGTGCCCACGTCGACACCGGCCTGCTCGGCCGCTACAACGTTTCCAACCTGCTCGCCGTGGCGACAGTGCTCCATGACGCGGGCCTCGATGCCGGGACGGTGGCCCGTCGCCTGTCCGGGCTGACGCCGCCGCCCGGGCGTCTCGAGTGCGCGGGCGGCGAGGGCGAGCCGCTGGTGGTCGTCGACTATGCCCATACGCCGGATGCCCTGGCGAGCGTCCTCGGGGCCTTGCGGCCGGTGGCTGATGCCCGGGGTGGCGCCCTGACGGTGGTCTTCGGCTGCGGTGGCGACCGCGATCCCGGCAAGCGCCCGCAAATGGGCGAAGCGGCAGCACGGCTGGCCGATCGCGTGCTGGTCACCAGCGACAATCCGCGCAGCGAGGATCCGGCGGCGATCGTCGCCGCCGTGGCGGCCGGCGCGCCCGGTTGCGCGACCGAAGTCGACCGTGCCGCGGCGATCCGTCGCGCCATCGGCGAGGCGGCGGCCGCCGACGTCGTGCTGCTGGCGGGCAAGGGCCACGAGGCCTATCAGGAGACCGGGGGCGTTCGCGTGCCCTTTTCCGATCTCGCGCAGGCGCGTGCAGCCCTCGCGACGCGCGCCCAGGCACGACGGGAGGTGGCGTGATGCGCTGGCAGCTTTCCGCCATAGCCGCCGCCACCGGCGGCCGACTCGCCGGCGCCGACGTGCCGGTGGTCGGTGTGTCTACCGATACCCGCAGCGTCGCCACCGGGCAGCTGTTCGTCGCCCTGCGCGGCGAGCGCTTCGATGCCCATGATTTCCTTGGAGCGGCCGTCGCGGCGGGCGCTGCCGCGCTGCTCGTCGCCGACGCCGAGCGGGTGCCGGTCGGGATTCCTGCCGTGGTGGTGGCGGATACGCGCCTGGCGCTCGGCCGCCTGGCCGCCGCCTGGCGTGCCCGCTTCGACCTGCCGGTCATCGCGGTGACCGGCTCGAACGGCAAGACGACGGCCAAGGAGATGATCGCCGCTATCCTGCGCGCCGCGTTCGGCGACACGGTGTTGGCGACGCGCGGCAACCTGAACAACGACATCGGCCTGCCGCTGACCCTGCTCGGGCTCAATGAAACCCATCGCGCCGCGGTGATCGAAATGGGCATGAACCATCCCGGCGAGATCGCCTACCTGGCGCAGCTTGGCGCACCGACCGTGGCGCTGGTGACCAACGCCCAGCGCGCCCATCTCGAGGGCATGGGCGACCTCGGCGAGGTGGCGCGCGAGAAGGGCAGCATCTTCGGCGGATTGTGCCCGGGTGGCGTCGCCGTGATCAACGACGACGACGCCTATGCCGCGTACTGGCGCGGACTGGCCGGGGACAGTTCCGTGCGTACCTTCGGCACGGGGCCGGACGCCGATGTGCGCGGCATCGTCCGCCAGCATGGCCTCGACCTCGCCATCGAAATCGCAGCGAGCGAAGGGGTGGCGACCTTGACGCTGCGTGTGCCCGGCCGCCACAACGCGCAGAACGCGCTTGCTGCCGCGGCTGCCTGTCTCGCTGCCGGCGTCCCGCTGGCAGCCGTGGTCGCAGGTCTCGAGAGCTTCGCCGGGGTCAAGGGGCGCCTGCAGCGGCGGGCCGGCCGGCGCGGTACCGAGATCCTCGATGATACCTACAACGCCAATCCCGACTCGGTGCGTGCCGGCATCGACGTGCTCGCCGCCACCATCGGCCGCAAGATCCTGGTCCTCGGCGACATGGGCGAGATCGGCGAGGCGAGCGGCCAGTACCACGACGAGATCGGCGGCTACGCCAAAAGCCAGGGCGTCGACCGCCTGTTCGCCCTCGGCGACGCGGCCCAGCAGGCGGTCCGCAATTTCGGCGAGGGCGGCCAGCATTTCTGCAACGTGGAAAAACTGCTTGCTGCGGTCGACAAGGAATTGGGGCCGGAAACCACGGTGCTCGTGAAGGGCTCGCGCTTCATGAAGATGGAGCGCGTCGCCGACGCGCTGGCCATCGGGGAGGAAACAGATGCTGCTTGAACTGGCCCAATGGCTCGCGCAGGACGTGCGCTTCTTCAACGTCTTCAACTACATCACGCTGCGCACGGTACTGGCAGCGATGACGGCGCTGCTCATCTCGTTCGCCGCCGGCCCGCGCGTCATCCGCTGGCTGGCCGCCAAGAAGATCGGCCAGGCGGTGCGCAACGACGGTCCGCAGACCCATCTGGTCAAGTCGGGCACGCCGACCATGGGTGGCGTGCTGATCCTGATCGCCATCGCCGTGACCACGCTGCTCTGGGGCGACCTGACCAACAAGTACGTATGGACGGTGCTGGTGGTGACGCTGGGCTACGGCATCGTCGGCTGGTACGACGACTGGAAGAAGGTGGTCTACCGCGATCCGAAGGGGCTGTCGGCGAAGTGGAAGTACTTCTGGCAATCGGTGCTCGGTGTCGGCGCCGCACTCTTCCTTGCCTTCTCTGCCACCTCGGCGGCCCAGACCGAGCTGATCGTGCCTTTCTTCAAGAGCGTCGCCTATCCGCTGGGGATCGTCGGCTTCATCGTCCTTACCTATTTCGTCATTGTCGGCACCAGCAATGCGGTCAACCTGACCGACGGCCTCGACGGGCTGGCGATCATGCCGACGGTGATGATCGCCGCAGCCTTCGCCATCTTCGCCTATGTGAGCGGCCATGCGGTCTACGCCAAGTACCTGCTGATTCCCTATGTGCCCGGGGCTGGCGAGCTGTGCATCCTGCTCGGGGCGATCGCCGGCGCAGGGCTCGGCTTCCTCTGGTTCAACGCTTACCCGGCCGAGGTGTTCATGGGCGATGTCGGTGCCCTCGCGCTCGGCGCGGCACTCGGCACCGTCGCCGTGATCGTTCGCCAGGAGATCGTGCTGGTCATCATGGGCGGCATTTTCGTCATCGAGACGCTGTCGGTGATGTTGCAGGTCTCGTACTTCAAGTACACCAAGCGCAAGTTCGGCGAGGGACGGCGCATCCTGCGCATGGCGCCGCTGCACCACCATTTCGAACAGACCGGGTGGAAGGAAACCCAGGTCGTTGTCCGCTTCTGGATCATCACCATCATGCTGGTGCTGGTCGGCCTGTCGACGTTGAAGCTACGCTGATGGAACTCAAGGGGAAACGCGTACTGGTGATCGGACTCGGCGAGTCCGGTCTGGCGATGGTCAGATGGCTGCATCGCCAAGGTGCCGTAGTGCGCGTCGCCGATTCACGCTTGAACCCGCCCAATACCGACGCGCTGCAACGTCTGGCGCCAGGCGCCGAACTGCTGGCCGGGGAATTCGCCGCCGCTGCGTTCGCGGGAATCGACCTTGTCTGCCTCTCGCCGGGCGTGCCGAAGGCGACGCCCGCGGTTGCCGCGGTCGACCTGCCGATCGTGTCGGAAATCGAGCTGTTCGCAGCCGGCGTGCGCGCCTTCGCGCCGGATACGAAAATCGTCGCCATCACCGGCAGCAACGGCAAGACCACGACCACCGCGCTGACTGCACATCTGCTCAACGGAGCGGGAGTGACGGCGGCCGCTTGCGGCAACATCTCGCCTTCCGCCCTCGACGCCCTGATGGACGCCATCGATGCCGACATCCTTCCCGCGGTATGGGTGCTCGAACTCTCGAGCTTCCAGCTCGAAACCACGCATCACCTGAATGCCGACGCGGCGACCGTGCTCAACCTGTCCGAAGACCACCTCGACCGCTACGACGGCAGCCTGGCCAATTATGCAGCGGCCAAGTCGCGCATCTTCCAGGGCAAGGGGGCGATGGTCCTCAATCGCGACGACGACTGGTCGATGGCCAATGGCCGTTGCGGGCGCCGCATGGTCACTTTCGGCCTGTCGGCACCGGCGCGTAACGGCGACTACGGGGTCGCCGACGGCGCCATCTGGCGTGGCAGGGAAAGGCTGGTGGCGACGGCCGAACTGCAGATTGCCGGCCTGCACAACGCGGCCAACGCCATGGCCGCGCTGGCACTGTGCGAGGCGGTTGGTGTTGCGCCGGAGCGCCTGTTGGCGCCCCTCAAGTCCTTCCGCGGCCTGCCGCACCGCGTCGAGCCGGTGGCGGAGATCGGCGGCATCCGCTTCGTCGACGATTCCAAGGGCACCAACGTCGGCGCGACGCTGGCAGCGATCGAGGGCCTGGGATGCAAGGTCGCCATCGTTCTCGGCGGTGACGGCAAGGGTCAGGACTTCTCGCCGCTGAGGTCGGCACTGGCCGCCCACGGTCGTGCCGTCGCGTTGATCGGGCGCGATGCGCCGGCGATCGCCGCGGCCATCGACGGCTGCGGCGTGCCGACCGCGCCCTGTGCCGACATGGCGGACGCCGTGCGCTGGCTGGCCGGACAGGCGCGCGCCGGCGACTGCGTCCTCCTCTCGCCGGCCTGCGCCAGCCTCGACATGTACCGCAACTATGCACACCGTGCAGAGGTTTTCGTCGCCGCGGTGAAGGAGCTGTCGGCATGATCCTCGACGCCCTCGACCGCCCCCGTCGCCAACTGGCGGAGGTGGACTATGCGCTGCTGTGGAGCGTGTTGCTGCTGCTGTTCACGGGCATGGTCATGGTGTACTCGGCATCGATCGCCATCGCCGAGGCCGGACGATCGACAGGGTACCAGTCGGCGTACTACCTCTGGCGGCACGCGATCTTCCTCGTTATCGGTCTCGCTGCCGCCGGCGTCGCCTTCCAGTTTCCCCTCGCTTTCTGGCAGCGCTGGGCGCCGGTGCTGTTCATGGCCGGCGTGGCCATGCTCGCTGTCGTGCTTATCCCGGGTATCGGCAAGGACGTCAATGGCGCCCGCCGCTGGTTGTCCCTCGGCCTCGTCAACCTGCAACCGTCCGAGCTGATGAAGCTGTTCGCCGTTCTCTATGCTGCCGATTACACGGTACGCAAGATCAACGTCATGCACGACTTCAAGCAGGCATTCATGCCGATGGCAGGGGTGATGGCGCTGGTCGGAATCCTGTTGCTCAAGGAGCCGGATTTCGGTGCCTTCGTCGTCATCATTGCCATCGCCATGGGCATCCTTTTCCTCGGCGGGCTCAAGGCGCGCCTGTTCGTGATCCTCATCATGGTGCTGCTCGCGGCCTTCGCGGTCCTCATCGTCGTCTCGCCCTACCGCCGCGACCGCATCTTCGGCTTCATGGACCCGTGGGCCGATGCCTTCGGCCGCGGCTACCAGCTTTCGCATTCGCTCATCGCCTTCGGACGCGGCGAGTTGTTCGGCGTCGGGCTCGGAGCGAGCGTCGAAAAGCTCTTCTACCTGCCGGAGGCCCACACCGATTTCCTGCTCGCCGTGATCGCCGAGGAGCTCGGCTTCGCCGGCGTCCTCATCGTCGTCCTGCTGTTCGCCATCATGGTCCAGCGCGCCTTCGCCATCGGCCGCCAGTGCGTCCAGCTCGACCGCCTCTACCCGGCGCTGGTCGCCATGGGCATCGGCATCTGGCTCGGTGTCCAGTCCTTCATCAACATGGGCGTCAACATGGGCCTGCTGCCGACCAAGGGGCTGACCCTGCCGCTGATGAGCTTCGGCGGCTCCGGCATCCTCGCCAACTGCGTGGCGCTGGCTATCCTGTTGCGGGTTGACTGGGAAAATCGCCAATTGATGCGTGGAGGCAAGCTGTGAAACCCATCGCGTCCATTCATCAATTGGCGATTTCGTCGCAGGCTAACCCGGCGCAGCCCGCGTCATGCGTGCAGCGCGGCCGGAGACAAAACAGGCGGCTCATGCGTGGAGGCAAGCTGTGAGCAAGACCCTCCTCGTCATGGCCGGCGGTACCGGTGGCCATATTTTTCCCGCGCTGGCCGTCGCGCACGCGATGCGCAGCGCGGGCTGGCGGGTTGCCTGGCTGGGCAACCCGGACGGCATGGAGGCGCGCCTGGTGCCCTCGCACGGCTTCGAGATGGTCTGGATCAAGTTTTCCGCCTTGCGTGGCAAGGGCCTGCTGCGCAAGCTGCTGCTTCCGGTCAACCTGTTGCGCGGCTTCTGGCAGGCGCTCGGTGCCATCCGCCGCGTGCGTCCGCAGATCGTCCTCGGCATGGGTGGCTACATCACCTTTCCGGGCGGCATGATGGCGGCGCTGACCGGAGTGCCGCTGGTGCTGCACGAGCAGAATTCGGTCGCAGGTTTGGCCAACAAGGTGTTGGCCGGAGTCGCCGACCGCATCCTGACCGGCTTCCCGAAGGTCTTTCGCAAGGGTGTCTGGGTCGGCAATCCGGTGCGCCCCGAGATCGCGCGCATCGCGCCCCCGGCGGAACGCCTTGCCGGACGCGAGGGGGCCTTGCGCCTGCTGGTCATCGGCGGCAGCCTCGGCGCCCAGGTGCTCAACGAGATCGTGCCGCAGGGACTGGCCCTGTTGCCCGCCGATCAGCAGCCGCAGATCGTCCATCAGGCTGGCGAGAAGCATCTCGGTGCGCTCAAGGATGCTTACGCGGCGGCCGGCGTCCAGGCGCATTGCGTGGCTTTCATCGATGACATGGCCGGTGCCTACGAGTGGGCCGACCTGGTGATCTGCCGCGCCGGTGCGCTGACCATCGCCGAACTGGCAGCGGCTGGCGTCGCCAGCATCCTGGTGCCCTATCCGCACGCGGTCGACGACCACCAGGCCGCCAACGCGAAATTCCTCGTCCACGCCGGCGGCGCCTTCCTGCTCCCGCAGGCAGACCTGAAGCCGGCGGCGATCGCGCTGATCCGCAACTATTCGCGCGGTCAACTGTTGGAAATGGCCGAAAAGGCGCGAAGCCTGGCGAAACCCGATGCCACCGCCGAGGTGGCCCATGTCTGCGCGGAGATCGCAAAATGAAGCACAAGGTCCGGCATATCCACTTCGTCGGCGTCGGCGGCTCGGGCATGAGCGGCATTGCCGAGGTGCTCGCCCACCTCGACTTTACGGTCAGCGGCTCCGACCTGGCGGCGAGCGCGACGACCCGCCGGCTCGAGGGCGAGGGTGTGCGCGTGATGATCGGCCACGACGCGGCGAACATCGCCGGCGCCGATGCAGTCGTCGTGTCGACCGCGGTCAAGCCGGACAATCCGGAGGTGGTCGCCGCCCGCGAGCGGAAGATTCCCGTCGTGCCGCGCGCCCAGATGCTCGCCGAGCTGATGCGCCTCAAGCAGGGCATCGCGATCGCCGGCACGCACGGCAAGACGACGACGACCAGCCTCGTCACCAGTATCCTCGCCGAGGGCGGCATCGATCCGACCTTCGTCATCGGTGGCCGCCTGAATGCCGCCGGCGCGAATGCCCGCCTCGGCCAGGGTGAATTCATCGTCGCCGAGGCCGACGAGTCGGACGCTTCCTTCCTGTTCCTGTCACCGGTCATCTCGGTGGTCACCAACATCGACGCCGACCACATGGAGACCTACGGTCACGACTTCGAGCGCCTCAAGTCGGCCTTCGTCGATTTCCTCAACCGCCTGCCATTTTACGGCGTCGCCGTACTGTGTGGTGACGATGCGAACGTGCGCGACATCATCGCGCGCGTGCCCAAGCAGATCATCACCTATGGGCTGTCGCCCGAGTGCAACTTCTACGCCGAGAACATCGTCGCCGAAGGTGGCCGCATGCGCTTCGACTGCGTCCGGGTCAACGGCTCGACGACGCGCCTGCCCGTGGTGCTCAATACGCCGGGGATGCATAACGTGCTCAACGCGCTGGCTGCGATTGCCGTGGCCACCGAGGTGCAGGTCGCCGATGCGGCCATCGTCAAGGCGCTGGCCGAGTTCAAGGGGGTCGGCCGCCGCTTCCAGCGCTACGGCGAGGTTTCCCTGTCGGCCGGTGGCAGCTTCACGCTGGTCGACGATTACGGCCATCATCCGGTCGAGATGGCGGCGACCCTGGCTGCCGCCCGCGGTGCCTTTCCGGGCCGTCGCCTGCTGCTCGCCTTCCAGCCGCATCGCTACAGCCGGACGCGCGACTGCTTCGAGGATTTCGTCAGGGTGTTGTCGACGGTCGACGCGCTCTGCCTGGCCGATGTCTATGCCGCCGGCGAAGCCCCGGTTGTTGCCGCCGACGGCCGTTCGCTGGCCCGTGCCCTGCGCGTCGCCGGCAAGGTCGAGCCGGTGTTCGTCGAGGAGATCGCGGCGATGCCGCAAACAATCATGGATGTCGCCCGCGACGGCGACGTGGTGTTGACCATGGGGGCCGGCTCGATCGGTACGGTACCCGGCAAGCTGGTGGAAATGCGATGAGCGATTTCGGCAAGGTCGCGGTTCTGTTCGGCGGCACGTCCGCCGAGCGCGAGGTTTCCCTCAACAGCGGCACCCGGGTGCTGGCCGCCCTGTGCGGCCAGGGTATCGATGCGCACGCCTTCGATCCGGCCAGCCAGCCGCTCGACGCGCTCAAGGGCTACGACCGCGCCTTCATCGCGCTGCACGGGCGCCACGGCGAAGACGGGACGATACAGGGGGCGCTCGAGGTCATGCACATACCCTATACCGGCCCGGGCGTGCTCGCTTCGGCGCTGGCGATGGACAAGTTCCGCAGCAAGCTGATCTGGCAGGCAGCCGGCTTGCCGATTCCCGAATACGCCCTGCTGGACGCCGGCTCGGACTTCGCCGATGTCGAGGAAGAGTTGGGTCTGCCGCTGTTCGTGAAGCCGGGACGCGAGGGTTCCTCGATTGGCGTGACCAAGGTCAAGGCGCCGGGCGCGCTGAAGGCGGCGTTCGAGGAGGCGGCCCGCCACGATTCGCTGGTGATTGCCGAGAAGGCGATGATGGGCGGCGAATACACGGTCGGCATCCTTGGCGACGAGGCCTTTCCGATCATCAAGATCGAGCCGGCGACCGAATTCTATGACTACGAGGCCAAGTACAACCGCGACGACACGCGCTACCTGTGTCCTTGTGGCCTGCCCGAGGGCAAGGAAAGGCTGATCCGCAGCCAGGCCCTGGAGGCCTTCCGGATCCTCGGCGGGCGTGGCTGGGGCCGGGTCGACTTCCTGATGGATGAGGAAGGTAACCATTACTTCCTCGAGGCCAATACCGCGCCGGGGATGACCGACCATTCGCTGGTCCCGATGGCAGCGCGCGTCGCCGGGCTCTCCTATCCCGAACTCGTCCGCCGTGTGCTCGAACTGGCTGCCCTCGATTGAGGCCATGAATGTGGAATCGTCCCCGACTCCTCAATGCGATCGCCGACCTGCTGGTCCTGGCTGCTGCCGGGGCCTTGGTGGTCGGATTGGTGGCGTGGCTGATCCGCGTGCCGGCGTTGCCGGTGCGGCAGGTGGTATTCGCCGGGGAACTGGCCCATACGCGGCGGGCGGAGATCGAGCAGGCGCTGCCGGCGGCGCTGCGCGGCAATTTTCTCAGTATCAGCCTGGACAATGTGCGAACCGCGCTTCTGGATCTCCCCTGGGTGCGGCGGGTGGAGTTGCGCCGTGTCTGGCCGGCGCGCATCGAGGTCAAGGTCGAGGAGCACCGCGTCGCTGCGCGCTGGGGAGACGGACGCGGCGAACTGGTCAACACCTTCGGCGAGGTGTTCGCGGCCTCGGCCGATGCGGCGGAACTGGAGCGCCTGCCCTTGCTGTTCGGGCCGCCTGGAACGGCGCCGGAAGTGCTCCGGCGTTATGGCGACTTTGTGGAGAGCTTCCAGCCGCTCGGCGAGCGGCCGGTGGAGGTGCTGTTGTCGCCGCGCCTCGCCTGGCAGTTGCGCCTGGGCAACGGCATGCGGGTCGATATCGGCCGGGAACAGCCGAAGTCGCCCGTGGCGATGCGCCTGCAACGATTCATAGACGTCTACCCGGACCTGGTCGCGCGGCGCTCGCCGCGCCCGGCGGCGGTGGACTTGCGCTATCCGAACGGCTTCGCGCTCCGCGCGGCCGCAGATGCAAAGGGGAAGTAGGAAGATGAGCAGGGACAACAAGGATCTGGTGGTCGGGCTCGACATCGGTACATCGAAGATCGTGGCGCTCGTCGCCGAGATCAATCCCGAGGGGCGCCTCAACGTCATCGGCATGGGCTCGCAGGAGTCCAGGGGGCTCAAGAAGGGGGTCGTGGTCAATATCGAGGAGACCGTGCACGCCATCAGCCGGGTCGTGCAGGAGGTCGAGCTGATGGCCGACTGCAAGGTCCGCGACGTCTATACGGGGATTGCCGGCAGCCACATCAAGAGCTTCAACTCGCCGGGCATGGTTGCCATCAAGGACAAGGAGGTGACTGCCGGCGATGTCGAGCGCGTCATCGAGACGGCGCGCGCGATGGCGATCCCGGCCGACCAGGAGATCTTGCACATCCTGACCCAGGAATTCGTCATCGACGGCCAGGACGGCATCCGCGAACCGATCGGCATGAGCGGCATGCGCCTGGAAGTGAAGACGCACATCGTCACCGGCGCCGTCTCGGCTGCCCAGAACATCGTCAAGTGCGTGCGCCGCTGCGGCCTCGAGGTCAATGACCTCGTCCTGCAGCCCCTGGCCTCGAGCTATGCCGTGCTGTCGGAAGACGAAAAGGACCTCGGGGTATGCCTGATCGACATCGGTGGCGGCACCACCGACATCGCGGTGTGGACCCAGGGTGCTATCCGCCACACCTCGGTGATTCCCATCGCCGGCGACCAGGTGACCAACGACATCGCCATGGCCCTGCGCACGCCGACGCGCGAAGCCGAGGAGATCAAGTGCAAGTTCGGCTGCGCCCTTTCGCCGCTTGCCGATCCGGCCGACAGCCTCGATGTCGCCGGCGTTGACGACCGCCCCAGCCGCAAGCTGACGCGGCGTGCACTGGCCGATGTCATCCAGCCCCGCATCGAGGAGCTCTACGAACTGATCCAGAGCGAACTGCGCCGGGCCGGATTCGAGGAGGTGCTGTCCTCGGGGATCGTGCTGACCGGCGGGGCCAGCGTTATGCCGGGCATGGTCGAACTGGGCGAGGAGATCTTCCACATGCCGGTCCGCCTCGGCTCCCCGAAATACGCCGGCAGCCTCGCCGACGTCATCCAGAGCCCGCGCTTCTCGGCCTCCTACGGCCTGCTGCTCGAGGCCCAGGCGCAGCGCAAGCGTGGCCAGAAGATCAAGGAGAAGCAGGGAGTCAAGGACGTATTCGCCGACATGAAGGCGTGGTTGGCCAAGAATTTCTAGTTTGCAGTCGTACTGTTTTTTTCAGAGGAGGTCGTTATGTTTGAAATCATCGAGAAGGTAGACGGGGATACCATCATCAAGGTGGTCGGGGTCGGCGGTGCCGGCGGAAATGCCGTCGAGCACATGATCAACGAGGGCGTGATCGGGGTGGAGTTCATCGCCACCAACACCGATTCGCAGGCGCTCAACCGTAGCCAGGCGAGCACCAAGGTGGCGCTCGGCAAGCTCGGCGCCGGCGGCAAGCCGGAAGCCGGGCGCAGTGCTGCGGATGCGAGCCGCGACCAGATCCGCGCGATGCTGGAGGGCGCCAACATGGCCTTCATCACTGCCGGCATGGGTGGTGGCACCGGCACCGGCGCGGCGCCGGTCGTTGCCGAGATCGCCAAGGAAATGGGCATCCTGACCGTGGGTGTCGTATCCAAGCCCTTCTCGTTCGAAGGCGGCAAACGCATGAAGAACGCCGAGGCGGGCATTGCCGAGTTTTCCAAGCATGTCGATTCGCTGATCGTCATCCTCAATGACAAGCTCACCGAGGTCATGGGCGACGAGGCTGGTGTCGACGAGTGCTTCAAGGCGGCCGATGACGTCCTCAAGAACGCTGTCGGCGGCATTGCCGAGATCATCACCAACCACGGTCTGGTCAACGTCGACTTCGAGGACGTGCGTACGGTGATGGGCGAGACCGGGCGCGCAATGATGGGTTCCGCCGCGGCATCCGGTGTCGACCGCGCGCGCATCGCCGCCGAGCGCGCCGTTGCCTCGCCGCTGCTCGAGGGTGTCAACCTGTCGGGCGCCAAGGGCGTGCTGGTGAACATCACCGCTGCCCGCAGCGGCCTCAAGATGAAGGAGGTCAACGAAGTGATGAACACCGTCAAGACCTTCGCCGCCGAAGACGCGCACATCATCTTCGGCGCGGTTTACGACGAGGCGATGGCCGACAGCCTGCGCGTCACCGTCGTAGCCACCGGCCTCGGCCAGGTAGCGGTCGCCAACCGCCAGCGCCACCAGAGCTTCGAGGTGGTGGCTACGCCGGTCCTGCAGACCGTCGCCGCCACCGGCACCAGCGATGCGACGCCGTTCCCGGCTGCACCGGCGGTGAACTACGAGGCCCTCGAAGTGCCTTCCGTGGTGCGTCGCGGCCGCAACGTCACGGTCGAAGCGCTGGCCAACAGCGGGGTAGACCGTTACGACATCCCGGCCTTCCTGAGAAAGCAGGCCGACTGAGTTCCACAAAAATCCTCTGAAAAAGGGCGGTCGAGCATTGTGTTACAATGCTCGACCTTCCCCCGTTATTTCAAGTACTTGGCATGCTAAGGCAACGCACTCTGAAGACCGTCGTCCGCGCCTCCGGCGTCGGATTGCATGGCGGCGTCAAGGTCAACATGGCCTTGCGGCCGGCCGCTCCCGATACCGGGATCGTCTTCCGTCGCGTCGACCTGCCGGAGCCCAAGGATATTCCGGCCAAGGCCGTCCTCGTCGGCGATACGCGAATGTGTTCCTGCCTCGAGGTCGACGGCATCAAGGTCGGCACCATCGAACACCTGATGTCCGCCCTCGCCGGGCTCGGCATCGACAATGCCTGGATCGACCTGGATGCGCCGGAAGTGCCCATCCTCGACGGCTCGGCAGCACCGTTCATCTTCCTCATCCAGTCTGCCGGGATCGAGGAGCAGGATGTTGCGAAGAAGTTCATTCGCGTCACGCGCCCGGTCGAGGTCCATGACGGCGACAAATGGGCGCGCTTCGAGCCCTACGAGGGCTACAAGCTGGCCTTTTCGATTGTCTTCAACCATCCGGCGATCGACCGTTCCGCCCAGCGAGCCGAGATCGATTTTGCCGAACAGTCCTACATCCGGGAAATCTCCCGGGCGCGCACCTTCGGGTTCATGCAGGAAGTCGAGTTCCTGCGCGAGAACGGCCTCGCCCTCGGCGGAGGCCTCGAGAACGCCATCGTCCTCGACGAATTCCGCGTTCTCAACCAGGACGGACTCCGCTACGGCGACGAGTTCGTCAAGCACAAGATCCTCGACGCGATCGGCGACCTCTACCTGGTCGGTCATCCGCTCCTTGCAGCCTATTCCTCGCACAAGGGCGGACATGCCCTGAACAACCAGCTGGCGCGCGCCCTGCTGGCGCAACAGGACGCCTGGGAACTGGTGACTTACGAGGAGGCCGGGCGCGCTCCGGCCGGCATCACCCGCTGGCTCGCCCAGCCGGCCTGATACCATGTGGTTGCTGCGCCTGCTGGCCGTGGTTCTCGTCGTGGCCGTCGGCGCCTGCCTTCTGGCCTACGTCCTCACCGGGAATCGGGCTTACCTGGCCTACTGCTGGCGCCTCTTCCGCTTCGCCCTCATCCTCGCGCTGGCGGTATTCGGCATGCTCATCGTCGAGCGGGTTGCGATCATCCCTGTCTGACGGATCGTTCGAGCAGGCGGGCAAGGGCGTCACGCAGGCGCCCCGGCGGCAAATTTCCCGCGGTTGCCGAGAGTTCCCCGCAAGCCCTTGCGGAGAGCGGCTTTTGAAGTAAACCCCTTGATTGGCAAGGGATTTGGCTGGGTTGAACTTTCACGTCGAGGCCGGTACACTGCGGCCCTTGTTTTGATAATTCGTCGCACAGGCGCCGGTCCATCTGGCGGATCCTGGCGGCGGCCGCGCCGGTTTCGGCGTGGATAACCACTCTCCCCGATTTGAAGTTCGCCACCCGCAGCGCGGGGGCGAGCGCCTTGGGCACTGCGGACCGGAGGCGGGCATCGAGCGCAAGCAGCAGGCGCGCGTGTGCCATGACCCGGCCGGCGGCGGCGTCGCTGTCGAGAAAGTGTTCGGGTCGGTCGGTCACAGGAGGAAGGCAGTGCAGGTCATTCTTGTTTCGCGCCGGATGAAGACGGCGAAGGCATACACGATTATGCCCCGGCACCTGCTCGCAGCGGCAGCGCTTTTCGTCGCGCTCGTCGTGGCGGTATCGGGGGCGGCAACCTGGACGATGCGTGCCGCTGCCCGGCCGGCGGCGGATACCGTAGTCGACGCCGGCGAACGCCATGTCGCGAATAACCTGCAACTGCTGGCAGCCCATGTCGGCGAGTTGCGCGCTCGCCTCTTGCACCTCGATTCCCTTGGCGATCGCATCGCCGGGCTCGCCGGTATCGGGCGCCAAGCTCCGGCGGCGACGGTGCAGGCCGGTATGGGCGGCGCCCTGATCCCGGTGGCGCCCTCCGCCAGCGAATTGCAGCGCGAACTGGACCGCCTTGCCGCCGAGATCGAGGCTCGCACCGATGAAATGAAAGCTTTCGAGTCCGGCCTGCTCGAGCGCCGGGTCCGTGAACGCCTGGTGCCGACGGCGCTGCCTGTGCGCGAGGCGGAGCTCGGTTCGCCGTTCGGCATCCGCACCGATCCGATCGCCGGACTGCGGGCGCAGCACGAGGGGATCGATTTCAATGCACCAAGCGGAACCCCGGTGCTCGCGGCTGCCGACGGCGTCGTCCAGGCTGCTTCCTGGCAGGGTGATTTCGGCAACATGGTCGAGGTCGATCACGGCGAAGGCCTGACGACGCGCTACGCTCACCTGCAGCGCGTGCAGGTGCGGCCCGGGATGCTGCTCAAGCGTGGCGACCCGATCGGGTCGGTCGGCAACACCGGCCGTTCGACCGGCAGTCACCTGCATTTCGAAGTTCGCGTATTCGGGGTGCCCCAGAATCCGGCCCGCTTTCTCAAGCAGGACGATGCCTACGCGCAGTTGAAGCGGCGCTGATCGCGCAGCGGCTGTTGCCGTCCCGCGGCCGGCGCCGGGCCCGCCCGGCCCGCGGGTGGAAGCGGTTTTCGGG
>VEPL01000005.1:0-60872 GCA_012026885.1 Betaproteobacteria bacterium | reverse complement strand
TGGGCGGTGGCCCGCCCGGCGCCGGGGGGCGCCCGCGACCGGCATGCTAGAATCAGCGTTTTGCCGACTGGCGAGCATAGACCTAAGAACGCATGATTTCCGGCCTCCTCAAGAAGATTTTCGGCAGCCGCAATGATCGGCTGATCAAGCAGTACATGCAGGCCGTCCGCCGCGTCAATGCGCTGGAGCCGGCTCTCGAGGCGCTCGACGACGAACAGTTGCGTGCCAAGACCGGCGAATTTCGTACCCGCCATGCCGCGGGAGAGTCCCTCGATGACCTCCTGCCGGAGGCCTTCGCGGTTGTCCGCGAGGCCAGCCGGCGGGTGCTCGGCATGCGCCATTTCGACGTCCAGCTGATTGGCGGCATGGTCCTGCATTCGGGCAAGATCGCCGAAATGCGGACCGGCGAAGGCAAGACGCTGGTCGCCACGCTACCGTCCTACCTGAACGCGATTGCCGGCAAGGGCGTGCACGTCATTACGGTGAACGACTACCTGGCCAGCCGCGATGCAGAGTGGATGGGGCGCCTGCACCGCTTCCTCGGGCTCTCGGTCGGCGTCAATCTGTCGCAGATGGACCATGCGGCCAAGCAGGCCGCCTACGCATCGGACATCACCTACGGCACCAACAACGAATTCGGCTTCGACTACCTGCGCGACAACATGGTGTACGCGGCCGGCGACCGGGTGCAGCGCGGACTCGGCTTCGCCATCGTGGACGAGGTCGACTCGATCCTGATCGACGAGGCGCGCACGCCCCTGATCATCTCCGGGCAGGCCGAGGACCACACCGACCTCTACCTGCGCATGAAGGACGTGGTGCCCCGCCTGGTGCGGTCGCAGGAAGAAAACGGCGAGGGCGATTACTGGGTCGACGAAAAGGCGCACCAGGTCCATCTCTCGGAGGCCGGTTACGAGCACGCCGAGAGCCTGCTCGCCGAATCCGGCCTGCTGCGCGAAGGCAGCAGCCTCTACGAGGCGGCCAACATCACGCTGATGCATCACCTGAACGCCGCCCTGCGGGCGCTGACCCTGTTCCACAAGGACCAGCAGTATGTCGTTCAGAATGGTGAAATCATCATCGTCGATGAATTCACCGGCCGCCTGATGGCCGGTCGCCGCTGGTCGGACGGCCTCCACCAGGCGGTCGAGGCCAAGGAAGGGGTGCAGATCCAGGCCGAGAACCAGACCTTGGCGTCGATCACCTTCCAGAACTACTTCCGCATGTACGGCAAGCTGGCCGGCATGACCGGCACCGCCGACACCGAGGCCTACGAGTTCCAGCAGATCTACGGACTGGAAACGGTCGTCATCCCGACCCATCGGCCGATGGTGCGCAAGGACATGAACGACCTGGTCTACAAGACGGCCGACGAAAAGCACGCGGCGATCGTCGCCGACATCAAGGATTGCGCGAAGCGCGGCCAGCCGGTGCTGGTCGGCACCACGTCGATCGAGAACTCCGAGCTGCTGTCGCAACTGCTCGATGCCGAAAAGCTGCCCCACCAGGTCCTCAACGCCAAGCAGCACGCGCGCGAGGCGGAGATCGTCGTCCAGGCCGGGCGCCCGGGGATGATCACCATCGCCACCAACATGGCCGGTCGCGGTACCGACATCGTGCTGGGCGGCAACGTCGAAAAGACCATCGCCACGCTGCGTGACGACGATGCGCTGACCGACGCTGACCGCGAGGTGCAGATCGCCGCATTGCGCAGCGAATGGCAGCAGTTGCATGATCGCGTGCTCACCGCCGGTGGTCTCCACATCATCGGCTCCGAGCGCCACGAATCGCGCCGCATCGACAACCAGCTGCGCGGCCGTGCCGGCCGCCAGGGCGACCCCGGCTCGTCGCGCTTCTACCTGTCGCTCGACGACTCGCTACTGCGCATCTTCGCCGGCGAGCGCCTGCGCGCCATCATGGACAAGCTGAAGATGCCCGAGGGCGAGGCGATCGAGCACCCGCTCGTCACCCGTTCGCTGGAGTCCGCCCAGCGCAAGGTCGAGGCCCGCAACTTCGATATCCGCAAGCAGCTGCTCGAGTACGACGACGTCGCCAACGACCAGCGCAAGGTCATCTACCAGCAACGCAACGAACTTCTCGAGAGCGACGACATCTCTGAAACCATTACCGCGATGCGCCACGGCGTGATCAGCGATGTCTTCCGCACGCACGTTGCGGCCGAATCGGTCGAGGAGCAATGGGATCTGCCTGGCCTCGAGAAGGCGCTTGCCGGCGAGTTGCTGATCGCGGCGCCGGTCGCCGATTGGGTCAAGAGCGAGCCGACGCTGACCGACGAGGAAATGCTCGGGCGCATCGTGGGAGAGGCCGATGCGGCCTACGCGGCCAAGGTCGAGCTGGTCGGCGCGGCAACTTTCCACCAGTTCGAGCGCAACGTCATGCTGCAGAGCCTCGATACCCACTGGCGCGAACATCTGGCAGCCCTCGACCACCTGCGCCAGGGCATCCACCTGCGTGGCTACGCCCAAAAGAATCCGAAGCAGGAATACAAGCGCGAGGCCTTCGAATTGTTCGAAGGCCTGCTCGACGCGGTTCGCAAAGAAGTCACCCGTGTTGTCTTTACGGTACAGATCCGCTCCCAGGAGGATGTCGAGGAGACCGTGCCGCACGCCGATGTGCAGAACGTCCAGTATCAGCACGCGGATTACGATGCGGCACTCGGCGCGGCGCCGGCCGATTCCGGTGGGGAGGCCGCGTCGCAGCCGGCACAGGCCGGCCCCAAGGTGGGGCGCAACGATCCCTGCCCCTGCGGATCCGGCAAGAAATTCAAGCACTGCCACGGCAGGTTGTCCTGACCCGATCCTGAGGCGCCGGTGGCGGCGCCTCGCCGTTTCCGGAGCCTTTGCATGCCCGTCAATTTCGCAACCCCCGCGCCCCAGGCCCTGTTGCCGGTCGCCGGCGTCCGCCTCGGCGTCGCCGAGGCCGGCATCCGCAAGAAGGACCGCCGCGACCTGACCCTGATCGCCCTCGATGCCGGCAGCACAGTCGCCGGCGTGTTCACGCAGAACCGCTTCTGTGCAGCGCCAGTCCAGCTTTGCCGTGCCAATCTGGCAGCCGGTGCCGGCATCCGGGCGCTGGTCATCAACACCGGCATCGCCAACGCCGGTACCGGCGAACCGGGGCGTCTGGCGGCACAGGAAACCTGCCGTGCGGTCGCGGACAGGCTCGGCATCGCCGCGGAGCAGGTCCTCCCGTTCTCGACTGGCGTGATCCTCGAGCCGTTGCCGGTCGACCGCCTTGTCGCCGGCATGCCGGCGGCGCTGGCCGACCTGCGGTCGGATAACTGGCACGCCGCCGCGCACGCCATCATGACTACCGACACCGTCGCCAAGGCCGCATCGCGGACGGTTGCGGTCGACGGCAAAAAAGTGACGATTTCCGGAATGTCCAAGGGCGCCGGGATGATCAAGCCGAACATGGCGACCATGCTCGGCTTCCTCGCCACAGACGCCGGCATCGCCCAGCCGCTGCTGGAGGCGCTGGTCCGCGAAGCGGCCGATGAATCGTTCAACTGCATCACCGTCGATGGCGACACATCGACCAACGATTCCTTCGTGATGATCGCCACCGGGCATTCCGGAGCGGCTTTCGCTAGCGGCGCGGAACCCGGCTGGCCGGTGCTCCGGGCGGCGATCATTGCCGTGGCGGTCGAGTTGGCCCTGGCCATAGTGCGCGACGGGGAGGGGGCGACCAAGCTCATCACCATTGCCGTCGGTGGCGGGCGTGACCGCGACGAATGCCGCAAGGTCGGTTACGCCATCGGCCATTCGCCGCTGGTCAAGACCGCCTTCTTCGCTTCCGACCCCAACCTCGGACGCATCCTGGCGGCCATCGGTTACGCCGGCATTGCCGATCTCGACGTCGATGGCGTCCGGGTCTGGCTCGATGACGTGCTGGTCGCCGAACGGGGCGGCCGCGCCGCCGCCTACCGCGAAGAGGACGGGGCGCGCGTGATGAAGCAGGCCGAGATTGCCGTGCGTGTCGATCTCGGCCGCGGGGCAGCTGCTGCGACGGTCTATACCTGCGACTTCTCTTACGATTACGTCAAGATCAACGCGGACTACCGCTCGTGAGCCCGCTGCGCCACGACCTGACCCGCAATACGCTGGCGATCCTCTTTATCGTCGGGCTGATCGGGCTGTCGGTCTGGGTATTGCGGCCGTTCCTCGCTGCCATCGTCTGGGCGACGATGATCGTCGTCGCCACCTGGCCGTTATTCGCCGGGCTCGAGCAGCGCTTGGGCGGCCGGCGCGGGCTGGCCGTCGCCTTGATGACGCTGGCGATGCTCCTGCTGCTCGTCGTGCCGCTGTGGGCCGCCATCGACACCATTGTCGCGCATGCCGACGAAGTTACCGCCAAGGCCAAGGATCTCGCGGCGAACGGGTTGCCGCCGCCACCCGCATGGGTTGCCGGGTTGCCGCTGGTCGGCCAGACGGCCGACGGGATGTGGCGGCAGTTCGCAGCCGGCGGTGCCAAGGGCCTCGTCGCCCAGGTCGCGCCGCATGCCGCCGACACCGGACGCTGGATACTCGGCCAGGTCGGCGGACTGGGCGGCATGATCGTCCAGTTCCTGCTTGTGGTTGTGGTCGCCGCGGTCATGTACGCGCAGGGCGAGGCGGGCGCCCGCCTCGTGCGCCGCTTCGGTCGCCGCCTGGCGGGCGAGCGCGGTGAAAACTCGGTCATCCTCGCGGCCAATGCGATCCGCGGCGTCGCCCTTGGCGTCGGGGTCACGGCGCTCGTCCAGACCCTCCTTGCGGCCCTCGGGCTTGCGGTGGCCGGGATACCGTTTGCCGGCCTCCTGTCGGCAATCATCCTGATGTTGTGCATCGCGCAACTCGGGCCGATGCTCGTGCTGGCCCCGGCGGTCGGCTGGCTCTACTGGACCGGCGACAACACCTGGGCGACCGCCCTGCTCGTCTGGAGCGTGCTGGTCGGCAGTCTGGACAACTTCCTGCGCCCCATCCTGATCAAGAAGGGCGCCGACCTGCCGCTGCTCCTGATCTTCTCGGGCGTCATTGGTGGCATGCTGACCTTCGGCCTGATCGGGATCTTCGTCGGGCCGGTCGTGCTGGCGGTCACCTGGACCCTCCTGCTGGCGTGGATCGACGACGCGCTTGGTCCGGCCGAGGGCGAGTCCTCAGACGCGCCTTAGGCGGATCATCCGGAACCAGCCGCCTGCCATCGCCGGCTGGTCGTGTTCCAGAACGAGGCCCGGCATGCGGGCCAGCAGGTCCTCGAAAACCACGTCGAGCCGTGTCGCCACCCGGCGTACCAGCGGGTTGGCCAACCGGCGCAGCAACGCCGGCTGGCCCAGGCGCAGGAACTTGTCGAAGACGAGTAGGCTGCCGCCGGGGCGCACTACGCGGGCGGCCTCGGCCAGGCACAGTCGCGGTTCGGGGACGACCGCCAGGATCAGGTGCAGTACCGCGTGGTCGAACGCGCCATCGGCGAAGGGCAGGCGCTGGGCGTCGCCCTGGACGGGGGCGAAGTCGACCGCCTGCGCGCGCGGCAGCGCCCGGCGCAGCATGGCAGCTGTCAGGTCGATGCCGACGTAGCGATGCTGTGCCGGCAGATGCGGCAGGTCGAGGCCGGTGCCGATGCCGGCCAGCAGTACCTGCCCGGGCTCGCCGGGGAGCGCCTGCAGGCTGTGCCGCCGGGCGGTCCGGGTCGCCCGGTCGATGGCCGCATCGTAGAACGGCGCGATCAGTGCGTAGCTGTGTTTGAGGCTCAATGCAGCACGCGCGGCACGGCGAGCACGAATTCCGGGATCGTCGCATCGAATTGCGTGCCATCGGTCGCGACCATCTGGTAGGTGCCGCGCATCGTGCCGACCGGCGTCGCCAGCGCACAGCCGCTCGTGTATTCGAAGGACTCCCCCGGTTGCAGCAGCGGCTGCTGGCCGACGACGCCGAGTCCGCGCACTTCCTGGGCCTCGTCGTTGGCGTCGGTGATGATCCAGTGGCGTGATACCAGCTGCGCGGGCAGCGTGCCGGCATTGCGGATGCTGATCGTGTAGGCGAAGACGTAACGCCCGTCCTCGGGACTCGACTGCGCGGGGATGAATTCGGGTCGCGGGCTGATGTCGATCCGGTACTTGTCGGGGTCGGGCATGGGATAATCCGTCTTATTCGTTTTCAGGGTTCCGATTATGCCAGCCAGCGATTTCATCATCGCCCCGAGCATCCTCTCCGCCGATTTCGCAAGGCTGGGCGAGGAGGTCGCGAACGTGATCGCCGCGGGCGCCGACTGGGTGCACTTCGACGTCATGGACAACCATTACGTTCCCAACCTGACCATCGGTCCGCTGGTCTGCTCGGCCATTCGTCCCCATACGAAGGCGCTGATCGACGTGCACCTGATGGTCAAGCCGGTCGACCGCATCATCCCCGACTTCATCAAGGCCGGCGCCGACATCATCACCTTCCACCCGGAGGCCTCCGAGCATGTCGACCGCAGCCTCTCGCTGATCCGTGACGGCGGTGCCCGGGCCGGTCTCGTCTTCAATCCGGCCACCCCGCTCGAACACATGGATTTCGTGCTCGACAAGCTCGACATCATCCTGCTGATGAGCGTCAACCCGGGTTTCGGCGGCCAGAAGTTCATTCCCGGCACGCTCGCCAAGGCGAAGCAGGCCCGCGCCCGGCTCGATGCCTACGAGCGCGAGAGTGGTCGCCGCATCCGCCTCGAGATCGATGGCGGGGTCAATGCGGAAAACATCGCTGAAATCGCCCGTGCCGGTGTCGATGCCTTCGTTGCGGGATCGGCGGTCTATGGCGCCGGCCGGGATGACGATCCGCATCGTTACGACACGATCATCAACAAGCTGCGCGCGCAACTGGCGACCGTCTGATGCATTTTGCGTCCGTCACCTTTGATCTCGACGGCACGCTGCTCGATACCATCGCCGACCTTGCCGAGGGCTGCCGGCGCATGCTCGCCGAGCTCGGCGAGCCGCCGCGTACGGTTGCCGAGGTGCACAGTTTCGTCGGCAAGGGCATGGCGGTCCTCGTCGAGCGCTGCCTGACGCACGCGCGACTGCCGACGGCCGAACGGCTGCAGGCGGCCATCGCCAGCTTCCGCCGGCACTATGCCGCGGTCAACGGCGAACAGGCCCAGATTTACCCGGGGGTCATTGCGGGGCTGCAGGCGTGGCGGGACAGCGGCACCCGCATGGCCGTGGTCACCAACAAGCCAGGTGAGTTCACCGAGGCGCTGCTCGCGCGTACCGGGCTGGCAGGCTACTTTGACCTCGTCGTCTCCGGCGACACGACCGCGCACAAGAAGCCGCACCCGGAGCCCATCCTGCATGCCTGCCGCCTGTTCGGCGTGCGCCCGGATCGCAACCTGCATATCGGCGATTCCGAAAACGACGTGCTCGCGGCGCGCGCCGCCGGTTGCCCTGCCTTCTGCGTTCCCTACGGCTACAACGAAGGACGGCCCGTGGACAGTGCCGATTGCGATGCGCTAGTATCCGACCTGCTCGCCGCCTACCGGCGCGCGCTCATCTTTCAAGACCTCAAGACGAAATGACGACCCTGCGTCACTGGAACGAATGGCACGGCTGGCGCCCCTGGCGCCGGTAACCGTTCGTCGCGCCCGCCCGGCGCGTCCGTCTCGCATCATCCCCGTCATTTCCGAGGCTTCCCATGACTGAAACCGAATTCAACGCGCTGGCCGCGCAGGGCTACAACCGCATCCCGGTGACGCTCGAAACCTTCGCCGACCTCGACACGCCGCTGTCGATCTACCTCAAGCTCGCCAACGGCCCCTATACCTACCTTCTCGAGTCGGTGCAGGGCGGCGAGCGCTTCGGCCGCTACTCGATCATCGGTCTGGCTGCATCGACGCGCATCGTCGTCCATGGCCACCAGGTGCTGGTGTTGACCGGCAACCGCATCGCCGAGCGCGAGGACGACACCAACCCGCTCGACTTCATCGGCAAGTTCATGGAACGCTTCCGGGCGCCGCCGCTGACCGGCCTGCCGCGCTTCTGCGGTGGTCTCGTCGGCTGCTTCGGCTACGACACCGTGCGTTACGTCGAGACGCGGCTGACGCGCACCCAGAAGCCGGGCGACCTCGGCACGCCGGACATCGGCCTGCTCCTGTCCGAGGAGATTGCGGTCGTCGACAACCTGTCCGGCAAGCTGACCCTGGTCGTCTATGCCGAGCCGGGTTTCCCGGGCGCCTTCCAGAAGGCGCGAACGCGGCTCAAGGAACTGCTCGCCCGGCTGCGTACGCCGGTGGTCATCCCGTCGGAGCACCCTGGCAAGTCGGAAGCCGCGGTCTCGGTCTTCGGCGAGGCGGCGTTCAAGCAGGCGGTGAAGAAGGCCAAGCATTACATCACCGAGGGCGACATCATGCAGGTCGTCCTCTCGCAGCGCATGAGCAAGCCCTTCCATGCCAGCCCGATGGCGCTCTACCGGACATTGCGCAGCCTCAACCCGTCCCCGTACATGTTCTTCTTCGACTTCGAGGACTTCCACGTCGTCGGCGCTTCGCCGGAGATCCTGGTGCGCCTCGAAGGCGAGCGCGTCACCGTGCGTCCGATCGCCGGTACGCGCAAGCGTGGTGCCTCGCCGGAAGAGGATGCCGCGCTGGCCGCCGAACTGCTCGCCGACGAGAAGGAGCGTGCCGAGCATGTCCAACTGCTCGACCTCGGGCGCAACGACTGCGGTCGCGTGGCGCGGACCGGCACCGTCAAGCTGACCGAGAACATGATCGTCGAACGCTACTCGCACGTGATGCACATCGTTTCCAACGTCGAGGGCAGGCTGCAGCCGGGGCTCGATGCGCTCGACGTGCTCAGGGCGACCTTTCCGGCCGGCACCGTGTCCGGCGCCCCGAAGGTGCGCGCGATGGAAATCATCGACGAGCTGGAGCCGGTCAAGCGCGGCATCTACGCCGGTGCCGTCGGCTACCTCGGTTTCCACGGCGACATGGACCTGGCCATCGCCATCCGTACCGCCGTGGTCAAGGATGGCCAGCTGCACGTGCAGGCCGGCGCCGGCATCGTCGCCGATTCCGATCCCAACGCCGAGTGGACTGAAACGCAGAACAAGGCGCGCGCCGTGCTGCGCGCCGCCGAGCTGGCCGAGCAGGGCCTCGACACGCGGCTGGACTGAGGAGGAAACGCCATGCTGCTGATGATCGACAACTACGACAGCTTCACCTACAACCTCGTCCAGTATTTCGGCGAACTGGGGCAGGATGTCCGCGTCTTCCGCAACGATGCCATCTCGCTGCCCGAGATCGCGCGCCTGAAGCCCGCCTACCTGGTCATTTCGCCCGGCCCCTGTGCGCCGGCACAGGCAGGCATCTCGCTCGCCGCGATCCGCGAGTTCGCCGGCAAGATTCCGCTGCTCGGCGTCTGCCTCGGCCACCAGTCGATTGGTGAGGCGTTTGGCGGGCGCATCGTCCATGCCAAGCAACTGATGCACGGCAAGGTCTCTCCGGTCCACCACGCCGACAAGGGCGTCTTCCGCGGCCTGCCCAACCCGCTGACCTGCACCCGTTACCACTCGCTGGCCATCGAGCGGGCAAGCCTGCCCGACTGCCTCGACATCACCGCCTGGACCGATGACGGCGAGATCATGGGCGTGCGCCACAAGACGCTGGCGGTCGAGGGGGTGCAGTTCCACCCCGAGTCGATCCTGACCGAGCGCGGCCACGACCTGCTGAACAACTTCCTCGAGGAGCACAAGGCATGACCCCGCAAGCCGCGCTGCAGCGCGTCATCGAGCATCGCGAGATCTTTCACGACGAGATGGTCTCGCTGATGCGCCAGATCATGGGCGGCGAGGTCACGCCGGTCATGATCGCCGCCATCCTCACCGGGTTGCGCGTCAAGAAGGAAACCGTCGGCGAGATCGCCGCCGCCGCTAGCGTCATGCGCGAACTGTCGACCAAGGTGGTCGTGCCCTACGACAACCGCTTCGTCGATATCGTCGGCACCGGCGGCGACGCGGCGCACAGCTTCAATATCTCGACGACCTCGATCTTCGTCGCCGCGGCGGCTGGCGCCAAGGTGGCCAAGCACGGCGGGCGCAGCGTGTCGTCCAGTTCGGGCAGCGCTGACGTGCTCGAGGCGCTGGGCGCCAACATCATGCTGTCGCCCGTCCAGGTCGCTGCCTGCGTCGCCGAGACCGGCATCGGCTTCATGTTCGCCCCCAATCATCACAGCGCGATGAAGCATGTCGCGCCGGTGCGCCGCGAAATGGGCGTGCGTACCATCTTCAACATCCTCGGTCCGCTGACCAACCCTGCCGGTGCGCCGAACACGCTGATGGGCGTCTTCCACCCCGACCTCGTCGGCATCCAGGTGCGCGTCATGCAGCGCCTCGGTGCCGAGCGCGTGCTGGTCGTGCACGGCAAGGACAACCTCGACGAGATTTCGCTCGGCGCGGCGACGCTGGTGGGTGAGCTGAAGGATGGCCAGGTGCGCGAGTACGAAGTGCATCCGGAGGACTTCGGGCTGCAGATGATGTCTCTGCGGAACCTGCGTGTCGGCAGCGCCGCGGAATCGATGGCGATGATGCTCGGCGCGCTTGAGAACCAGCCCGGTGCGGCGCGCGAGATCGTCTGCCTGAATGCCGGCGCGGCGCTCTACGTCGCCAACGTCGCCGACAGCATCGGCGACGGCATCGCCAAGGCGCGCGAGGCGATCGCCAGCGGCGCGGCGCGTGCCAAGCTGGCGCAGTTCGTCGAATGCACGCAGCGGCTGGCGACGTAATGGCCGACATCCTCAACCGGATCGTCGCCACCAAGCGCGTCGAGGTCGCCGCAGCTTCGGCGGTGCGCCCGTTCGCCTCCGTGGAGGCAGAGGCGGCGGCGCAGCCGGCGCCCCGCGATTTCATCGGTGCCATCCGCGCGAAGATCGCTTGCGGTCAACCTGCTGTCATTGCCGAAATCAAGAAGGCAAGCCCGTCGAAGGGCGTCATCCGTCCCGATTTCCGGCCGGAAGAAATTGCACGCAGCTACGCGGCTAACGGCGCCGCCTGCCTGTCGGTGCTGACTGACCGCGACTATTTCCAGGGCTGCCCGGAATATTTGCAGGCCGCCCGCGCCGCCTGCGACCTGCCGGTGCTGCGCAAGGACTTCCTGGTCGATGCCTACCAGGTCGCTGAGGCGCGGGCGATGGGCGCCGACTGCATTCTGCTCATTGCCGCCTGCCTGACGCTCGCCGAGATGCGGGCGCTGGAGGCGCAGGCGCACGGCTACGGCCTGGCCGTACTGGTCGAGGTGCACAACGGCGAGGAACTCGATGCCGCGCTGCAGCTGGAGACACCGCTGGTCGGCATCAACAACCGCAACCTGCGCACCTTCGAGGTCACCCTCGATACCACTCTCGGCCTGCTCGCTCGTATCCCGGACGGGCGCATCGTCGTCACCGAGAGCGGTATCCTGGCCCCGGCCAACGTGGCGCTGATGCGTGCCAACGGGGTGCAGACCTTCCTCGTCGGCGAAGCCTTCATGCGCGCGCCCGATCCCGGCGCCGAACTCGCCCGCCTGTTCGCCTGACCCCGGCTTGCTAAAGGTCGTATTGACGCTCCTGCGCGGGACTGCGACACTCGGCGCGTTTAGCCCGTTGCGGGCGACAGGGGAGCGATGAGCCAGCCAGCGATGTTGCGCATGCTCGGGTCCGCCGGATTCGGGCCCGACGACGACGATGAAACGCGCCTGAAAAAGTCGCTGCTCGTCTTCGCGACCGGGCTCGTCAGCGTCGGCTCGATGCTCTGGCTGCTGCTTTACTGGTGGCTGGGGCCGAAGTTCTCGTCGACCTTGCCGCTGATCTTCCAGGCGTTGCTGGTCACCAACCTGATTGTCTTCCTGCGCACCGGGAATTTCGTATTCTTTCGCTTTTCCCAGCTGGCCCTGTTCCTGTTTTCGCCATTCGTCGTGCAATGGACGATCGGGACCTTCATCACCGCGAGCGGCATCAGCCTGTGGGGGTTGCTCGCGCCGATCGGTGCGCTGCTGTTCTTTGGTGTCCGCGAGTCGCTGGCGTGGTTTGTCGCCTATATCGTGTTCACGGCGCTCTCCGGGTTTTTCGACTATTACCTGGCCGATGCCGTGGTGCCGGTTTCGGCGCAAGTGCCGGCGCGCGTCAGCGTCTTCTTTTTCGCGCTCAATTTCGCCTCGGTTTCGACCATCGTTTACCTGTTATTGCGTTTTGCGATCGACGAGCGTGAGAAGGCGCGCATTCAGCTCGAGGCTACCCACCGGCTGCTGCTGGACGAGCAGGAGCGTTCGGAGCGGCTGTTGCTCAACATCCTGCCCGGACCGGTGGCCGACCGCCTGAAGCACGAGGACCAGACCATCGCCGACGGTTTTGCCGATGTGACGGTGATGTTCGTCGACATCGTCAACTTCACGCATCTGGCCGAAGGCCTCTCGCCGCAGGAGGTCTTTTCGATGCTCAACCGCGTGTTCTCGGCGTTCGACGAACTGGCCGAGCGCTTCGGGCTCGAGAAGATCAAGACCATCGGCGATGCCTACATGGTCGCCGGCGGGCTCAACAGCGGGACGGCCGACTACACGGCGGCGATGGCCGGACTGGCCCTCGCCATGCGCGATCTCCTGCGCCGCGATTTCAATGTGAACAACCTGCACGTCGACGTGCGCGTCGGCATCGGTACCGGGCCGGTGGTCGCCGGCGTCGTCGGCAAGAAGAAATTCATCTACGACCTCTGGGGCGACACGGTCAACCTGGCCAGCCGCCTGACCAGCGAAGGGGCTCCCGGGTCGATCCAGGCCGACGAGGCAACGCGGCAGCGCCTTGCCGGACGCTTCACCTTCGACGGACCGGATTACGTCGAACTCAAGGGCAAGGGCAGGACGCCGGTTTACCGGTTGTCCGGCGAGGCCGCCGCGGCCTGACCGGGCCGCGCTTCCAGTCGGAACCTTACGGCACCGTCGCGGTTGTCGGCGAGCGTCAGGCGATAGCCGCAAGCTTCCGCCTGGCGTGCGGCATGGTAGAGGCCTATGCCGAGGCCGTCGGCGGATTCCACCGGGGCGCGGAACAGGCGACTTGCCAGGCCGGCGGTAATGGCCTCGCCGTTATCGCTGACTTCGAGGACCGCCCTGTCGCGGTCGACCTCGAGAAAAGCCCGGATTTCGATGCCGGGTTGACGCTGGCGCTTGGCGAACGCGTTCTGCAGGAGGTTTTCGGCCACGCTGTCGAACAGGTTCTCCGGCAGTTCGGAGCCCTCCGGGATTTCCGCGTGCCACTGCGTCGACGCTGCGGCATGGCGTTCCTGCAGACGCTGCCACCAGACTGGCGCGGGTGCCGTCGCGGTGTCTTCGCTGCGGGGTTGCTGCAGTTTGTCCAGGGTCGATTTCAGGCGCTCGGCGATCAGGGGCAACTGTCGGGCAACGAGGCGGGTGACCGCATCCGGGTCACCGGGACGAGCTGCGGCATAGCAGAGTGCCTGCAGGGACTGCAGGAGGTTCTTGACGTCGTGGGTGACCCGCGCCCCGGTTTCGTACACGGCCTGCAGATAGTGGATGCGCTGCAGTTCGTGGGTCTGGAACTTGACCAGGTAGAACTCGGAAGCAAGTCGCAGCAGCCACTCCGCATGCCAGCGGACCGCCGGCGAAGGTGGGCGGGCGAACCAGAGCGAGAGCTCGAGGTCGCCGCGGCTGAAATCGAGGCGATGCCCGGTCGCTGCGCCGCGCGTTCCCGTTTCTTCCCCAATGCGCCAGCGCCAGGCGGCGATCCACGGCATCTGGTCGAACTGTGCCATGGCGGCCGCGATGAAGCGGACCGGGTGCGGTTCGCGCTCGCTCGCTTCGGCGAGGAGGACCAGCCAGCGATCGAGGGGAAGCCCGGCCGACAGCAAATAGCGCGACAGGGCCGGGCCGATGGCCGCGAACCCTCGCCGCGGATTCCACGCCCAGGCCAGGACGGTGAGGGCGAAGGCGCCTGCCAGCGAAGCCTGCATCAGTGCTTCGACATAGCGTACCTGGCCGACGAGCGTGAAGGCGAGCGCACCCAGCACGAAGACGGTCAGGGCCAGGAAGACGAGGGCGCCGTAAAAGAAGTCGAAGCTGTCGCCATCCCTGTCCGGTCTTGCCGGGGTAGCCGGAAAGAATGGCAGCGCGATCAGCAACAGCGGCAGATACAGGGCGATGGCCGGGCGCGGCAGCGGATCGAGGGTCACCGCCGGCGACATTTCCGGCACGACACCGAAGATGGTCAGGCAGACGAGGTAGCCGAACGCGAACAGGTAGCCGCCCCGTTCGAGCCGCGAGACCGTCCGCATGACGCGTCCGCCGATGACGGCGGCGAGGGCGGCGCACCAGATCAGCAGCAGCCAGGGGTTGAGGAGCCAGGTCGAAGCGAGCGCCAATGCGAAGACGACGACGCCCTGGCGGCTGCCCATGCGCTGCTCGCCGGCGATGAAGGGTTGCCAGATCAGGAACAGGCCGAAGGCGACGAACCAGAGAATGCGGAGGGCAGGATCGTTCCAGCCGCCGAAAGCCAGCACGTGCAGGAGGAGCAGGTGTCCGCCCAGCGCCAGGTGGGGGCGGCGCAGCTTGGCAGCCAAGGATGGTTTCC
This sequence comes from Betaproteobacteria bacterium, assembly GCA_012026885.1. Classification (GTDB taxonomy): domain Bacteria; phylum Pseudomonadota; class Gammaproteobacteria; order Burkholderiales; family Rhodocyclaceae; genus Azonexus. The sequence goes on along the minus strand of VEPL01000005.1, from coordinate 46,297 downwards.
GCGTGGCGGTGTTCATGGGATCGACAGGTGTCCGGATTTCCGACAGTTTGGCCGGCATTATCCGGCGCGAAACGACCGTTTTGCCGCTCCTGGTATGTGGCATGCGATTTGCTGTGATTTATTTCACGAATTACAGGAGAAATACCATGAAAGGCAACCAAGGTGGTTTCACGCTGGTGGAAATCGCCATCGTCCTCGTCATTATCGGCCTGCTGCTCGGCGGCGTCCTCAAGGGGCAGGAACTCATCAACAGCGCCAAGGTGAAGAATTTTGCGACGGATTTCCGCAATGTTCCCCTGTTCATCTACGCCTATCAGGATAAATTCCGGGCGTTGCCGGGGGATGATGCAGCCGTAGCGACGCACGTCACCGGGGGTACCCAGGCGACGACACCGGCCGGTTCGCAGGGTAACGGCGTCATCAACGGGAACTGGGATTCGGTGACCGTGACGGACGAGTCGTTGCTGTTCTGGCAGCATGTCAGGTTGGCCGGGCTGGCGACGGGCAGTACCGTTGTGGCGGCCAACAATACCTACTGGCCGGTCAATGCGGATGGCGGCCGTATCGGCGTTGAAAGCGGCAGCGCCAATTACATCCTGAACACCGACAACACGACTTTCCTGCAGGGTGCCTTCGTCATCTGCTCCTCGGGCATCCTCGGAAAGTTTGCCAAGCAACTCGATATCACCATGGATGACGGCAATACCCAGACCGGATCGATGCGTGTGGTTGCCCTCAACCACACTCGCGGGCAATTGGCCGTGGCAACGAATGCGATTGTTGATGCAACCAGCTACACAGTTTGCATGGGTGTCTGATTATTCGGCGGCTTCCTGATAGAGGAGAAAGGCCCGCTTCGGCGGGCCTTTTTCATCGTTGCAGCAGGCGTTGCTCGGCGGCTGAGATGGCCTCGGCGCTGCCCAGCACGACGACGACGTCGCCCTCTTCCATGCGTGTTTCCGGGGCCGGTTCGATGGCGCGGATGCCGCGCCGGCGGATCGCGCTGACTTCGCATAGGAACTCGTCCAGGTTGAGGTCGGCCAAGGTACGCCCGATGGCGGCAGCGCCTGGCGTGAGCCAGATGGAATGCAGGCGCGGATGGTGTTCGTCGCTTTCATCGTGGTCGCGGTCGCTGAGGCCGCGGTAGAAGCCGCGCAGCAGGCTGTAGCGCTGCGAGCGCGTCTGGCGGATGCGCTTGAGCACGCGGTTGAGCGGAATGCCGAGCAGCACCAGCGCGTGCGAGGCGAGCATCAGGCTGGCTTCGAGGGCTTCCGGGACGACTTCGGCGGCGCCGGCCTTGGTCAGCCGCTCCATGTCGCGCTCGTCGCCAGTACGCACGACGACGGGAACATCGGGGCGCAGTGTCTGCACGTGATGGAGGATTTTTTCGGCCAGTGCCGTGTCGTTGACCGTGACGATGACGACGCTCGCCCGCATCAGCCCGGCGGCCATCAGCGCCTCCTTGCGCGCCGCGTCGCCGAACACCACCGTTTCGCCGGCGCCTGCGGCTTCACGCACACGGTCGGGGTCGAGGTCGAGGGCTATGTAACCGATATCCTCCTGCACCAGGAGTCGCGCGAGGTACTGGCCGTTGCGCCCGAAGCCGCAGAGGATGGCGTGCTTCTCGGTGGCCATCGACTGCGCGGCGATCTGCGTGAGCTGCATCGAGCGTAGCAGCCATTCGCTGGCGACGAAGCGCATGACGATCTTTTCGCTGTACTGGACGATGAACGGTGCGGCGAGCATGGAGAGCACGAGGACTGTCAGGACCACCTGCTCGACGACGCGCGGCAGGTTGGCGATTTCGCCGAGCAGCACGAAGCCGAATTCGCCACCGGCGCAAAGCCAGAGCGCCGAGCGCGTCGCGTTGCCGGGTGAGGCGCCGAGCCGCCAGGAGAGCAGGCCGACGATCAGGCCCTTGACGGCGAGCAGGCCGGCCAGGATCAGGATGACCTGCCACCAGTGGGCGATGACGATGTGCAGATCGAGCTTGACGCCGATGGTGACGAAGAACAGCCCCATCAGCACATCGCGGAAAGGCTTGATGTCCTCCTCCACCTGCAGGCGGTATTCCGTTTCCGAGATCAGCATGCCGGCGACGAAAGCCCCGAGCGCCAGGGACAGGCCGGCCAGCTCGGTCAGGTAGGCGAGGCTGAGGGTGATGAGCAGCACGTTGAGGATGAAAACCTCGGACGAGCGGGCCCGCGCGACGAAGTGGAACCATTGGCGCATCAGGCGCTGGCCGAAGACGAGGATCAATGCGAGGACGACTATCGCCTTGATCAGCGCGATGCCGAGCAGCATGGCCAGCTTTTCCGGCGGTTGCGTCAGCGACGGAATGACCACCAGCAGGGGCACGACGGCGAGGTCCTGGAAGAGGAGGACGCCCATGATCTCGCGGCCGTGGGCGGAGTCGAGCTGCATGCGCTCGGTCAGCAGCTTGGTCAGCACGGCGGTCGACGACATTGCAAAGACGCCGCCGAGGGCGATGCCCAATTGCCAGCCGACTCCGAACAGCATCACGAGGGCGGTGATCGCCACGATGCTGATGATCACCTGTAGTAGCCCGAGCCCGAACACGATGCGCTTCATCGCGTACAGCTTCGGCAGCGAGAACTCGAGGCCGATCGAGAACATCAGGAAGACGACACCGAATTCGGCGAGGTGCTGGACGCTCGATATGTCCTGCATCAGGTTCAGGGCATGCGGGCCGACCACGCTGCCGACCAGCAGATAGCCGAGGACGGGCGGCAGGTTGAGGCGGCGGAACATGACCACCGCAAGAACCGATGTGCCGAGCAACATCAGGGCGAGAGAGAGGGTGCTCAAGGGGCTGTCGTCAAGTCGGGTATACTGCGGCCATCATAACCGCAGCCTGAGCATGAGCCCAAGCCAGATTCCGCCTTCGTTTTCCGCCGGACGCGCGCTTGCGCTCGGGCGCCAGACGCTCGACATCGAGGCGGCTGCGGTCGGGGCTCTGGCCGGGCGCATCGGCGACGAGTTCGCGGCGGCGGTCGCGTTGATCCTCGCCTGCCGCGGGCGCGTCATCGTCAGCGGCATGGGCAAATCGGGCCATGTCGCGCGCAAGATTGCGGCGACCATGGCGAGCACCGGGACGCCGGCCTACTTCGTCCATCCCGCCGAAGCCAGCCATGGCGACCTCGGCATGATCACGCGCGAGGACGTCCTGCTGGCCCTCTCCAATTCGGGCGAGTCCGAGGAGTTGCTGGCCATCCTCCCGGCAGTGAAGCGCCAGGGGGCACGGCTCGTCGCGATGACAGGTAATGCGCAATCGACCTTGGCGCGCGAGTCCGACGTCCATCTGGATGCCGGCGTCGCCCAGGAAGCCTGTCCGCACAATCTCGCGCCGACTGCCAGCACCACGGCAGCGCTCGCTCTCGGCGATGCGCTGGCGGTCGCGCTCCTCGATGCACGCGGGTTCGGCCCCGAGGATTTTGCCCGCTCGCATCCCGGCGGCTCGCTGGGGCGCCGCTTGCTGACCCATGTGCGAGATGTCATGCGCCCGGCCGAGCGCGTGCCGGTAGTCGCCCCGGAAACCGGGGTCACCGAAGCCATTCTTGCCATGTCGGGCGGCGGCCTCGGCCTCGTTGCCGTGTGCGACGCAGCGGGCAGGGTAGTCGGGATCTTCACCGACGGCGACCTGCGCCGCGCCTTCGAGCGGGGCCTGGATCCGCGTTCGGCAACCATTGGCAGCGTCATGCATGCCGGTCCGCGCACGATCGCGCCGGATCGCCTGGCGGTCGAGGCTGTGGAGATGATGGAACGTTTCCGCATCAATGCACTGCTGGTCCTGACGCCCGAGGGCGCTCTGGCCGGGGCGCTCAACATGCACGACCTGTTCACGGCCAGGGTCATCTGATGGATGCGACTGCCCGCGCCCGTTGCGTTCGCCTTATGGCCTTCGACATCGACGGGGTCATGACCGATGGCGGTCTGCATTACACCGATGATGGCCGCGAGCTGAAAATATTCGACGTCCAGGACGGCCTCGGCCTCAAGCTGCTGCAGCGGGCGGGCATCGAACTGGCGATTGTCACTGGCCGCCGTTCCGGCGTCGTCGCCGCGCGTGCCGCCGACCTCGGCATTCCGCATGTCCATCAGGGCGTCGAAGACAAGGGGGCGACGGTGGCGTCGCTGCTCGAGTGCTTGGGACTCAACTGGACCGAATGCGCTTTCATGGGCGATGACCTGGTCGACCTGCCGGTAATGGTGCGTTGCGGTTTCGCGGTGGCGCCGGCCAATGCCCGCCCCGTCGTGCGCCAGCGGGCGCACCTGGTGACGGGCGCCAGCGGCGGCCGTGGCGCGGTGCGGGAAGCCGCCGAATTCATCCTGGCGGCGCACGGTTGTCTCGACGGCCTCTTTGCCGAATACCTGGCGGTGCCATGAAATTCGGTTCGAGCCAGATGTTCGCCGTGATCGTCCTGGCTTTGCTCGCCGGTCTCAGTTTCTGGCTGAAGAAATCGGTCGAATTGCCCGAGGCGGTCCGCGATGGCAAGTTCCGTCACGATCCGGATGCCATCGCCGAGAATTTCGAGGTCCGCGTCTTCGATGACCAGGGCCGCCTGCAGCAACGCCTGCGTGCGCCGTTCATGCAACATTTTCCCGATGACGATTCTTCCGAGCTCAGGAAGCCGCTCCTCGAGCGTTTCCGTCCCGACGCGCCGGCATTGTCCATCCGCAGCGAGTATGCGCACGTCACCAGCAAGGGCGAAGTGGTCGAGCTGCGCGACGACGTCGTCGCTCGCCGGGCGGCTTCCGCCGAGAGGCCCGAACTGGTTGCGCGCATGCCCGACCTGACGGTGCGCCCCGACGACGGACTGGCCTGGACCGCCAGCCCGGTCGAGATCACCGAGGCGAAGTCCTGGGTCAAGGGCGTCGGCATGCACATCGACAACAACCTTTCCACCTTCGTCCTGCAGTCCCGGGTAACCGGGCTCCTCTATTCCCGCCAGGTGTCCCGATGAGTTCTCGTATTGTCGCCATCGTCGCCGTTTCGCTGTTCTGCCATGCCGCCGTCGCCGAACGAGCCGACCGCGACAAGCCGATACAACTGGAGGCGGCCAGCATGCAGCTCGACGACGCCAAGAAAGTGCATGTTCTCGAAGGGGATGTCGTGGTCGTCAAGGGCACCATGGTCCTGCGCGCCGACAAGGTCGTCATCACCGAGGATCAGTACGGCTTTCACAAGGGCATCGCTACCGGCGGCAAGGACGGCCTTGCCCGCATCCGCCAGAAGCGCGAAGGCGTCGAGGAATACGTCGATGGAGAAGCGGAGCGCATCGACTACGATACGCGCTCCGAGGTTGCGGAGTTTTTCCGGCGGGCATGGGTGCGCAGCGGTCAGGATCAGGTGCGCGGCGATTACATCTGGTATGACGGCATTGCCGAGAAGTATCTCGTCACTGCCGGCAAGCCGGGCGATGCCAAGGCGCCGCCCGCGCGCGTGCGCGCGATCCTGCAACCGCGCAACAAGGGAGATTCCGCTACGCCGGCTGCTTCCGGCGGGGTCGGCCTGAAGGGCGCGGATTCTCTCGGGGCGGTGCCTCCGGTGCGATGAAACAGCGTTTGAATTGCTCCGGTGCGGGGTACCCGGCAGGTGTTTGGGCCTCTGCACCAACCGCCTGATGCATAAGCATAAAACAACGTTGTTGCTAAGCTACAAACTGGCGTTGACACGGGCCGTGTATTTCATATAATGGGAATTATGTTGCAGTGCAACAAATGTTGTGCGGCACAGACTGATTCACCACTCAACCGATCCGAGGAGATTCCACATGTTCACCACCCCCGAGCAGTTTGCCGCCGCCAACAAGGCTACCGTTGATTCCCTGCTGGCCGTCGCCAACACCGCGCTGGCTTCCGCCGAGCGCATTGCTGCCCTCAACCTCAACACGGCCCGTTCCGTGATGGAAGATTCCGTTGCCGGTGCCAAGGCCCTGATGGGTGCCAAGGACCCGCAGGAAGCCCTGTCGATCCAGGCTTCGCTGGCCCAGCCGAACGTCGAGAAGGCCGTCGCCTACTCGCGCTCGGTCTACGAGATTTCCGCCCAGACCCAGGAAGAACTGTCCAAGATGGTCGAGGCCCAGTTCGGCGAGTTCCAGAAGACCGTCGCTGGCCTGCTGGACAAGGCTGCCAAGTCGGCCCCGGCCGGTTCCGACGTCGCCGTTGCTGCCGTCAAGAGCGCCATCGCTGCCGCCAACTCCGCTTTCGACAACATGAACAAGGCTGCCAAGCAGGTCGCCGAGATCGCCGAAGCGAACGTCGCTGCTGCCACCAACGCCACGGTCAAGGCCGTCGGCGCCGCCAGCAAGAAGAAGTAATCGTCCGGAACCCAGCCCCCGCTGTAACGGGGGCTCGTTTCATACACACCTGAATCGAAACTGGAGATGATGATGAGCAAGCAAAACGTGGAACAACTGGCCGCCGCCCAGAAGGCCAACGCCGAAGTGATGATGGCCCTCCTGCGTACCGCCTTTAACGGCGTCGAGCGCCTGACCGCCCTGAACATGGCCGCCTCGCGCGAGGTGTTCAACAGCACCGTTGCCAACGCCCAGCAACTGCTCGGTGCCAAGGATCCGCAGGCGCTGGCCAAGCTGAACAGCGACCTGGCCAAGCCGAGTGTCGAGAAGTGGACTGCCTATTCGCGCAGCGTCTATGACCTCGTCAGCGAAATGCAAAAGGAAGTCACTTCGGTGATGGAGTCCCAGTACAGCAGCTTCACCAAGAACGCCGCTTCCGCCGTCGAGAAGGCCAAGTCTACCGCCCCGGTCGGTGGCGACGTCTTCGCCGCGACGATGCAGTCGATGCTCGGTGCCTCGACCAAGGCTTTCGACCAGATGACCTCGATGGCCAAGCAACTGTCCGACATCGCTGAAGCCAACATGAAGGTTGCCTCCTCGGCGACTTCCAGCGTCGTTTCCGCAGCCAAGAAGCCGGCTGCCAAGAAGTAAGCGACTCAGTCGCCCCACGAAAAAGCCCGCGGAAATCGCGGGCTTTTTTGCGTCGACGGCAACCGGCATAGACGCCACTATGCGCTCACGGTCGCCATGTCCACGTGATCCCGCGGCGCTCGACTTCCGCCCGGATCTCGGCCATTGCGCGGTCGACAAGGGCCGGCGTGCCCTCGACGCCCAGTTCGAGGTGCCTGCGCTCCTTGCCCGCCAGCGAGGGCAGCGAGAACAGGCGCAGGCTCGGGTAATCGGCGACGATGCGCTCCATGAGGTCGAGGAGTGCGCTTTCGTAGGCGCTCGGCCCGGTCAGCAGGAAGGCCTTCTCGACGCTGCCGGCCACCGGCAGGAAGTCGTCCCGGTGGAAGGTGTCGAGGGCCCATTCGATCATCGGGTGGGCCATTTGCGGAAAGCCCGGAACGAAATAGTGGTCGTTGGCCATGAAGCCGGCGATACGGTTGAAGGGATTGGGGATCATCCGCACACCGGCCGGGAAGGTGACCAGCAACCTGCGCTGATCGGTGATTTCCTCGCCGGCGAAGCGGATCTTCAGTTCCTCGTAGGCCTCCGGGTGCAACTCGAGGCCGACGCCGAGTGCCGCCGCGACAGCCTGGCGGGTGTGGTCGTCCGGCGTATTGCCAATGCCACCGCAGGAAAAGACGACATCGCCGGCCGCCATCGTGCGCTGGAAGGTGGCGGTCAGGCGCTCACGGTCGTCGCCGAGGTACTCGACCCAGGACAGCCGCAGCCCGCGCTGGCCGAAGAGTTCGGCGACCCGGGCGAAATGTTTGTCCTGGCGCTTGCCCGAGAGGATTTCGTCGCCGATGACGATCAGGCCGAATGGGCGGGTCATGACCGGACTCCCTCGATGGTGACGATGGCACCGCCGCGGGAGCAGCGCAGGGCCTCCAGCCCGTAATGGACGAAGGACAGGGCCGCCAGCGCTGGTGCCAGGAGGCCGACGACCGGAATGTGGGCGAGCAGGGCCATGGTCAGGCCGAGCATGAAGAGCGGCGCCTTGTGGCGCAGGCGCAGCGAGCGCCACTCGTCCTCCGTGGCGTGCATCGACAGCGCATCGTAGGCAAAGGTGCGCCGGTTAAGCCACGCCATCAGGAAGAGCGGCACGAGCAGCGAGAAGCCGGGAATCAGCCAGAGCGGGATGGTGACGACCCAGGCAATGGCGAAGACCGCGGCGGCAAAAACGCTGTTCATGGCAGCAGCCGTGAAGCTGTCGCGTCCCATGGCGGCAACGTCGCGGTAATCGTTGCGCGCCAGGTGGCGCAACATCAGCGGCATGATGGCCAAGGCCGAGAGGAGCAGGGCGACCAGGTAGGCGGCCGCGAAGATCGCCATCCAGCCGCCCAGATAAGCCAGGATATAGGCGAGCGTCGCCAGTCCCCAGCCGACGAGCAGTGTCATCGGCGGCACTACCATCATCTGCTGGACCATCCAGCCGAGCGCCCAGATTGCGAGGCCGACGGTCAGCAGCAAGGCCACCAGTGCCGGTGTCAGCACATAGGCCCAGACCCTGCCGTCGCGCAGGCTGCCGAATGTCCTGGCCAGCGCCAGCATGACGTCACCCATTCCTGATTCCTTCCCATTGTTTTTGCAAGCGCTTCACCGATACCGGCACCGGGGTACGTAGCTCCTGGGCATAGAGGCCAACGCGCAATTCCTCCAGCAACCAGCGGAACTGATCGATCTGCGGGTCAGTTGCGCCCGATTTTGCCAATTGCAAGGCGCGTCGCTCGTAGTTGTTCCAGAGCGATGCATATTCCGCCATCGCTTGCGTATCACGTGCCGGGTTCGCGCGCAGCTTGTCGAGCCTTATGCCGATCGCCTTCAGGTAGCGCGGGAAGTGCTGCAGGCGCTCGAACGGCGTGGCGACGACGAAATTCTTGCCCATCAAGCGCTTGAGCTGCGCCTCGATATCAGCGACCACGGCCGCCTGGCTCTTGAAGGCCGGCAGCTTCCTGGTCACCGCCTGCCATTCGGTCAGCACCGTGCCGACCAGGCGGCAGACCTCCTGCATGATCAGCCCGAGGCGCGCCTTGGCCTCGGCACAACGGGCCTTGAAGGCTTCCGGCGTGGTCGGCAGCGGTTCGGTCAGGCAGGCACGCTCGAATGTGAGGTCGACGATCTGGCGCTTCAGTTCATCGGTCGTGCCCAGCGCCATGAACTGCATGCCCATCTGGCTCATGCCCGGCACGTTCTTGTCGAAATACTTCACCTGCTCACGGAACTGCAGCATGAACAGTCTGGCCAGGCCCTTGCGGTGCGACTCGGCGGCTTCCTCGGCCGAATCGAAGACCTTCAGGCTGACCGTTTCGCCGTCATCGACCAGCCCCGGGTAGCCGATGACCGTCTGCTTGCCGACCGGGACTTCCATCAGCTCCGGCAATTCGCCGAAGGTCCAGTCGGTGAGGTTGCCATATTCGGACGGCGTTTCGTGCAGCTCGGCGAATTCCTCCTTCGCCTCCTTGCCCCATTCGGCACGCAGCGCCACCAGGCTGCGGTTCATGTCCAGCTGGCGGCCGTGCTCGTCGATCAGCTTGTAGTTCATCGAGAAATGCGCCGGCAACGCGTCGGGGCGGAAGGCATCTGGCGTCACCGCCCAGCCGCGGGCGTTGAGGCCGCGCGCTTCGAGGATGTAATCGATCAGCGGCGGGATCAGCCCTTGATTCATCTTCTTGTCGTTGCTTTCCACGGTCGACAGGAATTCTTCGACGAATTCGGGCACCGGCACCAGTTTGGCGCGGATCCTCTGCGGCAGTGTCTTGATCAGCTGCACCAGCTTTTCCTTCAGCAGCCCGGGGACAAGCCACTCCATGCGCAGCGCCGGAATCTGGTTGAGCTGCGCCAGCGGCAGGGTCAGCGTCACGCCGTCCTTGGGCGAGCCGGGCTCGAAGTGATAGCTCAGCGCGTAATTGACGCCGCCCACTTTCAGGTGATGCGGGAAGGCTTCGGTGGTGACGCCGGCCGCCGAGTGGCGCATCAGGTCGTCCTTCGACAGATAGAGCAGCTTCGGGTTGTCCTGCTCGGCGCTCTTGCGCCAGTGGTCGAAGGTGGCGCCGTTGTGGATGTCCTCGGGAATGAGCGAATCGTAGAAGGCGTAGATCAGCTCGTCGTCGACCAGCACGTCCTGCCGGCGCTGCTTGTGCTCGATCCTCTCTATGTCGCGGATCTGCTTCTGGTTGTGCAGGAAGAAGGACCAGCGCCTGGCGAAGCTCTCGTCGATTTCCTCGGCCACCAGTCCCTGGCGGATGAAAATCTCGCGCGCCTCGGCCGGCGCCAGCGGGCCGTAATGGATGCGCCGCTTGGGGTTGATGACGATGCCGTACAAGGTCGTGCGCTCCCACCCGGCGACCTGCATCGCCTTCTTTTCCCAGTGTGGATCGAAATACTGGCGCTTGATCAGGTGAGCGCCCACTTTCTCGATCCAGCAATCCTCGATGCGGGCGACGCAGCGGCCGAACAGGCGCGTCGTCTCGGTGATCTCGGCTGCCATGATCCACTTGCCGGCCTTTTTCTGCAGTGGCGACGACGGGTGGATCAGGAAGCGGATGCCGCGGGCGCCGAGGTAGTAGCCGGACTCGTCGGACTTGCAGCCGATGTTGCCCAACAGGCCGGAAAGCAGCGCCATGTGGATGGCCTCGTAATTGCCGGGAATCTCGTTTTCCTTCCAGCCCAGCTCGGTGACCATGGCGTGCAGCTGCCCGTGCACCTCGCGCCACTCGCGCAGGCGCAAATACGAGAAGAAATGGGCGTGGCAATTATCGACCAGCGACTTGTTCGACTTCTTGTGATCGACCGCATTCTTGAACCAATTCCATAGCTTCAACCAGCTCAGGAATTCCGACTTCTCGTCGGCGAACTGCCGGTGCTTCTCGTCCGCCGCCTGCTGACGATCCTGCGGCCGTTCGCGCGGGTCCTGCGTGGACAGGCCGGCGGCGATGACCAGAACTTCCTTGAGGCAGCCGAGATCGCGGGCGGCGACCAGCATGCGGCCGATGCGCGGGTCGAGCGGCAATTTCGCCAGCGCCTCGCCGACCTGGGTCAGGCGATTGTCGTCATCCAGACCGCCGAGCTCCTGTAGCAAGGCATAGCCATCGCTGATCGCCTTGGCCGGCGGCGGCTCGATGAAGGGAAAACTCTCGACGTCGGTCAGCTTCAGCGATTTCATGCGCAGGATGACGCCGGCCAGCGAGGAGCGCAGGATTTCCGGGTCGGTGAACGGCACCCGCGCGTTGAAATCGGCCTCGTCGTAGAGGCGCACGCAGACGCCGGCCGCCACACGGCCGCAACGGCCGGCCCGCTGCCGCGCCGCCGCCTGCGAGATTGGCTCGATCTGCAGCTGCTCGACCTTGTTGCGGTACGAATAACGTTTGACCCGCGCCAGCCCGGTGTCGATGACGTAACGGATGCCCGGCACGGTCAGCGAGGTTTCGGCGACGTTGGTCGCCAGCACGATGCGGCGCTGGCCGCCGGAAGGCTTGAAGATGCGGTCCTGCTCGCCGGCGGAGAGGCGCGAGAAGAGCGGGAGGATCTCCGGCGCGTGCGCCGTACCCAATCCCGGCCTGGCCAGCGCGTGCTTCCTCAGCGCTTCGGCGGCCTCGCGGATTTCGCGCTCGCCGGGCAGGAAGACGAGGATGTCGCCGGCACCGAGGCGCGAGACTTCATCCGCGGCATCGACGATCGCGTCGTAAAGGTCACGCTCGTCGTCCTTCTTGTCGATATCCGCGACCGGGCGGTGACGCACCTCGACCGGGTAGAGTCGCCCGGATACCTCGATGACCGGCACGCCGTCGAAGTGCTGCGAGAAACGCTCGGCATCGATGGTCGCCGAGGTGATGATCAGCTTCAGGTCCGGCCGCTTCGGCAGCAGTTGCTTGAGATAGCCGAGCAGGAAGTCGATGTTGAGGCTGCGCTCGTGCGCCTCGTCGATGATGATCGCCTCGTAGGCGTTCAGATACGGGTCGGACTGCGATTCGGCGAGCAGGATGCCGTCCGTCATCAGCTTGACCCAGCTGTCCGCGGTCGACTTGTCGTGGAAGCGGATTTTCACGCCGACGCCTGCGCCGACCTGGGTCTTCAGTTCCTGCGCCAGCCGGGATGCGACCGAGCGGGCCGCCAGCCGGCGCGGCTGGGTATGGCCGATCAAGCCGCGCGCGCCGATGCCCAAGTCCAGGCAGATCTTCGGCAACTGCGTCGTCTTGCCCGAGCCGGTTTCGCCACAGACGATGACCACCTGGTTCCTGGCGATCAGCCCGGCGATGTCGTCCCGGCGCTCATTGACCGGCAGGTCGGACTGGAATTCGGGCTTCGGCAGCTTGCCGCGCCGCTCGGTGACGGCAACGCGCGATGCGGCGAGCAAGGCTGCGAGCTCGGTCTGCAGCCGCTCCTGCCTGTCACCGGTCGCCTGGCGCAATTCGCGCGCCAGCGCCCGCAAGCGACGAGCATCGGCCGTCAGTATGTCCGGACCGGGTTCGGGGCGGCGGGGAGTTTGCGAGCCGGTAGCGGAATGCACCATGGGGCGGCATTATAGTCCCTGTGCCGGGCCGGCATTTTCGGCCTTGGCGTGTGGTCGACCGCGACAGTCGCTGCCTGGCCGCTCAAGGACGAGGGAGTTCGAGGATGCATCCATTGCTGTTGGTCGTTGCTGTGTTTGTGGCTCTGTTGCTGGTCGCTTCCTGGCGGCGCCAGCGGGCCCTGCGGCGGCTCGAGTTCATCCGCGTATTCGCGCTGCCGAAGGGGCTTTTCGAGAGGCTGCGCAAGCGCCGGCCCGGGTTGTCGCACAAGGATTGCGAGCTGGTTGCGCATGCATTGCGCCAGTTCTTCCTCGCCTATGCCATGAGCGGGCGGCGTTTCGTCTCGATGCCCTCGCAGGTCGTCGACGACCTCTGGCACGAGTTCATTCTCTATACGCGGAACTACGAGTATTTCTGCCGCCTCGCCTTCGGCGGCTTCCTGCATCACACGCCGGCCGTCGTCCTGGCGGATGACCGCCAGGCCAACACCGGCTTGCGTCGTTGCTGGTGGTACGCGTGCCGGCAGGAAAACATCAATCCGCGCAGCCCCACGCGTTTGCCCCTCCTGTTCGCCATCGATGCCAAGCTCGCTATCGCGGATGGCTTCCGTTACGTTCCCGATTGCCGGTCGGTTCGGCGCGAGGACGATGCTGCGGGCGGTGCGGTCTATTGCGGCGGCGACTTCGGCAGTGCGTCGGTGGATGGCAGCACGGATGGATTCGGCGATTCCGCGGGGGCCTCCGGTGACAGTGGCGGGGGCGCCGACGGCTGCGGCGGCGGTGGCTGCGGGGGCGATTGAGCTGGCCGGCGGCTTCCTAGGGCTTCGGCCAGAGGATCATCTGGGTGCAGCGGAAGAGGGCGATCTTGCGCCCGGAGGCTTCATCGGTGACCACGGCGTCCCAGACCTGGGTGTTGCGGCCGAGGTGCTGCGCCGTCGCTTGGCAGGCGATGCTGCCTTCCTTCACAGTGCCGAGGTGGTTGCTCTTCAACTCGATCGTGGTGAAGGAGTCGGCGCCGGCCGGCAGATGGGCGATCGTCGCATAGCCGCAGGTGGTATCGGCGAGCGCGACGACACTGGCCGCATGGAGGAATTCGTTGGGCGCGATGTGCAGCTTGCGGACCGGCATCCGGCTCTTCAGGCTGCCTTCCGACAGCTCGACCATTTCGAGCCCGAGCACCCCGGGCAGGTATTCCTGTCCCATTTCGTTGAGTTGACCGATCGCGATGTCGTCTCTCAGGCTGGTCATCCCTGTCTTCCTTTGGCGTTCGGGCAGTGGCTGGTGGCGGGCCGGATCCCGCGAATCACGCCGGCTGCCCGGCCGGACGCAGGATACGCGCTTCGCGGATGGGCAGATTTGCAAGCGCCGCGAGGGCGGCGAGCGCCATGTCGGCGTACCACATCCAGGTGAAATCGCCGTAGCGGGTGATGGCAATGCCGCCCAGCCAGGCGCCGAGGAAGCCGCCGATCTGGTGAGACAGCAGGGTCAGCCCGAACAGCGTGGCAAGGTAGCGGGTGCCGAACAGCTTGCCGACGATGGCGGCCGTCGGCGGCACGGTGGCTAGCCAGGTGAAACCGAGCCCGGCGGCGAAGAAGTAATACGTCCATTCCGTGCGCGGCATCATCAGGTACCACAGGATGAGCACGCTGCGCGAGCCGTACATTGCGGCGAGGACGTACTTGCTGCGGTACTTGGCGACGCAGGCGCCGGCGTAGAGGCTGCCGAAGATGTTGGCCAGCCCGATGATGGCAAGCGACCAGCTGGCGACGCTGGGCGGCAGGCCGCACAGGTTTACCTCGCCGGGCAGGTGGGTGACCAGGAAGGCGATGTGGAATCCGCAGGTAAAGAACCCCGCGTGCAGCAACAGGTAGCTGGGATCGGCGAAGGCATTGGCGACCGCCCGCTTCAGGCCGCCGCCGTCTTCGGCATGCGCATGCGCGGGAGCGCTCTGGCGGCCGGCAACCTTGCCGACGAGCGGAAGGGTCGCCAGGGCAACCACGGCCATCGAGGCGATGGCCCCCATCCAGCCGATAGTCTGGATGAGCTTCTGGAGAATCGGCGCGAAGACGAACTGGCCGAAAGAGCCGCCGGCGTTGATTAGCCCGGATGCCGCGCCGCGCGCCTCTAGCGGCAGGCGCTGGGCGGCGGCACCGATCAGCACCGAAAAACTGCCGGCGCCGGCACCCATGGCCATGAGCAGCCCGATCGAGACCACCAGGCCGAAGCCGGTCGGGATGAGCGGCGTCAGGACGCAGCCGAGCGCGAGGATCAGGAGGCCGGCGATGAGCACCGGACGGGGGCCGTAGCGGTCGGCCACCGCGCCGGCGACCGGCTGGATGGCGCCCCAGGTGAATTGGCCGATGGCGAGCGCGAAGCTGATCGTGGCGACGCCGAGCCCGGTCGAGGCATCGAGCGGGCTGACGAAGAGCCCGAGCGACTGGCGGATGCCCATCGTCACCATGAGGATGCCGGCGGCCGCCAGGGCGACGACCATGACATCGGGACGGGCTAGGGTGCGGAACATGTGCGCTATCACCTCCTGCGACCGGATTGTCGCGGTGCACGCAATCCCGCGCAATTCAATTAATATCGGCTATGCCGTAGTTTTTCTATGCCATGAACCGGTACCCGCCACTCAAATCGCTGTTGTTCCTCGATGCGGCCATGCGGAGCAGCAGTTTTTCTCTTGCTGCAGAAGAATTGTGCGTGACCCCGGGAGCGGTCGGGCAGCAGATCCAGAAGCTCGAGGAGTGGCTCGGTCTTTCCCTGTTCGTCCGCCAGGTGCGCCAGGTCGTCCCGACGGCGGAAGGAATCGCCTACTGGAAACGCATCCAGCCAGCGCTGGCGCAAATTGCCGACGCCAGCCGGGGCATCCGCAACCGGCGCAGCCGCAGCGTCTGCCTGTCGATGCCGCCCAGTTTTGCCGCCTGCTGGTTTACCCGGCGCATGGCGGGCTTCCTGACCAGCCACCCCGACATCGAACTGCACGTCAATTCGACCGCGGCGCTCGTCGATTTCGAGCGCGATGCCGTCGATCTGGCCATACGTTACTTCGACGGCCGCGATCCCGCCCTCGATGCCACGCTGCTCTATCCGGACGAGGCCCGCGTCTATTGCCGGCCGGACTACGCGGCAACGCTCGGCCTGAGAGCGCCCGCCGACCTCGAGCGGGCGACCCTGCTGGATACGACCCTGCACCCGCACTGGCGGCTCTGGCTGCTCCGCTTCGCCGGCATCGACGAGGTGCGCTTCGAGGCCATCGCGCGCGTCCTCTTCGATCAGGGGCTGATGGCGATCGAGGCAGCCAAGCAGGGTCAGGGCGTGGTCATGAGTAGCCCGGTTCTGGTCGCCGAGGACGTTCGCCATGGACGGTTGATCGAGCCTTTCGGGCAGTGCCTGCCGCTCGCCAGCGGCTACTATGTCGTCCACCATCGCCGCCTGGCGATCCGGCCTGCCACGCTGGCGATGAAGGACTGGCTGATCGCCGAGAGCCGGGCCGGCATCTAGGGCCGCCGCGCCCTTGACGGCAGGCGAATTCGCTCCCACGATGCCCCCGATGGTCGACCTGCTTCCGCCCTGGCCGCTGTTTTCCGCCTTCCTCGTGGCCAGCACGGTGCTCGCCGTGACGCCGGGCCCCGGGGTTCTGTATGTCGTCACCCGCAGCATTGTCCAGGGGCGTCGCTGCGGGCTGGTTTCGGTCGCTGGCGTGGCGCTTGGCAATCTGGGCAATGCGCTGGCCGCAGCGCTCGGGCTCGCCGCAGTCTTCGCCGTGTCGTCGTGGGCGTTTGCCGCAGTCAAGCTGGCCGGCGCCGCCTACCTGGTCTTCCTCGGCTGGCGCATGTTGCGCGCCGCCGCGCCGGACGTCGGATTCGGGCAGATCGCGGCGGTGCCGTTGTCGCGCGTGTTTCGCGACGGGTTCGTGGTGGCGCTGCTCAACCCCAAGACGACCCTCTTCTACGCGGCTTTCCTGCCGCAATTTCTCGATCCGGCGGGCGCGCCGGTGCTGCGCAGTTTGCTCCTTGGCACCCTGTTCGTCGCGATCGCGGCAGTCACGGACAGCGCCTATGCCTTGGCAGCTGGGGCTGCCGCGCCGGTCCTGCGCGGCGAAAGGACGCGCGTCATTGGACGCCGCGTCGGCGCCGCCATGTTCATCGCGCTCGGCATCGTTGCAGCCCTGTCGGGTGGGAGTGCCGGCGCCTGACGGTTGTGTGCGGCTTCAGCTGCGCTGGATCAGCTCGATCCGGTAGCCGTCCGGGTCTTCGACGAAGGCGATGATCGAGGTGCCGTGCTTCATCGGCCCCGCCTCGCGCACCACCCGGCCGCCGCGCTGGCGGATTTCGGCGCAGGCCGCAGCGGCATCGGGAACCGCCAGCGCGATGTGGCCGTAGCCGGTACCGATGTCGTAGGCAGCGGTGCCCCAGTTGTGCGTCAGCTCGAGGACGGCCTCGTTTTCCTCGGGTCCGTAGCCGACGAAGGCGAGGGTGAAGCGGCCCTCGGGGTAGTCTTTGCGACGCAGCAGGGTCATGCCGAGAACCTCGGTGTAGAAAGCGAGCGAACGGTCGAGGTCGCCGACGCGGAGCATGGTGTGCAGGATGCGCATGGGAGGGTTCCTAAAGTTGCGGGATGGCTGGCCCGAGGCGGTGCAATTCGTTGCGGCGCGCGCGCCAGTCGGGGCAGAGTTGTTCGACCACAGACCAGAAGCGCGGACTGTGGTTCATTTCGCGCAGGTGCGCGACTTCGTGGGCGACGACGTAGTCGGCCACCGGCAGCGGCAGGAAGACGAGTCGCCAGTTGAGCGAGACGCCGCGCGGGCTGCAGCTGCCCCAGCGCGTGCGGGCCGACGACAGGCGCAGCGGCGGGGTCGGCACGCCGAGGCGGCCGGCGTAAACGGCCAGTCGCCCGGCGAGGACGCTGCGGGCATGCGCCCGGAGCGCCGCTGCCAGTGCCTCGGCCGGACTGCGGGCAGCGGATACGGCGAGGTGCAGGCTGTCCCCCACGATACGCCAGCCGCTGCGGCGCGCCGGACGGATGGCTAGGGTCAACGCTGCCCCGAAGGCAGAAATGGTCGTCCCGTCGGCGACTGCGAGGGCGGGCGCGGGCGGCCGCTCGCGCCAGGAATCCAGCTTGCCGAGCACCCAGTTGCCGTGCCGGCGGATCAGCGTTTCGATGTCGCCGATGCCTGTGGATAGCGGAGCACCGACGCGCAGGCCCTGGCGGTCGATGGTCAGTCCGATCGAGCGGCGCCGGGAGCGGCGCAGGCGGTAGGCGATCTCGCGGCCGCCGAGCGCGATGCTGCGTACGGCTTCAGGCAGTGCTCTGGGCATCCGGGTAACGATGCGGCGAAATGCGGCGCATCTCGGCTTCGATCCATTCCTCGACGCGCCGGTTGATTTCGGCCTCGGGCAGGCCGGTCGCGTCGAAGGCGGGACCGATGCTGACGGTGACCGTGCCCGGGCGCTTGATGAAGGCCTGGCGCGGCCAGAATTCACCGGCATCGTGGGCGACCGGGACGACCTTGCAGCCGACCCGGGTGGCCAGGTACGCGCCGCCGGCCTTGTAGCGCTTGGTGGTGCCCGGCGCGACGCGCGTGCCTTCGGGAAAGATGATGACGTAGAAGCCGCTCTTCAGGCGTTCGCGACCCTGCTCGACGACTCGGTCGAGCGCTTCCTTGCCGGCGCTGCGGTCGATCGAAATCATCTTCATGGCGCCCAGTCCCCAGCCGATCAGGGGCACGCGCAGCAGTTCCTTCTTGAGCACGAAGACGCAGAAGGCGCCGTGGGGTACGCAGTCCTGCAGCGTCATCGTTTCCCACGCGGACTGGTGCTTGGCAAGGATGACGCAGGGCTCCTGCGGCATGTTCTCGAGGCCGATAACGCGCGGACGGATGGCGAGGAGATTCTCGACACCGAACTGTATGCCCAGTCGCCACAGGCGGCCGGCCCGGTAGCCCCAGAGCCCCCGCAGCAGCAGCGAGGCGGCGATCACCAGCGGGGCGGTGAGCAATGTCCAGAGGGCGGCCCAGAGGGTAAAGAGCGTCGAGCGCAGCAGGTTCATTTCTTTTTCGGGCGCAACAGGTGGTCGACCGCGGCAGCGAGGTCGGCGAATTGGAGCGTACCGTCCGGCAGGTTGCCTTCCGCCTTTGTCTTCGTGCCCTTGCCGGTCAGGACCAGCACGGGCAGGCAGCCGACAGCGGCGCCGGCCTGCAGGTCACGCAGCGAATCGCCGATGGCGGCAACGCCGGCCAGGTTGACGTTCAGGGTTTCGGCGATGCGCTTGTACATGCCGGGCTTGGGTTTTCGGCAATTGCAGTCGGAGTCGGCAGCGTGCGGGCAATAGAAGACGGCATCGATGCGCCCGCCGAGCGTGAACAGGGCCTTGTGCATCTTGTCGTGGATCGCGTTGAGCGTATCCATGTCGAAGAGGCCCCGTCCGACGCCCGACTGGTTGGTCGCCACGACGACGCGATAGCCGGCCTGGTTCAGGCGCGCGATGGCCTCGAGGCTGCCCGGGATAGGCTTCCATTCCGCCGGGCTCTTGATGAACTGGGCGGAATCGAGGTTGATGACTCCGTCGCGGTCGAGAATGACGAGCTTGGTGGGCATGGCGCGTCCCGGGTCAGGCCGAGAGCCTGGAGAGGTCGGCGACCTGGTTCATCGCCGCGTGCAGCTTGGCGAGCAACCCGAGCCGGTTGGCGCGCAGGGCCGGATCGTTGACATTGACCATGACGTCGTCGAAGAAGGCATCGACCGGGGCGCGTAGCGCGGCCAGTGCAGTGAGCGATTCGGTGTAGTCGCCGGTGACGAAGGCGGCATCGGCCTGCGGTACGACGTCGACCAGTGCGTCATGCAGAGCGACTTCGGCGGCTGCGCTGAGCAGGGCATTGTCGACGACCGGCTCGACCGGGTTCTCGACCTTCTTGAGGATGTTGCCGACACGCTTGTTGGCAGCAGCGAGGGCGGCGGCCTCGGGCAGGGCGGAGAAGGCGCGCACGGCGGCGAGGCGCTTGGGGATGTCGCCGAGGCGTTGCGGGCGCTGGCTGACCACGGCGTCGACCTCCTGCGCCGTGTAGCCCTGCTCGCGCAGGCTGCCGGCGAGGCGCTCGTAGATGAAGTCGGCCAGCGCCGATTCGGCCGGCCTGAAGCCGTCGACCGTGGCAAAGGCGCTCACGGCGAGCCCGAGCAACTCGCCGAGCGGGAGGTCGAGGTTGCCTTCGGCCAGCATGCGTATGATGCCCAGCGCGTGGCGGCGCAACGCGAACGGGTCCTTGTCGCCGGTCGGGATCTGGCCGATGCCGAACATGCCGGTCAGCGTCTCCAGCTTGTCGGCCAGTGCGACGACGGTGCCGGCGCGGCCGCGCGGCAGGGCGTCGCCGGCGAAGCGCGGCTTGTAGTGGTCCTCGATGGCATCGGCGACGTCGGCCGGCAGGCCGTCGTGCTGGGCGTAATAACGGCCCATGATGCCCTGCAGTTCGGGAAATTCGCCGACCATGTCGGTGAGCAGGTCGGCCTTGGCCAGCACCGCTGCCTGTTCGGCGTGCAGGGCAAGCGCCTCGCCGCCGAGGCGGGTGCCGATGGCGCGCGCGATGGCGGCGACGCGCTGGACGCGCTCGCCCTGGGTGCCGAGCTTGTTGTGGTAGACGACCCTGGCCAGGCCGGGGACGCGCGATTCGAGCGACTTCTTGCGGTCCTGGTCGAAGAAGAACTTGGCATCGGCCAGGCGCGGGCGGACGACCCGCTCGTTGCCGCCGATGACCGCCGACGGATCGTCCGGGCGGATGTTGCTGACGACGAGGAAACGGTTTGTCAGCTTGCCGGCCGGATCCAGGAGCGGGAAATACTTCTGGTTGGCCTTCATGGTCAGGATCAGGCATTCCTGCGGCACGGCGAGGAATTCCTCCTCGAACTGGCCGGCCAGGACATTGGGTCGCTCGACCAGCGCGGTGACCTCGTCGAGCAGGGCATCGTCCTCGATCGGCTGGAAGTTGCTGCCGACGCTGGCGGCGGCCTCGGCGAGCTGGCGCGCGATCTCGGCGCGGCGCGCGGCGAACGAGGCGATCACGGCGCCGTCCCGGGCGAGCGTGCCGGCGTAGCTGTCGGCATCGGCGATTACCACCGGATCGACCGCCGCCTCGAAGCGGTGGCCCTGAGTCTCGCGGCCGGCGGTGAGGCCGAGCGCGGCAACGGGGACGATGTCGGCGCCGTGGAGGGCGACCAGGCGGTGGGCCGGGCGCACGAAATTGACGGTGCTCCAGCCGTCGGCGAGCTGGTAGGTCATGACCTTGGGGATGGGCAGCGCGGCGAGCGCGGCTTCGACGGCCTTCTGCAACCCCTCGGCGAGCGTCGCGCCCTTGGCCAGGCTGTCGTAGAAGAGGACGTCGGCCTTGCCGTCGCTTTCGCGGCGCAGGGCGGGGATGACCAGGGCGGCGGCGCCCGCATCGACGCCCAGTCCGGCCAGCTTCTTGAGCAGCGCCGGCGTCGCGTTGCCGGCGGCGTCGAGGCCGACGGCGACCGGCATCAGCTTCTGCACCACCGGCTTGTCCGCGGCGACGGCGAACACGTCGGTGACGTGGGCCGCGAGGCGGCGCGGCGAGGCGTAGGCGGTGACGGTCGCGGTTGACGGCGCCAAACCGGCATTTTTCAGCGACGTGGCCAGCGCCGAGGCGAAAGCCTCGCCCAGCTTCTTGAGCGCCTTGGGCGGCAACTCCTCGACGAAGAGTTCAACGAGCAGATTCTTGGACGACATGTCAGGCAGCCTTCTTTTCGATCTGGGCGAGGACTCCGCCGGCCCAGTCGCGCGGGGCCATCGGGAAGCCGAGGCGCGCGCGCGATTCGAGATAGCTCTGGGCGACGCTGCGCGCGAGGTTGCGGATGCGGCCGATGTAGGCGGCGCGCTCGGTGACCGAGATGGCGCCGCGGGCATCGAGCAGGTTGAAGGTATGCGCGGCCTTGAGCACCTGCTCGTAGGCCGGCAGCGCCAGTTGGGCGCCCATCAGGTGCACGGCGGTTTCCTCGTGCTTGCCGAAGGCGTGGAAGAGGAATTCGACGTTGCTGTGCTCGAAATTGTAGGCGGACTGCTCGACCTCGTTCTGGTGATAGACGTCGCCGTAGGTCAGGCCGTCGGTCCAGGTCAGGTCGAAGACGTTCTCGACGCCTTGCAGGTACATCGCCAGGCGTTCGAGGCCGTAGGTGATCTCGCCGGTAATCGGCTTGCAGTCGATACCGCCGACCTGCTGGAAGTAGGTGAATTGCGTGACTTCCATGCCGTTCATCCAGACTTCCCAGCCGAGGCCCCAGGCACCCAGCGTCGGGTTTTCCCAGTCGTCCTCGACGAAGCGCACGTCGTTCCTCTTGAGGTCGAAGCCGAGGGCCTCGAGCGAGCCGAGGTAGAGCTCGAGGATGTTTTCCGGCGCCGGCTTCAGAACGACCTGATATTGGTAGTAGTGTTGCATGCGGTTCGGGTTTTCGCCGTAGCGGCCGTCCTTGGGGCGCCGCGAGGGTTGCACGTAGGCGGCCTTCCAGGGCTCGGGGCCGATCGCGCGCAGGAAGGTGGCGGTATGGCTGGTGCCGGCGCCGACTTCCATGTCGTACGGCTGGAGCAGGGCGCAACCCTGCTTGTTCCAGTAATCCTGCAGACGGAGGATGACCTCCTGAAAACTGGGCTTGGATGGGGTGCTCATCGGGCGCACTCGAATTGTCGGAAAGCCTTGGATTTTACAGGCATTTGGCGGGGTGGGCCATGCTGCCCAGAGGGGTGCCCGAGGGCGAGGCGACCGGCAGGGCGATTGGCGGTGATCGGCTGTTGCGGTGCGTTAGATTAGAGTCGTTTGCCTACGGCATGATTGACAGGATCGAATAGAATCAATAAGATGCAAATTGCTGCAATGCAGCATACATGATTATTGCGTATCGCCCGGCGTCGCGTGGCCACATTTCTTTCCTCCCCATCCTGCCACGCACCGGGGTTGTTCCCCCTGTAACCGTTCGCTGCCGGCCTCCGCCGGGAGTGGCAACAGTCAAGGAGGCCGCATGTCTGCCACTATCCTTCCGTCGTCCGCCCTGCTGCGGGCTTCCGCAACCGTTTCAGCCCTGCTGCGCAATTTCCTGATGGCGGCCGGGATTATTTTCCTTGCCGGGCTCTTCGCCGTCCAGGCCGGCCACGCCGGCATCATCGAGGCCCTGCGCACCTTCGTCGACGCGCCCGCGGAGAACCCGGTCGCCGCCGATGACGGAATCGTCGCCGACGAAGCGCCGACGGCCCCGGATGCCCTGTCGCCCCGCCTGCAAATGGCACTCGACTATGTCACCCGCCGCTACCGCGTGTCGGCTACCGCCATCGAGCCGGTATTCCTGGCCGCCCAGGCTGCCGGCCAGGAGTTGCGTCTCGACCCGCTGCTGATCATCGCCGTCATCGGCGTCGAATCGGGGTTCAATCCCTTTTCGCAGAGCGTGGTCGGCGCCAAGGGCCTGATGCAGGTGATGCCGCGCTTCCACATGGACAAGCTGCCCGAGGATTCGGGAACGCATGCCTTCCTCGATCCGGTGACGAACGTCCAGGTCGGTGCCCGCGTGCTCAAGGAGTCGATCCGCCGCCACGGCGGCCTCGAGTCCGGCCTGCAGCAGTTCGGCGGGGCGCTGAACGACCCTGATCGTCGCTATTCCGCCAAGGTGATCGCCGAGAAGCAGCGCCTGGAGCAGGCCGTCCAGCGTCCGCGGGCTATCTGACCCGCCGTTGCGGGCGCAGCGCCGCGACCAGCGCGGCGAAGACGAGCGCCAGGAAGGCGCCGTTGCCCCAGCGCACGTAAGGCGTTGTGCCGGCATGAGCGCGCACTTCCCCGCGCAGGACGCCGGTAGTGAAGGCCGGCAGCGCCGCCGCGACCGAGCCGTCGGCGGCGACGATCGCGGTCATGCCGGTGTTGGTCGCGCGCAGCATCGGGCGCCCGGCCTCGAGCGCCCGCAGTCGGGC
This sequence comes from Betaproteobacteria bacterium, assembly GCA_012026885.1. Taxonomy (GTDB): domain Bacteria; phylum Pseudomonadota; class Gammaproteobacteria; order Burkholderiales; family Rhodocyclaceae; genus Azonexus. The sequence goes on along the minus strand of VEPL01000005.1, from coordinate 22,840 downwards.
GATCTGCAGGTGCTGCGGCTGCGCCAGAGAGCGTCCGAACCAGGCCGTATTCGAGAGGTTGGCGAGAATCCCCGCTGCCGGCAGCGCGCGAATGATCTCTTCGCCGAAAGCATCCTCGTAGCAGATATTGACCGCGACCTTGGTGCCGGCGACGGCGAGCGGCGGCTGTTCGTCGGCGCCGCGCGAGAAAGACGACATCGGGATGTTCGCGTAGGCCATGAACCAGGCGAAGCCGGGCGGAATGAATTCGCCGAAGGGCACCAGGTGGGACTTGCTGTAGGTCTGCGCCGGCGCGCTGCCGAGGCTGGCAGCGCTGTTGAAATAGCGCTCGCCGTCGCGGGTCACGGTGCCGAGGATGAGATCGCCGCCGCGGCGGGCGGCCAGCGTCCGCAACTCCTCGACATAGGCGGCGGGCAACTGGTCGATGAAGGCGGGCAGGGCGGTTTCGGGCAGCAGGGTCAGTTGCGCCGGATGTTCCGCGATCAGGTCGCGGTAGAGCATCAGTGTGCGGGCGAAGCTGTCCGGGCGGAACTTCATTTCCTGGGGGATGTTGCCCTGGATCAGCGCCACATCGATGGATGGGCCCTCGGGGGCCGTCCACTCGACGCCGCGCAGCCCGGCGCCGGCCAGAACGACCAGGGCGGCAGCGACGATGCCGGCACGCCGGCACAACAACAGGGCTCCGCAGAGGATAGCCAGAAAGGAGAGGCCGTGAACGCCGAGGAGCGGCGCGTAGCCGGCCAGCGGGCTGGGCGGCGTCTGCGAATAGCCGGCGGCGAGCCAGGGGAAGCCGGTCAAAATCCAGCCGCGCAGCCAGTCGAGCGTGGCGAACAGGGCGGCGAAGAGCAAGGCCTGCCGCCAGATGGCGCCGGGCTGCAAGCGCTTGAAGGACCAGCCGGCCGCCATCGGGAAGAGGGCCATGACCGCGCAAAACAGCGCGGCGGCGGGGGCGGCGAGCCAGGCCGGCATGTTGCCGAAGACCGACAGGCTGACATAAACCCAGGAAACGCCGCAGAGGAAGAAGCCGAGGCCGAAGGCGAGTCCGGTCAGCAGTCCGCCGCGCGGCGAGCGCGCGTGCAGCAGCAGCGCGAAGAGGCAGCCCCAGACGAGCGGGGCCAGCCAGAACAGGCCGAAGGGGGCGAAGCACAGCACGCCGGCGGCGCCAGCCAGCGCCGCCAGGCCGTATCGGGGCAGCGGGCGCTCAGGCAGCCGGATCGTCGCCACCGCTCTGCGGCTTGGGCGGATCGACGAGCAGGGTGTAGAGACGGCGGCTGTCGGCGCGCAGGACCTGGAAACGCATGCCGTCGATGTCGATCACTTCGTTACGCTTGGGGACGCGGCCGAGGTGGCGCAGGACAAGGCCGCCGACGGTGTCGAATTCCTCGTTGGAATAGGCGGTGGAAAATGCCTCGTTGAAGTCCTCGATTTCGGTGCGCGCCTTGACCCGGTAGCGCCCGGTGGAGTCGAGGCGGATATTGTCGTGCGCCTCGTCGAAGTCGTATTCGTCCTCGATGTCGCCGACGATCTGCTCGAGAACGTCCTCGATGGTCACCAGGCCGGCGACACCGCCGTATTCATTGACGACGATGGCCATGTGGTTGCGCGAGACGCGGAATTCGCGCAGCAGCACGTTGAGCCGCTTCGATTCCGGGATGAAGACGGCCGGGCGCAGCCAGTCGCGCAGGTCGAAATTCTGCTCGGTGTGGGTGCGCAGCAGATCCTTGGCGAGCAGGATGCCGAGCACGTTGTCGCGGTCGCCGTCGATGACCGGAAAACGCGAGTGGGCGGCCTCGATGACCGCCGGGAGGATCTCGGCGAGCGGGTCGCCGACGTCGATGACGTCCATCTGGGCGCGCGGGATCATTACCTCGGTGACGCGCGTCTCGGAAGCGGCCAGGGCGCCCTCGATGATGGTCAGCGCGTCGGCGTCCATCAGGTTGCGCTCGTAGGCGCTGTGCAGGGTGCGGACGAGCTCCGCGCGGTCTTCGGGCTCGCGCAGCAGCAGGGACGTCAGTCGCTCGATGAATCCGGGTTTGCTGTCGCTGTCCATCACGGCGAGTACGGGTCGGGATAGCCGAGGCCCGCGAGAATCTCCCTTTCCTTGTCTTCCATCCGCCGGGCCTCGTTGTCGTCGTCATGGTCGAAGCCCTGCAGGTGCAGCATACCATGCACCGTCAGGTGGGCGTAGTGAGCGGCGACGGGCTTGCCGTGCGCTGCCGCCTCGCGGGCGACCACGGCCGGGCAGACGACTAGGTCGCCGAGCACGCGGGGCTCGGTTTCGTACGGAAACGACAGAACGTTGGTCGCGTAGTCCTTGCCACGGTAGTCGCGGTTCAGCGCACGACCCTCTTCCTCATCCACGAGGCGAATGGCGATGCTGCCGCCGCCCGGCAGCGCAGCGCGCGCCCAGCGCAGGAAATCGGCACGTGCCGGTATGCCGGTGCGCCCGCACGCGTACTGGACAGTCAGGTCAAGCCTTTTGCCGGGCTTCATAGGCTTCGACGATGCGCGCGACGAGCGGGTGGCGCACGACGTCTTCCTTGCGGAACTGGGTGAAGGCGATGCCGCGCACGCCGGCGAGCACCTCAACGGCCTCCTTGAGGCCGCTCATTTGCCCCTTGGGCAGGTCGATCTGCGTGATGTCGCCGGTGACCACGGCCTTGGCCCCGATGCCGATGCGGGTGAGGAACATCTTCATCTGTTCCGGCGTGGTGTTCTGCGCCTCGTCGAGGATGACGAAGGCGTGGTTCAACGTGCGCCCGCGCATGAAGGCGAGCGGGGCGATCTCGATGGCGCGCTTCTCGTACAGCCGGGCGACGCGGTCGGCGCCCATCAGGTCATAGAGCGCGTCGTAGAGCGGACGCAGGTAGGGATCGACCTTCTGGGCGAGATCGCCGGGCAGGAAGCCCAGGCGTTCGCCTGCTTCGACCGCCGGGCGCGTGAGGATGATGCGCTGGACGAGGTCGCGCTCGAAGGCGTCTACAGCCGAGGCGACCGCCAGATAGGTTTTGCCGGTGCCGGCCGGACCGATGCCGAAGGTGATGTCGAATTCCTGGATGTGCTTGAGGTACTCGACCTGGCGCGGCGTGCGACCGTGCAATTCTGCCTTGCGCGTGACCAGCTGCGGCCCGTCGGTGGTCCCGTCGGCGCTGCGCGAAATGCGACGCACCGGCGCATTGAGGAATTCGATCAGCCCGAGCTGGATTTCATCGACCGACAGCGGCTCGCGGGCCATCGCGTAGAAGTGCAGCAAGGCATCTGCGGTCAACCGGGATTTTTCGCCGGAAATGGAAAAACGCTCGTTGCGGCGACGGACAAGCACATCGAATCCCGCCTCGATCTGCCGGATATTCTCGTCGAGCGGTCCGCACAGGTTGGCGAGTTGGGCGTTGTCGACCGGCGACAGCGCCACTTCCACAGGCCGCTGCTTCGGTGCCGGCCTAGTCTTCGCGGATGACAATTTCGCCTCGCAGGCTGTGCGGCAATGCTTCGGTGATGCGGACGTCGACGAAGGTGTCGATCAAACGCGGGTTGCCGGCGAAGTTGACGATGCGGTTGTTGTCGGTACGGCCGGCCAGTTCGCTGGCGTCCTTCTTCGAGGTGCCTTCGATCAGCACGCGCTGCACGGTGCCGACCATCGATTTGCTGACGACCTGCGCCAGTTCGTCGATGCGTTTCTGCAGTCGGCTCAGGCGGGCGGACTTGATGTCGGCCGGCGTGTGGTCCTCGAGTTCCAGGGCCGGGGTGCCGGGGCGCGGGCTGTAGATGAAGGAGAACGAGGCATCGAAGGCGACGTCGTCGATCAGCTTCATGGTCTTCTCGAAATCCTCGTCCGTCTCGCCGGGAAAGCCGACGATGAAGTCGGTGGACAGCGAGATGTCCGGCCGTGCCGCGCGCAGCTTGCGGACGATGGACTTGTACTCCAGCGTCGTGTAGCCGCGCTTCATCGCCGCCAGCACGCGGTCGGAACCGGCCTGCACCGGCAGGTGCAGGTGCGACACCAGCTTCGGCACCTTGAGATAGGTGTCGATCAGGCGCTGCGACATTTCGCGCGGGTGCGAGGTGGTGTAACGGATGCGCTCGATGCCCGGCACCTCGGCGATGTACTCGATCAGCAGCGCCAGGTCGGCCTTCTCCTCGCTGCCTTCCATGTCGCCGCGGTAGGCATTGACGTTCTGGCCGAGCAGCGTCACTTCCTTGACGCCGTGCGCAGCGAGGTCGGCGACCTCGGTCAGAACGTCGGTGAAGGGGCGCGACACTTCGCCGCCGCGGGTGTAGGGCACGATGCAGAAGGTGCAGAACTTGGAGCAGCCTTCCATGATCGACACGAAGGCGGTGGCGCCCTTGATCTCGGCCGGCGGCATCGCGTCGAACTTCTCGATCTCGGGGAAGGAGACATCGACCGCAGCCTTGCCCTTCTCCTTGCGTTCGGCGATCAGTTGCGGCAGCCGGTGCAGGGTCTGCGGTCCGAAGACGACATCGACGTAGGGCGCCCGGGCGACGATGGCGTCACCTTCCTGGCTGGCGACGCAACCGCCGACACCGATGACGAGATCGGGATTGGCCTTCTTCAGGTGCTTGACGCGCCCGAGGTCGTGGAAGACCTTCTCCTGCGCCTTCTCGCGCACGGAGCAAGTGTTGAAGAGGATGATGTCGGCCTCTTCCGGGTTGTCGGTCTTGACGACGCCTTCGGCGGCATTGAGCACGTCGGCCATCTTGTCCGAGTCGTACTCGTTCATCTGGCAACCGAAGGTGCGGATGAACAGTTTCTTGGGGGCGGGCGTGACGGGCAAGGCGGGCGGCTGCGACGGCGGCAACGGACTGTCGGGAAAGGGAAAGATTATAGCCGAGCCACCGCGCGGTTGACCGGTATTCGGCCGGCAAACTATAATCCGCGCCCTTAAAGTGGTGATGTAGCTCAGACGGTTAGAGCGATGGATTCATAACCCATAGGTCGGCAGTTCGATTCTGCCCATCACCACCACGTTACAGCGATGAAGCCCGGTCCCCGCGACCGGGCTTTGCCGTTTACCGGCTTGTGTTGAGAGCTCAGAACTGGCTGCACTGGATGACGAAATCGCCGACCGGCCGCGCCTCGTACTTAGACGGCACGTAGATGCTGACCTTGGCGACGCCGGCCAAGCTGTTGCCCTGCCCGCTGCCGACCTTGAGGCCGTCGATGGCCGCACTGCACTGGAGCGAGCGCCATTCGGTGGCGAAGGTCAGGCGCAGCGCGTTGCCGACCTTTTCGGCGTCGGTGAGCTGGTAGAGGCGGCTCGATCCGGTGCTGCTTCCGGATGCCGGCTTGCCGGCACCCGAGGATGAGCAGGCGGCAACCAGGAGGGCGGCGACGAGGGCTAGGGTTCTCATGGGGGCTCCGGCAGGGGCTGTCGCGGTCGACGGCCGCGGAACGGCAATTTTCGCATGGTCGCCGCGTCGCCGGCGCCGGCCGGTCATGGCTGGCGGGGCTTCCATCTGGCGGCCTCGGCCCGGATCTTCTCGCGCTCTGCGGGCGGTAGCTGCTGCCCGGCCCGGTCCCGGTTGTTGGTTGCTTCCTCGTCCCCGCTGCCACTCGCGAGGATCCACCAGAAATAGGCCTGCTGGAGGTCCTTGGCCACCCCGTGACCGACGCTGTACATCTGGCCGACGTTGAACTGGGCTTCGCGGTGTCCCTGTTCGGCGGCCTTCCGGTACCAGTAGGCTGCCTTCGCAGCGTCGGCAGGCAGGCCTTCGCCCTCGTCGTAAAGGATGCCGAGGCTGAACTGGGCGCGGGCATCGCCTCGCTCGGCGAGCGGGTGGAAAATCTTGAAGGCCAGCGTGAAATCGTCGCGCTTGTATGCCGCCCGACCATCCTCGAAGGTTTGCGCGATGGCCGGCCCGGCTGCCGTCAGGCAAGTTGCCAGTAACAGGTGAGCGGACGTCCGCCGGATGAGGGTGCCGAGGCGGCGGGCGGATGGCTTGATCGGTTGATTCATATCGTTAGCATCGTGCATCTCGACCCGTATGACAAGCCGCATCGGGGCCTTGGACCACGCTCGGCTGGCGGATGCGACTGCGGCCCTCCGTCCGGAGGGCCGCGTGGTTACTTGGTGGGCCCGCTGGGGTTCGAACCCAGGACCAAAGGATTATGAGTCCTCTGCTCTAACCGCTGAGCTACAGGCCCGTATGCCGGTGACTCAGTTGCCGCCCTGGTCGAGGAAGCTGCGCAGCTTGTCCGAGCGGCTGGGGTGGCGCAGCTTGCGCAGGGCCTTGGCTTCTATCTGGCGGATGCGCTCTCGGGTGACGTCGAACTGCTTGCCGACTTCTTCCAGCGTATGGTCGGTGTTCATCTCGATGCCGAAGCGCATGCGCAGGACCTTGGCTTCCCGCGTCGTCAGCGTGTCGAGGATTTCCTTGGTGACGCCGCGCAGGCTGGAGTACATCGCCGCGTCGGCCGGGGCCAGCGTGGACTGGTCCTCGATGAAGTCGCCGAGGTGGGAATCGTCGTCGTCGCCGATCGGCGTCTCCATGGAGATCGGCTCCTTCGAGATCTTCATGATCTTGCGGATCTTGTCCTCGGGCATGTCCATTTTCTTGGCCAGCGTCGCGGGATCCGGCTCCTGGCCTGTTTCCTGGAGGATCTGGCGCGAGATGCGGTTCATCTTGTTGATCGTCTCGATCATGTGCACCGGAATGCGGATGGTGCGCGCCTGGTCGGCGATCGAGCGCGTGATCGCCTGGCGGATCCACCAGGTGGCGTAGGTCGAGAACTTGTAGCCGCGCCGGTATTCGAATTTGTCCACCGCCTTCATCAGGCCGATGTTGCCTTCCTGGATCAGGTCGAGGAACTGCAGGCCGCGGTTGGTGTACTTCTTGGCGATCGAGATGACCAGGCGCAGGTTGGCTTCGGTCATCTCGCGCTTGGCGCGGCGGGCCTTGGCTTCGCCGGTGGACATCTGCTTGTTGATGTCCTTGAGGTCCTTGAGCGGGATGCCGATGTGCGTCTGCAGGGCGATCAGCTTCTTTTGCTCTTCCTTGATCGCCGGGGCATTGCGCGTGAGGATGGCGACGTAGGTCTTGGGCGCTGCGGCGATTTCTCCGTCGACCCATTCGAGGTTGGTCTCGTTGCCGGGGAATGCCTTGATGAAGTGCGGGCGCGGCATCTTCACCTTGTCGACGCAGATCTGCTGGATCTTGCGCTCCGAGGTACGCACCAGGTCGACCATGCCGCGCACGCTGTCGCACAGGCGCTCGATCGAACGCGAGGTGAAGCGGATGTTCATCAGCTCGTCGGAAATCTGCTGGCGGTGCTTCAGGTAGTTCTTGTCTTGCGGCCCCTTGCTGGCGAGCGCCTTGGTCATCTTGCCGTGCAGGGCCTTGATGGTCTTGAAGCGCTCGAGGGCGTCGGTCTTCAGTTGGAGCAGCGATGCGGAAACGGCACCGCCGCCATCGCCGTCTTCTTCCTCGGCTTCGTCTTCGGCGACATCGGCCTCGTCGGCGGCGGCCTCGGCCTGCACTTCATCGCCGGCGTTGGGATCGATGAGGCCGTCGACCAGTTCGTCGATGCGCATTTCGTCGGCTTCGACCTTGGTCGCCATCTCGACGATGTCGGCGATGGTCGTCGGGCAGGCCGAGATGGCCTGGACCATATGCTTGAGGCCATCCTCGATGCGCTTGGCGATCTCGATCTCGCCTTCGCGGGTGAGCAGCTCGACCGAGCCCATCTCGCGCATGTACATGCGCACCGGGTCGGTGGTGCGGCCGAACTCGGAGTCGACGGTCGAAAGTGCCTGCTCGGCCTGCTCCTCGACTTCCTCGTCGTCGGTGGCCGCGGCCGTCGTGTCCGTCATCAGGAGGTCTTCGGCGGCGGGAGCCTCGTCGAAGACCTGGATGCTCATGTCGCTGAAGGTCGAGATGATGGTCTCGATGCTCTCGGCGTCGACGACGTCGTCAGGCAAGTGATCGTTGATTTCGGCGTAGGTGAGGTAGCCGCGCTCCTTGCCGAGCTTGATCAGGTTCTTCAGGCGGGTCTTGCGGGCTTCCGCGTCGAGCGGGGCCGGCGCTTCGGTCAGCGCACCCTGGAGCAGGGCCTTTTCGGCAGCCTTTTCCTTGGCCTTGCTGCTGCGCGCCTTCGGGGCTTCCTTCGCGGGGTCCTTTGATTTTGCCTTAGCCATCGCCACGTCCCAGAGAAATCGAGAAAACCGCAAATTATACCAGAGTTTAGCTATCGTTCCCGCGGCGCGAGAGCAGGTCCAGGTAGGCCTGCTTCTCTTCCGGGGTGAGGCCGGCGACGCCGAGCCGCTGCGCCTTGCCCTGCAGTTCAGCGAGGGCGCGCTGGGCAACGGCTTCCCCGAGCTTGTGCAGGGCGTCGGTGAATTCCGCCTCTGATTCGCTTTCGTCCAGCGGCAGCGCGAGAAGTTCAGCCGCCGCCGTCTCGATCGCGCCTTCCTCGGGCAAGCCGCGCAGACGCTCGCGCAGCTGGGCGTAGCTGACCATACCCGGGTCGGCACTGGCGATGGCATGCAGCCGGACCAGCGCTGCGTGCTCGGGGGCATCGGGCAGCAGGTCGACCGGCAGCGCGGCGGCGCGGCGGGGGCGATGCAGGACCAGGCGCAGCAGGTTGCGCGCGAGCGAAGGCGCTGCCCGGCGCGCCTTGGGCGGTGGCGCGGGACGGAACGCGCGCAGCTCGCACAGGCGCTCGACTTCCTCCTGGGCGAATCCGCTCGCTTCGGCCAGGCGCTTGACCAGTTGCAGGCGCAGCAGCGGCGTCGGCAGCTTGAGCAGCAGCGGTTTGGCCTCGTAGATCAATTGTGCCTTGCCCTCGGAGCTGGTCAGGTCGCAGCGCCGCGCCAGTTCGCGCAGCAGGAAATCGGAGAGCGGCATCGCCTCGGCGACCGCGCGGTCGAATGCGGTCTTGCCGTTCTCGCGGATGAAGCTGTCCGGGTCGTGCTCGGGCGGCAGGAAGACGAAGCCGATGCGCTTGTTGTCGGCGAGCGCCTCGAGGGCGTTCTCCAGCGCCCGCCAGGCCGCCTTGCGGCCGGCGGCATCGCCGTCGAAGCAGAACACGATGCGGTCGACCTGGCGCAGCAACTTTTGCACGTGGGTCGGCGTCGTCGCCGTGCCGAGCGTGGCGACGGCATTGCCGACGCCGTTCTGGGCCAGCGCGATGACGTCCATGTAGCCTTCGGTGACGATCGCGGTATCAGTCTCGCGCAGCGCCTGGCGCGCCTGCGGCAGCCCGAAGAGCTCGCGGCCCTTCTCGAAAAGCGGGGTCTCCGGCGAGTTGAGGTATTTCGGTTCGCCCTGGTCGATGATGCGGCCGCCGAAGGCGATGATGTCCCCCTTCGGATTGACGATGGGGATCATCAGGCGGTCGCGGAAGCGGTCGTAGCGGCGGCCGGCATCGTTCTCGATGACGAGGCCGGCGACCTTCAGTTCCTCGGCCTGGTAGTCGGGGAAAACGGCCTGCAGGTTCTGCCAGCCGTCCGGCGCATAGCCGAGGCCGAAGCGGGCGGCCACTTCGCCGGTCAGTCCGCGCTTCTTGCAGTATTCGATGGCTTTCGGCGAGCGCTTGAGCTGTTCCTTGTACCAGGCTGCCGCGCGTGCCATGACCTCGACCAGGTTGCGCGTGCGTCCGGCCGGCTCGGCCTTGAAGCCGTCGCTCTCGGGCACCTGCATGCCGGCGCGGGTGGCGAGGTCCTTGACGGCATCGATGAAGCCGAGGCCCTGGTATTCCATGACGAAGCCGATCGCCGTGCCGTGCGCGCCGCAGCCGAAGCAGTGGTAGAACTGCTTGGTCGGGCTGACCGTGAAGGAGGGCGACTTCTCGTTGTGGAAGGGGCAGCAAGCCGCATAGTTGGCGCCGGCCTTCTTGAGCGGCACGTAGCTGTCGACCAGGTCGACGATGTCGGTCCGGGCCAGCAGGTCCTGGATGAAGGACTCGGGGATCATGCGCCCGCTCTCGCCTGAATCGTTGCTCAGCCGGCGAGGGCCGCCTTGACCAGCTTCGAGACTTCAGCCATGTCGGCCTTGCCGGCGAGACGGGGCTTGAGCACGGCCATCAGCTTGCCCATGTCGGCCGGCCCCTTGGCGCCGGTTTCGGCGACCGCGGCGGCGATGGCGGCTGCCAGTTCGGTGCTGCCCATCTTTTCGGGAAGATAGGCGGCCAGGACGGCGATTTCCGCCTGTTCGGCGGCGGCGAGGTCCTGGCGGCCGGCGGCCTCGTACTGGGTGACGCTGTCCTTGCGCTGCTTGGTGAGCTTCTCGACGACGGCGACGACACCGGCGTCGTCGAGTTCGCTGCGTTCGTCGACCTCGCGCTGCTTGATGGCGGCGAGCAGCAGGCGGATGGCGCCGAACCGGGAGCTATCCCTGGCCTTCATGGCCGTCTTCATGTCTTCGGTGATGCGTGCCTTGAGCGTCATCGGGCGGATTCCGGAAAATTCAAACAAAAAAGCCGCCGGCTGGTGGGCTGGCGGCTCGTGCTGCGGCGTCGCGTACGGATCAGTACAGCTTCGGCGGCAGGGTCAGGCTGCGGAGGCGCTTGTGCTGGCGCTTGACGGCAGCGGCGGCCTTGCGCTTGCGCTCGGCGGTCGGCTTCTCGTAGAACTCGCGCGCGCGCAGCTCGGTCAGGAGACCGGTCTTTTCGACCGTGCGCTTGAAGCGGCGGATCGCGACCTCGAACGGCTCGTTTTCCTTGACACGAATGCTCGGCATATAAATCACCCCCTTCCGTCAGGCGCCCGCCCGGTCAAGTGGTGGGCAGTGCGCGCAATTTGAATTCCGCTAGGATGCGGAAAGCCAAGCAGTATATGCGAAAGCCCTTTGTTGACCAAGTGTTACAATCGCGCCCCCATGTTGGTTCTCGGCGTCGAATCCTCCTGCGACGAGACCGGCCTCGCGCTCTACGACAGCGCCGCCGGCCTCCTGGCCCACGCCCTGCATTCGCAGGTCGCGATGCACGCCGAATACGGCGGCGTGGTGCCGGAGCTGGCTTCCCGCGATCACATCCGCCGCATCGTGCCGCTGTTGCGGTCGACGCTTGCCAGAGCCGGAAAAACACTGGCCGACATCGATGCCGTGGCCTACACGCGCGGCCCCGGGCTGGCCGGCGCGCTGCTCGTCGGCTGCGCTTTCGCCGAGGCCCTGGCGCTCGCCCTCGGGCGCCCGACCGTGCCGGTGCATCACCTCGAGGGGCATTTGCTCTCGCCGCTGCTGGCTGCCGATCCACCCGCCTTCCCGTTCGTCGCGCTGCTCGTCTCGGGCGGCCATACCCAGCTGATGAAAGTCACCGGGGTCGGCGCCTACGAACTGCTCGGCGAAACGCTCGACGATGCGGCGGGCGAAGCTTTCGACAAGAGCGCCAAGCTGCTCGGCCTGCCCTATCCCGGCGGGGCGCTGCTGTCGAAGCTGGCGGAATCCGGCACGCCGGGTGTCTACACGCTGCCGCGCCCGATGCTGCATTCGGGTGACCTCGACTTCAGCTTCTCGGGCCTCAAGACGGCCGTGCTGACGCTGGTGCGCGAGTGGGGCGAAGTGCCGGACGAGCGTTTCCGCGCCGATGTGGCGCGGGCCTTTCAGGAGGCCGTCGTCGAGGTGCTCGCCAGCAAGGCGCAAAAGGCCTTGAAAGTTGCCGGACTCGACCGCCTGGTCGTCGCCGGCGGCGTCGGCGCGAACCGGCAGTTGCGGGCGACCCTCGATGCGGCGGCGAAGCGTCGCGGCTTCAGCGTCCATTACCCCGAGCTGGAATTCTGCACCGACAATGGCGCGATGATCGCGCTGGCCGGCTGCCTGCGCCTGATGGCGGGCTCGCCGGCCAAGGCGGCGGGCAGTTTCGCGGTGCAGCCGCGCTGGCCCCTGACAGGGCTCGTGCCGGCCTGATTGCGCCGGACGACACGGCAAGCGACGCCTGCGGTGCGAGCTTCCTCCCGGAACGCGGCAAGCAACCCGTCGGGTTCGCGCCGGGCAGTATCGCTACGGGCGGGCCTTCTTGCTGCCGATTTTCGATTCCTGGCCGGCAAGAAGCCGCTGGATGTTCTGCCAGTGCTTGCCGATCAGCGCCATGCCGAGCAGGCCGACGACGATGGTCTGGTGGCTGGCGCCATGCAGCAGCGCCGAGGTTAGCGGTGCCGTGGCCGCGGCGGCGAGCGCGGCAAGCGAGGAATAGCGCGAGACGTAGGCGACGAGCAGCCACATGCCGAGCGTGACGAGGCCGAGGACCGGGTCGAGCGCGAGCAGCACGCCGGCGGCCGTGGCGACGCCCTTGCCTCCCTTGAACTTCAGGAACACCGGATAGAGGTGGCCGAGGAAGACGGCGAGCGCGACGAGGGCGACGACGGTGTCGGAAAGGCCGAAATGGCGGGCCGCGAGCACGGCGACGACCCCCTTGAGCGCATCGCCGATCAGCGTGAGCAGCGCCGCCTTCTTGTTGCCGCTGCGCAGTACGTTGGTGGCGCCGGGGTTGCCGGAACCATAGCTGCGCGGGTCGGCGAGCCCGAACAGCTTCGAGGAGATCACGGCGAAAGGGACGGAGCCGAGCAGGTAGGCGGCAAAAACGGCGAGGGCGATCTGCATGGGGCGGGGGCGGGCGCAACCGGGCGCTGGAGTACAATCGCGGCCAATTCTACACGCCTGCTGCGGTCGACCGCCCCATGGACATCATTTTCATCGACGAGATGCGCGCCGAAACCTGGGTCGGCATCTACCCGCGCGAGAAGGCGGCGGCGCAAACCGTCGAGATCTCGCTGCAGATCGGGGTGTCGACCGCCTCCGCCGGCGCCAGCGACGACATCCGCGACACCGTGGACTATGCCGTGGTCGTCGAGCGTGTGCGTGCCGACCTCGCCGGCGTCCATTTCAACCTGCTCGAGAAGCTGGCCGAGCACATCGCCACCTTCCTGCTCGAGAACTTCGCCGCCCAGTGGGTGCGCGTGTCGGTCGCCAAGCTCGGGATGATGCCGGGCGTGCGCCGCGTCGGCGTCATCATCGAACGTTCGATCTGAGGCCGGTTCAGGCCACGAAGGCCAGGGCGGACATCGCCACGAACCCGCCCGCCAGTGAGGCGGCGCCGTTCAGGCGGCGCGTCCCGCGCAAGGCGGCCGGGGCCAGTTCATGCAGGACGACCCAGGTCATCGCCCCGGCGGCCGCGGCCAGCGCGAGCGGCAGCGCGGCACCGGCCAGCGTGCCGGCGAAGGCCCCGAATAGGCCGCCCACCGGTTCGACGAGCCCGGTGGCGAGCGCCGTCAAGGCTGCCTTCCACGGCCCCGCCCCGAGCATGACGAGGGCGCTCGCCACGATCCAGCCTTCGGGAATGTTCTGCAGGGCGATGCCCAGGCTCATGCCGTGATCGACGCCGGCGCTCACGGCAGTGCCGACGGCCACTCCCTCGGGCAGGTTGTGGATGGCGATGGCGGCGACAACGAGGGCCAGTTGCGGTTTTCCGCCGACGGCATCCACCGCCTCGACATGCGCGTGCCGCGTGCGTTGGTCGAGTGTCTGTATGGCCAGTGCCCCGGCCAGTCCGGCCGCGATGGCGGCCATGCCGACGAGCAGCGGTTGCGGGCCGGTCGCCGCCGCTTCCAGGGCGGGCAGCGCCAGCGAGAAGCAGGCGGCCGCCAGCATCATGCCGCCGGCGACGCCCAGGAGCGGCGCCATCCAGCGCTGTGGCGGACGCTTCAGGAAGAGGACGGGGAGCGCCCCGAGGCCGGTAGCGAGCCCGGCCAGCAGGCTCGCACCCAACCCGCGCGCTGCCATCGGGTTGGCGGCGAGCCATTGCGCCGACTGCTCGACGGCGAAGGCGAGCGCGACGACGGCCATGGCGATGCCGGCCCACAGGGGGCGGCGACGTGTGGGCCGGGCATAGTGGCGGATGACGATTTCGGACATGGCGATGCTCCCCTGTTGTTGGGAGAAAGATACGGTGCCATGGACAATAGCTCCAATCGATTGTGCAAATCGATTGGATTTGCAAAAACAATCACGCGGCCAGTGCCACCGCGACCGCCTTCGGGTTCAGGGTGCGCACGAGGTCGTGCGGATGGATGCCGACCAGGAAGCCGCGCCGCCCGCCGTTGATGTAGATCAGCGGCAGGTCGAGGATGCTGCGCTCGAGGAATACCGGCAGCGCCTTCTTCGTCCCGAACGGGCTGGTGCCGCCGACCAGGAAGCCGGTGTGCCGGTTGGCGACCTCGGGCTTGCAAGGCTCCACCTTCTTGCAGCCGGCCTGACGGGCCAGCTCCTTGGCCGATACCTTGCAGTCGCCGTGCATCAGCACGATCAGCGGCTTCGCGTTTTCGTCCTCGAAGACCAGCGTCTTGACCACGGCGTGCTCGTCGACGTTCAGCTCGCGGGCGGAAACCCGGGTGCCGCCATGTTCCTCGTAGGCGTAAAGGTGGGTCGAGAAAGGCACCTTGTGGGCCTTGAGGAATTTCGTCGCCGGCGTTTCGGGGGCGTGTTCGGGCTTGCTCATCGGGGTTCAGCCGCGCGGGTGGTGTTGGGCATGCAGCGACTTCAGCCGCTCGCGCGCGACGTGGGTGTAGATCTGCGTCGTCGAGATGTCGGCGTGGCCGAGCAGCAGTTGCACGACGCGCAGGTCGGCGCCGTGGTTCAGCAAATGGGTGGCGAAGGCATGGCGCAGGACATGCGGCGACAGCTTCGCCGGATCGATGCCGGCGCGCAGGGCGTAGCGCTTGACCAGCTGCCAGAAGGCCTGGCGGGTCATCACGCCGCCCCGGCCGGTAACGAACAGGGCGTCGGCCTGGCGGCCGGCGAGGATGTCCGGGCGCGCTTCGCGCAGGTAGCGGCCGAGCCAGTCGCGGGCGACCTCGCCGAGCGGTACCAGGCGTTCCTTGCTGCCCTTGCCGAGGACGCGCAGCACCCCGTCGTTGAAGCCGATCTCGTACAGCTTGAGGTTGACCAGTTCGGAGACGCGCAAGCCGGTGGCGTAGAGCGTCTCGAGCATGGCCCGGTCGCGCAGGCCGAGCGGGGTGGCGAGGTCGGGAGCGTCGAGCAGGGTCTCGACCTGGCGTTCGGACATGACCTTGGGCAGGCGCGACGGGCGCACCGGGTTGGCCAGCTTGAGCGTCGGGTCGGCGGAGAGGCGCCCGCGCGCGACCTGCCAGCGGTAGAAGCGGCGCAGGGTGGACAGGTAGCGCGACTGCGAGCTGGCGCGTTTTTCCCGGGCGAGGCGGGCGACGAAGGCGACCAGCGTCGCCTCGCGTGCATCGAGCAGCGGTTCGGCGGCGGAGGCGGCGAGCCAGGCGGCGAGGCGTTCGAGGTCGGAGCGGTAGCTGGACAGCGTCGCCTTCGCCAGCCCGTCCTCGAGCCAGATGGCGTCGCAGAAGGCGTCGATCTCGGCCTGGTCAGCCGGCCGCGGTGCCGGTCCGGTGGCCTTCATGGGCGAGCAGCCAGCGCTTGACGTCGAGCAGGAAGCCGCCACCGTGGCGGGCGAAGCCGCCGAGTCCGCCGCCGGCGGCGATGACGCGGTGGCAGGGGACGACCAGCGGAAAAGGGTTGGCGCCGCAGGCCTGGCCGACGGCGCGCGGGGCGTTGTTCAGGGCCCGGGCGAGGTCGCCGTAGGTGCGCACCTGCCCTTCCGGGATAGCCGCGATCTGCTGCCAGACGCGGCGCTGGAAGGCGGTGCCGGAAGGGCGCAGCGGCAGGCCGAAGACGAAGCCGGGGTCGGCCAGCCAGGAGCGCAACTGGCGCGCCGCCTCGGCGGCGAGGGCATTGGCCGGGGCGACTTCGGGCTGCGGTGGCAGGAAGGCGATCTCGACGATCTCGTCGTCGTCGCAGCGGACGCCGAGGACGAAGCCGGGGGCAGCGACGATTGCCTGGTAGTCCGCTTCAGCCATGCTTGCCTCCTGTTGCGGTCGACCGCCGGAATATGCCGGAAATGCTCAGCCGCGAACGTGGCCGTCGCCGAGGACGACCCACTTCTGGCTGGTCAGTCCCTCGAGGCCGACCGGGCCGCGGGCGTGGATCTTGTCGGTCGAAATGCCGATCTCGGCGCCCAGCCCGTACTCGAAGCCGTCGGCGAAGCGCGTCGAGGCGTTGATCATCACCGATGCGGAATCGACCTCGCGCAGGAAGCGCATCGCCTTCGGATGGTTGTCGGTGACGATGGCGTCGGTATGGTGCGACGAATAGCGGTTGATGTGTTCGATGGCCTCGTCGATGCCGGCGACGACCTTGACCGAAATGACCGGGGCCAGATACTCGGTGGCGTAGTCTTCCTCGGTGGCCGGGACGGCATCGGGAACGAGGCAGCGCGTCTCGTCGCAACCGCGGATCTCGACGCCCTTGCCGAGCAGCATGGCGGCAATGGGCGGCAACAGCATGGCGGCCACCGTGCGGTCGACGAGCAGCGATTCGGCGGTGTTGCAGGTGCCGTAGCGCTGGGTCTTGGCGTTCTCGACTATCCTGAGCGCCTTGTTCGGGTCGGCGTCCTCGTCCAGGTAGACATGGCAGTTGCCGTCGAGGTGCTGGATCATCGGCACGCGCGATTCGGCGAGCAGGCGGGCGATCAGTCCCTTGCCGCCGCGCGGCACGATGACATCGACGAATTCGCGCATGGTGATCAGCTCGCCGACGGCGGAGCGGTCGGTGGTATCGATGACCTGCACGCACTCGGCAGGCAGGCCGGCGGCCTGCAGGCCTTCCTGCACAAGCGTGGCGATGGCGCGGTTGGAGCGGATCGCCTCGGAACCGCCGCGCAGGATGGCGGCGTTGCCGGACTTGAGGCAGAGCGCCGCGGCATCGGCCGTCACATTCGGACGCGCTTCGTAGATGATGCCGATGACGCCGAGCGGCACACGCATCTTGCCGACCTGGATGCCGGAGGGGCGGTACTTGATGTCCGTCATCTCGCCGATCGGGTCAGGCAGCTTGGCGACCTGCTCGACACCTTCGGCCATGCCGTCGACGCCTTTCTCGCTCAGCGTCAGGCGATCGAGCAGGGCGGTATCGAGCCCGGCAGCGCGGGCGGCGGCCAGATCCTCGGCATTGGCGGCGACCAGCGCCGCCTTCTTGCGGCGGATGGCGGCGGCGATGTGCAGCAGCGCGGCGTTCTTCTCGGCCGTGCTGGCCATCGCCAATCGGCGCGAGGCGGCGCGTGCCTGGCGGCCGACGGCCTGCATGTAGTCCTTGATGTCCATGGTGGCAGGTGCAGTGAGGAGGCAAAGTCCCATTATAGCCGGCCGAAATCGCGGGAACTTCCGCAAGGCGTTAAACTCTTATCCGCATCACGCATGGGGTTATCCGCCGAGGAAACAATGCCGGAAAAACTGATTTTGCCTGCCGAGCTAAAGGTTTGCGCGACCTGCTCGTACTGGGATGGCGAGCGCCGCGTCGACGGCGAGTTGAAGCTCGTCGTCGTTGATGACTGCTGTGAAGGTCAGTGCCTCGTTACCGAGACCGCCAAGTCCGGCCTTCATCCGATGCAGGCCGAGCGTGCCTGCCTCTGGGAAGACCTCGAGCCGGACAGCGACACCAAGGCGGCCTGAGCCGCTTTCACGCCGCCGCGCGCGGCGTGCACAGGAGCAGGCCGAGGCGCGTGAATTCCTCGCGCAAGGAGCCTTGCCCGATTCCCTTGATGAGACGATCGATCGCTTCCGCGCGGCGCAGGGCCTCGGCGAGGGTTACGGTCGACAACCGTTGCAGCGCCTTTTTCGCCAGCGCCTGGCGCGGGCCCCAGATGCGTGCTTCCTTGAGCAGCCCGTCGAGCGGGCGTCCGCCGTCCAGTCCCCGGCGCATGCCGGCGAGCGCGCGGATCTGCTCGGTGAAGGCCCACAAGATCAACGGCGGCGGCTCGCCCTCCTGGAAGAGGCCGTCGACGATGCGCGCGACCCGCCCCGGTTCGCCGGCGAGCAGCGCGTCGCGTAGCCCGTCGAGGTCATAGCGGGCGACGTCGAGCACGGCGTCGCGCACCTGCGTTTCGGTCAGCGGACCCGGCGGGTAGAGCAGGCCGAGTTTCTGTATTTCCTGGTGGGCGGCAAGCAGGTTGCCCTCGACCCGCTCGGCGATGAACTTCAGGCTGTCGAGCTCGGCGCTTTGCTGCTGGCGCCGCAGGCGGCCGGCCAACCAGCCGGGCAGTTCGGCCAGCGGCGGTGCCACCAGCTTGACGGCGACGCCGGCGTCGGCCAGCGCGGTAAACCAGGCAGCCTTTTCCTCGCGCCAGTCCAGCTCCGGCAGTGTTACCAGCAGGAGCGTGTCGGCCGACAGCTGCGCGCACCACGCCTGCAGTGCGGCGCTCCCCTCCTTGCCCGGCTTGCCGCCCGGGATGCGCAGGTCGACCAGCTTGCGGTCGCCGAACAGCGACAGGTTGCCGCCGGCGGCGAGAAGCTGGTTCCAGTCGAAATGCGGCAGTACCGTCAGCACTTCGCGCTCGCTGTAGCCGGCGGCGCGCGCCTTGGCGCGAATGGCGTCGGCCGCCTCGATGACCAGCAACGGGTCGTCGCCGTGAAGCACGTAGAGCGGACGCAGCTCCCGTTCGAGATGGGCGGCGAGCTGTTCCGCGCGCAGTTGCATCAGTCGTCCTCTTCGAGCTCGGGATTCTTCGGCTTGATGATGGAGAGGCGGCGGACGACCTGGTTGACCAGATCGTTGTTCATGTCGCGCCAGAGCAGGCCCTCTTCGAGGTCCTTCGCGAGGACCGTCGAATCGTCGTAGGTGACGTCGCGCGACAGCGCGATCTCGTTGGGGCCGACCAGTTCGCGTCCCTTGCTGTCGACGAGGCGGAAGCGGTAGGTCAGCTGCAGACGGTATTCGCGCACCCGGCCCTGGGCATTGACGCTGAGGATGGTCTTGACCCGGCTGTCCTGGAGTTGCTGGAAAACAGCCTCGGCATCGACGGCCTTGTCGACAATGCGGGTCTGGCCGCCGGCGCTGATGTAGCGCTCCATCCAGATGCGCACGTCGGCCGTTTCCGGCAGGGCGATGTAGAGCGTCTTGTACGGCATCGCGGCGCCCGAGCCGCGCAGTTGGAAGCCGCAGCCGGCGAGCGCGGCGGCGGGCAACAGGGCGAGCAGGCGGCGGCGGGTCAGGGGCATGCGGGGCCTCAGGCGACGATGTTGACGAGGCGGCCGGGAACGACGATGACCTTCTTCGCCGGTCGGCCCTCCATGAATTTCTGCGCTTCCGGGTTGGCCAGCGCGGCGGCTTCGATGGTGCCCTTGTCGGCCGCGGCCGGCACGCGGATGCTGCCGCGCAGCTTGCCGTTGACCTGGATCACCAGCTCGATTTCGTCCTGTTTCAGCGCCGCCGGATCGGCCTTGGGGAAAGTAGCGAGGCCGGCATCGGCACCCGGCTTCAGCTCGGCGTAGAGCGCCTGGCCGATGTGCGGGACGATGGGGTAGAGCAGCAGGGCAATGCTTTCCAGGGTTTCCTGCGCGAGCGCGCGGCCGGCGACATCCTTCAGGTCGGTCTTGTCGTAGGCGTTCAACAGCTCCATCACGGCGGCGATCGCCGTGTTGAACTGCTTGCGGCGGCCGTAGTCGTCGGCGACCTTGCCCATGGTCTGGTGCAGCTTGCGGCGCAGGTCCGCTTGCGCGGTCGACAGTGAATTCGGGTCGATTTTCGCGGCGGCCGGCCCGGCTTGCACATGCTCGTACGTGGTCTTCCACAGGCGACGCAGGAAGCGGTAAGCGCCTTCGACGCCAGCGTCGGACCATTCCAGCGACTGGTCGGGCGGCGAGGCGAACATGATGAACAGGCGGGCCGTATCGGCGCCGTACTGGTCGATCAGGGCCTGCGGGTCGACGCCGTTGTTCTTCGACTTCGACATCTTCTCGGTGCCGCCGATCACTACCGGCAGGCCGTCGGCCTTGAGCGTGGCGCCGGTCGGGCGGCCGCGCTCGTCGGTGACGACATCGACGTCGGCCGGGTTGATCCACTGCTTCTTGCCGCCGTCGAGTTCGCGGTAGAAGGTCGGCGCGACGACCATGCCTTGCGTCAGCAGGTTGGCGAAGGGTTCGCTGAGGTCGCCGATCAGGCCGACATCGCGCATCAGTTTGGTGAAGAAGCGCGAATACAGCAGGTGCAGGATGGCGTGCTCGATGCCGCCGATGTACTGGTCGATGCCGCCTTTGCACCAGTAGGCGACGCGCTCGTCGACCATGGCCGTGGCGTTGTCCGGGCAGGCATAGCGCAGGAAGTACCAGGACGACTCGACGAAGGTGTCCATGGTGTCGGTTTCACGGCGTGCGTCGCCGCCGCATTTCGGGCACTTGCACTCGTAGAACTCGGGCATCCTGGCCAGCGGCGAACCGGCGCCGGTGATCTCGACGTTCTCGGGCAACACGACCGGCAACTGGTCGTCGGGCACCGGCACGTCGCCACATGTCTTGCAGTGAATGATCGGGATCGGGCAGCCCCAGTAACGCTGGCGGGAAATACCCCAGTCGCGCAGGCGGAACTGCACCTTCTTGTCGCCCAGGCCCTTGACGGCGAGGTCGGCGGCGATGGCGTCGACGGCGGCTTCGTAGCCGAGGCCGTCGTACTTGCCGGAATTGACCAGCTTGCCACGTTGCTTGTCGGCGTACCACTCGGCCCAGACTTCATGACTGAACGCCGTTTCACCTTCAACGGCGACGACCTGCCTGATCGGCAGGTTGTACTTCAGGGCGAAGGCGAAATCGCGCTCATCGTGGGCCGGAACGGCCATCACGGCGCCGTCGCCGTAGCTCATCAGTACGTAGTTGCCGACCCAGACCTCGACCTTGTCGCCGGTCAGCGGGTGGGTGACGTAGATGCCGGTCGGCATGCCCTTCTTTTCCATCGTCGCGAGGTCGGCTTCGGCGACGCCGCCCTGCTTGCATTCCTCGATGAAGGCAGCGAGTTCGGGGTTGTTCGCGGCGGCCTTGGTGGCCAGCGGGTGTTCGGCGGCGACGGCGACGAACGTGACGCCCATGATGGTGTCGGCGCGGGTGGTGAATACCCAGAGCTTTTCGTCGGCATTGTCAGCGAGCGGGAAGGCGAAGCGCACGCCGGTGCTCTTGCCGATCCAGTTCTTCTGCATCAGGCGCACCTGTTCCGGCCAGCCGGGCAGATTGTCGAGTTCGGCCAGCAGTTCCTCGGCGTAGGCGGTGATCTTCATATAGTACATGGGGATCTCGCGCTTCTCGACCACGGCGCCCGAGCGCCAGCCCTTGCCGTCGATGACCTGCTCGTTGGCTAGCACCGTGTGGTCGACCGGGTCCCAGTTCACGGTACCCAGCTTCTTGTAGACCAGACCCTTTTCGTAGAGGCGGGTGAACAGCCATTGCTCCCAGCGGTAGTACTCGGGCGTGCAGGTCGCGAATTCGCGCTCCCAGTCGATGGCGAAGCCCAGCGACTTGAGCTGCTGGCGCATGTAGTCGATGTTCTGGTAGGTCCAGGCGGCGGGAGGTACGTGGTTGGCCAGCGCGGCGTTCTCGGCCGGCATGCCGAAGGCGTCCCAGCCCATCGGCTGAAGCACGTTGTAGCCCTGCATCTTGTAGAAGCGCGAGAGCACGTCGCCGATCGTGTAGTTGCGCACATGGCCCATGTGCAGCTTGCCCGACGGGTAGGGGAACATCGACAGGCAGTAGTACTTGGGCTTGCCGGCGTCCTCGACGGCGCGGGCAGCGCCGGTCGCGTCCCAGTGCTGCTGGGCGGCGCGTTCGATCTCGGCGGGGGTATATTTTTCCTGCATGGGCGGCAATCGGCGAGAATTTCGCAAAGCCGCAAATTATACGCCCTTCGCACCCCCGTCCGGGAGCGCTCAGCCTCGCGGATCAGGCACGAAGCCGCCGGGGAAGGGGTTCGGATACGTCGGCCGCGGGGCGCCGGGGATGATGCCGCGGGCGACCAGGTTGGGGCGGCTGTCGTAGTAGATCACGATGACTTCGGCGGGCCGGTCGGCGCGGCGGCGGAACTCGGTCTGCCCGACCGGGTCGGCGACGCGTTCACCGTGGCCGGTACCCAGCCGCGATTCAGCGGCGCGTGCGGCCGGGGCGCCGCCTGCCTGGTCGGCCGCTTCCGCCTTTTCGCGCGCCCCGAGCTGCAGCGCGGGAGCCGGCGGCGGCTGGTATTCCTCGAACACCGCGACGCCGATCGCACCGACGTTCTCGGGGCGGTCGGTACGCGCCGCATAGCTGTCCGGCAGGCGGGTAAAGTAGAAAGCGGCGACCTCCGCCAGGCTCTTGCGCCAGCCGGCGACTTCCGTCGCCTGCCCCGGGGAGAGCACGTAGCCGGACTGGCCGGGGGCGGCCGTTTCGCCGGTGACGGCATTGATGCCGTCGACCGAGAGCACGGTCAGGATGCGCCCGCCGGTCTTGTTGCGCACGCTGATCGCGTAGCGGTTGCCGGGCGTCCCTGCGACGTAGAGGCGGCCGCGGTGGCGGTAGGTTTCCAGCGTGCGTCCGGTGCTGCGGTCGACGACGTCGACATCGGCGAGGGTGGCGGCCGTGGCGGGCAGGCAAGCGCCGGCGAGGAGCAGGGTGGCGAGCAGGGTCTTCATGGCAATCTCCGTTTCGGGTTGAGGATGACCCTGTAAACGGTGCCCCTGCCGGAACGGGGTTAAACCCGGCGACGCCGGCGGAGGTCAGTCGCCGGCGAACGCGCGCAGGTCGGGCGGCAGCGGGTAGTCGGGCCAGGCGGCGCGGAATTCGCGCAGGCGGCGTGCGGCCTCCTCATTGCGACCGGCGCGCAGCAGGGCGCGGATCTCCTCGATCCCGGTCTCCGGCGTTTTGGCGGCCGGGGCTGCCGGTGACGCTGCCTGGGTTGCCGACCCGGCTGCCTTGCGGCGCTCGCTGCCTGCCGCATCCGGGGTACCGGTTTCGAGGCGCTGCGGGGCGGGAACGGCGGCATCGCGCGCAACCGCTTCTGCAGCCGACGGGGCGGCTGC
>VEPL01000007.1:214947-382408 GCA_012026885.1 Betaproteobacteria bacterium | reverse complement strand
GCGCCAACCCCGACCCCGGTCGCCCCGCGCAAGCCGAAGATCGGCCTCGCCCTCGGTGGCGGCGCCGCGCGCGGCTTCGCCCACATCGGCGTGATCAAGATGCTCGAGTCGCAGGGCATCGTGCCCGATTACGTGGTCGGCACCAGCGCCGGGGCCGTGGTCGGTTCGCTCTACGCCGGCGGCTTCGACGCCTTCGCCATGCAGAAGATCGCCGTCCAGCTCGACGAGAAGATCTTCGCCGACTGGACGGTGAGCGGGCGCGGCCTGCTCAAGGGCGAGGCGCTGCAGGATTTCATCAACCAGCACCTCAACCGCCGCCCGCTGGAAAAGCTGAACAAGCCGTTCGCCACGGTGGCGACCGACCTCAACACCGGCGAGCGCATCATCTTCCGCACCGGCGACACCGGCATGGCGGTGCGTGCCTCGGCCGCCGTTCCCGGCGTCTTCCGGCCGACGCGCATCAACAACCGCAACTACGTCGATGGCGGCCTGGTCAGCCCGGTGCCGGTGCAGGCCGCCCGCGAGATGGGCGCGGACTTCATCATCGCGGTCGACATCTCGGACCGGCCGGAAGGCCAGCCGGTCGACTCGATGACCGCCATCCTCTGGCAGACGACGACCATCATGGGCGGCCTGATCGGCAAGACCGAAATGAAGGACGCCGACGTCGTCATCCGCCCCAACCTGCCCTACGTCAGGTCGTGGGATTTCGCCGCCCGCCACGACGCCATGCTCGAAGGCGAGAAGGCGGCGCTCGCCGCGCTGCCCGGCATCAAGCAGAAGCTCGGCCGGTAGGCGCGCGATGAACCCGGCCGGCGTCCGCGTGCTGTCGCTCATCCCGCCGATGACGCAGCTCAACACGCCCTACCCGTCGACCGCCTACCTCACCGGCTTCCTGCGCTCGTGCGGCATCGCTGCCACGCAGGACGACATCGCGCTGCGCCTCGTCCTCGACCTGTTTTCCACGGACGGCCTGCGCGCCCTGCACGACAAGGCCGTCGCCCTGCCGGCGAAGAAGCGCCCGCCGGCCACGCGGGTTTTCGTCGCGCAGTTCGACCGCTACCTCGCCACCGCCGCCCCGGCCATCGCCTTCCTGCAGGGGCGCGACCCCTCGCTCGCCCACCGCATCGCCGGGCGCAGCTTCCTGCCCGAGGGACCGCGCTTCGCCTCGCTCGACGTCTACATCGACGAGGACGGCGGCGACCCGCTGGCCTGGGCTTTCGGTTCCCTCGGCGTGCAGGACCGCGCGCGCCATGTCGCCACCCTCTTCCTCGACGACATCGCCGACGTCGTGCGCGAAGTCGCCGACCCGCGTTTCGAGTTCGTCCGCTACGCCGAATCGCTGGCCATGAGCGCGCCGACCTTCGACCCGCTGGCGCAGGCCCTCGCCGCGCCGCCCACGCTGGTCGACGCCGCCCTCGAAAAACAGAC
This sequence comes from Betaproteobacteria bacterium, assembly GCA_012026885.1. GTDB lineage: Bacteria > Pseudomonadota > Gammaproteobacteria > Burkholderiales > Rhodocyclaceae > Azonexus. Next base: position 380,977 of record VEPL01000007.1, on the reverse strand, counting down.
CCTGCAGGCCGTCGACCGCGACAGGCCCGCCGTGGTGCTGCTTTCCGTGCCCTTCCCCGGCTCGGTCTATGGCGCCTTCCGCATGGCGCAGGCGATCAAGGCCCGCCACCCCGGCATCGTCACCGTGCTCGGCGGCGGCTACGCCAACACCGAGCTGCGCGGGCTGGCCGAGGCGCGCGTCTTCGATTTCTTCGACTACGTCACCCTCGATGCCGGCGAGCGCCCGCTGCTCGCGCTGCTCGAGCACCTCGCCGGCGAACGCCCGCGCCTCAACCTCGTACGCACCTTCGCCCGCGTCGACGGCAAGGTCAGGTACTTCAACAGCAGCGAGCCGGACATCCCCTTCGACCAGACCGGCACGCCGACCTGGGACGGCCTGCCGCTCGGCGGCTACCTCTCGCTGCTCGACATGCTCAACCCCATGCACCGGCTGTGGTCGGACGGGCGCTGGAACAAGCTCACCGTCGCCCACGGCTGCTACTGGAAGAAATGCAGCTTCTGCGACGTCAGCCTCGACTACATCGCCCGCTTCGAGGCGGCCAGCGCGCAGGTGCTGGTCGACCGCATCGAGGCCGTCGTCGCCGAAACCGGCCAGACGGGCTTCCACTTCGTCGACGAGGCGGCGCCGCCCAAGGCGCTCAAGGCGCTGGCCGACGAGTTGCAGCGGCGCAACCGGGCGATCTCCTGGTGGGGCAACATCCGCTTCGAGAAGTCTTTCACGCCGGAACTCTGCCAGCAGCTTGCCGACAGCGGCTGCATCGCCGTCTCCGGCGGGCTGGAAGTCGCCTCCGACCGCCTGCTCAAGCTCATGAAGAAAGGCGTCTCGGTCGAGCAGGTCGCCCGCGTCACCCGCGCCTTCAGCGACGCCGGCGTCCTCGTGCACGCCTATCTGATGTACGGCTTCCCGACGCAGACGGTGCAGGACACCGTCGATGCCCTCGAATACGTGCGCCAGCTGTTCGCCGAAGGCTGCATCCAGTCCGGTTTTTTCCACCGCTTCGCGTGCACCGTGCATTCGCCGGTCGGCCTGCACCCGAAGGAATACGGCATCACGCTGCGGCCCATGCCGCCGGCCACCTTCGCCGCCAACGACGTCGGTTTCATCGACCCCACCGGCGTCGACCACGACCGCCTCGGCCGCGCGCTGAACAAGGCGCTCTACAACTACATGCACGGCATCGGGCTGGACGAGGACGTGCGCGCCTGGTTCGACGACCGCGTGCCCAAGCCGCGCGTCGGCCGCCACTTCATCGCCAAGGCGCTGGCCGGCACCGGCCACTGACGTGCGCGTCCGCGACGACACCCCGCCCAGCGAGCGCGGCCTGCGCGTCGCGCTCATCTTCGCCCTTGCCGCCCATCGCCTGAGCGCATTCTACGAGCACGGCCAGTGGCTCACCGACGCCCAGGGCGCCACCCTGGCCGCCGACTGGCTCACCCGCTCGAAAAACACGCTGCCCCTCGCCGAACGCCGCCACCTTTCAGCCCTGAGCGACCAGTTCGCCCGCCAGATCGCCGAAACGCTGTCGCGCGAAGCCGGCCTGTACGCCGCCCACGAGATGATGGAAGCGCTCGACCCTAACTACCGCTCCGAATTGGCGCAGACGATACTGGCGGAGTGTGAGAGGTTACTGGACAGATGCGCCTGAGTGGGGCGGATCCAGTAAAGGACAGCCAAATGCGACCGTCAGAGCCCAGTTTCGCTCGCCAAACCAGAGAAATCTGAGAACTGGACCATTGAGTTCACCATTCCATGGGGAGCGCCTGAAGTGATGGAGGTGGAGGCTGGTTAGAGATTTTACAAAGTTTTTTGGCAGTTAGCTTATCCACACAACGGCAGACAATCGAACGTATTTATTTTATAAAACAGTACCATGGTCAGGCAAAAATTCTTGGGAGAAAATCATACCATCTCCGCACGGGAAATGCGCGCATCCGCCTTCCCTTGCCGAATTTTGTATTTCCACGAAATATATAATCCAAATCTAGAAACAGGATTCTCAACGAATCTAAAAATTAATGCACTTATTGAAATAGTAAGAGTCAACACCAAAAGCAACCGTGAAAATCCTGATGCAGCTCTGAATATTTCCACATCGCCATTATAATTATTTACAAAAAAAATAACAATTAAATGAATCAAATAAATCGAGTACGACAATTTGCCCAAATATAAAATAAACTCTGGGATAGGTAACCTTCCCGCAGATTTCTCAAAAAACACGAAAGCAACGAATAATAAAGTGCAAGCATGTCCAATCCTTGTAATTCCATGCCCCGCCCGAAATCCAGACGCATAAACAAATAAGAAATAAATAACGGCAAATAAAAATAAATATTTTGCGACGCGAAGCTCAATATTAAACTTTGAAATATATAGTTCGGCAATAACCATACCAAAGATAAATTCAAAAAAGAGTGGATTTGCCATAAGGCTGACAATTGGGGCAATAAAGCTACTGCTCTCCGTAACGGGAGCATCTCCTGGCACCAGCGTGTACATCTGATATAACAACGTTTGAAGCCCAAAAATCATTAAAGTCAAGATCAGGCTTGCAATCAACGAACGCCCTTTGCTCCAAAGCCTCATCGCGTAGGCAAAGACAATATAGAAAATAACCTCATAAGTTAAGGTCCACGCAACAGATAGGAGGCTGTAACCAAAAAATGGCGGCCTTTCATTTTCTTTCGGAATTAAAAATAAGCTTTTAAGAAGAAAAATAATGTCATTATTTTTAATCAGAAAATGCATCAGAATTGTGCCAACCCAAGCCATTGGTACAATTCTAAAAAATCTACGAATTAAAAACGCTACAGGCAACTGCTTACTTGTATCGTTTGTAGAAATTACAATTATGAAACCGCTAATTATAAAAAAAAGGTCGACCCCAAAGTAGCCGCTACCAAAAAGCAGGGTTCCTAAATTCTTTTGGGCATAAACATTATTAAGAACCCCACTTGCATGAAAGCAGACAACGAAAATCGCGGCAATCCCCCTCATCGCCTGGACCGAATCTAACTCTTTCATACTTTTAATCCTAAAACCAAGCCAAGATTTAATCGTTGCTACAGCAATACTCCCGTCCAAGTAACACCGGGGGCTATGTATACAAATGCATGCGAGATTACACACAAGCTATGCTGATGGCAACGTTGGTGATTCACTGGGGCATGCTGCGGTCAACGGACTGAACCGTCCAGAATTGGCGTAAGACGCAGTCTGCTCACTCCCACGCTGGAGATGCCCGCGAGTAGACTAGTCCCCGCCGTGCTACATTCGCCCCCGACCAAAATCCCCGCCGTTGCTGCCATGAGCGATCAGTTCGACTTCTTCTCCGATCCGCCGCCTGTCGAGGTGGCGCCGCCCGTTCCGGAACAGCCGGCAGCGCCCATCGCCGCCGGCGGCGAGCCGCCCGCCCTGCCCCCGGCGGCCAGCGGCCCGGCTGACGACATCCCGCCGCCGGCGGACTACGCCGCCCGCCGCTATCTCGAATACGCGATGAGCGTGGTCACCGGCCGCGCCCTGCCCTCCAACGCCGACGGCCAGAAGCCGGTGCAGCGCCGCATCCTCTACGCCATGCACCGCATGGGGCTGTACCGCAGCCCGAAGCACGTGAAGTCGGCGCGCGTGGTCGGCGACGTGATCGGCAAGTACCACCCGCACGGCGATTCGTCGGTCTACGACGCGATGGTGCGCATGGCGCAGGACTGGAGCCTGCGCTACCCGGTGGTCGACGGCCAGGGCAACTTCGGCTCGCGCGACGGCGACAACGCGGCGGCCATGCGTTACACGGAAACCCGCCTGACGCCAATCGCCGAATTGCTGCTCGCCGAGCTCGACGAAGGCACGGTCGAGTGGAAGCCGAACTACGACGGCGTCAATGACGAACCCTGCCTGCTGCCGGCCCGCCTGCCCTTCTGCCTGCTCAACGGCGCTTCCGGCATCGCGGTCGGCATGGCGACCGAGATCCCGTCGCACAACCTGCGCGAAATCGCGGCGGCTGCGGTCCACCTCATAAAACACCCGGATTCCGGCGAGGACGCGGTGCTGAAGCTCGTCCCCGGCCCCGATTACCCGGGCGGCGCGCAGATCATCTCGACGCCCGAGGAAATCGCCGCCACCTACAGGACCGGCCGCGGCAGCCTGCGCGTGCGCGCCAAGTGGAAGATCGAGCCGCTGGCGCGCGGCCAGTGGCGCCTCGTCGTCACCGAGCTGCCACCGGGCGTCTCCACGGCCACGGTGATGTCCGAGATCGAGGCCTGCTCCAACCCGGTGGCCAAGGAAAAGGCCGGCAAGAAGGTATTCACGCCGGAACAACTCAACCTCAAGGCCGCCTTCCTCTCCGCCATCGGCGAAGGCGGCGTGCGCGACGAATCGGGCAAGGAGCACGCCGTGCGCCTGGTCATCGAACCGGCCAGCTCGCGCCAGGACCAGGACGACCTCGTCCGCCTGCTGCTCGCCCACACCAGCCTGGAAACCAACGCGCCGATCAACCTGACGGTGCTCGGCCTCGCCGGCGCGCCGCGCCAGGGCACGCTGCACGACATGATCGCGGAATGGTGCCGTTTCCGGCTGTCGACCGTGGAACGGCGCACCCGCCACCGCCTGACCGCTGCCGAGAAGCGCATCCACATCCTCGAAGGCCGGCAGGCCATCCTGCTCGACATCGACCGCGTCATCAAGGTGATCCGCGAGTCGGACGACCCCAAGGCCGATCTCATCAGGCACTTCAAGCTGTCCGAGATCCAGGCCGAGGACATCCTCGAGATCCGCCTGCGCCAGCTGGCCCGGCTGGAGGGCATCAAGATCGGCGAGGAACTGGCCAAGCTGCGCGAGGAGGCCGAAGGTTTCCGCAAACTGCTCGATTCCGACACGGCGCTGCGCCAGTGCGTCGCCCGCGAGATCACCGCCGACGCGAAGAAATACGGCGACGACCGGCGCACGCTGATCGAGGCCGCCGAGCGCGTGACGCTGTCGGATGCGAAGAACGTCTCCATTCCGGACGAGCCGACGACGCTGATCGTCTCGAAGCACGGCTGGCTGCGCTCGCGCACCGGCCACAGCGTCGATCCGGCGACGCTCACCTTCCGTTCCGGCGACAGCCTGCTCGCCTGCCTGCCCTGCCGCACCGTCGACCACCTGATCCTGCTCGACCACAAGGGCCGTGCCTACTCGATCCCGGCGGCCGACTTGCCCGGCGGCAAGGGCGACGGCGTGCCGGCCGCCTCGCTGGTCGATTTCGTCGGCGGCGGCAAGATCGTGCTCGCCCAGACGGTCACCCCGGAAAAGACGCTGCTCGTCGCCGGCGAAGGCGGCTACGGCTTCGTCGTGCGCGGCGAGGACCTCGTCTCGCGCGGCAAGGCCGGCAAGGCCTTCCTGACCCTCGACGAGGGCGAAGCGCCGGTGGTCTTCCAGCCCGCCCCGCCACCTGGCGAAATCGCCGTGTTCACGAAAGACGGCCGCGCGCTGGTCTTCGATGCCGCCGAACTGCGTCCGCTGCCCAAGGGACGCGGCCTCAAGCTGATCGCGGCGGAACCAGGCAAGACGGCGCTGGTGGAGATATTGTCGGCGGTCGACGGCATTGCCGGCAAGCTCAAGGGCGAACGCCTGGAAGCCTGCCGCGGCACCCGCGGCGGCAAGGGCAAGCCGGTCAAGGCGCCGCGCAAGTAGGGGCGCATCGTGCCCGCCGGCAGTCCGAAGACGGGCGGCCGGCGGCCGCATCCTGTATGCTGAATCGGGCAGGCGCATCCATCCGGATGCGGTGGGCACTGACAGCACCCCGGGGAGCAAACGTACATATGGCCAAGAAGCCGGAAACCGGCTACAGCGATGCCGCCAAGATCGCCGTCCAGGAAACGACGGCGCGCGCCCGGGAGATGCACGAGGCGATCGCCGCCACCTCCTTCGAACTGCTCTCGCGCATACCCTTCGTCGCCGGACCGGCCGCGCTGGTGCAGAAGGCGCACGATGCGATCGCCGGCGGCGTCTATGACGCCGTCCATCACGGTGCCGGCGGGCTGCTCGGTGCCGCGGCGCTGGTCGAGCACAACCTGCCGGAAAATCCTGACGAGCAACCGCAGGGACTCCTGGCCGGCGGCGTGCGCAGCGCGCTGAATGCCGCCTTTGGCGACCATCTGGCGGCGACCGGCAACGTGCTGGCCATCGACATGGCGATCCACGCCGATGACCGGCCGGTGGCGCTCGAACCGGCTGCACTCGCGGCGGCGTTTCCGGGCAGAGGCCGCCGCCTGTGCGTGTTCATCCACGGCCTCGCCTTTGACGAACGCAGCTGGCGGACCGAGAAGCCCGACGAAATCGACTTCGGCCCCGCCCTGCAGGCCGACTTTGGCTACCGGCCGCTTTACCTGCGCTACAACACCGGCCTGGCCATCGCAGACAATGGCGAACGGCTGGCCACGCTCCTCGAATGCCTGCTCGCGGCGTGGCCCGAGCCGGTCGATGACCTGCTGCTAGTCGGCCACAGCATGGGCGGGCTGATCGCCCGCAATGCCTGTGAAATCGCAGCCGGCAAGGATTTCCGCTGGCCGCAGGTGACGCGCATGGCGGTCTGCCTGGGCTCGCCCCACCTCGGATCACCGCTCGAGCGCCTCGGCCATGGGCTCAACAACGCGCTCGACGCGCATGCGATCACCGCCCCGCTAGGCAAGGCCGGCGCGGCGCGCAGTCGTGGCGTCAAGGACCTGCGCCATGGACCGGGCGCCGATCCGGCGACGCCGCACGACATCGCCCTGCGCTTTCTCGGCAGCACCCTCACGGAGGATGTCGATCATCCGCTGGCCGAGTGGTTCGGCGACGGACTGGTGACCCTCGGCAGCGCGACCGACCACCCGGTCACCGGCGATGTGAAGAGCGCAAGGCTGGGCGGCATCGCCCACATGGCCCTGACCACCTCGCCGCGCGTCTATCGGCAGATCGCTGCCTGGCTGGCGGAAGTGTCCTGAAACACAGCCGCGGCCGGTCCGTCAGGCCCCGAGTAAGGACTGGCCGCAGACGCGCAGCGTCTGCCCGGTGACCCCGAAGGCATCGGGACAGGCCAGGAAGCAGACTGCCTCGGCCACGTCTTCGGGCAGGCCGCCCTGCGCCAGGGAATTCAGCCGGCGCGCGACTTCGCGGGTGAGCAGTGGCATCTTCCGCGTCATCGGCGTCTCGATGAAGCCGGGCGCGACGGCATTGATGGTGATGCCACGGCCGGCGAGCGCCGGCGCCCGCGCGGCGGCATAGCCGATTACTGCCGCCTTGCTCAGGGCGTAGTTGGTCTGCCCGTAGTTGCCGGCGATGCCGGCGATCGACGACAGGCACACGATCCGCCCGCCGTCGCGTAGCAGCCCGCGAGCATCGAGCGTGGCATCCGCTGCGGCGATGGCAGCCAGGTTGACCGCCATGACCTGATCCCAGGCTTCCGGCTTCATGTTCGCCAGCGTCTTGTCGCGGGTGATGCCGGCGTTGTGCACGACGATATCGACGCCGCCGAAGCGTTCGCCGAGGATATCCGCGAGTTGTGCCGGGTCGCCGGTGATGTCCAGTGTCAGCGCCACGCCGCCGATGCGGCCCGCGACCTCCGCGAGCGGCGCCTGCGCCGGCGGCACGTCGAGGCATACCACCGTCGCGCCCTCTTCCGCCAGTCGCGCTGCGATCGCCGCCCCGATGCCGCGCGCGGCGCCGGTGACCACCGCCACCCTGCCGGACAGGCGCATCGGCGCCGGCAGGCCGGCCGGTGCGGGGACGAGGCCGGAAACCGTGAGGGCCTGCCCGGTGACATAGGCCGAGCCGTCGCTGCTGAAGAAGCGCAGCGGCCCGGCGAGGCGTTCCGGCGCAACCGCCGGGTCGGCAACGATCAGGTTGGCTGTCGCGCCGCGCTTGCCTGCCTCCTTGGCCAGCGAGCGCACGAAACCCTCGATGCCGCGCGCCGTGGCGGCCGCCAGCGCATCGCCCTGCCCGTCCGGCCGGGCGGCGATGACGACGATGCGCCCGCAACGGGCGAGCCGGCGCAGCAGGGGATGGAAAACCTCGTAGAGGCTGCGCAGGTCGGCTGCGTTCCGGCAGCCGGTGGCATCGACCACGACGCCGTCGATACGGGCATCGTCACCCGCCGGGGCATCGGCGAAAATTTCCGCGCCGAGGGCGGAAAGCGCGGCGGCAGCGCCCTCGCCGGCAAAGCCACCGGGCAATGCGCGGCAGACGAAATGCCGCCCCGCCAGCGGCGCTGCCGAGCCCGTCCCGCCGCGCACCAGCGCGACCGGCGCCGGCAGCCCGAGCGCCTTCACCAGCTTGCCGCCAACACCTCCCGCCGCCAGCTTCACCAGCCAGTCTTGTTCGCTACCCATGCCCTGTCCCTGAAACAGAATGACGAGAGCTTACCGCATCGGCCCGCGACGCCGTTTCCTCCGGCCCGTGCCGTGCCAAACGGGCGGGCAAAAAGAAAAAGGCCGGGACTTTCGTCCCGGCCTCTCTTTTACTTGCTGACCGCGTGGATCAGGCAGCCTTCTTGGCCTTCGGAGCAGCCTTGACCGGCGCCAGGTTGGCGGCCTTCAGGGTGGCTTCGGTAGCGGCGGAAACGCTGGCTTCGGTCGCTTCGGCAACTTGCTTGACAGCCTTGTTGAGGCCTTCGTAGGCTTCGTTGGCGGTCTTGATCGCGGTCTTCACGGCAGCGACGGCGACTTCCGAGCCGGCCGGGGCGGAGGCCAGGGCCTTCTCGACCAGAGCGGAAACCTGGGCGTTGGCTTCAGCAACCTTGGCTTCGATTTCCTTGGCGATCTTGTCCTTGGTTTCGGTCGTGATGGCGATCACGTTGCGGCCGTAGGCGACGCCCTGCTCGAGGGTCGGGGCAGCCAGGTCCTTCTGCAGTTCGACGAAGGACTTGACGTCGGTCGCGCCGAGCAGAGCCTGGGTGTTGGCGAACGAGGCTTCGACGAACGAACGGCCGGCGCTCAGGTTCAGGGCGGCGATGCGCTCGAAACCGTCGAGGGCGACGTTGGCGAAGAAGGAAGCGGAGCCGAGGCTGGCGTTGAAGAGGTCTTGGGGCTTGACGGTCATGGTGGTATCTCCGTAGGTTGGCAATGAAAAAACAAGAAACTGGGAAGAGCGGCCCGCGGCGCTGTTTTGCTGCGGTGCAACATGGCTCAATTCTACATAGCGGAAAGGGCGTGTCAACAGTTTTTTGTGCATTGCACCAATTAATTTCCGATCAGTGTCGAAAGCCGTGCCACTACGCGATTTCCCGCTTTCCGGATAAGGTATCGGACTTACCCTCCCTCTCCCTGATCCCCCAATGAACGCCCTTCCCGCCGATCCGCTCGCCCCCCAACTGCCGGCCGAACAGCAGCGCCTGGCCGCGCGCATGGCCCAGGATGCCTTCGTGGCGCTGTTCCGCCTGGGCATGGACGAATCCACCCAGACCACCGCCGGCGCGCTGGCCGATGTCGAGTCGCGCTGCCGAAACTGGTGCGCTGCAGCAACCGGCGAAAGCGGGCCTGCCCTGCGTACCGCGCTGATGGTATCCGCGCTCGACCAGTGGGGTGTCGCCTATGCGCAGGCGTTCGCGCTGGCCGCCATGCCGGCACTAAGCGCACTGCTCGGCAGCCTGCGCGGGGCGCTCGATGCCACCGACGATGCCCGTTTCCAGCAGTACTACGAAATACTGGATAGCGATGAAGGCGCCGCCATGGATTTCAAGATCGATGTGCGGCGCAACATCCATCTCGCCCTGTGGCATGCGAGCGTGGCCTGTGCCGGCGACGACGAGGCCGACCCCGTCATCGCCGCGCTGGGCAGCCAGCTGGTGGCGACGGCCGGGCAGATGCCGGAACTGGGTTGGCGCCTGGTCGCCGATGCGCTGGCCGGGATCCAGATCCGCCTGCTCTCCGAACCGGGTAGCGAGGCCGCCGGAGAGCGCACGCGACGGCTATTCGAGGCCTTGCGCGGCCACCTGCCCGAGGAAACCTGGCGGACCATCCTCGCCCACTCGACCCGGGCGGTGCTGGACTGGCAGCAGGCGCGCCGCCAGGCGCATTGAGGCACGCCGGCCGCTGTCGCGGTCGACGCCCCCGGGAAGCCGGAATCCGTTACTTGGCGACGATCAGGCCGCAGGCCTGGCGGGCACCGGAATTGCCCGTCGGCTGCGTCTTGAAGTCGTCCGGCGCGGCATGGACGATGATGCTGCGCCCGATGATGTTGTTCGGGCCGTCGCCGATCTTCACCGCCGACAAATAGGCGGTCAGGCGGGCGACACCGTTGGCATCGGCCACCAGCTGCGGCATGTCGCCGGCGTGGTGGTCGCCGTGGTCGGGGTTGCCGTGCGGCTTTCCACCCGGGTTGAAATGGCCGCCGGCGCTGGTGCCATCGGGCGCCGTACAGTCACCCTTCTCGTGGATATGGAAGCCGTGCATGCCGGGGCTGAGCCCGGTGACTTCGGCGGTGACCAAGAGCTTGTCGCCGGACTGGACGAAATTGACCGTGCCGGCCACCTTGTTGCCCTGCGTCGCGCCCAGTGTCGCCGTCGCCTTGGCGGACTCGTCCTTCATCATGCCGCCGGCGCAGCCGGCAAGGATCGCGCTGCTGCCGAGCAGGCCGGCCAAAATGAACTTTTGCATTTTTGATCTCTCCACTTGTCGTTGGGGTATCGAGTCACGATAATCGGCAGCCACATCAGCGCCGTCCCCATTCTGAGCCGGAAGCCCATGCCCCGCAAGCCATGCACAACGAAACCCTGAGACCGGAAGCCACGCCCGACGGCGCCGCCGGGTTCGTCCCCAAGGTGACGACCGCCCATGCCGAGGGCACGCTGGTCGACAAGTACGGGCGCCGCATCACGTACGTGCGCCTGTCGATCACCGACCGCTGCGATTTCCGCTGCACGTACTGCATGGCCGAGGAAATGACCTTCCTGCCCCGGCACGAGGTCATGAGCCTGGAGGAATGCCTGCAGGTCGCCTCGGTGTTCGTCGGGCTTGGCGTCAGCAAGCTGCGCATCACCGGCGGCGAACCGCTGGTGCGCAAGGATGCGCTGTGGCTGCTCGAGCGGCTGGGCGCCCTGCCCGGCCTCGAGCAGCTGGTGATGACCACCAACGGTTCGCAACTCGAGCGCTACGCGCCGGCCCTGCGCGCGGCGGGCGTGCGCCGTCTCAACATCAGCCTCGACACGCTCAGGGCCGACCGCTTCAAGGCGATCACCCGCATCGGCGACCTCGCCAAGGTCCTGCGCGGGATCCAGGCGGCCAAGGCCGCCGGCTTCCAGCGGACCAAGCTGAACGCGGTGATGATGCGCGGCATCAACGACGACGAATTCGTCGACCTGGTGCGCTTCGCGGTCGACCACGGGCTGGACATTTCCTTCATCGAGGAGATGCCCCTCGGCGAGATCCACGGGCGCAGCGGCACCTTCATCTCCTCCGAGGAAACGCGCGAACGGCTCGCCGCCCACTTCACGTTGCTGCCCTCGACCGAATCGTCGGGCGGGCCGGCACGCTATTGGCGCATCCCCGGCAGCGAATCGCGGGTCGGCTTCATCTCGCCGCATAGCCACAACTTCTGCGACAGCTGCAACCGCGTTCGCGTCACCGCCAAGGGCGAGCTGTATCCTTGCCTCGGCCAGAACGATGCGCTGCACTTGCTCCCCGTCCTGCGCGCCCATCCGGGCGAGAATGCGCCGCTGCGCCAGGCGATCATCGACAGCATGGGCATCAAGCCCTACGGGCACGATTTCACGCAGCAGATGGACGCCCCGCAGGTCGTCCGCTTCATGTCGATGACCGGCGGCTAGCCGCGAACGACCGGCCGCCCGGCGTGGCGGCGATAGCTGGCAATCAGGAAAGGACCGGCAATTCCGCCGGCGGCAAGCGACGTCCAGGCGAGCGCCCAGGCTGCGGTGGATTCACCCCACCATGCCCGGCCGGCGTCGAGCGCGATGCCGAACAGCCAGGGCGCCAGCGCACCGGCGGCGAAACCCGTCACCGAACGCAGCGAATAGGCAGCACCGATCGAACGGGCCGGCACGACTTCGGCCAGCGCCGTCGAATAGACCGACGAATCGGCGATCGCCGCCAGGTTGTAGACCAGCGCGAAGGCCGCCACCACCCAGAGCGGCGCCGCGTAGAGCCAGCCGAAGGCGAGCGAGCAGGCCAGGCTGGCGACGGTGGCGGCCATCATCACCGCGGCGCGGCCATGGCGGTCGGACAGGGTACCGCCGGCGACGCTGCCGGCGGCGCTGACCAGGTGCGACAGCGCCGCGACCGCAATGCCGCCGCCAACGGCCGTTGCCGGGTCGGCGCCGCCCGCTGCCAGGGCCGAGGCGGCGACGAAGGCCGGCAGCCAGGCCCACATGCCGAGCAGTTCCCAGCAGTGTGCCGTGTAGGCGCCGATGCAGCCGATGGCCGCCGGATTGCGCCCGAGGTCCGCCATGCCGCGCAGTGGCGACGGCGGTGCACCGGCCGGGCGGCGGTCATCCATGCCGGCCAGCGCAAGGTGCACAAGCGCGCAGCCGACCAGGCCGCCCGCCGCGGCGCAGAGCAGCCCTGCCCGCCAGCCGGAGGCGACGAGCAGCGCGATGCTGCCCAGCGCCAGCGCATAGCCGACCGACCCGGCAGCGAGGTAGCCGCCCATGGCGCGGCCGCGCCGGACGGGGTCGGCTTCTTCGAAAATCAGCTTGAGCGCCGGCGTGTAGGTACCGCCGGCGCACAGCCCGGCAAAGCCGTAGAGCAGGAAGGCCGAGTCGAAATCGTCGGCGAAAACGGCGAACGCAACGGCGCTGACCGCAGCCAGCAACGACGAGCGCAGGACGACCGGACGCGCCCCGATGCGGTCGGCGAGGATGCCGGTGATGAACAGCGAGACCAGGAAGCCGAGGTGCCAGGCGCTCTGGATTGCCCCGGCCTCGCTGGCGCTCATGCCCCAGGCCAGCGTCACGGCGGGCAGTACGCCGGAATAGGCGGAAAACATCATCGCGTGGCCGGCGCGCCCTGCATACAGCAAGCCGAGCCAGTGGCGGCTTCGCTTCACGGCCGGCCGGCGAGCAAAAAGAAGGCGGCCTGGGCGGCCGCCTCCCGGTTCATGAAAGCGCCTGGCTGCGCCCTCATGCCGTCGTTCAGAGTCCGCGCAGGGCCCGCTTGCGCTCGATCTCGGTGAGGAAGCGCTTGCGCAGGCGGATCGACTTCGGCGTCAGTTCGACCAGTTCGTCCTCGGCGATGAACTCGACGGCCGCTTCCAGGCTGAGCTGGATCGGCGGCACCAGGCGCACCGCCTCGTCGGTACCGGAAGCACGGACGTTGGTCAGCTGCTTGCCCTTGATCGGGTTGACGACGAGGTCGTTCTCGCGGCTGTGGATGCCGATGATCATGCCCTCGTACAGCTTCTCGCCGGGGCTGACGAACATGCGGCCGCGATCCTGCAGCTTCCACAGTGCGTAGGCGACGGCTTCGCCGTTGTCCTGGGATACGAGAACGCCGTTGCGCCGCTCGGCGACGCTGCCTTCCTTGACCGGGGCGTATTCGTCGAAGACGTGGCTCATCAGGCCGTTGCCGCGCGTCAGGTTCATGAACTCGCCCTGGAAGCCGATCAGGCCGCGGGCCGGGATGCGGTATTCGATACGGACGCGGCCGCGGCCGTCCGGCACCATGTCCTGCAGCTCGCCCTTGCGCAGGCCGAGGCTTTCCATGACGCCACCCTGGGTATCTTCCTCGACGTCGACGGTCAGCTGCTCGTAGGGCTCGCATTCGACGCCGTCGATGATCTTCTTGACGACGCGCGGACGGCCGACGGCGAGCTCGTAGCCTTCGCGGCGCATGTTCTCGAGCAGGATGCCGAGGTGCAATTCGCCGCGGCCGGCCACGTCGAATACGTCGCCGTTCGGGGTGTCATGGACACGCAGCGCCATGTTGGTCAGCAGTTCCTTGTGCAGGCGGTCGCGGATCTGGCGGCTGGTGACGAACTTGCCTTCGGTGCCGGCCAGCGGGCTGGTGTTGACCATGAACTGCATCGACAGCGTCGGTTCATCGATCTTCAGGAGCGGCAGCGATTCCGGCTGGTCGGGGTCGGTCACGGTACAGCCGAGGACCAGATCCTCGATGCCGGTGATCTGGACGATGTCGCCGGCGAGGCCCTCTTCCAGCTCGATCTTGTTCAGACCCTTGTAGCCGAGTACCTGGCCGATCTTGGCCTTGACCGGGGTGCGCTCGTGCTCGGCGGCTTCTTCTTCGGTACCGAACATGACCAGCACGTTCTGGCCGGTCTTGACGCGACCGCGGATGATCTTGCCGACACCGATGCGGCCGACGTAGGAGGAATAATCCAGCGCGGTGATCTGCAACTGCAGCGGCGCATCGACATCGGCATCCGGGGCCGGCACGTGGCGCAGGATGGTGTCGAACAGCGGCTTCATGTTCTCGCGCGGCTGGTCGAGTTCCATGGCCGCCCAGCCGTTGAGGCCGGAGGCGTAGACGATGGGGAAGTCGAGCTGCTCGTCGGTGGCGCCCAGCTTGTCGAACAGGTCGAAGGTGAGGTTGACGGCGTTGTCGGGGTCGGCGCCGTCGCGGTCGACCTTGTTGACCAGCACGATCGGGCGCAGGCCCTGGGCCAGCGCCTTCTTGGTCACGAAACGGGTCTGCGGCATCGGGCCTTCGGCAGCATCGACCAGCAGCACGACACCATCGACCATGCCCAGAACGCGCTCGACCTCGCCGCCGAAGTCGGCGTGGCCCGGGGTGTCGACGATGTTGATGTGGATGCCTTCGTAGTCGACCGAGGTGTTCTTGGAAAGAATCGTGATGCCGCGTTCCTTTTCCAGGTCGTTCGAGTCCATGACGCAGTCGACCACCTGCTGGTGGGCGGCGAAGGTGCCGGATTGGCGAAGAAGCTGGTCGACCAGCGTGGTTTTGCCGTGGTCGACGTGGGCGATGATGGCGATGTTGCGAATCGGACGGGCGGACATGGGGAAGGCCTGAAAAATCAAAGGCGTGATTCTATCACCGCATGTTGCGCCGCAGCATCCCCGGACGGCCATTTTTGTACCGCCATCGCCTCGCGAGCCATCTTGGATTAGCATAGGCAAAAACAAGAACGACCCGGGATGTGAGCGCATGAATCAATCCAGGCTGACCCTGCTGGCCGCCGTCGCCCTGCTCGCAGGCTGTGCCGGCGGCCATGCCGCAAAGGCTGCCGGCGCCACCGACGAAGCGCGTACCGCGGCATTGGCCGCCGCCGACTGGAAGCACGCCGAGAACGTCACCATCGAATTGCGCGACTATGGCTTCCAACCGCGCGAACTCACGCTGAAGCGCGGCCAGGCCTACCGCCTGCGCATCCACAACACCGGCGGCAACACGCATTACCTGAACGCGCCCGATTTCTTCGCCAGCATCGCCGCGCACAAGGTCGAGGTACCGAACATGGCCGAGATCCGGGCCGAGCACTTCACCCAGTTCGAGATCATGCGCCGCGGCGGCGAGCTCGAGTTCGAGTTCGTGCCGCTGGTCGCCGGCCGCTACCGCGCCCACTGCCACCTCGAAGGACATGCCGAGCGCGGCGTCGAAGGCCTGCTGATCGTCGAGTAGCCGGCTGCCGGACTAGTCCGCCGAGCGCGCGAGGCGGTTGCGGGTTTCCTCCGGCAGCCCGGCGATCACGTCGCGGGCGTGGCGGTAGCCGAGCTCGATCGTTTCGTCGAAAGCCTTCCAGTTCAACAGACCGATCCGCCCGAGGTCGGGCGAGAAGCAGACGTCGGCCTGGGCCCGCGATGCCTTGAGCCGCGCCTGGCTGTGCATGATGCTGACGTTGAGGATGATCGACGACAGCGCCGGCAGCCGGTAGCGCCGGCTGCGCCGCGGCCGCAGGCGGTCGAGCGCGAGTTGCCAGGGCGACGGCACATCCTCCATGTCGAGCTTGCGCGCTGCCCCCTTCGACAGGTCGCAGCCGATGATGAAGCCGACGCGCTGCCCGGCCATCACGTCGGTCGGGAAATTGTTGAACGTGCCGCCGTCGATGACGAGGTCGCCATCCATGACGACCGGCGGCAGCGCGGCCGGAATCGCCGTGCTGGCACGCACCGTCTTGCCGAGCGAACCGCGCCGCAGCACCATCTCCGCCGCACGCGAGTAATTGGAGGCGATGCAGAACAGCGGCTTCCAGGCATCCTCGATGTGCGCGTCGAAGCCGGCCAGCGCGCGGATGCCCTCGTTGATCGTGCTGCGCAGCCGCTTGCCCCCGAACAGCGAGATGAGCGGAAAGAGGTTCATGTCGTTGGTCGGATTCTTCGCGAAGGCCCGGCGGGCATGCGCGATGGCTTCGCTGGAAGAGACGTCGAAGGCCGCGTAGGTGGCCATGATCGAGCCGATGCTGGTGCCGCCCACGAAATCGACCGGGATGCCAGCCTCCTCCATCGCCTTGAGGACGCCGAGGTGGGCGAAACCGCGCGCCCCGCCGCCACCGAACACCAGCCCGATCGCCGAACCGAAGAGCGTGCGGGCGATGCGCCGGTAATCCCCGCCGTGCCCCTCGCGCAGGTGCAGGTGGCTGTCGGCCGGGATGCGGTCGAGCCAGGCCGCCGTATCGCGCGGCACGCGGGTCGTCTCCGGATGAACGAGCAGCAGGGTGCGGTGCGCCCGGATCGGGATTTCGCCGACCGAGAGGTCATCCGGCGGCGGCAGGGGCAGCAGGTCGCCGGGTGCCGCCCGGGTGTCGGCGACGAACAGCGCTTCGTCGGCGTGCTGCTGGCAATACTGCGACCACGGCGTCGTCTCGTCATCGCCGACGAAGACCACCATGTCGTGCGCGGTCTCGATGGCGTCTACCCAGCGTGAAACCGTATGGGTGGCCTCTTCCGAGCCGCCCTCGATGGCGGCAGCGAGGACGTCCGCGCCGAGCGCCGCGCAGGCGCCGGCGGAATCGATGCGGACGACGCTGCCGTGCCGCTCGAGGTCGGGCAGCAGGCGGCCGACCAGGGCGCGGACCGGCGCCCCGCGCGTCGCCGGCAGGAAGGCGACGACGCCCGGGCGCGCCCACTGGCGGCGCTTGGAGAGCGATGGACGGATGCGTTCGATGATGAAGCGGGCGACCTGCATCGAGACCAGCGGGTAGCGGCTGATGACCGCCTCGTAGCTGGCCCGCGACAGGGCGACCAGGACGCTGTCGCGCACGGCGACGAGGGTCGCGGTGCGCGGTTCGCCGGTGATCAGGGCCATTTCGCCGACCGTCTCGCCACGGCGCATGTCGCCGAGGACGTGGGTCTCGCCGAGTTCGTCGCAAAGCAGTACGCGCAGGCGGCCGCCGACGACGATGTAGAGGGTCTGGTCGACTTCGCCCTGGCGGAATAGGACTTCGCCGCCCTTGATATGCACCCAGCGCAGGTGCGACTTCATCAGCAGCAGGAAATCGTCGTCGAATTCGCCGAAATTCTCGCGCAGCGCATCGCCCAGCCAGGTGAGCGCCGTCACCATCTCGACATCGACATATTGCTCTGTCCGCATGTCCTCTCTCCTCCGTTTTTTTGTGCCACTCTAGCAGAGCCCGGGCCTTCTTTCGTCCCGTTTGTGCCCGCCACCGCTACCCGGGCTGGTTGCGCATGAAGTCGGCGGTGTTGAAGAAGTTCTGCAGCAGCTTCGTCCGCACGCCTTCGTCGATGCCGACCTCCTCCATGGCCAGCACCATGCAGGCGACCCACTGGTCGCGCTCGCGGACGCCGATCGCGAACGGCATGTGGCGGGCGCGCAGGCGCGGATGGCCGAACTTCTCGACGAACAGGTCGGGGCCGCCGAACCAGCCGGAGAGGAACATGTAGAGCTTGTCGCGCGAACCTTGCAGGTCGGCCGGATGCAGCGCGCGCAATTCGGCGAATTGCGGCACGCTGTCCATCAGCGCGTAGAAGCGGTCGCACAGGCGGGCGACGGCGGCATCGCCGCCGATCTTGTCGTAGGTGGTCTGTTCGTCCATCGCAATCATCGTGTCAACGGGGGTTTCGGGTCTTGCGCGCTGCACCCGGGCGGCTGCCGGCCGGTCGCGCTGCCAGGCTGCGGGCGGTGCCTGTTGCCGGACGGCCTGCTGCGGTCGACCGTGAAAAACCGGCGTTTTTCGCGGCGGCGGCCGCCTTGAGGCCGGTGCCGGCGGGCTGCCAGGCCGGAACCAGCTGCTTCTTGCCGTTGCCGATCAGGTCGGCGCGGCCCATTTCCTTGAGCGCCTCGCGCAGCAGCGGCCAGTTCTCGGGGTCGTGGTAGCGCAGGAAGGCCTTGTGCAGCTTGCGCTGGCGGCCGCTGCGCACGGCGCCGACGACTTCGCCGCCCTGGCGGGAAAGCTTACGGAGCGGGTTCTTCTCCGTGTGGTACATCGCCGTCGCCAGCGCCATCGGGGTCGGCAGGAAGGTCTGCACCTGGTCGAGGCGGAAATTGTTCTTCTTCAGCCACAGCGCCAGGTGGAGCATGTCCTCGTCGGTCGTCCCCGGGTGGGCGGCGATGAAGTACGGGATCAGGTATTGCTCCTTGCCGGCCTCGCGGGAGAAGCGGTCGAACAGCTGCTTGAAGCGGTCGTAGGCACCCATGCCCGGCTTCATCATCTTCGACAGCGGGCCCTGCTCCGTGTGCTCGGGCGCAATCTTCAGGTAGCCGCCGACGTGGTGGGTGACCAGTTCCTTGATGTACTCCGGCGAACGCACGGCGAGGTCGTAGCGCAGGCCGGAACCGATCAGCACCTTCTTGACGCCCTTCAGCGCCCGCGCCTTGCGGTAGAGCGAGATCAGCGGCGCGTGGTCGGTATTCAGGTTCTCGCAGATGTCCGGATAGACGCAGGACAGCCGGCGACAGGCCGACTCGATCTTCTCGTCCTTGCACTTGAGGTGGTACATGTTGGCGGTCGGCCCGCCGAGGTCGGAGACAATGCCGGTGAAGCCCGGCGTCTTGTCGCGCATTTCCTCGATCTCGCGCAGCACCGAGTCCTCGGAGCGGCTCTGCATGATGCGCCCCTCGTGCTCGGTGATCGAGCAGAAGGTACAGCCGCCGAAGCAGCCGCGCATGATGTTGACCGAGAAGCGGATCATCTCCCAGGCGGGAATCTTCGCCTCGCCGTAGGCCGGATGCGGGCGGCGGGCATAGGGCAGCTCGTAGACGCCATCGAGTTCCTCGGTGCTCAGCGGGATCGGCGGCGGGTTGAGCCAGACGTCGCGCTCGCCGTGCGCCTGTACCAGCGCGCGCGCATTGCCCGGGTTGGATTCGAGGTGGAAGGTGCGCGAGGCATGGGCGTAGAGCACCGGATCGGCGCTGACCTGCTCGTACGACGGCAGGCGCACGACGCTGTGCGCCCGCTTTTCCTTGAGTGCGGCCAGACGTTCGGCGCGCCCGACCAGACGCACCGGCTGCACGCCGGCGACGGTTGCGGTCGACGGCGCTGCGGGGCCGGATTCCATGGCGTAGGGATCGGCATGGCGGACCAGCGGGCCGGGCGTATCGACCTCGGTCGAATCGATGGCCGTCCATTCGTCGCCGGGCAGCCAGCCGCGCGGCACCATGAAGGCGGTGCCGCGCAGGTCGCGGATTTCGGAAATCTTCTCGCCGCGGGCGAGGCGGTGGGCGATCTCGACGACCGCCCGCTCGGCGTTGCCGAAAACCAGCAGGTCTGCCTTGGCATCGGGCAGCACCGAGCGGCGCACCTTGTCCGACCAGTAGTCGTAATGGGCGATGCGGCGCAGGCTGGCCTCGATCGAGCCGATCACCACCGGCACGCCGGAGAAGGCCTCGCGGCAGCGCTGGGCGTATACGGTGACGGCGCGGTCCGGCCGCCTGTTCGCCTCGCCGTTGGGCGTGTAGGCATCGTCGGAGCGGATCTTGCGGTCGGACGTGTAGCGGTTGACCATCGAGTCCATGTTGCCGGCGGTGACGCCGAAGAACAGGTTGGGTTTGCCGAGCTTCCTGAAGTCGGCCGCCGAGTTCCAGTCCGGCTGGGCGATGATGCCGACGCGGAAGCCCTGCGCCTCGAGGAGGCGTCCAACCAGCGCCATGCCGAAGCTCGGGTGGTCGATGTAGGCGTCGCCGGTGACCAGGACGATGTCGCAGGAATCCCAGCCGAGCGCCTCCATTTCGGCGCGCGACATGGGCAGGAAGGGGGCCGGGCCGAAGCGGGCCGCCCAGAATTTACGGTAGCCGAAAAGCGGGCGCGGCGGTTGCAGATTGGAAGCCATGGCGCATTTTACCCGAGCGGGCGGACGCCCCGGCGCATCAGGCGCCGGCGCGCAGGGCCAGCATCGGCGGCGGCGCCAGCAGGCGGCGGGCAGCCAGCCAGCCGACCGCCACCGACAGGAGCCCGCCGCCCGCCGCCGCGGCGACAGGGAGCAGGTAGTCCGGCGGCAGGTCGAGCTGGAATACCCGGGTAGCGAGAACCTGCCCGAGCAGCAGCGCGCCGCCACCGGCAATCAGGCCGGCGATGGCGCCGACGGCAGCCAGCTCGACCACCAGGGTTTGCCGCAACTGGTGGCGTGTAGCACCGAGGGCGCGCAGCAGGGCCAGCTCGAAGCGCCGCTCGTCGAAGGCGGCAACGAGGGCCGCGAGCAGGACGACAGCCCCGGCCAGCAATGTGAAGAGAAAGACGAACTGGACTGCCCGCGTCACCTGGCCGATCATCGACTGAACCTGAGCCAGCACCGCGCGCAGGTCGATCAGCGTCAGGTTGGGGAAGCGGGCGACCAGTTCGCGGCCGAGCGCCTCGCGCCCGGCACCGAGGTGAAAGCTGGTGATGTAACTGGCCGGGTCGCCCTCGAGCACGCCGGGAGGCGTCAGCACGAAGAAATTGACGCGCATCGAGTCCCAGTCGAGGCGGCGCAGGCTGGTGACCTTCATCGCCATGTCGCGGCCGGCGATGTGGAAGCGCAATTCGTCGCCGACGGCGATGCCCAGCGTGCGCGCCAGACCTTCCTCGACCGAGGCGACGCCCTGCCCATCGGCGCTATCGCCAAACCAGGCGCCGGCGGCGATGCGGTTGCCCGGCGGCAGCCCGGCCCGCCAAGACAGGTTGAATTCGCGCTCGACGAGCCGCTGCGCCCGCTCGTCGTCGGGATAGCTGGCGGCGCTGACCGGACGCCCGCCGACATGGGTCAGGCGCCCGCGCACCATGGGCGCGAGCTCGGCGGTGACGGCGCCGGTGGCGAGCAGCGCCGCGACGCCATCACGCTGGTCGGGCTGGATGTTGATGACGAAATGGTCCGGCGCATCGGCAGGCGCAGCGCGCGACCAGGCGGCGAGCAACTCCCCGCGCGTCACGGTCAACAGCAGCAGGGCTGTCAATCCGAGGGCCAGCGCGACGATCTGCACGGTGCTTGCCGCCGCATGCCGCTCGAGGCTGGCCAGCCCCTGCCGCCAGCTCGCGGCACCGCCCTGCCGTGCCCGCCCGAGCAGGGCGACGGCGGCGCGCGCCACGGCCCAATAGACCGCCAGCGCCGCCATGAATCCGCCGGCCACCCACGCCCCCAGACGCATGTCGCCGGCCGCCCAGAGCATCAGTCCCGTCAGCGCCGCGACCCCGAGCAGGTAGCCGCCGAGCAGCGACGGCCGCGGCGGACCCAGCTCGCGACGCAGCACGCGCAGCGTCGGCACGCGCGCCAGCTGCAGCAAGGGCGGAAAGGCGAAGCCGAACAGGAGCACTGCCGCAACCGCCCCACCCTGCGCCAGCGGCCGCCATCCCGGCGCCGGCAGGGGCAGCGCGAGCAGCGCCGTCAGCCACTCGATTAGGACAAAATGGGCCGCATAGCCGCCGGCACAGCCGATTGCCGCCGCGGCGATGGCCAGCCAGGCGAACTGGGCGGCGTGCAGGCGCAGGATGCGGCCCTGGCTCGCCCCCAGGCAACGCATGACGGCGCAGGCATCGAGGTGGCGCTGCAGGTAGCGGCGCGCCGCCAGCGCCGCGGCAACCGCCGACAGCACCACGGTGAGCAGCGTCGCCAGGCCGAGGAAACGCTGCGCCCGGTCGAGGGCATTGCGGATTTCCGGCCGTGCGCCCGCCGCGTCCTCGAGCCTTTCCCCGCGCCCGAGGCGCGGCTGCAGCCAGTCGCGATAGGCGCTCACCGCCGCCTCGTCACCGGCCACCAGGAAGCGGTAGGTCAGGCGCGATCCGGTCTGTACCAGCCCGGTCGCCGGCACGTCGTCGAGGTGCATGAGGAGCCGTGGCGCCAGCGAGAAGAAATTGACCCCGCGGTCCGGCTCGAAGGTGATGATCGCGGCCACCGCGAGCCGGCTGCGCCCGATGCCGACCACCTGGCCGACCTCGAGCCCGAGCGCCCCGGCGAGGCGCTCGTCCACCCAGACCACACCGGGGCCTGGGCCGCCGTCACGCGGACTGCCCGGTGTGCCGGCCTTGTCGGTCGTCGACAGGCGCCCGCGCAAGGGGTAGCCCGTGCCGGCTGCCTTGATATCGGCAAGCTGGGCGCCGCCCCCGGCGCCCGTCACCATGCTCGGAAAGGTCAGCGTATCGGCCGTGGCCAGTCCGCGGGTAAGGGCTTCATCGCGGATTTGCGGCGGCGGCACGTGGTCGGCGGCAAACAGGAGATCGCCGCCGAGCAGCTGCGTGGCTTGGCGCTCGAGCGCAAGGCGCACGCGGTCGGTGAAGAAGCCGACGGTGGTGACGGCGATCACCGCGATGGCAAGGGCGGCGAGGAGCAGGCGCAGTTCGCCGGAATGCAGCTCGCGCGCCAGCAGGCGGCGGCCGAGGCCGATCATCTGAGCCGTGCCCAGCGCTCGCGGAATTCGGCGGGCGCCACGGCGCGTCCGTGCAGCCAGCCCTGGAACTGGTGGCAGCCGACCGATTTGAGAAAGCGCGCCTGGTCGGCTGTCTCGACCCCTTCGGCGACGACCTCGAAGTCGAGGCTGCTGGCCAGGGCCATGACCGAGCGGATGATCGCCTCGTCCTCGGCATTCGAGCCGATGCCCATGACGAAGGAGCGATCGATCTTGAGCTGCTGGACCGGCAGCGCCTTGAGGTAGCTGAGCGACGAATAGCCGGTGCCGAAATCGTCGAGCGCGAGGCTGACGCCGAGGGCCCGCAGGTTGACCAGCAGCGCGAAGGGATCCTCCACTGCCATGACCACGGATTCGGTGATCTCGAGCTTGAGGCGCCCCGGATCGATGCCCGTCTCGGTGATGATCGCCTGCAGCAGGTCGATGAATTCGGGCCGCTCGAGCTGCTTGACCGACAGGTTGACCGATACGTGCGGCAGGTCGAAACCACCCTCCCCCCAGCGCATGAGCTGGCGGCAGGACTCGCGCAGCACCCAGGCGCCGAGCCCGACGATGAGGCCGGACTCTTCGGCCACGGGGATGAAGCGCGCCGGCGACACGTCGCCGAGTTCGGGGCTGTGCCAGCGCACCAGCGCCTCGGCGCCGACCAGGTTGCCGGTGTCGGCTTCGACCTGCGGCTGCAGGTGCACCGAGAATTCGCCGTTGTCCATGGCCTTGCGCAGATGGGTCTCGAGGCGGATGCGTTCCTGCGCCTCGCGCGTCATCTCCGGCGTGTAGAAATGGAAATTGCCGCGCCCCATCGCCTTTGCCCGGTACATCGCGGTATCGGCATTGCGCAGCAGGTCCTGAACCGAGGCGCCGTCCTGCGGAAACACGCTGATCCCGATCGAAGCGGACAGGAAAAGGTCGTGCCCGCTGATGCGGAATGGCTCGTCGAAGGCAGCGATCACCTCGCGCGCCAGCATCGCCACCTCCTCGTCGGTACGCACCGACTCCATCACGCAGATGAATTCGTCGCCGCCGAGGCGTGCGATCATGTCGATCAGGCGAACGTGCTCGGTCAGGCCGGTGGCGACTGAAACGAGCAGTTCGTCGCCGATCCCGTGGCCGAGCGAGTCGTTGACCTGCTTGAACTGGTCGAGGTCGATGAACAGCACGGCGAGCCGGTGCTTGTGGCGGGCTGCATCGCGCAGGCTGGACTCGAGCCGCTCGACGAAATAGCGGCGGTTGGCCAGCCCGGTGAGCGGGTCGTGGTAAGCGAGGTAGTTCAGCTTGTGCTCGGCCTGCTGGCGCTCGGCAATCTCGGCCTTGAGCTGCCGGTTGGCGCGGCGCAGCTCGGTGGTACGGGCATCGACCTGGATCTCCAGCGAGTTGCGCGTCGCCTCTAGGCGCGCCGATTGTTCGCGCAGGATGCCCTGGGCGCGGCGGACGACAAGGAACTGCAGCAGGTAGAGCAGCGCGAAGATGGCGATGGCCACGCCGGTCACCATCCATTGCATGCGCTCGAAGGACGCCACGAACTCGCCGACATCCTGATAGATCTCGAGGACGCCCTCGATGCCGCGCCCGTCGACGGTGATGGGCATGTAGGTGGCCAGCAGGTCGGTGCCGGCGCGCAGGCCCTCGAACTGGTCGACGTAATCGCTGCGCGTCAGGCTGCTGTTGATGCTGTCGCCCAGCGCCGACTTGAAACCCGGGTTCTCCCGGCGGACTTCGCCGACCTGGGCGCCGTCGGTCGAGAAGACGATGACGCCGAGACGGTTATAGACCTTGATGCGAACAATCGCCGTTCCGCGCAGCAGGGTCTCGATACCCTCAGCGAGCTGGCGGCTTTCCTCGGCGGCGGCAGCCTGCCCGCCGTCCTGGCCGACCGCAGCGGCAAGCAGGCCGTTCAACGGGCCGCCCAGCGCATTCTTGACCACTTCCGCCATGGCCACGTTGCGGTCCTCGCCCTGCACGGTCAGCTGGTGCAGCGCGACCTCCCGGTAGAGCAGGCCGAGAAGACCGGCCGCCAGGCCGATCAGGATCAGGCTGAGGGTCGAGAAGTAGCGGGCGAGATTGAACATGCGGAGAGCGTCGGGGTACCTGCGGAGCTTAGTCGAGTTCCCGCATCCTCGCCACCGCTTCCTCGACGCGACGCACCGCGATGACTTCGAGGCCGGGAATCGCCTGCTTCGGCCGGTTGGCTTCGGGAATCAGTGCGCGCGTGAAGCCGAGCTTGGCCGCCTCGCGCAGGCGCTCCTGGCCACGCGGCGCCGGGCGGATCTCGCCGGCCAGACCAACCTCACCAAATACAACAAGTTTCGCAGGTAACGGCTTGTTTTTCAACGACGAGGCGATTGACATGAGCACCGCCAGGTCGGCCGCCGGTTCGCCGATGCGCACCCCGCCTACGGCATTCACGAAGACGTCCTGATCGAAACAGACGATGCCGGCGTGGCGGTGCAGGACGGCGAGCAGCATCGCCAGGCGCTGGCTGTCGAGGCCGACGGTCAGGCGGCGCGGATTGCCGTGCGCCGTATCGACCAGCGCCTGGATCTCGACGAGCAGCGGCCGCGTTCCCTCCTGCGTCACCAGCACGCACGACCCCGCCACGTCCTGCTCGTGGCGCGACAGGAACATCGCCGACGGATTGCTGACACCCTTGAGCCCGCGGTCGGTCATCGCGAAGACGCCCAGCTCGTTGACCGCGCCGAAGCGGTTCTTGAACGCCCGCACGAGGCGGAAGCTGGAGTGCGTATCGCCCTCGAAATAGAGCACCGTATCGACGATGTGCTCGAGCACGCGCGGACCGGCCAGCGCGCCTTCCTTGGTCACGTGCCCGACCAGGATGACGGTGATGCCGGTCTGCTTGGCCAGCCGCGTCAGCTGTGCCGCGCATTCGCGCACCTGGGCGACCGAGCCGGGGGCGCTGTTCAGCTCATCGGACCACAGGGTCTGGATCGAGTCGATCACCGCGACCTGCGGCCGCAAGGCCTGCAATTCCGCCAGGATGCGCTCGAGGTTGATCTCGGCGAGCAACGGCAGCGCCCGCGCATCGAGCCCGAGCCGGTGCGCGCGCAGGGCCACCTGCTCGCCCGACTCCTCGCCGCTCACGTAGAGCACCGGGCGCGCGCCCGACAGTTCGGCGAGCGCCTGCAGCAGCAGCGTACTCTTGCCGATGCCCGGATCGCCGCCGATCAGCACGACGCCGCCTGCCACGAGGCCGCCACCGAGCGCGCGGTCGAATTCGCCGATGCCGGTCGGTATCCGCGTCGCCTCGCGCGCCTCGATCTCGCCGAGGTTGCGCACCCGCGCCGCCGGGGCCAGCGATTCGAAGCGGCTGCCACCCGCCTTTTCGGAAACGCCTTCGACCAGTGTGTTCCACTCGCCGCAGCCGGGACACTGCCCCTGCCACTTGGGGCTGCTCGCACCGCACTCGCTGCAGTTGTACTGCGTTCTGGTTTTGGTTTTTGCCATTTATTCCGCGTCGACCGCAACCGGCACGCGCGGCGCCAGCGCGCAGAAGAGTTCGTAGGCGATGGTGCCGGCCGCCGCGGCCACTTCGTCGGCCGCCACGCTACCGGCCGGCCCGTCGCCCCACAGGGTCACCGGCGCGCCGATGCCGGCCGCCGGGATGTCGCTGATGTCGCAGGCGAGCATATCCATGGACACACGCCCGAGGGTATGCGTCCGCCGGCCGGCCACGGCGACCGGCGTGCCGGTCGGCGCATGACGCGGATAGCCGTCGGCGTAGCCACAGGCGACGATGCCGATGCGCATCGGCTTCTCGGCCGTGAAGGTGCCGCCGTAGCCGACGCGATCCCCCGGCTGCAGTTCCTGGACGCCGATGAGCGCGCTCTCCAGCGTCATCGTCGGCCGCAATCCGAGCGCCGTCGCACTTTCATCGGCGAAGGGGCTGGCCCCGTAGAGCATGATGCCGGGGCGCACCCAGTCGCCGTGCCCAGCCGGATGGCGCAGGATGGCCGCCGAATTGCCGAAGCTGACCGGGCCGGACCAGTCGCCGGCCATTTCGGCGAAGCGCGCGAGCTGCCCGTCAATCCCTCGCGGCCCGTCGGCCTCGGCGAAATGCGTCATCAGCGTGACTTCGATGCCGGGACGCCCGGCCAGCGCAGCCAGCGCCGCGGCGAGGTCGGCGCTGCCCATGCCGAGACGGTTCATGCCGGTGTTGAGCTTGAGGTAGACGCCACAGCGCGCAGCGGCCGGCAGCGCGCGCAGGAACAGATCGAGCTGCTCGCGGCAATGAATCACCGTGGTCAGCCCGAATTCGCCGACCGCCCGCGCGTCGCGCGCCGAAAAGATGCCCTCGAGCAGCAGGATCGGGCCGCCGACCCCGGCTTCGCGCAGGGCAACCGCCTGTTCCGGCTCGAGCAGCGCAAAGCCGTCCGCCTCGCCGCGCAGCGCCTCGACGGCCCGCCACTGGCCGTGGCCGTAGGCGTTGGCCTTGATCACCGCCCAGGCGCTGGCATGCGGTGCTGCCCGCTTCGCCACGCGGTAATTGTGGCGCAGTGCGGCCGGCGCGATGCGCGCGCGGATGGGACGCGATACGTTCATGAGCGCCACTCCGCCAGATGCTGGCGGGCGAATTCCCCGAAGCGGGCGACCAGGCGCGTGCGGAAGCGGTCGCGGGCGGTGACCAGCAGGATGTCGCGGCGCAGTTCCGGCTCGAGCGCGCGGATGGCGATGCCGGGGACATCGGTCGTGCAACGCCGGGATACGACGGCAAAGCCGAGCCCGCTCGCAACGACCCCGAGCAGCGCCTCCGGACTACCCAGTTCCATCTGCACCTTGAGCGAATCCGGGGCGACGCCGTGGGCCGCGAACCAGGCTTCGGTGACAGCACGGGTTCCCGATCCGGGTTCGCGGGACAGATATTCGAAATCGGCGAGCACCTTGGGCGAAATCTTGCGCGCACCCAGCAGCGGATGATCGGGTGAGACGGCGACCACCAGCTCGTCGTCGCAGCAGCGGACTGCCTCGATACCCTCGCCACCGGACGGTCCGTCGACCAGCCCGACATCGAGCTCCTGCCGGGCGACCGCCCCCTCGATGCGGGCGGAATTGGCGACCGTGACCGTCATGCGGGCCTGCGGGTGGGCTGCGTTGAACGCCGCCGCCAGCGGCGGCAGCAGGCGGCTGGCGGCGCTGGTGCTGACGCCGACGGCCAGCGGGCCACGCAGCTCACCGGTCATATCGGCCATGCGCACATCGAGCTCGTCGGACAGCGCGAGGATGCGCTCGGCGTAGGAGAGAACCATTTCGCCAGCCAGCGTCAGCGCGATCGACCCGTGGCGCCGCTCGAACAGCCTGGTCCGGTACTGGTCCTCGAGCTGGCGGACCTGGAAAGTCACCGCCGACTGGCTGAGGAACAGATACTCCGCCGCGCGGGTGAAGCTCAGGTGCTTCGCCACCGCGTGGAATACCTGCAGGCGCCGGTCGGCCATCGTGTCGTCCGTTGGGTTTCGAGGCCGCTATTCAAGCACATCCGCCGCTTGCGTGGCCATCGCCGGCGAAAATCCGGCCACGGCCGGCGGTCGACCGCAGCGCACAATGGCAGTGTAGGGAAAGCGTGGTATAAACCCGCCCAATCCACACCGCGAGACGACGAGACGACGTGCCGTTCGGCTTCTACATCATCATGGCGGCGCAGTTCTTCTCGGCCCTGGCCGACAATGCGCTGCTCATCGTCGCCATCGCCGCCCTGCGCGAGATGCAGGCGCCCGCCGAATACGAGCCGCTGCTGAAGACCTTCTTCACGGTTTCCTACGTCGTCCTTGCCGCCTTCGTCGGCGCCTTCGCCGACTCGATGCCCAAGGGCCGGGTGATGCTGATCAGCAACACGATCAAGATCGCCGGCTGCGCGATGATGTTCTTCACCATCCACCCGCTGCTCGCCTATGCGGTAGTCGGCCTCGGCGCGGCCTGCTATTCGCCGGCCAAGTACGGCATCCTGACCGAGTACCTGCCGCACCGCCTGCTGGTCGTCGCCAACGGCTGGATCGAGGGGCTGACGGTCGGCGCCATCATCCTCGGCGTCGTCGTCGGCGGCCTCCTGATCAAGCCCGAGATCGCCTCGGCCATCCTGCGCTTCGATTTCCCGGTCATCGAAACCGGCGTCGATACCACCAACGAGATGGCCGTCTCCATCATCGGCGGGCTCTACCTGATCGCCGCGATGTTCAACTTCTACGTACCGGATACCGGAGTCGATCACAAGCCGCTCAAGAAGAACCCGATCTACCTGGTTCACGAATTCAATCATTGCCTGACGCTGCTCTGGCGCGACAAGCTGGGCCAGATCTCGCTGGCCGTCACCACGCTGTTCTGGGGCGCCGGCGCGACGCTGCAGTTCATCGTCATCAAGTGGTCGGAAGTCTCGCTCGGCCTCGATCTTTCCAAGTCATCGATGCTGCAGGGCGTGGTGGCGATCGGGGTGGCGGCCGGCGCGGTGATCGCCGCGCGCTTCATCACGCTACGCAAGTCGGTCAAGGTGATCCCGCTCGGCATCGCCATGGGCATCATCGTGCTGGTCATGAACTTCGTGCACAACATGTGGCTGGCCATTCCACTGCTCATCCTCGTCGGCGGCCTTTCGGGCTTCTTCGTCGTGCCGATGAACGCTCTGCTCCAGCACCGCGGCCACATCCTGATGGGCGCCGGCCACTCGATCGCCGTGCAGAACTTCAACGAGAACCTGTCGATCCTCGTGATGACCGGGCTCTACTTCCTGATGATCCGCCTGGAAGTCTCGATCTACATCGTGATAACGCTGTTCGGCCTCTTCGTCAGCGGCCTCATGTACCTGGTCCGCCAGCGCCATCTGGAAAACCAGCGCGTCCAGGACGACGTCTGCCACCTGGACGACACGCGGGCGCACTGAGCCGCCCGTGCCGGCCTGGGTTCAGAACGGCAGGCCGGCCTCCGGTGCGGCCGTCGCCCGCAGGCAGCGCCGGGCGAACAGCAGATCCTCCCAGGCCTTGGCCTTTTCCGGCAGGTTGCGCAGCAGGTAGGCCGGATGATAGGTCACCACCACCGGGATCCCGCGATACTCGAGCTGCCTGCCGCGCAGCGCGCCCAGCGCCTTGTCGTCGTGGAGAAGCGCATGCACCGCCGCCTTGCCGAGCAGGACGATGATGCCCGGCCTCAGCAGTTCGATCTGCCGCTCGAGGAACGGCCGGCAAGCCGCCATCTCGTCCGGCTCCGGCGTCCGGTTGCCCGGCGGCCGGCACTTGACCGCGTTGGCGATGTAGACCCGCTCGCCGCGCTTGAGGTCGAGCGCGTCCAGCATCGCGTCGAGCAGCTTGCCGGCCTGGCCGACAAAAGGCTCGCCACGCGCATCCTCTTCCGCGCCCGGCCCCTCGCCGATGAACAGCCAGTCCGGCCGCCGGTCGCCGACGCCGAACACGGCCTGCTTGCGTTCGCGGCACAGGGCGCACGCGCGGCAGGCGGCGACCTGTGCAGCCAATCCATCCCAGTCGGACGCTGGCGCCGAAACTGCCGCCACGGCGGCGTCGACCGCAACCGCCACGGGCCGACCAAGCGCAACCGCGTCAGCCGGCGGTAGCGAAGCGTCCGGCACCGACGGCGGCGTCGGCTCGGCGCCGCGTTCGCGCCAGATCGGCGCAATGCCCATCTCGGCCAACATCTGTTCGCGCGTCATTCCCATGGCAGTTCCCTCGCCAGCACCAGTGCATCCTCACGCCCGACCGCCGCCGGATAATAGCCGCGGCGATGGCCGATGCGGGCGAAGCCGAAGTCCTCGTAGAAGGCGATGGCACGCACGTTCGAGGCACGCACCTCGAGCAGCATGCGGCGCACGCCGACCGCGGCGCTGGCACGCATCGCGCAGAGCAGCAGGCCGGCGCCGAAGCCCTGCCCCTGCCGGCGCCGGTCGACACCGAGCACGAGCAGGTGCGCCTCGTCGAGCGCCCGCATGACTACCGCGTAACCGACAGCGTCGCCATCGGCGCGGCAGAGCCAGACGTCGTGCCCGGCCGCCAGCGAATCGGCGAAATTGCCCCGCGACCACGGGAAGGCCTGCAGCGACCCTTCGAGCGCCGTCAGCGCATCGAGGTCGCCGAGGCCGGCCGCGACGATCTCGCTCGTCGATGCCACCGTGCTCATGCCCGCCCGCCTACGCTCAGGCGCTCGGCGATGGTCCGCGCCACCTTGTCGCGCACGTAGAGGGGCCCCGCATCGGCCGGATCGTGTCCGGCCTCGCCGGCAGCCAGCCGCCGCGCGGCAATCGCCGCCACGGCGCCGGCGGTCGGCAGGATCCCCGGCTGCCAGGCGATCCCGGCCGCGACCAACCGCTGCGCCAGCGCCGGGTACGCTGCTGGGGCATTGCCGCAGGCCAGCCAGCCAGCCCCGGACGGGAGTGCGACCGCTTCCGGCGGCGCCACCGAGACATCCCCGGACGGAACGAGCCCGGTTGCCGCCTCGCGCGTGAAACAACCGGAATAGACCTCGCCCATGCGCGCATCGAGCAGCGCGAGGACGCGCTCGCCGCTGCAGGTTTCCGCCATCGCGTCGAGGCTGCCGACGGGCACGACCGGAACGCCGGCGCCGACCGCCAGCCCCTGGGCGAGGCCGCAGGCGATGCGCAGCCCGGTGAAGGCCCCGGGCCCGGCGCCGAAGGCGATCGCATCCAGCTCCGCGAAGGCGACGCCGGAATCCGCCAGCAGCTCGCGCACGAGCGGCAACAGGGTTTCGGAATGGGGCTGGCCGGGCGGGCAACGGCGTTCGTCGACCGTCCCCGCGCGCCAGAGGGCGCAGGTACCGAGTTCGGTGGAAGTCTCGAGGGCGAGGACGATCATCGCCCGCATTCTACCGGAGCGCCTCCCGCGCACCGAAGGCGGCGGTCAGTGGCGGCCGCCGCGCGGCCCCTCGCGCCCGCCGCCGAAGCCGCCGGCACGCATCTCCTCGCGCAGGCGCTGGCGATCCTCGGGTGGCATCTGCTGCCAGCGCTCGCGGCGGTCCTCGCGCAGGCGCTGGCGGTCTTCCGGCGGCATCTGGCGCCAGTGCTCGCGCATCTCGTCGCGCATCATGCGCCGCTGCTCGGGCTCCATCGCTCCCGGCGGCGCCCACGGTCCGCCACCCCGCCCGCCCTGCCCGAACGCGCTGCCGCCGGCGGCGAGCGCCGCAAGCAGGCACAGGCCGCGCAGGGCGCAAGCCAGCGAAACGCGTGCGGCGGGCAGTCTGATCAGGGGCATGACCGCATTCTGGCATCGCCCGGGCGGACGGCTGCAGCCTGTCGGCGGGCGCTTTGTAACAAGACGTTTCCGCCGGTCGCAGCGAAAAAGCTTGTTACCATTGCCCTGCCCGCGCGGCTGCGGGGACCCTATGCTGAGCGCCATGAACGAACGCCAACACCGCATCCTGGTCATCGACGACGACGTCCGCCTGCGCGACCTGCTGACCCGCTACCTCGGCGAGCAGGGCTTCGCCGTGCGCGCCGCCGGCGATGCCGCCCACATGGACAAGCTGCGCGGCCGCGAACATTTCGACCTGCTCATCCTCGACCTCATGCTGCCCGGCGAGGACGGCCTGTCGATCTGCCGGCGCCTGCGCGGCACCGGCGACAACACGCCGATCATCATGCTCACCGCGCGCGGCGAGGACGTCGACCGCATCGTCGGCCTCGAGATGGGTGCCGATGACTACCTGCCCAAGCCGTTCAACCCGCGCGAGCTGCTCGCCCGCATCCATGCCGTCCTGCGCCGCCAGGCCGGCAGCCCGCCGGGTGCACCGGAATCCGCCGAGGTCATCCGCTTCGGCGACGTCGAGGTCGACCTGGCGGCGCGCAGCCTCAAGCGGGCCGAACAGCTGCAGGCGCTGACCACCGGCGAGTTCGCCGTGCTCAAGGTGCTGCTCCAGCACCCGGGCCAGCCGCTGTCGCGCGACAAGCTGATGGCGCTCGCCCGCGGCCGCGAGCAGGGGCCGTTCGACCGCGCCATCGACGTGCAGGTGTCGCGCCTGCGCAAGCTGGTCGAGAAGGACCCGGCGCAGCCGCGCTACCTGCAGACGGTGTGGGGCTTCGGCTATGTCTTCGTGCCGGACGGCGCCGCCCGGCCATGATGCCGCAGAGCCTGCTGGCCCGGACCTTCCTGCTCCTGGCCGCGCTGCTCCTTGCCTCCACCGCCGTCTGGATCACCCTCTTCCGCCATATCGAGGCCGAGCCGCGCGCCCGCGAATCGGCGCAGCTGGCGGCTTCCGCGGTCAACCTGATCCGGGCCGCCCTTTTCGCCGCCGCCCCGGAACGCCGCCCGGGCCTGTTTGCCGAACTGTCGACGCGCGAGGGCATCCGCCTGCTGCCCGCCGAAGCCGAAGACCGCATCGAACCGCTGCCCGATTCTCGTTTCCACAGGCTGATGCAGCGCGAACTGGCGGCCCGGCTGGGCCCCTACACGCGGACCGCCGCCGAGGTCGATGGGGTCGCCGGCTTCTGGGTCAGCTTCCGCCTCGAGGACGACGACGAGGAGGAATACTGGCTGATCCTGCCGCCCGAGCGGGCCACCCGCACAGTCGCGCGGCACTGGCTGGCCTGGGGCGCTATCGGGCTCGCCTTCGCGCTCGTCGTCGCCTGGCTGATCGCCTCGCGCACCAGCCGGCCGCTGCGTGCGCTGGCCCGCTCGGCCGAGGCGGTCGGCCGCGGCCAACTGCCCGACACCTTGCCCGAGACCGGCGCCGCGGAACTGCGCCAACTCGCCGCCGCCTTCAACGCCATGGCCGGCGATCTCGCCCGCCTCGAAAAGGATCGCTCCGAGGTGCTCGCCGGCATCTCGCACGACCTGCGCACGCCGCTGACCCGCCTGCGCCTCGAAGCCGAACTGAGCATCGCCGACGAAGGTGCCCGGGAAGCGGTCATCGCCGACATCGGTCAGATGGAAGGCATCATCGGCCAGTTCCTCGACTTCGCGCGAACCGATGACGGCGAGGCGCCGGTCGCCACTGACCTCGGCGCCCTGCTCACCGACATCGCTGCCCACCAGCAGCGCATCGGCCGGCCGCTGCGCACCGACTTCGCAGCGCTGCCGCCGGCAATCGTCCGCCCCCGCGCGCTCGCCCGCGCCATCGCCAACCTGGTCGACAACGCCGCCAAGTACGGGAGCGGCGAACTCACCCTCTCGGCCACGCTGGCCGGCGGCGAAATCCGCATCGAGGTCGGCGACCGCGGCCCCGGCATTCCCGAGGGCGAGGCTGAGCGCCTCAAGCGCCCCTTTGCCCGGCTCGACGCCGCACGCAGCAATGCCGCCGGCACCGGCCTGGGACTGGCCATCGTCGACCGCGTCGCGCGGCTGCACGGGGGACGACTCGATCTCTTGCCCAACCCGGGCGGCGGGCTGATCGCTCGGCTGACGATACTGGCGGCGGTGCCGAGAATCGGCTGAAAGACCTCTATGCGAGAATGCTCCACGCATCCTCTGCATTAATTCTCGATATCTGGCTGGAGAGTCCGTTGAGCCAACTACTTATCAACAAATACCTCGGCGAACTCGCCACGCTCAAGAAGGTATCCGGCACGCATCGCGAATCCGTGGTTCGGGAAGCCTTCAAGGATTTGCTGAAGGCTTGGGGCCGCTCGCTCGACCTGACTTTCATTCCCGAATACGAACTCGAAACCCGGACCAAGGAGCGCCGCTACGTCGATGGGGCGCTGCTGCACACCTTGCGCGTCCCCTTCGGCTATTGGGAGGCCAAGGACGAGAAGGACGACCTCGATGCCGAGATCGCCAACAAGTTCAAGCGCGGCTATCCCAAGACCAATATCCTCTTCGAGGATTCCACTCAGGTCGTACTGATTCAGCACGGCGAGGAAGTCATGCGCTGCGGTGTCGCCGAAGTGGCGCAGCTGGAAAAGCTCCTCAAGCTCTTCTTCGCTTACGAGCGGCCGGAGATCGAGGCCTTCCGCAAGGCGGTCGAGCAGTTCAAGCTCGACCTGCCCGCCGTGCTCGAATCGCTACGCGCCATGATCGAGCAGTCGCTCAAGGCTGCGTCGGCCTTTCGCAAGGCAGCAGGCGATTTTCTGGCCCACGCGCAGGAGGCCATCAACCCGAGCCTGATCGAAGCCGACGTGCGCGAAATGCTGATCCAGCACATCCTCACCGGCGAAGTATTCGCGGCCGTGTTTCCCGGCACCAACTATCACGAAGACAACAACATCGCCTGTGAGCTTCACAAGCTCGAAGCCACCTTCTTCACCGGCAACACCAAGCACCAGACGCTCAAGGGGCTCGCGGCCTATTACAGCGCCATCCGCAAGGCCGCTGCCGAAATCGACACCCACCACGAAAAGCAGGCCTTCCTCAAGGCTATCTACGAAAACTTCTACAAGGTCTACAACCCGAAGGCCGCCGACCGGCTGGGCGTCGTCTATACGCCCAACGAAATCGTCCGCTTCATGATCGAAAGTGCCGACTGGCTGTGCGAGCAGCATTTCAAGCGCAGCCTCGTCGACAAGGACGTGCACCTGCTCGACCCCGCCACCGGTACCGGCACCTTCATCTGCGAACTGATCGAGCACTTCCGCGGCCAGCCCGCCAGGCTCAAGCAGAAATACCGGCACGAACTGCATGCCAACGAAGTCGCGATCCTGCCCTATTACGTCGCCAACCTGAACATCGAGGCCACCTACGCCTCGGTGATGGGCGAGTACGAGGAGTTCCCCGGCCTGTGCTTCGTCGACACCCTCGACAACACCTACGCCCTGCGCAAGCATGCCGGCCACATGGATGACCTGTTCGGCTCGGTATCCGACGACAACGTCAAACGCATCCGCGTGCAGAACAGCCGCCGCATCAGCGTCATCATCGGCAACCCGCCGTACAACGCCAACCAGCTCAACGAGAACGAAAACAACAAGAACCGCGAATACCCCGAGATCGACAAGCGCATCAAGGAAACCTACATTGCCGCCAGCACCGCGCAGAAGACCAAGGTGTACGACATGTATTCGCGCTTCTTCCGCTGGGCGGCGGACCGGCTGGACGAAAACGGCGTGCTCGCCTTCATCACCAACCGCAGTTTCATCGACAGCCGCACCTTCGACGGCTTCCGCGCCTGTGCAGCGAAGGAATTCAATGAAATCCGCATCGTCGACCTCGGTGGCGATGTGCGTGCCAACCCCAGGCTATCCGGCACCACCCACAACGTGTTCGGCATCCAGACCGGTGTCGCCATCAGCTTCATGGTCAAGCGCGCCAAGCAGAAGGGCTGCCGGATTTTTTATGCGCGGCGGCCGGAGCTGGAGACGGCCGAGGAAAAGCTTGCCTTCCTGAACAGCGCCCGAATCGGCGACATGGCCTTCGAGGAAGTCGTGCCGGACGCGAAGCACAACTGGATCAACCTCACCAGCAATGACTTCGAGTTGTTGATGCCATTGGTGAGCAAAGATGCGAAATCATCAAAGGCGCTGGGAAAAGGCCGTACGATTTTCAAGCTCTATACGTTGGGAATTTCCACTAACCGTGATGAGTGGGTATATGAATTTAGCAAGCAGGCTCTAGTCGAGAAAGTTGAACATCTACTTGCTTTGTATGAATCGCATTCTGCCCAATCAAATGAGTTCTCAGCACTGATTAAATGGTCAGAAACGCTGAAGCGGCGTGCGATGAAGGTTTGTCGCGAGCCGTTCACTCCTGAACGTATTCGGACCGCAGCGTATAGACCTTTCGTATCGCCATACGTCTATCAGTCGGACCTACTTATCGATCGGCCAGGCTCGCTTGAAGCGGTATCGCCTGTTGGCGTTGAAAATCCATGTGTCGTGGTGACTGATCCGACAGCTCAGAAACCTTGGCTGGCGTGCTCGACTGATCGCCCGGTCGATTTGCATTACGTTGGTGCTGCAGCTGGCTCAATTTGCATTCCACTGAATATATTTAAGAGCGAAGAGAAGACAGACAACATCACCGACTGGGCGCTGAAGCAATTCACCGATCACTACAAACCCGAAACCGGCACCGGCAAGAGCTCCCGCAAGATCACCAAGGAAGCCATTTTCCACTACTGCTACGCCGTGCTGCACGATCCGGTCTACCGCGAGAAGTACGCGCAAAACCTGAAACGCGAATTCCCCCGCATCCCCTTTTACCCCAACTTCTGGCAGTGGGCCGGGTGGGGCAGCGCGCTGATGGGCCTCCACATCGGCTACGAGGCCGTCGAACACTTTGCGCTGGTGCGCACCGACATCCCCGACGAGAAGGCCGTCGCTGCCGGACAGCTGCCCAGAGCCATGCTCAAGGCCGAGCCGGACACCGGCCGCATCCGGCTCGACAGTGAAACCACGCTTGCCGGCATTCCGTCCGAAGCCTGGGACTACAGGCTCGGCAACCGCTCGGCGCTGGAATGGATACTCGACCAGTACAAGGAAAAGAAACCCAAGGACCCGACCATCCGCGAGAAATTCGATACCTACCGCTTTGCCGATTACAAGGAAAAGGTCGTCGATCTGCTGATGCGGGTAACCACGGTGAGCGTCAAGACGATAGCGATTCTCGAGCAAATGAAGACCGCATCAAGATAGGAAACGACCTCATAGTAGTAAAAGAGGAGTTTCCGCCACTTGCTCGTAATCCGAACCTTTCGCGGAGAGCCGTGACCGCACCAGCACGAAGCGGTCGCAGCGCCAGAGAAGCGGCGCGAATGGTGGCGCCACTGAGGTTAGATCGAGAACCTTGCGCACAAGGGTGACGTGGGGAACAAAGCGCCGGCCGGGATCGGCAACGGCGAAGCCGGCGGCGGCGAGCTCGCCTGCCAGACTGCCAGCCAATCCGGCGAGCGCGGGCGGGACCGTGTCGGCGCCAACCCAGGCAATGCGGTTGTGGCGCCAGACACCGGCCCGGTTTAGCGTGAGATCGAACGATTCGCCGCGGACCCTTTCGGCCGCGCGGCGCAACGCGCCGAGACGCGCGGTCGGCACGTCGCCGAGGAAGGCCAGCGTCAGATGGATGGTGTCGCGCCGCGTTGCCCGACCGCCAGCGCTCTGTGCCCAACGCGCCGCGATCGCGGACAGTTCTGCCGCCAGCGAGGCCAGCGGCCAGAGGGCGAAAAAGACGCGGGCGGTTTCGCCTGCGCGCCCGTCCGCCGCCGTTTCAGTCACGGGTAATGAGCACCACGGCCTGCGCCTCGATCGCTTCCTCGCGGCCGAGGTAGCCGAGCTTCTCGTTGGTCTTGCCCTTGATGTTCACGGAATCTGCCTCTATTCCGAGGTCGACCGCGACATTGGCGACCATCGCCGCGGCGTGCGGCGCGAGCTTGGGCTGCTGGGCGATCAGCGTCGCATCGACGTTGATCGGCCGCCAGCCCTGCTCCGCCAGCAGCGCGACGGCGGCGCGCAGCAGCACGCGGCTGTCGGCACCGGCGTAACGCGGATCGCTGTCGGGGAAATGCCGGCCGATGTCGCCGAGGCCGGCGGCGCCGAGCAGCGCGTCGGTAATTGCATGCAGCAGGGCGTCAGCGTCGGAATGCCCGAGCAGACCGGTTGCATGCGGGATCTCGACACCGCCGAGGATC
This sequence comes from Betaproteobacteria bacterium, assembly GCA_012026885.1. Lineage (GTDB taxonomy): Bacteria > Pseudomonadota > Gammaproteobacteria > Burkholderiales > Rhodocyclaceae > Azonexus. Next base: position 342,754 of record VEPL01000007.1, on the reverse strand, counting down.
AGCTTGCGCCCCGGCACCAGCCGATGCACGTCATAGCCCTGCCCGACTCGGAAGTTCATCGTCTGCCCCTGAGGATCATGGCCGCCAGCGCGAGATCGGCGGGATAGGTGACCTTGAGATTGGTCGCGTCGCCGGCCACCAGGCGCGGCCGGTAGCCCGCCGCCTCGATGGCGCCGGCCTCGTCGGTCACTTCGCGGTGCTGTTCGAGCGCACCGCGCAGCAGGCCGTAGCGGAACATCTGCGGCGTCTGCGCCTGCCAGAGCCCGTCGCGCGGCTCGGTCGCAGCGACGCGGCGCACGTCGTCGGCCCGCTTGAGGGTGTCGGCAACCGGCACGGCGAGGATACCGCCGACCGGGTCATCGGCCAGTTCGGCGGTCAGTGCGGCGAGCATGGCCTGGCTCAGGCACGGCCGCGCCGCGTCGTGGACCAGCACCCAGTCATCGTCGGCCGCGACCATCGCCGCTGCCTGAAGGCCGTTGCGCACGCTGTCGGCACGCGTGGCACCGCCGCAGCGCAGGGTCTCGACCTTGTGCCCGAGTTCCGACCAGTCGTACGTTGCCCATTCGGCATCGTCCGGGGCGAGCACCACCCACACCCGCTCGATGGCGGAACAGGCGGCCAGGGCGGCCAGCGTATGGAAAAGCAGCGGGCGCCCGAGCAGGTCGAGATACTGCTTCGGACGCCCGGCACCGAAGCGGGCGCCGCTGCCGGCAGCGGGAACGATTGCGTAATGGCGTGGCATGGCTTAATTTTACCTTCATAGGGAGAATGAAAGGCCGCGCATGAGCTTCGTCGTACCGGAACTGGCTGGACCCGTCGAGGCGTTCGCCACCTCGCTCGGCATCGGGCTGCTGGTCGGCATGGAGCGCGAGCGCCGGCCGGACTCGGCGGCGGGGCTGCGCACCTTCGCGCTGGTGTGCATGCTCGGCTGCCTGTTCGCGCTGCTTGGCGAGAAGGCCGGCGGTGGACCATGGACGCTGGTTGCCGGCCTGCTCGTGATTTCCGCGGCGATGGTCGCCTCGAACTTCTCGTCGCGCCAGGAGGAGCAGTACCGGGGCTTCACGTCGGAAGCGGCGATCATCGTCACCTACGGACTCGGTGCGGCGGTCTGGTACGGCTACCAGACGCTGGCGGTCATGCTGGCGATCACGACGACCATCCTGCTCTACTTCAAGGCCGAACTGCGCAATATCAGCAAGCAGATGACGGCCAAGGACATCAACTCGATCCTCCAGTTCGCCGTCCTCTCGCTGGTGATCCTGCCCATCCTGCCGACCGAGGATTTCGGCCCCTACCAGGCGATCAACCCGCGCCAGATCTGGTGGATGGTGGTGCTCATCTCCGGCCTCGCGCTCGGCGGCTACATGGCCCTGCGCATCATCGGCGCCCGCCATGGTGCAGCGGTGCTCGGCATTTTCGGCGGCCTGGCGTCGTCGACCGCAACCACCATGATGTTCTCGCGCCACGCCGCCGCGCACGGCGACCTGGTGCGCATGTCGGCGCTGGTGATCCTGATCGCCAACGTGATGGTCATGATCCGCCTCGGCATCATCGCCGGGATCGTGGCGCCGGCCCTGATCACGCCGATCGCCGTCGTCTTCGCCTGCGGCATCCTGCCCGGCGTCGCCGTCTCGCTTTACGGCTGGAAGACACTGGCGGCGGCCGGCGACCTGCCGCTGCCCGAGGTCAAGAACCCGACCGAACTGAAGACCGCCATTTCCTTCGGGCTCCTCTACGCCATCGTGCTGCTCGCCGCCGCCTGGCTGCAGGACATCGCCGGCAACCGCGGCCTGTTCATCGTCGCGCTGGTTTCCGGCCTCACCGACGCCGACGCCAGCGTGCTGTCGACCCTGCGCATCTTCAACCTCGAGCGCGTTGCCGGCCACGAGGCGGTCATCGCCGTCACGCTGGCGCTGGTGGCCAACCTGATCTTCAAGATCGGTCTCGTCATCAGCATCGGCGGCGCCCGCCTCGCCCGCCATGCCCTGCCCGGCCTGCTCGCCATCGGCGCCGGCATGGGCGCCGGCCTGCTGATGCTGTGAAGGAGCTGTCATGGCCCATGTCCGCCCGCCAGCCGTCGCCGGCATGTTCTACCCCGGCAACCCGGCCGTCCTCCAGCGCGACGTCGATGCCCTGCTCGCCGCCGCACCGGCCGCCGCCGCCCGCCAGCCCAAGGCGCTGATCGTCCCGCACGCCGGCTACATCTATTCCGGATCGACCGCCGCCCGCGCCTATGCCCTGCTCGCACCGTGGCGCGAAACCATCACCCGCGTCATCCTGCTTGGCCCGACCCACCGCGTCGCCGTGAACGGCCTCGCGCTGACCGAGGCCGACACGCTGGCCACGCCGCTCGGCGCGGTTGCGGTCGACAGCGAAGCCGTGGCGAAAATCGCCGACCTGCCCTACGTTGTCGCCAGCGACCGGGTGCACGCGCAGGAACACTCGCTGGAAGTGCATCTTCCCTTCCTGCAGCGTGTGCTGGCAGCCTTCCGCGTGGTTCCCCTGGCCGTCGGCCATGCGCCGCCGGAAGCCGTGGCCACCGTGCTCGAGCGCCTTTGGGGCGGCCCGGAGACGCTGATCGTCATCAGCTCCGACCTCTCGCACTTCCTGCCCTATGCCGCTGCCAGCGCGGTCGATGCGGATACCTGCCAGCGCATCGTGCAATTCGACTCGCACATCCGTCCCGACGAGGCCTGCGGGGCTTACCCGGTGAACGGCCTGCTGCTCGCCGCGCGCCGGCGCGGCCTCGCGGTGCGCCTGCTGCACCGCTGCAATTCGGGCGACACCGCCGGCGACAAGCAGCGCGTCGTCGGCTATGCCGCCTTCGCCTTCGAGGAACCCGATGCCTGACCTCGGCAACACCCTCCTCATCCTGGCGCGCGCCGCCATCGCCCGCGAGTTCGGCCAGGCGGCGCCGGCAGCCGTCGACCTGCCGGAACTGCAGGAATCCGGCGCGACCTTCGTCACTTTGACGCAGGATGGCGCCTTGCGTGGCTGCATCGGCAGCCTGCAGGCCTGGCGCCCCCTGCGCGCCGACGTCGAGGACAATGCCCGCAACGCCGCCTTTCGCGACCCGCGCTTCCCGCGGTTGGCGGCCGACGAACTGCCGGCGACGCGCGTCGAGGTATCCCTGTTGACGCCGGCGCAGCCGATGACCTTCACCGGCGAAGCCGATGCGCTCGCGCAGTTGCGGCCTGGCATTGATGGCGTGATCTTTTCCGCCGGCGGGCGCCGCGCGACCTTCCTGCCCCAGGTCTGGGAGCAGTTGCCCGACCCGGCGGTGTTCATGGCCCACCTGAAGCAGAAGGCCGGGCTGCCACCCGGCTACTGGGGCCCCGACGTCCGCCTCGAGCGCTACCAGGTACGCAAGTGGAAGGAGGGCAGGCCATGACCGTTCCCGAGAGCCGGCACCCGGCCCGCTGGTGGCACGCGCTGCCCGACGGGCGCATCCAGTGCGACCTCTGCCCGCGCGACTGCCAGTTGCACGAGGGCCAGCGCGGCGCCTGCTTCGTCCGCATGATGCAGGACGGCGCGATGACGCTGACCACCTGGGGCCGCTCGTCAGGCTTCTGCATCGATCCGGTCGAGAAGAAGCCGCTCAACCACTTCTACCCGGGGAGCAGCATCCTGTCGTTCGGCACCGCCGGCTGCAACCTCGCCTGCAAGTTCTGCCAGAACTGGGACATCTCCAAGTCGAAGGACATGGACCGCCTGATGGACCACGCGACGCCGGAGATGATTGCCGCTGCCGCCCGCCGCTACGGTGCCGACAGCGTCGCCTACACCTACAACGACCCGGTGGTCTTCGCCGAGTACGCGATCGACACTGCACTCGCCTGCCGCGCGCAGGACATCCGCAACGTCGCGGTGACCGCCGGCTACATCCACCGCGAGCCGGCGAAGGAGTTCTTCGCCGTCATGGATGCCGCCAACGTCGACCTCAAGGCCTTCACCGAGGATTTCTACCGCAAGCTCTGCGTCGCCCACCTGCAACCGGTGCTCGACATGCTCGCCTACATCCATCACGAGACCGACTGCTGGCTGGAAATCACCACGCTGCTGATTCCCGGCCACAACGACGGCGCCGACGAGGTCAACGAACTGGCGAGCTGGGTAGCGAAGGAACTCGGCCCCGACGTCCCGCTCCACTTCACCGCCTTCCACCCCGACTGGAAGATGGGTGACCTGCCGCCGACGCCGCCCGCCACGCTGGCGCTGGCCCGGCGCATCGCACGCGATGCCGGGCTGCACCACGTGTTCACCGGCAACGTGCACGACAGCGAGGGCGGCACCACCTTCTGCCCGTCGTGCCATGCCGCGCTGATCGTGCGCGACTGGTACGACATCCGCCGCTACGACCTCGACGCGGACGGGCGCTGCCCGCACTGCCGCACCGCCATCGCCGGCCGCTGGGGCAAGGCGCTCGGACGCGACGGCAGGGCCTTCGGCCCGCGCCGGATACCGGTGCGCCTCGGCGCCTGAGCCATTGGCGTAGAATTCGCCCGTTTTCGGGCGTCGACCGCAACCGGCAGCGCCCGGCCCTTGAATCCGGCCACCTTCGCCCATACCTCAGACGACAGCTGAGAACACCGTCCCCGCATCACCATGACCCACCTCCGCGCCCGCATCAAGGCCCTGGCGATCCACTTCTCGATCAGCCTGGCCGTCGCCCTCCTTGCCGCCGTCGTCGTCTTCTTCGTCTGGTATCCCTATCCCTACCGCGAGTTGTCCGGCGGCCGCGAACTGTTCCTCATCCTCGTCACCGTCGACGTCATCCTCGGCCCGCTGCTCACCTTCGTCGTCTACCGCCCCGACAAATCGCGCCGGGCGCTGCTCTTCGATTTTTCGGTGATCGGGCTGACCCAGGTCGCCGCGCTGGTTTACGGCCTGCATACCGTGTTCGTCGCCCGCCCGGTGCATCTGGTGTTCGAGATCGACCGCTTCCGCGTCGTCCATGCCATCGAAGTGCCTGCCGAACTGGTGCCCAAGACGCCGGCAGGCATCGACGCCTTGCCGGTCACTGGCCCGACGACGCTGGCCGTGCGCCCGGTCACCGGCGAAGAAAGAGCCGACGTGGTGATGGCCGAGCTGGCCGGCCTGCCGATCGGTACCCGCCCCGATTTCTGGCGCCCCTACCCGGAAGCGCTCGACGCGGTAAGGCGCGAGAGCAAGCCGCTTGCCGACCTGCGCCGGCGCTTCCCGAACGAAGCCGCCTTGCTCGACCGCCACGTTACCGCCAGTGGCCGCCCGCCGGAGCGGCTCGCCTACCTGCCGCTGGTCGGGCGCAAGGAATTCTGGACCGCGCTGGTCGATACGCAGGACGGCAGCATCGTCGCCGCCATCCCGCTGGATTCGTACTGAATCCGGCCGGTGCGGCGGCCGAGCCGCTATAATTCGGCCCCCAGCCGCACCCCGCACCCGCCGTGCCCGCTCCCCGTCCCCTGCTCTCCCTGCCCGCCCTGCCCAGGGCGGGTTCGCGCCTCGACCTCGGCGGCCTCGCCGGCTCGTCCGATGCGCTGGCGCTGGCCGAACTGGCGGCGGGCAACCCGGGACGCCTGCTCGCCGTCGTCACCGCCAGCGCCGCCGATGCCCAGCGGCTTCTCGACGAGACCCCGTGGTTCGCACCCGGCCTGCGCGTGCGCCTGCTGCCGGACTGGGAAACGCTCCCCTACGACCATTTTTCGCCGCACCAGGACCTCGTCTCGGAGCGGTTGGCGACCCTGTGGGCCGCACTGCAGGGCGAACTCGACATCCTGCTGGTGCCGGCCGCGACCGCGGTCTACCGCCTGGCGCCGCCGGAATTCATGGCCGCCTACACCTTCGCCTTCCGGAAGGGCGAGCGCATCGATGCCGAGAAATTCCGCGCTCAGGTCACACTGGCCGGCTACGCGCACGTCACCCAGGTGGTTTCACCGGGCGAATACTCGATCCGCGGCGGCCTGATCGACCTCTTCCCGATGGGCTCGCCGGTACCCTACCGGCTCGACCTGTTCGATGACGAGATCGAGAGCATCAAGACCTTCGACGTCGACACCCAGCGCACCATCTACCCGGTGCCGGAGGTTCGCCTGCTGCCAGCGCGCGAGTTCCCGCTGGACGATGCCGGCCGCACCCGCTTCCGCCAGAAGTTCCGCGAAGCCTTCGAGGGCGACCCGGCCCGTTCGGGCATCTACAAGGATGTCTCGCAGGGCATCGCCAGCGCCGGCATCGAGTATTACCTGCCGCTCTTCTTCGAGGAGATGGCGACCATTTTTGCCTACCTGCCGGCCGACGCGGTCTTCGTCACGCACGGGGACGCGCCGGCTGCCATTGCCGCTTTCTGGAAGGACACACGCTCGCGCCACGACCTGCTGCAGGGCGACAAGGCGCGGCCGTTGCTGCCGCCGGAAGCGCTGTTCCTGACCGGCGAGGCCTTCTTTGCCGCGGCGAAGGACTACGTCCGCGTCGCCCTCGCCGCGAAAACCGGCGATGCCGCGGCGTCGTCCGCGACTCTGCCCGACGTGTCGGTCGACCGCCGGGCCGAGGATCCGCTCGGCCGCCTCAAGGCCTGGCTGGCCACCGGCCCAGGGCGCGTGCTGCTGCTCGCCGAATCGGCCGGCCGCCGCGAGACGCTGGCGGCGATGCTCGCCGAGCACGGGCTGCAGCCGGCTGCCAGCGCCGACCGGGAGGCCTTCGTGGCCGGCGATGCGCCGCTGGCACTGGGGGTGGCCCCCCTGCACGCCGGCTTCGCGTTGCCGGACCTCGCCTTCGTTACCGAAACGGAGCTCTATGCCGGCGCACCCCGGCGCACCCGGCGCGAGGCGGCACGCAAGGCCGGCTTCGACAACTGGCTCAAGGACCTGACCGAACTCAAGGTCGGCGACCCGGTCGTGCACGAGAGCCACGGCATCGGCCGCTACCGGGGCCTGGTGCGCATGGATCTGGGACTGGGCGATCAGGAATTCCTCGAGCTGCATTACGCCAACGAGGCCAAGCTGTTCGTCCCGGTGGCCCAGTTGCACGTCATCTCCCGCTATTCGGGCGCCGAGCCCGACGCAGCGCCGCTGCACACGCTCGGCTCCGGCCAATGGGAGAAGGCCAAGCGCAAGGCGGCCGAGCAGGCGCGCGACACCGCCGCCGAGCTGCTCGCCCTCTACGCCGCCCGTGCCGCCCGCCAGGGCCATGCCTTCGCCTTCTCCGAGCACGACTACGAGGCCTTCGCCGACGGCTTCGGTTTCGAGGAAACCGCCGACCAGGCGCAGGCGATCGCCGCCGTCATCGCCGACATGAAGTCGGGCAAGCCGATGGACCGGCTGGTCTGCGGCGACGTCGGCTTCGGCAAGACCGAGGTCGCACTGCGCGCCGCCTTCTGCGCGGTGGCCGGCGGCAAGCAGGTCGCCGTGCTCTGCCCGACCACGCTCCTCTGCGAGCAGCATTACCAGACCTTCGCCGACCGCTTCGCCGACTGGCCGGTCAAGGTCGCCGAGCTGTCCCGCTTCAAGACCGCCAAGGAGTCGGCGCAGGCGCTGAAGGAACTGGCCGAGGGCAGGATCGACGTCATCATCGGCACCCACAAGCTGATCGGCAAGGACGTGAAATTCGACCGCCTCGGCCTCGTCGTCATCGACGAGGAACACCGCTTCGGCGTGCGCCAGAAGGAAACGCTGAAGGCCCTGCGCGCCGAGGTCGATGTGCTGACCCTGACGGCAACGCCGATCCCGCGCACGCTGGCGATGTCTATGGAGGGCCTGCGCGATTTCTCGGTGATCGCCACGGCGCCGCAGAAGCGCCTCGCCATCAAGACCTTCGTCAGCAGGTTCTCCGACGGCATCATCCGCGAGGCCGTGCTGCGCGAACTCAAGCGCGGCGGCCAGGTGTATTTCCTGCACAACGAGGTCGATACGATCGAGAACATGCGCGAAAGGCTGGAAAAGCTGGTGCCCGAGGCGCGCATCGTCATCGGCCACGGCCAGATGGCCGAGCGCGAACTCGAGCGGGTCATGCGCGACTTCACGCAGCAGCGCGCCAACCTGCTCTTGTGCACGACCATCATCGAGACCGGCATCGACAACCCGCATGCAAACACCATCCTGATCAACCGCTCTGAAAAGTTCGGGCTCGCCCAGCTGCACCAGTTGCGCGGCCGCGTCGGCCGCTCGCACCACCAGGCCTACGCTTACCTGCTGGTCGACGACGAGAAGTCGATGACCAAGCAGGCGAAGCAGCGCCTCGAGGCCATCCAGATGTCCGAGGAACTCGGCGCCGGCTTCTTCCTCGCCATGCACGACCTCGAGATCCGCGGCGCCGGCGAGGTCCTCGGCGACAGCCAGTCGGGCGAAATGCAGGAAGTCGGCTTCAACGTCTTCGCCGACATGCTCAACCGCGCCGTCGCCCAGCTGCGCCAGGGCAAGGCGGTCGACACCCTCGACCTGACGCAGCCGCTCGGCATTGGCACAGAGATCAACCTGCGTACGCCGGCGCTGCTCCCCGATGCCTTCTGCCCCGACGTGCACGAGCGGCTCACCCTCTACAAGCGCCTGTCCAACTGCGAATCCGGCGAGGAGCTCGATGCCATGCAGGAGGAACTGATCGACCGCTTCGGCGAACTGCCGCTGCAGGCACAGGCGCTGGTCGCCACGCACCGGCTGCGCCTGCTGGTCAAGCCGCTGTGCGTGCACAAGCTCGATGCCACCAGTGACCAGATCACCCTGCAATTCGGGCCGGAATTCTCGAAGAATCCGCCTATCGACCCGATGAAGATCATTCATTTGATCCAGAGTGACCGCCGGTACAAACTGGCGGGACAGGATAAAATCTCCCTTCTGCGCCATTGCCCGTCGCTGAACGACAAGCTCGGCGCGGTGAAAGACATGATCCGCCAGTTGAGCCACTGAAAAATGACCACCCCCAACACCGAAAACATCAACGTTACCGCCTTCGACACGATGCCGACGCCGGAGGAAATCCACGCGCGCCTGCCGATCAGCGCGAAGGCGACGAAGTCCGTGACCCACGGCCGCCGCCTGCTGCGCGACATCCTCGACCGCAAGGACCCCCGCCTTTTCGTCGTCGTCGGCCCCTGCTCGATCCACGACCCGGTCGCCGGCCTCGACTACGCCCGCCGCCTGAAGGCGCTTGCCGACGAGGTGGGTGACACGCTGCAGCTGATCATGCGCGTCTACTTCGAGAAGCCCCGCACCACGGTCGGCTGGAAGGGCTACATCAACGACCCGTTCATGGACGACTCCTTCCGCGTCGATATCGGCATGGAGAAGGCGCGCCAGTTCCTGCTCGACATCGCCGAGATCGGCCTGCCCACCGGCACCGAGGCGCTCGACCCGATTTCGCCGCAGTATTACGGCGACCTGATCACGTGGACCGCGATCGGCGCCCGCACCACCGAGTCGCAGACGCACCGCGAGATGTCCTCCGGGCTATCGACGCCGGTCGGCTTCAAGAACGGGACCAGCGGCGACCTGACGGTGGCGATCAACGCCATTCTTTCCGCCTCCAAGCCGCACTCCTTCCTCGGCATCAACGGCGCCGGCAAGGTCGCCGTCGTGCGCACCAAGGGCAATGCGCACGGCCACGTCGTCCTGCGTGGTGGTGACGGGCGCCCGAATTACGACACGGTCTCGGTCTCGATGGCCGAGCAGGCGATGGTCAAGGCGAAACTGCCGGCCAACATCGTCGTTGACTGCTCGCACGCCAACAGCTTCAAGAAGCCGGAACTGCAGCCGCTGGTGATGACCGACATCGTCAACCAGATCCGCGGCGGCAACAAGTCGCTGGTCGGCGTGATGATCGAATCGAACATCGAGGCCGGCAACCAGGCCATCCCGGCCGACCTGACCCAGCTCAAGTATGGCTGCTCGGTCACCGATGCCTGTGTCGACTGGGACACCACCGAGAAGATGATCCGCGACGCCGCCGTGCTGCTGCGCGACGTGTTGCCGGAACGCCTCGGCTGAAGACGACCGGCGCCGACAAGACGATGCCCCTTATCCAGCCCTTCCGCGGACTGCGCCCGGCCCCTGGCCGCGCGGCCGACGTCATCGCCCCGCCCTACGACGTGCTCTCCAGTGCCGAGGCGCGCGAGCGCGCGGCCGGCCGGCCGGCCAGCTTCCTGCATATCTCCAAGGCGGAAATCGACCTGCCGGCGGATACCGACCCGTATTCGCCTGCGGTCTACGCGCGCTCGGCCGACAATTTCCGCCGCCTGATCGCCGACGGCTTCCTCGTGCGCGACGAAACACCCCGCTACTATGCCTATCGTCTGGAGATGGGCGCACACGTCCAGACCGGCCTCGTCGTCGCTGCCTCGGTCGCCGATTACGACAGCAACCGCATCCGCCGCCACGAATTCACCCGCCCGGACAAGGAAGACGACCGCGTGCGCCAGATCGAGGCGCTCGCTGCGCAGACCGGGCCGGTGCTGCTCGCCTACCCGGATTCGGCCGCCGCCGACGCCCTCCTCGCCGCGGCTACCGCCGGCGAGCCGGTGGCCGACGCCACCCTCGACGGGGTGCGCCATACGGTGTGGGCGATCGCCGGCGGCGATGCCATCGCCGCCCTCGGCGCCGCCTTCGAGGCCATGCCGGCGCTCTATATCGCCGACGGCCACCATCGTTCGGCCGCCGCCTCCCGCGTCGCCGCAGCGCACCGCGCCGCCGGTGACGAAGGCGACGCCGGCAGCTTCCTGGCCGTGATCTTCCCGGCGCACGAGATGCGCATCATGGATTACAACCGCGTCGTGCGCGACCTCGCCGGGCTCTCGCCCGCGGAGTTCCTCGCCCGCACCGGCGAGCGCTTCGGCGTGACCCCGGCCGCCGGCCGCTTCGCGCCCGAGCGCCCCGGCATCGTCGGCATGTACCTCGGCGGCCGCTGGTACCGTCTCGCCATCGACCCGGCCCGCGTTCCCGCCGCCGATCCGGTCCGCCGGCTCGACGTCAGCGTCCTCTCCGAGCAACTGCTCGGCCCTGTCCTCGGCATCGGCGACCTTCGCCGCGACAAGCGCATCGACTTCGTCGGCGGCATCCGCGGCCTCGCAGAACTCGAGCGACGCGTGGACAGCGGCGAAATGGCGGTCGCCTTCGCCATGCACCCGACACAAATGGCCGACCTGATGGCCGTCGCCGACTCCGGCGAAGTGATGCCGCCCAAATCGACCTGGTTCGAACCCAAGCTCGCCGACGGACTCGTCTCGCACCTCATCGCGGGATGAACCTCGTACTCCACGGCGCCTGCACGCCGACCTTCCTGCTCGAACGCATCGTCGCAGCCACCGGGGCCACCGCCATTGAACCACGTCCGCCGCAGGTCGTCCGCCTGGCTGGCGCTGCGCGCACGCCGGAGTTCGATGCCCTGCTGCCGCTGATCGCCGCCGAGCGGCTCGACTGGGCCTTCGTCCAGCCCGGCCGCAAGCTGTCCGATTTCGGCCTGATCTGCTTCGACATGGATTCGACGCTGATCACCATCGAGTGCATCGACGAGCTGGCCGACTTCGCGGGCAAGAAGGCGGAAGTCTCGGCCGTCACCGAAGCCGCGATGCGTGGCGAGATCGACTACCGCGAGAGCCTGCGCCGCCGCCTCGCCCTGCTCGAAGGGCTCGACGCCCGCGTCCTCGCCCGCGTCTATGGCGAGCGCCTTCTACTCTCCCCGGGTGCCCGCGAATTGCTCGCGGCGGCACAGGCAGCCGGCCTGCGCACCGCCATCCTCTCCGGCGGCTTCACCTACTTCACCGAACGCCTGCGCATCGAACTCGGTTTCGACTTCGCCACCTCCAATGAACTGGAGATCAAGGGCGGCAAGCTGACCGGCCGTGTTTCCGGCGACATCGTCGATGCCGCCGCCAAGGCCCACCACCTCTGCCGGCTGCGCGACGAACTGGGCCTGCGCCGCGACCAGGTGATCGCCTTCGGCGACGGTGCCAACGACCTGGCGATGATGGCCGAGGCCGGGGTCTCCGTGGCCTACCGCGCCAAGCCGGCGACGCGTGCAAAGGCCGATGTCGGCATCGACTTCGGCGGGCTGGACGCGCTGCTCAACCTGTTCGGTTAAGCGGGCGGATATCAGCGCCCGCGCAACGCGGCCGTGACCGCCTGTTGCAGCGGCTCCCAACCGAAACGCGGCAACGGCCGGCCATTCACGAAGAATTCCGGCGTCTTGGTCACGTTGAGCAGGCGGGCATCATCGAGATCCTGGGCGATGACGCGGCCGGTTTCCGGCAGCCACATGTCCCTGCGTACCTGCTCGAGGTCGAGGCCGAGACCATCGAGGTGTTTCCAGACCCGCTCGACCTGCGGCGTGTGATGCGGCGACCAGTCGGCCTGGGTGGCGAGCAAGGCTTCGAGCGCCTCGCGGAACTTGCCCTGGCGGCGCGCCGCCTCTAGGATCGCGACGACCTGGTCGGAACCCTTGTGGAACGGGGCATAACGGATGACCAGGCGAATCTTGCCGGGATTGGCGGCAAGCAGTTCCTTGACGGGGGCGTAGAAGGCCGCGCAGGTCTCACAGGCGGGATCGAGGAACTCGACCACGGTAACCGGCGCATCGGCCGGGCCGAAGGCTGGCGAATGGCCGCGCACCAGGGCGCCGGCACTGGTGAGGGAAGCCTGCTGTTCTTCCTCGGCGCGTTCGACGTTGAAGAGCAGGGTGGCGACGATGAAGGCGGCAAAAAGGCCGATCAGTGCCACGGTGAACAAAGTTTTCTGCTTCATTTCGGGGTTCTCGACAAGGCAGCGGCCAGTAGCGCCGCGATCAGGGAAAAGGCGGCGATGGCCAGCAGCGGGATGGTGACGAAGCCGAACCAGACCGCCACCGTCTTCCCGCAGGGCACGCCCTGTGTGCACGGCTTGATTTCCTCGGGGATGACGCCGGCGACCAGCAGCTGATGGAATGCGGCGAGCGCGAGACCGGCAAGCGCGAGCGCGAGGCCAGCGCGGACCACGACCCGGGAATAGGGAAACAGGGCAAAGGGCAGGACGAGCGCGAGCGGAAACATCGCGATGCGCTGGTACCAGCAGAGCACGCAGACCGGCAGCCCGATGACTTCACCGAGGAAGAGTGCCGCCAGCGTTGCCCCCGTGGCCACCAGCCAGGCGGCGAACACCATCAGCCAAGCGCCGCTCACGGCGGCATCCGGTTCAATGGAGGTCGAGCGCATGCTCCTTGAGCAGGGCGAGGGGCACGATTTCGAGCGCAGCCTGGTTCGTCGAATTGAGCGATACGCGCGGGGCCTTGCCGGCCCGGTAGGCCTCCAGCCAGCGCGCGGCGCAAAGGCACCAGCGCTGGCCCGGCTGCAGGCCGGGAAAATCGAATTCGGGACGCGGCGTGCTCAAGTCGTTGCCGCGCGCCTTCGAGAAGGCGAGGAACTCGGCCGTGAGCACGACGCAGACGGTGTGGCTGCCAAGGTCATCCTCGGATGTATTGCAGCAGCCATCGCGGAAGAATCCGGTCTTCGGGTCGTCACTGCAGGTCAGCAATGGCCCGCCGAGAACGTTGAGCTGGCTGCCGCGGCCGGGAAAATCGCGCGTCTTCATGTCGCGCTCAGGCGACCTCGTCGATCCAGGCCTGCTGGATCGCTTCGAGGATCTTCTCGCCGCAGTGGCCGGGATCGTCGTTGAAGCCGGGCAAGGCCATCACGCAGTCGCGCAGGTCGACGAAGTTGATCTTCAGCGGATCCTTGTCGGGATGCGCGTCGGCCAGTTCGATGGCGATGTCGTTGATGTCGGTCCATTTCATTTGCGGTGACCCTCCTTCGCCATGTTGATGCTGTATTTCGGAATCTCGACCACCAGCGGCGTCGACCGCACCAGCGCCTGGCAGCCCAGGCGGGAGTTCGGTTCGAGGCCCCAGGCCTTGTCCAGCAGGTCCTCTTCCTCTTCCTCCGCCGCATCCAGCGAAGCGAAGCCCTCGCGCACGACGACGTGACAGGTCGTGCAGGCGCACGACATCTCGCAGGCATGCTCGAGCTCGATGCCATGCTCGAGCAGGTTCTCGCAGATCGACTTGCCCTCTTCCGCCTCGATCACGGTGCCGTCGGGGCACAGTTCGACGTGCGGCAGCACGATGACCTGGGTCATGATTCCTCTCCCATCCTGATTTCATCCACCTTGCGCCCGGCGAGCGCGCGCTTGATGCTCTGGTCCATGCGCCGGTGGGCGAATTCCTGCGTCTCGAAACCGAGGTCGTCCATTGCCAGGTTGATCAGGCGCCGGTTGTCACCAGCGGCGGTCTCCTTCAGCTTGGCGATCGCAGCACGGATCTTCGCGATCTCGGCTTCGTTCAGCAAGTGCGGATCCTCGGCCAGCGCCGCCTCGGTCGCCTCGACCAGGCGCTCGGCCTCGACCTGCGCCTCACGCAGGGCACGCGCAATAGCGTCGTCCTTGGCGTGGTCCATCGAGTCGCGCAGCATGCCGGCGATCTCGTCATCCGACAACCCGTAGGAAGGCTTGACGGCAATGCTGGCCTCGACACCGGTCGTTTGTTCGCGCGCCGTCACCGAGAGCAACCCGTCGGCATCGACCTGGAAAGTGACTCGGATGCGCGCAGCACCGGCAACCATCGGTGGGATGCCGCGCAATTCGAAGCGGGCCAGCGAGCGGCAGTCGGAAACCATTTCGCGCTCGCCCTGGACGACATGGATCGCCATCGCCGTCTGCCCGTCCTTGAAGGTGGTGAACTCCTGGGCGCGTGCAGTCGGGATCGTCGAATTGCGCGGAATGACCTTCTCGGTCAGTCCGCCCATGGTCTCCAGCCCGAGCGACAGCGGGATCACGTCGAGCAACAGCCACTCGTCGCGCCCGGTCTTGTTGCCGACCAGCAGGTTGGCCTGGGTTGCGGCACCGAGGGCGACGACCTTGTCCGGATCGAGGTTGGTCAGCGGCTCCTGGCGGAAGAAATCGCCCACCGCCTTCTGTATCTGCGGCATGCGCGTGGCGCCGCCGACCATGACCACGCCCTTGACGTCCTCGACGCGCAAGCCGGCGTCGCGCAGGGCCTTCTTGACCGGCTGGATGGTCTTGGAAACCAGTGTGCGCGTTATTTCCGCGTGGGTGGCAACGTCGAGCTTGATGTCGACCAGTTCCCCCGAGGAGAGGCGCGCGGTGATCGGCGCCTCGGCATTCAGGGTCAGGTATTCCTTGGCCTCGCGGCAGCGCGTCATCAGGAGGCGCGAGTCGCCCGGCGACAACGGCTGCAGGCGGGCCTGCTCGATCGCCCAGCAGTAGATGCGGTGATCGAAATCGTCGCCGCCGAGCGCCGAGTCGCCACCGGTGGCCATGACCTCGAAGACGCCCTTGGTCAGCTTGAGGATGGAGATGTCGAAGGTACCGCCGCCGAGGTCGTAGACGGCATAGATGCCCTCGGCGGCATTGTCGAGGCCGTAGGCGATGGCCGCCGCGGTCGGCTCGTTGAGCAGGCGGAGGACATCGAGGCCGGCCAGGCGCGCGGCATCCTTGGTCGCCTGGCGCTGGGCATCGTCAAAGTACGCCGGCACCGTGATCACGGCGCCGACCAGGTCGCCGCCGAGCGCCGCCTCGGCCCGTGCCTTGAGCGACTTGAGTATCTCGGCCGAGACTTCCACCGGGCTCTTCGCACCGGCGACGGTCTTGACGCGGACCATCCCGGGCGCTTCGACGAAGTCGTAGGGCATCGATTCGACGTGGGCGATATCCTTGAGGCCACGCCCCATGAAGCGCTTGGCGGAAACGATGGTATTGCGCGGGTCGAGCGCCTGGTGCTGCTGGGCCTCGTAGCCGGACTCGGTGCTGCCATCGACGTGATAGCGGACGACCGAGGGCAGCAACGGCCGCCCCTGTTCGTCGTTGAGGCAGACGGCAATGCCGCTGCGCACGGTGGCGACCAGCGAGTTGGTGGTACCGAGGTCGATGCCGATGGCGAGCTTGTGCTCGTGCGGCGCCGCGGATTCGCCGGGTTCGGCGATCTGGAACAAGGCCATGCTTAGTCTTCCAGCGACGCCAGCGCGTCGTCGATTTCGTGGAGGAGTTTCTCGAGGAACATCAGGCGGCGCACGCGATCGGTCGCCCGGTCATGGTCGCCGACGTCGTCAAGCAAGGCGCCAAGCTCTTCGTAGCGTGCGCCGACATCGGCCCGCAGGCGGTTGTGCAGGCGCTCGAGTTCGTGGTGGTCGCGACCGCCGCGCGCCTCCGCCACCGCCTCGCGCCATTCCATCTGCTCGATCAGGAAATCCGCCGGCATCGCGGTATTGCTCTCGGCCTTGATGTCGTGGCCGGCAAGGTGCAGCAGGTATTTCGCCCGCTCGAGCGGCCTCTTCAAGGTCTGGTAGGCCTCGTTGGCGCGCGTCGCCCACTGCATGGACAGCCGCCGCTCCACCTCGCCGGCGTTGGCGAAGCGGTCCGGATGAACCTGCGCCTGCACCTCGCGGTAGCGCGCATCGAGTTCCGACAGGCTGACGCGGAAGGCACGTGGCAGGTCGAACAGCGAGAAGAAGTCGGCGGTCAGGTCCAACGAAGATTCCAGAAAATGAGGCGCTTCAGTCCGCCAAACCTGCAAAGCGACGGCCGGGCAAGGCGAACCCCGCGCAGACAGTACGGTCAGTACGGCAAGCGGGGTTCAACGCGGCCCCGCTGAGCCGGCTACACATTGAAGGATTCGCCGCAGCCGCACTGGTCCTTTACGTTGGGATTATTGAACTTGAATCCCTCGTTCAACCCCTCGCGGGCATAGTCGAGTTCCATCCCGTCGAGATAGGGCAGGCTCTTGGGGTCGACGAAGACCTTGACGCCGTTGCTCTCGAAGACGAGATCCTCGCCGCTCGACTCATCGACGAACTCGAGCTTGTAGGCCATCCCGGAGCAACCGCTGGTGCGCACCCCGAGACGCAGACCGATGCCCTTGCCGCGCTTGGTCAGGTAACCGGCGACGTGCTTCGCCGCCTTTTCGCTCAAGGTAACGCCCATGACTATTCTCCGTGCTTCTTCTTGTAATCGGCCACGGCCGCCTTGATGGCATCCTCGGCCAGGATCGAACAGTGGATTTTAACCGGTGGCAGCGCCAGTTCCTCGGCGATCTCGGTGTTCTTGATTTCGAGTGCCTGGTCTACTGTCTTGCCCTTGACCCACTCGGTCACCAGCGAAGACGAGGCGATCGCCGAGCCGCAACCGTAAGTCTTGAACTTGGCGTCCTCGATCACGCCGGACTTGTTGACCTTGATCTGCAGCTTCATGACGTCGCCGCAGGCCGGCGCCCCGACCATGCCGGTGCCGACCCCGTCGTCTTCCTTGGCGAAGGAACCGACGTTGCGCGGATTCTCATAGTGATCAATGACTTTTACGCTATAGCTCATGTTGTTTCTCCTTCAAGTGCCGGGTTGGGATGGAGCGTCTATGGTCAGTGTGCGGCCCATTGCACGGTATTCAGGTCGATGCCTTCCTGGACCATCTCCCACAACGGGGAGAGCTCTCTCAATTTGTTAATTTTCTTGTGCAACAGGTTGATTGCATAGTCGATTTCCTCTTCGGTCGTGAACCGGCCGATGGAAAAACGGATCGAACTGTGCGCGAGTTCGTCGTTGCGCCCGAGCGCACGCAGTACATAAGACGGTTCCAGGCTCGCCGAGGTGCAGGCCGAACCCGACGAGACCGCGAGATCCTTGATGGCCATGATCATCGACTCGCCCTCGACATAGGCGAAGCTGATGTTGAGGTTGTGCGGCACCCGCTTTTCGAGGTCCCCATTGACGTAGGTCGCTTCGATATCCTGAAGTCCCGCCAGAAGTTTGTCGCGCAATGCCTTGATCCGCTTGTTTTCTTCGGCCATTTCCTCCTTGGCCAAGCGGAAGGCTTCACCCATGCCGACGATCTGGTGCGTCGCCAGCGTACCCGAGCGGAACCCGCGCTCGTGGCCGCCGCCGTGCATCTGCGCCTCCAGCCGGATGCGCGGCTTGCGGCGCACGTAGAGGGCGCCGATACCCTTGGGGCCATAGGTCTTGTGGGCCGAGAAACTCATCAGGTCGACCTTGAGCTGCTGCAGGTCGATATCGACCTTGCCGGTCGCCTGCGCGGCATCGACGTGGAAAATCACGCCCTTCTCGCGGCAGATTTCGCCCAGTTCGGCGATCGGCTGGACGACGCCAACCTCGTTATTGACGAACATCACCGAGGCCAGCACGGTGTCGGGACGAATTGCCGCCCTGAAGACATCCAGGTCGAGCAGGCCATTTTCCTGGACATCGAGGTAGGTCGCCTCGAAGCCCTGGCGCTCCATCTCGCGCACGGTGTCGAGAACCGCCTTGTGCTCGGTCTTGACCGTGATGATGTGCTTGCCCTTGGTGCCGGCGTAGAAATGCGCGGCGCCCTTGATGGCCAGGTTGTTGGACTCGGTTGCCCCCGAAGTCCAGACGATTTCCTTGGGATCGGCATTGACCAGCGCTGCGACCTGATCGCGGGCCGCCTCGACTGCGGCATCCGCATCCCAGCCGAAGCTGTGCGAGCGCGACGCCGGGTTGCCGAAACGCTCGACCAGGTAAGGAATCATCTTCTCCGCAACGCGCGGGTCGACAGGCGTGGTCGCCGAATAGTCCAGGTAGATGGGGAGCTTCATCGTCATTCTCGCTGTTCGGGCCGGTTCGGTCAGACGGCAATCGCCGTCAGTCCCTGCAGGCGACCGGCCGTCGTCCGCAGGGCATGGATGAATTGGTCGACATCGGCGGCCGAATTGGCCGGCCCGAGGCTGACGCGCACAGCGCCGCGGGCCAGATCCGGCGCCACGCCCATCGCGCGCAGCACGTGCGACGGCTCGGGATTGGCACTCGAGCAGGCGGCGCCGCTCGCCACGGCGAAGCCCGCCCGGTCGAGCTGGCCGACCAAGGTTTCGCCATCGAGATCGGGCAGCGCAAAGTAGGTCGTATTGGGCAGGCGCTCGGCGCCGGCGCCGAAGATCGTCGCGCCGAGCGCCAGGAGCCCGCGCTCGAGGCGGTCGCGCAGTTCCGCGAGACGCCCGGAAGCCATTGCCCGTCCGGCAACCAGTTCGGCCGCAACGCCGAAACCGGCGATGGCCGCGACGTTCTCGGTGCCCGAGCGCAGGCCGCGCTCGTGGCCGCCACCGGCAATCAGCGGCTGCAGCTCGACGCGCTTGTCGACGATCAGCGCCGCGGCGCCCTGCGGCCCCCCCGCCTTGTGGGCAGAGAGCGTAATGGCATGGACCCCGGCCGCGTTGAGGGCACGGAAATCGAGCGGCTGCTTGCCGAAGAGCTGGACCGCGTCGGAATGGAACCAGCCGCCGCCGGTGCGGTTGGCGGCCGCCAGCGCGGGAATGTCCTGGAGCACGCCGGTCTCGTTGTTGGCAGCCATCACCGAGACCAGCTTCGGGCGCCCCCCGAGTGCCGTGGCGAAGGCAGCCGATTCGACCCGCCCTTCGCCGTCCACCGCAATCGTATCGACCTGCCAGCCCGCCGCGGCGAGTTGCGCCGCCGGCCTGGCGATGCAGGGATGCTCGACTGCGCTGACCGCGATCCGCCCCGGCTTCATGGCAGCGGCGGCGCCCTTGATGAACAGGTTGTTGGCTTCGCTGCCGCCACTGGTGAAAACAACCTCGGTCGGGTGGGCATTGACCGCAGCGGCGACCTGCCGGCGTGCCTCGTCGATGGCCGCCCGCGCCCGCCGGCCGTACTCGTGGCGGCTTGATGCGTTGCCGAATTCCTCGCCCAGCCAGGGCAGCATGGCCGCCCGCACCGCCGGTTCAAGCGGTGTCGTCGCATTGTGGTCGAGGTAGACGGGGGAAAACATCGCGTGCAACCTCAGGCGATCGCCGCCGCCTTCTCACGGCCGCCGCGGCTACGCGGATGCGGGCCGGCACGCAGATCCTCGAGCACGCCGGTACCGCCGGCGGCTGCTTCCTTCTGGCGCTGGCGAGCGATCAGGTCGGCCAGGGTGACCGAAGAAAGGAATTCGTACATCTTGCGGTTGAGCGTCGCCCAGAGATCGTGGGTCATGCAGCGGTGCTCGTCGTGGCAGTTCTCGCGGCCGCCGCACTGGGTCGCGTCGAGCGGCTCGTCGACGGCACGGATGATGTCAGCGACCGTGACCAGCTCGAGCGGCCGCGCGATGCAATAGCCGCCACCCGGCCCGCGCACGCTATCCACCAGCTTGTGGCGGCGCAGCTTGCCGAACAGTTGCTCGAGGTAGGAGAGCGAAATCTTCTGGCGCTCGCTGACGCCGGCCAGCGCAACCGGGCCTTCCGCCCCGCGCAAGGCGAGATCCATCATCGCGGTGACCGCAAAACGTCCCTTGGTAGTAAGTCGCATGGCTATCTCCGGCTAATTTCCGACTGTTGCGGTCAACTATACAGAAACCCGATAAATTTAGTCAACAATTTTGCTGAGGTATTGCGGATCGAAGCTGTCAGCCGACTGCACTTCCTGGTCGCACTTGACGCCCTGGGCGTCGAGTTCACGAATCAGCGAGGCAAGCCGGCGATCGGTCTCGGCGGCATGGTCGAGCAGGCCGTGGATGGCCTTGGCCAGCGGATCGTCCTGGTCGCTGGCGACCGCATAGGCGGAAAAGCCCATCTTCGCGGCCTGCGCCTCGCGCTGCCTGCCCTGCTCCGAGTTGTCCAGAATGCGCGCCGGGTTGCCGACCGCGGTGGCGCCGGCCGGAACCGGCTTGGTGACCACCGCGTTCGAGCCGACCTTGGCGCCGGCGGCAATGGTGATCGGCCCGAGCACCTTGGCTCCCGCCCCGACCACGACGCCGCTTTCCAGCGTCGGATGGCGCTTGCCCTTGTTCCAGGAAGTACCGCCGAGCGTGACCCCGTGGTACAGGGTGACATCGTCGTGGATCTCCGCCGTCTCGCCGATCACGACACCCATGCCGTGGTCGATGAAGAAACGACGGCCGATGGTGGCGCCCGGATGAATCTCGATGCCGGTCAGGAAACGTGAAACGTGCGCGACGAAGCGCGCCAGCCAGCGCAGGCGCCAGTGCCACAGGCGATGCGCCAGGCGATGCAGGCACAGGGCATGGATGCCCGGATAGCAGGTGAGCACCTCCCAGAAGGAGCGGGCCGCTGGGTCGCGGTCGAAAACGGCTCGGATGTCCTCACGCAGGTGGCTGAACATGGACGGGCAATTCCCTGACAAAAATTGGGTGAATTGTAGAATACTCGACTGAATTTGTCAGCTATTTAGCCGGCACGTTCCCCGGGCCGCCGAAAAACAAACGGCCGGTCATCCGACCGGCCGCGCTGGGGAGGGAATCGATGCCCCTCGCCGTCATTCCCCGTAGAAATGCACGTCATAGGGATACGGCTTCTGCGGGACTTTCGAGGCGTCGTTGCGGGTGCTGGTATCGACATCCTGCTTCTTGTCCCACCACAGCGCGCGTCCGGCCTTCTGATCGGCCACCCACTCCGGGTTCTTCTCGAGTTGTTCGTTCATCCAGCGGGTGTGATCGGAAACGTAGGTCGTATCGACAGTCGGCATGGCTGGTGTCCTGGCAGGTTGCGTTGGGGCGCGATTCTAGCACGCCTGGCCAGACATGGCCGCACCCCTTCCCCTACGCAAGCCGGGGAAATATCTGCACGACTTCTGATCCAGATCATACGAATGTAATGATTTACTAATATGTCAGACGTATCATCGATGCACTGCCCCGCGCCGGAATCCCCGACAGGCAGACCGGCAGCGGGGCAATAACAATCAAGACAACCGGAGGTTACCAAGATGAAAACCCGTCGCATTCTCGTCACCCTGCTCGCTACCGGGCTGGCCGCTGCCAGCGCCAGCGCCCTTGCCTACGAAGGCGACTGGAAGCGTGGCCGCGTGTACTACCGCAGCGTGTGCACCGCCTGCCATGCTGCCCAGGCCGGCGGCTCGATCGCGCCCAGCGAAATGACCAAGGCGCAGTGGCAGGCTTACCTGCAGGCCGACAAGCACGCCAAGGGCAAGGACTCCCTGAAGCAGTACGTGGGCAAACCCTACCGCGCCAGCATCCGAGCCCAGAACAAGGCTGCCGACAAGTTCGCGGATGTCCCCGACGAGGAGCTGTTCGAGGATCTCAAGGCCTTCGTCATCAAGGGTGCCAAGGACGGTGACGCACCGGCCAGCTGCAGCTGATGTCCAGGAATTCGCTTGACCGGCAATCACTCCCGCAAGGAGCCAGCATGAAAACCCGTAGATTCTTCGCCGCCGCCGCGCTGCTCGCGGCGTTCTGCCTGCCCACCCTGCAGCCGGCCGCAATCGCTGCGGAGGCCACTGCCCAGCCCGCCAAGGCGGGCTGGTACCACACCCTGGTCGATGCCGAATTTGTCGCCCGGCACGCCGTCATGCCCAAGCCTGACGGCGTGCAGATCGTCGATTCGCGCCCGACCGCGCGCAAGTACGACCCGGGTCACATTCCGACCGCGATGAGCCTTCCGGACAGCCAGTTCGAGAAGCTGGCCGGCCAGCTCCCGGCCGATCGCGGCACCTTGCTGATCTTCTACTGCGACGGTACCGAGTGCATGCTCAGCCACAACTCCGCCTTCAAGGCGGAGAAACTCGGGTACACGAACGTCAAGGTCTATGCCGAGGGTTACCCCGACTGGCTGGCCAGGGGGCACATCGGCGCGATCAGCGTGCCCTACCTCAAGAAATTGCTGGATGAAAAAGCGCCATTGACGCTGATCGACTCGCGCCCGAAGGAGCGGAAGTACGACAAGGGCCATATCCCGGGCGCGATCAGCATCCCGGACAGCCAGTTCGACAAGCTTGCCGACCGCCTGCCGGCCGACAAGGCGTCCGCCCTGTATTTCTACTGCGACGGCCTCGCCTGCAGGCTGAGTTCCGACTCGGCCGCCAAGGCGATCAAGCTGGGCTACAGCAAGGTCATGATGGTGCCGGACGGCTATCCGGGTTGGGAAGAGCGCTACGGCCCCGGCCCGACCGCATCCGCCCCGGCAGCTGCCGCTCCGGCCATCCAGGCCGGCAAGGAAAGCGGCACCATCGCCGTCGCCTCGTTCGAGACGATCTACCGCGAGGCGCCGGCCAGCATTCACTTGATCGACGTGCGCGAGCCGCAGGAGTTCGCGAGCGGCACCTTCAAGGGAGCGACCAACATCCCGATCAATACGCTGGAAAAGCGCATCGACCAGTTGCCGGCCGACAAGCCGATCGTCCTCTTCTGCGGCGCCGGCGGGCGCAGCGGCGAAGCGCACGACATGGTCCAGCTCTACCGTCCGCAGCTCAAGACCTACTTCCTCGATGCCAACATCACCTGGAAGGCGGACGGCAGCTACACCATCGCCGGAAAGAAATGAGCCGCTGCCGCGGTCAACGAGGAAAAACCATGAAAATCCGCCATCTCGTCCTGCTCGCGGGCTTCGCGCTCGCGAGCGCCCTGCCCGCCGGCGCCGCGCCGGCCAAGCTGAACACGACGGCCGACCACAGCAAATTCAAGGAGCTTCAACAGGAATTCGCGTCCGGGCCGGAGGTCACCAAGGCCTGCCTCGGCTGCCATACCGAGGCCGCCAGCCAGGTGCACCGCACCAAGCACTGGAACTGGGAGTTCCTGAACCCGGCAAACCAGCAGCGCCTGGGCAAGAAGAACGTGATCAACAACTTCTGCATCTCGGTGCCGTCGAACTACGCCTTCTGCACCAGCTGCCACATCGGCTATGGCTGGAAGGACGGCAACTTCGACTTCGCCGCGCAGGAGAACGTCGATTGCCTGGTCTGCCATGACACCACGGGTGCCTACAAGAAGCTGCCCGGGCTGGCCGGCCACCCGCCCTACAAGGACACCGAGGTACTCCCGGGTTCCGGCAAGATCGTCAAGGCGACCGACCTGGCCAAGGTCGCCCAGAAGGTCGGCAAGACCAGCCGCGATACCTGCGGTGCTTGCCACTTCTTCGGCGGCGGCGGCGACGGCGTCAAGCACGGCGACATGGATTCCTCGCTCGCCTCGCCGGACAAGGAACTCGACGTCCACATGGATGCCACCGGCCTCGACTTCACGTGCGGCACCTGCCACAAGGCCGCCAGCCATGACGTTGCCGGCAGCCGCTATACGCCGGTCGCCAGGGACACCGGCGGCGCCCATATCCGCGGCAAGGAGGACGACTCCAACCCCGCCACCTGCCAGTCCTGCCACGGCGAAACCCCGCACAAGAAAGGCGAGGCCGCCAAGCTGAACGACCATACCAACGTCGTCGCCTGCCAGACCTGCCACATCCCGAAGATCGCCCGCGGCGGTGTCGCAACCAAGATGAGCTGGGACTGGTCGACCGCCGGCCAGCTGAGCCCCGAAGGCAAGCCTCTCCTCAAGAAGGACGACAAGGGCCGCGTCATCTACGACTCGAAGAAAGGCGATTTCACCTTGGGCGAGAACGTCGAGCCGGAGTACATGTGGTTCAACGGTGACATCACCTATACCCTGCTCGGCGACAAGGTCGACAAGACCGACGGCATCACCCACATCAACAAGGTGGGGGGCAGCGCGACCGACGGACGCTCCCTGATCTGGCCGATGAAAGTCTTCCGCGGCGCCCAGCCCTACGACCCGGTCAACAAGACCCTTGTCACACCGCACACCGCCGGCAACGACGACACGGCCTACTGGAAGAACTTCGGCTGGGAAAAGGCCATCGCCACCGGGATGAAGGCCTCCGGTGCGCCGTTCTCCGGGCAGGTCGACTTCATCAAGACCGACATGAGCTGGCCGATCACCCACATGGTTGCCCCCAAGGAAGCCGCGCTCGGCTGCGCCGACTGCCATTCGCGCGACGGACGCCTGGCCAAGGTCGGCGGCGTGTACATCCCGGGCCGCGACCACGACCCGTTGATCGACCTGATCGGCTGGTTGATGGCCGGCGGCGCCCTCGCCGGCGTGATCGGGCACGGCGCCCTGCGCCTCGTGCGCCGCAAGGATTGAGGAGGACATCATGGAACGCATCTACATCTTCAAGCGCTTCGAGCGCATCTGGCACTGGACCCAGGCCCTCCTCATCATCGGCATGATGGCTACCGGCTTCGAGATCCACGGCAGCTACACGCTCCTCGGCTTCGCCAGGGCGACGACGGTGCATACCACGGCAGCATGGGCGCTGATTGCCCTGTGGGTCTTCGCCATCTTCTGGCACTTCACCACCGGCGAGTGGCGGCAATACATCCCGACCACCGAGAATCTGACGGCGATGATCCGCTACTACCTGACCGGCATCTTCAGCAACGCGCCGCATCCGTTCCGCCAGACCCAGTTGCGCAAGCACAACCCGCTACAGCGCCTCGCCTACCTCGGTGTCAAGCTGTTCATCAACCCGCTGATCTGGGCAAGCGGCCTCGCCTATCTCTACTACAACGAGATCAATGCCGCCGGTTACGCGATCGGCCTCGGCAGCATCGCGCTGGTTCATTCCATCGCTGCCTTCCTGATGCTGACGTTCTTCATCGTGCATATCTATTTCGCCACCACCGGACACACCTGGAGCAGCCACATCAAGGCGATGGTCACCGGCTGGGAGGAAGTCGAGGGCGACGCGCGTTCGGTGCCGTAGCCCGGTTCGTCAACGGAGGCACCAGCGGCGGCGGTAATCCCGCCGCCGTTTTTCATTGCTACCGCCAAAAAATCGCATATCGCTTGATTTATGTCAGAAGCATGTCATCGTCCACCATTATGCCAATGATATATTCCGTGCATGCCCGTTGCGGCAATCCCGCCGGGAACCACGATGAGAACGCCAATAGTTGCCGCCGCCCTTTTCGCCCTCCTGCCCGTGCTCGTCACAGCCGGCCCGCCGGAGCAAAACGCCGATCGCGTCCCTGCCTTTGTCGATGCCGACTTCGTCGCCAACGAGGCACAACTCCCCAAGCTCTACGGCGTCGCCATCGTCGACACCCGCCCGACGGCGGACGGGTTCGATCCCGGTCACATTCCCACCGCGATCAGCATCCCAGAGGATCAGTTCGAGCGGCTGTCCATCCTGCTACCGCGTGGCCGCAACACCCTCCTGATCTTCTACTGCGAGGATGAACGCTGCACCTCGAGCCAGCGCTCCGCAGCGAAAGCGGAACGCATCGGCTACCGCAACGTCAAGGTGTACGCCGGCGGCTACCGTGACTGGCGGGCCACCGGTCATACCGGGGCGATCAGCCTCCCCTATCTGAAGCAACTGATCGACACCGCGGCGCCCGTCACGATCATCGACACCCGCAGGCGCGAAGCCTACGAGCGGGACCATATCCCGGGAGCAATCAGCATCCCTGCCCGCCAATTTGCGCGGCTCGCCGGCCGCCTGCCCGAAGATCGGGCAGCACCGCTCGTCTTCTATTGCGACGGCCTCGAGTGCGGCTCCTGTGCCGATTCGGCGGCCAAGGCCGCCGCACGTGGCTATACCGAAGTCATGACCGTCCCGGAAGGCTACGCCGCCTGGCGCCACCTCTACGGGCCAAAGGCGACCGTGCTGGCGGAAAACCCCTGAGCGGTTCAAAAAAATACTTATGTGCGCCGGATTTCTGCGCTAAAGTTCGACAACAATCGGTTGCACGCCGGCAGGTTATGGCAGCCACGGCAGCTCCGGAGAAACAAGAAAAACCCGGCCCATCGTTTCCGAACAGGAGTACGCCATGCAGAGAATCCCCGCAGCCCTTATCCTCGCCCTCGCCGCCGGCCATGTACTGGCCGCCGATCCCGCCATCGGTTATGTCAAGAGCGTCAGCGGCGACGCGTTCGTCACCACCGCCGGCGCCAAGGCCAAGGCCCAGGTCGGGTCACCCGTCCAGCAGGGCAGTCTGCTTGAAACCGGCAAGAACGGCACCATGGGCGTGACGTTCAAGGACGAAACCATGGTGTCCTTCGGGCCGAACACGTCCTTTACCGTGACCGACTACGTCTATGCGCCAGCGGAGGGCAAGCTCAAGTTCGGCAGCAAGCTGGCCAAGGGCAGCCTCAACTACGTGTCGGGCGCCATCGAGAAAATGAAGCCTGACGCGGTCACCGTCGGCACGCCGACCGGCACCATTGGCGTGCGCGGCACGCAGTTCCTGCTCAAGGTGGAAGAATGAATCCCCGCCCCGCTCCCCTGCGCCGCGCGCGTCCGGCAATTGCCATTGCCGGCCTGTTGTTGCTGGCAGGCTGCAGCAACAAATATTACGTTTCCTGCGCGGGCTGCCGCGTCGCGCCGCCGCCGGCACCGGTCTCCTATGTCGTCCTGATCCCCAGCCCGGATGGCAGCATCGGCGCCGTGGCTGTCAAGGGCGACAAGGGCGAACAGTTCCTCAACAAGGCCGGCCAGGCAGGTACGCTCGAAGGACAGCCATTCCAGGTCGACGACAAGAAGATCGAGCAGGACTTCGGCGCCGCGCGTACCGCCCTGCCGCAGGTCCCGGTGCGCTACCAGCTGGCATTCAAGGATGGCGCCACGCTGACCGCCGAATCGGAGGCTACGTTGCCCGAGATCGTCGCCGAGGCCAAGAAGCGGCCGGCCGTCGACGTCACCATCATCGGCCATACCGACACCCTGCAGTCGTTCGAATACAACGACAAGCTCGGTCTCAAGCGGGCGACCAAGGTCGCCGACTCGTTACGGGCGAAGGGTCTCGTGGCGAACTCGTTGTCAGTCGAGTCCTACGGCGAGCGGCAGTTGCTGGTGCAGACGCCGGACAACACCTTCGAGCCGCGCAACCGGCGGGTCGAAATCTCGGTCCGCTAGTTCGCCTGCGGCCCGACGCCGCAATTCCCCAATGAAAAAGCCGGCGGGACCATCTTTGGTCCCGCCGGCTTCTTTTCAGGCTTGTCGCGGTTGGTGCGTGGCGTTACTTGCTCGCAGCCGTCTGGGCGCAGAGATAGCCGCCGCCCTTCATCGGATAGCTGTCCGGACCCATCGCGTAGGGGTGATAGCCGATCGCGGTGTATTTGACCGTCTCCGTATCCATGCAGCCGCAGAATTCCTGGCCAGCCGCCTTGAGGTCGTCCGGAACCTGCCCGAACGCACCCGGATTCCACCAGACCAGCTTCTCGAACGCCGGCGGTTCCTTGACGAGTTGGGGGGCGAGGACGCGGGTGGTTTCGCCGGGGCTGCCCTGATGTGGCCCGAGACCGAGGACCGTACTGCTGCAACCTGTCGCCAGGACAGCGGCCCCCGCCATCGCCACCAGAATGCACTTTTTAATAGCCATGAGATTCACCTCTTGTTCGTGATGTCGTAAATGCAACCGGCGCCTCGCGGCAACATCGATTCCGCCGACACAGCGTCAGGCGCAGTGTAGCACCCTGCCGGCGTCCTTCGTCAATGCCGGGCGCATCAGAAGCCGCTAACGCGGTCTGCGGCCGGACCGGCTCGAGCGCAAACCCCGGCTCCAGGAGCCCCAGTGCTGGCGCGCCGCCGAGACTTGGCGGTATGCTCCGCGCTTTGCCTCATTGTCCGGAGACATCCCGTGCCCGCCCTGCTCCCGCAACCCGATCCGCTCGGTTTCCTCGAATACTCGGTGGTCTATACCGACCGCGCGCTCAACCACATGTCGCAGCGCTTCCAGGGGGTCATGCGCGATATCTCGCGCATCCTGAAGTCGGTCTATAACGGCCGCAGCACGATCATCGTCCCGGGCAGCGGGACTTTCGGGATGGAAGCGGTCGCCCGCCAGTTCGCCACCGGCAAGAAGGTCCTGGTCATCCGCAACGGGTGGTTCAGCTACCGGTGGACCCAGATTTTCGACATGGGGAGCATCCCTGCCGAGAGCACCGTGCTCAAGGCCCGCCAGGTAGGCAGCGGCGCCCAGGCGCCCTTCGCGCCGCCGCCGCTCGCGGAAGTCGTCGCCGCGATCCGCGCCCAGAAGCCCGATGTCGTCTTCGCTCCCCACGTCGAAACCGCCGCCGGCCTGATCCTGCCCGATGATTACCTGAAAGCCGTCGGCGCCGCCGTTCGCGAGACCGGCGGGCTCTTCGTCCTCGATTGCGTCGCCTCGGGCACGGTCTGGGTCGACATGGCCGACAAGCAGGTCGACGTCCTGATCAGCGCGCCGCAAAAGGGCTGGAGCGGCTCGCCCTGCTGCGCGCTGGTCGTCCTCGGCGAACGGGCTCGCGAGCGCATCGACGCCACCACCAGCACCAGCTTCGCCTGCGACCTCAAGAAGTGGCTGCAGATCATGGAGTCCTTCGAGGGCGGTGGCCATGCCTACCACGCCACCATGCCGACCGACGCACTCGCGGCCATGCGCGACGTCATGCTCGAAACCGAGGCCTACGGCTTCGCCCGCGTCTGCGAGGAGCAGAAGGAGCTCGGCCGGCGCATCCGTACCCTGCTCGAAAGCCGCGGGTTCCAGAGCGTCGCTGCCGAGGGCTTCAAGGCGCCCGGCGTCGTGGTCAGCTACACGACCGACC
The DNA here is from genome assembly GCA_012026885.1 of Betaproteobacteria bacterium. Taxonomy (GTDB): domain Bacteria; phylum Pseudomonadota; class Gammaproteobacteria; order Burkholderiales; family Rhodocyclaceae; genus Azonexus. The sequence continues at coordinate 313,442 of VEPL01000007.1, read as the reverse complement.
CGGATATCCAGAACGGCCGGAAATTCCTCGCCGTCGGCGTGCAGACGGCCGCCGGCGTGCCGCTGATGTGCGACGAACCGACCGATTTCCGCACCTTCCGCATCGGGCTCTTCGGGCTGGAAAAGCTACACAACCCCGAGCGCACCGTGGACAACTTCGCCAAGGCACTGAATGCGATCGCCTGAGCGCGTGCTACCGCGCCTCGCCGCCCTTGCGCTTTTCGTCCTCCTCGCCGGTTGCGTCTCGCACGTGCGCGGGCAGACGCAGGGCGAGCTGGAAGCCTGCGTCGGCCGCCTGCAGCCGGCCGCGCAGAAGGCCGGCATCGATACCGCCGCCTATCGGCAATTCACGCGGGATGCCCGCTTCGATGCGACGGTGCTCGAGAAGCTCGATTACCAGCCCGAGTTTCGCCTGCCCATCTGGGACTACCTGGCCGGACTCGTCGATGACGAGCGCGTGGCCGACGGCATGGCCATGCTCGCCGAGCACCGTGCGGTGCTGCAGAAAGTCGAGGCCGCCTACGGCGTCGACCCGGCCACCGTGGTCGCCGTCTGGGGCGTCGAGAGCAACTACGGGCGCATCACCGGCAAGTACCCGCTGGTTTCGGCGCTCGGCACCCTCTCCTGCTTCGGACGCAGGCAGGACTATTTCCGCGGCGAGTTCTTCGCCGCCCTGCGCATTCTCCAGCGCGGCGACATCGCGCCCGAGCGCCTGAACGGTTCCTGGGCCGGCGCCTTCGGCCACACCCAGTTCATGCCGGCCACCTATGAGCGCCTGGCCGTCGATTTCGACGGCGATGGGCGCCGTGACCTAGTCGACAACAGCACCGACGCGCTCGCCTCGACGGCCAATTTCCTGCGCCGCGGCGGCTGGCAGACCGGGCAGCCCTGGGGCTTCGAGGTACGCCTGCCGGCCGGCTTCGACGCCGCGCTCGCCGGGCGCAAGCAGAAGCGCCCGCTGGCCGACTGGGGCGCGATGGGTATCGTCGCGGTCGACGGCTCGCCAATGGCCAGATCCGGTCTGGCCAGCGGTGACAAGACCGCCATTCTGTTGCCGGCCGGCGCGCGTGGCCCTGCCTTCCTCGTCACCCGAAACTTCGACGTGATCTACGGCTACAACGCGGCCGAAAGCTATGCGCTGGCCATCGCCCATCTGTCCGACCGCCTGCGCGGTGGCGGGCACTTCGCGACCCCGTGGCCAACCGACGACCCCGGCCTGTCGCGCGCCGAGCGCCGCGAATTGCAGACCCTGCTCACCGCCCGCGGCCATGACATCGGCGAGATCGACGGCGCCCTCGGCGACCGGAGCCGCGCCGCCATCAAGCTCGAGCAGGCCCGCCTCGGCCAGGACGCCACCGGACGGGGCGGCCAGAAGATCCTGCGCGCGCTGCGCGCCGAAAGCACTGCCAACCGCTGAAGGAGTTTCCCGAATGAACCGACTGAAACGTACTCTGCTCTGCTTCGCCCTGGCGCTCCCGCTCGCCGGCTGCGTCGCCTACCCGGTCGCGACCCAAACCACCGTCCCGGCCAGTTTCGACCGCTCGTGGAACGCGGCCCAGGACGCCGCCCGCGACGTCGGCATCGCGATCAGCCGGGCCGATCGCAGCACCGGCTTGATCACCGGCCGGCGCAATGCCGCCGACGTCTTCATCTCGGTGCTCCCGCAAGCCGACGGCAGCCTGCGCGTAGTCTTCGACGCCAAGAACCTCGGTCCGCAGGACCAGGGCCTCAACGGCGCCTTCACGCAGGCCTACAACCGGCGCATGGGCCGCTGAAGGCGGCGGTGCTCAGGCGCCTTCCGCCCACTTCTTCTCCCCCGCCGGCACCGCAAAGGGCAGCCAGTTCTCCGGCGGCGGCAGCGGGCAGGTGGCAAAGGCGGTGAAGGCGCAGGGCGGGTTGTAGGCGAAGTTGAAATCCACTGTGATCCGGCCGTCGACCGGAACGGATGCCTTGAGGAAGCGTCCGGCGCCGTAGGTTTCACGACCGCTGGTGCGATCACGGAAAACGAAGAACACCTCCGCCGCACCCACTGCCATCGGCAGCATTTCGACCTTTTCGCCGGCCACGACAAACGTCGCCCGATGGTCGACCATCACCGGCTTCAGTTCCCCGGTCACGTTCGGGACTTCCAGAGAGAGCGGCTCGGGCAAGCGCTCCCACGCCGCATCGATCCGCCAAGCGGGGTCATAGTCGAAACAGGACACGCCCGCGAACATACGTTTCGCCGCCCAAGCCAGGTCCCGTACACGAACGGCGAGGCGCCCGTCGCGGTCGACCACGAAAAATGCCGAATTCCGGTTAACAACAACTGTTGGATCGCCACCGGCGTCGCTGGCCAAGGGTTGTGCCGGTGCGCTGAGCGGCCGCCAAGTGATCGCACCGCCAGACCATTCGACCTCGCCGAGGCGCGGAGGTCCATCCGGCAGGATCACCGCTGATGCCGGGTCGCTTCCGACACTGTTGAGCCCATGCTCGAGCCAGAAAAGCCCGGTCAGCCCAAGCCAACTGTCCGGACTGGCCAACTCGCCATTCCGCGCATTGCGCCACGCCTGCCAATCCTGCATAGGTGGGTACTCCGATCGACAATGGCAGCATTATCTCCCGACTCGTCAGCCAAACGTCGAACATGGAACCTAAACCCGGACACCGCACCGGTGTATGCTGAACGCATGCGGTTGTGGAGCACTGGCAATGGTGAGCAGTCAGCCCGAATTGTCGGACCGGATAGTACGTGGCGCACGGTCGCGCCGCGGGAGCGCACTGTTGTTGTGCATCTCGCTCATTGCCGGATGTGCAACGGCGCCACGGCAGGATATCGCGCCCTATATCCCCGACCCCGACCTAGTGCGCAACGTGGCAATCGTCGCCGCCAGTTCTGCACCCAACGTGACGCTGTCGGGATACGCGCGTAGCAAAGGCGATGGCGCGGCCACCCTCGCCAAGAAGGGACTGAGCGGATGCGGCGAGTTGTTGCTCGGTGGTGCGCAGGGCTGCGGCGGGGATGCCTTCTGCGGGCTGCTCCTGTTGGCGATCGGTGGCGGATGCCTCGTTCTTGCACCACCGGTCGGTGGCATCATCGGCGCTCTCCGGGCGCCATCCGAGGAGACCGTCGCGCAAAACGAGCAGGCGATCATGGGTGCCATCGAGTCACGCGCACTGCAGGAACTGCTCCGCACCAGCGTCGAGCAAGCCGCTACCGCGTCTGGATCAACCGTGTACGTGTTGCCCGCCGACGCGCGGCCGACAACCAGTGCCGAGCATACCTATCCCGCCTTCGCCGGCCTGGGACTCGACAGCGTTCTCGAGACGGACCTCCATACGATCGCCACCGTTGGCGAAGGCATCAACACGCCATCCCAATTGCTGATGGGGGCCAGCGTTCGCATCGTCTCACTCGCCGATAACGAAGCCCGTTATCACAACGCCTTCCAGTACAGAGGAGAGCGCTACGATCTCCAGGGATGGGGCGGTGCCGGCGCGGCCGCATTCGTCCGGGAACTCGAGCGCGGATACCGGAACCTTGCGACACAGATCGCCGAAACGGTTTTCATGCTCTATCCCTTCCCGAGTCGCGACCCGCGCTGGGAGGTCGGCCCCATGGGCTTCTCCGGTCTCGAGCCACGTGACCCGAAGCCGGACCACAGCGCACTGGGCCGGGTGCCGGAAGTCTATACGCTGACCCCGACCCTACGCTGGGAAGCATTCCCGCGCAGCGTGGACACCGCCGTGGCGCCGGAGGAAACGGCCCGGGTAAAGAATGTCGCCTACGACATCGAAGTGGCTCGCGACACCACTCCCCAACCCGGCACGGCCTTCTATTCCCGCTCGCGCCTGCCGCAGCCGGAACACAGGCTGGAGACAGTCCTCGAGCCCGCCACAGCGTACTTGTGGCGGGTGCGCGCGCGGTTCGAACTGGACGGCCGCCAGCGCGTCACCGAGTGGGCCGCTGCCTCCTGCGCCCCACGGCGCGGACAGACGTGCGCTCCCACGGAATACTGGGCCCCCTTCCGGACCCGCCACTAACGCGGCACCCAGGATCCGCCAGCCCGCCTCCATGACATGCGGGAGAATGGCCGGTTTCTTGCTAGCATGCCGGCGACTGCCATCCTTTCGCACGGCCCATGACACAACCCGTCAATCTTCGCCTCACGCTGCATTACGGCCTGACCATCTTCCTCAGCGCCTTCCTGCTTTTCCAGGTGCAGCCGATGATCGGGAAGATGATCCTGCCCTGGTTCGGTGGGTCCGCATCCGTGTGGACCACCTGCATGCTCTTCTTCCAGATGACGCTGCTGCTCGGGTACCTGTATTCGCACTGGGTCGTCGGCTCATTGAAACCCCGCCAACAGAGTCTGCTGCACATCGCCCTGCTGCTCTTCAGCCTGCTGCTGCTCCCCATAGCGCCGAGCGACGCGTGGCAGCCGACCGGCGCCGAGAACCCGACGCTGCGCATCCTCGGCCTGCTCGCCGTATCGATCGGCCTTCCCTATTTCGTGCTGTCGACAACGGGGCCACTCATCCAGGCGTGGTTCGCACGCGAGCAGGCAGGGATCGTGCCCTACCGGTTGTTCGCGCTGTCCAATTTCGGTTCGCTGCTCGCCCTGCTAGCCTATCCCGTCGCCTTCGAGCCCTTCCTGCCCACCCGATGGCAGTCGCTGGCCTGGTCCGGGCTCTTCGTCGTGTTCGCGGCCGCCTGCGGGCTGCTGGCCTGGCGTGGTCGTGCGAGCGTGCCCCTCACAGCACGCCACGACGGGGAAGTCCGCCCCCTGCGCCCGGCACATGCCCTGCTCTGGGTAGCCCTGGCAGCCTGTCCGTCGATCCTGATGGTTGCCGACACCAGCTTCCTGACCGAGAACATTGCGCCCATCCCGATTATCTGGGTCGCCCCGCTGACCCTCTACCTGCTCTCGTTCATTTTCTGCTTCGAGCGCCATGGCTGGTACCAGCGCCGCTTCTTCCTGCCGCTCCTCGTCGTCGCACTCGCGATCCTCGCCTGGCTGCCGACACTCGGGATCAGCGGCCTGCCCATACAGGTCTCGATGCCGCTCAACCTTGCCGCCTTTTTCGTCGTCTGCATGGTTTGCCACGGAGAACTGGCCCGCCGTCAGCCGCACCCCACGCAACTCACCCTCTATTTCCTGATGCTCGCGGTCGGCGGCGCGCTCGGCGGCTTCTTCGTCGGCGTCGTCGCCCCCTATGCCTTCAACAGCAACTACGAGTTGTCGATCGGCATCGTCCTCGCCGGCATCGTCGCGGCCTGCGCGGTCATTCCCGGCACCGAGTTCGCCAGCCCCGCCCGACGCCGTGCCGCCATCGCCTTTGCCGCGCTGGCGTTGGCGGTGCTGGCCGCCGTCCGCGCGGCCGATCACCACGAGGAAAACAGCGGCGCCGAAGCGCTTGCGCGCAATTTCTACGGCACCCTGAAGGTCTTCGCAGTACCCGAGGGTGGGTATCGCACCATGCTGCATGGCCAGATCACGCATGGCCGCCAGTTTCTCGCCCCCGAACTGGCGCAGCGGCCGACGACGTACTACAGCCAGGAAAGCGGTGTCGGGAAGACGCTGCTGGCCAAGGCAGCGCAATCCCCTTCGCTGCACGTCGGCGTCGTCGGGATCGGCATCGGGACCCTCGCCACCTACGGTCGTCCCGACGACACCTACCGGCTCTACGACATCGACCCGCTGGTCATCGACGTGGCCCGCCGCCACTTCAGCTTCCTCTCCGGAACCAGTGCCAAGACCGAGATCGTCATCGGCGACGCCCGCCTGCAACTGGCCAACGAGAAGCCGCAGCAGTTCGACGTGCTGGTGGTCGATGCCTTCTCCGGGGATTCGGTACCCGTCCACCTCCTGACCCGGCAGGCGTTCGCGCTCTATTTCCGCCATCTCAAGGAAGACGGCGTCCTCGCGGTACACATCACCAATCGCTACCTCGACCTGCGACCGGTGATCAAGAGCGCTGCCGACTACCTGGAGCGGCCGGTACGCATCGTCGACTACGAGGGCGACCGTTCCCGCGGCATCTTCCGCTCAACCTGGGCGGTCATCGCGCAGGACGCCCGCCTTTTCCAGCATGACAACTTCGCGGACAGCCAGGCTATCGCGGACGTTCCCGGCTTTCGACCGTGGCAGGACGACTACAGCAGCCTCTTCGCGGTCCTGATGTAGGCGCGCCCGGTATCCGTAGCCTGACGGCGCCCTGTCGGTGGCTATCGCCGTGCCATCCATCCGTGTAGCATATTTGCGACCCCAACCCCAAGGAGAATCGAATGCGTATCAGCAACAAGGCCAAACTGGCCGGCGGCGCCATCTGCCTGGCGCTCCTCTCCGCCTGCGGCGGCAAGGACGACGCCGTTTCCCAAGCCGCCAAAAAAGATGCGGTTGCCGGCGTACCGGTCCCGGGCATTGCCGAAGTCAAGGCGATCGCCGAGGAGGCCTTCGTCTATGGACTGCCGATCGTCATGAATTACGGCGTGATGTACGAATTCGTCCTCGACAAGAACTCGGGGCAATGGAAGGCACCGTTCAACGTGATTTCCAACAGCCATCGCGTCTTCACCTACGAGGACACGGCGATCCCCACTCCCAACAGCGACACGCCGTATTCCCTGGTCTGGCTCGACCTGCGCGCCGAACCCATGGTGGTATCGGTCCCCGCGGTCGACCCCAAGCGCTACTACTCGGTCATGCTCAACGATGGCAACACCTTCAATTACGGCTATATCGGCAGCCGCGCCACCGGCAGCGACGCCGGCAGCTACCTGATCGCCGGCCCGCGCTGGAAGGGCGAGGCGCCGCAGGGCATCAAGAAGGTGTTCCAGGCGACCACCGATTTCTCGCTGGCCGTCTTCCGAACCCAGTTGTTCGACGCCAAGGACATGCCCAACGTGGAGGCCGTGCAGGCCGGCTACAAGGTGCAGCCGCTGTCGGCATTCCTGAACCAGCCGGCGCCACCCGCTGCGCCCGAAGTTGCCTGGCCGAAGTTCGACAAGGAGCTGGTCAAGACCGAATTCTTAGACTTCCTCGATCTTGCGCTGCAGTTCGCACCTGCCGGGCCCGAGGAGGAGGCGATCCGTGCCAGGCTAGCCAGCATCGGCATCGGCCCCGGCAAGAAATTCGCGTTCAAGGATCTGTCGCTCGAGCACAAGGCGGCGATCCTCCTCGGCATGAAGGAAGGCGACAAGAAGGTCGACGAGAAGGTCGCCAGCCTCGGCAAGCACATTAACGGCTGGCATGTCGGCTCGGCATTCGGCGATCGCGCCTTCTACAAGGGTGACTGGCTGCTGCGGGCGGCCGCTGCACGGGCCGGCATCTACGGCAACGACGCGGTCGAAGCCATGTATCCGATGACCAAGACACTCGCCGACGGTACCCCGCTCGATGGCTCGAAGGACAAATACACGCTGACCTTCGCCAAGGACCAGTTCCCGCCGGTCAACGCGTTCTGGTCGGTCACGATGTACGACGGCAAGAGCCAGCTGCTGGTCAAGAATCCGATCAACCGCTACCTGATCAATTCGCCGATGTTGCCGAACTTGAAGAAGAACGCGGACGGTTCCCTGACGCTGTACATCCAGAAGGATTCGCCGGGCAAGGACAAGGAGTCCAACTGGCTGCCAGCGCCGGACGGGCCGATCTACCTGGTCCTGCGCCTCTACTGGCCAAAGACCGAGAACCCCTCGATCCTGCCGGCCGGCGAAGGCACCTGGCAACCGCCGGCGCTGGTCAAGGCGAGCTGACGCGCCCGACCCAGCAACGAAAAACGGCGAGGTTCGCACCTCGCCGTTTTCATTTTGCAGGCGCCGTGGTCAATCCTTCGCGAAGCGCATGATGCCGCCGGTCGCCGGATCGCAGCTGACGCGGACCGTATCCTTCGGCGCGAACTTCCCTTCCAGGATCGCCTTGGCCAGCGGGTTCTCGATCTGCTGCTGGATCGCGCGCTTCAACGGCCGCGCGCCGAATACCGGGTCGAAGCCGGCCTGGGCCAGCTCGGCCAGCGCCGTGTCCTCTACCACCAGGCCCATCTCCAACTGCGCCAGGCGCCGTTCGAGGTAGCCGAGCTGGATCTTGGCGATGCCGGCGATGTGCTTCTCGTCGAGCGCATGGAAGACGACGACCTCGTCGATGCGGTTGATGAACTCGGGCCGGAAGTAACTCTTGACCTCGGCCATCACGGCCATCTTGATCACCCCGTAATCGTCGCCCGCCATCTGCTGGATCATCTGGCTGCCGAGGTTGGAGGTCATGACGATCACCGTGTTCTTGAAATCCACGGTACGGCCCTGCCCGTCGGTCATGCGGCCGTCGTCGAGTACCTGCAGGAGCACGTTGAAGACGTCCGGGTGGGCCTTCTCGACTTCATCGAGCAGGATCACGCTGTACGGCTTGCGGCGCACCGCCTCGGTCAGGTAACCGCCTTCCTCGTAGCCGACGTAGCCCGGCGGCGCGCCGATCAGGCGGGCGACCGAATGCTTCTCCATGAACTCGCTCATGTCGATGCGGATCAGGTGTTCCTCGGAATCGAACATGAACTCGGCCAGCGCCTTGCACAGCTCGGTCTTGCCGACGCCCGTGGGGCCCAGGAACAGGAAGGATCCGTACGGCCGGTTCGGGTCGGACAACCCGGCGCGCGAACGGCGGATGGCATCGGCGACCAGGCGCACGGCCTCGTCCTGGCCGACGACCCGCTTGTGCAGGCGTTCTTCCATCTTCAGCAGCTTCTCGCGCTCGCCCTGCATCATCTTGCTGACCGGGATGCCGGTGGCACGGCTGACCACCTCGGCGATCTCTTCGGCGCCGACCTGCGTGCGCAGCAATTTGTTTTTGGCCGGTTTTTCGGGGTCGACCGCATCCGCCGCCTTGAGCTGGGCCTCGAGCTGCGGCAACTTGCCGTACTGCAGCTCGGCGAGCTTGTCGTACTGCCCCTTGCGCTGCAATTCGGCCATCTGCGCCTTGAGCTTGTCGATTTCCTCCTTGATCTGCGCCGAGCCGAGCACGGCCGACTTTTCGGCTTTCCAGACTTCCTCGAGGTCGGAATACTCCTTCTGCAGCTTGACCAGTTCGTCCTCGATCAGGCCGAGGCGCTTCAGCGAGGCTTCGTCCTTCTCCTTCTTGACCGCCTCGCGCTCGATCTTGAGCTGGATCATCCGGCGGTCGAGCTTGTCCATCACCTCCGGCTTGGAGTCGATTTCCATCTTGATGCGCGCCGCCGCCTCGTCGATGAGGTCGATGGCCTTGTCCGGCAGGAAGCGGTCGGTGATATAGCGGTGGGAAAGTTCCGCCGCGGCGACGATGGCCGGGTCGGTGATATCCACCCCGTGGTGCAGTTCATAGCGCTCCTGCAGGCCGCGCAGGATGGCGATGGTCGATTCGACGCTCGGCTCGTCGACCAGCACCTTCTGGAAACGGCGCTCCAGGGCGGCATCCTTCTCGATGTACTTGCGGTATTCGTCGAGCGTCGTGGCACCGATGCAGTGCAGTTCACCGCGCGCCAGCGCCGGCTTCAGCATGTTGCCGGCGTCGATGGCGCCCTCGGCCTTGCCGGCGCCGACCATCGTATGCAGTTCGTCGATGAAGAGGATGATGCGGCCTTCATCCTGCGCCACTTCCTTCAGTACCGCCTTGAGGCGCTCCTCGAACTCGCCGCGGTACTTGGCCCCGGCCAGGAGGCCGGCCATATCGAGGACCAGCACCTTCTTGCCTTTCAGCGTCTCCGGTACTTCCTCATTGACGATGCGCTGCGCCAGGCCCTCGACGATGGCCGTCTTGCCCACGCCCGGCTCGCCGATCAGCACCGGGTTGTTCTTGGTGCGCCGCTGCAGAATCTGGATGGCGCGGCGGATCTCGTCGTCGCGGCCGATTACCGGGTCGAGCTTGCCCTGGCGGGCGCGGTCGGTGAGATCGATGCAGTACTTGCCGAGCGCCTCGCGCTGGCCTTCGGCCTCCTGCGAATCGACGCCCTGCCCGCCGCGCACCGTCTCGATGGCCGCCTCGAGCGCCTTCTTCTGCAATCCGTGCTGCTTCGCGATGCGCCCCACCTCGCCCTTGTCGTCGCACACGGCGAGCAGGAACATCTCGCTGGCGATGAACTGGTCGCCGCGCTTCTGCGCTTCCTTGTCGGTCAGGTTGAGCAGCCCGCCGAGGTCGCGGCCGATCGAGACGTCGCCGCCATGGCCCTCGACCTTCGGCAGCCGCGTCAGAACCTGCTCGAGATCCTTCTTGAGCGCCGGCACGTTGACTCCGGCACGCCCGAGCAGCGAGCGCGTGCCGCCGTCGTCCTGGTTGATCAGCGCGAGCAGCAGGTGCGGCGGCTCGATGAACTGCTGGTCGTTGCCGACCGCCAGGCTCTGGGCGTCGGCCAGTGCCTGCTGGAACTTGGTGGTGAACTTGTCGATGCGCATGGCTGTCTCCCGTCGGGAATGCTGTAATGCGATACAGATAGGGCCAGCCTGCCGGATTTCAACTGCAAGCGGGGTCAGTTAGAATTCGCGCGTCCAATGTTCGCACTTGCCGCACAGGGAGCACATGAGAGTTTCGAGGAACGCGCCCTGCCCCTGTGGTAGCGGCAAGAAGAACAAGCATTGTTGCGGCCCGACCGCCGGCACCGCCCAGGACGACCTTCTGGCTGGAGTCGCCCATCACCAGGCCGGCCGTTTGGCGGACGCGGAGGCTGCCTATCGGCGCCTGCTCGATGCCCCCGCCGTCAGACAGCACGCCCTGCACTATCTTGGCATGATCCGCTTTCAGCTGGGGCTGTATGCCGAGGCGCGCACCCTGATCGAACGGGCCCTGACGATCGAGCAGAATCCGGCCTTTCTCTCAAACCTCGGCAATGCCTGCCAGCGTCTCGGTGATCACGCTGCAGCGGAGGACGCCTATCGCACGGCCAACAAGCTGGCGCCGGACAATCCCGATATCCTCCTGAATCTCGGTGGCTTTCTGGCGTCCCACGGGAAGCGGGAGGAAGCCCTGGCCCTGTATCTCGGCGCCGGGGATGCAGCCACGCAGCACCCGCGTCTGTGCCTCGAACAGGCACAGGCTGCGTTGGAGACCGGCAACTACGACAAGGCGCTCAGCTTGTGCCGGCAGGCGCTCGAGGTCCATGGCCCGCAGCGCGAATTGCTTTTGCTGGAGGCAAGACTCCTGTTCCTGATCGGCGACTCGGACAGTGCCATGGATGGCTATGCATCCGTTGGCATTGCCTCCGACAAGGAGGCCTGTTCCGCATGGCTGTTCGCCCGGAGCACACGCACGTGGCCACCGGCGGAATGCCTCCGCGATCACGCCGACTGGTCGCGCCGCTTCCTGCCACCGCCCGCATCTCCGCCACAACCTGGCTTGCATGACACCTCCGACGCCGGGCGGCGTCTACGCATCGGTTACCTGTCGAGCGATTTTCGTCGTCATGCCATGCGTTTCTTCGCCCGACCCCTGCTCGCGGGGCACGACCGCGAGCGCTTCGACGTTCATGCGTTCCATTGCGGCCGAACCGACGACACCACGCGGGAACTCTCCCTTCTGCCTGAACACTGGCATGCCGTCGGCGACCTCGACGATGCAGCGCTTGCCGAGTACGTCGCGCGGTGCGAAATCGACTTTCTGGTCGACTTGTCCGGACATACGTCGGGCAACCGTCTGGGCACGTTGAACCTGATGCCTGCGCCGCGCCAGGCTTCGATGCTCGGTTACCTCCCAACGCTGGGCATGAACGCCGTGCGCTACCGGATTTCCGACCGCATTGCCTTGCCAGCTGCCTTGCGTCCCGGCTACAGCGAGGAGTGTCTGCTGCTCGAAGCTCATAGCCAGTGGTGCTACCGCCCCGACTCCGACACACCGGAAGTTTCCGTCAGTCCTGGCGGCGCAGCCTGCCGCTTCGGCTCCTTTCACAACGCCGCCAAAGTCGACAATGGCGTGCTGGAAGCCTGGCGGCAAATTCTTGCCCGGCGTCGCGATGCCTCGCTGACACTGGTCTCCTGGAGCGAAGGCGAACGGAAGTACATGCAGGATCGGCTCCAGCGGCACGGCGTTCCGCTCGACCAAGTCATTTTCCGCGCCCCTGCTTTCGGTACCGCATACTGGAAGCTGTTCGGCGAGGTCGACATTTTTCTCGACGTATTTCCCTACAATGGGGGAACCGTTAGCCTCGACGCCCTGTGGATGGGCGTTCCGGTGGTATCGTGCGCGAGCGAACATCCCGCCGGATACGGGGGTGCCTCGATCCTCGCCCGCTTCGGGCAGTCGGACTGGTGCGGCAATACGCCGGAAGAATTTGCTGCCATAGCGCTGACACTCGCGGAGAATCCGCCCAAGGATGTCGCCCGGCGCCTCGCCGTCAGGGAGCAACTGGCTGCCTCACCGCTGATGGATGAATGCGGCTTCATGCGTGAGCTCGAGGCGTTGATCTCCGGGGTTTGCAAGGTCTGATACAGGCGCTTCAGGTCCTCGAGGCTGCAATGAACCGCGCCGGAATTCGCGTAAGGACAGCGTTTGCTCTACCCGGCAACCTGCCAACTGGCTGATGAATCCGCCATTGACCCCGGCCACGGTCCCGTCTCTCGGCGATCGAGACCGGCAACTGCCGTCAAGAATCCGTCGGAATCCAGCGCGCCGCCGCGCTGTCGTCGGAATCGCGCGCATCGACCCAGCGCGCGCCTTCGGGTGTCGTTTCCCGTTTCCAGAACGGGGCGCGGGTCTTCAGGTGGTCCATGATGAATTCGCAGGCGGCGAAGGCTTCGCCACGGTGGGCGCTGGTCACGGCGACGAGGACGATCTGGTCGCACGGCCGGAGCGGGCCGACGCGGTGGATGACCAGCGCGCCGTAGATGTCCCAGCGGCCCTTGGCTTCGGCCACGATGGCTTCCAGAGCCTTCTCGGTCATGCCCGGGTAGTGTTCGAGGGTCATTTCCGAGACGCCGGCACCGTCGTTGATGTCGCGCACCAGGCCGACGAAGCTGGCCAGCGCACCGATGCGGGGGTCGCCGGCCCTGAGCGCGGTCAACTCCGCATTGAGGTCGAAATCCGCTTCCTGGACGCGCACGGTCATGGTCAGCCTCCGGTCACCGGCGGGAAGAAGGCCACTTCGTCGCCGTCGCGCACCGGCGCCTCGGGACCGGCCATGGCCTGGTTGACCGCACAGCGCAGGTTCTTCGCGCTGGCGAGCTTGTCGCGCCCGTCGGCCGCCAGCCAGTCGCGCAGTGCGCCAATGGTAGCGATGCCGGCCGGCAGGTCGATCGTTTCGCCGGCCTTGCCGAGTGCTTCCCTGAGTCCGGCGAAATAGAGGATGCGCACGCTCACGACAGCAGCTCCGCGAAGGGGATGAAGCGCACCGGGTCGCCGCGCTGGATCGCCTGGCCCGGCGGGTTGTCCACGATGCCGTTGCTCCAGACGAGCGAGCGCTGGACGCCGGCGCCCTGGTCTGGGAAGAGCTCGATGCCGCCGCTGTCGCCGAGCCGGGCGCGGAGGAATTCGCGGCGGGCATCCGGCCGCGTCCAGTCGAACTCGGCGCGCAGAGTCAGCGCCTGCGGCAGCACCCGCTCGACGCCCTGCAGGCGCAGCACGAAGGGACGGATGGTCATCATGAAGGTGACAAGGGCCGATACCGGATTGCCCGGCAGGCCGATGAACCAGGCCTTGCCCCCGGGACGGCGCACCTCGCCGAAGGTGAGCGGCTTGCCCGGCTTGGTCGCCACCTGCCACAGGTCGACCTGCCCTTCGGCCTCGACCGCAGGCTTGACGTGGTCTTCCTCGCCAACCGAGACACCGCCGCTGGTCACGATCAGGTCGTTGTCGGCCGCCGCCTTGCGCAGCGCGGCGCGGGTCGCGTCGAGGTCGTCCGGCACCGTGCCGAGATCGCGCACCTCGCAACCCAGTCCCTCGAGGAGTGCGCGCAGGCCGTAACGGTTGGAGTTGTAGATGGCCCCCGGCGGCAGCGGCTCGCCTGGTTGCACCAGCTCGTCGCCGGTGAAGAAGACGCCGACGCGCAGGCGGCGGAAGACCGGCAACTCCGGCAGGCCGGCCGAGGCCGCCAGGGCGATGTCCTGCGGACGCAGACGGATGCCGGCGGCCAGAATCTCGGCGCCGGCCAGGATGTCCTCGCCGGCGCGGCGGATGTTCTCGCCGGGCCGCGGCACGTGATTGATGACGACCCCGCCGGGCCCATGCTCGCAGCGCTCCTGCATGATCACGGCGTCCGCCCCGGCCGGCACCGGCGCCCCCGTGAAAATGCGCGCGGCGCTGCCCGGAGCCAGGGGCGTCCCCACCGAACCGGCCGGGATGCGCTGGCTGACCGGCAGGCAGGTACCCGCTGCCGATACGTCGGCAAGGCGGACGGCGTAGCCGTCCATCGCCGAGTTGTCGAGCGGCGGCGACGATACTATGGACCGCTGCGGCATCGCCAGCACGCGGCCGAGCACGGCGGTCAAAGGCAGGTAGCGGATTTCCTCGACCGGCCTGGCGGCCGCCAGCAGGCGTTCGAGGGCTTGTTCGTAGGTGAGCATCAGCGTTCCTGCAATTCCAGATGATTCATGATGAAACCGGCAATCGCCGCGACATCGTCGAGCGGCAGCACCGGCAGGGTCGTGTCCGGGGTGACGGCGGCGGCCACCGCGACGATATCAGGGCGCCCGGGAAACAGCGGCGGTTTGCCGTTCTCCGGCCGATAGACTTCCAGTTTTGGCACCGGTTCCTGCTTGAAGCCTTCGATCAGCACCAGGTCGCACGGCGATAGCCGGGCCAGCAGGTCGGCCAGGGTCGGCTCTGCCTCGTTGCGCCGCTCGTGCATCAGGGCCCAGCGTTCGCCGCAGGCGAGCATCACCTCGCTGGCACCGGCCGCGCGGTGACGCCAGGAATCCTTGCCCGGGCGGTCGATGTCGAAACCGTGGTGGGCATGCTTGATCACCGAGACCTTGAGTCCGCGGGCCGTGAAACAGGGGATCAGCCGCTCGACCAACGTCGTCTTGCCGGAACCGGACCAGCCGGCGATGCCGAAAACCTTCATGGCGCGCATTCTAGCCGCTCAGCCGACGAAGACCGGCGCGAAGCCCCCGCCCGGCGTGCGGAAATTCGTCGTCTGCCCCTGGTAGAGACGCGCCGCGACCAACTGGATCTGCCCGGCATAGACGTAGCAGCGGAAGTCGGCCTTCATGCGCTGCACCTCGCCGCCGACCGGGATGTCGTGCTCGGACGGCGGCGCGATCTCCTGCGCGATGTAGCCGCCGTGCAGGATATCCTCGAAGACGCGCCGCGTCAGCTTGTCGCCGCGATAGGCGGCACGGCTGCCGAAGCCGGCCGGCGGCTTGAAGAACCAGCGCTTGCGCTCGCTCCAGAAGCGCTCACCGGCTTCCGGGTCGACTGCGACGGTGCGCGGGACGCCGGCCAACAGCGTGACGATGTCGGCAGCCGCCGCACCCAGGCCGCCCAACGTGTCCGGGTCGGAGAGCAGCATCAGGTTGCGCTTGTCGGCGTAGAGCGCATGCGCCGGTGGATGCGGCGTGAGTACCACGCCGCCGGCCTCGAAAGCCGCCCGGATATCGCGGTCGACCGCGGAATCGAGGGCAAAATCGGTCAGCCGGTTGTAGATGATGTCGACCGGCTCGCCGGCGTGGAGCAGCCGGTCGCCGGCGCGCACCAGTTCGCCCGGGTCGGCAATGACGGCAGCGATGCCATGCGCCGCGAAGAGCTCGCGGAACAGTTCGAACTCGGGCGCGAGAAACTGTCCCGCCGGCGCCTCGTCGACGATGGCGATGCGCGCGAGCGGCGCATTGCCGCGCTCCAGCCGCCATTCCTCGCGGAACATTGCGACGAAGCCGTCGCGCACGCGGGCTGCCGCATTTTCATGGCCGTGGGCGGCGAGCAGGTAGGCATTGAGCAGGCCGCCGCCGGCATTGGTGTTGATCTCGATGAGCTTCGGGCCGTCCGCCGTCAGGTGGAAGTCGTAGCCCATGAAGACGCCTCGCGCCCGGACCGGAACCCGCGCGATGGCCGGCGCCTGCGCCAGCGCCTGCGCATGCCATGACGGCAACGCGACGACCGCCTCGATGGCGGCGACGATGGCTTCCATGCCGGCCATCGCCCTGTGGTCGATGCGCAGGTCGGCGGCGGAAAAGAGGCTGGGCTGGCGGTCGCGGAGGCGTTCGAAGGCGTTCTTCATCGGTTGGCGAAAAAATCGAGGACGACCTGCAGTTCGCGGGTACGCTGCATCGGCGGCAGACTTTGCCACACCTTGCGCCCGTATGGCTTTGATATGAGTCGCGGGTCGCAGATCATCAGGACACCGTGGTCGCTTTCGTCGCGGATCAGGCGGCCGGCGCCCTGCTTGACGTTGATGACGGCGCGCGGCAGCTGGTATTCCATGAAGGCGTTCCGGCCCTCGCGCTTCATCTGTTCGATGCGCGCCGCGAGCACCGGATCATCGGGCGGCGCGAACGGGATCTTGTCGATGACCACCAGCGACAGCGCCTCGCCGCGCACATCGACGCCTTCCCAGAAGCTCTGGCTGCCCACCAGCACGGCGTTGCCCAGGCGGCGGAAGCGCTCGAGCAGCTCGTTCTTGCTGCCCTCGCCCTGGACCAGCAGCGGCAGGTCCAGGCGCTCGTCCTCGAGCCGCGCCTTGAGCAGCTCGTGCGTGCGGCGCATGGCGCGCAGGCTGGTGCACAGGAAGAAGGCGCCGCCCCCGGCCGCCCGCAGCACCGGAAAGGCGGCGTCGACGACCGTCTCGGTATAGTTCCAGGCGTTCGGGTCGGGCATGCCGAGCGGCGCGTAGAGGATGGCCTGGCGGGCGTAGTCGAACGGGCTTTCCCAGCACTGGCTGTCCGGCTCGCCAAGACCCAGTTCCGCACAGTAATGCGCGAACTTGCCCTGTACCGCCAGCGTCGCCGAGGTGAAGATCCAGGCACGCGGATGCCCGCCCATCTGCTTCCGGAAGATGTCGGCGACCACCAGCGGGGTCGTGTTGAGTTGCAGCGAATGCGTGAAGGCTTCCGCCCAGCGGACGTTGCCGGCATCATCCGGGGCTTGCCAGGCGGCCAGCCGCTGCTGCAATTCAAGGGCCCGCTGCCAGCATTTCGCAAGGCCTTCCGAACGTTCCGCCTGCGTTTCAAGGAGGGCGGCGAACACCGCCAGCTCATCCTCGAGTGCCGCCAGCGCCGGCGGGAATTCGGCCCGTTCTAGCAGTTGACCGCAGGCGAAGCGGCCGCTGTCGAGACCGGCCGCGAGGCGCAGGTCCTTCGCTGCCTTCTCAAGCTTCCTGCTGCCGCTCTGCAGGTCGAGGCAGTCGCGCGCGCCGGCCAGGCCCTCGGCCCGGGCATCGCGGGCGAGATCGAGCAGCTGGGCGGTCGATACGCTGTCGCCGAAGAACAGCGTCGCCACCTCGGGCAACTGGTGAGCCTCGTCGAAGATGACCGTGTTGCAGGCCGGCAGCAGCTCGGCCATGCCTTCGTCGCGCAGCATCACGTCGGCGAAGAAGAGGTGGTGGTTGACCACGACCAGGTCGGCCGCCATTGCTTCGCGCCGGGCCTGCAGGACGAAGCAGTCCTTGTGGTCGGGGCATTCCTGGCCGAGGCAGTTGTCGCGCGTGGACGTGGCATGCTGCCAGACCGGTGAGTTCTCCGGGACGTCGGTGCATTCGCCCTTGTCGCCGCTGCGCGTGAGCTTCGCAAATGACGCGATCCGCCGCGCATCGGCGGCATCCTCGCGACTGAGGAAACGGCCGTCTTCGAGCGACCGGCCGAGGTGGTAGGGGCAGACGTAGTTGGCCCGCCCCTTGAGCAGGGCGATCTTGACCGGCGCCTTGAGCGCCTCGCGCACCATCGGCAGGTCCTTGTTGAACAACTGGTCCTGTAGCGTCTTGGTGCCGGTGGACACGATCACCTTGCCGCCCGACTGCAAGGCCGGCACCAGGTAGGCGAAGGTCTTGCCGGTCCCCGTCCCGGCCTCGGCGATGAAAACCGCATGCGTGTCGATGGCGGCGGCGATGCGCCCGGCCATCTCGACCTGTTGCGGACGCTCGCGATAGCCGTCGAGGGAGCCGGCCAAAGGCCCGCCGGGAGCGAAGATTTCGGGGAGTGTGGACACGGAAAGTTGCCGGGAAAACCGGGGCGAATGGTAGCAGAGCCGCGCCGGCGGCGGACCACCGCCAGCGCGCGACAAGGATGCATAATGGAACCCGTCCTGGCTGACCGAGGAGAATGTCCGTGGACCGCGATTTCCCGACCATCGCCTTTGCCCGCTGCAATTGTGGCGGCATTCCGCCCAGCCCGGGCCGGCGCCGCTTCCTCTCCGCCTCGCTCGCGGCAGGAGCCGCGCTCGCAGGTTGCGGCACGACCGTCGGAAGCGCCGGGAGCCGACATGGCGAGGGCGCGATCGATGTGCACCATCACCTCATACCGCCCTTCTACCTCGCCGAATACCGCGAGCGCATTGCCGCGGTGCGCGGCGGCACGCTCAGCCCGGCCTGGCTGAACTGGTCCCCGGAAAGCGCGCTCGCCGCGATGGACGCTGCCGGCGTCGCCATCGCCGTCCTGTCGCTCTCCCAGCCGGGGGTGTGGTTTGGCGATCCGGTCGCCGCGCAGCGGACGGCCCGCCAGGTCAACGAATACGCCGCCGGACTCGCCCGTACCCATCGCGGCCGCTTCGGTTTCTTCGCCGTGTTGCCGCTCCCCGACCGGGACGCCAGCCTCGCCGAACTCGCCTACGCGCTCGATGTCCTCAAGGCGGACGGCATCGGCCTGCTCACCAGCTACGGCGACAAGTGGCTGGGCAACCCCGCCTACGAACCGGTCTTCGCCGAGCTCGACCGGCGCCGGACGGTCGTCTTCGTCCATCCGACGACACCGGCGTGCTGCCGGTCGCTGCTGCCGGATGTCGCACCGGTGATCGCCGAAGTGCCGCAGGATACCGCCCGGGTCATCACCAACCTGCTGTTCACCGGCACCTTTGCCCGCTACCGCAATATCCGCTTCATCTTCACGCATGCCGGCGGCAACATGCCAATGGTGCTCGGCCGCATGAAGCAGTACGGTCCCGCCAGCCTGGCCACGCTGGCGCCGGCCGGGATCGAAGCCGAGTTGCAGCGCCATTACTACGACCTTGCGGGAACCGCCAACCGGCCGGCAGTCGCTGCCATTTCCAGCATCGTTCCCGCGACCCGCCTGCTCCTGGGCAGCGACAACCCGTACATCCCGCTCGGCGAAACAGTCGCCGACCTTGCCGGACTCGGGCTGTCGCGCGGCGACCTGCGGGCGATCCGCCGCGACAACGCGCTCGCGCTGCTGCCCGGCCTGCCGCGCTGATCCATCTGGCATGCCCGGCTGGCAGGATCGCGGCCGTTCGGTGACAATCCTCCCGTCACCTGATGCATCACAGCCATGAACCGCCTGCTCTCCCTCGTCGGCCCCCTCCCCTTCATCGCCCTCGCCATCGTCACGGCCGGCCTTGCGCTCGGCATCGCTGCCGCCCTCTACGGCTTGGTTTTCGCCCCGGCGCTCGCCGCCGTGGCCTCACCCTGGCACTGGCCGCTGACCGGGCTCGCCCTGGCGGCGTCCTATTTCGCCTACGGCCTCGCCCTGCTGCTGATCGCGCCCGCCCTCAACACGCTGCTCGGCGGCCGCCTGTCGCCTTACCGGGGCCCGGCCGTCTCGCTCTCGGTCCTGCGCTGGTACGTGCATTGCACACTGACCCTGGTGGTGCGCTACTCCTTCCTCGAATTCGTCACGCCGTCGCCCTTCGCCCAGCTTTATTACCGCCTGATGGGCATGAAGATCGGGCGCGGCGTGCACATCAATTCGACCGCCATCGCCGATCCCTCGATGATCGAGCTCGATGACTACGTGACCATCGGCGGCAGCGCCAGCGTCATGGCGCATTATTCCCAGGGCGGCTACCTGATCATCGCGCCGGTGCGCATCGGGGCCGGCGCCACCATCGGGCTGCGCGCCATCATCATGGGCGGCGTCGAGGTCGGCGAGAAGGCCAAGGTGCTCGCCGGCTCTTTCGTGCTGCCCAACACGCGCATACCGGCCGGCGAACTGTGGGGTGGCATCCCGGCACAACGCATCGAGCGCGAGGAGAGCATTCATGATGCCGGGGCATCCGACTGACGTGGCTGCGCTACCGTCCCTCGACACGATCGCCCTGCGCCTGCTCGCCATCGTCGCCGCACTGGGCGCCTGGTTCCTGACCCAGCGCCTGATCGGCGCCCGCCCGGCGATCGCCGGCAGCATCGACGATCGCCTGCACGCCGCCACCGCCAGCGCCAACGCCTGGCTGCACCGCCATCCGGCAACTGCGGACCGGCTACTGGTCGCATCGTCGTTGTGGATCGATGCCGTGACGCTGTTCGTCCTCTTCTTCGCCCTGCTCGGCCCCGGCTTCGCGCCCTTCTGGGGCCTGCTGGCGCTCTTCGCCGCCCGCCAGGCCTGCCAGGCACTGGTCGCCCTGCCGGCGCCGCCCGGCATCATCTGGCGGCCGCCGGGATTTCCCTCGCTGTTCGTGACCTACTCGGTCGGCAACGATTTCTTCTTTTCCGGCCACACCGCGCTCGCGGTCTACGGCGCAATCCAGCTTGCTAGCCTCGGGATCCCGGCACTGACTGCGCTCGGCATTTTCATGGTATTCGCCGAAATCGCCGTGGTCATCGTCCTGCGCGCGCACTGGACGCTGGATGTCGTCGCCGGCGTGGCGGCCGCGCTGGCCGCCGGCTTCCTCTCCAGCACAACATGATCACTCCCGGCGTTACCCGCGCCCGGTCGCTGCGCCGGCTGATCGGCTGGGCTGCCGCCGGCCTGCTCGGCTCGATCATCGTCACTTACGCGACTATCGCCCTGGGACTCGCCTGGTCGGCCCGCGAACTGCGCAGCGAGATCGGGGGGAATGGTGTCGCATCGCTCGTCCGGGAAAGCCGGTCGCCGCATGCCCTGACGCTGCTCGATGACGGACTGGCATCCCTCTACGCCCGCGTGGCGCTGATCCGCTCTGCCCGTGAGCGCATCGACCTCGAGTTCTTCATCTACGACCTCGATTTCTCGGCCCGCTGGATCACCGCGGAGCTGATCGAGCGCGCCAGGGCCGGCGTGCGCATCCGCCTGCTGGTCGATTTTGCCGGACCGGTGTTCGAGTTGCGCCCGGAATACGCCGAATTCCTCCGCCGCAACGGCATCGAAGTGCGTTACTACAATGCCGGCCCGCTCTACCGCTTCGTCTCGATGCACCACCGCAACCACCGCAAGCTGCTGGTCGTCGACGATGATTCCGCCATCGTCGGCGGCCGCAACATCGCCGACGATTATTTCGGGCTGTCGCCCCGCTACAACTTCGTCGACAGCGACGCCCTGGTCCGCGGTGAAATCGTCGGCGGCATGCGCGAATCCTTCGATCTCTACTGGCAGTCCCGCTATGCCAGCGCACCGGAAGCACGCGCGCCACGCGATTTCCTGGCCGGTTGGCCCGACGATGCGCCGCGCCGGGATGCACTTCTCCGCGCCGGCACCGTGCGACTGGCATCGCAAGCATCGGGCGTCTGCCGAGATGCCGCCTTCGTCACCGACTTCCCGGGCGTTGCCGAGACCGACCGGCGCGTCTATCCGGCCATAGCCGCGGCACTATCCGGCGCCGGCAGCGAGATCGTCGGCGAAAGCCCCTATTTCGTGCTGACTCGGGAAGGCGCAAGGCTGATCAGCGCCACCACCGCCCGCGGCGTGCGCATGCAGGTATTGACCAACAGCCTCCCGGCAACCGATGCCTATTACACGGTTGCAGCCCTGTGGCAACGCCTGCCGCTCGCGGCGGAGGGCGGACTGACCCTGCTCGCATATCCCGGCACGCCGGCGCCGGACGCCGAGGCTGCCGGTCTCGTCGCCACCCGCCGCGGGACCCACGCCAAGCGTGCCGTCATCGACGGGCGGCATTACCTGATCGGAACCTACAACGTCGATCCGCGTTCGGCCAACCTGAACTCGGAGATGGTCTTCATCTGCCGCGATGCGCCCGACATCGCCGCAGCGGCGCGCAGCAGCATCCTTGCCCGGATGGAAGGCGCGCCCCGCGTCGCGGGTGCAGGACAGGTCGATCACGCAGCGCTCGTCACCGGCGCGGACCCTTGGGAAATTGCCCGCATGCTGGCGATCGTGCCGCTGGCGAACCTGTTCGGATTCCTGCTGTGAGAGCCCGGGCTGCACGACGCGGGGCGTAGAATGCCGGCGATGGAAACAAGGACATTCTCCACGCTGGGCGCCGCCCTGCTGCTCGGCGGCTGCATGCTCTTCCCCGGCTGGCACTGGGCCAAGCCGGGGGCGAGCGAGGCCGATTACGACATCGACCTCAAGTTCTGCAAGCAACTGATCTATCCCGGGGTCGACGGTGCCGTCACCCAGGCGAGCGTGCGTGCGATGCACGCCTGCATGGAATCGCGCGGCTGGCGCAAGACGCCTGATTGAAGCCGCCCGGGCGGCGACTCAGAAGACCGGCAGGTCGTCGTTGAAGAGGATGGCGACCTGGCTCAGCGCGAAGACCGCGGCAACGACCGCGAGAACGATCAGCAGCGAGCCGATGGCCGGACGACGCGTGTTGAACCAGCGCTCGGTAGCCGCCAGTGGCCGCGCGACGACCTCGTCGGAGTGAATGGAATAGCCGTCGAGCGCCGAACGCTCGGCATCGCGCGGCACCCGCTTGAAGCCGGTGAACATCGCGGTGACGTAATTCTCGCGGTGCGCGTGCGCCGCCCAGACGACGCCAAGCATGTGCACCAGGACGAGCGCGGCAGTCGCATGGCCGACCACGAAATGGACATTCTCCAGCATCTCGTCCCATTCGACGGGAACCATGTCGCCGAGCGGTCCGAGCTGCTGGCTGGTGCTGTAGTACATCATGCCGAGGACGCCGTTGGCGAGCAGCAGCAGGATCAGCAGGTAGACCATCCAGGCGCCCATCGGATTGTGGCTGGCATGGTAGGGCGCGTGACCACCGAGGGCCTGCAGGAAATAGCGGAACGCGGCCGCCGGGGAATAGAGGAAGCTGGAGAAGCGGGCGGCGCGACCGCCGACGAAGCCCCAAACGATCCGGAACACGACGATGCCCATGATGGCAAGGCCGGCGTAGGCATGCAGCGGGAACTTGCCGGACTTGAAGTAAAGGATCGCAAAGAGCGCGACGAGCAGCCAGTGGCCGCTACGCACGACGATGTCCCAGACACGGATGATGGGTTCCGGCTGGTGGCGGCGCTCCTCGCCTTCGAGGACATCGAGGCCCCCCAGGGGGGCGTACTTCTTCTCGTTCGGGTTCATTCAGCCGCTCTGTCGGTGGATGATCAGCATTGCCGCCTGCAGGGCGGACTTTTTACTGCAACGCCCGACACCGGCCGGGCGCCGGGTTCAGCGGTCGAGAATGAAGTTAACGACGTTCTTGACTTCGTCCGGGCTGTCAGACTTCAGCTTGAGCATCTCGTGCTGTTCTTCCTTGCCTTCGATCTTGACGACCGGGTTGGTGGTCACGTGGATCGAGAGCTTGCTGACCGCATCCGGCTTGCCACGCCACTTTTCGGAAATCGACTTGAGCGACGGACCATCCTTCTTGCGCTCGGGGGCATGGCACTTGTAGCAGCCGCTCTTGCGCAGCAAGTCATCCGCGGCCTTGGCCGATTTCTCGTCGAGGGCGGAAATCGCCTGGCCGGCAGGCAAAGCGAGCAGTACGCCGAGGATCAGTGCGACACGGTTCATGACCGGTGAATCTCCATGCAGTGCGGGTTGAGACAGGTAAGAAGCCAGCCGGCACCCACAAGAAAACCGGCTGCGATGACACTCGCCAAACGCGGACGCAATGATACGTTTACGGCCGCCAACTGACAACCGGCGCCGGCTCCGGAGCACCGCCGGGAAAAGGATCAGCCCACCCAGCGCCGGGCGTTGCGGAACATGCGCAGCCAGGGCGAGTCCTCGCTCCAGCCTGCGGGGTGCCACGACATCTGCACGGTACGGAAGACACGCTCCGGGTGCGGCATCATGATGGTGAAGCGGCCGTCTGCGGTGGTCACGGCGGTCAGGCCGCCCGGCGACCCGTTCGGGTTGTAGGGATAGCTCTCGGTCGCCTCGCCCCGGTTGTCGACGTAACGCAGCGCCGACAGGCACTTCTGCTGGTCCGCGGCATTGTCGAAGACGGCGCGGCCTTCCCCGTGCGAGACGACGATGGGCAGCAACGAACCTTCCATGCCGGCGAAGAACAGCGACGGCGAGGCCAGCACCTCGGTCTGCACGAAGCGCGCCTCGAATTGCTCGACCTTGTTGCGGCGGAAAGCCGGCCAGTGCTCAGCACCAGGGATCAGTGACTTCAGCGCGCTCATCATCTGGCAGCCGTT
Source organism: Betaproteobacteria bacterium (assembly GCA_012026885.1). Classification (GTDB taxonomy): domain Bacteria; phylum Pseudomonadota; class Gammaproteobacteria; order Burkholderiales; family Rhodocyclaceae; genus Azonexus. Next base: position 289,104 of record VEPL01000007.1, on the reverse strand, counting down.
GCAGACGCCCAGCGCGAAGGTGTCCCTGCGGTTGAAGAATCCGGCGAACTCGTCGCGGCAGCCTTCGTGCATCAGGATGGTCTTGGCCCAGCCCTGGCCGGCGCCGAGCACGTCGCCATAGGAGAAGCCGCCGCAGGCGACCAGGCCCTTGAAGTCCTTGAGACTGACATGGCCGGCCAGAATGTCGCTCATGTGGACGTCGACCGCGGCAAAGCCGGCCCGGTCGAAGGCGGCGGCCATTTCGTAATGGCTGTTGACGCCCTGCTCGCGCAGGATGGCCATGCGCGGCCTGGCGCCGAGTTGCAGGTAGACCTTGGTGAAATCGTCCTGCGGATCGAAGGTCAGCTTCGGCGACAGGCCGGGATCGCTGGTATCGAGAATGCGGTCGAACTCCTGCTGCGCGCAGCTCGGGTTATCGCGCATCGCCTGCATCTGGTAGCTGGTCTCGGACCAGGCCCGCTGCAGGTCGACGCGCTTCTCGCGCAGCACGCGCCTGGCGTTGCGGGTGACGCGGATTTCGTCCCACTCGTTCAGGTGCCCGACGAAGTGGTAAGGCACGCCGCAGGCGCGCAGGATGGGTGTCACCTTTTCGCGGTCGGCGCGGCGGATCTGGATCAGCGCGCCGAGTTCCTCATTGAACAGGGCACGGACGATGTGCTCGAAATCGCGGCCAGCCATCAGGTCAGGGCGCTTCTCGGCGCCGTCGACATCGAGCGCGGCGCCGTCGAAGCAGACGCCGTCGAGATCGAGGGAGACGCCGCGGCGGCTGGCGAAAGCCATTTCGCAGGCGGCGACGAAGAGTCCGCCGTCGGAACGGTCGTGGTAGGCGAGCAGCAGGCCGTCGCGGTTGAGCTGCTGCACGGCTTCGAACAGGCCCTTGAGCTTGGCCGGTTCATCGACGTCCGGTGCATCGTCGCCGGTGGCGTTGTAGACCTGCGCCAGTGCCGAGCTGCCGAGGCGGTTCTTGCCGAGGTCGAGCAGCAGCAGTTCGGTTTCGCCCTGCTCGGTGGCGAGCAGCGGGGTTTTCGTCTTGCGCACGTCGTCGACCGCAGCAAACGAGGTGACGATCAGCGACAGCGGCGAAACGACCTGTTTCTTCTCGCCGTTCTCGTCCCAGGCAGTGCGCATCGACAGCGAATCCTTGCCGACCGGGATCGACACGCCGATCTGCTTGCACAACTCGGCAATGCCTTCGACCGTCGCGAACAGGCGGGCGTCCTCGCCCGGCACACCGCACGGCGCCATCCAGTTGGCCGACAGCTTGACCTTGTCGAGGCTGCCGACATCGGCAGCAGCCAGGTTTGTCAGCGCCTCGCCGATCGCCATGCGGCCGGAGGCCGGCGCGTCGAGCACCGCGACCGGAGTGCGCTCGCCCATGGCGAAGGCTTCGCCCAGGTAGCCCTGGTAGCCCATCGTGGTCACCGCGACGTCGGCCACCGGCACCTGCCACGGCCCGACCATCTGGTCGCGCGCCGTCAGGCCGCCGACGGAACGGTCGCCGATCGAGATCAGGAAGGTCTTGTCGGCGATGGTCGGCAGACGCATCAGGCGATAGGCCGCATCCTTGAGTTCGATCGATACGGCGTCGAAGGGCACGAAGCTGGCCGGCAGCGTCGCCACGTCGCGCGTCATGCGCGGCGGCTTGCCCAAAAGGGCTTCCATTTCCATGTCGACCGGATTCACGTTGAAGTGACGGTCGGTGACCGTCAGGTGGCCGTCGCCGGTCGCTTCGCCAACCACGGCGAACGGGCAGCGCTCGCGTTCGCACATGGCGCGGAATTCGTCGATGCGGCTCGGCGGGATGGCCAGGACGTAGCGTTCCTGCGATTCGTTCGACCAGATTTCGGCCGGCGACATGCCCGGCTCGAGGATCGGCACTTCGCGCAATTCGAACCGGGCGCCGACTTGGCCGGAATGCGCCAGCTCGGGCAACGCGTTGGAAACGCCACCAGCGCCGACGTCGTGGATCGACAGGATGGGGTTGCCGTCGCCCGGCTGCTGGATGTCGGCCTTCGGAGCGCCCATCTGCCAGCAACGGTCGATGACTTCCTGCGCACGCCGCTGGATTTCCGGGTTGCCGCGCTGCACCGAGGCGAAATCGAGGTCTTCGGCATTGACGCCGGCCGTCATCGACGACGCGGCGCCGCCGCCCAGGCCGATCAGCATGCCCGGGCCGCCAAGCTGGACGAACAGCGTGCCGACCGGGAAGACCGGTTCCTTGAAGGACTGCGCCGCCTGGATGCTGCCGAGGCCGCCGGCGATCATGATCGGCTTGTGGTAGCCGCGCACGGTGCCCGCGACGTCCTGCTCATAAGTGCGGAAGTAACCGGTCAGGTTCGGACGGCCGAATTCGTTGTTGAAGGCAGCGGCGCCGATCGGGCCTTCGAGCATGATGTCGAGGGCGGAAGCGATGCGCGACGGACGACCGTAGGCGTGTTCCCAGGGCTGCGGCGCATCCGGCAGGTTCAGGTTGGAAACCGAGAAACCGCAGAGGCCGGCCTTCGGCTTGGACCCCTTGCCGGTGGCGCCCTCGTCGCGGATTTCGCCGCCGCTGCCGGTCGACGCGCCCGGGAAGGGCGAAATCGCGGTCGGGTGGTTGTGCGTCTCGACCTTGGTCAGGATGTGCGTCAGCTCTTCCTTGTAGCTGTACCCACGGTCGGCATCCGGATAAAAGCGCGGGATGGTCGCGCCTTCGATGATGGACGCGTTGTCGGCGTAGGCCAGCACGGTGCCCTGCGGGTGGGCGGCGTGGGTTTCGCGGATCATGCCGAACAGGGTCTTGTCCTTCTGTTTGCCGTCGATCACCCAGGAAGCGTTGAAGATCTTGTGGCGGCAATGCTCGGAGTTGGCCTGGGCGAACATCATCAGCTCGACGTCGGTCGGGTTGCGGCCGGCCTTGCTGAAGATGTCGAGCAGGTAATCGACTTCATCATCGGACAGCGCCAGGCCCAGCATCCCGTTGGCCTCGACCAGCGCGGATTTGCCGCCCTTCAGCACGTCGACCGTAGACAGCGGCTTCGGCGCGAAATGGCGGAAGAGTTCGCCGGCCTCGGCAAAGTCCTTTAGCACCGATTCGGTCATGCGGTCGTGCAGCAGCCCGACGACGGTTTTCCGCTCTTCCGCGGTCAACCGCCGGTTTCCCTTCAAAACCACATGGAAAGCGACCACGCGCTCGATGCGCTCGACGGCCGGTTCCAGGTCGCAGTTGAAGGCGATGTCGGTCGCCTTGGACGACCACGGCGAAATGGTGCCGATGCGCGGCGTGACCAGGAACAGTTCGCCCTTGTCCTCGCCGGCCGGCACTTCTTCCAGCAGCTTCGCCAGCCTGGCGCGCTCATCGGCGGCCAGGGCGCGCTTCTGTGCAATCACATGCCAGTAATCGGCGGTCACCGCTTCGATGTCCGCCACCGCCGCCGTCAGGCGGGCGAGCAAGCGTTGCAGGCGGAAGGCGGAAAAGGCGGAATCGCCCTTGAGGCAAAGGATGTCGGCCATGGCGCGGGGAGCGTGAGCGGGATGCGGGGAGGCGCGGATTATACCGCAGCGCAGCAGGCTGCCCCGCCGCCGCGCGCGCCGGTGGTATCGTTGACCATCCCCGCCCCCGCCGCGCTGCCCAACATGCCGCTCCGCATCGACCTCAAGTCTGCCGTGCTCGCCCTCTCGGACGCTCTCGACCTGGTCGGCGTCAACGATTACCAGCATGGCAAGCGGGTCGCGATGATCGCCCGCGAGACAGCGGCACCGCTCGGTGTCAGCGGTCACGCCCTCGACGACCTGGTCGTCGCCTGCCTGATGCACGACCTCGGCGTTTCTTCCACCGCCGAACACCGCCGACTGATCCTCGATGCCGATTGTAACGACCGCCAGTCGCACTGCCAGCGCGCCTGGGAGTTGCTGCAGCCCTTCGCCCACCTGTCGCGTCTTGCCGAGCCGATCCGCTGGCACCACACGCCGTGGGCCGACCTGCCCGACGGTATTGGCGAGCCCGACCGCCTCGCCGCCAACCTGATCCTGCTTGCCGACCGCGTGGACGCCATGCTCGTCAGCAGCGGCCTCGACAACCCGCTCTTCCACGCCGCCGCCATCCGTGACGAGATCGCGAGCCTCGCCGGCCGCCATCTCCACCCGGAGATCGTCCGTGCCTTCCTCGGCGTCTCGGCGCGCGCCGCTTTCTGGCTGGCACTGGCACCGACGCACGTGCGTAGCTGGCTGGGCGACCAGGCGCTGCCCGGGTGGTCCGTGACCATCGATTTTCCCCAGTTCCGCCACGTCGCCCGCCTGGTCTCCAGCATCGTCGATGCCAAGAGCCATTTCACCGCCGCCCACTCGCTCGGCGTCGCCCAGCTCTCCCGCCGGCTCGGCGAGCAGATGGGCTTCGGCGACCTGGCGCTGGCCGAAGTCGAGGTCGCCGGCCTGATGCACGACATCGGCAAGCTCTGCGTCCCCGACGAGATCGTCGAGAAGCCGGCGCGGCTGACCACCGCGGAGTTCGCGGTCATGGAGCGGCACAGCTTCGAGACCTACCAGATCCTGCGCCACGTTCCCGGCCTCGAACGTGTCGCCGAGTGGGCCGCCTTCCATCATGAGACGCTCGACGGCGGCGGCTACCCCTTCCGGCGCACCGCCGAGACGCTCAGTCCCGAGGCCCGCATCGTCGCCGTCGCCGACGTCTTCCAGGCCCTGGCCCAGGTGCGCCCCTACCGGAGCGCCCAGGGCATCGAGGACATCGCGCGCACCCTCGACGACTGCGCCTCGCGCGGCCTGCTCGACCGCGACATCGTCGCCCTCGCCCGCGGCGACCTCGAGGGCAGCTGGCGCGCGGCCACAGCCGTGCACTAGGGCGATGCTTGACCGACCACTCGCCTTCGTCGACCTCGAGACGACCGGCGCCACCGCTACTGCCGACCGGATCACCGAGATCGGCATCATCGAAGTCGACCCCGACGGCCGCTTGCGCGAGTGGCAGCAGCTGGTGAACCCGGAAAGCCGCATCCCGCCGTTCATCGAGCAGCTGACGGGGATCAGCAACGACATGGTGGCCGATGCGCCGCCGTTCGCGGCGGTGGCCGGGGAGACGCTGCGCCGGCTCGAGGGCCGCCTGTTCATTGCGCACAATGCTCGGTTCGACTACGGATTCCTGAAGAACGAATTCAAGCGCATCGGCATCGCCTTCCGCGCACCGGTGCTATGCACGGTCAAGCTCTCGCGCCTGCTCTACCCCGAATACCATCGCCACAATCTCGACAGCCTGGTCGAGCGCCACGGCCTGCAGGTCGACGGCCGCCACCGCGCGCTGGCCGACGCCCGGCTGATCCACCAATTCTGGGCAAAAATCCGCGTCGACCGCAGCAGCGACGACATCGAGGCGGCGCTGAAGAAGCTGTGCGCCCGCCCGAGCCTGCCGCCCCACCTCGATGCCGGCGTGCTCGACGACCTGCCCGACACGCCCGGCGTCTACCTCTTCTACGGCGAAAACGAACTGCCGCTCTACGTGGGAAAGGCCAAGGACCTGCGCCGGCGCGTGTTGTCGCATTTCGCCGCCGACCATGCCTCGGCCAAGGAAATGAGCCTGGCGCAGCAGGTAAGGCGCATCGACTGGATCGAAACGGCCGGCGAGATCGGCGCGCTGCTGAAGGAGGCGGCGCTGGTCAAGTCGTTGCTGCCGACGCACAACCGCCAGTTGCGCCGCAACGAGGATGCCTGCACGTGGACGCTGGCCGACGAAGGCGAAGGCTGGCTGCGCCCGCAACTCGCCTGGGCGCGCGACCTCGATTTCGGTCTGGCAACTTCGTGCTACGGGCTGTTCAAGAACAGCAAGGAAGCCACGACGGTCCTGCGCGGGCTGGCCGAGTCGCACAACCTGTGCGATGTCCTGCTCGGCCTGGAGAAGGCCAAGCCGGGGAAGCCCTGCTTCGGGCACCAGCTCCGCCGCTGCCGGGGTGCCTGCATAGGCCACGAGCCCCTGGCACTGCACACGATGCGCCTCGTCGCGGCGCTGACCGCGCTCAAGCTGGCGGCATGGCCGTTCCCCGGCCCGGCGGTCATCCGCGAAGGCGAGGAGGCCCATCTCGTCGACGGCTGGCGCTATCTTGGCACGGCGAGCAGCGACGACGCGCTTCGCGAGTTGCTGGATACCGGCCGTCCGCAATTCGACCGCGACACCTACCGCATCCTCGCGCGGCACGTCGGGCGCATGCAGCCGCTGTTAACGGTCACTTAATTCTTGTCGCATAAACTCGCGGGATCATTTCGCGAGTCCGACCCGACCATGCTTGTCCGTACCCTGCTGCTGGCGCTGCTGGCAAGTACCGCGCCTGCGCTGGCTGCGCCCCTGGTCCTGACGCCTGCCCAGGTGCAATCGCTGGGCATCGAATCGGCCACGCTCGGCGAGGCGAACATCCCGGCGAGCGGCAAGCTGCCCGCCCGGGTGCTCGTCCCGACCGGGCAATTGCACTTGGTCGCCGCACCGGTTGCCGGGCTGGTCGAAACGCTCGCGGCCGCTCCCGGGCTGCCGGTCCGGCGGGGCCAGGTTCTCGCCAGTCTGAGCAGCCCGCAGGCACTCGAATTCCAGCGCGACTCCCTGCAGGCGGCGAGCCAGTCCGCCTTGCTCCAGCAGGCGCTGAAGCGCGACGAGCAACTGTTCGCCGAAGGGCTGATCGCGGAATCGCGCCTGCAGGCGAGCCGCGCCGCAGCAACACAGGCGAGCCTGCAGGCCCGCGAACGCGGCAAGGCGCTCGACCTCGCCGGCATCCCGCCAGGCAAGCTCGGTGCGGGGATCAACCTGCTCGCCCCGATCGATGGCGTCATCCTCGAGCAGGGCGTCCAGATCGGCCAACGGATCGAAGCGGCAACGGTGATCTACCGGGTCGCGCAGTTGTCGCCGCTGTGGCTCGAGATCCAGGCACCACTCGCGCTAGCCGGCAGGCTGCGCGAAGGCATGGCGGTCAGGGTGGCAGGCACTAGGGCGGCAGGCAAGCTCATCGCCATCGGGCGCGCGGTCGACCCGGCAAGCCAGACCGTTCTCCTGCGTGCGACGGTCACCGACGGTGCGGCAGCGCTGACGCCCGGCCAGATGGTCGAAGCCGAGATCGAAGCCGGTGCCGGCGGCGAGGTGACGTTGCCGGCAGCCGCACTGGCGCGCCATGATGGCCGGACGATCGTCTTCGTCCAGACGCCCGGCAACGCACCGGGTGCTGGCTTCGCGGCGAGGCCCGTGCGGGTGCTTGGCCAAGGCGGCGATATCGTCACGGTCGACGGGGTCCGGGCGGGCGAAATCGTTGTCGTTCGGGGCGCTTCCAGCCTCAAGGCGATGCTGACCGGAATCGGCCGCCAGTAATGCTGAGCGCCCTGATCCGTTTCTCGCTCACGCAGCGCCTATTGCTTCTGGTCCTGACCGCGATCCTCGTCGGACTCGGCGCGCGGGCATTCGTCGGCCTGCCGATCGACGCCTTTCCGGATGTATCCACCACCCAGGTCAAGATCATCCTCAAGGCGCCCGGCATGACGCCGGAGGAGGTCGAGACCCGGATCGCCGTGCCGGTCGAGCAGGAAATGCTCGGCATCCCTTACCAGCGCCTGCTGCGCTCGGTTTCGAAGTACGCCCTGACCGACATCACCATCGATTTCGCCGACGGTACCGACATCTACTGGGCCCGCCAGCAGGTCAGCGAAAGACTGGCTGCGGCCATGGGCAACCTGCCCCTGGGGGTCAGCGGCGGCCTGGCACCGATCACGACGCCGCTGGGCGAAATGTTCATGTTCACCATCGAGGGCGAGGCGCCGCTCGCCGAACGGCGCGCCTTGCTCGACTGGATCATCCGCCCGCAGCTGCGCACCATCCCCGGCGTCGCCGACGTCAACAGTCTCGGTGGCGAAGTGCGCAGCTTCGAGGTCGTTCCCGACGCGCAACTCCTGGCGGCGCGGGGACTGGCTCTGCGCGACCTGTACGCTGTCCTCGAGACCAACAACCGCAACGACGGCGCCGGGCGCCTGAGTGACGGCGAGGAGTCCCTGCTGGTTCGTGCCGAGGGCGCCATCCGCACGCTCGACGATGTCAGGGCGATCGTTGTGCGCAACCGCGAGGGCCGGGTCGTGCGCGTCGGCGACGTCGCCGCGGTCCGCTTCGGCGCCCTGACGCGCTACGGCGCCGTTACCCGTGACGGCCGCGGCGAGACGGTTCAGGGCCTGGTTCTCGGGCTGCGCGGGGCCAACGCCCAGACCGTCGTGGCGGGCGTCAAGGAACGGCTGTCCGAAATCGCCCCGACGCTGCCGCCCGGCATCACCATCGAACCTTTCTACGACCGCAGCAACCTGGTCGAGCGGGCGGTCGGCACGGTTGCCCGTGCCCTTGCCGAAGCGATCGTCCTCGTCGTCCTCCTGCTCCTCGCCTTTCTCGGCAACCTGCGGGCGGCGCTGGTCGTGGCGCTGATGCTCCCGCTGTCGGCACTGGCCACCTTCATTCTCATGCGGCTGACCGGTCTCTCCGCCAACCTGATGAGCCTCGGCGGCCTGGCGATCGCGATCGGCATGCTGGTCGATGCTGCCGTCGTCGTCGTCGAGAATGTCGAAAGCCAACTGGCCGATGCGCCCGACACCCTGCCCACCCTGCACCTGATCTTCAGGGCCGCTCGCGAGGTGGCGGCTCCCGTCACCTCCGGCATCGTCATCATCATTCTCGTCTTCCTGCCCCTGCTTTCGTTGCAGGGCCTCGAAGGCAAGATGTTCGCGCCGGTCGCGCTGACCATCGTCTTCGCCCTGGCGTCGTCGCTCCTCCTTTCGCTGACCGTGGTCCCCGTACTCGCCTCCTGGCTGATCCGGCGCGGCGTTCGCCATGAGCCCTGGCTGACCCGAAAGCTTGCGGCACTGTACGACCGCGTCCTCGCCTCGGCGCTGGCGCACAGCCGCCGCTACCTTGCCGGCGCGCTGTGCGCCCTCGCCGTCGCCGCCGGCGCCTTCATGCTGCTCGGAAAGAGTTTCATGCCGGCCATGGACGAGGGTGACCTGATCATGCAACTGGAAAAGCTGCCGTCGATCGGCATCGAGCAGACCATCGCCATCGACGGCCGGGTCCAGCAGGCGATCCTTGCCCAGATTCCCGAGGTCAAGGCCATCGTCGCCCGCGCCGGCGCCGACGAACTCGGCCTCGATCCCATGGGCCTCAACCAGACCGATACTTTCCTCGTCCTCAACCCGCGAACCACATGGCGCCGGCCCGATCCGGACTGGCTGGCCGACCGGGTGCGGGAGGTAATGGCCGACTTCCCCGGGATCGGCTATTCGTTCACCCAACCGATCGACATGCGGGTCTCCGAAATGCTGACCGGTGTGCGCGGGGCGCTGGCGATCAAGATCTTCGGGCCGGACCTCGCGACCCTGAACAAGCTCGCGGTCGACGTCGAAAACACGGTCAAAACCGTACGCGGCGCCGAAGACACCTTCACGCTGAGGAACGACGGGGTCCAGTACCTGAAGATCGCCGTCGACCGCCTTGCCGCCGGCCGCCTCGGGCTGAACATCGACGATGTCCAGAACGACCTCAAGACTTTGCTCGAAGGTCGGCAGGTCGGCATCGTGATCGAAAGCGGACGCCGGATCCCGGTGGTCATGCGCGGCACGGCGCAACTGCGCGCGTCACCGGCCGATTTCGCGGCACTGCGCCTCAGCTTGCCCGACGGCAGCAGCGTGCCGCTCGCCGCGGTCGCCCGGATCGAGCGCGTCGATGGTCCGGTCAAGATCGATCGCGAGAATGCCCAGCGCTACGTCGTCGTCCAGTCGAATGTCCGCAACCGGGACCTGGTCGGATTCGTTGACGACGCGCGCGCGGCCGTCACCGCGCAGGTGCAATTGCCCGCCGGCTACCGCCTGGCCTGGGGCGGGCAGTTCGAGAACCAGCAGCGGGCGGCAAACCGCCTGATGATCGTCGTCCCCATCGCGCTGGCGCTGATCTTCTTCCTGCTCTTTTCTACCTTCGGCTCGGTCCGCCAGGCCCTGCTCGTGCTCTCCAACATTCCCTTCGCGATGGTCGGCGGCATCTTCGGCCTGCTCATCGCCGGCGAGTACCTCTCGGTGCCGGCTTCGGTCGGGTTCATCGCCCTGCTCGGCATCGCCGTCCTCAATGGCGTGGTGATGGTTTCCCATTTCAAGCAGCTGCTCGCCCGCGGACTCGACCTGAACCAGGCTGTCAGCGAGGGCGCGAGGCGGCGCCTGCGGCCGGTTCTGATGACCGCCAGCATCGCGGCGTTCGGCCTCTTGCCGATGCTGTTCGCCAGCGGGCCGGGCTCGGAAGTTCAGCGCCCGCTGGCGGTCGTGGTCATCGGCGGCCTCGCCAGCTCGACCGCGCTAACCCTGGTCCTCCTGCCCATCCTGTTCCGGCGCTTTGGCGTCGCCCCCGCAACCGGTCCGCAGGAGATGCGCCTTGACTGACCTGCTTCTCACCCTGGTGATGCCCGACGACCTCGCCGAGCATGTCGAAGACCTGCTGCTGGCCAATCCCGACCTGGTGCGCGGCTTCACTGCCAGTCATGCCGACGGCCACGGCTCTGTCGTGCAGTTGAACGACCCCGCCGAACTGGTCGCCGGCCATGCGCCGCGCACCCTGATCCGGACGATCGGACCGGAGGACGCCATGCGCGCGGTACTCGCGCTGATCCGGGCGACTTTCCCCGGGGCCAATATTTACTACTGGCTGGCGCCGCTGGTCGAGGCCGGCAAGTTGTGATCCGGATTCCCGCCCTGCTGCTTGTCGCCGCCAGCATCCCCGCCCTCGCCGTGGCTGAGCCATCGGCGCTGCCGCCCGATGCCGCGGTCGCCCGGGCCCTGCGGACGAATCCGTCGGTTCTCGCCGCAAGCAGCCAGATGCAGGTGGAAGAAGCGAACCGGCGCCGGCTCGAGGCCGGCAGCCACGAATGGACGCTGCGCCTGGCCGGCCAGCAGCGTCGAACCTACCCGCCGGTCGGTGGCAACGAGCGCTACGGCGAATGGGGAACGGCCCTCGAGCGACCGCTGCGCCTGCCAGGAAAGGCCACGCTCGATGCCGAGCTCGGGGCCCGCAGCGTGAGCCTCGCCGAAGCCGCTTACGGGGATGCCCTGCACGAAGCCAGCCGCGGCCTGCTCAAGGCCTGGTTCGCCTGGCTGCGGGAAAGTGCCGCAGCCGCCCAGTGGAAAAGCCAGGTTGCCCTGCTGGAGAAGCAGTCTGCCACGATCCGGCGCCGGCAGCAGCTCGGCGATGCCGCCCGCATCGAGTCGGTCCAGTCCGAGGCTGCGCTGGCCCAGGCGGAATCACAACTCGCCCAGGCCATGGCGCGGCAACGCACGGCCAGGGAAGACCTGCAGCGTCGCTACCCGGGCCTGCCCGAGTCCGGGCCGGAGCCCATGCCGCAACCGCTGCCGATCACCGGCGACGAAGACGAGTGGACCGGGAGCATTGCCGAGCACAGCCATGAGCTGGCGATCGCCCTGCGGGAAGCGGAGCGTGCACAACTGGCCAGTGACCGGTCGCGCGCGGAGCGTCTTCCGGACCCGACCTTCGGCGTGCATCTGGCAAGCGAGCGCTCGGGCGAGGAGCACATCGTCGGCGCCTTCGTCAGCATCCCCTTGCCCGGCGAAGCCCGCCGCGCGGCCTCCGATGCCGCCGCCGCGAATGCCACGGCGGTGGCCCGCCGGGCCGATGCCGTCCGCCAGAAGATCGGCGCCGAGGCAGCATCCCTCTATCACGCCGCGACAGCCGGCTGGTCATCCTGGCAGGCCGGACAGAAGGCGGCCGACCGCCTGGTCAGTGCGGCCGACATGCTTGCCCGCGCCTACCAGCTCGGCGAAGGCAGCCTCAACGACCTGCTCGCCGCACGCCGACTGGCCAATGATGCCCAGCTCTCGGCGCGCATGGCCCAGCTCGACGCGCTTGAACTGCGCTACCGCCTGATGCTGGATGCCCACCAGATCTGGGAGTTCGATTGAGGCGAGCGGAGGATGGCCGCTGCTAGAATCACGCCATGCGCATCCTCATCGCGGAAGACAATCCCCAGCTCGGCGAGGGACTCGCCGTCGGCTTGCGCCAGTCCGGTTTCGCGGTCGACTGGGTCAGGGATGGACAATCTGCGGATCTCGCACTGCAGACTGAAGCGTTCGATCTGCTCGTTCTCGATCTCGGCCTGCCGCAGCTTTCGGGCATGGAGGTTCTGAACCGGGCCCGCAGTCGCGGCCAGACACTCTCCATTCTTGTGCTGACTGCGCGCGATGCCACCGGCGACAAGGTTGCCGGCCTCGATGCCGGCGCCGACGATTACCTGGTCAAGCCGATCGACCTCGACGAACTGAGCGCGCGCATCCGGGCGCTCGCCCGCCGCAGCGTCGGGCGCGCCGCGCCGCTGCTGGTGCACGGCGAGTTCGCCCTCGACCCGGCTGCCCGCAGGCTGACGCGGTGCGGTGCGCCGGTCGAGCTGTCGACCCGCGAATTCTCGCTGCTGCAGCTGTTGCTCGAGAATTCCGGCCGCGTCCTTACGCGCACCGAGCTCGAGCAGTCGCTTTATGGTTGGGGCGACGAGCCGGGCAGCAATGCGCTCGACGTGCACATCCACCACCTGCGCAGGAAGCTCGGCAGCGAATTGATCCGCACCCTGCGCGGGGTCGGCTTCACGATCCCCAAGTGACCACCGTCTGGTTCTCGCTGCGCCGCCGCCTGCTCGGCCTGCTGCTCGGCGGGGTCACGGCGGCATGGATGGCGACGATGCTTTTCAGCTACGTCGATGCCCATCACGAAGTCGATGCGTTGTTCGATGCACAACTGGCGCAGGTCGCACAGAGCCTGCTTGCCTTGGCCAGGCACGAAACCGGGGACGCCATCGAGGACCTTGGGGACGCCGGCCACAAATACCAGCGCGGCATCCGCTTCCAGATCTGGCGCAGCGACGGCAAGCTGGTGATGCGCTCGAAAAACGCGCCCGATACCCCGTTGACCGCAACAGCCGGCTTTTCGGAAGCCAGTGACGAAAGCGGTCACTGGCGCCATTTCAGCCAGTGGAACAGCGAACGCAGCCTGCAGGTGCAGGTCAGCGAAGACCACCAGATACGGGACGAGCTGATCGGCCATATCGCGTGGCGACTGCTGCTTCCGGCGCTTTTCGGCCTGCCCCTGATCGGCCTCTGGGTCTGGCTCGCCACGCGCCAGGCGCTCTCCTCGCTGGATGACATCGCCCGTCAGATCGCCAGGCGAGCGCCCCAGCAGTTGCAGGGACTGACGCCCGCCTCGGCACCCGAGGAAATCCGGACCATCATCGAGGCGCTGAACGACTTGTTCCAGCGCGTCGACACCGCGCTCGAGAACGAGCGTCGTTTCACTACCGATGCCGCCCATGAGTTGCGTACCCCGCTGGCCGCGCTGCTGGCGCAGCTGCACGTTGCCCTGCACGCCCGCGACGAGGACGAACGTAATCGCTCCCTGATGCAGTTGCAGAGCGGGCTGGCGCGAGCAGTGCATCTCGTCGACCAGATGCTGCAGCTGGCCCGGCTCGATCCCGAGTCCGCACTCCCCGAGCGCCGCATGGTGGATCTCGGCCAGTTGGCGGAATCGGTTTGCGCCGAACTCGGCCCCATGATCCTCGCGCGCCGCATGGAGTTCGACCTCGATGCCACCCCCGGCTGCCAGATAGCCGGCCATCCCGAATGGCTGCGTGTGCTGTTGCGCAATCTGCTGGACAACGCCATTCGCTACACCCCGGCCGGCGGTACCGTCCGGATGACCATCGCCAGACAGGATGGCGCCGTCACCCTCGCGGTCAGCGACAACGGTCCCGGCATTGCCAAAGCCGAGCGCGTCGCCGTCATGCACCGCTTCCATCGTGCCTGCGGCCACGAGGAACCGGGCAGCGGCCTCGGATTGTCGATCGTGGCGCGGATCGCGGAATTGCATGGTGCCGCGCTGGAACTCGCGGACGGTATAGGCAGCCAGGGGCTGAGCGTACGTCTCGAGTGGCCGCCAACTACACCTGATTGAACACCTGATCGAGCCGCATTGCTGCGGGCTCAACTGCTTCCGGCGCCGCTTGTTGTAATACCATCGGGCTTTGCCCGACGCCCATCCGGTTACCGCAATGACCGCAAAACTCGCTCGCCGCCTCGCCCTGCTGCCTCTTTTCGCCTCACTTCCGGCAATCGCCGACGAGATCGGCTGCGTAACCACGACCTGGAAGATGGTCGGCGCCAACGACCGGATTTGCGTCTATGCCTTCGACGACCCGCGGGTCGCCGGCGTCACCTGCCACATCAGCCAGGCGCGCACCGGCGGGGTCAAGGGCAGCTTCGGGCTGGCCGAAGACCCGTCGCAGTTTTCGCTCGCCTGCCGCCAGGTCGGCCCGATCACGCTGCCGGCGAAACTGCCGCGCGATGAGACCGTATTTTCGGATTCGACCTCGCTGATCTTCAAGGACACCAAGGTCGCCCGTCTGTTCGACGAAAAGCGCAACGTGCTGGTTTATGTCGCGGTCAGCCGCCGTGTGATCGAGGGCGTCCCGGCCAATGCGCTGTCGACTGTCCCGGTGGCACCCTGGGAAGCGCGCTGAGCGCACCCGGCCGGCAAGGACCCGTCGTGAGGAATCCCGTCCCCGCCATCGTCGTCGCCCAGCTGTTCGGGACGTCGCTGTGGTTCTCGGCAAACAGCGCGGCCGACGACCTCGTCCGCGCCTGGGGCATCGCGCCGGCCGACATCGGGACGCTGACCAATGCCGTCCAGCTCGGCTTCATCCTCGGCACCCTGGTCTTTGCACTCACGGGCCTCGCCGACCGCTTTTCCGCCAGCCGCATCTTTGCCACCTGCGCCGTCCTCGGCGCCGCCGGCAACGCCGCCTTCGCACTGATTGCCGGCGGCATGGAGGCCGCCGTTCCGCTGCGTTTCGCCGTCGGCCTCTGCCTCGCCGGCGTGTACCCGCTGGGGATGAAGCTGGTCGTGAGCTGGGTTCCCGACCGGGCTGGCAGCGCGCTCGCCCAACTCGTCGGCATGCTCACGCTCGGCACCTCCCTTCCGCACGGCATCCGCCTGCTCGGCGGCAACGCCCCGTGGCAGGCGACCATCCTGGTCTCGTCACTGCTGGCGCTGGCTGCCGCGGCGATCATCCTGCGCCTCGGCGACGGGCCGCACCTCAAGCGCCGCCACGACGCCCCGCCGCTGCGCCTCGGCCGGGTCGTGCTGGCCTTCGCGCAGCCGGAATTCCGCGCCTCCGCACTCGGGTATTTCGGCCACCAGTGGGAACTCTACGCATTCTGGACCCTGGTGCCGGCGCTCGTCATCCTGGCCGACCTCGCCCCTGCCGGCTCCCCGGTTGTCTCCGGCATCGCCTTCGCGGTCATCGGCGTCGGTGCGCTCGGCTGCGTCGCCGGCGGTTTGGCCAGCCGGACCTTCGGCAGCGCGCGCGTCGCCGCCGCCGCACTGGCCGCCTCGGCCGCCTGTTGCACCGTGTTTCCGCTGACCGGGGAATGGCCGGCATGGGGCCGCCTCGTCCTGCTCCTGGCCTGGGGAGCAACCGTGGTCGCCGATTCCCCGCATTTTTCCGCGCTGTCGGCACGCGCCTGCCCGCCCGAGATCGTCGGCAGCGCGCTCGCCTTCCAGAATTCGCTGGGCTTCGCGATCACCATGGTGTCGATCCATCTCGGCACCGCCTGGGTCGCCGATTGGGGCCCGGCCATCGCCTGGCTGCTGCTGCCCGGACCGCTGCTCGGCTTGCTGTGGCTTTCGCCCTTGTGGCGGGCCGGACGCTAGACTAGTTCAGGCGGTCGGGGTGACCGCAGCACTGCTTGAACTTCTTGCCGCTGCCGCAGGGACAGGGATCGTTACGGCCGACCTTGGGCGAATCGCTGACCACCGGCCCCGACCGCCGCTGGCGCCAGAAGTTGTAGATGGTCTGCACGATCACCGGCAGGTTTTCCTCGATGTCGGCGACCAGCCGCGCTTCCTCGGCCGGCGGGAACCAGCGCTCGCCGTTCTTCTCGGCATCCTCGCGCAGCATGCCGTTGAGGATGAACATGGGCTCGAGCAGTTCGGAGAGGTCCTCGGCCCGCTTGCCGGCCAGTTCGTACCAGTCTTCGGCGAGTCCGGCACCGAACACATAGGCATCCGCCCACAGTGCATAGTCGTAGCGTTCGCAGGATTCATCGAGCGGGTAGAGAATGGGGGCGACCGTCTCGCCGGCGAGCAGCGCGGCTGCGATGTCGTTGTTCAGGCGCAGGAGCAGTTGGGTCAATTCGGCGATTTCCGGCGCGTCGGCAGGCAGGTCGTCTCCGCCGAACACCTCGGGCAACCACTCCGAAGGCTGCACCGGCTCCGGTGCACTGACCACGGCACAGAGCATCGCCTGGACTTCGTCCAGGCCCATCGCGTTGCCGGCAAAGAGATCGGCATCGAGCAGGCTTTCGATACGGTCAAAATCGGCTTCGGTCAGCGGGCTATGGTCCATTCGGGCGTATCCTTGCGTGCGAGGCGCCCATGATAGCCGAGATTGCAGCGGCGGGCGCCCGCCCCGCCCGAGGAGATAGCCGTGCCGAAAATTGAAAAACCCGACGCCGAATGGCGCGCCCAACTCGACGAGATCCAGTACCGCGTCACCCGCGAAAAAGCTACCGAGCGCGCCTTTACCGGCAAGTACTGGGACTGCGACACGACGGGAACCTACCGCTGCGTGTGTTGCGGTGCCCCGCTCTTCCGCTCAGAGACCAAGTTCGATTCGGGCTGCGGCTGGCCGAGCTTCCATACGCCGAACGACGAGACGCTGATCGACGAGCATCCCGACCGGAGCTTCGGCATGATCCGCACCGAGGTCACCTGCCACGACTGCGGCGCCCATCTCGGACACGTCTTCCCCGACGGCCCCGCGCCGACCGGCTTGCGCTACTGCATCAACTCGGCGTCTCTCGATCTGGACCGGGACGAAAAGTCGAAGGTATCGTCTTGAAAGACTCTCCTTTGCCCGCGGACGGCCGCGGTGATCTCGGGGTCATCGCCCTGATCGGCTCCCTTCACGGCGTTTCGCATTTTTTCCATCTGCTCCTGCCGCCGCTCTTCCCCTGGCTGATGGACGATTTCCACCTGAGCTTTACCGGGATCGGAACGACCATGACCGTATTTTTCGTAGTTTCGGGAATTGGGCAGGCGCTTGCCGGATTCTTTGTCGACCGCCTCGGTCCCGTGCGTGTCCTCGTAACAGGCATTGCCTGCTTCGCCCTAGCCGGTGTCACGCTGCACTACGCCACCGGCTTCGAGATGCTGCTCGGCGCCGCCGCGTTGGCGGGGTTTGGCAACAGCGTGTTTCATCCCGCGGATTTCACGGTGCTCAACCGCCACGTCTCTCAGCCACGGCTCGGTCACGCCTTCTCGGTGCATGGCTTGTCCGGCAACCTCGGCTGGGCGGCGGCTCCCGTATTCATGACCGGGATCGCGGCGACATCAGGATGGCGCACTGCCGCGCTCGCCGCCAGCCTCGTTGCCGTCGCGGCCATCGCGCTGCTGCTCTGGCGCCGCAGCACCATTGCCGACGCAGCAAACATTTCGTCCGTCCCGGCTGTCGACAACGCCGGTGGAACCTTCGCCTTTCTCGGCTCACGCGCAGTCTGGCTCTGTTTCATGTTTTTCTTGCTGGTGACCAGTGCCTTCGGCGCGATCCAGAACTTTGCCAGCCCAATCCTCCAGGCACTCTATGGTTTACCGCTGACGACTGGCGCCCTTGCACTGTCGACCTATCTGGTGGGAGGCGCACTCGGCATCGTGCTCGGCGGTTTCCTCGCGCGCCGGGATGACCACGAGCGCCTGATCGCCGGAGCCCTGGGCATCGCTGCGCTGCTCGCCGGCGTGCTCGCCAGCACCGCCTTGCCGTCGTGGAGCATATTGCCCCTGATGGCCGGCATCGGCTTCTGCACCGGAATCGCCGGCCCCTCGCGCGATCTGCTCGTGCGCCGTGCCGCTACCGCGCGCTTCGGCAAGGCGGCCTACGGTCGGGTTTACGGCTTTGTGTACTCCGGCCTCGACATTGGATTGGCCTTGGCACCAATGGTCTTCGGCCGACTCATGGACGGTCGCCGGTTCGCGGAAGTCCTTATTGGAATCGCCGTCTTTCAGACCCTCGCCATTTTCACGGCGATACGGGTCGGCAGGGCAGCCTAGAATTCAAAGCCCGCGCGCCCAGGCCGGGCGCAGGTGCGCGCGCTGTGGCGCGGCGATGGCTTCCTGAACCTGCGCCACCAGGCGCGCCTTGTCGGCACCCAGCGTGCCCTTGAGGACCAGCCAGTTCGAGGCGTGGTCGCTGCGGAATACGGTGCGCTTGAGGTCGAGCGCCGCGAGGAAGCGCTCCATCTCGACGAACAGTTCCTGCGGCGCCAGCGGCTCCCAGCCGGGAAAACCGGCGCGCAGGCGCTCCTCCCCGGTCGGGAAACTGACGACCAGCGTCGACAGGTATTCCGGCTGCGTCGCGTTCATCAGGCGCGCCGAGTTGTCGGCGTGCTGCGCCGACAGCGCCTTGCCGCCGAGGCCGTTGAGGATCATCACCGAGCGCGTGATGCCGGCGGCGCCGAGTTTGTCGAGCGCCGCGCGCGTGGATTCGAAGGTTTCGCCCTTGGCGACCGCGGCGAGTACCGCGTCGTCGCCGGATTCGGCGCCCACGTAAACCATCTTCAGGCCGGCGGCCGCGAGTTCGTCGATTTCGGCCTGCGACTTCTTCTTCAGGTTGCGCGGCAGGCAGTAGCTGGAGATACGGCGCACCGCCGGCATATGCTTCCGTATTGCCTCGAGATAGGTCACCAGGCGGCGCGTCGGCAGCACCGTGGCATCGCCATCGGCGAGGAAGACGCGCTGGATGCGCTCGCCATGGCGCTCACCGGTCAGCCGGATGCTCTCGAGCACCTCGGCCTGGTCGCGCGCCCGGAATTGCTTCTGCGGCGCGGTGTACATCTCGCAGAAGGTGCACTGGTTCCACGAGCAGCCGTCGGTGACCGGCAGGATCAGCGACTCGGCTTCGCTCGGCGGCCGGAAGACCGGCTCGACGTAGCGGATCGGGATCACTCGGCGAAGCGCTGCGCGAAGGCGGGCGGGACGCTCGCGGGCTTGCGCACGGCGTAATCGAAGAAGACGATGCCGTGCTTGCCGCGCGCCACTTCACGCCCGGACGCGGTGTCGGTCACCTGCCAGACCAGGTCGCAGCCCTTCCTGCCGAAGTCACGGGCGGTCATCGCGAAATTGAGTACTTCGCCATGGAAGGCTTCGGACCGGTACTGCACGGCGAGGTCGGCAACGATGACGCCGACGCCCTCGACATTCAGTTCGCTGTAGCCGAGCGCCTTGAAGAAGCGGACGCGTGCTTCCGAGACCAGCGAGAGGAGCGCCGCGTTGTCGAGATGGTTGCCGTAGTTGATGTGGCCGATCTGCACGACGAGGTCGGTCGCGAAGGCGAAGCGTTCGGGAAGTTCGATATGGATGCGTGGCATGGTGGCAATGGCGGCAGGCGGGAATGCGGGGCCGATTATAGCCGCGCCTGCCTCAGCGGCCGGCGAGCAGCAGGCGCAGGTCGGCAACGATATCGGCCACCGGTGCGCTGTCCTTGACGTACAGGCGCAGGCGGCCGGCCGGATCGAAAACATAGGCGCCGGTCGAATGGTCGATCACGTAGCCGGTGCCGCCGCCGATTTCCTTGCGGGCGCTGAAAACCCGGAACTCGCCGGTCGCCTCCTTCAGTTCTTCCGGGCTGCCGATCAGGCCGACAAATGCCGGATTGAACCAGCGCAGGTACTCGCCGAGCCGCGCCGGGTTGTCGCGCTCGGGATCGAGAGTGACGAAAAGGAGCTGTACGGAGGCAGCCTGGCCGCCCAGTTCCTTCCATACCTCGGCGTACCGGGCCAGCGTCGTCGGGCAGATGTCCGGGCACGTGGTGTACCCGAAAAAGACCACGACCGCCTTGCCGCGGAAATCGACGAGGCTTCGCCTCTTGCCGTCCTCGGATTGCAGCTGGAGGTGGCGGCCGAAGGTGGCCCCGGTCAGGTCGGTATTGCGGAATTCGGCCGGCGGCGGCGTGCAGGCGGTGAGCAGGAGCAATGCCGCCAGCCACAGCCACGTCTGCTGCAATGCAGCAAATTTTTTCGAAGAATTCATCCATTTTTCCCGGAACCTTTTCGGCTCGCCGGATTCTGAGTCGGATAATCGGTTCTCACAAGGGGGGAGGGAACGGGATGCTCGACGCGGTCGACCTCGAGGCGGAAAAACCACGCGGTCCGCGCCTGCGCGGACTTTTGACACTTGCTGCGTTGGCCTCCGGCCCGGCTGGGGCGGAAATTCGTTTCAATTTTCCCGAGCCGGTGACGCCGATCGCGCGGGAAACCCTGGCCATCCACAACGAGTTCATGCTCATCATCACCGTGCTCTTCGTGGCGGTGTTCGCGATCATGATCTATTCGATGATCAGGCACCGGAAGAGCGTCGGTCACGAGCCCGTGAAGTTCTCCGGTCCGCGCGGTGCAGCGCAATGGTTCTGGGCTCTCGTGCCGTTCGCCATCCTGCTCTTCATCGATTTCGTGCTGATGGGCATCCCGGCAGTCAAGGCCATCGTCGAGATGGAAGACACCAAGACCCGAGCCGACATGGTGCTCAAGGTCACGGGCATGCAGTGGAAGTGGCAGTACGAGTATCCGGATTCGGGCATCCGCTTCGTCAGCACGATGTCCACGCCGCGCGACCAGATCACCAACGCCGAGGCCAAGGGCGAACACTACCTGCTCGAAGTCGATAACCCGGTGGTCCTGCCGGTCAACAAGAAAGTGCGCATCCTGCTAACCTCGACCGATGTCATCCACACCTGGTGGGTGCCGCAATTCGGTGTCAAGCGCGACGCCATCCCTGGATTCCTGCGCGAAACCTGGGTCAAGATCGAGAAGCCGGGCACCTACCGCGGCCAGTGTGCCGAGTTGTGCGGCAAGGATCACGGATTCATGCCGGTCGTCGTCCATGCCGTGCCCGAACCCGAGTATCTGGCCTGGGTCGAACAGCAGAAGGCGGCCGCGCAGGCGGCCGCGAGCGGCGCCGACCGCGCCTGGAGCCGTGACGAACTGATGGCGGCCGGCCAGGATGTCTATTCCAAGCAGTGTGTCGCCTGCCACCAGCCGAATGGCCAGGGTTTGCCGCCTGCCTTCCCGCCGCTCGCCGGCAGCAAGGTGGTCGGTACCCCGCTCCTCGCGCCGGACGGCCGCGCCGTCAAGGACAGCCACGTCGACCGGGTGCTCAACGGCAAGCCGGGCACGGCGATGATGGCCTACCGCAACACCCTTTCGGACGTCGAATTGGCCGCAGTCATCACTTACGAGCGGAACAGTTTCGGCAATACCCTGGGCGACATGATCCAGCCCGCCCAGATCAAGGCCCTGCGCCAGGAGGCCAAGCAATGAGCATCGCGACTACCGTCCACGGCGAGCACCCGGCGGAGCATTACCCGGGCGGCCTGCTGCGCTGGCTGACGACGACCAACCACAAGGACATCGGGACCATGTACCTGCTGTTCTCGCTGGTCATGTTCTTCGTCGGCGGCCTGATGATCCTCCTGGTGCGCGCCGAACTGTTCCAGCCCGGCCTGCAGTTGATGAAACCGGAGTTCTTCAACCAGCTGATTGGCGTGCACGCGCTGGTGATGATTTTCGCGGCGCTGATGCCGGCCGCGACCGGCTTCGCCAACTGGATGATCCCGCTGATGATCGGCGCCCCGGACATGGCGCTGCCACGCCTCAACAACTGGGGTTTCTGGCTGCTGCCACCAGCCGCCACCCTGCTCACCCTGCCCTTCGTGCTCGCCCTGTTCGGTGTCGGTGACGGTGCCATCGCCACCGGCTGGACCTTCTATGCACCGCTCTCGGTGCAGGGCGGCCTCGGCGTCGATTTCGCCATCCTCGCGGTGCATATCCTCGGTATCTCGTCGATCATGGGCTCGATCAACATCATCGTGACCATCTTCAACATGCGCGCCCCCGGCATGACGATGATGAAGCTGCCGCTCTTCGCCTGGGGCTGGCTGATCACCGCCTTCCTGCTGATCGCGACCCTGCCGGTGCTGGCCGGTGCGGTGACCATGCTGCTCACCGACCGCCATTTCGGCACCCATTTCTTCGACGCGGCCGGCGGCGGCGACCCGATCCTCTTCCAACACCTGTTCTGGTTCTTCGGCCACCCCGAGGTCTACATCCTGCTGCTGCCGGTCTGGGGCCTGATGCCGCACGTGCTCGCGACCTTCTCGCGCAAGCCGACCTACGGCTACACGGCGCAGGTCTACGGCTTCATCGCCATCGGGCTCCTGTCGGTCATCGTCTGGGCCCACCATTTCTTCACGGTCGGCATGCCGGTGCCGGCGCTGATCTATTTCATGTTCAGCACGATGGCGATCTCGGTTCCGCTTGCCGTCCTGTTCTTCTGCTGGATCGCCACCATGTGGAAGGGATCGATGACCTTCGAGACGCCGATGCTGTTCGCCGTCGGCTTCATCGTCCTGTTCGGCATCGCCGGGCTGACCGGGCTGGTGCTCGCCGACGTCGCCGCCGACGCGCAATACCACCATAGCTATTTCGTCGTCGCCCACTTCCATTACGCGCTGTTCGCCGGCGGCATCATGGGCGTCATGACCGGCGTCTATTACTGGCTGCCCAAGTGGACCGGGCACATGTACAGCGAACGGCTCGGCAAGCTCCATTTCTGGCTGACCGTGGTTTCCTTCAACCTGACCTTCATTCCCCAGTTCTTCCTCGGGCTGGCCGGCATGCCGCGCCGCATTCCGGACTACGCGCTGCAGTTCGCGGAGTTCAACGCCATCTCGACCGTCGGGGCATTCATCCTCGGTATCAGCCAGCTACTCTTCGCATGGAACATCTGGTCCTGTGTGCGCGGCGGACCGAAGGCCGAGGCACGCGCCTGGGAAGGCGCCGAGGGGCTGGAATGGGAATTGTCGTCGCCGCCGCCGCACCATAGCTGGGAAACCCAGCCCGTCGTCAAGTGAGGCGGCAGCGATGACCGAATCCTTCTCCGCGGAAGACCTCGCCCGCCGCCGCGCCGCCTCGCGCCGCCTCGGCTGGGCTATCGGGCTCGCCGTGCTGGCGCTCTACATCCTCGGCTTCTTCATCAAGCGCTGAGCGATGGAACAGGCGCGTCCCGCCCCGCTCGACCACAGCCGCCTGATCCGCCGGCTGCTGGTGCTCCTCGCGGCGGCCTTCGCCTTCGCCTTCGCGCTGGTACCACTCTACAACGTGTTGTGCGATGCGACCGGCTTCAACGGCCGCACGGGCAACGGGCGCTCGGGATTCGGCGTCGGCGGGCTCGCTGGCAGCAACGTACCCGCCCCGCGCGTCGATACCGGCCGGCGGGTCCGGGTCGAGTTCACCGGCACCGTGATGCCCGGGCTGCCCTGGGACATGCGCCCGCTGACGGTCGACCTCGACATCCATCCCGGCGAACTGCAGCAGGTCTCCTACCTGGTACGCAATACCTCGAACCGGCCGGTAACCGGCCAGGCGGTACCGAGTGTGACCCCGGGTCAGGCCGCGCAGCATTTCGAGAAGATCGAGTGTTTCTGTTTCGAACAGCAGACGTTGGGGCCCGGCGAAGCACGCGAGATGCCGCTCGCTTTCATTGTCAAGCCGGAAGTCGATCGCGACATCACGCACATCACGTTGTCCTATGCCTTCTTCAGCATCGAAGGACAGCGCCAGACACTCACCCGGGGGGATACCGACTGATGAAAGCGCACACCGCCGCGGACGCACCGCATGGGCATTATTTCGTCCCGCAGCCCAGCCTCTACCCGTTCATCCTGTCCGCCGGCGTCTTCACACTGGCCTTGGGATTCGCGCAGTTGATCAACCATTTCGCAGCCGGCAAATGGTTCATGCTCGCCGGCACCGCGATCATCCTCTACGTGCTGTTCGGCTGGTTCGGCAAGGTGATCGCGGAATCGCAGGGCGGTGCCTACCGCGACTGGGAGGACCGCTCCTTCCGCTACGGGATGATCTGGTTCATCGCCACCGAGGTGATGTTCTTCGCTGCGTTCTTCGGCGCCCTGTTCTACGTCCGCGTCATCTCGGTGCCCGAACTCGGCAACATGACCGCCGCCCACGGCACCAGCCTGTGGCCGAACTTCACCGGCGACTGGCCAACCAGCGGCCCCAAGGGCCCGCAATTCACGCCGATGGGCGCCTGGGGCATCCCCGCGGTGAACACCGCCCTGCTGCTCAGTTCCGGCGCGACGGTCACCTGGGCGCACTGGGCGCTGCTGCGCAACAACCGCACGCACCTGAACCTCGGGCTCGCCGCCACCGTCCTGCTCGGCAGCATCTTCCTCTGCCTGCAGGCATGGGAATACCACCACGCCTATACCGAGCTCGGCCTGACCATGGGCGCCGGCGCCTATGGCGCGACTTTCTTCATGCTGACCGGCTTCCACGGCTTTCACGTCACGCTGGGCACGATCATGCTGATCGTGATCCTGCTGCGCTGCCTCAAGGGCCATTTCGACGCCGAGCGCCACTTCGCCTTCGAGGGCGTCGCTTGGTACTGGCACTTCGTCGATGTCGTCTGGCTGCTGCTCTTCGTCTTCGTCTACTGGGTGTAGCCGGGAATGAGCCCGAATCGGAAGGCGGCGAGGAGCAGCAGAAACAACCCGATCGAGAGCCCGATTCGCAAGGTCAGCGCGCGCACGGTGCGCTCACCGGTGCCGCGGTCGCGGTAGAGGAAAACCAGCCCCGAGAACAGGCTGGCGACGATGGCCAACAACAACAGGACAACCACGATCTTGAGCATCGGCACCCCCGCAGACCCGCTTTCACCGCACCAGTATGCGCCCCCGCGCAGCGGGCCGACAAGCGCTGCGCGGCGCCGCACCGCACTGCTCGGCGGATTGCTGGTCGCGCTGCTCGTGCCGGCCTTCGTTTCGCTCGGCCTCTGGCAGTGGCGCAAGGCGGAAACCAAGACCGCCACCCAGGCCGAACGCGATGCCCGCAGCGCCGATGCACCGGTGGCGATGCCGGTGACGCCGGCCGATGTCGAATCGCTGCGCCACCGCCGTGTCGTCCTGCGCGGCCGCTTCGATGCCTCCCGCCAGGTGCTGATCGACAATCGCCTGCACCGCGAACGAGCCGGTTATCACGTCATCACCCCGCTCCAACTCGAGGGGTCGGCCATGCACGTGCTGGTCAACCGCGGCTGGCTGCCGGCCCCGCCCGACCATCGCATCCTGCCCGTTGCCGACGTGCCGGATGGCATGGTCGAAATGACCGGTGTCGTCGTCCTCCCCGGCCAGCGCTTCTTCAACCTGGCGCCACAGCCGGCCGCGGGCTGGGCACCCGTCTGGCAAAACCTCGACCTGTCGCGCTTCACCGACGCGGTTCCCTACCCCCTGCAGCCGCTGGTCGTGCAGCTCGATCCGGCGGCGCCCGCCGGCTACCTGCGCGAATGGCCACGCCCTGACGAGCGGGCCGACCGCCACCGCAGCTATGCCCTGCAATGGTTCGGCTTCGCGCTCTCGACGGTGGGCATCTGGCTGTTCCTGGTGCTGCGCCGGGCATGAGCGCCAGCGCTGCGATCGCCGCTCAGCGGCCGGGCAACGGCCGGCGCATGCTGCTTCTCGTCGCCGCGCTGCTCGCGCTGCCATTCCTGGTCGGTGGCGGCCTCTTCGTCGCCGGCTGGCAGCCCGCCCGCACCGTCAATCACGGCCGCCTCCTGACCCCGCCGGTGCCGCTGCCGGCTACCGGACTGGTCGCTGCGGATGGCCGCCCGCTGCCCACCGCCGATCTCGCCGGTCGCTGGCTTCTCCTGCTGCCCGTCGGCGATTCCTGCAATGCCGCTTGCCTCGCCCGCATCGACGAGATGCGCCGCATCCATGTGTCGCTTTACAAGAACATGCCGCGCCTGCGCCGTGTCGTACTGGCAACGGGCATCGACCCTGCACTGGCATCCCTCGCCGGCAGTCAGCCCGATCTCGTCGTCGCCAGCGCACCGCGCGCCTGGCTCCCCGTGGCGCCCCCCGGCGCGTCGGCCCTTCATGTCGTCGACCCGCAGGGGCGCCTGGTCATGGAGTACGCCCCGGATACCGATGCCCGCGCGGTGCGTTCGGATCTCGAACGACTGCTCAAGTTCGCCTGGAACGGCTAGGAGAAGACCATGCACACCACCGTTGCCACCCCGACCCTGCCCCTCGGCCGACGCCTGGCCGCCTTCGCGCAACTTTGCAAGCCGCGCGTGAACAGCCTCATCGTTTTCACCGCGATGATCGGCATGTTCCTCGCGACGCCCGGGTTTCCGCCGCTCCTGCGCTTCCTCGTCGCCGCCCTGGGCATCGCGCTGGTCGCCTTCGCCGCGGCGGCCCTCAACTGCCTGGTCGAACGTACCGTCGACGCGCGTATGGCGCGCACCGCCTGGCGGGCCACCGCGCGCGGCGAGATCTCCGTGCTGGAGACCGTAACGCTAGCGAGCCTCCTCGGCGCCTTCGGCCTCTGGCTCCTGCATGCGTGGATCAACGACCTGACCATGTGGCTGACGCTCGCCACCTTCGTCGGCTACGCCATCCTCTACACTCTGGTGCTGAAACCTTCGACGCCAATGAACATCGTCATCGGCGGCGCCTCCGGCGCCATGCCGCCGCTGCTCGGCTGGACGGCGATGACCGGGCAGGTGTCGGCCGAACCGCTCGTTCTCTTCCTGATCATCTTCCTGTGGACACCGCCGCATTTCTGGGCGCTCGCCTGTTACCGGCGCGACGACTATGCGCGCTCCGGCCTGCCCATGCTGCCGGTCACGCACGGCGTCGCCTTCACCTGCCAGCACATCCTCTGGTACACGGTCATGCTGGCCGGCGCCAGCCTGATCCCGGTCTCGCTCGGCATGAGCGGTTGGCTCTATCTCGCCGCCATCGTCGTCCTCGACCTCGTCTTCCTCGCCTACGCGATCGCCCTCTGCCGCAGCTACAGCGACGCGCTCGCCCGCCGTACCTTCCGCTATTCGATCCTCTACCTGACCCTGCTCTTCGCGGCCCTGTTCGCCGACCGGCTGATCGCCTGATTCCTGCCGATGCGCCTCTACCGTCCGCTGCTCGCCGCCGCCATCGTCCTCGCCTTCGCGGTCATCGCACTTGGCGCTTACGTCCGCCTCTCCGATGCCGGGCTCGGCTGTCCCGACTGGCCCGGCTGCTACGGCCACTGGCTGGGCGTCCCCGACGAGGCGCACGAGCTGGCGCTTGCCCGCGAAGCATTCCCGGGGCGCCCACTCGATACCGGCAAGGCCTGGAAGGAAATGGCCCATCGCTATCTGGCCGGCAGCCTCGGCCTGCTTATCCTCGCCATCGCCGTCATCGCCTGGATTCCCGTCCGACGCCGGCGCCACTCGCCGGCCTTGCCCAGCGCGCTGCTCGGCGTCGTCGCCGTGCAGGCGGCGCTCGGTATGTGGACAGTCACCCTGCTGCTCAAGCCGGTGATCGTGACCCTGCATCTGGTCGGCGGCATGACGACACTGGCACTGCTCGTCGCGCTGCGCCTGCGCGAAACGCAGCCCGCGGCGGCACTGGTGGCGCCGGGCCTCTTCCCGCTAGCCGTCACCACCCTGGTCGCCGTTTTTGCCCAGATCGCCCTCGGCGGCTGGGTCAGCAGCAACTATGCCGCGCTCGCCTGCACCGATTTCCCGACCTGCCAGGGCACATGGCTGCCACCGCTCGATTTCGCGCACGGCTTCGCGATGCTCCGCGAACTCGGCCAGACCGCCACCGGCGATCCTCTGCCGTTCGCCGCCCTGACCGCGATCCACTGGACCCATCGCCTCGGCGCATTGGTGGTCACCCTGCTCGTCGGCAGCCTCGCCTTCGCACTCTGGCGGACCACGGTCTGGCCGTGGCGGGCCTGGAGCCTGGTGCTGACGGGCGCCCTGACGCTGCAGGTTGGGCTGGGCATCGCCAATGTCCTGTTGTCATTGCCGCTGCCGCTTGCCGTCGCCCACAACCTGGGTGCCGCTCTGCTGCTCGCCGCCACGCTGACGGCA
The DNA here is from genome assembly GCA_012026885.1 of Betaproteobacteria bacterium. GTDB lineage: Bacteria > Pseudomonadota > Gammaproteobacteria > Burkholderiales > Rhodocyclaceae > Azonexus. The sequence goes on along the minus strand of VEPL01000007.1, from coordinate 261,092 downwards.
ACCCTGCGCCTGCGGGCGCAACCCGCCCGCATCGGCCAGCCAGTTGCGGTCGACCGCAATCCCGGCACGAATTTCACGCCGCCAGCCGCTCCGCAAGGAAGTCCGTCAGCACCCTGACCCGGTGCGGTACGTGCCGGTTGCTCGGCAGCAGCGCGTAGACCCCGAGTTCCGGCATCGGGTAATCGGCAAGAATCACCTCGAGGCGTCCGGCCGCGAGGGCTTCCTCGACGATGAAATCGGGCTGGCAGGTTATGCCGAGTCCGCGTGCTGCCGCCTCGGTCAGCACTTCACCATTGTTGGCGACGATGCGGCTGCGCACGGCAAAAGATTCCGGGTGCCCATCGACGATGAACAGCCAGGCCTGGCTGTTGCCGGCGTAGCTGTAGCCCAGGCACTCGTGATGCCCGAGTTCCCGCGGATGCTGCGGACGGCCGTGGCGGGCGAGATAGGCGGGCGCGGCGACGGCGCACATGCTGCCGCTGCCGATGCGGCGGGCAATGTCGCCGGATTCGAGCCGGCGGGTGATGCGCACGGAGAGATCGATGCCCTCGGCGATCAGGTTGACGCGCCGGTCGCTGTAATCCATCTCGAGCCCGACCTCGGGATAGAGCCCCGAGAACTCGAGGAGCAGCGGCGCCACGCGCTTGATGCCGTAGCTGAGCGGCAGGCTGAGCCGGATGTTCCCGCGCGGAATCAGCCGCTCCTCGGCGACATCCGATTCGGCCGTATCGACGAGGTTGAGGATGACCCGGCATTTCTCCAGATAGGCGGTGCCGGCCGGCGTCAGCGCCAGGCTGCGGGTGCTGCGCACCATGAGCTTGGCACGCAGATGGGCTTCGAGCGCGGCGATCTGCCGGGTGACGACCGAGCGGGCCACGCCGAGTTGCTGAGCCGCAGCGGCGAAACTGCCCAGTTCCGCTACGCGCACAAAGAGACGCATTGCATCGAGCCGGTCCATTGTTTCTCATTTCGCAATTGTGATTTGCTTATTGTCACCTATTTCGCAACCATCGATCCAGATACAGTGCGACCATGCTCAACGGAACCCATGCCATGACGCCGAACCAACCCGCGCTGTTCGTCCCGCACGGCGCCCCCACCTTCGCACTGCGCCCCGGTGCCGCCGGCGCCGCCCTGGCGACGCTGGCGCGCACGCTCGCTGCACCGCGCGCCATCGTCATCGTCAGCCCGCACTGGGATACCGACGTCGCGACCGTCGGCTTCGCCGAACGCCCGGAAACGATCCACGATTTCTGGGGCTTTCCCGACGAGTTGTACGCTCTGCGCTACCCGGCCACCGGCTGCCGCGAGGCCGCCGAGGAGGTCGTCGCGGCGCTCGCCGCCGCCGGACTGCCGGTCGAGCGCGACGCGCAGCGCGGCCTCGACCACGGCGCCTGGGTGCCGCTGCGCCTGATGTTCCCCGATGGCGACGTCCCGGTCATTCCGCTCTCGCTGCAGAGCCGTGGCGGCCCCGCGCACGCGCTGCACGTCGGCCGCGCCCTGGCACCGCTCGCCGCCCGCGGTTTCCTGGTCATCGGCTCGGGCAACATCACCCACAACCTCGGCGACTACCGGACAGCAGCCTTCGCCGGCGGACAAACGCCGGCCTACGTGCGCGAATTTTCCGAATGGATCGCCGCGACGCTCGCTGCCGGCGACACCGAGGCCCTGCTCGACTATCGCCGGCAGGCTGCCGGCGCCATTCGCGCCCATCCCAGCGAGGAGCACCTCTTGCCGCTGCTGGTGGCAGTCGGCGCCGGCGGGACGGATGCCCGGGCCGAACGCGTCCACGCCGGCATCGACGACTACGTGATCGCCATGGATGCCTATGCATTTTCACCCGCCGCTGGAGGTCGACCGTGACAACCCGCTACACCGCGACGGCCAAGGCGCTGCACTGGACCATGGCCATCCTCATCTTCGGCTTGCTGGCGCTTGGCTTCTACATGCACGACCTGCCGCTCTCGCCGGAGAAGCTGCAGCTCTACTCCTGGCACAAATGGGCTGGCGTCAGCGCCTTCCTGCTCGTGCTCGTGCGTCTCGCCTGGCGGGTCACCCATCGACCGCCGCCGCTGCCGGCGACGATGCCGGTGGCGCTACGGCTCGCGGCCCACGCCGGCCACCTCCTGCTCTACGTGCTGATGCTGGCGATCCCCCTCAGCGGCTGGCTGATGAGTTCGGCCAAGGGTTTCCAGACTGTCTGGTTCGGCGTCCTGCCGATCCCCGATCTGCTCGACAAGAACAAGGAAGTCGGCGACCTGCTGCAGAGCGTCCACATGACCCTCAACCTTGTGTTCAGCCTGGTCATCGCCGGTCACATCGGCGCCGCCCTAAAGCATCACTTCATCGACAGGGACGACATCCTGACCCGCATGTTGCCCGCCCACGCCAAGGAGAAATGACCATGAAACGATTCGTCAGCGTACTCGTCCTTGCCGCCGCCCTGCCCGTCGCTGCCCATGCACTCGAGTTCAATCAGGTGCAGGCCGACAAGAGCAGCATCGCCTTCGTCTACAAGCAGATGAATGTTGCGGTCGACGGCAAATTCAAGCGCTTTTCCAGCCAGCTGAGTTTCGACCCGGCCAAGCCGGCCGCCGCCCGGGCCACCTTCGATGTCGACCTGGCGAGCGTCGATACCGGCGCCGCGGAAGGCGACCAGGAGGTCGCCGGCAAGCCGTGGTTCAACACCAAGGTCTTCCCGACTGCAAAATTCGTCTCGACCGGCGTCAAGCCGCTGGGCGGCAACAAGTATGAAGTCACCGGTCAGCTCAGCATCAAGGGCAAGACCCAGGACGTCGTCGTTCCCGCCACTTTCACGGCCCAGGGCAACAGCGGCGTCTTCGACGGCAGCTTCACCATCCGCCGCGCCGACTTCTCGATCGGCGAAGGCCAGTGGGCCAAGTTCGACATCGTCGCCAACGATGTCGTGATCAAGTTCCGCATCACCGCCAACGCTAGCAAGTAACCCAACCCCAACCCACGGAGCACTATCATGCAGAAACTTTCCCGACTGTCCACCGCCCTCGTCCTCGCTGCCGTCGTTGCCGCCCCGGCCCTCGCCGCGCCGGAAACCTTCGTCGTCGAACCGACCCACACCTTCCCGCGCTTCTCGTACAACCATCTCGGCTACTCGGTGCAGCTCTCCCGCTTCGACAAGACCTCCGGCAAGGTCGTCTTCGACAAGGCCGCCAGGACCGGTTCGGTCGATATCGTCATCGACACCAGGTCGGTGAGCACCGGTTCCGACGTGTTCAACGAACACATCCAGGCCGAAGACTTCCTGGACACCGCCAAGTACCCGTCCGCCACCTTCAAATCCACCAAGGTCATCTTCGAAGGCGACGGGCCGGCCAAGGTCGAGGGCAACCTGACCCTGAAGGGCGTCACAAGGCCGGTCACCCTGACCGTCACATCCTTCCACACCATGCCGCACCCGATGCTCAAGAAGGACGCGATCGGCGCCAACGCGACGACCAAGGTCAAGCGCACCGATTTCAACATGGGCAAGAACGTGCCTTATGTCGGCGACGAAGTGACCATCGACATCGCGATCGAAGCCATCAAGGAATGATGCAACAGCGGGGGCACTGCCCCCGCTCCACCTGCCGGGTGAATTAGAATTCGCCCGATGCGCCTTTCCGATCAACCTGCCGGTCAGCGATCGCTGCTGCTGGCCTATGCAGCCTCGATCGTCCTGCATGTCCTCGCCTTCCTGCCGCACAAGGAAGAGCCCAGCCGCCTGACCCCCGCCCCGCCGCAACGCATGGAGGCACGCCTCGCGCCGCGCACCCCGCCGACCGCCGCCCTTCGGCCGTCCCCGGCACAAGCGCCGCAAGCCCAGGCCAAGCCGGCGCCGGCAAAAACCGCCCCAAAGCTCGTCTCGCCCAAGGCGCGCACGCCCGCAGTCGCTTCCGCGCCGCCGGAGACACCCGCCGAACGCGAGGAAATGAAGCGTTTTCTCGACAGCCTCCAGGCGCAGCCCGCCCCGAAGACGCCACCAACGCTGGCCCAGCGCTCGCTCGCCATGGCGCGGGAATTGGGCCGCGAACGGGCACGCAACGAGGACACCGGCACGGCCTTCGTCGAACGCCGGCCCGATACGCCGCCACCCGACCCGTTCAGCATCGACCTCTACATGGACGGGATGATCCGCAAGCTGAACCGCAGCGCGGCCTTCGTCAGCAACGATCCGCGCGCGCATGGCGTGCAGCGCGCCGCGGTCCATTTCCGCATCAATCCGGACGGCAGCCTGAACGTCTTCCGCATCCTCAACGAGGCAGACCAGGCCGCGCAGATCGCCTTCATCCGCGCCGTCATCGAACGGGCCGTGCCGTTCGCCCCGTTCCCGCGCGACCTCGACCGCTCGGTCGCATCGCTCGGCATCACCATCTGCATCGAACCGTCCGGCCGCGGTGGCGGCTTCGGTTTCGCGCGCAGCGAGCGCGGCAGTTGCTGAAATCCCGCCAGCGGATCAGCGCTTGCGCCCGTGGCCGGTCGGCTGCTGCGTCGCAGCCAGCAGGCCGCGCAGGATGTTGATCTCGTCGCGCTCCGGGCGCGCCCGCGCGAACAGGCGGCGCAGCTTGGGCATCAGGCGGCCGGGCTGGGCCGGATTGAGGAAGCCGCTGGCCAGGGCAACCGCTTCGAGGTGCGCGTACAAGCCTTCCACTTCCTCGACCGTCGCCGTGGGCGATGCGAAGGGCGTCGCCCGGAAGTCGGGCGTTGGCGGCGCGGCGTCGAAGGCCGCCATGCGCAGTTCGTAACAGAGAATCTGTACCGCCGCGCCAAGGTTCAGCGACGAAAACTCCGGCTTTGCGGGAATGCTGACGGCCGCCTGGCAGCAGAGCACCTCGTCGTTGCTCAGGCCGACCGTCTCGTTGCCGAAAACCAGTGCCACCTCGCCGGCCGCCGCCTCGACCAGCGCCTGCGCGGCCATCGCGCGCACGTCGCCGACGGGCGGTCCGAGGTCGCGGCGGCGCGCCGACAAGGCGATTGCCAGCCGCACCCCGGCGAGCGCCGCCGGCAGGTCGGCATGAACTTTCGCCGCCTGGAGGACGTCGACCGCGCCAGTCGCCCGGGCATCGGCCTCCGCATCGGGAAAACTGCGCGGCGCGACCAGGTGCAGGTCGGAAAGTCCCATGGTTTTCATGGCCCGCGCGGCGGCACCGATGTTGCCGGGATGGCTGGGGCGGCAGAGCACGACGCGGATGCGCGAAAGCAGGTCTTCCGGGTTCATAGTAGAATGGTGCCTTTGCAATTCGGTCGGCGGGCGAACGCCCGCGGACGGTTCTTTAAGCCATGCATCCAGCCCTCAACATCGCCGTCAAGGCGGCGCGTCGCGCCGCCCAGATCATCAACCGCGCATCCAACGAGCTGGACCTGCTCAAGGTCGGCACCAAACAGCCCAACGATTTCGTCACCGAAGTCGATCGCGCCGCCGAAGCCGCGATCATCGAAACGCTGCGCGATGCCTATCCGGGCTACGCGATTCTAGCAGAGGAGTCCGGCACCACCCCGGGTGAAGGCAGCGCGGGCGAGTACCAGTGGATCATCGATCCCCTCGACGGGACGACCAACTTCATCCACGGCATGCCGCACTACGCGGTTTCCATCGCCCTCGCCCGGCGCGGCGTCATCGAGCAGGCGGTGGTCTTCGACCCCAATCGCAACGAGCTGTTCACCGCCGGCAAGGGCGCCGGCGCCTTCCTCAACGACCGCCGCATCCGCGTCTCGCGGCGCACCCGCCTGCAGGAAGCGCTGCTCGGCACCGGTTTCCCCTACCGCGTCTTCGACCACGTCGACACCTACCTGGCGATATTCAAGGAACTGACTTCCCGCACCGCCGGCCAGCGCCGCCCCGGCGCCGCCTCGCTCGACCTTGCCTATGTCGCCTGCGGGCGCTACGACGGGTTCTGGGAATTCGGGCTGTCGCCGTGGGATATCGCGGCCGGCGCTCTGCTGATCAGCGAAGCCGGCGGCCTGATCAGCGACCTGCGCGGCGAAGCGGACTATCTCGCCACCGGCAACGTCGTCGCCGGCACCCCGAAGGTGTTCGCCCCGCTGCTCGGCGTCATCCAGGACAAGCTTCCGGCTTCGATCGCCGGCTGACACGCCCGCTTCAGGGCTGCTTGTCGGCCTTGTCGGGCGTACCGGTGAACTGGAAGCCGGTGAACATGTTGCGCGTCTGGCTCTGCAACTGGTCCTGCATCTGCTGGAACATCTTCTTGGACTGGTCCATGTAGGCATTCATCATGCTCTGCATGGCCGGTTGCTGGAAGTTGAGGAACTGCGCCCAGAAATCCGCCTGCATGTGCTGGTTGTCGCCGCCATACATGGTGCGCGACTGTTCCTGCAACTTGCTCTGGAAATCAACGAAGGTCTTCATGTTGTTTTCCAGGTACTTGCCGAGCATGCCCTGCATCGCACTGCCATAGAAGCGGATGAAGGCGGACAGCAGGTCCTTCGAAAATAGCGGGACGCCGCCGGTTTCCTCCTCGAGAATGATCTGCAACAGGATGCTGCGCGTCAGGTCTTCGGCCGACTTGGCATCGACGACCTTGAACACCTCGAACTTGAGGACAAGGTCCTTGACGTCACCGAGCGTGATATAGGCGCTGGTCTTGGTGTCGTAGAGACGGCGATTCGGATACTTCTTGATCAGGCGAACGGGCTCGGTCATCCGGAAAAACCTCGGGCGTGGCTATGTGCACTGCACCATTATAGAACAAAAAAACAGGCACCTTCGGGTGCCTGTTGTTGATGCAGCGCAAAAATGGTGCAGATTACTGGTAGTACAGGCCGCCGTTGATATTCAGCGTGGCGCCGGTCATGAAGCCACCATTCTCGGAAGCCAGGTACACGCAGGCGGCGCCCATTTCCTCGGGCTTGCCCAGGCGCTTCATCGGCACGCCGTCGATGATGGTCTGCAGGATTTCCGGCTTGATCGCCATGACCATCTTGGTCGCGATGTAGCCGGGGGCGATGACGTTGACCGTCACGCCCTTGGCCGCCAGCTCGGCGGCGAGCGCCTTGGAGAAGCCGATGACGCCGGCCTTGGCGGCCGAGTAGTTGGTCTGGCCGGCCTGGCCCTTGACGCCGTTCACCGAGGCGATGTTGATGATGCGGCCCCAGCCGCGTTCGGCCATCTTGGCGGAAACCTGCTTGGTCATGTTGAACAGCGAGGTCAGGTTGGTTGAGATGACGGCATCCCATTGATCCTTTTCCATCTTGGCGAACATGCGGTCACGGGTGATACCGGCGTTGTTGACCAGGATGTCGACCGGGCCGGCGGCGGCTTCGGCCTCGGCAACCATCTTCTGGCAGTCCTCGAGCGAGGAGACGTCACCGCCGACGGCGATGAAGTCGAAGCCGGCAGCCTTTTGCTCGGCCAGCCACTCGTCCTTGTTGTCGAACTGCGGGTGATAGCTGGCCACCACCTTGTGGCCGGCCTTGGCGAGTTCCTGGCAGACGGCGGTACCGATACCACCCATTGCACCGGTAACGAGAGCAACACGTTGAGTCATGGTTTTTCCTTCCTGGTTTTCAAATCGACTGCGGGTAAAAAAACACGCCGGTCAGTACATGTGCTGACCGCCGTTGATGGAAATGTTGGCACCGGTTACGAATGCCGCCTCGTCCGATGCCAGGTAGGCGACCAAGCCGGCGATCTCCTCGGGCTTGCCCAGGCGATTGACCGGGATCTGCGGCAGGATCTTGGAATCGAGGATTTCCTGCGGAATGGCGGTCACCATCTTGGTACCGATGTAGCCGGGCGAGATGGTATTGACGGTCACGCCGAGCTTGGCGACTTCCAGCGCGAGTGCCTTGGTAAAACCGTGCATGCCTGCCTTGGCCGCCGAGTAGTTGGTCTGCCCGAAGGCCCCCTTCTGCCCGTTGACCGAAGCCACGTTGATGACCCGTCCCCACTTGCGCTCGGTCATGCCGTCGAGCACCTGCTTGGTCATGTTGAAAACGGAGTCGAGGTTGGTGTGGATGACGGCATCCCAGTCGGCCTTGGTCATCCGCTTGAAGGTCATGTCGCGGGTGATGCCGGCGTTATTGACGAGGACGTCGACCGGCCCGACCGCGGCGGTCACGGCCTCGATGCACGCCCTAGCCGAATCGAAGTCGGTCACGTCACATGGGAAGGCCTTGAAGCCGTATCCCATGTTGTTCATGTTCTTCAGCCATTCGTCCGCCTTGCTGTTGCCGGGCGAATAGGTGGTGACCACCTTGTAGCCCAGCGCCGCCAGCTTGATGCAGATAGCTTCCCCGAGGCCGCCCATGCCACCCGTAACCAGTGCTACTGTCGACATCGTTTCCCTCTCCTCTCGCTAGGCGCTCAGACGGCGCGTTCCTTGACATAACGTCCCGGCGCCGGCTCGAGCGGCGGATAATCCGCGCTGCCCGGCTTGCGCCCGGCGCGCTGGGTCCCCGCCAGCGGCTTGAGCCAGGACGCCCAGTCGCTCCACCAGCTGCCGGCCTTCTCGTCGGCCCCGGCTATCCAGGCATCGGGATCGCCCTTCACATCGGCATTGACCCAGTAGCTGCGCTTGTTCTTGCTTGCCGGGTTGATGACCCCGGCGATGTGCCCGGAAGCGCCAAGCACGAAGCGCACGTCGCCCGCGAGCAGGCGGGTGCTCTGGTAGGCCGACTGCCAGGGCACGATGTGATCCTCGCGCGTCGCCAGCAGGTAGACCGGCATGTCGAGGCGACCGAGATCGACCTTCTCGCCGCACATGACCAGCCGCCCGGGAACGCGCAGGCTGTTGTCATGGTAGAGATTGCGCATGTACCAGCAGGCGAACGGCCCCGGCAGGTTGGTCGAATCGGAATTCCAGTAGAGCAGGTCGAAGGCTTGCGGCTTGTGACCCTTCAGGTAGTTGCCGGTGACATAGTTCCAGACCAGGTCATTGGCGCGCAGGAAGGAAAAGGTGCTCTGCAGGTCGCGCGCCGGCAACAGGCCGCCCTTGCCGATCGACGATTCGCGTGCGAGCAGCGCGTGCTCGTCAATGAACAGGCCGATCTCGCCGGTATCCGAAAAATCCAGCAGCGTCGTCAACAGGGTCAGCGATGCGGCGGCCTTGTCGCCACGGGCAGCGAGCACGGCGAGCGCCGAGGTCAGGATGGTGCCGCCGACGCAGAAGCCGAGCGCATTGACCTGCTTGACCTTGCAAAGGTCGCGCACTACGCGCAGGGCCGTGATCGGCCCCATTTCAAGGTAGTCATCCCAGCCGAGACGCCCCTGCTCTTCCTTGGGATTGCGCCACGACACCAGGAAGACGGTATTGCCCTGCTCGACCATGTAGCGGATCAGCGAATTGTCCGGCTGCAGGTCCATGATGTAGAACTTGTTGATGCAGGGGGGAACGACGAGCAGCGGACGCGTGCCGACCTTGGCCGTCAGCGGTGCGTACTGGACCAGCTGCATCACCTCGTTCTCGAAGACCACGGCACCGGCGGTCGTCGCGAGGTTGCGGCCGACCTCGAAGGCAGCCTCGTCGGTCATCGAGATGCGCCCCTTCTCGAAATCCTTCAGGAGGTTGTTGATGCCGTCGGTGATGCTTTGGCCCTTCGTCTCGAGGGCGCGGGCGATGAATTCGGGGTTGGTGGCGGCGAAATTGGACGGCGCCATCGCATCGGTCATCTGGCGGGCCAGGAAACGCATGCGGTTGCGCGCTTTGCCATCGGCTGCCGGGACCAGTTCGACGAGTTCCTTGAGGTAGGCCGAGTTGAGGAGGTAGGCTTGGCGGAGGTAGTCGAACACCGGGCTGGACTGCCACTCGGGGGCCGAGAAACGGCGGTCACCGGGCTCGGGGTCGACCCGGAACGCCGATCCGGACCCCTGGCCTTTAGCGAGCATGCCCTGCCAGAGCGCCATCTGCTGCTCGGTGAAGCGGCGCTGCAGTTCCGTGAGTGCCTGCGGATCGGTCGGCGGGACACTGGCCGCTGCCGGATTGCCCGACTTGCCGATGAACTCCATGAATTGCTGGGCCACGTTCTGGCCGGCCTGCATGAACTGCATCGCCGAGCCGAGGAAGGCATTGTTGTCGCCGGAACCCTGCTGCGTCATGGGCGGTCTCTTTTCTCTTGTTTTGCGTGGGGGTTGAACCGATGGATTCTCCATGCCGTCCGCAACACTGTCAATGGATTGCAGCATAATCCCGGGCGTGTATATCGTCGCCATCGGTTGGCTCTACGTGACCCTGCTCGTTGCCGCCAGCGAGCCGAGCCTAGTCGCCGCCATCATCTCGTTCCTGTTCTACGGGCTGCTCCCCTGCGGCCTGCTGCTCTGGCTGGGCGGCACCCGCGCCCGCCGCCAGCGCCGGCGCCTACTCGCCGACCAGCGCGCGCACGAGCGCGATGCTGCCGACACCTAGTCCGATCAGTAGCATCTGCTGCACGGTCGCCCGCAACTCGGTGCGCTTGTGCAGGCCGGGAATCAGGTCGGCGACGGCGACGTAGATCATGCTCGCCGCCGCGAGCCCGAGCAGGGTCGGAATCCATTCGCGCAAGGCCGACAGAGCCACGTAGGCCAGCAGCGCGCCGACCAGGGTAGCCAGGCTGGAAAGCAGGTTGAAGAACAGCGCGCGCGCCCGGCTGTAGCCGGAATGCAGGAGGATCAGGTAATCGCCGACTTCCTGCGGGATTTCGTGGGCGATGATGGCCAGTGCGGTGACGATGCCGAGCTCGGTGCTCTCGAGGAAGGCAGCCGCAATCAGGATGCCGTCGACGAAATTGTGAAAGGTATCGCCGACGAGGATGAGAAGACCCGAGCGCCCATGGTCGTGGCCCGGGGAATGGGCGTCATGGGCCTCGCAGTGGTCGTGATGGCAATGACGCCAGAGCACCAGCTTCTCGAGCAGGAAGAAGAGCATGATGCCGAAGAGCACGGTACCCGCCATCCGGTGGGGGTCGCCGTTTTCGAGTGCGTGCGGCAGGATTTCGAGGAAAGCCGCGCCGAGGAGCGCGCCGATAGCGAAGGAGATCAGCACCCCGACGCGCTGGACACCGGCAGCCATGCCCAGCAGGGCTGCCGCGCCGACGCTGAGGACACCCCCGGCCAATGCGACGGCGACAATCCAGGTCAGTGTGCTCACGGGGTATGCCAGGTTCGGGAAAGCCGCGGATTATACGCCGGATGCCGGCCGGTCCAGCCAGACCAGGCTGGCCATGCGCCCGGTCACCCCGTCGCGCCGGTAGGAGAAGTAACGCTCCGGGTCGCTGACGGTGCAGGCGTCGCCGCCGAAAACAGCCGTCACGCCCCTTGCAGCCAGGCGACGGCGTGCGAGAGCCGGAAGGTCGCACCACCAGCGATCCGCCACCCCGGGCGCGAACGCCGCGGCCGCGCCAGGATCGTCGGCGACGAAGGCCGCGCGCACCTCCGAACCAACCTCGAAGGCGCTTCGCCCGATCGCCGGACCGAGCCAGGCCATGATCTCCCCGGGGGGCCTGCGGAGCGCTGCTACCGTGTTTTCCAGGACACCTGCCCGGAGTCCACGCCAGCCGGCATGGACAGCTCCGACAATCGTCCCGGCAAGATCGCAGAACAGCACTGGCAGGCAATCCGCCGTCAGTACTGCGCAGACCACGCCGGGCACGCTGGCGAAGGCGGCGTCGGCCTCGGGGACGGTTTTGCCAGCTCCGGCGGCGTCGACCGCGACAGCCCCATGCACCTGCCGCAACCAAACCGGTTCCGCCGGCAGCACGGCGCGCAGGCGGGCACGGTTCGCGCGCACCGCCTGCGGATCGTCGCCGACGTGGTCGCCAAGGTTAAACGCTGCCCACGGTCCGCCGCTGACGCCTCCGGCGCGGGTTGTCTGCAATGCACCTACATTGGCCGGCGCCGGCCAGTCGGGAATAATCAGCTCAGTTGCCACGCAGATCCTCGAGCAGCCAGAGCAGATCGCCCGGCAACGGTGACTCCCAATTCAGCCCACGGCCACTGGCCGGATGCACAAGGCCAAGCCGGCGGGCATGCAAGGCCTGGCGGCCGAAGCGCGGCAGGCGCGGGTCGGGCCGTGCATAGACCGGATCGCCGACCAGCGGATGACCGATCGACGCCATGTGCACGCGGATCTGGTGCGTGCGGCCGGTCTCGAGCGAGCACTCGACCGCCGCAGCACGGGCGAACTGTTCGAGGACGCGGAAATGTGTCACTGCCGGCTTGCCACCCCGGCTCTCGGGGACGACTGCCATGCGCGTCCGGTGCACCGGATGGCGCCCCACCGGCGCATCGACGGTGGCGTCCCGCCGCACGATGCCGGCGACCACGGCGAAGTATTGGCGCTTGACTGTGCGCGCCTGCAACTGGCGCACGAGATCGGTCTGTGCCGCGAGCGTCCTGGCGACCACGAGGAGGCCGCTGGTGTCCTTGTCGAGCCGGTGCACGATGCCGGCACGCGGCAACCCGGCGAGCGCCGGCGCATGGTGCAACAGGGCATTCATCAGGGTACCGCTGCGGTTGCCGCTACCCGGATGGACCACCAGCCCGGCCGGCTTGTCGACCACCAGCAGATCATCGTCCTCGAAAACCACGGCAAGGGGGATGTCCTCAGCCCGGTCACCGCCTTCGCCCGCCTCGTCGGGGACGCTGACCGTGATGCTTGCCGAAGCGGCGACGCGCTGCTTCGTCTCGCGGACGATTTCGCCATCGACGGCAACGCATCCGTCGCGCACCCAGCCCTGCAGCCGGTTGCGCGAATGCTCGGGCAGGAGGGCCGCGAGCGCCTGGTCGAGACGGCGGCCACCCTCCGCCTCCGGCACGACAAGGCGAAGCACGGGAGTTCGGCTATAATCGATTGGCTTTTGCCGAGGACTATTCATGACCCGAAGTGTAGCCGCATTCCGCCCCTTCTTCCGCCTGCTGGCGCTGCTCTCCATGGCCGCTGCACTGGCCGGTTGCGGCATGTTCGGGGATCCGAAGGACGAGACCGCCAACTGGTCGGCCAGCCGACTGTATTCCGAAGCCAAGGACGCGCAGGCCGACGGCGCCTGGGACAAGGCCGCGAAATTCCTCGAGAAGCTCGAAGCCCGTTTCCCCTACGGCCAATATGCGGTTCAGGCGCAACTCGAACTCGGCTACGTTTACTGGAAGGCCGAGGAACCGGGTTCGGCGCTGGCCGCCTGCGACCGCTTCATCAAGCTGCACCCGAATCACCCGGCCGTCGATTACGCTTACTATCTCAAGGGTCTGATCAATTTCAACGAGAATCAGGGCTTTGCCGGCTACATCAGCTCGCAGGACCTGACCGAGCGTGACCCCAAGGCGGCGCGTGACGCGTTCGACGCCTTCAAGGAACTGGCCACCCGCTTCCCGAAGAGCAAATACACGCCGGATGCCATCCAGCGCATGAACTACCTGGTCAATGCGATGGCCTCGCACGAGGTGCACGTCGCCCGCTACTACATGCGGCGCGGCGCCTACCTGGCCGCCGCAAATCGTGCCCAGACGGCGGTGAAGACGTACCCGCAGGCGCCGGCGGTTGAGGAAGCGCTGTATGTCCTCATGGCGGCCTACGAGAACCTGGGCATGGAAGACCTGCGCGCCGACGCCGAACGCGTGCTGCGCAAGAACTTCCCGGAGAGCAAGTACTTCACGGAAGGCTGGGAAAGGAAGTCGGCCTGGTGGAAGCTCTGGTAAGCGGGCGACCGCCCCGCTGACCCGGGCATTTCAGCCCGGCGCCGTCTCCACCCAGATCACTGCCGGCGTGCCGTCGGCCCTCCCGTGCAGGATGGCGTTCTGGCCGAACTTTCCGGCCAGCGCGAGGGCATCGGCGAGGGGCAGGCCGGCAACGAAGCAGGTTTCCTCCACTGGCCAGTCATCTGTCCCGGAAAGGTTCTCGCCGGCGTAGGGTTCATACCCCGCCTCCAGCAATTCGATTTCCAGGCGTGCCTGCCTGTCAGCATTGTCGTCCGCCGCCAGGCGCCGTGACCCGGGATTACAGGCGGTCAGCACCGCGAATTCGTCAACACCGGCATTTTCGAGCCAGCAGCGCAGGGCTTCCGATGGCTCTCCCGGGCGCAGGTCGGAGATGCCACCCGGCAGAAAAACCCGGTAGACGGTCGCCGCGTAGGCCCGCTCGAGTTCAGGCGTCCTCGTCATCGCTCGCGTCCGCCTCGAGCAGGCGGTCGGACTCAACCGCCGGCAGGGCCTCGACGTCGCGCAGGCGGCGCGAAAGTACGCGCGTGCGCGTCTCGGCCTTGCCGATGCTATTGCTCGCCTCGTCGAGCTTCTTGCGGGTATGCGCCAGCGCTTCGCCGAACTTGCCGAATTCCGTCTTGACCGCGCCGAGCACGGCCCATACCTCGGCCGAACGCTGCTCGATGGCCAGCGTGCGGAATCCCATCTGCAGGCTATTGAGCATCGCTGCCAGCGTCGTCGGGCCGGCGAGATTCACCCGGAAGTCGCGCTGCAAGGCCTCGGCCAGCCCGGGCCGGCGCAGCGCTTCGGCGTAGAGCCCCTCGATCGGCAGGTAGAGCAACGCGAAATCGGTCGTATGCGGGGGCGCCACGTATTTCTCGCGGATGCTGCGTGCCTCGAGCTTCAACCGGTTTTCGAGCGCGCGGGCGGCCTCCTCGACCGCAACCGGATCGCCACGCTCCTGCGCCTCGAGCTGGCGCTGATAGTCCTCGATCGGGAACTTGGCATCGACGGGCAGCCAGACGATTGCGCCACCCTCCCGCCCGGGCAGGCGGATGGCATAGTCCACGCGCTCGCCGCTGTCGGGTCGCGTCGCCACGTTGGCGGCATATTGCTCGCCGGTCAGCACCTGGTCGAGCAGGCTTCCCAACTGGACTTCGCCCCACGTGCCGCGCGTCTTGACATTGACCAGAACCCGCTTGAGGTCGCCGACCCCGGCCGCCAGCGTCTGCATTTCGCCGAGGCCGCGGTGCACCTGCTCGAGCCGGTCGCTGACCAGCTTGAAGGATTCGCCAAGGCGCTGCTCGAGGGTCGCGTGCAGCTTTTCATCGACCGTGCGCCGCATTTCCTCGAGCTTGGTCGCGTTATCCGCCTGCATTGCAGTCAACCGCCCTTCGACGCCAGTTTTCAGGCGCTCGAAGCGCTCGTCGAGGCCCAACGAAAAGCGGTTGAGCTCGCGCGCGAAGCCCTCGAGGCGCTCGCCCTGGAGCGCGCCCAGCTGCACGATCTGTCCGCTGACCGCCTGGCCGAGCCGGTCGGCGGACAGCGCGCGCTCCTCGCGGTCGCGACGGGATTCCTCGGCATCCTCCCGGCGACCGCGCGCCAGTTCCTCGCGCAGTTCGCGCTCCAGGCGCTCGAGTCCGCGTGCCAGTGTCTCCTCGAGTTCGCGCAAACGCACGGACTCGCCACCGTCACGACCGCGCAGGAGCAGGATGACAAGCAGCACGACGGCGACAGCGACGCCGCCGGCAAGCCCGTAACCGATAAGATCGCCCATCGCCTAGCGCAACGAGAAATCGGCGCGGGTCGCCCGACCCTTGTCGTCCGGCCCCACCTTGGGCGGCAACAGGAAGACGCGCGCGGCCGGCACCTTGCCCTGCTCGAGAAGCCAGGCCTGTACCGTCTCGGCGCGCCGCAGGGCGAGTTCGCGCACCTCGTCGTCGCCGGCGACTGCATTGGCGAGCATCAGCTTTTCCATTTCCTCGACCGGCAGGTCCTTCTGCAATCCGACCAGGTTGCGCGGCTTGGGGAATTTCGCGGCGCCATAGGCTCGCTTGAGGTAAGCGGGATATTCGTCGGGCGCCACCTCCACGCTGTCGAGCGAAACCCCTTCGCCACCCTTCTTGACGAGATCCTTCAGTTTTTCCGACTTGACCGCCCGTTCCATGGCCGCCCGCTTCAGACCTTCGCGGTCGCTCTCCGGGTCGGCACGGCCGGTGATTTCCAGCTTGAGCGTCTCGCGCTCGAGCAACGCCTTGGCGATAGCCTCCAGGCGCTTGAGGGATGCGGCATCGATGCTGGCATACCCGGGCGGGAACTCGATCGACGACAATTCCTCCCCACCGCCGAACATCGAGCCGAGCAGCGCGAACGGCGAGGAAACCGCCTTGACGAAGAGGTTGACGATGACCCTGACGATCAATCCGCCGACCGAAAACTCGGGGTCATCGAGCGAACCGCTGATGGGCAGGTTGATGTCGATCTCGCCCCGGTTGTTCTTGAGCAGCGCGATCGCGAGGTTGACCGGCAGCGAAGTCGCATCGGGGCTGTCCACCTTCTCGCCGAACGTCAGCTGGTCGATGAAGACCTTGTTCTCGGCAGAGAGCTTGCGGTTCTCGAGCTTGTAGGCGACGTTGAGCGAGAGCTTGCCCTTCTCGATGTTGTAGCCGGCGTACTTGCCGGAATACGGCGAGAACGGCACGAGGTCGACACCGCTCACGTCGGCCTTGAGGTCAAGGAAGGATTCGGCCGCGAGCGGGTTGAGCCTGGCGACGACCTGCACCGGCGCCGAGTTGGCATAGCTGCCCCGCAACTCGAGGTCGGCCAGCGTGTCGGCCGCCGAAGACAGTCCGCTGACCCGGCCGGCCACCTTATTCACGTTAACCGTGTAGTTGGGTTTGACAAAGTAGTCGGAGAAATTGACGGTACCGCCCTGCAGGGTCACTTTCGCGATGCGCAGGGGTAGCGGCGAGGCGCCGGCCGCCTTCCCGGTAGGATTCTCGACCGGTTTTTCGGCAGGCTTCGCCGCGGGCGTCGCATCCGC
This sequence comes from Betaproteobacteria bacterium, assembly GCA_012026885.1. Lineage (GTDB taxonomy): Bacteria > Pseudomonadota > Gammaproteobacteria > Burkholderiales > Rhodocyclaceae > Azonexus. Next base: position 244,410 of record VEPL01000007.1, on the reverse strand, counting down.
ACTTCCCACCGCTGTTGGCTCCGCCCGCCGCACGATGTCCTGCAGGTTGAGGCGGCCATCCTTGTTGAGGATCAGGCGGGAATAGAAGTCGCTCAGGGCAACCTCGGCGATGTCGACCTTCATCGGCTGCAGGGCGACGTCGATGCCGCCGATGTGGAGCGAACGCCACTTCAGGAAATCAGCGCTGTTGGCCTTGTCGACCGCGAGCAGGTCGCCGACGGTCAGCGATCCCTTGTAGCCGCCGGCCAGGTTGCCCTTGTCGATTTGCAGGCGGACCTCGCCCTTGTTCGAAACGATGCCGCGGTTGAGCTGGATGTTCAGGAAATCGGTGAAATACGGCTGCAGCGGCAGCAAGGGCAGCGCGGTCGTCTCGACCTGGAGCGCCGTCGCCACCGGGTTGAGCTGAACGTTGCCGTCGACCCCGAGGGCGCCCTTGCCGTTGACCTTCGCCTTGACCGCGAGCGTCCCCTTGGCGTTGGCCTCCGTAGAAATCTTCTCGGCGGTCAACTCGAAACCATCGATGGTCTGTACCGCCACCGGCGAGGTCGAGCGATCCTCGACGCGCACCGCGGCATCGACTACGGAAAGCCGGCCGATGACGGCGTTCCAGGGGCGCTCGTCGGAGAGTTCCTTGCCGACCTTGCGGGCGGTCTTGAGCAGGGGCATGCTCAACCACTCGACCTGACCCTCCTTGTTGCGCACCAGGCTGGCGCGTATGCCGCGCGACACTGCTTCGTCCACCTCGACGCGGTGCCCGTGCACATCGATGCGCAGGCCCTTGACGGTCGAATCCCGGGTACGGAAACGCTCGCCGAGATCCATCCTGTAGGCAAGCTCGGCAATCTCGACCGGTTCGGCCAGCCGATGGTCGATGCGGCCGATGGCGACGTTGAGGTCGAGGAGATCACCTTCCACGGTGCGCACCGTCGATTCGTCCTTCCAGCGCACACGCCCGTTGCTCAGCTTGATGCCTTCAACCGCCCATTCGACCGGCTTGGCCGGCGCCACCTTCGGGTCGGCGGCAGGCAGTCCGGCCAACAGGCGTTCGCTCAGGCGCATGAGGCTCAATTCCCCGACGCGGCTCACGGAAACTGCCGCATCGAGGCCGTCGACCGCAACGCTGCGGACAAGGAACCGGTTATTGACGATATCCGCCTCGCCGATCTCGACGTCGAGCCGCTTCCAGCCAACGAGGTGGGCGCCGCCAGATTCGGATAGCACGAGGTCGCTGACATGGGCCGCGCCATTCACAACCAGCGAAAAGGTCTTGTCGGTGACTTCCTTGAAGACGATCTTCAGTTCCGTATCGAGGCGTCCGCCAGCGACCCGCAGCGGCACCCAGTCCGGCACGTAGGGCTGCAGGGCTGCAAGGTCGAGGCGGTCGAGGTCGACCGCCAGCTCGCTTTCCAGTTGCCCCGCGAATATCTCCTTGCTCTTCCCCTGCAGAACCAGGGGCGCACCGTCGACCGTGGCGGAAAAGCTCGGCTGCACGACGATCTCGGCCTGGTACGGCAGGCTGGAAATGAACGGCAGCTTGAGCTCCAGGCCTTCGACCCTATGCACCCGCCCCTCGGGCTTGTCGTCGAAGACGAGCTTGCCGCCGGTCACCTCGATGTTGTTCAGCGAGAATCGCGGTGTCGGCGACGGTTCCGAGGGCTGCAGCCACTTGTCGAGCAGGTCGGAGATGTCGTAACGCCCCTCCGCAAGCCGCGCCACCGCCACACGCGGCCCGGCCAGGCGGATCTCGTCGACGACCACTCCCATCTGGAACAGGGAGAACGACGAGAGGTTGACGAACAGTTCGTCGAAGCCGGCAACCTCGCGCCCGCCCTCGGCCGAGATTGAAACGCCCGTCACCCGCGCCGACAGCGCATACGGATTAATGTCGATCGAGGCGACTGCGACATCGCGCCCGAGTTCCTTCGACAATTGCTTCAGGAGCAACGACTTGGCGAGCGGGGGTCCAACGAAGTAGCCGAACAGGCCGAAGGCGATCAGGAAGCCGGCAAACCAGAGCGCGATCCGCCGTGCACGCGCCCCGCGCAAGTGCCCGGCCAGCTTCGCCAATGCCGGTGTCCCGCTGTTCGCCGCCTCTGCCATGTCGCCCCCGCTAGCGCCCTAAATGACGTTCAATTTAGCACAGAGCGGACAACCGCCACTGTCCGCACCGCTGCTTCAGAAGGCGTTGCGCCAGGCGCGGATCGCCGCGAAAACGGCCTCCGGCGAGGCGTCGACCGCACCCCGCGCCGCCGCAGCCGTGACCACCACCGGGACCGCACAGCGCAAGAAAGGGTTCGTCGCCAGTTCGTCCGCCAGCGTCGATGGCACGGTGGACAATCCGGCGCCCCGGCGGGCGGCGACCTCCTCGACCCGCCGGGCGATCGCCGGGTTGTCCGGCTCGACCATGCGCGCGAATCGCAGGTTCGCCTCGGTGTATTCATGGGCGCAATACACTTTGCTGGTCGCCGGCAAGGCCGCCAGGAGCGCAAGCGAAGCCGCCATCTGGGCGGGTGTTCCTTCGAAAAGGCGGCCACAACCGGCACCGAAGAGCGTATCGCCGCAAAAAAGCGCGTCACCCGCGAGATAGGCCAGGTGCCCGAGGGTGTGACCGGGAACCGGGATGACATCCAGCGCGACATCGAGCACGCTGATGCGCTCGCCACCGGAAAGGGGGCAGGTCAGCCCTGTGATAGACTCGCTCGCCGGGCCGAACACCGCTGCCGGCCAGCGCGTGAGCAGTTCGCGCACGCCGCCCTGGTGGTCGGCGTGGTGATGGGTCACGAGGACGGTCTCGAGCACGAGGCCGGCCCGGCTGAGACGCGCAATCACCGGTGCGGCATCGCCGGGGTCGACCACCGCGGCGCGGTTGCCGCGGGTGAGCAGCCAGATGTAGTTATCCTTGAAGGCAGGAATGGCCGATATCTCGAACATGGCGGAACTATCGAACCCGGATCAGCCGTTGTCAATTCCCGGACTCGAGCGCTGGCTCGCCTCGCCCCAGGGCAGCTACGTGCTGGCCTGGGAACAGGAGCAGGCCGACGCGGCTGTCGCCGACATATTCGGGTTCAATGCCGTGCAGATCGGCCTGCCGCAGTGCGACTTCCTGCGCGCCAACCGCATCCCGCTGCGCCAGAAGGCCGGCTCCGGTGCTGCCGCCGACGTCCTCTGCGCCCCGACCGCCCTGCCCTTCGCCGCGCTCAGCACCGACCTGGTCGTGCTGCCCCATGTTCTCGAATTTGCCGCCGATCCGCACCAGGTTCTGCGCGAGGTCGAGCGCATCCTGATTCCGGAGGGACAGCTGCTGCTGCTCGGTTTCAACCCCTATTCGCTCTGGGGCCTGCGCCGCCGGCGCGGCGAGTTCCCCTGGAACGGCCACTACATCGGTATCAACCGCCTGCGCGACTGGCTGGGACTGCTTGGATTCGAGGTCGACCGCGGCAGCTTCGGCTGCTTCGCACCACCGCTGGAAAGCGAACCCTGGTTACGGCGCTGGCATCCCATCGAAGGCGTCAGCAAGCGCTGGTGGCGCTACGGCGGGGCCGTTTACCAGCTGCGCGCGATCAAGCGCACCCACGGCATGCGCCTGATCACACCACCATGGCGCAAGACGAAGGTAGCGGCCAAGGCGCTACGCCCGGTCGCCCGGAAAGAAGGCCATGAGCGCTGAACAGAACGTCCAGGTCTTCACGGATGGCGCCTGCCGCGGCAATCCCGGCCCCGGCGGCTGGGGGGCGATACTGCGCCTCGGCGCCCACGAGCGCGAGCTGTGGGGCGGCGAACGCGACACCACCAACAACCGCATGGAACTGACCGCGGCCATCCGCGCCCTCGAGGCACTCAAGCGGCCGGTCTCGGCAACTGTCTTCACCGACTCCCAGTATGTCCTCAAGGGCATCAGCGAGTGGATACATGGCTGGAAACGCAACGGCTGGAAGACGGCGGACCGCAAGGCCGTCAAGAATGCCGACCTGTGGCAGGAACTCGACCGCCTCGCGGGCCGCCACCGCCTCGAGTGGGTCTGGGTCAAGGGCCACGCCGGCCATCCCGAAAACGAACGCGCCGATGCACTGGCCAACCGTGGCATCGACGAACTCAAGGAATAAGCAGATGCGCCAGATCGTTCTCGACACCGAAACCACCGGCCTCGACCCGCGTCAGGGCCACCGCATCATCGAGGTCGCCTGCCTCGAAATGGTCAACCGCCGCCTGACCGGCCGCCACCTTCATCGCTACATCAACCCCGAGCGCGCCATCGACGAGGGTGCAGCCGCGGTGCATGGGATCACGCTGGATTTTCTCGCCGACAAGCCGAAATTCGGCGATGTCGCTGACGAACTGCTCGAATTCGTCAATGGCGCCGAACTGGTCATCCACAACGCCCCTTTCGATATCGGCTTCCTCGACGCGGAACTCGACCGCCTCGGGCGCGTGCCTGTGCGTACGTTCTGCGACGGGGTCATCGACACCCTGCGCATGGCCAAGGAACTGCACCCCGGCAAGCGCAACAGCCTCGATGCATTGTGCGAACGCTACGCCATCGACAATTCGCAGCGCACCCTGCACGGGGCACTCCTCGACACGGAACTCCTCGCCGAGGTGTATCTGGCGATGACGCGCGGCCAGGAGACCCTGATCATCGAGTCCGTCGCACCGCCGCCGGCCCAGGCCAGCGAATCGGCGCGCAGCGGAATGCGCAAGCCGCTCGCGGTGCTGCGCGCCGATGCGGCCGAATCGGCGGAGCACGAACGTCTCCTCGCGGGCATCGACAAGGAAAGCAAGGGCGCCTGCGTCTGGCTGGCGGGTAGCCAGGCAGCGGTCTGACTAGAGCAGGTCGGCACGTCCTGCGAACAGGGCGCGCGCCACGTCGCGTTCGCGCCCGGTGATCGCATCGAGGAACTCCATCGCATCGCCCATGCTGCGAAATGCATCGAAACCGCGCTGCAGGAAGGCATGCAGTTCGCCGAGGCCGGCCATCTGCGCCGGCCCGTGCATCATTTTCAGGGCGCCGCGCACGAATGCCTTGCGCGCCAGAGCGTCGAGCGCCTCGCCGGTCTCCCCGATCAGGCGGATCTGCGCCTCGCGCCCGGCGCGGTCGCCCACGGCGCAATAGGCGGCCGCATAGGCAGCCGGATCAAGGTCCGCCCCGTCGAGCAACTCGCCGAGTGCCGTCACCATCGCCGCATCGAAGCGCTCGGACAGTGCATCGACCTCGACCGCCAGCAAGAGCGTGCGCAAGCCGGAAACCGGCAGCATGGCGGTCATCAGCGGCAGGATGCGCTCAACCTCCGCGTCGCGCTCGCTGAAGTCCTTGGGACCGTAAAGATCGCTGAGGAAAAATGCCGCCGCCGTCCCGTAGCGCGGGCTGCCAAGCAGGTCGGCATGAGTGCGGGCAAGGCGCGCGGCCTGCCACTCACGCAGCTTGCGCCGGCGCTCCCCGGTCACGAGATCGGCGGATGCTGCCCGCCGCAACTGGCTCGCTTCGCCGAGGAACGAGACGAGCGCTGCGCAACACGCTTCGCGCTCGCCGGAGTGCGTATCACGGTCGGTCATGGGAGTCATTATGCAACCACCGTGGCGACCGCGTTTAGAGGCAAACCCCTAACCCCCCCGGCAGGCCCTCCTTAGACTGGAAACATGATGAAGGAGCGAGGTCACCGATGGCGGAAAGCACACCCCTGATAACCGAGGTTGCAGCACTCGAGGCGTCATTTCAGCGCATTCGTGCGGCTTCCCGTGCCGAGCCGGCGGTGAGTATCGCCATCCGGCGCGACCGCCTCGCAAGGCTCGAAGCGATGGTGCGGGAGAATCAGGGTGTTTTCTGCACGGCGATCGCCGCGGATTTCGGCCAGCGTTCGCATCATGAATCCCAGTTGCTCGAGATATTCCCGAGCCTTGAAGGCATCCGCCATGCTCGGCGCCATGTCGCCCGCTGGAGCCGTCCGCAGCGACGCCCGGTGTCGCTCTGGTTCCAACCGGGGCGCGCCGAGGTAAGGCCGCAGCCGGTCGGGTGCATCGGCATCGTGACGCCTTGGAATTACCCTCTGTACTTGGCCATCGGACCGCTGACAGCCGCATTCGCAGCCGGCAACCGTGCCCTGGTGAAGATGTCCGAGTTGACACCGGCAACCGCTCGCCTGCTCGCCGACCTGGCCTCGCGCTACTTCGCCGCAGATGAAGTCGCCATCGTCGGCGGTGATGTCGGGCTCGCCGAGTCCTTCTCCGCGCTGCCCTTCGATCATTTGCTGTTCACCGGATCGACGGCGGTCGGAAGGCATGTGATGCGGGCCGCAGCAGCGAACCTGACGCCGGTCACTCTCGAACTGGGCGGCAAGTCGCCGGCCATCATCGCGCCGGGCTATCCGGTCGACAAGGCCGCGGCCCGCATCCTCGCCGGCAAGTGCCTGAATGCCGGCCAGACCTGCATCGCCCCGGATTATGTATTCCTGCCCGAGGATTCGGTCGATGACTTCATCGCCGCGGCACGGCGTGTCGTTACCCGGAGCTACCCCGCACTCGAGCGCAACCCGGACTACACGGCCGTCATCGATGCGCGGCACTTTGCCCGGCTGAGGGGTTATCTGGAGGATGCACGCGCCCGCGGCGGCCGTCTGGTCCCGCTTGCCGGTGAGGAAAACGAAGCAGCACGCAGCCGTCGCCTGCCGCCGACTCTGGTGCTCGGCGCAACCGACGCCATGCGGGTCATGCAGGAGGAGATCTTCGGGCCCGTGCTCCCGATCCTGACATACCGCGATCTCGACGAGGCGCTCGCCTACATCAACGAGCATGACCGGCCGCTCGCCCTCTACCTCTTCGACCGCGACCGCCGGCGCGTACGCGGCGTCCTCGAACGCACCCTAGCGGGCGGCGTCACCGTGAACGACACCATCCTTCACATCGCCCAGGACGACCTTCCCTTCGGCGGGATCGGCGCCAGCGGCATGGGCCATTACCACGGACACGAGGGCTTCCTGACCTTCTCGAAGCTGAAGCCCGTCTTCTACCAGTCGCGCATCAACGGCATCGGACTCTTCTCGCCACCTTACGGCGCCCGCTTCGAGAAACTGCTCAAGGTTCTGCTGCGATGACCACCCGTCGCGAATTCCTCAAGGCCGGTCTGGGCGGCAGCGCTCTCCTCAGCGTCGCCGGGTGTGCGCGCCCATCGGCTGACGGCGGCCGCGAGCGCATCCTCGCCGCGCTGATCCCGGTCATCCTGGCCGGGGCGCTACCTGCCGGCGACCAGCAACCTGCCCTTGTCGAGCGTACGGTCGCCGGCGTCGGCAAGGCGATCGCCGGGCTTTCCGCCAACATGCAGGCCGAGATCGGCGAACTCTTCGACCTGCTCGCCTTCCCGCCGACCCGCATGCTGGTTGCCGGCATCTGGTCGCCTTGGGACTCTGCCGGCAAAGACGACATCGCCGCCTTCCTCGAGCGCTGGCGCAACAGCCGCTTCGCGCTCCTGAACTCCGGCTATGCGGCGTTGCACGACCTGGTCTTCGGGGCGTGGTACGCGCGCCCCGACACCTGGCCGGCGATCGGCTACCCCGGCCCTCCGAGGATACGATGATGGAAGACCCTATCCGCGCCGGACTCGCATCGGGCTGGAAGCACCTCGATGCATCGCAACTGGAACGCGACTTCAGGCTCGAGGCCGATGTCGCCATCGTCGGCAGCGGTGCCGGGGGCGGCGTCACCGCCGAGATCCTCGCGCGCGCCGGCTTGAAGGTCGTCATCCTGGAAGAGGGGCCGTTGCGCTCATCCGACGATTTCCGCATGCTCGAGTCCGAAGCCTATCCGGACCTGTATCAGGAATCCGCTGCCCGCAAGACGGCCGACAAGGCGATCAACATCCTGCAGGGACGTTGCGTCGGCGGGTCGACCACCGTCAACTGGACGAGCAGCTTCCGTACCCCGCCTGCGACACTGCAGTGGTGGCAATCGGCGCACGGCCTGCGCAACCTGACAGTCGAGTCTCTGGCACCCTGGTTCGCCCGCATGGAAGAGCGCCTGCACATCGGGATGTGGCCGGTCGCCCCCAACGAGAACAACGCAGCACTGGTCAATGGCGCCAAGGTCCTGGGCATTCCGGTCGCGACGATCCGACGCAACGTCAAGATGTGCTGGAACATCGGCTACTGCGGGATGGGTTGCCCGACGAACGCCAAGCAGTCGATGCTGCTGACCACCATTCCCGCCGCCCTGACCGCCGGCGCCACGTTGGTGACGCGCCTGCGCGCCGACCGCATCGAGTTCGCCGGGCGCAAGGCCGTGGCGCTCTCGGGAGTGGCTCTCGGGGCCGACGGACGCACCCCGACAGGGGCTCGCGTCGATGTCCACGCCACCCACTTCGTGCTGGCCGGCGGCGCCATCAACACGCCGGCCCTGCTCCTGCGCAGCAAGGCTCCGGATCCCGCCAACCTGGTCGGCAAGCGCACCTTCCTGCACCCTACCGTCGTCTCGTCCGCGCTCTTCCAGGAACCGGTGCGCGCCTATACCGGGGCGCCGCAATCGGTCTACAGCGACCATTTCCTGACGCAGGCGCCGATCGACGGCCCGCTTGGATTCAAGCTGGAGGTTCCCCCGCTGCACCCCGTTCTTTTCGCGACGACCCTGCACGGCTGGGGCGAGGCCCACGCCCGCCTGATGCAGCAGTTCGCCAACTGCCAGACCATCATCGCCCTGGTTCGCGACGGTTTTCACCCGGAGAGCACGGGCGGACGCGTTACGCTCCGCAGCGACGGCTCGCCGTCCCTCGATTACCCCCTGCGCGACGCCTATTGGGAAGCGGCCCGCCGCGCCCTGCTGGCGATGGCCGAGATCCAGTTCGCCGCGGGCGCACGCTGGGTGACGCCGGTCCACGAGGCCGGCATCGGCTTCGACACCTGGGACGAGGCCCGGCGCGGCATCGCCGCATTGCCGCTCGGGCCCCACCGTTGCAGAGTGGTCAGCGCGCATGTCATGGGCGGCTGCGCCATGGGGGACGACCCGGCGCGGGGCGTGGTCGATGACAGCGGCCGCCATTTCCACATCGATAACCTGTCGATCCATGACGGATCCGTCTTCCCCACCAGCATCGGCGCCAATCCCCAACTTTCGATCTACGGGCTGGTGGCCCGCAACGCGTCTCTGCTGGCGCAAAGTCTCGGCGGCAAAATGGCTCCGGCTGCCGCCTAGGCCATGGTACCGGTCGCCCTCTTCCTCTGGCTCGCCTGCGAGGGAATGCTTTACGCCTGGGGCGCGCGTGCCCTGTTCGATGCATCACTGGTCGGCGCAGCACTGGCGGCCCTGGCCGGAGTTCTTGCGGTTCGTGCCGTCATCACTGCCGTCACCTGGTCGTTCGCGCGCGCCTATCCGTCGCCTGCTCCCGAGCTTCGGATGTCCGAGCGGCTGCGCATGGTCGTCGGCGAGTACCTAGCATTCCTGCTGACCTTCGTCGCCGTCCTGCCCTTCGAGCGCCTGTGGATGCCGCCCGACCGCCTGCGGCCGGCGTCCACGCCGCTCGTCCTCGTCCACGGCTACGGCTGCAGCCGCGGAGTCTGGTGGCGATTGCGCCGCCAGCTTGAAGCGGCAGGGCATGTGGTTGCGACGGTCAGCCTGACCCCTCCCTACACCCACATCGGCATGCTGGTCCCGCAGCTGCGGCAACGCATCGACGAAGTGTGTCGCGCAACTGGTGCCCCCCAAGTCATCCTGGTCGCCCACAGCATGGGCGGCCTCGTCTGCCGTTCCTACCTTTCCGTGAATGGCCCGCAGCACGTCGCGCGCCTGGTGACGCTCGCCTCGCCGCACATGGGGACCCAACTTGCACGCATCGGCATCGGCGCCAACGCCCGCGAGATGGAACCGGGATCGCGCTGGCTCGCGGATTTGGCCGCCGAGCCGCTGCACGTTCCGGCCGTATCGCTGCGCACCGCCCACGACAACTACGTGATGCCGCAGGACAACCAGCGCCTGCCCGGGGCGCGCGACGTCGAACTGGCCGGCATCGGCCACCTGGCGGTGCTCTACGCCGACCGCACCGGATCCGCCCTGCTCGCGGCGCTGGCCTGATTCAGAGTAGCGCGAGCACTTCCTCGCCGTGGTCCGGGCAGTCGGGATCGTCGATCACCTTCAAGATGCGCCCGTCCTCGTCGATGAGGAAGGTGACCCGCTCGGCAACCTTGACCACGCTGCGCAACAGTCCGCCGAGCCCCGAGCCGGCGACGCCGTAGGCGCGCGCGATCTCGAGGTCGGTGTCGGCGAGCAGCGGAAAGTTCAGGCTGTACTTTTCGCTGAAGCGGCGGTGCGAATCGACGCCCTGTGCCGATATACCGACGATCGCCGCTCCGCGTGCGGCAATGTCGGCATTGGCGTCGCGCAGGCTGCAGGCCTGCTTGGTGCAACCCGGCGTATCGTCCATCGGGTAGAAATAGAGGACGAGCTTGCGCCCGCGGAAATCGGCGAGGCGAAGCTCACCGCCGTCGCCGTCCGCCACCGCGAAATCCGGCGCCGGATCACCGGGCTTGAGATGGGTTCCCATCAGAAGTAGATGCCGCGCATGAATTGCTGGAAGGCGACCTGGTCAGCCGAAGGCATGTTGGGCAGGGCGCTCTTTTCCTTGTGCTGGGCAGCCGACGAATCCGGGAACATGCGGAAGGTCGTGTTCATGACGATCTGCGCGATGCGCGGCACCAGCGCATGCATGACCTGGCCGGTGATGCCTAGGCGGGTGGCGACACGCACGTGCTTGTGAATGATCGCGTCGCAGATCAGGTCGGCAGCCTCTTCCGGGGACAAGGTGGGTACCGAGTCGTAGAGCTTGGTCGGCGCGATCATCGGCGTCTTGACCAGCGGCATGTTGATGGTCGTGAAATGGATGCCGCGGTCGGCAAACTCGGACGACGCGCAGCGCGTCCACGCGTCGAGCGCCGACTTCGAGGCGACATAGGCCGAGAAGCGCGGCGCGTTGGTCAAAACGCCGATCGACGAGATGTTGATGATGTGGCCACGCTTTTGCGCCGACATCTTGGGCAGGACGGTCATGGTGACCTTGAGGCAGCCGAAGTAGTTGAGCTGCATCGTCCGCTCGAAGTCGTGGAAACGGTCGTAGGAATTCTCGATGGCTCGGCGGATCGAGCGGCCGGCATTGTTGATCAGGATGTCGACCACGCCATGCTCGCTCAGGACCTGCTGCGTCACCGCCTCGGCCGACGCCATGTCGGCGAGGTCGCCGACATAGGCATGGAGCTTCAACCCGGCTGCCGCAAATTCGGCGACTGCCTCATCGAGTTGCTCCTTGTCGCGGGCGATGGTCACCACGTGGGCGCCGGCCTCGGCGAGCTTCCATGCCGTTGCCTTGCCGATGCCGGAAGAGGCGCCGGTAACGAGGACGACCCTGCCCTCGACCTGCCCACGCAGGCTACGGTCGATGAAGAGGTCGGGATCCAGATGCCGTTCCCAGTAATCCCAGAGGCGCCAGGCGTAGTCATCCAGCGGCGGCACGGCAATGTCCGTACCCTTGAGCGCACGGGTCGTCTCGCGGCAATCGAAGCGGGTCGGGTAATTGACGAAACGGAACATGTCGTCGGGCAAGCCGAGATCCTTCATCACCGCGTGCCGGATGCGACGCACCGGCGTCAGCGCCATCAGGCCCTTGAGCAGGCGGGGCGGGATGAAGCTGAACAGGGCGGCGTTCACGCGCATGGTCATCTGCGGCGCGTGCGCGGCCCGGCAGAAGGTATTGAGCAGGTCGCCGACGCGCATCGGGGTCGGGTCGACCAGGTGGAAACACTTGCCATCCTCGCCCTTCTGGTGCGCGATATGATCGACCGCGGCAACGACGAAATCGACCGGGACGACATTGATGCGCCCACCCTCGATGCCGACGGTCGGCATCCACGACGGCAGCATGGTGCGCATCTTCTGGATCAGCTTGAAGAAGTAGTAAGGACCATCGATCTTGTCCATCTCGCCGGTGCGCGAATCGCCGACGACGAGGGCCGGGCGGTAGATGCGCCAGGGAATGCTGCACTCGCGGCGGACGATGCCCTCGGAGTCGTGCTTGGTCCGGAAGTACGGATGCTCGAGGTTCTCGGCTTCCTCGAACATGTCCTCGCGGAAGATGCCCTCGAAGAGGCCAGCGGAGGCGATCGAGCTGAACAGGTGGAAATGCTTGGCGCCGATCGCTTCGGCGAACTGGACGGTGTTGCGCGTACCGGCGACATTGACCTTGAGCTGGATCTCGGCATCGGCCTTGAGATCGTAGATGGCCGCGAGGTGGAAGAAGTGGGTGGTCTTTTTCCCCAGTTTCTTGCGGTCGACCGCGGAAACGCCGAGCAGTGGCTGCGTCAGGTCGCCGACTACCGGAATGGCGCGGCTGGCGTCGCAACCCCAATACTCGTAAAGCGGCTCGAGCGCATCCTTCTCGACCTCGCGGATCAGGAAATAGACGACGCTGCCGTCCCGCTCGAGCAGCTTCCTGACGAGCCGCTTGCCGATGAAACCCGATGCGCCGGTAATGAAATATTGCATGTTCCGTCTCCTCGAATATTGTTGGATGGGCGAATTCTAGAGGACCTCGCCTAGGATTTTAGTGTGCTTCCTCTAGGACACCATCCTACACTGACTCCAGAGGCAACAAGGGTGTTGCCGGACGAGTTCAATTTCCTCAAGGAGTGCATCATGGTCAAGAAATTCAAGTCGCTGTCCGATAACCAGCTTTCCCAAACCATTCGCGATTCCGCGCAGCAGATCTGGCTGGCCGGGTTGGGTGCCTACTCCAAGGCGCAGGAAGAAGGCAACAAGGTCTTCGACGCGCTGGTGAAGGAAGGCGAGACGATCCAGAAGAAGACCCGCAAGGTTGCCGATGAAAAGATGGCTGCCGTTGCCGGCAAGGCTGCGGGAACTTGGGACCGCCTCGAGCAGGTGTTCGAGGACCGCGTCGCGCGTGCCCTGTCGAGCCTCGGCGTACCGACCAAGAAGGACATCGACAAGCTGTCCAAGCGCGTTGCCGAGTTGACCGCCGTCGTCCAGCAACTGACCGATGCGCAGGAGCGCCCGGCCCGCAAGCCCGCCGCCAAGCCGGCTCCGGTCAAGGCCGCCACGCCTGTCACCGCGAAAGCTGTTGCCGCCAAGGCAGCGCCGGCCAAGAAGCCGGCCGCGACGAAAAGCGCCGCTGCCAAGTCCCAGCCTGCTAATGCCCCTGCTGGTCCGGCAGTTGTTGCCTGAGTAATCCCTCCGTCGGGCATTCTGGATGCCCGATAATGTGGCAAGGCATGATCGGGATGCCCGGCGTGAGTCGGGCATCCGTCACATCGGGGGGAAGCAAGCTTGTCGAAAATCGGTATCGCATTCGCCGGCGGCGGTCCGCTCGGCGGTATATATGAAATCGGAGCCAGCGTGGCGCTGGCGGAATCGATCGAAGGTATCGACTTCAAGAATGCCGACATCTTCGTCGGCGTCAGTTCGGGCAGCCTGATCGCCTCGGCCTTCGCCAACGGCATCGATCCGGAAAGGCTCGCGCGCATCCTGATCCACAACGACGCCGAGGAATTCTTCGATCCCGACGTCCTCATGCGCCCTGCCTTCGGCGAATACCTGCAGCGTGCGCTGTCGGTTCCCGGCCTCCTCTTCTCGGCTACCCAGGACTACCTGTCGGCGCCCTTCCGGCACGGGCTGTTCGAATCCTTCCAGCGCCTGTCGCGGGCGATCCCGACAGGGCTCTTCGACAACCGCGGCATCGACCGCATCATGCGCGAGCTCTTCTCGAAGAACGGTCGCACCAACGATTTCCGCAAGCTGCGCAAGCGCCTCGTCATCGTCGCCACCGACCTCGACTCCGGTGAATCGATCGAGTTCGGATCGCCCGGCCACGACGACGTGCCGATATCGGTCGCCGTCCAGGCCAGCACCGCCCTGCCGGGTCTTTTCCCGCCGGTCCGCATCAACGGCCATCATTACGTCGACGGTGCACTGATCAAGACGCTGCACGCCTCGGTCGCGCTCAAGGAAGGCGCCGAGCTGGTGCTCTGCATCAACCCGCTCGTTCCGTTCGACGCCGAACTGGCCGCCCATCGCAATGCCCGCGAGCGCGAGGCGCTCAACGACGGCGGTCTTCCCGTCGTCCTCTCGCAGACCTTCCGCGCCATCATCCATTCGCGCATGCGGGTCGGGATGGACCGTTACCGACACCAGTACGAGAACGCCGACGTCATCCTCTTTGAACCAAGCCGCGACGATGCCGAGATGTTCTTCACCAACGTCTTCAGCTATCGCGACCGCCAGCGCTTGTGCGAGCACGCCTACCAGCGCACGCGCACCGACCTCTACCGGCGCCGGCACGAACTGCGCCCCATCCTCGAGCGGCACGGGCTCGCACTCGACCTCGCGGTCCTCAAGGATCACCGCCGCACCCTGCTCGACTCGAGTCGCACGGGGCGCCGACACAAGCTGCAGGCAGCGACCGTCGCACTCGACCAATCGCTTGCGGAACTCGAGCGCGTGCTCGCGGCGCGCCGTCCCGCTTGATGTATGCTGGATGCTTCTGACATTGACGGAAAACGGGCCGCATGGAGAGAAAGCCCAAGCGCCGCACGCGCGAGCGCATCCTTGAAACCGCACTGAAGCTGTTCAACGATTTCGGCGAGCCCAACGTCACGACGACGGTCATCGCCGACGAGATGGGCATCAGTCCGGGCAATCTTTACTACCACTACCACAACAAGGACGAGATCGTCGACGCGCTGTTCGCCGACTACGAACGGGAGATCGACAGCCTGCTCTCGGCCCCTGGCAGCCGCCCGCACGGTACCGAGGACATCTGGCTTTACCTGCACCTGCTGTTCGAGACGATCTGGAAATTCCGCTTCTTCTATCGCGACATCAACGACCTGCTGATGCGCAACCGGCTCGTCGAGACCCACTTCCAGCGCATCCTCGCACACAAGGAAGCAACCGCTGTCAGCATCTGCGAGGGATTGGCCGCTTCCGGGGCGTTGACCGCGACAGCGGGCGAGATCCGTGCGCTGGCGATCAACATGAGCGTGGTCGCCACGTTCTGGCTGTCCTTCGAACATGCTCGCCGCCCGCGTGGCGAGCCCGATATCGGGCACGGTGTTTATCAGGTGATGTCGCTCGCTGCCCCCTTCCTCACCGGCGAGGCCCGCCAATTGCTGGAGAAGCTCTCGCGGGCCTACGTCAACAAGAACTGATGGAGACAGACATGGCAAAACGCAACTGGAAAAAATTTCCCAACCCGGACAAGTCATTCGCCTATGCGGGCGCTTCGCTCGAGAAAAACTGGCCCCGTCTGCATCGCGGCGACTGCGAACCATTCCCTGCCGATGCCGCGACGCAGGACGCTTGGCGGGCATACCACGCCGGCGATTTCGCCAAGGCCGTCGAACTCGGCCTCAAGGCCGGCACGCCCGGCGGCATCAACGCCGCCAACAAGGCCGCGATGATCTACGCCAATTACCTCGAGGACGACGCCGCGGCCAAGCTCGTGCTCTTCGAGGAAATTGCCGAACGGTGTTCCGGCCAGCAGGAAAGCGGCCCGCAGGATGCCAACGCCTGGTACTTCCACGCTTACGCCCTCGGCCGCTACAGCCAGGGCATCTCGGTGGCGAAGGCACTGGCCCAGGGCCTCGGTGGCAAGATCAAGGCCAGCCTCGACCGTGCCCTCAAACTGCAGCCGAAACACGCCGATGCCCATATCGCGCTAGGAACCTGGCATGCCGAGATCATCGACAAGGTCGGCAGCATGGTCGGCGGCCTCACCTACGGCGCCAAGAAGGACGCCGCCGAGAAGCATTTCAAGTCAGCGCTCGAGTGCAACCCCGATTCGGCAATCGCCCGCACCGAGTATGCGAGCGGGCTGGTCATGCTGTTCGGCCGT
This sequence comes from Betaproteobacteria bacterium, assembly GCA_012026885.1. GTDB lineage: Bacteria > Pseudomonadota > Gammaproteobacteria > Burkholderiales > Rhodocyclaceae > Azonexus. The sequence continues at coordinate 228,539 of VEPL01000007.1, read as the reverse complement.
TCGCGCCTGCGTGACGCCGAGAAGCTCTACGGCGAGGCGGCCGCGTGCACGCCGGCGGATGCCATGGAAAGCCTGGACATCGCAGCTGCCAAGGCCGAACTGGACGAATGAAACCGTCCCGGCGCGCTCGTCCGCCAGAGCCTCAGCCGGCGAGCGCTGCCTCGACCGCCTCGGGATCGGCGAGGCGCTCGAGCGGCTCCATCAGGACCAGCAGCAGCAGTTTTTCGAACTCCCCGGCGAAGCGGCCGACGATGCGCTCGGGATCGGGAACAAGGCCCTTGTCGGTAATCAGCCCGAACTGGACCTTCCCATCGTAGGAGAGGATGGAAACGCCCATGCCGATGTCGCCCGATTGCGGCACCCAGAACAGCGGCTGGCGCAGGCGGGCCCCTGCCAGGTAGAGCGCCTCGGTCGGGCCCGGCACATTGGTCATCACCGCGGTCGCCTTGTTGGCAAGCAGGTCGAGAACCTGCTGCTGGGCGGCCTTGGGCGCCATGCCGACGGCGCCGAGCAGGGTCAGCGTCACTGCTGCCTGCAGCGATCCCTTGAGCCTGTCCATCCTCGCCTTGGTCGCGTACAAACGCGCCAGGGGGTTCTCGACGCCGACCGGCAATTCCAGCGCAACCAGGCCGAAGCGATTGCCGAGATCGCCGAAATCCTCGGGTCGCCGCATGTTGACCGGGATAAGCCCGCGGATTTCGACGTCATCCACCGCATCACCGCGCTCGACCAGGTAGGCGCGCAAGGCGCCCGCGGCTGAAGAGAGCAGCATGTCATTGACCGAGCAGCCGAGCACCTTGCCGACCGCCTTGACTTCCGGCAGGGCGATCGGCTCGGACCAGGCAACGCATTTCGCGACGCCGGGCTTCCCCTTGAAGCGCGTCCTGCTGTCGTCCGGCATGATCGCCAGGCGGCCCAGTTCGCTGGCGAACCCGGCCCCGAGCCGGGCATAGTCGCCAAGCCGGCCGGGGTTGGCGAGGAGTTCGACATACTTGACCCACAGGTTGGTGGATACGCGGACCGATGCGAGCATCGCATCGCTCATCGGGCGCCAGACCGTATCCCAGAAGAAATCGTGACCGCCCTCGTCGGCCTCCGCCGGCGCCTTGGCAAGCGGCGATGGCCGGCGCATCGCAGGCGCCTCGGGACCGCTGTCCATCATCGACATCATGACGCCGACCAGCGCGATGCCGTCGCCGATCGCATGGTGGATGCGCATCACCAGCGCCGGGCCGCCGAGCGAAGTCTCGACGAGGTGCATTTCCCAGAGCGGCCGGTGCGGGTTGAGCGGCGTCGAGGCAAGATCGGCGACGAAGCGTTGCAACTCCACCTTGCCCTCGCGACCGGGCAGCAATTCGTGATGCAGGTGATGATCCAGATCGAAATCCGGATCGTCCTGCCAGACATAACCGGCACCCTCCGCGACGGCAAGCTGGCGGAAGCGCCGGAAACGCAGAAGGCCGTTTTCAAGGGCAATGCGCAGGCGGACGAAATCGAGCTTCCCCTCGAAGAGCATGACGCCGACGATCTGCATCAGGTTGCTCGGGCGATCCATTCGCAGCCAGGCGGTGTCGACGTTGGAAATGGGCTCGCGCGTTGCCATGGTGGAAATCCGGGGATAACGAAGTAACTATAATACCGAATCCGCAAACTCCTTGAGGAGAGTCCGATGAGCGACCTGAAATCCGCATTCGAAACAGCCGTTGCCGCATCCAAATCGCTCGCCGAGCGCCCGGACAACGCCACCCTGCTGCGCATCTACGCGTTGTACAAGCAGGCGACAGAAGGTGACGTGAGCGGTCGCCGCCCGGGCTTCACCGACCTGGTCGGCCGCGCCAAGTACGATGCCTGGGCCGGACTGCAGGGAACTTCGGCAGATGACGCAATGCAGGCCTACATTGACCTGATCGGCGCCCTCGGCGGCTGAAAGGCCGGGGCCCGGACTCAGACGAAGCGCTGGTCGAAGTAGTCGTGGATTTCCCGTTCCAGCGCCGCCCGGAACGGGATGAGGAGGAATCCGAGGCGGACGTGCACGCTGACCTGCCCGCGGCCCAGCCGCAATTGCCCGTGCAGGCCGGTGCGCTCGAAATGGAGGACCCCCTCATCGTCCCAGGCATACGAGAGGTCGAACTCCTCCTTGAGGTCGGTGGCAACCTTCTCCGCAGCCAACCGCGCCTTCTTGGCCGTCAGCTTGTGTTTGCGGGTTATCCTGATTTCGCTCATGCCCGCAGTGTAGCGAGGAACGGGAGCCTTGCGGAAGCAACCGTCGTCGCGCAGGCCGGCCGATCGAGGCGATCATCGCCGGCTTTGGCGACGATGCCCCGGAAGCACCTGACCCGCTTCCCGCGCAAGGCCATTCAAGAAGCGCCGCCGTGCGCTGCAACGCGAGTTGACCAAGCGCCCGGCGCCCGCCTGAGGAAGCGGAGAGGATCTCAGGCCGGTTTGTAACCGCTTGCGCGCAGCGCGGCGAGGAACTCGGCGTAGCCGGCTTCGTGCACAACGGTCTCGCTCAGGGTACCGTGCAGATCGAATTCCACGCCCCGCTCATCGGGCTCTTCCGTGCATCTGGCCGAGCGCGTCTGATCTTGCGCAACTTTCAGTTCCCGGATCTCGGTTGCCATGACGTCATCCTCGATGAAGCACCGTAGTCATCATCCCGCGGTCATGGGCCGACGTCCATGAACAATTTCACGAAGGCCGGCAGGACGTGTTCAGTGACGATGCTCCGGGGCAGGCGGTGCCGTCTTCACGACGCGGGCATCGACCTTCTTGCTGCTGCCGTCGTCGAAGGTCAGCGTGATTGGAACCATATCGCCCTCAGCCAGCGAACCCTTGAGGTCGATCAGCATGACGTGCATGCCGCCAGGCTTCAGTACGGCCTCGCCGCGCGCCTTGACATCGATGGCCGGCACCGGGCGCATGCGCATCACGCCGGCATCGTTGATGTGGGTATGCAACTCGGTCACCCGCGATAGGGGGTTATCGGCCTTGACCACCCTCACATCCTTGTCGCCTCGATTGCGGATGACCATGAAGGCGCCGGTCGCAAGTGCATTCGGCGGCGCCAGGCGCACATAGGGTTGCTCGACGCTGACGGCATCGGCCGCTCCGGCCAGGGCACCGGCCGAGGCCAGCAGGCCGGCGATCAGGATGGAAAGTCGTTTCATGGCGTGGGTCTCCTCATGGTTGCTTGAGATATTGGCGAATTATTGCGGCCACGCCTTCCGGCGCAGTCGCATGCGCTATGCGGCCGACCAAGCGGCCGCCCGGGTCTACGACAAAGGCGTCGGCAGTGTGATCCACGACATAACCGCCACCGGCGGTGGCTACCTTCTGCTTCGCATAGAAGGCACCGTAGCGGCTGGCGATCGCTGCCAGTTCAGCGGCGTTACCGGTCACACCGACGATGGCAGGATGGAAGAACCCGGCGTAGTCCTTAAGTCGCTCGGGGCTGTCGCGCTCGGGATCGACGGAGATGAACACGACCGCCACCCGCGCCGCCTCGTCGCCCGACAGGAGGCGCAACCCGGCGCCGATCGCAGCCAGCGCCGTCGGGCAGACATCGGGACAATAGGTGTAACCGAAATAGACGATGACGACGCGCCCGCGGAAATCGGACAACTTCACCGGCCCGCTTGCCGAAGCCAGCGAGAAGTCGCCACCGGCAGGCGACGCCGCGGCCTGCAGCGGCTTCTCCGGAAGTTCCGGATGCCAGAGCAGTGCCAGGCCGATCACCAGCGCCGCCAGCACGGCCGCGAGTGCCTTCAGTGCAGTCTCGCCCATCTCAGTTTTGTCCTGCGCGGAAACGGAGCGGAATCGCCAGCCGCTCGCCCGCCGTTTCCACCAGGACCGTGGCCTGCCAGTCCATCGCGCCGGTGATGCAGACCGGCAGGGAAAGCTCGGCGGCGAAGCGCCCTCCGCCCTCGGCATGCAAAGCCGGCCGGATCAGCCCCATGTTCATATCGACGCCGGCAAAGTCGACCTCGACGCGCCTGGCCTCAAGGCCGGTGACGTTCACGTCGATGCGGAACGGCTTCGCCAGCGGAATCGGCCGTAGCGAACTATCGACCGCGATGCGCCCCCCGCCGGCAACATTTGCGGCACAGGCCGCACGCTGCAGGTCGCAGCCCGGCTCCGGTTGCAGGACGACATCGGCCTTGGGCAGGAGCACCGGCGACAGCTTGTAGCCGACGACAACGACCAGCGCAATCAGGAGCAAGCCGATGAGGTCAATCAGGAAATTTCGTCTGGACAAACTGTTAGCAGCAACTTTCCGGCATTCGATCGGCGCATTGTCGCCGGCTATGAGCGGGCAGTATCAACGTGCCCCGCTATTTTCACAAGGCCGGCGCCATTCGGCGTGCGACAAATCGTCGCAGCGGGCTGCCGGCGCATGGGGCGCGCCCGCGGCTTCAGCCGCGGGCGTCCAGCCACTGCAGCAGCGTGGCGTAGAGGCGCTCCGGCTCGACAGGCTTGCTGATGAAGTCGTTCATGCCGGCCGCCAGGCAGGCGGCACGGTCATCGGCAAACGCATTGGCCGTCATCGCGATGATCGTCAATGCCTCGCGCCCTGCCAGCCGGCGAATCGCCCGCGTCGCATCGATGCCGTCGATATTGGGCATTTGCATGTCCATCAGGACCAGCGCGTAATCGTTGCTGCTGACCTTGTCCAAGGCCTGCACGCCATCCTCGGCGGTATCGACAGAGAGGCCCGCATCCTCGAGCATGCAGACGGCGATTTCTCTATTGATCTCGTTGTCCTCGGCCACCAGGATGCGGGCGCCGCCGTGGCGTGCCCTGAGCCGTGCCGCACCGTCCTCGAGCACCACCGACTCCGGGGCAGTTTCCGGCAGCGCAGCCTTGCGTAACCGTACTGTGAACCAGAAGGTACTGCCGGCACCCAGGACGCTCTCCGCACCTGCCTCGCCGCCCATCAGACCGGCCAGCTTGCGGGTGATCGCCAGCCCGAGCCCGGTGCCCCCGTGCCTGCGGGTCGTGGAGCGGTCGGCCTGTTCGAAATCGGCGAACAGGCGGGCCAATACGTCGGGGGCGATCCCCTCGCCGGTATCGGCAACCTCGAAGCGCAGCAGGGTCTCGTCGGCGTCATCCGCGATCACCTTGAGGCGCAGGGTCACGCTGCCGCGTTCGGTAAACTTGATCGCGTTGATCGCGTAATTGAGCACGCATTGCTGCAGGCGCGTCGCGTCGCCCAGCAAATCCTTCGGCACGCTCTCGACTTCGCTCTGCAGGTGCAGTCCCCTGCTGCGTGCACGTTCCTCGAGCATCGACATGGCGTTGGCGACCAGCGACTCGGGGCGCAAAGGTCGCTCCTCGAGGGTGAACTTGCTGGCCTCGATCTTCGACAGGTCGAGGATCGAGTTCAGCACATCGAGCAGGTGGGCGGCCGACGCCTCGAGCTTGTCGAGGCGATCCGACTGCTCGGCCGACAGGCCGCCCCGGCGCATCAGGTGGGCCATGCCGATCATGCCGTTGAGCGGCGTGCGGATCTCGTGGCTCATGTTGGCGAGGAAGCTGCTCTTGGCCACCGAAGCCGCTTCCGCGGCCGCCTTGGCTTCCTGCAATGCAGCTTCGGAGGCCTTGCGTGCCGTGATGTCGACCGCGAAGGCGATCAACGCCTGCTGCCCGTCCTCACCCGCGTGGTGATAGACAGTCAATTCCACCGGCACCATGCTGCCATCCTTCCTGCGATGCGCGGTTTCGAAGCGCAGGAAGCCCTCGGCGCGGATCGTTTCCCTGATCTCCTCAAAGGCATGCATCGGGAAATTGGGATCGACGTCGGGCACCGCCATCTGCAGCATTTCGACCTCGGTGTAGCCGAGCATGGCCGCGGCAAAGCGATTGACGGAGAGAAAGCGCTCATTCTCCGGATCGACCCAGTAGATTGCCGTGCCGACGCTTTCCATGGCGAACACGACCTCGCGCAGCCGCTCGTTGGCACGCTTGAGTTCGGCGGTCCGCGTTTCGACCGTTTCCTCGAGCTGGTCGCTGTAGGCGAGCAGCGCCTGCTCGGCTGCCTTCTGGGCCGTGACATCGGTGATTACCGCATAGATCCGCGATGTGCGGCGCTCGCTGCCGCTGCCGGCAAAACGGCAGGTGCCGCGCAGCTCGATCCAGCCCACTTCGCCATTGCCGCGCACGACCCGGCACACGAGGCCGACCTGGCCATCGCCGCCAGCGGACAGGCATCGATCCAGGTGCCTCTGCACCGCCTCGCGGTCGTCGGGATGGATGAAATCCGGAAGCTGTGCCGGCGGCGGAACGGGAAAGTTTGGCGGCACCCCGACGATTTCCCGGTACTCCTTCGACCAGTAGGTCGTGCCGGCCTCGAAATCGAGTTCCATGACCCCGAAGCGGGCGCCCTCGGCGGCCAGACGCAAGCGCTCCTCGCTGTCGCGCAATTTCTGTTCCGCGCGCTTGGCTTCAGAGATGTCGTCCTTGATCGCCAGATACTGGCTGACCTTGCCGTTCTGGTCACGGATCGGAGCGATGATCGCCAGCTCGGCATGGATCGCGCCGTCCTTGCTCCGGTTGATGAACTCGCCGCGCCATACCTCGCCCCTGAGCAGGGTGCGCCAGAGATCCTCATAGGTTTCCGGGGGCGTCTGTCCCGAATGGAGAATGCGCTGGTTCTGCCCGCGCATCTCGGCCAGCGAATAGCCGCTGACCCGGGTAAACGCCGGATTGACGTACTCGACACGGCCATCGAGGTCGGCAATGACGATGCCGCTGGGACTTTGCTCGACCGCCACCGACAGCTTGCGGATTTCGGCTTCGCGCAGTTCGATCTGGCGCTTTTCGCGACCCAGTCCGGCGATGATGCCGAATAGCAGCAGGTCGATGACAAGGCCGGCACCGCCGACGATGGACGGCAAGTTGTTGGAAGGCTCCTGCGCAACGCTATGCCGGTGGACGATGAGCGTCCAGGGCCGCCCTCCGATGTCGAGCGTGAATCGCTGCACGCCGGTGGCGCTGACAGGCGAACCGGATTGACCGCCATGCTCGTCATTGGCGAAAAGCAAGTTGGCCGGCGACGGTTCGCCGTCGAACAACTCGAAGGCCAGCTCGCCACTGTTCTGGCCGACGATGCCCTGCATCAGGTCACCGGCACGGAAAGGGCTTTAGACGAAGCCATGGATCGCCGCCCGCCGCTGATCGGCGGTATCCAGCGGCATCCCCTTGCGGTACACCGGCACATAGACGAGGAATCCGTGCTGGATATCCTTGCTTGTCTCCTGCACCAGGGTCACCCGCCCCGAAACCGCCAGTTCGCCGGCCTCCATGGCCTGCGTCATCGCCGCGCGGCGCACCGGCTCGGAGAACATGTCGTAACCGAAGGCCCGCTGGTTGCGCCAGTCGAAAGGCTCGAGATAGATGATCGAGCTCAAGGGGTCGCGTTCGCCGGGCGGGCGGACCGTGTAATCCGGGAAGCCCTCTTTGCGGATATCGGCGACATGTTCCGCAACGGCAGCCGCCGGGAGCATCATCGCAAAGCCGAGTCCCTGCACGCCGGGATAATCCTCGCGCAAGCGCAGGGCAGCGACATAGGTCTGCCACTCGCGGCGGGTGACGCTCTCCGAACCGTTGAAGAAGCCGGCGCCGGCCCGCAGGATAGTCAGGTACTCGCGCATCCGGTAGCGGATGGCTTCCGAGAGATCCGCCGCCCGCGCAGCGAACTGCTCCTCGTTCCGTGCGTTAACCGCCTGGTCGGCTATTCGCCAGCCAACACCCGTCATGAGCAGGGCCAGCCCAAAAACTACCCATGCCGCGATCCGGTAGTCGAACATTCCTAGAACTCGGTGCTTCGGCATGACCATGTCGCTGGCCTGATTGTCCGTTCGTCTCTCCCTGCCCATCCTTACACAGAAGACATATGCCAGCAAGATTGCCGGCAAAAAAAGCCGGACCAGTTGAGCACCAGCCCGGCTTTCTCACAATGACCGCATCACCCAGCTGCTGCTACGACACCTGCGACTTCCAGACTGCGGACCTGAGCGCAGTGAGGGATCATTCCGGCAGCGCGTTGAGCAGGTACATCACCTTGAGTCCTTCGCCGGGCGTACCCAGCTGGCCGAACCAGCGCTGGAAGATGGGCACGATCGCGCCGCTGCGATACAGGCGGGCCAGCGCACGATCCACTGCGAGGCGCATCTGCTGGTCGGGACGCATCATCAGGCCGTACGGTTCGTAGGTGAATTGCACGGTGGACACCTCGACGGCATCGGCATTGCCGCTGGCCAGCGCGATGGTCAGCAGGACAGTGCGGTCGGCTGCGTACGCGGTCGCCCTGCCTTCGGCCAGCGCCTTGAGGGCGGCATCGTGATCGCTCACATGAACGAGCGTCGCACCCAGCCGCGCCGAGGCGCCCAGCGCCTCGAGCGCCTTTTCGGTGGTAGTTCCCGCAACGACCGCGATGCGCTGGCCGCTGAGGTGATCCGACCCGGCGGGAATGCCGCCCTTGCGGAAAAGCAGGCTGGCTCCGTCGGCATAGGTCATCACGCTGAAATCGAATTCGGCGCGGCGCGCCAGGGTCTGGGTGGTATTGCCGCACTCGATATCGATCTTGCCGCTTTTCACCATCTCGAAGCGGTTCTGGGCGGTGACCGGGACCCAGCGCACATCAAGCTTGTCGAGCTTGAGTTCCCGCGCGATGTCATCCGCGACAACCTTGCACAGGTCCACGCTGTAACCCTGCGGCAGATTGTCGGGACCGACGAACGAGAACGGGATCGAGTTCTCGCGATAGCCCAGCTTGAGGGTCTTGCTGCTCTTGATCTGGTCGAGGGCCGACTCAGCCGCCAAAGCGGACGCGTTCAGGTTGAGGGCCGCCAGCACTGCCAGCAGAAATACCTTGGTCTGTTTCATATTCTTCCTTTGTCGGGCAAATCCGGTTTCAATTGTCATGCGACGGGGCGCCAGCATACCTGTCGGCATACGTCAGGTGAACGTCCGCTCTACAGAAATCGCCCTAGCGGAGGCGGGAAGGCCAGCCATCGAATCGGTGCTAAGATTCCTTGGCCGCCACAACTGCCATGTCTATGCTACGCGTCCCTGCCGCCCTGATTTTCGCCCTTTTTTCGCTGTCGACCGCGGCAGTCGAGTTACCCGCATCGGCCCCGCTCTTTGCGGCCACGCTGAGCGATCTCGACGACAAGCCGGTAGCCCTCGAGCGCTTTCGCGGCAAGCCGCTGATCGTCAACTTCTGGGCCACCTGGTGCGCCCCCTGCCGGGCCGAGATTCCGGAGCTGGTCAAGGTGCGCAATGCCAACTCGGGCAAGGTCGAGGTCCTCGGCATCGCCATCGAGGACAAGGCGGAACCGGCGAAGGCATTCGCCAGAGCCAACAGGATGGATTACCCGGCCTTCGTCGCCAAGGAAAAGGGTATCCCGCTCATGCAGGCGCTCGGCAACACCAGGATGGGCCTGCCCTACACCATCGTCGTCGACCGCAACGGCAAGGTCGTGCAGACCAAGGCAGGGCTGATGCGCCAGGCCGACCTCGAGGCCGCCGCGCGTCTGGCCATCGGCAGCCCCTGAGGCGGGCCCGACTTACTAGCGGAAGACGCTCCCCGGCATCAGCACGTCGAGCGGCTCGCGGCCGCTGCCGACACGCGTCACGCGGCTGACGCGCCCGTCGGTCCAGTGCACGTCGTACTGAACGAAGCTCGATTGCCAGTAGCGCCAGACGTTGTTGTTCAGCGACATGGTGGCATTGCGCAGCGGATAGCCGAGCGCGACGATGACCTGCTCGCGGGTCATGCCCAGGGCGATGCGCCCGGACGCCACCGCCTCCTGGACCTCGCGCGGCCAAGTGGCGATGCGCGCACGCGGATCTTCCTTGTCGACCAGCTTGCCGACCCAGTCCTCGAAAAATTCGGCCTGCCGGCTGTAATCCTGGCCGAGGCGCCACGGCCGCCCTTCGATGTCGGCCCGCACGCGGGTCGCCTGGTAGGCCGGCTTGGCAACACGGATGCGCGACCCTGCCGGAATCATCGGGTTGCCGGTGTAATTGCCGTCGCTGATCCAGTCGCCGCCTGCCTCGTAGCGCAGGTTGCAGCAGGTGTAGCCGGTCAGCCATGCCTCCTCGGGCGCGACCGGCCCGCGCTGCCCGCATCCGGCCGACACGACGGCGAGCGTCAGCGCCACCCACGCGCCAGTCCTTGCCCGCATGGATCAGTCCTCCAGCTTCGCGCCGCGCCGCGCCGCCTGGCGGGGCTTCGCCGCCGCCTTGGCCTCGCGGTTGAACTCGAGCGCCATGTCGAACGCCGTCTCGACAAACTTGCGCACGCGCGCGAACTCCTCGTCGGTCAGCTTGCGCGCCTCGTCACGGGCGCGGTAGATGCTGACGAACTCGTGCTCGCGCCCGGCATGCTCGAGCAGCCGCCCGACACCCAGTGTCTCGAGGACCTGCCAGGTCGCCGGGCTGTGCACCTTGGCGAGGTTCATCACGAAGGGGACGGGATCGTTGCGCGCGAGCACCCCGGCGAGCCGGAGGATGACCTCGAACGGCAGCGCCATCTTGCCATTCTCGGCCAGTTCGAGGAGTGTCGCATCCTTGAGGTTGATCGCCCGGCCGAGATCCTCGAGCGGCATGCCGGCCGTCTCGCGCACGTCACGCAGGAAGCCGCCGGCCTTGATCAGGGCCTTGGTCGACTTGACCCCGTGCGGGAACAGCCCGGTCGCCGCGGCCAGCGACGTATCCACCGCCGCGCCGGCCATGCCGACCATCTGCTCGGTCAGCGTGCGCAACGAACGGCCGAGGCCGCCGACCGCGCCGAGGGGCGTGGCAGCCGCACTTGCCGGTGCCGTGCTGCGCCGCACGCCGCCTGCCCCTGGGCCGCTGCGGGATGCCTTCTTCGTCCTTGTCGTCACCATCGCTCGTCTCCTTGGGTGTTCGGTTCCACACTGCGCGACCACTTGCATCGCTGCCCAGTTTCCGCCGAACAGCGAGCGGTTTCAAGCGGCCCTGCGCAAGGCGGCTGCAAGGACCGCCGGATCCTCGGCCCCGACGACGGCGCGCCCGCCGGGCAACAGGAAGGTCGGAATCATGCGGACGCCGAGGGCGCGCATCTGTCGTTCATCGGCCCGCACCTCCGCCTCGCCCTGGCCGGAGGCAAGATAGCGGGCAGCCTCCGCGGCATCGAAGCCGCACTCGCCGGCGATGCGGGCAAGCAGCCCGGGATCGCCGACGTGCTCGCCGCGCTGGAACTGGGCGACGAAGAGGCGTTCGACCAGGGCATCGGCGCTCCCCTGCCGCTGTGCCCAGTCGATCAGCCGGTGAGCGCGCAGGGTGTTCGCGCGCAGGCGGATGGCTCCGAACGTGTAGTCGAGGCCGTAAGCCTCGCCGGCGGCCCGGACACGGGCGAAGAGCGCCTCGACCGGCGCCCGGCCGCCGAACTTGCGCTCGAGGAAAGGCAGGTAGGGCTCGCCTTCAGGCGGCGTATCCGGATTCAGGAAGAACGGGCGCCAGTGCGTCCGGCAGGTGAAGCCGGGGTCGTCACGGCGGACGAGTTCGATCGCGGCTGCGAGGCGGCGGGTGCCGATGAAGCACCAAGGGCAAACGATGTCGGAAACAATGTCGACGGTCAGCATGCGCCACCCACAAAAAAAGACGGGGCCGCCAAGGCCCCGTTGAAGATCAGAGACATCGGGCGCTGTTCTCCCAAGAATCTCTGCCGCAGAGTCATGGTCAGACGAAGAGTTCTTCGCCCAGGCCTGCGAAGGCGGCATCGCCAGCCATCGCCGTCGCCGCCCGGGCCTGGGCCAGCGGCAGCACGTGGTCGGCATAAAAATGGGCGCTGGCGAGCTTGGCCTTGTAGAACGGGAGGTCGCCCTCGCCGCGCTCGACATGGCCGGCGGCGGCAAGCGCCGCCTTGCCCATCAGCCAGCCGCCGGTCACTGCGATGGCGACATCGAGATAGGGAACGGCTGCGGTCAACGGCCCGGAAAGACCGTTTTTCGCATCGGCCGCGAGCCATTCGGTGGCTTCGCCCCAGGCCTTGAGGCCGGCGCCGAGGCGCTTGCCGATGGCCTGCAGGTCGTTGCGTGACGACTCGTTCAGCGCGCGGGCCGTGGCGGCGATCTCGCCGAAAAGCGCGCGGGCGGTGGCGCCCTGATCGCGCATCAGCTTGCGGAAGACCAGGTCATTGGCCTGGATGCCGGTCGTGCCCTCGTAGATGGTGGTGATGCGCGAGTCACGCCAGTACTGGGCAGCGCCGGTCTCCTCGATGAAGCCCATGCCGCCGTGGATCTGGATTCCGAGCGAGGTCACCTCGATAGCCATCTCGGTGCCGCCCGCCTTGACGATGGGAATCATGAACTCGGCGAGATAGAGGGCGCGCTTGCGCGTCTCGGCGTCGCCGCCTGCGTGGGCACGGTCGAGCAGGCCGGCGGTGTAGTAAGTCATGGCACGACAGGCCTCGACGCGCGACTTCATCAGCATCAGCATGCGCCGGATGTCCGGATGCCGGTCGATGGTGACCAGTGCCTCACCGGTCACCGCATCGCGGCCCTGCTTGCGCTCGCGGGCGTAGGCCAGCGCGTGCTGGTAGGCGCGTTCGCCGAGGGCAACGCCCTGCAGGCCGACGCCCATGCGCGCCTCGTTCATCATGATGAACATGTACTCGAGGCCGCGGTTCGGTTCGCCGAGCAAATAGCCAACGGCGCCGCCCTTGTCGCCATAGGCCATGACGCAGGTCGGACTGGCGTGGATACCGAGCTTGTGCTCGAGCGAGACGCAGAAGGCGTCGTTGCGCGCGCCGAGCGAGCCGTCCGCGTTGACCAGGAACTTGGGCACCAGGAACATCGAGATGCCCTTCACGCCGGCCGGCGCATCGGGCAGGCGGGCAAGCACGAGATGGACGATGTTGTCCGTCATGTCATGGTCGCCGTAGGTGATGAAGATCTTCTGGCCGAAGACCTTGTAGCTGCCGTCGGCCTGTGGTTCGGCCCGGGTGCGGATGAGCGCGAGGTCGGAACCGGCCTGCGGCTCGGTCAGATTCATGGTGCCGGTCCATTCGCCGGAAACCATCTTGTCGAGATAGACCGCCTTCAGCTCGTCGCTGGCGCAGGTCACCAGCGCCTCGACGGCACCCGTGGTGAGCAACGGGCCAAGCGAGAACGACAGGTTGGCCGAGTTGATCATCTCCTTGACGGCGATGCCGATGCTGTCCGGCTGGCCGTGGCCGCCATGTTCCGCCGGACAGGTGATGCCGTTCCAGCCGGCGGCACAGAATGCCTTGTAGGCCTCCTTCCAGCCCGGCGGCGTGACGACGCCGTCCGTCCCGAGCCGGCTTCCCTGCTTGTCGCCGACGCGGTTCAGCGGCTCGAGAATCTCGGCCGCGAATTTGGCGGCCTCGTCGAGGATGGCATCGGCCATGTCGGGCGTCGCTTCGGCGTAGTCGGGAAGCTGGCTGAGTTCGCGGAAACCCGCCAGTTCGTCCATGACGAAGCGCATTTCCTTGATCGGGGCGCGATAGTCTCCCATGGTGCTGTTCTCCAGTGTCTTTGTGGTTGAATTGTCGCGGGGGGCCGGCCCGCCCCCCCCCCGGGGCGTCCGGCCCGGTAGCCCCCCGC
>VEPL01000007.1:158890-214937 GCA_012026885.1 Betaproteobacteria bacterium | reverse complement strand
TGTTTGTTTGGCGTTTCCTGGGCGCGGGGCGCCGGCGGGCGCCCCGCCGGGGAAGAACGGCCGTCTAGCCGCCTTCCTTGAGCGCGCGACGCAGGATCTTGCCGACGTTGGTACGCGGCAGGTCGGCGCGGAACTCGACTTGCTTGGGCACCTTGTAGCCGGTGAGATGCTGGCGGCAGTGCTTGATCAGTTCCTCGGCAGTCAGGTTCGGGTCCTTGCGCACGACGAAGATCTTCACCGCCTCGCCGGAGTTGTCGTCATGGACGCCGATGGCGGCCACGTCGCCGACCCCCTCGTGCATGGCCACCGCCTCCTCGACCTCGTTCGGATAAACGTTGAAGCCGGAGACGAGGATCATGTCCTTCTTGCGGTCGACGATGAAAACGAAGCCCTCGTGGTCGATGTAACCCATGTCGCCGGTACGCAGGAAGCCGTCCTCGGTCATCACGTTGGCCGTCTCTTCCGGACGCTGCCAGTAGCCCTTCATGACCTGCGGGCCGTGGATGCAGATCTCGCCGACCTGGGTGATCGGCACTTCCTTGCCGTCGTCGCTGCGGATCGAGACTTCGGTCGACGAGATCGGCAGGCCGATCGAGCCGTTGAAATCCTTCAGGTGCAACGGGTTGATGGTGGCTGCCGGCGAGGTTTCGGTCAGGCCGTAGGCCTGCAGCAGGGGCGACTTGGTCACCTTCTTCCAGCGGTCGGCGACCGGCGCCTGCACGGCCATGCCGCCGCCCAGCGACAGCTTCATCGTCGAGAAATCGAGCTTGGCAAATTCCGGATTGTTGAGCAGGCCGTTGAACAGCGTATTGACGCCGGTCGAAACGGTGATCGGGTACTTCGACCATTCCTTGACGAATCCCGGGATGTCGCGCGGATTGGCGATCAGCAAGTTGCGCGCACCAATCATCAGGAAGGTCAGGCAGTTCGCGGTCAGCGCGAAGATATGGTACAGCGGCAGCGCGGTGACGATGAATTCCTCGCCCTCTACCACCAGCGGCTTGATCCAGTTGTAGGCCTGCATCACGTTCGAGGTGATGTTCGCGTGCGCCAGCACGGCGCCCTTCGAAACGCCGGTGGTGCCACCGGTGTACTGGAGGAAGGCGATGTCTTCCTGGGTGATGGTCACCTTGTCCATGCCATGGCGGCGGCCGGCGGCGAGCACGGTCGTGAACGAGATCGACTCGGGCAGCGACCAGGCGGGCACCAGCTTCTTGACGTGGCGCACGACGAAGTTCACCAGCGTGCCCTTGACCAGGCCGAGCATTTCGCCCATCGGCGTGACGACGACATGCTTGACCTCGGTCCTGACCAGCACCTGCTCGAGGGTGGTCGCGAAGTTCTCTAGGATGACGATGGCCTTGGCACCGGAATCCTTGAGCTGGTGCTCGAGCTCGCGCGGCGTGTAGAGCGGGTTCACATTGACCACAACGCAGCCGGCGCGCAGGGTACCGAACAGCGCCACCGGATACTGCAGCACGTTGGGCATCATCAGCGCGACACGATCGCCCTTCCTGAAACCGACCGACTGCAGCCAGCCCGCGAAATCGCGCGACAGGCTATCCAACTCGCGGTAGGTCATCTCGCGACCCATGCTGATGTAGGCGACCTTGTCCGCATATTTGCAGGTGGCTTCCTCGAACAGGTCGACCAGCGACGAGAGGTGCGAGATGCTGATTTCCGCCGGGACGCCGGGCGGGTAGTTCTTCAGCCAGATTTTTTCCATGATGCAAGCCTCCTTTGTTGTAATTCTTCAGCCGCCCAGCAGGGCTTTCTTCAGCGCGCCATCGACCGGGTTTTCGCCCAGCCAGACCTTGAGCAGCGCCTTGCCAAATGGCGCGCCGGCGACACGTCCGCGACTCTCTCCGTTAAAGCTTACTCCTACCCCGTCGGCATTGAAATCGATGGCCACCGTGTCGCCCGTCCTCGCATTGCCGATCTTTTTCATGAGCGCGGCAAACTGGTCGACCTGGGCTTTCAGCGCAGCCAGCTCGCCCTCGCTGTTGTTGGCCTTGAGGCCGTCCGCGAGGGCGCCGTAAAGGGCATCCGAATCGACATCGCGCATCAGGCGCATGGTCATCCGGCGCGGGCCCGTGGCGTCGAGCAGCGACGCAGCGTTGTTGGTCTTCTGGCCGGCATACAGCGCGCCGACATAAACCTTGACGAAGACCTTGGTGCGCAGACCGGCGCCGTTGAGTACGAGGTCGCTGCCGGCGACCGCGATACGGTCGTCGACCTTGACCCCCGCCACTTCGGCCGCGCGGAGTCCGGGAACGGCGAGCAGCGCGGCGACCAGTGCCGCGACGCGGAAGGAATGCGAAATCATGGTGTCTCTCCTCTGGTTTGCTTGCTGCGGTAATGGTTCTTGTCGGCGATGTACACGGTGCGTTCGACCACCGTATGCACGACGCCTTTGTCGTCCTTCAACTCGACCTCGTAGGTGCGGTCGAGTTCCTGCCTGTCCCGCAACGCATTACGGATCGCAAGTACTTCTTCGGGCGGCAGCACGAAATCGGCGAACAGCGTCGTCAGGCCGGGCTTCTTGTAGCGGATGAACGCCGCCTTGTCCCAGACGATGACATCCTTGCCCAGCGCCGCCATGATCATCAGTGGGTGCAGCCCGTCAGTAACGGCGAACAGCGAGCCGCCGTAGATCGAGCCGACGACGTTGCGCGTCCGCCAGCTCAGCGGCAGGCGGACGCGGATGTGGGAGAGATCGGGCGCGACGTGCTCGACACGGCCGCCCGTGCCGCGGAAGGCGGGATGGAGGTTGAACCCCATCCGCATCATCCGCGCCCGCCAGGCGGGAGGCACACGGGAGAGCCAGGCCGGTTTCATCGCTAGGCGACCGTCAGATGCGCTCGATGATGCCGGCGGCGCCCATGCCGGTGCCGATGCACATGGTCACCATGCCGTACTTGCCGCCGGTCCGGCGCATGCCATGCACGACGGTGGCGGCACGGATGGCGCCGGTCGCGCCGAGCGGGTGGCCGAGCGCGATGGCGCCGCCGAGCGGGTTCACCTTGTCCGGATTGATGCCCAGTTCCTTCATGACGGCGAGCGACTGCGCGGCGAAGGCTTCGTTGAGTTCGATCCAGTCGAGGTCATCCTGGCTGATGCCGACCTGCGCCAGCACTTTGGGAATCGCGGCGATCGGGCCGATGCCCATGATTTCCGGCGCGACGCCACCCACCGCATAGCCGGCGAAGCGGGCGAGCGGGGTCAGGTTGTGCTCCTTCAGGACTTTCTCGGACACCAACATCACGGCAGCGGCGCCGTCGGACATCTGCGACGAGTTGCCGGCCGTGACCGAACCGCGCGCGTGGAAAACCGGCTTCAGCTTGCCCAGCTTCTCGAGCGAGGCATCGGCACGCGGGCCTTCGTCGTGCTCGACGGTGCGCTCGCGCACCTTGATCTCCCCGCTCTTCAGGTCCGGCAGTTGCTCGCGGATCGTGTAGGGCGTGGTCTCGGCCTTGAAGTGGCCGGCGGCGATCGCTGCGCACGCCTTCTGGTTGGAGGCCAGCGCGAAGGCGTCCTGCTCGTCGCGGCCGATGCCCCACTGACGTGCCACCTTCTCGGCGGTCAGGCCCATGCCATAGGCGATGCCAACGTTCTCGTCGGTGAAGAAGGCCGGGTTCATGGCCATCTTGTTGCCCATGATTTGCGGCATGACGGTCATCGACTCGGTACCGGCGGCGATCATCACGTCGGCGAGGCCGAGGCGGATCTGGTTGGCGGCATCGGCCACCGCCTGGATGCCCGACGAGCAGAAGCGGTTGATGGTGAGGCCGGGCACGGTGATCGGCAGGCCGGCGAGCAAGAGGCCGATGCGGGCGACGTTCATGCCCTGCTCGGCCTCCGGCATCGCGCAACCGACGATGACGTCGCCGATGCGCGCCGGGTCGATACCCGGAACCTGCGCGACAACGGATTTGATGACGGCGGCGAGCATGTCGTCGGGGCGCACGTGGCGGTACATGCCGTTGCGCTTTGAGACGGGCAGCCGCGTGGCGGCGACGATGTAGGCGTCCTGGATTTGCTTGGTCATTTTGTGTGTTCTCCTCGGCCCGATCAATTACGGAGCGGCTTGCCGGTTTCGAGCATGTGCTTGATCCGGGCCTGGGTTTCGGGGGTCTTCAACAGGGCGACGAATTCGCGGCGCTCGACGGTGAGCAGCCATTCCTCGTCCACCTTGTTGCCGGACTCGATCTCGCCGCCGCACAGGGCGACGGCCGCGGCGCGGGCGACCTTGTAGTCGTGGGCGGAGATCATGCCGCCCTCCTTCATGTTGACCAGCATCATCTCCAGCGTGGCGATGCCGGCGCGGCCGGCGACCGTGACGCCACGCGCCTTGAGCGGCGGAGCGTAACCGGCATCGGCCATGGCCCGCGCTTCGCGGATGCCGACCCAGAGCAGCTCGTGGGCATTGAACAGGATGGTGTCGGAGGGGCGTCCGAAGCCCATCTCGACCGCTTCCTCGGCGCTCTTGGCGACCTTGGCCATGGCCACGTTCTGGAACACCGGCTGCAGGAAGCTGAATACTTCGCCCGGGGTCGCCGACTGGCCGGCCCACTGGGCAGCACGGATGGCGAACTCCTTGCAGCCGCCGCCGGCCGGGATCAGGCCGACGCCGGCCTCGACCAGGCCGATGTAGCTTTCCAGCGCCATGACGCGCTTGCCGGAATGCATGACGAACTCGCAGCCGCCGCCCAGCGCCATGCCCTGGACCGCGGCGACGACCGGGACCTGGGCATACTTGAGCGCCTGCGAGGCGCGCTGGAACTGTTCGACGGTCGCCTCGAGCTTGTCCCAGGCACCGGCGGCACACGCCTCGGCGACCTGCGCCAGGTTGGCGCCGACCGCGAACGGGGCCTCGTGCCACACCACCACGCCGTCGAGCGTGGTTTCGGCCCGGGCGACCGCGGCGAGGACGCCGTCGAGCACCTCGTTGCCGATGGCGTGCATCTTCGACTTGATGGAAAGGATGCCGATGCCGGCGTCGACCGCAGGCAGGCGCCACAGGCGCACGCCGTCGTTCTCGTAGAGGGTCTCGCCGGACTTTTCGGGGGTGGCACCGGCTTCGCCGAGCACGCGCTCCGGGAACAGCTGACGCTGGTAGACCGGCAGCGTCGAGCGCGGCACGTAGGCGTTCCTGCTCGCCGAGTAGGAACCCCCGGCAGCGTGGACACCGGTACGGCTCGGCTCGAGCGCCCAAGCCGGCAGCGGCGCCGAACTCATGGACTTGCCGGCCGCGATGTCGGCGGCGATGGCCCGCGCGATATCGGCCCAGCCGGCAGCCTGCCAGGTCTCGAACGGGCCCTGCGCCCAGCCGAAGCCCCAGCGCACGGCGAGGTCGAGGTCGCGCGCGTTGTCGGCGACGTTCTCGAGCTGCACCGCGCAGTAGTGGAAAACATCGCGGAAGATGCTCCACAGGAACTGTGCCTGCGGGTGGCCGCTCTGGCGCAGCGCGGCGAATTTCTCGGCCGGGTTGCGGATCTTCAGGATGGCGGCCACTTCCTCGGCGATGTCGCCGGCCGAGGTCCGGTATTCCTGTGCCTTGACGTCGAGGATCTGGATTTCCTTGCCGTTCTTGCGATAGATGCCGCCGCGCGTCTTCTGGCCGAGGGCGCCCTTCTCGATCAGCGCCTTGAGCCAGGCCGGGTTCTGGAAGTGGGCGTGCCACGGATCGTCCGGCAGCGTGGACTGCATGGTGTTGACCACGTGCGCCAGCGTGTCGAGGCCGACCACGTCGGCGGTGCGGTAGGTGGCGCTTTTGGGACGGCCGATGCGCGGGCCGGTGAGCGCATCGACTTCATCGAAGCCGAGGCCGAAGGCCTGGGTGTGGTGCATGACGGCGAGGATGGAAAAGACGCCGATGCGGTTGGCGACGAAGTTCGGCGTATCGAGCGCGCGGATGACGCCCTTGCCCAGCCGCGAGACCAGCCAGGTTTCCAGCGCGTCGAGGGTCGCCACGTCGGTACCTTGCGTGCCGATGATCTCGACCAGGTGCATGTAGCGCGGCGGGTTGAAGAAGTGGATGCCGCAGAAACGGGGACGGACTGCCTCGGGCAGGCCCTGCGCCAGCTGGTTCATCGACAGGCCGGAGGTATTCGAGGCGACGATGGCGCCGGCCTTGAGGTGCGGCGCGATCTTGCCGTAGAGGTCGTTCTTCCAGTCCATGCGCTCGGCGATAGCCTCGATGACCAGGTCGCATTCGCCGAGCAGCGCGAGGTGCTCTTCGTAATTGGCAGCATCGATATGTTGCAGGCGCCCCTTGCTGGCCAGCGGGCCCGGCTGCAGCTTCTTCAGGCCGTCGATGGCCTTTCCGACGATGCCGTTCTTGTCGCCTTCCCGGGCGGGGAGATCGAACAGCACCACCGGCACATCGGCATTGGCGAGATGCGCCGCGATCTGCGCCCCCATCACGCCGGCCCCGAGGACGGCGGCCTTCCTTACGATCAGCTTGCTCAAGCGGTTCTCCTTCAGTCTTGTTGTCTTGTGGATCCGATGCTCGTCACATTCAAACGAACGTATGAATTATAGGATGCCACCAGCGGCGGTCAATGCCTTTTTTAGAAGAAACACTCAAAAAAAAGCCCCGGACGGACCGGGGCGGGAAAGCCGATGAAAGGGACGCTCAGAAGGACATCGAGAACTGCGTACCGAGCAGCCAGGCGCTGTTGTCGTAAGTACCCTTGATGGTGCCCTTGTTGGTCGTTGCGACCGCCGTAGACTGGTTATTGTCGATCGGCGCATCCTTGACGAACAGGTAGGCGAAGCCGACGTCCACCGCCATGCTCTTGGCCATCTTCCACTGGAAGCCGGTGCTCAGCCAGGTACGGTCATTGTCGGGCAGCGAGGTCAGGCGATACTGGGCATTCGGCACCGGGGTCTCGTCGTAGGCCACACCGAAGCGCAACTTCCAGGTATCGTTGAGCTTGTAGTTGGCACCGAGTGCGAAACGCCAAGCATCCTCGAAATGGGTGTCAAGCGTCTGCGCAATCGTGCCGCTGGCAGCACCGGAGGTACGAATGATGTCGACCTTCGGAATGCTGCTCCAGCCGGTCCAGGAAATATCGCCGAGAAGTTCCCACTGCGCGCCGATACCCTGCACCAGACTGAGAATGAAGGTATCGGGCACTTCGATGTCCGCCTTGACGCCGCTGCTGCCACCAGCATTCAGGGCGGCATTGGGACCCGAGACACTGACGTTGCCGTCAGTCGAATACTTGATCTTCGAACGGTAGGAAACACCCAGCTTGGTCTGCGGCGCCAGCGTAAACAGCGCACCGAGGTTCCAGCCCCAGGCCGAATCATCGAGCGTCATCTTGGCGTGGCTGTTGCAGACGGCGTTCTGCGGAACCGAAATGCTGCAAGCCGTGTTCGGTACGCCGCTGGTAGCTACCCGACGCACGTACTCGGCATCGATCTTCTGCCAGTTGATGCCGGCACCGAGCGACAGCCAGTCGGTAGCACGCCAGGCGATGGACGGGTTGATGTTGATCGTCTTGATCTCGAAACTCTGCGAGTGGGCCGCGCCGATCCACGGATCCTTGTATTCGGTCATCAGGCCAAACGGGGCGCCGATGCCGAGGCCGACATAGATATCCTTGGTCACCGCCCAGGAACCGTAGAAGTTCGGGACTGCCCGCAGCTTGCCGGCATCACCGCCATTCCCGGTATTGTTCAGGCCACCCAGATTGCTTGAGCCACCATCGCTCAGCTCGAACGAAGTGTTGACCAAGGTCAGGCCGAGCGACACCTCGCGCGCCTGCAACTGGGTCATGCCCGCCGGGTTGTAGAAAATCGTCCCGGCGTTCTCGGCGACGGCCGCGGAACCGGCACCGGAATTACCGATGCCGCTGGCGCTCTGTTCACCCATCAGCTGGAAGCCGGAAGCATGGGCACCGCCGGCGAAGGTGATGGCCAGCAGGGCCGGAATCAGGCGCAGATCGGTTTTATTGTGCATTGAGTCTTCTCCTCTAAGCTGTTGTTGATTGATGTTTGTTACAAATTGTCACGACTTCACGATTACACATCAAACAGGCGTTTGAAAGCCAGTTTGATTTGACTGTTCCAGCAACGAGCGTTGCGGTTTAGCAACACTCGACCGGAGAGGTTCAAGGCGACTTGCTGAAGTTGAGCGGACCGCCGGTAAACGGCGCGAAGCCGGTACCGAAGATGACGCCGCCGTCGGCAAGGTCGGCGTCGGCGACGATGCCGTCGGCAACCAGCTTCTGCGTGCGCTCGATCAGCGGCCGCGCGAGGCGATCGGCGAGGCCGGGCGGGACATTGCCGGCTGCACCTTTCTGCGCCTTGCCCTCGTTCCAGACATAGAAACCCTGTCCGCTCTTCTTGCCGAGCTGGTTCTGCCCGGCCCGTGCGAGCAGGCAGTGCGGCGGCTCGGCGCCCCCGGCGAGCTGCTTGCCGGCGGCCATTGCGATGTCGAGGCCGACCGTGTCGGCCAGCTCGATCGGGCCCATCGGCATGCCGAAGGCGAGCATCGCTTCATCGACGGTTTCCGGGCTGATTCCCTCGTCGACCGCGCGCATCGCTTCCAGCATGTAGGGCGCGAGCACGGCATTGATCAGGAAGCCCGGCGCGCTCTTCACCGGCAGCGGCAGCTTGTCGATCTGCTTGACGAAGGCGCAGGCGGCGCCAATCACGGCCGGATCAGCGCCCTCGGCCTCGACCACCTCGACCAGCGGCATCATTGCCACCGGGTTGAAGAAGTGGATGCCGACCAGGCGCTCGGGGCGTTGCAGCACCGTGCGCAGGTCCTCGAGGCGCAGGCTGGAGGTGTTGGTCGCCAGCAGCGCGCCCGGCTTCATGCGCGGCTCGAGCGACTTGAACAGCGCGTGCTTGGCCTCGACGTTCTCGAAGATGGCCTCGATCACCACGTCGGCGTGGGCGACGCCGTCACCTACCGGGTCGGGTATCAGGCGGTCGAAGGCCGCGCGCACGCGCAGCGGCTCGCGCAGGCGGCGGCTGAACAATTTGTGCGCGCGCTGCAGGGCCGGCGCGATGCGCTCGAGGTTCTGGTCCTGCAGCGTCACGGTCATCCCGCGCAGGGCGCACCAGGTCGCGATGTCGCCACCCATGACACCGGCGCCGATCACGTGCACGCGCTGCGCCTTGAAGTCGGACGCCTTGCCGAAGGCCTTCATGCGCTCCTGCAGGAAGAAGACGCGCACCAGGTTGCGCGCGGTCGGCGAGCTGATGATGCGGTCGACGACCTCGGGTGCGACCAGCGCATTGCCGCCGTGCTTCTCCCAGATGTCGATGATCGCGTAGGGCGCAGGATAGTGTTCCGGACGCGCCTTCTTCGCCACCTGCTTGCGGGCGCCGCCGGCGACGACGCCCTTGAGCGGACCGTTCATCAGCCTGAGCTTGAACGGCAGCGGCCGGCGCGGCTGGCCGGAGAGCAGCAGTTGGCGGGCGGCCGGCTCCATGACGCGCGGAGGCACGCAGTCGTCGGCCAGGCCCATCTTCTTCGCGCGCTTGGCGTCGAGCGTCTTGCCCGTGAGCATCAGGTCGAGCGCGGCCGGCGCGCCGATGCGCTGCGGCAGGCGCAGCATGCCGCCCCAGCCGGGGAAGATGCCGAGCATGACTTCGGGCAGGCCCATCTTGGTGCCCGGCTCGTCAACAGCGAGCAGATAGCGGCAGGCCAGCGCCAGCTCGAGGCCGCCGCCGAGGCAGTGGCCGCGTACCAGCGCGAGCGTCGGGTAAGAAACGGCGGCGAGGCGGTTGAACAGTTCCCAACCGCGGGCGACCAGTGCCCTGCCCTTTTCCGGGCTGTCGAGCTGGCTGAATTCACCGATGTCGGCGCCGGCGATGAAACCCGCTTCCTTGCCCGAACGCACGATCAGCCCCTTGGGCGGATAGAGGTCGAGCTGGTCGAGGATGCGGCCGAATTCGCCCATCACTTCGGCGGACAGCGAGTTGGCCGATTCGCCCGCTTTGTCGAAGATGGCGACGGCGATGCCGCCATCTTCTATGGCGAGGCGCCAGTGCTTGAGTTCGTTGACGTTCATGTTCGTTGCAGTTATTGGCTTCACGGTCAGGCCTCCGTCTCGAGCAGCATGGCGCCGCCGAGGCCGCCGCCGATGCAGATGGTCGCGACGCCGCGCTTGGCGTTGTTGCGGCGCAGGACGTGCAGCAGGTGGAGGACGATGCGCGCCCCGGAGGCGCCGACCGGGTGACCGATCGATACCGCGCCACCATCGACGTTGAAGCGTTCCTCGGCGATGCCGCCGAAGGCGCCGGGCAGGCCGAGCTGCTCGCGGCAATACGTGTCGTCCTGCCAGGCGGCAAGGCAGCCGAGCACCTGCGCGGCGAAGGCCTCGTTCAGTTCCCAGTAGTCGATGTCGGCGAGCGTCAGGCCGTGGCGCCGCAGGAGCGGCGTCGTAGCGTGCACGGGGCCGAGGCCCATCTGCTCCGGCTCGAGGCCCGACCACTGGCTGTCGACGATGCGCCCGATCGGCTTCAGGTTCCACTTCTTCACCGCCTCCTCGGAGGC
The DNA here is from genome assembly GCA_012026885.1 of Betaproteobacteria bacterium. GTDB lineage: Bacteria > Pseudomonadota > Gammaproteobacteria > Burkholderiales > Rhodocyclaceae > Azonexus. Next base: position 204,418 of record VEPL01000007.1, on the reverse strand, counting down.
GAGCAGCACCCACGCGGCGCCGTCGGTGATCTGCGAACTGTTGGCGGCGGTGATGTTGCCGTACTTCTTGTCGAAGAAGGGCTTGAGCTTGGCCATGCCGGCCATGCTGGCGTCGGCGCGCACACCGTCATCCTCCGCGTAGACCTTGCCCTTGCCATCGACCAGCGGGACGATCTCGCCGAAGTGCCCGGCTTCCCGCCCGGCCAGCGCACGCTGGTGACTGCGCACGGCGAATTCGTCCATCTGCTTGCGGTCGATGCCGAAGCGCCAGGCCAGGTTCTCGGCAGTCTGGCCCATCAGCAGCCCGACCACCGGGTCGGTCAGCCCCTTCATCAGGCCGATCACCGGCGTCAGCAGTGCGGCCGGGCGCAGCTTAAGGAAGTGCTGCAGTTTCTGGCCGGCGCTGCGCAGCGACATCATGCCGGCGAACCAGCGCACCATCGCATCGGAATACAACAGCGGCGCACGCGACAGCGCATCGACACCGCCGGCCAGCACCAGCCCGGAACGTCCGCTCTGGATGTTGGCGATGGCCGAATCGATGGCCTGCATGCCGGAAGCGCAGTTGCGCATTACCGTCCACCCCGGCACCTTGTTACCGCAGCCGAGGCGCAGGGCAACCATGCGCCCGATGTTGGTCTCGTCCGGCGAAGGCGCCGCGCAGCCGAGGATCACTTCATCCAGATCGCTCGGCGCAAACGGCTGGCGCAGCAGCAGGGCGCGCCCGGCCTGGGTAGCGAGATCGGATGCCGCGAACGGCCCCGGCCCCTTCTGGGCCTTGAGGAACGGCGTGCGGGCACCGTCGACCACGTAGATGGTTTTCATGGTTTTTCCTTGGTTGACCGCAACCCGGAGCCAGCGGGCCGGGGGGCGAGCCCGCCCCCCCCCCGGCGGGCGGGGGGCGGTTGCGTGTCCGGCCCCGCCCCCGTGCGGCTGGTTGGCCGTCAGGCGGCCTGGCGGCTCGTTGCGGGCTTGTTGGCGGTGGCCACGTTGAAGTCGAAGGGAAAGTCATCGACGCGCACGACGATGTCCCGCAGGTGGTTGCGCCGGCGCATGACCTCGGCTTCGGCAGTGGTGATGATGCCGCACTCGGCCGCCACGGTGGCGATGTCGCGCACGTTGGCACGCGGGTTGTTTTCGAAACGCCCGGCCTTCTCCGCCTCGCGGATCTTCGCCTCAATCGGCTCGGCCTCAAGCGTCGCCAGCAGCGCCAGTTCGATGGCGCCTACCGCCTCGGTCTCGACCTTCGGCAGGTAGCATTCGGCAGTCAGGCGGTCACGGGTGGCCGACGGCGCGATCAGCGTCTTGGCGACCTTGTGGCCGACATGGTCGGAAGGCACCACGTAGGGATGGCCCCACGGGAAGATGCTGCGGTACAGGAAGGAACCGATGAAGCGGTTGGGGAAGTTGGCGATGACACCGTCCATGGCTTCCTGGGCCTTGTACATCGAGTCCCAGATCGCCCAGTGGGCGAGCGGCGCGTCTTCCTTGACCCGGCCTTCGACCTCGTAGCGCTTGAGGGTGCAGGAGATCAGGTACATCTGGGACAGGATGTCGCCGAGACGCGCCGACAGCTTCTCGCGGCGCTTGACGCTGCCGCCGAGCACCAGCAGCGAAATGTCCGACAGGAAGGCGAAGGCGGCCGAGAAGCGGGTCATCTGCTGGTAGTAGCGCTTCATTTCGGGCGCCGTATCGACGTTGACCGCGACGAAGTGCGAACCGGTCATGCCGAGCCAGAGCGCGCGCAGGCCGTTCCTGATGGTGAAGGCGACGTGGCCCCACAGCGCCTTGTCGAAATCGACCAGACCCTGCTTCGTATCCTCGTTCTGCGCCGCCTGCATTTCGGCGAGCAGGAAGGGATGGCAGCGGATGGCGCCCTGGCCGAAGATGATCAGCGAACGGGTCAGGATGTTGGCGCCCTCGACCGTGATGCCGATCGGGATCTGCTGGTAGGCGCGGCCGATGAAGTTGGAGGGGCCGAGGCAGATGCCCTTGCCGCCGACGACATCCATGCCGTCATTGACCACCTGGCGGGCGCGCTCGGTGACGTGGTACTTGGCGATGGCCGAGACGACCGACGGCTTTTCGCCGAGATCAATGGCGCCGGCGGTCATCGTGCGCGTCGCATCCATCATGTAGGTGTAGGCGCCGATGCGGGTCAGCGCTTCCTCGACGCCCTCGAACTTGCCGACCGCCATCTTGAACTGGCTGCGCACGCGGGCGTAGCCGCCGACGGCACGCGCCGTCATCTGCGCCATGCCGGTGTTGGACGAGGGCAGCGAAATCGAGCGGCCGGCAGCCAGGCACTCCATCAGCATGCGCCAGCCCTGGCCGGCCTTCTTCGGACCGCCGATGATGAAGTCGAGCGGCATGAAGACATCGGTTCCGCGCACCGGACCGTTCATGAACATCGCGTTGAGCGGGAAATGGCGGCGACCGGTATCGACGCCCGGATGATCGTAGGGAACCAGCGCGCAAGTGATGCCGACGTGCTTTTCTCCCCCGAGCAGGCCGTCCGGGTCATAGAGATGGAAGGCCAGGCCGAAGACGGTGCAAACCGGCGCCAGCGTGATGTAGCGCTTGTCGAAGGACACGCGCATGCCGAGCACTTCACGGCCCTGGTACATGCCCTTGCAGACGACCCCGGCGTCGGGAATTGAAGCAGCGTCGGAGCCGGCCCACGGGCTGGTCAGCGCAAAGGCCGGAACCTCGATGCCCTTGGCCAGGCGCGGCAGGTAGTGGTTCTTCTGTTCTTCGGTGCCGTAGTGCAGCAGCAGTTCGGCGGGGCCGAGCGAGTTGGGTACCATGACCGAGACCGACAGCGCCGAGGAGCGGGTCGACAACTTGGTCACGATCTGCGAATGGGCATAGGCGGAGAACTCGAGACCGCCGTACTTCTTCGGGATGATCATGCCGAGGAAGCCCTTGTCCTTGATATAGCGCCAGGCCGCGTTGGGCAGGTCGTAGAGTTCGTGCGTCACCTTCCAGTCATCGACCAGGCGGCAGGCCTCCTCGACCTCGTTGTCCATGAACGCCTGCTCATCGGCGGTCAGCTTCGGCTGCGGGTAGGCATGCAGCTTCTGCCAGTCGGGCTTGCCGCGGAACAGCTCGCCTTCCCACCAGACGGTGCCGGCCTCGAGCGCATCGCGCTCAGTATCCGACATCTGCGGCAGCACCTTGCGATAGCTGGCGAACAACGGCTTGCTGATCACCGCCCGCCGCAGCGGCCGCACGCCGATCAGGGCGGCGAGTACCGCCAGCAGCGCGATGCCGCCGAGTGCGAATATGGAATCGGTCATGAGATGTTCTCCTTTGCTGTATTTATGTTGTCAGGCAGCGCGCGCCGCCTGCTGTTCCCCCTCCGCCGCCGCGAACTGCGGCAGCGGCGCCCGCAGGCCGCCGAGCAGGAAAGACATCAGGCGCGGCAACAGGCGGTCGAGTCGGTCCACCGAGTCCCCTTCCTCGATACCCCAGTCGGTGACCACGCGCAGGGCGTCGGTCCCCGCGATGGCATACGACGTGGCCCCGAGCATGAAGTGGAAGCGCCAGACGATCTCGGCCTTCGGCACGTCGGGCAGCGCACGGAAAAGCGCCGCCTTGTAGCGCTCGAGCACATGGGCGTATTCCTCAGCCAGGAAGGTGCGGATGAACTCCGAGGGCTCGGTCAGCGTGCGCCCGAGCAGACGCAGGAAGGTCAACCCGCCGCGCTTCTCGTCGTCGGCCATGCGCAGCAGCGTGCCGAAAAAACCGTCGACGATCTGCGACGGCTTGAGCGGTTGCCCGCCGCTGCCGGCTTCCATCTCGTCGAGCATGCGCATGCGCTCTTCGTTCAGCCAGTCGAGGCGGCGCCGGAAGACTTCCTGCATCAGCGCTTCCTTGGAGCCGAAGTGGTAATTGACGGCAGCCAGGTTGACGCCGGCGTCGCCGGTGATCTGGCGCATCGAGGTGCCGTCGTAGCCGTGCGCCATGAACAGGCGCTCGGCGGCGTCGAGGATGCGTTCGCGGGTATCGATGTTGCGGACTTCAGCCATGCCTTCGTGGACCTCCGCGGCCATATGATTCATACGTTCGTTTGAATCATAGGAAAGAATCCGGCGAACCGCAAGTCACTTTTTAGAAGGATCTCCCCAAAAAATGCGCCGACCGCGACCGGCTCAGAGCAAGGGGCGCGGCGACGCCTGTTCATACTGGAGGAAGCGGCAGACGACGTCGCTGCCGGTCTTGCGCTCGCGGTAGGTCCCGCGCACGTCGCTGACGATGCGCCACTGGTCGAGCGGAATATCGGCCGGGAACAGCATGTCGCCGTCGAAGTCGCGCTCGATGCGGGTCAGGTAGAAGCGTTGGCAATAGGGCCAGGCCGCCGCGTAAACCGAAGCGCCGCCAATCACGAAGACGTCCTTGCCGGTCGCCATGGCGCCCCGCAGGGCGGCCTCGACCGAGGCGCATGCAGTGCAGCCGGGACGCAAAGGAGCCCCGGTACGGTGCGTGACGATGAAGGAATCCGGCGGCACGACGTCCATCGACTCGTAGGTCAGGCGCCCGATGACCAGCGCCGCCCCGGCCACCGTCCGCTCGAAGTAGGCCAGTTCATCGGGGATGTCCCACGGCAGCCAGCCGTCGAGGCCGAGCATGCCGTTGGCCGCCACCGCGCCGATGGCGGCGATCACCGGCGCCCCGCCTCCCACTGCGCACGGGTCAGGCGCAGCGAGATGGCCGGAGTGCCCTGGCCGTTATAGACGTGCGGCTTGTGCATGGCTATGTAGGCAACCGTGACCATCGGCATCGCGAAGACGGCGTCCATCACCTCGAGGATGCTGGTCTCCAGGCAGATGCAGTGCGGGTTCTCCTGCAGACGGCGGATGGCGAGGAAGATCACCTCGTAGTCGATGACCGAAGCGATGTCGTGCGGGTCCGCCACCGCCGCCATCGGCGCCCAGGCGTCCGCGTGCACGACGACCGCCTGCGGGCCGTGCTGTTCGAGCGGGTTGCAGCCCGTGCGCAACTGGATGGTCATGTCGACCGTGGCGCACCAATGATTTTCCAGCATGTTCACTCCCTTGCGGCGGGCCCTGCCCGCCTCGCGAGGATAGCAGACCGCGCCGCGCCGCCGGGGTTCCCGTGCCCGACGATTGCCGGCGGCATGCCTTTCGCGCATCATCGCCGGGCGGCGCCCTCTTCCCGGTTGCGCCCGCCCACCGACCCCGATGGAGACCCCGATGACCCAACTCAAGTTTCTCGGCATTTGCGGCAGCCTGCGCCGCCAGTCCTGCAATGCCGGCCTGCTGCGCGCCGCCGCAGCGCGCCTGCCGGAAGGCGCCGCGCTGACGGTCGCCGAACTCGGCGACATCCCCTTCTACAACGCCGACCTCAAGGACAAGCCGGCCGCCGTCGCCCGCGTGCTGTCGCAGATGGGCGCCGCCGACGCGCTGGTCCTCGCCTGCCCGGAATACAACTATTCCCTCGCCCCGGCGCTCAAGAACATCCTCGACTGGGCCTCGCGCGAACCGGACAACGCGCTGCTCGCCGGCAAGGCGGTCGCCATCATGGGCGCCGGCGGCGGCATGGGCACCGCGCGCGCCCAGTACCACCTGCGCCAGGTCTGCGTCTTCCTCGACCTGCATCCGCTCAACAAGCCTGAGGTCTTCGCCAACGCCTTCGCCGGCGCCTTCGACGCCGACGGCAACCTGACCGACGACCGCATCGGCGGCCTGGTCGGCCAGCAGATGCAGGCGCTCGCCGCCTGGACCCGCCGCCTGCGCGGCTGACGCTGCTGCGTGCCGCTCAGTAGCGCTCGCGGTAGCCTTCCTTGAGGAAAGGCGGCTGGCGTCCGACCAGCGCCTCGAGGAGGATCAGTTCGGCATCGGTGTGATCGACCACCGGCGCCGGCGCGAGCAGCGGCCGCCGGGTGTCGTCGCCGATCACGAACGGGCTGTCGTGGTACTCGGTGCGGATTGCGCGCGCCTGGCGGCGGTCGGCTTTCGGCACGATCTCGGCGCCGCCGTAGCAGAGGCAGAAGTACAGGCGGCGCGGCCGCGCATCGATGTAACAGGCCGTGCCGCGCAGGCCGACTGTCGCGGTCGGCAGGTTGAGACGCCGCTCGCCCGGCCCGAAAACGGACAGCACCTTGCCGGTGACCACGCGCAGAGCCTCCTTTGCCCCGTGGGTCACCGTGCTGCCGCCGCGCACCAGGTAGGCATCGCGCCCGACGACATAGACGGCTTCGCCCCCCGCGCCGGTGGTGACCGTATCGCCCGGCCCGACGATCAGGCCCTCGCGCGCCGGCACACCATTGACGCGGACATCGCCGCCTACCTTGCGCATGCCGTCGCCCGGGGTCGGATCGGCCGCCCAGAGGCTTCGTGCCCACCAGGCGAAACCGCCGGCCGCCAGCCAGCGCATCAGTTCCCTGCGTTCGTTCATGGGACGCGATTATGCGGCGTGCCGGCAGCATCGGACAGCCATTCCGCAGGTCTGCCTGCCATCAGCGCAGCCATCCCAGCAACTCGTCCTTGCTCGGGATGCGGCCGTAAACCTTCACCTCCTCGTCAACGACCAGCGCCGGCGTGGTCATGACCGGATAGGCCATGATGGCGTCCATGTCGCGGACGTGCTCGAACTCGGCATCGATGCCAAGCTCGGCCACCGCCTCGCGGGTCAGTTGTTCGAGCCGGTTGCACTTGGCGCAACCGCTGCCGAGGATCTTGATGCGCATGGCTAACTCCTTTGTTCAGGCGGTCTTGCGGAATCGCTCGACCGAGTGCAGGGCGCCGACCAATGCGGCGACGAAAACCGTCACGGCGCCGGCCAGCACCACGATTGGCACGCCATCCACCCAAGCGCCGTAGGTCAGCCCGGCCAGCGTCGAGAACACAGCGACGAGACCGACATAGGTCCAGGCCTTCAGCTTGCCGATGATCGCCGCCGTGATCAGTATGCTCTGCAGCGACAACTCCGGATCGGCCATCAGGTAGGCAATCAGCGGCCCCGGATGCATGCCCAACGACAGGAACATTTTCGCGATCGGCACCTCGACCAGGGTCGGGAAGTACATGAAGACGCCGAAGACGACCCCGGCCAGATTGGCGACCACCGTGTTGGCGCCGGCGACGGCGTGGATCCATTCCGGCCTGATGAAGACACGGATGACGCCGACCAGGAAAACGCCGACCACGAGCAGCGGGAAGATCATCTTCACGAAGCGCCAGGTTTCCCACAGCCACTGCTGCATGTCCCACGACTCGAAGCGGCGCGCCAGCGGCAGCAAGACCGTGCAGAGCACCGCGACGGCGACGGCGCGCCCGGTCAACGTCACGGAAAGGCCGTTTTCCGTGACCGCGACGGCGAGCGCGGCGAAGATCAGGGTCGCTGCCACTAGCGCCAGCGTCGTCCACGTCAGGCGCCTGAAGTCCTCGTCCACCTTGCCCAGCCCGCGCCATGCCACGGCGCCGATGGCGGCGAGCAGGCCGATGAGGACCAGACCCTGCAGGCTCAGGCCCTCGGCCCCGGTCGCCGGATCGGCGGGCACCCAGCGGTCGAGCGCGGCCTGCGCTGCGACAGCCCCGGACCATGGCAATTCGAAACCGGCCACGCCCGCCTTGAGGAAATCGACCTTGAGCGTGCCGGCGATGAGCAGGGCGACCAGAATACCGACGAAGGCCAGTGCCTTTCCGGAGATGCGTTCGCCAGACCCGAAAGCGCGGGCGTCGGTGACACGCGCCGCCTCGCTGGCGCGGAACAGGGTGGCCATGATCATGCCGATGCCGATGCCGAAGGACAGCGCCAGCAGGATGCGCGCGATGGCGAAGTCGGCGCCGAGGGCGACCCCGGTATAGGAAAGCGCGAGGATGTTGGCGGCCGGCGCGAAGAACAGGAAGGTGATGGCCGGGCCGAGCCCGGCACCCTTCTTGTAGATGCCGGCGAAGAGCGGCTGGATGGTGCACGAGCAGACGGCCAGCAGGCTGCCGGCCCCGGCCGCGGCCGGGTAAGACACCCATTTCGGGGCGTCCGGCCCGAGGTAGCGAATGATCGATTGCTGCGGCACCAATGCCGACAGCGCACCGGCGATGAAAAAGGCCGGCACCAGGCAGAGCAGCACGTGCGCCGCCAGATAGGAGGCCAGGCTGGCCAGGCCGCCCTGCAACGCCATGAGGAAGATGTCCGCCATGATCCCTGCCTCAGGCCGCCTCGCCCGGGAACCAGCGCTTCTTCAGCCAGAGCGATACGGCCACCAGTCCGATCATCACCGGCACCTCGACCAGCGGTCCGATCACCGCGGCGAAGGCCGCACCCGACCCGATGCCATACACCGCGACGGCAACCGCGATGGCCAGCTCGAAGTTGTTGCTCGCCGCGGTGAAGGAGAGCGTTGCGCATTTCTTGTAGCCGGCGCCGATCCAGCGGCTCATCGCGAACGACACCAGGAACATCACGACGAAATAGATGAGGAGCGGGATGGCAATGCGCACCACGTCGAACGGGATGGTAACGATCAGCTTGCCCTTGAGGCTGAACATGACGACGATCGTGAACAGCAGCGCGACCAGCGTGATCGGCCCGATGCGCGGGACGAAATGCGCGTGGTACCACTCCTTGGTCACGAAGCGCAGCATGACGACGCGGGTCAGAATGCCGGCGACGCAGGGGATGCCCAGGTAGATCAGGACGCTCTCGGCAATCTGCCCGATCGAGATGTCGACGAGGGCGCCGGAGAGTCCGAACAGCGGCGGCAGCACGGTGACGAAAAGCCAGGCGTAGACGCTGAAGAAAAGGACCTGGAAGATGGAATTGAAGGCAACGAGCCCGGCGGCGTATTCGGTCGAACCGCGCGCGATCTCGTTCCACACGATGACCATGGCGATGCAGCGGGCGAGCCCGATCAGGATCAGGCCGACCATGTACTCCGGCTTGTCGGGCAGGAAGATGACGGCGAGCGCGAACATCAGCAAGGGCCCGACGATCCAGTTCTGCACCAGCGACAGTGCCAGCACCCTGCGGTCCGCGAAAACGTCCGGCAACTCCTCGTAGCGCACCTTGGCGAATGGCGGGTACATCATCAGGATCAGCCCGACCGCGATGGGCACGTTGGTCGTGCCGACCTGGAAGCGCTCGAGGAAGGCCTCGACACCGGGCACGAAATAGCCGACGGCAATGCCGGCCCCCATCGCGGCGAAGATCCAGACCGTCAGGTAACGGTCGAGGAAGGAAAGCTTGCGGATGACGTCGCTCATCTCAGCGAATCTCCGGCAGGTTGCTCACAGGCCGAGCGCCTGGCGCACGGCCGGCACCAGCCGCGCCCGGATGTCGTCACGCACCGCGACGAAGCGCTCGAGCGACTCCCCGTGCGGGTCGTGGAAAGGCAAGTGGATGCGTGCCACCGGACGCGGGAAGACCGGGCAGGTTTCCCGGGCGTTGTCGCAGACGCTGACCACGAGGTCGATATCCTCGTGCATCACCGCCTCGACATCCTTGGGCCTCAAGCCAACGACCGGCAGGCCAGCCAGGCGCAAGGCCGCGATGGCACCGTCGGCGACTTTCGGCTGCGGCAGCGTGCCGGCCGAGATGCCGCGCACCAGCCCGGCCAGATCGTGGTTGAGAATGGCTTCGCCCATCTGCGAACGACAGGAATTGCCGGTGCACAGCACCAGCACGGTCTTCAGCGGCATCATCGGGGCTCCCCGGCAGTTCTGCGTTTCGCAGCGGGATCGCAGGCCGCGGCTTTCGGCAGGCACGATTCACCGTGGCAACAGTTGGCGGTCAGGAAGGCGATCAGGTCATCCATCACCGGATAGTTGGCCGAATAGCGGATGAAGCGGCTCTCCCGCTGTCCCTCGATGAGGCCGACCCGACTCAGGTGGGCAAGGTGGAAAGACAGGGTCGCGGGCACCATGCCCAATCGCTCCCCGATCGCGCTGGCATTGATGCCGGCGGGGCCGGCCTCGACCAAGAGGCGGAACACGGCGAGACGGGATTCGTGACCGAGTGCGGCGAGCAACTCGGCAGCATTCAGCGTTTCCATACTTCGAATATTATCGAAATATATGAAGCAAGGATAGCGAGGTCAAACGCACAACACCGCGTTCAGCGCACGACGAGACGTGCGTCGCCCGCCGGCAATACCTCGCCGATCTCGGCGGCTGCCGCGAAACCGTGGCGCGCAAAGACCGCAAGCACTTCGCCGACACTGTCGGCCGCGCACGAAACGAGCAGTCCGCCGCTGGTCTGCGGGTCGCTGAGGAGCGCGCGATCGGCATCGGCGTAATCTGCCGGCAGGGCAATCTCGTGGCCATAAGCGGCGAAATTACGGCCCGAGGCGCCGGTCACTAAGCCGCCGGCGGCAAACTCGCGGACGCCGGCCAGCAGGGGCACCCGCGCCCAGTCGATGGCGACGGTGCAGCCCGCACCTCGGGCCAGTTCGAGCGCATGGCCGGCGAGGCCGAAGCCGGTGACGTCGGTCAGCGCATGCACGCCGGGCAGCTCGGCGAGTTCCGGGCCGGGGGTATTGGGCTTCGTGGTCGTCGCGATCATCCGGGCGTAGCCCGTCGCATCCAGCGCCTCCCTCTTCAGCGCCGCCGAGAGTATGCCGACGCCGAGCGGCTTGCCGAGCACCAGGCGGTCGCCGACGCGGGCGTCGGCATTGCGCCGCACCTTGGCGGGATGAACGAGGCCGAGCGCGACCAGGCCGTAGATCGGCTCGACCGAGTCGATGGTATGGCCACCGGCAATCGGGATGCCTGCCGCGCGACAGACCGACTCGCCGCCTTCCAGGATCCGCCGGATGGTCTCCTGCGGCAGAACGTTGATCGGCATGCCGACCAGGGCCAGCGCCATGATCGGCTTGCCGCCCATGGCGTAGACGTCGGAAATGGCATTGGTCGCAGCGATGCGCCCGAAGTCGAAAGGATCGTCGACGATGGGCATGAAGAAGTCGGTGGTGGCGATCAGCGCCTGTTCGTCGTTGAGCTTGTACACCGCCGCGTCGTCGGCCGTCTCGATGCCGACCAGGAGTTCGGGCGGGACCGGGAGCGCAGCGCTGCCCTTGAGGATTTCAGCGAGGACACCGGGGGCGATCTTGCAGCCGCAGCCGCCGCCGTGCGAAAGCGAGGTGAGACGGGGAGTCGGGGTGGTCATGGTCGGCGGCTGGTCGTTGTCCGGAGCCCGGCGGTGAGATGCGGAGATAATAAACGCAATGGCCGGCCGGCGGCAGGCCGCACGGCACCTGCAGCGCGCCACAATACGCTCCGGTATGCTAGATTCCGTATCCGGCGGTCATGGCAATCGGACCATGTCGCCACGAGTCATCGATCGGGCCCGCGCGCCCGAATCCGCAATGGGGGAACAGGGAATGTCGGCAGTACCGGTCGCGGTCATGGGTGTCGCCTCGCTGCTGGCGGTCGCCGTGGCCGTGGAGCCTCTGGCCCGCCGGCTTGACGTGCCGCTCTCCCTGCTGCTGGTCATCGTCGGCGCTTTCCTCGGCATCGCGCTGGACATCGGCGAGCACCCCATCGGGCACGCGCTCACGCTCTCCAGCGAAGGCTTCCTCTACCTCTTCCTGCCGGTCCTGCTCTTCGAGACGGCCATCGTCATCGACGTCCGCCGCCTGCTCGAGGACGTCTGGCACATCCTGCTCCTCGCCGTCGTTGCCGTTCTCGCCGCGACCATCGTGGTCGGCTTCACGCTGTCTGCCGTCTCGCCCTACCCGTTGGTCGCCTGCCTGCTGCTGGCCGCGATCATCTCGACCACCGACCCGGTCGCCGTCGTCGCCCTGTTCAAGGACCTCAATGTGCCGCACCGGCTGTCGCTGCTGGTGGAAGGCGAGAGCCTGTTCAACGACGCGGCGGCGATCGCGCTGTTCTCGGTGCTGATCGCCATGCTGACGCTCGGCTCGGGAACGGTCAGCGAGGCGGCACTGTCCTTCACGCGCGGCTTCACCGGAGGCCTGATGGTCGGCTTCGTCACCGCCTCCATCGCCAGCCGCCTGCTGCAGTTCCTTACCGGCCAGCGCTGGGCGGAGGTCACGGTAACCGTCGCCGTCGCCTATCTGGCCTTCGTCATCGGCGAAGTGGGGTTTCATGTCTCCGGCGTGGTCGCCGTGGTTGCCGCCGCGCTGGTATTCGCCTACGACGGGCGCACGCGGGTATCCCCGGAAACCTGGTCCTTCCTCGTCGGCACCTGGAAGCAACTCGGCTACTGGGCCAGCGCGCTGATCTTCCTGCTCGCCTCCCTGCGCATCCCCGCCCTGCTCGCCGAAGCCGGCCTGCAGGACATGGTGATGCTCGCCGCGGTCCTGGCCGGCGCCCTGGCGTCGCGCGCCCTCGTCCTGTTCGTGCTGATGCCGCTGCTGAGCGCGCTCGGTGTCGGCCAGAAGGTGGACTTCGGGCTGCGCCTGGTCATCCTCTGGGGCGGACTGCGCGGCGCGATCTCGCTGGCCCTGGCGCTGGCCGTCGTCGAGCACCCGGCCGTACCGCCGGAAGTGAAGCAACTGGTCGCAACGCTGGTGACCGCGTTCGTGCTGGTTACCCTGTTCGTCAACGGCCTCACCCTGCGGCCGCTGATCCGCGTCCTCGGCATCGACAAGCTGCCGCCGGTCGACCGCTTCCTGCGCGGCCGCGCCATCGCCCACAGCCTGCACACCGTCCACCACCGGCTCGGCCAGGCGGCCAACGAATACCATATCGACATGGCCGCCCGGGAGCGCCTGACCAACGACTATGCCGAGCGCCTGCAGGCTGCCGAAAACGTCCTCGAGGGCGACGATGCGTTGTCGATCGAAGAACGCACCAGTGCCGCCCTGGTCAGCGCCGCCCAGCGCGAGCAGGTGCTGCACTTCCGCCATTACCGGGAACGCATCGTCGCCGGCCGCATCGTCCGCAACCTGGTCGCGCGCGCCTACCAGCTCGAGGATGGCGCCCGCTCGGATGGCATCGCGGGCTACGCGGCCGCAGCGCGGAGCGAACTCGATTTTTCCCCGCTCTTCCGGCTGGCCGTCGAGATCCAGCGCCGCTTCGAGCTGAACGCCCCGCTCGCCTGGGTCCTCGCCGACCGCCAGGAGGCCCTGCTCGTCGGCCGTGCCACCCTGCACAGCCTGCTCGATTATGCCCGGCAGCGCATCCCGGAAATGTTGGGCCACGAAGCGGCCGGCGCACTGACAGCGGTACTCGGGGAACGCCTTGCCGGGATCGAGAACGCCCTGGCCGCCATGCGCCTCCAGTACGAGGAATTCACCGAAACGATGCAGGTGCGCTACCTCGAACGCGCTGCGTTGCGCATCGAGCACGCCGAGTACCGGCACCTGATCGACGATGCGGTGATCAGCCGCGAGGTGTTCAACGAACGCATCCGCGACATCGAGCGCCGCCTGGGCGCGGTCAGCCAGCGCCCGCCGCTCGACCTCAAGCTGAGTCCGCAGGCCTTGCTCGTCCGCCTGCCCTTCTTCCACAACCTCGACCCGGACTTCCTCGAATCGGTTGTGCCGTTGCTCAAGCCGCGCTTCGTCCTGCCCGGCGAAGCGATCATCCGCAAGGGCGAGCGCGGACGCGAAATGTACTTCCTCGTTTCCGGCGCAGTCGAGGTCAAGCTGGCCAGCGGCCCCAAGCAGCTGGGCTCCGGGGAATTCTTCGGCGAGCTGGCCCTGCTCAAGCAGGCGCCCCGTGGCGCCGATGTCGTCGCCCTCGGCTTCTGTGAACTGCTGGTGATGACCGCACCCGATTTCGCGGAATTGCTCGGACGGAACGCCGAGCTCAAGTCCCAGGTCGACGAAATCGCAAGCATCCGCCTCGCCCGCGCCTGAACCTGAAAGGCCCGTGCCCCGTTAAAGGACAGACCCATGACAAACGCTCTCTTCCAGCCCCTGCGAATGGGCGCCCTGACGCTGCCCAACCGCATCCTGATGGCCCCCCTGACGCGCTGCCGCGCCGGCGACGGGCATGTCCCGGGGCACCTGATGGCCGAGCATTACGCACAACGCGCCAGCGCCGGGATGATCATCGCCGAGGCGACGATGGCCATGGAAGGCAATTCCGCATTCTGGCGCGAGCCGGGCATCCACTCGGAGGCTCAGGTCGCGGGCTGGAAGATGGTGACCGACGCGGTCCATGCCGCTGGCGGACGCATCGCACTGCAGATCTGGCATGGCGGGCGAGCCTGTCATCCGCTACTCAACGACGGCCGCCAGCCGGTCGCCCCGAGTGCGCTGCGCATCGAGAACGACGAGGTCCATACCCCGGAAGGCAAGAAGCCCTACGTGATCCCCCGCGAGTTGCGTGACGACGAATTGCCCGACATCGTCGCCGGTTTCGCCCGTGCCGGCGCGAACGCGAAGGCGGCAGGCTTCGACGCCGTCGAGGTGCATGGCGCCAACGGCTACCTGCTCGACGAATTCCTGCGCGATGGCAGCAACCGCCGCAGCGGTCCCTACGGCGGCCCGCTGGCGAACCGCGCCCGCCTGCTGCTCGAAGTGCTCGAGGCGGTGTGCGCGGTCTGGGGCAGCGACCGTGTCGGCCTGCGCATTTCGCCGCTGAACAGCTACAACAGCATGATCGACGGCGATCCGGTCGGCCTGGTTTCCTGGCTCGGCAAGCGCCTCAACGACTACCGGCTCGCCTACCTGCACGTCATGCGCGGCGATTTCTTCGGTCTCCAGAAGGGAGACGTGATGACGCCGGTGCGCGAGGCCTACGACGGTGTTCTTGTCGGCAACATGGGTTACGACGGTGCCGAGGCCGGTGCGGCGATCGACAAGGGCCTGCTCGATGCGGTCGCCTTCGGTACCGCCTTCCTGGCTAACCCCGACCTGCCGCGCCGCCTGCGCACGGGCGCCCCGCTCAACGCCCCGAACCCGGCCACCTTCTACACGCCCGGTCCGGTCGGATACACCGACTACCCGCCATTGCCGGGGTAATTCAACACTACGAAAAACCCGGAGCGAATCGAAGGATTTACCCGATTTTCAAGTCCGGACGAGCAGCTAAGATAGGCGGGGTCAATAACAACCTTCGGGAGACAAACCAGTGAAAGCCGTCAATTCGATCCGCAGCGGTGCCGCCTACATTTATGTGAAGCTCGGCGCCGTCGTGACCGCAATCGAGCAGGTCGCCATCGTCAAGGGCATGGCGATGTGGGAAGTCGAACGGCAGGCGGGTACCGGCCCCCGCAAGCGCCTGATCGTTTCCGCCCGTTCGCTGCAACCGCTGCCGGCGGCCTGACCGCCGCTGCGCAGGCGGCGCTTGTCGGGTTGCCGACATCGGTGTCCGACCACGCCCCGACACAACTCCATAACAAACTGATTTAAATAGATTTTACAGCTGGCACCGTATTTGCTGAAGAGCCTGGCAGGAGGTTTCCATGGCCCGGCAATACGTCACCATTAACGATACGACCCTGCGCGACGGCGAGCAGTCGGCCGGCGTGTCGTTCTCGCTCGACGAAAAGCTGGCCATCGCCCGGCGCCTGGACGGCATCGGCGTCCCCGAGTTGGAGGTCGGCATCCCGGCGATGGGCGACGAGGAACGTGACTCGGTACGCGCCGTCGCTGCGCTCGGACTCGCGGCGCGGCTGATGGTCTGGAGCCGCATGCACGCGGCCGACATCGCTGCCTGCGCCGGACTCGGCGCCCACCTGATCGATATTTCGGTGCCGTCCTCGGACCAGCACCTTGCCTACAAGCTCGGCCAGGACCGCGCCTGGCTGCTGCGCGAGCTGCCCGCCTATGTCGCGACCGCCCGCGAACTCGGCCTCGAGGTCGGCATCGGCTGCGAAGATGCCTCGCGCGCCGAACCCGATTTCCTCTGCGCCCTGGCCGAAGTGGCCGAGCGCGCCGGCGCCCGGCGGCTACGTTTTGCCGACACGCTGGGGGTCCTCGAGCCCTTCGTCACCTTCGAGCGGATCTCGCTGCTGCGGCGTAATACCGGGCTCGAGATCGAGATGCACGCCCACGACGACCTCGGCCTGGCCACGGCCAACACGCTCGCCGCCTGCAAGGCGGGGGCGACGCACGTCAATACGACGGTGAATGGACTCGGCGAGCGGGCCGGCAATGCGCCGCTCGAGGAAGTCGTCCTCGGCCTGCGCAAGCTGCACGGCATCGAGACCGGTGTCAACCTGCGCGGCTTCCCCGGCGTATCCGGCCTGGTCGCCCGCGCGTCCGGCCGCGCCGTGCCCTGGCAGAAGAGCGTCGTCGGCGCCGGCGCCTTCACCCACGAGGCCGGCATCCACGTCGACGGGCTCATGAAGCACCCGGACAACTACCAGGGCTTCGACCCCGGCGAAGTCGGCCAGCAGCACCGCATCGTCCTCGGCAAGCACTCCGGCTCGCACGCGGTGCAGGTCGTCTACGCCGGCCTCGGCATCGCGCTCGGCGACACCGACGCGCGGGCACTGCTCCCGCAAGTGCGCCGCTTCGTCACCGAGCGCAAGCGCTCGCCGGAAGCCGCCGACCTGCGCGGCCTGCTGGCCGACCTCGGGAGCCATGGCCATGCCTGAGGCACTGGTGCTCAAGGTCACCGGCGCGTTGCCGCCCGGCCTGTGGACGACACTGCGCGAGGACCTCTCCTGCGTCTTCCGGCGCGACCCGGCCGCCCGCTCGCGCATCGAGGTGCTGACCACCTATCCCGGCGTCCATGCCCTCATGGTCCACCGTGTCGCGCACCGCCTCTGGCGCGCCGGCTGGCGCTATCCAGCCCGCCTGTTGTCCTTCGTCGGGCGCACGCTCACCAATGTCGACATCCATCCCGGCGCCGCCATCGGCCGCCGCCTCTTCATCGACCACGGGGCCGGCGTCGTCATCGGCGAGACGGCCGAGCTCGGCGACGACGTGACCCTCTACCATGGCGTCACGC
The DNA here is from genome assembly GCA_012026885.1 of Betaproteobacteria bacterium. Taxonomy (GTDB): domain Bacteria; phylum Pseudomonadota; class Gammaproteobacteria; order Burkholderiales; family Rhodocyclaceae; genus Azonexus. The sequence goes on along the minus strand of VEPL01000007.1, from coordinate 187,586 downwards.
TGGGCGGTACCTCGTGGAACAAGGGCAAGCGCCATCCGACCCTGGCCGATGGCGTCGTCGTCGGCGCCGGGGCCAAGATCCTCGGGCCGATCACCGTCGGTGAACGGGTGCGCGTCGGCGCCAATTCGGTCGTCGTCAAGGACGTGCCGGCCGAACGCACGGTCGTCGGCGTTCCCGGACGCATCGTCGATACCCGGGCCGGCAACCGCGCCGCCGGGGAGTCACTGGCCCTTGACCACAACATCCTGCCCGACCCGGTCGCCAAGTCGATTTCCTGCCTGCTCGAGCGCATCGAGTCGCTCGAGCGCGAACTCGCCGACCTGCGTGACGCCCCGCCCCCCGCCCCGTCCGGGCAATGTGCCACCTGCTCGGCCGGCGACCTGTGCTGCGAGCACGAGGCAATGCACTGAGGACGCCATGGACCTGCTCGACTTCTCCGACTGCGACCTTTACTTCGAAGCGCCCATGCCGGCACGCGTCGGCAAGCTGATCGCCGAGGCGTCCGACCGCTACGGCGAACCGGCCGCCGAAACCGCCCTGCTGCGCGCCTACCTGATCGCGCCCGACAACCTGACCGTCCTCGTCGGCCTCTATCGCTACTACTACTATCAGCACCGCCTTGACGACGCCCTCCAGGTCGCCGAGCGCGCCATGCAGCTCTCCGGCCGCAACCTCGGACTGCCCGAGGACTGGCACAAGCTCGACGAGGGCTGGCTGGCGCGCGCCGCCAGCCGCTCCTTCGGCCTGCTGCGCTTCTACCTGATGGCCCTCAAGGCGGCCGGCATCGTCCTCCTGCGCCTCGGGCGCATCGCCGAATCGCGCGGCCGCCTGCACAAGCTCTCGTCGCTCGACAGCCGCGACCAGCTCGGTGCCGCCAAACTGCTCGCCGTCCTCGACGCCTTCCGCTCCGGCGAAGACGACGGGGACGATTCCACCATCCAGCTCGCCGTCGCCTGAGGAGGCCCCGCCATGGAAGACACCCTGACCCTTGCCGAGGAACTCGAGGACCTCGTGTCCGCCGAAGACTTCCTCGAGTTCTTCGCCGTTCCCTACGACCCGGCGATCGTCCAGGTCAACCGCCTGCACATCCTGCAGCGCTTCCACGACTACCTCGGCAAGCAGGCCCCCAACCTGCCGCCGGACGAAGCGCAGCAACGCGCCATCTACCGCCTCTGGCTGGAGCGCGCCTACCAGGATTTCGTCCACTCGGACTCGCTCACCGAGAAGGTCTTCGCCGTCTTCCAGCACGTCGACAAGCCGGGCGGCGGCTCGACCTCCTTCGTGTCGCTCGACAAGGTTTTCCGCTGATGCTCGATGCACGCTGGGATTACGGCGAGGCGGTCCGTCTGACGCGCAATGTGCGCAACGACGGCACCTACCCCGGGCTCGACCCCGGCGCGCCGCTGGTCCGCCGCGGCAGCATCGGCTATGTGGTCGACGTCGGCACCTTCCTGCAGGACCAGGTCATCTATTCGGTCAATTTCCTCGAGGAAGGCAAGATCGTCGGTTGCCGCGAGGAGGAACTGATCGGCGCCGACGAGCCGTGGACCCCGTCGCGCTTCGAATTCCGCGACAAGGTATGCGCCGCCCGCCAGCTGGCTGTCGGCGGCGAGATGCTGGTCCCCGCCGGCGGCGGCGGCGAAGTGATCCGCGTCGTCCGCGACGCCCCGGGCGGCGTCGCCTACCACATCCACTTCGATGCCCTGCCCGGTCGCCTCCTGCTCATTCCCGAGTTCCTGCTCGAACCCCCGCCGGCGGAGTGAACGATGCAGCCCTATCTCGAACTCAAGCTGGCCTGGGAGATGTTCCAGAAACCCCCCGAGGTGCTCAGCGAACCCGAGCGGCAACGGGTCGCCGAGATCGCCGGCCGCCAGGACGGCATCGAGCAACGCATCCTGCACAGCGCCGAAGCCGCCAGCGTCGTCGTGCCCGCCACGACGCTGGCCAGCCGCGTCGACGAGGTGCGCGGGCGCTACGCCAGCCCGGCAGAACTGGCCCGCGACCTCGAGCACCTTGGCCTCGACGCGTCACAACTCGCCGAGGCGATCGAGCGCGACCTGCGCGTCGAGGCCGTGCTCGACAAGGTGGCAGCGGCGGTCCCTGAAGCCAGCGTCGTCGATGCCGAGATCTACTACCACCTGCACCCCGAGGCCTTCGACCGCCCCGAGGCACGCCGGCTGCGCCACATCCTGATCACCCACGACGACGCGCGCGGCAAGGCCAAGGCCTCGGCAACACTGGCATCGCTGCGGTCGACGACCACGGATGGCGAAAAATTCGCGGCCGCCGCGCTGCGCCACTCGCAATGTCCGACCGCCATGGACGGCGGCCGCCTCGGCACCGTTCGCCGCGGCCAGCTGTTTCCCGAGCTCGAGCCGGCTGCCTTCGCGCTGCAGGCCGGCGAACTCAGTGCGGTCCTCGCGTCGCCGATCGGCCTGCACCTTCTCTATTGCGAAGAAATCCTGCCCGACGGCCCACTGCCGTTCGCCGAGGTCTGCCCGCGCATCATCGAACGCCTGACCGACAAGCGGCGAAGCGAAGCCCAGCGCGACTGGATCCGCGCCCAACCGCGACCACCGGCGCGCGCGCACCGGCACCCGGAATAGGCCCACCCGCCGCCGGCCCGTCCGGGCAGGCGCGCCATCGCGCCGGCTGCAATCACATGCGGGCGGCTGCGGATACTCCCGGCGCACGCCAACAGCGAATAATCACGTCCGACTGTAAGAAACGGGACATGGGCTCGTCTAATCCTTACCCGATGACCCCATGGAGACACCGAGATGAAGTCCCGCTTCCTTGCCCTGGCGATATTCCTGCCGTTGCTGATGCTGTCCGGCATGGCCAGCGCCCTCGAGATACAGCCCTATGCCGCCGGTACGCTGCAGCAGGCCCAGGCTGCCGGAAAACCGGTCGCCCTGCATTTCCACGCCGACTGGTGTCCGACCTGCAAGGCTCAGGAAAAGGCCTTCCAGTCGCTCAAGGCCGATCCGCAACTGCAGGCGGCCACGCTGCTGGTCGTCGATTACGACAAGGAACGCGACCTGCGGAAATCGCTCGGCGTCCGTTCCCAATCGGTGGTCATCGTCTACAAGGGCAGCCGGGAAACGGCGCGGGTCGGCGGCGAAACCGATCCGGCGAAGCTCAAGGCGGCCATCGCCAGCGCCCTCTGAACCATGGAAGCCGCGTCGCTGGCCCACCTGGCATTGGCACTGGCTGCCGGCAGCCTGACGACGCTGTCGCCCTGCGTCTTCCCGCTGCTGCCGCTGGTCGTCGGCGGCAGCCTGCAGGGGCATCGCGCCGGCCCGCTGGCAATGGGGCTCGGCATGACCCTGTCGTTCGCCCTGATCGGCCTGGTCGTCGGCCTCGCCGGTCCGGCCCTTGGCATCGACGGCGACTCGGTACGCACGGCCGGCGGCTGGCTGCTGCTGATCCTCGGCGTCGTCATGCTGGTGCCGGCGCTCGGCGAGCGCTTCACGAACCTGATGACGCCGCTGGCCAGCGGTGCCGACCACCTGTCCGGCAAGCTCGAGGCCGGCTCGCTGCGCGGGGCCCTGCTGCTCGGCGCCCTGCTCGGCCTGGTCTGGAGCCCCTGTTCCGGCCCCCTCCTGGCCGCTGCACTGACCCTGGTGGCGACCGAAGGCGGCGCCTTGCGCGGCACCCTGATCCTCGGTGCCTTCGGCGCCGGCGCCGCGACGCCGCTGGTCCTGGCGGCCTATGCCTCGCGCGCCGGGTTCGCCCGGGCGCGCACCTGGGTACTGGGCCACGCGAAGGCCATGAAGCAGGGTTTCGGCTGGCTCCTGCTGTTGCTCGGCGTGGCTATCCTGAACGGCTGGGACAAGCGGCTGGAGGCACTGATCGTCCCGTTCCTGCCCGAGGCCTGGGTGAACCTGACCGTCGCGATCTGAACGGCGCCGCGCACCGGGCTGGCGCCCCTCTTCCACTGCCACATTACCGGGTCAGCGTCCGCCCTTCTGTAGCCACCCGAGCAGGGTCGTGTACAAGACGTCGGGCATGACCGGCTTGGTGATGAAATCGTCCATGCCCGCCTCGAGGCAGCGTGCCTTGTCCTCGGCAAAGGCATTCGCGGTCATCGCCAGGATCGGCGTCGCCTCGCCACCCGGCATCCTGCGGATCTCGCGCGTCGCATCGAGCCCGTCCATGACCGGCATCTGCATGTCCATCAGGATCAGGTCGTAGCGCCCCGCCCCGGCCTTGTCCGCGGCCTGCCGGCCATCTTCGGCCCGGTCGACGATCAGCCCGACTTCCTCGAGAAGGATGCCGGCAATCTCCTGGTTGATCGGTTCGTCGTCGACGAGCAGGATGCGCTTGCCGGCATGGTCCCGCCGGATGGCGGACTCGGCGTCCGACGAGCCCCCGGCAGCGGCCGCGCCGGCTGTCTCGGCGCCCTCGTGCAGGACGGCGGTAAACCAGAATGTGCTGCCCTTGCCAAGCGTACTGCTGACACCGGCGGTACCGCCCATCACCTCGGCAATCTTGCGCGTGATCGCCAGCCCCAGCCCGGTCCCGCCATACTTGCGCGTCGTCGAACTGTCCGCCTGCTCGAAGGCGCCGAACAGCTTGGGGATGACGTCGGGCGCGATGCCGATGCCGGTGTCCTCGACCTCGAAGCGTATCGTCACCGTCTGCGCCGTCTCGGCCTCGGCGCGGGCGCGCATCGTGATGGCGCCGCGCTCGGTGAACTTGAGTGCATTGCCGACGTAGTTGAGCAGCGATTGCTGAAGCCGGGTCGCATCGCCGCGCAGGTTGCGCGGCAGCGAACCGATCTCCGTGCGCAGCGCGATCCCCTTGTCCTGTGCCTTGTGTCCGAGTATCGAAACGATGTTGGCAAAGAGCGCCTCGATACGCACCGGTCCGTCATCCAGGGTGAACTTTCCGGCCTCGATCTTCGAGAGATCGAGGATCGCGCTGATGATCTCTAGCAGGTGGTTGCCGGCGGTCTCGATCTTGTCCAGCTTGTCCGCCTGCTCCCGGTCAAGGCCGGTGCGGCGCAACAGATGCGCCATGCCGGTGATCGCATTGAGCGGCGTGCGGATCTCGTGCGACATGTTGGCGAGGAAGCTGCTCTTGGCCAGGTTGGCTGATTCCGCTTCGGCAGCCCGCTGCTCGAGCTTGCGGTTCAGCTCGAGGATTTCCGCGGAGCGCTGGGCAACCAGATCTTCGAGATGACTGCGGTACTCGGCCAGTGCGTCTTCCTTGTGCCGCGTCTCGATGGCGATGGCGGCCAGTTGGGCGGCTTGCTCGATGTACCCGATATCCTGCTGTGTCGGCGACGCGACAGTCCGGTGGTAGATGGCGAAGGTGCCGAGCACCTTGTGGGTGGAATCCATGACCGGCATCGACCAGCACGCCCCCAGTCCGGCGCTGGCCGCCACCGCCGCGAACGGGCTCCAGTAGGAGTGGGTGGCGATGTCCTCGACCACCACCAGCTTGCCGGTGAATGCCGCGGTGCCGCATGAGCCAACCCCCATGCCGATCTCGAGATTCTCGACCGCCGCGTTGTAGAACGCCGGCAGATGTGGCGCCGCGCCGCCGACCAGGCGCTTGCCCGACCGGTCGACGAGGAGGATGGAACAGAGCGCATCGTCCATCAGCACCTCGACACTCAGCACCACCTGCTCGAGAACCGCCGGTAGTGGCGCCTTGGCCAGCAGCAACTCGAGGACGCGCGCGTGGTGTTTCTCGGAGGCGCTCCGGCGCCGGCTTTCGGTGATGTCGGTCCAGTTCACCAGGTGCATCGAGCGGTCGCCCACGGTGATCGGCGTCAACAGTGCGTCCACGAAAAAGCGCGAGCCGTCCTTGCGCACGTGTTCCCACTCGATCCGCCGGCTGCGCCCGGCGCGCAGATCGGGCCCGAGGTCGGCCATGACCTCGGCGAACGTCCTGCCATCCGGCTGGACCTCGGGAGAAATCGCATCGAACGTCATGGCGAACAGGTCTTCCCGGGAGCCGATGTGCATAAGCTCCAGCGCGGCCTGGTTGACGTCGACGAAACGGCCGTCCTCGATCAGCAATTGCGGTTGCCGGGTACCGTAGAACAGGCTGCGAAAGCGCTCCTCGCTCTCGCCGACCCGCTGCTCGGCCTTTTTGCGCTCGCTGATGTCGAGCGCGATGCCGTCCCAGACGATGGCACCATCGGGTTCCTGCCGCGGATTCGAGTTCAGTTGCAGCCAGCGCGCCCGGCCATCGGGCAAAACCAGGCGGACTTCCTCGGAGAAGGTCGACAACTGCGCGGCGCTCCGTGCTTCGGTGGCCTGGTATTGGCGTGCGCTGTCCTCGTCGAAGAGGGCGAGCAGCGGACCGGCATCGGCCATGGCCTGCTCGGGCGTGAAACCGGAAATGGCCTCGACGCCGCGGCTGACGTAGATGAACGAGGCAGCGCCCGACGGCGACCGCCTGAAGCGGTAGACGAAGCCGCCGGGCAGGTTGTCGCCGAGCGCCTCGATCTGGTGCGCGGCGTCGACCTGCTGCTGCCGGAGATCGAGACGGTGAATCGCTTCCTGCTGGCCGAATAGCCGGCGCAACAGGGCGAACAGGAGCAACAGGGCGACGAGGACGACGATGCTGAGCAAGGTCATGGTCCGCATCAGGGGCGCCAGGACCTCGGCACGGTCGACCTTGGCGACCACGAACCAGGGCGTTCCCGCGACCCCGTGGTAGGCAAACATGACCTCCTGTTCGCGGTAATCGCGCGCCAAGCCGGTGCCGTCGCGCTCCCCCTGCCGGGCGACCTCGGACACCACGCGCCCGGGCAGCAGCGGGCGTTGGTGCATCGCAGTCGATTCGCCGAACGCGACCGGCATGAAGAACAGGGACGTGTCGGCGAACAGCTCGATCATGTTGATCTCGTGCGAGGCAAAGGTGCTCGGCGAGGCCCTCACGTAGTCGAACAGGAAATGGCTCGGGTCGACACGCAGGACGACCGCCGCGGTCGCCCGCTCACGCTGCGAATCGCGGGAGTACATCGGCGCCACCCAGTCCATCATGACCTCGCCCGACGCCGTCACGTAGAACGTTGGCCGGGGCGGTGTCGAGGATGATGGTGCCGCCGGGCGCCACGATCATCGCCGCCTCGTAGTCGTACGCATCGAGCATCAGCCGGAGTCGCTCCAGGAGGATCTCGCGGTGTTCCGGATTGCCGGGTTCCGCCAGCAGGCTGTCAACCCGCGCTGCGAGGTTGGCGGGTTCGCTCCACACGCGCGCATCACCGCGCCGCTCACCGAGCCAGCGCTCGACAGCGGACGCCTTGGTGTCGACCACCGCACGCAGGAGGGCGATGGCGCGCTGTTCGGCGTTCGCGGATTCCAGACGCCAGAACAATGCACCCCCCGCCCCCGCGAGGAGCACTGCAACCACGATCAGGGACAGAAAGCGCTTTACCATGACTCACTCATCCAGCCGGCCGCCGCACGCCCTTGCCAACGTCATCAAAACCCACGTGCATACTAGCATAGCGCGGGGGGCACGAATCCCGCAGCCGGCGGCGGGGCACCCCGAAAAAAAATGCCCCGGAATCGCTTCCGGGGCCAACCGCCTTGCGGCGGGGAGAGAGACTCCTGAATTCAGGCGTAGGTCGGCGCGAAGCTGGCCTCCGGGTTGGCGGCCGGGCCCTTTTCGCCCCAGTAGGGCGACAGCTTGCGCAACTGCGCGATGATCGGCGGCACCGCCGCGATGACGCGATCGATCTCGGCCTCGGTGTTATCGACCGAGAGCGAGAAGCGGATGGTGCCGTGCGCGGCGGTGTAGGGAATGCCCATGGCGCGCATCACGTGCGACGGTTCCAGCGAGCCGGAGGTGCAGGCCGAGCCGGAACTGGCGGCGATGCCCAGCTTGTTGAGCAGCAGCAGGATGGCTTCGCCCTCGATGTATTCAAAGGCGATGTTGCTGGTGTTGGGCAGGCGGTTGGCGACGTCGCCGGTCGCGAAGCAGTGGCTGATCTGGCTGAGGATGCCGTTTTCCAGCTTGTCGCGCAGGCGGCGGACCTCGCTATTCTCCTTGTCCATGTTGAGCATGGCCATTTCGCAGGCCTTGCCCAGCGCGACGATCGAGGCCGAGGCCTCGGTGCCGGCCCGGCGGCCGCGTTCCTGGTGACCGCCGCGCAGGAGCGGACGGAAGCGGCAGCCGCGGCGCAGGTAGAGCACGCCGATGCCCTTGGGGGCGTGCAGCTTGTGGCCGGACAGCGACAGGAGGTCGATCTTCGTGTTCTTGAGGTCGATGGGGATCTTGCCGACCGCCTGCACCGCATCGGTGTGGAACATGATCCCTTTTTCGGCGGCGAGCGCCGCCATTTCCTCGACCGGGAAGATCGTGCCGGTCTCGTTGTTGGCCCACATGACCGAGACGATGGCGACGCGGTCGTGCAGCAGCGACTTGTATTCGTCAAGGTCGAGGCGTCCCTTCTTGTCCACCTTCAGCTTGTGGACGACATAGCCTTCCTTCTCCAGCCAGTCGCACAGGGTCAGGATGGCCGGGTGCTCGACGGTGGTGGTGATCACCGTATTGCGCTCAGGCTGCGCCTTGAGGGCCGAGAGGATGGCGGTCGAGTCCGACTCGGTGCCGCAGGAGGTGAAGATGATTTCCGAATCGTGCTCGGCGCCGAGCAGCGCCTGTACCTGGCCGCGCGCCTTCTTGAGCGCCTTGCCGACTTCGCTGCCGAAGGCATGGATCGACGAGGCATTGCCGAAATGCTCCGTGAAGAACGGCAGCATGGCCTCGACGACGGCGGGGTCGACCCGGGTCGTGGCGTTGTTGTCGAGGTAGATCGGTTTCGGTTCCATGGCGCAGTCCTCGGATTCTCGGTTGGGGTCGGGGCGTTATCGGTTTTCGGGCATTTTTGTCGGTCGACCGCGGCAGCGGCCGTCAGGCCTCGACCGGCATCATCGACGACGGCAGCACCTGCACCAGTTCGCCCAGGCTCTCGATCATCTTCTGCTGGATGCCGCCCAGCGTCGCCGCTTCCATCATGCAGCCCGAACAGGCGCCCTTCAGATGCACGTAGATCTTCTTGCCCTGCACGTCGGCCAGTTCGACATCGCCGTGGTCGCGCTGCAGCATCGGGCGCACGCTTTCCAGCACGCCCTCGATGACCTTGATCTTCTCGACGATCGACAGCTTCTTCGCCGGCGGCTTGGGTGCCTCGGGCGTCGCCGGGCACGGGGGCGGCGGCGAGACCTCGCCGGGGCCGGCGCGTTCCGCCTTCACCTTGGCGAGGATCTCCTCGATCCCCTCGTGGCACGCCGCGCAGCCACCCCCTGCCTTGGTGTAGAAGGTCACTTCCTCGACCGTGTGGAGGTCGTTGGCCTTGACGACGTCCTCGATCATCACCGCGTCGATGGCGAAGCACTTGCAGATCAGCGCGCCTTCCTCGTGGTCGTCCGACCATTCCTCGCCGCGGTAGTTGGCGATGGCCGCCTGCAGGGCCTCGCGCCCCATTACCGAGCAGTGCATCTTTTCGGGCGGCAGGCCGTCGAGGTAATCGGCGATGTCCTGGTTGGAGACCTTGAGCGCGTCGTCCAGCGTCATGCCCTTGATGATCTCGGTCAGCGCCGACGACGAGGCAATGGCGGAACCGCAGCCGAAGGTCTGGAAATGCGCATCCTCGATCACCTCGGTGTCCGGCGTAACCTTGAGCATCAGGCGCAGTGCGTCGCCGCACTGGATGGAGCCGACGTCGCCGATGCCGTTGGCGTCCTCGAGCGGGCCCGAGTTGCGCGGGTTGAAGAAGTGTTCGCGCACCTTGTCCGAGTATTCCCACATGATCGTCTCCTCAGACCGAGAAGGACTGACCGCAGGAGCACTGCGAGCTGGCGTTCGGGTTGTCGAACTTGAAGCCGGTATGGGTCAGCGTGTCGATGAAGTCGATGGTCACGTTGTCGATCATCGGCATGGTCATCGGGTCGACCAGCAGCTTGACGCCGTCGACCTCGAGTTCCCAGTCGTCGTCGGCCTTGTCGGCTTCCAGCTTCATGCCGTACTGCAGGCCGGAGCAGCCGCCGCCGGAAATCACCAGGCGCAGCCCGGCGACCGGCGATTCGGAACCGCGGATGAAGCGTTGCACGGCCTTGAGGGCAGCGGGGGTAAGGTTGATCATGTCGGTTCTCCTGAAAGGGTCGACCGTTCCTCCGCAAACCCTGTGCCAGCCCGCCGTTTGCGCTAGCCCGTTGAATTGATTGACTTGTCGTGACCGGGCGGCATGTCGCAAACGCGACAATCAACCGAGGACGTGTTCGTAGGCCCGCCGCAGCAGGTTGCGCTCGACCTCGCTCAGGCCGCGCGCCTCGGTCAGCGCGATGAAGCGGCCGCCGCCGCGCTCGGCCGCGGAAAAGGGCGGATCGATGCCGGCGAAGCTGCCGAGCAGTACCGGCACATCGCCGGCCGGGGTGTCGACCCAGGCGCGGAATTCCGCCTCCGGCTCGATGGCGCCTTCCGGCAACCCGAGGCGGACTTCGGCCTCGCGCAGCGCGGCGACCGGATGGCAGCGCAGCGGGGGATCGTAAGCATCTTCGTAGAGGGCCGACGGCTCCGGCAATGGTGCGAAGGCGACGACGCCGGACGCCAGGCAGAGGAAACGCACACGCCCGCTCGTTTTCTGCTTGTGCAGCAGGATCAGGCGCGGCAGCGGCAGCATGCGAGTACGCGCCGGGCCGCCCTCAAGCGTACCAACGCCCCCGCGGGGGGCGGCGAACGCAGTGAGCACGGGGATCGTTTCATCTCAGGCCGGATAATCGGCGATGACGGCATCGCCGCGCCACTGCGCCGGCCGTCCCCAGACCTGGACGCTATCGACATAGCTGCCGGGGCGCTGCGGGTGCGGCAGCAGGACCTGGTACTCGGCGAAGATGCGGCCGTCGGCGAAGAAATTGGCGCAGCCGTAGCGCTCGCGCCCGCGCCAGATGGCGACGACGCTGAACTCGCGCGAATAGGGGTCGATGCGCTCCTCGAGGACGGCGTCGGCCCACTCCGGCTCGGCGCCCAGCGACAAGCCGAGCCGCGCTGCCTGCGCGCGCAGCGCGGCACAGACGTCGGCACCGGTGGCGGCGTCGGGCGGCAGCGCCATCAGGCGCTCGCCGGGGCGTAGGTGTAGCACCCCTTCGGGCAGACGCGCCCGCAGGAGCCGCAGCCGATGCAGTCGAGCCCGTTGGCGATGCTCATCACCTTCGTGTTGTCGTCGTCGCCTTCGTCATCGTCGTCGAACTCGCGCTCGACGAGGTCGAGCACGTTGCGCGGGCAAACCTTGTAGCAGCGGCCGCAGCCGATGCACTTTTCCTGGTCCAGGTTGGTGACGAAGTGCGGCGTCCATTCGCTGCCGCCGCGCGTGAGGCCGGTAATCTGGCTCATGATGTTCAGCCTTTCTGTGCCGCCGCGAGCCGGGCACTGGCATCTGCCCAGGCCTTGCACGCGTCGTAGGTGGATTGCGAAATGCCCGGGATCTCGTGATAGGCCGCTGGCAGGCGGTCTTCCACGAGGTCGTGCAGCTGGGATGCCCATTCGGAAGCGATGCGCTTCAGTTTCTTGACTTCCTTGTCGAGGGTGGCGAGGTCGTCTGCGCACATGGCTACAGCCCCGCCACCGCCGGATACTGGCCGATGCGCTCGAGGGCGACGCCGAGCTGCTTGTCGGCCTCGTCCTTCATTTTCGACAGGCTGGCGAAGCCGAAGCGATGGACGTCGCGCAAGGTCCGGTCGATGGCGACCAGCTTGCCGACGGTGACCAGGGCGCGGCCGAAGCCCTCGTGGGTCAGGTGGACCAGCGGCACGGCCATCAGCTTGCATTCCTTCTCGATCAGCACGGCGATCGCGTTGTAGAAGGCCTTGACGCGCGAGATGGTCTCGTCGTCGGGATCGCCGACCAGCGGGATGGCCGCCTTGCGCTCCCTGGTCAGGACGAAGGGATCGAGGATCTTCTCGACGCTCCAGCCCTGGTAGGTGCCGTAGGTATCGAGGGCGCGCATCTGGCGCGTCATTTCCTTGATGAAGTCGGTCTCCATGATCGGATCGGCGGCGAGGGTTTCAGTCATGGTCTTGCTCCTTGGCAAAGAGTGGGGAATAGGTCGTAGGGGCGAGCAGGCGCGGCGACGGCAGCAGGCCCGGCAGGAAACGCAGGCAGGCACGGGCGATGGCCAGGGCGACGAGGAAGCCGGCGGCGGCGCCGAGCGCCGTGGCGCCGTCGCGGCCGTCCAGCGTGGCCCCGAGCCAGGCGCCGAGCAGCATGGCAAAGGCCGGGAACAGGTAGCCGAGCAGCGCCGAGCAGGCCAGACGGCTTTCGGGCACGCCGACGGTGACGACATCGCCGACTTGGGCTCCGGCAGCGGGCAGGCGCAGCATCGTCGCCGGCCGCCCGGCCGCCATCTTGCCGATGCCGCAGCCGGCGCCGTGGCCGCAGGCCGAACAGCCGGTGGTTTCCATGGCGACCAGGGCGACGCCGCCCTCGACGGCGCGGACGACCCCGCGATGGCGCAGCATGCGCGCTTCCATCAACCGTCCCAGCCTTCCTCGGCCATCGCGGCGAAGCGGTCGTCGCTGCGCGCCTTGCCCTGCGCGCCGACGGCCCGGTCGATCCAGGCGACCCCGCCCGCATCCATCGCCTTCGAGATTTCGGCGAGCAGTTCGTCGATGGCATCGACCTCGGCCACGCGGATCGGCTGGATGCCCTTGGCCATCAGCTTCTTGATCGCCGAGGCGCCGATCGCCATGACGTAGACCGCGGCGCAGCCGGCGAGGAAATCGACCTTGGCGGTCAGCTTGTCCTCGTTGCCGTCCATCGCCTCCTCGGCGAATTCAGCGACGCCGACCAGCGTCGCCTGCTGCGGCGTCACGTCGAAGACGACGAAGCCCTCGGCCGCCCCGAAATGCTGGTTGACCCGGCTGCGGTCGGTCGAGGCGAAGGCAACCCTGAGCACGGCCTCCGGCTCCTGCTTAATGGACCAGACCAGCTGCAGGCGGCGTGCGGACATCGGGGTGGCCGACGCTAACGCCGGTACGGTAGATGGAGTGGAAGGCTTCGAGTTCATGGTGTTGTCCCAGCATCAGGTTGGCGATGTCGAACAGGGCCTGCCGGGAGCCCCGGTAGCCCACCCAGGTGCGCGCGTAGCCGCCGACCAGGTCGTATTGCGGGAATCCGGCACGCAGCAGCGGCACGCCGAGCCGCGCGGCGCTGCCGGCCGCGTGCGAGTTGGCGATGACGAGCTGGGCATCGCTGGCGCGTGCCGCGAGTTCCATGTCCTCGAGGTCGCCGACGAGGACGCGGGCGAGCGGCAGCGCGGCGAGGCTCTCATGCCGGTGCGGCGCCACCGCGGCGACGACCTCGGCACCCATGCCGGCGAGGAAGCGGGCCTGCATGCCGAGCAGATCGGGGTCGGCCGCCAACGCGATGCGCGCGAAACCGAGCATGAAATGGCTGTCGACCATCGCATCCTGCAGCTGGGCGCGGTGGCGCTCCACCTTCGCGGGCACCGGCTGGCCGGAAATCTCCGCGAGCGCCTGCGTGAAGGCGTCGCAATCGTCGAGCCCCATCAGGCCGGCGAAGCGGAAGTCGGGCACGCCGGTCTTCGCCTTGAGCAGGTCGGCCGCCTTGGCGAGCGAGGGCCCGAGCACCAGTGTCGCGGTCGACTCGCCCATCGCGGCGATTTCCACGCGCGGCGTACCGCCCAGCGTGAGTGCCGAATACTCGGCCTCGACGAGGTGGCCGTCGAGCGAATCGCCGAGATCTGGCAGGATCACGGCGCGCAAGCCGAAGGCCTCGACCCAGTCGCGGATCGCCTCGATGTCGCCGGGCGTCAGCATCGCGGAGGCGAGCACGTTGACCTGCTTCGGGCGGCGACCGGCGCACTGGGTTTCCGGCACCAGCGTGTTCACGATCGCCTCGATCGCCAGCGCGTAGCCGCTTTCCAGACAGCCGAGGTAATCCGGCGTATTGACCGCGACCACGCCGACCTCGGCGAACTGCGGATACTGGGCGCGGAAATCCTTGACCGCGCGATGGATGTCGGTGCCCTGGGTCTCCGAAAGGCCGGTGGTGACGAGGCCGATGATGTCCGGCTTGCTCTTGTCGGACAACGTGCGCAGGGCCTCGATGATGTTGTCGTCGGCACCCATGATGGTCGAGACCTGGTCCATCGCCGTCGTCTGCAGCGGGATCGGCTCGCGGAAGTGGCGCACGAAGAAGACTTTGCCGAAGGCGGTGCAGCCCTGCGAGCCATGCATCAGCGGCAAGCTCTTCGCCAGCCCGAGGAAGGCGAGCGAGGCACCGACCGGCTGGCTGACCTTGAGCGGATTGACCGCCAGTGCCTTCTTCGAATGGATGATCTCGGCCATGTCGTCTCCTTACGCCGTCAACACGCTGCCCGGCCCCTGCTGCGCCGCCCACGGCGCCGGCCGGCGGACTGCTTCCCAGACCGGGCTTTCCATCGACAGGGCGAGCTGGCGGGCCAGTTCGACCATGCCGTCGTAACCGGCATAGCCGAATTCGCGTTCCTGGTTGATGTCGAGGAAGGGGATGCGCGCCTTGAGCGCCGTGTACAGGTTGCGGCCCCCGGCGATCAGGATGTCGGCCTTGTACTCGCGGTAGGTCGACAGCAGCGCCTTCGGGCTGCCGTCGTCGATCATCTTGGTCTCGTCGCCCATCAGCTCGCGGATGCGCGCCTTGTCTTCCTCGGTCGACTTCTTGGTGCCGGTGGCGACGACCTTCATGCCGAGGTCCTGCAGCGCCGAGACGATGGACCATGATTTGACGCCGCCGGTGTAGAGCAGCACGCGCTTGCCGGCGAGGCGCTCGCGCCACGGCTCGAGGGCGGCGTGCGAGCGCGCTTCCTCGCGGGCGATGACCACCTCCGTACGCGCCGCCAGATCGGGGTCGCCGATCAGGCGGGCAAAGTCGCGCAGCGCCGCCGACATGTCGGCGACACCGTAGAAGCTGCCTTCGAAGAAGGGAATGCCGAAGTTTTGCTGCATCTTGCGCGCGACGTTGAGCAGCGCCTTGGCGCAGACGACCATGTTGACGCGGGCGCGGTGCATGGTCTGCACCTCGGCGAAGCGCGAATCGCCGGACAGCGTGCACAGGATGCGCAGCCCGAGTTCGTCGAACAGCGGCGCCACGTGCCAGAACTCGCCGGCGATGTTGTACTCGCCGATCAGGTTGATGTCCCAGGTCGGCCGCCCGTCGGAGCGCGGCGGAGGCGGCGCCGGCTCGCGCGTGCCGATCACGTGCTTGAACATCGCCTCGCCGGCCAGCCGGTTGCCGAGGTTCTTGGTGCCGTAGAAGCCGGCCGCATCGACCGGCACGACGGGCACGCCCCAGTGTTCCGTCGCCGCCCGGCAGACGGCATCGACATCGTCGCCGATCAGCGCGGTGACGCAGGTGTTATAGACGAAGACCGCGGCCGGCGCATAGCTGTCGATCGCCTGGCGGATCGCGTGGAACAGGCGCTTCTCGCCGCGCCCCATGACCACGTCGGTCTCCGAGAGGTCGGTGGTCATGCCGATACGGAACAGCGTCGGCCCCGAGGAACGCGTGCCGCGGTTGTCCCACGAGGAGCCGGCGCAGGCGATCGGCCCGTGCACGATGTGGGCGACGTCGGCGATCGGCAGCAGCGCGATCTGCGCGCCGTCGAAGGAGCAGCCGCCCGCCGTCGCACCCGGCTTGGGCCGGGCACAGCCCGACTTTTCCTTGTGGTTGTGGTCACAGGCCGGCTCGTCGAGCAGGGCCTGGATTTCGCTGGCTTTCATGCTGTTCTCCGGTGGTCCGCATCCATCTCAGCAAGATGGATGCCACACCGTAACCACATGATTTACATCGCTTTAGTGAGCTCCGCTCATGTCGCGAACGCGACAATGAGGCCTGATCAATGCGCCGGCGCCACAACGGCTGCGGCGGTCGGGAGCGGGCGGTGCGGCGCGTCGGGATGCCAACCGAGCATCGCCAGCAGTACCGCGAAGCCGGCGACGTAGGCGAGGGCGACGTGCCAGCCATGGCGCAACCAGGCAGCAGCAGATTTCGCCTCGGGATACATGCTGGCGAGGGCGACGCCTGCCGACGAGCCGAACCACAGCATCGAACCGCCGAAGCCAACCGCGTAGGCGAGGAAACCCCAGTCGTAACCGCCCTGGCGCAGCGCCAGCGCGGTGAGCGGTATGTTGTCGAAGACCGCCGACACGAAGCCGAGCGCCAGGGCGCCCTGCCAGGAGGCGGCCGGCAATTCCTGGACCGGCATCATCGAGGCGCAGACTACGAGCGAGAGCAGGAAGACCGATCCGCGCGCCGTTTCGGGCAGCACTTCCCAGTCGTGGCGGCGCACGCCCATGGTCAGGATGACCGCGGCCCAGACCGCTACCCCGATGAAGGGGAAGCGCTCGCCCAGCTCGGGGAACTTCAGATTGACCGTGACGTTGGCAATCACCGCGAACGCCAGCATGGTGCCGACGATCAGCAGGCGCCCCCAGTCCACGTGCGTATGGGCATGGGCATGGCGCAGGATGGGCGAATGGGCATGCTGCTGGCGGGCGCCGAAGTAACCGGTGATTACGAGCGCAACGCCGGCCGCGACATAGGCATCGAAGACGCTGGCGGGACTAATGCCGTCGATCCACATCATGGTCGTCGTGGTATCGCCGACCACCGAACCGGAGCCGCCGGCGTTCGACGCCGCGACGATTGCGGCGAGGAAGCCGACATGGACGCGGGCCTTGAACAGCTGGTGGGCCATGGCGCCGCCGATCAACGCCGCGGCGATGTTGTCGAGGAAGCTGGAGATCACGAAGACCATGACCAGCAGCATGAAGCCGCCCTTCCAGTCATCCGGCAGGAAGCGCGGCAGGATGACCGGCACGTGGCTCTTTTCGAAGTGCCGCGCAAGGATGGCGAACCCAGTCAGCAGGCAGAACAGGTTGGCGATGGTTACCCATTCGTGGACCAGATGCGCGGCAAATCCGGCGATGCCGGGGCCGCTCGCGAAGCCGGCAAAGACGATCTTGTACAGGCTGATCGTGGCCAGCCCTGTGAGCGCGACGGCGAGGGTGGCATGGTGCAGCAGCGCGACACCGAGCAAGGTCAGCGCGAACAGGATGAACTCGATCGGAATGCCGCCGATGGCGGGCGCACCGCCGGCGGCGAGTGCCGGCAGGGGCGCGAGGGCGAGGATGGCGGCGATGCGGTACATGGAAGCTCCGGGGGGTTGTTGGCGTTCGGTTCGGGCCGGCGGCGCCTAGTCGGCGTCGTTGTCGCGCCGGGGCACGGTCTCCGGGTCGGCGATGATGGCGCGGTAGATCTCGACCCGGTCGCCCGGCTTGAGTGCGGCGTCGAGCTTGACCAGGCGGCCGAAGATGCCGACCTTCTGCGTCGCCAGATCGATCTGCGGCAACTGGCGTAGGATGCCGGAGCGCTCGATCGCATCGGCCACCGTCGACGCCTCGGGCACCTCGATGTTCAGCCACACCTGCTGGCCCGGCTCGGAATAGGCGATACCAACCTGCATCCGCGTTCTCCTCAGGCGGGCGCCGGGCTTGCGACGACCGTAGCACGCGCCGCGCGGCGATTTTCCATGGCCCGCTTGCCGGCGAGCAGGAAGCCGAGGACGGCGAAGCCGCCCGGCGGCAGGATCATCAGCAGCGCGCCGCCGTAGCCCGGCAGTTTCATCTCGAGAAAGGCGAAGGACGGTCCGAGCAGGTTGGAGGCCTGCGCGAACAGCGTTCCGGACCCGAGGAACTCCCGGATCAGGCCGATCGCGGTCAGCGCCCCGGTGAAGCCGAGGCCCATCGCCAGCCCGTCGACCGCCGAGGCTACCACCCCGCTCTTGACGGCGAAGGCCTCGGCCCGCCCGAGGATGGCGCAATTGACGACGATCAGCGCGATGAACAGGCCGAGCACCTTGTAGAGGTCGTGCAGCCAGGCGTTCATCGCCATGTCCACGACGGTGACCAGGGTCGCGATGAGGACCACGAAGACCGGGATGCGCACCTGCGAGCTGACGGTATGGCGGATCAGCGAGACCAGGACGTTGGAGACGACGAGGACGGCGGTGGTCGCCAGCCCCATGCCGAGCCCGTTGGTGCCGCTGGTAGTCACCGCCATGGTCGGGCACATGGCGAGCAGCTGCGCAAAGACCACGTTCTGGTCCCAAAGTCCGTCCTTGACGATGCTGCCGACGTTGTCGCTCATGACTTGCCTCCCAGGATTTCTGCGCGATGGGCGGCGTAGAACTCAAGGCCGCCCTTGACCGCCTTGACGACGGCGCGCGGCGTGATGGTGGCGCCGGCGAACTGGTCGAAGACGCCGCTGTCCTTTTTCACCGCCCATTTCTCCGGGCCGGGGTCGGCCAGCGACTTGCCGTCGAAGCCGAGTACCCAGTTGTCCTTCCTGACCTCGATCTTGTCGCCCAGCCCGGGCGTCTCGCTGTGCTTGAGGACGCGCACGCCAAGGGTGCGCCCGTCCGCATCGACGGCCATCAGCACCTGGATGTCGCCGGCGTAGCCACGCTCGGCAACCTTGAACAGCGCCGCCATGACCGTACCGCCCTGGCGCGCCCGGTAGATGGTCACGGTTTTGCCGCCCCGGTCGAGGTCGACCGTGTCCTTGAGGAAATCGTTGTCGGCCATGCCCTGCGGCAACACCTCCGACAGCGAGTCGCGCAGGTCCTTGGCTTCGGCAGCGGCGATCGCATCACCGGTGGCGCTAGACGCCCAGGCCAGCGCCCCGCTCGCCAGCAGGGCGAAGACCCCGAGCAGCAGAGGCTGGTAACCGATCTTCTCGCGCACGGCTTCGATATTCATCGCGCGCCCTCCTTTCCCTGCGGCAGGTCGAGCGGCCGGCCGCGGCGGTCGCGACCGAGGATGCGCGGCCTGACCAGGCGGTCGATGACCGGCACAAGGGCATTCATCAGCAGCACCGCGAAGGCCATGCCCTCGGGGTAGCCGCCCCAGGTGCGGATGATCCAGGTGACCAGCCCGATGCCGAGGCCGAAGACGATCTGGCCAGCGCCGGTGTTCGGCGAGGTCACGTAGTCGGTGGCGATGAAGAAGGCGCCGAGCAGCGCGGCCCCCGACAGCAACTGGGTCGTCGCGTCGAGGTAGCGGGCCGGGTCGACGGCGTGGCCGATGGCGGCCGGTATGCCGAGGCCGGCCAGCACCGCGAGCGGAACATGCCAGGAGATGACGCGGCAGGCGAGCAGGTAGAGGCCGCCGGCGAGGATGAGCAGCGACGCCGTCTCGCCGAGGCTGCCGGCGCGGATGCCGATCCACGACGGCAGCGGTGCGCCCGGCGCCGCCAGCGCGTGCAGCAGGTCGACGCCGCGCGACAGCTCGGTCTTGGTGTGGCCGAGCAGCGAGGCGCTCGCCATCGTGTCGGGCGGCGGCAGGCTGCCGAGGAAGATGCGCAGGCCGTCGACGAAATCGGGGCCGCCGCCACCGGCAATCGCCAGTGGCGCCACCCATTGCGTCAGCGGCAAGGGGAAGGAGACGAGCAGCGCGACGCGGGCGACCATGGCCGGGTTGAAGACGTTCTGGCCGAGCCCGCCGAACACCTGCTTGGCGATCACGATGGCGATGAAGCCGCCGACCAGCGCGACCCACCACGGCGCCCACGGCGGCAGGGTCAGGGCCAGCAGCCAGCCGGTGAGGAAGGCCGAGCCGTCCGCCAGCGTCGCCCTGATGCGGGTGCTGCCGGCCATCTTCAGGCACAGCGCCTCCCAGCCCAGGCAGGACAGGATGGTCGCCAGCCACAGGAAGAACGACGGCCAGCCGAACAGCCAGAAGCCGTAGAGCGTCGCCGGGACCAGCGCGATCTGCACGCGCAACATGGTGCGGCCGACGCTGGCGCCACCATGCGCGTGCGGCGAAGCGACCGGGGCCAGGGCGAGGCTGTCGCCGTTCATGCGGAAATCTCCTGTTTTTCGGGGTCGACCGCAACCGCTCGGCAGCGGCCTTGGCGGCTGCGGCGGCCTCGCGTTCGGCCTTGCGCTTCGCCGCCGCCTCGGCCTTTTCGCGTGCCTCGCGCGCGAGGCGATCCTGGCGCTGCTGGGCGAGCTTCTTGGTCGCCTCGCCGCGCAGCTTCGTCCGCTCCTGCGCCGACAACTCGCCCTTGGCATGGACGAAATACTGGACCAGCGGAATCTTCGACGGGCAGACCCAAGCGCAGCAGCCGCAGGCGATGCAATCCTTGAGGCCGAGGTCGATCGCCTCGCCGTAGGCCTCGTTGCGGATGCGCGCGCTCATCTCGAGCGGCAGCAGGCCCATCGGGCAAGCCTTGACGCAGCTGCCGCAGCGGATGCACGGCGACGGCTCCTGTTCGGCCACCTCGCCGGCATCGAGCGCCAGGATGCCGCTGCTGCCCTTGAGCACCGGCACCCGCCAGTGCGGGATCTGGGCGCCCATCATCGGGCCGCCCATGACCCGGCGGGCGAGGCCGAGGCCGTCGCCCCTGAGGCCGCCGGCGAAGGCGATCACCTCCTCGGCCAGCGTCCCGATGCGCACCTCGACGTTGCCCGGCTCGGCCATGCAGCGGCCGTTGAGGGTCACCAGCCGGGAGATCAGCGGCTTGCCCTCGCGGATGGCGGCGCGCACGGCGAGCGCGGTGCCAACGTTATGGACGACGACGCCGATGTCGAAGGCGCGGCCGTCGGCCGGCACCTCGCGGCCGGTCAGCACCTGGATCAGCTGCTTCTCGGAACCCATCGGGTAGCGCGCCGGCACCGGGCGGACCTGCACCGCCGGCCAGGGCGCCGCAGCCGCCTGCATCGCGGCGACCGCCTCCGGCTTGTTGTCCTCGATGCCGACCAGCGCCGCCTGTGCCCCGGTGGCGTGCAGCATGATGCGGATGCCGTCGACGATGTCGGCGGCGCAATCGCGCATCAGGCGGTCGTCGCACGACAGGTAGGGCTCGCACTCGCCGCCGTTGATGACCAGCGTCGTCACCTCCGCCCGTGCCGCACCGGTCAGCTTGACCGCCGACGGGAAGGCGGCGCCGCCGAGGCCGACGACGCCGGCGGCGGCGACTCGCCGGCCGATCTCGGCGGGCGGCAGCGCAAAGGGGTCGGCACAGCCGTGCAGTTCGCACCACGCGTCCCCGCCGTCGGCGTCGATGATGATGGCGGGCAGCGTCAGCCCGGACGGGTGCGGCGCGGTGATCTCGGTGACGGCCGCGACGGTGCCCGAGGTCGGCGCATGGATCGGGGCCGACACCGGCCCCTGCGCCTCGGCGAGCAGGTCGCCCTTGCGGACCTTCTGACCGACCAGCACGACAGGCCGCGCCGGGCTGCCGAGATGCTGCTGCAGCGGAAGGTAGAGCCGGGCCGGCGGCGGCATCACGCGCACCGGCCGGTCGGCCGCCGGCCGCTTGTGGTCGTCGGGATGGACGCCCCAGTCCTCGGCGAGGAAATGGCGGAAGAGGTTCATGAAGCCCATGGCCGCCTCACGCCGCCAGCGGCCTGGGCATCACCCAGTGCTGCAGGGACACCGGCACCGGCTTCATGACCAGCGCCTCGGTCGGGCATTTCTCGATGCAGCTGGAGCAGCCGGTGCAGGCCTCGCGGAAGACGTTGTGGATCTGCTTGGCGGCCCCGATGATGGCATCGGTCGGGCAGACCTTGCTGCAGCGGCAGCAGCCGATGCACAGCTCTTCGGCGACGGCGGCGATCTTCGGCCCGTCGTCGGTCATCGCCGAGAGGTCGACCACGATGCCGAGCTTCGCGGCGATGGTGCTCGCCAGCGCCTTGCCGCCCGGCGGGCAGCAGGTCGGCGGCGCGCTGCCGTCGGCGATTGCGGCTGCCGCCCCGGCACAGCCCGGGAAGCCGCACTGGCCGCAGTTGGATCCCGGCATCAGGGCGATCAGCTCGTCGACGACGGGATCGCCCTCGACCTTGAGGATGCGGTTGGCGATGCCGAGCACGATGCCGAGCACGGCACCGAGCAGGGTCAGGCTGAGGACGGCGGCGATCATGGGCATCGCTCCTAGACGTTGAGGCCCGAGAAGCCCATGAAGGCGAGGGCGAGCAGGCTGATGGTGACGAAGGCGACCGGTGCGCCAGCGAAGGCGGCCGGGACGCGGGCGAGCGCGACGCGCTCGCGCAGGCCGGCGAAGATGAGCAGCACGAGCGTGAAGCCGAGCGCCGAGCCGAAGCCGTAGAGCAGGCTCTTGAACAGGCTGAACTTCTGCTCGACGTTGAGCAACGCGACACCGAGCACGGCGCAGTTGGTGGTGATCAGCGGCAGGTAGATGCCGAGCGACTGGTACAGCCCGGGGCTCGATTTCCGGATGAACATCTCGGTGAATTGCACGACGGCGGCGATCACCAGGATGAAGGTCAGGATGCGCAGGTAACCCAGCCCGAGCGGCTGCAGCAGCCAGTTGTCGAGCATCCACGAGGCGCCAGCCGCCAGCGTGATGACGAAGGTCGTCGCCAGTCCCATGCCGAGGGCGCTGTCGACGCTCTTCGAGACGCCCATGACCGGACAGAGGCCGAGGAACTTGATCAGCACCACGTTGTTGACCAGCGCGGTGGATAGCAGGAGGAGCAGGAAGTCGCCCATGTCTCGCGTCTCTTCAGGTATTTCGTGTTGAACCTGCGCCCTACTCTGCATGAGCCGTGCCAGACCCTCCCCCGATGTGCCAATCCCCTGTGCGGCGCGGCTTGCGCGGTCGACGCCCGAAAACGGTGCATTTTCGCGCACTGCCAATGTCACAAAACCGACAGGCGCTTCGTCGCATTTGCGCCGCCGGCCTGCCCGGACGCCGTTCACGCCCTTGCCGCCAGCCGCGGCACGGAACCTGCTAAAGCTCCCGGACGCACCGAACGGGAGACGACAAATGACAACCCATGACCTTCTCGCCACGCGCCCGGCGCGCCAGGCACCGCCGCTGACGCCGGAACTCTACCGGCTGGCCGTCGACCAGGCCGACCTCGCCGTCTCGATCACCGACGCCAAGGCCAAGATCCTGTTCGTCAACGAGGCCTTCACGCGCGTGACCGGCTACGCGCCCGAGGAAATCGTCGGACGCAACGAATCCACCCTGTCCAACCGCACGACGCCGGCCAGCCTCTACAAGACGATGTGGGAAGCACTCGGCGCGCAGCGGCCGTGGACCGGGCGCCTGCTCAACCGGCGCAAGGATGGCAGTCTCTATGTGTCGGAACTCACGATCTCGCCGGTCGTCAACGCACAGGGGAAAACCACCCACTTCCTCGGGATGCATCGCGACGTGACCGAACTGCACCGCCTCGAGCGGACCGTGCGCAACCAGAAACAGCTGATCGAGTCGGTCGTCGACGCGGCGCCGATCGCCTTCGCCTTGCTCGACCCGACCGGGCGCGTGCTGCTCGACAACCAGGAATACAAGAAGCTGGTCACCGACCTCGCCGTCGCCGAGCCGGCGCACCACCTGCTCGACCGTCTGGCGCCGGAGTGGCGCGCGGGACTGGCCGATGCCCCGGCCAGCCTCGGCTTCAACAACCTCGAGGTGCGCTTCGAACGGCCGGGCGGACGTTCCCGCTGGCTGTCGGTGAGCGCCTCGATCATCGACATGCAGAGCGACTGCGCCGACAGCTATTTCTGCGCCTCCGGCCAGCCCGGCCTGCTCATGGCTGTCGCCGACATCAGCTCGCTGCGCGAGGAGCAGGAGCGTGCCAAGGCAGCGGCCCTGCAGGCCGTGCTCGCCGAGGAGGAACGCGCTGCGGCGATCCGCGAGGGCCTGTCGGCCGCCCTCTTCCGCCTCGAGGAACCGATGAACGTCATGGCCTCGGCCATCGCCGTTTTGCAAAGGCGCGACCCGGCCAGCGCCGGCATGCTGCGCCAGGCGCTCGATGCCAGCCGCGAGCACCTGGAGACGCTGCGCCAGGTCATACCCCCCGGTCCGCAGGAAATCCTCGTCAGCCTCAACCTCAACGAAGTGCTGCGTGATGTGCTCGAGGTCAGCACGCCGCGCCTGCTCGCCGCCGGCATCGTCGTCGACTGGCGGCCGGCTGCCACCCTGCCCGCCATGCTCGGCCGCCCCCTGCAGCTGCGCATGCTGTTCAAGGCGCTGGTCGACAACGCCATCGAGGCGATGAACGTCAAGGGCTGGAAACGCCGCGAACTCGCCCTGACCACCTGCGGCGACAGCGAACGCATCGTCGTCGAGGTCTGCGACAGCGGCCCCGGCATCCCCGATGCCTGGCGCGTCAAGGCCTTCGAGCCCTTCTTCACCGTCAAGGGCGGTACCGGCCGCCACATCGGCACCGGCCTGTCGCGCGTGCAGCAGGTGGTCGCCGACCACGGCGGCATCATCGACCTGGCCGAGAGCCCGCTCGGCGGCTGCGCCGCCATTGTCGAGTTCCGTGTCGACGGCGACCCGATCTAGCGCGCCAGCGGCGACCATGCGCGAAAGCCACATCATCCATCCTGCTGACGAATGCCCACCCACGGGCGGCTACTGCCGCACGCACGAGCTCAACCTGCTGCACATCGCCGCGCTCTATGCGGTCAGCCGGGCGCTCAGCCGCTCGCTCGCCTTCGGCGAGACGCTGCATGAAGTCCTGCGCGTGCTCTCCGAGGAGGCCGGGCTGACGCGCGGCATGATCACCGTCGTCGACCCGGAGAGCGGCAACCTCAGTGCCCATGCGCTGCACGGCAGCCCGCCGCCGGAACCCGGCAGCATCCAGTACCAGCCCGGCGAGGGCGTCCTCGGCCTGGTCCTCGAGCGGCCACGCACCGTCAAGCTGGTGCGCGTCGCCGACGAGCCGCGCTTCCTCAACCGGCTCGGCATCTATCAGCCGGAACTGCCCTTCATCGCGGTGCCGATCAAGGTCGCCGGCGACCTCATGGGTGTCCTCGCGGTCCAGCCGGAGGCCCCCGACGACGGCCTGCTCGACGAGCGCGCCCAGTTCGCCGAAATGGTCGCCAACCTGATCGGCCAGAGCCTGCGCCTGTCGCTCGACGTGGCGCGCGAGAAAAGCTCGTTGGTCGAGGAACGCGATTCGCTGCGCCGCACTGTCCGCCACCAGTTCGGCTTCGAGAACATGGTCGGCCGCTCGGCCGTCATGCGCCGCGTCTTCGACCAGTCGCGGCTGGTCGCCAAGTGGAACACCACCGTGCTGATCCGCGGCGAGACCGGCACCGGCAAGGAACTGATCGCCAACGCCATCCACTACAACTCGCCGCGTGCGCGTAATGCGCTGGTCCGCCTCAACTGCGCCGCGCTGCCCGAGAACCTGCTCGAATCGGAGCTCTTCGGCCACGAGCGCGGCGCTTTCACCGGCGCCGTCGAGGCGCGCAAGGGGCGCTTCGAGCAGGCGCACGGCGGCACGCTGTTCCTCGACGAGATCGGCGAAGTCTCCGCCGCATTCCAGGCCAAGCTGCTGCGCGTGCTGCAGGAGGGCGAATTCGAGCGCGTCGGCGGCGGCCGGACGATCAAGGTGGACGTGCGCATCATCGCCGCTACCCACCGCGACCTCGAGACCGCGGTCGAGATGGGCGATTTCCGCGAGGACCTGTTCTACCGCCTCAACGTCATGCCGCTCTTCCTGCCGCCGCTGCGCGAGCGCATCGAGGACATCCCGGAAATCGCCCGCCACCTGCTCGGCAAGATCGGCGCCGACCAGAAGCGCAAGCTGAACCTTACCGAAATGGCCCTGCGCCGGCTCGCCAACCATGACTGGCCGGGCAATGTGCGCGAACTCGAAAACTGCCTCGAGCGCGCCGCGGTGCTCTCCGAGGACGGCGGCATCGACGCCGACCTGATCCGCTTCCCGAGCGCGCGCGAACGGCCGCCCACCGCTCGTCCGGCGCCGCGGCCGCCGGTGGCGGAAACCGGCGCCGCCAATGCGTCGCCGCCCGACATCGACGATCCCGACCTCTCCGAGCGCGAGCGCGTGATTGCCGCCCTTGAGCAGGCCGGCTGGGTGCAGGCCAAGGCGGCGCGCCTGCTCGGCATGACGCCGCGCCAGATCGCCTACCGCATCCAGACGCTCAATATCGCGGTCAAGCAGTTCTGATCCGCTCCCGGCTTGTCGCGAACCCGACACGCCGCCCCGGACGCAGGTCGCTGAACAAAAAGGGATTTCCGGCTGGCACCACCCTTGCATGGTGCACTGCACCCAACCGGAGATTGCCATGCCCAAACCTTTGCGACACGTCTTCGCCTGCGTCCAGGGACGCCCCGCCGGCCACCCGCGCGGCTCCTGCCAGGACAAGGGCTGCGCCGCCGTCTGGCAGAAGCTGTCGGACGAATTCACCCTGCGCAACCTGTGGGGCGCCGGCTTCCAGCTGACCAACACCGGCTGCCTCGGCCCCTGCGAGCTCGGCCCGACCTTGCTCGTCTATCCGGAAGGCGTCATGTACGCCGGCGTCGGCCCCGGCGACGTCGACCGCATCATCGACGAGCACCTGCTCCTCGACCGGCCCGTCGACGGGTTGCTGGCTCCGGCTGAACTCTGGGGCTGACGCCATGGCCAGCGCACAATACGACATTGGCGATCTCGTCTTCGCCGCCGAGGACATCCGCAACGACGGCGGCATGCCCGGCATGGCCGAAGCCGAAGGCCTGATCGCCCCGGCCGGCGCACGCGGCGTGGTCGTTCACTACGGCCACGCCGAACTCGACCCGGCACAGGAAATCTACCTCGTCCGCTTCGAGAGCGGCCCCGACGGGCTGCTCGGCGACCCGGTCGGCTGCCTCCCGGAGGAGCTGACCCAGACTGTCGCGGTCGACGCCTGAAAATGGGCAAAATCGGCATTTTCTTCGCCAGCGACACCGGTCGCACCCGGCTGGTGGCGAAGCAGATCGCCCGCAAGCTGGGCACGGCGGCAGACGCGCCGGTCAATATCGGGCGCACGACGCCAGACGCCTTCCTCGCCTACGACAAGCTGATCGTCGGCAGTCCGACGCTGGGTGATGGTGAACTGCCCGGCCAGTCCACCGGGCTCGCCCAGGCGGGCTGGGAGGAATTCCTGCCGCAGATCGCCGATACCGACCTGGGCGGCAAGACCATCGCCATCTTCGGCCTTGGTGACCAGAAGAAATACCCCGACGAGTTCGTCGACGCCATCGGCCTGCTGCACGCTGCCTTCGCCGCCCGCGGCGCCCGCCTGGTCGGCCGCTGGCCGGCCGACGGCTATGAATTCACGGCCTCGCAGGCGCTCGATGGCGAGGCGTTCGTCGGCCTCGCGCTCGACCAGCACCACCAGCCGCTGCTCAGCGACGGACGCATCGACGCCTGGCTGGCCATCGTCACCGAGGCCATGCGATGAACGCCAACCCGTGGGCCCTGCCCAAGGATCGCGCCCTGCGCCGCCTGCTTGTCCTCCTCGATGCGCGCGCCGGCAAGGCCTGCGACGTCGCTCCCGACGACCACGCCGACCCGCGCATCGTCACGCTGCGCCACCGCGAACTGGAACGGCTGCGCGCCCACGTCTGCCTGCACGGCCAGCGCCCGGGCACCTACGGGCTCTACTTCGAGTATCCGCACCCGGTACCGGGCATCCTGGAAAGCGAGGAAAACCTGCCGCTGCCGGCGGCGCTGGCCAGCCTCGCGCTACACTTTGACGCCTGACTGCCATGAAAGCCATTTTTGCCGCCCTCTTCGCCCTGTGCACCGCAACTGCCGGCGCCGCCGAAGTTCACATCGCCGTCGCCGCCAACTTCAGCGGCCCGATGCAGGTCATCGCACCACTCTTCGAGCGCGCCAGCGGCCATCGCGCCACGCTCTCCTTCGGGGCCACCGGCAAGTTCTACGCGCAAATCACCAACGGCGCCCCGTACGACGTGCTGCTCGCCGCCGATGACGAGACACCGGCCCGCCTGGTCCGTGAAAAGCAGGCGGTCGACGCTACTGCCTTCACCTACGCCATCGGCCGCCTGGTCCTGTGGTCGGCGCGACCCGATCTGGTCGACGCCAGGGGAGAGGTCCTGCGCCGCGGCGGATTCAAGCATCTTGCCCTCGCCAATCCGAAGACGGCGCCGTACGGCCAGGCGGCCATGCAGGTCATGACCCGCATGGCCGTCGCCGACGCGCTCAAGCCATCCTTCGTCCAGGGCGAGAACATCGCCCAGACCCACCAGTTCATCTCGACCGGCGCCGCCGAGCTCGGCTTCGTCGCCTATTCCCAGGTGATCCGCAACGACCGTATCGGCAGCGGCTCGGGCTGGATCGTGCCGGCCGAACTGCACGACCCGATCCGCCAGGATGCCGTGCTGCTCGCCCGCGCCCGTGACAAGCCGGCCGCCCGCGCCTTCCTGGATTTCCTCAGGGGCGAGGCGGCGCGTTCGGTGATCCGTTCTTTCGGCTACGAGTTGCGCTGAGCTCCTGCCACGCACTGTGCCGGTGCCGCCGGCGCCCTGTTCGCACCCGCACGGGGCGTAGACCCGGGCCGCGAAAAAGGCGCCGGGACGCGCGCCGCTGGGGCAGGATGGAGAATCGGTGCCGCTGCGGTCGACGGCACAAATCGTGCTATTTCCAACTTACTGCCCGCACCGGAACCACCATGAAAATTGCCATCGCCACCCGCGATTTCGCCTCCGTCACCGGCCACGCCGGCCAAGCGCGCCAGTGGCTGCTCTGGGACCTCAGTGCCCACCGTCCCGGACACCTGCTGCCGGCGCCGCGCCGCGTCGAGCTGGTGCCCGAGGAGGTGCTGCATACCTTCGCCGACGACCGCCCGCACCCCCTGGACGGCATCGATATCGTCGTCCCCCGCCGTGCCGGCGACGGCCTAGTGCG
>VEPL01000007.1:0-158880 GCA_012026885.1 Betaproteobacteria bacterium | reverse complement strand
CTGGGGGGGTGTTTGGGCGGGGGCCGGCCGGGCGGGCGACGGCTTCGTCCGCCACATGCGCCGGCGCGGCGCCCATGTCCTCCTGACCGGCGAGGACGACCCGGCCTGCGCGATCACCCGCATCCTCGCCGGCGAGGCACTGCCCGACCCGCGCTTCGATGTCACGACCACCCTCTGTCGCATCCGCGACATTTTTTCCCGGCACTGACATGGC
Source organism: Betaproteobacteria bacterium (assembly GCA_012026885.1). GTDB lineage: Bacteria > Pseudomonadota > Gammaproteobacteria > Burkholderiales > Rhodocyclaceae > Azonexus. The sequence continues at coordinate 158,666 of VEPL01000007.1, read as the reverse complement.
GCCTGCCATTCCGCTGTCCGCCTGCAAGGCCAACGAGCCGCCCGCCGAGGGGACACGCCGTCGTTTCGCCGGCCAGGAGCGGGTCTTCTATTGCGGCTACTGGGTCAAGACGCACGTGGTGCCGGCCGACACGCTGGCCGCCAAGAAGCGGTTGATCGAGGCGCTGACGCGGCGCCTGTTCAACCACACCGAGCACGGCCTCAACATCCCGGGGACGCGCCTCGACGAGGCCCGCCGCGCCCATGCGGCAGAAACCGACCCGGCGCGCCAGCGCGTCAAGGCGGCGATGCTGGCCGGCGCCCTGTTCAACCGGGCCGCCGACATCTTCCGCAACCTGGTCGAGTTGCAGGCCTGCGGCATCGAGATCCTCTCCGACAACCCGCTGATGCGCGAGTGCGGGGCCTGCCTGCTCGAGGCGATGGAACTTGGGCGCTGCGTCCTCCACCGCAGCGGCGAGGAAGGCATCGACGAGTTGTGGGGCGAACCCTTCCGCGCCTTTTCCATCCCGCTCGAGGATTTCTACGAGAGCCGCTACATCAAGATCGCCCAGGTCATGCGCGATATCGATCGCATGGCCACGGCCATGGCCGACAGCCTGCCACGCATCGCTGCCTTTTCCGGGCTGGCGGAGCCGGTGCTCGCGCTGGCCGAGGCGGCCAAGGTCACCGCCGAGACACTGCGTACCGATGCGGACATCTTCGACGTCTGGGCGAACATGGTGGCCGCCGCCGAATGCCTGTCGGGACCACGCTTGGTCGACAGCCTGCGCGACGCGCCGGCCGGCTCGCACAACCTGTCGGACGGCCTCAACCTGATCCAGGACGGCCGCGACCTGATTTTCTACATCGCCCGCGCCCGCACGCCGATGCCCAAGAGCACGCGCGACTTCATCGACCGTCTGGCCGGCTACGTGGCGACCGGGCGCACGTCGCTGCTGCCGCTACGATTGCCCGATTGACAGCGGCGCCCCGGCCGTGTGCCGGGATTCAGAAATACCAGGCCACCGCCGCGCGGAAACGTCCTTCCTGGATGACCGGAACGACGAAGGTTGCCGTCAGGCCGACACCGGTCGCGGCGCGCGCCGCGGCGCCGGACTCGAAGCCAAGGCTGGCGCGCCCGGCCGGCAAACCCTTCCGCCAGGCGTCGCCGAGCGCCCCCTCGCCGGAAGGAATGAGCGCGCCGGCATGGCAATCGGCAAGCGCCGGCACCTGGTCGCATTCGCCCTGCACGAAAGCGAGTCCGCTGCCCTCCGGATTCGGCGCCCAGATTTCGAAGCGTCGGGCGATCGGCGTGCCGAGCGCGGAAAGGAAGGTCATCACGAGCGTCTCGTCGGAACCGGTAGAGCACGGAATGCCGAGACCGCGGCTGACCCCGATGCGCACCTCGCCATCGCGGCGCAGCGGGCGCTTCGAATTGAGCAGGTCGCGCTCGATGCGCGGCATGCCGGTTTCCCAGACGATGCCGGGCAGGCCGAAACCGGGCCGGAAGCGGGTGTGGCGCGCGGTCCATTCGAAGGTCTCGGCGCTGCCGTAGTAGCCGTCGACCATGCCGATCTCCGGGGAATCGCCGCGCCGGTTGCTCCACAACTCGATGGCGCCGACGTTGTCGGCATCGTCGCCGATGAAGAAGACGATGACCGCAAGCAGGTAATCGCCGGCAAAGACCGGCAGTGCCACGGCCGCGGTCAGGCCGGCGGCCAGCGCCGCTTCGGTGCGCAGGAAATAGGAACCGGCGAACTGCTTGAGCAGGATCGGCCGGCGCGCCGCCCAGGCCTTGCCGGGCAATCCCTCGTCGAAGGCGAAGGCCATCGTCTGGCTGGCCCCCTTGAAATCGGCAAGGTCGCCGTAGAGACCGTCGAGAAAGACGAGGTGGGTGCGCGCCGGATTGGGCACCCAGATTTCGGTGACGCGGATCAGGGTCTTCATGGTCGCTGTGTCTGGTATCGAAGGGTTGGTATCGGCATTGCTGCAAGCAAGAAGCGCTCCCCGGGAGCCGCCGGGGCGCTGCGGGCACAGCAGGCCACCAATCGGGCCGGCGCCTGTCGGGTTTGCAACAAGCCATGCGGACAGCGCGCCGAACGGATTCTTCAACTCCATGATTATTTGACAAAAACCCGTCTGGCACAGCGATTGCTGAAATGGCTGCGAACGCCATCCAGGAGCCTCCATCGTGGAACTTCCCGTCATCAGCAACAGTGGTCCGCAAGCGGAAGGCGGCGGTTGCGCCGCCAGCGGCTGCGGCACCGCCCCCGACGCTCTCGCCCACCTGCCGGACCACATCCGCGCCAAGGTCCAGGACCACCCCTGCTACTCCGAACAGGCGCACCACTACTTCGCGCGCATGCACGTTGCCGTCGCGCCGGCCTGCAACATCCAGTGCAACTACTGCAACCGCAAGTACGACTGCTCGAACGAGTCGCGCCCGGGCGTCGTCTCCGAACTGCTCACGCCGGACCAGGCGATCAAGAAGGTGCTCGCCGTCGCTGCCGAAATCCCGCAGATGACGGTGCTCGGCATCGCCGGACCCGGAGACCCCCTGGCCAATCCGGACCGCACCTTCGAAACCTTCCGCCAGCTCTCCGAAAAGGCGCCGGACATCAAGCTCTGCGTGTCGACCAACGGTCTCTCGCTGCCCGAGCATGTCGACGAGATCGCCAGGCACAACATCGACCACGTGACGATCACCATCAACTGCGTCGATCCGGAAATCGGGGCAAAGATCTACCCGTGGATCTACTGGCAGAACAAGCGCATCCGCGGCGTCGAAGGCGCGAGGATCCTCATCGAGCAGCAGCAGAAGGGCCTGGAGATGCTCACCGCGCGCGGCATCCTGGTGAAGGTCAATTCGGTGCTGATCCCGGGCGTCAATGACCGGCACCTCAAGGAAGTCTCGAAGATCGTCAAGGAAAAGGGCGCCTTCCTGCACAATGTCATGCCGCTGATCGCCGAGCCCGAGCACGGCACCTACTACGGCCTGATGGAGCATCCGAGCCCGACCGATGCCGAACTGCAGGAGTTGCAGGATACCTGCGCCGGCGACATGGCGATGATGCGCCACTGCCGCCAGTGCCGCGCCGATGCGGTCGGCCTGTTGGGCGAGGATCGCGGCGACGAGTTCACGATGGACAAGATCGACGTCATGGACGTCGATTACGAAGCCGCCATGGTCCGCCGCAAGGTGGTTCACGACCAGATCATCGAGAAACTGGAAGCCGAACGCGGCATCGCCAAACCCAAGCCGGATGGCATCCCGCAGGGCTCGCGGCCGGTGCTGATGGCGGTGGCCGGCAAGAACGGCATCGTTGCCGAGCACTTCGGCCATGCCAGGGAGTTCCTCATCTACGAGGCCTCGCCCGCCGGCGCCCGCTTCGTCGGCCACCGCAAGACCGAACTCTACTGCGGCGGCATGGACGCCTGCGGGGATGGCGACGTGGTCGAGGCCGGCGCCGGCGAATCCCTGCTCGACCGCAACATCCGCATCCTCGCCGGCTGCGAGGTGGTGCTCTGCTCCAAGGTCGGCTACGAGCCGTGGAGCAAGCTGGAAGCCGCCGGCATCGCGCCGAACGGCGAACACGCGATGGAACCGATCCAGGATGCCGTGATGGCCGTGTATCAGGAGATCGCCGCGACCGGCCGTTTGCTCCCCGCCGCCGACGGCAGAAAGGCAGCCTGACCATGGCCCTGCAAATCACCCGCTCCTGCGTCAATTGCTGGGCCTGCGTCGATGTCTGCCCGAACGATGCGATCTACCAGGACACGCCGCATTTCCTGGTCGATGACGCGAAATGCACGGAATGCCTCGGTGACCACGCCGACCCGCAGTGCGCGGCGATCTGCCCGATCGAGATGGCCATCGTCAATGAACTGGGCGAGTTCCTCAACCCGCCCGGCTCGCTGACCGGCATCCCGATCGAGAAGCTGAAGGAATTCGGCCTCTGGCGCGAGGCCGCCTGATGGCCATCGTCACCTTCTACGAGAAGCCCGGCTGCAAGGGCAACCTGCGCCAGAAGGCGCTGCTCGCGGCAGCCGGCCATACCGTCCAGGCGCGCAACCTGAAGACCGAGGCGTGGACGGCCGAGCGCCTGCTCGCCTTCCTCGGCCCGCTGCCGGTCGCCGAGTGGTTCAACCGCGCGGCGCCGGCGGTGAAGGCCGGCGAGGTCGTCCCGGAAAGCCTGGGCGTCGAGGCGGCGCTGCACCTGCTGCTCGACAACCCGCTGCTCATCCGCCGCCCGCTGATGGAAGCCGACGGCGAACGCCGGGTCGGCTTCGACGTGGCTGCGGTCGACGCCTGGATCGGCCTGAAAAACGTGCCGCTGCCGGCCGGCGATTTCGAGTCCTGCGCGCACGGCGCCGACGGTCACGGCCGCTGCGGCAGCCATGACCACGAGCACGAAGAGAGTACGCATGCCGCCGGCGGGATTCGCTGACGGCGCCGTCGAGCTGGCACCGGGCGTCCACTGGGTGGGCGCCCTCGACCCGCATCTGCGCAATTTCGACATCATCCTCAAGACCGCCAACGGCACCAGCTACAACGCCTACGTCGTGCGCGGCGAGACGGGCGTCGCCGTCATCGACACGGTCAAGGAAAACTTCGCCGGCGACTTCTTCCGGCGCCTCGAATCGGTGGCCGGCTACGACGAGATCACCACCATCGTCCTCAACCACCTCGAGCCCGACCACAGCGGCGCCCTGCCCGAGTTGCTGAAGCGCGCGCCGCAGGCCCGCGTCTATCTGTCCAGCCGCGCCCAGATGATGCTCAAGGCGCTGCTCAAGCCGACCGGCGAAAAGCCCCCCGCCTACATCCCGGTCACCACCGGCGACGAAGTCGACCTCGGCGGCCGCACCCTGCGCTTCCTGCACACGCCCTACCTGCATTGGCCGGATACGCAATGCACCTACCTCGTCGAGGATGGCATGCTGTTCTCCGGCGACGTCTTCGGCTGCCACTTCTGCGATGCGCGCCTGTTCAACGACGCGGTCGGCGATTTCCGCTTTTCCTTCGAGTACTACTACGCCCATATCATGCGGCCGTTCCGCGAGAACGTACTCGATGCTGTGGCGCTGATCGAACCGCTCGACCTCGCGCTGATCGCCCCGGCGCACGGTCCCATCCTGCGCCACCAGCCGCGCGACTACGTGCATCGCTACCGCGAGCTGGCGATGCCGCGCCTGTTCAACGAGGCGAGGAGCGAAAAGACGCTGGTCGTCTTCTACATCTCGGCCTACGGCAACACCCGGCGCATGGCCGAGGCGCTCGCCGCCGGCGCCGAGACCATCGCCGGCGTGCGCGTCTCGCTCTACGACCTCGAAGGCGGCGAATCGGGCATCTTCACCGACCTGATCGAGGAAGCCGACGGGCTCGCCTTCGGCAGCCCGACGATCAATGCCGATGCAGTCAAGCCGGTCTGGGACGTGCTCTCGTCGCTGACCACGGTCAACGTCAAGGGCAAGCTGGGCGCCGCCTTCGGCTCCTACGGCTGGAGCGGCGAAGCGGTACGCCTGATCGAGGACCGCCTGCGCGGGCTCAAGCTGCGCGTGCCGGTCGAGGGATTGCGCATCAAGCTCGTCCCCGACGATCGCGAACTGGCCGAATGCCGCAACCTCGGCGAGACCCTGGCCCGCCACCTCACCGGCCAGGCCGAATCCCGCGAAATCGACTTCGCACAACTCCAGGCCATGCCGGCCTGACCCAGGGAGAAAATCATGCCAAAAGCCAAGGTCACCTTCGAGGACATCGGCGTATCCGTCACCGTGCCGGCCGGCACCCGGCTCATCGAGGTTTCCGAGAAGGTCGGCGCCGGCATCACCTACGGCTGCCGCGAAGGCGAATGCTGCACCTGCCTGACCAAGATCGTCGCCGGCGCCGACAACCTCGCCCCGCCGAGCGTGCTGGAAGACCAGGTACTCAAGGACAACCTGGCGCCGCGCGGCCACCGCCTTGCCTGCCAGGCGCAGATCCTCTCCGGCGACATCGTCGTCCGCCCGGCCTGACGCCGCACGCCCGCATCGAATTCCCGAACGAATACCCGACAAGACCACATCAACCCGCTCATCCAGGAGAACCCAGCATGGCCCTCATCACCTTCAGCAGCCCGATGCACAAGGACAAGACCGTCTACGCCGTCGCCGGCAGCCACACCCAGACCATCCTCGATCTGGCCAAGGAACACCACATCCCGATCGACTTCGGCTGCCAGGAAGGCAACTGCGGCACCTGCCTGGTCAAGGTCTCGTCGGTCGACGGCAAGCGCCGGCCGATGGGCGGCCCGCTCAACGTGCGCGAAGTCGCGGCGCTGAGCGAACTCGGCCACATCACCAAGGCGCAGATCGAGCAGATGTACGTCGACGACATCCCGCCCACCCAGTGGCGGCTGGCCTGCCAGATGATCGTGCGCGACGAGGACATCCTCGTCGAATATCCGAGCAAGTAACAGGCATGCCATGAACGGTCCGGAACGCCTGCCACTGCGGGCCATGCTGCTCGCCGAACTGCTCGCCGCACCGGCCGGGCAGGCGGCGGCCGGCGACCCGAACCGGCCGCTGTTCGCCGCCCTGATCGCCGGCCAGTCGGCCGGCTGGGGCTGCCTGCCCACCCACCTCGGACTCGGGCCTGCCGCTTTCGCACGCCTGCGCGCCCGCTGCTTCCCCGGCGTGCGCATCGCGCGGACGCCGCGCCCCGTCATCGACATTCCCGAACGCGACGACCTGCGCCGCCTGCTGCTCGACCACCGCGCCGGAGCTCATGAATCCGAGTGCCTGGTCGCCGACATCGTCGCCACCGCCTGTGCCGGCAGCGACCACCTCTGGCAGGACCTCGGACTGGCCAACCGCGACGAACTCAGCGCCCTGATGCGAACCAATTTCCCGGCCATCGCCGCAGCCAACAGCGGCGACATGAAGTGGAAGAAGTTCCTCTACCGCCAGTTCTGCGCGCGCGACGGCATCTACGTCTGCCCCGCCCCGTCCTGCGGCGTATGCACGGATTTCGCGAAATGTTTCGGCCCGGAGAACTGATCGCCCTCACCGTCCCTTCGCGGCGGCATGCGCAGGCGAGGCGCCCGCCGGAAGCCGACCGCGCCGTCGCCGCCTACCTCGGCCTGGCGATCGGCGATGCGCTCGGCGCCACCGTCGAGTTCATGACCCCCACTGAAATCCGCCTCCGCCACGGCGTGCACCGCGACATCACCGGCGGCGGCTGGCTGCGCCTCAAGCCCGGCCAGGTCACCGATGACACCACGATGTCGCTGGCGCTCGGCGAATCCATCCTCGCCGCCGGCGGCGTCGATGCGCTCGCTGCCGCCCACGCCTTCGACGGCTGGATGCGCGGCAAGCCGGTCGACATCGGCAACACGGTGCGCCGCAACCTGATCACTTTCCGCCAGACCGGCCGACCGGAGGCACCGCCTTCCGAACACGATGCCGGCAACGGCGCCGCCATGCGCATCCTGCCGGTGGCCCTGGCCTGTTGCGGTCGACCGCCGGCGGAAACGATTTTCGCCTGCCGGCAGCAGGGCCACGTCACGCACCATAACGCCCTTTCCGACGCCGCCTGCGAAACGCTCGCCCTCATGGTCCAGGACCTGATCGGCGGGCGCGACATCGTCGCCGTGGAGGTGGACCGCGCAGCCGATCTGGTCCGCCGCCATCCGGTCTTCGCCTACGACCGCAAGCGCCGCGACAACCCGGGCGGCTTCGTCGTCGATACGCTGCAGGCCGTCTTCCAGGCCTTCTTCGCCACCGAGACCTTCGAGGACTGCCTGATCGAAGTGGTCAATCGTGGCGGCGACGCAGACACCACCGGCGCCATCGCCGGCATGCTGGCTGGCGCCCGCTACGGCTGCCGCGATATCCCGTCCGCCTGGCTGCGCGCCCTCGACAGCGGCATCCGCACACGCTGCGAGGCCCAGGCCGAAGCCTTGCACCAGCTCTCGCTGCATCGGCACGGGACAGCGCCGGAAAAATTCCCGACCTAGGGCCGTAGCGGCTGCCGCGTCGAAGCCGCTTGTCCGGGAAGCGATGGCATGCGGCTATTCCGTCCCCAGTGCCTTGCGCAGCAGCTCGATGAAGGCGCTCGTCCGCGCCGGGATGAGGCGCCGGCCCGGCGTCACGCACCACAATGTCACCGCCGGCAGGTTCCAGTCAGGCAGCACGCGCTTGAGCAATCCTTGCTCCACCCATTTCGCGGCGAAGCGGTCATCGAGGGCGACGATGCCCATCCCGTGCGCGGCGAGGTCGCGCTGCAGGCCCGGCGAATTGGCCGCGAGCGGCCCGTCCGGAAGTCCCTCCCAGGAGTCGGGACCACGCGACAGGCGCCACGGGATCGGCTCGCCATTGCCACCGATCAGGCGCAGGCCGACGTGCCCGGGCAGATCGTCGGGTTCGTTGGGCACCCCGTAGCGCTGCAGGTAGGCCGGACTGGCGTAAAGGCCGTTCGGTTTCTCGCACAGCTTGCGCGCGACCAGCGTGCCGTCGTCGGGCAGCCGGCTGGCCGCGCGCACGGCGAGGTCGAAACGCTCGGCGAGCAGGTCGACCCGCCGTGGCGAGAGATCCAGTTCGAGGCGGACTTCCGGGTAGTCCGCCGCGAACTGGAGCAGCACGGGCGTCAGGTCCAGCTCGACGAAATCCGGCGGCATCGAGACGCGCAACACACCGCGCGGCGTGCCCTGGCGGTGCAGCGCCATGGCCGACGCAGCGTCGGTTTCCTCGAGCAGGCGCCGGGCATGATCGAGCATGCGCTCGCCGAACTCGGTGATCATCAGGCGGCGGGTACTGCGCATCAGCAGGCGCTCGCCGAGCGTCGCCTCGAGCGCCGTGATGCGCCGCGACAGGGTCGACTTCGGCAGCGCGGTACGTTCCGCCGCCTTGGCAAAGCTCCCCGCCTCGACAACGCGGGCGAAGAGGATGAGGTCGTTGGCATCGAGGCTCATGGGCAACCTTTTTGTTCCATTATTGGAACAATAATACCCAAACCGACGTCTTCCGAACCAAATTATCGACCAATAGAATGATCTCCATGGTGACGGCAAACGCCGCACCCGCCCCACAACCCAACCTGGAGAATGCCATCATGAAGATCCTGCAAATCAATGCCAGTGCCCGCTCGGTCGCCGCCAATTCGACCCGCCTGGCCGACGCCATCACCGCCCGCCTCAAGGCGCAGAATCCTGAGGCCGTCGTCGAACTGCGCGACCTCGCCAGCGACCCGCACCCGGTGCTCGACGAACCGGCGCTCACCGCCCTGTTCACGCCGGCCGCCCAGCGCACCCCCGAACAGGCGGCCCGCGTCGCCCTCGACGATGCCCTGATCGCCCAGGTCCAGGGCGCCGATGCCATCGTGCTCGGCGTACCGATGTACAACTTCGGCGTGCCGGTGCAACTGAAGACCTGGATCGACGCCATCGCCCGCGCCGGCGTCACCTTCCGCTATACCGAGAAGGGTCCGGAAGGCCTGCTCAAGGGCAAGAAGGTCTACATCGCACTGGCACGCGGCGGCCTTTATCGCGATACCCCGGCCGATTCGCAGACGCCGTACCTGAAGAATGTCCTCGCCTTCCTCGGCATGACCGACGTCGAGTTCATCTTCGCCGAAGGCCTGGCCATGGGCGAGGAGTCGGCCCGGCGCGCTTTCGCCGAAGCCACGGCACGAATCGAGGAAATCCTTGCCTAACATCGCTGACAATGGGGGACGCCGTGCCGGCGCCTTCCGCCAGGAGAGCATCGCCATGAACACACAACCCGACCGCAGCACGCCCGCTTTCCGCGCCGTCGAGCGCCTGGTCCGCGGGGTCGCGACTTCCGACGGTGCCGGTGTGCGCCTGACGCGCGTGCTGACCCAGGACCTGCAGCGCCGCCTCGACCCCTTCCTGATGCTCGATGCCTTCCGCAACGAGAACCCCGACGACTACATCGGCGGCTTTCCCGATCACCCGCATCGCGGCTTCGAGACTGTCACCTACATGCTGGCCGGGCGCATGCGCCACCGCGACAGCGCCGGCAACGAGGGCCTGCTCGGTCCGGGCGGGGCACAGTGGATGACCGCGGGCAGCGGCCTGATCCATTCCGAACTGCCGGAACAGGAAGCCGGCCTGATGGAGGGCTTCCAGCTCTGGCTCAACCTGCCCGCCGCGGACAAGATGGTCGCCCCCTCCTATCGCGACATTCCCCCGGATTCGATACCCGAATTCACCACCCCTGCCGGCGTCCGGGTCCGCGTCCTGGCCGGTGCCAGCCACGGCGTCGACGGCGCCGTACAGCGCCCGCACACCGAGCCCCTCTACATCGACGTCCACCTGCCCGCCGGCAGCCGCTTCGTGCAGGCGATTGCGCCCGGCCACAACGCCTTCGCCTACACCTACCGCGGCCAAGTCGACATCGCGGGGACCGCCGTGGCCGATCGCCACATGGCCATCCTGGCCAACGACGGCGCCGGCGAAGTCTGTCTCGACGCCCCGGAAGCCGCGCGCGTGCTGATCATCGCCGGCCGGCCACTGAACGAGCCGATCGCCCAGTACGGCCCGTTCGTGATGAATACCGGCGAACAGATCCAGCAGACCCTGCGCGACTATCAGGCCGGGAAATTCGAGGCAGCCGTCGTGCAATCATTGTGAACCAAGCCGCCGCCGCGGCGGTCGTAACCCTGACACGGTAGCGGCCCCGCGCGCGGGACGGCGCCTGCACGAACCAATTCCAGGAACGCGATGGACCTTTCCCAGATCACCGACACTCTCCAGCGCGACGCGGTCTGGGTGGTATTCCTCAACGTCCTCATGCAGCAGGCGGGCCTGCCGGTGCCGGCCGTGCCCACCCTGCTCCTGGCCGGCAGCCTTGCGCTCTCGTCGTCGCAACTCGCCGGCATGCTGGCCGCCGCCGTCGTCGCCTCGGTGATCGCCGACTGGGTCTGGTACCTGGCCGGCCGCGCCTTCGGCTATCGCGTGCTGTCCGGCCTCTGTCGGCTGTCGATCAACCCCGGCTCGTGCGTCAGCCAGACCGAGGCGCGCTTCGTCCGCTGGGGTATCGGCTCGCTCGTCGTCGCCAAGTTCATCCCCGGCTTTTCCACCGTCGCCCCGCCGATCGCCGGCGCCCTGCGCATGGGCCTGCCCGGCTTCACCCTCGCCGCCGCGGCCGGCGCCGCGCTGTGGGCCGGGCTCGCCCTCGCCGCCGGCTGGCTGCTGCGCGATGAGGTCAGCGCCGCCATCCAGGCTCTCGACCGCCACGCCGGCAGCGCCCTGATCGCGGCCGCCGCCGTGATTGCCGTCTGGCTCGGCTGGAAGTTCTGGCAAAAGTACCGCTTCCGGCAATTGGCCACGGTGCCGCACATCACCCCGGACGAACTGCTCGCGGCGCTCGCCGCCACCCATCCCCCGCTCGTCCTCGACCTGCGCGGCCAGGCCACGGTCGCCGCCACCGGCCCGATCGCCGGCGCCACCGTCGCCGAGCACGACCGGCTGCTCGAAGCCGTCGGCCATTGGCCGAAGAACCGGCCGGTCGTCACCCTGTGCGCCTGCCCGCAGGACGCCGGCGCCATCCAGGCCGCGCACCGGCTGCTGAAGGCCGGCTACCTCTCGGTGCGCCCCCTGCAGGGCGGCTACGAGGCCTGGCTGGCCGCCACCGGTGCAACGGCCGAAGCGCAGCCGACACCCACCTGAGCCGGAGCAATCGTCATGACCCCGATCCAGCGCATCGAATCCCGCGCCACCGACCTCGGCGACGGCATGCTTGTCCGCCGCGCCCTGCCGACCCGCGCGCGGCGCATGGTCGGCGCCTGGTGCTTCCTCGACCATCTGGGACCAGTCGACTTCGCGCCCGGCCAGGGCATGCATGTCGGCGCCCACCCGCACATCGGCCTGCAGACCTTCACCTGGCTGATCGAAGGCGAGGTGCGCCACCGCGATAGCCTGGGCAGCGACCAGGTCATCCGCCCCGGGCAGGTCAACCTGATGACCGCCGGGCGCGGCATCGTGCACACCGAGGACTCCGTCAGCGACGGCGGCCGGCTGCATGCAGCGCAGCTCTGGATCGCCCTGCCTCCCGCAACCGCCGATTGCGCCCCGGCCTTCGAGCATTTTCCCCACCTGCCCCGCTGGGAAGACAAGGGCTGCGCCTTCACACTGGTCGCCGGGAATTTCGCCGGGCACACGATGCCGGCTCGCTTCCATACCCCGCTGCTCGGAGTCGACGCGTGCAGCGCGCGCGCCACGACAATCGACTTTCCGCTCGACCCGGCCTTCGAGCATGGCATCCTGCCGCTGGAGGGCGAAATGCGCATCGGCGGCGAGCGTTTTGTAGCCGACGAATTCGCCTATCTGGCCCCGGGTGCTGACGGCGTCTCGATCGACCTCGCCGCCGGCAGCCGCATCCTGCTGCTCGGCGGCGAGCCTTTCGCCGAAGCCGTGTTGATGTGGTGGAACTTCGTCGGCTGGAGCAAGGAAGCAATCGCCGGCGCCCAGCACGAATGGGAGTCCGGCGGCCCGCGCTTCGGCCCCGTCCCGGGCGATGGCGGCCGCCGCCTGACGGCGCCGGCCTTGCCGTGGGCGGGCTCTTGACGCCCGTTTCGGGCAACGAAATGCAGACCGCCCCCGAGCTTGGCCGCGGGTACTACAACCTGGACTGGAGGAGTCGTCATGCCTGATAACCGCCGCAGCCGCATCGTTACCGAGGGCCTCGCCCGCACCCCCAACCGCGCCATGCTGCGCGCCGTCGGCTTTGGCGACAGTGATTTCGGCAAGCCGATCGTCGGCATCGCCAGCGGCTATTCGACGATCACGCCCTGCAACAGCGGGCTCGACGCGCTGGCGCGGCGGGCCGAGGAGGCGATGCGCGAAGGCGGTGCGATGCCGCAGCGCTTCGGCACGATCACCATCTCGGATGGCATCTCGATGGGCACCGAGGGCATGAAGTGCTCGCTGGTCTCGCGCGAGGTGATCGCCGACGCGATCGAGACGGTCTGTTTCGGCCAGAGCATGGACGGCGTGCTCGCCCTGGGCGGCTGCGACAAGAACATGCCGGGCGCGATGATCGCCCTCGCCCGCCTCGACATCCCCTCGATCTTCGTCTACGGCGGCACGATCAAGCCCGGCTGCTGGAAGGGCGAGGACCTGACCATCGTCTCGGCCTTCGAGGCCGTCGGCCAGTATGCGGCCGGCAAGCTGGCCGAAGAGGACCTGCTCGGCGTCGAGCGCAACGCCTGCCCCGGGCCTGGCTCCTGCGGCGGCATGTACACCGCCAACACGATGTCCTCGGCCTTCGAGGCGCTCGGCATGAGCCTGCCGTATTCTTCGACGATGGCCGCCGCCGACGCCGAGAAGGCCGACTCGGCGGCCGCGTCGGCGCGCGTGCTGCTCGAGGCCCTGCGTGCCGACCTGCGCCCGAGCCGCATCATCACCCGGCAAAGCATCGAGAACGCGGTGGCGGTCATCATGGCGGTCGGCGGCTCCACCAACGCCGTCCTCCACTTCCTGGCGATCGCCCACGCCGCGCGCGTCGAGTGGACGATCGACGACTTCGAGCGCATGCGCGGCAAGGTGCCCGTGCTTTGCGACCTCAAGCCTTCCGGACGCTACGTGGCAACCGACCTGCATCGCGCCGGCGGCATTCCGCAGGTGATGAAGCTGCTGCTCGACGCCGGCCTGCTCCACGGCGACTGCATGACGATCACCGGACGCACCATCGCCGAAACGCTCGCCGGCGTGCCGTCAACGCCGTCTCCGGAGCAGCAGGTTATCCGCCCGCTGTCGGCGCCGCTCTATGCGCAGGGCCACCTGGCGATCCTCAAGGGCAACCTGGCCGAAGAAGGCTGCGTGGCCAAGATCACCGGGCTGAAGAAGCCGGCAATCACCGGGCCGGCGCGGGTCTTCGATTCCGAGGAGGCGGCGATGGCGGCCATCCTCGACGACCGCATCCGCCCTGGCGACGTCATCGTCATCCGCTACGAGGGGCCGAAGGGCGGCCCCGGCATGCGCGAGATGCTGTCGCCGACGGCGGCCCTGATCGGCCAGGGGCTCGGCGAATCGGTCGGGCTGATCACCGACGGGCGTTTTTCCGGCGGCACCTGGGGCATGGTGGTCGGCCACGTGGCGCCGGAAGCCGCGCTGGGCGGCACGATCGCCCTGGTCATCGAAGGCGATAAGATCACCATCGATGCCGACCGGCGCCTGATCGAGGTGGCCGTGCCGGCCGACGAGCTGGCGCGCCGGCGCGCCGCCTGGTCGCCGCCGCCGCCACGCTACACGCGCGGCGTCCTCGCCAAGTATGCGCGACTCGTCGGCAGCGCCAGCCGCGGTGCGGTGACCGACGCGTCATGAGGGAAACTGCGGCGCCGGAGTCCACCCTCCGCGCGATGACCGGCATTGCCGTGGGACTGCGCTTCAGGGATTGCAGCGCGGACAGTAAGCGGGGTCCGCAAGACGGAGGTCCTGGCGAACGATCGTGGCGCGATGGCGACAACCGGGACATTCCCAGACTTCGCTGCGATAGACCGAGGTAGGCATTCCGCAAGCGGAACAAGGCAGTCCAGGCCGGCGCTCGACCACGCCGAAACCCGGCAGGCCGCAGGCGGGGCAAGTGGATCCGAGACGGCGCAGGAGATCTTCGGCAGCTTCACCAATGCGCTGCATGCGGGTGGGATTGGCAAATGCGCGCAGATCGGTCTCGACGAAAACCTTGCCGTTGGCAGCCTGCGCCCGGCAGTCCTCGAACGCTTGCCGCAGCCCGGGCCAGTCGGCGATGCCCTTGACGATGCGCGGATCGTTCTGGCCCTGGGGGCGCACGACGAGCCGATGTTCCGGGAAGCCCTCGCGCCTGGCGAACAACTCGACGACACGCCACTCGCCGGTATGCCGGTGGCCGCTTTGCGCCGCTCCCTGGGCCATGCCGACGATCTCGATGCCGAGCCGGTCATCGATGAGAACCAGCAATTCGACATTCCAGGGCAGCATGCCGGTCATCGGGTCCGGACCGAAGCTGCCTTCGCTGGCCAGCCCGACGGGCAGCCCGGAAAGTTCCATGCCGACACGCGCCTTGCGCCGGGCGGCGGCAAGTTGCGTTCCCGGACGCGGCTTCTCGCGCGTGAAGGTGCCCAGCTGGTCGGTATCGTAGCCGTCGATCCGTTCCACCCGGCAGGCAAGCGCCGGCTCCAGCACCGGAGCGATCACCTGCTCCTTGCCATGCTGGGTAAGGAGCGCGATTCGTTGTTCCGCGAAATGGTCGATCATCCTTGACGCTTGCTCCGGGGACCTCCTCTGGTTCGCCAACCTAGCGCATCCGGCTGCTTTTTCCAAATTGCCCGAGCTGCGCGGTTGCCGGCATACCGACAACGCGCGACTTTCATCAGGAATCCTGCTCGGGAATCAAGCTTGGCTTGCCCCGCCGATGCTGTGTATGCTCACCAAATCGCGACCACACTTCCCCGGAGATCCGCATGCGCACGCCAATGATTGCCGCCTCACTGCTGCTTGTCACAAGCCTGGCATCCGCCGGCGATGCACCCGCCCGCAAGTCCGGGCTGTGGGAGATCACCAACAACATGGCCGGTCCGCAGGCGATGAAGACCACCATGCAGCAATGCGTGGACGAGAAATCCGACAAGCTGACCGAACAGGGCGGCCCGCGCGAGGCGAAGCAGAACTGCTCGAAGAATGAAGTCTCGCGTTCGGGCGACAAGGTCATTGCGGATTCGGTGTGCAAGTTCGACGGCACTACCGCGACCACGCACGCCGAGTTCAGCGGCGATTTCGCCAGCAACTACCGCGGTGACATCCGGACGACCTACTCGCCGCCGATGCAAGGCATGAAAGAGTCCCAGATGACCATCACCGCCAAGTGGCTGGGACCGTGCAAGGCCGGCATGAAACCCGGTGATGTCGTGATGCAGGGCATCCCCGGCATGCCGGCCGGCATGAAGTTCAACCCGGCCGACATGCAGAAGCAAATGCGCTGACGCCGACCCGGGCGCGAAACGCCCGTCAGGAGTTCATCCGCCCGCGCCGCGCGTTGAAGATGGTGACGACCTCGTCGGCGGCGCCCCCTGACCCTTGAATGACCTCGAAGACCGCAGGCGGCCCGGCCGGGTGGTACCATCGTTGCCTTTTCATGGGTTACCGCTACCGATCGGGATGCACTCGATGATTACGGCGGTATCCCGAATCGATTGACCTTGCCGGAAGAAGTCATGCCGCCGTACCCGTCGCACCGCCTCCACGTCCGCTCACCACATCAGGCTGCGAATGCCGCTGACCGGACCCGCGCGATGCTTCCCGTCATCGCCCTTGCGGCACTCGCTGCCTGGTCCGCGCCGGCCTTCGCCAGCTGCGGCGCCGACTTCTGCTCCGTGGTCAGCGGCTGGGCTGCGGGGTCCGCCGCCATGGAGCCGGGACGTTCGTTCGACCTCCGCTACGAATTCCTGGATCAGAACCAGCCGCGCGCGGGTTCGGACAAGGTCGCGGTCGGCCAGGTACGGAAGCACCATGACGAGGTGCAGACGATCAACCAGAACCTGGTTGCCACGTACACCCACAATTTCGCGTCCGATTGGGGGTTCTCCGTCGTCGCACCCGTCGTGGATCGTGATCATGAGCATATCCATAACCATCGCGGTGCCCAGATCGACGAAAGCTGGAATTTCACCCGCCTCGGGGATGTTCGGGTAGTCGGGCGCTACGAGTTTCCCCTCAAGGATGGATCGGACAACTCTTACGCGGCCGGCATCAACGGCGGACTGAAACTGCCGACCGGCCAGTTCGACGTCACCAATGCCAAAGGAGCCGTGGCGGAACGTAGCCTGCAGCCCGGCTCGGGCACGACGGACGGCATCCTCGGGTTCTATTTCCATCAGCAATTGCTATCGGCAGGTGCCGACTGGTTTGCCCAGATTCAGTACCAGCGCGCGATGAATTCGCGGCAGGACTACCGCCCGGGTTACCGGACTAGCATCGACAGCGGTATCCGCAAAGGCCTGACGGAAGGCTTCAGCGCGCAACTCCAGATCAACCTGGTCTGGAAGGGACGGGATAGCGGCACGGAAGCGGAGCCGAACGATTCGGGCGGCCGCTTCGCGTTCCTCAGCCCGGGGCTGAGCTATGCCGTCTCGCACGCAACCCAGATTTACGGGTTCGTGCAGCTGCCTGCCTATCAGCGTGTCAATGGCGTGCAATTGACCGCCGACTGGGCGCTGATGGCCGGGGTCACTACCCGCTTCTGAGCGGACCGACATGCCGGGCGCGTCGCAGCCGCCCACGCGTCCGCCAGGCGTTCGGTTTATCCTTCCGTCGGCTGCTCCAACCGCAACTTTCGACATTCAAGAGGAATCCGACGTCATGCTAATCCGCATCTTCGCCGCCACCTTCCAGAAAATGCTTGCTGCAGCGGCAATCACGCTGCTGCTCGGGGCAACCGTCGGCCATGCGGCACCCCCGTCGCAGACCGCACAGCCTCCGGGCTACTACCGGCAGCAGGTCGGCCAGTTCACGATCACCGCACTGTATGACGGCTTCGTGAAGCTCGACCCCAGGCTGCTCCAGGGAATGCGGACCCGCGATATCCAGTCCCTGATGGCGCGCATGTTCCAGGCAACGGACAACGGGGGCGTGCAGACGGCGGTCAATGCCTTCCTGGTGCATACCGGGGAGCGCCTGGTGCTGGTCGATGCCGGCGCCGCCCAGTGTTTCGGGCCGACATTGGGCAACATCGCGGCGAACATCACGGCCGCCGGCTACACGCTCGCCGACATCGATGCCGTGCTGTTGACGCACCTGCACCCGGACCACACCTGCGGCCTCGCCGGGCCTGACGGCAAGGCAGCTTTTCCCCGCGCCACGGTGTGGACGGCGGATGCAGAAGCCGGCTACTGGCTGGATGCCGCGATTGCCGCGCGCGCCCCGGAGGCCCACCGCCCGTTCTTCAAGATGGCGCAGGAGGCCGTTGCGCCCTATCAGGCGGATGGCCGCTTCAAGACCTTCGCGCCCGGAACCGCCGTCGTGCCAGGCATCGTCGCCCTGGCGACCCACGGACATACGCCGGGCCACACCGCCTTCCTGGTCGAATCCGGCGGCGACAAGGCGCTGCTCTGGGGCGATATCGTGCACGCCCATGCCGTCCAGATGCGCCACCCCGAGGTGTCGATCGAGTTCGATAGCGACCGCAAGCAGGCCATCGCCACGCGCAAGGCCCTGTTTGAGCAGGTCGCGCGGGGGCGCTGGCTGATCGGCGGTGCCCACCTGCCCTTCCCGGGCCTCGGCCATGTCCGCAAGGAGGCGGAAGGCTACCGCTGGATTCCGGTCGAATACGGGCCGCTCGAGGCCACCCGCTAGGGGCCGGAAACGCCGGGCGGAGGGACCGGCCTTCCCGAGGCAGGCGGTCAGCGCCGAATCCATGGTGGGTGGCGTCCATGTCCGCCACCCCGGGTTCGACTCCCCAGGATCAGGGCATCAGACCGCGCCGTGCACTTCGCGCTTGGCGTTGTTGGTAGTTTTCAGGGCCTCTTCGACCGGAATTTCCGGGTACTTGTACTTGTTGCCCTTCAGCGCGTTGAAGACGGTGACGATCTTGTCGGCGGCACCCTGCCCCTTGAAATCACCCTTTTCCAGCGCCGCCAGATCGATCAGCTCGTTCCAGCACAGGCCCTCGACCAGCGGGATGAAGACGACGGTGCACCCGTTGATGGTCGATACGAAGGGCTTGGGGATGTTGACCGTGAACATCACGGCGATGGTCGCCGGCGTGAAATCGACGCCGAACTTTTCCATGAAGTGCGGCCAGTGCTGGAGCGCCTCGAGCGATCCGGAGATCAGCTTCAGCTCGTCGCCTTGCGCGAGCACGGTGGCCTGCTTGAAGAGGGCGACCGGCGGCTTGCGCCGGCCCTGGTCGTCGGCGACTTCGCCTTCGATGACGACCAGTTCGCCGCGATAGCCCTCCCAGCCGGCCTGGCTGGCCGCTTCGCGGAAATTGGAATTGAAGAAGTAGGTTTCGTAGCGGTCGAGCAGCATGTTATCTCCCTGAAAGTAGGCGGTCAGGCCGGCACGGCGGCCCCGATGAATTCGAAGATGTCGGCCTCGATGATGGTCAGGCCGACCTTCCTGCAGAAGCGGCGTTCCTTGTCGGTCGGCGTGGCGATGAAGACCCAGCCGGCCGGCGCGGCGGCGCCAAAGATCATGTCGGCCATGACCATGCGTTCGGTGTCGCGGTTGAGGCGCATGCCGAGCAGCAGGTAGCGCTTGCCCTTGCGCAGTTCCTTGACCGCCGGCGGGATCGAGAAGCCACCCATCAGCTCGGTGATGAAGTCGACGTAGTCGGCATCCGAGGCGATGTAGGTCGGCTCGGGCCGCGGCGTGCCCATCGGCTTGAACAGCACCGGCAGGGCCGGATCCACGGCCTCGGCGCGGGCATAGGCAGCACCATCGTAGCGGTAGATCTTGTAGCGGAAGTCGGTGCCGCCGATGCGGGCGATGCCGACGATGAGGTTGTGGGAAATGCCGGCGTAGGAATCCTGCAGTTGCGTGTCGCGGTTGATGTCGATCACGTAGCGCGGCGAAATGGCCTTCAGCCAGTCGTGGACCGCAGCACGCGTCCACTGCGTCTCGCCGTAGGTGCGATTGAGGAACCTGGTCACGGTCGTGCGCCCGCGCTTCAGCTCGACGTTCATCGCGGCGCGCGGGAACTCGTACATCAGCTTCGGCGCCATCGGCTTGCCGTCGTTCATCGCGATGATCAGCGAATCGCTGTCGGCGGGAATCGGCGCGCCGGTGGCCACGTTGCGGACATCGGCGAGGACGCCGGGGCCAAGGTAGGGAACGATGCTGCCGTCGGCGAGGCCGGCCAGCAGTTCGGTACGCAGTTCTGGGGACATGGGTGGGCTCTGGAGTTGGGTCTCCCACCTCCTCAGCAATTACCGGGCCCGTCTCCCGCGCACGCAACCACGCGGGCCGGCAGGCGTCTGCCGGGCGCGTTGTCGGGTTTGCGACAGAAACTGCGGGAGATCAGCGACGGGCGAGCATGCCGCGGTCGCAAATGAAATCGATGATCGTCTCGAGCCCTTCGCCGGTCTTCAGGTTGCTGAAGACGAATGGTCGCTCGCCGCGCTGCGCCCTGGCGTCGTTCGCCATGACCTCGAGCGAGGCGCCGACCATCGGCGCGAGGTCGATCTTGTTGATTACCAGCAGGTCGGACTTGGTGATGCCCGGCCCGCCCTTGCGCGGAATCTTTTCGCCGGCCGCCACGTCGATGACGTAGATGGTGAGGTCGGAGAGTTCGGGCGAGAAAGTGGCGGCCAGGTTGTCGCCGCCTGATTCCACGAGAATCAATTCCACCTTCAGAAAGGCCCGTTGCAGGCGGTCGATGGCTTCGAGGTTGATCGAGGCGTCCTCGCGGATGGCCGTGTGAGGGCAGCCACCGGTCTCGACGCCGATGATGCGTTCCGGGGCGAGCGCCGAATGGTTGACCAAAAACTTGGCGTCCTCGGCGGTGTAGATGTCGTTGGTGACAACGGCCATGTCGATCTGGTCGCGCAGAGCCTGGCACAGGGCCAGCGTCAGGGCGGTCTTGCCGGAACCGACGGGGCCGCCGATGCCGACGCGCAGGGCTTGTTTGCTCATGGTTTTACGATCTGAAGAGGCGTGAATACTGGGTTTCGTGGCGGGCGCAGGCGATGGCGAAGCCCGGCATGAAATTGGACCATTCGGTTTTTGGCCTTTTTCCGGCGTCGACCGCGACCAGCGGGATCTTGCCGCCCAGTTCGGCGAGCAGCCGCTGCCCGGCGGCCTGGCCAAGCGGGACTGCCTTCAACGCGGCCATCACCTGGTTCTCGGCCCACGACCACAGGTAGGCGGTCAGTGCGGCTTCCTTGTCGATCCGCCAGGCGGCGGCGATGCCCGCCCAGACCGTGGGAAAGGCGACCTCCGGCCAGCTCTCGATGGCCTGCCCCACCGTGGCCAGGCCGTCATCGCGCAGGTCGCGCAGCAGGCGGCGCAGCGAGAAGCCCATCTGCACCGTCTCGGCACGCAATTCGGCCGACTCGCGGCTGGCGAGGAATTCGGCATTCAGGCAGTCGACATCGGCCATTTCGCCGGCTGCCCAGGCGGCCATCAGGGCGGCGACCAGCGGCGCCTCGAAGCGACCGATGCCGTGGTCGAGCAAATCGCCGATCCAGCGGCCGGCCGTCGCCTCGTCGCGGACAACGCCCGATTCGACCGCCCATTCCAGCCCCTGTGAATAGGTGTAGGCACCCACCGGCAACGCCGGGCTGGCCAGTTGCAGCAGGCGGGCAAGCTGGAGGCTGGCGCTCATGCCGGCAGCTGGACGAAGCCGTCTTCGTCGAGCGGGAAGAAGGGGTTGTGGCAGACCTCCCACAGGAATCCGTCCGGGTCGGCGAAATAGCCGCGGAACCCGCCCCACGGTGCCCGGTTGCCGGCGGCGACCAGTGTGCCGCCCGCCGCGACCGCTTCCTGCAGCGTGGCATCGACGTCCGCTTCGCTAGGCACGTTGTGGGCGAGCGTGAAACCGGCAAAGCCCTGGCCGGCGGCGGCAACCCCGGCATCGGCGGCCAGGTCGTCGCGCCCGAACAGCGCGAAGGCGATGTTGCCGACCTGGAAGAAGGCGACGGCCTCCTTGCTGCCTGCCGACTCCTGCCAGCCGAGGGCACGATAGAAGGCCCGGCTGCGTGCCAGGTCGCGCACGCCGAGGGTCACGAAGCTGATGGTCTGCCTCATCGCGGCTTGAATTCGTGGATCTTCGGCACTGAGCGGTGGGGGCCGTGGCCGGGGTTGTGCAGGGCGGCGTGAGCGTCGTCCGCCTCGCCGTGATGATGATGACCGCCGTGTGCCCCGTAGGCCCCGGATTCCGGCTGGAACGGCGCTTCGGTTTCGCTTACCGTGCAGCCCAGCCCCTTGACCATCTCCGCCAGCACATGGTCGGTCTGGAAGCGCAGCTTGCCGCCGTTGTCGGTCGGCAGGATCTGCACCGACACGTGGCGGTTGCCGAGGTGGTAGGCGGCACGGGCGAAGAGCAGCGGCGTATTCGCGACGGCCTCGATCAGCTTTTCCGGCGCCGCCAGGATTTCGACGATGGCGGCGCCGTTCTCGGCCGCCAGCCGGTCGCCGCCGTGCAGATGATCGCCGCGTTCGAGGAAGATGCCGGCCTCGACGCCGGAAGCCAGCGTCACCTTGAGGCGGCTGCGCTTGCGTTCATCGTAGGCCAGGGCCACGGTATCGGTGGCGGGGGCGGTGGTGCGTTTATTCAGAATCAGCATGCTCAGAACAGGAAATAACGCTGCGCCATCGGCAACTCGGTGGCCGGTTCGCAGACCAGATGCACGCCGTCCGCCTTGACGACATAGGTTTCAGGATCGACGGTGATCTCTGGCGTGGCGCCGTTGTGCACCATGTCCGCCTTGGTCAGCGTGCGGGTGCCGGAGACGGCGACCAGCGGCTTGCTCAGGCCCAGCGCGGCGACGGCCGGGTTCTTCAGTGCTGCCTGCGAAACGAAGGTCACCGAGGTTTTCAACGCCTTGCCGAAACTGCCGAACATCGGCCGGTAATGCACCGGCTGCGGCGTCGGGATCGAGGCGTTGGGGTCGCCCATGGCGGCGGCGGCGATCATGCCGCCCTTCAAAATCAGCGATGGTTTGACGCCGAAGAAGGCCGGCTTCCACAGCACCAGGTCGGCCAATTTGCCGACTTCGATGGAACCGACGGTATGCGCGATCCCGTGCGTCAGCGCCGGATTGATCGTGTATTTTGCGATGTAGCGCTTGACGCGGAAGTTGTCGTGGCGGGCGCTGTCTTCCGGCAGCGTCCCGCGTTGCAGCTTCATCTTGTGCGCCGCCTGCCAGGTGCGGATGATGACTTCGCCGACGCGGCCCATGGCCTGCGAGTCGGACGACATCATCGAGAAAGCGCCAAGATCGTGCAGGATGTCTTCGGCTGCAATCGTCTCGCGGCGGATGCGGCTTTCGGCGAAGGCGATGTCCTCGGCAATGCTCGGATCGAGGTGATGGCAAACCATCAGCATGTCGAGATGCTCGTCGATGGTATTCACCGTGTAGGGCATGGTCGGGTTGGTCGAGCTGGGCAGCACGTTGGGCAGGCCGGCCGCCTTGATGATGTCCGGGGCGTGGCCACCGCCGGCGCCTTCGGTGTGGAAGGTGTGGATGGTGCGACCCTTGAAGGCGCCCAGCGTGGCTTCGACGAAGCCGGATTCGTTGAGCGTGTCGGAGTGGATGGCGACCTGCACGTCCATTTCGTCGGCGACCGTCAGGCAGCAGTCGATGGCGGCCGGCGTCGTGCCCCAGTCTTCGTGCAGTTTGAGCCCCATGACGCCGGCCTCGACCTGCTCGCGCAAGGCTTCCGGCAGGCTGGCATTGCCCTTGCCGAGAAAACCGAGATTCATCGGGAAGGCATCGGCGGCTTCGAGCATGCGGTGGATGTGCCATGGCCCCGGCGTGCAGGTCGTGGCGAAGGTGCCGGTGGCCGGCCCGGTGCCGCCGCCGATCATCGTCGTCACGCCCGAATACAGCGCCTCGTCGATCTGCTGCGGGCAGATGAAATGGATGTGGCTGTCGATGCCGCCGGCGGTGACGATCATGCCTTCACCGGCGATGACTTCCGTGCCGGGGCCGATGACTATCGTCACACCCGGCTGGATGTCCGGGTTGCCGGCCTTGCCGATGGCGGCGATGCGGCCGTCCTTCAGGCCGATATCAGCCTTGATGATCCCGGTGACGGCATCGACGATCAGCGCGTTGGTAATCACGGTATCGACGGTTTCGGCGGAAACCCGTTGGCTCTGGCCCATGCCGTCACGGATGACCTTGCCGCCGCCGAATTTCACTTCCTCGCCGTAGATCGTGTAGTCCTGCTCGACCTCGATGATCAGCTCGGTATCGGCCAGACGCAGGCGGTCGCCGGTCGTGGGGCCGAACATTTCGGCATAGGCCTGACGGGTGATTTTCGTACTCATAGCGCCCCCTGAATCAGGCCACGGAAACCGTAAACCTTGCGGTCACCAGCCAGTGCGACCAGCTGCACGGTGCGCGTCTGGCCGGGCTCGAAGCGCACGGCGGTGCCGGCGGCGATGTCGAGGCGGAAGCCACGCGCGGCCTCGCGGTCGAAGCTCAAACCCGCGTTGGTTTCATGGAAGTGGTAGTGCGAGCCGACCTGGATCGGCCGGTCGCCGGTGTTGGCGACGACCAGCGTAATGGTCGGGCGGCCGGCGTTCAATTCGAGTTCGCCGGGTTCGGCGAGGAGTTCTCCCGGGATCATGTCAGCTCCTCAAACGATGGGGTTATGCACGGTGACCAGCTTGGTACCGTCCGGAAAGGTGGCTTCCACCTGGATTTCCGGGATCAGTTCGGCGATGCCATCCATCACGTCGGCGCGGCTCAGCACCTGCGTGCCGGCGTGCATCAGCTCGGCCACCGTCTTTCCCTCGCGGGCGCCTTCCATGATGGCGCAGGTAATCAGCGCCACGGCCTCCGGGTAGTTGAGCTTCAGGCCCCTGGCCTTGCGCCGCTCGGCGAGCAGGCCGGCGGTGAAGATCAGCAGCTTGTCTTTTTCTCTTGACGTGAGTTCCATGGGATTTCCTCAGGTATTCCAGATTCTGGGCAAAACAGCCGGTCGACCGCAGCAGGCCGGGCGCAGGGTTTTCCAAATGTCGACGAACCACATCCGCGCGGCCTCGCTGTTGTCGCCGAGGTAGCGGGCGATCAGCACGCCGGGCAGCGCGGTGATGCCGTGCTGCGCCGCGTCGGCCGGCGCGATGGCGCGCAGGGCTTCGAGCAGCGCGGCGGCTTGCTGCGGCAGTTCCGGAAAGCTGCACAGCAGCGTGCCGCACACAGAATGTCCCGCCCAGCCGGCCGGGCTGGCCAGGATCGGATCGTTGCCGGCCACATGGCCGCGTTCCAGCCAGACTGGGTGATTGTTACGGTCAACCCGGAAAAACAGCGAAATTTCACCTTTTTCGAACCGCTCGCCACTCGCCGCGCGGCCCAGGCACAGGATGTCCCAAGCGATGTAGCGGCTGTCGGCAGCCAGGCTGACGCGAGTTCCCATATGCGCCCGCGCACCGTCGAAAACGATGGTCTCCTGCGGCAGCCATTCCAGCGTCGCACCGGGCCCGACCGCAAGATCGATGCGCTGCGAGGCTTCGGCCCCGCCGCTGCGATACCACTTGCCAGCCCCGGGCGTCGTCAGCTGGGCGTGCGCCCCGTCACCAATCTCGGCTGTGATGGCCAACTGGTCGCCTCCGGCAATCCCGGACGGCGGGTGCAGGACAATGGCCTGGCAGACGGCGCCACCCTCCGGGTAGAGCGCCTTCTGAACACGCAAAGGTCCATGATGGCGATTCTCGTGCAGGATGGTCCGTTCGCCTGACCGCGAAAATCCCAGACGCAACCCCGCCTGCCATGCCGTGGCGGGCAGGGCCTGTGAAACGGACAAGGGCGCATTCATGTCGGGATTGTGCGGCATCCGCACGGCAAGGCAAATACGCAGGAATGCGCACCATGCCGAATCCGCTCGGCCGGCCAATGCTTTGCACCCATGCCACGCGCTACTGCCCTGCCCGGCAGCGCCTGTTCTCGTTCGATCGCAGGCCGTTGTGCCCGGCTGAAGCGAAAAAGCTAGATGCCGCCAGGCCGGTAGGCGATGTCCAGATCGGTCATCGGCGAAGCCGCAATCACCACGTCGCCCGGATCGGGGTTGGCGGCGGCGAGGTATCGCTCGAGCACGGCATCGAATTCCTCAATATGCCGGACGAGTGACTCACGTACCACGTCGATACCCTGGATCGCGACGATGCCGTTGCCGTCGTGGGCGAAGACCGTGCGGATGCCCTTGAGCTGCTCGGACAGCTCGATGTGGGCGCGCTGGTGTGCCACGCGGTGGTCGTGCGGCACATAGTCCTTCATCAGTGCCGATTCCAAAAGGTTATGCATCAACGTGGTCTCGACGAACACGCGGATGGACTGCTCGATGTTGCCACCGCAGACCACCCGCCGACCCGAGTCGCAACCGGTGCAATGCTCCAGTTCTCCGGTGCGGTCGCACATCTCGAGAATCCGGTCGATCATCCGCAGCAGGCTGTCGTGGTCCCGTTGCATCTTCTGGATGAAATCGTGGTCGTTTGCTGTCATTCTTTTTCTCACCGGGACTGACTGGACATTGACCGCCAGCATACGCAAAGGTTCGCGGTTCTGATATCAGGAAGTGCACGCTGGGACTGTTCCGCAGTCTGCAAACGGCCCCAAGCGGCCATCCGCGACCGGGCCACATAGCGGACGATAAAGTCCGCTGGTGTGTGGCAAGATGTTTTCAGATTGTACCCCCCAAACGCCATCGGGGTAACATTGCGACTGTCCGATTTGTCCGTGGCCCAGAATATCAAACATCAGTGGATCCGCGCTATGCCTCGTCCGGCAACCAATCCGGACTGCCCTGTGTTCTGTCTTATTGGACAGGCTTCGGAATATTGGACAGTTCTGCCGAGCACTTCTAGTTCGGCAACACAAGAAAAGAGGCTCTCATGATTATGAGAAATGCTGTAAAGAAATTGATGCCATCACATCTTCTGAAGCTTATCCGGCCCATCAAGTACCGCATTATTCGGCATGACTTTCTCAGAGCCAAGCACCGCCTTCAATCGTCAATAGAACTGACAGATGATGAAAAACAGCTTTTACACAAGGTTGCACTTCAAGTCCATCATTCTGACTCAATGTACCAGCCCGATGGTGCCTTGCATTACCTTTCTGTCGGTCTTTCTGCCAGTCGCTGCATTCACAAAGCTATAGGCTCATTAAGCAATAAATATCCCATCGAGGAGATTCTTGATTTCCCATGCGGCTACGGGCGAGTCTTAAGGTTTTTACGAGCAATGTTTCCCGCTTCGCATATCACTGCCGCAGAAATAGATTCTAATGCCTTAAACTTTTGTCGCCAGACATTTTCGGTCACCACATTATTGTCAAAGACGAACCTTGGTGAGTTATCCCATTTGCAGCGCTTTGACCTTATTTGGTGCGGTTCTCTTTTTACCCATATCGATGAGTCCTCTGCCATCACTCTCCTCCGTTTCTTTCAAGACCATCTAACAGAGCGAGGATTGTGTGTTTTCACTACTCATGGCCAACAATCCATTGAGTGGATACAAAGCAGTAAGATGACATATGGGCTGACAGAAGATGGGCAGCGGAAGATAGTTCAAGAGTTTCAAACGGCAGGTTATGGATACGCTGATTATCCGAACCAGTCGGGCTACGGGATATCAGCAGTCTCTCACGATCGAATGGTTGAGCTGGCGAAAGCCACTGGCGGTTGGGCTGAAACGTTGTTTATCGAGCATGGCTGGGACAACCATCAAGACGTTTATGCCTTCGCAGTGCAGATGCCGAACCAAGGAGTGCAGGCGACGCGGTAAACCGCGCACCTGACTCCAGCCGTTAGGGGGCAGCTTTTCCGTTCGAGCTACTACCGCTTTGGGCCGATAGCCGCCGACTTCCGAGCTAGAACGCCCGTAATCAATCGAATACGAGGGCGCGCCGTCGGAAGCCTCAGTCGCGTCCGTGATCATGCCCGCGGGCATGATCCCCGCGCGCGGCGACCGGCGCGTGCGGCACCCAACCGCCCCGATCGGCGACCCAGAAGGCCAGGACGGCTACGACGAGCAGTCCGCCGAGCAGTGCCCTCGTCCCTGCAATTCCTTGTTCCGGGGACACCGCCTTGCGACCGGTCACCATCGCACGAACCAGGTTCTCGCGGTGCAGCAGGCTGCTGACGAGGGCGCCGGCGATATGCACGCCGACGATCACCAGCATGGCATTGGCCATGGCTTCGTGAATGTCTTCCATCCACTTGCCGGCCATCCCCCAGTACAGCGTGAAGCCGCTCGCCACCACCGCCAGCGTCAGGCCCAGCAACGCGAATATGGCGACCGCACCGGCCGGGTTGTGCCCTGTATAGTGCCGTGGCCGCAGCGATGCGATCGAGCGCAGGTAGGCAAGGACGTCGGCAGGCCGGAACCAGAATGAGGCGAAGCGCGCATGACGCGTGCCGAGGACGCCCCAGAGCAGGCGAAACACGACCAGTCCCCCGACCGTATAGCCGAACATCGCATGCAGGTCGAGGAAGCGATCCCATTCGGCGGTCACATACGCAGCCGCGAACGAGAACACCAGCAGCCAGTGAAATGCCCGTGTCGGAAGATCCCAGATCAGGACGAGCGGCGCCTGCGCGTCTGCGGGACTGGATTGGAGTGCGGCCATGGTGCTCCTGCGGGCAAGTGCATCCCGACCGAGCGGTCGGGCTGTCTGCACAGCTTGCACAGCCGAGCTTAAACCGCGATTAAGCCGTCGACCAGAGGACCGTTCCCTTGCGGGCAAGCCGCGCCGGCACACCTCAAACCGCCAGTGCTTCCCTAACCCCGTCCTGCGGCATGGTTTCGCCGCGTCCGCGCATGATGAATTCGCCGCGTTCCATCAACAGGTACTGGTCGGCCAGCGATTCGGCGAAGTCGTAGTACTGCTCGACGAGCAGGATGGCCATTTCGCCGGTTTGCGCCAGCATGCGGATGGCGCGTTCGATGTCCTTGATGATCGAGGGCTGGATGCCTTCGGTGGGTTCGTCGAGGATGAGCAGTTTCGGGCCCATGGCCAGGGCGCGGCCGATGGCGAGCTGCTGTTGCTGGCCGCCGGAAAGGTCGCCGCCGCGGCGGTGCATCATCTGCTTGAGGACCGGGAACATGTCGAAGATGCGCTGGGGGATCTTGGTGTTGCCCGGCTTGGTGGCCAGCCCCATGAGCAGGTTCTCCTCGACCGTCAGGCGCGGGAAGATCTCGCGGCCCTGCGGCACGTAGCCGATGCCGGCCCTGACGCGTTCGTGCGGCGGCAGGTGGGTGATGTCCTGGCCGTCGAAGGTCATCGAACCGGACCTGGTCTTGACGAGGCCCATCAGCGACTTGAGCAGCGTGGTCTTGCCGACGCCATTGCGCCCGAGCAGGGTGGTGACCTCGCCGGTCCGCACTTCGAAGGAGAGGCCGCGGAGAATGTGGCTGCCGCCGTAGGCCTGGTTGAGATTCTCTACGGTGAGCATGATTCAGCGCCCCAGATAGACTTCGATGACCCGCTGGTCGTTCTGCACGGTGGCGAGGTCGCCCTCGGCCAGCACCGAGCCTTCGTGGAGCACGGTGACCTTGCCGCCCAGCTTCTCGACGAAGGCCATGTCGTGCTCGACGACGACCAGCGAATGGGTGCCGGCAAGCGACACGAAAAGCTCGGCCGTTCGCATCGTCTCGTCGTCGGTCATCCCGGCGACCGGCTCGTCGAGCAGTAGCAGCTTCGGTTCCTGCATCAGCAGCATGCCGATCTCCAGCCACTGCTTCTGGCCGTGCGAAAGCAGGCCGGCCGGACGATCCGCCTCGCGGTCGAGGCGGATCAGGCGCAGTGCCTCGGCAATGCGATCGCCATCCTCGCCGGACAACGTCGCGACGAGGCTCCGGCGCACGCGCTTGTCGGTCTTCATCGCCAGCTCGAGATTCTCGAAGGCCGTATGCTGGTCGAAGATGGTCGGCTTCTGGAACTTGCGGCCGATGCCGATGTGGGCGATCTCCGGTTCGGTGAGCCGCGTAAGGTCAATGGTCTGCCCGAAGTAGGCACTCCCCGTGTCCGGGCGTGTCTTGCCGGTGATCACATCCATCATCGTCGTCTTGCCGGCGCCGTTCGGCCCGATGATGCAACGCAACTCGCCGGCGTCGATGGTCAGGTTCAGCTTGTTGAGCGCCTTGAACCCGTCGAAGCTGACGGTGATGTCGTCCAGGTAGAGGATGACGTTGTGCGAGATATCGAGGACGCGCTGCTTGCTGGCGAAGCCGAACTTGCTCGGTTCGTCGGGGTCGATGCCGATGATCTTGCGGAGTACGTCGCGGCTGCCCATCATTTTTCTCCCGGCGTGGCGTGACCCGCGCGCGTGTTCTGCACCTTCTCGCGAATTGCCTGCCAAAGGCCGACCAAGCCCTGCGGCAGCAAGAGCGTGACGACGATGAACAGCAGGCCGAGGAAAAACAGCCAGTACTCGGGAAAGCTCACCGTGAACCAGCTCTTGGCGAGGTTGACCACGAAGGCGCCGACCACCGGCCCGATCAGCGTGCCGCGCCCGCCCACGGCAACCCAGATGGCGATCTCGATCGAGTTGGCCGGAGACATTTCCGAGGGGTTGATGATGCCCACCTGGGGGACGTAGAGCGCGCCGGCTATGCCGCACAGCACCGCCGAGATCGTCCAGATGGTCAGCTTGTACCAGAGCGGGTTGTAGCCGATGAACATGACGCGGCTTTCGGCATCGCGGATCGCGGTGAGCACGCGGCCGAACTTCGAGGTCGTCAGCCAGCGCGCGAACAGCAGCGTGGCGGCCAGCAACAGCGCGGTGAGGCCGAACAGCACCAGTCGCGTCTCCGGGGCCGTAATGCTGTAGCCGAGGATGCGCTTGAAGTCGGTGAACCCGTTGTTGCCGCCGAAGCCGGTCTCATTGCGGAAGAAGAGCAGCATCGCGGCGTAGGTCAGCGCCTGGGTGATGATCGAGAAATAGACGCCCTTGATCCGCGAGCGGAAGGCGAAGTAGCCGAACACGAAGGCGACGATCGCCGGCACCGCCACCACCAGCAGCGACACCCACAGGAAGCTGTCGCTGCCGCTCCAGTACCAGGGCAATCCCTTCCAGTCGAGGAAGACCATGAAGTCCGGCAGGTCGCTCTGGTAGCTGCCGTCGCGGCCGATCTGGCGCATCAGGTACATCCCGAAGGCGTAACCGCCGAGCGCGAAGAAGAGCCCGTGGCCGAGCGAGAGGATGCCGCCGAAGCCCCAGATCAGGTCCATTGCCACGGCGACCATGGCGTAGCACATGATCTTGCCGACCAGCGTGATGGCGTAGGCGGAGACATGGAAGGCACTGCCCTCCGGCACGACGAGGTTGAGTATCGGCACGACGACGAGGGTGGCGGCGAGGAAGGCGCCCAGCGCGATCCAGTGTCCCCGCTGCATCATCGAGAACAGGCGGATCGTGTAGGGCGTGCGGGCGCGGGGTGTCATGATGCGGTTCTCAATCGACGAAGCGGCCCTTGAGGGCGAAAATGCCCTGGGGACGCTTCTGGATGAAGATGATGATGCAGACGAGGATCGTGATCTTGGCGATCACCGCCCCGGCCCAGCCTTCGAGCAGCTTGGAGAAGATGCCCAGGCCGAGCGCAGCCCATACGGCGCCGGCGAGCTGGCCGACGCCGCCGACCACGACCACCATGAACGAATCGACGATGTAGCCCTGCCCCATGTCCGGTCCCACGTTCGATATCTGCGAAAGCGCCACCCCGCCCAGCCCGGCGATGCCGGCGCCGAGCGCGAAGGCCAGCGTGTCGATGCGCGACGTCGGCACGCCCACGCAGCCGGCCATGCTCCGGTTCTGCGTCACCGCACGCACGAACATCCCGAGCCGTGTCCGGTTCATCAGCACCCAGACGAGGAAGAGCACGAACAGGGCGAAGCCGATGATGATGATGCGGTTCCAGGGCAGGATCAGGTTCGGCAACAGTTCGATGCCGCCGGACATCCAGCTGGGATTCGATACCTCAACGTTCTGCGCCCCGAACAGCACCCGCGCCGCCTGGATCAGGATCAGGGACAGGCCCCAGGTGGCCAGCAGCGTCTCCAGCGTCCGGCCATACAGCCAGCGAATCACCGTGCGCTCCATCAAGACGCCGACCGCGGCAGCGGCGAAGAATGCCAGCGGGATGGCGGCCGGCAGATACCAGTCGATGTAGTCCGGCAGCCAGGTGCGAAAGATCGATTGCATGGTGTAGGCCGAATAGGCACCGACCATCAGGAGCTCGCCATGCGCCATGTTGATCACGCCCATCACCCCGTAGATGATGGCCAGGCCCAGCGCGGCGAGCAGCAGGATGCTGCCGAGCGAGAGGCCGGTGAACACGCGGCCGAGGTTTTCGGAAATCGAGAGGCGGCCATCGATGGCCTTGACCGCACTGATCGCAGCGTAGCGGACGCGATCATTCGGTTCCCTGGCCTTCTCGGTCAGCGGCAGCAGCAGCGAGCGGATCGCTGGCGAGGTCGTCTCGCCCAGGACCATCACGGCAGCGCGGCGAACGGCCGGATCCTTGTTGCCGAGGTCGGCCTGCGCCTTGGCGATGGCAAGCAGTCCCTTGATCTGCGGGTCGCTCTCGGCCTTCAGCGCGCGCTCGAACAGCGGGGCGAGTTCCGGCTCCGCCTTGCGCTGCAACGCCTGCACTGCCTGCAGCCGCACGGCCCGGTCGGCATCGAGGAGCTTCAATGCGGCCAGTGCAGCCGCCAGCTCGCCGCGAATCCGGTTGTTGACCGTCGGCGACTCCGGGCTGGCCGGCATCTTGACCGGTTTGCCCGTTGCCGCGTCAAAGGCCTGCTCGCCCTCGATGATCACCACCTGGCTGCCGGCGACGAACAGGTTGTCCTCGGCCATCGCCTTGAGGACGCGCACGGCCTCGGGATCCGCGGCCAGCGCCATCTGACGGATCGCCGTCACCTTGGTGCCGGAATCCTCGTCGGTCAGCTGGCGGACCAGTTGCGGGTCGAGCGCCGCCTGGGCCGGCAGGGCCAGGGCGAATATCAGGGAGACAAGAAAGTGTCGGATCATGGAATGCCTGTGCGCTATTTGTGCAGTGCAGCGACAGGTTAAGTCCCCTGCCCGGTCTGGTGAATACGATGAATTGCGTAGCTGAAAGAGACGGCATCGTCCCAGCGAAAACGGGGGCCGCAGCCCCCGTTTTCGCGGATTGCAGCAAGCCGATCACTTCGTTTCCGGCTCGTCCTTCTTCTTGTCGTTGCCGGGGATGAACGGGCTCCAGGGCTGCGCGCGAACCGGGCCCTTGGTCTTCCAGACCACGTTGAACTGGCCATCCGCCTTGATTTCGCCGATGAAGACCGGCTTCCACAGGTGGTGGTTGGTCTCGTCCATCTTCAGCTTGAAGCCCGACGGTGCGTCGAAGGTCTGCCCGGCCATCGCGGCGATCACCTTGTCGGTATCCGTCGACTTGGCCTTCTCGACCGCCTGCTTCCACATGTGGATGCCGACGTAGGTCGCTTCCATCGGATCATTGGTGACGACGGTGTTGGCATTGGGCAGCTTCTGCTTCTTGGCCCACTCCTTGTACATCTTGACGAATTTCTCGTTCTGCGGATTCTTCAGCGACATGAAGTAGTTCCAGGCGGCCAGGTGGCCGACCAGCGGCTTGGCATCGACGCCGCGCAGTTCTTCCTCGCCGACCGAGAAGGCGACGACCGGCACATCGGTGGCCTTCAGGCCGGCGTTGCCCAGTTCCTTGTAGAAGGGCACGTTCGAGTCGCCGTTGATGGTGGACACCACCGCCGTCTTCTTGCCTTCCGAGGCGAACTTCTTGATCTTGGCGATGATGGTCTGGTAATCGCTGTGGCCGAACGGCGTGTAGTCCTCCATGATGTCGGCATCGGCGACGCCCTTGGACTTCAGGAAGGCGCGCAGGATCTTGTTGGTGGTGCGCGGATAGACGTAGTCGGTGCCGAGCAGCACGAAGCGCTTGGCTTCGCCGCCGTCCTTGGACATCAGGTATTCGACGGCCGGAATGGCCTGCTGGTTGGGCGCGGCGCCGGTGTAGAAGACGTTCTTCTCGAGCTCCTCGCCCTCGTACTGGACGGGGTAGAAGATCAGCCCGTTGAGTTCCTTGTAGACCGGCAACACCGACTTGCGCGAGACCGAGGTCCAGCAGCCGAAGGTGACGGCGACCTTGTCCTTGGTCAGCAGCTGGCGGGCCTTTTCGGCGAACAGCGGCCAATTGGAAGCCGGATCGACGACGACCGGCTCCAGCTTCTTGCCCATCACGCCGCCGGCCTTGTTGATTTCCTCGATGGTCATCAGCGCCGTTTCCTTGAGCGCCGTTTCGGAAATGGCCATGGTGCCGGACAGCGAGTGCAGGATGCCGACCTTTATGGTGTCGGCGGCATGGGCCGCCATGCCGATGGAAGCCAGGGCGGCGGAGAGGACGGTGGCCTTGATGAAGTTGCGACGATTGCTCATGGAAGCTCCTCGGACGTTGGAATGGCGGGCTGCGTTGTGCAGTGCAGCGCCAGATTACGACCGGGGTATCGACCGGAAAATACGTTAGATTGCGTAGTGCCGGCGTACGTCGCTCGCCGGCATTTCATTCGTCGAAGGCATGTATGAAATCGCGCAGGCGCGGATAGATCTGGCGTTCCCAGCGCTTGCCATTGAACACGCCGTAATGGCCGACCGTCGCCTGTAGGTGGTGCTGTTTGCGGTAGGGGGCGAGCTTGGCGCACAGGTCGTGTGCAGCCAGCGTCTGGCCGACCGAGCAGATGTCGTCGCGCTCGCCTTCGACAGTGAATAGCGCTGTTCGCCGGATCAGCTCCGGCCGCACCAAGCGGCCGTGGTATTCGAGCTTGCCCTGCGGCAGATGGTATTCCTGGAACACCTTGCGCACCGTCTGCAGGTAGAACTCGGCGGGCAGGTCCATCATCGCCAGGTATTCGTCGTAGAACTCCTTGATTCCGGTGGCGCGCTCGGTTTCGCCGGCCGCGTAATGGCTGTACATCTTGCGGAAGGACTCCTTGTGGCGATCGATGTTCATCCTCATGAACGCCGAAATCTGCAGGAAACCAGGGTAGACCTTCCGCAAAGCTCCCTTGTAGCGCAGCGGGACGGTGCCGATCAGGTTGCGCTCGAACCATTCGATCGGCTTGTCCGTGGCCAGTCGGTTGACCTCGGTCGGATTGATCCGGCAATCGATCGGCCCGGCCATCAGCGTCATGCTGCGCGGCTGGTGCGGATGATTATCCTCGGCCATGACGGCAACCGCAGCGAGCGTCGGCACCGTCGGCTGACAGACGGCAACCAGGTGGGTATGCGGCCCGAGCCGGTCGACGAAATCGATGATGTGCCCGATGAAGGCATCGAGGTCGAATTGGCCGA
Source organism: Betaproteobacteria bacterium (assembly GCA_012026885.1). GTDB lineage: Bacteria > Pseudomonadota > Gammaproteobacteria > Burkholderiales > Rhodocyclaceae > Azonexus. Next base: position 123,691 of record VEPL01000007.1, on the reverse strand, counting down.
CGGAAAGCGGAATGTCGCGCACGTTGTGCCAGTCGGTCACATAGACGTCGTGGTCGCGCAACAAGGTCTGCACCGTGCCGCGCAGCAGGGTCGCAAAGTGGCCTGAGGCCGGCGCCACCAGCAGCACCTTGGGCTCGCCTTCGGATGCGTTCTCCTTGCGGAAGCGCACCAAGGTGCAGAATGGCGTCGCGAACACCGCCTCCTCGCTCACCAACACGGTGCCTGCCTCCGTGTCCACCCTGTCGATGCCGAACGGCGGGCGAGCGTGGGTCAGCCCGGCCAGCGCCAGCACCTCGCAGGCCCCGGCCGCCCTGCGCAGCAGCTGGTTCTCGGGGAACCAGAACAGGCTGTGATGCAGCCACGGCGCCAAGTGACGGGCCACCGCACGCATCGGCGCGGAGAGGTCGGCCAGGGTCTGGTAGGCCTGGTAGTGCAGGGCGGGACTGAAGGAAGGCATGGTCATTTCCGGGGAATTGGCGGCCTCCTGTACAAGCAATACACATGCCGTCGGCCGCCAACCATCTGGCATGTGCCTTGCTAACCAGCCTTGAACGCGGCGCTCCCTTGCAGCGCCCGATCCCTTTTGTGGAGACCGAACCCGATGCCCGTCGCAACGCTTACCCTGAGCAGCAAGAACTACTCATCCTGGTCGCTTCGCGGCTGGCTGATGGCCCGCTTCGCCGGACTCGACTTTGCCGAGGAAATGGTCGAGACGGACGACGCCAGTGCCCGCGCCGAACTGCTCCTGCTCGCCCCCTCGGTGCGCGTACCGCGCCTCACGCACGGAAAGATTTCGGTGTGGGACACCCTGGCCATTGGCGAATATCTCAACGAGATCAAGCCCAAGGCCAACCTGTTGCCAGCCGACGCCACCGCCCGCGCCCACTGCCGCTCGGTCTGCGGCGAGATGCACTCCGGCTTCAGCGCACTGCGCTCGGCGCTACCGATGAACCTGAAGGCGCATTTCCCCAAGTTCACCGTCTGGTCGCGCGCCAAGGGCGACATCGAACGCATCGCCGAGATCTGGAATGATTGCCTGCTGCGCTACGGCGGCCCCTTTCTCTTCGGCAAGACGCCAACCCTCGCCGACGCCATGTACGCACCGGTCGCCACCCGCTTCCTGACCTACGATGTCGCCCTCGACGAGGCCTGTAGCGCCTATTGCCAGACGATCATGGCGCTGCCCGCCATGCAGGAATGGATTGCCTCGGCCAGGCAGGAACCCGACGACATCGAGGAATTGGAAATGGAGTTCTGACGACCGGACGGACCGCTCGGCAAAGCACCGTCGGGAATCAAATGCTCTCCGAACCGGTGCATCTTTCGCCAAGGACGCGTGCCTATCCTACCGGTCTGGGTAAGTTCCACGCATCTTGCCCATGGCGAGGTTGGCGGCGGCGGTCCTGGTCTCCACGCCGAGCTTCTCGAAAACGTGCTCGAGGTGCTTGTTGACCGTGCGCGGGCTGCTGCCGAGGATTTCACCAATGTCCTTGCTGGTCTTGCCCTGGACCACCCAGTAGAGCACCTCGGCCTCGCGCTGGGTCAGGCGGAAGGCGGCAACCAGCGACTCGACCGCCGAGGCGTCGTTTTCCTCGCGCAGCACAACCAGCCATTCGTCGTCGCCTGTGCGGTCGTGAAAGGACGCGAGCAGGCGGCGGTTGCCTGCAGCCACCAGCAGCGGCAGCGGTTCGCGCCCCTCGGCACGAGCCCGGTGGGCGGCGGCGATCCAGGCGAGCAGTTCTTCGGGGGCAATCGTCTCGGGGTTGCCGAAATAGCTGTTGAGCAGGCTGCGCGCGAGCGGCGTCTGCCAGACGATACGGCCGTCGGCGGCACGCACCGCGACGGTGGCCTGGCCGAAGGCATCGAGCGCGCTGCGCGCCTGGCGCATCTGGCGGGCGTTCGCCATGTGCGCGGCGATGCGCGCGAGCACCTCGGCCGGGCGGATCGGCTTGGTGATGTAGTCGGCGCCGCCGGCGGCGAAGGCAGCGACGATGTGCTCGGTTTCGGTGAGGCCGGTCATGAAGACGATCGGGATGTGCAGGGTCGCGAAATCGGCCTTGAGCCGGCGCGCGACCTCGAAGCCATCCATCCCCGGCATCACGGCGTCGAGCAGGATGACATCGGGCAGGCTCTGGCGGGCCCGTTGCAGCGCGGCCTCGCCGTGCGTAGCGACGAGCACGGTATAGCCGGCCTCGTCGAGCGCATCGTGCAGCAGCGACAGGTTCTCGGGAACGTCATCGACGATCAGGACGATGTCGGCAATCGTGCGGTCGACGGGGCTGTCAGATGGCTGCATCGCGCATTTTCCTGAGCACTTCCTTCATGGCATCGAACTGGAACTGGCGGGCCTGCTCGCGCAGGACGCGGACGAACTCCGCATGGCGGGCATCGAGGCGTTCGATCTCGGCGAGCTTGGCGAGGATGCCGCGCAGGTAGCCGAGATCGACCAGTGATTCGAGCGCCGCCAGTTCGCCTTCGTCCGGCGGCACCAGCGGCGCCGGCCCGCTGGCTGACGGCGCGGCAGTAGCGGGTGCCGTGGTGGCGGTCACCCATTCGATGTCGAGCCGCTCACCCAACCAGTCGAGCAGGCGCTCGACCTTGAGCGGCTTGACGATGAAATCCTCGGGGGCGACGCCGGCATCGTTGTCGAGCCCCCGGTCGAAGGCGTTGGCCGAGAGGATGGCGATCTTCGCCTCGCTTCCCTGATCGCGCCTCAGGCGGCGGATCGTTTCCCAGCCGTCGATGCCCGGCATGCCGAGGTCCATGAAGATCAGATGCGGCGCGAAGCGCGGCGCCACCGCCAGGCATTCTTCGCCGCTGGCGGCTTGGGCGATTACGAAGCCGAGCGGCTCGAGCACGCTCTGCAGCAATTCCCGGTCGACCTTCTCGTTGTCCACGATGAGGATGCGCCTGCGCACGCCGACGTAACCGATGCGGTTGCGCCGCGGCAGTTCGCGTGCCGCCTGCACGGCATGCACCTGCGGCAGGAACAGGCGGATGCGGAACTGCGCGCCCTCGCCCGGCGGGCTGGAGACCTGCATTTCGCCGCCCATCAGGTCGGTAAGCATGCGCGCGATGGTCAGTCCAACGCCGCTGCCCGCGGCCTGCGCCGTGCTGCCGCGGACGAAGGGCTCGAAGACGCGCTCGAGTTCGCCGGCCGGTATGCCCGGCCCGGTGTCGCGGATCACGAAGGTCGCCATGTCGCGCCGGTACTCGACCTCGAAAGTGACGCCGCCGCGCTGGGTGAACTTGACGGCATTGCCGAGCACGTTGATCAGGATCTGGCGCAGGCGCCGCTCGTCGGCACGCACCACGGCGGGCAACTCGCCGGACGGCCGGTAGGTAAACGACAGGCCCTTGTTGCGCGCCTGCAGCTCGAACATCCCGACGACCTGCTGCAGCAAATCGGGGAAATCCATGGCGCGAACGTCGAGGGTCAGCTTGCCGCCCTCGATACGGGCGATGTCGAGCGTCCCCTCGATGACCGACAGCAAGTGGTCACCGGACTTGCGGATGACGTCGACGGCCTGCCGCCGGTGGGCAGGGATGTCCTCGTCGGCCGCCAGGATCTGCGCGTAGCCGAGGATGCTGTTGAGCGGCGTGCGCAGCTCGTGGCTGATCGCCGTGACGTAGCGGCTCTTGGCCGAATTGGCCTGGTCGGCGACCAGCTTGGCCTGCTGCAGGGCGGCGTCGGTCTTCTGGTGCGATTCGATCTCCTGGATGAGCAGCTGGGTCTGGCGGTTCGACTCCTCCTGCGCGACACGCCGGCTCTCCTGGGTCAGCACCATCCACCAGGCGATGACGCCAGAGAGCATGAGCAGCGCCGCGAAGGTCTTGATGAAGCTGTCCTGCAGGCGGGCGACAACTTCGGGCGCCGTGCTCTCGAGTGCCAGCAGTTCGTGCGTGTAGAGGACGCCGAGCACCAGCGCCAGGATGGGCACGATGCCGGTCATCAGCAGCAGGTAGTGACCCAGGCCGGTTTCCAGGTAGGGCAACACGGCGCGCGGCAGGACGCGGCGCAGCACCGCGTCCCACTGCGCGCCGAGATGGGCCTGCGGCTTGCAAAGATCGTGGCAACGGGCGTCGAGCGAGCAGCACAGCGAGCAGATCGCACCGGCATAGGCCGGGCAGCGGGCCATATCCTCGGCCTCGTAGGTACGTTCGCAAATCACGCATTTTCCGGCGTCGACCGCATGCTCCCCGGCGCGGCGCACGAGGTAGTAGCGCCCGCCGGTCGCCCAGGCGATCAGCGGCGACAGCACGAACGCAGCGCCCAGCGCGATGAACGGGGCATAGGGCTGGACCGCTTCGCCGAGCAGGCCGACAAACGCAGCAATCGAAAGGGCCGAGGCCAGCGTCATCGACCCGACCCCGACCGGGTTGATGTCGTAGAGGTGGCTGCGCTTGAACTCGAGGCCGCGCGGTGACCAGCCCATCGGCTTGTTGATGACGAGATCGGCAACCACTGCCGCCATCCAGGAAATCGCGATGTTCGAGTAGAGACCGAGTACCTGGCCGAGGGCCTGGAAAACGTTCAGCTCCATCAGCAGCAGGGCGATCAGCGTGTTGAAGACGACCCAGACGACGCGCCCCGGGTGGCTGTGGGTCAGCCGCGAGAAGAAGTTGGACCAGGCCAGCGACCCGGCATAGGCATTGGTCACGTTGATCTTGAGTTGCGAGACGACGACGAAGAGCGCCGTCGCGGCGATCGCCAGGGTCGTGTTGTCGAAGACGTGGGAGAAGCCGATCAGGTACATCTGGTTGGGATCGACCGCCTTGTCGGCGGGAACCGCATTGCGCAGTGCCAGCCAGGCGAGGAATGCGCCGCCCAGCATCTTGAGGACACCGGGCAGGACCCAGCCCGGCCCGCCGGCGATGACCCCGAACCACCACCGGCGTGCGGTCGCCGGCGTCTTCTCCGGCATGAAGCGCAGGTAGTCGACCTGTTCGCCCATCTGGGTGACCAGCGCGATGCCGACGGTCAGCGCGGCGCCGAACAGGTGCGGATCGAAGCCGCCGGCCCCGCCGTGCTCGCCGCCGTAATCCCAGAGCCCGGCCAGCGCCTGCGGTTCCTCGAAGAACAGGAAGGCGTAGGGCAGCACGAGCAGGAACAGCCATAGCGGCTGCGTCCACGCCTGCAGCCGGCTGATCGCGGTGACCCCGTGGGTGACCAGCGGGATCACCACCAGCGCGCAGATCAGGTAGCCCCAGGCCGGCGGAATTCGGAAGGCCAGTTCGAGCGCATAGGCCATGATCGCCGCTTCCAGCGCGAAGAAGATGAAGGTGAAGCTGGCGTAGATCAGCGAGGTGATGGTCGAGCCGATGTAGCCGAAACCGGCACCACGCGTCAGCAGGTCCATGTCGAGCCCGTGGCGGGCGGCCATGATGCTGATCGGCAGGCCGAGCAGGAAGATGATCAGCCCGGTCGCCAGGATGGCCCAGAAGGCGTTGACGAAGCCGGCCTGCACCAGCATGGTCGCACCGACCGCCTCGAGGACGAGGAACGAGGCGGCCCCGAAGGCGGTGTTGGCGACCCGCCATTCCGACCATTTGCGGAAGCTGCGCGGGGTGAAGCGCAGCGCGAAATCCTCGAGCGTCTCGTTGGCGACCCAGGTGTTGTAGTCGCGGCGAATCTTGACGATGCGCTGAACCGGATTGTGAAGGTCGGGCGTCATGGCGCGGATTATCTCCCAAGCGGACGCGCCGGCCCGCCCGCGCTAGATTGTCGACAATGTCACATCGGCGACGCCGCCGACCACCAGGAACTCGTCCTCGCCCTGGAGGACACCGGGCAGAAGGCCGCAATGGAAGAAAATCTTGGCCAGCGGGACGTCGACCGCGAGGATGTAGTCGCCGAATTCCCCGGCCCGCTCGCGGCTGCAGGTAAACGAACTGAGGTTGTTGAGCAGGATGACGTGGCGGCCGCCGGTGCCGCGCTCGAGCACCTCGTGGTCGGCCATGCGGTTGACGCCGCGATAGAGCGTGACATGCCGCGCCGACGGATGGCGGATGGCCAGTTCGTACTGGCAGAAGGCATAGACGAGGTCGAGCTGGGCCTCCAGCGCGTTGGTGCCGTAGAGCCCTTGCGAGCGCATCTCGAGGTAGCGCCGGTAGGCCTCGCTGCTCGGGTCGCGCAGGGGCTCGCCGTGGTAGCGCGGGGTCAGCCCGAAGCGCGACTCGACCCAGCCCTTGAGGACGGCGCCCTCGCGGCTGTCCGAATCGAAGCTCCAACCGCGGATCGCGCGCACCCAGTTGGCCTTGGCGCGCCCCTTGCGCCGGCGGCTGAGGCCGATTTCCTCGGGCCATTCGAGACGGAAGCGGACGGTGAGGTAATCCCGGAAAACGTCGGGGCGCAGGGTAGCCGGTGCCGCGTCGAGGCGCCGGAAGAGATCCCGGTGCAGTTCGGCGACGCCGTCGATGAGCAGCGGCGAGGGATGCTGCTGGAAAGTCAGGCTGCCGAGGACGACGGCCGGCAGGTTGCAGCGATTGATCGGCAGGCGCGCCGCGCGCGGCAGTGTCGCTTTGTCGTCAGCCCTACAGCCGGCAGGGATTTTGTCGGGTTCCCACGCGTCACTGTCACCGGCGCTTGAATAATTTTCCATTGCAAATCAATGCATTGGTGTCTGTCAGTCGATCTGGCACGCAATGTGCGGAAGGTCAGTCGCGACACTCACCTGTTCCCTCGCAAATCGACTGACAGACTTAGGAGATTACACCATGGCTAAACTGCGTCAATGCGCCATCTACGGCAAAGGCGGCATCGGCAAGTCCACCACCACCCAGAACCTCGTCGCCGCCCTCGCCGAGGCCGGCAAGAAGGTCATGATCGTGGGTTGCGACCCGAAGGCCGATTCGACCCGCCTGATCCTTCACAGCAAGGCCCAGACGACCGTCATGCACCTGGCGGCCGAGGCCGGCTCGGTTGAAGACCTCGAACTCGAGGACGTCCTCTCGGTCGGTTACGGCGGCGTCAAGTGCGTCGAATCCGGCGGCCCGGAACCCGGCGTCGGCTGTGCCGGCCGCGGCGTCATCACCGCCATCAACTTCCTGGAAGAAGAAGGCGCTTACGACGAAGACCTCGACTTCGTCTTCTACGACGTGCTCGGTGACGTGGTCTGCGGCGGCTTCGCCATGCCGATCCGCGAGAACAAGGCGCAGGAAATCTACATCGTCTGCTCCGGCGAAATGATGGCCATGTACGCGGCGAACAACATCGCCAAGGGCATCGTCAAGTACGCCAACTCCGGCGGCGTCCGTCTCGGCGGCCTGATCTGCAATTCGCGCAACACCGACCGCGAAGACGAACTGATCATGGCCCTGGCTGCAGCCATGGGTACCCAGATGATCCACTTCGTGCCGCGCGACAACGCCGTGCAGCACGCCGAAATCCGCCGCATGACGGTCATCGAGTACGACCCGACCCACAAGCAGGCCGACCAGTATCGCCAGCTCGCCCAGAAGGTGATGAACAACACCATGCTGGTCATCCCGACCCCGATCGAGATGGAAGCGCTCGAGGACCTGCTGATGGAGTTCGGCATCATGGAAGCGGAAGACGAAACCATCGTCGGCAAGACCGCCGCCGACCTGGCCGCCTAAGCCCACTGCGCAAGACGGCGGGTGCTGCCGCACCCGCCACTTTCAACCAGCACGCCGGCCACAGATTGGTGGCGGCGTCAGGAGGAAAACATGAGCACCATGACTCGCGAAGAAACCGAAGCCCTCATTGCCGAGGTGCTGGAGGTTTATCCGGAAAAAGCCAAGAAGGACCGGGCCAAGCACCTGACGGCCAATGACCCGTCCATCGAGCAATCCAAGAAGTGCATCACCTCGAACCGCAAGTCCCTGCCCGGCGTCATGACCATCCGCGGCTGCGCCTACGCCGGCTCGAAGGGTGTGGTCTGGGGTCCGATCAAGGACATGATCCACATCTCGCACGGCCCGGTCGGCTGCGGCCAGTATTCCCGCGCCGGTCGCCGTAACTACTACGTCGGCACCACCGGCATCGACTCCTTCGGCACGATGAACTTCACCTCCGATTTCCAAGAGAAGGACATCGTCTTCGGCGGCGACAAGAAGCTCGCCAAGCTGATCGAGGAAGTCGAGATGCTCTTCCCGCTGCATCGCGGCATCTCGGTCCAGTCGGAATGCCCGATCGGCCTGATCGGCGACGACATCGAAGGCGTTGCCAAGAAGTCCGCAGTCGTCATCGAGAAGCCGATCGTCCCGGTGCGTTGCGAAGGCTTCCGCGGCGTTTCCCAGTCGCTCGGCCACCACATCGCCAACGACGCGATCCGTGACTGGGTGCTCGACAAGCGCGACGGCCAGCCCTTCGAATCGACCCCGTACGACGTCGCCATCATCGGCGACTACAACATCGGCGGCGATGCCTGGGCCACCCGTATCCTCCTCGAGGAAATGGGCCTGCGCGTGGTTGCCCAGTGGTCCGGCGACGGCACCCTGGCGGAAATGATGAACACGCCGAAGGTCAAGCTGAACCTGCTGCACTGCTACCGCTCGATGAACTACATCAGCCGCCACATGGAAGAGAAGTACGGCATTCCCTACATGGAATACAACTTCTTCGGCCCGACCAAGATCATCGAATCGCTGCGCCGGATTGCCGGCTTCTTCGACGACTCGGTGAAGGAAAAGACCGAGGCGGTGATCGCCCGCTACCAGCCCATGATGGATGCCATCATCGCCAAGTACAAGCCGCGCCTGCAGGGCAAGAAGGTCATGCTCTACGTCGGCGGCCTGCGTCCGCGCCACGTCATCGGCGCCTACGAAGACCTCGGCATGGAAGTCATCGGCACCGGCTACGAATTCGCCCACAACGACGACTACGACCGCACGATCAAGGAAATGGGCGATGCCACCCTGCTCTACGACGACGTCACCGGTTTCGAGCTGGAAGAGTTCGTCAAGAAGCTGAAGCCGGACATGGTCGGCTCGGGCATCAAGGAAAAGTACATCTTCCAGAAGATGGGCATTCCGCTGCGCCAGATGCACTCCTGGGACTACTCGGGTCCTTACCACGGTTACGACGGTTTCGCGATCTTCGCCCGTGACATGGACATTGCGCTCTCGAGCCCGACCTTCAAGAACCTGACGCCCCCGTGGAAGAAGGTTGCCGTCGAAGAGACCCTGAAAGCCGCCTGATTCAGATCATCAACCTTGCGCCGGCGGCCGCGGATGAGCGGCGCCGGCAAGGAGATAGCCATGCAAACTGCAGAAAAGATCAAACCCTGCTACCCGCTGTTCCGCGATGATGACTACAAGAAGAACCTGGCCGAAAAGCGCCAGCAGTTCGAGGAAGGTCACTCGCCGGAAAAAGTCCTGGAAACCTTCATGTGGTCGACGACCCAGGAGTACCAGGAACTCAACTTCAAGCGCGAAGCCCTGACCGTCGATCCGGCCAAGGCCTGCCAGCCGCTCGGCGCCGTCCTCTGCGCCTCCGGCTTCCACAAGACCCTGCCCTACGTGCATGGCTCGCAAGGCTGTGTCGCCTACTTCCGCACCTACTTCAACCGCCACTTCCGCGAACCGTGCTCCTGCGTTTCCGACTCGATGACGGAAGACGCGGCGGTGTTCGGCGGCCAGAAGAACATGCACGAAGGCCTGGCCAACGCCAAGGCGATCTACAAGCCGGAAATGATCGCCGTCTCGACCACCTGCATGGCCGAAGTCATCGGTGACGACCTGAACGCCTTCATCAACAACGCCAAGAAGGACGGCCACATCGCCCAGGAATTCCCGATCCCCTTCGCCCACACCCCGTCCTTCGTCGGTTCGCACACCACCGGCTGGGACAACATGGAAGAAGGCATCCTGCGCTCCTTCACGCTGAACGACATGGAAGGCAAGAAGGTCGGCAGCAACGGCAAGATCAACATCGTCCCGGGCTTCGAGACCTACCTCGGCAACTACCGCGTCATCAAGCGCATGCTGACCGAGATGGGTGTCGGCTACACGATGCTCTCCGACCCCTCGGAAGTCTTCGACACCCCGGCCGACGGCGAATTCCGGATGTACTCGGGCGGCACCACCATCCCCGAAATCAAGGATGCGCCGAACGCCATCACGACGCTGATGCTGCAACCGGCCCAGCTGGAAAAGACGAAGAAGTTCGTCGAAGCCACCTGGACCCACGAGGTGCCCAAGCTCAACATCCCGATGGGCGTCGAGTGGACCGACGAACTGCTGATGAAGGTCTCCGAGCTGACCGGCAAGCCGATCCCGGCCTCGCTGGAACTCGAACGCGGCCGCTGCATGGACCTCGTCTCCGACAGCCACGCCTGGCTGCACGGCAAGAAGTTCGCGGTCTACGGCGACCCCGACTTCGTCATGGGCATGGTCAAGATCCTGCTGGAAGTCGGCGCCGAGCCGACGCACATCCTCTCCCACAACGCCAACAAGCGCTGGGGCAAGGCCATGCAGAAGCTGCTCGACTCCAGCCCGTTCGGCACCCTGGGCAAGGTCTATGTCGGCAATGACCTCTGGCACATGCGTTCCCTCTGCTTCACGGACAAGCCGGATTTCCTGATCGGCAACTCCTACGGCAAGTACATCCAGCGCGACACCAAGTACAAGGGCGACGAATTCGAAGTACCGCTGATCCGCATCGGCTTCCCGATCTTCGACCGTCACCACATGCACCGTGCCACGACGCTGGGCTACGAAGGGATGATGTCCGTGGTCACCCAACTGACCAACGCCGTCCTTGAGCAGCTCGACAAGGAGACGATGGGCATGGGAACGACCGACTTCAACTACGACCTGGTTCGTTAATCCGGATCACCGGCGGCGCCCGGACGAAAGTTCAGGTGCCGCCGGTCCTGCAGGAGCGACAAATGGCCAACATCATGATCCAGCAAGGCGCCGGCGGCGGGCTGGTGTTTTACCTTCCGAAGCGCGACCTGGAAGCCTCCATCGAGTCCATCGAATTCGACACCCCGGACAAGTGGGGCGGCGAACTCAAGCTGGACAACGGTGGCACGTACTACATCGACCCGATCGCCAAGCCGCCCCGCCTGCCCATTTCCCTGCGTGCCAAGCGCCTAGGCGCGGCCGAAGACTAAGGAGATTCATCATGGCAATGAAAATCGACCCCGACATGTGTACCGCCTGCGGCGACTGCAAGCCGGTCTGCCCGACCAAGTCGATCGCCTCCGGCAAGATCTTCTACAAGATCGATGCCGCCACCTGCACGGAATGCGACGGCCACAACGACTCCCCGCTGTGCGTCGACGTCTGCCCGTCCGGATGCATCAGCGCAGCCTGAACGCCGCGTCCTGAGCCGAGCGCCTGCGCCGTCCGAACCGGGCGGGCGTTCCCCTGAAGACGTTGCCAGGAGCCCATCATGTCCGAATCGCCCATTGCTTCCCGCGAAGCCGCGTTGCGCATCGCCATCGCTGCCCGTGCCCTGAATGGTCTTGACGTCAAGCCTTTCGTCGGCGCCCTGATTGAAAAGCTCGAGGCTCCGCTGACCGAAGCCAAGCTCGGCAAGCTGACTGTCGATGACCTGCGCGTCATCCTCGCTGGCGATTTCGCCGAGCAGGGCTGCCACGTCGGCGTCGAACCCGAACAGCTGAAGGATGCCGTTCGCCTGCTCTGGGGCCAGGGCATGGCACACAGCGACTTCCCGGCCGTCGACGCCTACCGCGAAGGCGACCTGCCGGGTTCGCTGCGCGTCGCCGTCGCCGCCAACCGCGGCGAGAACCTCGACGGCCATTTCGGCTCCTGCGACCGCTTCCTGATCTACCAGGTCGGCCGCGAGGCGATCCGCCTGATCGGCGTGCGCAGTACCGCCGAGGCCGATGCCGCCGAGGACAAGAATGCGGCGCGCTCCGCGCTGATCGGCGACTGCCAGATCGTCTACGTGCAGTCGATCGGCGGACCAGCGGCCGCCAAGGTTGTCCGCGCCGGCGTCCATCCGGTCAAGAAGCCGGCCGGTGGCGAGGCCCGCGTTGCACTTGCCGAACTGCAGGAACGCCTCGCCAGTCCGCCGCCCTGGCTCGCCCGCATCATGGGCGTGCCGGCCGCTTCGCTCGCCGCCTTCGAGGATGGCCTCGAAGAAGAGGAAGCCGCATGATCTCGCCCGCCGATCTCGCCCGGGTCGGCGAGGCCGTCCTGCTCGACCCGACCCCGGCCGCCCTGCGCCGTCGCTTTCCCGCGCTGCACTTCAGCGCCTGCGCCGAGGACGATCTCAATCCGCGCTACCGTTCGGCCTTCAGCGTCGGGGATTTCGAGCTCTACCTGATCGCCGGCGCCAGCGGGCACTGCCTCGAACTGACCAACGATCCCGCGGCCGCCACCGGCCTCCTGATTGCCAGCCGGGCCGATGAGTCGTGACGAAACCGCGCTCAAGGCCGGTGTCGGCCGGCTCGGGCTCTGCTCGGGCTGCGCCTATTTCCCGGACTACGTGACCGGCGAGCGCTGCACGCCCGGCGACGCCTGCATCCGCGCCCACAGCGGCCGCCAGATCGACCGCTTCCTGCGCCGCAACCGCGACGAGGCCATGCATTACCTCGCCGACATCTTCTGGGAACGGCGCGCCATCGCCGCCCGCTATGCCGCGGTCGACGCGATTTTCGCGCTCAAATCCGATCCCGATGAAGTGGTCCGCCGGGTCGTCGCCAGCCGCCTGCCGGTCGACAGACTCGTCGCGATGAGTGGCGACCCCGACCGCGAAGTCCGCCTCTCCGTCGCCGCCCGCCTGCCGGAGGCGCAACTCGACTGCCTCGCGGATGATCCCGACTATCTGGTCCGCGCCACCGTCGCCCGCCGCCTGCCACACGGGCGCCTCGCCCGGATGGCGCGCGACCCCGAGCGCGAGGTTCGCAAGGTCGTTGCCGGGCGCCTGCCGCCCTTCGCGTTGCACCTGCTCGCCCGGGACCCCGAGCCCGAGGTACGCGCCATCGTCGCCGGCCGTGCCCTGCCCGGCCTGGCCGCCGCACTGCTCAACGATCCCGAGTGGTGGGTCCGCCTCGCCGCGGTCGACAACGCCCCCCCCGACTTCCTGCCCGCCCTCCTCGAAGACCCCGAGCCCGAGGTCCGCGATGCCGTCCGCACGCGCCTGACGGGGGAGGACGCCCAATGATCCGGAGAAACCCGCAATGAAGGATACCCAAGCCTGGGCCGAGCACTGCAAGGCGCTTGCCGCCGCCATCGTCGAGGTCTGTGCCCGCACACCGGTCGCCGGCGGCCCCGGCGCCCTGGTCAAGGCGCTTGCCAGCGCGCTGCCCGAATGGAATTTCCGCCATGCGCTCGCCCGTGGCGGCTGGTACCGTCTGGGCGGCGTCGTCGCGGCCGACGGAACCCGCGTGCACGACCGCCTCGAGGAATGGGCCGAGGACGGACTTGCCGCCCACGGCGGCGATCTGCAGGCATTCGCCGACGAAATGGAAGGCAGCGAGTTCTACGCGACGCGCCTGGTCGGCCAGACGCACTATCTCGTGGCCGCGGCCGGCGATGGCGCCGACAATTTCCTCCAGCTCGAGATCGAGGATTTGCAGGAAATGCGCGCCCACCGCCTGTTTTCCGATTCCCCTGCCAGCCTCGAGGAACTCGTCGACCCGCGCGCTGGTGGCGGACGGCCGCAGCCGCTTGACCTGCCCTTCTACAGCTTCCGCCGCCTGCAACACGTCGGCAGCTTCCTCAGGCGCATGCTCGCGCAAAAGCCGGAGCCAGCTCCCATCCACCGCATGCTCGCGGACTGGAGCAACTCGAGCGCCGGCGGCGCCAGCAACTTCCACAACCACTGGGTCATTGCCACCCGCGAGCACCTCGACCGTTACCAGCAACCGGTCTTCCGCGCCCAGCCGATCGCCACGCTGGCCGGTGCACCGCCGACCTTCGCCGCCGATCCCGGCGCCAACGGCCTCACCCTGCATGAAGCGCTGGCCCGCTTCGACCGCGAAGCCGGCTATCCGATGGCCTGGTATTTCCACATGCTGGCCGGCCGTGCCCTGCCGCACTGGGTCGCCCAGGCCGTTGTCGAGGATGCCATGAACGGCTTCGCCTACCTACCCCAGCGCGACGCCGACACCGTCCGCCAGTGGCTGCACCGGCCCTACGCGGTTTAAACCCGGCCAAACAAGAAGGCTACCGGGATCCGGTGGCCTGACTGTTCGATTCTCGTGGCGGGCAGTACCGGGATTGAACGGGTGATCGTCCGAGGGAAAATTGGGTAGCTGATTACTTCGGCGGAAGCAGTGTTAGCATGCGCTTCCCATGCGTTTCTCCCTTTCGCTTCTCTGCCTTTGCGTTGCCCTGTCGAGCCTGAGCCGAACCGCCTGGGCGCAAGCGGATGAGCGGTTTGTTTCGCTGTTAGCCTATTGCTCGGCCTGTCACGGTGCCGACGGCGCCGGTGCCATTCCGGAAGCACCGGCACTGGGCGGACAGAACGAACACTACCTGCTCGAAATGCTGCGTCGTCTCCGGAGCGACCAGGGGCACTCTGCCATCATGCGCGGAACCACCAGTGACCTGACCGACAACGACCTGCAGCAGCTGGCAAGCTACTTCGCCTCGCTTCCCTACCTACGCACTCCGCAACCCGTCGACCCGCAAAAATCCGCCCGGGGCGGCGCGGTGTACCTGCGCGTTTGCGGGTTTTGTCATTTCAACAGCGGTCGTTCCAGCGTCTATGAAAACATCCCACTGCTGGCCGGTCAGAACATCATCTACATGCTCAGCCAGCTGGATCTCATCATGGATCAGCAACGCCATGTCGATATTGTCAAGCGAGGCATGCTGGAAAGGGTAACGCGCGAGGAACTGGAAGCCGCCCTGCATTATTTTGCCAGCCAGCAGGTCGCCCCGGACGAGGTTGTCACCAGCCGGATTCGCGCTGCGGAGCGGAAAAAACGCAGCCGCTGATTCGGCGAACGAACCAATGATTGGACTTGGGCGGATTCCTGCCGCATGTCTGAGCGGACGAACACGATCTTTGGGCAAACGATCTGTGCCCGTATTTGTAACCTATTGATTTTTCTATGGTGCGTCGGGAGGGTTTCGAACCCCCGACCCCCGCCGTGTGAAGGCGATGCTCTACCCCTGAGCTACCGACGCAAACCTTGAAAATCAATACGTTGCCGCTTCAACACCCTCCGGAAAAATACTACCGGAATCCGCGGTGTGAAGGCAGCGCTCTACCGCCCAGCTAACCGCCCGCGCCGCAAAGAGGCGCGAATTTAAGCATGAATCCGGCAGGCCGGTCAAACGCGGGTCGGCTAGAATGCGACCCTTCGACTTCGTACCTCTTCCGGCTTTCCCATGACGTCCGTCCGTACCCGTTTCGCCCCCAGCCCGACCGGCTTCCTGCATATCGGCGGCGCCCGCACCGCGCTCTTCGCCTGGGCCTATGCCCGCCGCCACGGCGGCCAGTTCATCCTGCGCATCGAGGACACCGATGTCGCCCGCTCGACCCCCGAGGCGGTGCAGGCCATTCTCGACGGCATGAACTGGCTGGGGCTGGCCCACGACGAGGGGCCGTTCTACCAGATGCAGCGCATGGACCGCTACAAGGCGGTGATCGCCGACATGCTCGCGGCCGGGACGGCCTACCACTGCTACACGACGCGCGAGGAACTCGATGCGCTGCGCGCCGAGCAGGAAGCACGCAAGGAGAAGCCGCGCTATGACGGACACTGGCGCCCGGAGCCCGGCAAGGTCCTGCCGGCGCCACCGGCAGGCGTGCCGCCGGTGGTCCGCTTCCGCAACCCGAAGGATGGCGTCGTCGGCTGGGACGACCAGGTCAAGGGCCGCATCGAGTTCGCCAATGCCGAACTGGACGACCTGATCATCGCCCGTGCCGACGGCACCCCGACCTACAATTTCTGCGTCTGCGTCGATGACTGGGACATGCGCATCACCCATGTCATCCGCGGTGATGACCACGTCAACAACACGCCGCGCCAGATCAACATCCTCAAGGCGCTGGGTGCCGAGGTGCCGACCTACGCCCACCTGTCGATGATCCTCGGCGACGACGGCACCAAGCTCTCCAAGCGCCACGGCGCGGTATCGGTCATGCAGTACGACGATGACGGCTACCTGCCCGCGGCCGTCATCAACTACCTGGCCCGCCTCGGCTGGTCGCACGGCGACGACGAAGTGTTCTCGCGCGAGCAGTTCGTCGCCTGGTTCGACCTCGACCACATTACCGCCTCGGCTGCCCAGTTCAACACCGAGAAGCTGCTCTGGTTGAACCAGTACTACCTGAAGCAGGTGCCGGCACCCGAACTGGCCGCGCTGGTGGGCGCCCGGCTGGGCGCGCGCGGCGTCGATCTCTCTGGCGGCCCCGATCTCGAAAAAGCGGTCGCGCTGTACGTCGACCGCAGCAATACGCTGAACGTGCTGGCCGACGCGGTCGAGGTGTTCTACGTGCCGGTGTCGCCGGCCCCGGAACTCCTCGCCCAGCACCTGAGCGACGAAGCACGCCCGGCACTCGCCGATTTCGCCACGAGCCTCGCCACAGTGCCCTGGGAAACGGCCGCCATCGCAGCGCTGATCAAGGAAATGGTGGCCCGCCACGGACTCAAGATGCCCAAGCTGGCGATGCCCCTGCGCGTGCTCCTGACCGGCCAGGCGCAAACCCCGTCGGTCGATGCAGTGATCGAACTGCTCGGGCGCGAACGGGTCCGCGAAAAGCTCGCCGCGCCGACCGCCTGATTTCCGCAAAAGGTGTTTACAAGGGCGGTTCCGCTCAATATAATGCGCGCTCTTTCACGGCACCGGGGGTATAGCTCAGCTGGGAGAGCGCTTGCATGGCATGCAAGAGGTCAGCGGTTCGATCCCGCTTACCTCCACCAGGCAACGTGAAAGAAGTCCGGGTCCCCATCGTCTAGAGGCCTAGGACACCGCCCTTTCACGGCGGTAACCGGGGTTCGAATCCCCGTGGGGACGCCAAGGTTTCAGCAGTACGGCTGCAAAGCCTGGAGTGGTAGTTCAGTTGGTTAGAATACCGGCCTGTCACGCCGGGGGTCGCGGGTTCGAGTCCCGTCCACTCCGCCAACACCCAGAAAAAACCGGCTCCGGCCGGTTTTTTCATTTCCTTGATCGAAACAGGGTCATGGCGGCCCGGCACTGGTTATAATCGCCCCGTCCAGGGTCATTGCCCCTTCAGGCAGGAGATGTCCGATGCACGAGCGCAAGCCGTTTCCGCGCGTGGCCCGACAGGCCGCCATCCTGCTGGCCATGGCCTCGGGCACCATGGCCGTTGGCGCCGACGAAGCGCGCGCGCCGCTCACCCTCGTCTCGATGCTCGTCCCCGGAACGCGGGGACCGGCTGCCGCCCTCTCGGTCGAGGAAGTCCGCCAGGCGCCGGCCGTCGCCCGCAGCGTCGACCTCACGGCGCCGACCGACAACCTGTGGGACCGCATCCGCCACGGGTTCGCAATGACCGACCTCGAGGACAACCTGACCCTGCACTACCAGCAGTGGTACCAGAACCGTCCCGATGCCCTGCGCCGCATGATCGAGCGCAGCCGCCCCTACCTCCACCACATCGTCGAGGAAATCGAGGCGCGCGGCATGCCGACCGAACTGGCGCTGCTGCCCATGGTCGAGAGTTCGTTCAACCCGATGGCCTATTCGCGCGCCCATGCCTCCGGCCTCTGGCAGTTCATCCCGGCCACCGGCAAGCGTTTCAACCTTGAACAGAGCTGGTGGCAGGACCAACGCCGCGACATCGTCGCGTCGACCGGCGCCGCCCTCGAGTACCTGCACACCGTCTACGACATGCATGGCGACTGGCACCTGGCGCTGGCCTCTTACAACTGGGGCGAAGGCGCGGTCAAGCGGGCGATCGAGAAGAACGAGGCGAAGGGCCTGCCGACCGACTACGCCAGCCTGAACATGCCGACCGAGACACGCCATTACGTGCCCAAGTTGCAGGCGCTCAAGAACATCTTCAGCAACCCGTCGCTGATGGCCAGCCTCGGCCTGCCCGAGGTCATGAACCGCCCCTATTTCGCGACCGTACCGGCACCGCGCCCCATGGACGTCAAGACCGCCGCCCGCCTCGCCGACATGCCGGTCGACCAGTTCGTCGCCCTCAACCCGGCACACAACCGGCCGGTGATGAAGGCGGAAACGCCGGTCGTCATCCCGGCCGAGAAGATGTCGACCTTCCAGAGCAACCTGCAGCGCCACGCGGCGCCGCTGACCGAGTGGGAAGCCTACAGCACGCGCCAGGGCGAACGCATCGAGGATGTTTCCGCCCGCTTCGGCATCGCCCTGCCCGACCTGCTGCGTGCCAACGGCCTGCAGGGCCGTGTGCGCCTGGCCGCCGGTTCGACGCTGCTGGTCCCGGCCGGCCGCGGTGCCGGCGACATCGACGCCCTCGGCGATGATGCACGCATCATCGCGGTTCCCGAACCGGAGCCACGCGCCCCCGTCGCGAAGGGGAAGGGCAGGGCAGAAAAACCTGCCAAGGCCGCTACCCCGCAGGTGGCGGCCACCGGCGTACGCAAGGATGCCGCGCGTCCCGCCGCAAAGACCACCGCAAAGGCCGCTGCCAAGCCGGCTGCCGAAACCAGGGTCGCGCGCAGCGGCAACGGCCGCCGCGGCTGATTCAACCGGGAAAGTGGCAGGCTACCGCGTGGGTGGCCGATAGCTCCGTCGTCTCCGGATAGCGTTCGCGGCACAGCGCCTGCGCTTTCGGGCAACGCGGATGGAAATGGCACCCGGACGGCGGATCGGCCGGGGATGGCGTCTCGCCCGCCAGCCTGACCGGCTGCACGTTCGCATCGAGGCGCGGCGCCGGAACCGCCGAGAGCAGCACCTGCGTGTAGGGGTGATGTGGCGATTGCAGGACTTCCTCCGCCCGCCCGCGTTCGACGATGCGCCCGAGATACATCACCGCAACGTCGTGCGCGAGGTACTCGACCACCGCGAAATTATGGGTGATGAACAGGTAGGCGACACCCAGCTCGGCCTGCAGGTTCTTCAGGAGGTTGAGGATCTGCGCCTGCACCGAGACGTCGAGCGCCGAGGTCGGCTCGTCGCAGATCAGCAATTCCGGCTGCACCGCCAGTGCGCGGGCGATCGCGATGCGCTGGCGCTGGCCGCCGGAAAACTCGTGCGGGTAGCGCGCCGCCGCGTCGGCCGGCAGCCCGACCTGCGCCAGCAATGCCTGAACGACCGCGGCCGGATCGCCCCCGGCATCGACGCGCAGCGCGGCAATGCCTTCCGCGATGATCTCGCCGACGCGCAGGCGCGGGTTGAGCGAGGAGAACGGATCCTGGAAGACCATCTGCATGTGCCGGCGCGCCGCACGCAGCCGCCTGCCCTTGAGCCCGGCCAGCTCGGTTTCGCCGAGGCGGACGCTGCCGGCGGTCGGCGGCACGAGCTGCAGCAGCGCCTTGCCGACCGTCGTCTTGCCGCAGCCCGATTCGCCGACCAGGGCCAGTGTGCGCCCGGCGGAAACCGCCAGCGAAACGCCGTCGACCGCGCGTACGTGCCCGACCGTGCGCTGCAAGAGGCCGCGGCGGATCGGGAAATGCACCTTGAGGTCGGCCACCGCGAGGAAGGGCCGGCCGCTGTCCAGGTCCAGCTCGCTGACCGCGTGCCCGGCGAATTGCTCCGCCTGTCCGCCCCCTTGCCAGTGGCAGCGCAGCGCGTGGCCTTCCCCGGCCACACGCCACGCCGGCGCACGCTCGCGGCAGACCGCCATTACATGGGGGCAGCGGTCGGCGAAGCGGCAGCCGGCCGGCATCGCCGCCAGCGCGGGCACCTGGCCGGGGATCGTCACCAGCCGCTGGCCGCGCCGCGACACGTCGGGCAACGCCGCGAACAGCGCCTGCGTGTAGGGATGGCGGGGCGCCCCGAAGAATTCCTCACGGCCCGCCACTTCGACCAGCTCGCCGGCATACATGACGCCGATGCGGTGCGCCATGCGGGCGACGACGCCGAGGTCGTGCGTGATCAGCAGCATGCCCATGCCGCGCTCGCGCTGCAGCTGGGCAAGGAGGTCGAGGATCTGCGCCTGCACCGTGACATCGAGCGCCGTTGTCGGCTCGTCGGCGATCAGCAGATCGGGCTCGCCGGCCAGCGCGATGGCGATCATCACGCGCTGCTTCATGCCGCCGGAGAGCTGGAACGGATACTCGTCGAGACGCCGCTCCGGGTCGGCGATGCCGACCTGGCGCAGCAGCTCGACCATGCGCTCGCGTGCTGCCGCGCCGGCGAGCCCGAGGTGGCGCTCGAGCACCTCGCCGATCTGGCGGCCGACCGTCAGCACCGGGTTGAGGCTGGTGGCCGGCTCCTGGAAGATCATCGCCATGCGCCCGCCGCGGAAGCTGCGCATCTCGGCCTCCGGCAGCGCCAGCAGCTCGCTGCCGTCGAGGCGAACGCTGCCGCCGAGCACGCGCCCTGCTGCCGGCAGCAGGCGCATGATGCCCTGGGCGGTGACCGACTTGCCGCAGCCCGATTCGCCGAGCAGCGCGAAGGTCTCGCCCCTGGAAATGGCGAAGGAAACGCCGTCGACCGCAGCCAGCGTCGAACGACCGGCCTGGAAGCCGAGGCGAAGGCCGGTGACGGTCAGCATGTCAGGCGGCCCTCGGGTCAAAGGCGTCGCGCACGGCGTCGGCGAACAGGTTGGCGGCAAGCACGAGGATGAACATCGCGCTGAAGGCGGCAGCGAGCGACCACCAGACGACCGGCTCGCGCCCCAGTTCCATGCGCGCGTTGTTGATCATCGTGCCGAAGCTGGTCATCGTCGGATCGACACCGATGCCGACGTAGGAGAGCACGGCTTCGGCCAGCACGAGGCCGGAGAAATCCATGACCAGCGCGATGATGACGATGTGCATGACGTTGGGCAGGATATGGCGCAGGATGATGCGCCAACTCGACACGCCGAAAGCCTGCGCCGCCTGGATGTATTCCAGTTCGCGCAGCTTGAGCGTCTCGCCGCGCAGCAGGCGGCACAGCCCGGTCCACGACGTGACGCCGAGGATCAGGCAGAGAGCGAGCAGGCGCAGGTCGGCACGTTCGGCTGCCGTGGAAAACCACTGCGGGTGGGTATCGATCACCACCTGCATCATCAGCACGGCGGCGGCGATCAGCAGCACGCCGGGAATCGAGTTCAGCACCGTGTAGAGATACTGGATCACGTCGTCCACCCAGCCGCGGAAATAGCCGGCGACGATGCCGAGCAGCACGGCGACCGGCAGCATGACCAGCGTCGTCACCAGGCCGATGATCAGCGCCGTGCGCACGCTCTTCAGTACCTGGTAGAGCACGTCCTGGCCGACCTTGTCGGTGCCGAACACGTGGTACTGCCCGGACAGCCAGAACAGCGGCACGGCGATCAGCAACATGAGCAGCAGCGTGAGCAGGACGGCGTCCCAGGCAAAGCCGGCATCGCCGCGCCAGATTCTCTGCCATCCCGGACCGTCGACCGCAGCCGTGCCGCCCCCGGCCAGTGCCGCGGCAATCCCGGCCAGCCCCAGCCAGACGGCAAAGGCCAGCGCGGCGCCGCGCAGGGCGGTGAAGCCGGCATCGGCCGCCACCTCGTCCTCGCGTTCGCCGAGGTGCTTGCCGCCGTGCTTGAGGCGCGGGTAGTCGCGCACCGCACCGGCACCGGGGACGTCCATCGTCTCCTTGGCGTAGAGGCGGGTCGCGAACGGCTCCGAGTAGGTCTTCTCGTTGCGGGTGCGCAGCGGCGCCGCCAGCGCGTCGAGCACCGACAGCACCTCGACCCCGTACTGGACCTTCTGTCCAGGCTTGCCGTCGAGCGCGACGCGGTAATGCAGGGAATCGAGCAGGCCGACGGCGATGAAGGCGAACAGGACCGTCGCTGACGCCATGCCGGTGCGGCTCGCCCCGACCCGCCGCCAGGCGGCGAGCAGCGGCGGGCTCCTGGCGACCAGCACGCCGAGCCCGATGCCGGATGCGACGAGCAGCCAGACGAGGATGTCCGACCAGAGGACGACGACCTGGAAGCCGGTCATTCGAAACGGATCCGCGGGTCGACCACGGTGTACGAGATATCGGTGAGGATCAGCCCGACGATGTAGAGCACCGAGCCGATGAAGACCATCGAGCGCACCACCGAGAAATCCTGGGCGTTGATCGCATCGATGGTGTAGCTCCCCAGGCCAGGGATGCCGAAGAACGACTCGGTGAGCAGCGAGCCCATGAAAAGCAGCGGAATGACCACGACGACGCCGGTCAGGATGGGGATCAGCGCGTTCTTGAGGACGTGGCGGAAGAACACCAGCGTCTCCGGCAGGCCCTTGGCCCGCGCCGTGCGCACGTAGTCCTTGCCGACTTCCTCGAGGAAGATGGTGCGGTACCAGCGCGTCGATGCGCCGACGCCCGAAATGACGCCGATCGCCACCGGCAGGACAAGGAAGCGCCAGGCATCGAGGCCGTCGCCGAAGCCGGAAATGGGCACCAGCCGGAACATCTTGGCGATCAGGAACTGGCCGCCGATGATGTAGAAAAGCCCGGAGATCGACATCATCGCGACGCACAGTACGACCCCCCAGAAATCGAAGGCGGTGGCACGGAAGAAGGCCAGCGTCAGCGCGAAGGTGACGGTCACGAACAGGCCGAGCAGGAAGGTCGGCAGCGCGATGGCGAGCGATGGCCCCATGCGCAGGCCGATCTCGCGGGCGATGTCGCGGCCGTCCTCGGCGCGGCCGAAATCGCCGGCGAACATGCGTGCCGATTTCTGGAAGAAGATCGTGTCGGTCACGGTCGACAGCCCGGAAACCGCCGGATTCACGAACAGCGGCTTGTCGTAGCCGCGCTCGGCCTTCCATTTCTCGATTGCCTCCGGCGTCACGCGCTTGACCCCGAGTTGCATGCGCGCCATGTCGTCCGGCGTATTGACGACGAAGAAAAGCGCGAAGGTGATCAGGTTGACCCCGATCAGGATCGGGATCGCGTACAGCAGGCGGCGGACGATGTAGGCGAGCACGAGCGGATTATGCCCAAAGCCGGCGCAGTAGGAACAACAACAGCAATAGCAGCCCGACCGCCCAGACGATCACCGCCACGTCGGAACGCAGCAGCGGCTCGCGCGGTGTGCGCGGATCGCGCAAGGCGGGCGGGAACGGGCGCGGCGCCACGGGAATGATCTGGTGCTCGGCCGGGTCGCGCGGTACGCGGCCCCGGTATTCGCTACTCGAATCGACCGGCCAGTCGCCCCAGGCGCGGCTCGACGGAAATTGCGGCAGGCGGACGAGGAGGATTTCGTCGATGTCGCCGGCAAGCACCTGCTCGAGCGACGACGGATCATGGCCGACCCGCCCGGCCGCCAGGCGCAACAGGTCGGCAGCCACTTCTTCAAAGGCCGCTGCCGGGTAGAGGCGGGTGCGATCCTCGGTCAGGTAGTCGAAAACCGCCTTGCCCCGCTTCAGGCTGCCCTCCTTGAGGGTGACGAGCGGCAGCGCGGGAATCGCCTTCGCCCAGCTTTCCGGACCCCGCTCCGGAACCTGCCAGCCGAGCGAACGCAGGGTGGTTATGCTGATCCCGGCGCAGTTGGCGCGGGCATGCTGGTAGGCGAACCGGTGACGATAGAACTGGTTGTAGACGCGGCCGAGCGCCGACTGAACGCGGTCAGCCACGCGTTCCTCGCGCAGCACGGCGACGACCATGACCGACGGCCGGTACCAGGCCTGGCCGGCGTTCAGGTCACCGAGGTAGTTGTCGAGCGGGACCGGCGCTGCGAGGATGCCCTTCTCGCTCTCCGCATCCAGGGTGTAGAAATTGTTGACCAGCCAGTCGTCGATCGCGCCCTGCGCACCGATCCTGCCCGTGACCAGCGCGAAGTGGCCGCCGTGCGATTCGTCGTCGTCGCCCTGCGCGCCATTGAGGATGGCCGCCAGCACGGGGCGCCCGGCGAGCGGCTGCGCCGCCCCGGGACGCCGCCAGGCGCTGGCCACCGAAAACGGCGCATCCGCCCCGCCGCGCGGCAGGGCACGCACCCACGCACGCACGGCAGCCGGTTCTGCGGCGAGCGAGAGCGGCCCGGGTGCCTCGGGAATACGGAAATCCTGAGGCCACAAGGTCCGCGCCACGAAGGCGCCCTGCTCGTGAAAACCGCGCAATTTCGCCGGTCGACCGCAGAAGAACGCCGCGCTGGAGGCATCGAACCAGGACTTGTTGAGTGGCAACCGCGGCACCAGGCGCAGCGGCAGTACATGGCCGGCGACCGTCACCGTCGATGCGTCGTCGGCCAGCGCGGCATCACGTAGTACTGCAGGCGCGCCCAGCCAGACCAGCGGCGGGTAGTCGGGCGCGCCGGCAAATGGCATGCACGCGGCCCACGCCGTCACGTCCTCGACCACCGGTAGCTCCGGCGCATAGCCGGCGACCGGCACGCCGGGACCGGGAATCGCCACGATCTCGTCGCGGAAATACCAGAGCGCCTGCGCCGCTGCCGTGCCCTCGGCCGCGCCTCCGGTCGAAATGCGAAAATCCTGCGCCGGAAAGAGCCCGAAGCGTTCCATGCCGGCATTCTGCCCGAAAGCGCAGTGTCAGGCGCGCCGGCGGGGCATCCGGGCCACCGTGCATGCGGGTAGAATGCAGCCGACCGGCCGAGCAGGCAACAAAAAAGCCCGTCTAACGACGGGCTTGCAGGATGTCCCTGGCGGAGAGGGTGTCAGTCCAAGCGGAGGCGGCCTCCTCCATCCTCGTTTGAATCACACAGCAACAATAAGCACCATATCTCATTGGTTTTAGGCTGATTTTCTGTGATTTTCGCATGATCGTTTGCACCTTATTCGTATCATCTTGCAACATATGAAAACATGATATAACATGCTCGTACTAGGGTATGCGATAGGGTCGGCAGGTGACGCGAAAGCTCAACAAGCTCACTGCGGTGGCGGTCAAACAGGCGAAGAATCCCGGCCGGCTATCTGACGGCGGCAACCTGTACCTGAGCATCAGCAATACCGGCGTCAAGTCGTGGGTCTTCATGTACTCGATCGGCGGCAATCGCGAGACCAGGGGGCGCCAGCGCGAGCTCGGCCTCGGGCCGCTACACACAGTGTCGCTGGCAGAGGCACGGGAGAAAGCCACGGCGCTGCGCAAGATCATCCTCGACGGCGGGGACCCAATGGAGGTCCGTCAGAGCGCCAGGCTGGCCGCCTCGCGCGCTGTCACCTTTGCCGAGGCCGCAAAGGAGTACATCGCCACTCATCGCGCAAGCTGGAAGAATCCCAAGCATGCCGACCAGTGGAAAAACACCCTTGAGACCTACGCCTATCCGGTCTTCGGCAAGTATCCAGTGTCGCAGGTCGACACAGAGCTTGTCCTCAAGGCACTCGAGCCGATCTGGGCAACGAAGACCGAAACCGCCCGTCGTGTGCTGAACCGCATCGGCAAAATTCTCGACTACGCCAAGGTGCAGAAATACCGCACCGGAGAGAACCCGGCGACCTGGCGCGGGCACCTCGAGCACTCCCTGCCGAATCCAACCAAGCTGATGAAAGTAGAGCATCATCCGGCGCTACCCTACAAGGACATGGGGGCCTTCATGCGCGACCTTCGCCAGCGCCCCGGCCTTGCTGGGGTCATGCTGGAAGTAACCATATTGGCCGCCGTGCGATCGAACGAGTCGCGCTTCGCTACTTGGGGCGAGATCGACCTGCGGTGCGGGCTGTGGACGATTCCCGGGGAGCGCATGAAGACGGGCGAGGACCATGTGGTCCCCCTTACCCCGCGACTGCTCGAGATCTTCACCCAGCTGCGCACTGCAGCCCCGGATGCAAAGGACAGTGACTTTGTATTCCCGGGCCTGAAGAAAGGTAAGCCCTTCTCCGATTCCGCGATGCTTGCAATGCTTGAGCGCATGGGGCGAAGCGACATTACGACGCACGGATTCAGGTCGACTTTCCGGACCTGGGCATCGGACTGCACAGCCTTCCCGGCCGAGGTATGCGAAAAGGCGCTGGCGCACAAGGTCGGCAATAAGGTACAGGAGGCATATGACCGCGCGGCGATGCTAGAGAGGCGCCGCCAACTTATGACCGCCTGGGAGAACTTCTGCAACACCGTGATCGAGGAGACCGGCAACGTGATCCCGATGAAGGGCACTACGGCCGCCTGACCGCATCAGGCAAGCGGGCCGGCCAAGCGACTTCAACGCGAGGCCGACCCTCACCACAACCGACTTTCAAGGAGTCAACCATGGCTAATGTGAAATGTAACACCCAGGCAGCAACCTTCTACGCCACCCTCCCAATCCCCGAGGTTCTCGCCAGAGCAATCGAGATGGCGACCGAGATCAGGGACGATGCCTCCATCAGCTGCAACATCGCCTTGTCGCTCGAGGAGCTCACAGCCAACCCCGACAACCAGCAAGCAGGTCACATCGTGGCCGGGGCACTCGCTGACCGGATGGCTCTCCGCAGCCAAAACCAGCGCCTCCTCGATTGCCTGTACGTCCTGGCCGAGAAGATCGGCGCTCGCGCCGAAGTCGACGCAATGCTGCCTGAGACGGGAGAGCTGGCATGAAAAATCAAAACATCGACGCTTCGACCATCGGGGTCAACTTGCACACAATCGCCGACCTAGCCGCCCGCCTGATCGCCGAAGCCCCAGCCGAGTGCCAGGATCTCGCGTGGGCGATCAAAACGATGGCGACCACCACCGCTGCCGAGGTTGACCGCCTTCCTGGCGGCCTCGAGTGGGCACCGGGGTCTGAAGGCAGGGTCCTGCCCTCCTGACCAGTTACGCCGCCCCCTAGCCCGACGGGGCGAAAACCGGATCCTTCACCGGTCCGGGGGCGGCACCCAATGAAGGAGCCCTGAAGGAGGGCTGCTGTGAACAAGGCAAATCCACCCGCTTGGCTGCCTAATTGGCGCAACAAGGACGAGTACACCGACCACGGCGACAACCTCGAGGCATGGGCATGGGAGTTCATTCGCCGACACCCGTTCTATCAGGCCGACTTTGCCCGATGGGCTGCGTTACCTGATCACGATGACGGTGGCAAATCCGCGAAATTCTCAAATACCGTTGGACGGTTCACCCCAATGGCGTACTGCCATGTGTATCCAGACTATCCATCAGTCGACGGAGAGACTGTCGGGGAATACGTGGATCGCACAGGGCAATGGCCCGTAACGCTCATGCACTACGTCGAGAGCATGTGGGGAATATCGCACGTTGTGGATCCAGCAACCACCTACAGCGATAGCATGTTCATGTTTTGCGACAGGGAAATGCCACCATACTCGACTCATGAAATTCCCGCAGAAATTCCAGTCAGGGGATTCGAGGATCTGGATGGTCGCCTTTTTCTAGCCAGCTGGCCCCGCGAGATCGACCGATACGTCGTTAATATCGCCTTCGATATTCGATACCCAATAGAAGATCAGATCGCTGTGGCGCGGGAGATCATCAAAGACAGATGGTTAGTGGTTGACGAAGAGAATGCTGACCCGGAAAAACCATGGATCACTGACTACGAACGAAAACTAGGTTGCAAAGTCCGCCGCGCTGGCATTCCGCACAAGGAGAGCCGATTAACGCTTCTGCGCATCCTCGACGCCGACCTGTCAGGCGCAACCCCAGACGAGGTGATGGATGAGCTTTACGAAGGAAAAGCGGTACGCACCAGCAATCGGACAGAGGCTGCGGACGAAACGAAGCGCTATAGAGATGCGTTTGACAAGTGGCACAGGGAAAAACTTGATGATGCAATAAGCCTGATGCGACAAAGATTTGACACACTACTGAAGTGGGACAAACTTCCTGCCAGCAAGCCACCACACGGCGGCAAGAAACCACGCTAACACCACGCCAAAGGCTCGAGAAATCGGGCCTTTTCATTTTCTACGAAAATTCTCCGGAGAATTTTCGTCTGTGACAGGTGCATTGCCACTACCTAGCATGCGGACACCAGTAACAACAAGAAGCAGAGGTGATCCGCATGAAATCTCAAGTCGTAACAACTCAGGCATCCGACCAAGCTAGCCAAAGCCGCGCCGCCTCGATTCCCGAGGCCCTGCGCAACTTCGATTCCCTCCCCAATTCGGCACAAGTCAGGGTGCCCGTCGTCGCCGGCCTCCTCGGCGTGTCGCCGATGACCGTCTGGCGCATGTCGGCCGATGGCCGCTTGCCTGCTCCCCGAAAGCTTTCGGCGAAAGTGACCGTCTGGTCCGTCGCCGAACTACGCCAGCGCCTCAAAGCGGCCTGACCATGGCGCGACAGAGAAAAGGCATCCGCGCCGCCAGCGTCAGGATCGCCAAGAGCAGAAGCGGAGGCCGTTGTAATGCCGCCGACTGATATCTCGCCCAAGCAGCGCAAGCTGCTCAAGCACCTGGCGAAACAGGCAGAGGCCGTGCGGACGACGGGCAGATGGACCAATGGTCCCGACCTGGTTGACCTGCTCTTCCGCCTGCGGTTGTCAAAGCCTCGGGCCAAGAGCGTGCGCTATGCCGGCATGAAGCTGCCGATCGCCCATAGTCTCTGCGCCAGAATCGTCTGCTGCCCGCTCACCGGCCGCGAGCTGGTCGGTGTGGCCGGACTATGAGTGGGGCGCTGATGGCCGTCGCTACCCCGATCCAGATCGCAACGCGCGACGCCTTCATGGCCAAGGGCCACAACCAACTCGCAGCGCGCGACGACGATCCTGTCTTCCCGGGCGTGAGCTTTGCAGAAGTGACGGCCGATGAGCTGGCGGCGGCAAGCACTGCGCCCCGGATCCTCGTGCCGGAATACCGCTATGCCGACGTCGCGCTCCTCTATGCGTCCGGCGGCACCGGCAAGACCACCCTGGTGATCTACGAGGCCGTCGTTCTGGCCCTTGGCAGGCCCCTGTGGGGACGGAAAGCTACCAAGCCGCTGAATACCACCATCGTGACCCGGGAGGACCGGCGCGAGCGCCTGGTCGGCCTGATGCGCGAAATCGTGCGCGCCATGCACCTGACAGCCGACGAGGTCAGCGAGGTCCTCAGGCGCGTCTTCATCATCGACCTGACCGGCATCCCCTTTCGCCTCGCCTGCGTCATCGACGACGTGGTCATGCCGCACCAAGTCAATGTGTGGGCCCTGATCGAGAACTTGGTCGATTACTGCGCGCCGGATGTCCTCGTCTTCGACCCAATGGTCTCGTTTGGCGTCGGCGAGAGCCGCGTCAACGATGCCGAGCAGGGGCTGATCGAGGCGATGCGGATCTTCCGCAACTTCCTCGGCTGCTGCGTCCTCGGCATTCACCATACCGGCAAGGCCAATGCCAGGGACAAGACCCTGGACCAGTACTCAGGCCGGGGCGGCAGTGCATTCTCTGACGGCGCGCGCATGGTTGCCGTCATGCAACCGCTCGAGGCGGCTGAATGGGAGCAGGAGACCGGCACCCGCCTCGCGCCCGGAGAGTCCGGCATCGTCATGGCGCTGCCCAAGCTCTCCTACTGCCTGCCGCAAGACCCGATATTCATCCGCCGCAAGGGCTACGCCTTCGCGCAGGAGACCGTCATCAAGCGAACCCGCGACCAGATGAGCGCAGCAGTCGCCGAGCAGGTATGGCAATTCCTGAGCAACGAGAAGCACCAGGGCCGGACGTACGCCCAGCGCGACCTCGAGGCGGTCGCATCCGATATCAACCTGAAGCGCGCAGAAATCCGCGCCGGCACCGCCCGCCTCAAGGCGGAGGGCCGGCTGGTCGAGGCCGGAACACCACGCACGGCCGGCTTTCACCTGGACCCCGTCAACTTCGATAAATCTTGTGCCGAATCTTGTGCCGGGGATTCAACGAAATGACCACAAAAACCGACATTTCGAATGCCCCCCAAACCTCCCCAGAATCTTGTGCCGCCCTTAAGGGTGATTGTTTGGCGGCACAAGATTGCCGGCCGCAAACAACCCCCCACACCATGCGCGAGCCGCACATGGTTGGCACAAGGCGGCACAACGGCACAAGCAAAGGCAGCGAGGGCGCCGCGCACATCTGCCGAGGTGCTTCATGGTGAGCATCCTCGCCCGATGCCTGCTGCTCATCGTCTGGCGCAGTTCCGTCTGGGCGATCAAGGCGTCGTACGCGGCGCTGGTTACCGGAAAGGCAAGGAAATGACGCCAACCGACATGAAGGCGATCAGCGCCTGGATGACCGCGATCGGCGAGAGCAGCCCCGACACCATCAACCGCGTCCTCGCCAGCTGCGAGGCCGATCCATCCGCCCTGGCGTACTTCCTCGCCCGGGCATCCCATGAAGGAGAACCATCCATGAAGGAAATCAGCACTGCGCTGGTCCGCGCCCAGAAGAACTTCGGGCCGGCCATCCGCAACGCGGCGAACCCGCACTTCCGCAGCCGCTACGCCGACCTGGCTGCCTGCCTCGATGCCGTGCAGCCAGCCCTCAACGAGGCCGGCATCGCCGTCCTGCAGAAGGCCGTGCCCTGCGACGCCGGCGTCGCAGTCGAGACCGTGTTTATGCACGAGAGCGGCGAGACCATCAGCTGCGGCACCTTCCATGTCCCTGCCGCCAAGAACGATCCGCAAGGCTACGGCAGCGCCCTCACCTATGCCCGCCGCTACTCCCTGATGGCCGCCTGCGGCATCGCCCCCGAGGACGACGACGGCAACGCCGCCAGCGCCCCGCAACGCCCCGCGCCCGCATCCGCCAGGAAGGAGCCCGCCAAGGCTCCGGATTTGCCCCCCGAGAACGACCCGCCGCCGCCAATCGAGCAGGTGCTGTCCATGATCGGCAGCGCCAATACCGCCGCCGACGCCCGCAGCATCGGCCTGAACCACTATAAGCGCTTCGACGCCGACGCACAGGCCAGCATCAAGGCCGCCGTCGAGCAACGCAAGGCGGAGGTGGCGGAATGAACGTCTGGACATTTACCGGGCGCGTCGGCCGCGATGCCGAGCAGCGCTTCACCGCAGGCGGCGACTCGATCGTCAATTTCAGTGTTGCGGTCGACAGCGGGTTCGGCGACAAAAAGCAGACCACCTGGCCGCGCTGCGCGATCTTCGGCAAGCGCGGCTCCGCCCTCGTCGGCTACCTGACCAAGGGCGCCCTGGTCGCCGTCGCCGGCGCGCCGACTCTGCGCGAGTGGGAGGACAGCGACGGCGCCCGCCGCGTGTCCCTCGAGGTCCGCGTCGCCGAAGTGACCCTTCTCGGCAGCAAGGCGCTCGCCGCGGCGCCGCAGCCCGCCAGCCCCCGGCCTGCCGCCCCCGACTTCGCCGACTTCGCCGACGACGTGCCCTTCTGAGGCAACCACCATGAGAATCTACTTCGACATCGAAACCGCCCCAGACATGCGCCTCGGCGCCCGCGAGGCGATCCGCGCCCAGCTCAAGGCGCCGGCCAACTACAAGAAGCCGGAATCGATCGCGCAATGGCTCGCCGAGGAAGGCGAAGCCGCTGCCGACACCGCCTGGCGCAAGACCGCCCTCGACGCCTCGGCCGGCGAACTGATCAGCATCGCCTGGTGCACCGACGACGACGGCGACGCGCAGTCCGTAATCCGTGCCCCCGGCGACGACGAGCGCACCGTGCTGGCCGGCTTCTTCAACCAGGTGCAGCAACTGCTCGAGGCCGGCGCCATCCGCGACCACCGGGGCGACCTGGTCTATGACGACGCCCCGTTCTTCGTGGCGCACAACGCCGCCTTCGACCTCGGCTTCCTGTGGCGCCGCAGCATCGTGCTCGGCGTGCGCCCGCCCTTCCGGATCCCCGGCCCCTGCGCCCGCGAGGGCAAGGACTTCGCCTGCACCATGCGCACCTGGGCAGGCCCGCGCGACACCATCGGCCTCGATCGCCTCTGCCGCGCCCTCGGTATTGCCTCCCCGAAGGGCGACCTCGACGGCAGCAAGGTCTACGACGCCTGGCAGGCCGGCGAGCTCGAGCGCATCGCCGAATACAACCGCCGCGACGCCCTCGCCGTCCGCGACATCTGGCACCGCCTCAACTGGGAGGCCGCGGCATGATCATCGCCGGCATCGATCCCGGCATCAATGGCGCCATCGGCGTCCTCGAGGGCGGCGCGTTCCGCGCCATCCACGATATGCCGACCATGACGTCGACCACCGGCCGGCGCCTGATCGATTTCCACGGGCTCACCGCCATCCTCGCTCAACACGCCCCCGACTTCGTCCTGGTCGAGCGTGTCGGTCCTCGGCCAGGCGAGGGCCCGACCGGCGCCTTCAGCTTCGGCTATTCCTTCGGCGGCATCCTCGCCGTCCTGGCTGCCCTGGGCATCCCGCACGACCTGGTACAACCGGCCGTATGGAAGCGCCGCGCCGGCCTGCCGCCAGGTGCCGACAAGCGATGCAGCGTGGCCACGGCAAAGCGCTTGCTTCCCGCAGCCTCTCACCACCTCACTCGCGTGAAAGACGATGGCAGGGCGGAAGCCTTGCTGCTGGCCCTTCAGGCAAAACTTACTGACTACCCCAACCAAGGAGCATGAACAATGGATCTTGAAAAACTGATCAGCGTCGAGCGAATTCGCGAAATTCTCGCCGGCATGCCTGAAATCCGCGACGCATTCACTGGTGCTGTTGAGCAGGAAGAGCGTGAAGCCCGCGCTGCCCGCCTCGAGGCCCTGGACCAGTACAAGAAATCACTGGCCGCCCTCGAGAAGGAGCAGAGGGCGCGCGCCAAGGTATTGGCCAGAGTCCAGAGCGCCCAGGAACAGCTGGACAAGGAAAACGCCCTGCTGTGCGAAGCGGATGAGCTGCT
The DNA here is from genome assembly GCA_012026885.1 of Betaproteobacteria bacterium. GTDB lineage: Bacteria > Pseudomonadota > Gammaproteobacteria > Burkholderiales > Rhodocyclaceae > Azonexus. Next base: position 91,038 of record VEPL01000007.1, on the reverse strand, counting down.
CAAGGGCGCCGCCCGGCGCAATTCGAGCGCCTGGAAGAGCTTACTGGGACACGGCGAGTATTCGGTTTGGCAAGCCGAGACGCAACTGGTCAGCATCCTCGCCAGCCTTGAGCAAAATCTCAGCGGACTGCGTGCCATGGATCTCAGATCAATCCACCCGGAGAAGCGACCGGAGATCATCGATCGAATCGGCGAAGCCGAGAAGAAGCTGGCGGTGGCGAAGCGTGTGGAGAAGGAAATCTTGGCGCTCAAGCTGTCCGAGGCGTCGCCTGGCGAGATTGAATCCAGCGTGTCATCCGCGATGCAGAAGATTCAATGAGCGACGACCAAATCGTGGAGCGCGCCCGGCAGATTCTGTACGGGCGCCTGACCAAGGCCGGTATGCCTGAAATGGAGTTCGGTGATCTCGGCGTGCTGGCTGGCATGCACCTGGCTGGCCGTACCGAGGAGACCCTCGTCGTCTTTTGGCTTGACAGCGAATGGCGCCTGTTGGGCTTCGAAGAGCTTGCCATCGGCGACGAAACCGGCTGCCGGATCAGCACACGGTCAATCAGTCGCAAGGCAGTGGCGGCAAACGCCGCCATGGCCTGTTTTTTCCACAACCACCCCACCGGCTCCGCGACCGCCTCGCACGCCGACAAAGTTACGGCCGGCCTAATTGATGAGCGCATGGCAGCAATCGGGGTTTTCGTGATCGGAAACTTCGTGGTCTGCGGCAATCGGATCGAGTGCATTCGCACCGGCCACGCCTGGGATCTGATCTCTACTGAACAAAATCCGTGCTGCCCTACCTGCAAACAGGGCTGGCCAACCACTGAAGCATCACCCACCCAAGGAGAACCATCATGAGCAGCGGAAGCGCAGGCCAATGGATCGGCACTATTGTCGGAGCCGTGGTCGGCTATTTTCTGCCTGGCGTCGGCTGGGCCATCGGCGCAGCCATTCCCGGGCGCTGCGGCGCAATTGTCCGGAGGGCCGCCAAGTGAGTATCTGCAATGTATTTGTGAATGACGATCACGCCCTGGTCGCTGTTGACACCGAGGGCGAGCACCTCGACGGCACTTACCAGGAGTGCAATAAGCTGGTCGTCCTGCCGTTGCAGAACACGGTCGTCGCCTTTCGCGGGACCTCGCTCCTCTTCACCGTCGTATCAGCCATGTTGCTGGGTCCCGGCGCGAAGGACTACGACGGGCTGGCGGACAGTATCCCAGGCATGATCACGCACGCCATGGCGCAGCTTCGGCAGATGGGTGCCAACACCAAGGCCATCGGTCCGGCCGAGTTCCTCGCCGTTGGCCACTCACTGGCCAAGGGTCGCATCCTGGGCAGCGCCTTCGAGCACCGGCCGGGAAGCCAGCTCAAGACGACGCCTGTTACACAGCAGTGGTACTCGCCCTTTTTTGGGGTCGAATCGATCCAGCAGCTAGGTATCGTCGCCGACCGCGACGGCCTCACGGCTCTTGCCCTGGACCAAGTCCGCCGCGTCCGAGAAAACCCCATGCCGGGATCAACGGCTGGCGGCCGGCTAATCATCGCCGAGGTCCGCAAGGGATCCATCACCTGTGACGAGGCGTGCGTACTGCCGTCGCGTACCTGATCCAGCCTGGCTGTAACCACCCCAAGGAGAACCACCGTGAGCAACACCGACAAGACAGAATTCATACTGACCGCCAGGGACGACACCAAGGCGGCATTCGAGCAGGTGCGCAAATCCCTCGGCACCCTGCAGGGCGTGGCGATCGGCCTCGGCCCGATCTTCTCCGGCCTGACCGCGCTGCTGTCGTTCTCCGCCTTCAAGGAGGGCATCGAAAACACAATCAAGTTCGCTGCCGCGCTTGACGACATGGCCGAGCGGACCGGCGCCTCGGTCGAGAATCTCTCCGCCCTGGCTGGCGTTGCCAAGATCGGCGGGCATGAACTTGCATCGGTCGAGGCCGGCATGCAGAAGCTGGCCAAGGCGCTGCACCTGACGGATGACGAAACCAAGGGCGCCGGCAAGGCGCTCGCCGCCCTCGGCCTCAGTATCGAGGATCTGCGATCCAAGGACACCGCCGAGGCCATGCTCGAGGTGGCCCGGGCCCTGGACCAGTTCCGGGACGGCAGCGGCAAGACGGCCGCGGCGATCGCCATCCTCGGCAAGAACGGCGCGCAGCTGCTGCCCTTCCTCAAGGATCTGGCCGAGCAATCGGAGCTGATCGGCAAGGTCACCGCTGAGCAAGCCGCCCAGGCCGAGCAGTACGAGAAGAACATAAAGAAGCTCGAGGCCAGCTTCTCCCGCCTGGCCAGGTCCGCCGCGCTCGAGGTGACCCCGGCACTGGCCAGCATGACCGGCCAGATGGCCGCCGCGATCCAGGCATCTGGCGGCTGGTCCGGCTACCTGCAGAATCTCGGCGGACTCAGCTTCAAGGGCGTTGCCGCCGACCTTGACAAGGTTTCTCGCAAGGTTGCGGAAATCGAGGACCGCATCTCCATCGGGCGCGGCAAGCGCGGCGACGACGAGGAATTGGCCCGCCTGCAGTCGCGCTTCAAGATGCTCAAGGCCATCGACGATCAGCGCAAAGCCACGATGGCGAACGCGCTGGGCATCAACGACATCGAGAAAAAGCCGACGCTCGACGGATTCACATCCGGAAAAGAGCCGAACGAGAAGAAGAAAAAAGGGCACACCGAGGCCGACGATGCCGCGCGCCTGATCGCCTCGCTGAACGAGCAGATCGCGCTCAAGCAGGTGGACCTGGACACCACCGACAAGATGACCGCGTCCGAGCAGCAGGCGGTCAAGGTGCGCTACCAGCTCGAGGCCGGCACGCTCAAGGCGACCGCCGCGCAGCGCGAGGCGATCAACGCCGCGCTCGACAGCCTGGTGGCGCTCGACAAGCAGATCATTGCCGCCGATAAGCTGGCCGAGGCCGAAAAGAAGTCGGCCGAAGCGCTGGCCAAGGGCCGCCAGAACTGGCTCGACCAGATCGCCGCCGCCAACCAGGCCGCCGACACCATGGGCATGACTGCCGCCGCCGTCTCCGCGCTCGAGCAGGCGCGGCTCTCCGAAGCGATCACGCTGGCCGAAGAAAACGGCGCCAGCGCCGAGGCGATCGCGCTGCTCAAGGAAGAACTGGACTACCGCGCCCAGCTCACCGACGCCCTGGCCAGGGGTGAAAACCGCCGTTTCGAATTGGGCAAAAATCAGTTTGACGAGTTCGGCGAGTTTGCAAAACAGGCGGCGAGGAATGCACAGGACGCTTTCGCCGACTTCCTCTTCGACCCGTTCGACAAGGGCACCAAGGGCATGGTGCAGTCGTTCGAAGAGACGATTCGCCGGATGATCGCCCAGGCGGCCGCCGCGCAGCTCGGCAAGCTGCTGTTCGGCAACATCGACAAGGATGGCAAGCTCGGCGGCGTCGTCGGTTCCGCCGCCAGTTCCTTCGACTGGGGCAAGGCGGCCGGCTGGATCGCTTCGCTGTTCTCGTTCGAGAAGGGCGGCATCATGACCAGCGCCGGCCCGCTGCCGCTGCGCGCCTATGCCGGCGGCGGCGTCGCCAATTCGCCGCAGCTTGCGCTATTTGGCGAAGGGCGTACACCCGAAGCTTTTGTGCCACTGCCGGACGGGAGAAACATCCCGGTCAAGATGCACGGGGCAAGCGGCAACATCAACGTGACGCAGCATATCGTCGTCAATGGCAGTGGCGACCCGGCCGAAATCCGCCGCAGCGCCGCCTCCGGCGCCCGCGGAGTCCTCGGTGTGATCAGCTCCTCGAGGCGCTACTCATGAGGATCGCCGTCGAAGTCAAGGGCCTCGACGCGATGATGGCCAGGCTGCAGGGCAAGCAGAAGCAAATCAACTTCGCCGCCAGCCAGGCCCTCAACAAGACCGCCAGGGAGATCGAGAAGGCGCAGCGGGACAAGATCGGCGGCACCTTCGACCGCCCGAAACCCGCCACGGCAAAGGCTACCTATGTCGTGCGCTCCACGAAGACCAACCTCGAGGCCCGCATCGGCATCAAGAACCGTACGGCCGGGATACCAGCCGCCGAGTACCTGGCCCCGAACATCGGCAAGAGTGGCAGTCGACCGCGAAGCTACAAGCGGTCAGAGATGATGCTGCGCTCCGCCGGGATCCTGCCCGCCGGCATGTACACGGTCCCCGGCAAGGAGGCCAAGCTCGACGCCTTCGGCAACATGAGCCGGGGCCAGATCGTGCAGATCCTCGGGTATTTCCGCACCTTCGGCACAACCCGGCTGAACAGCGCGCGCATGAACATGAGCGACAAGCGGCGCCAGGGCATGGCCAAGAGGAACGCCGACTACTTCATCGTGCCGATCTCCGACCGCAAGCTAAAGCTCTACCCCGGCATCTGGCAACGAACCAGCAGCAACACCCTGGCCCCCGTACTGATGTTCGTCTCGCGTCCCGTCTACAAGGCCATCTACGACTTCGAGGGCACGGCCGAGCGATTGGCGAACAAGATCTTCTACCAGGAGTTCAAGGCTTCGCTCTCCTATGCGCTGAGCACCGCCAGATGACGACGCCAGCCCCCTGTTTAGTCTACGGGTCCTTCCTGGGCACCCCAAGCGCGGGTCAATTCGAGCTCACGATATCGCTAGGGTGAGATTTTTTCGATTTGGTATCTGACCGGAATTGGTAACCCCATGACACTTAATCAACTCGCAGAATCGCTTGGTTTGTCGCTCTCGACGATCAAGAAGCACAAGAAACGCGGTATGCCCACGAACTCCGTGGAAGCGGCCGCAGAGTGGCGCGACCGCCACCTCTCGACGCTATCGCGCAAGGAATACCGCATTGACGGCAACCCGGGTAAGAGCGACACCCTACCACCCGCTGCCAGGATGGCACCCCGTGAGCTACCGCTCGACGAGGTGGCCATCTGTGCCCACGTCCCGTTCAACTTCTTCCGGCCCCTGGTGATCGCTTCCTGCGCTGCCGATGCCGGAATGTTCCTGACCGGCGCGGAGGCGGTAAAGCTCGCAGGTTGTCTGCTTCATGGCTACATGGTTACTTTTGACCAGGGCGACGAGCTCCTCTTCCGCTGCCCGCCCGATCTGCTCAACCGGCCTGGCAGCCCCGAGGCTGAAGCAGTCATTTCCGAAGTCGACGAATGGCTGCGCCAAGTAATCACCACCCACCACTAGAAGGAAAGTCATCATGAGCCCCCAGAATTCCGAAGCCCAATCCGCCACACTCACCGCCACCCGCGACAACTGGCAGCCAGCCAAAAGCAAAGGCTCCGAGACATATCAAATTCGCCTCGATAACAAGGAAAGGATGATTCGGTTGTCGCCGCAAAGTGCAAAGCGCCTTGCCGTCATCTCGCTCAACGAAGGTGTGGGCCAAGGAAGATTCATGGACCTTCTGGTATCCAGGGACCACTCCGCCCAAGAGACCTATCTCAAGGTTTGTTCTGCGTACGTTCATGCCTGCCTGGAAAGCGGCGCAACTTTCAATTCGCCAATCGATGACGACCGGTGGGGAATCAACAATTTCAACCTTGAGCGAGTGAACCTGATGATCCAGGTGGACATTGTCTCGGCCCACAACTCTGGCAGCTACGATGCTCTCGCCCAAAACGGCAGTGCATTGGTGAGCCTGGCTCAAGCCTTGATCGACGACGCACGAAGCAGGGGCGCCAGCCAGCTCAACTGGTTTGCCGATTTCGCATAGCCAAAACAAGCTCTTGAAGGCCCGCCGAGTGCGGGCTTTTTCATGCTAACCTGCCCCGCGAAATCAGTGAATTTCGTACTAGGGTAGGTACTAGGAGCGCAGAAATAAATATACCCGCAACGCTCTGAACGTGCGGGTATACAATGGTTCCTGGCGGAGAGGGTGGGATTCGAACCCACGGTACCTTGCGGTACGCCTGATTTCGAATCAGGTACATTCGACCACTCTGCCACCTCTCCGCGGGGACCGAAATCATAGCACAAAACCGGAAATGCGCACCCTCCCCGCCCTCCTGATCGCATTCGCGGCGCTGCTCGCAGCCTGCGGCGACCCGGGCATGCTGGCCGGATTGCGCACCCTGCCATTTCCGACGCCGGCCCAGCAGGACCTCGTCGTCCTGACCACCCCAGGCCCGCTCACCCGCAGCGGCGACCCCGATGCACCGGGGCTGGAGAGCGACCTTGCCGAGGCCTTCGCCCGCGATCTGGGCGTCGGCGTGCGCTTCATCGTTGTGCCGCCAGGCGAAGTGGCGAACCAGCTCGTCGCCGGCAAGGCCCACCTGGCCGCCGCCTGGCTCACTCCACCCGGTGACCCGGCTATGCAGGCCAGCGAACCGCTCCGTGTCACCGCCGACGTGCTGGTCCAGAACGAAGCCACCCTGCCCGTCGGCGAAATCGCGCAGCTTGCCGGGCGGACGGTCCATGCCGTGGCCGGGTCGCGCCAGGCGGCGACGCTGAAGCGGCTGCAGGAAAGCGTGCCAGGGCTCGAGGTGGTCGAGGTCGACGATCCCGACGCGCTCAACCTGACACAGGCGGTCGCCGAGCGGCGGGTCGAGCTGGCGGCCGTCGATTCGACGCTCGCTTCGATCGCCCAGACGCATCGCCCGGACATCGTGCCGACCCTGGCCCTGAGCGGCGAACAGCCGGTGGTCTGGTGGCTGGGGCCGCACCCCAACGTCGAACTGAAGGCGCGCCTCGCTGCCTTCGTCGAGCGCATCCAGCGCGACGGCACGCTGGCCCGCCTGGACGACCGTTATTTCGGCCACGTCCGCCGGCTCAACCAGGCCGACATCATCAAGTTCCTCGGCCAGATCGAAAGCACCCTGCCCAGGCTGCGCCCACATTTCCATGCCGCGGAAGCGCTCACCCAGATCGACTGGCGCTTGATCGCGGCGGTGGCCTACCATGAATCGCACTGGGACCCGGCGGCAACGAGCCCGACCGGGGTGCGCGGCATCATGATGCTGACCGAGGAAACCGCCGACCGCCTCGGCGTGGGCAACCGGCTCGACCCGCGCGAGAGCATCCTTGCCGGCGCCCGTTACATCAACATCCTCAAGGAAACGCTGCCCGAGACGGTGGCCGAGCCGGACCGCACCTGGCTGGCGCTGGCCGCATACAACATCGGGCCCGGGCACTTCAACGCCGCCCGGCGCCTCGCCGAGTTGCTCAAGGCTGACCCGGACGCCTGGTACGAGATGAAGCGGATACTGCCGCTGCTCGCCCAGCCGAAATTTGCCGAGCGGGTCATGAGCGGGCGAGCGCGCGGCGGCGAGGCGGTGCTCCTGGTCGAGAGCATCCGCACCTACTTCGACATCCTCGCACGCAATGCGTCTGCCTACGAGGCGCCGCGCGGCATGGCCGGCGACCCGCCGCGCCTGAAGGTCAGCCGGTGATCCGCTCGCTGCCGCCCATGTAGGGGCGCAGGACCGCGGGGATCACGACGCTGCCGTCGGCCTGCTGGTTGTTTTGGCTACGGCCGCACCGGCGGTGCTTAACACGCGCTGCGCGCGGTTAGCCTGCGCCGAAACAATCAGCGCGACGACTCCAACAGTTCCAATCCGCCCATATAGGCACGCAACACTTCAGGCACGACAACACTGCCATCGGCGCGCTGGTTGTTTTCGAGGATGGCCACCAGCGTGCGGCCGACCGCGAGGCCGGAACCGTTCAGCGTATGACAGAGCTCCGGCTTGTTCTTCTCGTTGCGGAAGCGCGCCTGCATGCGGCGTGACTGGAAGGCGCCGAAGTTGGAACACGACGAAATCTCGCGGTAGGTGCCCTGCGCCGGCAGCCAGACCTCGAGGTCGTAGGTCTTCTGGCTGGAGAAGCCCATGTCGCCGGTGCACAGCACGACGCGGCGGTACGGCAGCTCCAGCTTCTCGAGGATGATCTCGGCGTGGCGGGTCAGTTCCTCGTGCGCTTCGGTGGATTTATCCGGATGGACGACCTGGACCAGCTCGACCTTGTCGAACTGGTGCTGGCGGATCATGCCGCGCACGTCGCGCCCGCCGGAACCGGCCTCGGAACGAAAGCACGGCGTGTGGCAAACGAGCTTGAGCGGCAGCGCCTCGGCGGCGAGGATCTCGTCGCGGACGATGTTGGTCACCGGCACCTCGGCGGTCGGAATCAGGTAGAGCGGTTCCTGCTCGCCGCGCGGCACCTTGAACAGGTCTTCCTCGAACTTGGGCAGCTGGCCGGTGCCGAACAGGCTGGCCGCGTTGACCAGGTAAGGCGCGTAAACCTCGGTGTAGCCGTGCTCGGTGGTATGCGTATCGAGCATGAACTGGGCAAGCGCGCGGTGCAGGCGGGCGATGCCGCCCTTGAGCAGCGAGAAGCGAGCGCCGGAAATCCTGGCTGCGGCAGCGAAGTCGAGCTGGCCGAGCGCCTCGCCGACATCGGTATGGTCCTTGACCGGAAAGTCGAAGCTGCGCGGCGTGCCCCAGCGCTTGACCTCGACGTTGGCCGTCTCGTCGGCGCCGACCGGCACCGATTGGTCCGGCACGTTGGGCAGCAGCGCGAGGACGGCGTTGAACTCGGCGAGCAGCTCGGCCAGGCGTGCTTCGGAGGCCTTCAGCTCGTCGCCGATGGCGCCGACCTCGGCCATCACCGCCGAGGCATCCTCGCCATTGCCCTTCAACATGCCGATCTGCTTCGACAGCGTATTGCGCTGCGACTGCAGTTCCTGCGTGCGCGTCTGCAGCGTCTTGCGTTCCGCCTCCAGCGCCTTGAAGGCGGAAAAGTCGATGGGCTTGCCGCGCTTGGCGAGCCCATCGGCGACGGCGTCGAGGTTGGAGCGGAGCTGCTGGATGTCGAGCATGGTTTTTCCTGTTTTCCGGCGGTCGACCGCAACAATCAACCGTAAAGCGCGGCCGCGAAGCCGGTGATTATACGCGACGCAACAGGCGGCCCACGAAGCCCCAGACCTTGACCAGCACGAAGCCCGCGACGATCAGGAACAGCGCGAGCAAAGCCAGGAACACGCCGGGCGCCGCCAGCATCGCCCACAACCCGCCGACCACCATGCCCTCCTCGCCGAAGGAGGCGATCCAGTTCGAGAACGGCTCCGGCGAGGTGTTGATCGCCAGCCGGCTGCCGGCCTTGGCGAAATGCGTTCCCGCCGTGATCGTGCCGCCGATCAGCCCGGCCGCGACCATCCAGGCAGGATCGACCTCGCCCAGCGCAAAGGCGGCGAGCAGCGCCCCGGCGGGAATTCGGATGAAGGTCTGGAAGCCGTCCCACAGCGAATCGAAGGCCGGTACCTTGTCGGCGACCAGCTCTGCGAAGGCCAGCGCCCCGGCGATGCCGATCACCAGCGGGTGCTGCAGCACGGCCAGCGTATCGGGAAGCTGCAGGTAGCCGAAGCGGGCCAGAGCCCCGGCCAGGAACACCACCAGGTATAGGCGCAGGCCGCTCGCCCAGGCCAGGCCGGCCGCGAGCGCGATGGCCTGCAGTGGCTCGCTCATTTCTTGCCGGCCTTGCGGTCGAGTTCGCGCAGGTGGACGAGCTTCTCGGCTATCTTGCCTTCCAGCCCGCGCGGCGTCGGCTCGTACCAGCCGGGTTCGGCCATGCCGTCCGGCAGGTAGGTTTCGCCGGCCGCGTAGGCTTCCGGCTCGTCGTGCGCGTAGCGGTATTCCTTGCCGTAGCCGAGTTCCTTCATCAGCTTCGTCGGCGCGTTGCGCAGGTGCACCGGCACCGGGCGCGAGCCGACCTGCTTCACGAAGGCGCGCGCCGCGTTGTAGGCCATGTAGGCGGCGTTCGACTTGGCGGCGACGGCCAGATAAACAACGGCCTCGGCCAGCGCCAGTTCGCCCTCGGGGGACCCGAGGCGCTCGTAGGTGGCCGCCGCATCGTTGGCGATCTGCATGGCGCGCGGATCGGCGAGGCCGATATCCTCCCAGGCCATGCGCACGATGCGCCGGGCGAGATAGCGCGGGTCGGCGCCGCCGTCGAGCATGCGGCACAGCCAGTAGAGTGCGCCGTCCGGGCTGGAACCGCGCACCGACTTGTGCAGCGCCGAGATCTGGTCGTAGAAGGCATCGCCGCCCTTGTCGAAGCGGCGCAGGCTCTGCGCCATGGTTTCCTCGACGAATTTGCCGTCGACCGCGGCAAGCCCCGCCGCCTGCGCCGCCGTACGTACCTGCTCGAGCACATTGAGCAGCCGCCGCGCGTCGCCGTCGGCCAGCCCGATCAGCCGCTCGCGGGCGGCCGCATCGAAGGTCAGGTCGGCCAACGCGCGTTCGCGGGCGCGGTCGAACAGCTGGCCCATCTCGGCCTCGTCGAGCGGCTTCAGCACATAGACCGAGGCGCGCGAGAGCAGCGCCGAATTGACTTCGAACGACGGGTTCTCGGTCGTCGCCCCGATGAAGGTCAGCAGGCCCGATTCCACGAAGGGCAAAAAGCCGTCCTGTTGCGCCTTGTTGAAGCGGTGGATTTCGTCGACGAAAAGGATGGTCCGCCGGCCCTGCCCGCGCCACAGCTCAGCCTGCGCCACCGCCTCGCGCACCTCCTTGATGCCCGAGAAAACCGCCGAAAGGGCGATGAACTCGCAGGCGAACTGCGTCGCCATCATGCGCGCCAGCGTCGTCTTGCCGACCCCCGGCGGCCCCCACAGGATCATCGAATGCGGCTGGCCCGATTCGAACGCCAAGCGCAGCGGCTTGCCCGGCCCGAGCAGGTGCTGCTGGCCGATCACCTCGTCCGGCGTGCGCGGACGCAACTGCTCGGCGAGCGGAGCCAACGCCCGCCCGTCGCGGTCGACGTCCGAGTCCGGCCCATTTCCAGAAAAAAGATCGCTCAACCCGACACCCCGCCCATCGGTTTTCATTTCGCCCAAAGCCGGCAGTTTAGCGTGCCGACATCTCCCGCGGACGCCCCAGACCATGGACGCCGGTGATGGCGGCAGTCCAATGGACAGGGGTCAGCTCCGTCCGTATGCTCTGATACCGAATGCGTACCGCGAACCGGATGCGTCTTCACAAAGGACACTGAGTTTGACAGTTCAAGGGCTGCCGCGGCAGTCATTCATGGAGGGGAAGCCGATGGCTTTACTGCCTGGAAAAATGTTAGTGGAGAATCGCTCAAGGACCTTGACGAGAGCCAACCGACCACTCGACCGGACCTGCGCGAGAAGCCGCGCAGGTCAGTGAATTCAGACGTTAGAACTCATAGACCAAACATCCGACTATCGAGCATCGACACTATGGCAAAAGGTTTCGTTTACATCCTTCGCAATGAAGCGATGCCTGGTCTGCTGAAGATTGGCTACTCCGTGAAAGTACCTACTGAACGCGTCGACGAGCTGTTTACCACTGGCGTTCCCGAGCCTTTCAAACTCGCTTACTACTGCCTTGCCGAGAACGCCGACAAACTCGAATCGGCAATTCATCGCAACCTTGCAGTGCACCGCCACAGCGGAAACAGAGAATTTTTCCGCATAGATCTTGAATCCGCAGTCAAATCAATATGCAACCTGTGCAAGCCCGAACATCAATGGTTTGAAGAATCAATAAGACCTGTTGCGCTGGTAGCTGGTTGTGGGCAGAGCAGTTCGTTTCACGGAATCAGCGTCACCAGCAGAGACGACGATGATGGGGAAATGCAGCAGATGGCAAATTTTGTTGAAGCTGCACATAAGAGATCCTTGACACCTTTTGTTCGCTCACTCTTCTATGACAGCAATTCGCGTTGTTGCTACTTTGAACTTTCCGACGAAGTCGAGCAGTTCGGACCCATTGAAAAGCGACTTCTTGAAATCGCGCTAGAGACAATTGGACAGTTCGAGTGGTTTGGCCAAATACGGCATGGTGTCAATCGCGATGACTCCGACGAGTTCTAACCCTACGGTCGAGGCGCGGCTTGGCCCCTGGGAAGACATGCCGGCAGGGCCGGCCCGTCGCCCCTCACCTTCACGCTAGGCGCCATCAACCTCCACACCATGCGTCTCTCCAAGCCCTTCATCTGGTATTTCCTCTTGGCTGCACTGGTTGGAGCCGCGTTTGTTGGCAAAGCGCATGCCGCCGAGCATTTTTCAGAGAAAGTATCCATTGGCCCAGGGTTGGTCGCCGTGGTATCCGAAGGCGAGTTCGAGGCGCGCTCAGTGGGGAGCTACTCGGTTCGGGTGTACTTTGATTCGAGTGGGCAACCTGGAAACGAAACAACCTTCTATGCGGCTGGTCTCATCAGGGCGCGCGACGGCACAGTGCGATCGATTGCCCCGCTGCAAGTTGCCGGGCGTAAGCGCCCCGTGCTGATGGTTGTCGTCGAGTCCGCAGGCAGCGGTGGCTACCTATCCGCCGATGCCTTCGCCGTGGAGCCGCGCGCGGTCCGTCTGCTTGCTAGCGTCAGCGGGCTTGCACCAAGCGACGATCCGGCCGCCAAGCTAAGTCGCAAGCTCGAGGGGATGGGGAAATGTCACCTGACCCCTCGCCAAAATGAGCCATGCCGGACCACACGATGAATCCCCGGCGTTTCTTCCTGAGAGTTGCCGCCGGCACGGGCCTCTCCGCATTGGGCGCCGCCGGGTCCGCGCAGGCGTTTCTGGGCGGACCCAAAAAGTTTGAATGGCTGCCGAGCGAATGTGCGGACAAGCGCTATCCGATGCAGCTGATTTCCGGCCGGCTTCTGGGCAGCGATGGCCTGATCGCGCAAGTCCCGGCCGGCAAGATCATCAACAATGGCTGGGGCGAGATCGGCTCGCGCCGCCTCCAAGGCCCCGAACAGAAGGCAGTGCCGGAGCGTCTCGATCTGTCGTGGTTCTCCTTTGCCGAAGACAGGTTCTACGGGGGCAGCGTTCCGCTCCCCCATGACTTGATGACGCAACTGTTCGCAGAGGGGTTCGAGGTGCCGCTGGCGAACGAGCGCGACACCTGGCACAAGATCATCGTCGGGATGGGGCTCGGCGGGTGGACAAGCGTGTGGCTGGCGGGCAGCGGCCTGGTTCGGGAGGTGGCGATCGCCCGCCTCGAGCCGGTGTCGATTGACTGGCGCCGGGTTCTCGACAACCCGGCCATCGAGCGCGCGGAGCATGTCCGCTCGACATTGCTGGGACGCCTCGGAAAGGAAGAGTTCGAGGCCCTCGCCAGGAATGGCCCGCCGCTGTCATCGTGGCCGCGCTACGCCCGGCGTGAGCGCTGGCGCGTCGTCGTGGCAGGAAACGCCGTGCCACAGCACATTTTCGTGCGCGGGTTCAACGGCGAGCGCCAGTTCCATGATTTCACCCGGTCGCCGCCGGGCGTGTTCGAACCGATCCCCAGGCACGTACAAATCACCTACCTGAGCCCGAGCGGCAGCAAGCTGCTGGCGGAGATCGGCTTCGACGAAGCAGAAATGTTCGGGGCATTCGACCGGGCGAAGAGCGCCGGGGCCGAACCCTTGACGCTGAGGATCGAGATGGAGGCTCGCTCGCGCGTTGCTATCGCGCTCGAGAGCAAGGTGGGCCGGATTGCGCTCCAGCGTTCGCGCGTCCAGACAGGGAGTTTGGGTAAGTAAGGCACCCGGCGACAGGCACACCGCCGATGGCAGGTTGCGGTTCCCGGGCGATGCGCAAACAATCGTGCCAGTCGGCCGCGCCGGTCACCCGGTCGCAGACCGCCGCCATCCGAAGAACCTGAATTGGCATTCCATGTCCCACGTACTCATCGCCTACTCGACCGTCGACGGCCAGACCCAGCTGATCTGTGAGCGTATCCGGCAGATTCTCGAAGCAGCGGATTGCTCCGTCGCCTCGATTCGCATCGGCAGGGACACGGTGGACGACCTGGCCGCGTTCGACCTGGTCGTGATCGGCGCCAGCATCCGCTACGGGAAGCATCGTCCCGATGTCTTGCGCTTCATCGAAGCCAACCGCGCCGTGCTGGACCAGAGGCCCAGCGCCTTCTTCTCGGTCAATGTCGTCGCGCGCAAGGCGGGCAAGGATACGCCCGGAACCAACCCCTACGTCCGCGCGTTCCGGCGCAAGACCACCTGGGCACCGGCGGAAGTCGCGGTGTTCGCCGGGAAGATCGATTACCCGAAGTACGGCTTCATGGACCGGCAGGTGATCCGCCTCATCATGTGGATAACCAAGGGGCCTACGGACCCCGCGTCCTGCACCGAATTCACGGACTGGCAAGCGGTCGATCGCTTTGCGCACCGGTTGATCGCCTTGTGCACCGCCGCGGCTGGCTTGGACTGAGCGCTTGCGGGCAACCCGGCCGCACGGCCGGCAACGGGCGTTTCGCCTTCGCCTTTCCGCAGTACCATGGGCGCTGCTGACGCAACTGCCATCCACCCCAAGGAGATGTGACATGCCGAAACCGCTTCCCGTCGTTTGCTCGGCAATCCTGGCCTCGCTGTCGACTTCCGCACCCGCGCAGGGCGCCCCGGCCGAACGCATGGTGCTGGTGTCGGGCAAGCTGATGATCCGCTACGACGGCCAGCCCATCGACCCATCCTCCAAGTAGGCCGGCCGGCGCCCGCATTCGGGGCGGGAAGCAACGGCGCTACCCGACCCTTCCGACACGCAACCGCACCGCACGGATTACCGCCATGCAGCACATCCTGGTCTACGCCGATTCGCTCTCTTGGGGCATCGTCCCGACAACGCGACAGCGCCTGCCATTCGAGCAGCGCTGGCCGGGGGTCATGGAGATTTCGCTTGGCGCCACCGGACGCAAGGTGCGGGTCATCGAGGATTGCCTGAACGGTCGCCGTACGGTCTGGGAAGACCCGTTCAAGCCCGGACGCAACGGCCTGGTCGGCCTGGCGCAGCGCATCGAGATTCACTCGCCGCTCGCGCTGGTGATCCTCATGCTCGGGACGAATGATTTCCAGTCGATGCACGACCACAATGCCCGGCATTCCGCCCAGGGCATCCGCGCCCTGGTGTCCGCCATCCGCACCGCGCCGATCGAGCCCGGCATGCCCGTGCCGGAAATCCTGGTGGTGGCGCCGCCCGCCCTGCAGACCCCCAGGGGGCCGATTGCGCCGAAGTTCGCCGGGGGCGAGTTCAAATGTGTCGGCCTGGCCGCCGCCTTGCGCGCAGTGTGCGACGAGGTCGGCTGCCATTTCTTCGATGCCGGCAGCGTAACGCCCTCGAGTGCCGTGGACGGCGTACATCTCGATCTCGTGCAGCACGCGGTGCTGGGCGAGGCATTGGCCGCGCTGGTCGGGCCGCTGCTCGCGGACCCAGAGGGCTGATGGCGCGCACGCTGGCTTCGTTCATGCTCCTTGCGGCGCTTGCCTTCCCGTCGCTTGCCGGTGCCGCGGGCGAGATCGAATTGGCGAGCGGCGGTAACCTGACCATCACCGACACCGGATACAACCCGGCGCTCCCGCAGGCCTTCCACGACCAGGCGCTTGCATCCCTGCCGCATCTGTTTCCCAGCCATGTGCTGCTCGCCAGCCGACGATCGGGTACGCTTGGCGAAGTCGAGTACGCACTGGTTTGCTACATGGAGATTCCCGCCAGCGAGCAAGCGATTCTTCAGGGCGTCGCCGTTCACGCCAACCGTGCCTGGCATGTCAGGGCAGTGGCGCCGACCTCGGCGTTCGGCGCTACCCTGATACTCGTGCTCGAACAGATCGAAAGCTTGTCATCCAGACCCGATGCGCAGCGGATGCCCGCAAGCGCGCGGCGCTGACGCCTCAAGGAATGACATGCCGCGACCCGACACGACCAACCCGCTCGTCCGCTACGTCCTGCTGCCGGCCATTCTGCTGTTTGTCGGGCTGTACGTGCTGTTCATGCGCACCCAGCAGCGCCAGTACTACGCCGAATGCCGGCAGGTTTGCGCGGCCGCGGGCATGTACCATGTCGAGCAGGTCGTGATGCCGCCCTTCCATGCGCCGGAATGCCGCTGCGTGCCGTGGGGAAGTGCCGCGCGAGAGCAAGGAACCAGCACCGTGACACCTTCGCCATCGTCGGAAGAGTAGCCGTCATGACGACCATGGAGAACTTGGCAATAAACGCGGTCGACCATGAAAATATCCCGAATTCCATTTCGCTGCCTCCGTTGCAACGAACGCTTGCATTATTGATGCCCTGAGCCGCACGCAACCCATGTTCCTGAAAAAATGCCCTCACTGCGCAGCAACCGTCGATATTCGCCGGCTTCACAAGGTTCCTTGCTCCGCCCCGTTACGCTGGCATGATTTCACGCCGGCGGCGCAAACCGCTTGTCCCGCATGCGCCGGGCTTGTCAAACTGACAGCGGAAAAATCGCCGGCGCTTCTGGTCGGATTCGCAGCGCTCATTGGTGTTGCCCTGGCTGCCGTGGTGTTTCCCGTCGTCGGCCGCTGGATTGCCCAGTTTCCTGGCGGCATCTACCTGTTAGCTCTGGCGGCTCTTTCTCTGGGAGGGCTGGTTCTCAAGAATTCGGCATTGACGACTGCAAGCAGTCGGTGACGCGTTTTGCCAAATCCCCTTCCCGACGGTTATCGCCGGCATCAGGCAGCGAAGCCAATATGTGCGTCATTCGCTGGCTGCTGCTCCCACCGGCCGTCATCGGCATCTGGTACGCCGTTTTTGCAATGGCGCTATTCGGACACTTCCACCTCGAGCGCAGCCTTTGCCCGCCGGAAGATCTCGTTTCGGGGCATTGCGCCAACGCATCGATTCACTTGCTTCTCGAAATCCTGATGCATTTCTCTGTCGGGCTTTCCGCAGTTGCAGTGTGCCTCGCGGCCGCTGCCATTGCCCCTGCGCACAAGGTAACCACGGTGGGGATCACATTTGCCGGCGGCTTGCTCATCGCAGGATTTCTCGCCTTGGCCGCAAAGGCGTGGTCCCTGTTCCTCGCCGCGGCGCTGCCGGGCTTGCTGTGCACCTTGGCAATCGTGATTTTCCTGCGCGCGAAGACAGCCCCGGCCGGGAATGGATAGCCGCGCCTCGGCGCCGCAGCCCGTGGCACCTCGCGGTCGTGATTTCCACATCCAACGCGCTGGCGGCGCTCATTGCGATCAAGGTTTTCCGCCATCTTTGAAACTTCGTGGCTCGTAAAACAGCCACGAGTTGCCGCTCGACAGGCCGGCACCGGGAGCATTATGCTTCTGCCATCAATCGCGGAGTATCCGTCATCAGCACCGTCTCCACCTGCAGCCATTGCGGCCGCGCCTTGCCCGCAGCCGACGCTGTCTGTCCGGCTTGCGTCGAAGCCCTGTCGCCGCCGGCACCGGACGGCCACCAGGCCGGCGTGCATCGCTGCCCGGCCTGCAGTCAATGGTTCGCCCGGCCGCAGGCGGGATTCGAGCCGGCGACCGCGCCATGGTATGCACCGCGACGCCCGGCATGCCGCTGCCCCCATTGTGCGGAGCTGTTGCGCGACCGAACCGATGCGCGCATTCCGCCCGCCGCCTTCGTACTCTTCCTGGCCGCCATTGTCGCCGCGCAAAACCTGCTGCCGGCGGGCGCCGCATTGCCGGCGCAGGGCATCCTCGTCGCCACCGGACTTGCGGTCTGGGCAAGCCGCCGCGCGTGGCGCATACCAGCCGCCGAACGCTACGCCCGGGTTGCCGATTGACGCGGTCGACGGCAACAAGCGCCCCAATTCCGGAGGCCCGCTACCAGGCCTGGCTTGCGCACGTATTCGACCGACCGCCGACGCCGTCGGGCTGGTATTTCGATGTCGATGACCCGAACTTTCCCGGGTCCGCCGGGGAGATCGTCGCGCTGACCGCCCGCACGCTCACGCGCTGCGGCGACGACCTCATATCCTTTACCGACGTTCAGGTTGCGCACGGCTTATCCTACCTGTTCAACAACGCCTGTTCGGACACGGTTTTCGCCTTCATCGACGATGATGTGCCGGCGACTGACCGGCTAGCCGCCATCTCCGCCATCAGATGGCTCTACCGGGACTGCCTTGCCGTGCGCTGCGCCCCCGTGCTCGGCCACTGCGACGAGGCCGGAGCGAATCCGCTGAACGGCTTCTGCTACATGTTGTGGGATACGACGCCGCTGGCCTGGTGGGAAGGACGCCCGGAAAAGGATCGCTGGTACGAAGCGCTGGCCGATGTCCTCGAGTACGCGCTGACCATCGCCAATCCCGCCTGCATCGAGAGCGCGTTGCACGGCCTCGGTCACCTGCACCCCGTCGCCCCGGACCGGGTTGGCCGGGCCATCGCGCGGTTCCTCGCTGCGGCCGACCACTTGCCGGAGCGCCTGCGCAACTATGCCCGCCAGGCCGCCACCGGTTGCATCCTGTAGCATGGCTACATTCCCGCTCGACGCGTTCGTCTTCCAGGCCAGCGGCCCGGATTTCCGGCCCAGCAGCCTGGCAATCACCTTCGCCGCGGCCCACGACCCAGGCGAAATCGCCACCTTCGGCGCTTTTGCCGGGCAGTGCGCTCCACGCGGGAGCGCACTCTACATCGCCCCGGCGGTCATCGCTGGCAGCGGCAGTCCGCTGGAGCGGCTGGCCGAGCACCTCGCGATCATCCAGCCCGCCCTGCGCTCAGCCGGCGCCACGGACTTCGTCCTGCACGTAACCAGCCACGGTACAGCGAGCGGCAACGTTGAATTCAGCCGCCGCGAACTGGCAGCGCTTGCCGTCCTCGATTGCCACATTTTCTACCGGAGCGGATCCATGGAGAGTGAATCCGATGGGACTTGATACCCAGGAAGTCGTGTTGTGGGCGGAAGACGAATTCAGCATCGACCTCCCGGATGTAGTTACCCGCGATCTGCGCACTGTCGGCGAATTCGTCGATTGCATTAGCGTCCGTCTGGCCGCGACGCCAGCAGGCCCCCCGCTCGCACCAGCCGACATTCACCAACGACTGGCGCGCTTCCTCGCTGCCCAATTCGCACTCCCGCATGAACGCATCACCCTCGATGCCCGCTTCATCGAAGATCTGGGCCTCGATTCGTAAACCCGCCACGAGGAACTCCCCCATGCGCGTCGCCATACGAAAACCCGCCCGCAGCCAGACAACCCGAGCCTGGATTGGGACCTACGCAGAAGTCTGTGCCGCCATGAACCAGCTCGACCGCTCGCTGATCTGGCGCTCCCCGCGCGAGGCCGAATTCCGTACGGCAGCGGGGACTACGGTCAGCCTGGTGCTGGTCCTCGGCTCAAAGTCCCGCCCGGATCACGTGGTCGACCTCTACGCCAGACTGGCTGCGCACAACGTCTCCGAAGAACTGTTGGGCGACATCTTTTCGAGCATCTTCCTGCCCAAGGAGCGCGTCTATGAGGCCATTCTCGATGGCGTGGAGGACCCGCCCGGCGCATTGGTCGACTGGGCGGTCGCCCACGGCTGGCAAGTCGAGGAGTACCCGGGACCAGGACGTTTCTGGCCATCGTGAGCTTCGCCCGGCGCAATACCCGGGTCTTCACGGCCGGCGAAAACAGGGCCATGATTCGCCTCACCATGCACCCGATCGCCATTGCCTGTACCGCCATCCTCGGCCTCCTGCTGTTCGGCCTCGGCCTTGCCGTCTCCGTGCAGCGCTTCCGCGAGCAGCGCGGAATGGGCGCTAGCGACGACCCGAAGAACCGCCTCAACAAGCTGGTGCGCGCCCATGCCAACACTGCCGAATTCGCGCCCTTCCTCGCGGTGCTCTTCCTCTTCCTCGGGAGCCGCGATCCCTCGCCGTTCGTGCTCGGCTTGATCATCCTCGCGACGGCGTGCCGGATCCTGCTGGTGCTCGGGCTCGTGGCGACGCGCTCGCTGGCGCGACCGAACCCGATGCGCTTCATCGGCGCCCTCGGTACCTACCTGACCGGGGCCGCGCTCTCGGTGATGCTGCTCGCCAGCCTCTAGCGCCATGCCGGAAACCAGCCGCCAGTATTGGCTGTGGGCAGGCGCCCTCTTCCGATGCCTTGCCCTGGCAACCTGGCTTGGCCTGGCGCCCGCCGCATGGAGCGACGAGCGTATTCCGATCTTCGATGCCCACCTCCATTACAACCGGGAACCGGACTATTTCCATCCCCTCGAGAGGGTGCTCGAATTGTTCCGCCGTAACCGCGTCACCGGCATCCTCGCGACCAGCCGGCCGAACGACGGAACGCATGCCTTGTTGGCGGCGAATCCGCCCGACATCCGGGTTGTACCCTTCATCCGCCCCTACCGTGTGCGCAGCGACGTCGGCTCGTGGTTCGACGACCCGTCGATCCAGCACCTGATCGCCGCCGAGTTCGCGCGCGGGGGCTATGCCGGCATAGGCGAGTTCCACCTGCACGGGCGCCAGGCCGATACGGCGCGGGTGAAACGCACCGTCGATTTCGCGGTAGCGAACGACCTCTACCTCCATGCGCACGCCGACGACGAGGCGCTCGAGACACTGTTCCGCCACAATCCGAAGGCACGCATCATCTGGGCGCATACCGGTTTCGCGACGCCGCCGGAGAAGGTAGAGGCCTACCTCGTGCGCTATCCCAACCTGTGGGGCGAACTGTCCTACCGCAGCGGCATCACCGGCCCGGACGGGCGCCTGAGCGAGGCGTGGCGCAGCCTGTTCGAGCGCCACCCGGAGCGCTTCCTGGTCGGCTCCGACACCTGGACCAACGAGCGCTGGCAGGATTACGACGCGATCATCGCGGGCTATCGCGCCTGGCTCGTCCAGTTGCCGCGCGAGGTGGCCGAGAAGATTGCCTTCCGCAACGCGGAACAGCTCTTCCCGCCGGCTGCCATGGCCGGTGCGCGATGAACTGGCGGCTGGCCGCGGATGCGGTGCTGGTACTGCACTTCGCCTTCATCGCCTTCGCGCTGCTCGGCGGCCTGCTGGCCCTGCGCTGGCGGTGGCTGCCGCTGCTGCATCTGCCGGCCGCAGCGTGGGGTGCCTTCGTCGAGATCAGCGGACGCCGGTGCCCGCTGACCGGGCTCGAAAACGCCCTGCGCCAGCGCGCGGGAGAAGCGGGTTACCCGGCGAGCTTCGTCGAGGCGCATCTGCTCGGCGTCATCTATCCCGGGAGCCTGACGCGCGAGGTGCAGTACGTGCTGGCCGGCATCGTGGTGGCGGCGAACGTCGCGATCTACGCGCTGGTCGTGCACCGGCGGCAGCGCAGGGGCAGGCAGTGACGCCGGGTATTGCGCAACGCCTGCTGCTCCTCGCCGCCTGCATCGGCGGCGGCCTGGGGGCGGGACTCGCGGGCTACCTCCTGACCGGCGAACAAGCCTGGTTCCTGGCCCTGCCCGCGGCGATGGCCGCCGGCTGGATGGTCGTCGGCGACCCGACCCGCTGTACCCCGGACGCCACGCACAAGGTTCGGCGATGAACTGGCTCAAGGCGTTCTTCCGTCGTTCCCCGCCACCGCCGGCCGAGCCCGAGGCGCCGCGGCCGGCGGACTGGAACCTGACGCTGGACGCCCTCTTTGCCGAAGTCAAAGCCGGCAGGCGGGCGCAGGCCGGCGCGCGCGAGATCGCCTGGGCCCGCGCCTACGAGGTCAGCCTGCTGCCGCCCGGCACCCGCTTCCCGCGCAAGGGCGATGTCTATGCCGCACGCGCGGATACGACCGTTTCCTACATGACCGCCTGGGCGGCGCCCTACACCGGGGGTGGCGACGGCACGCTGTATGCCGGCGAGCGCATCTGCATCCACGTCGAGCCGGCGGACGCGACGCCGGTCGGCACCTACGCCGTCCCGGTCGAGCATGCGACGGTCGAGCGCCGCATGGTTCCCGAAGCCGAGCGCACGCATCCGAAGTACGGGGGCTTTTACCTGTTCGTCCGCACGCTGGACCTGACCAGCCAGTTCGACCTGGTCAGCACGGAAGGAGAAGCGGCGGACGGAATTTCATCCAGCCCGGGCTGAGCGGAAATTCGCCGACCGGCGGCTATTCGCCGACGACGTCCGAACCGGCGGGCGGCACGAAGCGGAAGGTATCCGGCGGCAGGACGGGATTGCGCACCAGCTTCGAGAAGCGGATATGCGTGGTCTGGCCGAAATTGTCGTAGAGCTCCATGGCGCGCAGGTCGGCGCCGGCGAAACCGAGCCGCACCTTCTCGAAGCCGCTGTCGGCCTGCCTGGGCGTCGCCTCGACCCAGGCCAGCCCGTCGGCTTCGCCCGCTTCCTTGAGCACGAAGTCGCGCTCCAGCTCATTCTTGCCGGCGAGCAGTGCAGCCGGCGAACCGCCGAGCGCCTGGCCGGACTTGCGCACGGTGACCTGCTTCAGCTCGGGGTCGTGGATCCAGATCTTTTCGCCATCGCCGACGACCAGCTGCGGATAGGGCTTGACGATCTCCCAGCGCAGTTTGCCCGGGCGCGAGATGGCTAAGGTGCCGGAGGATTCCTGGGCCTTGCGCCCGCGCGCGACGACCGCCTGCGCAAAGTCGGCGCGCAGTGTGCGCGTGTCTTGCAGGAAACGGTGCAACTGGTCGATTGCGCCGGCGTGGGCGACGAGCGGCAGCAGGAGGACGGCTGCGGTCGACACCAGTTTTTGGGCAAATTTCATTCAGCTTCGCGGCGGGCGATCACCTCGCGGCCGCCGCGGCCGTCCATGGCCGAGACCAGGCCGGCCTTCTCCATCGCCTCGATCAGCCGGGCGGAACGGTTGTAACCGATACGCAGGTGGCGCTGGACAAGGGAGATCGACGCACGCTTGTTCTTGAGCACGATGTCGACCGCTTGGTCATAAAGCGGGTCGCTCTCGGCATCGCCGGCGTCGTCGCCGCCCTCGCCGCCTTCCTCGTCGTCGCCGGCAGCGCCGGTCAGGATATCCTCGACGTATTCCGGCGTACCGGTGCTCTTGAGGTGTTCGACGACGCGATGCACCTCGTCATCGGAAACGAAGGCGCCATGGACGCGGGTCGGATAGCCGTGGCCCGGGGCGAGATAGAGCATGTCGCCCATGCCGAGCAGGGCTTCGGCGCCCATCTGGTCGAGGATGGTGCGCGAGTCGATCTTGCTCGACACCTGGAAGGACAGACGGGTCGGGATGTTGGCCTTGATCAGGCCGGTGATCACGTCGACGCTCGGGCGCTGCGTGGCCAGCACTAGGTGGATGCCGGAAGCGCGCGCCTTCTGCGCCAGCCGCGCGATCTGTTCCTCGACCTTCTTGCCGACGACCATCATGAGGTCGGCCAGCTCGTCGATGATGACCACGATGTACGGCATCGTCTTGAGCGGCTCCGGTGTTTCCGGGGTCAGCGTCAGCGGATTGGGGATGTGCTGGCCGTGCTTCTCGGCTTCCTTGATCTTGCTGTTGAGGCCGGCAATGTTGCGCACGCCCATCGCCGACATCAGCTTGTAGCGTTTCTCCATCTCGGTCACGCACCAGTGCAGCGCGTTGGCCGCCTGCTTCATGTCGGTGACGACCGGCGCCAGCAGGTGCGGGATGCCCTCGTAAATGGAAAGCTCGAGCATCTTGGGGTCGACCATGATCAGGCGGACCTGGTCCGGTTCGGCCTTGTAGAGCATCGACAGGATCATCGCGTTGACGCCGACCGACTTGCCCGAACCGGTGGTGCCGGCCACCAGCAGATGCGGTGTCTTGGCCAGGTCGGCGACCACCGGCAGGCCGCCGATGTCCTTGCCGAGACAGACCGTGAGCGGGCTGGTCATGTCGTTGTACGGCATGCTCGAAATGATTTCCGAGAGCTTGACCATTTGCCGCTTGGGGTTGGGCAGTTCGAGCGCCATGCACGACTTGCCCGGTACCGTCTCGACGACACGGATCGACACCAGGGCCAGCGCCCGTGCCAGGTCGCGCGCGAGGTTCACGATCTGGGCGCCCTTGACGCCGACCGCCGGCTCGATCTCGTAGCGGGTAACGACCGGGCCGGGCAGCGCGGCGAGCACCTTGACCTGCACCCCGAAGTCGGCGAGCTTGCGCTCGATCAGGCGCGAGGTGTATTCGAGGGTTTCGGCGCCGACTGTCTCGGTCGCCGGCGGCGCCGGGTCGAGCAGGTGCAGCGGCGGCAGGCGGCCGCCGATGATCGCCTCGGGGAAGAGCGCCACCTGCTTTTCGCGTCCGGCGCGCTTCTCGGCCTTCTTGGAGACGGCGACCTCGGGCGGTGGCGCCTCGATCAGGATGGGCTCGTGCAGTTCGCTGCGCCGCTTTTCGACCTCGACGACCTCCTCGCGCTGCTGGGCGACTTCGCGCCCGATGCGGCGGTCGCGCCAGGCATCGACCAGGCGGAAGAAGAAGGCGGCGCTCGCCTCGATGCCGGCGCCGACCCGCTCGCAGGCCCACAGCCAGGACATGCCGGAAAAGATGCTCCAGCCGGCCGCCATCGCGACCACCAGCAACAGTGTGGCCCCGGTGAAGCCGAGCAGGTGCGCGAGGAAGCGGCTGCTCTCGATGCCGACCATGCCGCCCGGGCTGAGCGGCAGTTCCGCGTTCAGCGAATGGAAACGCAGGGCCTCGAGGGCCGAACTGGCGACCAGGAGCATCAGGAAGCCGGCCAGGGCGATGTAGAGGGGGCGCGGATCACCGGCCGTCTCGGCGGCCAGCCTCGCGTTCAGCTGGCGGAAACCCCACCAGACGATCATCGCCAGAAGGACGATCCACCACCAGGCGGACAGGCCGAACAGATAGAGCAGCAGGTCGGCGACCCACGCACCTGCATGACCGGCCGGATTTTTGAGCGTCCCGCTGGCGGTGGCGTGCGACCAACCCGGATCCGCCCGGTTGAACCCCCAGAGCGCCATCGACAGGAAGACGGCAAGCGCGCCAAGCAGCAGCCAGCGCGACTCCTGCAGGAGGGTGCCGATTTTCTCCGGGAGCTGGCGTCCGGCCGGGCGATCCAGGGTACGAGCGCCCAAATCAGGCCCCGGTGATGACGATCATGTCGTCGTGGACTTCGACATAACCACCGACCTCGAGATCGCGCATGACCTTGCTGACCATCTCGCGCGATGCGCCGATCATGCGCGCCATGTCCTGCTTGGAGATCTTCTTGCGGATCACCCGCCGTCCGTCCTCTTCCGTGGACATATCGATCAGCAGGCGGGCAACGCGGCCGTAGACGTCGAGCAATGCCAGGCTCTCGATATGGCGGTCGGCCTCCCGCAGGCGATGGACGAGGATGCGCATCAGCTTGAGCGCGATCTGGAAGTTGTCCTGCATGCATCGCTCGAATTCGTTCTTGCCGAGCACCATCAGTTCGCAGCCTTCGACGGCGATGACGCTCGCCGAGCGCGGACTGCCGTCGATCAGGCCCATTTCGCCGAAGAATTCGCCGGGGCCGAGCCAGGCGAGGATGATCTCGCGCCCTTCCTCGTCGAAGTTGGTGACCTTGGCACGGCCGGTCAGCATCACCAGCAGCGACTCGGCGGCCTCACCGGCGCGGACCAGTTGTTCCCCGCGCGAGGCCCGGCGCCGGCCCGCAACCTTGGCGATGCGCTCGAGCTCGGAATCGTCGAGCCCTTCAAAAAGGGGGACGGTGCGCAGCAGGACAAGGCTCAGTTGTCCGTGCTGGACATTTCCGGGCGTGGCCGCTTGAGTGTCGGACGGCGAAGACATAAATCATTCTCCTTCATGGAGTTGCAGCAACATTATAAGACAATTTCGAGATCGCGGGCGCACGCAGGGTCCGACCGGGCGAGGAACGCTATAATCTTACAACTACCCAACCGCGAGAATGCCATGTCCGAAGCTCCCCGCCACCACCGCCTGATCATCCTCGGTTCCGGCCCAGCCGGCTACACCGCCG
Source organism: Betaproteobacteria bacterium (assembly GCA_012026885.1). Taxonomy (GTDB): domain Bacteria; phylum Pseudomonadota; class Gammaproteobacteria; order Burkholderiales; family Rhodocyclaceae; genus Azonexus. Next base: position 65,505 of record VEPL01000007.1, on the reverse strand, counting down.
CGGTCTACGCCGCCCGCGCCAACCTGAAGCCGGTGCTGATCACCGGCCTCGCCCAGGGCGGGCAGCTGATGACGACGACCGAAGTCGACAACTGGCCGGCCGATGCCGGCGGCGTTCAAGGCCCCGAGCTGATGGCACGCTTCGAGGAGCACGCGCGGCGCTTCGAGACCGAAATCATCTTCGACCACATCCACACCACGAAGCTGACCGAACGGCCGTTTACCCTGACCGGCGACGCCGGCACCTACACCTGCGATGCCCTGATCATCGCCACCGGCGCCTCGGCGCAGTACCTCGGCCTGCCGTCGGAGGAGGCCTTCATGGGCAAGGGCGTATCCGCCTGCGCGACCTGTGACGGCTTCTTTTACCGCAACAAGCCGGTCGCCGTCGTCGGCGGCGGCAACACCGCGGTCGAGGAGGCGCTCTATCTCGCCAACATCGCCAGCCACGTCACCCTGATCCACCGCCGCGACAAGTTCAAGGCAGAGAAGATCATGCAGGACAAGCTTTTCGAGAAGGCAAAAGCAGGCAAGGTCACCATCCTGTGGAACAGCACCCTCGACGAGGTGCTTGGCGACGATTCCGGCGTCACCGGCCTCAGCGTCAAGCATGTGCAGACCGGGGCGACGACGAAGGTCGACGTGCATGGCGTCTTCATCGCCATCGGTCACAAGCCGAACACCGACATCTTCGCCGGCCAGCTCGAGATGGAGGGCGGTTACCTGGTGACCCAGGCCGGGCGCCAGGGCAACGCAACGCAGACCAGCATCGCGGGCGTCTTCGCCGCCGGCGACGTGCAGGACCACATCTACCGCCAGGCGTGCACCTCGGCCGGTACCGGCTGCATGGCGGCGCTCGACGCCGAACGCTACCTGGACGCCCTCGGGCTGGGCTGACGCAGCACTTGGACGACCCGGACGACCTGGCGGCATTCCGGGCGGCGGTGGCCGGGACGCGCCCGCTCGCCAACACCGGCAAGGTGCACCACGAAGGCCGGGTGCCGCCGCCGCGGCCGCTCCAGCACCTCGCCGACGAACAAGCCGCGCTGCACGAAAGCCTGCACGGGCCGATCGCCCTGCAGGACCGGCTGGAAGGCGGCGACGAGCCGAGCTACCTGCGCCCGGGACTGGCGCTGTCGGTACTCCGCGACCTGCGCCGCGGGCGCTGGGTGATCCAGGATGAAATCGATCTCCACGGTCTGAACCGGGACGACGCCCGCCATCTTCTTGGCGAGTTTCTCGCCGAAGCGCTGCACCGGGGGCTACGCTGCGTCCGCGTCATCCACGGCAAGGGACTCGGCTCGCCCGGACGGCAGGCCGTACTGCGCAACCTCGTGCGCGGCTGGCTGGTTCACCGGATCGACGTGCTCGCCTACTGCCAGGCAAAACCCCAAGACGGCGGCGAGGGGGCCATGCTCGTCCTGCTGCGCGCCCGGCACAAAACGCTGACGCCCCGGAGTTGAACAGCAGCCGGCACTCAGTGATCGGGCTTGGTGAACTCGCGCTTGAATAACTCGGCGTCATCGACGCCCGCCCAACCGGTACCTTGGGTCTTTTTCGCGGTCAGGCCGAGCTTGCCGTAGAGTGTCGACAGGCGGAAAAGCTCCATCGCGACAGCGGGTGGAAACCCCTGCCTCCCCGGCCGTGTGGATACCATGAGGTCATCGAACTCTTTCTCGAGTTCAGGCTTTCCCCACATATTGACGATCTTGTCGAGGATACGCGGGTATTGTTGCTCGATGGCGACCGGATAGACATCTGCATGTTCGCCGAGCAATTCGAGGAAACGCGCCTTGAGCGCGACCACATCATAGGTTTGCTCTCCGGCCATGATCGCCTCCCCGGTCTCGTCAGATGGCTGCTTCGTCGGTCTCGCCGGTGCGGATGCGCACGACCTGCTCGACCGAGGTGACGAAGATCTTGCCGTCGCCGATCTTGCCGGTGCGTGCCGCCTTGATGATCGCCTCGATCGCCGCGTCGCACTGGTTGGATTTCACGACGATCTCGATCTTGATCTTGGGCAGGAAGTCGACAACGTACTCCGCCCCGCGATAGAGCTCGGTGTGCCCCTTCTGGCGACCGAAACCCTTGACTTCGGTCACGGTAAGGCCGGTGATGCCGACTTCGGAAAGCGCCTCGCGCACTTCGTCGAGCTTGAACGGCTTGATGATGGCTTCGATCTTCTTCATGGTCCTGTTTTCCTCAAGGTTTCTCAGAATTCGTCGGGATATCGATTTGTAATAGGATACCGCCAATCCTTGCCAAAGCCACGCGGCGTGATGCGGATGCCGACCGGCGCCTGGCGGCGCTTGTACTCGGCGATGCGCAACAGGCGCACGACGCGGCGTACGTCGGCTTCGGGCAGGCCGGCGGCGATGATCTCGCGCGGACTGCGGTCGTCTTCCATGTAGGCCTTGACGATGGCGTCGAGCACCTCGTATTCGGGTAGCGAATCCTGGTCGGTCTGGTCCGGCTTCAACTCGGCCGACGGCGGCCGCACAATGATGTTCTCCGGAATCGGCGGCGCTTCCGGCGCCAGGCTGTTGCGGTAGCGCGACAGGCGGTAGACGAGGGTCTTGTAGACGTCCTTGATGACCGCGAAGCCGCCGGCCATGTCGCCGTATAGCGTGCAGTAGCCGACCGCCATCTCGGACTTGTTGCCGGTCGTCAGGACCAGCGCGCCGGTCTTGTTGGAGAGCGCCATCAGGATGTTGCCGCGGATGCGCGCCTGGATGTTTTCCTCGGTAGTATCAGCCGGCAGGCCCGCAAACAGCGGATCGAGCATGGCCGCGTAGGTCGCCATCGCCGGCTCGATGGCGATTTCGTCGTAGCGGACGCCCAGCAGGCGGACCATCGCGCGCGAGTCATCGAGGCTCATCTGAGCGGTATAGGGCGATGGCATCATCACGGCGCGGACTTTGTCCGCCCCCAGAGCGTCGACCGCGACACACAGCGTCAGGGCCGAATCGATGCCGCCGGAGAGGCCGATGATGGCACCCTTGAAGCCACTCTTGCCGATGTAGTCGCGTACGCCGAGCACCAGCGCACCGTAGGCTTCGGCCTCGGCGGAGAGTTCCGCCGCCAAGTGTTCGGAGTGTAGTCCGCCGCCGGCGAAATCGACGATGCCAGTCGCCTCGGCGAACGACGGCAGGCGCATGCAGGTGCGCCCGTGCGCATCGAGCGCGAAGGAAGCCCCGTCGAATACCAGTTCGTCCTGCCCACCGACCAGGTTGCAGTAGATGGCCGGGATGCCCGTCGCGGCGATCCGCGCACCGAGGACCTCGGCGCGTAGCGCATGCTTCTCGAGGTGGCAGGGGGAAGCATTGAGCACGAGCAACAGTTCGGCCCCCGCCGCCCGGGCCGCTTCGGCGGCTCCCTGCTCCCAGATGTCGGCGCAGATGGCTAGGCCGCAGCGGACACCGCCCAGCGTGACGACGCAGGGGTCGCTGCCGGCGTCGAAATAGCGCTTTTCGTCGAAGACTTCGTAGTTGGGCAGGCGGTTCTTGCGGTAGACCGCCGTCCGCCGGCCATTTTCGATGACGGTGGCCGCGTTGTAGCGACGGCCGCCGGATTCCTCGGGATGGCCGACGATGACGGCGATGCCGTGAATACCCGCCGCCAGGTCAGCGAGGGCGCGCTCGCAGGCCCGGTAGAAATCCGGGCGCAGCAGGAGATCTTCGGGCGGGTAGCCGCACAGCGCCAGTTCGGGTGTAAGCAGCACCTGTGCGCCGCGCGCCTTCGCTTCCGCCGCGCAACGCGCGATGCGGCCGGCGTTGCCCGTCAGGTCGCCGACCGTGGCGTTGAACTGGGCAACGGCGACGCGCAGCATGAATCAGTAGGCCGGCTTGTCCTTGGCGTCGTTGTAGCGCGCCACGCCGTCCATGATTTCCTTCTTGGCTTCCTCGGCGCCGCGCCAGCCGTTCACCTTGACGAACTTGCCCGGCTCGAGGTCCTTGTAGTGCTCGAAGAAGTGCGAGATCTGGTCGAGCAGCAGGGTCGGCATGTCGGAATAGGTCTGTACCGTGCGGTAGAGCGGGGTCAGCTTGTCGACCGGGACGGCGAGCAGCTTGGCGTCGTCACCGGCTTCATCGGTCATCGACAGCATGCCGAGCGGGCGGCAGCGGATGACGACGCCGGGCGGCAGGGCGAACGGGGAGACGACCAGCACGTCGACCGGGTCACCGTCGCCGGCAATGGTGTGCGGGATGTAGCCGTAGTTGCAGGGGTAGTGCATCGAGGTCGACATGAAGCGGTCGACGAAGACGGCGCCGCTCTCCTTGTCGACTTCGTACTTGACCGGGTCAGCGTGCGCCGGAATCTCGATGACGACGTTGAAATCGTTGGGAAGGTCCTTGCCGGACGGAACAAAATTGAGTGCCATCGTTATCTCTCTGCATTCGGGTTTGAGAACGCAGGATTATAACGCCGTCCTAGCACTTGATCAGTGCCACGCCGCGAGAAACTCGCGCCAGTGCGGCGCATCGATGCGGGCCAGCTGGGTGCGCACGAACTCGGCCTCGGCCGCTTCGGCCTCGGCGGTCAGTTCACCGCGCAGGCGGCGGAAGCGGTTGTAGACCAGCCAGGTATTGACGACGTCGGTCTCGCAGTAGTCGCGGATTTCGGCGATGCGGCCGGCCCGGAACGCCTCCCAGACCTTGCTGCCGTCCATGCCGAGCTTGCCGGGAAAGCCGATCAGCTTGGCCATCTCGTCGAGCGGCACGCTGGCGCGCGGCTGGTAGAGCGCCAGCAGGTCCATCAGATCGAGGTGGCGGGTGTGGTAGCGGCTGATGTAGTTGTTCCACTTGAAGTCGCGAGAATCGGCGTAGTCGCCGTCGCCCAGGTCCCAGTAACGGGGCGCCGCAACGCCGTGCAGCAGGCCGCGGTAGTGGAGGACCGGCAGATCGAAGCCGCCGCCGTTCCAGGAGACGATCTGCGGCGAGAATTTCTCGATGCCGTCGAAGAAGCGCTGGATGATCGCGCCCTCGTCGAGCTCCGGCTCGGACAGCGACCAGACCTTGAAGCCTTCCGTCGTGCGCAGTGCGCAGGAGATGGTCACCACGCGCTGCAGGTGGAGTGGCAGGAAGTCGTTGCCGGTCCTGGCCCGCCGTTGCTGAAAGGCCAGCTCGGCCACCTCGTCGCCGGAGAGTTCGGCCGGCAGATCGTTCATGCGACGCAGCCCGGCGACGTCGGGAACGGTCTCGATGTCGAAGACGAGGACAGGCTTCATGCCGCGCCAATCAGGCCGGAAAAACGCCGGTCGACAGGTAGCGGTCGCCGCGGTCGCAGATGATGCTGACGATGACCGCGTTCTCAACCGCCTGCGCGATGCGCAGCGCGACGGCAACGCCGCCGCCCGACGAGATGCCGGCGAAGATGCCCTCTTCCATGGCGAGGCGCCGGGTCATCGCCTCGGCCGCAGCCTGGCTGACGTATTCGATGCGGTCGACATTGTCCGGAGCGTAGATTTTCGGCAGGTAGGCCTCCGGCCACTTGCGGATGCCCGGGATCTGGCTGCCCTCCTCGGGCTGGCAGCCGATGATCTGCACGGCCGGGTTCTGCGCCTTGAGAAAGCGCGACGTGCCCATGATGGTGCCGGTCGTGCCCATGCTGGAAACGAAATGGGTGATCCGCCCGCCGGTATCGCGCCAAATTTCGGGGCCGGTCCCTTCGTAGTGGGCGAGCGGGTTGTCCGGGTTGGCGAACTGGTCGAGGATGATGCCCTTGCCTTCGTCGCGCATCTTCTCGGCGACGTCGCGCGCGAGCTCCATGCCGCCATCCTTCGGCGTCAGCACCAGCTCGGCACCGAAGGCGCGCATCGTCTGGCGGCGCTCGATGCTCTGGTTCTCCGGCATGACCAGGATCATGCGGTAGCCCTTCATGGCTGCCGCCATGGCCAGTGCGATGCCGGTGTTGCCGGAAGTCGCCTCGATCAGCGTGTCGCCGGGGCGGATGTCGCCGCGCGCCTCGGCATGAACGATCATCGACAGCGCCGGGCGGTCCTTGACCGAGCCGGCCGGGTTGTTGCCCTCCAGCTTGGCGAGGATGACGTTGCCGCGCGCCTTGTTCTCCGCGCCGGGAATGCGCATCAGGCGCACCAGCGGGGTGTTGCCGACGAAATCCTGCAGGGTCTTATACATTGGCGTGCAGCCATTCCATGTAGCGGGCGACACCTTCCTCGACGGTCGCCATCGGCTCCGTGTAACCGGCCTCGCGCAACCTTGTCAGGTCGGCCTGGGTGAAGGCCTGGTACTTGCCCTTGAGCGCCTCGGGAAAGGCGACGTATTCGAGCAGCCCCTGCGCGCGCAATTCGGCCAAGGCGAGCGGCGCTTCCGATTTTGCCTTGCGACAGCCATTGACCGCCGCAACGGCGACATCGTTGAAGCTCTGCGCCCGCCCGGAGCCGAGATTGAAGATGCCCGACTTCTCGGGATGATCGAGGAAGAAGAGATTCACCGCGGCGACGTCGCCCACATAAACGAAGTCGCGCTGCTGGCCGCCGTCCGGGTAGCCGTGCGACCCCTCGAAAAGCTTGACCTTGCCCTCGGCGCGGAACTGGTTGTAGTTGTGGAAGGCGACCGAGGCCATGCGGCCCTTGTGCGTCTCGCGCGGCCCGTAGACGTTGAAGTAGCGGAAGCCGACGACCTGCGACGACGGGTTCTGGGCGAGCCGCTGGCGGACGATCTGGTCGAACAGGAATTTGGAATAGCCGTAGACGTTGAGCGGCCCCTCGTACTGGCGCTCTTCCTTGAAGACGTTGCTGGCGCCATAGGTGGCCGCGCTCGAAGCGTAGATGAACTGGACGTCCTGGTCGAGGCACCAGTCGAGCAGGATCAGCGAGTAGCGGTAGTTATTCTCCATCATGTAGCGGCCGTCGGTCTCCATGGTGTCGGAGCAGGCGCCCTGGTGCAGGATGGCGTCGATCTCGCCGTCATAGTGGCCGGCCTGGATGCGCTCGATGAAGTCGTTCTTGTCGATGTAGTCGACGATGTCGCAATCGACGAGATTCCTGAACTTGTCGGCCCTGGTCAGGTTATCGACGGCGATGATGTTCTTGTGCCCGCGTTCGTTGAGTGCCTTGACGACATTGGACCCGATAAATCCGGCCGCGCCGGTGACGACGATATACATGGTGTTTCCTTCAGAAAGCCGCGGCCAGTTCGGCACGGGTGACAACGGCAGTACCGAGTTTGCCGACGACGATGCCGGCAGCGACGTTGGCGACGCGGATGGCTTCGGACCAGTCGGCGCCGGCAGCGAGCATGACGGCGAGCGTGGCGATTACCGTATCGCCGGCACCCGACACGTCAAAGACCTCGCGCGCCTGGGCCGGCTGATGGTGGATGCCGTCGTCGGCGAACAGGGTCATCCCCTCCTCGCTACGCGTGACGAGCAGCGCCTCCAGTCCGAGTTCGCCGCGCAGCTTCTGCGCCCTGGCGACCAGATCCGCCTCGGACGACCAGCGCCCGACGACTTCGCGCAACTCGGAACGATTCGGTGTGATGACCGTGGCGCCGGCGTACTTGCCCCAGTCGTCGCCCTTGGGATCGACCAGCACCGGCTTGTCGTGGGCGCGGGCGATGCGGATCATCTCGGCGATGTGAGTCAGCCCGCCCTTGCCGTAGTCGGACAGGATCAGCACGTCGGCCCGGGCGACCCGGCTCTCGAAGTCGGCGAGTTTTGCCTGCAGGATCTCGTGCGACGGCGGCGTCTCGAAATCGATGCGCAGCAACTGCTGCTGGCGCCCGATGACGCGCAGCTTGACGATGGTGTCGAAGTCGCGGTCGACGTGCAGCCCCGCCTCGATCTGCCCTTCCTCGAGCAGCCGTCCAAGGACGCGGCCGGCCTCGTCGTCGCCGACCACCGAGAGCAGCCCGGTGAAGGCACCCAGTGACGCAGCATTGCGCGCGACGTTGGCGGCACCGCCGAGGCGTTCTTCCATGCGCTCGACCTTGACCACCGGCACCGGCGCCTCCGGCGAAATCCGGCTGACTTCGCCAAACCAGTAGCGGTCGAGCATGACGTCGCCGACCACCAGCAGCCGGACCTCGCGCAGCTTCTCGAACATGGCGTGAGTCAGCGGCCGATGGCGAAGTATTCGATGCCGAGTCCGCGCACGAACTTCGGATCGTAGAGGTTGCGCCCGTCGAAGATCAGCGGTTGCTTCAAGGCCCCCTTGATCGCCTCGAAATCGGGGCTGCGGAACTCCTTCCATTCGGTGACGATGACCAGCGCGTCGGCACCTTCCAGCGCAGCCATCGGGCTGTCGGCATACTGCAGGCGCGGCTCGGCACCGTAGATGCGCTGCGTCTCGTGCATGGCCACCGGATCGTAGGCCGTCACCGTGGCACCGGCGGCGAACAGGTCGGCGATCAGTTCGCGGCTGGGGGCCTCGCGCATATCGTCGGTGTTCGGCTTGAACGAGAGGCCCCACAGGGCGAAGTGCTGCCCCTTCAGGTCGCCGAGGCGGGCCTTGAGCTTGCCGGTCAGTACATGCTTCTGGGCGTCGTTGGCCTCCTCGACGGCGGTCAGCACCTTGAGGGTGATGCCGGCGTCGTCCTGGGCGGTCTTGATCAGCGCCTTGACGTCCTTGGGGAAGCAGGAGCCGCCATAGCCGCAGCCGGGATAGAGGAAGTGGTAGCCGATGCGCGGATCCGAGCCGATGCCCTGGCGCACCATCTCGATGTCGGCGCCGAGCACTTCGGCAAGATTGGCCAGCTCGTTCATGAAGCTGATGCGCGTGGCGAGCATGGCGTTGGCGGCGTACTTGGTCAGCTCGGCACTCTTGACGTCGGTGACGATCAGCCGCTCGTGGTTGCGCTGGAACGGCGCGTAGAGGGCGCGCATCAGGTGGATGGCTTGCTCGTCCTCGGCGCCGACGACGATGCGGTCGGGACGCATGAAGTCTTCGACCGCGGCGCCTTCCTTGAGGAATTCGGGATTGGAAACGACGCTGAACGGAGTGTCGACCGCGCGCTTCTTCAGTTCGTCGGCAATCGCCGCCTTGACCTTGGCGCCGGTGCCGACCGGGACCGTGCTCTTGTCGACGACGACCTTGTAGTCGGTCATCAGGCGGCCGATGTTGCGGGCTGCGGCGACGACATACTGGAGGTCGGCCGAACCATCCTCGTCGGGCGGCGTGCCGACGGCGATGAACTGGATGGTGCCGTGGCGCACCGCCCGCTCGACTTCGGTCGTGAAGTGCAGGCGGCCGGCGGCGACGTTGCGGCGAACCATTTCCAGCAGACCGGGTTCATGGATGGGGATGCCGCCTTCCTCGAGGATACGGATCTTCTCGGGGTCCACGTCGAGACAGAGGACGTCGTTGCCGACCTCGGCCAGACAGGTGCCGCTCACGAGACCGACATAGCCGGTACCGACGACTGTGATTTTCATGGGTTCTTCCTACAAGGATTGATCGAATTCTTCGCTGCGCCGCGGCGGGTAGGTCTCCCAGCCGCCACAGGCCGGGCAGCGCCAGTAGAACTGGCGGGCCTTGAAGCCGCAATTATCGCACCGGTAGCGCGACAGGCGCTTCACGTAGCCCTGGACGATGGTCTTCGCCAGCTCGATGTCCGGCTGGATTTCCGGCGCGGCCAGTGGCAGGCGGGCACTCATCAGGCGCTCGAGGCCGATCAGGGTGGGGTTGCGCTGCAGTTCGGTACGTACCAGCCGGTAGGCTGCCTCGTTGCCCTCGCTCTCGAGCACGAGTTGGCTGACGACCTCGAGCAGGTCGAGCGACGGGTAATGCTCCAGATAGCCGCGCAGCAGCGCGATGCCCTCGTCGCGGCGGCCCAGCCGGCGATAGGCTTCGAGCAGGCGCTGGGCGACCAGGGCCAGGAAGGGGGGATCCTGCTGCTCGATGCGCTGCCAGGCGGAGATCGCTTCCTCCGGCTTGCCTTCCTGCAGCAGCAGGTCGCCCTGCAGGAGGCTGGCGCGCACGCAGCGGCGGTTCTGCTGCATGGCCGTATCGAGGTGCTCGCGCGCCAGATCGGGGCGCGAGCGCATGATTTCGCCCGCGGCCAGTTCGCAGTAGAACTCGGCGACCTCCTGCTGGGTCGCCACGTCCGGCAACTCGCGGGCGAGGTCGATGGCCTTTTGCCACTCCTTTTCCGCCTGATAGATCTCGAGCAGGAAGCGCTTCGCTTCGCCCTCGAATGTCGTTCCGAGCAGGCGATTGAACATTTCCTCGGCGCGGTCGAGCAGGCCGGCCTTGAGGAAATCCTGGCCGAGCTCGGAAAGGGCATGCAGCCTCACCTTGTCGTCGAGGTCGGCACGGTCGACCAGATTCTGGTGCATGCGGATGGCACGGTCGGTCTCGCCGCGGCGCCGGAACAGGTTGCCGAGCGCGAAGTGCAGCTCGACGGTCTGCGAGTCGACCTTGGCGACCTCGAGGAAGGAATCGATGGCCTTGTCCGGCTGCTCGTTGAGCAGAAAATTGAGACCGGTGAAATAGGAGCGTGGCAAGGCACGGGATTCGTGAACCACCTGGCGCATGTCGACGCGCGCCGCCGCCCAGCCGAGCCCGAAGAAAAGTGGGATCAGCAGCAGTTGCCAGTAATCGAGGAGTTCGCCGGTCATGCCGTCGCGGGCGGGTCGATGGCGGCCGGCGCAGACGGGCTCGCCGACTCGCGCTTCAGGCGTCCGATTTCGCGGCGCTGGCGGAAGATGACGCCGACCAGCGACAGGGCACCGAGCAGTGCGCCGCCGGCGAAGAAGGCCAGCAGCGTGATGACCAGAGGCGCATCCCACTGGTAGCCTGGAACGAAATGCAAGGTCACGACCTGCGTGTTGCGCAGCGCGAAAAGAAGGAGCAGCGAGAAAATGACGAGCCGGATGGCCCAGGTCAGTGCGGTCATGGCGTCAACGAAAGAGGGGCAGCCGACAGGCTGCCCCCGAATCTACCACAGGTGCCGAGTCAGGCGGAACGATCGACCCGCTCGCGCAGTTCCTTGCCCGCTTTGAAGTGGGGAACCCACTTGGCGGGCACGGCGACCTTTTCCCCAGACTTGGGGTTGCGGCCCGTGCGCGGCGGCCGGTAGTTGAGCGCAAAGCTGCCGAAGCCGCGGATCTCGATGCGGTCCCCGCGCACGAGCGCTTCGGACATCGCATCGAGGATCATCTTGACCGCGAAATCGGCATCCTTCGCGACCAGCTGCGGAAAACGCTCCGCCAGCCGGGCGATGAGCTCGGACTTGGTCATGCTGGCTTCCAATCAGCCCTGCTGGTTCAGCTTGGCCTTGAGCAGCGCGCCGAGGTTGGTCGTGCCGGAAGCGGCAGACGACGACTCGGAAGCGAGCTTCTGCATGGCCTCGTGTTGCTCGGCCTGATCCTTGGCCTTGATCGACAGGTTGATGCCGCGCGTCTTGCGGTCAACGTTGATGATCATTGCCTCGACCTCGTCACCGACCTTGAGGTGCTGGCTCAGGTCCTCGATGCGGTCGCGCGAGAACTCGGAAACACGCAGGTAGCCTTCGTTCTCGCCGTCGAGCGTGACCACGGCACCACGGGCATCGACCGTCTTCACGGTGCCGCGCACGATGCTGTTCTTCTCGTGGGTGGCGATGAAGCTGGTGTACGGGTCGCCGTCGAGCTGCTTGATGCCGAGCGAGATGCGCTCCTTCTCGACGTCGATGCCGAGCACGACCGCCTCGACCTCGTCGCCCTTCTTGAAGTTGCGGATGGCTTCCTCGCCCGAGGCCGACCAGGAAAGGTCGGACAGGTGCACGAGGCCGTCGATGCCGCCGGGCAGGCCGATGAAGATGCCGAAGTCGGTGATCGACTTGATGCCACCACGGACCTTGTCGCCCTTCTTGTGGTTCATCGCGAAGTCGTCCCACGGGTTCGGCAGGCACTGCTTCATGCCCAGCGAGATGCGGCGGCGGTCCTCGTCGATCTCGAGGATCATGACCTCGACCTCGTCGCCCAGCGAGACAACCTTGGACGGATGGACGTTCTTGTTCGTCCAGTCCATCTCGGAGACGTGTACCAGGCCTTCGATGCCCTGCTCGATCTCGACGAAGGCGCCGTAGTCGGTCAGGTTTGTAACCTTGCCGAACAGGCGAGTGCCGGACGGATAGCGACGGGCGATGCCGACCCACGGGTCGTCGCCCAGTTGCTTCATGCCCAGCGAGACACGGTTCTTCTCGGCGTCGAACTTGAGGATCTTGGCGGTGACTTCGTCGCCCACGGCCAGAACTTCGGACGGGTGGCGGACGCGGCGCCATGCCAGATCGGTGATGTGCAGCAGGCCGTCGATGCCGCCGAGGTCGACGAAGGCGCCGTAGTCAGTGATGTTCTTGACGATGCCCTTGACGGTGGTGCCTTCCTTGAGGTTTTCCATCAGCTTTTCGCGGTCGGCGTCAGCGGTGGCTTCGAGGACGGCGCGGCGCGACAACACGACGTTGTTGCGCTTGCGGTCGAGCTTGATGACCTTGAACTCGAGGGTCTTGCCCTCGTACGGCGTGGTGTCCTTGACCGGACGCATGTCGACCAGCGAGCCCGGAAGGAAGGCACGGACGCCGTTGGACATGACGGTGAGACCGCCCTTGACCTTGCCGGTGATGGTACCGGTGACCAGGGAGTTCTCGTTGAGCGCCTGCTCCAGGAAGTTCCAGGCGGCGATGCGCTTTGCGCGATCGCGGGACAGGCGCGTGGCGCCGTAGCCGTCTTCCAGCATTTCGATGGCGACCTGGACGAAATCACCGACATTGACTTCGATGTCGCCCTGGTCGTTCAGGAATTCTTCGAGCGGAACGTAGGATTCCGATTTCAGGCCGGCATTGACGACCACGAAGTTGTGGTCGATCGCCGTCACCTCGGCGGTGATGACTTCGCCTTGACGCATTTCCTGGCGAGCCAGGGATTCTTCAAAAAGTTGAGCAAAAGATTCCATTTACGGAGCGGACTTTCGTGCCACGGGTGCGACCCCGCAGCGGGTTAAGGTTTGCGACAGGCCGCCGGCCGTTGCAGCCGGCGACAGCTCAATTCGACGCAGCGACCGCCCATGCCAGCACCTGGTTCACCGCCTGATCGATGGTGAGATGCGTGGTATCGAGCAACTTCGCGTCTGCCTCCTGCCGGAGCGGCGCCACGCTGCGCTGGGAATCGCGCTCGTCGCGTTGCCGGAGATCCTGCAGAAGGTCCGCGAGATTAGCAGAGAAACCTTTTTCGATCAACTGCTTATAACGCCGTTCCGCGCGCACCTCGGCGCTCGCGGTGAGGAAGACCTTGAGCCCGGCCTGCGGGAATACCACCGAGCCAATATCACGTCCGTCGCCGACCAGCCCGGGCGCCGTACTGAAGGCGCGCTGACGGAACAGCAGCGCCGCGCGCACCGCCGGCAACGCCGCAACCTGCGAGGCGCCGGCCGACATCTCCTCGGTGCGGATGGCGTCGCCCACAAGTTCGCCATCCAGACGGATGTCGGATTCCGTGAACTCGACATCCAGCGCCGCCGCAATCGCCGCGACGCCCGCTTCGTCGGCCCATTCCACCCCGGCCCGACGGGCGGCGAGCGCGGCCAACCGGTAGAGCGCGCCCGAATCCAGATAAGCGTAGCCGAGCGCTGCGGCCACCCGCGCTGCAACCGTGCCCTTGCCGGAAGCCGAGGGGCCGTCGATGGCAATAACCGGTGCCGCCCGGGTCACGGCTGCAAACCGCTCGAAGTAATCCGGGAAGGTCTTGGCCACGCACTTCGGATCATTGATGCGCAGCGGCGTGCCGAAAGCCGCCAGCGAGAAGCACATCGCCATGCGATGGTCGTCGTAGGTATCGATGGCAGCCGGCTTCAGCTTCGCGACCGGAGTCACGCGGATGTAGTCGGCTCCCTCCTCGACAGCTGCCCCAAGCTTGCGAAGTTCGGTCGCCATCGCCGCGATGCGGTCGGTCTCTTTCACCCGCCACGAGGCGATGTTGCGCAGCGTCGTCGTGCCGCGGGCGAACAACGCGGCCATGGCCAACGTCATCGCCGCATCGGGGATATGGTTGCAGTCGAGGTCGACCGCGACCAGCCCGCCCTGCGGCGCACGTGCTTCCATCCAGTTGGGACCGGTCTCGATCACCGCACCCATCTGCGCCAGCGCCTCGGCGAACCGGACATCGCCCTGGATGGAATCACGCCCGACGCCCTCGACGCGCACCGGCCCGCCGCCGATCGCGCCGAGCGCCAGAAAGTACGAAGCCGACGAAGCATCGCCCTCGACATAGATGGCCCCCGGCGAAATGTAGCGGCTGCCGGCCCTGACCGTGAAGCGCTGCCAGCCCTCGCGCTCGACGACCACGCCGAAGCGCGCCATCGTCGCCAGCGTGATCTCGATGTAGGGCTTGGAAATCAGCTCGCCGACGACGTCGACCGCAACCGTCTCGCCGGTCAGCGGCAGGGCCATCAGGAGGCCGGTCAGGAACTGGCTGGACACGTCGCCGCGCACCCGGACGACACCACCGGGCCGGATCGCCGCCTGCCTCAGATGCAGCGGCGGATAGCCCTCGTTGCCGAGGTAGGTGACGTCCGCGCCCAACTGACGCAAGCCGTCGACCAAGTCACCGATCGGCCGCTCGTGCATGCGCGCGACGCCCTTCAGGATGTAGTCGCCACCGGCCAGCGCCAATGCCGCCGTCAGCGGCCGGAAGGCGGTGCCCGCATTGCCAAGGAAGAGTTCGGCCTGCCGTACCGGGAAGCGCCCGCCGCAGCCGCGGATGCGCCACGCGTCGCCGCCGATGTTCTCGACACCCAACCCGAGCACCTGCAGCGCTTCGAGCATGCGCGCCGTGTCATCGGAGGCCAGCAGATCGCGCACCTTGGTTTCCCCCTCGGCCAGCGCGGCGAGTAGCAAGACACGATTGGAAATGCTCTTCGAGCCGGGCAGGCGGACGCTGCCGGCGGCGGAAACTTGCTGTGGGAGGTCGAGGAATTCGCTGTCAGACATGATTGTTTTCTTTGGGCTCGACTAGCGCCATCTGCAAATCATCCGCAGCCCTTTCTAATAAGGATTATTGCGAGCGATAGCGGATCATCGCTCTGTCAAGAGCCGACAGAAAATGCCAAGGCACTCAAATTCAATGCACTAACACATCACCCCGGCCAGGCTCGGCCAACGCACGCCACAACAACGCGTCTTCGCCATGCGTCGCGGGGGTGTATTCCTGGACCAGAAGGCCAAGCAATGCAAGCACCTTCGGAAAGTCGAAGGCCATGCACGCCGCATCGAGCTGGGCGAGGCGCCCGGACATTATCTCCCAGGGCACCTCGTTCTCGTAAGCACGCATGATCAACGGGTGCGATGTGCCCTCTATGTTTTCTCCGATCAGCAGCTCCTCGTAGAGTTTCTCGCCAGGGCGTAGCCCGACGATATCGATGGCGATGTCGCCGTCCGGATGTTCGTCGTCACGAACCTCCAGCCCACTTAGATGAATCATGCGCCGGGCGAGGTCGACGATCTTGACCGGCTGACCCATGTCTAGGACAAAGACCTCGCCGCCCTGCCCCATCGCGCCGGCCTGAATCACCAGTTGGGCTGCCTCGGGGATGGTCATGAAGAAACGGGTGATCTCAGGGTGCGTCAGCGTGATCGGGCCGCCTGCGGCGATCTGCTGGCGGAAGAGCGGCACCACCGAGCCCGACGATCCCAGCACGTTGCCAAAACGCACCATACAGAAGCGGGTCTTGCCCCCCTGATTCGCAAGCGCTTGCAGTATCAGCTCCGCCAGCCGCTTGCTTGCTCCCATCACGTTAGTCGGCCTTACCGCCTTGTCGGTCGAGATGAGCACGAAGGTATCCACTCCTGCTGCAAGCGCCGCCTCGGCCATCCGGCGCGTGCCCACTGCATTATTTCGAATACCCTCGACGGGGTTGTGCTCGACCAGTGGTACATGCTTGTAGGCCGCCGAGTGATAGACCGTGTTCACCCCGAAGCTGCGCATCACCGCCTCGGCACGGCTCTGGTGCATCACGGTACCGAGTACCGGCACCAATTCGACTGCCACCCTGGCCTGCGCACAGAGCCCCAAAAGTTCCTGCTCGATCGAGTACAGTGCAAACTCTGAAATCTCGAACATCACGAGGCGAACCGGCCCGAGACGCACGATCTGCCGGCACAATTCTGACCCGATCGACCCGCCGGCGCCTGTCACAAGCACCACCTTGCCAGCGATGCAACGCCCGAGCAGCATAGTATCCGGCATCACCGACGCCCGACCGAGCAAGTCCTCGATCTCGACCGGCCGGAGGGCGGAAATTGCCACCCGGCCCGACATCACGTCTTCCAGTCCCGGCACCGTGAAGACATGGGCCCCGGCGCCGACGGCCAGATCTGCCGCCCGGCGCGATGCATCGGCGGCAGCTGACGGCATGGCGAGGATGACATGGGAGGCCTTCTCGGAATCCAGCACCTCGGGCAGGCTATCCAGCCCGCCAAGAACCGGATGCCCTGACAATTCACGCCCCCACTTGCTGCGGTCGTCATCTACCAAGCCAACGACTCGCCAGTCCGCACTGCGTTCCAACTCGCGCACGAGCATCGCACCGCCGCGCCCAGCCCCGACAATCACCACCGGCTTGCCTTGGGCAACCAGCCCGCCGTAAAGACGATGCTCCTTCCACATCCTGTAAGCCGCGCGGCCACCACCCATGTAAAGCACGAGTAGCATCGGGTAGAGCAGGAGCAGGGAACGCGGCACCAGTTGCTGGCCGTCGCGGAACAATACAAAAAAGCCTATGACTGCCGCGGTCGACAGTGCTACCGCCCGCAAAACCCGCTTCAGATCCGGCAGGCTGGCGAACAGCCAGATTCCCCGATACAAGCCGGCAACCCGGCAGGCCAGCGCGTGCAGGGGTAAAAGCAGCGCGAGCCCCCACCAGAGCGCCGGCATGAAGCTATCCGGCACATCCAGATTGAATCGCAGCAGAAAGCCCCCTACCCACGCGAACAGCACGGCGGACAGGTCGAACAGGAAAACGAGGAGAGAAAGGACGGCCTTCGACAAGTGTGGTCAGGTACGAACAACGCACCGGTCATGTATTCGGGGCATTCTAACCTCTAAGCCGCTGGCCTAGTGCGAAACTCCGTCGCGGCGAATGACCTTGAGTGCCGTCAACCACAGAATATAAAGGTCGAACGAGAACGAGCGCCGGCGAAGGTATTCCGTATCGAGATTCACCTTCTCCGAAATCGGCAATTCATCGCGCCCATTCACCTGCGCCCAGCCGGTCAGCCCCGGGACCAACTCATGCACCCCGCATTCCGTGCGCAACGCCACCAGGTCATACTGGTTGAAAAGCGCGGGTCGCGGGCCGACGAAGCTCATGTCGCCGACGAGGATGCTCCACAATTGGGGTAATTCATCCAGACTCGACTTGCGCAGGAAGGAACCGATAGGCGTCAGGTGAGACTTTGGATCGGCTAGCAGGTGCGTCGCCATTGCCGGCGTGCCCACCTGCATGCTCCGGAACTTCGGCATGCGGAAGATGACATTATCGCGCCCGACACGATCTGACCAATACAACGCCGGCCCGGGCGAGGTCAGCCGAACCAGTAATGCCACCACCGCAATGGGTAGCGCGAGAATCACCGTCGCCGCGCAAGCGACCCCAAAATCGAACAGTCGCTTCAACACCCCTTCTCCCAACCCGAAGTTCCAGTCATTTATTTGCCGTCGAACTCAGTATTTACATTCCCGGACCATTCGGTCCCTAGCCAGTGCGCCGCAGTCCGCAGCAATCCCTCGTCGAGACTGACCGGCGGCCTCCAGTTGAGCAGTGTTTTGGTCTTTCCGATATCGACTTGCAGCGACCCGCAAAGGCGCTCTGCTACGGCCGAGCGCCCAATCAACCCAGCACCGACAGTGAGCAAGCCCGCCGGCACCGGAATCAACCGGGCTGGCCTGCCCAGCGCGGCAGCAGTGCGCCGCAGCAATGCCTCCGTCGACAAGTCTTCATCGTCGGAAACCAGAAACGTCTGGTTGGCCGCCGCCGGGTGGTCGATGCAGGTGACTATCAGGTCAACAAGATTTTCCAAGAAAACCAAGCTGCGTCGATTGTCGGTCACAGCACCCAGTGGTAGCGGCACACCTCGCTGCAGCCAGCGCATCATTGCCAGGAAATTGGCCTTTACCCCAGGACCATAGACCAATGGCGGGCGAATAATGACAACCTCCATTCCCGCCTCTTGCGACAATGCTCGCAGCCCAGCCTCCGCCTCACACTTTGAGACGCCGTAGCTATCGCCCGGCGCAGGCCTTTGATCGGCCAAAAAAGGGTGGCCGGGCTCCGAATACTCCCCGTTGACCTTGACCGAGCTAACGAACACGAATCGACGGACGCCCGCTACCGCGGCCTGGCGTGCCAAATTCAACGTTCCGTCGACGTTGATCCGACGGAACTCGGCCAGCGGGTCGGCTGCTTCCTCATTCATCACATGCACCCGTGCCGCGCAATGAATGACGGAGGAAACACCGGAAAGCGCCTTGAGCCAATCCTGATCCTGAGATAGACATGCCCTGACGACATCTACTCCTTCAGTAAGAAAAGCTGCGTCCGGATGTCGCAATGCCACCCGGACAGGTTGAGTGCGTATCAGTGAGGCCAGAACACCTTGTCCGACAAAACCAGAAGCGCCAGTCAAAAGAATCATCGAAATGCCTTCTGAACGCCGACCAAGTCTTGCTTCAGCTTCTTGGCCAGGAGACGCGGCTCGAAATTCGCTTCGTAATAGTCGCGAGCATTCTTGCCCAAACGCTCGAGCTCTCTTGGCGGCAGACTGCTCATTCGAAGTATGGAATCCGCCAACCCACGCGCATCCTCCGCTGGTGATACCACACCCGCATCTGACTCTAGAATGACTCGCGCCGCCTCGCCGTCGAGCGACGCGATAACTGGCCTGCCCGCTGCCAGATAAGTCTGAATCTTGCTCGGCACCGTCTGGCTCATTATCGGAGTTCGCACCAGACTTACAAGCAGAGCCGACGCACGTGACATGATCGATGGCATTGCCGTGCCCGGAAAACCTCCGGGCAATTGCACGTTGGGGAGATTTCGGCGGGAAACCTCTGATCTCAGCCAATCACTGCGACTACCGCTTCCAATCAAATGAATCGTTATGGCGGCTTTTCCCCGCAGAATCTCCGCCGCATCCAGGATTGTCTCAAGCGCCTGTACCGTTCCCAGATTGCCAGCGAAGACAACATTGAATCCAGGTCCAAAGTTGAGGGGACAGATTTTGGACTCCGCTGGCTCAGCAAACGCAATATCCCCGGGGTTCGGATGATAGGAAACCGGTGTTTCCTCAGCCATTTTCTGCACCGGAGCAATGAATGCCCGGGACTGAACAAGGAGCAGATCGTTCTTCCGGTAAATCCAGCGAACCAACCGCGAAACGGTGTCGAGCAACGTTTGGTTACTGACAAAACCCGTCGCACTCAAGCTCTCTGGCCACAGGTCTTGAACCCACGTCACCAGTGCAGCACTTTTAAGCCTGGCAAGCCAGATCGCAGGGATTGCCTGTAAAACGGGCGACGGGGCATAAACCAATATTGAGTCGATTGATCGCCCGCGCAATAACCACGGACCCAATACCCCTGCAAAGCAAATGAAAGAAAAATAATTTAGTGCAAGACGCAACGCCGAGCCACGCCCCCTGGGAAAAAGCGGAACCCGAAAGATCGTCACGCCCTCGTGCTGTTCGGCCCCAACTCCCCACCATTTGTAGCCCTTGAATGGAATTCCGTCCGGGTAGTTGGGCTGCCCAGTCAGTACCAGCAACTCGCAACCCTCGTCACGGAGTGCTTTTACAACCCCCGTAATACGGAAATTCTCCGGCCAGTAATACTGGGAAACAACGAGAACGCGCATTCAGGCGAACCCGCTTAGGCCATCTCAGCTTTGCGCCATATCTTCCGATTCACATAATCGGTATAGCTCTGAATGATTCGCAGGATCTTGTCCGAGACATTAACTGGCGAATAGTCATCAACCAGCCGAAGCGCGCGATGCTCACCACGCGTCTGGCTACCAAGAATGGCCAGCCCCTGCATCACACGGTCAACGCTCAAGCCAACCATCATTACCGCCGCCTCTTCAAAACCTTCGGGCCGTTCATGGACCTCGCGCAGGTTGAGCGCGGGGAAGTTCAGGATGGACGACTCCTCAGTGATGGTTCCACTATCGGACAAGACACATCGTGCCTCGGTTTGCAGCTTAATGTAATCCAGAAAACCAAAGGGCTTCAGGAACTGGACCAGCGGATGGGCTTTGAGACTCAAACCCTCCAGCCGCTTGCGGGTACGCGGGTGGGTGGAAACGATGACCGGCTCCTGATACTTTTCGGCCAAGGCATTCAGAATGCCGAACAGCTTTTCAAGATTGTCCGGCGAATCGACGTTCTCTTCTCGGTGCGAACTCACTACAAAATACCGATGCTGTGGCAAACCCAAGCGATTGAGTACATCGGAGGCCTCGATCCCCGCCCTGTAGTATTCGATCACCTCCCGCATCGGACTGCCCGTCTTGATCACCTGATCCGGCGGCAACCCTTCGCGTAAGAGGTATTCACGCGCGATTTCGCTGTAGGTCAGGTTGATGTCCGAAGTGTGGTCGACGATCCGTCGGTTGATTTCCTCTGGCACCCGGAAGTCAAAACAACGGTTTCCCGCTTCCATGTGGAAGACAGGGATCTTGCGTCGCTTGGCCGCAATTGCTGCCAGGCAACTGTTGGTATCCCCGAGCAACAACAAGGCTTCCGGATCATGCTTTTGCAGCGCCTTGTCCGCCGCCATGATCACCTGCCCGATCGTATCAGCCGCCGTCGCTCCGGCCGCTTCGAGAAACATGTCCGGCCTGCGTATGCCGAGGTCGCTGAAAAAAACCTCATTCAGTTCGTAATCGTAGTTCTGGCCGGTGTGCACCAAAACGTGCTCGCAATGCTCATCCAGCTTCGCCATGACACGGGACAGCCGGATAATCTCCGGCCGGGTCCCGACGATCGTCATCACCTTCAGCTTACGCATTGACGGCCTCGCGAATGATATCGAGCTTCATCAGGGTCTTCTTCACGCCCTCGACATCCAGGCGTTCCGTGTTGTGCGAGGTGTAATCATCCAGCTCTGAAACGTGCGTCTCGCCTTCGACAAAATACTTGGCGTAGTTCAAATCCCGCGAGTCTGCAGGCACTCGGTAGTAGCCGCCAAGGTCATCGGCCCGAGCCATCTCCTCGCGCGAGAGAAGCGATTCGTAGAGCTTCTCGCCATGACGTGTGCCGATAATCTTGATTTCGTTGTCCAGTCGAAGCAGTTCCTTCATCGCTTGCGCCAGATCTCCCACAGTAGATGCCGGTGCCTTCTGCACGAAGATATCGCCAGGACGTGCGTTCTCGAAAGCGTACAGCACAAGATCTACCGACTCTTCCAAAGTCATAAGAAAACGGGTCATGATCGGGTCAGTAATGGTCAGCGGCTTGCCTGATTGCAACTGATCCAGAAACAGGGGAATCACGGAACCGCGCGATGCCATCACGTTGCCATAGCGGGTCGCGGAGAGAACCGTCTTGCCGGGATCACACAGGCGAGACTTTGCTACCATCAACTTCTCCATCATCGCCTTGGAAAGCCCCATGGCATTGATGGGATAGACCGCTTTGTCGGTACTCAAAACGACACAGCGTTTCACCTCATTGGCGATTGCCGCCCGCATCACGTTTTCGGCACCCAACACGTTGGTGCGAACCGCCTCCATCGGGTAGAACTCACATGACGGAACCTGCTTCAACGCCGCTGCATGGAAGACATAGTCCACCCCGCGTAGCGCATCATGAACGCTATCGTAGTCGCGCACATCGCCGATGTAGAACTTAACTTTGTCGCTCTTGAGCGCTATGCGCATGTCCTCCTGCTTCTTTTCGTCGCGGCTAAAAATCCGGATTTCGGAAATATCCGAATGCAAGAAACGCTGGAGAACTGCGTTACCGAACGAACCGGTACCCCCGGTAATCAACAGGGTCTTTTTATTGAACATAATTTCCCTTATATAAACTGACCTAGCCAAAATCCCTCATTGACCGCACCAGTTCTGCCCACGATTTTGGCTGGAACCCGGTAAGTGAGCGAAAACGCGAAGAGTCTAGCGAACGGTCGATGGCAAAACTTTCGTCCGACTCGATTTTGATCTGCTTGCCATAAGCATCTGCGACAAGCCCCAATAAATCGTATTTGTTGATCGGGTCGGCCGAAACATGATAAAGCCCATGCAGATGGGGATTCGGGATGACATGATCCCGGATCAGACGAGCGATCTCCACAGTAGGCATGCCCGAGAAAACCGCCCTCTTGAATCCCCGCACCGATCCGCTTTGCGACAGGAACCATCCCACAAGGCTTCTTGCACCCTCAAGTTCATGGCCAATAATTGAAGTGCGCAAGGTGATGGCATTGGGATAGTCCACCTCCCCCAGAAATTTGCTCCGACCATACAAGTCCTTCGCGTCGGACTGATCGGATTCCGAATACATCCCTTTCGCACCGGAGAATACACAATCCGTGCTCATGTGAACAAAACGCGCATCGGCAACAGCGCATAGACGCGCAATTCGATGGGGTAATAGCGAATTGATCGGAATAGCCGCCAGTGGATCATCGGCCTCCGCCAGTTGTTTTACCAGGCCGATACAGTTGATAACCAAATCGGGCTTCGTATCCCCGATAACACGCGTAAGGCTATCTATGTTTTCGACATCGACACCACTCACCAAAGCAAGCTGATGAGACGCCGCAAAATACTGCTTCGATCGTTCATGCCTCACCGTGCCGATGACTTCATACCCATCGCTCTCCCGGAACAAACGAAACGTTGCGTTGCCGAGCATCCCGGATGCCCCCAAGACCAATACCTTCACGCTCTGCCCCCCGCCACAACTAGCTCTCAAGATAGACGAAATCCGGACATTCCTTACGTTGCCCAAGAATCCACTGGTACATCTCACATGCAGAACGACCGATGCGTTCCCAAGAGTAATTTTCTCGGACCAACTGCATTCCGCGTTGGCCCATTTCATTCAATTCCTCGCGCGGGGTATTCATGGCCGCAACGAGAGCCCCTGCAATCCCTTCAACTCCCGGAGCGACCCACCAACCACAGCGCCATGTGCTGATCTCCTCCCAGGGTGCACCAGTTGTCGTAATCACGGGCACCCCTCGGGAAAGCGCCTCCGCAATAACGATCCCAAAATTCTCCGAGTGGGTCGGCAATACGAAAACCTCGGCTTCCGAGAATAGTTTTTCCTTTTGGTCGCCGGCAACCAAACCCGGAAACTCGAAATCATCCACCAATCCAAGCGCGCCAATCTTCTCGCGAATCTCGCCAACATGGCCCCCTTCATCCGGGCCAGCAACAACAACTTTCCAGCCTTCACGGCGCACCAATGACCATGCTGCCACCAAGTCTGCCAAGCCCTTGATCGGATGAATTCGCGACAGGAAAAGCAGCTTCCGTACTTTGCCTCGACCATCGATGCACTGGGACGGCGTGTCCACCCCGTGAGGCATCACCGCCAATGGAACCTTGCGGACCAAACGACGGATACTTTGCAACTCCGGCTTTGCCGTCGCGACCATCAGCGCAGCTTTCGAATAAATGCGCCTCTGATAAATCGCCAAGGCCAGCTTTTTCTTCCAACGACGGTGACTCAGCGCTACAGGCTCCAGACAACCATGCGGTGAGATCACCACCGGAATGTTCCTGAAATTCGCCAGATAGCTGGCCACCGCAAGTAGTGGTACCCATGTTCCATGAATGTGAACAACATCGATGCTATGGGTATCAAAATACTGCTTCAGCGCCAAGGCCCGAGTGACAAAAGTGGAACCTCCACCCCCTTCGATTCTGAAAGTTCGACGTGCGCTCGATGTATCGTTTTCTGGCTTTTCACGCTCAAGAACATAGAGCGATACATCCATCCCTCTTGCTGCCACCGCTTGCGCGTAACGCAACGCAGCTAGCCCAAGACCCCCAAAATCTACCGCAACACTCTGAACGATGTGAAGTTGCTTCAACAAACCACCACGCTTCATTTATTGTTCGATTTGCGAGAGTCACTGCCGAAACAGCGCTAGGCAACTGCTGACACATTCCGAGACTCATCGACTCGCTGGCTCGCCCAAGCGATCAAATATTTGATCGTAGAACGCAACAGCCTTATGCCTAAGCAGTTCACTGTCGAGCCGAGCACGCACAGTCCGCCAGTTCCGCTCGGCAGCGCAATCAACCAAGGCATCATCCAGCAATGCTCTCGCGAGGCGCTCCGCAATGACCCCGACATTATCACAGGGAATGATGAACCCCTCCCTCCCGTCGTCAATCCATTCATCACAACAGGACGTATTGGTTTGTATCGGGAATGCTCCAGTAGCCATCGCTTCCAACATCGAAGTGCTTATGGCGTCGGAAATGCTTACCCCAAGGTATACGCGAGCGTCACCGAACAAATTCAGCATGGTTTCGTGATTCGCATAAGGCAAGATATCTATGTCAATCCGGTTGGACTTTTTCAATTCGTCAACACGCTTGATAGTCTCCGCGGACGCTGAAAAGACGACAACCTTGAATCCCTGCAAAGCCTCACTGCAGCGCTCTATGGCGTCAAGGGCAACGAGAGCGCGCCCGGCAAAATGCTGGTAACCCTTAACCATCACCAAGCGCCGCTTCGAGGTAATCGACCGATTTCGAACAGCTTCAAGTTCGACCAGGTTCAACCCACCGGTATTCGGCATCACCGGTAGAACATAAGCATCCATTCCCAACTCTCTTGCAATTGTCACATCGCGCTCACACTCGCAGGAGTAGAAATCAATGGACCGCAAGAGACGAGATATCTGGCGCCTGTGGTCATCAAACCGCCGGTAGTAGTAAATGTCGCTCCCCCAATTTGTCGCAAACCACGCAGGAAAGTCTTGACCGATAATCTCTTTGGCCCGCAGTACGTTATACCCGCAGTGCTGAAATTCCAGAGAGTGAATGAGGTCGGGCTTCAAACGGCGTATCAGACGAGCCAGGACATGCGGCCCGAACGCAAATGGCGCCTGTGCCTCTGATTCTCCCAATCGAACATATTTCGCTCCGGTGGCTACCCTGGCTAACGGATGAACCATGGGCAAGAAGGGGTAAATTGCCTTTACCGGCAACCCAGCCTGGCTCCGCTCGCGATCTTGCGCAACAACATCACGACCAAAAAGCGTTCGCAACATCCGGCGCGGACGAAACATTTGCCAAGGCTGGTGGACCGTCACGCCCCGCATTTCCGGGATTGCGGGAAGATGATTAACCGGGAACAAATGAAGGTCCCAGCCTTCGTCAGCAATCTGATTTATCCAGCGCGCGGTATGCGTGCTCATTTGCATTGCGACGAAAAGAATTCTGCGCATCTGACGCTACATCCGCTCGATAACGTTAGCGAACTGTTCGGCTATCGCGTCCCTGCTGTACGTCATTCTGAAAGTTTCGTTACACCATGGATCACCATGTCTATTTGACACATGATCTACTGCGGCCCCGATTGCATGTGAAATTCCCGCAATATCGCCGGGGCGAGCACGCCAACAGTCGAGTTTTTCCAGGACATCCCATGACCCTCCGGCGGGAGCGATACCAACAATGGGGGTTCCCGAGCCAATGTAGTCTGACAGTTTGCTCGGCACAAACAAGTTTTCTCGAACATCTGCTTCAATCAGCAAGAGAATATCCGAGTCATACATGTTCTCCAGTGATTTGAGATACGAAACAGAAGGCACATGCCTGATCGTACCGTTCGGCAGAGATGCTGCTGCACTTGTCTCAAGCATGCTCTTCGGCACCTCGCCGACAATTTCGACGCAAAGGCCACCCTTCAACTCCGGCCGTCGGTCAAACAAGGTATTAAGGGCAAGGAAGAGCGGTTCGGGCGATCGCCGCCCGAACAACACACCGACGTAACGCATGGTGATTTGATTGTTTCGCACCCTGGGACGCTGCGGAAACAACTCTTCGTCGAATGGATGCGCAATGACTGCACTCTTGTGATTTACCTGCCCGGGGTGGCTCCGTTCCATCAAGTCCAGCGAGAATTTCGAACTATGGACAATAAAGTCTGCCGCACTCACCATTTTGGGTTCATTCCACCTGCTCCAAAGCTTAATTACTCTGTTCTGTTCCAATGGGTTTGCAGCCCAAGGATCACTGAACTGTGCGATCCAGCGCAGATTCGGGTGGCGTTCCTTCACTTTTACCAACACCGGGTTGATTGAATGAAATGGTGACCAAGTGATTACGGACCGATACTGGTCAAGATCCAGACTCATCAAGAGGCGATAAGCGGCTCCCTGAAGTATCGCCATCAAGTCAGGTGTAGTTGCGATGACTGGAAGGCGTACGCGAATTTTTTCGAATAAAGAATTTGGCGGCTGAAGCCTAAATACTTGGCCGAAGTGCGTCTTCACGTAGGGCAATAGACTGTCGTCCCTACCCAGGTAACCGGAAAAAGGGTTCGCACAGACTACGTCAATCTTCCAACCGAGCGCTGCGAGACCGGCCATCGGCTTGGCCACCGTCGGCGACATCTGGGTCTGCATCGGCGGAAAAGCGTAGCTGACTACCAGCAACCGCTTGGGAGCGTAGGCGTTCATTTCCTGGTGGAGGCAGGGCAACACGAACAGTTGCCCTGCCTACGGCCAGCAAACAGTATTGAACACTGGGTGAATCGATGCATAAGACTTGCTTTAAGGGATGACGGCAACATCGGCGAGCTTCCATAAACCGAGGCACTTGTCACCCCAGCTGCCATCACCTTCAGTGCACTTTTCGTTGATCAACCTGAGCGGCTGCGGAAAATTGAACGGTGGCTTCTGCAGATTAAGGGGCCGCCACTGCCCCGTCGGAATATCCCGGTTGGCTTCCCGGTCTGTGAAGGTGGTCGTCAAGAAATACTCGGATCCGCTCTTCTTCAGGTTTAATAAAGCAGAACGAATATCGTCGAATGAAAGGTGAACCAGAACATCGCGGGAAAACACGAGATCAACTCTTGGCAACTGATCCCGGATGAGGTCGAGGTTCAAGAAACGATGCTTATCATCGCCATACAACTGCTGATTCCGCTCGACGAGTTCTGGCACTATGTCTGCACCCGTGTAATCACCTAAAAAATGCAGATCCTTCATCCAATGCCAATCACCGCAAGGGATATCCAATACCGAAGTGACACCTAGCGTCTCAAACAAATCGGGCAGCAACCGCCGTATCTCCGCAGTCTGCGTCATATCTGAGCCCGCGCCGGACCGGGAATCCTTGTTTCCCCACAAATTGGAATGATAGATATCCCGAAAGATATCTTTGTTACTCATGCGCTTATCACGTCCGATTCTCGCGAAGAAGCGGCTTTGAACCAGCCGATTTGTAAATTTCTTTATGTTCATAATTAGATAATCAGCAAGAAGCAACTGTGAAAGACTGCCCATGAAAACCAAAATCCACAAATTCATTTAGCGTAATTTGCGGATTGCGATCAAGCCATTCTCGGCAAGCCCGCTGCTGACCAAAGTCCGCCAAATTCCGGTAGCAGCGCCAATCGTCAAAAAGCAACACAGTCCCAACCGACAAACGATTTGTAAGGTAATCTAGTACCGGGACGGTCGATTCATAGAGATCACAATCAATCCACGCAGCGGAAACCTTACCAATCGCACTCGAAGGAGAAGATCCCGGCTGCAACGACTGATCATACCAACCCTGAACGAGCGTTACACGGTTCAAGTCTACCCCGCCGTCGGTCAGATTTTTCTCAAACTGCTGAATATCGCAGGCAAACTGTCCTTTGAAAAACCCACTTGTGTAGCGATCCTGAGCATCGATCCCCTTTGGCTCAGGCAACCCCTCGAACGAATCCAATGCCACGAAACGCATCTCGGGAAACAATGGGGCCATGACCCGATAGGAGTATGAAAATGTTTTCCCCATGAAAACCCCGAATTCCAGATAATCGCCGGGAATCTGGGTGCCTACAAGATAGTCAGCGAGCTTATCGACCACGTCCCAACGATTCTTGTAGTAACCCAAAAGGCGATCTTCGAGATAGGCCAAACGAGCTTCCATTGCATGAATGCGCGCTTCCAGAAGGCCGACCTTTTCATCCCGCCCAACAGATTTACTGCCTGATTTTGATAACGGCCAGAAAATTGCCATGTTCAGTATTGTCCGTTGTGTGTTAACAAAAATGATATCGCCAAGAAACGTCCCAAGATGCGATGGCAATCAAATTCACCTAATGCCGGAGTACATTGCGACGCCATAACTCGGTAACCATGAGCAACCACGGATGGTTCCAGGGGCGCCGCCCCTCCAGAAAATCGACATGAACCCCCCGGACCATCGCCGGATCAAAAAGCCCGGCAGCTTCCACCGAGTTCCACGACAGAGTATCTTCCAGCACAGCCGACATGGGCCCACGTAGCCAATCGGCATATGGCAGCGAAAATCCACGCTTGGCTCTATGGTCAAAGAACTCCCGGGGGAGATACTTTCTCGCCACATCGCAGATTACTCGCTTGACCCCGGACTCGGTATAGCTCGCCGCCGGATCGAGCGTGCGCGGATTCATTGCCAACTTGCTGGAGACAGGAAGCGAGAAGGCAAAGTCCGCAAGTTCGACATCGAGAAAAGGAACCCGAACCTCCAGGGAGTGAGCCATGGAGCAGGCATCGATGTCACGAAGCAACTGATTGCGCGTATAACCATTCAGGCAAAGGACGCTTGCGCGATCCAGCAAGGCACCATCGGCCAACTCGTCGCATGGCGCAAGCTCATCGGCAAAAGATCTGCTGACCACTGCACTTCGCCTGCCCGCAGCAAGCAGCCCGTGGGCCGCCTGAGGGCCAAAGCAGTGGTACTGGTTGCCGAACACTTCGCGAAACATCCCTGACTCGATACGGGGTGTATTACCCTCCCGACCCAAGCGCGCGATGAAAGAGTGCAATCTTGCCCAATTACCTTGGCGTGAATTGCTGGAAGCCGCGAACCCGCCGGCCAGAGCGTTCTGAACATTCGCAAACCACGGGTACCCCAGGAGCAATTCGTCCGCGCCCGTACCGGAAAGTGAAACAGTCACCGCCTTGGCTGCTGCATGTGAAACAAAGTAACTGTTCAAGCCATCCACCGACGGCTGATCAAGACCGACAACAAATCGTTCAAGATGGGACCCGATGTCTTCAGATGCAACGAGAACCCGGGCATGGTCGGTCCCCAGGTGGCGGGCGATTACTGCCGCCTCGTGGCTTTCATCTACTGCATCGACGTCGTCCTCAAATCCCACCGAAAAGGTCTTCACATGCCCACCGCTCTCGCGCGCCATGAGCGCCACGATAAGCGAGGAATCGACACCACCCGAGAGAAACGCGCCGACCGGCACATCCGCAACCATTTGGAGCTTGACCGATTCAGCGAGCACCGCGCCGAATCGCTCAACCTGTTCTGCATAACCCGACTGACGAAGGCCGCCAATGCGATCAAGCCCGTAAGACCAATAGCGCAGCAATCTGGATCCGCGTCGATCAATCAGCAGATAATGAGCTGACGGCAGTGCCCGCACCCCCTCGACCAGCGTTGCAGGCTGATAGACTGAACCCAGACTCAGCAATTGCCGAAGCGATTCGGAATCCACCCGACGTGCTATCAATCCACTCGAGAGGATCGCCTTGAGTTCCGACGCAAAGACTATCGAGCCGGCAGCGTCCGCATAAAGCAATGGCTTTACACCGAACTGGTCGCGAGCAAGCAACAGCTTTTCGGCACCGTGTCCATCCCTTTTGTCGTAGATGGCCAGGGCAAAAATTCCGCGTAATCGCTCGAGGAATGCCGCACCAAATTCCTCGTAGAGCTTGAGGACGACTTCGGTATCGGAAGCGGTGCGAAAACGATGTCCACGCGATTCAAGTTGAGAGCGTTCGGCTTGGTGGTTATACAGTTCGCCGTTGTAAACAATCTGGACTAGGCCATCCGCCGAGGCCATCGGCTGATGCCCGCCGGCGGTAGTATCGATGATGGCCAAGCGTGCCTGACCCAAAACAACACTGTTGTCGCGATACAGGCCCGTATCGTCCGGCCCACGATGGTGCATGGCAGCGACCATTTGCCGAACAGCGGCCTCATTCGGTCGCGCAAAGATGCCTGCAATTCCGCACATGTGTCAGAAAGCTTACTGAATAGCCTGGTTTTCAAGACTTGCGGGAAAACAAACGACGGGACATCTCACTCAGAAGCGTGCCACTTGTTCGAATCCCGTCTTTTGGCATACCTTTTGTGTTCTCCCAATCCCCGCCTTTCAGGTACGGGGAAAACTCCGTAACCAATGGATCGATATCGGTAGCGACATAACCCGTTACCTGGCTTGCCGAAGAAAACATCCCATCGAAGGGCGCACAGAAAGGCGCATCACTAATCTTGCGCAAAGTGGCATAGAACAGGATGTCATGAGAATCCCATCTCTGAAACTCGGCCTTTGAATACTTCATCATCTCCGACTTGTAATCGACGGTGAACGACAAGTCCACAATTTCATAGCCGTTCGCTATTGCCAGGTCGCCAAAAAATCTTGGGTGATAATTGTAAAAACCATGATTCACATTTCCTTGGGCCGGAAGGGCATGAATGACTATCCCACCAGGCCTGCAGAGGTCGTGAAGGTTCTTGAATACAGAAAACTGGTTGAAACAGTGCTCTGCCGTCCCTAGATTCGTCACTAGGTCGAATGTTTCAACAAATCCATAGTGTTCGCGAAGATCCTTGTTCAGGTCAAATACAAGCGCCCCGTGTTGGCCGCTCGCATCAATACATTTATAGCAATCGAATCCCAAGGACCTGTAGAGATCTGCAGCATTGGAGAATCCATTTGCTTGTAAACCGAATCGGTGATCAACAAGTATCTGGTTGACCACCTGTTCCGCTACGCATACATCCTGCGCCCCGATTTCTATGACCGAAGCACCGGTGATGGCCTCACGTGAGCGTAGGTCAGCGACTAAACGCACTAGTTCAGCATTAATACCCATAGTGGCCCCATATCAAAACCATCTTACACGCCGCCATTAACAGCCAGTCGGGAGCCTGAAAATGTTCCCCGCATGTTAACAAGCCCAGGGAAAATATCCTCCGCGGCCCCATCCACGACAAGCGAGTCACCGACAAAATGAATCATGCTGTAATGTGATGAATCCCCACCATCGGCCAAGTTTTCAGCAATACCAACATTAAGAAAGAATTTTCCGTTGTTAAGCGCAGGCCGCAGGAAAAACTCGAAGTCCTTTACTTCCTCAGCTCCAATAGATTCCTCAATGCCGGCAGCAGAAGTTGAAAAGCCGTACACTTGCACCCCCGTCGGCGTTCGTATGTCGTAACCGATGGAGAGAGATTTGATGGACTCTCGGGCCTTGACCCGGATCCGAATCAAGTAATCGCTCCCGTCCTTCAGTTGATGCGTAGATTTCCCAAGAGACTCGTCGATTAATTCAACGGCGACTATCTCTGCCTTCCTATTTTCATTTGTTATTTCCCCATCGATCTGCAACGCAGGCGGCGGGGCATCGTTCAACACCGCCATCTCTTCATGCACCTTCTGCTCGTATAGGTAACCGACAGTCCGCGGCTCACCGAAAGCCGCAACGATGCCGCCTTCGAGCAAAATTGCCTTGTCGCATAAATCGTAAATTTGTTGCAGGCTATGTGTGACGAAAAGCACCGTCGCGCCACTTTTCGCAATTTCCCGCATGCGCGCATAACTCTTGGCGTTGAACATCATGTCGCCGGTGGAAAGCGCTTCATCCACGATCAAAATATCCGGATCCACACTCGCAGCGATGCTGAACGCAAGCCGAGCGACCATGCCACTTGAATACTCCTTGCAAGGCGCGTCAATGTGTTCCTTGAGGCCACTGAAGGCGATAATGTCCTCCGATTTGGAAGCGATTTCGTCGTGGGTCATTCCAAGGCACAAACCGCCGAGGAGGATGTTCTCGCGGCCCGACAACTCCATGTTGAACCCCGTACCGAGAACCATTATCGCGGAAACACGTCCCTTTACCTCGACCGTGCCTGCGGTCTTGTCCAGCGTCCCGGCAATGATCCGCAGCAGCGTCGTCTTTCCTGCCCCGTTGCGCCCGATGACGCCAACCACTTCGCCGCGGTTGATTTCAAAATTGACACCTTTCAACACCCAGTGCTCACGATGCCGGGGCTTACGGGTAATCAGTTCGCGCAATACGTCAAATGGCCGCGAATACATCCGGTACATCTTGCCCAGGCCGCTGACGCGAATGGCGACGTTGCTCTCATCGCTCACAGGTAGCTCCCGAAGTAAGGCTTTAGTCGCGCGAACACCATGGCGCCAAACCACGTGGCGAGGCAGCCCAAACCCAACGCAATCAGCCAGATCAACCAGCTTCGGATGCCGCCATAGTAAGCCGCATCATGAAAGGCTTCGATGAATACCGTAATAGGATTCATGTAAACCACAAATCTCAATCGTTCAGGCACCCAGTCCATGAAATAAACGATGGGCGCCACATACATACCCACCAGCGTGTACATCTGCACAAGTTCCCTGACATCACGAAGGAAGACCCCGATCGCTGACAAAGCGAACGCAATACCCAAGAGAAACAGGTAAAGCGGCAGGGCGGCAAGGGGGTAGAGCAACAGGGCAGAACTCACCCGGCCGACTGCTATGCCGTAAATCGCCATGCCGGCAAAACCGATCACAAAGGTCGGCAGGCTGGCGAGAAGCATCTTGACAGGAAGAATCTCGACAGGGAAAACAACCTGCTTGACCAGCGATGCCTGGCTTGAAACGATGGTTGTGCTGCGAACCAGGACATCCGCAATGATCAACCACGGAACAAGACCAGCAAGCATGTAAAGCGTGTGATCGCCCGGAATGTCCAACCGGCTGTCAACTTTCACACCGAAGACCACGGCAAAAATGAAGATGAACACCAGGATGGTCATCGCCGGATGAATGATTGCCCACACGGCACCCAGCATCTGGCCTGCATAGCGATCCGAGACATCCCTTCGAGCCATTTCGAACAGCAAGCGTCGATGCTTGTTGATGCTACCAAAGAGAAAACGCGTGTCTGCTATGGAGGACATGGATTCAGTATCTATCTATTGAACGGCTCAGGACCAACCGATAATTATACTTCATCGAAACGCCTCACCTGACGGAGCCTTGCCGTCAAAGGAACATCTGGAGTCTGCGACGCATCAGCGAGTGCCGGCAACCAGATAGGTGTGGCCTTTGACGGGCAGGCTCTTGATACCGAAGCGCTGACAAAAACGAATGATCGGGTCTGCCAATTTTTCGCGGATTTGCGCCTCGCGAACAGGATCACCCATGCAACCAAGACTGTTGGCGATGATCTTGTGCAAATAGAAGGGCATGAGATAGTCCGGGAGCGGTTCGCGCTTGCGCGCGATGATCTTCAGCCCAAACTTTGAGAACAGCGCCTCCAGACTGGCCGGAGTCCATTGCGTGACGTGATGCGGCGGAATCGCTGTATGCGAGTCGGAAAAAAACCTGATTGGACCACTGTGATCAGGAACACTCACAATCACCATACCGCCCTGCCGAAGCTTGGTGACTGCATCTGCCAGCATTTGCGCAGGTTCGGCAACGTGCTCAATGACCTGAAACAAAGTCACAGCATCCAGCCCATCCGGCACATCCCCAAGGGATGTGTATAACGGCACACCCTGTGGAAGACACGAACGAACAGCCGGGTTGGCATCGTTGCCGGAACAAGCAACCTTTGGCAGTGACTGCTTCACACGAGCAAGGAAAGCCCCCTGCCCACATCCCACATCGAGGACTGATCCCGCTCCATTTGCCCGCAGGAGTTTGATCGCCACATGAAAATCCCAACGATCAGCGAGGTAATACTCGTTACGGGTGACATCGATATAGAACGCATCAGTGCCCGTGAGCATCGGCAGGAAGACGCCGAAGCCACAATTTGGGCAGGAGAATAGCTCCAGTTCACAATTCTCCGGGTAATTCGCCCACGTCTCTTCCGAGAAGGCCACACCATGGGCCTCCCATTTGTGAAGAATATCCCAGACAAAGTGCTTGACATCTGTAGGGCAAAGCCCGGCGTCGCAACAAGGGCAGTAGTTGATTTCTGCAGCATCCACAAAAATCAACTCCTGTTTGAAGCGCAGTGGCGATATAGGCTAGTGACACGCTCCCGAACTTGATCACGACCCGCAAGTGACGGGACCCGCGCGAGATTTGTCACCGCTATTCGATCAGCGAGTTCGTCATCCGTCATCGCCTTGACGAGCGCATCCGCAATTGAATCCGGGTCAAGATTGTGGGCATAAATTGTATTGATATTGTCTGTGAACAAGGGGGTAAGGGTATCGAGCGGCGAGATTATCGGAACTGTATTGGACGCCATCGCCTCAAACATGGAGTTTGGAATCCCCTCACTCAGGGATGGCGCCAACATCACCCGCGCCGAACCAAAAACCTTCAATAGTTCTTCGCGCGGCATTCGCTGAACAATACTCACGTGATCCCCGTAGCTCCCCAAATACTCGCGAAACCAGTATTCGACATCCGGCATTGCGGCGGTCGCCAATAACCGGAATCGCCCGACCCGCGGAAGTGCTCTGCGCAATGCCTCAACGACAACGAATCCATCGCTTTGAATGCAATTATAGGCTTTTGGCCACAGTATCAGCCGTTCCTTCTTCGATGGAAGTGGGACACCATTGAAAATACCCGGATCAATGCCACCACTGCCTGGCACAGGGCCGGTTGGCGAAAGCTTCTCAGGCGCAAGCCCCAACTCGAGCGCTATTGAGTAATTTTGGGCATTGTCAGCCAAGAAGCAGTTACAGTGTTCAAGCACCGCGCGTATTTCGGGAAGGAACAGGTCATTCTTCCGGTTCATCGCCAAATCAGGGCCACCACGTGCCTGTGCAATCCAAACCGGCAGATTGGGGGCGCCAACCAGAAATTCAGTAGCTTTCCGATAAAACACACTGGCTGGGAAAATACCAAGGGTATGAACGATATCCGGACGAAATTCACGAAGGACCTTGTGGAGATTCGTGTAATTCTGTATACCAAACGCTCCCCGACCATCAATATAGTCTTCGGGGATAACCCGCGGTCGTCCAGAAAGAGCACCTAAGCGCTCCTTCCAACCGATTGGTTTAAGCTCAGAGGCAACATATACAGGAAAATTCAGCAAGGGAGGTTGCCAGCAACTAAAATGCAGGGCGCGCACATCGAAACACTCCGATTGAGATGAAAAAATATCCATCCAAGCCAAAGCATGGCTGCTGTGCAACTCACCAACAAAAAGTATCTTGATAGGCCTCGTCATTACTAAAACGATCTATTTAATATCCAAATATGGGGACAATAACTTTCAGTACGCAAGGGTCACTTTTTTCCACTTATTACAGCTTTAAGCTTCCTGTAGCACGGGTAGATGTGCTCAACTGAGCTGTAAAATACTCTGCGCGGGAGGATATTTAAGGTCTCGCCAAGTCTTGTCACTACGTGTCTAACGGCGAAAAATGGCCAATAGCGACATGAAGTGCGCAAAAGCCTATTACTACGATGCTTCCAAGCGGGAACTGTTTGAAAAGCTCGGGCATAGTAATAATAAAGTGCTCCTAAGCCGCTCCGAAGCACCCAGGCTCCCATTAGAGAGTCTTCATGCGCTACCTTTCTTGCATAATAGTCGATTGCCGCGATTATTTGATCTGGGTCTTGTGAACTAAGGCTATTATCAGAATGCGTACGCAATTTACATGAGTACATCGGCAGCGCTTCAATATGAGCTATTTTTGAAATGCGCCGCCACATATCGGTATCCTCAAAACGATACATGTTCTCGTCAAATTTTCCTACCTTGTCAAACAACTCGCGCCTAGCCATAACAGTTGGTAGCGTGATAGTAACCGGGCGAAAAAACGCTATAGATCGATATATTCGACCGGAAACCGAGGCGGAATAGCGTTCATCCAATACGTTCCCGGAACTGTCAATACAATACGCGGAGGTGTACAGCATATCAATATGCGGATGACTATCTAGGTATTCAACCTGCATTGCAAGCTTACCTGGCAGATACAAATCATCGGAGTCGAGAAAAGCGATAAATCGCCCACGCGAAATATCAAGCGCAGCATTTCTTGCACAAGATCTTCCTTTATTCTCCTGTTTTAAATAGATGATTCGTGAATCCACAAACTCATGAACGACCCTCTCTGTATCATCAGTCGACCCATCATCAACGATAAGTATCTCAAAATCCGCGAACGACTGTGCAAGCACACTAGCGATGGCTTCACCGAGCAACGAGGCCCTGTTATAAGCTGGAACAATTACACTGACGGCTGGAACTAGCTCATCACCTCTCGCTGTGAGCGGAACCGCAGCACCACCTCCTTCGATGTGATCAAGCTGCACTTCGACTTCCCGACGGCTCGATGTCCTCAAATATCTGATCGTAGAAAGCCACCTCTTTTTTTTGTAGAAGCCGCTGATCAACTCTTCGACACACCGTGCTCCAGTTGATCTCTGCTGCACAATCGACGAGCGCATCATTCATAATAGCGTGTCGTATTTTAGAACCAATTATTTCAATATCGTCAGGGGGGATACTGAAACCGGATACACCATCAGCAAACCATTCGTTACAACAGGCGGTATTCGTTTGTATTGGGAACGCACCCATAGCCATTGCCTCGAGCATCGAAGTACTGATTGCGTCTGAGATGCTTACACCCAAGTAAATACGTGCATGGGCAAAATACTTGAGCATCTTTTCGTGACTTGAATAGGCAAGAAGTGAGATGTTCATGCCATGGAAGTGGCGAAGCTCCTCAACCCTTTCATAAACTTCAATTGAGTTCTCAGCCGAATAAACCACGATCCGATAATCGCCAAGAATGTCCGAGCAGCTCAGAAGGGCGTCCAGAGCCGTCAATGCCCTTCCCGCGAAGTGCTGATAGCCTTTGACCATGATCATTCGGCGCGCCGATGGCGGTACCTCTTTGCGCAAATCAACAATAGCTTCCAAATCGAATCCGCCAGTATTGGGCAGCACAGGCATTGACTTTCCAATCAGCCCCATTTCTACAGCGAGCCCGACATCTCTTTCACACTCACATGAATAGTAATCTACGCTTTTTAGAAGTCTTGTTATCTGCTGGTGATGCTCAGAAAAACGGCGGTAATAATAGATATCACTTCCCCAATTTGTCGCCAGCCATTTGGGGAATGGCTTATTTCCGAACAATTCCTTTGCTCGGAGCACATTGTAGCCAGCGTGCTGAAACTCCATGGAATGGATCAAATCCGGCTTTAACTGCCTGACCAAGCGAGCAAGAACATGGGGCCCGAAAGCCAACGGAGCACAAACGTCCGACTCCCCAAGAGGTGCGCTCTTGAAGGAACTCAGATAGCGGTCTAGCGGACGGATTACTGGCAATGGAAAGATGGATCTCGTGGGCAACGCTCCAACCAGAGGACGTTGCCCGACTGAACCTGGTGAAAATAGCTCACGCAGTCTGCCAGTCAATTCATTGAATAGATGCCTAGGCCGAATTTGTAGCCAGGGATGATGCATGGTCACCCCGCGCATCAAACGGTGTACCGGCCCCAAGTAAACCGGAAAAAAATGTAAATCCCAACCTTGGTCAGCGACCAGATTAATCCAACGCGCAGCATGCGGACTATCCGGCATCCCAACGAATAATATTTTTCGCGTCATAAGATCTAAACAGCTTCTCTTAGAAGCATCTTGCCATCAACGTCCATAAATTTTTCAGGCATCCAATCGCCATAGCGCAAGGCATTTGTCAGCAAACAATCCGTCACCCTCCGTACAGCCTTCATTGATGTAAGAATCTGCCTTCGGCAAGTTGTATGGCGCAAGTTCCAGATTCAGTGGCCGCCAGATATGGCCTTCATATAGGTCTTCATTACTCTGGCGATCGACAAATGTTGTCGTCAGCAGCCAAGTAGCCCCGCTTTCCCGGAATCTCTGCAAAGCAGCCATCCCATCGGCGAACGACAAATGTACGAGGCAGTCGCGGCAAATTATTAAGTCCGATTTCGGTAGCGTGCCAGTGATGATATTGAGACACTCAAAATGCACGCTTGCCGTCTCGTGCTTGAGAATGTCTCTCTGAACGATCGCATCGACGACATCACCGCCGGTATAGTCGATTCCATTCAAGTCGACATACTTCATCCAGTTCCAGTCACCGCATGGAACATCCAGTACTCGCTTGACTCCGAGCTCACGAAACAATGCCGGCAGTTCCTCACGGATGATTCGTGTTTGATATAGGGTCGACCCACCACCCGATCTCGACTCAGTACCATTAAATTCATTTTGCTCGTATATTTTGACGAAATCCAATTTCGCTGGCTGCTTGCTTGCGACTTTCTCTTGTACTTGAACTTCAGAAGCATCACCTACCGAGCGATTGCGCAGGCGCTTTACTCCGTTCCAGATGATTGGCGGTGTAGCCAATTTGATGATGTTCTTGATAAAGCCGGCACCGCTGTCCGAAGCAAAATCCGAATCGGAAGCGTGCACAACGGAAGGTTGCTTTGCAGAATCGTTGCCCGAACGGGTAATGCGGTTGACAGCGTCAAGCAGGGCAGCCGGGTCAGTTTGCGCCATCTCGCACCCGAGCATTTGGCGACACACCGCAAGAGCGCTCGGCACCAGGCCACGTTCTCGCATCTGAATCCCCAGTGCAGCCCACGCATCAACGATTTCTCGAGGCGAAAAACATCGACGCATATAATCTGGAGAAAGCATCGGAATATGCTCGTCAAAAAACCGCTCAATCTCGCTCAGGTGGGTCAGCGTCAAACACCCTTGCTCCGGGTGGGATCGCGCAAGCAGAAGAACCTCCGGAACCTCGAAGAATGGGTAGCGCAACCCCATTTTCATTAGTAAGTCATAATCTTGGGTGGTCGGGAGGTCTTCTCTGAAGCCACCCAATTCGAGAAACATTGAGCGTGGCGCAAGAATCGTACAGCAATGCAGCCACTGAAATAGCAGT
This sequence comes from Betaproteobacteria bacterium, assembly GCA_012026885.1. Taxonomy (GTDB): domain Bacteria; phylum Pseudomonadota; class Gammaproteobacteria; order Burkholderiales; family Rhodocyclaceae; genus Azonexus. The sequence goes on along the minus strand of VEPL01000007.1, from coordinate 26,409 downwards.
AGTTGGTATGCTGCTGTATCAGGACTGAATTGTGGCGGTGGCGGAAGTTCTTGGAGAAGTTCGCCATTTTCATCGATCACACTGTGACGGCAGAAAACCACTGCGCCGCTGTTCGGCAATGTTCTGATGAATTCGACCTCCTTCGCGATTTTTTCCGGCAGATATTGATCGTCGTGCGAAAGCCAGCAAAAATATTCTCCTTTCGACTCCTGCAATGCAAGATTAAGCGCTGAGGCCACACCACCATTGGGTTTGGAGAAATACCTAACCTGATCGCCGTACGAAAGTGCTATTTTTTCTGTTTCACCGCCGTCGGACGAACCATCGTTAACAATGATAATCTCGATGTTCTGGTAGGTCTGCGCGAGCGCACTATCAATTGCAAAGCGCATGAAATTGGCACCATTGAAAACCGGGATCGCCAAGGAAACCAAGGGTGCCGGTTGAGTAGATGTATTCATGAATCTATCTGCCTTATTCAAGTTACTTCACCGTGCTTTGAAGCCGCAACAATAAATACGCATTCGGAGCGAGTTCAATTTTCTCAACCGAATACCCCGAGGGCGCGGGTTCGTCAAAATCTGCCCGTTTGTGTGTGATCGGGTCATAAACTATGCAGTCGATATCTCGTGCTGCCGCCCACTCGTAAACCGAATCATCCTTTGAAACCCCCGTGTATGGGACGAATGCAGCAAGGTGTCGAAACGGCAAAGGTTCGCTTGAATAGGACAAGAGCAGAATCTTATTACATGCATCTCTGGGGGAGATGAGGTTCGCCCTATCTCGCAACGCCAGAACACCAGGTTGCCCACGCAAGGACGCGACCAATGGCCGCACGTGAACGTTCCAGACCGTTGCCGCATACTGGATCTGCAGAACGAGCAAAACCATCGCTGCCAGTTGAGCGATGTTCGCAAAGACTGATCTATTACTCCGCCATTGGTCAAATCCAAAGGCGAGGAGAAAAGACGGCCAAAGCAGGGCAGGAAAAATGTAGCGTGGCGCAATGACCGAAGGCCTGAGCACCATCCAGACAATCAAAGCCACTATCCCGCCCGTCGCCAGGTACAGAGCCTTGCGTCCTCCTTCCAACTGCCATGGGCGTGTCCATAGCGCCGGCAGCAAAACGAGCCACATTGCCGATATGCCGCCATGTTGCATGGGATAGAGACCGAACGTTACAGCAAGCGGGTACGTCTTGAGTATCCAACCCGTCTTCTCAGGGTCGAACCACGATTGCTCAGTTGCAAACTTTGGTGTTGTGCTTTGAAAACTCAATATTGGAGCAAGCGGGTCTCCGTAAAGCATGAAGTTTTTCAACCACCATCCAGCGGTGAATAGAAGCACTGCACCCACTCCGGCAAGCGCGAGAATACGGAACAGGCCTTTGAGGTCGTTCGCCCGGAACAACAACAAGGGAATACCAAGGGCAAAGGGCAGAATCAAGGCATACGACAACTTGGCCATGACCGCACAGGCGGATATAGCCCCGAAAGCAATTAGCGACCTGCGATCATCGTCCCATGAGAACAGCCCCGGCAACCACTGCAATGCGACAAGGGCGTACATCAGGGCAATCAAATCTGTCTTGCCATCCCACACTACCAACGTCAGTGCAGAACTTGTTGCTCCAACCACCATTAACAGCAATGCCGCATCGGACGACAAACCCAGCCTGCGGCCGACATTCCAGAGCATAGCCAGAATGGTCGCAAAGACCGGCCAAATCAATAATTTGCCTGCAAGTTGACCAACCGTCTCGCCACCAAACACGTACATGACGCCAAAAGGCATTTCGGCAAGTGCCGGCAATACCGAAAAGCCCTCATAACCTAGCAAAGGGGCATACCGTCCGGTTGCCGCAAACAGCTTCGGTTGGGCCATGTAATAGGCCAGCGCATCGGTACCTGGATACGAAACCGTATCGACAAGCAACAACACGCATAGCACGAAAACAAGAAGAGCAACCAGCGCTTTCAAAGGAGTTGTTGGCCACAGCAACTGCCTTACGCGGACAAACGGGGCTGCAGCCCAGCGGAACGAACGCAGAGCCCAGATGGTTGGAACCGCCAACGGCAAGATCGAGTACCAATTGAAAAATCCTGCGACCGCAATCAACTGCAGGATGATAGCGAGCACCGCATGACCCACAGCAAAGGAGGTCGCCCAGTCAGGCTTGTTTGCGATATAGCGGACAACAAGACGTCCCCACGCGAAACAAACAAGGATGTAGATGCCTGCCAGTGCGACCGAAACGCCGATGACCGATCCGAATGTGAGGTTAGAAAACATAGTCGCGATAGAAAATCGCCCGCGCTACCGCTGCCAGCCATGCCGGTGGAACGAACGTGATCGTGGGGTCGATCATGTAGGGCGTCGTGGCCCACGCAAACGCGAGGATTGTCAGCACCCAGAGGCTATAGGCAACCACAATCATGGCACGGCAGCCAATCGCAAGGCCAAGTCTTCTCATCTGTTTTGGCTTTTGTTCAACGAGAAATTCGGCGCAACAAGAAGCATATTGCCCCAATGATTGTCGACCCCAGCAGGGTGGCCGCATGAAGGGCGACGATGAAGGCGAGCGCCGCCGTACCCGAAATCCCGATGATGTTTAGTGCAGCAACACCAAAGAACTCGTAGGTACCAATAAAACCTGGGGATGACGGCACCATGGTCCCCATTGCGATGGCTAAGAGCACAAACAAAGCGTTCCCAAGCGCCAAGTCAGTTTCAATGGCCAATGCAATGAGATACACAACAGCGACCTCCACAGACCAGATCAGCGCAGTCAGTATGACGAATCCGGTCGCACGCACAGGGCGAAACATCCCCGCGATCCCGGCAAGCCCGGAATAGACAATCTGCTCGAACCGTACCCCAAGCCGTTGCGGCAACAGATGGGAAACAAGACCATGTAGCCAAGGCACAAATCTCTGTCCCATCCAGTGCGCAATGACGAGAAAACCAACCGCGACTGCTGTCACCATTGCCACACCGAAACCCGCCTGCTTGAGCCATAGCGGCAGCGCGGGATAGGAGAGCAGAACTAGCGACAGGAGCAGAAGCATAAAGCCCAGCTCGGCGGTACGCTCCGTCACCAGGGTCGCCAGCACCTTGGTCCGCGATATGCTTTCAGTCCGCCCAAGTTCATGTGCCCGTGCCAGGTCGCCAGCGCGTGCGGGCAACAGATTGTTGAGCAAATAACCGATCATCAGCGCCCGAAAACTTGGCCAGAAGCGAACCGGCGGTTCGTGTTCCACAATAACCCGCCAACGCTGCGCACGCAGGAAAAAGGAAAGAAGGATAAGAAAAGGGAGTGGCGCCAGGGCAACCGGATTTGCATTGCCAAGCGCAGCCGCCACATCCGAGAAATCGAAACGGCTAGCCAACCATACAACGGCCAAAACACTCACGGCGATGCCGGCGAAGCCAACCAGGTAACGCCGCACGGAACTCATGCTCGCGCTGCTTTCGTAACTGTGTCCTGCAGAACCTTCTCCATGTCCTGGGCTACCACCTCCCAATTCAGGTGCTGCCTTACGAACTCCCGTCCCCCTGCCCCAACACGCTGCCGGAGTGCCTCATCATCCACTAGCCGCCTGATCTGCTCGCAAATTTCTCGGGGTTCGGTATTTGGCGAGTGGATCAAATGAAGCCCCTCCACCAGTGGCGCTTTGCCAAGTAGATCCAGCGGCGTGTTTGCGACAGTAGGCACCCCCAGCAGCATCGCCTCGATCGTTGCCGTTCCAAGTCCGACGTACTTTCCTGTCAGCGATGAGTACAGCACGTCCGCACCGCACATTTCCTTAAGAACACCCTCATGAGGCAGTTCTCCGAGAAACACTGTCCGGTCTGCAACCCCCAACTCTGCTGCAACACGCATGGCTTCGTCATAGTAAACGTGCCCGACGATACGCAATTGCATTTGTGGAAAGTCGCTCGCGAGTAGTGCAAACGCCTTCACTAGGGGAACAAAGCTGCGCTGTTCGCTGACAGCCCCAACGCCCAAGATAACGCCTCTGAACCGATAATCATGCTTGTGCAGCAAAAACTCAGATAGGTTGCCGTTCACGCCATAATTGACGATAACAGTCTTGCAGATGACCAGCTCACCATGCACGTCGCTCAGATACTTGCGAATCTGGGTATCCCAAGCAACGACAATGTCACAGAACGGGAATACCAAGCGGCCACATATCAGCCGGTCGAGAGCATTGAGCAACCGATCACGACGCTTGTTCAGGGATTGCAGCTGCGTGCCTACAGAACACACCAAGGGAATACGCCGCCGGTGCGCGGCCAGTGCCGCCGGAAAGGCGATATCCAGATAATGATTAACAAGCAAGATGGCGTCGGATGCTGTTTCGTCGGCTATGCGGGTAAGCTGTAACCATGTACTAGGTCGCAGCGAGCACAACTGGAAATGCTTGAAGAAACCGGCAATGGGGACACGTAAAGCAGGAAGTCGGCGCACGTCCAACCCACCTGGCTCATTCTTGACGTCGGAGCCAAGCGTTACTACGGTAATGTGATGTCCGCGGGCCGCCAACGCCTGGGCGAGGTTGTGCGTATAGAACGCAGTGCCGGTGCGCATAGGGGGGAACATACCCCCGACCACGAGGATATTCATTGTCCCGTCCGAATCGGTCGGGCCGGGTTGCCCCCCACTACCGCGTCGGCAGCCACATCCCGCACCACTGCACTACCCAGACCTACCAGGGCACCATCTCCAATGGAAATACCTTCCCGAACGCTGGCACCAGAGCCGATATAGCATGCACGCCCGATACGGACACGCCCCGAAACGTTTACGCCACTGGCCAGCATGGAATAGTCGCCAACGTTAACCTCATGGTTGAGGACTGTGTTGGATAACACCGTGACGTGAACACCCAGTTTCACGCCGGCCAAAATCACGGCATTTGGATAGATGATGCAGCCGGGGCCGATTTGCGCATCAGCTGCTACAAAAGCTGTCGGATGAACAATCGTCTCGAACCGCTCTGGATCAAATCCGCGATCGCGCAATACCGCCTCGCGACTCGCAAAACTGGACGGGCCTCCAAGACAGTCTACGAAAGACCCATCGCACCATCGCGCCCCTTCAGCCAGGCCACACAACACCGGCAACCCATAAAGTGATTTCCCGCAAAGGTCAGCCGCATCGTCAAGCAAACCGAGAACGCGATAAAGCGGCTGCCTCGCATTGATCGCGCCAACCAGTGCGAGCACGTCCGCGCTTGTACCTCCTGCCCCGACCAGAATTAGATTCTTCATGCGAGTGCTGTCAGTACCTGATCACAGATGACATCTATCTGGCTAACCGTCAATTTGCCATACAGCGGCAAAACCAAACCACACCGAAAGAGTCTGGTTGCTTCTGGACACGACAATTCGTCGGTCCGATACTTCTCCCGAAAATAACTCAGGCAATTAAGAGCCTGCGCGCCGAGATTCGACTCCACACCTCTTTCAAGGAGCTGCGCCTTCAGCAAATCTCGCGACACGCCTTCGACCACGATCATGAAGCTCTGCCACGAGTGCCCCGAAGAGTTATCTGGCAGGCCTATTTGGCGGATACCATCCAACCTCAGCCGATAATGACTGGCCAATGTTTTTCGAGCAATCAATTCGTCTGTGAATCTATGGACCTGGCCTATACCGAGAGCAGCCTGGAAATTGGTTAATCGGTAGTTGAGCCCCGCTTCTGTGAAATCCAACCCATTTTCCCGTACCCTTATCCCGTGATTTCTCAGTCTTTTCAGTTCTTCGATAAGCGCAGCGTTGTGCGAAAGGAGCGCCCCGCCCTCTCCAGTCGTAATTGCCTTTCTCGGGTGAAACGACATACAGGCCACATCGGAATAGTGGCCAGGATGATATCCATCAGCGATCGTGCCCATAGCACACGCCGCATCTTCGATCAACTTTACGCCATGCCGTCTTGCAATCTCAGCTATCCGGGCAACCTCCGCGGGAAACCCGAATTCATGGACCAGGATAATGGCCTTGATTGCGGTATCTTTGGACGACGACAATGCCGCCTCGACGGCATCAGGCGTAACGACATAGCTGCCGGGGGCTACATCACACAAGACAACAGAGGCGCCGACACGCTCGACGACATTCGCAGTTGCCGGGAAGGTAAATGCGGGGACGAGAACGTGGTCACCTTGTCCGATTCCCAAGGCAATGAGCGCAAGGTGCAGCGCTGCCGTTCCGGAGGCTACCGCCGCGCAATTTGGAATTCCGGCAAAGTCACATATGGCGCGCTCAAATTCCTCGACAGATCTGCCTTGAACCAAATCCCCGCTGCGAATCACTGCCAGCAGGCGATCGATATCCTCTTCCCGGATATCCGGTGAGGCCAAGCGAATCAAAGAACGTTCTCCCGATACCAACTCGCTGTTCTTCGAATACCCTCCTCAAGGTCAACTTTCGCCTTGAATCCAAGCAGTTCAGTCGCCTTACTCGTCTCCGGAATGCGCAATTCGATGTCCGCTGATAACGCTGGCTTGAATTGAATTTCCGATTTTGACTCGAGCACCCGGCATACGGTCTCCGCCAATCCAAAGATCGTGGTAACCGCCCGGGCGTTTCCTATATTGAACGACTCCCCGACTGCTTTAGGGTTTTCGAGCGCACACATCAGCCCTTCCACCATGTCATCCACGTAACACCACGCCCGAATTTGCGTGCCGTCGCCATAGATTGATATCGGGTCATTGCGTAACGACTTACGAACAAAAATCTGGATCGCCCCCTCGCCGGTCTGACCAGGGCCGTAGACATTGAAGGGACGAATTGTCACCACTGGCAAGCCATGCTCCTTGAAATAGGCATGGGCAAGGTGCTCCCCTGCCAGTTTGCTTACCGCATATACCCAGCGCGCCTCACCCGCCGATCCAGCGATAGTTCGCATCTCCTCGGAAACGCGGTAAGCCATCGAGCCGAAAACTTCCGAGGTCGAAAAATCGAGCACGCGATCGCGGACATTGTTTAAATGCGCGGCTCGCAATACGTTAGCCGTACCGATCATGTTAACTTCCATCGTCTTGACCGGCGACTTGATTACGGTATCGATTCCGGCGATGGCGGCGGCATGAACGACAATGTCACTGCCTTCCATCGATTCTTTTACGGCATCAAAATCTAGTACATCACCCGGAACAAGCTTGATGTTTTTATGCTGTGCCAATCCGGTATGCCGCAGGGTATCACGTGCCAAGTTATCAAAAAGGACGATTTGATTGGCTTCACACAGACGAGCTGCAAGCGTTGAGCCAATAAATCCGGCCCCCCCTGTTATGAAAATGCGCTTGTTCTGAATTGCCATTTATTGCTCTCTTTCTCGGAAAATTTTTTCTTCCAACTCACGCCAATAATTGCCGACCTGCGGGTACCGCTAACTAGTCGTTTCGACAGCTTCCAGAATAGCTTCAACGACATAATCCTGATCATCGAGCACGACATCCGGCCCCATTGGCAGGCTTAAGATTCTTGCTGAAATAGAATCGGATATCGGAGTCAGAACATTCTCATGACAAGCGATGTAAGCCGGTTGCCGGTTGAGGGGAACAGGGTAGTGAACGGCCGTAGGAATTCCCTTCGCCTTAAGTTTGTCGGCAATGGCATTACGATCTTCCACAAGAATACTGTACTGGGCATAGACGCTTGTGTTGCAAGGCGGAATGTACGGCGTCTGCACTTCATGACAGCGTTCGGCTAGAAGCTGCGTATACCGAGCCCCGACTGCTTGCCTTCTGTCGACTTCCCAATCGAATCGTTCCAGTTTGGCCAGCAATATCGCTGCTTGCAGTGTATCCAGGCGCCCGTTTATGCCGATGCGCGGATGGTGATATCGACGATCCTGGCCATGCACGCGAATCTCTCGCATTAACTTGGCCAAAGCATCGTCATCGGTGAATAGTGCTCCACCATCGCCATAGGCACCGAGCGGTTTGCTCGGAAAAAAACTGGTGGAACCAATAGTCGATAGCCCACAGGATTTCCGCCCTTTATAAGTAGCACCAAAGGATTGAGCCGCATCTTCGATTACCGGCAGTCCATGCATGTTCGCAATCGAGTTGATTACATCCATGTCGGCACATTGTCCAAAGAGGCTAACCGGCATGATTGCCTTGGTCTTTGGTGTAATCAATGATTCGATTTTGGACGGATCGATGTTGTATGTCTTTGGGTCGATATCGACAAAAACGGGGACTGCGCCAAGCAACGCAATCATTTCGCCAGTTGCAACAAATGTAAACGGCGTCGTGATGACCTCGTCGCCATAGCCAATACCCAGAGCCATCATGGCGATAAGCAATGTATCTGTACCGCTGCTGGCGGATACGCAATGCTTTACGCCAACATATTCTGCAAGCCTGTCTTCAAGTTCCCGAACTTCAGGCCCCATGATGTATTGACCATGCTCCAGAACACGATTGATCCTGTCCTGAATCCTCGGCTTCAGGACATCGTATTGAGCCTTGAGGTCGACGAAAGGAATCGTTCTTATAGACATTGCACCATTCCGTCTGCCAGAAGATAGCGGTCACCAGTCACGCTGCAGACATAAAAACCATCCCCCTCCAGTGGCAAGTCAAGCCGCTCGCCATACCGCCCCATCCATCCGATCTGACGCGCAGGAACTCCCACCATCAAGGCGAAGCATTTCACGTCACGGTTGATCACTGCACCTGCGGCGACAAACGCATATTCCCCTATGGTGACGCCGCAAATGATGGTCGAATTGGCACCCAAGGTCGCACCTTTTTTTACCCGCGTGACCCGGTATTCATCTTTGCGCGTGACCGCCGAGCGTGGGTTGTAGACGTTGGTGAATACCATGCTCGGCCCGCAGAAAACATCGTCCTCGATATGCACCGCATCGTAGATGGAGACATTATTCTGGACCTTGACGTTATTGCCGATAGTCACATCGTTGCCGACGAAGACGTTCTGCCCGAACGAGCAACGCTCGCCTATACGCGCGCCGGCACAGATGTGGGCGAAGTGCCAGACCCGTGACCCATCGCCAATCTGTGCCCCCTCGTCCACGATGGCACTGGGATGAATGCTCACCGCCATGCTCAGAAATCCAGCGGCAGTGAAACGCGCCGACCATCGCGCGAGGCCAGGTAAGCAGCAATCAGGGTCTCCAGCGACCTCAGGCCTTCGCGACCATCTGTCTCCGGCTGGGCTTCGCCGCGCATCACCTTGATCACGTTGTCGTAGTAAAGCGGGTGGCCGAAGCCATATACCGAAGTGGTTTCGTAGCTGGCGGTGGCGATATGTTCGTCCTCGGGGAGTTTTTCGGCGAATTCCCAGTGCTGAATCTCGTTGACCGCAACACCGCCAACACGGACGGTGCCCTTCTCGCCCAGGATCGTGATACTACCCTCGAGATTCTTCGGATAGGTGAGCATGGTGACGTTCATCGACCCGAGCGCGCCGGAACGCCAGCGGATGCTCAGTACACCGCTGTCCTCGACCTCGATATTCCGCTCTAGCGTGGCCGTGTAGGCCTGGATGCTTTCGATCGGCCCGATGAGCCAGTCCAGCAGGTCCACGTAGTGGCTAGCCTGGTTCATGAAGGCGCCGCCGTCAAACTCCCACGTACCGCGCCACTTGGCACTGTCGTAATACTCTTGGGGGCGCGTCCAGAAGACGTTGATGTTGACCATGTAAATTCGGCCGAAGCGCTTCTGCTCGACGGCACGCTTGAGAAGTTGCAGGGTCGCGTTGCGCCGGTTCTGTTTGACAACGAACAAGCGCACGCCGGCATCATCACAAGCCTTGACCATGCGCAGGCCGTCATGCCAACGCGTCGCCATCGGTTTCTCGGTCATCACATGGCGACCGGATTCAGCCACCTCGATAGCCTGCTCCGGGTGCAGCCCGCTGGGCGTAGTGAGGACGACAATGTCCGCAGCAGTGGTCCGTAACATTTCGCTCATGTTCAGGTGGCCAACAGCACCAGTCCGCAGCATCGCCTTGTCGAGCGCCGTACGGTCTACGTCACAGACATCCGTTATTTCAATGTTGTCCGCGTGCTTCTCCATAGAACCGAAATGATTTGCCGAGATCCGCCCGCAGCCAACCAATGCGAAGCGGATCTTGCGATCCTTGATTACAGGGTAATTGCGCATGGTCTGGGCCCTACAGGCGAAAAACGGTAAATCCGGCGTCTGCAGCGGCATGACGGTCGAAGAGTGCTTTCAGGTCACCCAGCACCGGTCTATTTCCGCGGCACAAGGCACGCAGTGCCGAAGGACATTCTCTGCGGAACTCGTTATGGCCGACAGCGACGATCAGGGCGTCGACCTGGTGGGCGGCGTCAATACGCCCGAGGCGGATGCCATACTCTTGAAATACTTCGTCTTCGTTGGCCCACGGGTCTGAAACGACAACCGATACTCCCCAGCTTTGCAGTTCGGCGACGAGGTCAGCGACCTTGCTGTTGCGAATGTCCGGGCAATTTTCCTTGAAGGTAATTCCCAGCACACCTACTGTGCTGCGGGGAACATCAATGCCGTTTCGCAGCATTAATCGAATCAGGCTACGCGCCGCGTAACGCGCCATGTTGTCGTTGATGCGGCGACCGGCAAGTATGACCTGCGGATGGTAACCGACCTCCTCGGCCTTATGGGTCAGATAGTACGGATCGACACCGATGCAATGGCCGCCCACCATACCCGGGCGGAAAGGCAGAAAGTTCCATTTGCTCCCAGCGGCCTCAAGCACTTCAATGGTATCAATGCCCAAGCGATCGAAGATTACCGAGAGTTCATTGACGAGCGCGATGTTGATGTCGCGCTGGGTGTTCTCGATGACCTTGGCAGCCTCGGCAACGCGAATGCTAGTGGCCGGGAAAGTGCCCGCCGTGATGATTCTGGCGTAAAGATCGTCGATCGCCTCAGCCACAACCCGGGTGGACCCGCTGGTAATTTTTTTGATTTTGGTCAGCGTATTGACCTTGTCGCCCGGGTTAATGCGTTCCGGGCTATAACCGCAGAAAAAATCAACATTGAACTTGAGGCCGGAGTACTTCTCGAGAACCGGGACGCAAACCTCCTCGGTGCATCCGGGATAGACCGTGGATTCGTAGATGACTACCGCCCCCGGCGTCATAACCCTACCGACTGTTTCGCTGGCCTTGACAATGGGCGTTAGGTCGGGCCGGTTGGCCTTGTCGACGGGTGTCGGTACCGTAACAATGAAAATGCCACAATTGGCAAGATCATCATAGTTATCGCTAAAAACAAGCTGTTTGGCTGCCCTCAAATCTTGCGGCAACACCTCGAGCGTACAATCTTTGCCGGCACGCAACTCGGCAATACGGGAAGGATTGATGTCGAAGCCGATGACCGGCCTGAACTTGCCGAATTCGACCGCGAGCGGCAAGCCAACATAACCAAGACCGATGATGGCAATCCTCACCTCATTCAGGTTCACGGCTACTCCACGGTTACTGACTTGGCGAGATTTCTTGGCTTGTCCACATCCGTCCCCTTGACAAGTGCTACATGGTAGGAGAGCAATTGCAAGGGAATGACATGCAGAATAGGCGATAACTCGCCATAGTGTTCCGGCAAGCGCAAGATGTGCACGGCGTCTGATTCAGGGATCTGGCTATCTTCGTCGGCGAAGACGTAAAGTTCGCCACCCCGCGCCTGCACTTCCTTTAGGTTGGACTTCAGCTTGTCGAGCAGGTCGTCATTGGGCGCGACCGAAATCACCGGCATGTTCGCATCGACCAGAGCCAGCGGCCCGTGCTTTAGTTCGCCGGCCGGGTAGGCTTCGGCGTGGATATAGGAGATTTCCTTTAACTTGAGCGCGCCTTCGAGGGCGATCGGGTAGTGCCGGCCGCGCCCCAGGAAAAGCGCGTGTTGCTTGTCGGCGAAGCGCTCGGCCCATGCCTCGATTGCCGGCTCCAGCGCGAGCACCTTGTTGACCGCGACCGGCAGATGACGCAACTGGTCTAGGAAGCAATTCTCCTGCGGCGGTGCGAGCCTCTGGCGGACCTTGGCGAGAACCAGCGTTAGCAGGAAGAGCGCTGCGAGTTGGGTCGTGAACGCCTTGGTCGACGCAACACCGATCTCGGGGCCGGCGCGGGTGATGAAGCGTAGGGCACATTCGCGAACGATGGCTGACTCCGGCACGTTACAGATGGCCAGCGTGTTTTCCTGACCGAGGCTCTTGGCGTGGCGGAGCGCGGCGAGCGTGTCGGCCGTTTCCCCGGATTGGGAAATGGCAACCACCAGTTGGCGGGGATTCGGCACCGAGGTCCGGTAGCGGTATTCGCTGGCGATCTCGACATTGCACGGCACCCCGGCGATGGCTTCTAGCCAGTAGCGGGCGGTATAGCCGGAATGGGCGCTGGTGCCGCAGGCCAGAATGAGGACGGAATCGATGCCGGCCAGCATTCCCGCCGCTCCGGCCCCGAAGATGCCGGGCTGGATGGTCTTGCTGCCGCCGACGGCTTCGAGCGTATTGGCTAGCGCTTCCGGCTGCTCGAAGATCTCCTTCTGCATGTAGTGCCGATAGTTGCCGAGTTCGACGGCATCTGCGGAGAGCTCGGAAACGTGGACCGGGCGTTTGACCGGAGTGCCGTCCAGACGAGAGATACGAATGCCGGATGCGGTCAACTCGGCGATATCGCCGTTTTCCAGATAGACCATGTTGCGGGTCACCTGGAGCAGCGCCGAAGCATCGGAAGCCGCATAGTTGCCGGAATCAGAAAGACCGAGCAGCAGCGGCGAGCCCTCTCGGGCGACAACCACTCTGTCCGGTTGCGTCTGGTCAATGACAGCGATGGCGTAGGCGCCGATCAGGCGCTGGCAGGCGAGACGCACGGCGGCGAACAGATTGCCGTTGGTCTGCAGGGTCGCTTCGATCAGATGCGCAATGCTTTCGGTGTCGGTATCTGAGGTAAAAACGTAGCCTTGGTCCGTCAGCTCAGAACGCAGGGCTTCGTAATTCTCGATGATGCCGTTATGGACAACGGCGATGCCGCCGGAAACGTGCGGGTGGGCGTTGCGCTCAGCGGGCACGCCATGCGTGGCCCAGCGGGTATGGGCGATGCCGGTGGTGGCGGCAATTTGGCCAGCGGCAGCTTCAAGTTCCGCGACGCGGCCGACAGCGCGGGTACGCTCGATTTCGTTGCCGGCGATCACCGCCAATCCGGCTGAGTCGTAACCACGGTATTCGAGCTTCTTGAGGCCTTCGATCAGGACCGGAACGATGTTATTGCCAGCCGTAGCCGCAACGATGCCGCACACGAGAGCCCCCTGCTCGAAAAGGCGAAATTATAGCAACTCCCCCCCACACGGGAAAGCGAGCGTCATTGTGGTGCACGTGCGGCCAAGCCTTCAAACCCGCAGGTTCGACTCCTGCGCCAAACGCGCGCACTTGCAGTCTTGCCGCATGTAGGTCGGCCTTCTGAGGGCACGAACGCCCTGCGCGCCCAGTTCATTGAACTGCCTGTGGGCGACAGCGGGATGGACACCGGCAGGCGGCCATGCGACCGGCGTGACGCCACATTCATGTCGGGCTTCGGGAATATCTTCCCAATACCTCGCTTATCTGGATACCCCTCTCGATCAGGCGAAGGATTCAGCTGCCGGTAATGGCGGCGCGGCAGCGTCCTTGGCAGCGAGAATCGGTCTTGCTACGGTCAACGGCCACTTAATGGCGATTTCAGGATCATCCCACCGTATGCAGCGCTCGTGCTCCGGCGAATAGTAGTCGGTGGTCTTGTAGAGAAACTCCGCCGTTTCGGAGAGCGTCAGGAATCCATGGGCGAAGCCGGGCGGAACCCAGAACTGCTTCTTGTTTTCCGCGCTCAGGATTTCACCCACCCATTGCCCGAAGGTTTTCGAGCCCTTGCGGATGTCGACCGCGACATCGAAGACTTCGCCCTGCACCACGCGCACGAGCTTGCCCTGGGCCCTGGGGGGCAACTGGTAATGAAGTCCGCGCAGGACGTTCTTCGCCGACTTGGAGTGGTTGTCCTGCACGAAACTGACGTCAAGGCCGGTGGCCTCGGCGAAGGCACGGGCATTGAAGCTCTCGAAGAAGAAGCCGCGCGCGTCGCCGAAGACGTTCGGTTCGATGAGCAGCAGGTCGGGGATCACCGTCGGCGTAACTTTCATCAGAACACCTTTTCCTTGACGAGGCCGAGGAGGTATTGCCCGTAGCCGTTCTTGGCCAGCGGTTGCGCCAGCGCTTGCAGTTGTTCGGGCGTAATCCAGCCTTGGCGGAAGGCGATCTCCTCGGGACAGGCCACCTTCAGTCCCTGCCGCTTTTCGATGGTGGCAATGAATTGTCCGGCTTCGAGCAGGCTGTCGTGGGTGCCGGTGTCGAGCCAGGCATAGCCCCGCCCCATGATCTCGACGTTGAGCTTGCCCCTTTCCAGATATAGTCGATTGAGGTCGGTGATCTCGAGTTCGCCGCGCGCTGAGGGCTCGAGATTGCGGGCGAGTTCGACGACGGTGTTGTCGTAGAAGTAGAGTCCCGTGACCGCGTAATTCGACTTTGGCTGTTTGGGCTTCTCTTCGAGGCTGAGTACCTTGCCGGCCTGATCGAATTCCGCCACGCCGTAGCGCTCGGGATCATGGACGTGGTAGGCGAAGACGGTCGCCCCGGCAGCGCGCTGGTCAGCGCTGCCGAGGAGCTGGTGGAAGTCGTGGCCGTAGAAGATATTGTCGCCAAGGACGAGAGCCGAGTCGCTGCCACCGATGAAATCGGCACCGATGATGAAGGCCTGGGCGAGGCCGTCCGGGCTGGGCTGTACGGCGTACTCGAGGTTGATTCCCCACTGGCTGCCGTCGCCGAGCAGTTGCTCGAAGCGCGGCGTGTCCTGCGGGGTGGAGATGATCAGGATGTCGCGGATGCCGGCAAGCAGGAGCGTGGTCAGCGGGTAGTAGATCATCGGCTTGTCGTAGATCGGCAGGAGCTGCTTGGAGACCGACAGGGTGGCGGGATGGAGCCGGGTTCCGGCGCCGCCGGCGAGGATGAGGCCTTTGCGGGTGGTCATGGGATCAGAGGATCTGCTGGAGGATGTGGTCGAGGCCTCGCTGCCAGTGCGGCAGTTCAAGGCCGAATGTGTCGCGGAACTTGCGGGTATCGAGGCGGGAGTTGGCTGGGCGCCTGGCCGGGGTCGTGTAGTCGGCGGTGGTAATCGGCCGGATCGTTTCGGGCGTGGCCTGCATCGGCTTGCCGGCCTTGATGGCGGCGGCGATGACGTAGCGGGCGTAGTCGCACCAGTGGGTCTCCCCGCCAGCAACGCAGTGGTAGGTACCGTAGGGAAACGAGGCCGGGCTGCCCTGCTGCTGGCGGACGAGATGGGCGGTGAGGTCGGCGAGCAGTGCGGCCGAGGTCGGGGCGCCCCACTGGTCGGCAACGACATTGAGGCTGTCGCGCTCGGCAGCCAGGCGCAGCATGGTCTTGGCGAAATTGCCGCCATGCGCGCCGACCACCCAGCTGGTGCGCAGGATGAGGTGGCGCAGGTTGGCATTGGCGAGGGCGAGTTCGCCGTCACGCTTGGTGCGGCCGTAGACGCTTTGCGGGTTGCTGGCGTCATCCTCGCGATAGGCGCCCTCTTTCGTACCGTCGAAGACGTAGTCGGTCGAGTAGTGGACGACAAAGGCGCCGAACTTCGCTGCCTCTTCGCCCAGAATGCCCGGCGCGGCGGCGTTGACCGCAGCCGCGAGTTCGTTTTCGCTTTCAGCCTTGTCGACGGCGGTGTAGGCAGCCGGATTGACGATGACGTCGGGTCGCGTTCCCTGCACCAGCCGCCGGACACCGTCGGCATCGGCGAGGTTGCAATCGGCATGGTCGACCGCGACGACTTCGCCCAGCGGCGCCAGCGCCCGCTGCAGTTCAAAGCCGACCTGGCCGCTGCAACCCGTGAGCAGAAGGCGCATCAGGCGCCTCCGTAATGCTTGCCGACCCACTGCTTGTAGGCGCCACTGGTGACATTGGCGACCCAAGCCTGGTTATCGAGATACCACTGCACGGTTTTGCGGATGCCGGTCTCGAAGGTTTCGGCCGGCTTCCAGCCGAGTTCGCGCTCAAGTTTACCGGCGTCGATGGCGTAGCGGCGGTCGTGGCCGGGGCGGTCGGCGACGTAGGTGATCTGCTCCTCGTACGGCTTGCCGTCGGCACGCGGCTTGAGTTCGTCAAGGATGGCGCAGAGCGTGTGGACGACGTCGAGATTGGGCTTTTCGTTCCAGCCGCCGACGTTGTAGACCTCGCCCACCCTGCCGGCCTCCAGCACGCGGCGGATGGCGCTGCAGTGGTCTTTCACATAGAGCCAGTCGCGGATCTGCTGGCCGTCGCCGTAGATGGGCAGCGGCTTGCCGGCGAGCGCATTGTGGATAACGAGCGGGATGAGCTTTTCCGGAAAGTGGTAGGGACCGTAGTTGTTGGAGCAGTTGGTGGTGAGCACCGGCAGGCCGTAGGTGTGGTGATAGGCGCGCACGAGGTGGTCACTGGCGGCCTTGCTCGCCGAGTACGGGCTGTTGGGTTCGTAGCGGTGGGTTTCGGAGAAGGCGGGATCGTCCTTTTCGAGCGAGCCATAGACTTCGTCGGTGGAGACGTGGAGGAAGCGGAATTGCTTTTTGGCCGATTCTTCGAGTTGACCGTACCAGGCACGCACGGCTTCGAGCAGGCGGAAGGTGCCGACGATGTTGGTCTGGATGAAGTCTTCCGGGCCGTGGATGCTGCGGTCGACGTGGCTTTCGGCCGCAAAATTGACGACGGCGCGAGGCTGATGTTCGGCGAGCAGCCTGGCGACGAGATCGAAGTCGCCGATGTCGCCCTTGACGAAGACATGACGGGCATCGCCTTGCAAAGAAGCGAGATTCTCGAGGTTGCCGGCGTAGGTCAGCGCGTCAAGGTTAACGACAGGCTCATCAATTTGCGCCAGCCAGTTTAGGACGAAGTTGCTGCCGATGAAACCGGCACCGCCTGTGACGAGAATCATGATATTTCCATGCTCAAGATTATCAGGAGCGACATCGGTCGCCATGCAAGATAGACATTGTCCAACCATCGTTGTAGCCAATCATTGCGCCAATGCAAACTTCGGGCTCTTTGATGTTCCTCGGCACGGCAAACCAACGGGTCACGGTTCGGCGCGTACCCGCACGAAGCTTGCGAAGCGCGGCAGGCCGGAGCCGGTGAGGTCACGGTAGCGGTAGGTGACGATGGTCCCGACCGGCGGCGGGTCGAGGCGCTGGGCATCGGTCAACCCTGTACCGAGCGCGAATTCGCGGCCGTCGGGGGTGCGTACGCGCAGCGAGCCGAGCATGCCGGCATATTTGCCCTTGCCGGACTGGTGGCCAATGACGGTCGCCTCGGCGTCGTGCCAGGGCTTCAGCTTGAGCAGCACGTCACTGCGCCCGGTCACGAACGGGGCATCGGCACGGTGCAGCATGAGGCCTTCGCCGCCCGCCTTGACCACCTCGCGCAGCTTGCGCTGCAGGCTGCTGCGGTCGACCACCCGGAATTGCTCGATTTCGACCAGCCAGGGCCGGTTGGCTCGGCGCACGAGGGCGCGGATCTCGGCGACGCGATCGGCGAATGTGCCCGGTGCATCGGGCAGCTCGAAGATCATGTAGCGCACCGCATGCCACTCTTCGTCGACCGGGACTTCCTTGCGGACGATGCCTGAGAGCCGCTCGAACTGGCCGCGGCCGATCCACAATTCGCCGTCGAGCGGCACTTTCGGCAGGCCATCGATGAACCACCCCGGGGCATGGATCGGATTGCCGCTACGAAAGCGCAGGCTGCGCCCGTCCCAGACCGCACGAACGCCGTCCAGCTTCTCGCTGACCAGATAACGGGAGACATCGACCGAGCCGGCGTAGGTTTCCGCCAGCAGGATCGCCGGCGGTTCGGCCCCAGAAGAAATGAGCGGGATGATCAGCGCCACGATCGCCAGCCAGGCACGCAGGCAGGTCGCCATGTTAGCGTCCGCCGGCCCATTCCCGGCGCGCCTGCCGGGCAATGCCGAAAATCTCCTCGAGCCGCTCGCCGTCGTTGCCGGCGAGTGCGAGGCGCAGTTCGTCGAGTTGAGCGCGGTAGCTATCGAGTTCGACGAGAAGCGCTTCGCGGTTGGCCAAGCAGATGTCCCGCCACATTTCGGGGTGGCTGGCCGCAATGCGCGTGAAGTCACGGAAGCCGGATGCCGCGAAGGTGAAGAAAACCTCGGCGTCGTCGCGCACGGCGAGGTCATGTACTAGCGCGAAGGACAACAGGTGCGGCAAGTGACTCACCGCGGCAAAAACCCGGTCGTGCGCTTCCGGTGCCAGTTCGTAGATGTCGGCACCGCATACCGACCAGGCGCGCTTGACGCGGTCGAGCGCCTCGTCGCCGTTTTCCGGCAGCGGGGTGACGACGACTTTCTTGCCCTGATAGAGATCCCAGCGCGCGGCCGAGGGGCCGCTGTTCTCGGCGCCGGCGATCGGATGCGCCGGCACGAACTGGCCGATCCGCTCGGCAAAGGCGGCGCGTGCCTCCGCGACGACATCGCCCTTGGTCGAGCCGCCATCGGTGACGATGGTGTGCGGGCCGAGGTAGGGCGCGATGCGGGCGAAAATATCCGGCATCTGGGCGACCGGCGTCGCCACCAGCACGATGTCGGCGTCGCCGATTTCGTGCGCCGGGTTGATGCCGGCCCGGTCGATGACACCGATCTCCTGGGCGACACGCAAGGTCACCGGGGTACGTCCGAAGCCGACAATTTCCTCGACTGCACCAGCCTCCTTCAAGGCCAGCGCGAAGGAACCGCCAATCAGGCCGACCCCGAAAACGACGACCTTGCCGAACTCGGGCATTCAGAGCGCCTTCTCGAGTGCCTCGAGGAATCGGGCGTTTTCCGGTTCGGTGCCGATGGTCACGCGCAGCCACTCGGGCAGGCCATAGCCGCCGATCGGGCGGACGATGACGCCCTGCCGGAGGAGCTTCTGGTTGACCGCAGCGCCTTCGCCGGCACGAAAGGTCACGAAATTGCCATGCGAGGGGATGTGCTCGAGGCCGAGCCGCTTGAGACCGCTGACGATCTGCTCCATGCCGCGCCGGTTGAGCTCGTAGCTCTCGGCCACGAACAAATGGTCATCGAGCGCTGCGGCCGCCGCCGCGATGGCGAGGTTATTGACGTTGAACGGCTGACGGACACGGTTCATCCAGTCGGCCACCTCGGCAGACGCCAGCGCGTAGCCGACACGCAGCCCGGCAAGACCAAAGATCTTGGAGAACGTGCGGGTGACGACGAGGTTGGGAAAATCCTTGATCCACGCCGCGGTATCGACGCGCTCGGCAGGCGGCAGATATTCGTTGTAGGCCTCGTCGAGCACGACGATGACCTCGGCCGGCACCGATTCGAGGAAAGCGCGCACTTCCGGGTAAGGCAGGAAGTTGCCGGTCGGGTTGTTCGGATTGGCGATCCAGACGATGCGCGTGTCCGGCCGGATGGCGGCACGCATCGCGGCGAGGTCGTGGCCGTAGTTGCGCGCCGGCGTAGCGATCAGCTCGGCGCCGGTCGACAGCGAGGCCAGCGGGTAAACCGCGAAGGCATGCTGCGCGAACACCGCCGAGCGCCCGGGCGCCAGGAAGACGCGTGCGACCAAGTCGAGGACGTCGTTGGAACCGTTCCCAAGCACGATCTGGTTCTGCGCCACGCCGCAGCGTTCGGCGAGTTTGGCGATAAGCTCGAACTGGTCCGGGTAACGCTCGATCCCGGCAATCGCCGCCTCGACCGCCTTTCGGGCCTTGGGGCTCATGCCCAGCGGGTTCTCGTTGGAGGCGAGCTTGACGATCCGCTCGGCCGGAATGCCCATTTCGCGGGCCAGCTCGGTAATCGGCTTGCCCGGCTGGTAGGGCGAGATGGCGCGGACGTAGGACAGGGCTTGGTCGGCAAGGGTCATGTGATGCCTCAGTAAACGGCCGTCGGATAGGAGCCGAGGACCTTCAGGTAGGCCGCGCGCCCGGCGAGTTCGCCGAGTGCCGCCTTGACCGGGGGATCGTCGTGATGGCCCTCGACATCGACGTAGAAGACATATTCCCAGAGCGCGTTGCGCGCCGGGCGCGACTCGAGGCGGGACATCGAGACGCCGGCGTGCGAGAACGGCAGCAGCAATTCGTGCAGCGCACCGGTACGGTTCGGCGCCGACATGATCAAAGAGGTCTTGTCGCGCCCCGAAGGACCGGCGTCATGCTTGCCGAGGATCAGGAAGCGCGTCGTGTTGTTCGGCTCATCCTCGATGTTCTCGACCAGCTTGGGCAGTTTGTAGCGCGCCGCCGCCGCTTCGCCGGCGATCGCAGCGGCACCTGCCTCTTCCGCCGCCTTCTGGGCAGCCTGTGCATTGCTGCCGACCGGAATGCGCTGGGCTTGCGGCAGGGAGCGGTTCAGCCATTCGTGGCACTGCGCCAGCGACTGGGCGTGGGAATAAACGCGGTTCACCGCGTCAAGCCCGGCCTCGTTGGACAGCAGGTTCTGGTGGATGCGCAGCACGACTTCGCCGCAGATTTTCAGCGGCGTCGACAACAAAAGGTCCATCGTCCGGCCGACCGCACCTTCTGTCGAATTCTCCACCGGCACGACGGCATAGTGGGCATGGCCGGACTCGACCTCGCGAAAGACATCGTCGATCGAATCCTGCGGCAGCAGGCGGGCGGCATGGCCAAAGTGCTTGGTTGCCGCCGACTCCGAAAAGGTGCCGAGCGGCCCGAGGAAAGCGATGCCGAGCGGCTGCTCGAGGGCGAGGCAGGCGGACATCACTTCGCGGAAGAAGAAGGTTACCGCCTCGCCGGACAGCGGTCCGGGATTGGTCTCCTGCAGGCGGCGCAGGACCTGCGCTTCGCGTTCGGGGCGGTAGATGTGACCGGCCTCGCCGTGACCGGCCTTGATTTCGCCCACCTTCTGGGCGCAGCGCGCGCGCGCATTGAGGAGCCGCAGCAGATCGGCATCGATGTTGTCGATCTCGGCGCGTACGCCACCCAGGGCCTTCTGCAGATCGTCGCTCATCCGTTCAACCGTTGCGTCGCGCGAAATCGTTCATGAAATCGACCAGCGCCTGCACGCCGGCCAGCGGTACGGCATTGTAGATCGACGCGCGCATGCCGCCGACCGACTTGTGGCCCTTGAGCGCCATGAGCCCGGCCGCCTTCGATTCGGCAAGGAAGGTGGTGTCGAGTTCGGGATCGGCAAGGACGAAGGGCACGTTCATCGCCGAGCGGCAATCGGGATCGACCGGGTTCGAGTAGAAGCCGCCGGAACTGTCGATGGCATCATACAAAATCCGCGCTTTTTCGGTGTTGACCGCAGCGATGCCGGCGAGGCCGCCCTGGCGCTTCAGCCACTGGAAGACGAGGCCGGCGATGTAGATGGCGAAGGTCGGCGGCGTGTTCAGCATCGAGCCGTTCTCGGCCATCACCGAGTAATCCATCACGGACGGGATGCTCAGCGGCGCCATGCCAAGCAGGTCGCGGTGGATAATCACCAGCGTCAGCCCCGAGGGACCGATGTTCTTCTGCGCTCCGGCATAGATCAGGCCGAACTTCTCGACCGGCACCGGCCGCGACAGGATGTGCGAGGACATGTCGGCAACCAGCGGCACGCCGGTATCGGCGATGCGCTCGGCGGGAATCTCGACGCCATGGATGGTCTCGTTGGTGCACACGTGCAGGTAGGCGGCAAACGGATCTAGCCGGATTTCCTCGGCGGTCGGCAAGCGCGTGAAGCCATCGCCCTCGGTCGACGCCGCCAGGCGCACGCTACCAATGCGCTGCGCTTCCTTGAACGCTTTTTTCGACCACGAACCGGTAACGATGTAGTCGGCCGAGCGGCCGGCCAGCAGATTCATCGGGATCTGCGCGAATTGTTGTGTCGCCCCGCCCTGCAGGAAAAGCACCTTGTAGTGCGCGGGAATGCCCATCAGTTCGCGCAAGTCAGCCTCGGCCGTCTCGACGATGGATGTGAACTCCTTGCCGCGGTGGCTCATCTCCATGACGCCGCAGCCGGCGCCGTGCCAGTCGAGCAGTTCTTCCTGCGCCTGGCGCAGCACCTCTTCCGGCAATGCGGCCGGACCGGCACTGAAGTTCCAGACGCGCGTCATCAGGCTTCCCCGCCCTCGCCGGCAGCCGGCGCGGAATCGGCCCCGTTTTCGCCGTCGACCGCAACCGGCGCTTCGCCGTCGGCGTCGACCACCGATTCGGCCACCTTTTCGAGACCGGCGAGCTTCTCGCCCTCGTCGAGCGAAATCAGCGTGACGCCCTGCGTCGCCCGGCCCATGCCGCGAATCTCGGAAACCCGGGTGCGGATCAGCACACCACCGGTGGTGATGAACATGATCTCGTCCTCGTCGCTGACCAACTTGGCGCCAACCACAGCGCCGTTGCGCTCGGAATCGGCGATCGCCTTGACACCCTGCGTGCCGCGCCCTGAATGGCGGAAGTCGGCGAGCACGGTGCGCTTGCCGAAGCCGTTCTCGGTGGCGACCAGCACGGTCTGCTGATCGCTCTCAGCGACTAGCAGCGAGATCACGGTCTGCCCCTGCTGCAGTTTCATGCCGCGCACACCGCGCGCGCCGCGGCCCATCGGGCGGACATCCTCCTCATCGAACCAGACCGCCTTGCCGGCATCCGAGACCAGAACAATATCGCTCTGGCCGGTGGTCAGTTCGACGCCGATGAGGTAGTCGTCGTCGAGCAGGTCGACGGCGATGATGCCGGCCTTGCGCGGGTTGGAGAAGTCGGACAATGGTGTCTTCTTGACCGTGCCGTCGCGGGTGGCCATGAAGATGAACTTGTCGTCGACGAACTCCTTGACCGGCAGCACGGCGTTGATGCGCTCACCCTCTTCGAGCGGGAAGAGATTGACAATCGGCTTGCCGCGACTGGCCCGGCTGCCCTGCGGCGCTTCGTAGACCTTGAGCCAGTAGCAGCGGCCTCGGTTGGAGAAGCACAGGATGTAGTCGTGGGTGTTGGCGACGAACAGGTGGTCGACGAAATCCTCGTCCTTGATCGCTGCTGCCTGCTTGCCGCGGCCACCACGCTTCTGGGCGCGATAGTCTGCCAAGGGCTGGGCCTTGATGTAGCCGCCGTGCGAGAGGGTGACGACCATATCGGTCGGCGTGATCAGGTCTTCGATGCCGAGTTCCTGAGTGTGCAGCACGATCTCCGACTTGCGCGCATCGCCGAACTGGTCGCGCACGGCCTTCAGTTCGTCGACGATGATCGCGGTGATACGTTCCGGCTTGGCCAGGATGTCGAGCAGGTCGACGATCTTGTCCATGATCTCCTTGTATTCGCCGACGATCTTGTCCTGTTCCAGCCCGGTCAGGCGCTGCAGGCGCAATTCCAGGATGGCCTGTGCCTGGGCATCCGAGAGGCGGTAGCCCTGCGCCGAGAAGCCGAACTCCGGCGCCAGCCCTTCCGGGCGGGACGCATCGGACGCCGCGCGCTGCAGCATTTCCTCGACCACCGGGCTGCGCCAAGTGCGGCCCATCAGGCCGATCTTGGCGTCGGCCGGCGTCGGCGCCGCTTTGATCAACGCGATGATCTCATCGACGTTGGACAGCGCGACGGCAAGGCCTTCGAGGATATGGCCGCGTTCGCGCGCCTTGCGCAGTTCGAAGACGGTCCGCCGGGTCACCACCTCGCGCCGGTGCGACAGGAAGCACTCCAGCGCCTGCTTCAGGTTCAGCAGGCGGGGCTGGCCATCGACCAGCGCCACCATGTTCATGCCGAAGGTGTCCTGCAGTTGCGTCTGCTTGTACAGGTTGTTGAGGATGACCTCGCCGACTTCGCCGCGCTTCAGCTCGATGACGATGCGCATGCCCGACTTGTCGGACTCGTCGCGGATGTCGGAAATGCCTTCGATTTTCTTGTCGTTGACCAGCTCGGCGATCTTCTCGATCAACGACTTCTTGTTCACCTGATAGGGAATCTCGTCAACGATCAGCGCCTGGCGGTCGCCCTTGCCGATATCCTCGAAGTGGGTACGTGCCCGCATGACGACACGGCCGCGGCCGGTCTTGTAGCCTTCGCGCACGCCCATCACGCCGTAGATAAGGCCTGCGGTCGGGAAGTCCGGCGCCGGAATGAGTTCGATCAGGTCGTCGATCGAGATCGCCGGGTTCTCCAGCAGCGCCAGGCAGCCGGCGACGACTTCGTTGAGGTTGTGCGGCGGGATGTTGGTCGCCATGCCGACCGCGATGCCGGCCGAGCCATTGATCAGCAGGTTCGGGATGCGCGTCGGCAGGACCGAGGGCTCGAGCTCCTTGCCGTCGTAGTTCGGTTCGAAATCGACCGTTTCCTTGTCGATATCAGCCGTCAGGTCCGATGCGATGCGATCCAGACGGCACTCGGTGTAACGCATCGCCGCCGCGTTGTCGCCGTCAATCGAGCCGAAGTTGCCCTGGCCGTCGACCAGCGTGTAGCGCAGCGAGAAATCCTGGGCCATGCGGACCAGCGTGTCGTAGATCGCTGAATCGCCGTGCGGGTGGTACTTACCCATGACCTCGCCGACGACGCGGGCGCACTTGACGAAGGGACGGTTCCAGACGTTGTTCGTCTCGTGCATGGCGTAGAGCACGCGGCGATGCACCGGCTTCAGGCCGTCGCGCGCATCCGGCAATGCCCGGCCGACGATGACACTCATCGCATAGTCGAGGTACGAGCGCCGCATCTCTTCTTCGAGGCTGATCGGCAGAGTTTCTTTGGCGAATGTATCCATGAGTCTTCTTGTTTGCCGCAGCAGGGGCGGCTCGATGGTCTGGGCGGACGTAATTTGCTATTTTAACATGGCACCGACACCGCTAATAAGGCGTTTGCCATGTCCACCCGACCCGAAACCGTCGATCTGCTCATCGAAGCACGCTGGGTTGCGCCGGTAGAACCGGACACCCTGCTCGACCGCCACGCGGTTGCCGTCCGCGATGGCCGCATCGTCGCCGTCGCGCCGTCGGGCATCGCCCGTGTCCGCTACGCGCCGGCGCAACGCATCGTGCTCGACGACCACCTGCTGATTCCCGGGCTGGTCAACCTGCACACCCATGCTGCCATGACACTGATGCGCGGCCTCGCCGACGATCTGCCGTTGATGGAGTGGCTGACCGGCCACATCTGGCCGGCCGAAGCCGCCCATGTCTCGCCGCAGTTCGTCCTCGACGGAACCCGTCTGGCGTGCGCGGAAATGCTTCTCGGCGGCACCACCTGCTTCAACGACATGTACTTCCACCCCGAGGCATCAGCCCAGGCAGCCACCGAAGCCGGCATGCGCGCGGTCGTGGGGATTACCGCCCTCGAGTTCCCGACCCCCTACGCCAGCGATGCCGACGACTATATCGCCAAGGGACTGGCTGCCCGCGAGCAGTGGCGCGGCCATCCGCTCATCCGCTTTTGCCTTGCGCCGCATGCACCTTATACGGTGGCGGACGCGACCTTCTCGCGGCTGCTGACGTTATCCGAACAACTCGGCCTGCCGATCCATTGCCATCTGCACGAAACCCGCCAGGAAGTCGCCGAAGCATTCGCCCGGGACGGCATGCGCCCGCTCACCCGGCTGCACCGTCTCGGCCTCCTTGGGCCGGCCTTCATCGGGGTGCACGGGGTTCATTTCGATGACACGGAACTGGACCTCCTTGCCGCCACCGGGACTCATGTAGTTCATTGTCCGACTTCCAACCTCAAGCTCGCCAGCGGCATCGCCCCTGTGGCATCGATGCGACAGCACGGCATCAATGTCGGCCTCGGCACGGATGGCGCCGCCAGCAATAACCGTCTCGACATCCTCTCCGAGATGCGCCTGGCCGCCCTGCTGGCAAAGGGAAGCTCAGGCGATGCGAGAGTTCTCCCGGCAGCTGAAGTACTGCACATGGCAACGCTCGCTGGTGCCTCGGCGCTGGGCATGGGAGCGGAAATCGGCTCGCTTGCGGCGGGCAAATGGGCTGACCTGGCGGCCATCGACCTCTCGGGACCAAGCACTTCGCCCTGCTATGACCCGCTCTCGCATCTGGTACACGCCGCCGGGCGTGAATGCGTGACCCACGTCTGGGTCGCCGGCAAGTGTTGCGTAGACCACAAAACGCTCGTCGGAAACACCCGAAACCTCTTGGAGTCGTCAATTCCGCTGTGGCAGAATAGGATGGAGGTCCGTAGTAAACCCCGTGTTGATGTGGGGAACGCGGGTGAATAGGTTTCAATAATTTTCTTCAACGAGGGAAAACAATGATCAAGAACATTGCCAAGAAATCCGTGGCTCTGGCCCTGCTGGCCGGTATCGGCTTTGCCGCGACGGCGCAGGAGCGCGTGTATGTCATCGACCAGCGCGACGTGGTCGCCAAGAGCGGCTTCGGCCTGTGCTGGCGCACCGGTTACTGGACCCCGGCGGCTGCCGCC
>VEPL01000023.1 GCA_012026885.1 Betaproteobacteria bacterium | reverse complement strand
CGTCAGCGTCGTCTTGCCATGGTCAACGTGCCCAATCGTGCCAACGTTCACGTGGGGCTTCGTACGCGCAAACTTTTCCTTTGCCATATCGGTTCTCCAAATTCGTCAAAAAAGCAAAAAGCCAGAATCCAAACTGATCGGTGGTGCCCATGGGCAGGATCGAACTGCCGACCTCTCCCTTACCAAGGGAGTGCTCTACCACTGAGCCACATGGGCCTACCTTTAAACACCAGCCGTACCGCGTCGTGGAGCGGGTGAAGGGAATCGAACCCTCGTCTTAAGCTTGGAAGGCTTCAGCTCTACCATTGAGCTACACCCGCTTAATCCTGCCCGCAGCACCAGCCGTAACAGCTTCATCTGGTGGAGGGGGAAGGATTCGAACCTTCGAAGGCAGAGCCGACAGATTTACAGTCTGTTCCCGTTGACCGCTTGGGTACCCCTCCGGAAGAACGCGAGATTATCCCCGCCGGCCGAAGTACTGTCAACAAGCCGGGAAGCAATTGCAAGCGCCCGCACGGGGCTTCCGGATCAGCGCCGCCGCTGGATCTGGCCGACGTCGCGCACCGCGCCCTTGTCGGCCGACGTGGTCATCATCGCGTAGGCCTGCAGGGCTGCGGAAACATAACGGTCACGGGCGACCGGCTTCCATGCCGCCTCGCCTTGCGCTTCCATCGCCGCCCGCCGGCGGGCGAGGGTCTCTTCGCTGACGGCAAGATTGATGCTGCGCGCCGGGATGTCGATCTCGATCACATCTCCTTCCTCGACCAGCCCGATCGCGCCGCCGTCAGCTGCTTCTGGCGAGGCATGGCCGATCGACA
Source organism: Betaproteobacteria bacterium (assembly GCA_012026885.1). Taxonomy (GTDB): domain Bacteria; phylum Pseudomonadota; class Gammaproteobacteria; order Burkholderiales; family Rhodocyclaceae; genus Azonexus. The sequence goes on along the minus strand of VEPL01000023.1, from coordinate 16,048 downwards.
GGCCGGAAGTGCCGCCCGAGAAGCGGCCGTCGGTGAGCAGCGCACAGGCCTTCCCGAGTCCCTTCGACTTGAGGTAGGAGGTCGGGTAGAGCATTTCCTGCATGCCGGGGCCACCCTTGGGGCCTTCGTAGCGGATGACGACCACGTCGCCGGCAACGATTTTGCCGCCCAGGATGGCGTCGACCGCAGCATCCTGGCTTTCGAAGACGCGGGCGCGGCCGCTGAATTTCCAGATCGACTCGTCGACGCCGGCGGTCTTGACGATGCAGCCATCGACGGCGATGTTGCCGCGCAAGACCGCGAGGCCACCATCCTGCGAGTAGGCCGCCGCTTTCTCGCGGATGCAGCCCTTCTGGCGGTCGCTGTCGAGATCGCCATAGCGGCGGTCCTGCGAGAAGGCGACCTGGGTCGGGACACCACCCGGCGCCGCGCGGTAGAACTCGCGGACGGCGGGGTCCTGCGTGCGCTGAATGTCCCATGCATCGATGGCAGCCCCGAGTGTCGGCGCATGGACGGTCGGCACGTCGCGGTGGATCAGCCTGGCGCGCCCCAGCTCGCCGAGGATGCCCATGATGCCGCCGGCACGATGCACATCCTCGATGTGGTACTTGTCGGTCATCGGCGCCACCTTGCACAGGCAGGGCACCGAACGCGAAATGCGGTCGATGTCGGCCATCGTGAAATCGACACCGGCCTCTTGTGCCGCGGCGAGGATGTGCAGCACCGTATTGGTCGAGCCGCCCATCGCCACATCGAGCGTCATGGCATTCTCGAAGGCCTTGAACGAGGCGATCGAGCGTGGCAGGACCGTGACGTCGCCCTGTTCGTACCAGCGTTTGCACAAGTCGACCGCGACGCGCCCGGCGCGCAGGAAAAGCTCCTTGCGGTCGGCGTGCGTGGCGACGACGGTACCGTTGCCGGGCAGGCTGAGGCCCAGGGCTTCGGTCAGGCAATTCATCGAGTTGGCGGTAAACATCCCGGAGCAGGAGCCGCAGGTCGGGCAAGCCGAACGCTCGATTTCGGCGAGATCCGCCTCGGAAACCGAACTGTCGGCCGCCTTCACCATCGCATCCACGAGATCGAGGTGGACGACTTCGCCCTGCACTTTCACCTTGCCCGCCTCCATCGGTCCGCCGGAGACGAACACGGCAGGGATGTTGAGGCGCATCGCGGCCATCAGCATGCCCGGGGTGATCTTGTCGCAGTTCGAGATGCAGATCATCGCGTCGGCACAATGCCCATTGACCATGTATTCGACCGAATCGGCGATCAGGTCGCGCGACGGCAGCGAGTAGAGCATGCCGCCATGGCCCATGGCGATGCCATCATCGATGGCGATGGTATTGAACTCCTTGGCCACGCCACCGGCCGCCTCGACTTCGCGCGCGACCATCTGCCCGAGGTCCTTGAGGTGGACATGGCCGGGCACGAACTGCGTGAAGGAGTTCACGATGGCGATGATCGGCTTGCCGAAATCGCCGTCCTTCATGCCGGTCGCACGCCACAGGGCGCGGGCGCCGGCCATGTTGCGGCCGTGGGTGGAAGTCCTGGAACGATAATGGGGCATGGGTCTCTCCGTACAGGGCGGTCATCCGCCCGGTTCAGACCGGGCGGCGGAACTATAATTCAAGGATTTTAGCCGACTCTCCGCGCCCATGCTGACCCACCCGCAGTTCGACCCGGTCGCCCTTTCCCTCGGTCCCGTCGCCATCCGCTGGTACGGCCTGATGTACTTGGCCGCATTCGCGCAGTTCCTGCTGCTCGGACGCCTGCGTATTCGCCGGGGGCAAGCGCCGTTTGCCGCCGAGCAGCTCGACGACCTGCTATTTTACGGCGTGCTCGGCGTCATCATCGGCGGCCGCCTCGGCCAGGTACTGTTCTACGAACCCGCCTACTACCTCGCCAATCCGCTCGAGATCATCGCCGTCTGGAAAGGCGGCATGAGCTTCCACGGTGGCTTCCTCGGCGTCCTTGCGGCGATGACCCTGTGGGCGCGCAAGCACCAACTTGCTTGGCTCGACGTCACCGACTTTATCGCGCCGCTGGTACCGCTCGGTCTCGCGGCCGGGCGCATCGGCAATTTCATCAACGGGGAACTCTGGGGCCGGGTCGCCGACGCTTCGCTGCCGTGGGCGATGATCTTTCCGCAGGCCGGCGACCTGCTCCCGCGCCATCCTTCGCAGCTCTACCATGTCGGCCTCGAAGGGCTGCTGCTGTTCGCCATGCTGTGGTGGTTCACGGCACGCCTGCGGCCGCGCGGTGCCGCATCCGGGCTTTTTCTCGTCGGCTACGGCGCCTGTCGCTTCGTCACGGAATTCTTCCGCGAACCCGATGCCGGCATCTTCGGTCAATCCTATCTGGTCAGCATGGGCCAGTGGCTGTCGCTACCGATGATCCTCGCCGGCATCGCCCTGCTGGTCGTCGCCTATCGCCGGCGCTGAGCCGGCGGTTACGGCGCCGGCTCGGACTGTTATAATTATGAATTACGTTACCCGATCAACGACAGACAGGAACCCAGCCATGCAACGTCCGTTCAAGGTCCTCGGCATCCAGCAGATCGCCATCGGCGGCCCGTCCAAGGAAAAACTCCGCACCCTCTGGGTCGACATGTTCGGCCTCGAAATCACCAGCACCTTCGTCTCGGAACGGGAAAACGTCGACGAGGACATCTGCGCGATGGGCAGCGGCCCGTTCAAGGTCGAGGTCGACCTGATGCAGCCGCTCGACCCGGAGAAGAAGCCGGCCGTCCATGCGACGCCGCTCAACCATGTCGGCCTGTGGATCGACGACCTGCCGAAGGCGGTCGAGTGGCTGTCGGCAAACGGCGTCCGCTTCGCCCCGGGCGGCATCCGCAAGGGTGCGGCCGGCTTCGACATCACCTTCCTGCACCCCAAGGGCAACGACGAATTCCCGGTCGGCGGCGAAGGCGTGCTGATCGAACTGGTGCAGGCGCCGCCGGAGGTCGTCACGGCCTTCGCGAAACTGGCCGGCTGAGCGGACGGCCGCGCTGTCGCGGTCGACCGGCAGAAAAGCCCGAAATCGCCGGGGTCAGGCCGGCCCCGGCGTCGTCTTGAAGACGAATGCCGCGCGCTCAACCTCGGCCATCCAGACGATGCCGTCGCCGTAATGCCCGGTCTGGGCGATTTCGGTGATGCGCTGAAAAATAGCCTCGGCCACCTCGTCTGGAGCGACGATCTCGACGCGCACCTTGGGCGAGAAGTCGGTCAACTCCTCCTTGATCGTGTGGCGCACGACATGCCGCGACGGCGCCCCGCAACCTTCGGCGCGGCTCACGGTCATGCCCGGAAAACCAGGCAGCACGACCAGGGCGTCGCGCAGGGCACCCAGCTTGTTGGGACGAATCACCGCCTTGATCTCTTTCATGCTTCGACCTTCTCCTCGTCAAACCAGCGGTAGATGGTGGGCAGGACAACCAGCGTCAGCAGCGTCGATGTGATCAGGCCGCCGATGACAACGATGGCCAACGGGCGCTGCACTTCGGATCCCGGCCCGCTCGAGAACAGGAAGGGAATCAGGCCGAGCATGGCGACGGTCGCCGTCATCATGACCGGCCGGAAGCGCAAGGTCGCCCCCTCGACCACGGCCTGCGCGACCGAGCGCCCCTCCTCCCGCAGGTTGCGGATGTAGGACACGAGCACGACGCCATTGAGCACCGCGATCCCCCACAGTGCGATGAAGCCGACCGATGCCGGTACGGACAGGTACTCGCCGGTCAGGAAGAGCCCGACGATGCCGCCGATCGAAGCGAAGGGCAGCACGGTGATGATCAGCGTCGCGAAGCGCAGGGAATTGAAGAGCAGGAACAGGAGGAAGAAGATCGCCGCGATGGTGATCGGGATGATCACGGCGAGGTGCCCGAGCGCCCGCTCCATGTTCTGGAACTGGCCGCCCCACTCGAGGTAATAGCCCTCGGGCAGCTTCACCTGCCGCTCGACCTTCTGCTGCAATTCGGCGACGAAGCCGCCGAGGTCGCGATCCTTGACGTTGACCCCGACGACGATGCGGCGCTTGCCGAGCTCGCGCGATATCTGCGCCGGACCGTCGAGAACCTGGATGCGGGCGACATCGGCCAGACGGGCCTGGGCGCCGCTCGGAGCGGTAATGAGGATGTTCGAGATCGCCTCGATATTGTTGCGGAAGTTCTCCGGCAAGCGGACGACCCCCGGGAAGCGGCGCTCGCCCTCGAAGATCTCGGTGGCCTGCTTGCCGCCCACCGCCGTCTCGATCAGGTCATTCACGTCGGCGACGTTGATGCCGAGCCGTGCGATGGCGCGCCGGTCGATCTCGATCGACAGGTACTGCTGGCCGCTGACCCGCTCGACGCGCAGGTCCTGCGCCCCTTGCAGCGACTGGGCGACCTTGGCGATCTGCGCGGCGAGCGAACGCAACTGCTCGATGTCGTCACCGAACACCTTGACGGCAATGTCCGAGCGCACACCGGTGACCATTTCGTCGACCCGGTCGGAAATCGGCTGCGCCATGACGATCTGCACACCCGGCAATGCCTTCAGCTTCTCGCGCATCGCCTCGGCGATGTCGTCCTGGTTCCAGCCGTCCGGCCACTGGTCGCGCGGCAGCAGGCTGACGATCGGCGTCGACTCGTTCGGCCCCTGCGGATCGGCCGGTGACTCGCCGCGGCCGACGCCGGAATAGGCCGACTTGACCCCGGGCACCTGCATGACCAGGCGCATCGCCTCCATTTCCATCTTGATCGATTCGTCGAGGGAGATGTTGGGCACCCGGTTGATGCCGGGCACGACGGAGCCTTCCTTCATCTCGGGAATGAAGGCGGTGCCTAGGAAGGGCAACATGCCGATGGCCAGGAAGAAGGCGCCCACGGACAACCCCACCGTCTTCTTGCGGTTGGACAGTGCCCACTGCAGCATTTTCAGGTAACGCGCCTTCATCGCGGCGATCAGCCGGGTGTCGTGATCGCCGTCATGCGCCGGTGGCTTGAGCAGGTAGGTCGACATGACCGGTGTCAGCGTCAGCGAGAGGATCAGCGAGATGGCCAGGGCAATCGCAATGGTGTAGGCGAGCGGCGCGAACATCTTGCCTTCCATGCCCTGCAGCGTCATCAGCGGCAGAAAGACGAGGATGATGATGCCGACGCCGAAGATGACCGGCGTCGCCACCTCGACCACCGCGCGCAGGATGACGCGCAACTGGCTCTCGCCCGACTTGGCATGGCGTCCGAGCTGGAGGAAGGCGTTCTCGACGACGACCACCGAGCCGTCGACCATCAGGCCGATGGCGATCGCCAGGCCACCGAGCGACATCAGGTTGGCCGAGATCCCGAGCTTGTTCATCGCCATGAAGGTCAGCAGCGGTGTCAACACCAGTGTCGCGACGACGATCAGCGACGAACGGACATCGCCGAGGAAGAGGAAGAGGACCACGACAACCAGCACGACGCCCTCGAGCAGGACCTTGGTGACCGTCCACAAGGCGGCATCGACCAGTTCGGAGCGGTCGTAGTAGGCGACGATCTTGAGGCCATCGGGCAGCATTCCTTTGGCGTTGATCTCGCCGACACGCGCCTTGATGCGGCCGACCACCTCCTTGGCGTTGCCACCGGCGATCATCATGACGACACCGCCGACGGCCTCGCTCGTCCCGTTCTTGATCAGCGCGCCCTGGCGCACCTCGTGGCCGATCGACACCTCGGCGACATCGCGCACGAAGACCGGGACGCCGTCCTTCTCCTTAAGCACGATGGCGCGGATGTCGTCGAGATCGCGGATCAGCCCGACACCGCGGATCAGGTACTGTTCAGCGAACTGCGGCAGGACGCCGCCACCGGCATTGGCATTGTTGCGCGCCATCGCGTCGAACACATCGGCGATGGCGAGGCCATAGTGGCGCAGGCGTTCCGGATTGACCAGGACCTGGTACTGGCGGGCATAGCCACCCTGCGAGTTGATTTCGGCGACACCGGAAATCGAGCGCAGCAGCGGACGTACCACCCAGTCCTGGACGACACGGCGTTGCATCAGCTCCTGCTCGGTCAGCGTGCGGTCGCCGTCGTCCGGCCGCTCGAGGGTGTATTGGTAAACCTCGCCGAGGCCGGTCGATACCGGCCCGAGCACCGGGATGATGCCCTGCGGCAGGCGCGGGCCGACCTCGAGCAGGCGCTCCATGACCAGCTGACGCGCGAAATAGACGTTGGTGGCATCGGTGAACACCAAGGTGATCAGCGACAGCCCCGGCTTGTTCAGCGAGCGCATCTCGACCAGCCCGGGCAGGCCGGTCATCGCCACCTCGAGCGGCACCGTCGCGAAGCGCTCGACCTCTTCCGGCGAACGGCCCGGCGCTTCAGTGGCAATCTGCACCTGGACGTTGGTGACGTCCGGGAAGGCATCCACCGACAATTTGCGCGCCGCATCAAGGCCGAAGAAGAACAGGATGGCGGCAACGACCGCGACAATCAGGCGCTGCTTGAGCGCCGACCGGATCAGGGACTCGATCACGAACCCTCCATCTGCTGGCGGTTGCGCTCGTTATTGAGATGGAAACCACCTTCGACGACGATCCGCTCCTTGCCCTTCAGGCCCGAGAGCACGACCCGTTGCCCGCCGGATTCGGGGCCGAGCTTGACGCGAACCAGGCGGAAACTCTCGCCCCCTTCGACAATGAAGACGTGATCCTCGTCGCTTTCGCGGACGACCGCACTGGCCGGAACGACCATGCGCTCGACCGGCGGCCCCTCGACCAGCATCGTCGCCAGCATCTCGGGCTTGAGCAGGCCATCGGCGTTGTCCAGTTCGGTCCGCACCAGAACCGTACGCGTCTCGGGATTGATGGTTTGCGCGACGAAGCTCAGAGGCGCCTGGAGCGAATCGATGCCGAGCGCCGGCACGCGGATGCTGACGGTCTGCCCGGTGCGCACCTGGCCGGCCTGCTGCTCGGGAACCTGGGCCACCGCCCACAGGCGCGACAGGTCGGCGACCACGAAGAGCGCGTCGGCCGGCTGCACGACCTGGCCGAGCGCCAGCTTGCGCTCGACGACGACACCATCCATGGTGGCGATCACCGGCGTCACCGAATCGACGGTCCCTTCGCGACCGAGGCGCTCGATCGCCGCCGGGCTGACGCCGAGCAGCTGCAACTGGTCGGCCGCGGCACGCGTCTCGGCCTGCGAGATCTGGAATTCGCTCTGCCGGCGCTGCAGTTCGGCGGCGCTGATCACGTCGGAATCGAAGAGCAGGCGCGCCCGCTCGGCATTGCGCCGGTTCAGCTCGAGTTCGGCACGTGCCTTCAGATAGGCGAGCTGCTGGCTGGACAATTCGCTGCTGTTGAGGCGGGCCAGGACGTCGCCCTTGCGCACGCGCTGGCCCACCTTGGCGTCGATCTGCGTGACGCGCCCGGTCACCGTCGCGCCGATGCGGGCCAGGCGCTGTTCGTCGAAATCGATGCGACCGGCCACGCGCAGGGTCTCGGCTACCGGCTGCAGGCTGACTTCGGCAAGCTTCAAATGGGCACGCAACTCGTCACCGGGATGGACGATGGCGGGGTCGGCGGCCGCCGGCGCCGGCGCCTTGGCGCCTTCCTTGTTGCAGCCCACCAGCGCAGCTGCGGTCAACACGAGAATCAGGGCATTTTTCATTGTGACTTTCCGGCAGGCAGTGCCCGCAAGCGTTCGATTTCGACCCAGGCAGCCGCCAGCTCGTAGCGGGCAGTGGTCAGCTCGGCACGGGCGGCACGGAAAACGCGCTGCGCATCGACCACCTCGAGGAAACTCCGCTCGCCGAAACGGTAGGCCGACTCCGCCACGCGCAGGGCCGCTTCGGCCTGGCGGACGATGCCGGACTCGAGCGCGGTGACCTGAGTCTGGGCTATTTCATACTGCTGGTAGGCGACGGAGAGTGCCTGCTCCAACGAATGCTCCTGCGCCGCCAGCTCGTTGCGGGCACGCGAGAGCTGGGCGGCGGCCTCGCCGACCGGGCCGCGGCGGCGGTCCCAAAGCGGAATGGCGACAACGACCCCGACGCGCGACGAGCGCATTTCGGGATCCTGGTCCATGTCGGCCTTGAGGGCCAGTCCTGGCCATCGCTTCGCACGCTCATACTCGAGCTGGCGTTCGGCCCGCACGGTTTCGGCGCGGGCCCGCGCCAGCTCGGGGCTACTCTCCCCCAACTCCCGGCGCACGCCATCGAGCGGCGGCAATTCGGGCACATCGCGCAACGACCCGGATAGCGAGAATTCGGCCGGCAAGCCACCGCCGACGGCCTGACGCAGCGCCGCACGCGCCTGCTCGACGCGGAAGCCGGCAGCCTGGGCGGATTTTTGCGAGTTCAGCGTCTCGGCCTCGGCCTTGATCAGCTCGAAGCGGGGCGCATCGCCGGTCTCTACCCGCCGCTCGATACGCGAGCGCACACCTTCCATCAAGGTCAGGTCCTCGCGGGCATTGCGCAGTTCAGCCTGGCGACGGAGGACCTCGTAATAGCGGTTGCGCACCTGGGCAAGCACGCTCGCCTCGAACGCTCGCGCAATGGCGGCGCTGCTCTCGAGGCCGGCCTCGGCCGCGGCGATGCGCGGCGCCCGCCGCCATGGCAAATCCAGCGGCTGGGTCAGCGAGACCGTCGTGGCATCGCCAGTAACGCCGCTACCGGTTCGCGGCCGCATGTTGCCGGTCAGGAATTCCAGTTCCGGATTGGGAAAGGCGCCGGCCGTATCGACTGCCGCACGGGCGGCGTCGACCTGATCACGCGAGGCGAGCAACGCGCGGCTCGATTCGAGTGCCAGCGCCTCGAGGCGTGCACGATCGTATTCCGGGGCCGCAATGACCGCCGATGCCGCCAGTACAGTGGCGAGGAGGAGCACCCCGGCGAACGGGAGCGTCCGCCGGGTCCGACTGGTGAACATGGTGTTAGCGACCTCCGAGGGCAGCGATGCGCTCTTCGAGCGGCGGGTGCGTCGACAGCAGGGCCATGAAGCCGCCACCGCCGGCAATGCCCGAGGCCGCCATGCTCTGCGGCAACGGCTCGGTGTGCAGGCCGCCCAGGCGGCGCAGCGCGTTCTGCATCGGCACCGGCGTGCCCATCAGGGCAGCGGCGCCGGCGTCGGCGCGAAACTCGCGCTGGCGGGAGAACCAGGCGACGATGATGCTGGCGATGATGCCGAAGAGAATTTCGCAGACGATGCTGGTCACCATGTAGCCGATGCCGGGCCCGCTGCTTTCGGAATCGCCGCGGCGCAGGAAGGAATCGACCAGGTAGCCGACGACACGCGACAGGAAGATGACGAAGGTGTTCACCACGCCCTGGATCAGCGTCAGCGTCACCATGTCGCCGTTGGCGATGTGGGCGACCTCGTGCGCGAGGACGGCTTCCGCCTCCTCGCGCGTCATGCCGGCGAGCAGGCCGGTCGACACTGCGACAAGCGAGCTGCTCCTGGTGGCGCCGGTGGCGAACGCGTTGGGCTCGCCGTCGTAGATCGCCACTTCGGGCATCGGCAGGTTGGCGCGGCCGGCCAGGCGGGCGACGGTATCGACCAGCCAGACCTCGGTCGAGTTCGCCGGCGCATCGATGACGCGGGCGCCGGTGCTCCATTTGGCCATCGACTTCGACATCAGCAGCGAGATGAAGGCGCCACCGAAGCCGATGACGGCGGCAAACGCGAGGAGCATGCCGAAGTTGAGGCCGTTGGCGGTGAGGAAACGGTCGACACCGAGCAGGCGCGCGGTGATCCCGAGCACCAGCATGACCGCGAGGTTGGTGGCAAGGAAAAGGACGATGCGTTTCATTTCGGACTCCTAGGTTAGGCAAGCTGCATCATAAAGCATTTGCCAGTTACATGAAAATTAAGACAGAATGGAACCACCATCCTGTTTTCTCGAATATATGAGCCACCGTCTCAATTTCAAGCACCTCCACTATTTCTGGGTCGTTGCCCACGAGGGCAGCATTACCAAGGCCGCTGCCCGCCTCGGGGTCGCCGTCCAGACGATCAGTGGCCAGCTCGCCGTCCTCGAGCGCCAGCTCGGGCGGGCGCTGTTCCGCAGCCAGGGACGCGGGCTCGCGCTGAGCGAGGCGGGACGCGTCGCCCTCGGTTACGCCGACAGCATCTTCCAGCTGGGCGAGGCGCTGGTCGACGCCGTTCAGGACAGTGACAGCGAAACCACCCTAAGGTTGCGTGCCGGGATTTCCGATGGCATACCGAAGTTGCTCGCCTACCGCCTGCTCTCCGCGGTGACGGCGATGAATGCCGATGTCCGCCTGATCTGCGACGAAGGCGAATTCGAGGCCCTGCTCGCCGATCTCGCCCTGCATCGCCTCGACGTGGTGCTGACCGACCGGCCGGCACCAGCCGGCGGCAACCTCAAGGTCTTCAGCAACAAGCTCGGCGATTTCGCCACCGGCCTGTTCGCCATCCCCGAGCTAGCGGCGCGCCACGGCGGCGATTTCCCGGCCGGCCTCGCCGGCGCACCGCTCTTGCTGCCCAGCCGCCACAACCTGCTGCGCGGGCGCATCGACCGCTGGCTGGAAGGGGCCGGGCTGCGCCCGCGCATCGTCGGCGAATTCGAGGACAGTGCGCTGCTCAATACCTTCGGGCGCGAGGGTCTCGGCATCTTCCCGGCGCCGCTCGCGCTTGCCGACCAGGTCGCCGCCCAGTTCGGCGCGCAACCGCTGGGCGCGATGGACGGCGTCGAGGATCACATCTTCATGATCTGCAACGAGCGCCGCATCCGCCACCCGGCCATCGAGGTCCTGCGCGACGCGGCGCCGCTGGCTGCCGCGACCCCCAAGGTATAATTCCGCCCTTCCCAACGCAGCCCCTTCCCCATGTCCGTCATTCGCCGCACCCTCATTGCCTTCCTGGCGCTTGCCTGCGCCGTTCCCGCCATCGCCCAGGTGGCGCCGGTCCCGCCCGAACTCGCCGCCCGTTCCTGGCTGCTGCTGGAAATGGGCTCCAACCAGGTGTTGACCGCGGAAAAGCCCGACGAGCGCCTCGAGCCAGCCTCGCTGACCAAGCTGATGACCGCCTACCTCACCTTCGCGGCGCTGCGCCAGAAGACGATCTCCCTCGACACGCCGATCACCGTCTCCGAGAAGGCCTGGCGCACCGGCGGCTCCAAGATGTTCATCCGGGTCGGCCACCAGGTGCCGGTCGACGACCTCATCAAGGGCATGATCGTGCAGTCCGGCAACGACGCCTGTGTCGCCCTCGCCGAGGGCATCGCCGGCAGCGAGGAAGCCTTCGCCGAGATGATGAACCGCGAGGCCAAGCGGCTGGGCATGACCAACTCCAGCTTCCGCAATTCGACCGGCCTGCCCGACCCGCAGCTGTACACGACGGCGCGCGACCTCTCGCTGCTGGCCGCCGCGCTGATCCGCGACTTCCCCGAGGAGTACAAGCGCTACTACTCGATGAAGGAGTTCCGCTACAACAACATCACGCAGCCCAACCGCAACCGCCTGCTCTACATCGACCCCAGCGTCGACGGCATGAAGACCGGCCACACCGAGGCCGCCGGCTACTGCCTGGTTTCCTCGGCACAGCGCGACAAGCGGCGCCTGTTGTCGGTCGTCCTCGGCACCAAGTCGGATGCCGTGCGCGCCAGCGAATCGCTCAAGCTGCTCAACTGGGGTTTCCAGTCCTACGAGTCGGCCAACCTGTTCGCCAAAGACCAGGCGCTCGCCACGCTGCGCGTCTGGAAGGGCGCGGAGAACGAGGTCAAGGCCGGCTTCACCAGCGACTTCTCGATCGCCCTGCCGCGCGGCTTCGCCGAGAAGGTCAAATCCGAATTCGTGCCCGAGCCGCGCCTGATCGCCCCCGTCGCCGCCGGCCAGAAGCTCGGCGTGCTCAAGGTCAGCGTCGACGGCAAGCCCTACGGCGAATACCCGGCGGTCGCCCTCGCCGAAGTCCCGCAAGGTGGTTTCTTCAAGCGCCTGATCGACACCATCCGCCTCTGGTTCGCCTGATGCGATGACGCCCTACGTCGCCGACCCCGTCTACCTGAACGGCCGCTGGCTGCCATTGGCCGAGGCCGGCGTCTCGCCGCTCGACCGCGGCTTCCTCTACGGCGACGGCGTCTACGAGGTCATCCCGGTGTACTCGCGGCGGCCGTTCCGCATCGACGAGCACCTGAAACGGCTGCAGGCGACGCTCGCCGGCATCCGGCTGGCCAACCCGCTCGCGGTTGACGCCTGGAAAGCCGTCGTTTCCGGGCTGGTCGACGCTGCCCCGTGGGAAGACCAGTCGATCTACCTGCAGGTCACCCGCGGCGCCGATGACAAGCGCGACCATGCCTTCCCGCCGTCCGGCGTGGCGCCGACCGTGTTCGCCTTCGCCTCGCCGCTCGTCACGCCGCCGGCCGAGGTGCGCGCGCGCGGCGTCGGCGCCATCACGGTCCCCGACCTGCGCTGGGCACGCGGCGACCTCAAGGTCGTCTCGCTGCTCGCCAACGTGCTTGCCCGCCAGCAGGCCGTCGACCAGGGGTGCGCCGAGGCGCTGCTGATCCGCGACGGCTTCGTCAAGGAAGGCGCCGCCTCGAACGTTTTCGTCGTGCGCGACGGCATCCTCCTCGCCCCGCCCAAGACGCAGCTGATGCTCCCGGGCATCACCTACGACGTGATCCTCGAGTTGGCGGAGAAACACGGTCAACCGCTGGAGGTCCGCGAAATCAGCGAGGCGGAACTTCGTGCCGCCGACGAGGTCTGGATGACCTCCTCAACCAAGGAAGTCCTCGCCATCACAACCCTCGACGGCGTGCCAGTCGGCAACGGGCCGAACGCGGGCCGGCCCGGCCCGCTCGGCGAGCGGATGTGGCAGTGGTACCAGGACTTCAAGAACACCGTAATGCGCAACGACTGAGATGGCCGGCTACAAGGACACCCTCCTCGAATTCCCCTGCGACTTTCCCCTGAAGATCATGGGCAAGGCCGAGGACGAGCTCGCCCAGGCCGTGCTCACCATCGTCACCCGGCACGCCCCCGATTTCGATGGCGCCACGATGGAAATGCGCGCCAGTTCCGGCGGCAACTACCTCAGCCTGACCTGCACCGTCGTCGCCACCTCGAAGCCGCAGCTCGACGCCCTGTACACAGAACTGACTTCCCACCCGCTGGTGAAGGTCGTCCTCTAGGCCGTGGCCCCCGTCGTCAAGCGCCTCGGCCGCGTCGACTACGAGCCGACCTTCCAGGCGATGCAGGCGTTCACCGCCGCGCGCACCGCGGAGACCGCCGACGAGGTGTGGATCGTCGAGCACCCGCCAGTCTATACCCTCGGCCAGGCCGGCAAGCCGGAGCACATTCTGCGCGACATCGGCATCCCGCTCGTCAGGATCGACCGTGGCGGCCAAGTCACCTACCACGGCCCCGGCCAGGTCGTGATCTACCTGTTGCTCGACCTGGCGCGACTGAAGATCAAGGTGCGCGAACTGGTCAGCGCGATCGAGCAAGCGGTCATCGACCTGCTCGCCGAGCATGGCATCACAGCCGAGCGGCGTGCCGGAGCACCCGGCGTCTACGTCGGCGAAGCCAAGGTCGCCGCCCTCGGCCTGCGCATCCGCAACGGCTGCTCATACCACGGGGTGGCGCTCAACGTCGATATGGATCTTTCCCCCTTTGCCGCGATCAATCCCTGCGGCTATGCTGGACTCAAGGTCACGCAGACCCGCAACCTGGGCATCCCGCTCACCGTGACCGAGGCCAGCGAGCGCCTCACCCACCACCTGCTACGGCAACTGGAACCGACACATGGCTGAAAACACCGGCACCACCAAGCAAAAGGGCGTCAAGCAGAAGGGCGAGCTGAAGACCGCTCGCATCCCGATCAAGATCGTCCCGGTCGACGCTCCGCTCAAGAAACCGGAATGGATTCGCGTCAAGGCCGGCAACAGCGCCGGCCGCTTCGGCGAGATCAAGTCGATGCTCCGCGAGAAGAAGCTGCACACCGTCTGCGAGGAAGCCGCATGCCCGAACATCGGCGAATGCTTCGGCCGCGGCACGGCGACCTTCATGATCCTCGGCGACATCTGCACCCGCCGCTGCCCGTTCTGCGACGTCGGCCATGGCCAGCCGCTACCGCCCAATCCGAACGAACCGGCCGAACTGGCAAATTCCGTCTCGACGCTGAAGCTGCAATACGTCGTGATCACCAGCGTCGACCGCGACGACCTGCGCGACGGCGGCGCCCAGCACTTCGTCGATGTCGTCCGCGCCGTGCGCGAGGCCTCGCCGAAGACCACCATCGAAACACTGGTCCCCGACTTCCGCGGGCGCATGGACATCGCTCTCGACATCCTCGGCGAGAGCCTGCCTGACGTCCTCAACCATAATCTGGAGACGGTGCCGCGCCTCTACAAGCAGGCCCGCCCGGGCGCCGATTACGCGCACTCGCTGCAGCTGATGAAGGATTTCAAGGCGCGCTACCCGCAGGTCAAGACCAAGTCCGGCCTGATGGTCGGCCTCGGCGAAACCGACGAGGAAATCCTCGAGGTCATGCGCGACCTGCGTGCCAACGACGTCGAGATGCTGACCATCGGCCAGTACCTCGCCCCCTCCGGTCATCACCTGCCGGTCAGCCGCTACGTCCATCCCGACACCTTCAAGATGTTCGAAACCGAGGCGCTGAAGATGGGATTTTCCGGCGCCGCCTGCGCACCGATGGTGCGCTCGAGCTACTGGGCCGACCAGCAGGCACACAGTGCCGGGGTCAACTGACGCTGCTGCGGTCGACCGGCCAAACAAGCCGAAAATTAAAAATCCCCGGCAACCCCGGGGATTTTTATTTGGATAACCGGCAGGGAGTGTGGGTAGCGCGTGGCGCGAACAGCGGCTTTCGACTGCGGATTCAACCGGTTGCAGACTTTAGCAAACCCACACTCTTTGCCGGACACCCTTTTATTTTGGCAGCGCTCGCAACGGCTGCAGTCACGCCAAGCCCGGTCGCCGCTGGGCAGAATCGCCTATCGATCGCCCCGGAAATGACCTATAAATAATCATGGCCCTGCAAGCCTCCGAGCGCCGGACCGCAAGATCGATCTGCGTCACCCCTGTATGACAAGAGAGGCAGCAGGCGGAACGCGTGTGCTGTCACGCATGGGAGGAAGTTATGACCGGTAAGCATTTTGCGACTGCCGCACTGGTGGTCATCGCCGTCAGCGCCCTGCCGCCATCGGTCGGCGCGCAGACGCTGGAATCGATTGCCGCCAGGAACAAGATCACGGTTTCCTACCGTGAAGCGGCGGTCCCCTTCAGCTATGCCCTGAGCCCCACCCGCTCGGTCGGTTTCTCGGTCGATCTGACGGATGCCATCGTCGATGACGTGCGCGCCAGGCTGAAGAAGCCAAACCTCGAAGTCGTCCGTATCCCGGTGACCGGCCAGAACCGCATACCGCTGCTGGTGGATGGCACCTATGACCTCGAATGCGGTTCGACGACGAATACCGCCGCCCGCGGCAAGGAGGTTGCCTTTGCCATCAGCCACTTCTTTACGGGCACCCGCTTGTTGGCAAAAACAAGCGCCAATATAAAGAGCTACGCCGATCTCGCCAGGAAGCCGGTTGCAACCGCGGCCGGCAGCACGAACGAAAAGATCCTCCGCAAGTACAGCGCCGACAACAATCTCGACATCCAGATCGTTCTTGGCAAGGATTATGGCGAGGCCCTGCAGATGCTGGAGGATGATCGCGCGCTGGCGCTCGCCCTCGACGACGTCCTGCTCTTCGGACTGCGGGCGAACGCCAGAGATCCCGCCGCGCTCGAGGTGGTAGGCGAAACGCTGCAGGTCGAACCCTACGGCTGCATGGTGCGCAGGGACGACCCGGAGTTCAAGAAACTGGTCGATGGAACGCTTGCCCGCCTGATGAGATCAGGGGAATTCACGCGCCTCTACGCCAAGTGGTTCGAGTCGCCGATTCCGCCCAAGGGTGTCGTCCTGGGCATGCCGATGAGCCGTCAACTCGAGGATAACCTCAAGGCGTTGAGCGACAAGCCGGCATTCTAGGCAGCGACGATCCGCGGCACGCCCGGGGATTTTCGGTTCTAGCGCGTGCCCGGTGGCTGCACGAGCGGGGCGGGGG
>VEPL01000003.1 GCA_012026885.1 Betaproteobacteria bacterium | reverse complement strand
GCCGCCCTCTGGTAACGCTCCCCCTCTACAGACAAAAACGGCGCTTGACGCGCCGCTTTCGCATGGTGAAACGCTCGGCTTTTCAAAAGGGCAAATTATGCGAACTTCCAGCGCCTACCAAAACCGGCCGCGGCCGGTGCGGTCCCGGCAGTATTTGAAAAACTCAACGCCAGCGTGCAGGCAATGACGGCCAGCACACTGGCTGCACGCGAGAGAAAAGACCGCCAGAACTCGGCCCGTTGTGGGTTCGTCTCGCGCTCCATCTGAAGCTCGGCAATCACCGCCGCAGGGTCTTTGTCCAGGATGATCGCCAGATGGTAGGCAGCTTCCAGCGGTAGCGCGCGTTTTCCGCTTCTGATTTCCGGTATTCCGTTCCGGCCAATTCCAAGCTTTTTCGCTATGGCGTAGTCACTCCGCACATTTAGGCGCTCTTTGGCGGCGTCGATGTATTCGGCTGCTTTCATCTGTTCTCTCTCCTTCGGTCTTGATTCCAACATAGTCCCAAAACGGGGGCTTGACAATGTCCCGATTCAGGGACTACTCTCCGACCGTCCCAATTCCGGGACGTTCTCTAGGAGATGTAGCGATGTTGAAAATCAGCGTAGAAACCAGCGCCTTTGACCTCAAGCAAGGCACCAGTGCCAAGACCGGCAAGGACTACCGCATCCGCGAACAGGAAGCATGGGCCTACACCTTCGACCGCAGCGGCAAGCCGAACAAACACCCGATCCGCGTCCGCCTGACCCTCGACGACGATCAAGACCCTTATCAGATCGGCGAATATGAACTCGATCCGGCCAGTCTCTACGTCGACCGCTTCGGCCAGCTTGCGCTCCGCGCCCGTCTGCGTCCCGTTATCAAGTCGGCTGCCAAGGTGGCGTGATGGCTACCTCTACCGAACGCATGCGCCGGCATCGGGCTAAGCTGAAAGTGGAATCCGCCATTTTGGAAGCGTTGCGGCTTGGCGTTGATCCCGCTGTGTTGCTTGCCGATGTTCGCATTACCCTCAAGTGCGCCGTTGATGCTGGCATCGGGCGTAACGTAGATCGCGGTCACGCTCTCAAGGTCGCCTGATGTTCCCGGCCCCCCCCCTCCCCCATTCTCGCGGCGGCGTCCGTTCCGTTATGGAGTGCGCGGGGGGCCACCTTTTCGACCTGGCCAGCGTTCTCTACGCTCGACAGGATTCGGTCTACAAGTCGCTTTGCTCGGATGTTTGGGACATTGACCGTGATGCGCGGCACTATAACGGCCCCCGGCCAGTCGTCGCGCATCCTCCCTGCCGTGCTTGGGGTCGGCTTCGTGCCTTCGCGAAACCGCGCTCTGATGAAAAGGCGCTGGCCTATCACGCTGTTCACGCCGTCCGCACCTGGGGCGGCGTTTTGGAGCATCCGACCGCTTCCACGCTTTGGGAAGCGGCCAGCCTTCCGCTTCCGGGCGATGGCCGGGACGATTTCGGCGGTTGGTCGATTCAGTTGCCGCAATTCTGGTTCGGGCATCGAGCGATGAAATCGACCTGGCTTTATGTGGTCGGTTGCCAGCCTCGGGATATTCCCGACATTCCGCTCGTTCTCGGTGATGCGCCTATGGTTGTCGGGCTTTATTCCGGTCGTGACAAGGACAATTGCCGCCCCGGAATATCGAAGGCGGAACGCGAAGCCACACCGGTTGATTTCGCCGTCTGGCTTCTCGACCTGGCGTCACGCTGTTCCGCCCCTCGTGAGTCCGGGTTCCTTGTAACACCCGGACTTAGTCTCCCGTGGGAGACTTTTCCTTGTCCTGTAACACCCGGACATTGTGCCATGGGTGGCACTAATTGACCTCCTCGGCCTATCTCCTCGACTGGCTTACGCTCCGGCTTCCGCTCATGGAGATCAAAGACAATGCAATTCGTGAACGCATTTCTTCTTGCCTGCATACGCTCCATTGCTCGGATTCTGACGGGGCGCTTGTTTGGTCGAAGAAGGTTCTAGACGTTGATGCGCTGCGCTCGGATTCGGTCGGCCTGTTCTGGCAACTCCAAAATGACGGGCGGCGGGAATATCTCGTCATCGGCGGCAGTCCGGCCACCATCGAGCATGGGCTGAACGTCTTCGGGGAACTCGACCTGGCTTACTGCGCCGGCATCCTCATCGCGGCCGCCTGCAAGGAGCTCGCTTGCATCCTTCCGCCCTATACCGCGTGGCAATGTCGCCGCATCGACGTCACCGGCAATTTCGCGCTCCCTGACGCTGCCAGCGTCAAGCAAGCCCTGCGGCAACTGGCCGTCAGTGACGGCGGCAGGCGTAAGGCATCCAATGACCTGCGCGGCGGTGATTCCGTCTATTGGAATCCGTCATCCGATCTCGTCAAGGGCAAGGCCTACCACAAGGGGCCACAGCTTCGTCGTCTCGTCCGCATTGGTAAGCTGCAATGCTCCGACGATCTTCTAAACCTGTCGGATCGCCTGCTGCGTTTCGAGCATACGCGCGGCGCGCGCTGGTTCCGCCGTCTCGCTGAAACCGGGCGCGAGTGGTTCGACATTTCGGCCAGTGAGCTGGTCGGCTTCTTCATGGATTTTTTCGGCGGTGTTGTCTCTGGTGTGGAGGTAAAGGATATGGAACGTAAAGAACTGGTCGATCTGATTCGCCAAGCGAACGGAATCACTGAAGGGCAAGCCGAAGCGGCTTTCACCACGTACCGGAACATCCGGGCCGATGGCCTCGACGTGGTGCGCGGCTTCATGGGCCGCTCGACCTTCTTTAAGCATCTCAAGTGGCTAAAGGCGGCGCATATCACCGCCTCCGACCTGTCTACCGGGAACGTCATCCATTTCCGCCCGGTCCGCGTCGTTCTGGCTCAACCGGTCGGTTCTTGGGATGAAATCCGCCATGCTGCATAGCGCCCGAATCCCTCTCATTGCCGTCATTGCGGAACTGCGCCGCTGCAACCGTCGCGGCCAGTGTCTCGCCATCGCTGACGTGGTGGTGTCCTGATGCGTATGCTGGCCCTCGTTCTTGCTCTTGGTCTTGGCAAGCTGCTTGATCGCTTCCCCACCGTCCGTTCCTACCTCGAGCGTACGCGCGTTGTCGATGTTTTCTTGCTGCTCGTTGTTCTCACCGTCTGGCTTGTCGCCTTTCCAGCGCATGCCCAAGAAACTCCGACCGCTGCCGACCTTGCCGTTATGGGCATTGATGCCGCAACCGTCCTAGCCGTCTGGTCGTGGGGCTTCGGCACGGTAATTTTTTGTTGGTATCTCGGTTTCGTCGCCGGTCTTGCTCTCAAGGCAATCCGGCAATCCTGAATTTCGCCCATTCGGGCAAAAGCGACAGGGCGTTTTCCCTGACCCCGTGAAAGGAGTTTGCCATGCAAACCGTTCTCGACGCTGTCGATCTCGACGGCATCGCCACCTGGGCGGGCGCAACGATGGTGCTGGTGGTCGGCATCGCGTTGGCCTTCAAGGCTGGTGTCCTCGGCAAGCGTGCCGTTTCGAAGGCCTAACCCATGACGGGTGCACTCATCGCGCTATTTTGGGGCCTAATCGCTGCAATTGGGGCGGTGAGTGCGTGGGCTTTCCTGCAGGGGTTCGGGGGGCGCTTGTGAAGGTCCTCCGACTTCTCTGCTATTTCGCTATCGGATTCATGCTCGCGGCTTGCGCGGGCATCGCCAGTGCTGAAACGATTGCGGCCACCGTCAAACCGGCCGGCACGAGCACTATTAACGCGTCGCAAACCTTCGACTACAAGTCAAGCATAAACGAGGCTTGCCAAGCCAAATTCACGCAGTATGGTGTTTCACAAGGTGCCTGCACGCCGGACCTGTCTCCTAGCGGCGGCGGGACGTGGCTCTATCAACAGACTGTGGCGTATTGTCGATACAACAATACCGGCACCAATTGCGCCACCATGACCTCGATCCCGGTCACTGGCACTTATTCCTGTCCTGCTGGCTATCAGTTGGCTACCGCCTCGACCTGCACGAACACCACCACCATTTACCAATGTCCATCGGGTCAGAATTGGACCCTATCGGGCACCAGTTGCACCCGTCCCGATTGCGTCGCGCCTCAAGTTCGCAACGCGACTACGGGCGTCTGTCAGGCTCCGCCTGCCTGTCCTTCTGCGGGCACTGAAGTATCTTCAGGCCAGTATCAGCTAGACGCGGGATATTCTCCTACGGGCTGCACTCCGAATGGTTGTCTTGCGTCTTTCGTCGGCACCTGGCCAACCGGCAAAGACTCAGCCGGCAAGCTCTACGGAACCGGCTCCATGCAATATGTCGGCGGCGATTCGCAAGGTTCGTGTGTTCCCGGCACGGGTGGTGCCGTCGCTATCAAGCCTGCGGTTACTCCGACGCCCGCCCCTGCGCCGACGAAAGCGCCCTGTGCTGCCGGCGAAGGCGTTTTGACCAGCACTAGCGGGACCGTTGCCTGCGTTCCTGCTGGTACTCCTACCGCGCAAACGCCGGCTGTCTCGACGACCAAGAAAGTCGAAACATTCGGTGACGGCTCCACTAAAACGACCGAAACGACTAAGACAACGAACCCCGCTGACGGGGTTACGGATACGACCGTTCGCACCACTATCGGCGCGCCATCGAGCGGCGGCACCTCGGGCCAAGCCGGCACGGTCGGCACGGGTACCACCAGCGAATCCACCAATAAGACGGACAGCGGTAGTACAGACAAAGATGATACGTGCGACCCGTCAAAGACTGCGTGCGGCTCTGCCGGCACTTTTTCTGAATCCGGCACTCTCTACGAACCCAAATATCCTGACGGGCTCGGCGGTCTGCTTACAACGAAATACAACGACATGAAGAACACGCCGATTTTCGGTCTTGTCAGCCAGCTTGCGCCGACCAATGTCGGTGGCGCTGGTCAGTGTCCTGCGTGGTCGTTCAATGGCAGCATCAACGCGCGCATGAGTCTCGGCAGCTTTTCCTTGGCTCCACCGTGTTGGGTGTGGGATGCCGTCCGCGTCATCCTCCTAGTTACCGCGCTCCTGACTGCGCGTCGGCTGATCTTCGGGGGCTAAATGGACAAGATCATTGCAACGATCGTTGCTTTTGGTGAATGGCTCCTGCAGCTTGTCAAGGATGCATTCGAAGCCGTCTGGAATATGGTTGTCGATGCCATTTGCTATCCAGTCGACAAGGTGCTGACATTCGCTGTCGGACTCCTGCAAAACATCGACGTGAGCGGCATGCAATCCGCCGGCTCGTGGTCGTCTCTCCCGGCGGAGATGCTGAACATTCTCGGCCTTATCGGCTTCGGCCAGTGCATGGCCGTCATTGGCGCAGCCATCCTTATCCGGCTTGGCCTTCAACTGATTCCGTTTGTTAGATTGGGTTCGTGATGGAATGCAAATCGTGCGGTGCCGATTCGTCGGACTTCGAAGAAGATGCCGGCGATTATTTCGAATGGTCGGATGCGGACGAGTGGATTTGTCCGGACTGCGTGCAAGATTTTCTAGAATCCGGCCAGAATGATTAACCTGCTGATCGGCCCACCTGGCGGCGGCAAGTCCTACGAAGCGGTTGTTTATCACGTCATGCCGGCCCTTTCCGAGGGTCGGCGCGTCATTACCAATCTTCCGCTTAACCTGGACAAGTTGCGCGACATTGATGCGGCTTTTCCCGCTCTCGTCGTCAAGGTGGAAAACCGGCGCGGCATGGTCCGTAAACAAGCGTCCCGCTTCGTTGCACCAGTCGAAGAAGAAGGCATTATTCGGGCCTTTTCCACGATGGCCGATTATGCTGACCCGTGGCGGCATCCAGTTACCGGCGCTGGTCCGTTGTACGTCATTGACGAGTGCCATCTTGCGTTACCTCGTGCCGGCACGGTCATCGAGATCGAAGAATGGTTTTCCCTTCATCGCCATGAATCGGCGGATGTTCTGCTGATAACGCAAAGCTACGGCAAGGTCTCTAAGTCGATTATTGACCTGGTGCAAGTCTGCTATCGCGTCAAAAAGGGAACCGCATTTGGCACGGCCAAGAAATACATTCGGAAAGTGCAGGATGGCGTTCGCGGTGATGTGGTCAATACCAGCATACGCCAGTATCAGAAGCGGTATTTTGGGCTCTATCAGAGTCACACAAGGGGCGGCGGCTCCGAACTTGCGGCGCAGGATATTGTTCCGTTCTGGCAACGCTGGCCCTTTATAGCGTTGGGCCTCTGCGCCTTCGCTGCCGTTGGCATTTTCACTTTCGGCGGCGTCAGCATCAACCCTATGAAAGCCGCTAAAACAGCGGAAGCGCCGAAGCCTGTAAAGGTGGTCGAGCAAACGACCGTCAACGGCAAGGTGGTGTCATCCTCTGAAGTCGAACCGGAACCGCCTGCACCAGTTGCGGAAGATGCCGGGCTTCCTTTCGAGGGAAAAACGCTGCACGTTATCGGAACGATCATCAACGGCGCAAAGGCGCGCGTTCTGTTCGCCGTTGCCTCTGGCAATCGCTTTTTGCACGAGATTAGCGGCGAGGATTTGGTCAAGCTCGGATACAGCATTGACGCTGTTGTGCCGTGTGCCGTGAAAGTCTCCAATGGCACCTGGCACAAGTGGGTTATTTGCGATGCGCCCGTGCCAGAGCGCATTCCCGGCGGTGCATACGATCTGCCGGAAAATCGCAACCGTTCCGCAGGGGGGGGACCCCGCAACGCGGGGGGGACCCCTGCGGATGGTGTGATGCCTCCCGGCCTTTCGTGACTTAAAAGGCGAATGGGGGGTACCCCAGAGCCGCCTATCTCCAGATTCGCCGCGCTCGTTGATTCAATCCGCCGCCCTCTGGTAACGCTCCCCCTCTACAGACAAAAACGGCGCTTGACGCGCCGCTTTCGCATGGTGAAACGCTCGGCTTTTCAAAAGGGCAAATTATACGAACTATTGGATTGCAGCAAACGAAGCCTGGGACCCCGGCCTGCAGTAGTCACTGCACCTGTATCGAAACGCTCTTCCCGGACTTGCCCCCCGCCTTGCGCAGCAAATCACCGATATCGGTGTTCTGTGTGCGCAGTGCGATGTCCAGTGCCGTCTCTCCCGATTCGACCCGCAGATTCGGATCGGCGCGGTTCGCCAGCAACAGTTTGACGATCTCGATATGTCCGCCGCGGGACGCGACGATGAGCGCGCTGCTGCCATTGCCGCTCTGGGCATTGACGTCGGCGCCCGCCTTTACCAGCATGCGCGCAATGTCGAGATGGCCGCTGAAGGCGGCATAGGCAAGCGGCGTCCACCCTTTCGGATTGAGGTCTGCCTTGGTGGCAATGAGCAATTCGACGACGGCGGCATGTCCGCGGAATGCGGCCAAGCCGATCGCGGTATCACCGGCGGCGTTGCGCGCGTCTATTTTGGCCCGTTTGTCGATGAGCAAGCGGACCAGATCGACGTACCCGTCGCGCGCGGCGAGGATGAGCAGCGTATTGCCATCGCGGTCGCTGGACTCGACCGAGGCTCCGCGCGCGAGAAACGCGGCGACATCCCCCGCATCGCCCAGTTTGGCGGAGTTCATCAGGTCATCGTAGGTGGCCGCGGCAGCGGGAAGCGCCAGCAGTGCTGCCAGCGCGAAGGAAATGATCGTGCGGTAGTTCATGATGGCTCCGGCATGCGCGCGCATGAAAAGAGACGGAAAAAATTCGCCGTTGTCGCGTGGGCGACGGCCTCGAAAGTGTCGCCACGCAGGCGGGCAATGAACTCGGCGACATGGCGTACGTAGGCAGGCTCGTTCTGCTTGCCGCGGTGCGGCACCGGCGCCAGATAGGGGGCATCCGTTTCGACCAGGATCCGGTCGAGCGGCGCCTTCAGGGCAGCCTCCTGGATTGCCCGTGCATTCTTGAACGTGACGATGCCCGAAAACGAAATGTAGAAACCGAGGTCGAGTGCCCGGCGGGCGACTTCCCAGTCCTCGGTAAAGCAGTGCATGACGCCCTGCACGACTCCCCCGCCCTCCCCGGCCAGGAGGTTCAGCGTGTCGTCAGCGGCTTCGCGCATATGCACGACCAGCGGCTTGCCGGTCTCGCGTGCCGCTGCGATGTGGGTACGAAATCGCGCCCGTTGCCATTCCGGGCGGTCGGCGTGCCAATGATAGTCAAGTCCGGTTTCGCCGATGGCGACGACCTTGGGGTGAGCAGCCAGTTCGATCAGTTCGCCAACGTCCGGTTCGCGCGCGTCGGCGTATTCGGGATGCACCCCGACCGTGGCGAACAGGCGGGCATCGGCCTCGGCGACAGCCAGGACCCGCGGAAAATCCTCAAGATTGACGCCAATGCACAGCGCGCATCCGACGCCGCTGTCCTCCATGGCACCGAGTATTCCGGGCAGTCGTCCGGCCAGTTCCGGAAAATCGAGATGGCAATGCGAATCGACCAGCATGCCGGCGAAAGGATCAGAGCGTATGCGTCGGGCGCGTCGACTGCAGGACGCCGCCCAGTAGCCCTTCGATCTTGCGGCGGGCTTCCTGCCCGCTCTCGTCGCTGTTGAAATGCACACCGATTCCCTGGGCGCGGCCATTCTGGGCACCCGCTGGCGTAACCCAGACGACGGCACCGGAAATCGGCAGCTTGGCCGGATCGTCCATCAGCGAGAGCAGCATGAAAACCTCGTCGCCGATGTTGTAGTTGCGCGTTGTCGGGATGAAGATGCCGCCGTTGCGCAAATGCGGCATGAAGGCGGCGTAGAGCGCGGATTTCGAGTTGATGTTGAGCGAAAGGACGCTCGGTCGTTGTACGGCAGGCTTGGCGTCACTCATGATCGGTCAATGGCGGATGAGACCCTGGTATTCGATGAACAGGCCTTCGAGAAACAGGCGGACGTTGAGGGGTTGCTCGGCCGCACGCCGGCGCTCCAGCAGCGCCCGGTAACCCCGCGCGAGGCGAAGCGGATCGAGTCCGCCGGCCAGTCGGCTAATTGTAGCCTGTTGCAGCGGGAAATAGCGCAATGCCATGCCGTTGGCCGCCAGGTTGAGATCGACCAGCCACTTCTGCATGAATTCGACGATGATCCGCAGGGGCAGGCGCCCCCTGCTGTCCTTCAGGATCTTTTCGAGGTCGCCTGCCAGCCGGCTCGCGTCGATGCCATCCAAGGCCAGCAATTGCCGGGTCAGCAGGTCTGCCCAGCCGTCGCGTGCTGACCCCGCCAGTTCAGCCGCCAGCAGCGGCGAGCCGCCGGCCAGCGCCAGCCAGCGGCCGGGATCGGCGACGCCGGCCGCTGCCAGGGCGCGCTCGGAAATGGCTGCCGGTGGCGGGTTGACCGCAACTGTCTGGCAGCGGCTGCGGATGGTCGGCAGCAGGCGCAGGGGTTCGCTGCAACAGAGCATGAAGAGTGTCCCGGGCGGCGGCTCCTCGAGCGATTTGAGGAGCGCATTGGCCGTATTGCGATTCATCGCTTCCGCCGGATGGATCAGGACGATGCGCAAACCGGCACGATGGGTGCCGACGCCGAGAAAATCATCGAGGGCGCGAACCTGGGCGATGGTGATCTGCTGGCTGGCCTTCTCCTTCTTGCGCTCATCGCCGCCGGCCGCCTCTTCTTCGTCAGCGAGCGCTTCCGGCTGCAGCAGGCGAAAATCCGGGTGGCCGCCGGTGGCGAACCAGTTGCACGCGGCACAGGCAGCACAGGCGGTGCCGTCGGCGCGCGGGCTCTCACACAACAACCCGGCCGCGAAAGCGTGCGCGATGGCGAATTTCCCGACCCCGCGCTGGCCGACCAGCAGCATGGCGTGCGGCAGACGGTCGCGCTGCGACTGCAATCGCCTCCAGATCGATTCGTGAATGCTAATCGCGTTTGCAATCATAGCAATATAGCAATCTTCTCAAGTTCCACTCGAACATTGTCGAAGGGCTTCCCGGCGTCGATCACCCGTATCCGTCCGGGCGCTGCATGCGCCCGCTCCAGATAGGCCTGACGTACACGCTCGTGAAAATCGACGCGCTCCTGCTCGAAGCGGTCGAGTACCCGTTCAGCTTTGGCGATGCGCTCCCGCGCCACATCGAGCGGCAGATCGAAGAGTAGTGTCAGGTCGGGCTGCAGGTGGCCATGAACCCATTGCTCGAGCTGCAGGAACTTGTTCCGTTCCAGTCCGCGCCCGCCCCCCTGATAGGCATAGGTGGCGTCGCTGAAGCGATCGCAGACCACCCAGTCGCCGCGCGCCAGCGCCGGTTCTATGAGGACTGCCAAGTGCTCGCGGCGGGCCGCGAACATCAGCAGCGTCTCCGTTTCCAGATCCATCGCCTGGTTCAGCAGCAGTTCGCGCAATCGTTCGCCGAGGTCGGTGCCGCCGGGTTCGCGGGTGACGTGGACGGTCAGGCCGCGATCGCGCAGGTGCCCGGCCAGCCATTCGACATGGCTGCTCTTGCCGGCCCCGTCGATTCCCTCGAGCGTGATGAACTTCCCTTTCACTTGCTGCCTTTCTGATAACGGGCGACGGCCCGGTTGTGCTCGTCGAGACTGTTCGAGAACTGGCTGCTGCCATCGCCGCGTGCCACGAAATACAGGGCGTCGCTGTCCGTAGGGTGCAGTGCTGCCTGCAGCGATGCGGCTCCGGGCATGGCGATGGGCGTGGGCGGCAGGCCACGCCGCGTGTAGGTATTGTAAGCGGTGTCGGCGAGCAGGTCGCGCTTGCGCAGGTTGCCGTCGAACCCCTGCCCCAACCCGTAGATCACCGTCGGGTCCGTCTGTAGCGGCATGCCCCGCTTGAGCCGATTGACGAATACCGCCGCGACCAGCCCGCGATCCGCATCGCGTCCAGTCTCCTTCTCGATGACTGAGGCCATGATCAGTGCCTGGTAGGGATCGGCATAGGGCAGGCCGGCAGCCCGCCCGACCCACGCAACCTCGAGCTTTTTCCGCATGGCCCGGTGTGCGCGTACCAGCAACTCGAGGTCGCTGGACTGCTTGTCGAACAGGTAGGTATCGGGGAACAGCCACCCTTCGGGAGTTTCCGCGTCGATACCCAATCTGCGCGCGATGTCGCGGTCGGACATCCCCGTTGTCTCGTGGCGCAAGTCTTGGTTCTGGTCCAGGCGCACGCGCCATTGCCGCCAGGTCCATCCTTCGACCAGCACGCTTTCGCCCTGCGTCACGTCGCCCCGGCTCAGCTTGGCCAGCAGGCCAGCCGGCGTAATGCCACGCGTTACGGCATAGCTGCCGGCCTTGATGCCCTTGGTAACGCCCTGCCAGCGGGCCAGCACGACCAGGAGGTCGGCATTGACCGCAACCCCGGCCTCATTCATCTGGCTGGTGGCTGCCCGCAGGCTGCTGCCGGGCAGGATGCGGAATTCGACCATATCCTCGCGCATCTCGACAGGATGGTTCGGCCACCAGGTGGCAAAGCCGGCGAGAGCGGCGGCGGCGAAGCCGAGGAGCAGAAAGATCTGGAGGATTGTACGCACGGGAACTCGCTGGCCTGATACCGGTCAAGCCCACCGGAGGCCGGCCCGCACGGACGAAGCATATAATAGCGCATCTACTGAGGAGGCTTGAATGGACACCGCGTGGCGCACTTTCCTGGAATCCGCTGGCGCCGTCGTCGCGCCCGAGGGCGACGAAATCGCGAGCTTTGGCGACGCACCCGGCGAACTCGTTGCTGCCTCTGGCGCGACGGTCCTCGTGCCACTGGCGCACCTCGCACTGATCGAAGCCGCCGGCGAGGATGCCAAGGCCTTTCTCCACTCGCAACTTACCAGCGACATCAACCACCTGCAGCCCGGGCAGGTCCAGCACTCGGCCTGGTGCACCGCCAAGGGGCGCATGCAGGCAAGCTTCGTTGCCTGGCGCGGCGGCGAGTCCTATCGGCTGGCACTCGCCGCCGACCTGCTGGCACCGACGCTCAAGCGCCTGCAAATGTACGTTCTGCGCGCCAAGGTAAAGCTCGCGGCGCGCGACGACCTTGTCCTGCTCGGCATCGCCGGGCCGGCCGCCGCCAGCCGCCTGGCCGCTGCCGGCCTGCCGGTCCCCGCCGCTGCCATGGCCAGCGCCGAAAATGGAGAGGTGCGCGTCCTCCAGATCGAGCCCGGTCGCTTCATCGTCGAGATGTCTGCGGCGGCGGCAGCCGGACTTTGGCCCGTCCTCAGTGACGGTGCGCGACCGGCTGGTACCCCGGCCTGGCGCTGGCTCGATGTCCAGGCCGCATTTCCCCTCGTGACCGCCGCGACCCGCGAGGAATTCGTGCCGCAAATGGCCGATTTCGAGAAGATCGGCGGTGTCAGCTTCCACAAGGGCTGCTACCCCGGCCAGGAAATCGTCGCGCGGACGCAGTACCTCGGCAAGGTCAAGCGCCACCTCTACCGGGTGCGCAGCGCCGCCCCGCTTCCGGCCGGCGGCGACCTGCATTCGCCCGACAACCCGGACCAGGCAGCCGGCAAGGTGGTTTGCGCGACCCCGGCGCCCGACGGCGGCTGGGTAGGTCTCGCCGTCGTCCAGTCGAATTTCGCCCACAGCCTGCATGCGGGAACGCCTGAAGGCCCGAGCGTCGAGGCGGTTGCGGTCAACCCCTGAAATACCGCGAAAATGTGCCTGATCGTCATCGCCTGGCGGGTGCATGACGACTTTCCTCTGGTCGTCGCTGCCAATCGCGACGAATTCCACGACCGCCCGGCCGCGCCAGCGGGCGCTTGGGAGGATGCGCCCGGGGTATACGGTGGCCGCGACCTTCAGGCCGGGGGAACCTGGCTGGGCGTCGCCCGCGGGCAGCGTTTCGCCGCAGTCACCAACGTGCGCGAACCCGGTATCGCTCCCGGGAAGCGCTCGCGCGGCGATCTCACCCGGGAGTACCTGACGGGGAACGAATCCGCTACCGCGTTCGCCAGCCGGATAGACGGTGCCGCCTACAGCGGCTTCAACCTGCTGCTCTCGGACGGTGAGAGCCTGTGCTATACCAGCAACCGGATTCCCGCCCCCCGTAGCCTGCCGCCGGGAATCTACGGCCTCTCCAACCATCTGCTCGACAGCCCATGGCCGAAGCTGGTCACCGCCCGCGAGCGCTGTGCGACTGCCCTCGACGCCCTGCCCGATCGCGCGGCATTTTTCGACGTGCTCGCCGATGACGAGATCGTGCCCGACGAGGAGCTTCCGGCCACCGGCGTCTCGCTGGAATGGGAGCGCCGCCTGTCGGCGATCTTCGTGCGATCCCCGGGGTATGGCACCCGCGCGTCGACCGTCCTGACCCTTTCCGCGAGCGGCTCGGCGATCCTCGAGGAGCGCCGTTTCGGGCCGGCCGGCGATGCCTGTCAGTCCTCGCTGATCAGCACTTCGGTGTAGGGCGGAACCAGATCGAAGAGCTCGACCATGTCCGCGTTGCGCATGCGGATGCAGCCGTGCGACCCGGGAACGCCCATTTCCGCGCGATCCGGCGCACCGTGGATGTAGATGTAGCGGCGCATGGTGTCGACGTTACCGAAGCGGTTGCGTCCCGGTTCGCAGCCGCACAACCAGAGGATGCGCGTCAGGATCCAGTCGCGGCCGGGATGAGCGGCGTCGAATTCGGGCGACCAGATCTCGCCGGTGGGGCGGCGTCCCACGAATACGGCATTGGCCGGCTCGCCGGAACCGATCTTGGCACGGATGCGATGGCGGCCGCGCGGCGTGCGCAGGCTGCCCGATTCCTCGCCGACCCCTGCCTTGCCAGTGGATACGGAATAGCTGCGGATCTCGCGGCCGGCGTCGTCGAGCACGGACAGGCGCTGGGCGGCGACCGAGACAAGGATTCTCATGATGCCCGGCGGCGCCGCTCGGCAAAGAAGGCCGACAGCAATGAGCCACACTCATCGGCCAGGATGCCGCCGATCACCGTCGTGTGGTGGTTGAGGCGCTCGACAGCGAAGAGATCGACGATGCTGCCGTGCACCCCGGTCTTGGCGTCACGGGCACCATAAATGACCCGCGCGATGCGGGCATGCAGGATGGCGCCGGCACACATGGCGCAGGGTTCCAGAGTGACGAACAATTCGCAGCCGGGCAGACGGTAGTTGCCGAGGGTACGGGCAGCGTCGCGCAGCGCCGCGATCTCCGCGTGCGCGGTCGGATCGCTCTCGCCGATCGGGCTGTTGAAGCCGCGGCCGACGATGACGCCTTCGCGCACGACTATTGCCCCTACAGGCACTTCGCCGAGGCACTCGGCGGCGCGGGCCTGCAGCAGGGCTTCGCGCATGTAGAACTCGTCACCGAGCACGACGGCCGCCGGGTTGCTCATCCCTGCAGGTCGCCCTTGTGGCTGCGGGACAAGTCGACTGCGGATGAACATCCTGCGCTCATGCGTCCTCTTCCAATGATCGGGGTAATGGCCACTACCTGGCGGCGGAGCGCCATGTTGCCAGATCGACCGTGACTTGTCCTGCCGTCCATGTTCATCGCCAGCGCATGACCAGCTTGCGCGCTTCCTCGATGAGCAGCGTGGTGGAGGCGACGGCGACAGCCACGAACCACTCGACTGGCGTCAGGTCGACGGTGTCGAATATCGCCTGGGCCGGCCCCCAGTGCACGGCAATCGCCTGCAGGCAAAGAACCGTAATCAGTGCCAGCCACAGCTTGGCGTTGGCGAAGAACTGGCCGTTGAAGGCGCTGCCGTGCTCCGCTCGGGCATTGAAGATGTTGAAGAACTGGAAGAGGACGAAGGTCGTGAAGGCCAGTGTCGTCGCCTTGGCCGCGCCGCTGCCGGCGAAGGCCCACGCGTACACCGCGAGCGTCCCGACTGCCATGGTCACCCCGTAAAGGCCGATGCGCCACAGCCTGCCCATCGACAGGATGGCGGCGCCGGCGTCGCGCGGCTTGTCCTGCATGATGCCCGGACGCGCGGGCTCGACGCCCAGCGTCATCGCCGGCGGGCCGTCCATGATGATGTTCACCCAGAGGATCTGGATGGCGGTGAACGGTGTCGCGAAGCCGAGGAAGGGAGCGCCGAGGACGGTGAGGATGGCACCGATGTTGGTCGATAGCTGGAAGCGGACGAACTTCACGATGTTGTCGTAGATAGTCCTCCCCTCCTCCACCGCACGCACGATGGAGGCGAAGTTGTCGTCGGTGAGGACCAGTGTCGCTGCTTCCCGGGTGACTTCGGTGCCGGTCATTCCCATCGCCACCCCGATGTCGGCCGCCTTCAGCGCCGGCGCATCGTTGACGCCGTCGCCGGTCATCGCCACGACGTGCCCGCGCGCCTGCAGGGCCTCGACGATGCGCATCTTGTGTTCCGGCGCGACGCGCGCAAAAACCGCGCTGCGCTCGACCAGCGCGGCGAGTTCGTCACGGTCGAGGCCGTCGAGTTCGCTACCTTCGCGGGCCTCCCCGTCGATGCCGAGCTCTCGTGCGATCGCTGCGGCGGTCACGCGGTGGTCGCCGGTGATCATCTTGACCTCGATCCCGGCCGCCCGGCAGGTGGCGATCGCCGCTTTCGCCTCGGCCCGCGGCGGGTCGATGATCCCGACCAGTGCGTGCAGGGTCAGGTCCTGAATCCAGGGCAGCAGATCGCCCGTCGGGTCGAAACCCTCGACCGGAACAGTCCGCCCGGCGAGCGCCAGGACGCGCAACGCCTGGCTGGCCAGCGCCTCGTTCTCAGCAGCGAACGCGGAAATCGCGTCTGCATCGAGGTCGACCGCAACAGCGTCGCGCAGGTAATGTGCCGACCGTGCCAGTATTACGTCGGGAGCTCCCTTGACGCAAATGCACACGTGCTCGCCTTCGTGATGGAAGGTGGCCATGAACTTGTTGGCCGATTCGAAGGGAATTTCCGCGATGCGCGGCAGGCGGGCGGCGGCTTCGGTGGCATCCAGGCCGGCCTTGGCCGCCAGCGCCAGCAACGCTCCCTCAGTCGGGTCGCCGATCAGTTCACCGTCACGGATGCGGGCATCGATACAGAGCACGGCCGGTAGCAGCACTTGGCGCAGGTCGCCCTCCCCGTCGATCGCCCCCGCCGTGCCGTATCCCTCCCCGCTCACGGCGCGCCGGCGACCGCTGCTGAAGATGGCGCGTGCGGTCATCTGGTTGAGCGTCAAAGTGCCTGTCTTGTCCGAGCAGATCACGGTCGTACACCCGAGCGTCTCGACGGCGGCAAGCTTCTTGACGATGGCGTTGCGGCGGGCCATGCGGTGCATACCCAGCGCCAGCGTCACGGTCACTACCGCCGGCAGCCCCTCGGGGATCGCGGCCACGGCGAGCGCGATGGCGGTGAGCGCCGTCGCGACCAGAGGATCCCCGCGCAGGAGCCCCATCACGAAGATCAGCCCGACGACGAGGCCAGCGATCAACGCCAGCCGCTTGCCCAGGATATCCAGCTGCACCTGCAACGGCGTCTCGCCTTCCGCCGCTTCGGCCAGCAGCCCGGCGAGGCGCCCCATCTCGGTGGCCATGCCGGTTCCGGTGACGATGGCTTCGATTCGCCCGCGGGTGACGACCGTATTCATGAAGACCATGCAATGGCGCTCGGCGAGCGGCGCACCTTTATCCACCGGCGATTCGGATTTGGCCACCGGGTGCGCTTCGCCGGTGAGCGCCGCCTCCGCCGCTTCGGCACCGAAGGCCGAAATGACGCGCGCATCGGCCGGGATGCGGTCGCCCGCCTCGAGGAGCAGAATATCGCCGGGAACCAGCTCTTCCGCCGGGACGATGGACATGAGCCCCTCCCTGCGTACCCGGGCGGTCGGCGCCAGCATGTCCTTCAACGCGCCGAGAGCCGCCTCGGCCCGGTGTTCCTGAATGAAACCCAGCGCCGCATTGATCAGGACGACGATGGCGATGACGACGGCGTCCTTGAAATCACCGACAGCACCGGCCGCCACGGCAGCCACGAGCAGGATCAGCACCAGGACGCTACGGAACTGGTCGAGGAACTTCCGCCAAGCCGGTCGTGGCGCCTTCCCGGCGAGGCGGTTCGGCCCCGATTGTTCGATACGCGTTGCAACTGCCACAGCGTCGAGGCCGAGGGACGGATCGCAATCGAGACCGGCAGCGGCCTCGCCCGCGGTAAGGGAGTGCCATTCCCGGGCGACGAACTGCCCTGCGGCGGTTCCGGATTGCAGCATCAGATCATCCCCGCCATTCCTGCTCGATAGTCACGTAAGTCAAAGTGCCAGCATTTGTGCAGCTTGCAGGATACATTGAACACACCGCGAGGGATTTTAGGCGGTTTTCTTGGAAGTTCGCCTGACTAAAGTCGCCGTTTTCAATCTATTTCAAATGCCTTTAGCGCAAACGCTGTGCAACAAAACGTCAAACGGCTTCTCCCTGCAACTTCTCAGAAGTAGAATCAACTGCTTGGACGGACGAATGCGAGGCAACCATGAACGGTTCGAGTTATGTCTTTACCAACAACTGGTTTGAAGCCGCAGCAAAAGGTGTTTGGGATTCGCTGATACCACAAATAAACCCCACTCGAATACTGGAGATTGGCTCTTACGAAGGCGCCAGCACTTGCTATCTTATCGAAAAGCTTGCAGCCTCAAAGAAGATTGAACTTCATTGTGTCGATACCTGGGCAGGTGGTGTGGAACACAAGGAAGGCGGTATGGCAGAGGCCAATATGTCTGCTGTCGAGAAACGATTTCATCACAATATTAAAATCGCAGGAAGAAGAGTCAATAATGCTGCCAATCTCGTCATTCACAAGAATTTCAGCGATATCGCCTTATCAAAGTTGATTGCAGAAGGGAAGCAAGGATACTTTGATTTCATATATATTGATGGCTCTCATCAGGCACCGGACGTGTTGTGTGATGCCATTCTCGGCTTTCGGTTATTGAACGTTAACGGAGTCATGGTTTTTGACGATTATTTATGGCAAGAAACCTTGCCATACGGCACCGACCCGATACGCTGCCCAAAACCTGCAATTGATGCCTTTACCAATATCTACTGCCGAAAAGTTGGAATTATCAGCGCACCACTGTATCAGCTCTACGTTCAAAAAATCAGCGATTAACCAACTCCGCATTCGCCTTCGGCGGCGCTGGATGCAGTTCAATCCAGCGCCGTGTTGTCGCCATATTGCCGGTTCCAGCCAACACCATTGGCCTTCTCACGCCCACAGCACTTTCCGCCGGGTTAGTGAATTCAACAGGCCTGCCGATACGCGGCATTGCGCATCCACTTCCAGCATCAACGGATAAAACCGACGATGTACGTCCGTGTTATTGCCGCATATCCGCCGTATCGGCGTGCAAGAAACAACGGCTGCGCAAATTGCTCGTGTAACTGGAAAATGGATATGACTCGAAAACCGCGGGAATATTTCTATTCCCACTCGATCGTCGCCGGCGGCTTCCCCGAGATGTCGTAGACCACGCGATTGATGCCGCGAACCTCGTTGATGATGCGGTTCGACACTTTTCCGAGCAGCGCGTGCGGCAGTTCCGCCCAGTGCGCGGTCATGAAATCCTGCGTCTGCACAGCGCGCAGCGCGACGACATATTCGTAGGTGCGTCCGTCACCCATGACGCCGACCGACTTCACCGGCAGGAAGACGGCGAAGGCTTGGCTGGTCTTGTCGTACCAGTCTGCAGCGCGCAATTCGTCGATGAAGATGGCATCGGCACGGCGCAGCAGGTCGGCAAATTCCTTCTTCACCTCGCCGAGGATGCGTACGCCGAGCCCCGGCCCGGGGAAGGGGTGGCGGTAAACCATCTCGTGCGGCAGGCCGAGAGCGATGCCGAGCTCGCGCACTTCGTCCTTGAACAGCTCGCGCAGCGGCTCGAGCAGCTTGAGATTGAGGGTCTCGGGCAGGCCGCCGACATTGTGGTGGCTCTTGATGGTGTGCGCCTTGCCGGTCTTGCTGCCGGCCGATTCGATCACGTCCGGGTAGATCGTGCCCTGCGCCAGCCAGCGGGCGTTGGGCAGCTTGCCGGCCTCGGCCTGGAAGACCTCGACGAATTCTCGGCCGATGATCTTGCGCTTCTGCTCGGGGTCGGAAACGCCTTTCAGGTGGCCCATGAACTGGCCGGTGGCGTCGACGTGGATGACCTTGACGCCGAGGTTGCGGGCGAAGGTCTGCATCACCTGCTCCGCTTCCTTGAGGCGCAAAAGGCCGTTGTCGACGAAGACACAGGTCAGCTGGTCGCCGATCGCGCGATGCAGTAGGGCGGCGACCACCGACCAGTCGACACCACCGGCCAGCCCG
>VEPL01000033.1 GCA_012026885.1 Betaproteobacteria bacterium | reverse complement strand
GCCCCCTGCCCGCCTTTCATGCCCCCCGCCGCCACCGACTGGATAGCCCGTCTCCGCCTCCGGTTGGTGCCGCACGCATGGATCAAGGCGACCGGCACGATGACCTTCATGGTTCTTTTCTTCTGGGGCTATTTCTCGGTGATGCGCTATCCGCTGCGCCCGCCCGTCGAGATGCCGGTGACGGCGATCGACGCCTGGTTTGGCCCGTCGCCGCTCGCCTTTCCCCTCTATGCATCGCTCTGGGTGTACGTCTCGATACCGCCGGCGCTGTTCTCGCGTTTCCGTACTTTGGCGCTGTTCGGCTTCTGGATCGCCCTGCTCTGCATCAGCTGCCTCGCCCTCTTCTGGCTGTGGCCGACCAGCGTGCCGCGTTTCGCCGCGGACTGGTCGGCCTATCCCGGGATGTCGCTGATCAAGGGCGTCGATGCCGGCGGCAACGCCTGCCCTTCCCTTCACGTGGCGAGCGCAGCGTTCGCTGCCGCCTGGCTGGACCGCCTGTTGCGCGGGGTCGGTGCGCCGGCCGTCGTGCGCGCTGCCAACCTGCTGCATTGCGCCGCCATCGTCTGGTCGACCATGGCGACCCGGCAGCATGTCTTCCTCGATGTCGTCGCGGGGCTTGTCGCCGGGCTGCTGTTCGCCGCACTGTCCCTCTATCACGCCCGCCGCCATCCCGACCTGCAGGCCCCGGCGGCCTGAGCGTCAGCCGCCGGCCCGCTCGAGCGTCTTCAGGAAGGTCGTCGCATCCTGGTAGCCGACGACACGGATGCCGGCGACTTCGGTGCCGCGCCGGTCGAAGAAGACGATCCCCGGCGGGCCGAAGAGGCCGAAGCGCGCAAGGAGCGCCTTGTCGTCGGCCGAGTTGGCGGTCACGTCGGCCTTGAGCAGCGTGAATCCCAAGAGCTTGGCCTGCACGGCCGCATCGGCAAAGGTGAATTTCTCCATTTCCTTGCACGACACGCACCAGTCGGCATAGAAATCGAGCATCACCGGGCGGTCGACCGCAGCCAGCCGGCGTTCCAGCTCGGCCGGCGAGCGCACCGGTTCGAACGGCAGTTTCTTCGCCTCGGCCGCGACCGCACTGCCACGCAGGCCGGCAAGCGGCTGCAGCGGATCCCGGCTGCCAGCCAGGGCACCGACCAGCAGCGCGGCACCGGTCAGCAGCATGACGATGCCGATCCCCTTCCAGAAACGCTGCCAGCCCTTCGCCTGCGGTGGCAGCGGATCGAGCGCGTGCAGGAAGATGGCGGGGATGATGAGCAGCGCCGCCCACGCCAGCATCGGGATGACCGGCGGCAGCACCGGCCCGACCAGCCAGACGGCGGTCGCCAGCAGCACGACGCCGAACCCCTTCTTGACGCCCTCCATCCACGGGCCGGTCTTCGGTAGCAGCGAGCCGCCGGCCGTGCCGACCGCGATCAGCGGGGCGCCCATGCCGAGCGCCATGACGAAGAGCGCTGTGCCGCCGAATACGGCGTCGCCGGTCTGGCCGATGTAGAGCAGCGCGCCAGCCAGCGGCGCGGCGACACAGGGGCCGACGATCAGCGCCGACAGCGCCCCCATCAGGAACACGCCGAGCCCGCGTCCGCCGTGCAGGTGGCCGGATTCTTCGGACAACTTGCTTTGCAGGGCAACCGGCAACTGCAGTTCGTAGAAGCCGAACATGGAGAGCGAGAGGACGACGAAGACCAGCGCGAAGGCGCCGAGCACCCAGGCATTCTGCAAGGCCGCCGAAAGCAGGGTTCCGGTCAGGCCGGCGGCGACCCCTGCTGCCGCGTAGGTGAGCGCCATCCCGAGCACGTAGGCGAGCGAGAGTGCGAAGCCGCGCGCATGCGAGGCCTTGTGTCCCTGGCCGGCGATGATGCCCGAGAGGATGGGGATCATCGGCAGCACGCACGGCGTGAAGGCAAGCCCGATGCCGGCCGCGAAGAAGAAGGCGAGGCTCGCCCAGAATTCGGTGTCGCGCAGGGCCTGGGCGATCAGTCCGCTTTCGTCGCCGGCCGCCGCGGGGGGTGGCGCCGCCGGTGTCGTCGCCGGGTCGGGCAGGACGACGCTGACCTTCTGCGTCTGCGGCGGGTAGCAAAGGCCGGCATCGGCGCAGCCCTGCGAGGTGACGTCGAGGGTCAGCGGGAGTGTGCCGGAACTCGTCCGCTCCACCGGTACGCGCACGGCGACGCGCTTGTAATACACCTCGACCCGGCCGAAGAGGTCATCGTCCTTCTGCTTGCCGGCCGGGAACAGCGGCGTCGCGGTCGCGGCGCCTGGCTCAGTGGCCGCGAAGCGGAACTTGTCGCGGTAGAGGTAATACTTCGGGGCGATCGTATAGACGACCTCGACGGTGTTGCCGTCGAGCGCTCGGGCGCTCGGCTTGAAGGCGACCGCCGGGTCGAGAAAGTCGTCGGCGGACGCGGGAGCGGCGATGAGCGCGCAGAGAAGGATGAGGAGACGCATGATCATTGGAGCGTCTCCGCAGCCACCCAGTTCAGGTAGGCCGGCAGCCCGCGCTCGACCGGCACAGCGACGATCTCCGGCACCTCGTAGGGATGGAGTTCGCGGAGGCGCGCTTCCAGGGCCGGATAGGCGGCCGCGGTCGACTTGATCAGCAGCGGGATTTCCGTCGCCGACTCGACCGCACCCTGCCAGCGGTAGAGTGAGCGGGCCGGCGCCAGGATGTTCACGCAGGCGGCGAGCCGCGATCTGACGAGTGCCTGGGCGATCGTGTCGGCGGTGGCCTGGTCGGGGCAGTTGGTGAGGACGAGCAAGGTCTGCATGGCGCGATTTTACCCGACCCGCTCGCTCACCCGTCCGGGCCCCCTCCTGCCTCGCCTAGCGGGCAGGCGTACCGACCAGCCGCTGCTTGATCAGTTCGCTCTCCACTAGGTCGGCGATGGCCTGGATCATTTCCGGCTTCGACTGGGGGTTGAGCGTCTTGGTCGTTCCCGACCAGACCGGCAGATCGTCGGGCACGCGGTAGAGCATGGTCTCGACCACGGCGGTGGTGTTATCGACCGTGTAGCCCGGTGCGGTCGTGGTCGTGTAGGCGGTCGCGAGGCCGGGGCCGTAATAGCCGTAGAAGCGGCCGTAGTAGGGATAGGGCGCCACCACGGGGGCCGGCACCGCCACCGGCGTCACGTAGGTCTGCGGCGGTACGTAGGTCTGGCTCTTGTCGAGGGCGACGAGGCGCGATACCAGTACGCCGTCGAAGCCGTCCTTGACCAGGCGGCCCATGACCTTCTCGTGGTCTTCCTCGAGGCGGTCGAACAGGCGGTGGCTGGCCACGGCGACGGCACCCGGCGGCATGTTCTGGACCATCTGGTCCTCGGCGAAGCGTCGCAGGTTGTCGTCCTTGACCATCACGAAGACGGCGACCTTCTTCATCGCGGGCCCGGTGTACTGGGGATTGCGCCACGACGACATCAGCTTGGTACTGGCGCAGGCGGCGAGTACGAGCGCGGCAGCCGCCGCTGCGAGCAGTCGGGTGGATCGGCGATTCAGCATGGTGCTCTCCTGTCCGGGCGTGGCCCGTCGAACGATTCGGGCATATTAGCGAAGACCGTTCGCGGCGGCCATAATTCCCCGCAGTATGTCACTTCAGCAGGCGCCGGCGCGTCAGGTGCAGCGCGATGACGAAGGCCGCGGCGGCCGTGCCGAGCAGGGCCGCGACATGAAGTGCCACGTCGGGCGGCACTTCGCCGGCGAGCAGCGGCCGCACGAGGGCGACACCCTGCGCCAGCGGCAGCCACTGGCCAACGGCCGCAAGCCACTCCGGCAACTGGTCGGTCGGGAAGAAGACGCCGGAAATCAGGGTCATCGGCGTGATGAACAGCGTGAAGTAGTACATGAAGAAATCGTAGGACGGCGCCAGCGCATTCCAGATCAGGCCGAGCGCTGCGAAGGCCAGCCCGGTGAGGACGATGGCGGGAAGGATCCAAAGGGCCAGTGGCCCATGCGTCAGCCCCATGCCGGTAATGACGACAAGGATGGCGGCACCGGAGAACAGCGACTTGGTCGCCGCCCAGAACAACTCCCCGGCGACGACGTCGGCCAGCCCGAGGGGGGTGTTGAGGATGGCGTCCCAGGTCTTCTGGACGTGCATGCGCGAAAACGCCGAGTAAAGCGACTCGAAGGTCGCCGCATTCATCGTCGACGCACAAACGGTCCCGGCAGCAAGGAAGGCGATGTAGGGGCGGCCGTCGATGCTCGGCAGCATGGCGCCCAGCCCGTAGCCGAGGCCGAGCATGTAGATCAGCGGATCGGCGAGGTTGCCGAGGACGGACGGCAGCGCGAGCTTCCGCCAGACAAGGAAATTTCGCTGCCAGACCGGCAACCAGCCGGCGAATGGCCGGCCGGATGGCGCCGGTGCCCTTGTCGCGGCGACGGTCACCGCCCGAAGATCCCCTTGA
The DNA here is from genome assembly GCA_012026885.1 of Betaproteobacteria bacterium. Classification (GTDB taxonomy): domain Bacteria; phylum Pseudomonadota; class Gammaproteobacteria; order Burkholderiales; family Rhodocyclaceae; genus Azonexus. The sequence goes on along the minus strand of VEPL01000033.1, from coordinate 14,858 downwards.
GCACGTCGCCGACACCCGACGGGAAGGGCGAACCTGAACCGCCATCGCCGGAGGATTTCGACTTTCCGCCCCGGCCTTCGTCCATCGGCGGCATGCCCAGCATCACCATGTCGTGGCCGTTGGCGCGAACCGTCGCCGACCAGATCACGGGCAGCTTCTTTTCCCCCGGCGGCTGTGGCGGGAAGGAGAATCCCTGGACGGGGCCGTGCGCGGTGCCGTTGGCCATCGCCATTTCCGCCTTGGCGAAGATGCCCTCGGGAATGGTGCACTCCTTCTGGCTGCCGGGCAGCATCGGGCTCTTGTTGCGGTCGGCCAGCCAGATGACGATTTCCTTCTCGCCGATTGCGGCGACCGCCTGCATGTCCCAGCCGCGGACGCGCGGTACGGCATCCCAGGAGAGCGGGATCGCCGCCTTGAGGTTGTCGGCGCGGGCCTTGAGGTTCATCGGGTCGAGGAAATCGATCGCCGGTGTGACCTTGTAGCGGATTTCGTCCTTCATGAAGTTGGTATTGACCGCGTGATCGCCGACCGCCGACGCGTTGCTGGCCAGGCCGCGGAAATTGGGATCGCCACCCGGCCAGTTGATGGTACGCGGGGGGAGGCTGGTCCCCTCGCCGCCACCCCTGCCCTGGCTGCGGCTCTGGCGCGCCATGGCGGCGACTTCCGGCGGCAGCTTGCCGGCCATGGCCCGGAAATCGATGACTTCGGGCTGGCCCTTGCCGACCGTCGGAGAGCAGCCCCAGTAAATGAGGACGCGGCCATCCGGCTGCTCGGGTTCGCCGCCCGGGGTATCGCGACCGCCGCTGCGGCGGTCGCCGCGCAGTGGCAGCCGGGGTCCGATGCCCATCGCGTCGGGGACGACATGGTTGGCCTCGTAGGAGGCCGGCAGGTCGGACGGCGATGTCAAGCGCAAGTCCATGCTGCGGCTGCTGCCGCCCCCGCCGCCCATCATGGCGCTGAACATGCTGCCCATGCCCCCGGCGGCCATGCCGCCGCTGGTCGTCAGGCGCATTTCATAGACCGTGGGGGCGGCGCCGGCCGGCGGGGCGAGCACAGCCAGGAGGAAGGCAGCGGGCGGGGCGAGGCGGAACGGGAAACCGGTTTGCATGGTGCGCTCCTTGGCGGTCGGAAATGACCGTTTCATTCTAGACCATGCCCGCGTCAGTCGCGCAGTTCCCGTCCGGTCAGCTTGATGAAGACGTCCTCGAGGTTGGCGGCCCGGTGCAGGTAGCGCAGGCCGTCGCTGCCGGCCAGTGCGGCGAGCAGCGGCGCCGGGTCGCGGCAATAGAAGAAGGCGGTGTCTCCGCTGATCTCGACCCGGGCAGCCAGCGCCCGGTGATTTTGGACCCATTCGGGCAGTCGACCGTAACCTTCATCGAAAACCTCGACCACCTGGGGTTCGATGTGTTCCTCGATCAGGTCGCGCGGGCTGCCACCGGCGATCTTGCGGCCGTGGTCGATGACGATCAGGGTGTCGCACAGGCGCTCGGCCTCGTCCATGAAGTGCGTGGTCAGGACGAGTGTCTTGCCGGCTGCCTTGAGTTGCTTGAGGCGCTCCCAGATCAGGTGGCGGGCCTGCGGGTCGAGGCCGGTGGTCGGCTCGTCGAGGAAAACGATGTCGGGGTCGTTGACCAGTGCCCGGGCAAGCGTCAGTCTCCGCTTCATGCCGCCCGACAGCGTGGACAGGCGGGCATCGGACTTCGCGCCGAGGCTCGCGAATTCGAGCAGCGCCGGGATGCGGGCGCGAATATCGGCGTCGGCGATGCCGAAATAGCGGCCGAAGACCAGCAGGTTTTCGGCGCAGGTGAAATCCGGGTCGAGGTTGTCGAATTGCGGCACGACGCCGACACGGGCACGTGCCGATTGTGCCGCGGCGGGTATGGCATGGCCGTTGAGGGTGACGGAGCCCTGATCGGGTTGTGTTAGCCCGAGGCAGAGGCGCAATGTCGTGGTCTTGCCGGCACCGTTCGGGCCGAGCAGGCCGAAGCAGGTTCCCGGCGCCACGGCGAACGAGAGGCCGGCGACGACCTCCGTGCCACCGTAGGCCTTGCGCAGGTCGCGGACGTCTAGTGCCGCCACGCCCGGGTGACGATGTCGCGGATCAGGTGAAGCCGGCGGTGGAAGAAATGGTCGGCGCCCGGTACGACGACGACCGGCAGGTCGAGCGGGCGGGCCCAGTCGAAGACGTTGGCGAGCGGTACCGTCTCGTCGTCGGAGCCGTGAATGACGATGGTGTCGTGCGGCACCGCCTCGGTGTCGTAACTGCGGGTGCCCTCGACGAAGCCGGCGGCAGTACCGACCAGCACGAGGCGCTGGGCAGGGTGGCCCGCTTCGACCAGCCGCTTGGCGACGCGCGTCTGGCAATAGGCGCCGAACGAGAAGCCGGCAAGCGCGACCGGGATCTCGCCGCAGCGACACTTGGCATCCTGGAGGACGGCGAGCAGGTCCTCGGTTTCACCGCGCCCTTCGTCGTGAACACCTGCAGTGCCGCCGACGCCACGGAAGTTCGGGCGAAACGCCGCGTAGCCGAGGGCGACGAAGGTGCGTGCCAGCGTGTAGGCAACCTTGTTGGTATTGGCGCCGCCGCCCATCGGATGCGGGTGGGCGATCAGTGCGATGCCGCGCGGCGCATCGGGTCTCTCCATGATGACGTCGATGGCGCCGGCCGGACCGGCGACGACGATCCGCTCCTCGGCGACCTTCATATCTTCAGACGCTCCACGACGCGCCCGCCGACCAGGTGTTCCTGGATGATTTCCTCGACGTCATCCTTGTCGACGTAGGTATACCAGACTGCCTCGGGATAGATGACCATCACCGGCCCCTGGTCGCAGCGGTCCATGCAGCCGGCCTTGTTGATGCGAACCTTGCCTTGGCCCTTGAGCTTGAGCTGGGCGATGCGGTCCTTGGCGTAAGCCTGAACGTCGCTGGCGCCGTGGGCATTGCAGCAGTTTTCGCCGGGCTCGCGTTGGTTGCAGCAAAAAAAGACGTGGTGCTTGAAATGGCTCATCGGTTTCTCCTTGTCTGGCGATTATAGTTCCCGCCGCCGCCGGCATGCGTCAGAATGGACGTCGCCCGCCACGCTATTCACCGCGCCATGCTCGATCTCGACGTTTACGGCACCCTGGTCGCCGCTTCGATGGTTCTTCTCCTCGGACAGTTCCTCGTCGCCCGTGTGCGATGGCTTTCGGCCTATACGATTCCCGAGCCGGTCGCCGGCGGCCTGTGTGCAGCCTTGCTCCTGCTCGCCCTGCGCGAGTGGGGCGATGTCGTGGTGCAGTTCGACCGCAGCCTGAGCATGCCGCTGATGCTCGCCTTCTTCGCCTGCATCGGGCTGAATGCCGACCTCGCCAGCCTGCGCCGCGGCGGGCGGCCGCTTTTCGTCTTCCTTGCCATCGTCGTCGGCTTTCTGCTCCTGCAGAACCTCGTTGGCCTCATGCTCGCCGTCGCATTGGGACAGCCGCCGCAGTTCGGCCTGCTCGCCGGTTCGATAGCCCTGTCCGGCGGCCACGGTACCAGCGTCGCCTGGGGCAAGGTCTTTTCGGAGCAGTACGGCATCGCCTCGGCCACCGAAGTGGCACTCGCCTGCGCTACCTTCGGCCTTGTCCTCGGCGGCCTGGTCGGCGGCCCGGTCGCCAGGGTATTGTTGCGCCGGGTCGAGGTGCCGGGGCAGAGCGACGGCGTGCCGGAAGGACTGACGACCTTCGAGCAGCCCCATGAAATTCGCCTGATCACGGCGCCGGCCATGATCGAGACCCTGGCGCTCATCGCCGTCTGCCTGCTCGCCGGCCAGGCGTTGGCGCGGGTGCTGGCGGGAAGCCTGCTCGCCCTGCCCGCCTTCGTTTGCGTGCTGTTCGTCGGCGTCGTGCTGCGCAACGGCCTGGCGGCGCTCGGCTGGTACGCTGTCTTCGAGCGCGCGGTATCGGTGCTCGGCAATGTCTCGCTCGCCCTCTTCCTAGCCATGGCACTGATGAGCTTGCGCCTGTGGGAGCTGACGGCGCTCGCGCTGCCCTTGCTTGTCCTCCTGCTCGGCCAGACCGCCCTGATGGTCGGCTACGCGATGTTCGTGACCTTCCCGGCGCTTGGCCGCAATTACGATGCCGCGGTGGTCGCTGCCGGCCACTGCGGGTTCGGGCTGGGGGCGACACCGACGGCGATCGCCAACATGCAGGCGGTGACGGATCGCTTTGGCGTCGCGCCGCTCGCCTTCCTGATCGTGCCGATGGTCGGCGCCTTCTTCATCGACATCGTCAACGCCATCGTCATCAAGCTCTTCCTCGCCTTGCCCTGGCTAACTCCCTGAGGGTTTCACGTGGAACGGCGGCATTCGTTCATGGCCGCCGCGATGCGAGCAGCAGGAAAGGAAGCGTCAGGAACGGCCACAGGATGCTCGTCAGGCGCGTAAGGCCGTTGAAATTGAGGAAATGCCCTTGCCGCCATGTCGCGAGGGCCGCCGCCGAATAGGGGTTGGACGGGGCAAGGTTGACCAGGACCGTCCCGGCCATCAGGGCCAGTGCGGCGACGATGGTGCGCGCGGCCAATGGCAGCGGCAGGGCGACCAGCAGGACAATGGCTGCAGCGAGGAGGCCCAGTTCGGCGCCTGGCGTCAGCCAGGCCAGCGCCTGTCCGGGCGCGTCGAGGATCGCCGCCGCCAGCGTGCGTACGAGGAGCCCGAGCAGGATGAACAGGACCACCGTCGCGTAGGCCTGCAGCACGCGACGGCAGAGCAGGCGGACGACGAGGCCGACGGCGACTGCATTGCAGGCGGTGACGCTTGCCTCGATCAGCGGGAAGCTGGCCGCCGCAAAGGGGACGGCCCCGGCCAGGCCGAGCGTCTGGCGCAGGTCGCCGGCGCCGAAGAGCAGGATTTCCGGGGACAAGGGGATCAGCAGCCAGAGTCCGAGCAGCGTCAGCCCGAGCTCGGCATGCGGAACCGGCGCGATCAGACGGGTTTCCCAGGCTGCGAGGCGGGTGAAGACGCGCGGGCCGGACCATTGGGCGAGGAGCGTGCCGAGGACTCCCCCGGCAGCGTTGCAGGCGAAATCGAGGTTCGACGGCACGCGTGACGGCAGCCATGACTGCACCGCTTCGAGAGCGAGGCTGAGGCCGGCGGCGAGCAGGATGGCGACGGCGGGCGCAGTGAAGCGTCCCGGCAACCCGCGCAGGGCCAGCGCGAAAAGGAAGCCGAGGGGCAGGTAAACCGCGACATTCGCGGCGAGGTCGAAGCCGGTCCAGTAGCGCGGCCAGCCCGCCTCGAGGAAGGCCAGCGGCGAGGCACCGCTGTCGTGCCAGCCCGAAAAGGGGTGGAGACTGCCGTAGACGACGAGTCCACACCAGGCGAGGGCGAGGTAACGGGCGAGGAGAATGGGGCCGCGGCTGCTCACCGCCGGATTGTAACTGCCATGCTGCCGGCGGCGCGCTGCCGGTCAGTGGTGGTGCCGGCGGTCAGCGACGTGATGGGTTTCGGCGGCGGCCAGGTGGTGCAGTTCGGCGTGGAGGTCGGCCGGCGGCGTCGGGCGGCCGATCCACTGCGGCAACAGCGAGCCGAGGAGCATGCCGATCAGGCTGACGCCGAGGCCGATCAGCTGCGGCGGTACCAGGCTTTCTTCGCCGACCAGCACCTCGACCAGGATCCACGAGACGAGGCCGCCGAAGATCGCCGCCAGGGCGCCCTGCGTCGTCGCGCGCTTCCAGAAGGCGCCGGCGAAGAGCGGCACGAAGGCGCCGGCGAGGGTGACCTTGTAGGCGTTCTCGACCATCTTGAAGATGCTGGCGTTGGACCACAGCGCGAAGCCGAGCACGATGCAGGCGAAGCAGACGATGGTGATGCGCATCAGGCGCAGGAAGGCGTGGTCGCCCATGCCGGGAAAGAAGCCGCGGAGGATGTTCTCGGAAAACGCGACCGACGGCGCCAGCAGCGTCGCCGACGAGCAGCTCATGATCGCGGCGAGGACGGCGCCGAAGAAGATGACCTGGGCGAAGAGCGGCGTCTGCGTCAGCACCAGCGTCGGCAGGACGCGCTGGTGGTCCGTCTGTACCATCTCGTTGAAGGTGGCCGGATCGATCAGGGTCGCCGAGTAGGCGATGAACATGGGCACGAAGCAGAAGCAGAAGTAGGCGGTCGCGCCAATCACCGATCCCCAGATGGCGATCTTCGCCGTACGCGCCGAGGTTATGCGCTGGAAGACGTCCTGCTGCGGCACCGAGCCGAGCATCATGGTGATCCACGCGCCGAGGAAGGTCAGCCACTTCCAGGGGTCGGCCTCGGGGAAGAATTCGAACTTGCCGGCTGCCGCCGCGTGCTCGATTACCGGCATGACGCCGCCGGTGCTGCCCGAGATGAGCCAGGCGATGAACAGCATGCCCCCCATGATGACGCCCATCTGGACGAAATCGAGGATCGCCACCGAGAGCATGCCGCCGAGCGTGGTGTAGGTCAGGACGATGGCGGTGCCGAGGAACATGCCGGCGGTTTCGCTGATGGAGCCGTCGGTGATGACGGCAAAGATCAGGCCAAGTGCCTTGATCTGCGCCGCCACCCAGCCGAGGTAGGCGGCGACGATGCAGATCGTCGTCAGCACTTCGACGCTGCGGTTGTAGCGCAGGCGGAAGTAGTCGCCCAGGGTCAGGATGTTCAGCTTGTAGAGTTTGTGGGCGAAGAAGAAGCCGGCGATGATCAGGCACATCGAGGCCCCGAAGGGATCGGCGACGACACCGTGCAGCCCTTCCTTGACGAAGGTCGCGGAGACCCCGAAGACCGCCTCGGCGCCGAACCAGGTTGCGAAGACCGTGGCGGTGACCACCGGCAACGGCAGGTGGCGGCCGGCGACCGCGAAATCCTTGGCGGTGTGCACCCGGGTGGCCGCGTAGAGGCCGATGCCGATAGAAACCATCAGGTAGAGGACGACGAACCAGATCAGCATCGCGGGCGGAGAATTGCGGCCAAGGGGTTGAAATTGCTGCGGATTATACGTCCTGTTGCGGCGCAGCAGGAGATCCGGGACTTGCCGGTTGGACTTGCTCGCCTTGCCAAGAGCAACGCAACCATATACTGTATGGATACACAGTTGCCGTTGGCCGCAGGCCGTGGCGCGGGCAGGATGCCCCACCGGACTACCGCCGATTTTCTAATCAGCAATTTCTGTTCCACTCCTGGCCCCTGTGCCATAATCCGCTCAACTTTCCGAGGTAAGACCATGGACGACAACAAGGCAAAGGCGCTCGCAGCGGCGCTGCAGCAGATCGAAAAGCAGTTCGGCAAGGGTTCCATCATGAAGATGGGCGATGCCGAGATCGACGAAGGCATCCAGGTGGTGTCGACCGGTTCCCTCGGGCTCGACCTCGCGCTCGGCGTCGGCGGCCTGCCGCGCGGTCGCGTCGTCGAGATCTACGGACCCGAATCGTCCGGCAAGACCACGCTGTGCCTGCAGGTCGTCTCCGAGATGCAGAAGCTCGGAGGCGTCGCCGCCTTCATCGACGCCGAGCACGCACTCGATCCGCAATACGCCCAGAAGCTCGGGGTCAACGTTTCCGACCTGCTGATTTCGCAGCCCGATACCGGCGAGCAGGCGCTCGAGATCGCTGACATGCTGGTCCGCTCCGGCTCGGTCGACATCATCGTCATCGACTCGGTCGCGGCGCTCACCCCGCGTGCCGAAATCGAAGGCGAGATGGGCGACCAGATGGTCGGCCTGCACGCCCGCCTGATGAGCCAGGCGCTGCGCAAGTTGACTGCCAACATCAAGAAGACCAACACCCTGGTCATCTTCATCAACCAGATCCGCATGAAGATCGGCGTCATGTTCGGCTCGCCGGAGACCACCACCGGGGGCAACGCGCTGAAGTTCTATGCTTCCGTGCGCATGGATATCCGCCGCATCGGCTCGATCAAGAAGGGCGACGAGGTGATCGGCAACGAGACCAAGGTCAAGGTGGTCAAGAACAAGGTGTCGCCCCCCTTCCGCGAGGCCATCTTCGACATCCTCTACGGCGAGGGCATCTCCCGCGAGGGCGAGATCATCGAAATGGGTGTCGCCCACAAGCTGATCGACAAGTCCGGCGCCTGGTATGCCTACCAGGGCGAGAAGATCGGCCAGGGCAAGGACAACGCCCGCGAATTCCTCAGGGCGAATCCGGCGATCGCCCAGGAAATCGAGGCAAAGATTCGCGAGGCGGCGGCTGTCACGGTCATCAAGCCGACCAAGGCGGCCAATGCCTGATCTGCGGGTGCGCGCCTTGCAGCTGCTGACGCGGCGTGACCACAGCCGCGCGGAACTGAAGGCCAAACTTGCCGACCAAGGTGGATCCGGAGAAGAAATCGACGCCGTGCTCGACGCCCTGCAAAACGAACGTCTGTTGTCCGACCACCGCTATGCCAGCCAGCGCATTTCGGCGCGCGCCGCACGGGTCGGTGACCTGCGACTGCGCCAGGAGTTGCGCCGCAGCGGCGTCGCCGAAGCCGACATCGAGGCTTCGCTGCCCGAGGCAGGCGACGAGGCGGCGCGCTGCCGCGCGGTGTGGGAGAAAAAGTTCGGGCGTCTCCCGGCGGATGCCGCGGAACGCGCCAGGCAGATGCGCTTCCTGCAATACCGCGGCTTCTCCGCCGAAGCCATCCGGTGGACGTTGCGCGGGGACGACGAATGAGCGAAACCCCTTCGTCGGCGCTGGTTGCCAGTGCCCTGCGCAAGCGCTACAAGGCACGCACCGTCGTCGAGGATGTTTCCTTCGAGGTCAGGAGCGGGGAAGTGGTCGGCCTGCTCGGCCCGAACGGTGCCGGCAAGACGACCTGCTTCTACATGATCGTCGGACTCGTCGCGGCGGATGGCGGCGAAGTCCATATCGACGACCAGCGCCTGACCCATCTGCCCATGCACCGGCGCGCCCGTATCGGACTCTCCTACCTACCCCAGGAAGCCTCGGTCTTCCGCAAGCTCAACGTCGAGGAAAACATCCGCGCCGTCCTCGAATTGCTGGGCCTGCCCGACGCGGAAGTCGACAACCGCCTCGAGGGCCTTCTCGCGGAGCTGCACATCAGCCATGTCCGCCACATCAATGCCGCCGCCCTCTCGGGTGGCGAGCGCCGCCGCCTCGAGATCGCCCGCGCGCTCGCCACCGAGCCGCGCTTCATCCTTCTCGACGAGCCCTTCGCCGGGGTCGACCCGATCGCGGTACTGGAAATCCAGAAGATCATCCGTTTCCTCAAGGAGCGCGGCATCGGCGTACTGATCACCGACCACAACGTGCGCGAGACGCTCGGCATCTGCGACCACGCCTACATCATCAGCGCCGGCCGCGTGCTCGCTGCCGGCCGCCCGGCCGAGATCGTCGAGAACGAGAGCGTGCGCAAGGTCTATCTCGGCGAGCACTTCAAGCTGTGAGCCGCCGTCCCACGCCATGAAGCCTTCTCTTCAGCTCAGGATCTCGCAGCATCTCGCGCTGACGCCGCAGCTGCAGCAGTCGATCAAGCTGTTGCAGATGTCGACGGTGGAAATGGAGCAGGAGATCGAGCGTTACCTGGCCGAGAACCCTCTCCTCGAGCGCGAGGATGACGGCCCTGTCGAAGTCTACGGCATGGCAGCGGGCAGCGAGCCACGGGCGGAACGCGCCGAAACCGAGGTCGCCGCACCCGAAGCGGCAGACGAACGGGTATCGGGTACCGGCGACATCGACGACGACCGCTGGACCAGCGATGCCGGCACCTTCACCGGTGCCGGGCGCGACGAAGACGACGATGGCGAGACGCGCGACATCCATGCCAGCGGCACCAGCCTGCGCGACCATCTCGGCTGGCAAGTCGGCATGCTGCAGCTGTCGGAGCGTGACCGCAGCCTGGTGCGTTTCCTGATCGAGGCGCTCGACGATGACGGCTATCTGGCGACGCCGCTGGCCGAACTGTGGGAGACCCTGCCACCGGAGTACGAGATAGAGCTCGAGGAGCTCGAGATCGCGCTACGCCACATCCAGAACTTCGATCCGACCGGCGTCGGCGCGCGCAGCCCGCAGGAGTGCCTGGGCCTGCAATTGGCAGCATTACCCGACAGCCCTGAGCGAACCCTTGCCCGCACCATCGTTGCACGCCATCTCGAGCTCCTCGCCGCCCGCGACTACGCTCGCCTCAAGCGCCTGACCGGTTGTGACGACGATAGCCTGAAGGCGGCGCACGCCTTGATCACCAGCCTCGATCCGCGTCCCGGCGCCCGCTACGCCCAGCTCGAGGCACGCTACATCACCCCCGACGTGATCGTGAAGAAGCTGAAGGGTAAGTGGACTGCCTACATCAACCCGGATGCCTACCCGCGCCTGCGCGTCAACCGCCTGTACGCGGAAATCCTCGCCCGGCAGCGACGCGGCAACGGGAACCTGGGTGGGTCGCTGCAGGAGGCGCGCTGGCTGATCAAGAACGTGCAGCAACGCTTCGACACCATCCTGCGTGTGACGCAGGCCATCGTCGATCGCCAGCGCCAGTTCTTCGAGCACGGCGAGGTCGCGATGCGGCCGCTGGTCCTGCGCGAGATCGCTGACATCCTCGATCTGCACGAGTCCACCGTGTCGCGGGTGACCAGCCAGAAATACATGGCGACCCCGCGCGGCATCTTTGAACTGAAATATTTCTTCGGCAGCCATGTCGCCACCGATACCGGTGGCGCCTGCTCCGCCACGGCGATCCGCGCGCTGATCCGCCAGTTGATCGGCGCCGAGGATGGCAAGAAACCCTTGTCGGATAGCCAATTATCCGAAATACTAGGCCAGCAGGGGATCGTTGTAGCCCGACGCACGGTGGCAAAATACCGCGAGTCGCTCAGCATCCCGGCGGTCAATCTACGCAAGACCCTGTAGAGAGGAGAGAAAATGAACCTGCAGATCAGCGGCCACCATATCGAGGTGACCCCAGCCCTTCGCGAGTATGTCGAGAACAAGCTGGACCCGGTGGTTCGCCACTTCGATCGCGTTACCGGCGTGAACGTCGTCTTGTCGGTCGAGAAGCTCAAGCAGAAGGGTGAAGTGACCATTCACGTCCCGGGCAAGGACATCCACGTCGAGGAATCCGGTGCCGACCTTTACGCGGCGATCGACGCCATGTTCGACAAGCTCGACCGCCAGGTCCAGAAGTACAAGCAGAAGATGCAGGACCACCATCGCGGCGAAAAGGCCGCCCACCACGTCGCCGGTTGACCCCGAACGGCCGCGGCATTCCCGCCGCGGCCTTTTCTTTTCCGTTTCCCATGACGCTCCTGTCCAATATCCTGTCCGCGCAGCAGGTCGTGCTCGACCTCGACGCCGGCAGCAAGAAGCGGGTGTTCGAGCATGCCGGCATGCTCTTCGAGGGCAAGCTGGGCGTCGCGCGCTCTGTCGTATTCGACAGCCTGTTCGCGCGCGAGAAGCTCGGTTCCACCGGCCTTGGCCAGGGTATCGCCATTCCGCACGGCCGCATCAAGGGCCTCAAGCAGGCAGCCGGCGCCTTCATCCGGCTGGCGACGCCGGTTTCCTTCGATTCGCCCGACGGGCGTCCGGTCAACCTGCTGTTCGTCCTGCTGGTCCCCGAGCAGGCGACCGAGGAACACCTGCAGATCCTTTCGGAACTCGCCCAGCGTTTCGCCGAGCGGCCGTTCCGCGACGCCCTGGTGGCCGCGCCGGACGCTGGCGCGGTAGTGGCTCTGTTCAACGGCTGAACCCGGCGACGTGCTGCGCCACATCAGCCTCGTCCAGCTCTACGAAGACAACCGCGAGCGGCTGCTGCTCAACTGGGCGCTCGGCACCCTCTCCGACCGGCGCATCGAGATCAAGGTCTCGAGCAATTACGGCGCCGACGTGGTCGGCCATATCAATATCATCCACCCCGAACGGTTGCAGGTCATGGGGCAGGCCGAGTTCGACTGGGCGAACCGCATCGGCGAAAAGCGGTTCGCCCACCTTTTCGATGAATTGCTGCAGACCGGCACGCCGGCGATCATCATCGCCGACGGCCTCACACCGCCGGCGTCGGTGCTTGATGCCTGCGCAGCCCGCGATACGCCGGTAATCCTGTCACCCAAGCCCTGCTCGGCGGTCATCGACCAGTTGCGCATCTACCTTTCCGCCCGCCTTGCCGACACCGTCAACCTGCATGGTGTCTTCATGGATGTCCTCGGCATGGGTGTGCTGATTACCGGGGATTCCGGCGTCGGCAAATCGGAACTGGCCCTCGAATTGATCTCCCGCGGCCATGGTCTGGTTGCCGACGATGTCGTCGAGATGGCCCGCGTCGCGCCGGCTACCATCGAAGGGCGCTGCCCCGGAATGCTGCGCGACTTCCTCGAGGTGCGCGGCCTCGGCCTGCTCAATATTCGCACCATTTTCGGCGAGACCGCTTCGCGGCGGCGGATGAAGCTCAAGCTCATCGTTCACCTGCAAAAGTCAGCCAACAACCCGGATGCTCCGCGCCTGCCGCTCGATGCGCAGACTCACGAGGTGCTCGGTGTTCCGGTGCGCAAGGTGGTCATTCCCGTGGCCGCAGGCCGCAACCTGGCGGTGCTCCTCGAGGCGGCAGTGCGCAATACCATCCTGCAATTGCGCGGCATCGACAGCATGCAGGATTTCATGGATCGCCAGCAGCGCATGATGCTTGACGATGACGAGTGAATGGCTGATAGTGCCCCGGCAATCCTGCCCCGATTTCGATGGAGACCGAACATGAAGAAACTGATCGCCCTGCTCTGTATCGCACTTTCCAGTGCAAGCGTTCACGCGGCTGATGATTGCGCCGCGCGCGCCGCGGAAAAGAAGCTCGCCGGCGCCGCGAAGGACAGCTTCATGAAGAAATGCGTCGCCGATGCGGGCGGCGGCGGTGGTGCGTGCGCGGCGGCAGCCGACGAAAAGAAGCTGGCCGGCGCGGCGCGCAACAGCTTCGTCAAGAAGTGTGAGGCGGATGCGAAGGGCAATTCGGCTTCGGCGGCCTGTGAAGCCCAGGCTGGCGAAAAGAAGCTGGCCGGCGCGGCGAAGACGAGCTTCGTCAAGAAGTGCGTCGCCGACGCCACGGCGGCGAAGTAAGGCGAGGTCGGGAAAAGACGCCGCTGACCCGGATAGACCGGGTCAGAGGTATTCGTATTCGGCGAAATCCGCGTTCGGGTCGCTGCCCGACGAGCCAAAGAAGATGCGGCCCCTGCCCGTCAGGTCGATGCGGTTGCGGCGCACCATGACCTCGGCTGCTTCCCCGACGACGACATAACTCCCGTTGGTGCTGCTGTCGATGAAGACATAGCGCGCATCGTGCTTCTCGATGCGCGCATGCTCGCGCGAAGCCTTGCGGTCGGCGATGACCAGCTGGTTCTCCGGGTCGCGTCCGAGGGTCAGGAAGGTTGCCTTGTCGTCGAGCAGGAAAGCCTGCCCGCGATAACGCACGCACAGGTGGGGTGCCTCGGTCGGGGCCTTCGGCGCTGGAGCGGCAGCCTTGGAGGCAGCCTTGCGCTCCGGCTTGGCAGCGACAGGCGCCGGGGCCCCGTCGAAGCCTGTGCGCACCGTCAGCTTGACACCCGATACCGGCGGCAGTGCTTCCACGCGTTGCCTGACTTCGGTCGCCGCCTGGTCGGCGGCCTCGTAGGCTTCGAAAGCTGCTACCAGACGATGGGCGGCGCTTTCGGTGACGCGCCCGCCGTGCCCGGCGATGGCGCGCTCGATGCGCTTCAGGCAGCGCTCGACCGCGTGTCCGGCCTCGCCTTGGCCAATGCGCGCGCCGAGTTCGGCGATGCCTTCGATCTCGGCAAACATCGTGATGGCTTGGGTCTGCGCCTTGCTCATGGCTGTCGGTAGGGAAAGTGGACGGCGAATTATCGCACCGTCCGTAGCGGACGACTAGTTCGTCTTGATTTCGGGAAGAGCCCCCTGCAACGACTTATCCGGGCGCCGCGACGGTGACCGGAATACCGCCGGCGACGGCGATCTCGGGCGGGTCGAAGGCGATGTCCCCTACGTCCACCGGGGTGTCTAGGGTCAGTCCGCGGAAATCGAATAGAGCGCTGTCGGCCAGGTGGGAAGGCACGACGTTCTGCATGGCCGTGAACACCGATTCCGTGCGTCCCGGGTAGCGACGGTCCCAGTCGGCCATCATCTCGCGGATTTTCTGGCGCTGCAGATTTTCCTGCGAGCCGCACAGGTTGCACGGGATGATCGGGAATTCCATCCCGCGCGCGAATTTGGCGATGTCCGCCTCGGGGCAGTAGGCAAGCGGGCGGATGACGACGTGGGCGCGGTCATCGGTGACCAGTTTGGGTGGCATGGCCTTGAGCTTGCCGCCGAAGAGGAGGTTGAGGAAGAGCGTGTGCACCATGTCGTCGCGGTGATGGCCAAGGGCGATCTTGTTGGCGCCGAGTTCCTTGGCGGTGCGGTAGATGATGCCGCGGCGCAGGCGCGAACACAGCGAACAGGTCGTCTTGCCCTCCGGGATTTTGTCCTTCACGATCGCATACGTATCGGCTTCGACAATGCGGTACTCGATCCCGATCGCGTCGAAATAGGCGGGCAGAACCTCGGCCGGGAAGCCCGGCTGCTTCTGGTCCAGGTTCATCGCGATCAGGCGGAAGTCCACCGGCGCCCGTTGCTGCAGCGCCATCAGCATGGCGAGCAGGGTATAGGAATCCTTGCCGCCGGAGACGCAGACGAGGACCGTGTCGCCGTCCTCGATCATGTTGTAGTCGGCGATCGCCTTGCCGGTACGGCCTTCGAGGAATTTGCGGAGTTTCTGCAGGGTGTTGGAGGTGTTCATGCGCGGATTTTGGCATTCTGGCGCGGTCAACCGCGCAAGACCGGCAGTTTACCGCGTGCGCTCGCCCTTTGCCCGCCGTTCCCCCGGTTAGCCGGCTAGAATTCGCCTTTTGCCCCCGCCA
>VEPL01000011.1:76543-95352 GCA_012026885.1 Betaproteobacteria bacterium | reverse complement strand
ACGCCGCCCCCGGAACCGCCGCTGCCACCGCCGCCACCTATTGGCGGAATATTCGGAAAGACCGGATTGGTCTGGCCCCGCGAATCGAGGAAGCAATTGAAGGATCCGTCGGCATTCATGCTGTCCAGCTTGTGGATGCCATTGGGGCCGTCCAGTACCACCGGCGAGATGCTGAGGCGCAGCGACGGCCGACTCGCGCTCCAGGCGTCGATTTCGGCAACGCCGGGAGCCGAGAGGCGAAAGGCTCCGGCAGTGCCCGGGGTCGATAGCCACAGCGATACGGAACTGTCCGCGGAGCGCCCCAGGAATTCCAGGTGCTTGCCCGGTTGCCGGTTCGGACAATCGGCTGCCCAGGCGATTTGCATGAACAGGCCGGCGAGACAGCCGGCACCGATGGATCTTGAATTCATCGTGTTGTTACTTCCGTACGGGGATATCAATCAGCAGATCAGCGGGCAAGGTTATCCGACAGCCATTTTCGCGGCAAGCATCGGCGAGAAGGCTTTCGGCTGCGGTCCGAAACTACGTTCGTCGTGTCATCGGGTAGCGGTCATCGTTGCCCGCCGGCTATCGCTGCCGCCAATTCCCCGATCACCGGGCTGGCGCAGGTGTCGCCGGGGGCATGGGCGTGGCCGTGATGCCCGGCCGCCTCGTGGCGTGCCATCGCCGCACGCAGGAAGTTGCCGAAGGGATCCCGGCCGTCGGCGGAAGGCGCCGGCATCAGCGCAGCACGGCGCTGTTCCTCGGCGGTCAGCCGGAACACCGTCTTGCCTTCCTTGACCGTCTCGGTCACCTTGATGCGGTCGAAGTCGTTCGGGTCGATCGCCGTCGGGTCCTGCGACAGGATCACGAAGTCGGCCAGCTTGCCGGTCTCGAGCGAGCCCTTGCTGCCTTCCTCGTAATGCTGCCAGGCCGGCCAGATGGTCATGGCCTTGAGGCCGGTGATGACGTCCACCCGCTGCTGCGGCCCGATGATGTTGCCCGAGCCGCGGGCCTTGCGGGTGACGGTGGCGTCGAGCACGCGCATCGAATCGGGGAAGGCCACCGGGGCGTCATGGTGCGAGGTGAATTTCATGCCGCGCTTGACCACCCAGCCGGTCGGCGAGATGTTCTGCCCGGCCTTGGGGCCGACCGTCTGGTTCACATGCCAGTCGCCCCAGTAAAAGGTGTGCATCGGGAAGAGCGAGGGCAAGATGCCGAGCTTCTTGTAGGCATCGACCTGGTCTTCGCGCAGGAACTGGCCGTGGATGAGGACGTTGCGCATGTCCTTGCCCGGGCCGTACTTCTTGCGGGCCGCCTGGGTGGCCTTGATCAGCAGGTCGGAGGCGGCCTCGCCGTTGGCGTGGGTCAGCAACTGCATATTGTTCGCGTAGGACCAGTCGACCGCACCCATCACCTGCTCCTTCGAGGCGGCGGCATAGCCGGCATAGCCCTTCGGGTAGTCGCCGACCGGCTTGTAGTACGGGCGATCGCGCCAGGCGGTGAAGCCCTGCGGCGAACCGTCGATGGTCAGCTTGGCGCCGCCGATGCGGAAGCGGTTGGTGTAGTTCTGGCTGAAGCCCTGCTTGATGAAGTCGCGGTCGACTAGGACGTCCGGATAGGTGACGACGTCGATCTTGTAGCCGCCCTCGTCGGCGACCTCGCGCATGATCTTGACCGTGGCTGGAATCGAACGCCCCTCGTCGGCCGTCGTGTAGCCGTAACGCGCCCACAACTCGGCGCCGGCGCGGGCGAAAGCCTTGGCCCCCTCGGGGCCGGTCTTGCCAAGCAGCTTCATCAGGACCGGCATGGCGGCCGTTTCCTCGAATACGCCGTTGGGTTCCTTGCTGCCCTTGCGCCGCTGGATGACGCCGCCGGCCGGATCGGGCGTCTCGGCGGTCATGCCGGTGACTTCGAGCGCCTTGGAATTGACCGCCACCATGTGGCCGGACTGGTGCCAGAGCAGGATCGGGACGTCCTTCGAGATCTGGTCGAGGTCGTCGCGGTTCGGGTGGCGATGCTCGGCGAGCGAGGCATTGTCATAGCCGAAACCGATGATCAGGCCGACCTTCTTCACCGCGGCATCGTTGGCCTTCATCCAGTCGCGCACGACCTGCTGCAGCGAAGCGATGTCCTTGACGTCGCCGTCGGGCGGCGCCAGCAAGTTGGCCGAGAGCGCCTGGACGCCGCCGACGAACATGTGGCCGTGCGCATCGACGAAGCCGGGCAGCAGCGTGCGCCCGCCGAGGTCGATCATCTCCGTCCTGTCGCCCTTGAGCTTCATCACGGCGTCCTTCCTGCCGACGGCGACGATCTTGCCGCCCTTCTCGGCAATGGCCTCGGCGCGCAGTGCCTTGTCGTTCATCGTGATGATGGTGCCACCGGACCAGATGCGGTCGGCGGTTTCCTGGGCGAGAGCGACTGCCGAAGCGCCGAGGCAGGCGAGCGAGAGAGTGGTCAGGCGGAAGAATGGGCCCATGAATGATACTCCGAGGGTGGGGTGGGCGAACTATACCGCGAGCATGGCGCTGTCGGGCAGCGGCGATCCGCCGCACCAGGCGTGCCGACCAGGGGAGCGCATCACCGCTGCCTCCAGATGGCGATCACTCGTTCCGCCCTTCGCCCCGCCGCTCGCGGGTACGCGCTGAACTGTCATTGGCGGCGCACTGTCACATGTACATCTGGCCGCAAGGAGAATCGACATGCTTGGCGAGTACCCCGTGGTATCGGTGCATCTGCCCCCCGCGCTCAGCGCGCTGGCCGGCGGGCGCGAGGACATTCTGGTGAGCGGCGAGACGGTCGGCGATGTGCTGCGCGCCGCGGCGCGCGAGTGTGCAGCGCTGAACGGATTGTTCCGCAGCGACGGCAAGCTGCCGCCGGGCGTCGAGGTCTTCCTCGGGGCGCACAGCGTGCGCGGCCTGCAGGGGTTGGCGACGCCGGTCGCGCTCGAGGAGCGCGTCAGCGTCGTGCCGGGGCGACGTTCAGCGGCCGCCGAGCGGCAGGCCCAGGCGCGGCGGGGCCGGCCATTCGACGGCGTCGAGCAGGTTCTTGACGAGCAGGCCGAGCTCGGTGTCGCCGGTGATTTCCAGTTCCCGGTTGAAGAACAGCGTGTCCGGGTCCTCCTGGCGGGCGAGCAATTGCAGGAAGGCGGACAGGTTGGCGGCGAACGCCAGGTCGGGTTCGCGCGTCGGCCGGAAGATGGGCAGGAAGCGCCCATTTCGATAGGTGAATGACGCTTCGCCGCCGCTGTCGAGGACGCGCACGCGGAACTGCTTGTCCTCGAGTGTGGCGAGTTCGCCGGCCGGCAACAGCTTGAAGGCCAGTGCGGCGTTGAGCCCGGCAATCAGCGCCAGGGCGTGCGGCCACTGCGGCAGGTGCTGGCCCATGGCAGCGACGAATCCGGGCAGGCGGAACTTGGGTACGGTCAGGGCATTATCCATCGGGGGCTCCCGGTGATTCAGGCGTAGTCCTGCGTGTGGTGGCGGCCGATGCCGGCATCGCCGAACCAGTAGCCGTCGACCCTGCCGCTGGCGGCCCACGCGTCGCGGTTGCCGGCTGGCGATTCGCCGCGGCGGGCACCGTCGAAGGCGGCGACGATTTCCGCGAAGTGTGCCTGCTGCGGGCTGATGCGGACGACGTCGATGCCCATCGCGCGCATGTCGGGGATTTCGTACAGCAGGTCGTAGCACTGCGCCGACATGGTCTGGATGCCATTGATCGTGAGGAAATCCTGGCCCTCGCGCGTCTTCAGCGTCAGACCCTCGGGATGGTCGAGGCACTTGAACTGGCAGTCGTCCTTGTTGAGGTCGTAATGGCGCGCAGTGAAGCAGCGCGCCGAGAAGGCCAGCGGCAGCTTGCCGAAGGCGAACACCTCGGTTTCGATGCCGGCCGGGCGGCTGCCGTGCAGGGTCTCGACCAGCTTGCGCGTCGCTTCCAGCGGCGGTACCCAGCGCTTCATGCCGTAGCGGGCGAAGGTGGCGAGCGTCGCCTCGTTGTAGATGTTGAGATGCGGCCCGGCCACGAAATCGGTGCCGGCGACCAGGTTGACCGCCCCGAGATCGTTCGCCTCGACCTTGCAGCCGGCTTCGTCGACCAGCCGGCGCAGGGCCTTGAGGTCGCTTTCCGACTCGAGCAGGGCCTGTGCCGAGACGACGACTTCCTTGCCGGCGTCGGCCAGGTCGCGGGCCAGGCCGATCCAGTCGGCGACGCGCAACTGCTGGCGGCGCGAGCAGACGACTTCGCCGACGTAGACGATGTCGATCGCCGGGTTGCCGGCGATGCCGGCATAGAATTCGAGGACTTCGGCCTTGGGCCAGAACCAGAGCAGGGGTCCGAGCGAGAGTTTCATGCGTTGAATCCCTTCAGCGCCACGGCCGGTTGTAGGCGCCGAGCGTCGCCTGGTTGCCTTCCGAGACCTTGGCCAGTTCCGCCTGCCAGGCCGGGCGCACGTGGTAGCGCTCGCTGCCGCCGGCCAGCGCGTCGAGCGCGGCACGCAGGGTGCGGGTCACCTGGGCGACATAAGCGGGGCTGCGCTGGCGGCCTTCGACCTTGATTGCACGCACGCCGATCTTGAGGATCTCCGGCAGGATCTCGAGGACGTTGAGGCTGGTTGGCTCCTCGAGCGCGTAGTAGGTCTCGCCGCGCACCTCGAAGCGGCCCTTGCACAGGGTCGGGTAGCCGGCCGGTTCGTCGTCGCCGAAACGATCGATGAGGATGCCGTTGAGCCGGGTCTCCATGGCGCCGGGCTTCTTGTCCCACTTGACGTACTTGGCCGGCGAGCAGGCGCCGACCGTGTTGGGCGATTCGCCGCAGGCGTAGGACGACAGCCAGCAGCGGCCCTCGTTCATGACGCACAGGCTGCCGAAGCCGAAGACCTCGATCTCGACCGTGGTGTTGCGGATGACGTTCTCGACCTGCGCCAGCGTGAGGACCCGCGGCAGGACGGCGCGCCGGACGCCGAACTCGCGCTGGCAGAAATTGATCGCCTCGTAGCTGGTGGCCGAGCCCTGCACCGACAGGTGCAGGCGCTGCTGCGGGTGCTTGCGGCGGGCGTAGTCGAGCAGGCCGACATCGGCCAGGATGATGGCGTCGGCGCCGACATCGACGGCACCGTCGACCGCCTTGTGCCAGTCGCCGACGCGGCCGGCCTGCGGAAAGGTGTTGATCGCCAGCAGCACCTCGCGACCCTTGGCATGCGCGTAGCGGATGCCCTCGGCCATGGTCTTCGCGTCGAAGTTGAGGCCGGCGAAGTTGCGCGCGTTGGTGTCGTTCCTGAAGCCGAGATAGACGGCGTCGGCGCCGTTGTCGACGGCGGCCTTGAGGGCGGGCAGGCTGCCGGCCGGGCAGACGAGGTCGGGCAGGGAGGTCATGGCCGTTGCTGCATGTGGATTACCGGAACCGGGCAGTATAGCGACGGCAGCCGTCCGGCACTTGATGCCGGTCAAAGGGAACGCAGCGCCGCGTCAGCGGATGACCACGGTCGGACGCTGGCCGAGTGTCGCGCGGATGCGTTCGGCGACGCGCTCCGCGTCGGCGCGCGTCGCATACGGCCCGAGTTGCAGGCGGTGGATGCCGCCGGCGGCGTAGATGCGCATCGGCTCGGCGATCCAGTCGAGCTCGCGCGACAGGTGGCCGCGCAGGACTTCCGCGTTGTCGGCGTTGCCGAAGGCGCCCAGCTGCAGGAAGACTCCCTTGCCGGCGGGCGACGCCGTATCGCCGGCGGGCGGGGGCGGGGTCTGGACCGGACGCTCCTCGAGCGCGAGGCGGCGCGCCAGTGCCTCGATCTCGTCGGCCTCGGCAGCGGGGCGCGTCGCCGGCGCGACCTGCGCATAGGCGGTGCCGGCAGGATCGCCGGGCAGGATGGCTTCGACCTCGACCTGCCCGCTGCCGCCGTTGATCAGCCCGAGCCTGTAGGCAGCAGTGTAGGAGAGGTCGATGACCCGGTCGGCGTGGAAGGGACCGCGGTCGGTGATGCGCACGACGACCGATTTCCCGGTCTGGACATTGGTCACCCGCGCATACGAGGGCAGGGCCAGCGTGGTATGCGCTGCCGTCATCGCGAACATGTCGTAGGGCTCGCCGATCGACGTCTTCTGGCCGTGGAACTTCTTGCCGTACCAGCTGGCGATGCCGCGCGCCTTGTATGGCTTGAGCGTCGTGTTCGGGACATATTCCTTGCCGAGCACGACGTAGGGTCGCGTCGCCGGCTTGTGCAGCGGTTCCCAGCGCGGCACCGCATCGGGAATGTCGTCGAGGCCGTCCGGGATGTCGTCGGCCGGGCCGTCATCCTTGTAGAAACCGCCACCCTTCTTGAGTACCGCGGTGGGTTTCCTGGTCGGGGTCGGGGCCGGTTTGGAAATGGCCGGTTTGGCGGGGTCGACCGCGACATCCTTCGGCGGTGTGCCGCCGCAGCCAGCGGCCAGTAAGGCCATCAGGGCGATCACCGCAGAGCGTGCGCTCACTTCTTGACCAGCATCCGGTGCGAGTGAATCGACATCAGGAGGCCGATGCCGAGGAAGAGGGTGACCAGCGCCGTGCCCCCGTAGCTCATGAAGGGGAGCGGCACGCCGACCACGGGCAGGATGCCGCTGACCATGCCCATGTTGATGAAGGCGTAGGTGAAGAAGCCGAGCGTGACCGCCCCGGCGAGGAGGCGGGTGAACAGCGTCGGGGCGGCCGAGGCGATCATCAGGCCGCGCCCAATGAGCAGGGTGTAGAGGAAGACGAGCAAGAGATTGCCGGCCAGGCCCCATTCTTCCGAATAGACGGCGAAGATGAAGTCGGTGTGCTTCTCCGGGATGAACTCGAGGTGGGTCTGGGTGCCGTTCAGGTAGCCCTTGCCGAAGGGCCCGCCAGAGCCGATGGCGATGGTGGACTGGATGATGTGGTAGCCGGAGCCGAGCGGATCGGTGGTCGGATCGATCAGCGTCAGGATGCGCTTGCGCTGGTAGTCGTGCAGCATCGTCCACAGGAAGGGGGCGGCTGCCGCGCCGGCGGCGCCAAGGCCGATGATGATCTTCCAGGGCAGGCCGGCAAAGAAGATCACGTAGAAGCCGGCGCCGCCGACCAGCAGCGCGGTACCGAGGTCCGGCTGCTTGGCGATGAGCAGGAAGGGGACGACGAGCAGGATGGCCGCCACGATGAAGTGGCGTGCGCGTAAGGTTGCTTCGTACTTGTGGAAATACCAGGCCAGCATCAGCGGCATCGCGATCTTCATAATCTCGGACGGCTGTATGCGGGTGATGCCGATGTTGAGCCAGCGCTTGGCGCCATTGACCTTGATGCCGAACAGGAAGACGGCGATCAGCAGGACGAGGCCAAGAAGATACAGCGGCACGGCCAGGCTCATCAGCTTCTGCGGTTGCAGGCGGGCGACCAGCCACATGATGACCAGGGCGACGCCCATGTTGATCGCCTGGTTGCCCATGCGCTGGTTGCCGTCGAAGGTGGCAGAATGTACGGTGGCCAGCCCGACCGCCATGATCGCCAGCGTGATCAGCAGGAGCGGGAAGTCGATGGGGGCGACCAGGGCGCGCATGCCGCGGCGGGCGTAGCCGATGACGTCGATCATTCTTCGTTGTCGTCCTCGACGGCGGCCGCATCCTCGCGGGCGGCGCCGGCCGGCAGCTTGCCGAGCAGGTAGTAGTCGAGCACCATGCGGGCGATCGGCGCGGCCGACTGGGCCCCGAAGCCGCCGTTCTCGACCAGTACGGCGACGGCGATCTTCGGGTTTTCGACCGGTGCGTAGGCGATGAACAGCGCGTGGTCGCGCAGCTCCTTCTTGACCGCCGAATGCTTGTAGTCGGCGCCCTTGAGCGAGAAGACCTGGGCGGTACCGGTCTTGCCGCCGACCGTGTAGGGAACGCCGGCGAAGGCGCGGGCACCGGTACCTTCCTTGTTGACCCCGATCATTGCGCGGTGGATGACTTCAAGGTTCTTCGGCTTGAGCCCGAGGTCGCGGATCGGCTTCGGCTCGACCGGCCGTTTCTCCCCGGACTTCGTGTCGACGATGTTGCGCACCAGGTGAGGGCGGAACATGACGCCGTTGTTGGCGAGCGTTGCCGTGGCCTGCGCGAGCTGGATCGGCGTGTAGGCGTTGTAACCCTGGCCGATGCCGATCGAGATGGTTTCGCCCGAGTACCATTTCTGCTGCTCGGGTTTCTTGAAGCGCTGCTTCTTCCACTCGGGCGAGGGCAGGACACCCTTCGACTCGCCGGAGTCATCCTTGCCGAGATCGACGCCGGTCTTCTGGCCGAGCCCGAGGCTGCCCATGAATTTGGCGATGGCGTCGATGCCGAGGTCGTTGGCTAGCATGTAGTAGTACGTGTCGCAGGAATGCACGATGGACTTGTACATGTCCACGCTGCCGTGGCCGCCCTTTTTGTCGTCGCGGAACGTGTGATTCCCGAAATTGTAGTAGCCCGGGTCGGATATCGCCTGTTGCGGGGTGCGCTTGCCAGTCTCGAGCGCCGCCAGGGCCATGAAGGGCTTGAAGGTCGAGCCGGGCGGATAGGCGCCATTGATCGTGCGGTTGATCATCGGCTTGTCCGGGTGCTCGTTCAGCTCCTTCCAGTTCTCCGGCGAGATGCCGTCGACGAACATGTTGGGGTCGTAGGTCGGCGTCGAAACGAGGGCCAGGATGCCGCCGGTGGAGGGCTCGATCGCAACCAATGCCCCCTTGCGGTCGCCGAAAGCCTGTTCGGTGATTTCCTGCAGCTTGATGTCGAGCGTCAGCTCCAGGTTGTTGCCAGAGATCGGCGGAATGCTCTTGAGGCTGCGCAACGCGCGGCCGCCGGAATCGATTTCGACCTCATCGTAGCCGGTCTGGCCGTGCAGTTCGAATTCGTAGTGCTGTTCGAGGCCGGTCTTGCCGATATGGTCGGTGCCCTTGTAGTTCGGCGTGAGCTCGGCCTCCTCGATCCACTTCTGGTCGCGCTCGGTGATGCGGCCGATGTAGCCGATCGCGTGCGACCCCACCTTGCCGAGCGGGTACTGGCGGAACAGGCGGGCCTTGACCTCGACGCCGGGAAAGCGATAGCGGTGGGCCGCAAATTTTGCAACTTCCTCGTCGGTCAGGCGGTTGCGGATCGGGACCGACTCGAAGTTCTTGGCTTCGTCCATCAGGCGCTTGAAACGCTTGCGATCCTTGGGCTGGATGTCGACGATTTCCGCCAGGGCGTCGATCGTATCTTCGAGCCTGCCGGCCTGCGAGGGCGTTATCTCGAGGGTGAAAGCCGAATAATTGCGGGCCAGGACGATACCGTTGCGATCGGTGACGACGCCCCGGTTGGGAACCACCGGGATCAGGGCGATGCGGTTGTCCTCGGCGCGCGTCCGGTAGAAATCGTGCTGGATGACCTGTAGCCAGGCAAATCGGGTGACGAGGACGCCAAAGGCGAGCAGCACCGCGACGGACGCGAAGCCGAGGCGGAAGCGGAAGCGGTCGAGGTCGGCTTCGGGGTTGTGGAAGTCGCCCATGGCGGCGTCAGATCGGCCGGTCGGGGTCCTGCTCGACCGGCTGGTATTGCGGCAGCAGGAGGACGAAGGTGAGCGGGAACCAGAGGATGACGGCGACGAAGGGGCCGATGAAATAGCTCCAGCCCGGGAAATCGGCGCCGACCGCCAGCCGCATCGCCGCCTGGACCACCTGGGCGAGCAGAAGCAGGGGCAGCACCTGCAAGGCCTGCTGGGCGAGCGGGAACCACAGGATGCGCCGCGACAGCGAGGCGGCCGTGTAGGCGAGGAGCACGTAGGCGAACCCGTGCTGGCCGAGTACCGCGCCGTCGGCAACGTCCATCAGCAGGCCGAGCACGAAGCCCCAGCCCATGCCGACGCGCCGCGTCTCGCGGACGCTCCAGAAGCAGAGGACTAGCGCGACCCAGTCGGGGATGCCGGGCCAGTAGGCGGTCGGCAGGAGATTGAGGAGGAGGGCGACGACGAGGCTCAGGACGATGAACCAGGGGCGAACCGGCAGCAGGATGCGTGATGAGGAGAAGGTCGGCTGCATCAGTTACCCTTGCCGGCGCGCTGCTTCTTGACGCGCTGCCCGCTCTTGCCCTCGCTGGCGTGGGGCTCTGCCGCTGCCGGCGCTTCCGGTAGCGGCTTGCGTGCATCGAGGATCATGAGTTCGCCGAAATTCTCGACGCCGGCGACCGGCGCGCAGAGGATGCGGGCGAAGGAATAAGCGCTGTCGCGCTGGACATCGACCACCTTGGCAACCGGGAAGCCTTGCATGTAGATGCCGTCGAGTCCCGAGGTGACCAGCGTGTCACCGACCTTGACGTCGGCGTTGGCCGGCATGTAGCGCAGCTCGAGCTGGCCGTTGCCGACGCCAAAAACCACCGAGCGCTGTCCGTTGCGGACGATCTGCACGGGAACCGCCTGGTTCTTGTCGGTGATCAGCGTCACCTCGGCGGAAAACGGGAAGACCCGGGTAACCTGCCCGACCACGCCGCTTTCGTCGATCGCCGGCTGGCCGGCTGCGATACCCGCCTGCTGGCCCTTGTCGACGATGACCTTGCGCGCAAAGGGGTCGCGTGCGGTGTACAGGATCTGGGCGACCTGGCCCTTGGCCTTCTCGCGTTCCTTGACGACCAGCAGCCGGCGCAGGCGCTCGTTCTCGGCCTCGAGTTGTTCCAGGCGCTGCAGGCCGGGGGCCGTGTTCAGCTTGGCGTGGCGCAGTTCGTCGTTCTCGCGCTGCAGTTCCTGGAGGCCCTCGAAATACTTGCGCCCGTAGTCGACGAGGCTGCCCGGCGTCTGGGCGATGCGCTGCACCGGGTCGACGACGAGGGCGATGCTCTGGCGCAGGAGGTCGAGGCTCTTCAGCCGGAGATCGACGACGAAGAGGGCGAGCGAGACGAGGACGTAGAAAGTCAGGAGGGCCAGCGGCGCTGGCCCTCGCTTGAAGAACGGCGGCGGAGCGTGGTCGAAGCCGGCCACGGGTTTCCTTCCGGATTACTCCGAGGCGAAGATCGAAGCCAGCTTGTCCATCTTTTCCAGTGCCAGGCCGGAGCCGCGGGCGACGCAGGTGAGCGGCTCGTCGGCGACGATGACCGGCAGGCCGGTTTCTTCCATGAGCAGGCGGTCGAGGTCGCGTAACAGCGCGCCGCCGCCGGTCAGGACCATGCCGCGCTCGGCGATGTCGGCGCCGAGTTCCGGGGGGGTCTTCTCCAGCGCCGACTTGACGGCGGAAACGATCTGGTTGAGCGGGTCGGTCAGCGCCTCGAGGATCTCGTTGGACGAGATCGTGAATTTGCGCGGGATGCCCTCGGCCTTGTTGATGCCCGAGACTTCCATTTCCTTGACTTCGGCGCCGGGGAAGGCGGAGCCGATGTTCTTCTTGATGTTCTCGGCGGTGTTTTCGCCGATCATCATGCCGTAGTTGCGGCTGATGTAGTTGATGATCGCTTCGTCCAGCTTGTCGCCACCGACGCGCACCGAGCCGGCGTAGACCATGCCGCCGAGCGAGATGACGCCGACTTCGGTGGTGCCGCCGCCGATGTCGACGACCATCGAGCCAGTCGCTTCGGCCACCGGCAGGCCGGCGCCGATCGCGGCGGCCATCGGTTCCTCGATCAGGAAGACCTGGCTGGCGCCGGCGCCGATGGCGGATTCGCGGATGGCGCGGCGCTCGACCTGGGTCGAGCCGGAGGGAACGCAGATGATGATGCGCGGGCTCGGGCTGAAGAGCCGCGAGTCATGCACCTTCTTGATGAACTGCTTGAGCATCTGCTCGGTGACCGTGAAGTCGGCGATGACGCCGTCCTTCATCGGACGGATGACGCTGATCGAGCCCGGCGCCTTGCCGAGCATCTCCTTTGCTTCCTTGCCGACGGCCTGGATGGTTTTCTTGGCATTGGGGCCGCCTTCGAGGCGGATGGCGACCACCGACGGCTCGTCGAGGACGATGCCGCGGCCGCGCACATAGATGAGCGTGTTGGCGGTGCCGAGGTCGATTGCGAGGTCGTTGGAGAAGTATTTGCTGAGGAAGCCGAACATCGTGAACTCCGCTGTGGGGGTGCGGTAGGGAAAACTTTTATGATACCTTATAACGCTGTCCATTTTAAGACTTTGTGCACTGCAATAGTCGCCGTCCGCCATGTCGATTTCACTCGAGCAGGTCCAGCGCGTGGCGCATCTGGCGCGCATCGCGATCAATGAATCCGAGGCGCTTGCGACCCAGTCCAGCCTCAACGGCATCTTCACCCTGATCGAGCAGATGCAGGCGGTCGACACCACCGGCGTCGAACCGATGGCGCACGCCCAGGACGTGGCGCAGCGTCTGCGTGAAGATGCGGTCAGCGAAGCGGACCGGCGTGCTGCCTTCCAGGCCGTCGCGCCCGAGGCCGAAGCCGGCCTCTATCTCGTCCCGAAGGTCATCGAATGATCGAGTCCGGCCTGCGCGAACTGGCCGCCGCGCTGGCGGCGCGACGGATATCGAGCGTCGAGCTGACGACGCTGTTCCTCGACCGCATCGGGCGCCTGAATCCCGACATCAATGCCTTTGTCACGGTCGACCCGGAAAAAAGCCTGAAAATGGCGGCGGCGGCGGATGCGCGTATCGCCGCCGGTGCAGCGGGTCCGCTGACGGGCGTTCCGATCGCCCAGAAGGACATCTTCTGCGCCGAGGGCTGGACGACGACCTGCGGCTCTAGGATGCTGGCGAATTTCGTGTCGCCCTACGACGCCACTGTGATACGCAAGATGCACGGCGAGGCGGGCCTGGTGTCCCTCGGCAAGACCAACATGGACGAGTTCGCGATGGGTTCGTCCAACGAGACCTCGTTCTTCGGGCCGGTCAAGAACCCGTGGGATCGCACCCGCGTGCCCGGCGGCTCGTCCGGGGGCTCGGCGGCGGCCGTTGCCGCGCACCTGGCGCCGGCGGCGACCGGGACCGACACCGGCGGCTCGATCCGCCAGCCGGCGGCCTTGTGCAACCTGACCGGGCTCAAGCCGACTTACGGCGTCGTCTCCCGCTACGGGATGATCGCCTTCGCGTCGTCGCTCGACCAGGCCGGGCCGATGGCGCGCAGTGCCGAAGACTGCGCCCTGTTGCTCAACGCCATGGCGGGATTCGACCCGCGCGACTCGACTTCGCTCGAGCGCCCGGCCGAGGATTACACCAGCGACCTCGACAAGCCGCTGGCGGGTTTGCGTATCGGCTTGCCGCGCGAGTTCTTCGCCGGCAGTGGCTGCGCGCCCGGAGTGATGGCGGCCGTGCAGGAGGCGATCCGCGAATACGAGCGCCTCGGCGCGTCGGCCGTGGAAGTCTCGCTGCCCAATTCGCACTTGTCGGTGCCTGCCTATTACGTCATCGCCCCCGCCGAGGCCAGTTCCAACCTGTCGCGTTTCGACGGCGTCCGTTATGGCCACCGGGCCGCCGATTACGGCAGCCTTGACGAGATGTACGCGCGGACCAGGGCCGAGGGCTTCGGGGCCGAAGTCAAGCGGCGCATCCTGATCGGCACCTACGTGCTGTCGCACGGCTACTACGACGCCTATTACCTTCAGGCGCAGCGCATCCGCCGGCTGATCGCCGACGACTTCGCGGCCGCCTTCCGCTCGTGCGACGTGATCCTCGGCCCGACCTCGCCGTCGACCGCGTTCCGCCTCGGCGAAAAGGCCGCGGATCCGGTGCAGATGTACCTTTCGGATATCTACACCATCGCCGTCAATCTGGCCGGCCTGCCCGGCATGTCGATACCCTGCGGTTTCGCCGATGGCCTGCCGGTCGGCCTGCAGCTGATCGGCAACTACTTCGCCGAGACGCGCCTGCTCAACGTGGCGCACCGCTACCAGCAGGCGACCGGCTGGCACCGGCAGGCGCCGGCCGGCGTCGCGTGACGCTTGCGCGGGCGGCCTGGCCGCTCATCGGTCTCGCCGTCGCCGCTGGCTGTGCCGATCTCAAGGAGGGGCCGGCCACGGCGCCGGTAACGGTGCCGGCGCCAGCGCCTGAGAGGGAGACCAAGATCGAGTCGCAGCCATTGAAGTACCTGAAGAACCGCAATCTGCAGCCGCAGCCGACGCGTCCGCTCAACGTCCGCTCGCGCTGCAACCACCGCGACGCCGTCGGCACCCAGACGCGCCTCGACCTCCTGGTCAAGGAGGCCGAGGTCAAGGCGTTCAGCGCGGAGGTCACGATGAAGGGCTACGGCACCTGTCGCTTCAACCTCGGCGATTTCGAGCAGGCCGAGAAGCTGCCGCAGGCGCTGCTCCGTCACCGGCGCGAGCGCGGTTGCTCGGTGCGCATGTGGGAGCAGGGGGCGCGGGTGACGGTTGCCTTCAACAGTTGCCCGAAATCCTGCGAAGGCGATGCTTTCAGCTATCTGTGGCCGATCATGGTCGAAGCGAAATCGGGGCGCTGTTTCTGAACGGAAGGACATCATGACCCAGTGGGAAGTCGTCATCGGCATCGAAACGCACGCGCAGCTGGCTACTGTTTCGAAGATTTTCTCCGGCGCTTCGACGGCGTTCGGCGCAGAACCCAATACGCAGGCCTGCGCGGTCGACCTCGCGCTGCCCGGTGTGCTACCGGTACTCAACCGCAAGGCGGTCGATTGCGCGATCCGCTTCGGGCTCGCCATCGGCGCCGAAGTCGCCGCGAAGTCGGTGTTCGCGCGCAAGAATTACTTCTACCCCGACCTGCCGAAGGGCTACCAGATCAGCCAGTTCGAACTGCCGGTCGTGCAGGGCGGTGCGCTGACCGTGCAGGTCGGCAGCGGCGACAAGGGCTACGAGAAGACGGTGCGCCTGACCCGCGCCCACCTCGAGGAGGATGCCGGCAAATCGCTGCACGAGGACTTCCACGGCAAATCGGGCATCGACCTCAACCGTGCCGGCACGCCGTTGCTCGAGATCGTCACCGAGCCGGACATGCGCTCGAGCGACGAGGCTGTCGCTTACGCCCGGGCCCTGCATGCGCTGGTGCGCTGGATCGGCATCTGCGACGGCAACATGCAGGAAGGTTCCTTCCGCTGCGATGCCAACGTCTCGGTAAGGCCGAAGGGGCAGGCCGAATTCGGTACGCGGCGCGAGATCAAGAACCTCAATTCGTTCCGCTTCCTCAAGGAGGCGATCGACTACGAGGTGCACTGGCAGATCAACGAGATTGAGGAAGGGCGCAAGATCCAGCAGGCCACGGTGCTGTTCGACCCCGACACGGGCGAGACGCGGACCATGCGCACCAAGGAGGACGCGCACGACTACCGCTATTTCCCCGACCCCGACCTCTTGCCGCTGGTCATCGAGCGCGCCTGGGTTGAGCGCGTGCGCGGCGAACTGCCGGAACTGCCGGCGCAAAAGCGCGCGCGCTTCGCCGGCGAGCTGGGATTGTCGGCCTACGATGCGGCGACGCTGACGGCCAGCCAGGAAATTGCCGATTTCTACGAGTCGACCGTGACGGTCGCCGGCAAGGCCAATGCCAAGCCGTGTGCCAACTGGGTCATGGTCGATCTGGCCGCCCGCCTTAACAAGGAAGGGCGGGAGATCGGGCAGTCGCCGGTGTCTGCCGGGCAACTGGGCGGACTGATCCTGCGCATCGCCGACAACACCGTGTCGAACGCCATCGCCAAGAAGGTCTTCGAGGCGCTGTGGAACGGCGAAGGGGCGAGCGCCGACGAAATCATCGAGAAACAGGGCCTCAAGCAGATCACCGACAGCGGCGCGATCGAGAAACTGGTCGACGAGGTGCTCGCCGCCAATGCGCCCAACGTCGCCGAGTACCGGGCCGGCAAGGAGAAGGCCTTCAACGCGCTGGTCGGCCAGGTGATGAAGGCGGCGAAGGGCAAGGCGAACCCGCAGCAGGTCAACGAGCTGCTGAAGGCGAAGCTGGCCGGCTGATCAGCGCGCGGCAGGCGGTGCGGTGGGCGGTGCGGCGGGCGCCGCGCTGCCGCCCTTGACCCCGGTCAGCTCGACATAGCGCTTGCGGTCGGCATCGAAGCGGGTCTGGATGTTCTTCAGGTCGTTCTGCTTGACCGCCAGAAATTCCTGCTGCGTCTTGATCTCCCCGTCGGCGTCGGCGATGCTTTTTGTCAGGTTCGACGGCATCGCCTTCTTCTTGTAGAACTGGGCTTCCTCCTCGAACTGCTTGCGCCGCTTCTCCTGGGCGGCGATCTTGTCCTGGGCGCCCTTGATCGCGGCGCGCACCTCGGCTTCGGTGCGCTCCTGCAGGCGGTCGATGTCGGCGAGGCTGGTGTAGGTCTGCAGCAGCGCATTGTCCTTGCGTTTCTGCTCCTTGGCGGCGGCTTCCTCCTCCTTGCGCTTCTGCTCCGCTTCGGCGGCGAGCGCCTTTTCTTCCGCAGTCATCGGCGCCGGCACGTCCTTGATCAGGTTGCCGCTCTTGTCGAGGATGCGATAGGCCTTGCCGCGGCATTGCTCGGGCAGCGAGTCCCCGCAGATGCGGCCGCCGTTGCAGCAATAGAGATTGCCGGCAGCGGGCGGCTTGTTCTGGGCCTGGACGGGCAGGGCGGCGAGCAATGCTGCGGCGAGGGTAAGGGTTCTAGCGAGCGGTGCCATATTGCTCCCGGTAACGCGCGACGGCGGCGCGATGCGACGAAAATTCGGAATGCCCGTCGAGATAGGCAAGCAGGTCGGTGAGCCCGGCGACGGCGACGACGGGGATGCCATAATCGCGTTGCACTTCCTGCACGGCGGACAAATCGCCCTGGCCGCGTTCCTGGCGGTCGAGGGCGATGAGGACCCCGGCCGGAGTGGCGCCTGCGGCGCGGATCAGTTCGACCGATTCGCGCACCGAGGTGCCGGCCGAGATGACGTCATCGACAATGAGGACGCGTCCGGCAAGCGGCGCCCCGACGATGCTGCCGCCTTCGCCGTGATCCTTGGCTTCCTTGCGGTTGAAGGCGAACGGATAGTTGCGCCCGTTCGCGGCCAGTGCCACGGCGATCGCTGCCACCAGCGGAATCCCCTTGTACGCCGGGCCGAACAGCATGTCGAAGGCGATGCCGCCGGATTCGGCAGCCTTGGCGTAGAATCCTGCCAGCCGCCCGAGCGAGGCGCCGTCGTTGAACAGTCCGGCATTGAAGAAATACGGCGACAGGCGCCCGGCCTTGGTCTTGAATTCGCCGAAGCGCAAGACCTGGCAGCCGATGGCGAACTCGATGAAATCCTGGCGAAAATCCATTTGACGCATCCGTACGGCCCGATGGCGGTCCTAAAGTCCCGAATGTTACGCATCATCTCACTCAACCTCAACGGCATCCGCAGCGCCTGGAACAAAGGTGTCTTGCCGTGGGTCGCCACCCAGGCGACGGACGTCGTCTGCCTGCAGGAACTCAAGGCGCAATTGCCCGACCTGACGACCGACATGATCTCGCCGGACGGCATGCATGCCAGCTACCACGCCGCCGAGAAGAAGGGCTACAGCGGCGTCGGGATCTGGTCGCGGCGCTTGCCGGACCGCGTCGTCGAGGGCTTCGGACACGGCGAGTTCGATGCCGAAGGCCGCTACCTGCGCGCCGATTTCGGAGCGCTGACGGTGATTTCCCTGTACCTGCCGTCGGGTTCGTCGTCCCCCGAACGGCAGGAGGCCAAGTTCCGCTTCCTCGACGCCTTCCTCCCCCATCTCGCCGGCCTGCGCACCGAGGGCCGGGAAATCGTGCTGTGCGGCGACTGGAATATCGCCCACCGCGAAATCGACCTCAGGAACTGGAAATCGAATCAGAAGAATTCCGGCTTCCTGCCCGAGGAACGGGCCTGGCTGACGGAGGTTTTCGACGGACAGGGCTGGGTCGACGTTTACCGCCGACTGCACCCCGACACGACCGGCGAGTCCTACACATGGTGGAGCAACCGGGGCCAGGCCTGGGCCAAGAACGTCGGGTGGCGCATCGACTACCAGATCGCCACCCCCGGAATCGCCGAAGCAGCCCGCGCCGCATTCGTTTACAAGGACGCCCGCTTTTCCGATCACGCGCCGCTGGTCATCGACTACGACTGGCCGGGATAGTCAATTGCTTTCCCGCGGCGAAGGGGATACGCTTTGCTTTTCGCATAACCGTCATCCGGGAGAATGAATATGGCCGAAGAAATGACCGTCGCCAACAAGCAGAAGCTGGTTTCTGACCTCAAGGTTGTCGTCGCCGACGCCGAAGAACTGCTGCGCGCCACTGCCGGTGCCGCCGGCGAAAAGGCCGGTGAGCTGCGCGAGCGCCTTGGCGTCAAGCTGCGTGACGCCAAGGAGCGCCTGGCCGATGCCGAGGCCGCCCTGGTCGACAAGACCAAGGCTGCCGCCCGCGCAACCGACGATTTCGTGCACGAGCAGCCGTGGAAGGCCGTCGGCGTCGCTGCCGCGCTCGGGCTCGCGCTCGGCGTGCTGATCGGCCGCCGCTAAGCCGATGTCGGCAGCACCGGGCAGCGAAGGCGGCCGCGAAGGCCTCTACGTCGCCCTCAAGAACCTGTTCGCGACATCCCTCGCGATCGGGAAGACGCGCGCCGAACTCCTCGTCACCGAGGTCGAGGAAGAGAAGCTGCGCCTCATGCTGCTGTGGGCCAAGGCGATCGCTGCGGCCTTCTTCCTCGCGGTCGGGCTGGTCATGGGGGTCATCCTCGTCGCCATTCTGTTCGAGGAGCAGCGTGTCGCGGTGTTCGCCACGGCCACGGCCTTCTTCATCGGTGGCGGCTTCCTCTTCGTCGTCTCGCTGCGCCGGCAACTGGCCCAGCCGAGCAAGCTGTTCCGCGCCAGCCTCGCCGAGCTCGAGGAGGACATGACGCTGCTGCGCCGGCGGGAACACCCGTGAGCATGCAGGGTCGCGCGCTCGATCTCGCGACGCGGCACGGGGCGTTGCGCGGTCTCTTTTACACATCTGACGCTGCCG
>VEPL01000011.1:0-76533 GCA_012026885.1 Betaproteobacteria bacterium | reverse complement strand
CTCATCGAGGCGCAGCGCGCCGAACTGGTGCGCCACGTATGGCCGGTCGAGGCTGCCCTCGCCGGGGCCGACCGCGTGCGCGACGGGATCGACTGGCTGAAGGCGCATCCGGAGGCGGTCGTCGCCGCGACGGCGACGGTCGTCGTGATCAGCCCAAAACGGGCCTGGCGCTGGGGCAAGCGCGGCTACGTCCTGTGGCGCGGCTGGCGGTCCATCCGGAATTCCCTGTTCGCCGCGGGTTGACCGCAACCGGCGGTCTCAGGCGGCCGTGGCGCCCTGCCGGTCGCCATGCCACGGCGCCACCTTGAGCAACAGCACCATGCCGGGTACGGCGAGGGCCGCGCACAGCCAGAAGAAGTTGACCCAGCCCATCTGCTCGACCAGCCAGCCGGCCGAGGCATTGATGAAGGTGCGCGGCACCGCGGCGAGGCTGGTGAACAGGGCCATCTGCGTGGCCGTGTAGGCGGGGTGCGTGGCGCGGGCGATGAAGGAGACGAAGGCAGCCGTGCCCAGTCCGACCCCGAGCGCCTCGAGCCCGATGACAATCGCGAGGGCGACGCGCTCGCCGGCGCCGATGCTGTCGAAATGCCCCTGCGCGGCCAGCCAGGCGAAGCCGAAAATCGATACCAGCTGGACGACTCCGAACAGCCAAAGGGCCCGGTTGATGCCCAGTTTCACCATCCACAGGCCGCCGAGCAGGGCGCCGAATACCGCCGGCCACAGCCCGGCATGCTTGGCGATCAGCCCGATGTCGGTCTTGGTGAAGCCCATGTCGAGGTAGAACGGGGTCGCCAGCGCGGTGCACAGGCTGTCGCCGAGCTTGTAGAGGAAAATGAAGCCGAGCACGAGCAGCGCACCCTGCCAGCCGCTGCGGCTCCAGAACTCGCGGAAGGGCTCGGTCACCGCCTGGCGCAAGGTCTTCGGTGCCCCGGCCACCGCCGGCTCGGTCACCAGCCAAGCCATGACCATGCCGGGGATCATGAAGGCGCCGGTGATCCAGAACACCTCGTTCCACGGCAGGCGGTCGGCGAGGATCAGCGACAGCGAGCCGGGAACCAGGCCGGCGATACGGTAGGCATTGACATGCACCGCGTTGCCGAGGCCGAGTTCCTCGTCCTTGAGGATCTCGCGCCGAAAGGCATCGACGGCGATGTCCTGCGTCGCCGAGAGGAGCGCGAGCAGCGCGGACAGCCAGAGGATCGGCCAGATGTTGGCGCGCGGGTCGAGCCCGCCGAGCGAGCCGATGGCCAGGAGCAGCGCGACCTGGGTGGCCAGCATCCAGCCGCGCCGGCGGCCGAGTCCGGGCAGTGCGAAGCGATCGAGCAGCGGCGCCCAGAGGAACTTCCAGGTGTAGGGAAACTGGATCAGCGCGAAGAAGCCGATCGTCTTGAGGTCGACGCCTTCGCTGCGCAGCCAGGCGGGCAGCAGGTTGAGCAGCAGGTAGAGCGGCAGGCCTGAACTGAACCCGGTGAAGATGCAGATCAGCATCTTCCGGGTCAGCAGCGCCGCAAGCCAGGCCGGCATCAGCGGGCGCGCGTCAGGCGGTAGACGGCGAGGCTGCCCAGGAAGTTGAGTTCCCTGTCGTCGCCCGCCTCGACCGGGTTCCCCTTTTCGTCGAGCACGCGGCGCTCGCGGATGGCGAGGCCCATTTGCGCGCACAGCGCCTCGAAATCGAGCAGGGTGAAGAAGCGTACGTTGGGCGAGTCGTACCACTGGTAGGGCAGGTCTTCGGATACCGGCATGCGCCCGTCGAGGACCGCGCGCAGGTTCTTCCAGTAGGCGAAGTTCGGGAAGGAGACGACCGCCTCGCGGCCGACGCGCAGCATCTCGCGCAGGATGCCTTCGGTGTGGCGGACCGTCTGCAGGGTGCGCGAGAGGACGACGTGGTCGAAGGCACCTTCGGCGAAGTCGGCGAGGCCGTTCTCGAGGTTGCTCTGGATCACGTTGACGCCGTTGCCGATCGCTGCGAGCACGTTGGCGTCCTCGATCTCGATGCCCCAGCCCTGGATGCCGCGGGTTTCGATCAGGCGCTTCAGCAGCGAGCCGTCCCCGCAACCGAGGTCGAGGACGCGGTGGCCGGGTTCGACCCAGCCGGCGATGACGTCGAAGTCGGCCCTGCCCAGGGTGTGTCCGGTCATAGCACGATGTTCCGCAGGTAGGCGTCGATGACGCCGTGGTAGTGGGAGTCTTCCATCAGGAAGGAGTCGTGCCCGAAATTGAGGCTGCTCTCCGCGTAGGAAACATTGCGCCCGTTGGCGACCAGCGCCGCGACGATCTCGCGCGAACGGGCCGGGGTGAAGCGCCAGTCGGTCGTGAACGAGACGACCAGGAAGCCGGCGCGGGTGCGCGCCATCGTCCGCTTGAGGTCGCCGCCGTCGAGGCGCGCCGGATCGAAGTAGTCGAGCGCCTTGGTCATCAGCAGGTAGGTGTTGGCGTCGAAGTGGCCGGCGAACTTGTCGCCCTGGTAGCGCAGGTAGGACTCGATCTGGAACTCGACGTCGTAGTCGAACGAGAACGAGCCATTCTTCAGTTCGCGGCCGAATTTCTCGCCCATCTGGTCGTCGGACAGGTAGGTGATGTGACCGAGCATGCGCGCCAGGCGCAGGCCGCGCACCGGGCGCACGCCATGCGCGTAGTAATGGCCGCCGTGGAAATCGGGGTCGGTCAGGATGGCTTGGCGGGCGACGTCATTGAAGGCGATGTTCTGCGCCGACAGGCGCGGCGCCGAGGCGATGATCAGGGCGTGGCGGATGCGCTCGGGGAAGCTGATGCTCCAGCGCAGCGCCTGCATGCCGCCCAGGCTGCCGCCGATGACCGCCGCCCACGCGTCGATGCCGAGGCGGTCGGCCAGGCGCGCCTGCGCCTCGACCCAGTCGCTGACCGCGACCATCGGGAAGTCCGCGCCCCACGGCTGGCCAGTGGCCGGGTTGGGCGTCGACGGTCCGGTCGAGCCGTGGCAGCCGCCGAGGTTGTTCAGGCCGACGATGAAGTAGCGGTCGGTATCGAGCGGCCGTCCGGGGCCGATGATGTTGTCCCACCAGCCGATGTTGTCGGGCTGGTCGGCATAGTGGCCGGCGACGTGGTGATGGCCGGAGAGGGCGTGGCAGACGAGGATGGCGTTCGACTTCGCCGCGTTGAGCGTGCCGTAGGTCTCATATACCAGGTCGTAGGCGGGGAGCACGCCACCGCTGCGCAGTTCGATCGGTTCGCTGAAGTGAGCGCAGTGCGATTGCACGGCGCCGACGGATTGTCCCGGCATGGTGTTCCTGAAAACAAAAAGCCCAGTCGGCTCGATGACGCGAACTGGGCGGTTCCCGTTTTAGCGGCATTTTCCGGCGCCCGCAAGCAGAGCTCAAATCGGCGCCGCCGGCCAAGCCGGCTACGTAATGAAGATAGCGGCGGGGGGTGGAAAAGTCAATGTCGTGTCGCAGGCGCCTCAGGGTGCCAGGATGGCCTCGAGCAAGGGCAGGCCGGTACGGATCGCGGCAATGCCCGGCGTCAGGATGATCGCCGACTTGATCTCGTGCAGGCGGCCGTTGCGCACTGCGGCGATGCCGTCCCAGCCGGGTCGGGCGGCCACGCGCTCAGGGCGGAAATGCTTGCCGCACCATGAGCCGATGATGATCTCCGGGTCGTGGCGCACGACCTCCAGCGGATCGGCGAGGATGCGGTCGCGGGCGAGCGGCGAGGCGGCACGGTCGGTGAAGATGTTGTCGCCCCCCGCGATCGCGATCAACTCCGACACCCACTGCACGGCGGTGATGCACGGCTCGTCCCACTCCTCGAAATAGACGCGCGGCCGTTGCCCGCCGGCCGCGCGCGCTGCCGCACGGAGCCGGGCCGTGGCGATCTGCGCTTCCAGTTCGTCCACCAGCGCCGCTGCCTTCGCTGCGGCCCCGACCAGCCGGCCGATGGTCTCGACCATCGCCAGGATGTCGTCGAGGCTGCGCTGGTTGAAGGCGAAAACCGGAATGCCGGCCTTGATCAGGTCGCGGGCGACATCGGCCTGCAGGTCGGAGAAGGTCAGCACCAGGTCCGGGCGCACGGCGAGGATCTTCCCGAGGTCGCCGCTGGTGAAGGCATAGACCTTCGGCTTTTCCTTGCGTGCCTGTGGCGGATAAACCGTATAGCCGCTGATCCCGGCGATGCGGTCCTGTTCGCCGAGGGCATATAGCACCTCGACGGTCTCGGTGGTCAGGCAGACGATGCGTTGCGGCAGGCGGGACATGGCGCCATTCTGGGCGAGAGGCAGCGGCTTGGGCAACCGCTATAATCCGGCGGCCCTGTGGCTCCCCACCCCGGATTCCATGCCTTCCTTCGCCATTCCTTATCCAGACCGCGCCATCGAGGCGGCCTTGCGCCGGAAGATCGACGGCAAGACCAAGCCGCCGGGCGCGCTTGGCCGACTCGAGGCGCTGGCGCTGCAGGCCGGCCTCGTCCAGCAGCGCCTCGATCCCGCCCTCGAGAACCCGCAGATGCTCATCTTCGCAGGCGACCACGGCGCCGCGAAGGCCGGCGTTTCGGCCTACCCGCAGGAGGTGACCTGGCAGATGGTCGAGAACTTCCTCGCCGGTGGCGCCGCGATCAACGTCTTCTGCCGCCGGAACGGCATCGGGATGACGGTCGTCGATGCGGGCGTCGCGCACGATTTCGGCGAAGGGCGCGAGGGGCTGATCGACCTGAAGATCGCGCCGGGGACCGCCAGTTACCTGGAAGGCCCGGCCATGACGGCCGCCCAGTGCGCGCAGGCGATCGAGCAGGGGGCCGGCATTGTCCTCGGGCTGGCGGCGGCCGGCTGCAACGTTGTCGGCTTTGGCGAGATGGGTATCGGCAATACGGCCTCGGCCTCGCTCATCACGCACTGCCTGACCGGCGTTCCGCTCGCCGACTGCATCGGTCGCGGTACCGGCCTCGACGATGCCGGGCTGGCGCGCAAGCGCGATCTTCTTGCCCGGGCGCTGGCCCGCTACCGGGCGGCCGGGGGCGATGACGAGCCCGTGCGGGTGCTCGCCCAATTCGGCGGTTTCGAGATCGCCACGATGGTCGGTGCGATGCTGGCGGCGGCCGAGGCCAGGATGCTGCTGCTCATCGACGGCTTCATCGCCGGCGCCGCGGCACTGGTTGCGGCGCGTCAGGCGCCGGCGCTCACCGAATACTGCGTGTTCTGCCACCGCTCCGCCGAGTCCGGCCATGGCGCCCAGTTGCGTGCGCTCGGGGCCGAGCCACTGCTCGACCTCGGCCTGCGTCTCGGCGAAGGGACCGGAGCGGCGCTAGCCTACCCGCTGCTCGGGGCAGCGGTCGCCTTCCTCGACGAGATGGCGAGCTTCGCGTCGGCCGGCGTCTCGGACAAGGCATGATCCGCCGCGAACTGGAATATTTCCTCGGCGCCGTGCGCTTCTTCACGCGCCTGCCGGTGCCGGCCTGGGTGGGACACTCGGCCGAGGCGCTGAACCATTCGGCGCGCTACTTCCCGGCCGTCGGCCTGATCGTCGGAGGGATCGGCGCGCTGGTCTACCTCGCGGCACTGCAACTATGGCCGCAGCCGGTTGCCGTGCTGCTCTCGATGGCGGCGACCATCTACGCCACCGGTGCCTTCCACGAGGACGGCCTTTCGGATGCGGTCGACGGCCTCGGCGGCGGCTGGGACCGGGCGCGCATCCTCGAAATCATGAAGGACTCGCGGGTCGGCAGCTTCGGTGTCGCCGCGCTGTGGCTGGCGCTGACCGGCAAGTTCGTCCTCCTTGCTACGCTCGACGCGGCTCTGGTGCCCCTGGCGCTGGTCGCCGGGCATGCCGTGTCGCGCTTCTGTTCGACGGTGTTGCTGGCGACGATGGAATATGTCAGGGAGGATCTGCTGGCGAAGGCGAAGCCGCTGGCCACCCGCCTGGCGCCCGGCGCCTTCGTCGTGGCCGCCGCCTTTGCCGTTGCCGGGCTGCTCCCGCTGGCCTGGCCGCAGGCGCTGGCCGGCTGCCTGCTCGCGGCGCTCGCCACCGCCTGGCTCGCCGCCAAGTTTCGCCGCTGGCTGGGCGGCTATACCGGCGACTGCCTCGGCGCGGTGCAGCAGGTCGCCGAGTTGGCTTTCTATCTGGGGCTGGCCGCCCGCCTGCCCGGATGATCCTGCACCTTGTCCGCCACCCGCGTCCGCGCATCGATCCGGGGGTCTGCTACGGTCGGCTCGACGTGGAGGCCGAAAATGCCGAGGTCGTGGCGGTCGCCCTGCGTGCCGGGTTGCCGCCGGGACTGCCGGTGTGGAGCAGCCCGCTCGCCCGCTGCCGCGCGCTGGCGCAGGCGCTGCATGTCTCCCCGTGCGTCGACGAGCGCCTGGCCGAGATGGATTTCGGCAACTGGGAGGGCATGGCATGGGATGACATCCCGCGCGCCGAACTTGATGCCTGGGCGGCCGACGTCGCCGGCTATGCGCCGCCGGGTGGCGAATCGCCCCGGGCGCTGCAACGGCGGGCACTTGCCTTCGTCGCCAGCCTGGACGTACCCGAGGCGGTCGTCGTCACCCATGCCGGCGTGATGCGGACGCTGGTCGCCCATGTCCGGGGCCTGCCGCCCGAACGCTGGACGGAGCTTCGGTTCGCTTACGGCAGCCGCACGGTGCTGGCCTTCCGCCGGTAAAATGCCGGCCATGAGCGAATCGATTCCCCTGCGCGATGCGGTGCCGGCCGGCGAAATCCGCCGCGCCCTGGTGATCAAGCTGCGCCACCACGGCGACGTGCTGGTCGCCTCGCCAGTCTTTTCGGCGCTCAAGGCGCACGCGCCGCAGGCCGGAATCGATGCGCTGGTCTATGCCGACACCGCCGAGATGCTGACCCTGCATCCGGCCATCGATCGCGTCCATGCCATCGACCGCAAATGGAAGCAGCTCGGCATCGCCGGGCAGGCGAAGGCCGAGCTGGCGTTGTACAAGGCGCTGCAGGCACGTGGCTACGACCTGATCATCCACCTCACCGAGCACTGGCGCGGCGCCTGGCTGTGCCGGCTGCTCAAGCCGCGCTGGGCGGTCGGTCTGCCGGTCGCCGGTCGGCCGGCGCGCTGGAATGCAAGCTTCACCCACCTCGTCGCCGCGCCCAAGGGGCCGCCGCTCCGCCACATGGCGGAAACCAACCTCGATGCCCTGCGCCGCATCGGCATCCAGCCGGGGGCGGACGAGCGGCGCCTGACACTGGTGCCCGGTGCGGCGGCAGAGGCGGCCGTGGCCGGCCACTTGGCCGGCTTCGGCTTGCGCGGTGGCGATTTCATCCACGTTCACCCGGCCTCGCGCTGGTTCTTCAAGTGCTGGCCCGTCGATCGGATGGCCGGTCTGGTCGCCCGCCTGCAGGCCGAAGGCCATGCCGTGGTGCTCACCGCGGCGCCGAGCGCCGACGAGAAGGCCATGCTCGACGCCGTACAGGCGCGCCTCGAACGGCCGGCGTTCAGCCTTTCCGGGCAGCTGTCGCTGAAGGAACTGGGTGCATTGGCCCGGTCGGCGAAACTCTTCATCGGCGTCGACTCGGCGCCGATGCACATCGCCGCCGCGGTCGGCACGCCGGTCGTGGCGCTGTTCGGGCCGTCCGGCGACAAACAGTGGGGGCCGTGGGGCGTGCCCCACCGCGTGGTCGCCAGCACGGCGCACCCGTGCCGGCCGTGCGGCATCGACGGTTGCGGCGGCGGCAAGCTGAGCGACTGCCTGGCGCAGCTGACCGTTGATCAGGTGCTCGACGCCGCGCACGAACTGCTCGCGTGAAGATCGCCATCGTCCGCCAGCGCTACAACCCGTTCGGCGGGGCCGAGCGCTTCGTTGAACGGGCACTCGGCGCGCTGGCCGCCGAGGGGGCCGAAGTGACGCTCATCACCCGCAACTGGGAGGGCGCGCCGCGCGAGGGATTCCGCCAGGTCACCTGCGATCCGCCGTATTCTCGCCTGTTCGGCGGCCGCGCCGCGCGCGACCGCAGCTTTGCCGCCTCGGCCGCGGTCGAGATGGCGCGCGGCGGCTACGACATCACCCAGTCGCACGAGCGCGTTCCCGGCTGCACGATCTTCCGGGCCGGCGACGGGGTCCATGCGGCATGGCTGGAACGCCGCGCAGCCACGCTCGGGCCATTCGGGCGCATCGGGCAGGGGCTTTCCGGCTACCACCGCTACGTGCTCGATGCCGAGCGCGCGATGTTCGCCCATCCGGCCCTGAAGGCGGTGATCTGCAACTCGCGCATGGTCGCCGATGAAATTGGCCGTTTTTACGGCGTCGACCGCGACCGGCTGGAGGTCATCTACAACGGCGTCGACACGGCGGCCTTCCATCCCGGGCTGGCCGACGAGTTCCGTGCCGCGACACGATCAGCCGCCGGCATTCCTGCGGATGTCCCGCTTCTGCTCTTCGTCGGCAGCGGCTTCGCGCGCAAGGGCGTGCCGCAGTTGCTTCAGGCGGCCGCCCGCATGCACCGGCGCGACGCGCGCATCGTCATCGTCGGCGCCGACCGCCAACTCGCCGCGATGCGCCGGCGGGCGGCGCGCCTCGGCCTCGGCGAGCGCGTGCACTTCACCGGCCCGCTCAAGGATGTACGTCCGTGGTATGGCGCCGCCGACGGTTTCGTCCTGCCGACGCTTTACGATCCCTGTCCGAACGCCGCGCTGGAGGCGCTGGCCTGCGGCCTGCCCGTCCTGACCACGACCGGGTGCGGCGCGCAGGAGTGGATCTGTCCCGGCGAGAACGGCTGGGTCGTCGATGCACTCGATGTCGGTTCGCTGGCCGCCCGGCTGGATGACCCCGCCGGGTTTGCCGGCGAGGGCGGCCCGCGCCGCGCGGCGCGGACAGTGGCCGAGCCGCTGACGCTGGCGGCGATGGCGGAACGCCTGCTGGCGCTCTATCGCCGGCCGGGGATTGTGGCCGGCACGGTATAATGACAAGATTTTCTAGACAAATCAGAGGTTTGCTTGCCTGAAGCAATGAACAGCCGGGATCTCTACCTGCGCTTGCTGACGTATGTGCGGCCGTACTGGAAGATCCTCGTCGCGGCCCTCGTCTGCATGGGGCTGGCGTCGCTCGCCGAGCCGGTCTTCCCGGCGATGATGAAGTACCTGCTCGACGACGGTTTTTCCAAGGCGGGTGGCCAGTGGGACTGGCTGTTCTGGCCGGCAGCCATCATGGCGCTCTTCCTGGTTCGCGCCATCCTCGGCTTCATCGGCGACTATGCGATGCACTGGGTGTCCAATCGCGTCATCGCCGAGCTGCGCATCGTCATGTTCGAACGCATGCTGCGCCTGCCGACCCGCTACTATAGCGACAACCTGTCCGGGCGGCTGATGTCGCGCGTCGCCTACGACGTCACCGGCGTCGCCGGTGCCGCCACCAGCGCGCTGACCACGCTGATCAAGGATTCGGTGTCGATCGTCGGCCTGCTGGCCTGGCTGATCTGGCTGAACTGGCAACTGACCCTGATCACCCTGTCGGTGGTGCCCTTCATCGCCATCGT
The DNA here is from genome assembly GCA_012026885.1 of Betaproteobacteria bacterium. Classification (GTDB taxonomy): domain Bacteria; phylum Pseudomonadota; class Gammaproteobacteria; order Burkholderiales; family Rhodocyclaceae; genus Azonexus. The sequence continues at coordinate 67,075 of VEPL01000011.1, read as the reverse complement.
CGTGCGCACCTTCAACCGCCGCCTGCGCAAGGTGGCACGCGGCCAGCAGGAGGCGATGGGCGAGATCACCCAGGTCCTGCAGGAAAGCATCGAGGGGCAGAAGGTGGTCAAGATCTTCGGCGGCCAGGCCTACGAGGGGGAGCGTTTCAGCCGCTCGGCGCACGCGCAGCGGCGGCTGGCCATGCGCTCGGCCATCGCGGCCGCCGCCCAGGGGCCGCTGGTGCAGTTCTTCGCCGCGTCGGGCGTCGCCGTCATCATGGCGGTGGCGCTCAAGCAGGCGGCGAGCGACCAGACGACTGTCGGCAGCTTCGTCTCCTTCATCACCGCGATGCTGATGATGCTCGCCCCGCTCAAGCGCCTGACCGACGTCAGCGCGCCGATCCAGCGCGGCCTGGCGGCCGCCGAGAGCGTCTTCTCGCTGATCGACGAGCCGGTCGAGGCAGACGGCGGCAGCGTCGCGCTCGGCAAGGCCGGCGGCCTCGTCGAATTCGACCGGGTTTGCTTCGCTTACGCGGGCGCCGAGCGTCCGGCGCTCGACGATGTCTCCTTCGTCATCCGGCCGGGCGAGTGCGTCGCGCTGGTCGGCCCGTCGGGCAGCGGCAAGACCACTGCCGCCAACCTGCTGCCGCGCTTCTATCACCTCGACGGCGGCGAAATCCGCGTCGATGGCCATCCGCTGCCGGCGATCCGCCTCGACAGCCTGCGCGACAACATCGCGCTGGTCAGCCAGGATGTCGTGCTGTTCAACGATACCATCGCCGCAAACATCGCCTACGGCAGCCGGCGCGCCGCAGCGCCCGAGGAAATCCGTGCGGCGGCCCGGGCGGCGCATGCGCTGGAATTCATCGACGCCCTGCCCGACGGGCTCGACACCATGATCGGCGAAAACGGCGTCAAGCTCTCGGGCGGCCAGCGTCAGCGCCTGGCCATCGCGCGCGCCATCCTCAAGGACGCCTCCATCCTCATCCTCGACGAGGCGACTTCGGCCCTCGACACCGAATCGGAACGGCACGTGCAGGCGGCGCTCGACGACCTGATGCGCGGACGCTCGACGCTGGTCATCGCGCACCGCCTGTCGACCATCGAGCGCGCCGACCGCATCGTCGTCCTGAGTGGCGGCAAGGTGGCGGAAACCGGCCGCCACGAGGACTTGCTCGCGCACAACGGGATCTACGCCCGCCTGCACAGCATGCAGGTGCAGGAGTCCTTGGCGGGCGGGGCATGAGCACGGCGCCGCACAGCGTCCTCGCGCTGGTCGTTTCGCGCATCGGCGATACCCTGCTGGGAACGCCGGCCCTGCGCGCCATCAAGGAAACCTGGCCGGAGTGCCGGTTGACCGTGATCGCCCACCCGGGCCGCCTGCCCCTGCTCGCCGGCCTGCCTTGGATCGATGCCCTGTTGCCGTGGCGCCCGTGGCGCCGCTGGACGGCGTTGTTGCCAGGCGCCGCGCGCTACGACCTCGCCTTTGTTTTCCATCCCGACCGCCGCCAGCTCGACTTCGCCCGCCGGAGCGCCGGCAGCGTTGTCGCCGAAGCGGTGCCCGGCATTCCGCCAAGTGAGCACCTGCTGTTGCCGGCCTTGCCCGCAGCGCCGATGGTCGCCGTCGAACAACGCCTGCGGCTGGTGCGCGCTGCCGGTGCCGACAGCAGCGACCAGCGCCTGGCCTACGTCGTCTCCGCTAACGAACGGAAGGCCGCGCAAGCGCGCCTTGCGGCCCTCGGAGTCGCCGGTCATCGTCCGCTGGTCGCGCTGCAGTTGAAGAGCTTCCCGACCAAGGCACACCGCGACTGGCCGGCCGATTCCTTCGCCGGACTGGTCGACGGCCTCGCGGCGCGCTTTCCCGGTGCCCGCTTCATCGTCACCGGCGACGCCGGCTCCGCAGCCGATGCGATCCGTCTCGGCGAACGCTGCCCCGGGCGGGTCGCCAGCCTGGCCGGCCAGTGCGACCTGCGCGAAACGGCCGCCGTCCTCGCCGAAATGGACCTCTACGTCGGTGTCGACACCGGTCCGACCCACCTCGCCGGCGCCCTCGGCATTCCCATGGTCGCGCTCTACCACGCCGCTTATCCCGGCCGCTATTTGGCGCCGCGCCAGCATCCGCGCTGCCGGGTGATCGAGCACCCGCGCTCCGGTGCGGCCGATGCGCGGCAGGCGTCGATGGCCGACATTCCGGTCGACGCCGTGCTGCAGGCGGCGGCGGAACTGCTCGCCGCCGGCGGTCCCGAGCGGGAGGCAGCATGAGCGGGCGCCCGATGCACATCGTCCATACCGAATCGTCCTGTGGCTGGGGCGGGCAGGAGATCCGCATCCTGACCGAGGCCAAGGGCATGGAAGGACGCGGGCACCGGGTGACGCTGGTGGTGCCGCCACAGGCGCAAATTGCCCCGGCGGCCGAGAAGATGGGGCTGACCGTGGTGCCGCTCGACATCGAGCGCAAGAACCTCGGTGCCCTCTGGCGGGTGCTCGCCTGGCTGTGGCGTGAGCGCCGCTGCATCGACGTCATCAATACCCACAGCTCGACCGATTCCTGGCTGGTGGTGCTCGCCACCCGGCTGCTGCCCGGTGCGCCGCCCGTCGTGCGCACCCGGCACGTGTCGTCGCCGGTCAACCGCAGCCCGGCCAGCTTCTGGCTCTACCAGACGGCGGCTCGCCACATCGCCGTGACTGGCGAGGCGGTGCGCCAGCAGTTGCACCGCGACAACGGCTTTGCACTCGATTCGATGACCTCAGTGCCGACCGGCATCGACCTCGAGCGATTCTCGCCGCTGCCGGACGGAGCGGACCGGTCGGCGCTGCGCGCCCGCCTCGAATTGCCCGACGTGCCGCTGCTCGGCATCCTGGCCACGTTGCGCAACTGGAAGGGGCACGCCTACCTGCTCGAAGCGATCGCCCGACTGCCGGCGGAACTGGCTGCCTGGCGCCTTGTGGTCATCGGCGACGGACCGCAATGGCAGAAGCTGCATCGCCAGGTCGAAACGCTCGGCCTTGCCGGACGGGTGATCTTCGTCGGCAACCAGGACAACGTCCCCGACTGGCTGCGCGCCCTCGATCTCTTCGCGCTACCGTCCTACGGCGACGAGGGGGTGCCGCAGTCGATCATGCAGGCGATGGCCTGCGGCCTGCCGGTGGTCAGCACGCCGGTCGGCGGCATCACCGAAGCCGTGGTCGCCGACGAAACCGGGCTCATCATCCCGCCACGCGATGCCGATGCCCTTGCTGCGGCGCTTGTCCGCCTGATGGCGGACGAAGGCCTGCGCGCCCGTCTGGGTGCCGCCGGCCTGGCGCGGGCCCGGGAGCGCTTCGGCAGCGACCGCATGCTCGACCGCATGGAAGCGATCTTTGTTGCCCACGGGCGCCCGGCCCGCTGAGATGAAACAACCCCCACGCTCACTGCGATCGCTGCCCCCCGCGGGGGCGTCAGTACGCTTGGGGCGGCCCGGCGCTTACTGAAATGTGCGGCATCGGCGGTTTCTTCGGCAGGGAAGGGGGCTCCGGCGAGGTTGCGCGCGCCATGCTCGCGGCGCTCGCCGCGCGTGGTCCCGATGCCAGCCATGCCGCCGCGTTCGCCACCGACCTGAAGCCGCTTGGTGATGGCAGCGAGGGGCCGCACGCCCTGCTGCACGCGCGTCTGGCGATCATCGATCCGCGTCCCGAGGCGGACCAGCCTATGGCCAGTGACGACGGCCAGGTCTGGCTCTGCTACAACGGCGAGGTCTATGGCTGGGGCGAGGACGCCCGCGAACTGGCCGCCGAGCGTCCCTTCCGTACCCGGTCCGATACCGAGTTCATCCTGCGCGGCTACGAGGAATGGGGCATCGAGGGGCTGCTGCCGCGCCTGCGCGGAATGTTCGCCTTCGCCTTGCTCGACCGGCGGCGGGGCAAGCTTTTTCTCGTGCGCGACCGGGTCGGCAAGAAGCCGTTGTTGTGGTGGGCGGAGGGCCGCCAGCTCGCTTTCGCCTCGACCCTGCGCGGCTTGTTGCCGGCCCTGCCGGCGACGGCGCGGCGCCTCTCGCCCGGCGGGCTCGACGCCTACCTCGCGCACCGCTACATTCCGGCACCGCTCAGCCTGGTCGAAGGCGTCCGCCGCCTGCCCAACGGGCACCTGCTCGAATGGTCGCTCGACGGGTCGCCGCCGGTCGTCCGCCGCTGGTGGTCGCCGGCCGATGAGCCCAATGGCGACGGCGATTGGCAGGCGACGCTCGACGAGGCGATCCGCCTGCGCTGTGTCGCCGACCGGCCGGTCGGCCTGTTCCTGTCCGGCGGCATCGATTCGACCGTGCTGGCCTGCCGTTTGGCGGCACTCGGCCAGCCGCTGGAAACCTTTACCGCCGCCTTCCCGGGCAGCCCGCTTGACGAGGCGCCCGCCGCCGCCGCGCTGTCCCGCCGGCTGGGCCTGCCGCACCGCACGGTCGACGTGCCGGTGTCGATCCGCGACGATTTCCCGGCCATCGTTGCCGCCCTCGACGAACCCTTCGCCGACCCGTCGGCGATTCCGCTCTGGTATCTGGCGCGCGAGACGACGCGCCACGTCAAGGTCGTCCTCGGCGGCGACGGTGGCGACGAACTGTTGGCCGGCTACAAGCGCTACCGGGCCCACCTGCGCAGCCGTTTCCGCCGCGGCCTGCGCCTGCCGCGCGGCAGGGTTTCGCCGGCCCTGCTGCCGTTTGGCGTGGCGAAGCTGCGCGAGGAGCTGGCGATGAGCTGGGAGGAGGCCTACAGCCTGCGCTTTTCCGGCTTGTCGCCGATGCAGAGGGCCTTCCTGCAGCCGGGGCGGACCTTGCCGGTGACCTGGTGGCGGATGCCCGCGCGGGAGCCGTCGGCGCTGGCCGAACTGCTCGCCATCGACATGGACAACTACCTGCCCGAATACATCCTGCGCAAGGGCGACCTGATGACCATGGGGCATGGGCTCGAATTGCGCGCGCCGCTGCTCGATCAGCGCTTCGTCGCAGCGATCCGCGCCCTGCCGCCGGAAGTGCGTTTCACCGAGCCGCGCAAGCTGCTGCTCGCCGGCGTCCTTCCCGACGCTGTTGCGGTCGACTGCTTTTCGGGCAAGAAAAAGGGCTTCAACCCGCCGCTCGCGCACTGGCTGGAAAGTGACCTCGGCGAGCGCCATGCCGGCCTCGGTGCGCGCCTGGCAGCGGCGAGCGACGGCCAGCTCGACGGTGCCGCGGTCGATGCGTTGCTCGCTGCCTATTGTGGCGGGCAGGCTAAACTCGCGGAAAACGTCTTGCAACTCCTGCTGCTCGACGAATCGCTCGCTCAACTCCGGACCTTGGGACTCCAGTGAAGATCGCCTTCATCGACGTGACCGTGACCGTCAGTTTCGGCGGTGTGCAGACTGCCGTCTGGGAGCTGGCGCGGGCACTGCACGACCTCGGTCACGAGGTGTCGGTATTCGGCGGCGACGGTAGCATCCACCCCGATCTCGGCGGGCGCGACATCCGTGTGCAAACCTTCCCGTTCACCCCGCGCGAGAAAGCACTCGACTTCGGGTCGCGCTTCCGTCGCATCTGGGAGCGCTGGACCTTCGCCCGCCAGGCGCGGACGGCGGTTGCCGCCGATGCTTTCGACTGGGTGATCCTGACCAAGCCCTTCGATTTCTTCTGGCCCTGGCGGATGCCGGCCGGTAGCCGCACACGCTTCTGCTTCATGAGCGGCGGCACCGACTTCTTCGCTGGCGACCGCCGCCTCGCCCGGCGGATCGACGCATGGGTGGCTTGCAGTCATTTCAATGCATGGCAGATCTACCATCGCTACAAGCGCTTCCCGAAGGTGATCTTCAATGGCGTCGATATCGACCGTTTCGCACCGCGTCCGCCCGATCCGGCCCTGCGGGCGCGGCTGGGTTTTGCACCGGGCGACGTCGTTTTCGCATTCGCCGGCCGGGTGGTCGGACTCAAGGGCCTCTGGGTTCCCATCCGCGCCCTGGCCGATCCGGCGCTCGCCGGCCTGCCGGCGAAATTGCTCATCATCGGGGACGGCCCGGCCCGTCCGGCCCTCGAACGACTTGCGCGCGAACTCGGGGTGAGCGAACGCGTCACCTTCCATGCGCCGGTGCCGCACGGCGACCTGCCGGCCCTGTACGCGGCGGCCGACGGCTGCGTGTTCCCGAGCACCGTGGACGAGGCGTTCGGCATCGCCGTCGCCGAGGCGATGGCCGTCGGCCTACCGGTGATTGCCAGCTACATCGGCGGCATTCCCGAAGTGGTCGGCAACGAGGCAGGCTGCGGCATCCTCGCGCCGGCGGGCGATCCGTCGCCCTGGGCTACGGCAATGGCCGCGCTGGCTACCGATCCCATCCGCCGGGAGCAACTCGGGCGCGCCGCCGCGGCGCGCATCCGCGAAATATTCACCTGGCGTCACTCCGCCGAGCGCCTGCTGGCCGCGCTGCAGGCCTCATGATCCCGGATCGCCGCCACGCTCGCTGACACCATGCGCCTTCTCTACATCGATCCCCACCCGGTGCCGGACACCTGCCCCGAGGCGATGCAGATCCTGCAGACCGTCGACGGCCTGGCGCAGGTCGGCTGCGAGGTCATTCTCGCGACGCCGCGCCCGCGTGCGGACTGTCGGGCGGAACAGGTGCTCGGCCGGCCGGCAAGTGCCGGGATCGTTTTTCGCCACCTCAGCGACCTGCGCGGCCACCGCTGGCTGCCGCTGCGCAGCGGGCGCCTATTCTACCGGGCGGCCTGCAGGCTGGTCGGGGAACTGGAGGGGGTCGACGGCATCCTCGTGCGCAACCTCAAGCTGGCGGAGGCGCTCCTCGCCCTGCCGAAGCGCCCGCCGATCGTGTTCGAGACACACGAGGTCTTTGCGCGTACCTTCGCCGAGGATCGTCCGGATCCGGCCTGGCGCGACCGACGCAAGCTGGCGGCGCTGCGCCGCCGCGAAGGCGGCGTCTATGCGCGCAGCGACGGCATCGCCGCCCTGACCCGATGGCTGCTCGACGACCTGCGCGAGGAGTATGGTGTCACGACGCCCGGTGTCGTCGTTCCCGACGGCGTCGACCTGGCGGCGGCACAGGCGGTCAGGGTGAAGCTGGCGTGGAGCGACCCTCCGGAACTTCTTTACCTCGGCAGCCTGCATCCATGGAAAGGGGTGGGGCGCCTGATTGCCGCCCTGCCTGGCATTGCCGATGCCTGCCTCGTCATCGCCGGCGGGCCGCAGGCGCGCATCGCCGAGCTCGAGCGCCAGGCCGCCGCGCTCGGCGTCGCCGGCCGCGTGCGTTGCCTGGGCAGCGTGCCGCCGGAGCGGCGCTTCCAGGTCATCGCCGATGCCGATGTCTGCCTGCTGCCGCTGACTGATACTTCCATTGGCAGCCGCTATACCTCGCCGCTCAAGCTGTTCGAGTACATGGCGGCGGGCAAGCCGATCGTCGCGGCCGACGTGCCGGCGCTGCGCAGCGTCATCACCGACGGCGTCGACGGCGTACTGGCGCCGGTCGATGACGAGCGGCTCCTCGCCGCAGCGATAAACGGCTTGCTCGCCGACCGCGGGCACGCGCTGGCACTCGGCAGGGCGGCACAGCAGCGGGCAGCCGACTATGCGTGGACGGTACGGGCGCTGACGTTGCGAAGATTTTTCGATGAACTGCGGAAAAACCAAAATGACTGATGCACGGATGGCCGGGTTGGCCGCTGCCTCACGTCGTGAAGAAACGATGCGCTGGTACGAGTGGCCGCTGCTCGCCTATTTCATGCTGCATTTCTTTCCACCGGTACGCGGCCCAATCGGCGGTGCCTGCCTCATCCTAGGGACCATCGGGGTGCTCTGGAATTGTCGCAGCAATGGCTGTCGACCGCTTGCCACTCTCAACCAGCCGGTGGTCTGGTGCCTTGCGCTCCTCGGTACATTGTTCGCCGCCAGCCTGCTGCAGGTACCGCCGGCAGTTATCGGCGAGAGCTGGCACCGTTTTTCGAGCGACTTCCTGAAGGGATGCTTCTACGGCTTGGTCCTCGTCCTCTATCTCAAGGACGAAGTGCGGGCTCGGCGCCTGCTGATGGCCGGCATGTTCGCCTGCGCGTTGATGATGGTGCATCTTGTCTGGGATACCGCACGCGACATCGCGGTGTCCGGGGAACTGCCGTTCCAGCGCGATTACCTGTTCTGGGTGACCTTCTTCTTCCCGTTCGCCCTGGCGGTCTACCTGTCGGGCTGGCGCTGGCGCTGGGCGGCGCTGGCCGCAGCGTCGATGGTCATTGCAGCGGCTGTGATGACCGGCTTTCGCGGCGCCCTGTTGACGCTCCTGTTGATGAGTCTTGCTTTCACAGTTTTCGGGCGGCTCTGGCGCATCCTGATTGCCGGCATCGGCTTGGCGGCGGCGGGCCTGGCGACGTTGCTGGCCTGGTTTCCGCAGTGGGGCAACTATGCGCTGGGCAAATTCAAACAGGTCGACAGCAGCAATCGGGTTTCCGGACACTGGCTACCGGCGTGGGACATGGGCTGGCAATCGCCATGGCTGGGGCACGGATACGGGCACCATGTCTTCCGCCATCATTACGGCCTGCAAGTCGATACGCATCCCATGTGGACGCCGATGTGGTCCGAGACGCTCGGCCGCCTGCCCAGCGATCCGCACAACATCACGATGGAGATCTTTTTTGCCGGTGGCTTGCCGGCGGTGTTCGTCTATCTCGCACTGGCGGTTCTGGTAATCAGGGCGTTGGCACCCGTGATCTGGCAGCGGCAGGCGGCCCTGCGTGAGGACCCCTGGCTCTTGCTGGCGCTCGCCGTGCTGACTGCCTTTGTAGGCAACTACGTCGTCTTCTACCAGTTCGACGCGCCCAGCTGGCGCACACTGCCCATTGCCATCGCCATCGTCGCGGCATGCCGTATTGGCCTCTCCTCGCGAGGCAGAGACGGCTGACCGTGCGCTGCGACATCATCATCGCCACCTGGAATGCCGTCCCGATGACGCGCACGGCGCTGGCCAGCGTCCGTGACCGTTCGGGTCATCCGTACCGGTTGATCCTGGTCGACAATTCCGACGAAGAGGAAGCGCGCGCGCACTATCGGGCAATCGCTGCCTCCGGCGAGTTCGGCGAGACACTTCTGATCCAGAACGAAGGCAACCTTGGCTGGCTCAAGGCGACCAATCTCGGACTCAAGGCGGCTGACGGCGAATACGTTTGCCTGCTGAACAACGACGTCGTCTGCGGCGAAGGCTGGCTGGCGCGTTGTATCGACCTGATCCGTCGCGAGCCGGAGATCGGCCTCGTCAATCCGCGCGGCAATGAGCGTACCGAAAACGCTGGTGTCAACGATATCGATGCCTACGCCCGTCACCTCGCTGCCGCGCAGCGTGGCCTGTACACCGAGCGGGCACATTGCTCGGGCTTTTGTCTCGTCATGCCGCGCCGGGTAATCAGGGACGTCGGCTTGCTCGACGAGGTCTTCGCCGGGGGTTACTACGAGGACAACGACTTCAGCTATCGCGCACGGGCGGCCGGCTACCGCTGTGCCCAGTGCGACGATGCCTTCGTCTTCCACCTCGGCAGCCAGTCGTTCGGCAAGCTGCCGGCCGAGGAAAAGCGTGCGCTGATCGCGCGAAACAGGGAAATCTGCGAGACCCGCTGGGGAACGCCGCCGCGCGAACTCCTGCTGGTCGACGGTCCGGGCGTGGCGGCCGGCGAACTGATCGAACGCATCCGCTGCGGCCGCGTGTTCCTGGTCGACAGCCGCTGGCTGCCGGAGGAAGTGCGCCGCTTCCGCCACCAGTATTTCACGCTGCTGCCGTCGTCACCGCTCGGCCCGCGCCTCACCTTCCGGTTGCAGGGTGCCTACCTGCGCCACAAGAAGCGCATCGACGCGGCGCACGTCCTCGGCCGCTGAGGCCGTGCCGGCAAGCGCTCAGTGTGCCGCCTCCCAGTTCGGCCCGACACCGACCTGGACGACGAGCGGCACCTTGAGTGCCGCCACGTTGCCCATCAGGCCGGGCAGATGGGTGCGGACGTCGATCAGCTCGCCATCCGGCACTTCCAGCACGAGTTCGTCATGCACCTGGAGTACGAGGCGTGACTGCATTCCGGTCCGGTCGAGCCAGCCTTGCACGGCGACCATCGCCAGCTTGATCAGGTCGGCCGCCGTGCCCTGCATCGGCGCGTTGATCGCCGCGCGCTCGGCGCCCTGGCGGCGGTTGCCGTTGCTCGAACGTATTTCCGGGAACCACAGGCGGCGGCCGAAGGCCGTTTCGACATAGCCCTTGTCGCGCGCGGTCTGGCGTGCTTCTTCCATGTATTGGGCAACGCCGGGGTAGCGGGCGAAGTAGCGGTCGATGTAGGTCTGCGCGGCGCCGCGCTCGAGCCCGAGCTGGCGGGCGAGACCGAAGGCGCTCATGCCGTAGATGAGGCCGAAGTTGATCGTCTTGGCGACGCGGCGCTGGTCGGGGCCGACCTCGAGCGGGGTGACGCCGAAGATCTCGGCGGCGGTGGCGCGGTGCACGTCCTCACCGTGGGCGAACGCTTCGAGCAGTCGCGCGTCGTCCGAAAGGTGGGCCATGATGCGCAGCTCGACCTGCGAATAGTCGGCCGAGACGATACTGCTGCCCGGCGGCGCGATGAAGGCGGTGCGGATGCGCCGGCCTTCCTCGGTGCGCACCGGGATGTTCTGCAGGTTGGGGTCGCTCGAAGCCAGGCGTCCCGTGACCACGGAGGCCTGCGAGAAGTGCGTGTGCACCCGGCCGGTTTCCGGGTTGATCATGCGCGGCAGCTTGTCGGTGTAGGTGCCCTTGAGCTTGGCCAGGCTGCGGTGCTCGAGCAGCAGCTTGGGCAGGGGATAGTCGAGGGCCAGTTCCGACAGCACTTCCTCGTCGGTCGACGGGCCGCCGGTCGCGGTCTTCTTCTTGACGGGAAGGCCGAGCTTGTCGAACAGGATTTCCCCGAGCTGCTTCGGCGAGGCGAGGTTGAAGGGTTGCCCGGCGAGTTCGAAGGCCTGTGCCTCCAGCGCCATGACCTTCTTCCCGATCTCGTGGCTCTGGCCGGCGAGGAGGGCGCCGTCGACCAGGATGCCGGTGCGCTCCATTCGCCAGATGACCGCGCGCGCCGGCATCTCGATGTCGTGGTAGATGCGCGACAGGCCGGGTTCGTCCGTGAAGCGCGGGTGCAGGACGTCGTGCACCCGCAGTGTCACGTCGGCGTCCTCGGCGGCGTATGTCGCGGCGCGCTCGACGTCGACCTGGTCGAAGCCGATCTGCCGGGCGCCCTTGCCGCACAGGTCCTCGTAGGCGATGGTGGCGAGGCCGAGGTGGCGGCTGCACAGCTGGCCGAGGTCGTGGCCCTTGTCGGATTCGATCACGTAGCTCTGCAGCATCGTGTCGTGGGCAATGCCGGCGAGCGCGATGCCGTGGTTGGCGAACACGTGCTGGTCGTACTTGGCGTTCTGCAGCACCTTCCTGGCGGCGGCGGATTCGAGCCAGGGCTTGAGCCGGGACAACACCGCTTCGCGCGGCAGCTGGTCCGGGGCGCCGGGGGCGGTATGGGCAAGCGGGATGTAGCCGGCCTCGCCGGCGGTCACCGCCAGCGAGATGCCGACGATGCGGGCGGCGAAGGCGTCGAGGCTGGTGGTTTCCGTGTCGAGCGCGGTGAGTTCGGCGGCCGCGATCTTCGCCAGCCAGGCATCGAACTGGGCCCACGACAGCACGGTTTCGTAACGGACCGCGATCGGCTGCGCCGGAGCGGGGGCAGGCGCTTCCCCGACCGTGCGCGCGGGCACGGCGGCGGCTGCCGCGGGGCCATCGATTTCGGCCAGCCACGTGCGGAACTGGTAGCGCGTGTACAGGTCACGCAGGGCGTCGCGGTCGGGCGCCGTTGCGGTCAACGCCGCCGGGGCGGGCAGATCCGGAAGGTCGCGGACGACGGTGACCAGCTTCTTTCCCAGAGGCAGGAAGCCGAGATGGTCGCGCAGGTTCTGGCCGACCACCCCGCCGATGTCCGCCGCATGGGCGACGACCCCGTCGAGCGAGCCATACTGCTCCAGCCACTTCACGGCGGTCTTCGGGCCGCACTTGGGCACGCCGGGAACGCCGTCGACGCTGTCGCCGATCAGCGCCAGGTAATCGACGATCTTCTCGGGCGGCACGCCGAACTTGGCGGCGACGCCGGCCTCGTCGAGCAATTCGTTGCTCATCGTGTTGAACCAGCGCACGCGGGGGCCGACCAGTTGGGTCAGGTCCTTGTCGCCGGTGGAAATCAGCGTCTCGATGCCGTCGACCGCTGCCTGCGTCGCCAGCGTGCCGATCACGTCGTCGGCCTCGACGCCGTCAACAGTCAGCACCGGCCAGCCGGCGGCGCGCACGGCGGCGTGGATCGGCTCGATCTGGCGGACCAGGTCTTCCGGCATCGGCGGCCGGTGTGCCTTGTATTCCGGGTACCAGTCGTCGCGGAAGGTCTTGCCCTTGGCGTCGAAGACGACCGCCTTGTAGTCTGCCTTGTAGTCGCTTTCCAGCCGGCGTAGCATGTTCAGCACGCCGTACAGCGCGCCGGTCGGTTCGCCGGCCTTGTTCCTCAGGTCGGGCAGGGCATGGAAGGCGCGATACAGGTAGGACGAGCCGTCCACCAACAACAACAGGGGCATGACGTGACGGAAAGCGACAAGCTGGCGATGGGCGTGGAATCCGAGGCGCTGCTGCAGGCGACCTCGGCGCGGGAGTCCTGGCGGATCTTCGGCATTATGTCAGAGTTCGTCGAGGCCACCGAACGGCTTGCCGCCATCCGCCCGGCAGTAACCATGTTCGGCAGCGCGCGCGTGGCGCCCGGTTCCACCTACTACGCGCTGGGCGAGCGCACCGCGCGCCTGCTCTCGGATTCCGGCTTCTCGGTCATCTCCGGCGGCGGCCCCGGCATCATGGAGGCCGCCAACAAGGGCGCCTTCGACGGCAAGTCGCCTTCGGTCGGCCTCAACATCCAGCTGCCGCACGAGCAGGCGGCCAATCCCTACCAGGACATCTCGCAGACCTTCCGCCACTTCTTCGCGCGCAAGTACATGTTCGTGCGCTTCGCCAGCGCCTATGTCGTCCTGCCCGGCGGCTTCGGCACGCTCGACGAGCTGATGGAGGCGCTGACCCTGATCCAGACCGGCAAGGCGCGTCGCATCCCGATCATCCTGATGTGCTCGGGATTCTGGGGCGGGCTCGTCGACTGGTTCCGCGACCGCCTCGTTTCCGAGGGCATGATCGATCCGGCCGACATGGAACTGATCCGCTTGATCGACGAGCCGGAGAAGGTCGTCGAGGCGATCTTCAAGCATTACGAGGCGCGTCCGTTCGGGCCTCTGCCGGGCGAGCGCGAGCTGATGCTCAACCTGTAATAGAATCGCACGCTGTCATACAAGGATACCTTCTCCATGCGCCGCATTCTTCCCCTACTCATGCTCGCCGCGTTGCCCGCCTGGGCGCAGAACAAGGACGCGCAGCCGCTTCCTGCCGTGCCGCCCCCGCCCCCGGGCATGGAGGCCTTCGACGCTGCGCTCGAGCCGCAGGTGACCATCGTCAGGAACGAGACCGAGACGCGCGAGGAGTACCGCAGCAACGGCAGGCTCTACATGGTCAAGGTGACGCCGGTGGCCGGCCCCGTCTATTACCTCGTCGACCAGGCCGGCGACGGCAACTTCGTCCAGATCCACGGAGGCGACAAGCTGACCAGCCCGCCCATGTGGACCATCAAGTCCTGGTAATCCTTGCCGGCCCGCAGCGCCACTGAGCCGGCAGGGGGCGCCGGGGCGCCCGGCAGCCTTGTCCCCCCGGGCGCGCACCGTTAGCATTGCTCCCTATGGACCCTGAAGGCACCCCGCCCGTTCCCGCCCTGCTCGCGGCGCCGTTTACCGGCGCCAGCCGCGAGATTGACGCCGGCGCCTGTTTCGACTGGCTGCGCGCCGGCTGGCAGGCGTTCATGGTCAATCCCGGTGCCTGGATCGGCGCCTCGGTGCTCTTCATTGTCATCATGTACGCGGTCAACGTCGTCCTCGGCTTCGGGCAGCTCGCCTTCCTGCTCCTGCTGCCGGTCTTCGCGGGCGGCATGGTGTGCATGTGCGACCGCCAGCACAAGGGCGGGCAAGCCGAGATCGCCGACCTCTTCGCCGGCTTCCGCCACAACGCGGGTTCGCTGGTGATGGTCGGGTTCTGGTACATGATCGGCATCACCGCGGTCGGGATATTCGTCTTCGCACTGGTCACCACCGGCATCATCGGCGGGGCGATTACCGGCAGCGTCGCCGGTTTCACCGTCGCCATCACTTCCGGGGTCATCGGCGGGGTGCTGGCCTTCGTCCTCATCGTCCCCATCATCATGGCGGCCTGGTTCGCGCCCTTTCTCGTCTTCCTGCACGACATGGCGCCCTGGCCGGCGATGCAGGCCAGCTTTGCCGCCGGCGCCAAGAACCCGGTGCTGACCTTCGTCTTCGGGCTGATCGTGATCATCGGCCTCGTCTTCGCGGCCGCATCGCTGCTCCTCGGCCTGCTGCTCTTCGTCCCGGTGATCAGCAACGCCGCCTACGCGTCGTACCGCGACATCTTCACGGAAGCCTGACATGCATGCGAGAACCCTGCCGGCCGTGGCCGGCTGGCGCTGGGTCGGCGGCGGCTTCGCGATCTTCCGGCGCAACCCGCCGCTGTTGTCGATGCTGATCGTCTGCTACTGGCTGACCATCATCGTCCTCAGCGCGCTGCCGACGATCGGCACCGTCGCCGCATCGCTCGCCGTCCCCGGCCTCGCCGTCGGCCTGATGCAGGCGGCGCGCGATCTCGAGGACGGGCGACAGGTCGGCCTGCAGACGCTGTTCGGCGGTTTCCGCCGCAACCCGCGCACGCTGGTCGCCCTCGGTGCCCTCTATCTGTGTTGCACGCTGCTCGTGCTCGCGGCCACCATCATTGTCGATGGCGGAGAACTGTGGCGCTTCATGTTCGCGACCGAGCCGCTCGAGCGCGCGGCGCTGGAAAGCGGCGACCTGCTGGAGCCGGTGCTGATCGCCATGCTGCTGATGACGCCGGTCATCATGGCCTGGTGGTTCGCCCCCGTGCTCGCTGCCTGGCACGATCTCGGTATCGGCCGCGCACTCTTCTTCAGCTTCGTCGCCTGCTGGATGAACTGGCGTCCCTTCCTCGTCTACGGCATCGGCCTTTTCGTCGTCGCCGGCCTGCTGCCGGGCGTCGTCGTCTCCGCGATCATCCTCCTCGTCCCCGAGGCACGAGCCTTCGCGACCGCGCTGGTCACCGTGCCGATGGTGCTGGTCATCGCGCCCGCCATCATCGCCAGCTTCTACTGTAGCTACCGTGACATCTTCGCCCAGGCAGACAATGCCTGAGCCCCTCGGCATCTTCGGCGGCACCTTCGACCCGGTGCACTTCGGGCACCTGCGGCTGGCCGAGGAAGCCGTCGAGCAGCTGGGACTCGCCGGCGTCCGCTGGATTCCGGCCGGGCAGCCGCCGCATCGCCGGCCGCCGCAGGCCCGGGCGCAGGAGCGCCTCGAGATGGTGCTGCGGTCGACCGCAGCAAATCCCCGTTTTTCGGTCGATGCGGCCGAGGTCGAGGCGGCGGTTCCCAGTTATACCGTCCATACGCTCGAGCGCCTGCGCAGCGAGTTCGGGCCGGAGGTGCCGCTGGTCCTGTTGACCGGGGCCGACGCCTTCGCCGGACTGGAAACCTGGCACTGCTGGCGCGACATCTTCGCGCTCGCCCATGTCGCGGTTGCCTATCGCCCCGGATTTCCGGTCACCGGCGAGGCGCTGCCGGCGGCACTCGCCGCCGAGTTCGCGGCGCGCCGCGTGCGCGATCCGGGGGTCCTCGCCGCGTCGCCGGCCGGCGGCATAGGCACGTTCGCGATGACGCCGCTCGCCATCTCGGGGACGCTGGTCCGCCAGCAGCTGGCCGCCGGGCTGTCGGTCCGCTATCTGGTTCCCGACGGCGTTCTCGACTATATTGAACTGCACCGACTCTACAAGACGCCCTGATGGAACTGCGCAAGCTGCAAAAAATCGTCGTATCCGCCCTCGAAGACATCAAGGGCAAGGACATCGAAGTCATCAACACGACCAAGCTCACCTCGATGTTCGACCGGCTGGTGATCGCCACCGGCGATTCCAACCGCCAGGTCAAGGCGCTCGCCCGCAACGTCCAGGAAAAGGTCCGCGAAGCCGGCGCCGAAGTGCTCTCGGTCGAGGGCGAGGAAGCCGGCGAGTGGGTCCTCGTCGACCTCGGCGACATCGTCGTCCATGTCATGCAGCCGATGGTGCGCATGTATTACAACCTCGAGGAATTGTGGCAGGCGACGCCGGCCGCGCGCCGCAAGGCGCTGGAGCAGGCAGCCGGCGAATGAAGCTGGCCGTGCTGGCTGTCGGCAACCGCCAGCCGGCATGGGTCACTGAAGGCTGTGCCGAATACGTCCGCCGCATGCCGCGCGAATCGCCGCTCGCCGTGGTCGAGATCAAGCCCGAGCCGCGCGGTGCCAAATCCCGCGAGCAGCTGCTTGCAGCCGAGAAGGGGCGCATCCGCGAGGCGCTGGCGCCCGGCAGCCGCATCGTCGTCCTCGACGAGCGCGGTGACGACCTGACCACCCTCCAGCTCTCGCGCCGGCTTGCCGCATGGATGCAGGACGGACGCGATGTCGCCCTGCTGATCGGCGGCGCCGACGGACTCGACGGCGAACTGAAGGATGCCGCCGACGAGCGCTTGCGCCTCTCCAGCCTGACCTTGCCGCACGGGCTCGCCCGGCTGCTTTTGTGCGAGCAGCTCTACCGCGCCGCCAGCGTGCTGCGCAACCATCCCTACCACCGCGAGGGCTGAGCGCGCCTCGCCGGTGCAACGGCGTTGCGCAGGACCGCCTCCGGTGACTACACTACGCACGACGCGCCCGGCGCAGCCGCATCCGGCTGGGCGGGCGCCCAAAAACACAAACGAGACAGGCCTGCCATGCGCTTATACCTTGCTTCACGCAGCCCCCGCCGCCGCGAGCTGCTGCACCAGATGGGCGTCGAATTCACCACCATCATCTTCCGCGACGGCGAGCGCGCCGATTCGGCGACCGACGAAACGCCTCGCCCGGGCGAGGATCCGACCCGCTATGTCGAGCGCGTCGCGCGCGCCAAGTCCGCGCACGGCCTCAAGGTCATCCGCGAGCGCAAGCTGCCGCCGCGTCCGGTCCTCTCGGCCGACACGACCCTCGAGTTCAACGGCCGCATTGTCGGCAAACCGGCCGACATGGCCGAGGCCACCGAGATCCTGCGCAGCCTCTCCGGCCAGACGCACCGTGTGCTGACCGGTGTCGCCGTCAGCGAGGACTGGCGCACCGAGTACGTCGTTTCCATCAGCGAAGTCCGCTTCCGCAAGCTCGACGACGAGGAGATCCGCCGCTACGTCCTCACCGGCGAGGGCATGGACAAGGCCGGCGCCTACGGTATCCAGGGCCGCGCCGGCATGTTCGTCGAACACCTTGCGGGCAGCTTCACCGGCGTCATGGGCCTGCCGGTCTGCGAGACCGGCGAACTCCTCAAGCGCTTCGGCTGGCGCTTCTGAAGCGGCCGTGAGCGTCGAACGCCGCCGCCTCGTGCTGGCGGGGCTTGCCGGCCTGCTCCCGGCGCCGGCCGCGCTTGCCGCATTGCCGCCGGCACCGCGGCTGACCGCCCGCCACGCCTGGGCCGGCAACATGAACGACACCCTGCTCGAGGTCGCGGCCGACACGCCGGTGTCGATCGCCTCGGTCAGCAAGCTGATCACCGCCTGGGTCGTCCTCTCCGCCGACCTGCCGCTCGACGAGCGCATCCGCATCGTCGCCGACGACGCCGAGCGTGCGCAGCACACGGCCTCGCAACTCGCGGTCGGCTCGACCCACACCCGGGGCCAGCTGCTCGAGTGGCTGCTCGTCGCCTCGGACAACCGCGCCGCGATGGCGCTGTCGCGCAGCTTTCCCGGCGGCTGGCCGGAATTCCGGTACGCGATGCGCGCCCTGCTCACGCAGATGCAGCTGTTCAGCTTCGATTTCGGCGACCCGTCCGGGCTCTCGCCGTTGAACAAGGCCAGTGCCCGTGACCTCGGCGTCCTCCTCGTGCAGCTGTCGCAGGTGCCGTGGTTCCGCGATCTGGCGACACGCCCGGCGGTCGGTGGCAAGGCCAACGTCAACCGCTTCGCTCACGACCGTTCGGTCTCCCTGCTTTCCGGCAAGACCGGATTCACCTCGGCGGCCGGCTACTGCCTGGCGATGGCCGAGCGCATCGGCGGCCAGGTCGTCGCGCTGGTCGTCCTCAACTCGCGCGACAAGGAAGCGCGCGCGGCCGACATGAACGCACTGCGCCGCTACGCGCAGCAGGCGCTCAGGGCTTAATCGAGGTCAATCCATTTGTTCGGTGTCCCATTGCACATGAATTAGAAGCGTCTGCCTGCCGGCGCTGATGCTGTTGTTGATTGCCGGCACCAAACCGGAGTGACGTCGAGTACGAGCAACGGACATTCGCCGAGCCCCTCCATTCTGATTAATGCGGTAAGCCCTAAAAGGGTTGTCCGGTTAGGGCTGACCCTGAGAGCAAAGGCGAATCAAACAATGCTGTTTGCATTGAGTTGCTGCAAGTACTAAATTGCCCGTAGGTGTATGTCATAGGTTTGGGCCAGGAATCGGGGGTGGCGTGATGACAAGCTTAAAAATGCAGCTATTGGCTGCGCTTCTCCTAGCTATGACGGGATGCACAACAGCACCGATTGGGAATAAACAGTTGCTGGGCTTCCTTCAGGATGGAGTGACGACTCGGGAGGAGATTTACCTGCGGTTGGCAGAACCAAGTGCGACATTTGAGGGTGGTCGCATATTGACCTACAGGTTGGACGAAGATGGGTCGGGTTATGTGCTTTCAAAGAGGACCGGAAGGGGATTTACAGGCAAATACAGCTTGGTTCTGGCGATCGACGAGAAGGGGATTCTTCGTCGGCATTCCCTGGTCAGGATCAAGGAAGAGTTTCAAAATTGAAGCGGGTTGATCATGGACAGTTTAGTCAGGCCATTGGTTGTCACAATGCTCTCGATCACGCTTGCAGGCTGTCCTGTGCCTCTCCCTCCTGGCTATGAAGGCGGCTCGCGGCAGAATGTTCCTGGGGTGATTCCAGCATTCATCAGGCCGGAAGATACGACGCGCGCGGACGTGATGATGCATCTCGGTGAGCCGGACGCAATTGCCGACAACGAATCGTGGATAAGCTATGGAAGCGCCTATGGGTATGGAGGAATGGCGCTGATCATGGCGGCTGGGAATACAGCGGGCGGCATCGTCGTCGGGGGAACGCGGTACCGTAGATTGATTGTTCCGTTCGATGCGCAGGGAGTCGCGTTGCAGCCGATATTCGAATCAAAAGACTGCATGGCTAGCGCGTTCTTCGCAGGGAATGCGGCTGCCATAACTGAACCTTGCCTTGACATCTGGGGAAGTGATTTGCCCAAGAGGTTTGGAATGTCACCCCCGCGGCCTTGAGTTGTTACGGATCCCATCGACAGGTAGCAATCGCCTCGGATGACAATCGGAGGTTCGAATTAGATATGCCTCCTGACAGCAACGGGTCGAACTGCGTCAGTCAGCCCAGATGCGATCGTGCCGTCAGCCTGAAGCTTCGTACTCGAGCAGGATCGCTGCGGCCTCGGCGGCGCCGGTCGCCTCCGGTGGTGGCGGCGCGGGGTGCGCCCACAGGCGCTGCAGCGTGTCGCCAACCTCGCCAGCTGCAAGTTGGCGGGCGCTCACTTCGGCGCAGCGCGCTTTCCCGTGGAGCCAGTCGATCAGCGGCTCCTGCTCCGGCCAGTCAGGGCGCCGCTGGTAGAGCAGGGGAATGCCGTTGCAGGCGGCCTCGGCGAAGGTGCCGTAGCCCGGTTTGGTGATGACCGCGTCGGCCGAGCAGAGGAGGTCGTTGAAGTCGAGGCCGAAGCCCTCCCAGGCAACGGCGTCCGGGTGCGTGCAGCGCCAGTGGCCGGCGACCAGCCAGCGCACGCCGGGCAGGTGCGGCCAGTCGTCTACCGGCAGGTGGTGGGCGATGCCGCCCATCGCGACCAGCACCGCCCGCTCACCGGCGAGCCCGAGGTCGGTCCGGCGCCCGCGCGTCGCCACCGGGCCGACCGGCCGCAGGTTCGCGAGCGAGTCCATCGCCATTCCCGGCGTGATGCGGATGAAGGCGCGCGCGCTGCGGTAGGCGGCGAGCATGTGGGCATGGATGGGCGGCGCCCATGCTTCGTCGCCGAAAAAGTGTGCGAAGAGGTCGGCCCAGTTCAGCGAGCAGGCGGAAAAAGACGGAATGCCGCAGGCCGCGGCGCCGGCCAGCGGCAGGTAGGCGACGCTGGTCAGTACCGCGTCGGGCCCAAGTGCCGCGAGGAAACGCGCCTCCGCGGCAACCGCCGCCGGCCAGTCGGCATGCGCCGCGCGGTAGGCGCGGGCGGTCGCGGCGCGGTCGATGGCCAGCGCATCGTGCATCACGTAGCCGAAATCGCTGCTGCCGGGAATCAACGTGAACGGCTGCGGGATGCGCTCGCGCAGCTTGGCCGCGGGCAGGGCGCTGCGCACGGTGAGGCGCGGGTCCGGGCAGGCATCGGCGAGGGCGCCGAGGATGGGCGCGGCGATGGCCAGGTGGCCGTAGCCGTGGCTGGAAATGTCGGCGAACAGATGCACGGGGCGGATGTTACGGTCGACCGGGAAAATCGCCCAATTTCCCCGGTCGACCGCGAGGCGCCAGTCAGCGGTTCCTGAACGCCGGCTTGCGCTTCTCGGCGAAGGCGGCCATGCCTTCCTTCTGGTCCTCCAGCGCGAACGCGGCGTGGAAGGCGCGGCGCTCGAAGAGGAGCCCCTCGTTGAGCGACGACTCGAAGGCGCGATTGACCGACTCCTTGACCATCATCACGACCGGCAGCGAGAAATTGGCGATCGTCTGGGCCGCCTTCAGCGTTTCCTCGAGCAGCTGGTCGGCCGGGTAGATGCGGGCGACGAGGCCGGCCTTCTCGGCTTCGGCGGCGTCCATGAAGCGGGCGGTCAGGCACAGGTCCATCGCCTTGGCCTTGCCCACCGCGCGCGGCAGGCGCTGGGTGCCGCCGGCGCCGGGCAGGGTGCCGAGCTTGATCTCGGGCTGGCCGAATTTCGCGGTATCGGCGGCGAAGATCATGTCGCACATCATCGCCATCTCGCAGCCCCCGCCCAGCGCGAAGCCGGCCACCGCGGCGATCACCGGCTTCCTCGCCGTCTTGATCCGCTCCCAGTTGCGGGTGATGAAGTCGGACTTGTAGGCGTCCATGTAGTCGAAGTTTTTCATGAAGACGATGTCCGCCCCGGCGGCGAAGGCCTTCTCGTTGCCGGTGATGACGATGCAGCCGATGGCCTCGTCGGCTTCGAAGGTGTTGATGGCGGCGCCGATGCCGTCGACCACGTCATTGTTCAGGGCGTTGAGCGCTTCCGGCCGGTTGATGCGGATCAGGCCGACCTTGCCGTGAACTTCGGTGAGGACTACTTGGGTCATGTCTGCTCTCCAGGTTGAATTCGATGGATTCTAGTAGATATCAGCGCTCGTCGAAGCTGACCGTCAGCTGCGGGGTGGTCGCCCGCGCCTGGCAACTCAGCACGTAGCCCTGCGCCATCTCGTCACCTTCCAGCGTGAAGTTCTTGTCCATCACCACCTCGCCGCACAGCACCTTGGCGCGGCAGGTGCAGCAGACGCCGGCCTTGCACGAGAAAGGCAGGTCGAGGCCGGCGTTCAGCGCGGCATCGAGGACGTGCTCGTCGGCACCGACCTGCAGTTCGTGCGCCTTGCCGTCGAGGATGACGGTCAGCGCGACGTCCTTGCTGGCCGCGCTGCGGGTCGGCGCGGCATCGGTATCGGCCTGGATCTTGGCCGCCTGCGCGGGCCCGGACGTGAAGCGTTCGGTATGGACGCGGCTTTCCGGCACGCCGGCCTCGATCAGCGCCTTCTCCGTCGCTTCGATCATCGCTTCCGGGCCGCAGATGAAGACCTCGTCCATGCTCGCCACCGGCAGCAGGGCCTTGATCACGGCACGCACCTTGTCGCCGTCGATGCGCCCCTGCAGCAGATCGACCTCCTGCGCCTGGCGGGAGAGGATGTGGATCAGCGTCAGGCGGTCGCGGTAGCGGTCCTTGAGGTCCTGCAGCGCCTCGTTGAACATCACGCTGGACATCCGGCGGTTGCCGTAGACCAGCGTGAACTTCGATTCCGGCTGCTCTTCGAGGGTCGTCGCGGCGATCGACAGGATGGGCGTGATTCCCGAGCCGGCGGCGAAGCCGACGCGGTGGATGGCGCGCTGCTTCTTCACCGTGAAGCGGCCGTCCGGCGGCATCACCGCCAGCGTGTCGCCGGCCTTCAGTGATTGCGCGGCCCAGTTGGAAAAGAGGCCACCCTCGACCGGGCGGATGCCGATCTCGATTTCCCCGCCGTGGGCGAGGCGGCTGCGCGGGCTGCTGATCGAGTAACTGCGACGTACGTCCTGGCCGTCGATGCTCTTGCGCACGGTGAGGAACTGCCCCGGCTCGAAGCGGAATGCCTCGCGGGCGTCGTCAGGGATGGCGAAGGTGACCGCCACCGAGCCGGCGGCTTCAGGGTGCACGCGCTTGATGGTGAGATCGTGAAAACGGGGGGCTGACATGTCGGGGTCTCCGGTCGCGCCGTTGCCGCGGCGGCAACGGCACTGCCTAATAGGGTTTGAAGTAGTCGAACGGTTCCTGGCAAGCGCGGCACTTGTAGAGCGCCTTGCAGGCCGTCGATCCGAAATGCGAGGTCTCGATCGTGTCGGCCGAGCCGCAATGCGGGCAGGGGACAGCTTCCGCGCTGGCCGGCTTGCTGATGAAGCGGACGACGTTGCTGCCGGCCGGCGTCCGGTGCGGCGGGGCGATGCCGTAGGCGCGCAGCTTTTCCTTGCCGGCGTCGCTCATCCAGTCGGTGGTCCAGGCCGGGGCGAGCTGGGTGACGACACGCGCCGAAATACCGGCCTTTTTCAGCGTCGACCGCACGTCGTCCTCGATCTGGCCCATCGCCGGGCAGCCGCTGTAGGTCGGCGTGATCACCACCTCCAGCCCGTCCGGCCCCTGGTGCACATCGCGCAGGATGCCGAGATCGCGCAGCGAGATGACCGGGATTTCCGGGTCGGCCAGTTCGTCCAGCGCGGCCCAGGCGGCCTCGACGGCGTTCGTCATCGGCTTACCAGTTG
The DNA here is from genome assembly GCA_012026885.1 of Betaproteobacteria bacterium. Taxonomy (GTDB): domain Bacteria; phylum Pseudomonadota; class Gammaproteobacteria; order Burkholderiales; family Rhodocyclaceae; genus Azonexus. The sequence goes on along the minus strand of VEPL01000011.1, from coordinate 43,915 downwards.
CCGTTCGGATGGGCGCGGGCCAGGCTCTGCATCTCGGCGAGCAGGAAGCCGAGATGCTCGGAGTGCCGGCCGAGCTTGCCCTCGGGCACGTAACCCGCGACCGTCGGGCGCTGCAGGGTCGCTTCGGCGAAGGCGGCATCGACGATGGCGTTCCAGTCGGCCTTGAGCGTCTGCAGGTCGACACCGACCCCGGCCTTTATCGCGGCTTCTTCGGCCGGGCTGTCGGCCCAGAATTCCGCGGTGTAGGGGAACAGGTGATCGACGGCGGCCTGGGCGCGGGCATGCGATTCGTCGGTGCCGTCGCCGAGGCGGACCAGCCAGTCGCGGGAATGACGCAGGTGGTAGCGCACTTCCTTGAGCGACTTGGCGGCGATGGCGGCCAGTTCGGCGTCGGCCGATTTCTCCAGCGCTTCCCAGAGCAATGCCATCAGCGCGCTGTACAGGAAGTTGCGGACGATGGTCGTGCCGTAATCCATGCTGCTGTGGGCGTAACCGGACAGCGGGCCGTGGTGCGGCAGTTCGAGCAAGGTGTAGTTGCGGAACTGGTGGGCGTCGCGGAAGTAGGCCAGCTTGTCCTCGGAGGTGTTGCCGCCCTTCAGTCTGGCGACCAGCTGGTAGAGCAGGCGGGCCTGGCCGATCAGGTCGAGGCTGACATTGGACAGCGCGATGTCTTCCTCGAGGATCGGCCCGTGGCCGCACCATTCGGCATTGCGCTGGCCGAGGACCAGCGCGTTGTCGGCGAGGTGCAGCAGGTAGTCGATGGCGGCGCGCATTACATGTGCCCCACTTCGTCCGGGATGTCGTAGAAGGTCGGGTGGCGGTAGATCTTGTCGGCCGCCGGGTCGAACAGTTCACCCTTCTCGTCCGGGTTGCTGGCGGTGATCGCCTTCGACTCGACGACCCAGATGCTGACGCCTTCCTGGCGGCGGGTGTAGACGTCGCGCGCCATGTCGAGCGCCTGCGCCGCGTCGGCGGCGTGCAGGCTGCCGCAGTGCTTGTGCTCGAGGCCCTGCTTGCTGCGCACGAAAATTTCCCAGAGCGGCCATTCCTTCAGTGCGGTGCTCATGCTGCCTCCTTCATCTTGCGTTCCTGTTGCTTCCTGGCGTGGGCCAGCGCGGCATCGCGCACCCACTGACCCTCGTTGTGTGCCTTGACGCGGGTCGCCAGGCGTTCCTTGTTGCACGGGCCGTTGCCATTCACGGTCGCCCAGAATTCGTCCCAGTCGATGGCGCCGTAGTCGTGATGCTGGCGTTCCTCGTTCCACTTCAGGTCGCGGTCGGGCAGCGTGACGCCGAGCACCTTCGCCTGCGGCACCGTGGCATCGACGAACTTCTGGCGCAACTCGTCGTTGGACACGCGCTTGATGCCCCAGCGCATGCCCTGCGCGCTGTTCGGGCTGTCGGCGTCGGGCGGGCCGAACATGGCAAGGCACTTCCACCACCAGCGATTGACGGCATCCTGCACCATCGCCTTCTGTTCCTCGGTGCCGGTCATCATCTCCAGCAGGGCTTCGTAGCCCTGGCGCTGGTGGAAGGATTCCTCCTTGCACACGCGTACCATGGCCCGCGCGTAGGGGCCGTAGGAGCAGCGGCAAAGGGGTATCTGGTTCATGATCGCGGCACCGTCCACCAGCCAGCCGATGACGCCGACGTCGGCCCAGGTCAGGGTCGGATAGTTGAAGATCGAGCTGTACTTGGCACGGCCGCTGTGCAGGCCTTCGAGCATCTGGTCGCGGCTGGTGCCCAGCGTCTCGGCGGCGGAATAGAGGTAGAGGCCGTGGCCCCCTTCGTCCTGCACCTTGGCGATCAGGATGGCCTTGCGTTTGAGGCTGGGCGCGCGCGAGATCCAGTTGCCTTCCGGCAGCATGCCGACGATCTCGCTGTGCGCGTGCTGGCTGATCTGGCGGATCAGGGTCTTTCGATAGGCTTCCGGCATCCAGTCCTGCGGCTCGATGCGGCCATCGGCGTCGATGCGGGCGTCGAAGGCGGCCTGCAGCACTGGGTCCTCGAGCGAGGGCGCCAGCGGCACCGGCTTGCCGCCGGGGCTGTCGGGAACGTTGAACGATTGCGTGTACATCGCTTTCTCCTTGGGGAAAGGAACCGGCCGCCGGCCGGGTGGCCGGTGGCCGTTGCGGACGGTCTTACTGGACAAGGGTCCAGTCGCCGTTCTTGATCTCGAGCATGCGGAAGGCCGAGAGGTCGAGGCCCATGTGGTCGGTGGCCGACATGTTCACGATGCCGCCGGTGCCGATGTAGCCCTTGGTCGCCTCGATCGCGTCGCGTACCTTGGCCTTGTCGGTGGAATTGGCGCGCTTGATCGCGTCGACCGCGATCATCAGGCCGTCGTAGGCGTGGCCGCCGAAGGTCGACACGTCGGTCTTCCACTTGTCGTTGAAGGCCTTGGTGTAATCGACGGCGACCTTCTTCTGCGGGTCGTTGGCCGGCAGCTTGTCGGCGACCAGCAGCGCGGCGGCCGGCAGGCGGACACCTTCAGCCGCAGGGCCGGCCAGCTTGATGAACTCCTCGGAACCGACGCCGTGCGCGTGGTAGAGCGGCAGGGCGATGCCGAGCTGCTTGTAGTTCTTGGTGGCGATCGCCGGACCCTGGCCGAGGCCGAAGATGAACACGGCCTGGACGCCCGGGGTGCCCTTGATCTTGGTCAGTTGCGGGCTCATGTCGGTGTCCTTGGGACCGTAGGTCTCGCTGGCCACCAGCGTGATGCCGTACTTGGCGGCGACGCCCTCGGTTTCCTTCTTGCCGGACTGGCCGAAGCCGGAGGTCTCGGAGAGCAGGGCGACCTTGCTGATGCCGCGCTTCTTCATGTCCTCGAAGACCTTCTCGGCGGCCATGCGGTCGGTGTGCGGCGTCTTGAAGACGAACTTCTTGACCGGCTCGATGATGACCACGGCGCCGGCCAGCGAGATGAACGGCACGCCGGCCTTCTCGACCAGCGGCACCATCGACATCGTCGACCCGGTGGTGGTGCCGCCGACGATGATGTCCACCTTGTCGTCGTCGATCAGGCGCTTGGCGAAGCCGTTGGCCTTGTTGGCGTCGCTGCCGTCGTCGTAATGGACGAGCTGCAGCGGCCGGCCGATGACGCCGCCCTTCTTGTTTATGTCATCGACGTACATCTGCAGCGTCTTCAGCTCGGGGTCGCCAAGGAAGGCGGCGGGGCCGGTCACCGACAGCACCGAACCGATCTTGATCGGCTCGGCGGCGAAGGCGCCGGTGGCGAGGGCGCCGAAGGCCAGTGCGGCGCCGGCGGCGATTTTCTTCATGGTCTGCTTCATGGGTTGTCTCCTCCGTGGGTGGATGTCAAACGCGCTCGATCACCATGGCGATGCCCTGTCCGACGCCGATGCACATCGTGCACAGCGCGTAGCGGCCGCCACGGCGGATGAGTTCATGGGTGGCGGTGGTCACCAGCCGGGCGCCGCTCATGCCGAGCGGGTGGCCGAGCGCGATGGCGCCGCCGTTGGGATTCACGTGCGCCGCGTCGTCGGCCAGGCCGAGGTCGCGCAGCACGGCCAGCGCCTGCGCGGCGAAGGCTTCGTTCAGTTCGATGACGTCCATCTGCGCCAGCGTCAGGCCGGTCTGCGCCAGCACCTTGCGGACCGCCGGAGCCGGGCCGAAGCCCATGATGCGCGGCAGCACGCCGGCGGTGGCCATGCCGACCACGCGGGCCAGCGGCTTGAGTCCGTACTGGCCGGCCGCGGCATCGGAAGCGAGCAGCAGCGCGCAGGCGCCGTCGTTGACGCCGGAGGCATTGCCGGCGGTCACCGACAGCTCGGGGCCGTTCACGCCCTTGAGCCTGGCCAACTGCTCCAGCGTCGTTTCGGGACGCGGGTGCTCGTCGCGGTCGACCACCTTCGGGTCGCCCTTTTTCTGCGGGATGACGACCGGCACCAGTTCGGCCGCGAAGCGCCCGGCCGCGTCGGCGGCGCCCCAGCGCTGCTGGGAGCGGACGGCGAAGGCATCCTGGTCGGCGCGCCCGATGGCGAAATCGGCGGCCACGTTGTCGGCCGTCTGCGGCATCGAGTGCGTCTCGTACAACTTCTTCATCGCCGGGTTCACGAAGCGCCAGCCGATGGTCGTGTCGAAGATTGCCGCGTTGCGCGAGAAGGCGGATTCCGCCTTGCCCATCACGAACGGCGCGCGCGACATGCTCTCGACGCCGCCGGCGATCATCAGGCGGGTCTCGCCCGACTTGATCGAACGGGCGGCCAGCCCGACGGCATCCATGCCGGAGCCGCACAGGCGGTTCACCGTCGTGCCCGGCACCTCGACCGGCAGGCCGGCGAGCAGGCCGGACATGCGCGCGACGTTGCGGTTGTCCTCGCCGGCCTGGTTGGCGCAGCCGTAGATGATGTCGTCGACGGCGGTCCAGTCGACTTGCGGGTTGCGTTCCATCAGCGCCTTGAGCGGGATGGCGCCGAGGTCGTCGGCACGCACGCCGCTGAGCGCGCCGCCGTAGCGGCCGATCGGGGTGCGGATGGCGTCGCAGATGAAGGCTTCGGTCATGTTTGCTCTCTCAGTTCTGCTTCGGGCGCTCGTCGAGCACGCGCTTGGCCTTGCCGACCTGCGTGCGCGGGATGGCGTCGAATTCCATGACGGTGACCCTGGTCGACACGCCGATGTTGGTCTTGATCCGGTGCTGCAGTTCCTTGCCGATCGCCTGGACGTCGGCGGGCGACAGCTTGCCCGAGAGGTCGCGCTGGACTTCGCAGCGCACCTCGAGGTTGTCCATGTGCCCGTCGCGGGTCACGACGACCTGATAATTGCCGGCCAGGCGAGGGTCGCGCAGGATCTGCTCCTCGATCTGGGTCGGGAAGACGTTCACGCCGCGTATGATCAGCATGTCGTCCGAGCGCCCGGTGATCTTGCCGATGCGGCGGAAGGAACGGGCGGTCGGCGGCAGCAGGCGGGTCAGGTCGCGGGTGCGGTAGCGGATGACCGGGAAGGCCTCCTTGCTCAGCGAGGTGAACACCAGTTCACCTTCGGAGCCGTCCGGCAGTACCTCGCCGGTTTCAGGATCGATGATCTCGGGGTAGAAGTGGTCTTCCCAGATCACCGGGCCGTCCTTGGTCTCGATGCATTCGCAGGCGACACCGGGGCCCATGACTTCGGTCAGGCCGTAGATGTCGATGGCGTCGAGCCCGAGCTTCTTCTCGATCTCGGCGCGCATGCCTTCGCCCCACGGCTCGGCGCCGAAGATGCCCACCTTGAGCGAAATTTCGTCCGGCTTGATGCCCAGGCGCTCGAACTCCTCGGCGATCACCAGCGAGTAGGACGGCGTGACCATGATGATTTCCGGCTTGAAATCCATGATCTGCTGGACCTGCTTCTCGGTCTGCCCGCCCGACATCGGCACGGCGGTACAGCCGAGGCGTTCGGCCCCGTAGTGGGCGCCGAGGCCGCCGGTGAACATGCCGTAGCCGTAGGCCACGTGGACCATGTCGCCGGCGCGGCCGCCGGCCGCGCGGATCGAGCGGGCGACGAGGTTGGCCCAGTTGTCGATGTCGTTCTTCGTGTAGCCGACGACGATGGACTTGCCGGTGGTGCCCGACGAGGCGTGCAGGCGGGCGATCTTGTTGCGCGGCACGGCGAAGAGCCCGAACGGATAGTGGTCGCGCAGGTCGGTCTTGACCATGAACGGGAACTTGGCGAGATCCGAGAGCTGCTTCAGGTCATCCGGATGCACGCCCTTGGCCTCGCACTTGGCGCGGTAGGGGGCGACGTTGTCGTAGGTGTGGCGCACCGACCATTTCAGGCGCTCGAGCTGTAGCGCGGAAATCTCGTCGCGGCTCGCCGTTTCGATGGGGTCGAGTTCGCCGGGCAGGGGCTTCTTGGCGGTCATGGGGGTCTCCTCTGGGTATCAGTGGGTGCGCTCGGCCTGCTCGAGGCCGGCGATCACCTCGCCGTTGATGCGGTAGGACTTGCCGCGGAACAGGGCGACGGTGCGCCCGGTCCGCGTGCGGATGGTGACGTCGTAGACGCCGGTGCGCCCGGACAGCGACTGCTCGATGGCTTCCGCCTCGAGGATGTCGCCCTCCTTGGCCGGTGCCAGGAAGTCGATATGGCAGGCCGAGGCCACCGTATTCTTGTTGTAGCTGTTGCAGGCGTAGGCGAAGGCGCTGTCGGCGAGCGTGAAGATCAGGCCGCCGTGGCAGATGTGGTGGCCGTTGACCATGTCCGGGCGCACCGTCATCACCAGCCGGGCGTAGCCGGGGCGGATGGTCAGGATGCGCAGGCCGAGCAGCTGGCTGGCGTGGTCGCGCGGCCACATGGCGCGCGCGACTTCCTCGGCGACCACTTCCGGCGAGTCCTTGGCGATGATGTCGTCAGCCATGGATGTTCCTTTGAGCGAAGACGGCGCGACGGATCAGCGGCGAGACGCGGTAGCGGTCCTCGCCGTAGCCGGCACCGAGATTGGCGAGTACAGCGCGGATGGTGGCGACACCGACCTGGTCGGCCCAGGCCAGCGGCCCCTGCGGGTAATTGACGCCGAGGCGCATGGCCGAATCGGCACCGGCGGCGGAGCAGACGCCCTGGTTCACGGCATCGGCCGCCTCGTTGGCGAGCATGGCGACGGTACGCATGACCGCCAGCCCGGGCACGTCGGCGAAGCGTGAAACATTGATGCCGGCCGCCTGGAGCAGGGCGACGGCGGCATCGGCGGCCTCCGGCGGGCACTGCTCGGCGGCCGCGATGGCCAGCCGCGGAGCGCTGGCGTAGTCGAGCGCGAGGTCGATCAGCACGGTGGCGGCGAGGCCGGATTCGGCGGCGCGCTGCGTGGCGCTGCGCCCGTCGGTCACGTAGAGGATGGCGCCACCGGCTTCGGCGATGCGGCCGTCGGCGGCCGCGGCGGCGCGGGTGAAGGCGATGCCGGCGGCGGCCAGCCGGGCGGCCAGTGCGTCTGCCGCGGTCGACCCGTCAAAGAGGACGATTTTCGCGAGCAGCGGACGCGCGGGCTCGGTTTGCGGCGCCGGTTTGACGGCACCCTCGCGGTAATCGTAGAAGCCGCGGCCCGACTTGCGCCCGTAGAAGCCGGCATCGACCAATTCCTGCTGGATCAGCGAGGGCAGGAAGCGCTGGTCGTGGTAGAAGGCGCGCCAGACGGAATTGGTCACGGCGAAATTGACGTCGTGGCCGATCATGTCCATCAGCTCGAACGGGCCCATGCGGAAACCGCCGGCCTCGCGCATCACGGCATCGATGGTGGCGGTGTCGGCAGCGCCTTCCTGCGCCAGGCGCAGGGCCTCGGCGTAGTAGGGGCGGGCGACGCGGTTGACGATGAAGCCGGGCGTCGATTTGGCATGCACCGGCGTCTTGCCCCAGGCCGCGGCGGTGGCGAACAGCGTTTCGGCGGCCGCTGCGTCGGTGGCCAGCCCGGAGACGATCTCGACCAGCGCCATCAGCGGCGCCGGGTTGAAGAAATGCAGGCCGGCCAGCCGCCCCGGGTGCTTGAGGGCAGCGCCGATCGCGGTCACCGAGATCGACGAGGTATTGGTGCCGAACAGGCAGTCCGCGCCGACGATGGCTTCGAGGTCGGCGTAGAGCTGTTGCTTGGCTTCCAGGTTCTCGACGATGGCCTCGACCACCAGCGCGCAGTCGGCGAGGTCGGCGAGCGCCGCCACCGGGATCAGCCGGGCGCTCGCCGCACCGGCGGCTTCCGCGGTCAACTTGCCTTTCTCGGCCATTTTCGCGAACTGGGCGCGGATGCCGGCGACCGCGCGGCCGGCGGCGTCCGGACGGTTGTCGAGCAGCTTGACGGTATGCCCGGCCGCCGCGGCGACCTGGGCGATGCCGGCGCCCATGGCACCGGTGCCGACCACGGCGATGACGGAATCGCGGGAAAGTGCGGCCACCGGCTTATTCCCCGGTGAACTCGGGCGCGCGCTTCGCCGCGAAGGCGGCGACTCCCTCGGCGTAGTCCGGGCTCCAGCCCAGCTCGCGCATGAAGCTGCCCTCGAAGGAGAGCTGCTGCTCGAGGGTGTGCGCCGGGCCGGCATGCATCGCCTGGCGGGTGCGCACCAGCGCCTTGGTCGGCATCTTCGCCAGTTGCGCGGCGAGCGCATCGATGGTCGATGCGAACTCGGCGTCCTCGACGCACTGCCAGATCAGGCCCCATTCGGCGGCCTTCTCGGCCGGCAGCTTCTCGGCGAGCAGGGCGAGGCCCATGGCGCGCGCCATCCCGACGCGCTGCGGCAGGAACCAGGTGCCGCCGGTGTCCGGGATGAGGCCGATCTTGGAAAAGGCCTGCAGGAAGGAAGCGGATTTGGTGGCGATGACGAGGTCGCAGCACAGCGCCACCGAGCAGCCGGCGCCGGCGGCGATGCCGTTCACGGCAGCGATGGTCGGTACGCGCAGGTTCTGCAGGCGGAGCGCCAGCGGCTTGTAGTTGCGCTCGACGGTGTTGCCGATGTCCGGCATCTTGCCCGACTGGATCTGCATGGCGCGGTCGCCGAGGTCCTGCCCGGCCGAGAAGCCGCGCCCGGCGCCGGTCAGCACCAGCACGCGCGCCGTGGCGCCGTCGCCCTCGCGGTTCTGGATCGCGTCGAGCGCCACGCGCAGCTCGGCGTGCATGGCGTCGGTGAAGCTGTTCAGCTTGTCCGGGCGGTTCAGCGTGATGCGGGCGATGCCGTCGCGGACGGTGAAGGTGATGTTCTCGAAATTCATGGGGCTGGCCTCAGACGTGATAGCGGCGCTGGACCACGCGGAAGCGATTGGCGACGAAGGCCGAATCCGAGTAGGACGCGTTGGCGGCCGGGTTGCCGCCGGTGCCGTGGTAGTCGGAGTAGGCCGCCGACTGGTTCACGAAGACGCCGCCGGTCAGGTTGATCGACAGGGCGACCTTGGAGCGCCACGTGGCTTCGGTCATCGCCTCGATGACTTCCGGCTTCGTAGAATAGACGCCGGCGGTCAGCGCGCCGTGGGTGGCGACGATGCGCTCGGAGAGGGCGATGGCCGCCGCGGTGTCGGCCACCTTGACGATGAAGGAGATCGGCCCGAAGCGCTCTTCCATGTACTTGGCTTCCTCGCCGGCATCGCAGGCGAGCAGTACCGGGGTGCGCACCTCGGCCTTCGGGAAATCGGGGTTCTCCAGCTTCTGCGGGGCGAGGACGACGGTGCCGTACTTGCCCGAGGCAGCTTCCTCGATGCGCTGCAGGGTATCCGACGACTGGATGGCGCCGAGCACCGCATGCGCCACTTCCGGCTTGGAGAGGAAACCGGTGACCGCCTTGCCGAGGTCGGCGCAGACGTCGTCGAACGACTTGTGGCCGTCTTCGGTGTCGATGCCGCCGGCCGGCACCAGGATGGCCTGCGAGGTCGTGCACATCTGGCCGGAATACAGCGACAGCGTGAAGGCGAGGTTGCCGAGCATGCGCTTGTAGGCGTCGGTCGAGTCGATGACGATGTTGTTCACGCCGGCCAGCTCGGCATAGACCTGCGCCTGGCGGCAGTTGTCGATCAGCCACTGGCCGAAGACGTTGCCACCGGTGAAATCGACCGACTTGACCTTGGCGTGGGTGACCAGCTTCTGCGTTTCGGCGCGGCCGGCCACGGCCAGCGTCACCAGGTTGGGGTCGATGCCGTTCTCGGCCAGCACGGCGCGGATGGTGCGCACGGTGATCGCCGCCGGCAGGATGGCGTTGCTGTGCGGCTTGACGATGACCGCGTTGCCGGTGGACAGCGCGGCAAAGAGGCCGGGGTAGGTGTTCCAGGTCGGGAAGGTGCCGCAGCCGACGACGACACCGACGCCGCGCCCGACCAGCTCGAAGTGCTTCTTCATGACCAGCGGCGGGTTCTTGCCCTGCGGCTTTTCCCAGACCGTTTCGTGCGGCACGAAGCGCTGCTCGCGCCAGGCGTAGGCCACGGCTTCCAGCCCGCGATCCTGCGCGTGCGGCGCGCCGGCCTGAAAGGCCATCATCCAGCCCTGGCCGGTGGTCATCATCACCGCGTGGGCGAGTTCGAAGCTCTGCTTGTTCAGGCGGTCGAGGATCTCGAGGCAGATGCCGGCGCGGCCGTCGGCGCCCGCCTTCTGCCAGCCGCGCATGGCGGTTTCGCCGGCGGCGATCAGCGCCTCGATGTCGCACACCGGGTAGGTGGTGCCGATGTCGATGCCGTAGGGCGACTGCTCGCCGCCCGCCCAGCCGGACTGCCCGGGCTGGCCCAGTTCGAAGGCCTTGCCAAGGTGGGCTTCGAAGGCCTTCTTGCCGTCATCGGGGGCGGTCTCGCCGTACGCCTTCGGGCTCGGCATCTCGTTGTAGGCCGACCAGTAGCCGCGGGTGGCGATGGCGTTGAGGGCGCCTTCGAGCGTGGCGCGGTGTTTTTCGAGCAGCGGGTGGGTCATGTTCTCTCCTGGGATGGGGCGCTATCGTTACGGCAGCAGTTGGCCAGTTCTCGTAGCATGTATCATTTGTGGCCGCTTGTCTACTAAATTTTGAATAGCGTAACTTGTTTCTGCAGAATACAAAAATATCAACGAAAACAACACTAACAGTCCGGTTTTGTTGCTGCACTGCGGCATGATTGGCTGGCATGTCGGCCGGCGCCGGCGCCAAATTTCTGCAACGTGATACAAAAATAGTTGACAAAGCGTTTCGCAATGAATCATGATGCATCCATGGCAACCGGACTGCGGTTGTCCTTCACCCGATCAAACTGGAACCAGGAGGAGACATGGCTGCAAACAAGGAACGTTTTGCCGACAAGATGGAATTCCCGCCGGCTATCGAGCAACCCAACGTGTACCCGCTGTCGTGGGAGCGCAAGACCAAGAAGCTGCAGGAAGTGTGGGAAGCCGCCCGCCGCGAGGACTGGGACCCGGAAAAGCTGCCGTGGGACACCCTGGATGTCGACAGCTACACCTGGGAAGAGCGCGAATCGATCGCCTACTGGTGGAGCCTGCTCTCCGTCTTCGACGCGTCCGCTCCCCCGGTCTTCGCCGAAGCGCTGATCAAGACCTACGAAGTGCATGAGGAAGACCCCGTGCGCAAGTGCTTCTTCTCGGTCACCCGCGACGAGCAGAACCACGAGATCATGTGCGGCCTGGCCATCACCAAGCTGCTCGGCCACACCGACCCGCTGACCTACCAGCCCAAGACCGAACTCGGCAAGCGTCTGCAGAAGAACGTGCAGTGGCTGTACTTCAACGGCGCCCGCTACTGGAACGGCTACAAGCAGGCCGTGCCCAAGTACGACCTCGCCGTGCTGTTCAGCTCCTTCCTGATGGGCGAGATCGCCGCCGCCACCATCTTCAAGCAGATGTACGACAACTCCCGCGAGGCCGTCTTCAAGGAAGGCTTCAAGAACATCGGCCGCGACGAAGGCCGCCACATGGCCATCTGCATGGCGGTCATGGAGCGTGACTACCCGGGCCTCAAGGACGAGACCAAGGCCGTCGTCACCAAGCAGATCCGCGCCGGCTACCTGTTCCTCTCCGCCGTGCTGTTCGAGCCGCCGATGGAATTCTGGGACCTGCCCGCCGACTTCATCGCCAACCAGCGCGAAGCCGAGGAGGTCGCCCGCGGTGCCGGCTTCGGCATCCCGACCTACGAGGCCAAGCTGGAAAACTGGAAGAACGCGATGATCAACCTCAAGGGCGTGCTCGACCGCTACAACATCCCGTTCCCGGCCATCCCCGAAGTCGGCATCACCGGCCAGGAAGTCAGCGACATCGACATGGAAGACATCATCCCGGTGTTCTGACGCGGTCGACCGCCGAAAAATGCCGAAATCCGGCCGGCGCCTCCTCACGGGGCGCCGGCCTTGCCGCAACAGGGAAACCGACCAACAAGGAAGAACGACATGGCCCGCATCGTCATGCAACCATCCGGCAAGTCCGTCGACTGCGCCTACGGGGACACCGTCCTCATGGCGCTCGAAAAGGCCGGCTACGCGCTGCCCAACAACTGCCGCGCCGGCGCCTGCGGCGAATGCAAGGTCAAGGTCACGCAGGGCCAGTTCGACCAGGGCATGGTCCTCGACATGGCGCTCTCGCAGGAAGAACGCAAGCAGGGCTACGGCCTCATGTGCATGGCCAAGCCGATCTCCGAGGAACTGGTCATCGAGTGGGGCACGCTCGATGCCAAGCCCAAGCTCTTCCCGCCGCGCGAGGATGCGCTCTTCGTCGTCACCGACAAGCGGCAGATCGCCGCCCGCGTCGTCGAGCTGCGCCTCAGGCCGGTCGGCCAGCCGATCCGCTACTGGCCCGGCCAGTACGTCACGCTCGGCAACCCGCGCGCCGACATCCCGGCCCGCGCCTATTCCATCTCCAACGCCCCGCGCCCGGACGGCGAGATCGTCCTGCAGGTGGCGCGCGCCGACACCGGCGTCACCAGCCAGTGGGTGCACGACACGCTGCAGGTGGGCGACAGCGTCAAGCTCTCCGGCGCCTACGGCACCTTCATCGGCGACCCTTCGGTCGACACCCCGGTGCTCTGCCTGGCCGCCGGCACCGGCCTCGCCCCCGTGCTGGCGCTGGCCGAGGCCGCGCTGCGCCGCGGCTTCAAGAAGCCGGTGACCATGCTCTTCTCCGCGCGCACCCGCGAGGACGTCTACAGCCAGGGCATGATGGCCTGGTGGCGCACCAAGCACCGCAACTTCGACTACAAGGTCACGCTCACCCGCGAACAGGCCGACGGCTACCTCGCCGGCCGCATCGACGTCGTCCTGCCGCAGATGTTCAAGGACCTTTCGAAGCACAGCATCTTCGCCGCCGGCAGCCCGGAATTCGTCGACACCTGCGTCGCCGCAGCCCGGGCGCTCGGCGCGCAGGACGCGCTGATCCACACCGAAGGCTTCTTCGCCCAGCAGCAGCCCGAGGTGGCCGACGCCGACCACCTGCTGCCCTCCTGAGCCGCGGCGCGCACGGCGGCGGTGCTACCATGCACGGGTTTGCAAAGGCACCGCCGTCCCCCGTGATCCCGCCCATCCGCCGCCGTCTCGACGAATTCCGCCAGCAGAAGCGCGTCCACGCCGGCTCGCTCATCATCTCGGTCTTCGGCGACGCCATCGTCCCGCGCGGCGGGCGCATCTGGCTCGGCAGCCTGATCCGCCTGCTCGAACCGCTGCAGCTCAACGAGCGCCTCGTGCGCACCTCGGTTTTCCGGCTGGCCAAGGAACAATGGCTGCGCACCGAAACCGTCGGCCGCCGCGCCGACTACGTGCTCACCCCCTCCGGCCGCCGCCGCTTCGACGAAGCCTCGCGCCACATCTACGCCCCGCACGCCCCGCTCTGGGACCGCCGCTGGCGGCTCATCCTCGTCGTCGGCGAATTCGACGCCAGGGAGCGCGAGCGCCTGCGCCGCGCCCTTTTCTGGCAGGGCTTCGGCCTGCTCGGAGCCGACTGCTTCGTGCACCCCAGCGCCGACCTCACCGCCGCCTTCGACGCGCTCGTCGCCGAAGGCCTGGCCGACCAGCTCGAACGGCTGATGCCGCTGCTTGCCGCCGACTCGCGCTCCGGGCTCGCCGCCAGCGACGCCGACCTCGTCCGCCGCGCCTGGGATCTCGACGAACTCGCCACCGCCTACACCGCCTTCGTCGCCACCTACCTGCCCATCCTGGCCGAGCTGCGCCGCGACCGCCACGCCGAGGTCGACCCGGAAGAAGCCTTCCTGCTGCGCATCCTGCTCATCCACGACTACCGCCGCCTGCTGCTGCGCGACCCGGAACTGCCCGACGTCCTGCTCACCGCCGAATGGCCGGGCCAGAAAGCGCGCCTGCTGTGCAAGGAACTCTACCGCCGCCTCGCCCCCGCCTCCGAGCGCCACCTCGACACCGTGCTCACCCTGGCCGACGGCAGCATCCCCCCGGCCGACCCGGCCTTCGCCGACCGCTTCCCGCAGGACGATCCGCTGGCGGCGATATCGCTGTAGCTCCCGAGTGGGTGGGATTTTTGCCGCATTCTGGCGGTCGACCGCAACCAGGTATCCCGTATAAAGAATATTGTTGATATATCCGCTATTTTGGATAAAATAATCGTATGCCGTATACGGGATATCAACATGGACTACCTGATCAAGACGCCGGCCCAGCTTGGCGATGTCATGCGGGGCCAGCGCAAGAGCCAGCGGCTGACCCAGCAAGCGGTCGGTGACACGGTCGACTTGCCGCAAAAGGCGGTCTCGCTGATCGAAACCAATCCCGGCCCGGCAAGCCTCGAGCGCGTCTTCCGGGTACTTTCCGCCCTCGGGCTGGAAGTCGTCGTCCGCCAATCGGACGTTGTCGACCCGGCCCGGCCATCCGCCGACTGGTGACCCCATGGGCCGCAAAGCGAAACGGCGCGCACTTTCCGTCTGGATGAACGGCATCCGGGTCGGAACATGGATCCAGACCGCTCAGGGCGGGCAGGAATTCGACTACGACCCCGGCTGGCTCCAGTCGCCGGAGCGACGTCCGCTCTCGCTCTCGCTGCCGCTGCGCCCTGCCGGCGAACCCTATCGGGACGAACGGGTTCTCAACTTCTTCGACAACCTCCTTCCGGACAACAAACAGATTCGCGAGCGCATCCAACGCCGGTTCCGCATCCCGTCCGCCGACCCCTTTGCCTTGCTGTCCGAGGTGGGCCGGGATTGCGTCGGCGCGATCCAGTTGCTGCCGGAAGGCGAGGTTCCCGAGGGCGTCCGCGACATCCGCTGCGCGGCGCTGAATGCCACCGATGTCGAGAGGATTCTCGACGACACCCTGGTTGCGCCGATGGGGCAGCAGGATGCCGGCGAACTGCGCCTCTCGATTGCCGGCGCGCAGGAGAAAACGGCGCTCCTGTGGCATGGCGACGCCTGGCAAATGCCGCTCGGCGCCACGCCAACAACCCACATCTTCAAGTTGCCGCTCGGCCGGATGCCGCAGGGCATCGACCTGTCGACATCGGTGCAGAACGAATGGCTGTGCGCAAGCATCCTTGCCGCCTACGGCATCGAGGTGGCACCGTGCGACATTCGTCGCTTCGGAAAGCACAAAGTGCTGGTCGTCGAGCGCTTCGACCGGCGCCTCGCCGCTGACCGGCAGTGGATCATGCGCCTGCCGCAGGAGGACTTTTGCCAGGCGACCGGCACCCCCCCGGCGCTGAAATATCAATCCGACAGCGGGCCGGGCATCGTCGAAATCATGGATATCCTGCTCGGCTCCGAACGGGCCGCCGATGACCGGATGAGCTTCCTCAAGACCCAACTCGTGTTCTGGCTGCTTTGCGCCATCGACGGGCACGCCAAGAATTTCAGCCTGTTCCTGCTTCCCGAAGGCCGTTATCGCCTGACGCCACGTTACGACATTCTTTCCGCCTACCCGATCCTGGCGGATGGCGGCGCTTTCAACGAACGCCGCCTGAAGATGGCAATGGCCCCGATCGGCGAAAAGGGCCGACACTACCACTGGGACAAGATCCACTACACGCACTGGCTGGAGACCGCCAGCCGTTGCGGCATGCGGGAAACCATGACCGGGATGATCGACGAGGTGATCGAGCGGACGCCGGCAGTGGTGACATCCGTAAGCGCCCGGTTACCTCCCGATTTCCCGCCTGAGTTGGCTGAGGCGATACTGGGAGGCGTCAAGCGGGCTGTTGCGAAGCTCGCCATGCAGAGGCGGCATGCCCCGGAAGCGGCTGGTGCAGGCACCACGGGAAACTGATCCAGCAGGCGAACAGACAATCGGATTAGTGCGCAGAATGCCAGCGACAGCGACCCCGAGCTGCCCGATGTCCTGCCCCCGCCGAATGGCCGGGCCAGAAAGCGCGCCTGCTGTGCAAGGAACTCTACCGTCGCCTCGCCCCCGCCTCCGAGCGCCACCTCGACACCGCGCTCATTTTGGCCGACGACAGCATTCCGCCGGCCGACCCGCTGGCGGCGATGTTGCTGTAGGGCGGTACGGAATTTGGGGGGCGGGCGCCTGTGAGTGGAGCGCGGAGTCGATCTCTGGCTTCGACGGCTGCGAAGCATGGCACTACCTCTCGCGCCCTTGCTTTGTTTGCTGCGCAGAGCTAAATCAAGCGTTATCTAGCTGTTTTGAGGCCACGTGACACTGCTCAACTAGCCGCTTTACTGTCTCGTTCAACTCTTTTTCGATCTCGCATTGCCATGCGACAAACACCGTCCAACCTGATGCCGCTAGTGCCTCGTAGTTGCGCTTGTCTCGCGCAATGTTTGCCCTAAACTTCGCTTCCCACCAGTCGCGCCGCGCTTTAGGAAGTGTAGATTTTTTGCAGCCGAGGTGTCGATGCCAGAAGCATCCATTCACGAATACTGCAATCCGGTACCGAGGAAGTACGAAGTCAGGCGTTCCTGGTAGATCAGTTCGCTGGAGTCGAAATCGTAGCCCGGCCCGATGCACTGCCTTTCGAAGCACAACTTCAGGCTTCGTGTGGAAGCGCGGTACTGATCGCATGATGCGCGAGCGGAGCATGGCGTTCGCGGTGTCACTCAACGATGCATCCTCATTCTCGGCCTTAAATTCCGCTAAGTGCGGTCAAGACCGCTGCATATCCAAGTGGGGTCGGAACTGCATCACCGATCCATTTTGAGAGTGATGTGCGGGAAGGAGGCTCACCTTGGCCGACGAAGTCGAACCAGTCGGGGAAGCCTTGAATCCGAGCAGCCTCTCTTGGGGTAAGAACTCTCCTTTTGGATGGGTGAATGTATCGCCCACGCCCAGGGGTAAGAAAGCCGGTCGTAATCGTTTGGGAGGGCTTGTCCCAGGAGAGCCTCCCATATACCGAAGGATAGGTGTGCCCGTTCTTGTGACAGTCGGGGCGAACTTGATTAGGTAGATCAAAGAGATCGTGTTCAAAGAGGTAATTGATGCGATCTTGATTTTCTGCCGATAGCTGGGGAACCTGATCCATCAAGTCCTCATTGTCTCTGGCCTCAAGGTCACCAATGGTTTCCTTCAAAACCATTGGAGTCTTTTTTAGTTGGATTGCGGCTTCCTTAACGGGTATATGGGCAGCCTTGGTCGCGATGGTGAAATGTCTCCTTCGGGTCTGGCCTCCTCCGAGTTCAATCGCACTTAGAACTCCATCGGAAACGCTGTAACCATTAGCTTCTAAGACGGTTCTCGCGGTGGTGACGACATCAGTTGAGTCGTTTACGACTTCCGGAACATTCTCTATTACCAGTGCCTTTGCCTGCAGGGCTATTCCGATTGCGACGGTTGCCACGTACAGCTGATTACGCGGGTCATCACGGCGGGTTCGGTTATTGAGATTCGAGTGACCTTGGCAGGGGGGGCCTGCCACCAGCAAGTCAACCTTGCCCCTCAGTCGGCTCAACTTCGGATCAAGAAGCTCTGGCGTATATGCAAGCTCGGCCTCCTGTCCTCTTCCGTACGTGTGATAGTCGACAAGCGAGGCGACGTTGCCGACGAGAGTTTCGATGGGTGAGAAATTTCTGCGATATACCGCAATCGCTTCACCATCCATGTCGGCAGCAATTAGCGTCTTTGGTCGAAGCCCGACAGCGATTGCCGCCTCACGCGCACCTAACGACAAGCCGCCACTTCCACAAAACAAATCTACGATCCGAAGCTCTCTGGATGCATCAGATTGGATTTGTTCTCCCCGAAGAAAAGCGCTCCACCAAGAATGGCTAGGGTCATTTGTAATGCCCAAATGCTGCGAGCTTCCTTGGATATGAGTGATTCCGCGAAAACAACCGGCTTGAACTTCCCTAACAATGCCGTCATTCTCGAATCTATATTTTTCTATAAGCATTACTTTGCATTACCGGCAGCTTCGAGTCCGGCAGACTGTTGAGTCAACAAATCGGTCAGCTGGCTTGTGCTCAGGAACTCGAACACGATGTTTGCGCGGAGTCTCTTGATGCGCTTTGCAAGCACTCGCATTCCATTCTCATTGGAAGGATGCAATCGATAACCCTCGGGCAGACATTGAAAATTGACAAGTGCTCGCGCAAACTCTCGCACGTTTGTGTAGTCTTGCCGGAAGACGTGAGACCGCCATAGGTCCTGATCCCCACGCTTTGCAAGCCAATATGGGTCTTCGGCAGCCTGGTCGAAAACGAGATCGGCACGCAGCCACATTCGAAATACGAGATTTTCAGTCCGGTTACCAATTCCGTAGTTGAGAAGCTTAGCCCAACGATCTGTTCCTCCATGTCGCCACTCGACGATTTCGGATAGCTGGGTCACCGCCAGCCACACCCAAAATCCAGAATCGGCGAAAACTTGGGCGTCGAACGGAAGTATTTGATGGACCTTTTCGCAGGCCTCGGCCTCAAATCGGCCACCGTTTCTATCCTTTTCTTTCAGCTCTGCTGGATATTTCAACCTAATCGCGAGAAGTTCTGCGCGAAGCTTCTGAACAAGATCGATGGGGTATTCGGGTCCCGATCCTTTGGTGTCGACGAAACCATCAAGCGCAGGTTCTTGCCCTTCGCGACGAAGTTGTATGAAGCGCTTAGCCTTGCTTGAGTCCATAGATTGATAACGCATTGCTTAACCCCTGAGCGATATCGATGCGAGAGCCTTCGTAAGGCCAGATTCGGTTTGAAGTAGAGCGCGCAGTTTGCCCGCGCCAGACCCGGCTTCTCTTGCCATCCGAGCGATAGCTGAGGATTCCAAGTCGGTGGCTTCAGCGAGCCGCTTTACGACTACCGCCAAAATCCCTTCCTCTAGCAACTCTCCGCCATCCTCTAGATTACCGAAGCCATGGGACAAGATCGTCGCTGCAGTGTCGCAGTAAATGCTACGTACTAGAGCTCGGCCAGCAGGAGAGTCTTCGGCGCGAGCCAGTACTTGATTGACTGCCTCGTTAACGTAGACCCTTACCATCTCGGGCAGCTGTTCGCATGGCTGGTTGAGGTCGTCGCTCAATATCTCAACAAAATAGGTCGTTTCAGTTGGGAGGCCCCGACTCTTGAACCATTCGCCAGGGACAATTTCGATAGGGAATGTTGCCGCATCGCGAGGTTTGGCGATTGAAATCTCTTTTCGAGCCAACCAGTTCCCTGCGCGGGTGGCTTCGCCTAAGTCAGCTGCTCTGTCGTTTGCCAGCACGAGCGAAATAAGGACCTTGGTGACGCCCACCCAGGAAAGTCTTCGGCTTATGGCTGGTGGGATGTCGATGATCTCGTTTGCCACGCATTCATCGATCGTCATGTTCCGAACAACCAGCGTTTTCTTGAGGGCTTTGTCTTCCAACGAAACGATCAACCGAACGTGTTCTTGCTCGAGGCCAAGTTGCTCCTTGATTCCATTGGGATTGAAATCCAATCGGATTTGAGGGGCGAGTCGAGCAAGGTCGAAGTCGTCTTTGTTGAAGACATCTTCACTCACGAAGTCGTCCTCCGGATACAGTCGAATACCCGCGTTCTTCAATAGGTCTTCGGAGTACCTGAATGGTCTGACAGTTCTTGCCTCCGTGCGTAACCATTTCTTGGCAGAAGTTGGGGCTGCTGTGTTGGTGTCCATAACGCTTAGACCTTCCGTGAAACTTGCACTTTGAGTTGGGTTGTCCAATTCGGATCGTAGGGTGAAGAAATCGCTTCGACCTGCGCTTGCATCTCCTTGTCGAGCTTAATTTTGAGTACAGCAGGATGTTCGCTCACAACCTCGTAGTCGACATCGACACAAGCCAGGCTTACAGGGATGTCGTCTTGCGCATTGAAGCCATCCTCCTCGGCTACCAGGCACCTAACGTCCAGAAGTACATCGGCCGTAGCCTCAGCGAAATCTTGATTGAGACCAACTTTGAACATACATGCTGTACGTAGCTTGTCCCCATCTACACGCGTGTGCGGTTGAGAGGAAAAACGAATAGTGATCGGATCGGCGGCGCTTCCACCCTGATTGCCAGGGGCTTTTGATGGAGGCTTGAAAAGGTTTCCGAGAAGTTTTTCTAGAAGTTTTGGCCTGATTTCGGACTTGGGAACGGGTGGGAGCGCATCTCTGGCAAAAGCTTTCAAGCCAGCTTTGAGCCGGTCAACAATCGTTCTGACAAATTCTCGCGCGCGATCTTTTGTGGCATCAAGTCGAGTCGATTTGGGGTCCCAACGATCATGTGATGCCGGTTCCGAAAGCTTCAGGTGGCCATCGACATCGCTGGCTGCCACAAATGTGCCTATCACCGGTATCGCAGTGCTACCTGTTTCCAAGTAAGAAACGACCATGCGAGGGGAGCGGATCAACGCGACGCAATTTAGCTTTTCCTGAAGCGCTTCGTCATTCAGTGCGTCCGGTGGAAGTACCATGTAGCCGTATGAGCCAAGCGGTGTGTTATGAATGCGGTTTAGATCGCCGGTCTTTTGGCACTTCGGCTGAGCTACGTTTGCTCGCTTCGTGGCGAGGTCATAACACTCGATAAAGGGCCTCAAATCGCTACGTTGGCGAGGTCGAGGCGGCGGCATTCGTTTGTCCTGCTCATAGATCTCGACGTCAAGGCCATCCTCGACCAATCGAGGCCACCACCATTCCTCGATCGATCGCTTTAGATCCTCGGTTTCGACGGAGCAATCCACTATAAGGATGGATGTACCACTCTGCTCCTTGGCTCGCGGTGAAAATCCTAGTGTCTTGGCCAGGCCATGGGCGGCATCATTTTCAAGGGGGTCGACATCCTCGCCGTCTTTGATTCCAAGCCAGGCGCGCCCGGAATAGGAGGTTCCGCCATGCTTGTGGGCATTGAAGTAGGAGCAACCCATTAGCCTACTGTGAATGCCATCCGCCACATGCTCTGCTGCGAGGACGCTATATGCGAAGATTGTATGGATTCGGCTGTTTGCGGAATACACAGATTTGCCGAAGCCGTATGACCCTCCAGAATCCTTCCCTTCACGGGCTTTTGATCCATCGCCTAGCGAGAGCAGCAGTCGAAAGAAATGGGAACTATCATCGTGGGGGTCGCCGTATAGGCCGTGAGTTGAATAGTCTTCTACGTACAGCAGTGAAAGTGGGATGTCGGGATCGTTAATCGTGCCCACGCAGTGGTCTGATTGCAGTTCCAGCTGCTCGGCGCGAGAGGCTATATCATCGGCGATTCCAGCTTCTCGAATGAAGTCGGCCTTTTGTGTGCCCGTTAGTTGTATTCGACGAAAGACAACTCGAACCTTCTCCTTGCCGGGATTTTTGGCGGCGTCGCAGCTGTTCTGAATTGCCTCGCGGGCCAGAACTGCATCGGGCGACATGCCCGTGGCGTGCAGTGTATTGACAAATGCTTCACCCGTTGCCCCTCCCATGCGGGGGGTCTTTTGGAACAACCAGCGATATGTGGCCATTTGGACGCCTGTTAAAGCTTGAATGTAATGCTTTGTTTGTTATCTTCGGAAGAAAATTTGGCCCGGAGAGCTTTGATTTCTGACTCAAGGGCAGCGCATATCTTCGCGCCATCTTGATCGGTGTATGAATAGTTGTTTCGGTTAGCTAGATTCCCAACAAGACGGATGTCTTTGATGGCCCTAAGTACGCGCTTCTCGGCGAGTTCCTTAAATTTTTCGCGCTTATCCGGTGTTCCCATAAGTCCTCCATGGCTATATATACTGCGTATGTAGTATACATACGATATATGTAGTGTCAAATCATTTAGAAATAGTGTGTCAGCTGGTCGCTGAGGCAGGCGCTACAATGCCTAGCTCTATGAGCCAGAACTCACCGACCTACCAACCCCCTCCCGACGAAGGCCTCGACATCCGCTACATCGACGACACCCTGCTCATCGTCGACAAGCCGGCCGGGCTGTTGTCGGTGCCGGGGCGGGGGCCGGGCAAGCAGGATTGCCTGAGCGCCCGCGTCCAGGCGCGCTACCCGGAGGCCTTGCCGGTGCACCGGCTGGACCTCGGCACCTCGGGCCTGCTGGTGCTGGCGCGCAGCCCGGACATGCATCGCGCCCTCAACCGGCTTTTCGAGACGCGCCGCGTGGAAAAGCGCTACGTGGCATTGGTGGCCGGGCGCATGGCGGCGGGCGAGCAGGTGATCGACCTGCCGCTGGTCGCCGATTGGCCCAACCGCCCGCGCCAGATGGTGGATCACGCCATCGGCAAGCCGTCCCGTACGCGGCTGCGCGTGGTCGGCTACGAGCCGGCGCTGGATGCGACGCGGGTCGATCTCTTTCCGGAAACCGGGCGCTCGCACCAGTTGCGCGTGCACCTGCAGGCCATCGGCCACCCCATCCTCGGCGACGAGTTGTATGCGCCGCCGGAGGTCTTCGCCCGCGCCCCGCGCCTGTTGCTGCACGCGGCGTTTTTGGGCTTTTTTCACCCGTCGACCGCAGCTGCGCTGCAGGTGGAGAGTGCGGCGCCGTTCTAGGCTGATGCGGCGGCCGCATTTGGCCGGATAATCGGCCCGGTTCAACCCCGATGGATGACTGCCATGCTCGCGCGCGCCTCGCGGATGCTTGCTTACCTTGCTGCCCTGGCGGCCGGCTTTTTCGGCGGCCGTCTGCTGGCCGCCGGCCTGGGCGCGTTGTTGCCGGCGGGGTCGGGGATCTTCTTCGCGGCCACGGGGCTGCTGGCGCTGGCGGTGCTGGCGGCCGGGTTCGGGCTGGAGAACCGCTGGCTCTGGGGCCGCCGGTTCGAGCCGGATGATTTCGACCGGCGCCGGATCGGCACCCGCAGCACCTTGCTTGGCGGTTCGCTGCCGCCGCTCAGCCTCGGGCTTGCCCTTGGCCTGCTGTCGGCGCTCGCCGCCTGAGTACCCAGCGCAGCGCGAACCACGCCGGCAACTGCAGCAGCGGCACCATGAGGACGGCGATGCCGCCCTGGGCGTCGCGGTGCCAGAAGAGGATGTCCGCGAGCATGAGCGCGCCGCCGGCCGCGACGGCAGCGCCAAGCAGCCATTCGCCGGCCGGCACCGGGCGCCCGCGGCGGCGGGCGGTGAGGGTGCTGGCGGCGATGACGATGGCCGGCAGCAGGAGCCAGAGCGCGAAGAGGGCGTAGGCGGTGGCGCTCACCGGCTTGAGGATGCCGACGAAGACAACCGTCGCCACGGCGGCAAGGGTGATCACGGTCAGGGCGAGGATGGATGTCATGGCCATCTTCTCCTCGGGGTGCGGGTCGGGTCCGGGATCATCGGAGCAGGGTGTCAGTCTCGGTAGACGTCCTTGCGGTGCCCGACCTTGACGACTTCGACGACGATTTCGGCATCGAATATTTCGTAGATGATGCGGTAGTTGCCTTGCCGGATCCGGTAGCGCTCCAGGGCGGAGAGCTTTTCGCATCCGAACGGACGCGGTTCGTCGCGCAGGCATTCGATGCGTTCGACGATGCGCCTGACGTCTGCCTTGGGAAGTTCGCGCAGGTCCTTGGCGACGGATGCCTTGATCCGCAGTTCATAGCGTGCCATCGGCCTTCAGCTTTCCGAGGAAGGCTTCGTAGCTGAGGGAGGGCTCCTCGGCGCGCAGCACAAAGGCGGCGAGATCTTCCTCGTCTTCGCGAAGTGCGGCGCGGATCGCGTCGTTGACGATGTCGGACATCGTGCGGTGGGCGCTGGCGGCCTTCAGGCGCAACGCCTGGTGCAGGCCGGGTTCGATGTAAAGCGTGGCGCGGATCGCTTCGCTGGCCATGGCTGACTCCAAAACGTTTTACTGTTTTGACAGCATAGCACTGGTTGGCGTTGTCGGGCTGACTGAGGGATGCGTGGGCGCAACCAAGTGGTTTTCCCCAAAGTGGGGCCGATTGTCCCCGGTTTGGGGAAAACGGATTTTGCTTCGCAGGAATGGGGTTGTGGCCTAACGCTTTTTCAGTTCCACCAGCGGCACGACCTCGGGCATGTGGATGCGCTTGCGGTCGGGTTCGATTGCGCTGAGCGGGTCGCATTCGGTCATCGTCGCCAGGCTGCGGCGGGCGAGGTCCTGGTAGGTGCGGGTGCCGTCGACCTTCCAGGCGATCTCTTCGTCGGAAAGCGCGCGGATGACCTTGGCCGGCATGCCGGCGGCGAGGCTCCGGGGCGGGATCTCGGCGCCGGCCTTGACGAAGGCGCTGGCGGCGACGATGGACGATTCGCCGACGACGGCGTTGTCCATGATCACCGCGTTCATTCCGACCAGCGCGTTCCTCCCGATGCGGCAGCCGTGCAGTACGGCGCCGTGGCCGATGTGGCCGTCTTCCTCGACGACGGTGTCGGTGCCGGGGAAGCCGTGCATGACGCAGGTGTCCTGCAGGTTGGCGCCGCGCTCGAGGATGAGGCGGCCGAAATCGCCGCGCAGGCTGGCGCAGGGGCCGACATAGCAGCCGGGGCCGACGATGACGTCGCCGATCAGCACGGCGCTGGGGTGGACATAGGCGGTGGGATCGACGACGGGGACGATGCCGTCGATGGCGTAGACGCGAAGTGGGGTCATGGTTCGGGCCAATTCAGTTCGTAGTGGGTGCTGCGCCCTCCGGCACCGGGCTTGCGCAGGATGCCGCGGGCGAGCAATTCATGGATGTCGCGCAGCGCCGTGTCCGGGGAACATTTTGCGATGGTCGCCCATTTGCTGCTGGTAAGTTTGCCGGTGAAACCGTCGAGCAGTCGTTCGATCAGCCTGGCCTGCCTTTCGTTCAGGGGCGTTCCGGCGAAGCGTTGCCAGAAGCGGGTGCGGGACAGCGCGCCATCGAGGTCGCGGAGCGCTTGCTCGATGGCGCGGCCCAGGCTGGCCAGGAACCACGCCAGCCATTCGGTGACGTCAAGGCTGCCCTTCTGGGTGCGTTCGAGGATGTCGTAATAGGCTTTGCGATCCCGCTGAATCTGGGCGGAGAGGCTATAGAACCGGCGGCTATCTGCGTCCGCCCGGGCCAGCAGCAGGTCGCCCAGCGCGCGGGCGATGCGGCCGTTGCCGTCATCGAACGGATGCAGGGTAACGAACCACAGGTGTCCCAGGCCGGCACGAAGGAGCGGTGGTTCCGTCGGCGTGGCATTGAGCCACGCGAGGAAGCGTTCCATTTCCGCATCGAGGCGGGCTGCGGGAGGGGCCTCGAAGTGGACCCGCGCGTTCCCGATGGGCCCGGAGACGACCTGCATGGGACCACCCGCATCGTCGCGCCAGCGTCCGACGTCGATCCTGGCGAGACCGGAATGCCCGGTCGGGAAAAGCGCTGCATGCCAGGCGAAAAGTCGATCGCGCGTAACCGGCTCGTCGCATCGGCCGGTCGCGTCGAGCACCATCTCTACCACGCCCTCGACGTTGCGGTCGACCGGGCGCAGGGCGCCGATATCGACACCGAGGCGCAATGCGATGGATGAGCGAACTGAATGCGGGTCGAGGTGTTCCCCTTCGATTGCACTGGTCTTGACGACCTCGTCGGTGAGGGTGTCTACGGTCGTTCGGTTGCGGAAGGCGATGCCGATATCGGCAAGGCGTCCCGCCAGAAGGCCTTGCAGCCGGCAGGTATCAGCCAACAATCCGGCCAGCGCCGAGACGTCGTAGCGCCATTCGGGCCATTCGTCGGATTGCCAGATCCATCTGCGATCGTCGCTTCTCATGCGGAGATTATGCGGGTTGTCCAAGGTCGCGACAAGGTATTCGCCGCATTATTTGCGGATAAAACACATCTATTCTCCGCATGGCCTTGAGATTCCCTGCGTCGGCCGATTTGGACGATGGCGTAGACGCGGAGTGGGGTCATGGCGGACTCATTGGCATTTGTGTCGCAAAATTCTATAGAATAAAACGTGTTTCGTATTCGGGAATTTGAGGGGGCCATGAGCGACGACATGGATGGCAAGCACGGCGTTCAATCGCTGGAGATAGGCATGGGCATCCTGCGCGCCATGGTCAATGGCCAGCGCTCGATGATGCTGAAGGATATCGCGGCGGCGGCGGAGATGCCGCCGTCGAAGGCACACCGCTACCTGGTCAGCCTGATCCGCGCCGGGCTGGTCGAGCAGGACCCGCTGACCTCGCGCTACGACCTCGGGCCGTTCGCGCTCAATATCGGCCTGGTGGCGATCGACCGGCTCGACCGCGTGCGCCTCGGCCTGACCGCGATCGCCCAGCTGCGCGACGAGATCAACGAGACGACGGCGCTCGCGGTGTGGAGCGACAACGGTCCGGTGATCGTGCGCTGGGAGCGCCCGCGCCGGCCGATCACGGTCAACGTGGTGACCGGGACGGCGCTCGAGATCCTGAGTTCGGCCAGCGGCCGGGTGTTCGCGGCGTGGCTGCAGAATGACGCGGTCAACCGCCTGATCGGCAAGGAATTGAAATCGGGCGCGCACCTGCCGCCCAACCTGAAAACGCGCGCCGACGTCGACGCGATGCTGGCGCAGGTGCGCGCCGACGGCTATTCGGCGATTTCCGATTACTACCTGGTGAATGGCGTCGAGGCGGTGGCTGCGCCGGTGTTCAACTTCAGGAACGAGATCACGATGGCGATGCTCGCGGTGGGGGTCAAGGGCATGTTCGACATCAGCCCCGGCAGTGCCGTCGTCGAGGGTGTGAAGCGTGCGGCGGCCGACCTGTCCTTGCGCCTGGGCTATACGGGGGGTCATAGCGCCGGCTGAAAATTCTGCTAAAACAATCGGTTGGCGGTTCTGATACGAAATTCTCAGGATCGCCAATTTTTTTGTTGCATTTCCACTTGACAGAACGAATTACAAAATACAGAATTCGTTCAAACGGATCATGGCGCTGGTGCCGGTGGAATCCGGGAAGGCAGGAGGAGAGATGAAAGCGATTGTCCGGGCGCGGCAGGCCGCGCCGTCCGCGGTGCAGGGGAGGGCGTGATGCTGGCCCAGTTCCTCCAGTTCCTGTTTTCCGGGGTGACCGTCGGCGCGACCTATGCACTGGCCGCCCTCGGCTTCACGCTGATCTACAACGCCAGCAACGTGATCAATTTCGCCCAGGGCGAATTCATCATGCTCGGCGGCATGCTTGCCGTGTATTTCACGATGGCCGGGCTGCCGCTGCCCGTGGCGCTGGCGCTCGCCATCCTGATCCCCGCCGTGGTCGGCGTCGTCGTCGAGAAGCTGGCGATCGAGCCGGTCAAGGGCGCCGAGACGGTGACGCTGATCATCATCACCATCGGCGCCTCGCTGGTCATCCGCGGCCTCATCCAGGTCTGGCTCGGCAAGGGCACCTTCAGCCTGCCGGCCTTCTCGGGCGACGAGCCGATCCACATCCTGGGCGCCACGCTGATGCCGCAGAGCCTCTGGGTGCTGGGCGTGACGGCCGTGGTCGTCGCAGCCCTCTGGTACTTCTTCAACCGCACGCTCACCGGCAAGGCCATGCTCGCCACCTCGTACAACCGGCTGGCGGCCGAACTGGTCGGCATCAACACCGGCTGGGTGCTGTTCATGAGCTTCGCCATGTCGGCGGCGCTGGGCGCGCTGGGCGGCATCCTGATCACGCCGATCACGCTGACCTCCTACGACGTCGGGATCATGCTCGGCCTCAAGGGCTTCGTCGCGGCGGTGGTCGGCGGCCTCGGCAACGGGCTGGGCGCGGTGCTCGGCGGCCTGCTCGTCGGCATCCTGGAGGCGATGGGCGCCGGCTACATCTCGTCGGCCTACAAGGACGCGATTCCCTTCGTGCTCATCCTGTTCATCCTCTTCTTCATGCCGCGCGGCCTGTTCGGCGGCAAATCGACGGACCGGGTGTGAGCATGAAGAGCACCACCATCGGCATCCTCGTCGTCGCGGCCATCCTCGTCGTCCTGCCCTTCGTCGCGCCGAACGCCTACTACCTCGACCTGACGGTGCGCATGGCGATCAACGCCATCATCGTCCTCGGCCTCAACCTGCTGATCGGCTTCGCCGGCCAGATCAGCCTCGGCCACGCCGGCTTCCTCGGCATCGGCGCCTACGCCTCGGCCGTGCTGCCCACCCATTTCGGCTGGCATCCGCTCGTCGCCATGGGCGCCGGCGCCGCGGCGACGGCCGTCCTCGCCGGGCTGGTGGCGCGCCCGATCTTCAAGCTCAAGGGCCACTACCTGGCGATGGCGACGCTCGGGCTCGGCATCATCATCAACATCGCACTGCGCAACGAGGCGCAATGGACCGGCGGCCCGGACGGCATGCCGGTGCCGGCGATGGGCCTGTTCGGCTTCGAGCTGTCGACCGACCGCCAGTGGTACTGGGTGGTTGCCGCGCTGCTCGTGATCAGCGTCTGGGCCTCGCTCAACCTGATCGACTCGCCCTTCGGCCGGGCGCTGCGCGCGCTGCACGGCTCCGAGGTGGCCTCGCAGGTGGTCGGCGTCGATGTCGTCCGCTACAAGGTGGCGATCTTCGTCATGTCGGCCGTCTTCGCCTCGCTGATGGGCAGCGTGACGGCGCACTACATCGGCTTCGTCAGCCCCAATTTCGCCGACTTCTTCCATTCCATCGAGCTGGTGACCATGGTCGTCGTCGGCGGCATGGCCTCGGTCTTCGGCTCGCTGGTCGGCGCCGTGCTGCTCACCGCGCTGCCGCAGGCGCTGGCCACCTTCGAAGGCTGGGAGACCGTGGTCTTCGGCGCCATCCTGATGGGCTTCATGATCTTCCTGCCCAAGGGTATCGTGCCGACGCTGGCGGCCAAGTTCGGGAAGGGTGACTGAGATGGCGCGCCTGCTCGAAGTCTCCGACCTTTCCATCCATTTCGGCGGCGTCAAGGCCGTCCAGAACGTCAGCTTCGGCATCGACGCCGGCATCGTCTATTCGGTGATCGGACCCAACGGCGCCGGCAAGACCACGCTGTTCAACCTGATCACCGGGGTGTACAAGCCGACCGCCGGGGAGATCCGCCTCGACGGCGAGGCGATCCACGGCCGTTCGCCGAACGAACTCGCCCGCCGCGGCATGGCGCGCACCTTCCAGAACCTGCAGATCTGCATGAACATGAGCGCCATCGAGAACGTGATGGTGGGCGCTCACTTGCGCCTCGACCGCAATCTGGTCAAGGCGGCGCTGCGTTTCCCCGGCCTCAAGAGGCGCGACCGCGAACTGCGCGACGAGGCGGCACAGCTGATGGATTTCGTCGGCCTCGGCCAGTATGTCGAGGCGCGTGCCGACAGCATGCCCTACGGAGCCCTCAAGCGCCTCGAGATCGCCCGCGCGCTGGCCATGAAACCGCGCCTGATCTTCCTCGACGAGCCGGCTGCCGGCCTCAATCCCAAGGAGACCATCGAGGTCGACCATCTCGTGCGCAAGGTCGCCGATTCGGGCGTGACCGTGGTGCTCGTCGAGCACGACATGAAGATGGTGATGAACCTGTCCGACCGCATCCTCGTGCTCGACTACGGCAAGAAGCTGGCCGAGGGTACGGGCGAGGAGGTGCGCAGGAATCCGGACGTTATCGCCGCCTATCTGGGCGCCCACGCCTAACAGAATTCAGGAGTTAGACATGGAATCCCTGCGCATCATCAGCGAGGAACACCGCAACCTGTGGCGCATCGCCACGACGATCGACCAGGTCGCCGACGAGATGGCTGGCGGCAGCCCGGTCGACCCGGCCTTCTTCCACTCGATCTTCGACTACATCGAGCAGTTCATGGACGGCTGCCACCACGCCAAGGAGGACGATTACCTTTTCCCCGCGCTGCGCGCCCGCAGCGCCGAGGCGGCGGCGGTGCTCGACCGCCTGCAGGCAGAGCACCGCAACGGCCCGGAATTGCTGAAGTCGCTGCGCGTGCAGCTGGCCGCGACGGCCGGTGGCTCGCTCGGCAACGCGGCCTTCGCCGAGGCGCTGCGCATCTACACGCAAAGCCTCAAGGCGCATATCCGCACCGAGGAGAAGGACGCCATGCCGCTGGCGCGCGAGGTGCTCACCGCCGAGGACTGGGCGGAGATCGACCGCGCCTTCCTCGACAACGAGGATCCGCTGTTCGGCGACAAGGCGCGTGCCGAGTTCCGCCAGCTTTTCCACCGCATCGCCAGCCTGGCGCCGGATTCGATCGGCCTCGGTGCGACCAGCGCCGGCCAGCTGCAGCCGGGCGTGACCTCGGGGCCAGGCGACATCCTGCTCAAGGTGGCCGGGATGGAGAGTTGTTACGGCCGCATCAAGGCGCTCAAGGGCATCGACCTGGAAGTGCGCAAGGGCGAGCTGGTCGCCCTGGTCGGCGCCAACGGCGCCGGCAAGACCACCTTCCTGCGAACGCTCTCGGGCGTACAGCCGATGTCGGCCGGGCGCATCGTGTTCGACGGCGACGATATCTCGAAGCTGCGCGCCGACCAGCGCATGCGCCGCGGCATCTGCCAGAGCCCGGAAGGCCGCCAGGTGTTCGGCCCGCTGTCGATCGAGGACAACCTGCGCCTCGGCGCCTACACGCAGCCGAAGACCCAGGTCGCCGGCGACATGGAGAAGGTCTTCACGATGTTCCCCATCCTCAAGGAGAAGCGCCACCTGCCGGCCGGCACGCTGTCCGGCGGTCAGCAGCAGATGCTGGCCATCGGCCGCGCGCTGATGGGACGCCCCAAGCTGCTGCTGCTCGACGAGCCGTCGATGGGCCTCGCCCCGCTGCTCGTCGAGGAGGTGTTCAACGTGGTCAAGGCGCTCAAGGCCGAGGGGATGACCATTTTCCTCGTCGAGCAGAACGCCTTCGCCGCGCTGGCCATCGCCGACCGCGGCTACGTTCTGGAGACCGGCAGCATCACGCTGACCGGCACCGGCCAGGAGCTGATCGCCAACGAGCAGGTGCGCGCCGCGTACTTGGGAATGTAGGAAAGGAAGTTTCAACCATGAGCAAGCAATTCGCCTCGGTCGCCGACCTCGAGGTCAAGAAGACCACCTTCGCGCAGCTTTCCGCCCATTGCTGGGCGTACACCGCGGAAGGCGACCCCAATACCGGCGTGATCATCGGCGAGGACGCCGTGCTGATCTGCGACGCGCTGGCGACGCCGGTGATGGCGCAGAACCTGATCGCCGAGATCCGCAAGGTCACCGACAAGCCGATCAAGTACGTGGTGCTCTCGCACTACCACGCGGTGCGCGTGCTCGGTGCCTCCGGCTACAAGGCCGAGGGCATGCAGGAGATCATCGCCAGCCAGGGCACCTACGAGATGATCGTCGAGCGCGGCCAGCAGGACATGATGTCCGAGTACGAGCGCTTCCCGCGCCTGTTTCAGAATTTCGAGTCGATCCCCGGGCTGACCTGGCCGACCCTGGTCTTCAAGGACGAGATGACCCTGTGGATGGGCAAGGACCTGGAAGTGAAGATCATGCACGTCGGCATGGGCCACACCAAGGGCGACACCATCGTCTGGATTCCGTCCGAGAAGGTGCTGTTCTCGGGCGACCTCGTCGAGGCCGATGCCGCCTGCTATACCGGCGACGCCCAGCTTGCCGAGTGGCCGGCGACGCTCGATGCGCTGGCCGCGCTCGGCGCCGAGAAGCTGGTGCCCGGCCGCGGCCCGGCGCTGGTCGGCCCGGCGCGCGTGGCCGAGGGCCTCGCCTACACCCGCGATTTCGTCACCACGCTGCTGAATTCGGCGAAGGAAGCCGTGGCGCAGGGCATGAACCTCAAGCAGGCGATGGCCCACACGCGCAAGGCGATGGATCCGAAGTTCGGCCAGGTCTTCATCTACGAGCACTGCCTGCCCTTCGACGTGACGCGCGCGGTGGACGAGGCGAGCGGCATCAAGCACCCGCGCATCTGGACGGCGGAGCGCGACAAGGAAATGTGGCACGGCCTTCAAGAAGGCTGATGCGCGCCACCGACAACAACGCAGGAAAGGAGACGAGATGCTGAGCACCTACCGCTATCCGAAATACGAATACGTGCCACCACCCGAGCTCAAGGGCGGCATCGTCCGCCATCCGGTGGTCATCGTCGGCGCCGGCCCGGTCGGCCTGGCGGCGGCGATCGAGCTGGCGCAGTCGGGTGTCCCCGTCGTCCTGCTCGACGATGACGACACCGTCTCGATCGGCTCGCGCGGCGTCTGCTACGCCAAGCGCGCGCTCGAGGTGCTCGACCGCATCGGCATCGGCGATGCCTGCGTCAGCAAGGGGGTAAGCTGGAATGTCGGGCGCACCTTCTTCCGCGACGAGGAGGTCTACAACTTCAACCTGCTGCCGCAGCCCGACCACAAGCGTCCGGGCATGATCAACCTGCAGCAGTACTACCTCGAGGAGTTCGGCATCAACCGGGCGCGCGAGCTGCCCAACGTCGACCTGCGCTTCATGAACAAGGTGGTCTCGGTGAACGCCGAAGGCAAGTTCGCCAAGATCATGGTCGAGACGCCGGACGGCCCCTACACCATCGAGGCCGACTGGCTGATCGTCGCCGACGGGGCGCGCAGCAGTATCCGCCGCATGATGAACCTGGAGATCGAGGGCAAGATCTTCATGGACCGCTTCCTGATCGCCGACGTGGTGATGAAGGCGGATTTCCCGGCCGAGCGCTGGTTCTGGTTCGACCCGCCCTTCCATCCCGGGCAGTCGGTGCTGCTCCACCGCCAGGCCGACAACGTCTACCGCATCGACTTCCAGCTCGGCTGGCAGGCCGATCCCGAGGAAGAGAAGAAGCCGGAGAACGTCATCCCGCGCATCAAGGCGATGCTCGGCGACGACCGCGAGTTCGAGCTCGAGTGGGTCAGCGTCTACACCTTCCAGTGCCGGCGCATGCAGCAGTTCCGCCACGGCCGCGTGCTCTTCGTCGGCGACGCCGCGCACCAGGTTTCGCCCTTCGGCGCACGGGGCGCCAACTCGGGCATCCAGGACACCGACAACCTGTGCTGGAAGCTCAAGCTGGTGCTCGACGGCAAGGCGCCCGACAGCCTGCTCGATACCTATTCCGAGGAGCGCGTCTTCGCGGCCGACGAGAACATCCTCAACTCGACGCGGTCGACCGACTTCATCACCCCGAAATCGAAGACCTCGCTGACCTTCCGCAATGCCGTGCTGGCGCTCGCCCGCGACCACGCCTTCGCGCGTGCGCTGGTCAATTCGGGGCGCCTGTCGGTGCCGTCCTTCCTGACCGGGTCGTCGTTGAACACCCCCGATACGGCCGAGTTTACCGGCGACATGTTGCCAGGTGCGCCGATGGACGACGCGCCGGTGCGCGAGAAGGTCGCCAATCGCTGGTTGCTCGACTATGTCGGGAACCGCTTCGTCGCGCTGGTGTACGTCGCCGACCCGGCTGCGGTCGACCCCGCGCAGGTGGCCGTTTTCAAAGGGCTCGCGGAGGAACCGGTGCCGGTCGAGGTCATCCTGGTCTCGCCGAAAGCGGGTGCCGCTCCCGAGGGGCTGCATGCCCTCGAAGACTATGCCGGCCGCTTCGCCGAGCGCTACGACGCCAAGTTCGGCACGGCCTACCTGATCCGCCCCGACCAGCATGTCGCCGGCCGCTGGCGCGCCTTCGACGCCGGCCGCGTGCGCGCGGCGCTGGCCCGTGCCACCGGCAACGCCTGAAACCGAGGAGAGCCACGATGCCCCTGAACCTGAAACCCAACTTCGCCGAGCCGGGCAAGCGCTACTTCCGGGCCTACACGCCGGGCGACGATTTCTACGAGGCGCTGATCGAGACCCACCGCGACCTCTCCGACGAGCAGAGCGCCATGGTGAACGCCAAGCTGGTGCTGCTGCTGGCCAACCACATCGGCGACATGTCCGTCCTGCGCGAGGCAATGAAGCTCGCCCGCGAAGGCGTCTGAGGAGGCTGCCATGATCAAGAGAATCCACCACGTCGCCTACCGCTGCAAGGACGCCAAGGAAACCGTCGAGTGGTACCAGAAGTACCTCGACATGCGCTTCATCCTCGCCATCGCCGAGAACGAGGTGCCGTCGACCAAGGAGCCCGACCCCTACATGCACATCTTCCTCGATGCGGGGCAGGGCAACGTGCTCGCCTTCTTCGAGCTGCCGACCAGGCCGCCGATGGGGCGCGACGAAAATACGCCGGCGTGGACCCAGCACCTGGCGCTCGAGGTCGATTCAGTGGACACGCTGATGGCGGTCAAGGCGAAGCTTGAGGCTGACGGCATCGCTGTTGTCGGGCCGACCGACCACACCATCTTCAAGTCGATCTATTTCTTCGACCCGTCGGGTCATCGCCTCGAACTGGCCGCCAATACCGGGACGCCGAAGATGGCGAAGATGCTCGACGAAGTGAAGTGGGAGATGCTCAACGAGTGGGCGAAGACGAAGAAGGCGCCGCAGCACGCGCGCTGGATGCACGACGGCAGCTACGCGGGGGAATGAGGCCATGAAACTCGCCACCCTCAAGCGCGGCGGCCGCGACGGCACGCTGGTCGTCGTCAACCGCGCCCTGACGCACTGCCGCCCGGTGCCGGCCATCGCCCGCACCCTGCAGGCGGCGCTGGATGACTGGGACGCGCTCGAGCCGCAATTGCGCCAGGTCTATGAGGCGCTCAACAGCGGCGCCTTCGCCGACCCCGAGCCCTTCGATGCGGCCGCCTGCCATTCGCCGCTGCCGCGCGCCTACCAGTGGGCCGACGGCTCGGCCTACGTCAACCACGTCGAGCTGGTCCGCCGCGCCCGCGGCGCCGAGCTGCCGCCGGAATTCTGGAGCGACCCGCTGATGTACCAGGGCGGTTCCGATGCTTTCGTCGGCCCCCGCGACCCGGTGTGGGCGCTCGACGAAGCCTGGGGCATCGACCTCGAGGCCGAGGTCGCCGCGATCACCGGCGACGTCAAGATGGGCGCGACGCCGGCCGAGGCCGGCAAGGCGATCCGCCTGCTCATGCTGGTCAACGACGTGTCGCTCAGGAACCTGATCCCCGCCGAGCTGGCCAAGGGTTTCGGCTTCTTCCAGTCGAAGCCGGCCTCGGCCTTCAGCCCGGTGGCGATCACGCCGGACGAGCTTGGCGGCGACTGGCGCGACGGCAAGGTGCACCGGCCGCTCACCGTGCATCTGAACGGCGCGTTGTTCGGCAAGCCGGACGCCGGCACCGACATGGTCTTCAACTTCCCGCAGCTGGTCGCGCACGTGGCGAAGACGCGCGAAGTCGGGGCCGGCTCGATCATCGGTTCGGGGACCGTCTCGAACAAGCAGGGCGGCCTGCACGGCTCGAGCATCGCCAACGGCGGCGTCGGCTATTGCTGTCTGGCCGAAGTGCGCATGTACGAGACCATCGAGTCGGGCAAGCCGCAGACGCCGTTCCTCAAGTTCGGCGATACGGTGTGCATCGAGATGTTCGCGCAAGACGGCGCCAGCCTGTTCGGCGCCATCGAGCAGCGCGTCGAGAAGTACCCGGGCTGACGCGGTGGCGTCCGGTCGCCTGACCTCCCCGTCCCTCGGGCTCGGGGTGATGGTGACCACGCTGGTCGCCCTCGGCCCGCTGTCCACCGACCTCTACCTGCCGTCGCTGCCGGCGCTCGCCGAGGTCTTCGCGACCGACGCGGCGCGCGTGCAGTTGACGCTTTCCGTCTATCTCGCCGGCTTCGCCGTCGCCCAGCTCGCCTACGGCGCACTGTCCGACCGCTTCGGCCGCCGCCCGCTGGTGCTCGCCGGGCTGGCCATCTATTTCCTCGCCTCGCTCGCCTGCGTCTTCGCGACCACGGTCGAGCAGCTGATCGTCGCCCGCTTCGTGCAGGCGGTCGGTGCCTGTGCCGGGCCGGTGCTCGGGCGCGCCATCATCCGCGATGCCTGGGGGCCGCTCGAGTCGGCACGGGCGCTGGCCTACGTTTCCGGCGCGATGGCGCTGGCGCCGCTGGTCGGCCCGGCCCTCGGCGGCCTGCTCACCGTCGCCTTCGGCTGGCAGTCCAATTTTGTCGTCCTCGCCGTTTATGCCGGCCTGCAGGCGGTTGCCGCCGCCTTCTGGCTGGGCGAGACCAACCGGCACAAGGACCCGGGCGCGACCCGGGTGGTCGCCGTGCTCGCGAACTTCCGCGTGCTGCTCGGCGACCGCCGCTACCTCGGCTGCCTGCTCGGCCTCAGCTTCTCCTACAGCGCCCTGTTCGCCTTCATCTCCGGCTCGTCGTTCGTGCTCATCGGTCGCTTCGCGCTGTCGCCGGCCGCCTTCGGCCTCTGCTTCAGCTCCGCCGTCGCCGGCTACATCGCCGGGACGCAGCTCGCCAGCCAGCTCGTCCGCCGCCTCGGCAGCGACCGCCTGATGGTCGCCGGGGGCTGGCTGGGCGCGCTGGCGGGCAGCGCGATGCTGGCGCTCGAACTGGCCGGCTTGCATACACTGGCGGCAGTGCTCGCTCCGATGTTCCTCGTCGCGGCTTCGGTCGGCCTGGTCATGCCGATGGCCGGCGCCCGCGCGCTGGCGCCCTATCCGCAGATGGCCGGCGCCGCCTCGGCGCTGATGGGCTTCTCGCAGATGGCGATCGCCGCGGTGGTCGGCATGGCGGTGGGGCATGGCGTCGCGGCCGGCGCGACTGTCATGGCGGCGACAGTCGCGGCCTGCACGGTGCTGGTACCGTTGTGCTATATGCTGCTGGTCCCGCGTAACGGCCGCTGATCCCGGAGTCGCCATGCTCAAGCTCTACACCTATTTCCGCAGCTCTGCCGCCTATCGCGTGCGCATCGCGCTCAACCTGAAGGGACTGGCGTGGGACTCCGTGCCGGTCCATCTCGTCAGGGATGGCGGCCAGCAGAACAGCCCGGAGTACCGCGCGCGCAGCCCGCTCGGCACGGTGCCGGCACTCGATACCGGCGAGGGCGTATTCACGCAGTCGCTGGCCATCATCGAATACCTCAACGAGATCCACCCGACGCCTGCCCTCCTGCCAGCCTCGGCCGAGAGCCGCGCCCGCGTCCGCGCCATCGCCCAGACCATCGCCTGCGAAATCCACCCGGTCAACAACCTGCGCGTCCTCAGCTACCTGACCCGCGAATTCGGCATCACGCAGGAACAGAAGGACATCTGGTACCGGCACTGGGTGGGCGAGGGGCTGCGTGCCGTCGAGACGATGCTGGCCGGCGACCCGCGCACGGGCACGTTCTGCCACGGCGAGTCGCCCGGCCTGGCCGATTGCTGCCTGGTGCCGCAGGTATTCAACGCCCGCCGCTTCGACTGCCCGCTCGACGACATGCCGACCGTGCGGCGCATCGTCGATGCCTGCGAGCAACTGCATGCCTTCAAACGGGCGGCACCGGCGGCACAGCCGGACGCCGAATGATGGGCGCGACTGCCGCTTTACCGGCGCCGGCGCTATGATTCTGCTCCGGGCAAGCGAGGGGCGGCGGTGACGATGGACGGCTTGGCGCATGACGTTCTGGCGGCGGGGAGCGACCATTTCCGGATGGCGCGGCATCCCGAGCGCATCCTTTTCTGGTGCGCCGATGCGCTGGGCGGCTGCGAGCTGGTCAGCGCTAACTGGGAGCTCATGACCGGGCAGCTCCCGGATGCCGCATTGCACGATGGCTGGCTAGACTGCATCGCCGGCGAAGACCGCCCGGCTGTCGCTGCGGCGCTGCGCGAGGCGGCGCAGAATCGCTGTGGCTTCCGCATCGCCTACCACTTGCGACTGGCCGACGGCGCGCTCCGCCGCGTCACCCACGAAGGCGCCGCGCGCACCCTGCCTTCGGGAGTGTTTAACGGCCTCATCGGGACGATCAGCGAAGATGCCGACAGCGAGGCCGGGGAGATCGTGCTCCAGCGCTCGGCCCAGCAGATCTTCGCCTTCCTCGACCAGGTGCCGCTCGCGGCCATCGCCGTCGACCTCGCCGGCCGAGCGACCTACGCCAATGCGGTGCTGTTCGGCGAGCTGGTCGTCGACCGCCGTCGCCTGCTCGGCAGCCACTGGATCGAGGAATGGGTCGCCGGCACCGACCGGCCGGCCATCGCGGACCTGGTCGGGCAGGCGGTGACGCCGACTGCGCTGCCGCGCGAGGTCGAGTACCACGTCGAGACCGACGGCGGTCGCCGCCTCTATCGCTGGCATCTGACGGTGATCTGCGACGCCCGCGGCCAGGCGGTGAGCGTCGTCATGATGGGCAGCGACATCACCCGCTGGCGCGAGGGCGGCGACCGGCTGCGCCTGACCGCGCAGGTCTTCGACCATGCCAAGGAGGCGATGGTCATCACCGACCGCACGGGCAGCATCATCGCGGTGAACGATTCCTTCACGCGGCTGACCGGCTACGCCCGCGAGGAAGCGATCGGCCAGAATCCGCGCATCCTGCAATCCGGCCGGCACGATGCCGGCTTCTACCGGCAGATGTGGGAGAGCCTGGCGCGCTTCGGCTACTGGCGCGGCGACATCTGGGACAAGCGCAAGGACGGCAGCCTGTACCCGAAATTCCTCGCGATCACCGCGATCCGCGATGAGAACGGCGAGGTGGCGCGTTACTCGGCGATCTTCTACGACATCACCGACCGCAAGGCGCTCGAAGCCGAGCTCGACTATCTTGCCCACTACGACCCGCTGACCGGCTTGCCCAACCGCATGTTGCTGCAGGACCGCCTGGAGCGCGAGATCGCCGCCTCGGCGCGCCTCGGCCAGCACTTCGCGCTGCTCTTCATCGACCTCGACGGCTTCAAGGCGGTCAACGACGTGCACGGCCATGGGGCCGGCGACGAGCTGCTGCAGGTCGTCGCCCAGCGCCTGCTCGCCGCGACGCGGGCGATGGACACCGCGGCGCGCTTCGGCGGCGACGAGTTCGTCGTCATCCTGACCGATGTCCGCGATGCCGCCGCCGCCGAAAAGACCGCGGCCAAGATCGTCGAGTCGCTGTCGGCGGCCTATACCCTCTCCGGCCCGCTCGGGCCGTTCGAGGCAACCATCTCCGCGAGCGTCGGCGTCAGCCTCTACCCGAGCGACGACCAGCGCCCGTCGGACCTCATCAACTCCGCCGACCGCGCGATGTACGCCGCCAAGAACAATGGCAAGGGGCGTGTCATCCTGCACGGCCGGCTCAGCTTCCAGGCGTCCTGAGCGCCGACCTTGCGGATACCGACATGACTTACGCCATCGACCCGAACCCGTTGTGGACCCCGACTCCCGAACACGCCGCGGCAACGCGCATGGCCGCGCTGATGCGCCAGGCCGGCCACGCCACATACGCCGGCCTCTGGCAGTGGTCGGTCGACCAGCCGGAAGCCTTCTGGACGACGGTCTGGGACTTCTGCGGCGCCGTCGGCGAGCGCGGCGCGACCGTGCTCGAGGACGGTCACAGGATGCCCGGCGCCCGCTGGTTCCCGCAGGCGCGGCTGAACTACGCCGAGAACCTGCTCAGGAACAGCGACGACGGCGAGGCGCTGGTCTTCTGGGGCGAGGACAGGGTCAAGCGGCGCATGAGCCGCGCCGAGCTGGTTGGCGAGGTGGCGCGCTTCCAGCGCTTCCTGGCCGAAGCCGGGGTTGGGGAGGGCGACCGCGTCGCCGGCTACCTGCCCAACCTGCCGGAAACGCTGGTTGCCATGCTGGCGGCAACGGCGCTCGGCGCGATCTGGTCGTCGGCCTCGCCGGACTTCGGCGTGCAGGGCGTGCTCGACCGCTTCGGCCAGATCGAGCCGAAGGTGCTGGTCTGCGTCGATGGCTACTGGTACAACGGCAAGCCGGTCGATTGCCTCGAGAAGAATGCCGAGGTCGTTGCGAAAATGCCGTCGCTGGTGAAGACGGTGGTCGTGCCCTACCTGGCGGAACGGCCGGAAATCGACGCCATCGCCGGTGCCGTGCACTGGAACGAGGCGGTTGCGGTCGACCCCGGAAAAGGGCTGGTTTTCAAGCGAGTCGCCTTCGATCATCCGCTCTTCATCATGTTCTCGAGCGGCACTACCGGCGTGCCCAAGTGCATCGTCCATTGCCACGGCGGCGTGCTGCTGCAACATCTCAAGGAGCACCAGTTGCACAGCGACGTGCGTCCGGGCGACCGCCTGTTCTACTTCACCACCTGCGGCTGGATGATGTGGAACTGGCTGGTTTCCGGGCTGGCTTGCGGCGCCACCCTGCTGCTCTACGACGGCTCGCCCTTCGCCGCGCGCGGCAAGATCCTCTTCGACTACGCCGCCGCCGAGAAGATGACCCACTTCGGCACCTCGGCCAAATTCATCGACGCCGCCGCCAAGCTCGGGCTCACGCCCGGCAAAACGCACGACCTCGCCGCCCTGCGCGCCATGTTCTCGACCGGCAGCCCGCTCTCGCCCGAGGGCTTCGACTGGGTCTATCGCGAGATCAAGCAGGACATCCTGCTCGCCTCGATTTCCGGCGGCACCGACATCGTCTCCTGCTTCGTCCTCGGCAACCCGGTGCTGCCCGTCTATCGCGGCGAGATCCAGTGCCGCGGGCTGGGCATGGCGGTCGATGTCTTCGACGATGCCGGCCGGCCGGTGCGCTCGGAAAAGGGCGAACTGGTGTGCACGAAGCCCTTCCCGGTCATGCCGGTCGGCTTCTGGAACGACGCCGGCGGAAAGAAGTACAAGGCCGCCTACTTCGAGCGCTTCGCCAATATCTGGTGCCACGGCGATTTCTCGGAGCTGACCGCGCACGACGGCGTGATCATCTATGGCCGCTCGGATGCGACGCTGAACCCAGGCGGCGTGCGCATCGGCACCGCCGAGATCTACCGCCAGGTCGAGCAGCTGCCGGAAATCCTCGAGTCGCTGGTCATCGGCCAGGACTGGCCGCCGGGCAAGAACGACGACGTCCGCGTCGTCCTCTTCGTGAAATTGCAGGAAGGCCACACGCTGGATGCCGGCCTGATCGAACGGGTGAAAAAACAGATCAAGGACAACACGACGCCGCGCCACGTCCCGGCCAAGGTCGTGCAGGTGCAGGACATCCCGCGCACCAAGTCGGGCAAGATCGTCGAACTTGCCGTGCGCAACGTCGTGCACAACCAGCCGGTGAAGAACGTCGAGGCGCTGGCCAACCCCGAGGCGCTCGACTTCTACCGCAACCGGGCGGAGCTGGCCGACTAGGCGTTTGCCTTGCGCGGGGCGAACAGTTGCCCCGCAGGCTCCTCGACGAAGCGGTCGAAGGCGGCCGCGACCGCGATGCTCGCGGCCCACGTCGCCACGATACCGAAAACCGCGGCCGCCGGCGTGAGCCAGCCGAAATGCACGAACACGGCATTGGCGAGCAGCACGAGCGGGAAGTGGATGAGGAATAGGGCGTAGGAAATGCGCCCGAGGAAGGCGAAAGGGCGCCAGTTCGGCCAGCGCTCGAGCAGGCCGCTGCGCCGGCTGAGCGCGAGCAGGAGGGCGACGGAGAGCGCGACCGCGATGCGGGTGCGGAAGTCGAAGGCGAGCGCGGCGAGGCCGACGGCGGCGATCAGCGTGATCCAGCCCGCTGGCCGGCGGTTGTCGCCGGCCCACCAGGCGGCGGCGCCGAGCGCGTAGGAGCCGACGAAGTAGATCGCCCAGTTGTCGAGGTCGGCGTCGCGGTTCCACCAGAACAGCGAGGCGGTGCCCGCGGCGAGGAGTAGCGCCGCACCTGCACCGCGCCCGGCCCACAGCAGCAGCGTCGCCAGCGCGAAGAGCTGGAAGTCGATGGCGATGTACCAGATGCCGGCCGAGAGCGCATCGACATCGAGCAGCGAATGCAGCAGCAGGGCGTGGGCGACCAGTTGCACGAGGTGCGGCGGCGCCGGGATCGCCTCGTCGTCGAGCCAGACTTCGGCCAGCGCGGCGCCGGCGATGGCCAGTGCCAGTGCGGCGAAATAGGGCAGGGCGAGGCGCAGGTAGCGGCGCCAGATCAGCGGCAGCGGGTTGCCGAAGGCGGCGCGGCCGTCCGCGGCCAGCCCACGCGCGGCGAGGAAGCCGGCGACGGCGAGGAAGACCTGCACGGCGATGCGGGCGTAGTCGTAAAGCCAGCCCATCGTGCCCGGCAGTGCCTCGCGCGCGGCCGCGGCGAGCGGCCCGTAGGCCGACAGGTGGTGGAGCACGATCAGCTGCGAGGCGACGGCCTTGAGCGCGTCGACCAGCGGCATCCGCTGGCCGCTCACAGAAACCTCGCGACGTAGGCGCCTGTGGCTTCAGGCGGCAGGTCGATCCAGACGCGGTGGCCGTCACCGGGGGCGACGCCGGTCGTTTCGCCGGCGGCGTTTTCCATGCGGCCGACGGCCTGGGTCCGGTTGCCGCCCGGCAGCACGCACTCGATGCGGTCGCCCAGGGCGAAGCGGTTCTTGACCTCGATCTCCATCAGCCCGCGCGCCGGGTCGTAGCGCACCGCATCGCCGACGTACTGGCTGCGCCCGGATTCGGAATGGCCCTTGAGGTAGTTCTGGTACTCGGCGTCGTGGTGACGCTGGTAGAAGCCGTCGGTATAGCC
Source organism: Betaproteobacteria bacterium (assembly GCA_012026885.1). Taxonomy (GTDB): domain Bacteria; phylum Pseudomonadota; class Gammaproteobacteria; order Burkholderiales; family Rhodocyclaceae; genus Azonexus. The sequence goes on along the minus strand of VEPL01000011.1, from coordinate 1,897 downwards.
GCGGTTGGCCAGGTTCTCCAGATCGGCGAGCAGGGCGGCGTCGAAGGGGCGGCCGGCCACCGCGTCGTCGATGGCCTGGCGGTAGGCCTGGCAGGTGCGCGCCGCGTAGTAGGGGCTCTTGGTGCGCCCCTCGATCTTCAGCGAATCGATGCCGATGGCGACCAGCCGATGCACGTGCTCGATGGCACGCAGGTCCTTCGAGTTGAGGATGTAGGTACCGTGCTCGTCTTCTTCGACCGGCATCAACTCGCCGGGCCGCTCCTTCTCCTCGAGCAGGATTTCCTGTTCGCCCGGCGTGTGCACCTTGTAGTCCCAGCGGCAGGAATTGGTGCAGGTGCCCTGGTTGGGATCGCGGTGGTTGAAGTAGCCGGAAAGCAGGCAGCGGCCGGAATAGGCGATGCACAGCGCGCCGTGCACGAAGACCTCGAGCTCGATTTCGGGGCAGCGCTCGCGGATCTCGGCGACTTCGTCGAGCGACAGCTCGCGCGAGAGGATGACGCGGTCGACGCCGATTTTCTGCCAGAAACGGACGGTCGCCCAATTGACCGTGTTGGCTTGTACCGAGAGGTGGATGACCTGCTCCGGCCAGGTCTCGCGCACCATGTCGATCAACCCGGGGTCGGACATGATCAGTGCGTCGGGCTTGAGCGCGACGACCGGTGCCATGTCGTCGAGGTAAGTGCCCACTTTCGCGTTGTGCGGATAGATGTTGCTCACCACGAAGAACTGCTTGCCCAGCGCGCGGGCCTCGGCGATGGCCTTGCCCAGCTTGTCGAGGTCGCCGAACTCGTTGTTGCGCACGCGCAGGCTGTAGCGCGGCTGGCCGGCGTAGATCGCGTCGGCGCCGAAGGCGAAGGCCGTGCGCATCATGGCCAGCGAGCCGGCAGGGGCGAGGAGTTCGGGAGGGCGGCGCATAGTAGAATCGGCGAAACCGCGCATTTTAGCCCCTCCCATGTCCGAAGAAATCCTGATCAACTTCACCCCGCAGGAAACGCGCGTCGCCGTCATGCTCCAGGGCGTCGTCCAGGAACTGCACATCGAGCGCACCGCCAGCCGCGGGCTGGTCGGCAACGTTTACCTGGGCCGAGTCGTCCGCATCCTGCCTGGCATGCAGTCCGCCTTCATCGACGTCGGGCTCGAGCGCACCGCCTTCCTGCACGTTGCCGACATCTGGCAGCCGCGCGATCCGGCGGCCGATCGCGCCCCCGACCGGCCGATCGAGAAGATCCTGTCCGAAGGGCAGAGCCTCGTCGTGCAGGTGGTCAAGGACCCGATGGGCACCAAGGGGGCGCGGCTGTCGACGCAGATCTCGATCGCCGGCCGCATGCTGGTTTACCTCCCGCAGGAGAAGCACATCGGCATCTCCCAGCGCATCGAGGCCGAAGCCGAGCGCGAGGCGCTGCGCGAGCGCATCACGCGCCTAGTGCCCGAGGATGAGCAGGGCGGCTTCATCGTTCGCACCATCGCCGAGAGCGCGACCGACGCCGAGTTCGCCACCGACATCGCCTACTTGAAGGCGACTTGGACGGACATCGGTGGAAAGGCCCGCGTCTCGGGGCCGCCGAGCGTCCTCTACCAGGAACTGTCGCTCGGCCAGCGCGTGCTGCGCGACTTCGTCAATCCCGAGACGGCACGCATCGTCATCGACTCGCGCGAGAATTTTTCGCGCCTCAGCGCCTTCGCCGCCCAATACACGCCGGCTGTCCAGCCGCTGCTCGAGCACTATACGGGCGAGCGCCCACTCTTCGATCTGCACGGGGTCGAGGACGAAATCGAGAAGGCGCTGGCGCGGCGCGTCGACCTCAAGTCGGGCGGCTACCTGATCATCGACCAGACCGAGGCGCTCACGACGATCGACGTCAATACCGGCGGCTGCGTCGGCGGGCGCAATTTCGCC
>VEPL01000029.1:506062-522725 GCA_012026885.1 Betaproteobacteria bacterium | reverse complement strand
TAGCCGGCTAGAATACGCCTTGTGCCCCCGCCATGAACCTGCCCGCCCCGTCCCCCGAAGCTGCCGCGCACAGCCGCCGGCTTGCCGACACGCTGCGCGACGCCATCGCCGCCGGCGGTGGATGGCTGTCGTTCGCCCGTTTCATGGAGCTGGCACTCTATGCACCCGGCCTCGGCTACTACACCGCCGGGGCGACCAAGTTCGGTGCCGCCGGCGACTTCGTCACGGCGCCCGAGATGACGCCGCTGTTCGGGCGTGTCCTCGCGCGCCAGGCAGCCGAGGTGATGGCCGTGTCGGCGCCGGCGATCATCGAGGCTGGCGCCGGTTCGGGACGACTGGCTGGCGACCTGCTCGGCGAACTCGAGCGGCTGGGTGCACTGCCCGAAAGCTATGCGATCCTCGAACTGTCGCCCGACCTGCGCGAGCGCCAGCGGGCGACGCTGGCGGCCGCTGTGCCGCACCTGCTGTCGCGCGTCGTCTGGCTCGATGCGCTGCCCGAGCGTTTTTCCGGCCTCGTCATCGGCAATGAAGTACTGGACGCCATGCCGGTTCATGTCGTCGCCTGGCGCGATGCGGGTACGTTCGAGCGCGGCATCGCCCTCGACGCAGACGGCGGTTTCACGTGGAACGAGCGCCGGGCGACCGGCCACCTGCTCGCTGCTGCCGAGGAAATCGGCCGGCAGTGCCTGCTGCCCCCGGGTTACGAAAGCGAGATCGCACTCGCGCCGCGGGCCTGGGTCGGCGAATGGGGAAGTCGCCTGGAATCGGGCGCCCTCCTCCTGATCGACTATGGTTTTCCCCGCCGCGAGTTCTATCACCCGCAGCGCGGACGCGGCACCCTGATGTGCCATTACCGCCACCAGGCCCATCCGGATCCCTTCCTGTTGCCGGGGCTGCAGGACATTACCGCGCACGTGGACTTCACCGCCGTCGCCGCCGCGGCCGACGCCGCGGGGCTCGACGTGCTGGGCTACGCCAGCCAGGGACAGTTTCTGCTCAATGGCGGCATCCTCGACCTGCTCGCCCCGGAAAACGATGGATCGGCTGCCTGGTTCCGGGCGGCGGGCGCCGTCAACAAGCTCATCCTGCCGCACGAGATGGGCGAATTGTTCAAGGTCATCGCCATCGGGCGCGGCCTGCCACGGTCGCCAAGCGGATTCGCCCGCGGTGACCAGCGTCGGCGCCTGTAATCCTCGTCCCGACTATCGCGATGCTCCGCCACTATCCGGTCTCATTCGTCGTCCTGACGGCGCTCGGGGTCGCCAGCGCGATCCCCGGATTCATCAGCCTTCTTGGCTTTGGCGCTTGGCTCCATCCGGTCCTCGATGACCCGATGGCGGGCCTCGCCTTCGTCGTGTCAGCTGTCGCGCTGCTCGGGTCGGGTGCCTTCCCGCTGGCGATCGAGAAACTGAAAGAGGACGAAGGGGCTTAACCTTCCCTGCCGCGCAGGGCGCGGACGAGCCCTGCGATTCCATCGGCCTGCTGGCGCCAGAAATGGTCGGCCTGTCGGGGATCGGCCAGCTCGGGCGCGCTGACGCCGGTTGCCGGCAAGGCCTCGGCGAGGTGCTGGGTTCCGAACAGGCGGTCCCAGATCGGAAATAGCACCGCGAAGTTGCACCCGAAGCGGAAGCGCTCGCCGGGCGGGCAGTCTACGGCGTGGTGCCAGCGGTGGTAGCGCGGGCTGACCAGCAGCTGTTCGCCGATGCGGCCGAAACTGATGCGCGCATTGACGTGGGCAAGGTTCTCGACGATGCGCACTGCCAGCAGCAGGCCGACAAAGTGGCCGGGTGGAACCCCGATGAGCAGCGCCACCAGCGCGAACCAAGCGCCGCCGATCAGGTCATCGAGCAGGTGATTGCGGCTGTCGGTCCACAGCGACATCTGGCGCTGGCTGTGGTGGATGACGTGCAGGGCCCACCACCAGCGTACGGTATGCGAGAGGCGATGGCGCCAGTACTCGAAGAAGTCAATGACAACGAGGTAGATCAGGAAACTGACGAGAGGATGCGTTTCCAGCGCTGGGAAGGCATCCTCGAGCTGGGGTGGAATGATGTCGTGGAAGCGCAGCCAGCCGTCGATGCTCATGACGACCGGCGCCAGAAGGGCGAAGACGGCGAGCGGGATGACGCCGAGGCGGTCGAGGAAGGTGTAGAGCACGTCGACGCGCACGGCCTTGCGGTCGGGCCAGTGCTCGACCGGGCGCCAGGATTCGAGCGGCCGCAGGATCGCGTAGGCGATGGCGAGCTGGAGGACGCCAAAGAGAAAGAACTCGATGCCGTCGAACGCCGGCTCGACCAGGCTACCCAGGCCCAGCGCAAGTAGCGCAGGCATGACGAAGGCGTCGAGCAGCCAGCCCTGCACGACGACAAAATGGTCGAGGAAGTCCTGGATCATCGCTGCGCCGCCACCCGGTCGGCCGGCGCCGGGACCACGAAACAGAAGCCGCGCGCCGTCAGCCCCGAGAGCAGTGTGTCGAGGGCTGGCGCGAAGGGATCCTTGCGCGAACGGATGCCGAGGTGGGCCATGACCACGTCGCCGTCTTTCAGTTTGCGCAAGGCCTGTTCGACGAGGGCCTGGTTCGGATGGCTCTCCGAGGACAATTCGTCGCCGAGGAATCCGGCCGGCGCCCAGCCGACGTGGCGATAGCCACACTCACCGGCGGCGGCCAGCGCGAGGGGCGTCGTGCGGCCGCCTGGGGCGCGCCACAGGGGGTCGAGCGGGCGCCCGGTCAGCTGGCGGAAGCGCTCGTCTGGCCGGCGGATCTCGGCGCAGACCCCGGCTGCATCCAGCTGCTCGCTGCCGCCTTCCATAAGCCGGTAGGTGACACTGCCGTCCCGGTCGGCGCGAAAGCTGCCATGCCGCCAGGTGTGGCTGCCAAAGGAGTGACCCTCGGCGACGCGCGCCCGCCAGTATGGCGCCCAGGCATCGTCGAGGGCGCGATCGCCATTGATCGTCTTTTCGTTGGCGACGAAGAAGGTCGCCTTGGCGCCATGCTTGGCGAGCGTCGCGGCGATCAGTTCGGCATGGCGCATGCTGCCGGTATCGAAGGTCAGGTAGAGGCGGCGCTCGCAGGCTGCGCCGGCGCCGGCACTGTGGAAAAAAAACAGTGCCGCAGAAACTGCAAGAGCAGAGCGAGGGCTCACTTGCGCGGGGCGTGGCCGAGGAAAAATACCCCGTGCGGCGAACTGCCGACCGGGATGGAAACCTTGAGCTGTTTCGTCGTCAGGTCGATGACCTGGACGCGCCTGGCGAAGCGGGCGGTCGCCCACAACTCCTTGCCGTCGGCGCGTACCTCCATGTCGTCGGGTCCGCCGGGTACGTCGTACTTCTCGATGACCGTCCAGGTTTTCGTGTCGAGCAAGGAGATGCTGCCGCCGCTGACGCTGCGATTGGAGACGAAATAGTGGCGGCCGTCGCCACGCGGATGCAGGTTGTGCGCCGCGGTATCGGTGGGGATCTTGCGCACGGTCTTCTGCGCCTGCCAGTCGATCACCTCGACGACGCCCTCGCCCATGACGCCGACCATCAGGTGGCGGTTGTCCGGCGCCATCAGTATGCCTGCCGGGGTCGGGCCGACCGGGATCACCCATTCCTTCCTGAGTGTCTTCAGGTTGATCGCCATTACCTCGTTGGAATCCTGCAGGGTTACGAAGACGAACTGGCTGCCGTCGTCGAAGGCCAGGTGGGACGGCGTGCGCGGCGCCGGGATGCGGGCCTTGAGCATCAGGGTGCGTGCATCGTAGAGGTCGACGCGGTCGAGGCGCAGCGATGTGACGGCGAACCACTTGTTGTCCGGCGAGAAGCCGATCTGGTAAGGGTCGGAAATGTTGCGCACCCGCTTTTGCTCCTTGCCTGTCTTCGGGTCGAAATAGACGAGCTGGTTGGAGGCGGAGCAGGCGACGATCACCGACTGGTCGTCGGGCGTCGCCATCAGGTGGTGGGGCTCCTTGCAGGCAACCGCCTTGCCCGTCACCTTGTAGGTTTCGGTGTCGATCAGGCTGACGGTGCCGTCAGCCGAATTGAGCGCGATGGCGAGGCCGGCGGCGGCGGGCGCGGCGAAGGCCAGGCCGCCGATGGCGGCGGCGAGGCGCAGGGCATTGGCGAAGATGTCGAGTTTCATGGCGCCATTATGCCTCGCGCATCAGGCGCCAATACTGGAACTTGAGCGCTGCCGCGGCGCCGGCGACGATGGCGAGGAAGGTCACGATCGAGCCCAGCGCCAGCGTCGAGAAGCCGGTGATCCCCTGTCCGACCGTGCACCCCATCGCGGTGACGCCACCGAAGCCCATCAGCGCAGCGCCGAGCAGGTGATTGGCGGTGTCCTCGACACTGGCGAAGCCTTCCCAGCGGAAGCTGCGGCTGACCAGCGACCAGGCCAACGAGCCGGCAATGACGCCGAGCACCGTAGCGATGGCGAAGGTCAGCTTGCGGCTGGTATCGGACCAGAGCATGAGCAGCTCCAGACTGTAGGCCTGCGGCGCGACGAAGGTCAGCGATTCCATGCGTCCGCTGTTGGTGGCGACGAAGGCCTCCTGCAGCGTTTCGGGATGCTCGGGCAGGTAGCCGAGGTGACCGCTGACATACCATCCGGCGACCACCGCGAGCCCGGTGCCGACGCCGCCGAGAAGGTTGTCGAGAGTCCAGAAGTCGCGCTTCATGAGGCAGAACGCGGTCAAGCCGCCGCCGATGCCGAGAACCGCGAGCAGGAAGGCGGTCTGCGGGGCCATGCCGGCCGCCGCCAGCAGGGCCGGCACGTCCTGGCCGCCGGGGAAATAGACCGCTGCGGGCTCGAGCACCTTGACCCGGAAGACACCGAGCGCACCCCGCATGGTGATGATCGCGACGATGGCGAGGACGAGGAAGACGACCAGCGACTTGAGATTGCCGCTGCCGATGCGGATCAGCGTCTTGCCGCCGCAGCCCGAGGCGAGCACCATGCCGACCCCGAAGCAGAAACCGCCGAGGAGGTAGGCAAGCCAGGTGAAGGTCGGCGTCCGGTAGATCGACTTGCCAAGGTCGATCAGCCCGGCCGCGTGCAGCGCGCCGGCGCCGAGGATGGCAATGCCGATGGCCAGCAGCCACATGCGCATGCGGCTCCAGTCGCCCATGTTGACGATGTCGGAGACCGCCCCCATCGTGCAGAAATGTGTCTTCTGCCCGATTGCACCGAAGACGAAGGCGACGGCGAAGGCGAGCCAGAGGACGGTAGCGGTGGGGACGGCAGCTTCCATGGCGGATCAGGCGCGGTAGGAAGTGGGATCGGCGACGCCGGCGACGGCGAAGCCCTCGGCGCGCAGGCGGCAGGAGTCGCAGACGCCGCAGGCGCGCCCGGCTGCGTCGGCCTGGTAGCAGGAAACGGTCAGGCCGTAATCGACGCCGAGGGCGAGCCCGGTGCGGATGATTTCGGCCTTGGAAAGATCGATCAGGGGGGCGTGAATCCTCAGCTTGCGGCCCTCGACGCCGGCCTTGGTGGCGAGGTTGGCCATCGCCTCGAAGGCGGCGATGTACTCGGGGCGGCAATCCGGGTAGCCGGAATAGTCGACGGCGTTGACGCCGACGAAGATGTCGAGGCTGCCGAGCACTTCGGCCCAGGCCAGCGCCAGCGACAGCATGATGGTATTGCGGGCCGGGACGTAGGTGACCGGGATGCCCGGCTGGACACCGCCGGTCGGCACGGCGATCGCGGTGTCGGTCAGCGCCGAGCCGCCGAACTGGGCGAGGCCGAGGTCGAGCACGCGGTGCCCGGCGGCACCCAGTGCGCTGGCGACCCGCGCCGCGGCCAGCAACTCGGCAAGGTGGCGCTGGCCGTAGTCGAACGACAGGCAATGGCAGTCGAAGCCACGGCTGCGGGCCATGGCGAGGCAGGTGGCGGAATCGAGTCCCCCGGACAGGAGGACGACGGCGGGATGGCTCATGGGGCGCGAATATACCCGAAACAGGATGTCGACCGCCCCGGTATCTGCTTGTTCCTGCGCTACAATTTGCCGCTTTCCAACGTCCCGCCGGAGAACCCGATGCTGCTTCGCCTGACCGCCATTGCCGCTGCCCTGATGCTGGCCGGCAACGCCCTCGCCGCCGACAAGATCAAAGTCGGCTTCGTTTCGACCCTTTCCGGCCCCGGCGCCGGCCTTGGCGTGGACATCCGCGACGGCTACAACCTGGCGATCAAGCAACTGGGCGGCAAGCTAGGCGATCTGCCGGCCGAGGTCATCATCGCCGACGACCAGCAGAACCCGGACGTCGCCAAGCAGGCTGCCGACAAGTTCCTGAAGAAGGACAAGGTCGATTTTATGACCGGCATCGTCTTTTCCAACATCATGCTTGCCGTCGGCCCGTCGGTGTTCGAGAACAAGACCTTCTACATCTCGGCCAACGCTGGCCCGTCGCAGTATGCCGGCGAGCAATGCAATCCCTTCTTCTTCAATGTCGCCTGGCAGAACGACAACCTGCACGAGGCGGTCGGCAAGTACATGCAGGACAAGGGCTTCAAGAACGTGGTCATCGTCACCCCGAATTACCCGGGCGGCAAGGATGCGGTAGCCGGCTTCAAGCGATTCTACAAGGGCAAGGTCGCCGAGGAGATCTACACCAAGCTCGGCCAGCTCGACTACGCCGCCGAACTGGCGCAGGTACGCAGCCACAAGCCGGACGCCCTGTTCTTCTTCCTGCCGGGCGGCATGGGCATCAACTTCGTCAAGCAGTTCGTCGCCGCCGGCTTGTCGCGCGACATCCAGCTCTTCGCGCCGGGCTTTTCGGCCGACGAGGACGTGATCAAGGCGGTCGGTGCCCCGATGATGGGCATGTTCAATTCGTCGCACTGGGCGCACGACATGGACAACCCCGAGAACAAGCGCTTCGTCGCGGAGTTCGAGAAGGAATACAAGCGCCTGCCCTCGCTCTACGCCTCGCAGGGCTACGACGCCGCCTTCATGATGGACGCCGCCGTGCGCGACGTGAAGGGCAGGGTAGACGACAAGGTGGCGCTGCAGAAAGCCCTGGAGGCCAAGCGCTTCAAGTCGGTGCGCGGCGACTTCAAGTTCAACACCAATCACTACCCAGTGCAGAACTACTACCTGCGCGTCATCGGCAAGGATGGCCAGGGGCGCATCACCAACAAGACCATGGGCACGATCTTCACCAACCATGCGGACGCCTATGTGGCTTCCTGCAAGATGAAATAATGCGGGTGCCGGCTCGCGCATGCTTCGTTGGCTGCGCCCGGCCGCATCTCGCCGTGCATCAGCACTGTCTCGGTGAGGCCGACCTTGCCGCCTCGCCAGCGCTTCGCTTTGACGCTGTCGTTTGATGACCCAACTGATCCTCGAACAGGCCCTCAACGGGCTGCAGTTCGGCCTCATGCTCTTCCTGCTGGCGGCCGGGCTGACGCTCGTCTTCGGGATCATGGACTGCATCAACCTGGCCCATGGCTCGCTCTACATGGTGGGTGCTTACTTCGTCGCAGCGGCCGCGCAGGTGGCCGATTCGTTCTGGGTCGGGCTCGGTGCCGGGGTGGCCGGCGCGGCGCTGCTCGGGCTGCTGCTCGAGGTGTCGCTGTTCCGCCGGCTCTACCAGCGTGACCACCTGGCGCAGGTGCTCGCCACCTTCGCGCTGATCCTGATCGCCAACGAGGCGGTGCGGGCGATCTGGGGCCCGGCAGCGATCATGTTCAACCCGCCGGAGGCACTGGCCGGTCCGGTCGAATTCCCGCTTCCCCATGGGGCGTTCTTCTATCCCGCCTACCGGCTCGTGATCATCGCCGTCGGACTCGCCGTAGCCGCCCTGCTCTATCTGCTCGTTGCCAGGAGCCGGGTCGGCATGTGGGTGCGTGCCGGGGCCGCCAATCGCGAGATGACCGAGGCGCTGGGCATCAACGTGCGTGCCCTGTTCACCGCCGTCTTCGTGTTCGGCGCGGCGCTGTGCGCGCTGGCCGGCGGACTGCTCGGGCCGCTGCTCGCCGTCCAGGTGGGCATGGGCGAAAGCGTCCTGATCCTTGCCTTCGTCGTCATCATCATCGGCGGCATCGGCTCGATCCGCGGGGCACTGGTCGGTAGCCTGATCGTCGGGACAGTCGATACCCTGGGCCGCGCCCTGCTGCCCGCGCTGCTGCGCGCGACGCTTCCCGCCGATGCTGCGGCGACCCTCGGGCCCGCGCTGGCCTCCATCCTCATCTACCTGCTCATGGCCGGCATCCTGTTCTTCCGGCCGCAGGGGCTGTTTCCCGCGCGGGCGTAAGTGGCCTTCTATCGCCCCGCCCGCTGGCAGCGGCCGGCAACCCTGGCCGGCCTGGTCGCGCTGGTTGCCCTGCCGGCGGCGCTGACAGCGCTCGGGCAGGAGTTCTACATCGGCTTCGCGACCCGCGTGCTGATTTTCGCGCTGGCCGCCTCCAGCCTCAATCTCGTGCTTGGCTTCGGCGGCATGGTTTCGCTCGGCCATGCCGCCTTCTTCGGCATCGGCGCCTACACGGCGGCGATCTGCCAGCAAGCGGGGATCAACGAGGCGCTCTTCGCCTTCCCGGCGGCGATGGCGGCGGCCGGCCTGTTCGCCCTGCTGGTCGGGAGCGTCAGCCTGCGCACACGCGGCGTGTATTTCATCATGATCACCCTCGCCTTCGCGCAGATGGTCTTCTATCTCTTCGTCTCGGCGCGCGCCTGGGGCGGCGACGACGGGCTGCCGCTCGCCGGGCGCATGACCCTGGCGGGATTCAGCCTCGCCGGCGACAGCGCGCTGTTTTTTGCCAGCCTGGCGGCGTTGACTGCGGCCCTGCTCGCATTCGGCCGGCTGGCACAGGCGCGCTTCGGCCGCACCTTGCAGGCCATCCGCGAGAACGAGACACGCATGGAGGCGCTCGGCTACCCGGTGTTCCGCTACCGGCTCGTCGCCTTCGCGCTCGGCGGTGCCGTCGCCGGCCTGGCCGGCGCCCTGCTCGCCAACCTGACCGGCCTCGCCAGCCCCAACCTGCTGCAGTGGACCCAGTCGGGGACACTGCTGGTCATGGTCATCATCGGTGGTGTCGGTGCCCTCTACGGCGGGGTCGTCGGTGCCGCCGTCCTGCTCGGCCTCGAGGAGGTGCTGGTCGGCTTCACCGAGCACTGGCACATCGTCCTCGGCCTGCTGCTGCTCGGCATCGTCCTCTTCGCGCCGCGCGGGGTCGCCGCGCTGTTCGGGGAACGCCGTGGCTGATGCACTGCTCGAGGTACGCGGGTTGTCGCGGCGTTTCGCTGCGGTCGACGCGTTGAAGGAGGTCGATTTCAGCGTCGCTGCCGGCGAGGTGCATGCGCTGATCGGGCCCAACGGCGCCGGCAAGACGACTTTCATCCATCACGTCTCGGGCGCCCTGCAGCCGGATTCGGGCAGCGTCCGCTTCGCCGGGCGCGACATCACCCGCCTGTCCATGCACGAGCGGGTGCGCGCCGGCATGGCGCGCTCGTACCAGATCACCAACGTCTTCCTCGGCCTGAGTGCGCGTGACAACGTCGCTCTTGCCGTGCAGGGGCGGGCCGATGCCGGCACCAGCTTCCGCTTCTGGCGGCCGGTTGCGGCGGAGGCGGCGCTGTTCGCCGAAGCGGTGGACTGGCTCACGCAGGTCGGACTCGCCGGCAAGGCGGAAGCCGTCGCCGGCAGCCTTTCCCATGGCGAGCAGCGCGCCCTCGAAGTGGCCATGGCGCTGGCCACGAAGCCGCAGCTGCTCCTCCTCGACGAACCGATGGCCGGCACCGGCCCCGAGGAATCGGCGCGCATGGTCGAGCTGATCGAGCACCTCGCGCGCCACGTCACCATCCTGCTTGTCGAGCACGACATGGACGCTGTCTTCCGCCTCGCCGACCGGATCTCGGTGCTGGTCAATGGCCAGATGATCTGTACCGGGACCCCGGATGAAGTGAAGGCGGATGCCGGCGTGCGCCGGGCCTACCTGGGGGACCACCTGTGAGTGCCCTGCTCGAGATCGCCGGCCTCGAGGTCGCTTACGGGCCGAGCCAGGCGCTGTTCGGCATCGACCTCGCGATGGCCGAGGGCGAGGCGGCCACCCTGCTCGGCCGCAACGGCATGGGCAAGACGACCACCCTGCGCGCCATCTGCGGCCTGCAACCGGTGCGTGCCGGGCGCATACATTTTGCCGGCGCCGAAATCGCCGGCTGGCGGCCGGACCGGATCGGCCGCGCCGGCATCGCGCTGGTGCCCGAAGGGCGGCAGTGCTTCCCCAACCTCACGGTCGACGAGCACCTGGTGGCCTTTTTCGCCAACCGCCGCAAGCTCGCCGGGCCGTGGACGCCGGCCCGCGTTTACGAGCTTTTCCCGCGCCTCGCCGAACGGCGGCGGAATCTCGGCAACCAGCTGTCCGGGGGCGAGCAGCAGATGCTGGCGATCGGCCGCGCGCTGGTCACCAATCCGCGCCTGCTCATCCTCGACGAGGCGACCGAAGGGCTGGCACCCCTCATCCGCGACGAGATCTGGTCCTGCCTCGCCCGGTTGCGCGCCGAGGGCCAGAGCGTGCTGGTGGTCGACAAGTACGTCGAGCGACTGATTGCACTGGCCGACCGCCACACCATCATCGAGCGCGGCCGCGTCGTCTGGGCCGGCAGATCGGCGGAGCTCGACGCCGATCACGGCATCTGGCACCGCTACCTGGGGATTTGAACTACCTGCCGCGCGCGTCCTGCCAGAGCAGCTTGTGCAACTGCAACTGGAGGCGGACATTCAGGCCATCTTCGAGAATCCAGCCTGCCATTGCCGCCGGCTCGACCAGTCCCGCGGCGGGTGACAGCAATACCGGGCAGATGGCATCGAGCCGGTGTGTGCGGATGGCATCGCGCGCCCATTCGTAGTCGGAGCGGGAGGCGATGACGATCTTGATTTCGTCGCGAGCGTCGAGGTGGGCGAGGTTTTCCCAGCGGTTCTTCGCGCTTTCGCCCGAATCCGGCGCCTTCAGGTCCATGATGCACGACACGCGCGGATCGACGGCGCCGATGTCGAGCGCGCCTGAGGTTTCCAGCGAGACGTCGTAGCCGGCATCGCAGAGTGCCGCCAGTAGTGGCAGGCACTCCTTCTGCGCCAGCGGTTCGCCACCGGTGACGCAGACCTGGCGCGCCGGATAGCGGGCGACCTCGGCGAGCACCGAGGCGATGCTCGCCGGCTCGCCGCCGGTGAAGCTGTAGGTCGTGTCGCACCAGGTGCAGCGCAGCGGGCAGCCAGTCAGGCGGACGAAGACCGTCGGCAGGCCGGCGCGCGAGGCCTCGCCCTGCAGCGAGAAGAATATCTCGGTGAGGCGCAGCGCCAAACTACTTCTTCTTCAGGCGCTGCTGGGCCTCGCCGGCGGCGGGCGACTGCGGGTATTTGGCGACCAGCGTTTCCAGCGAACGGCGGGCACCGGTCGGATTGCCCATTTCCTGCTGGCAGGTCGCCATCGCCAGCCAGGCATCCGGTGCCTTGGCGCTGTCCGGGTACTTGGTCGTCACCACGCTCTGCGCCTCGATGGCACGCTTGCAGTCGCGCTGTGCGTACCAGGCGTTGCCGAGCCAGAACTGTGCGTTGGGGGCGAGCGAACTGTCCGGTGACTTCTGCACGAAGGCGCCGAACAAGGCAGCGGCATCCTTGTACTTGCCGGCCTTGAACTGGTTGAGCGCCGCTTCGTATTCGCGGGATTCGCGCGCCGGGTCGCCGCTGGCGGCCGGTGCCGGCACGGAATTGCCGCCTGCAGCGGGGTCGACCGCAGCCGCCGCGCCGCCGCCCTCGATCTTGCGCAAGCGCGTGTCGAGGTCGAGGTAGAAGTCCTGCTGGCGCTTTCTGGCCGTGTCCAGCTCGTAGCCGAGCGTCTCAACCTGGCCGCGCAGACGGGCGATTTCCTCGGCCTGGCGGGACAGCTGGCTGGCGAGGTCGAGCTGGGCCTTGCCCTGCTGGTCGAAACGCGCCTCCGTCTTCGCAGCGAGATCCTTGATCTGGCGGCGCGCCTCGTCATCGTCGAACATGCCGGCCTGCGCCGTGCCGGCACCGAGCGCGGCGACGGCGAGCGCGATGCGCAATGCCCGCATGGTCAGAACTCGCCGCGGCCGTCGGGCGCCTTGTAGAGGATGTCGGCGCGGCGGTTCTCGGCCCAGGCGGTCTCGTCGTGGCCGGGGTTCTTCGGCTTTTCCTCGCCGAGGCTGACCGATTCGACCTGGTCTTCCTTGGCGCCGAGCAGGACCAGCGAGCGCTTGACCGCTTCGGCACGCTTCTGGCCGAGCGACAGGTTGTATTCGCGGCTGCCGCGCTCGTCGGTGTTGCCCTGGATCAGCACCTTGAAGCCGCGGTTGGCGACCAGGTACTTGGCGTGAGCGGCGACCAGATCCTGGTATTCGGCCTTGACGTCGTACTTGTCGAGGTCGAAATAGATGCTGCGCTGGGCGAGCTGGCTCTTCGGGTCGGTCAGTTCGCGCGGCAGGCCGCGGGCGTCGAGGCCGCCGGCGGTGACCGGGGCGACGCCGCTGCCGGTGCCGCGCGATTCGACCGGCGAGCCGGAGGTTTCGTCCACCGGCGTCGTGCTGCAGCCGGCGATCAGGAGGGCGGAAAGAAGGGCGGGAATGAGCAGGCGTTTCATGGTGTTCTCCATTGAAGATTTATTGGTTGAAGGGGCCCCAGGCCGGTTCGCGGACGTCGCCGGCGGCGATCGACAGGCGCTGCTTGATGCGCCCGTCGCTGGATACTGCGGAAAGGACGCCACGGCCACCGGTTTCGGTGGCGATCAGGATCATGCGGCCATTGGGAGCGAAGCTGGGCGACTCGTCCTTGCTCGAGTCGGTGAGCACCTGGACCTGCTTGCTGGCGAGATCGATCACCGCGAGCTGGAAGCGGCCGTCGCGGCGGCTGATGAAAGCCAGCGACTTGCCGTCCGGCGACGGGCGCGGCGAAACGTTGTAGCTGCCATCGAAGGTGACGCGCTGGGCGTCGCCGCCGTTGCCGCCCATGCGGTAGATCTGCGGGCTGCCGCCGCGGTCCGAGGTGAAGAAGATGCTGCCGTCCGGGGCAAAGCGCGGTTCGGTGTCGATGCCGCCGGACTGCGATAGGCGCTGCAGGCCGCTGCCGTCGGCGTTGACCGCGTAGATCTGCGAATTGCCGTCCTTGGACAGAACGATGGCGAGGCGGCGGCCATCGGGCGACCAGGCTGGTGCCGAGTTGGAGCCCTTGAAGTTGGCGACGACCGTGCGCTGGCCGGAAGCGAGCGAATGGACGTAGATGACCGGCTTCTTCTTCTCGAACGATACATAGGCAACGCGGCTGCCATCGGGCGACCAGACCGGCGAGATGATCGGTTCGGTCGAGGTCAGCGCCGTGGCCGCGCCCTGCCCGTCGGCGTCGGCGATCTGCAGGCGGAATTGGCCGGCGGATTTGACCACGTAGGCGATGCGGGTCGAGAAGATGCCCTTTTCCCCAGTCAGCTTTTCGTAGATGAAATCGGCGATGCGGTGGCCGGCGGCGCGCAACTGTTCCTGGCCGGCAACGAAGGCGGCGCCGCCGAGGGCGACCTGCTTCTGCGTGTCGTAGAGCCGGAAGCGGGCCTCCATGCGGCCGTCGGCGCTGCGCACCAAGCTGCCACCGGCGAGCGCGTCGGCGCCGCGCCCTTTCCAGTCGCCGTAGGCGACGGCCGCGTTTTCGTCGAGGACGGTGCCGGCCGGGTCGATCAGGCGGAACAGGCCGCTCCGCTCGAGGTCGGCACGCACGGTGCCGGTGACGATGCGTGCGGCCGTCGGGTCGCCGGCGAAATCGGCGATGGCGACCGGGATGCGGTTGGCGCCGGCACCGGTGATTTCGATCGATAACTGGGCGTTGACCGCGGTAGCGGCCAGCAGGCCCAGCAGGACAAGGAACTTGCGGAAAATGGACGGCATGATGAACGTAATTGACTGAATTTGCGCGATTCTACTCTTCAAACGGACGGTACCGGATTTCCAGCGTGCGCTGGTACAGCGCCGGGTTGTCGGGCTTGGGCAATGGCGAGGATTTCAGGATGGCGCGCTCGATGGCCGCATCGAGCCCGGGATTGCCGCTCGAGCGCTTGAGTGTGACGGAAAGCACTTCGCCGGATGGCAGCTGGATGACCTCGAAGACCGCTTCCGGGTTGCCCTGGATGGATTGGGGCAGCACGATGTTGCCGCGCACCTTGCCGCGTATCTTCGCGGCGTAATCCTGCATGCCCTTCTTGTCGGCGGCGGCGCGCAACTCGCTTTCGGCGCGCGCGGCATTGGCCAGTTGCTGCGCCGAGGCGGCGTTCGTCCGCGCGGTGCGCTCGCTGCTTTCGCGCTTGAGCATTTCGCTGAAGTCCGGGGCCGGTTGGGTCTTCGCCTCCGGCTTCGGCTCGGGTTTCTTCGGCTCGGGCTTGGGCTCCGGCTTCTTCGGTTCCGGTTTGGGCTCGGGTTTCGGCTCCGGCTTCTTCGGCTCGGGCTTCTTTTTGTCTTCCTTGATCGCGATTTCCGGCGTGGCCGGCGGAGGCGGCTCGACTTTCGGCTCGGGCTTGGGCTCCGGTTTGACTTCCGGCTCCGGGGGCGGCGGTGGCGGGGCCGGTTGCATGGCGGGCGTTGGCCGGCTCGACCAGAGTTCCACCTCGACCACGTCGGGTTGGCTGCGCTTCCACTGCACGCCGAGGAAGAGCGCGGCGATCAGCCCGGCGTGCACCAGGACGGTGAATGCCAGCGCCTTGCGTCGCCCGGGTTCCTCGCGCCGCTCCGGGGTCATTTGCCCGAGGTCTGCACCAGCAGGCCGACGCGCTTGACCTGCGCGCGCTGCAGTTCGTCCATGACCGCCAGCACGGCCTCGTACTTGACGTTCTTGTCGCCGGCGATCAGCACCGGCTGCTCGGGATTCCTCGCCTGCGCGGCGGTGACCATGCCGACCAGTTCCTTGCGGTCGACGCGGATTTCACGGCCATTCCTGGCCGCGCGGTCGGTTACCACCAGGCTCTCGTCGGCCTTTATCCCGACCTCGAGCGGTGCGGCCGGTGCGGCCGGTGCCTTGCCGACCGAAGGCAGGTCGATGTTGGCCGTCGTCATCATCGGTGCCGCCACCATGAAGATGACGAGCAGCACGAGCATGACGTCGATGTAGGGAACGACGTTGATCTCGTTCTTGAGCCGGCGCTGGCGCATCGCCTTACCTCATCTGGCGCTGGAGGATGTTCGAGAACTCCTCCATGAACGATTCGTAGCGCACGGCCAGCCGGTCGATGTCGTGCGAAAAGCGGTTGTAGGCGAGCACCGCGGGGATCGCTGCGAACAGGCCGATGGCCGTGGCGACGAGCGCCTCGGCGATGCCCGGTGCCACGGCGGCGAGCGTCGCCTGGCCGACGTTGGAGAGGCCGCGGAAGGCATGCATGATGCCCCACACCGTGCCGAACAGGCCGACGTAGGGGGAGACCGAGCCGACCGACGCGAGGAAGGCGAGGTGAGCTTCCAGTGTGTCCATCTCGCGCTGGTAGGTGGCGCGCATGGCACGGCGCGAGCCGTCGACGACATCCTTGGCATCGAGGTTCTTCTGGCCGCGCAGCTTGGTGAATTCGCGGAAACCAGCCTCGAAGATGCGCGCCATCGAGCCCGATTCCTGGCCGGCGTGCATGGCGCTCTCATACAGGCGATTGAGGTCGCCGCCCGACCAGAAGTCGCGCTCGAAGCCCTCGGTCTTCTCGCGTGCCTGGCGGACCGCATACCACTTCATGAAGATGTAGTACCAGGACATGAAGGAGACCGCGGCGAGAAGTGCCATCACCACCTGCACGACAGCGCTGGCGTTGAGGATCAGGTGGAGGATGGAAAGATCCTGGGTGACGTTCATTTCAGCGCTTCCAGCTGGGCGTGGAGGAAATCGGGAATCGGGGCGGGCTTCATCGTCGCCATGTCCACGCAGGCGATCTCGGCGGTACCGGTGACCAGTTCCTCGTCGCCGCGTCGTGCATGGTGGCGGAAGACGATGCGCACCCGCGTCAGCTTCTCGACCTCGAGGCCGATGGTCAGCAGGTCGTCGAGGCGGGCCGGCCGGAGGTACTCGCAGGCCGCCTTGCGCGCGACGAAACCGATCCCGGCAAGACTGGCGAGCGCCGACTGGTCGTGGCCGGCCGAGCGCATCCACTCGCTGCGGCAGCGCTCGAAGTACTTCAGGTAATTGGCGTAATAGACGACCCCGCCGGCATCGGTGTCCTCGTAATAAACGCGGACGGGGATGGTGAAGGCGTTGGGCCCGGGTGAAAATTTCATCGGCCGATTTTACCTGTCTTCCGAAGAACCGTTTGTAACGGATTGTTTCGACGTAATTTTGTTGGGCTCGTCGGGTCTCTATCGACGCTTGCGCCCGGGGCCCTTGGCGGCGATCGGGTCTTGCGCCGCGAAGAAGTGGGCGACCGCTTCAAGGTCGTCACGCGAAAGCCCCTTGAAGGCTTCGTCCTGGAGGAATGCAAACGGCCGCTTGCCGTTCATGAACAGCTGCAACTGTTCGACCAGGTAGGCGAGATCCTGCCCGGCCATCAGCGGGGCGTCCTTGTCGCTGCCGCGCCCGCTGTCAAGGTGGCAGTCGCTGCAGCGCTCACCGTGGATTGCCCCACCGCGTGCGACCTTGGTGGCATCGGCTTCCTGCTTCGGTCGGCCGGCCGGGAGCGTCGCATAGTAGTCGGGGGAGGGCGGGAGACCCGAACGCGCCGGAGGTGGGG
>VEPL01000029.1:455769-506052 GCA_012026885.1 Betaproteobacteria bacterium | reverse complement strand
CGGGGCGCGTCGCATCGTTGGCGGGGCGGCCCGCCCGCCCCGCGCCGTCGATTTCGCGGGGAACATGGCCGGGTACCCTGCTCGGCAGCCTGCCTGCCTGCAAACGTTCGCTCGCCTGGAGCAGGTAGGTCGCCAGCTGGGCGTTCAGGTAGGGCATTCCCGGCCCGGAAGACAAGCCGTCCGCGCCATGACAGCGGGCGCAATGCCGGGATGCGAGGTCGTTGCCGTCGGCTGCGACAACGGCAGCGCTGGCCGCGAAAGCGAGACCGGCCAGGGTCCATCTGCATTTCATGGTTGCTCCCCGGTACTGTGGTGGCAGAACGCTGGTCGGCAATCCGCCGACCAGCGCGGGTAGCTTGCCGCCTGTCTGTCGTGTTGTTGTTGTGGGTATCAAGCCCTCAAGAGGGCCACCGCCGGATCGATCACCGCTGTCAGCGCGCCTTCTTTTTCTTCTTGCCTTCCGAACCCTTGGCAGCGAACTGGTCCTGGCTGGCGAAAAAATGCGATACAGCCTCCAGGTCGGCGGCGCTGAGGCCCTTGTAAGCGTCGTCCTGGCGGGGGGCGAACTTGCGCTTGCCGCTGACGAACAGGCCGTTCTGGGCGTTGATGTAGGCGAGGTCCTGGCCGGCGAGGAACGGCGCCTCCTGTTCGAAGTCGCGGCCGTTGTCGAGGTGGCAGCTTGCGCAGCGGTCTCCGTAGATCGCCTCGCCCCTGGCAACCTTTTCCGCATTGGTGTCCTGTTTCGGGCGGGCTGACTTGCTGCCGGCGTAAAGCTCGACGGCCGCCTTGAGATCGTCCGGCTTGAGGCCCGCCTGGTGCTCGGGGACTGCGGTCGGCCGCTTCTTGGCGCGGAAGGCATCCATCGATTCGACCAGGTAGCCCGCATGCTGACCGTTCAGGTGCGGGGTGCCGGCACTTGCCGCAACGCCGTCGGCGCCATGGCAGCGCCCGCAGGCGGCCTGCACGGCATCGTTGGCGGAAGCCGGCAGGCTGAAGGCAGCGAGCAGGGCCAGCAGGACAGGACTGTGACGAAGCGACATGGTGTTCCTCCTCCGTGAGGTTGCGGCAGGGAAAGATCCCGCCTAAGTGTCGGCCAGCAAGTCGCGGACGGCGGCAGAGGCCGGTTCGCCGAGTCCGAGGTGACGGTAGATCGCCGGCGTCGCGATACGGCCGCGCAGCGTGCGTTGCAGGTAACCCTGCTGGATCAGGTAAGGTTCGAGGACGTCCTCTATGGTGTCGCGCGCCTCGCCGATGGCGGCGGCCAGGTTGTCGACGCCGACCGGCCCGCCGCCGAACTTGTCGATCACGGCGTGCAGCAGCTTGCGGTCCATCAGGTCGAGGCCGGCCGCGTCTACGTCGAGCATGCGCAGCGCCGCGTCGGCGATTTCGCGCGCGATGCGGCCGTCGGCCCTGACCTCGGCATAGTCGCGCACGCGGCGCAGCAGGCGGTTGGCGATGCGTGGCGTGCCGCGCGAGCGGCGGGCGATCTCGAGGGCGCCGGCAGCGTCGATCGGTGCCTCGAGCAGGGAGGCCGAGCGCGAGACGATCTGCTGCAACTCGTCCGGCGAATAGAACTCGAGGCGGGCGACGATGCCGAAGCGGTCGCGCAGCGGATTGGTCAGCATGCCGGCGCGCGTCGTCGCGCCGATCAGCGTGAATGGTGGCAGGTCCAGCTTGACCGAGCGGGCCGCCGGGCCCTCGCCGATCATGATGTCGATCTGGAAATCCTCGAGCGCCGGGTAGAGGATTTCCTCGACCACCGGACTCAAACGGTGGATTTCGTCAATGAAGAGGACGTCGTGCGGCTCGAGATTGGTCAGGATGGCGGCGAGGTCGCCGGCGCGCTCGAGCACTGGCCCCGAGGTCTGGCGCAGGTTGACTCCCATCTCGTGGGCGACGATGTGGGCGAGCGTCGTCTTGCCCAGTCCGGGCGGGCCGAAGAGGAGCACATGGTCGAGGGCGTCGCCGCGTCGGCGGGCCGCCTCGATGAAGATTTCCAGCTGCTCGCGGATCTTGGTCTGGCCGGTGTAGTCGGCGAGCCGCTTCGGGCGCAGGGCACGCTCGAGTGCATCCTCTTGGGCGGACTTGGAAAGCGGGGCAACGAGGCGGTCGACCGCGGCGAGCTTGTCGGTTTCGATCATGTGGCGGGTTCCTCGCGGGCCCAGCGGAGAAGGAGCATGTGGCCGAGCGCGAGCAGTACCGGCCCGAGGAAAATGCCGATGAAGCCGAAGACGAGCACGCCGCCGAGCACGCCGAGCGCGATGAGCAGGATGGAGAGGCCGGCACCGCGGGCGATCAGCCACGGCTTGAGGAAGTTGTCGACGCTGCTGATGACCAGCAGCCCGTACAGCAGCAGGAAAACCGCCCAGCCGGTCTGGCCTTCGCTGTACAGCCAGGCGGCGGCCGGACCCCAGATCAGCGGCGGGCCGATCGGGATCATCGACAGGAAGAAGGTGGCGAAGCCGAGCAGCACGGCGGCGGGGACACCGGCGATCAGGAAGCCGATCATCGCGACTGTGCCCTGCGCGGCAGCGGTGCCGACGATCCCGAGCATCACGCTGAGGACGGTGTTGCGGGTCTTGTCGATCATCACTTCCCCGAGTTCGCCGCCCAGCTTGCGCGCGGCGACGTAGAGCGTGTCGCTGATGGCGGTCCCATCGCGGTAGAGGAAGAAGACGATGAAGAGCACCAGGAGTACCTGCAGCAGGCCGTTGGCGAGGATGGCGCCGATTGCCAGCGCCAGCTGGCGGGCCGGCCCGGCTAGCTGGCGCAGTAGCGCGTTGAACTCCTCGCGGTTGCCGGCGACGCGGTGCCACCAGGCATCGACGTCGGGGCCGAAGAACGGGATTCCGGCGAGCCAGGCAGGCGCACTGGCTGGAATCCCGCCTTCGAAATAGGGTTTCAGGAAAGCGACGAGATCGTTGGCGCCGCCGGCCAGCGAGCCAGCTAGGAAGAGCGTTGGTACCAGCATCACCAAGACGAGGAGCAGGGTCATCAGCGAAGCGCCGAGGCTGGTGCGGCCGCCGAGGCGCGGCAGCACTCTTTCCGCGTAGAGCGGCCAGCTGCACGCCCAGATGATGAAGGCGAAGAGGACCGCGCCGACGAATGGCAGCAGGACCGCTATGCACCCGATGATGAGCAGGGCAACCAGCGCGATCTGGGCCAGCCGCTTGGGGTCGTCCTGGGTAATCACGGTTAGGCCTTGGCCAGCAGCTTGAGGGCTTGCCGGATGCCGTCCGAAGTGCCGACATCGGCGGGCAACTGCTTCATCGCCCCGGCGGCCTCCTTGTCGTTGTAGCCGAGCGCGAGCAAGGCATTGAGAATGTCGTGCCGGGCGTCGTCGACCGCAACCGCCTGGCCGGGAGCGACGGCGTCGGCGAGCTTGCCCTTCAGTTCGAGGAGCAGGCGCTCGGCCGTCTTCTTGCCGATGCCGGGAATCTTCACCAGCCGGCCGACTTCCTGGCGGGCGACGGCGGCCGCCAGGTCGCCGACCGACAGGCCGGACAGCACCGAGAGCGCAGTGCGCGCGCCGATGCCGGAAATCTTCAGTAGCTGGCGGAAGGCGAAGCGCTCGCTCTCGCTGAGGAAGCCGTAGAGGAAGTGGCCGTCCTCGCGCACCGCGAAATGGGTCAGCAGGGTGACCTTCTCGCCGGCGGCCGGCAGGTTGTAGAAGGTGCTCATCGGCACATCGACCTCGTAGCCGATGCCGTGCACGTCGAGCACGACTTGCGGCGGATTCTTCTCGGCGAGGATGCCGGTCAGCCTGCCGATCATGATGCGACGAGGGCCGCAGCCATGATCAGGCCGTGCAGGTTGGCGGCGAGGATGGTCTGGCGGATGGCCGCGCCGAGCAATCCCGGGCGCTCCGCGTTGGCGAGCAGCCCACGGGCGGCGCCGAGCGAGATCGGCAGGGTCGCCAGCCCGGTCGCGGTCCACGCCGGGAGGGCACCGGAAAACACCACGGCCGCCAGCCAGGCGTAGGCGATCAGGACGATGGCCAGATAGCCCCAGCGCGCCCGTCGCGCGCCGAGGCGGACGACGGCGGTGCGCTTTCCGGCATGCGCATCGGCGACCCGGTCGGGGAACTGGTTGATGTAGAGGATGTTGGCGACGAGCAGCGCGAACGGCAGCCCCGCCAGTACCGGCGTCCAGGCGAAGGCGCCGCGCTGGACGAAGTCGGCGCCGATCGCGACCAGCAGCCAGGCGGCGATGATGGCGAACTCGCCGACGCCGCGGCACATCAGCTTGAGTGGCGGTGCCGAGTAGGCCCAGCCGACGCCGAGGCCGGCCAGCCCGATCAGCAGCAGTCCCGGTGCCGAGTGCCAGGCCAGCCACAGGCCGGGCGGGATTACCGAGAGCAGCAGGGCGTAACCGAAGAGGCCGGTTTCGCGCGGGCCGATCACGCCGTTCTGGATGAAGCGGCTGCCGCCGGTAAATGGGAAAAGGCGGCCGTCGTTGGCGGCATCGGCCCCGCTCAGTGCATCGTAGTAATCGTTAACGACATTGACACCGGCGTGGGCGACGAGGGCGAACACCACGGTCAGGACAGCCTTGGCGGCGTCGATCGGGACGCCGCTGCCATGGGCTGTCGCCAGCCCGATCAGGCAGCCGGCCAGGGTCACGCTGAGGAAGGCGGGACGCGTCGCCGCAAAGTAGCGGACGACGCTGTTCGGAAACTGGGCGGGTAGCGGCTCGGCGATCATCGCGTCATCCTATCAGCCGGCCGCCGCGAACGCGATAACCGGCCGTCGCCAGCGCGCCCAGGCCCTGCCCGCCGTGGGCGTGGCAGATGGCGCAGGCCAGCGCGTCGGCCGCGTCGGCTGCCGGCGCGCCGGGCAGGTCGAGCAGGCGGACGACCATGTGCTGGACCTGTTCCTTGGCCGCCTTGCCATGCCCGACGACGGCCTGCTTGACCTGCAGCGCCGTATATTCGGCGACCGGCAGCCCCGCCTGGACCAGCGCCGCGATCGCCGCGCCGCGCGCTTGCCCGAGCAGCAGCGTGGACTGGGGGTTCACATTGACAAAGACCTTCTCTACCGCGGCCTGATCGGGCCGGTAGGTGACGATGACCTCGCCGATGCCGGCGAACAGCGTGGCGATCCGCTCCGGCAGCGACTGCCGGTCGTTCGACTTGATGCAGCCGCTCGCCACGTAGGCCAGCCGGCTCCCCTCCTTCTCGATGACACCAAAGCCGGTCACCCGCAGGCCTGGGTCAATGCCGAGAATACGCTGCACGCTCATTTGGCGCCGCTTCGGAGTACGGGGTGACCGGCTTCAGCGCAGGCTAACCGGCGCAGCCGGTTAAGCAGGCAAGGCCCGCGGCCGGAGCTAAAGCCCCCAGCCCGCAGGCCGGGGTCGATGCCGAGAATGCGGTGCACGGTCATTTCGCCGGCCTCGCCACCAGGTAGACACCGGCTACTGCCAAGGCCATGCCGATTGCCGCGGTCGACGTCAGTTTTTCGCCGAAAACCGCCCAGGCGACCAGGGCCGTTGTCGGCGGCGTCAGGTAGAAGAGACTCGCCACGTTGACTGCGCTGCCGCTGCGGATCAGCAGGTTGAGCAGGCTGATCGCCCCGAGCGAGAGGACGAGGACCAGCCAGCCCAGGGCGAAGAGGAACTCGCCGGTCCATTCGATGCGGTAATCCTCGAACAACGCGACGGCGACGGCGGTAAGCAGCGCCGTCGGCACGAACTGGATGACTGACCCGGTGCGCAGGTCGAAGCGGGCGCAGAAGCGCTTCTGGTACAGCGTGCCGGCGGTGATGCCTAGCAGCGCGACGAGCGCCGGGATCAGCATCGGGCCGAGCGCCGCGTCGCCGAATTTTCCCGAAACCACCATCCCGACACCGGCGAACCCGAGAATCAGGCCGGTCCATTGGCGAGCACTCACTTTCTCGCCGAGCAGCCAGCCGGCGCCGAGCGCGGTCAGCAGGGGCTGCGTGCCGACGACCAGTGCGGTGATGCCGGCCGGCAGGCCGTGCTTGATCGCGACGAAGACGCCACCGAGATAGACGGCATGGACAAGGACGCCGGAGACACCGATATGCACCCACTGCGCCGGCGCCTTCGGCCACGGCGCCCGCGTCGCCAGTGCGATGACGGTCATCAGCGCGATGACGAGTCCGTAGCGGGTGAGCAGGAAGGAGAGCGGCTCGGCGAAGGGCAGCCCGAACTTCGCGCCGATGAAGCCGGTGCTCCACAGGAAGACGAACAGAAAAGGATACAGGCGAGCCACGCTCAGGCCCCGGGAACGGCCGGAGCGGCAATGCTGCCCGACCGGGCAGTCAGTCCGCCGCCGGGGGGCGTGCGGCGAGCACCTTGCGGGCGAAGGGCTGGTCTTCCTCGAGGATGTGACGCTCGAACCAGATCTCGAGGTAGCGCAGCAGACTGAAGATATCGGCGCGCCCGGACTGAACGCGGTCCACCCAGTGGCGCAGCGCGGCGAGTGTCGCCTCGTGCTTGACGTGGTGCTCTT
Source organism: Betaproteobacteria bacterium (assembly GCA_012026885.1). GTDB lineage: Bacteria > Pseudomonadota > Gammaproteobacteria > Burkholderiales > Rhodocyclaceae > Azonexus. The sequence continues at coordinate 499,577 of VEPL01000029.1, read as the reverse complement.
TGAAACTGACTCCCGCTTCCCCGGCGCAGGTTTCCTCGCTGGCGAAGTGCTCGGCCAGATAGGCGAGCAGGTCGTCCGCGACATGGTCGGGCAACTCGCCGGTGTCCAGGCAGGAGGCCTTGAGGTTCTCGATGCGGTAGAAGATCGCCTCGTGCTGCGCGTCGATGTGGGCGATGCCGAGCATCAACTCGGCAGGGAGCAAGCCTTTGGCGGGAATTTCCACAGGGCGTCTCCTTGGCGAGGTCGAGAAAAGGCGAAGCGAATGCGGAATATGATTCTAAGATATCCGCCCGGAATTTCAAGGCTGCCTGCCCCCTATTCGTCCATCACGGCGGTAGTGTAGATTTCCTGCACGTCGTCGAGATTTTCGAGGGCATCGAGCAGCTTCTGCATCCTGACGGCATCGTCGCCGGAAAGTTCCGTTTCCCCCTCGGGCTTCATCGTGACCTCGCCGAATTCAGGCTTGAAACCGGCCGCCTCGAGCGCATCCTTGACGGCGACGAAGTCGGCCGGACCGGTGATCACTTCGATCGAACCGTCGTCGCTGTTGGCGACATCGTCGGCGCCGGCCTCGATGGCGGCGTCCATCAGCGACGCCTCGTCGGTGCCGGGGGCGAAGATCATCTGGCCGCAGTGCTTGAACTGGAAGGCGACGCAGCCGTCGGTACCCATGTTGCCGCCGTACTTGTTGAAGGCATGGCGGACTTCGGCGACGGTGCGTGTCTTGTTGTCGGTCAGGCAGTCGACCATGACGGCAGCGCCGCCGATGCCGTAGCCCTCGTAGCGAACCTCGACGTAGTCGACGCCCTCGAGCTCGCCGGTACCCTTCTTGATCGCGGTGTCGATCTTGTCCTTGGGCATATTGACGCCCTTGGCCTTGTCGACCGCGACGCGCAGACGCGGATTGAAGCCGATGTCGCCCCCGCCCATCTTGGCGGCGACGGTGATTTCCTTGGCGATCTTGGAAAAGGCGGCGCCGCGCTTCTCGTCCTGGCGCCCCTTGCGGTGCTGGATATTGGCCCATTTGGAATGACCGGCCATCGTGTACCTCGGCAATTGCACAGTATTGTTAGAATCGGACGAGTTTACCACGTCGGAGTTTGCCCCCATGTCCGCAGCCATCCCCATCGCCAAGTCCGAAGACGGTTACCCGGCACTGCTGCCGCAGATGGCCAACCGGCACGGGCTGATCACCGGCGCCACCGGCACCGGCAAGACGGTCACGCTGCAGTCGCTGGCCGAACGCCTGGCCTGCGCCGGCGTCCCCGTCTTCATGGCCGACGTCAAGGGCGACCTCTCTGGCATCGGCGCCGCCGGTACCCTGACGCCCAAGCTCGAGGCACGGATCAAGGATCTCGGCATCGAAGATTTCCGGCCCTTCGCCAACACGGTCGCCTTCTGGGACGTCTTCGCTGCCGGCGGCGTGCCGGTACGGGCGACGGTTTCGGACATGGGCCCGCTGTTGCTCGCGCGGCTCCTCAACCTGAACGACACGCAGACCGGCGTCCTGCAACTGGTCTTCAAGATCGCCGACGACCAGGGCCTGCTGCTGCTCGACCTCAAGGACCTGCGCGCCATGGTCCAGCACGTCGGCGACAATGCGGCGCAATACAAGACCGAATACGGCAACGTGTCGACCGCGTCGATCGGCGCCATCCAGCGCGGCCTGCTGACCCTCGACGAGCAGGGCGGCGATGTCTTCTTCGGCGAGCCGATGCTCGATATCGCCGACCTCATGCACATCGACGCGAACGGGCGCGGCGTCGTCAATGTCCTCGCCGCCGAGAAGCTGATCAACTCGCCGGCGCTCTACTCGACCTTCCTGCTCTGGCTGCTTTCAGAGCTCTTCGAGCAGTTGCCGGAGGCCGGCGATCTCGAGAAGCCCAAGCTGGTGTTCTTCTTCGACGAGGCCCACCTGCTTTTCTCGGATGCTCCGCCAGCGCTGGTCGACAAGGTCGAGCAGGTCGTCCGCCTGATTCGCTCCAAGGGCGTCGGCGTCTATTTCGTGACGCAGAATCCGCTCGACGTGCCGGAAAAGATCCTCGGCCAGCTCGGCAACCGCGTCCAGCACGCCTTGCGCGCCTTCACGCCGCGCGACCAGAAGGCGGTGCAGGCGGCCGCCGAAACCATGCGCGCCAACCCCAAGTTCGATGCCGCGGCTGCGATTACCGAGCTCGGCGTCGGCGAAGCACTGGTTTCCTTCCTCGACGAAAAGGGGCGCCCCAACGTCGTCGAGCGTGCCTTCATCTTCCCGCCCGCCTCCCGCCTCGGTCCGCTGACCCCGGCCGAACGCCAGGCAGCGATCGCGGCGACGCCAATGCTGGCCACCTATGGCCAGGCCATCGACCGAGAATCGGCCTACGAGATATTGCGCGGCCAACCTGCGGGCAAGGTGAAGACGGCTGCTCCCGGCGCCGTGCCGCCGCCCGCCGATCCCAATGCCTGGGGCAACCACCCGGCCCGACCGGCTCCGGCGCCCGCCCCGCAGCAGCGCCCGCAACCAGCACCGGAATCTTCCGGCGGTGGCCTGCTGGATGGTCTCGGCGAACTGCTCGGCGGCTCGACCGGCCCGCGTGGCGGCAAGCGCGAAGGCATGATCGAGGCGGCCGCGAAGAGTGCGGCACGGGGCATGGCCGGCACCGTCGGGCGCGAACTCGGCCGCCAGATCCTGCGTGGCGTGCTCGGCAGCATCCTCGGCGGCAAGCGCCGCTAGGCTTGGCCCCGGGTGCCGCCCTTTGCGGAGAGGTGGTCGAACAGGGCCCGCGCGGCCGGTGTCAGGCCGCCGCGCGAGCGCACGCAGAGCTGCAGGTCGCGCGGCGCCCAGGCGTCGGTGATTTCCACCGTCCGGACTCCGTCGACCGCAGCCGAGCGCGGCACCATGCCGATGCCGACCCCGGCGGCGACCATGCGGCAGACCGCGTTGAAGCTGCGCACCTGGATGCGGACGTCGAGACGGGCGCCGAGGCGCAGCGCGTGGTTCATCATGAACGTGTGGATGGCGCTGCCGGCGTGCAGGCAGACGAAGGGTTCGCCAAGCACTTCCGCAAATCCCGCTTGCGTGCGCATCGCCAGCGGGTGGCTGGCGGGCACGACGAGGACCAGGCGGTCGCTCCGGTAGGGATGGGTTTCCAGGTCGCTGGCGCTACCTTCGGCAGCGATGACCCCGATCTCGACCTGGCGGGCGGCCACCGCCTGCACGATGGTCGGGCTCGGCTGCTCCTCGAGGGCGACGCGTACGCGCGGGTGCTCGCGTAGGAAATCGCCGAGGTCACCCGGCAGGAAGCAGTTGATCGCATTGGTATTGGCAAACACTGTGACCTGGCTGTGCAGGCCGCTTGCATGGGGTGCGAGGTCGGCGTGCATCTGCTCGAGCTGGGCGAAGATCTGGCGCGCGTGGCGTAACAGCGACTCGCCGGCAGCCGTTGGCGTCAGGCCGCGGGCGTGGCGACTGAACAGCGGGATGCCCAGCGTGGTCTCGAGCTGGGTCAGGCGATGGCTCGCGGACGACGGGGCGAGGTGGACGGCCGCGGCAGCCCGCGTCAGGCTACCCGTATCGGCAATTGCGGCAACCAGCCGCAGGTCGGGAAGATCGTAGCGCAAGGTTTCGTCTCCATCGAACACTGGCTTTGAATAATGCCAGTTGTTGCATTCCGATCCCTGTTTTTTAATGCAGCCATGTCATCATTTGTTCGTCTGGTATTGGAAAAATCGAACGCGCTGGGGGTGGGCCTGGCCCTGCTGGCGGCGTTCGGCTTTTCGCTCAAGGCCATCTTCGTCAAGCTCGCCTACCCCTACGGCGTTGATGCAATCACGCTGCTGGCCCTGCGCATGGGCTTTTCGCTGCCCTTCTTCCTGTGGGTCGGGCTGGCCGGCCAGCGCGCCGGCGGCAGTCTGGCGCGCGGGGACTGGGCGCGCCTCTTCGTACTCGGTTGCCTTGGCTACTACGGCGCCAGCATCCTCGATTTCTGGGGGCTGCAGTACATCTCGGCGGGTCTGGAGCGGCTGATCCTGTTTACCTACCCGACGCTGACCATCCTCATCGGCGTGTTCTTTCAGGGGCGCACTTTCACGCGGCGCGAAGGGCTGGCGGTCGCCCTCTGCTACGCGGGGATCGGCCTGGCGTTCGTCCACGACCTCGCCCAGGGGGACATGCGCAGTGTCCTGATCGGCGGTGGCCTGGTCTTCGCATCCAGTGTTTCCTACGCGCTCTACATCTCGGGCAGCGCGTCGATGATCGCGCGTCTGGGCGCCATGCGCTTCTCGGCGCTGGCGACGCTTATCTCGTCGGCGGTCACCCTGCTCCATTTCCTGGCGGCGCACCCGCTGACCGCCTTCGTACAACCGCTGCCGGTCTATGGCTGGGGCCTGGCGATGGCCATCTTCGCGACGGTGATTCCGGTGTTTGCTCAGTCGGCGGCAATCCGCCAACTCGGTCCCGGCAGCGCGTCGCTGTTCGGTATGGTCGGGCCGATCCTGACCATAGGATTCGGCTGGTGGCTGCTCGGCGAAGGTATCTCGGCGGCCCAGATCGGTGGTGCCCTGCTGGTTCTGGCCGGTATTCTTTTGGCATCCCGGCGCTAGCGGGCGCTCACTTCACCTTGATTTCGGTCCACATCCGCGCGAGCAGGCGCCGCTGGCGGGGATCGAGGTCGCGCAGCATCTCGAGGCGGGTGAGCGTCTCCGCAGGCGGGAAGATGGCCGGTTCGTCGGCAACCTCCGGGCGGATGGCCGGGCGGGCGGCGCGGTTGGGGTTGCCGGCGCCGATCAGGTTGGAGACGTCGGCGGCGTTGTCCCCCTGAAGCATGAAATCGATGAAGCGGTGCGCGAGGTCGGGCCGCGGTGCTGCCCGGTCGATGACGAAACTGTCCACGGCGAGTACGGCACCCTCCTTCGGAATCGTGAAGCCGATGGCGAAGGGGCGGCCGGCGGCGCGCGCGTCGGCGCGGGCGCGGACCATGTCGTTCGAGTAGCCGTGGGCGACCCAAATGTTGCCGAGCGCCAGGTCCTTGATGTAGGTGCTGTTGGAAAAGGTCGCCCAGTACGGTTTGGCCCGCAGGATGAGGTCGCGCGCCGCGCGCCAGTGCGCGGGATCGGTGTCCTGGGCCGAATGCCCGAGGTAGCGTAGCGCCGCCGCCATCAGTTCGCGCGGGCTGTTGAGCACGGTGACGCGGCCCTTGAGCGGGACGAGGTGGGCTGGCTCGAAAATCAGCGCCCAGGTGTCGGTCGGTAGCCCCAACTCGGTGAGCTTCGTCGCGTTGTAGCCGAGCAGCGTGACACTGGTCGCGTAAGGCACGGAGTAGCGGTTGCCGGGGTCGAACCATGGATCGCGGAAGGCGGGGTCGACGTTGGCGAAGTGGGGCAGCCGGCTGCGGTCGACCGGCTGCAGGGCGCCTTTTCTGATCAGGGTCTCGACGGCATTGCCGGTCGGCACCAGCAGGTCATAGCCGGTGGCGCCGGCCTCCAGCTTGGCGAGCATCTCCTCGTTGTCGGAGTAGTAATCCTGCTTGAGCCGGCAGCCGCAGGCCGCCTCGAAACGCGTCGCCGTCTGCGCGGAAATGTAGTTGTTCCAGATATAGAGGTGCAGCGTGTCGGTGGCCGTGGCGACGAGCGGGGCCAGCAGCAAGAGGGCGGGAAGCAGGCGCTTCATGGCGACCGCCGCAGGGTGTCCGGCGCAAAGCGCGCGGCGAGCGCGATCAGGGTGAGGGTCAGGGCCATCAGGAGGGTCGAGACGGCATTGACCTCCGGCGTGACGGCAACCTTGATCATCGAGTAGATCTGCAGCGGCAGCGTCGTGACGCCGACCCCGGCGACGAAGAAGGTGATCACGAAGTCGTCGATCGACAAGGTGAAGCTCATCAGGAAGCCGGCCACGATGCCGGGCAGGATCAGCGGCAGGGTCACGCGCCGGAAGGTGCGCCAGGGTGTCGCCCCGAGGTCGCGCGCCGCCGCGAAGATCTCCTCGTCCATGCCGGCCAGGCGCGCGCGGACGATGATGGCGACGAAGCCGATAGAGAAGGTGACATGGGCGGCGAGGATGGAGAACAGGCCGAGGGTCAGGTCGAGCACCTGTCGGAAGAACAGTAGCAGCGAGACCCCGAGCAGGATCTCGGGCATCGAAACCGGCGTCAGGACGAGGAAGGGAAGCAGGCGCGGCCGCCAGCGGTGCAGCGCGATACCGGCCATCGTGCCGAGTATGGTTGCGATCGTGCTTGAGGCGATTGCTATCAGCAGCGAATTGGCAGCTGCCTGCAGCATGTCGGGGTCGCCCAGCAGCTTGGCGTACCAGCGCGTCGTGAAGCGGACCCAAGAGGCATTGAGTTCCGAATCGTTGAACGAGAAGAGCACGACGATCGCCAGCGGTACGTAAAGGAAGGCGTAGGCGGCGAGCGCCGCCGTCCACAGCCAAGCGCTGTGTTTCATGATGCGCTCCTTCCCCGGGTCAGCAGCGCCGACAGCCAGGCGACGGCAAGCACGGCCGCCGTGAGCAGTAGCGACAGCGCGGCGCCGAGCGGCCAGTCGCGGTTGTCGAGGAACTGTTCCTTGATCAGGTTGCCGATCAGCAGGTCGCCGGTGCCGCCGAGCAGTTCGGGTACGGCGAACATCCCGAGCACGGGGATGAAGACCAGTGCCGCGCCGGACAGAACACCGGGCAGGGACAATGGCCAGGTTACCCTCCGGAAGCGCGTCCATGCCCCGGCGCCGAGGTCCTGCGCGGCCTCGAGCAGGACGGGGTCGTGCTTCTCGAGGTTGGTGTAGAGCGGCAGGATCATGAACGGGAGATGCACGTAGACCATCCCGGCGATCACCGCGAAGGGGGTGTAGAGCAACTCGAGTGGCCCGAGGATCATCATCCACGCGTAGATGCGGATCAGGAAGTTGCTGGCGAAGGGCAGGATCACGAGCAGGACGAGGCGGTCGCGCTGGCGTTTCGGACTGCGCACGATGAGCAGCGCCAGCGGGTAGGCAAGGAGCAGGCAGATGACGGTGGTCAGTGCGGCGACCGCGAACGACCGGACGAGGACCTCGAGGTAGATCACGTCGTCGAAGACGAAGCGGTACGCTTCGAGCGTGAGTCCGGTGCTCGCGAGCGGGGCGAGTCCGCCGAACTCGCCCGGCTCGCGGAAGCTGGCAGCGGCCATGATCAGCGCCGGCACGAGGAAGAACACGACGAGGAAGAGCGCCGGCGGTGCCGTCACCAGCCAGCGCGTCAGGCGTGCGCCGCGCTCAGCGGTCGAGGAAGATCCCCGCATCGTGCCTCCATTCGATGCTGACCCGGTCGCCGATCTCGTGGAAATAGGCTTTGCCCGACCCGGCGTTGGTCGCCAGCGCCTCGATCAGCAGACCGTTGTCGAGGCGCACCTTGTAGACGGTGACGTCGCCGAGGAAGAGGTACTCGGCGACGGTGCCGGTGAAGTGGTTCTTGAGCCCGGCGCGCGCCTCCGGTGCGGCGATGCGCAGGTGTTCGGGGCGCAGCGCGAGGGCGCCGCGCGTTCCGGGTGCGACCGGGGCGTGCGCCGGTGCTGCGATGGTGCCGAGCCCCGGCGCCACCAACTGCAGTTCGTGGCGGGACGCCGCCGTGACCTCGCCTTCGATCAGGTTGATGCTGCCGATGAAGTCGGCGACGAAGCGGTTCTTCGGTGTCGAATAGAGCACCTCGGGGACGTCGAGTTGCTCGACGCGACCCGCGTTCATGACTGCGATGCGGTGCGACAGCGCCAACGCTTCCTGCTGGGCGTGGGTGACGAAGACGAAGGTGATGCCGACTTCGCGTTGCAGCGCGATCAACTCGCCCTGCATGCGTTCGCGCAGCTTGGCATCGAGGGCACCGAGCGGTTCGTCGAGGAGCAGCAGGCGCGGCTTGTTGACCAGGCCGCGGGCCAGCGCGACACGCTGCTTCTGGCCGCCGGACAACGCGTGCGGATAGGCGCCGCCCTTGTCCTCGAGGTGCACCAGCTCGAGTGCCTCGCCGGTCCGTCGGCGGATATCGTCACGCGCGAATCCAGCCATCTCGAGCGGGAAAGCGATGTTGCCGGCGACGGTCAGGTGCGGGAACAGCGCGTAGTTCTGGAATACCGTATGCACCGGCCGCTGCTCGGGCGGAATCCCGGCCAGCGGCCGGCCGTCGAGGAAGAGTTCGCCTTCATCGGGAGCGTCGAAGCCGGCAATCATTCGCAGGATCGTCGTCTTGCCGCAGCCGGAGGGACCGAGCAGGGTAAAAAACTCGCCGGCTTCGATGGCGAGGCTGACGCCAAGGACGGCCGAGAGATCGCCGAAGCGGCGCGTGACGTTGCGGATTTCGAGTAGCGCCATGAGTTCGTGGTTGCGCCGGGGAGTGTCCTGGCGTGAAGTCCGATGTCATACCTGCCTTCATTATAGGCCACGGGCTATCACGATGCCGCAGCACGGGCGGACGCTGGGTTAGAATCTCCGGCATGATCGGAATCCTCCTCATCACCCACGGCAGCTACGGCGAGGCACTCGTGCAGAATGCCTGCCACGTGCTCAACAAGCGCCCGCCCCAGCTCAACCAGCTCGGCGTCGCGGCACAGGACGACCCGCTCGACCTGCTGCCGCTGGCGCGCCGCATGCTCGACCTGGTGGACAACGGCAAGGGCGTCCTCGTCCTCACCGACGTCTTCGGCGCGACGCCGGCCAACCTCGCGCTCAAGCTGCTCGAGCGCGGGCGCGTCGAGGGGCTGACCGGGGTCAACCTGCCGATGCTGATACGCGCGCTGACCTATCGCGACAAGGGCATGGAAACCCTGCTCGTCCGCGCCCGAGACGGCGGCCGCGACGGCATCATCAACATGCTGGAACACTGACGGAGCGCGCATGCTGACCCGCGAGACCGAAATCATCAACAAGCTCGGCCTGCACGCGCGGGCCTCGGCCAAGCTGACCCAGCTCGCCGGCCGCTTCAAGTGCGAGGTCTGGATGGCCAAGGGGCCGCGCCGGATCAACGCCAAGAGCATCATGGGCGTCATGATGCTGGCAGCCGGCAAGGGCTCGAAGGTGACCATCGAGACCGACGGCCCCGACGAGCAGGAGGCGATGGATGCCCTGCTCGCCCTGATCGCCGACTACTTCGGCGAAGGGGAATAAATGAATCGACCCCCACGCTCGCCGTGCTCGCTGCCCCCTGCGGGGGCGTCGACCTTCCTTCGGGCGGCCCGGCGGAAGGTCGGCCCATGAGCTTCACCCTGCACGGCCTCGGCGTTTCCGGCGGCATTGCCGTCGGCCGCGCCCTGCTGATGTCGCATGCGACGCTCGAGGTGTCGCACCTGACGATCGCGCCGCGCATGGTGGACAAGGAAATCGCCCGGCTCGACGCGGCGGTCAGGGCGGTCAAGACGGAACTGGAGGCGATGAAGGAGTCGACCGAGCACGCGCCGGCCGAGCTGGGCGCCTTCATCGACATCCACACCATGTTCCTCGACGACCCGGAACTGGTCGAAAAGCCGCGCGAGCTGATCCGCGAACGCCGCTGCAACGCCGAATGGGCGCTGGTCCAGCAGATGGAACACCTGGTCGCCCAGTTCGAGCAGTTCGATGACCCCTACCTGCGCGAACGCAAGTACGACGTCGTCCAGGTCGTCGAGCGCGTTATCAAGGAACTGCTCGGCCACCCGGGGCGGGCCGTGCTGAAGACGGCCAAGGGGGTCACCGAGGAGATGCTGATCGTCGTCGCCCACGACCTGGCGCCGGCCGATGTCATCACATTCAAGGAGCATCGCTTCGCGTCGTTCATTACCGACGTCGGCGGCTCCACATCGCACACCGCGATCCTCGCGCGCAGCCTGGCGATCCCGTCGGTCGTCGGCCTCGAGAATGCCCGTGCGCTGATCCGCGACGGCGAGCAATTGATCGTCGATGGCACGCGCGGTGTCGTCATCGTCAATCCCGATGCCCGTGTCCTCGAGGAATACCACCTCCGCAAGAACCAGCTGGAGATCGAGAGAACCAAGCTCAAGCGGCTGAAGACGGCCAAGTCGCAGACCATCGACGGCGTCGAGGTGCAGCTGCTCGCCAACATCGAGCTGCCGGGCGACGTGCCTGGGGCGCTCGAGGCCGGTGCCGAAGGCGTCGGATTGTTCCGCACCGAGTTCCTCTTCCTCGACCGCGGCGACATGCCCGACGAGCGCGAGCAGTACGAGGCCTACAAGAAGGTGGTCAAGGGCATGGCCGGCAGGCCGGTGACCATCCGCACCTTCGATCTCGGCAACGACAAGGACCTGCATCCGGACGACATGATCGGCGACCGGGTCAAGACCAATCCGGCGCTCGGCCGCCGCGCCATCCGCCTGTCGCTCGCCGAGCCGCAGATGTTCCAGACCCAGTTGCGCGCCATCCTGCGCGCCTCGAAGTACGGGCCGATCAAGCTGCTCATCCCGATGCTGGCGCATGCCCACGAGATCGACCAGACCCTGGCCGCTCTCGAGCAGGCCAAGTCGAGCCTGCGCGGCGAGAAGGCGGCCTTCGACGAGAACATCCAGGTTGGCGGCATGATCGAGATCCCGGCCGCTGCGCTGGCCATCGGCCTCTTCCTGCGCCGCCTCGACTTCCTGTCGATCGGCACCAACGACCTGATCCAGTACACACTGGCCATCGACCGTTCCGACGAGCAGGTCGCCAATCTCTACGATCCGCTGCATCCGGCCGTGATGATGCTGATTGCCCATACGCTGGCGAGCGCCGAGAAGGTTGGCATCCCGGTCTCGGTCTGCGGCGAGATGGCCGGTGATCCGGCGCTGACCCGCATGTTGCTCGGCATGGGGCTGCGCATCTTCTCGATGCACCCGTCGCAGGTTCTCGAGGTCAAGAGCCGCGTCCTCAAGGCCAACGTCGAGGAACTGGCGCCCACCGTGCGCCGCATGTTGCGCCTCGACGAGCCGGGCAAGCTGCGCGAGGCGCTCGAGAAGCTCAACGCCTGAAGCGCTCGAGCTGCAGCGCTTCCTGAACGTCGCCGTGATCGTATTCCGCCCGCCGCAGCCAAGGGCCATGCGGCGCCTTCTCGCCTGCCTGCTGGCCGCCCTCGCCCTGCACCTGGCTGTTCTTGCCTTGCCGTTCCCGCCAGTCGCCGATGTGCGGGAAGCGGCCGTGGCGACTGCGATGAATGCCCGCCTGCAGCCGACAGTCGCGCCGCTTGCGGCGCCGGCGCACATGGTTGCAGCGGCGGCTACGGAGCGCCCGGCGGCCGCCCGTCCGCGCGCCAGCAATCCGGTGGCCCGTCCGCCCGTAGCCGAGGCGGCATCTGTTGCCGCGCCGGTGGTGCCCGCCGTCCCGGCAGCCGTCGTCGAGCCCGCCGGTGCTCCAGTCGCGACGGCGTTCACTGCTGCACCGGCTCCCCGTATGCCTGGTACGCCCTCGACTCCCGCCCGCTACGATGCCGCCTACCTTAACAACCCGAGTCCGGGCTATCCGGCGGCCTCGCGCCGCCTCGGCGAGGAGGGTCGCGTGCTGTTGCGCGTGCGGGTCGGCGCCGACGGCAGGCCTCTCTCGGTCGACCTCGAAAAAGGCAGCAATTTCAGCCGCCTCGACGAAGCCGCCCGCGACGCCGTCACCCGCTGGCGCTTCGTGCCCGCCCGGCGCGGCGATGAGGCGGTCGAGGGCTCGGTGCTCGTGCCGTTGGTCTTCCGGCTGGATCAATAGGGCAGCGGCGCGTACAATCGCGGAACTTGCTTGACTGCGCCGGGTCTTAAAGGCGCTGGCAGAATACTGGGGCCGACCTGGCTTCGACGTGGGTTGCAAAGCAGAACAGGGCATACCGAGGACCAGTCACCTCGTAAATCCATCTGGAAGCTACAAACGCCAACGACGAATCGTTCGCACTCGCCGCTTAAACCGGCGAGCGCTGCACTAACCTGCTGATGGGTTAGGCCGGGCAACCGGCAGCAGCGTCATTTGCATCAGATAAGGGCTTGCTCCGCTGCGTGGCAGGCAACGAAAACCTAGCAGATCGCCTGAAGCGAGCCTGTTCGGCCGGCGCGCAAGGGCTAAAACCCAATTGACCGGACTAAGTATGTAGAACTGCCTGTAGAGTGCTTGCGGACGGGGGTTCGATCCCCCCCGGCTCCACCAGACAATGCTTCGGGAAACTCCGGAGCTTTGCGAAAACCCGCCCGCGTGGCGGGTTTTTCGCTTGAGGGAGGCCTGCCCGGTGCGCCGGGAGCGCGCCGTGATTGAGATTATTCGCCGCCTGTGATCACATGGCGGCAGGCGGGTCCGGCCCGTGCCGGACAGGAGGTCGGGATGCGATACGGTTTTTCGTGGGCAATACGGTACGTTGCGGCGGCCTTGGCGTTGTCGCTGGCGGGCGTGCCCGCCCTCGCCCAGCAACTCGATTCGCACGCACTTCTGCTCGTGGCGACGCCGCAATTGCGCGACCCGATCTTCGCCGAAAGCGTCGTGCTGGTAACCCGGCACGGGCGCAGCCGGCCGATGGGGGTGATCCTCAACAAGCCGTCGGCCTACCGCTTCGGCGCTGCGGAGCCGGGGCGCGAAGGCAGGCGCGACAGCTATGCCGTTTTCCTCGGCGGGCCCGTCATGCCGCAGTCGCTGGTCTTCGTCTTCCGTGGCGATGAACGCAACCTCGGGCGGCGCGACCTGCTCAATCTCGGTGACGGCTATTTCATGGGCATGGGGCCCGGAGTCGGCGACTCCCTGCTGGGCGGGGCGCCCCCGGCGGCGCTCAAGGTTTTCGCCGGCCTGTCCAGTTGGGGGCAGGGGCAACTTGAGGCGGAAATATCGCGCGGCGACTGGCTGCTGCTGCCATTCGATCCCGCTGCCGTCATGCAGATCGACACCGGCAAGCTCTGGCAGGAACTCCTGGCGCGGGCGAGCGAGCGGCGCACCTAGGCGGCGGCGCATGAAAAAGGGCCCGTCGGAGACGGGCCCTGTCGCGGTCGACTTCGCTTTCGGGGCGAATTCCGCTTATTCGAACTCGATGATGACCTGGTCGACCGAGAGACTCTCGCCGGCGGCGGCGGAGATCTTCTTGACCTTGCAGTCCTGGTCGGCCTTGAGGATGTTTTCCATCTTCATCGCTTCGATGACGGCCAGTTTTTCCCCGGCCTTCACCTCCTGGCCGACCTTGACTGCGACTTCGCGCAGGAGGCCGGGCATCGGCGAGAGCAGGAACTTCGAGAGGTCGGGTGCCGGTTTTTCCGGCATGAGCGCCAGCAGTTCGGCGGCGCGGGCGCTCATGACCATGAAGTCGGCACGCGTTCCCCAGTGGAAGAGGCTGTACTTCGTCTTGTGGCGCTCGACCTGCAGCGTGAATTCCTCACCGTTGCAGGTGCCCCGGAACAACGACTCGCCCAGCTTCCAGTCGGAACGGATCTCGTAGGCTTCGCCCTTGTACTCGATGTGGTAGCCGCCGGCGACCCGGCGGGCGGTGACCGGGTGGTATTCCTTTTCGGCCCCGTTGAGGCGCACCACCATCCACTTCTGGCCGACGATCCGTTCGTGGCCCTGCAACTGGCCGGAGACCGATGCCCCCCGGTCGGTATAGGCTCGATAGACGAAGGCGGCCACCGAAACCAGCAGGGCCGGGTCGTCGTGGGGAACCATGGAGGCGTCGAAGCCTTTCGGGTACTCCTTGGGGATGAATCCCGTGTCGAAGATGCCGGAATGGAAGCCGGGATGCTGCATCAGCGCGGCCTGGAACGGGATGTTCGAAGAGATGCCGCGGATCACGAAACTGTTCAGGGCGTCGCGCATGCGCGCGATGGCCTGTTCGCGGGTGGCGCCATGCACGATCAGCTTGGCGATCATCGAATCGTAGTACATCGAGATTTCGCCGCCGTCGTAGACGCCGGTGTCGACACGGACCTGGCCGGGGATTTCGGCCGGCGGCTGGAACTTCACCAGGCGGCCGGTGGATGGCAGGAAGCCGCGGAACGGATCCTCGGCGTTGATCCGGCATTCCATGGCCCAACCGTTGATGGGCACGTCGGCCTGGGTGATCGGCAACTTCTCGCCGTAGGCGACGCGGATCATCTGCTCGACGAGGTCGAGTCCGGTGATCAGTTCAGTGACCGGGTGCTCGACCTGCAGGCGGGTATTCATTTCCAGGAAATAGAATTCCTTGGTGGCGCCGGAAACGACGAACTCGACCGTACCGGCCGACTCGTAGTTCACCGCACGGGCCAGCGCCACGGCCTGCTCGCCCATCGCCTTGCGCATCTCGGCGTCGACGAAGGGGCTCGGCGCCTCTTCGATGACCTTCTGGTGGCGACGCTGGATCGAGCAGTCGCGCTCGTTCAGGTAAACGTAGTTGCCGTGCGAATCACCCAGCACCTGGATTTCGATGTGGCGCGGTTCCAGTACGTACTTCTCGATGAAGACCCGGTCGTCGCCGAAGGAGTTCTTGGCTTCGTTGACACAGGAGGAGAAGCCCTCGTGCGCTTCGGCATCGTTGAATGCCACGCGCAAGCCCTTGCCGCCGCCGCCGGCGGAGGCCTTGATCATCACCGGATAGCCGATGCCCTGGGCGATCTTGACCGCTTCGTCGGGACCGGCGATGGCGTCGTTGTAGCCCGGGATGGTGTTGACCTTGGCGGCGATGGCGAGCTTCTTGGACTCGATCTTGTCTCCCATCTTGGCGACCGAATAATGCTTCGGGCCGATGAACTTGATGCCCTCCTCCTCGAGGCGACGCGAGAAGGTGGCATTTTCGGAGAGGAAACCGTAGCCCGGATGGACCGCCTCGGCGCCCGTCTGCTTGCAGGCGTCGATGATCTTGTCCATGACCAGGTAGGACTCTTTCGAGGCCGCCGGGCCGATGCAGACGGCTTCGTCGGCGAGGTCGACGTGCAACGCATCCTTGTCGGCCTCGGAATAGACGGCGACGGTCTTGATGCCCATCTTGCGGGCGGTCTTGATGACGCGGCAGGCAATCTCGCCGCGGTTTGCGATCAGTATCTTCTTGAACATGTTCGTTTTTCTCCCTGACGCTTACAGAGGAATGTTGCCGTGCTTGCGCCACGGGTTGTCGAGTTTCTTGTCGCGCAGCATGGCCAGCGAGCGGGCGATGCGCTTGCGCGTGGCATGCGGCATGATGACGTCGTCGATGAAGCCGCGGGCACCCGCGACGAACGGGTTGGCGAACTTGGCCTTGTACTCGGCTTCGCGCTCGGCGACCTTGGCGGCATCGTTCTTTTCTTCGCGGAAGATGATTTCCACAGCGCCCTTCGGGCCCATGACCGCGATTTCCGCCGACGGCCAGGCCAGGTTGACGTCGCCACGCAGGTGCTTCGACGACATGACGTCGTAGGCGCCGCCGTAGGCCTTGCGTGTGATCACGGTGACCTTGGGGACGGTGCATTCGGCGTAGGCATAGAGCAGCTTGGCGCCGTGCTTGATGATGCCGCCGTATTCCTGCGACGTACCCGGCATGAAGCCCGGCACATCGACGAAGGTGATGACCGGGATGTTGAAGGCGTCGCAGAAGCGGACGAAGCGGGCGGCCTTGATCGAGGACTTGATGTCGAGGCAGCCAGCCAGCACCAGCGGCTGGTTGGCGACGATGCCGACCGGGTGGCCGTCGACGCGGGCGAAGCCGATGATGATGTTGCGCGCATAGTCGGGCTGCAGTTCGAAGAAGTCGTTGTCATCGGCGATCTTGGTGATCAACTCCCTCATGTCGTACGCCTTGTTCGGGTTGTCCGGCACCAGGGTATCGAGTGAATAATCCATGCGGTCGGCCGGGTCATTGGTCGGCGTATGGGGCGGCTTTTCCTTGTTGCTCGCCGGCAGGAAATTCATGAAGCGGCGCAGCATGGAAAGGGCTTCGACGTCGTTCTCGAAGGCCAGGTCGGCGACGCCGGATTTCGTCGTGTGGGTGACCGCGCCGCCCAGTTCCTCGGCGGTGACGTCCTCGTGGGTCACGGTCTTGACCACTTCCGGACCGGTGACGAACATGTAGGACGAGTCCTTGACCATGAAGATGAAGTCGGTCATCGATGGCGAGTACACCGCGCCGCCGGCGCAGGGGCCCATGATCATCGAGATCTGCGGGACGACGCCGGAGGCCATGACGTTCCTCTGGAAGACGTCGGCATAGCCGCCAAGCGCTGCGACGCCTTCCTGGATGCGGGCGCCGCCCGAGTCGTTGAGGCCGATCACCGGCGCGCCGACCTTCATCGCCTGGTCCATGACCTTGCAGATCTTCTCGGCGTGGGTTTCCGACAGCGAGCCGCCGAAGACGGTGAAGTCCTGAGAGAAGACGAAGACGAGGCGGCCGTTGATGGTGCCGTAGCCGATCACGACGCCGTCCCCCGGGGTCTTTTCGGACTTGTCCATGCCGAAGTCGACGCAACGGTGTTCCTTGAACATGTCCCATTCCTCGAAGGAATCCGGGTCGAGCAAGAGCTCGATGCGTTCGCGGGCGGTCAGCTTGCCCTTGGCGTGCTGGCTGTCGATACGCTTCTGGCCGCCGCCGAGGCGGGCCAGTTCGCGCTTCTTCTCAAGCTGGCGGATGATGTCGTGCATGGAAAACTCCCTGTGAAGAACGGGTGATCAGTGTTTCAGGTAGTCGAGCAGGGCATACGCGGCGGCTGCCGGCGTCGTATGGCCAGACTCGACGGAACGGGTCAGGGCGGGCAGGTTTTCCTGCACGCGCGGATGGTGGCGGAAGTGCTGGCGCAGCCCGGAATCGATCAGCTGCCACATCCACGACAGCGCCTGGTGCTGTCGTTTGGCGGCAAACTCGCCGGTCGGCTTGAGCGCCGCCTGGTATTTCTCGACCTCGGCCCAGAAGTCGGTAATGCCTTCCTTGTGCAGGGCCGACAGCGTGATCACCGGCGGCGACCAGTTGGGCGACGCCGGGCGCAGCATGTGCAGCGCGTTGCGCCACTGGGCGCGCACCACCGCGGTCGCCTGCTTGTCGATGTCGGCCTTGTTGATCACCACCAGGTCGGCGATCTCGACGATGCCCTTCTTGATGGCCTGCAGGTCATCGCCGGCATTCGGCAACTGCAGCAGGCAGAACATGTCGACCATGCCGGCCACCGTCGTTTCGGACTGTCCGACGCCGACGGTCTCGACGATGATCACGTCGTAACCGGCTGCTTCGCACAACAGCATGGCCTCGCGCGTCTTCTCGGCGACGCCGCCGAGCGAACCGGCCGACGGGCTGGGGCGGATGAAGGCTTCCTCGCGCTGGCTCAACAATTCCATGCGCGTCTTGTCGCCGAGGATCGAGCCGCCGGTCACGGTCGACGACGGATCGATGGCCAAAACCGCGAGCTTCTTGCCCTGCTCGATCAGCCAGACGCCGAGCGCCTCGATGAAGGTCGATTTGCCCGCGCCCGGCACGCCGGAAATGCCGATGCGGATCGCGTTACCGGTTTTCGGCAGCAGCGCGGTCAGTAACTGTTGCGCCCGCTGCTGGTGATCGGCGCGGGTCGACTCGATCAGCGTGATCGCCTTGGCCAGCGAACGACGCTGGCTGGCGAGCACGCCGTCGACCAGCTGGCGGTCGGCATCGGACAGGAGGTTGGCACGCACGGGCGCGTCGTCCAGCTTCATGCGTCGCTCAGGCGCGCACCTTGCGGATTTCTTCCAGCACCTTGCGGGCCGAATCCTCGATGCGCGTGCCCGGTCCAAATACCGCCTTGGCGCCGGCATTGAACAGGTAGTCGTAGTCCTGGGCCGGGATGACGCCGCCGGCGAAGACGATGATGTCGTCGGCACCCTGGTCCTTCAATGCCTTGACCAGTGCCGGCAGCAGGGTCTTGTGGCCGGCGGCCAGCGACGAGACACCGACCGCATGGACGTCGTTCTCGATGGCCTGGCGCGCGGCTTCTTCCGGGGTTTGGAAGAGCGGACCCATGTCGATGTCGAAGCCGAGGTCGGCGTAGGCCGTGGCGACGACCTTGGCGCCGCGGTCGTGGCCGTCCTGGCCGAGCTTGGCGATCATGATGCGCGGGCGGCGGCCTTCGGATTCGGCGAACTTCGCGACGTCGGTCTTGATCTGCTCCCAGCTTTCCTGTCCTTCCACGACGCCTCCGTAAACCCCGGAAATGGTCTGGTTGTTGGCGCGGAAACGGCCGAAGACGACTTCCAGCGCGTCCGAAACTTCGCCGACGGTCGCACGCAGGCGGATCGCCTTGACAGTGAGGTCGAGCAGGTTGCCCTCCCCAGTCTTGGCGCACTCGGTCAGCGCGGCCAGTGCGGCATCCACGGCGGCCTGGTCGCGCATCTTCCGGATGCGGGCGAGGCGTTCGACCTGGGCTTCGCGCACGACGTGGTTGTCGATGTCCAGGATGTCGATCGCGTCTTCCTTGGCCAGCTTGTACTTGTTGACGCCGACAATGACGTCCTTGCCCGAGTCGATGCGCGCCTGCTTGTCGGCCGCACAGGTCTCGACCTGCATCTTGGCCCAGCCGGATTCGACCGCCTTGGTCATGCCGCCCATGGCTTCGATTTCCTGGATGATGCCCCAGGCCTTGTCGGCCATGTCGTTGGTCAGCTTTTCCATCATGTAGGAGCCGGCCCACGGATCGATCACGTTGGTGATGTGGGTTTCTTCCTGGATGATCAGCTGCGTGTTGCGGGCGATGCGGGCCGAGAACTCGGTCGGCAGCGCAATGGCCTCGTCGAGCGCGTTGGTATGCAGCGACTGGGTGCCGCCGAAGACGGCCGCCATCGCTTCGATGGTGGTGCGCACGACGTTGTTGTACGGATCCTGCTCGGTCAGCGACCAGCCAGAGGTCTGGCTGTGCGTGCGCAGCATCATCGACTTCGGGCTCTTGGCATTGAAGCTCGACATGATGCGGTGCCAGAGCAGACGGGCGGCGCGCATCTTGGCGATTTCGAGATAGAAGTTCATGCCGACTGCCCAGAAGAAGGACAGGCGACCGGCGAAGGTATCGACGTCCATGCCCGAGGCGACGCCGGTACGCACATATTCCATGCCGTCGGCCAGCGTGAAAGCCAGTTCGATGGCCTGGTTGGCACCGGCTTCCTGGATGTGATAACCCGAAATCGAGATCGAGTTGAACTTCGGCATGTGCTGCGCGGTGTAGCCGAAAATGTCGGCGATGATCTTCATCGA
This sequence comes from Betaproteobacteria bacterium, assembly GCA_012026885.1. Taxonomy (GTDB): domain Bacteria; phylum Pseudomonadota; class Gammaproteobacteria; order Burkholderiales; family Rhodocyclaceae; genus Azonexus. The sequence goes on along the minus strand of VEPL01000029.1, from coordinate 480,520 downwards.
CGGCTTGGGCGGATAAATATAGGTGTTCCGCACCATGAATTCCTTGAGGATGTCGTTCTGGATCGTGCCAGACAACTGCTCCTGTTTCACGCCCTGCTCCTCGGCAGCGACGATGTAGCCGGCCAGAATCGGCAGCACTGCGCCGTTCATGGTCATCGACACCGAAATCTTGTCGAGCGGGATGCCATTGAAGAGGATCTTCATGTCCTCGACCGAGTCGATGGCCACTCCGGCCTTGCCGACGTCACCGACGACGCGGGGATTGTCCGAATCGTAGCCGCGGTGCGTGGCCAGGTCGAAGGCGACCGACACGCCCTGGCCGCCGGCGGCCAGGGCCTTGCGATAAAACGCGTTGGAAGCCTCGGCCGTCGAGAACCCGGCGTACTGGCGGATGGTCCAAGGCTTGACGGCATACATCGTCGGCTGCGGACCGCGCAGGAAAGGTGCGACGCCCGGTAGGGTATCGGCGAACGCGAGGCTTTCGACATCCTTTTTCGTGTAAAGCGCCTTGACCTTCAGGCCCTCGGGGGTATTCCAGACTAGGTTGTTCACGTCGCCGCCGGGCGACTGCTTGGCGGCGGCTTTTTCCCAGACATCCAGGTTATTGGAATCAAAGAACTTTTCGGTCATGGCCACACTCCCGCGAATTCGATTTTTTCGAGCCGATGATGCAGAATCCAAAATTCTACGCCGTCGTCTCAAGGTTGACATTGGAAGTATCGGATAATACTGTATCCATAATTATGGAATCAAGGCGCACGCGCAAACTGGTGCGATTGCCGCCGGCCGACACATGACCCGCATCGCCCCCACCGCCCTTTACCAGGAAGTCGCCGAACGTTTGCGTCAGCGCATCTTCGCGCACGAACTGACACCGGGAACCTGGATCGACGAGCAGAAGCTCGCCGAGCAATACGGCATTTCGCGCACGCCGCTGCGCGAGGCGCTCAAGGTCCTGGCTTCCGAAGGGCTGGTCGAGCTGAAGCCGCGCCGCGGTTGCTACGTGACCGAAATCTCGCGCCGCGACCTCGACGACATCTTCCCGCTGATCGCCCTGCTCGAGGGGCGCGGGGCAGCCGATGCGCTGCGTCGCGCCAAGCCGGCCGACCTGCGTGAGTTGCGCGAAATCCACGAATCGCTCGAAGCGGCTGCTCGCGAGGGCCGCATCGGGGCATTCTTCGAGGCCAACCAGGCCTTCCACCGCCGCTTGCAGGAACTCGCCGACAACCGCTGGATGCTCGGCGTGATCCAGGACCTGCGCAAGGTGCTCAAGCTGTCGCGCCTGCATTCGCTGTCGCTCGAAGGGCGGCTGCAGCAATCGCTCGAGGAGCACCGCCAGATCATGGCCGCCCTCGAAGCCGGCGATCCGGTGCGCGTCGAGCGGGCGATGCATGACCACCTGCTGTCGGGGCGCGAAGCGCTGGCGAAAATGGATGCCAAGGCCGGCAAGGCAGCCTGACGACCCGAAGACCCGGACGCAAAAAAAGCCCGCGAAATTCGCGGGCTTTTTGCTGTTGACCGCGCCGGTCAGTGCGCGCTGGCAGAGGCCGCGCCGAAGCCGGTTTGTGCCCGCACGTACTGGTCCTCGAAGGCCTCGATTTCCTGCTTTGCCGCTGCGCTCGTATCCAGCTTCGAGATGATGAAGGCAAGCAGGAAGGCGATCGGCATCGCGAACAGGGCCGGCTGGGTATAAGGGAAGAGCGGCGCGGCATTGCCGAGCACGTCGACCCAGACCGACTTGGAGAAGAGCACGAACAGCACCGCCGAGACCAGGCCGCCGTAGCCGCCGGCGAGCGCACCCCTGGTCGTCAGGCCCTTCCAGTACATGGAGAGGATGAGGACCGGGAAGTTTGCCGCCGCGGCGACCCCGAAGGCGAGGCCGACCATGAAGGCGATGTTCTGCTTCTCGAACAGGATGCCGAGAACGATGGCGACGAAGCCGAGGCAGATGGTGGCGATCTTGGAGACGCGGATCTCCGCCGCTTCCGATGCCTGGCCCTTCTTGATGACACGGGCGTAGATGTCGTGCGAGATGGCAGAAGCACCGGCCAGCGCCAGGCCCGATACCACCGCCAGGATGGTGGCAAAGGCGACCGCGGCGAGGAAGCCGAGCAGCATGTTGCCGCCGACCGCCTTGGCGAGGTGCATGGCGACCATGTTGCCGCCGCCGATCAGTTTCTTGCCGATTTCACCGCCTTCGAAGAACTCCGGGTTCTGGCCGACGATCAGAATGCCGGCGAGGCCCATCAGGAAGATTACGTTGAAGAAGTAGGCGACGAAGCCGGAGGCGTAGAGCACCGACTTGCGCGCTTCCTTGGCGTCGGTCACGGTGAAGAAGCGCATCAGGATGTGCGGCAGGCCGGCCGTGCCGAACATCAGGCCGAGGCCGAGCGAGATCGCGGTGACCGGATCCTTGAGCAGGCTGCCCGGGTACATCAGCTTGTCGCCGAGCTTGTGGGCTGCAGTCGCCTTCTCCATCAGCGTCTGGTAGGAGAAGCCGAACTGGCTCATCGCGAGGACCATGACCAGCGTGCCGCCGCAGAGCAGCATGCAGGCCTTGATGATCTGTACCCAGGTCGTCGCGACCATGCCGCCGAAGGTCACATAGACCATCATCAGGATGCCGACGGCGAAGATGGCGACGTTGTACTCGAGGCCGAAGAGCAGCTTGATCAGCTGGCCGGCGCCGACCATCTGGGCGATCAGGTAGAAGCAGACGACGGTCAGCGACGAGATGGCCGCCATCGTCCGCACCTTGCCTTGGTCGAGGCGGTAGGCGGTGATGTCCGAGAAGGTGAAGCGGCCGAGGTTGCGCAGGCGTTCCGCCATCAGGAAGAGGATGATCGGCCAGCCGGCGAAGAAGCACAGCATGTAGATGTAGCCGTCGTAGCCCTGGCCGTAGACCATCGCGGTCAGACCGAGCAGCGTGGCTGCCGACATGTAGTCGCCGGCGATCGCCAAGCCGTTCTGGAAGCCGGTGATGCCGCCGCCCGCGGTGTAGAAGTCGGCGGTCGACTTGGTCCGCGACGCGGCCCAGTAGGTGATCCCCATGGTCAGCGCCACGAAGATGCAGAACATGATGATGGCGTGCCAGTTGGTCGCCTGCTTTTCAGTCTGGGCGACGGCATCGGCAGCGAAAGTGACGGCCGAAAAAGCCATCAGACCCAGTGCGGTGAGAAGATTGCGCATCATTTCTGATCCTTCCAGGCTTCCTTGACCACTTCCTGGGTCAATGCGTCGAACTCGGTGTTGGCGCGGCGGACATAGACCGCGGTCAGCACCCAGAAAAAGATGAACATGAACAGTTCGGCAGCCACGCCGACGGTCAGCTTCGAGCCTTCGGCGACCGGCTGGCCGAGCGCGCCCGGGTTGAACGCGACGATCATCACGAAACCGTAGAACATCGCCAGGACGACGATTGCCAGCGTCCAGGCGAAACGCCCGCGGCGTGCGACCAGTTCCCGGAATTTCGGGTTGGCGCGCATCCGCTCGTACATTGCGCTACTCATGGTGGTTCTCCCTGAATATGAATTTCGGATGTTGCAGCGCAGCATTCTATCTTATAGAAGACCGGTTGAGAATTGATCGAGATCAGCCCGACCCTATAATGGCCGGCCTACCCACCCGGAGTTGCCAATGGGCACGGTCGACCTTTCCTGCGATGGCGAAATCGCCACGCTGACGCTGAACAATCCCGACAAGCTGAATGCCATCGACCTCGGCATGTGGGAAATGCTCGCGCGCCTCGCCGGCGATCTGGCGGCGGACCGTGGCATCCGCTGCGTGGTCCTGCGCGGTGCCGGCGAGCAGGCCTTCGCCGCCGGCGGCGACCTCGAGGAATTCCTGACGGCCCGCGCGACGCTCGCGCAGGCACTGCACTATCACGGCGAAGTCGCGCGCGCGCTGAACGCGATCGCCGACTGCCCGCACCCGACGGTGGCGATGATCCGCGGTGCCTGCATCGGCGGCGGGCTGGAGATCGCCGGTGTTTGCGACCTGCGTATCGCTGGCGAGAGCGCCCGCTTCGGCGCACCGATCAACAAGCTCGGTTTCTCGATGTATCCAGGCGAAATGGAGGGCCTGCTGCGGCTGGCCGGCCCGGCCGTCGTCGCGGAGATCCTGCTCGAGGGACGCATCCTCAGTGCCCGCGAGGCCTATGAAAAAGGCCTGCTGACGCGTGTCGTCGCCGATGCTGCGCTGGCAGACGAGGCCTATGCCTGTGCCCGGCGCATCTGCCAGGGCGCCCCGCTGGTCGCCGGCTGGCACAAGCAATGGATCCGCCGCCTGCTCGACGGACGGCCGCTGAGCGACGCCGAGAAAGCCGCCTCCTTCACCTTCCTCGAGACCGAGGACTACAAGGAAGGGCTGGCGGCCTTCCTGGAGAAGCGCAAGCCGAACTTCAGGGCGTGCTGAGCAGTCCCCACACCATCTTCGCGGCGAGCAGGATCAGGATTACCGAGAAGATGCGCTTCAACGTCGCCACCGGCAAGCGGTGGGCGAGGCGGGCGCCGACCGGCGCGATTGCCATGGTCGAGACGACCAGCACGGCAAGCGCCGGCAGATAGACGTAGCCAATGCTGCCGGCAGGCAGCCCGGCTTCGTTCCAGCCGTTGAAGATGTAGCCGAGCGTGCCGCCGATGGCGATGGGCAGGCCTACCGCTGCCGATGTGCCGATCGCGTGCTGGACCTTGACGTTGCACCAGGTCAGGAAGGGTACGGTCATCGCCCCGCCGCCGATGGCGACAAGCGCCGAGAGCACGCCGATAACGATGCCGACCGCCCCTGTCCCCGCCTTGCCGGGCAACTCGCGCGACGGCTTGGGCTTGAGGTTGAGCGCCATCTGCACCGCGACGACACAGACGAAACAGGCAAAGAACACGGCCAGCGGCTGCGTCGGGATACTCGAGGCGACCAGGGTGCCGATCGCGGTGCCGATCAGGATGCCGGGCGTCAGGGTCCATACCACCGGCCACAGCACCGCGCCGTGATTGTTGTGGGTACGCAGGCTGGACAGCGCGGTGAAGATGATCGAGGCCATCGACGTGCCGAGGGCCAGATGAAGTACGTCGCTTGCCACAAACTGGGGCTGGGCGGCAAAGAGCATGGCCAGCGCCGGCACCAGGACGAGGCCGCCGCCGATGCCGAGTAGGCCGGCAAAGAAGCCGGCAAAGGCGCCGAGTGCGAGGTAGGCGGCGATCCAGGGAAGCAGCGTCATGCCATCAGGGTTCCGGTGATGAATTGCCATTCCGCGGCGGAAACGGGTGTGATCGACAGCCGGTTGCCGCGGGCGAGGAGGGGCATGGTAGCAAGTTCCGGATGGCGGCGCAGTTCGGCGAGCGGTACGAAACGGGTCTTCGCGACGAAAAGGACATCGCGCAACCACCAGCGCGGTTGGTCGGGTAGGGATTTCGGGTCGAAATACGGGTCTACCGCGACGAATTGCGTCGGGTCCGGGTAGGGCTCGGAACAGACCTCGCAGATGCCGGCGATTCCGGGTTCGGCGCAACCCGAGTGGTAGAAAAAGGCGCGGTCGCCAACTTGCATCGCATCGCGCATGAAGTTGCGCGCCTGGTAGTTGCGCACGCCGGTCCACGGCAGGGTCTGCCGCGGGGCCGCCGCCAGGTCGTCGATCGAGGCCTCGTCGGGTTCCGACTTCATCAGCCAGAAATTCATGGCGCCCTCCCTGTTCAATATGCCGTCATGATGCCAAAATCGGTCCGGCTTGCATCCTGCCATTTCGTGGAGAATCCCGTGCCGAATGCTGTTCCTTCCCGTCTTGCCCTGGCGCTGGCCGCCCTGGCCCTTTCCGGTGCCGCTTGCGCCCAGTCGTTGCGTTTCGTCACCGAGGAATCCTTTCCGTTCCAGTATCTGGAAGACAAGAAACTGAAGGGAATGGCCGTCGAGGTGGTTTCGGAGATGGCGAAGCGGGCCGGCATTCCGTTCGAGCACGAAATGATGTCCTGGGCGGATGCCTACGAACGCGCCCAGCGCGACCGCAGCACCTGTGTGTATAGCACGGCCCGGCTGGAAAACCGCGAGCGCCTCTTCAAGTGGGTGGGGCCGGTCGCCGAGAACCGCTGGGCAGTCTTCGCCAAGGCGGGCAGCAAGCAGCGTCCGGCCAAACTGGCCGACCTGCGCTATGTGCGTGTCGGCGTGCTGGATGGTGACGCCAAGGCGACCTACCTGATGGATAACGGCGTTGCGGCCGCCCTGAACAAGGTTTCCGATGACGCGCTCAATCCGCCGAAGCTGACGGCGGACAAGAACGAGCCGGGCAAGATCGACGTCTGGGCCACCGGCTACTATTCTGCAAGCGCCGTCGCCGCGAAGACTGGCGTCAAGGATATCGAGCACCTGTTCACCTTCGAGACCTCGCCGAACTACCTGGCGTGCAATTTCGGGGTCAAGGACGAGCAGCTCAAGAAACTCTCCGCAGCGCTGGCCGAGATGAAGAAGGACGGCAGCTACCAGAAGATCGTCGACCAGTACGATCCGGCACACAAGAAGTAGGCTGCTTGGACGCGACGTGAAAAAGCCGCTCGACGAGCGGCTTTTTCTTGCCCCGTTGCCGGGGACGGATACTGCGCCCCCGCAGATGCCGTCAGGCCGGCATCCTGAACCTGGGTTCAGAGTGGCTGCTTTCCTCCCGCATCAGGCACGTTCGACAGGGGAACGCGCACAACAGCGGTTTCGCTGGTCCGCAGCCGATGCCAATCAGCATTGGTTCAAGGAATATATGGCCTTGACGAACACCGCAGGGGACACTCGGCGGGCTTTTCGCCCCCGCCGGCGGCCGCTCAGATATCCAGCCGCTGCTGCGGGGCGAGCACGGTATCAAGCCGTGCACCCATGCCGCCGATTCTACGCTTTGCTTCTGAAGTCGCAAGTATGTCGGCGGCCTCGGCCGCAACGGGCAGCGCAAGGCCGGAAGTGCCGGAAAGGTGCTCGTGGGCGATGTTCAACGCTGCCATGACCGCGACCCGCTCGGCGATGGTCGTCCTGGTGCGCTGGGCGATGTCGCGCATCTTGCCGTCGACGAGTTCGACGGCGGCGAGTAGCGCCTCGCGTTCCTCGGGTGTGCAGGCCACGCGGTATTCGCGGCCCATGATGGTGACGTCGAGGTGTTTCGGCTCGGCCGACATCTCAGGCTTCCTCGGGCAGGCGGCCGACGAGGGCCTCGAGGCGGTCGCGTGCGGCACTCATCGTCTGGCGCAGATGCAGGCGTTCCGCTTCGGCGGCTTCCATCTGGTGCTTGAGGACCTCGTTCTCGGCGCGCAACTGGTGAACCAGGGCGAGAACCTGTTCGACCTTCGCTTCGAGTGCTTCGAGATCTTCGATCATGGCGCGCACTATAGAGGCATAAACAACAACGGGTCAAGGACTAAGCGCCTCTTCTGAAAGTGTTTTGTCGGCAAGGCGGCGGCCCGGCTGATGCACCGCAACAGCAGGGCGTGTAGAATGCGCGCCGTGTCAGGTGCTGCGGAAGGATTCTCCGACCGCGGTTAAACGGGAAAGCGGTGCGTCGGAAACGACAACGCCGCTGCTGCCCCCGCAACGGTAAGCGAGTGCGGATGCGCCAGGACGCCACTGGATTTCGGTCTGGGAAGGCGGCGCATCAAGACTCGCGAGCCCGGATACCGGCCTGGGACAAAACCAGCGGAAGTGCCACGGGGTGGTGGCGCCGGGATTCACCCTGCCCTCCCCCTCGCGGCGCCTCCATTCACGTTGCTGCCGGCATGCGGGGACGCCTGCCGGCCCAGGGAGAAAAATATGAATCCACGTCTCGTGCCGCTCGCCGCGGCCATTGCCCTCGCCTTCCCGTGTGCCCTCCAGGCCCAGCAGGCGGCTACCCTCGATCCCGTCGTCGTCACCGCGACGCGCCAGCCGACGCGCACATCCGAACTGCTCTCCGATGTTACCGTCGTCGAGCGCAAGGACATCGACGAAGCCGGCCAGTCGACCCTTGAGGAGATCCTCGGTCGCCAGCCCGGCATCCAGGTCATCGCCAACGGCGCCCCGGGCGCCAATTCCAGCCTCTTCATGCGCGGTACCAGCAGCAACCAGGTCCTGCTCCTGATCGACGGCGTCCGCGTCGGCTCGGCGACGGCGGGCAGCCCCGCATGGTCGCGCATCCCGACCAGCCAGATCGAGCGCATCGAGATCCTGCGCGGACCGGCGTCTTCGCTCTACGGGGCCGATGCCGTCGGCGGCGTCGTGCAGGTCTTCACCCGCCGCGGCGGCGAGGGATTCAGCCCCTACGCCGAGATCGGCGCCGGCTCCTACGACACTTACCGGGGGAACGCGGGCTTTGCCGGCGGCGCCGCCGGCTGGCGTTATGCGCTGAACGCAGCAACCGATTATTCCAAGGGATTCAACAGCACCCGCAATCCGGGTCCGCGGAATTTCACCTACAACGCCGACCGCGACGGCTTCCGCCAGAACAGCGTCACCGGCAGCCTCGCCTACGCCTTCGCCAAGGGCCACGAGGCGGGCGCCAACATCTTCTACAGCAGCGGCGAGAACCGCTACGATGCGGGCACCCCCGGTGACGACCGCAACGACCAGGTGGTGTCCACCTACAGCGCCTATCTGCGCGACGCCTTCACCGACAACTGGACCAGCACGCTGCGCGCGGGCCGCTCGACCGACGATGCCGAAAACACGCGCAACGGCGTGCGCACCAGCACCTTCAAGACAAGCCAGAACCAGTATCTGTGGCAGAACGACATCGCCACCGGCTTCGGCAACTTCCTCGCCGCCCTCGAGCGTCTCGAGCAGGACGTCGACAGCACCACGGCCTATACCGTGACTTCGCGCAGCATCAATTCGGCGATGGCCGGCTGGCGCGGGCAATTTGCCGCGCATCGCCTGCAGGCCAACGTGCGCATCGACGACAACTCGCAGTTCGGCGACAAGACGACCGGTTCGATCGCCTACGGCTACCAGTTCTCCGAAGCCTGGCGCGCCAATGTCGGCTACGGCACCGCGTTCAAGGCACCGACCTTCAACGACCTCTACTTCCCGTTGTCCTTCGGCTTCCGCGGCAATCCGAACCTCAAGCCCGAGTCCTCGCGCAATGCCGAGGCCGCGGTGCACTGGGAGTCCGGGCTGCAGCACGTGTCGCTGACCCTGTACCGCAACGATGTCAGCGACCTGATCACGTTCGCCAGTATTCCCGGGACTTTCGACTCGACGATGGTCAATATCTCGAGCGCGCTGATCAAGGGCGCGACGCTCGCCTACGATGGCCGTGTCGGCAGTTTCGTTCTGGGCGCCAGCTACGACTACCTCGACCCGCGCAACGAGGATACCGACAAGCTGCTCCCGCGCCGCGCCAAGCAGTACGGCACGCTGGCGCTCGGCCAGCAGGAGGGGCCGTTCGAGTGGCGGGTCGAGATGCAGGCGAGCGATTATCGTTACGACAACGTCGCCAACACCCGCAAGGTGGCCGGCTATGCGATCTTCAATGTCTATGGTGCTTACCGCCTTGCCCGCGACTGGTCGGTGTTCGCCCGCGTCAACAACCTGTTCGACCGCGACTACGAACTCGTCGCAGATTATGCGACCGCCGGCCTCAACGCCTTCGTCGGCCTGCGCTACGCGCTGAAGTAGGACGCCGTGCCCACGCGCCGCCGCGCCATCCTGACCCTGGTCCTCCTGGGGCTGCTCGCGGCGGCGAGCGTCCTCGTTTCGCTGGTTTCCGGCAGCCTCGCGATCCCGCCGGGCGAAGTGCTCGCCGCCTTGCTCGGCCAGGGCGGCAGCGCTGCCGACATCGTCCTGCAATTGCGCCTGCCGCGCGCACTTGCGGGTTTCGCCTGCGGCGCCTTGCTGGCATTGGCCGGCGCCCTGATGCAGGTGCTGCTGCGCAACCCGCTGGCCGATCCCTACGTGCTGGGCATTTCAGGTGGCGCCGGTGTCGGCGCCATGTTCGCGATGCTGCTCGGTCTGCCGCTCATCGCCGTCGACGGGCTCGCCTTTGCTGGTGCGCTCGCGGCGATGCTGCTCGTTTTCGGGCTCGCGCACGGCGACGGCAGCTGGACGCAGACACGCCTGCTGCTGACCGGCGTCATCGTCGCCGCCGGCTGCGGCGCATTGATCGCGCTGATGCTGTCGATCGCCGAGGAACACCGCCTGCGCGGCATGCTCTTCTGGCTGATGGGCGACCTCGGCCAGGGCACGCCCTGGTGGCCGGCCATGCTCGCGCTGGTCGTCGCGCTCGTCGTCGCCCTGCCCTTCGCCCGCGAACTCAACCTGGTCGCGCGCGGCCTGCTGCAGGCGCAGGCCCTGGGTGTTGCGGTCGACCGCCTGCGCTATGCCATTTACCTGCTGGCTTCGCTCGCCACCGCGGTTTCGGTGACGACGGCCGGTTCCATCGGCTTCGTCGGACTCGTCGTGCCGCACCTGATCCGCCTCGCCATCGGCAACGACCAGCGCCTGCTGCTGCCGGCCTCGGCGCTTGCCGGCGGCACCCTGCTGGTCTTCGCCGACACGCTGGCGCGGACCCTGATCGCGCCCCAGCAGTTGCCCGTCGGCGTGCTCACCGCCCTGATCGGCGTGCCGCTTTTCCTGTTCCTGCTGTCGAGGCAACCGCGATGACCGCGCCCCTGCTCGAGGCCCGCCGCCTGCGCGTCGACATCGGCGGCACGACGCTGGTCGCCGCGCTCGACTTTGCCATCGCCGCCGGCGAGCGCGTCGCCATCCTCGGCCGCAACGGCGCCGGCAAATCCACCCTGCTGACGACGCTGGCCGGGTTGCGCCGTCCGGCAGCGGGCAGCCTGCTGCTCGGCGGCAGCGATGCCGCCGCCCTGAGCCCGCGCCAGGCGGCGCTGCGCCGCGCCTGGCTGGGCCAGTTCCAGAGCGACCCCTTCGGATCGACGGTCCTCGAGACCGCGCTGACCGGCCGCCATCCCCACCTCGGGCGCTGGGACTGGGAAAGCCGGCGCGATGCCGAGCTGGCGCGCGGGGCCCTGGACGCGGTCGGCCTCGCCGGGCTCGAGGCGCGGCCGGTCCACACCCTGTCCGGCGGCGAGCGCCAGCGACTCGCCATCGCCACGCTGCTGACCCAGGCCTCGCCGCTCTACCTGCTCGACGAACCCCTCTCGCATCTCGACCTCAACCACCAGATGGCCGTCCTCGAGCTGTTCGCCGGTGCGGCGCGCGATTGCGGCGCCGGCGTCATCATGGTGCTGCACGATCCGGCCCTGGCCCACCGCTACTGCGATCGCGCCCTGCTGCTGCAGGGCGACGGCCGTGTCGAGGCGGGCGCCGTCGACGCGCTCCTGACGGCGGAGCGGCTCTCCGGCCTCTACGGCCACGCCGTGCGCCAGATCGACGACGGCGACCGCCGGCATTTCGTGCCTGAATGAGCGGCCTCTCCTGTCCAGCCTTGCTTGTCGCTGCCCCGGCCTCGGGGGCGGGCAAGACGACGGTCACGGCGGCGCTGGCGCGTTGGCATGCGCGCCGCGGCCGCCGCGTGACCGTGTTCAAGTGCGGACCTGATTTCCTCGATCCGCAGATCCACGAAGTGGCCAGCGGCCGGCCGTGCCAGAACCTCGACCTCGGCATGTGCGGCGAGGCCGACGCGCGCTGGCGGCTGGCGCGCGCCGCGGCCACATCGGACCTGATCCTGGTCGAGGGCGTCATGGGGCTCTTCGACGGTGTGCCCTCAGCGGCCGATATCGCCTTGCGCTTCGGCATCCCTGTCATGGCCGTGATCGATGCCGGCGCCATGGCCCAGACTTTCGGCGCCGTCGCCCACGGGCTGGGGAGCTACCGGCCCGGCCTGCCCTTTACCGGCGCCCTCGCCAACCGCGTCGCCGGGCCGGGCCACGCCGACTTGCTCGCCGGCAGCCTGCCCTCCGGCATTGGCTGGTTCGGCGCCCTGCCGAATGCGGCGGACAGTTTGCCGGAAAGGCAGCTCGGCCTCCTCCAACCCGGCGAGATCGACGATCTGGCCGGTCGGCTCGACCGCCTCGCCGACGCGCTGGCGGCAACGGCTGCGGTCGACCTGCCGAAAGCGGTCATTTTCGAAGATGCGCCGGCGCCCAGGTCCACGCCGCAACTTGCCGGCAAGGTCGTCGCCATCGCCCGCGATGCCGCCTATGCCTTCATCTACCCGGCCAACCTGGAAACCCTGCGTCAGCTCGGGGCCGAGCTGCGCTTCTTCTCGCCGCTCGCAGGCGAGTCGCTGCCCGCCTGCGACGCGATCTGGCTGCCCGGCGGTTATCCGGAGCTGCACGCGGCTAAATTGGCCGCCAACGGCGGCCTGCGGACCGCCCTGCAGGCGCATGTGTATTCCGGAAAACCCCTGCTCGCCGAATGCGGCGGCATGATGAGCCTGTTCGACGAGATCGTTGACCAGCACGGCATCCGCCACCACTTCGCCGGCCTGCTGCCCGGCCGGGCCGTGATGCAGCCCCGCCTGGCCGCGCTCGGCACCCAGTTTGCCGAGTTGCCGGAAGGCCGGCTGGCGGCCCATACCTTCCATTACTCCCGGAGCGAAACGCCCCTCGCGCCGCTGCTTCGCGCCCATACGCCGGAAGGGCGTGCGGGCGAGGCGGTTTTCCGGCAGGGGCGGCTCACCGCCAGCTACCTGCATTTCTACTTTCCGTCCAACCCCGGGGCGGTCGCCGCGCTCTTCGCCTGAAGGCCGGCGACGCCGGGCAGCAGCGTTGCCAGCCTGGGCCAGTCGAGCGCCGCCTCGACGGCGTCGGCCAGGCGCTCGAGATCGGCGGCGCGGCGGGCGGCGAAATCCACCGGTTCGGTGTCGCCGGCACCAGCCCAGGCGAGCAGTGCCGAAAGTGCCTCCGGGTGATCGAAAAGGCCGTGACAATAGGTGCCCAGCACCTGGCCATCAGCCGAGACCGCGCCATCGCTGCGGCCGTCGGATAGATGTACCGCCGGCCGCGCCAGCCCTTCCCCGCGGCTGACCCCGGCGTGAATCTCGTAGCCGCGCAGCGCCGCGGCGCCGGGCAGAGCCAGACGGCCGTCGACATTGCGCAACTGCTTTTCTGCGGCGAGGACGGTGTCGACCGCCAGCACCCCGAGTCCGGCCGTACTGCCGGGGTTGCCCTCGATGGCGAGTGGGTCGTCGATGCGCCGGCCGAGCATCTGGTAGCCGCCGCACAGGCCGATCACCTTGCCGCCGTAGCGCAGGTGGCGCCGGATCGCCGTTTCCCAGCCGCGCTCGCGCAGCCAGTCGAGGTCGGCACGTACGGCCTTGGAACCCGGCAGGACGATGAGGTCGGCCGGTGGCGGTGCCTCGCCCGGCCCGATCCAGCGGAAATCGACTTGCGGGTGCAGGCGCAGCGGATCGAGGTCGTTGTGGTTCGAGACGCGCGGGAAGGCCGGGGCGACGACCCGCAATTTCGCCCCATTTCCGGCGTCGACCGCAGCCGTCGCGATGGCATCCTCGGCATCGAGGTAGAGGCCGCTGAGGTAGGGAATGACGCCAAGGACCGGCTTGCCGGTGTACGCCTCGAGCCATTCGAGGCCGGGTTCGAGTAGCGCCATGTCGCCGCGGAAGCGGTTGATGACGAAGCCCCTGACGCGCGCCTGCTCGGACGGCGAGAGCAGTGCCAGCGTGCCCACGAGGTGGGCGAAGACGCCGCCGCGGTCGATGTCGGCGATGAGGATGACCGGGCAGTCGACCGCCTCGGCGAAGCCCATGTTGGCGATGTCACGGTCGCGCAGGTTGATCTCGGCGGGCGAGCCGGCACCTTCGACCAGGACGCATTCGTAGGCGGCGGTCAGGCGTGCCCACGATGCCAGCACCGCGCCCATCGCCCGCGGCTTGTAGGCATGGTAGGCCTGCGCGTCGAGGTCGGTCGCCACCCTGCCGTGGATGATGATCTGCGCGTGCCGGTCGCTCGTCGGCTTGAGCAGGACCGGGTTGAAGTCGGTGTGCGGCGCCACGCCGCAGGCTTCCGCCTGCAAGGCCTGGGCGCGGCCGATCTCGCCGCCGTCGGCGGTCACCGCCGAATTGAGCGCCATGTTCTGCGGCTTGAATGGCGCCACCCGCACGCCCCGGCGCGCCAGGATGCGGCCGAGCGCAGCGACCAGCGTCGTCTTGCCGGCATCGGAGGTGGTCCCCTGGACCATCAGGGAAAGGCAGGGCATCGGCATTCTCGTCGTTCGGAGCCGTCATTATCCCCTTGGCGGGCCCGCGTCACGCAATCGCGCGACCGGAAGGCGGTCGCGCCGGACTCGAACGGTGAGAAAGTCTGGAAATCGCTTGCGGCAAGACCGCGCTGTAGGGGCTGGCGTTTACGGCGCACGGGTGTGACCGCCCGGCATTGAGGCACAATGCCGGGCGTGCCGGATGCCGGTGCCACCAATTCTGCGCCCATGAAAATTGCCCTGTTTTCGCTGTTGACCGCGGTAGCGTCCCTGTCCTTGCCGGCGCATGCGGATATTGTCGTGCCCGACGACCTCGGCAACGAGATGCGCCTCGCCGTGCCGGCCCGCCGTATTGTGGCACTTGCCCCGCATCTGGCCGAAAACCTCTATGCTGCCGGCGCCGGTGACCACCTTGTCGGCACGGTCGAATACAGTGATTTTCCGCCGGCGGCGAAGGCGGTGCCGCGCATCGGCAATCATGCGCGCATCGACCTCGAGGCCGTGGCCGCGCTGAAGCCCGATGTGGTGCTGGTCTGGGAAAGCGGCAACAACAAGGCGCAGGTCGAGCGCTTGCGCGGGCTCGGGCTGCGCGTCTTCGTCACGCAGCCGGGTTCGCTCGCCGACATTCCCGGCGAAATCGAACGCCTGGGGCGACTGGCCGGAACCGAAGCCATCGCCCGGGCGGCAGGGGAAGCCCTGCGCCAGCGCCTTGCCCGTTTGCAGGCGGCGAATGCCGCAAAACCGGTGGTGCGTACCTTCTACCAGATCTGGAGGGCGCCGCTGACGACGGTCGGCGGCCTGCAGATCATCAGCGATGCGATCCGCCTGTGTGGCGGCGAGAATGTGTTCGGCCACCTGACGCAGATGGCGCCGACGGTGACGGTCGAGTCGGTGCTGGTGGCGGACCCCGAGGCCATCGTCGCGACCGGCATGGGGGATGCGCGGCCCGATTGGCTCTCGGACTGGGACGCCTGGCCGCGCCTGACGGCGGTGCGCCGGGGCAACCTGTTTCATATCAACCCCGACCTGATGCAGCGTCACACGGCACGCCTGCTCGACGGGACAGAGCAGCTTTGCGCGAGGCTCGATACGGCGCGCAGCCGGCGTCCGGCCCGCTGAATCACGACCAGCGCCTGCCGATCTTCACGCAATCACGGGGCGCCGGACGAAGATTTCCGAAGCGGACCCCTACGTCCCGCAGAAGGTCTGGTAAGCGGCCGTGACCTCGGGCGGGGCCGGTTCGGCGTAGGCGGCATCGTCGTCGCGTTCATCGAACGGCTGCCCTAGCACGGCCAGCAACCGCTCGAAGGGCGCCATGTTGCCGCGGTCGACCGCGGCGCCCAGTGCCGCCTCGACCCGGTGGTTGCGGGGAATGTAGCAGGGGTTGGCGTGCCGCATGGCGGCGAGGCAGCCGGCCGACTGCCCGGGCCGGCGGGCCAGCCAGCGTTGCAGCCAGGCAGCAAAATCCGGCGAGCGGTAAACCCCCACCGCGGCGGGGGGCCGGCCCGACGCGTGGCCGTACAAGGCGCGGAAGGCGTTGGTGAAATCGACCCGTTCCGCCTTGAGGATGTTCAGGAAGTCGTCGGCCAGGGCGCGGTCGGCTGCATCGTCCGCAGCCTCGGCGGAAAGCCCGAGCTTGGCGCGCATGACGGCCAGCCAGTGCGCCGCGTGTCGGCCCGGGAATGCCTCCAGCACCTCGGTCGCCGCTGCCACGGCGGCCGAATCGGTTTCATCGATAAGAGGCAACAGCGCCTCGGCAAGGCGGGCGAGGTTCCATTGCGCGATGGCGGCCTGCTGCCCGTAGGCATACCGGCCACCGGCATCGATCGAGCTGAAGACGGTCCGCGGATGGTAGGCCTCCAGGAAGGCGCAGGGGCCGTAGTCGATGGTTTCCCCGGAAATGGTCATGTTGTCCGTGTTCATCACGCCATGGATGAAGCCGACGCCCAGCCAGGAGGCGACCAGCGCGGCTTGCCGCTCCGCGACCGCCCGGAGGAATTCCAAGTAGGGTCGGTCCGCCTCGGCCAGCGCCGGATAATGGCGACGGATCGCGTAGTCGGCCAGCTTGCGGACGGCTGCGGGCCCCTGGTGCGCAGCGAAAAACTCGAAGGTGCCCACCCGAAGGTGGCTGGCGGCGATCCGGGTCAGGACGGCCCCGGGGAGCGGGCGATCGCGGCGGACAAGTTCACCGGTGGTGACGACGGCGAGGGTCCGCGTGGTGGGGATGCTTAGGGCGGCCATCGCTTCCCCGATCAGGTATTCGCGCAGCGCAGGGCCGAGTGCGCATTTGCCATCGCCCCGCCGGGCAAATGGCGTCGGTCCCGAACCCTTGAAGGCGATGTCGCGGCGGCACCCCTGCCGGTCGACGATTTCACCGAGGAGGAGCGCACGGCCGTCGCCCAGTTGCGGGGAGAAATGGCCGAACTGGTGGCCGGCGTAGGCCTGGGCAACCGGTGTCGCGCCGCGCGGGATGCCGTTTCCGGCCAGGATACCGACCGCCTCGGGCGTGGACAGCGCATCGACATTCACGCCAAGGTCGCGGGCCAGGGCGGAGTTCAACTTGATCAGCTTCGGGGCCGGCACTGGCGCCGGTGCCCACGGTACGCAGTATCCGTCCAGTTCCCGCGCGTAGGTGTTGTCGAAGGCAAAGAGCGTCAGGTCAGTGACGGCAGGGGTGGCCATGTCCACGATCAGCTTTCCGAATTCATCTGATGCACCACGGTGAGGACAACCGATTCTCGGATTGGTTGCCGCCCCGGGAGGCGGACGAGGTTTCAGTGCCGGCCCGGGCTGCGCTACAGTACGGGCCATGCGGCATCCGGCCGCGCCCAACGTTGCGAGGTGCCGCCGTGGCTGAACTGCCGTCCCAGGTTTCGTCGATCGCCCAGGTCATCCAGCTGGCGGTCGCGCCCGTCTTCCTGCTGGCCGGCGTCGGCGCGCTGCTCGGCGTACTGATCAACCGGCTCGGGCGCATCATCGACCGCTTCCATGTCCTTCAGGAGCGCAGTGCCGGCAGTCTCTCGCTGCCGGCTGCCGATCCCGAGGATCCGGCTGGATTTTCGGCATTGTCCCGGCGTGCCCGGCTGATCCACTGGGCGATCACCTTGTGCACCTCGTGCGAGTTGCTCGTCTGCCTGGTGATCGCTGCCCTCTTCGTCGGCTCGGAGCTGCGGGTCGACCTCTCCAGCCTGATCGCCAGCCTGTTCATCGCCGCCATGCTCGCGCTGATCCTCGGCCTCGCCTGCTTTCTCCGCGAGATCGCCCTGGCGACCCGCTTTATCGAGAGCCTGGGTCGTACCGCATCGCGCTACGACGCCGACGCCTGAGGGTCAGCGCCGCGCCAGTTCGCGGAAGCGGTTGGGCTGGCCGAGCAGGAGGCGGCCGAAATCGTCGAGCAGGGCCTGGTCGACCGCCCCGGGGCGGACAGTGACGGAGGTGCTGCCGAGGCGCTCGAGGTTGCGCATTTCCAGAACCAGTCGGGCACCGGCGAAATCGGCACGCCAGCGGGCGTTGACCGAGAGCTGGCCGCGTACCGAGAATTCGGCACGCTCGAGATAGGCGCGATCGTTGCGGAATTCCTTGCAGTCGAATTGCAGGCCGTAATCGAAGATGGTGTTGCGGAAGCGTGTAGCCCCGGCGCCGTCGAGGGTGAGATTGAACTCGTGCGGGGAAGCAAGCTGGCAGGTGAGGCTGACCAGTTCGATCAGGGCACCGGCGCTTTGCGACTGGGTTCGGTAGTCGGTGAAGCCTTCCTGCCAGGCCAGGTCGGTCAGGGTAAAGGCGCCCGCGACGACATACTGGTGGGGGATCCCCGGTTTGACGATGTTGAGCTGCTGCACGAGGTCGTGCAGGTAGAAAAAGAGGTAGCGCAGGGCATTGTCGAGCGCCAGGTTGGCCGACGAGCGTTCGGCCATCTCGGCGTGCAGCTCCCGCTGGCGGATTTCGGCTTGTCCGCGCAGCTCGCCGAGCAGGCCGCCGCCGGCCTGGGCGCGTGCCAGCCCGGCGGCGGCGCGCGCCGACGGATCGGCCTGGGTGCGCGAGGTCCCCTCAGGCACGATCTCGGGGAAGGCCAGCGCCGAAATCGGCAGCGCGTTGGCGATGCGCGCCGCCTCCTCGGCCTGGGCGCTGCGTTCGGCACTGTCGATGTCGAAGCTGTCGAGGTCGGCGATCAGCGCAGCCTCGACCTCGGCGATGTCGCGCCCCGAAGTGCGGCGCTCGCGCTTGGCGCGGATGGCATCGAGAATCATGCTGGCGGCGGGCTTGTCGGAGGTTGTCATGGCAGGCGGCGAAACTGATCCGTTGATGCTTTCATGGTGAAACGAACGCCCGGGGAATGCAAGCGGCCTCGTCGTCGCATCAGTCCGGCAGGCGGTCGAGCCATTCGCGGATGTAGGCCGCGACTGTCGTCCAGCCGCGCTCATGCGTGACCGCGTGGCCCATGCCGCGGAAGATGTGGGCAGGCTGGCCGTAGCTGTGCCCGGTCGACTGGACCAGGAAGGCCGGCACGAGGACGTCGTGTTCGGCGCCGAGGATCAGCATCGGCGGGCGGTTCATGGCATGCAGTTGCGGCAGGTTGAACATCGACATGTCCCAGATTGCGCGGTGTGACTCGGGCTGCATGCGCGTCAGCCAGGCCGCCAGCATGCCTTTGTCGACGTCGCCGTGGAACAGCGCTTCGCGTAGTGTGTCGACTTCGGCGTAATCCCCGCCCATGATCCGGTTGAGGTCCATGAACAGGTGCGGTTTCTGGAAAAGCAGGTGGAACTGCGCGGCGACGAGGCCCTGCGGGGGAACCGAGCAAAGCAGCACGGTCGCGCGGGCAGGCTGGCGCTCCAGGAACTTCTGGGCGACGAATCCCCCCATCGAGTGGCCGATAAGCACCGGTGGCTCGTCCAGGTCCGCGACCACGGCGGCGACGTCGTCGACATAGTCGGCGATGGAATGCCAGTCCATGTGCTGGCGGCCGTCGCTGCCGCCGTGGCCGCGCAGCGATAGCGCATGGCAGGGGTAGCCGGCGTCGGCGAAGTAGGGCATGAAGGTGTCGGTCCACATCCAGCCGGCGGCGAAGGCGCCGTGGATGAAGAGGAGCGGTGGCCGGGATGTCGGCCGCTTCGGGATGCGCGAGAACAGCTCGATCCCTTTTGTTTTCAGTGTTGTTGTCATTCTCGGCCTGTCGGGTCAAGGCGTGATTAAATGCGGCTTTGCCGGTAATGCGCAAGTCGACATGCTTAAATGGATCCTGACCCTCGTCGTCGCCATCTTCCTGTTGGGCATCATCGCCCCGCACCTGGCGCGCTTTGTCCGGCTCGGGCAACTCCCCGGAGATATCGCCTTCCGCTTCCGCGGGCGGACCTACTACCTGCCCTTCACGACGACCCTGCTGCTTTCGGGACTGCTAATCCTGATCTCCCGCCTGCTCTAGGACTTTCCTGACCGCAACGACGCGTGCCGCATGCACGCGTCCGGCGATTTCGCCGGGCGTTGCACAAGCGCCGGCGATGGCGCCGGCATCGACGGCACGGGCGGCATCGAGCGCCAGGAGCAGGCGCTGCGGGCTGGTGTATGGCTTTTCATCCCAGCCGAGGCGCCCGTTGTAGTCGGCGCGGCAGGCTTCGAGCAATTGCGCGAAGCGCGCCGGGCGGCGCAATGCGTCGCAGCGCTCGAGGAGGTCGACGATCGTTGCCGGCCGCAGTTCGGCGGCCCGGTGGATATCGCCATGCAGGCGCGCGGCGAGCAGGGCAAGGTCGCGGCATTCGGCGGGGACGCGCAGGCGGGCACAGAGCACGCCGGTCAGCTCTTCGCTGCGCAACTCGTGGCCGATATGGCGTGGCAGGATGTCGGCCGGCGTAGTGCCCTTGCCGAGGTCGTGGCAAAGCGCGGCGAAGCGAACCGGCAAGGCGCCGCCATTGCGCGCCGCCGTATCGATCACCATCATCGTATGCACGCCGGTGTCGATTTCCGGGTGGTAGTCGGCCCGCTGCGGCACGCCGAACAGCGCATCGACCTCGGGCAGCAGGCGGGCGAGCGCCCCGCAGTCGCGCAGCACGTGGAACATGCGCGACGGGCGCGCCTCCATCAGGCCGCGGGCGATTTCCTGCCAGATTCGTTCGGGCACGAGGTGGTCCGCCTCGCCGGCGGCGACCATCGTGCACATCAGGTCGAGCGTTTCGGGCGCCACGGTGAAGTCGGTGAAGCGCGCCGCGAAGCGGGCGACGCGCAGGATGCGCACCGGGTCTTCGGCAAACGCGGGGCCCACGTGGCGGAGGATTTTGCCTGCCAGGTCGCGTTGACCGTGGAAGGGGTCGATCAGGGCGCCGCCGGCGCCCTGCGCCATCGCGTTGATGGTCAGGTCGCGGCGGGCGAGGTCCTGTTCGAGCGTCACCTCGGGTGCGGCGTGGAAGGCGAAGCCATGATAGCCACGACCGGTCTTGCGCTCGGTGCGGGCGAGGGCGTATTCCTCGCGGGTTTCCGGATGCAGGAAGACCGGAAAATCCTTGCCGACCGGACGGTAGCCCAGCTGCAGCAGATCCTCGGGGGTGGCGCCGACGACCACGTGGTCACGGTCGGCGTTCGGGCGGCCGAGCAGTGCGTCGCGCACGGCGCCGCCGACGACATAGATCTCCATCGGCGGTATCTTGTCTCCCGGATCAGCGTCCGGCGCGGTAGCGGAAGCTGTCGAGCTTGCCCTTCGGGGTATTGAGGGCGATGTAGGTCGGCGCGATCGCCTCGAGGGCGGTCGGCCGCCAGCCTTCCAGGGCCTTGCTGTCTGGACCGGCGATACTGTCGACTTCCATCGAGCGCAGGTTGTCCGGCGACATCAGCGGGTTGGGCGCCAGCCACATCAGGCCGGCCTGCAGGTAAGCCCAGCCCTCTGACAGCGCAACGACACGCGCCTTGCTGCCGCACAGTTCGGCGGTGTAGTCGACCAGCTCGCGCAGGGAATAGACGCGCGGTCCGACCAGGTCATAGGCCTGGCCGAAGGTGGCTGCGTCGGTCAGGCTGTCGACGAAGGCATCGGCGACGTCGGCCACCCACACCGGCTGGAAGCGGGCATGGCCGAATCCGAGCGGGAAAACCGGCAGCTTGCGCAGGACGCTCGCGAACATCGAGAGGAAGGAATCGCCGAGGCCGAAAATGACCGAGGGGCGGAAAACGGTGATGTCGAGGTCGCCCTGGGCGGCACGCACGAGCGCTTCGCCATCGCCCTTCGAGCGCAGGTACTCGGAGGGCCCCTTGGGGTCGGCACCGAGGGCGCTCATGTGCACCAGGCGGCGGACGCCGGCTTTCTTGCAGGCGGCGATGACCTTCTTCGGGAGCTCGACGTGGGCATTGGCGAAATCGGCACTGTAGGGCAGGACGACATCGCGGCTGTGGAGTATGCCGACCAGGTTGATCACCGCATCGTGGCCGGGCACCAGGGCATCGAGCGTGCCGTCGGCGGCGATGTCGACCTCGGGCATTTCGATGCCGGGCTGGATGATCAGCGCCTTGGTCCGCTCGCGGCGGCGGGTCGGGATGGTCACCTCGATGCCGCGCTGCGACAGGCGATTGGCGATGTAGGTGCCGATGAAACCGCTGCCTCCCAGCAGCAATACCTTCTTGACAGTCATCTTCGATCCCGCAAGTTGTTCTTTGAAAACGCGATTTTACGCGAATTCCGCTAGCCTTGTCGCGCCGGCGCTGCCTCGGCGGCGCTCCGGTTGAGTGCGGCTTCGGCAGCGACGTTG
Organism: Betaproteobacteria bacterium; assembly: GCA_012026885.1. Taxonomy (GTDB): domain Bacteria; phylum Pseudomonadota; class Gammaproteobacteria; order Burkholderiales; family Rhodocyclaceae; genus Azonexus. Next base: position 458,675 of record VEPL01000029.1, on the reverse strand, counting down.
AACAGCGAAAGGCGCGAACTGATGACGGCCTCGCCACTCTTCAGCTGGGCCTCGACGACCGCCGGGTCGACGGCGATGGCGAAGGTCCAGTCCGGGCTGGCGAGCAGCACCCGGGCACCCTCGCGTCCGACATGGCCGATGCGCCCGCAGAGCACCTCGTCGCCGAGCGTGATGCTCAGCCACTCGCCGATGTGGGCGCTGGGCGCGCGGCCGCGCGGGGAGGCACGCCGCGGCTCCGGCATCTCGATGATGCGCAGGGTGCGGCCATCGCCGGAAATCTCGGTGATCTCGGGTTCGGCGCCGGCGGGGCGCGGCGGGGGCGGCGGCACTACGCCCGGCGGGGCCGTCGCGGCGCCCCGCATCGCCGCGCTCTGCAGGGCGAAGCAGGTGTCGAGGAATTGGCTGCGCTCGGTTTCGTCGATGCCGAGGCGCTGCAGGCCGGCCGTAATCCTCTGCAGCAATTGCGGCAGTTCGCGCGCCAGGCGCTGGCGCTCGTCGGCATCGGTCTTGGGCTGCACGCTCCATAGCAGGCCGTGCATCGCTGCCCGCGCGTCGTGCCAGGCGGCGCTATCCTCGCCGGCCTTCAACCAGGTGTCGCGCAGCAGGTGCCGCCAGTGCCCGCGCAGGAATTCGGCGATGGCGGGCGGTACCCCGGGCCGGCGGCAGGCTTCCTCGACGGCGATGCGGGCGGCGCGTTCGGCGAGTTCCTCGCGTTCCCGTTGCTGCAGGAGCGGCACACAGGCGTCGCTGACGGCGGCAGCGGCCGCGTCGCGTCGTTCGATCAGCTTGTCGACCTCGGCAGCGTAGCGGGCGAGCACCGAGGTGTCGCGGACGAACTCGGCGCGGACCTGATGGGCGATCTGCTGCAGGATCGTGCACAGCGGATGCCGGCTGCCGGTGTCGGCGGGCAGTCCGAGCGACGCGCGCGCCATCTTGTCGAGCAGCAGGCGCGCCGGGTGGGCGTCGGCGACGAAGAAGGCGCGGTCCAGCATCGCTGCGCGCAGCAACGGGATCTGCAGGCTCGACAACGCCATCTTGACCGGGTCGGGCAGGGTCGGCGAGTCGAAAATGGCCTCGAAGATCATCGCCATCGTGTCGATCGCGGCGGCTTCCGGCGCGTCGCTGGGAATGCCGAGTTGCCGGGCATCGATCGGCGGGGGCGGAGGCGGTGTCGGCTCGTTGGCCGCGGTGGCCCGTTCGAGGTCGTCGAGGCGGACGAGGAGCCGGCTCAGCATCGCATGCGTCAGCAGCGATGCAGCAATGCCGGCTTCCTGCGATGCCGGCGCAACCGGTGCCGACGCAGCGGCTGCGGCACCGGCACCGGCACCGGGCAGCCCTCCGGCCGGTACGCTGGCAACGAGCAGGCGTTGCTGCAGCATCGCGGCAGGGTCGAGGCTGAGGACGGCGCTCCGCCCGCCGGGAACGGCCTGGGCGATATCGGGGGCGGTGATCAGTGCAGGCTGGGCCGCAGAAACGTTGCGGTCGAGCAGAAAGTCGTTGATCGCAACATAGAGCGCCGGCAGGAATTCCGCGAAGTAGGCCTGCATCCGGTCGATGCGATCGAGGGCACGGTCGTGGTCCTCACCGAGCATCTGGCTGAGGGCGAGCAGCCCCTGGGCGAAGCCCTTGGGGCCGACCGGGTTGTCGGCCGGCGAAAGATCGGGGCGGCCGAGCAGGGTGACCAGGCGCAGGTACACCCGCCATAGTTCGGCGCTGGCGCCCTGGTGGAGTTGCGACGCGAAGTCGCCGCAACGGATGTCCAGCTCGAGGTCGCTCTCGCCAACCAGGCTGATGCGCGAGGCGGTCAGGCCCGCAGTCTGGGAAAAGCGGGTGCCGTGGCCGATGACGACCTTGTTGTCGAAGTAGGCACCAAGCTCGCGCAGGAATCCATCGACCGCCTCTGCCGGCAACGGCTCGGCTTCGCGCAACAGCTTGCCGGCCTGTTCCAGGAAATGCGCGCGCAGGTCGCGCAGGATTTCCCAGTCATTCTCGGGAACCTGCAGGCCGTCGTCTCGTGTCCCCAGTGCCATGCCTCTCCTCTCGCGCGCGCTCCGGCGCGTTGTCCCGGGATTCTGCCGATATTAAGGCAAATCCGTGTCCTTGGGAGCATCCGCCGAACGTGGCCCGACCACACCGAGGCGCGCCTTCAGCGAGTCGGGCTGGCCGGTGAAGATCACCGTGTAATAGGCGGCATTGCTCATCACCTTCTTGACGTAGTCGCGCGTCTCGTTGAACGGGATGGTCTCGGCATAAATGGCACCCTCGAGCGGGCGGTCGGCGCGCCACCGGCGGGCGCGGCCGGGGCCGGCGTTGTAGGCCGCCGAGGCAAGCACCGGGTGGTTGTCGAGGTTCTCCATGACCAGGCGCATGTACGAGGTGCCCAGCAGCACATTGGTCTCGGTATCGTTGACGCGGCCGGGCTGGAAATCGCGCATGCCGATCTTCCTGGCGACCCACTTGGCGGTCGCCGGCATCAGCTGCATCAGCCCGGAAGCGCCGACCTGCGACTTGGCACTGGTGATGAAGCGGCTCTCTTGGCGCATCAGCCCGTAAACCCAGGCATCGTCGAGCGCCTGGTCACGCGCGGCGGGGCGCACCTGTTCGCCGTAGGGGGCGAGGAAGCGCAACGTGTAGTCGTGCTCGTTCTTCGTGCGGTCGGCGGCGGCGATGGCGCGGTCCCAGATTTGGTTGCGGCGCGCGAGGTCGGCGGCGGCGAGCAGTTCGCGGTCGTTCATGCCGCGCAACGACCAGTTCCATTCGCGTACTGCCTCGGTGCGCATGTCGAGGCGGAAAAAGGCGAGCGCCCGGCGGACCCCGGGATTGTCGCGCGTCGCCTTCTGCTCCTCCGGCGTCGGTGGCGCCCCCCCCCGGCGGGGCCCCGGCCCCCGCCCCCGGTGCCCGGGGGG
>VEPL01000029.1:0-455759 GCA_012026885.1 Betaproteobacteria bacterium | reverse complement strand
GGTGCCGTCTCCCGCCCGGGGGGGGGGGGGCGCCGCCGGGGGCGCCCCCACGATCCGCCTCCCGAGTTCCTCGTCGGCGAGGTTGCCGTAGAAACTGGCCTGTCCGGCGATCTTTTCAAACTGGGCGTCGGCCTCGCTGGTCAGGCCGCCCGCCTTGTAGGCGCGGCCGAGCCAGTAGATCCATTCCGGCTGGGCTGCGAGCGTCGGCGGCATTTCGAGGACAGTGGCGAGCACTACCCCCCAGTCATGCTCGCGCAGGGCGGCGCGGACCTTCCAGGCATAGCCGTCATCGGACAACGGGATCAGGCCTGCGCGCGCATACCAGCCGAGCGCCTCGGTGTAGTGACGGCGGGCGCCCTGCTGGCCGACCTGGCTCCAGGCCCAGAGACGTTCAGGCTCCTGCAGGCGAGTTTGCAGCTTGTCGAGTTCGGCGGCCGCCGCACGCGGATCGTTGGTGGCGATGCGCTGGATGGCCAGGGTCGCCAGTTCGCGCCCGCTGCGTGTCGCATCCCAGCCGGCCGGTTGGCGGGCAAGGTAGCCCATCGGGCTGGCGAGCAGCTGGTCGAACGCCTTCGCGTCCACAGCCTGGCTGACCGGCAGGGCGGCGAGGGTGACCTTGGCCGGGCCGGTCTTGCCGGCCTCGAACTGCCGGCGAACGCGCAACCAGATATCGTCAACGCTGATGCGGCCGTCGCGAATCAGCGTTTCGAGCACGGCGCGGCACGGTTCGCCCGGCTCGAGCTGGGCCAGCCAGAGTTTCTGGGCCTCGTCGAGTGCCGCCTTGTCGCCGGTGGCGGCGCGCCCCTGTAGCGCGTAGCAGGTGACATCTGCCTCGGGTGCGACGAGTTTCGGGTATTCGCTGCCGACTTCGCTCCACAGGGCCCGTTTGCCCAGCCAGCGCACCCAGTCGGCGCGGAGCTTTTCGGCGACGTAGGTACCGTCCTGGCGGCGCAGGAAGGCGCGGATGACATCGAAGTCGCCCTGGTCCATGCCCATTCGCAGCTGGTAGTTCTCGACGTAGGGTGCCAGTTCATGGCTGCCGATCTGGCCGGCGGCGCGCTCGAGCTTGGCGCGGTCGCCGGCGCGGAAGGCATCGCGTGCGGCGAGGAAGGCGGCGTCGCGCCCGTCCTGCGCGAGGGCGGGGAGGGCGAGGAAGAGGCAGGCAGCGAGGGCGGGAAACTTCATGCTAGATTGATGAAATGGACGGCAAGATCGAGGATAGCACGGCGCGCCGGCGGGCATGGCGGGCGGAGATGGCGGCACGGCGGGCCGGGCTCGATGCGGCGACGCACGGGCGCCTGTCGGCCGCCGTCGTCGCCCATGCGCAGTCTGCGCTGGCGCGGCCGCAGGTCGCGGCGTTCTGCTGGCCGGTGCGCAACGAGCCGGACATGCGCCCTCTGGTGGCCGCCTGGGCGGCAGCCGGGACGCGTCTGGCGCTGCCGGTCGTCACAGCGCCCGATGCGCCGCTCGCGTTCCGGTCATGGGGCGCCGACACGCCGATGGTGACCGACCGCTACGGGATTCCGACCCCGGCCGCCGGCGATTTGGTCACCCCCGACCTGATCCTGCTGCCGCTGAATGGCTTCGACGGTGCCGGCTACCGGCTCGGCTACGGCGGCGGCTATTTCGACCGCACACTGGCGGCCCTGCGCCCGCGGCCGCTCGCGGTCGGTGTCGGCTTCGAGATGAACAGGCTCGAGAGCATCTTGCCAGGCGCGCACGACCAGCGCCTCGACTGGATCGTCACCGAGGCAGGTGCGGTCAGGGTGAGCGCCGCCTGAAACCCCAGACAGCCGTGGCGATGAGCATGGCCGAGAGCGCGGCGAGGGTGGCCTGGCGCAGGTCGAAGATGCCGGTGCGCACGGCGAGTTCGAGAGTGTAGCCATGGTGCAACGCGGCGAGCAGCGCGCCGATCGCGAGCGCCAGCCAGATGCCGCGTTCGCCGGCCGGCTGGACCGGGCGCGCGAACATTTCGGCGCACAGCCCAGCCGCCAGTGCTTGTGCGATCAGCGCGGCGACCAGGGTCACGACGGTGAGCGTATGAGGGTCCATCAGGCGGCGGCGCAGGCGTTCGCGAAACGGGCGAGCGCGTCGTCGAGCGTCGCGCGCGGGCAGCCGAAGTTGAGGCGCAGCCAGCCGGGGGCGCCGAAGTCGGCGCCGTCGGAGAGACCGAGGCCGTGCGCCTCGAAGTGTGCCGCCGGGTTGGCGAGGCCGAGGCCGCGCACGTCGATCCAGGCAAGGTAGGTCGCTTCCACGGGCGCCATTTTGACGCGTTTTTCGGCGTCGACCGTAGCCGCCACCCGGTCGCGGTTGCCGCGCAGGTAGTCGATCAATTCTGCGTGCCAGTCGCCGCAATCGCGGTAGGCCGCCGCGCAGGCGGCGAAACCGAGGACATTGACGTGCGGCACGATGCCATCCATCGCGCGCTGGAAGCGGCGGCGCAGGCCGGCGTCCGGAATCACCGCGAAGGCACAGCCCAGCCCGGGGATGTTGTAGGTCTTCGAGGGTGCCATCAGCGTGATGGTGCGCCGGGCGGCATCGGCCGACAGGGAGGCGAAGGGGATGTGGCGCCTGGCGGAATCGAGGACGAGGCCGCAGTGGATCTCGTCGGAGCAGACGACGAGGTCGTTGCGTTCGGCGAAGGCGGCGAGATCCTGCAGCTCTCCTTCGTTCCAGCAACGTCCGACCGGATTGTGCGGGTGGCAGAGCAGGAACAGGCGGGTTTCCGCCGTCATGCCTGCCTGCAGTGCTTCCAGGTCCCAGCCCCAGCGTCCGTCGCGGCACGCAAGGTCGACGCGCGCCAGCGGGCGGGCGAAGTGGCGAGGTGCAGAAAAGAAGGGCGGATAGACCGGCGCCGCCGTCAGCACGCCGCCGTCGATTGCCCGGCAGGCGACGTTGAGCCCGGTCACCAGGCCGGGCAGCCAGACGATCCATTCCGCGGCGACCGGCCAGCCGTATTGCTCTGCGAGGTGAGCGAGTACAAACTCCGTTGCGGCTTCAGGCGGGTGGCCGTAGCCGAAGACGCCGTGGTCGACGCGTTCGTGCAGGGCGGCGAGCACGGCCGGCGGCGCCGGAAAATCCATGTCGGCCACCCACAGCGGCAGCACGTCGCGGCCGGCGTAGCGGCCCCACTTGACCGAGTCGGACCCGCGCCGCTCGACCGGCGTGTCGAAGAAGCTCACACCTCGAGGTGCTGGAAGAGCGCAGTCGACAGGTAGCGCTCGCCGAACGACGGGATGACGACCACGATCAGCTTGCCGGCGTTTTCCGGCCGCTTGGCGAGTTCGATCGCGGCCCAGGTCGCGGCGCCGGACGAGATGCCGACCAGCAGACCCTCCTCGGTCGCCATGCGGCGGGCGACGGCGAAGGCGTCGTCGTTCTTGACGCGGACCACCTCGTCGTAGGCCGAAGTATTCAGGACGGCCGGGACGAAGCCGGCACCGATGCCCTGGATCGGGTGCGGCCCCTTCTGGCCGCCGGACAGCACCGGCGAAGCATCCGGTTCGACCGCTACGATCTTCACGCCGGGTTTGCGCGCCTTGAGCACTTCGCCGACGCCGGTCACGGTACCGCCGGTGCCGACTCCGGAAACGAAGATGTCGACCTGCCCGTCGGTGTCGCGCCAGACCTCCTCGGCCGTCGTGTTGCGGTGAACCGCCGGATTGGCCGGATTTTCGAACTGCTGCGGGATGAAGTATTTCGGGTCGGCCTCGGCCAGTGCCTTCGCCTTGGCGATCGCCCCGCCCATGCCCTCGGGGCCCGGTGTCAGGATCAGCTCGGCGCCGTAGGCCTTGAGCAGCAGGCGGCGCTCGCGGCTCATGGTCTCCGGCATGACGAAGGCGCACTTGATGCCGCGCGCGGCGCAGACCATGGCCAGCCCGATGCCGGTATTGCCCGAGGTCGGTTCGAGGACGACGGTATCCGGGCCGATCTTGCCGGCCGCCTGCGCGGCGTCGAGCATCGCGACCGCGATGCGGTCCTTGACGCTGTGGCCCGGGTTGAAGAATTCCAGCTTGGCGACGACCGTGGCAACACAGCCGGCAGTGACGCGGTTGAGCTTGACCAGCGGCGTGTTGCCGACCAGTTCGGTGACGTTGTTGGCGATTTTCATGGCAGGGCTCCAGTGGGGAAGCGACATTCTAGGGCAGGCGGCCGGCGGCGTGGCAAGGCCGGCGCTTCACTTCTTAAGGTAGATCTGGTCGAAGGTGCCGCCATCGGCGAAGTGGGTTTTCTGCGCCTTTGCCCAGCCGCCGAAGGTGTCGTCGATGGTGACCAGCTTCAGCTTGGGGAACTGCTTGGCGTGGGCCGCGGCAAGCTTGGCGTTGGTCGGCCGGTAGTGATGCTTCGCCGCGATCGCCTGGCCTTCCTCGGAATACAGGTAGTCGAGGTAGGCCTGCGCGGTCAGCCGCGTTCCGCGCTTCTCGACGACCTTGTCGACCACGGCGACCGGCGGTTCGGCGAGGATGGAAAGGCTGGGATAGACGATCTCGAAGCGGTCCTTGCCGAGTTCGCCGACGGCGAGCAGCGCCTCGTTCTCCCAGGCGATCAGCACGTCGCCGAGGCTGCGCTCGACGAAGGTGGTCAGCGAGCCGCGCGCGCCGGCGTCGAGGACCGGGACGTTCCGGAAAATGCCGGCGACCAGTTCCCTGGCCTTCTGCTCGTTGCCGCCTGGCTGCTTGAGCGCCCAGGCCCAGGCGGCCAGGTAGTTCCAGCGGGCGCCGCCCGAGGTCTTCGGGTTCGGGGTGATGACCCCAAGGCCCGGTTTGGCGAGGTCGCCCCAGTCCTTGATCGCCTTGGGGTTGCCCTTGCGCACCAGGAAGACGATGGTCGAGGTGTAGGGCGACGAGTTGTTCGGGAAGCGCTTCTGCCAGTCGGCCGGGATCAGGTTGCGCTCGGCCAGCGCGTCGATGTCGTAGGCCAGCGCCAGCGTCACCACGTCGGCTTCCAGTCCGTCGGCGACCGAGCGCGCCTGCTTGCCCGAACCGCCGTGCGACTGGCGCACCTTGACGTCCTGGCCGGTCTTGGCCTGCCAGTGCTTGTTGAAGGCCGCGTTGAAATCCTTGTAGAGCTCGCGGGTCGGATCGTAGGAGACGTTCAACAGCGTCGTCTGGGCGAAGGCGTTGCCGGTGACGAGTGCCGCGGTCAGCGCGGCGAGGCGGGCGAGATTGCGCATGGCGGTGTTTCCTTGAGATTCGGGGACACGCGCAGTCTAGGTTGTCACTTAAGAATCAAAAAGAATCGTTGTGCAGAAATAAATTCAAAAATCGAATATGTAGGCGCTGGCGATCTCGTTTTGCCAACGGAAAATTGGGTGGGCGGATGTTAGACACACGGCAGAAGTCGTGACTGCGTCCTCGCGGATGGCAGCATCCGCCCATTGAAACGGCTCTCGGGCCTACTTGCGGGCGTTCGGGAAAAACAATTGCTCGCCGCCAATCTTGTAATCGGCGATCGCCTTCTGGCCGGCCGGCGACACAAGCCAGTCGATGAAGTGCTGGCCGTCGGCGCTCTTCACGTGCGGGTGCTTCGCCGGATTGACGAGGACCACCCCGTACTGGTTGAAGAGCCGGGTGTCCCCTTCGACCAGGATGGCCAGGTCACCCTTGTTGCGGAAGGCGAGCCAGGTGCCGCGGTCGGCGAGGATGTAGGCATTGGCCGCGGCGGCCATGTTGAGGGCCGGGCCCATGCCCGAGCCGGTATCGCGGTACCAGGGGCCCTTGATCGCGTCGAGGTCGACGCCGGCCGCCTTCCAGTAGCGCAACTCCGCAGCGTGGGTGCCGCTCTTGTCGCCGCGCGAGATGAAAACCGGGCGTTTCGCCGGGTCGACCGCAGCAATGCCGCGCAGCGCCGCGAGGATGTCCTTGCCGGCGACCTTGGCCGGGTCGTCCTTCGGCCCGACCAGGATGAAGTCGTTGTACATCACTTCCCGTCGCTCGACGCCGTAGCCCTCGGCGATGAATTTCTCCTCGGCTGCCTTGTCGTGCACGAAAACCACGTCGGCATCGCCGCGCCGGCCGGTGTCGAGCGCCTGCCCGGTGCCGAGCGCGACGACGCGTACCTTGATGCCGGTTTCGCGTTCGCACGCCGGCAGCAGGTGGGCGAACAATCCGGACTGTTCGGTGGACGTGGTCGAGGCGACGGTGATCGTGCGCTCCTGGGCCGGCAACGTGGCCGGCATCAGCGCGAGGCAGGCGAGGATCAGGGAGGTTAGCGACGTGATGAGGCGCATGGGCGGTCCTTGGCGGAGGGCCTCCGGCCCGGGGACGGAAGCGGATGACGGGTGCGCCGCAGCCTATAGTAGACTCGGTCCGGCCAACTATATGCCAAACCTTGCAACAACTTTCGTGGCGCCGGCTGGCGCCGTCCGCTGGACCTGGGACTTCGGGATCGGCCTCGACGCCGCCGAATCGGCGGCGCTGACGGCACTGCTCTCTGCGCTGGCGGGTCAGCCGACGCTCGGGCGGGCGGCCGCGGCAGCAGGACTTTCCTACCGCAGCGCATGGGGGCTCCTGCGGCGCTGCGAGCAGGCCTTCGGCACCGCCCTCGTGGCGCGCGGGCGCGGGCGCGGCACCGCGCTCTCGCCATTCGGGGAGCAACTCGTCCGCCTGGACGACGAAGCACGCCCGGCCCTGGCTGCCCTGCACGCGCATTGGGGCGAGCGATTGGCCGCCGCGCTGGCGCCGCAGGGCAACACGATACCCGGGCCAATGCGGGTCGCCGCCAGCCACGATCTGGCGCTGGCCGACTGGATAGCGAACGGGCGCCACATTCGCGTCGACATCCGCTGGCGCGGCAGCGAGGAGGCGCTGGCCGATCTCGCGCGCGGCGAGTGCGATGCCGCCGGCTTCCACTTGCCGGAAGCGTGGTCGCGCGCGCAGGCGGCAGTCTGGCTGGAGCGCTGGCTGGTGCCGAGGCAGTACCGCTTCCTGCCCCTGATGCGCCGCCGGCACGGCCTGCTGACGGCACCCGGCAACCCGTTCGGCCTCGCATCGCTGGCCGATGTCGCGCGGCTCGGCTTGCGCCTGGTCAACCGCCAGCGGGGCTCGGGAACGCGCGGCATGATCGATGACCTGCTCGCCGCCAACGGCTTGCGGGCGAGCGACATTCCCGGCTACGCCCACGAGGAATTCACCCACGACGCGGTGGCGGCGGCAATCGCCAGCGGACAGGCCGATGCCGGGATCGGCATCGAGGCGGCGGCGGCGCGCTACGACCTCGGCTTTGTCCCGCTGGGCAGCGACCGCTATTGTCTGGCGCTGCGCCCAGCAACGCTGGCGGGTCATGATGCGGCCCACCTGCTCCGCCGCCTGCGCGGCAACACCTTCCGCCAGCGCCTGGCGGCGTTGGCCGGCTATGCGCCGGAACCGGGCGAGCCGGGCTTCGTGGCCTGGGACGAGTTCGGGTTCGACGCGCCGCCGGCCTGAGTGGCGGGCGCCTGCAGCGAGCGCCGCGGGTAGATGTCGAAGCGGCTCGACTTGCCTTCGAGCGCGTAGCCCGGCGCCGGGCCGGCCAGCGCCGGTGCCTTGCGCGGACGCTTGACGACCACCCGGTGGCTCGCCAGCGCCAGTGCGGCAGCGAGCAGATCGGGAGCGTCGTCGTCGTCGCCGACCAGCGGGCGGAACAGGCGCATTTCCTTCTTGACCAGCGCGCTCTTGTCGCGGTGCGGGAACATCGGGTCGAGATAGACGACCTGCGGCGCCGCTTCGTCCCAGCCGTGCATCGTCGCGATCGCGTCCGCCGGCGGCAGCAGGGTCATGCGCTCGATGGCTGCGGCGGACTCAGCGCTGGTTCGCGCCCGCTGCAGCCCGTCGGCAAGCAGCGCATGGATGGCCGGGCAGCGTTCGATCAGGGTCAGGCGGCAGCCGAGTTCCGCCAGCACGAAGGCGTCGCGTCCGAGGCCGGCGGTCGCATCGAGGATCGTGGGCCGGATGCCGGGCTGGATGCCGACGGCGCGCGCGATCATCTGGCCGGTGCCGCCGCCATGGCGGACGCGGTGGGCAAGGGCGCCGGCAACGAAGTCGACGCGGACCGGGCCGGGCGCCCCGGGGCCGGGTACCACCAGTTGCAGGCCCTGCGCCCCCAGACGCAGGACCAGGGAGGCTTCCGGCGGCACCGGCAGGTCGAGTTGGCGGGCCAGTGCTGCCGCTGCTGCCGCGTACTCGGCCGACTCGGCTTCGACTGCCAGGCGCGGTGGCGGATCGCCGGCCGTCATGGGCGAGGGTTCAGCCGAGGAACAGCCGGTAGGCCGGGTTGGCGCTCTCGTCCCAGTGCGCGTAACCGAGATTCTTGAGGAAGGCGCGGAACTCGCCCATCTCACCAGCCGGCACCTGCATGCCGACCAGCACGCGGCCGTAGTCGGCACCGTGGTTGCGGTAGTGGAACATGCTGATGTTCCAGCCGGCGCTCATCTGGGTCAGGAAGTTCATCAGGGCGCCCGGCCGTTCGGGGAATTCGAAGCGGTAGACAAGTTCCTTCATGCCCTTCTCGCAGACGCCCGGCGCGTGGCCGCCGACCATGTGGCGTACATGGTTCTTGGCCATCTCGTCGTCGGTCAGGTCGAGCGTCGGGTAGCCGTGCCGGATCAGGCTGTCGAGGACCTTCAGTGACTCCTTGCGGTCGGCGACCTGGATGCCGACGAAGACGTGGGCCTCGCTCGCGGTGTGGTAGCGGTAGTTGAACTCGGTGACGTTGCGGTTGCCGATCAGCGCGAGGAATTTCTTGTAGGCGCCGGGCTTCTCGGGCAGCGTCACGGCGAACACCGCCTCGCGCTGCTCGCCGAACTCGGCGCGCTCGGAGACGAAGCGCAGGCGGTCGAAGTTCATGTTGGCGCCGGAGCTGATGGCGACGAGGTTCTTGTCCTTCAGCTTGTGCCGGCGCGCGTACTCCTTGGCGCCGGCGACGGCGAGCGCGCCGGCCGGCTCAAGGATCGAGCGGGTGTCCTCGAAGACGTCCTTGATCGCCGCGCAGATGGCGTCGGTGTCGACCAGCACCATCTCGTCGACGTATTCCTTGCACAGGCGGAAAGTTTCCTCGCCGACGAACTTGACCGCGGCGCCGTCGGCGAACAGGCCGACCTGGTTGAGACGCACGCGGTGGCCCTTGGCCAGCGATTGCGCCATCGCGTCGGCGTCGGCCGCCTCGACCCCGATGATGCGGATCTCCGGGCGCAGGCGCTTGATGTAGGCCGCAACGCCGGCGATCAGACCGCCGCCACCGACGCAACAGAAGATGGCATGGATCGGGCCGTTGTGGCGCGAGTACTGGCGCAGGATCTCCATGGCGATGGTGCCTTGGCCGGCGATCACTTCAGGATCGTCGAAGGGGTGCACGAAGGTCAGCTTCTCCGACTTTTCCAGTTCGAGGGCGTGGGCATAGGCTTCGTCGTAGGAATCGCCGTGCAGGACGACCTCGCCGCCGCGCCGCCTGACGGCGTCGATCTTGATCCCCGGGGTCGAGGTCGGCATGACGATGACCGCGCGGCAGCCGACCTTCGCCGCCGACAGCGCGACGCCCTGCGCGTGGTTGCCGGCCGAAGCGCAGATGACGCCGCGCTTGAGCTTGTCGGCCGACAGGCTGGCAATCTTGTTGTAGGCGCCGCGCAGCTTGAACGAGAACACCGGCTGCAGGTCTTCCCGCTTCAGCCAGATCCGGTTGCCGACGCGCGCCGAAAGATTCCCCGCAATTTCCAGCGGCGACTCGATGGCCACGTCGTAGACCTGGGCGTTGAGGACTTTTTCGAGATAATCGGGGTGCATGGCGCGCGATCCGGGTGCAAAGGGGGGATTCTACGGGTGGAGTGGCTCAACGTCACGGCGGCAGAGGGGCTTGGCGGCCTGTTTTTGGCCAGTTTTCTGGCGTCGACTGTACTGCCCGGCGGTTCCGAGGCGCTGCTCTGGGGTTTCCTGCGCCTCCATCCGGATCAGGTGGCGGCGGCGCTGACGCTCGCCACCATCGGCAATACCGCCGGCGGCATGTTCACCTGGTGGTGCGGCCGCTTCCTGCCCAAGTGGCGGAAGCTCGAGGATCTGCCGCAGCGGGCCCGCGTCGCGCGCTGGGGCAGCCCGGTGCTTCTCCTGTCGTGGACACCCGTGATCGGCGACGCGCTTTGTCTCGCCGCCGGCTGGCTGCGCCTGCATTGGGCGCCGTGCTGCCTGTTCATGGCGCTCGGCAAGTTCGCCCGCTACGGGATCGTGGCGCTGGCGGCCTGATTCCGGCTGCGTCGCCGGCACTGTCCAATGGCTGGCCGGCCGGCTATCATTCGCCGCGATGGCGACACGTGGTCGGGGGGCTGCGTGTGCGCATGGACAACCGAACGCTCAAGGGGGAGCAAGCCGATGCCGATCGATATCCAGAAGAACCTGCCCGCGCAAGACGACCGGCCGCGTCCGGCCGGCGGCGCGAGCGGAGAGCCGTTGCCGGCGTCGGGTGCGGCGGACGGGAGCGGTTCGCTCAAGCGCATTTTCATCCTCGAGGCAATCCTTATCGTGCCGTGGCTGATTTTCGTCTTCCCCGCCTGGATGGCGGTGGCCTACGGGGGCGCGCTCGGACTCTTCTTTTTTGTTTTTGCGGCGGCCTTCGTCGCCTATCCGGTGATTGCGCTGGCTTTCGGCGTCGCCGCGGTCGGTTTCCGGAAACAGGGCGACGATGACATGGCCGCTGCCGTGGCGGGCTTTCCCATCGCCTGCCTCGTGCCGTTCGGCTTGTTGATGCTGTTCCGCTAAGGCCGGCATCCCGCCGGCCGCTGCCGCCGGTGGGCTGAACCTTAGCTATGGCGAAACGGTCTGACTAGGCCGCCTTGCTGCGGTGCGATACGCTAAAATCCACCTTTTGACGGACCACCGGCCGCCCCATGACCGCCCGCCTGCGCGAAATCCCCTACAACTACACCTCGTTCTCCGACCGCGAGATCGTCATCCGCCTGCTCGGCGCCGAGAACTGGGGCATCCTCGACGAACTGCGCGGGGAGCGCGTGACGGGGCGCTCGGCGCGCATGCTCTACGAGGTCCTCGGCGACATCTGGGTGGTCCAGCGCAACCCCTACCTGGAAGACGACCTCGTCGACAACCGCGAGCGCCGCGACGCGCTGGTCGGCGCCCTGCGCCACCGCCTGAAGGAGGTCGAGAAGCGGCGTGCCGAGAGCGAGGCCGAGGACCCTGAGCGTTCGGCCAAGGTCAAGCGCCTGGTCGGGGCCGCACAGGCTGCGGTCGACCGCTTCGCCACCCGTTTTTCCGAGACCTGGGACCTGCGCCGCAAGGTGCTGAAGATCCTCGGCAAGCACACCCGCCGAGACAACATCGCCTTCGACGGCCTTGCCCGCGTCTCGCACGTCACCGATGCCACCGACTGGCGCGTCGAGTACCCCTTCGTCGTCCTCTACCCGGACACCGAGGAGGAAATCGGCCATCTCGTGCGCGGTTGCATCGAGGCCGGCCTGACCATCATCCCACGCGGCGGCGGCACCGGCTACACCGGCGGCGCCGTGCCGCTGACGCCTTACTCGGCGGTGATCAACACCGAGAAGCTGATCGACATCGGCCCGGTCGAGGAGATCGTCCTGCCCGGCCACGACAAGCCCTACGCGACCATCCGCACCGGCGCCGGCGTCGTCACCGAGCGGGTGTCCGAAGCCGCTGCGGTGGCCGGTCGCGTCTTCGCGGTCGACCCGACATCGGCGTCGGCTTCCTGTATCGGCGGCAACATCGCCATGAACGCCGGTGGCAAGAAGGCCGTGCTGTGGGGCACCGCGCTCGACAACCTAGCTTGGTGGAAGATGGTCGACCCGGACGGCAACTGGCTGGAAGTCGAACGTCTGAATCACAACGTCGGCAAGATCCACGAGCAGGAAAAGGTCGAGTTCCGCCTCAAGCGCTTCGACCCGAGCGGCAGGAAGCTGCTCGCGGAAGAAATCCTCTCGATGCCGGGTGCCGCCTGTCGCAAGACAGGCCTGGGCAAGGACGTCACCGACAAGTTCCTCGGCGGCGTGCCGGGTGTGCAGAAGGAAGGCACCGACGGCATCATCGTCGCGGCGCGCTGGGTGCTGCACAAGATGCCGCCGGTGGCGCGCACCGTCTGTCTCGAATTCTTCGGCCAGGTGCGCGAAGCGGTGCCGGCCATCGTCGAGATCACCGACTGGTTCAAGCCGGGCGGTGCCGGCCACGCGGCCGGCGTGCAACTGGCGGGGCTCGAGCACCTCGACGAGCGCTACGTGAAGGCCGTCGGCTACGCGACCAAGGCCAAGCGCCACGGCCGCCCGAAGATGGTGCTGATCGGCGACATCGTCGGTTTCGACGAAGATGCAGTGATGAAGGCAGCCTCGGAAGTTGTGCGCATGTGCAACCTGCGCGCCGCCGAGGGCTTCATCGCGGTCGACCCCGAAACACGCAAGAAATTCTGGCTCGACCGTTCGCGCACGGCCGCGATTTCGCGCCACACGAACGCCTTCAAGGTCAATGAAGACGTGGTCATCCCGCTGCCGCGCATGGGCGAGTACTGCGACGGCATCGAGCGCATCAACATCGAATTGTCGACGCAGAACAAGCTGGCCTTGTGCGATGCGTTGAGCGCGTTCCTGGAGGGCGAACTGCCGCTGCACGCGGGTGACGCCAATGTCGGCAAGGACGTGCTGATCGGCGACCGCCGCGAGGCCGCCCTCGACTACGTGGCGGCCGTGCGCCGCCGCTGGGCCTGGCTGCTGGACAATCTCGACCTGCCGCTGGGCGAAGCCGAGGACCGGTTCGCCGAGCTTGGCGTCGTCGCCGGCGAACTGACCAACCGGGCGGCCGACCCCGTGCTGTTCCACCGGATGCAGGATTATTCGGTGCGCACTTCGTGGAAACAGGAGCTGAAGGCACGCCTGTCCAAGATCTTCGACGGCGCCATGTACCGGCCGATCCTCGAGCGCATCGAGGCGATCCACAAGGAGGTGCTGCGCGGCCGCGTCTTCGTCGCCCTGCACATGCACGCCGGCGACGGCAACGTGCATACCAACATCCCGGTCAACTCCGACAATTACGAGATGCTGCAGACGGCGCACAAGGCCGTCGAGCGCATCATGCACCTGGCGCGCGGCCTCGACGGCGTGATTTCCGGCGAGCACGGCATCGGCATCACCAAGCTGGAATTCCTGTCGGAAGAGGAAATCGGCCCCTTCCGCGCCTACAAGCAGAAGGTCGATCCGGAAGGACGCTTCAACAAGGGCAAGCTGATGCCCGGTGGCGACATGGGCAATGCCTATACGCCGTCGTTCAGCCTGCTCGGCACCGAGTCGCTGATCATGGAGCAGTCCGAGATCGGCAAGATTTCGGACATGATCAAGAACTGCCTGCGCTGCGGCAAGTGCAAGCCGGTGTGCTCGACCCACGTGCCGCGTGCCAACCTGCTCTACAGCCCGCGCAACAAGATCCTCGGCACCTCGCTGTTGGTTGAGGCCTTCCTCTACGAGGAGCAGACCCGGCGCGGGATTTCGCTCAAGCATTTCGACGAATTCAACGACGTCGCCGACCACTGCACGGTCTGCCACCGCTGCCTGAAACCGTGCCCGGTCGACATCGATTTCGGCGACGTATCGGTCGCCATGCGCAATTTCCTGCGCAAGCAGGACAAGAAGCGCTTCAGCCCGGGTACGGCGGCCTCGATGGCCTTCCTGAGCATCAAGGATCCGGCGACGCTGAAGCTGATGCGCGGCGTGATGATGGACTTCGGCTTCAAGGCCCAGCGACTCGCCCACAAGGCGGCCAAAGCCGTCGGCCTGGTGCAGGACAACCGTGCCCATCCGCCGGCCACCGTCGGCGCCCCGACGGTCAAGACCCAAGTCATCCACTTCCTCAACCGGCCGATGCCGGGCAACCTGCCCAAGCGCACGTCGCGCGGGCTGCTCGACATCGAGGACGACAAGGTGATCCCGGTCATCCGCAACCCGAAGAAGACGACCGAAGAGTCGGATGCCGTCTTCTACTTCCCGGGCTGCGGCTCGGAGCGCCTGTTCTCGCAGGTCGGCCTGGCCACGCAGGCCATGCTCTACGAAGTCGGCGCCACCACTGTACTGCCGCCGGGCTACCTGTGCTGTGGCTACCCGCAGACTTCGTCCGGTGATGAAGACACCGGCCAGAAGATCACGACGGACAACCGCGTGCTATTCCACCGCGTCGCCAACACGCTGAATTATCTCGACATCAAGACGGTGATCGTCTCCTGCGGCACCTGCATGGACCAGCTGCAGAAATACCAGTTCGAGAAGATCTTCCCCGGCTGCCGCCTGCTCGACATCCACGAATACCTGATGGAGAAGGGCGTCAGGCTGGAGGGCGTCAGCGGCACGCGCTACATGTACCACGATCCCTGCCACACGCCGATGAAGGCCTATGCGCCGCTGGCGGTGACGAACAAGCTGATGGGCCAGGACGTGCCGCTCTCGGATCGCTGTTGCGGCGACGCCGGTTCCTTCGCCTATGCGCGGCCGGACATCGCCACCCAGGTGAAATTCAGGAAGCAGCAGGAAATCGAGCAGGGTGCGGCAAAACTGCGTGCCGACGGCTTCACCGGCGACGTCAAGATCCTGACTTCCTGCCCGGCCTGCCTGCAAGGGCTTTCCCGCTATGACGACGATGCCGGTACGAAGGCCGACTATATCGTCGTCGAACTGGCCCGGCACCTCCTCGGCGAGAACTGGATGGCCGACTATGTCGGCAAGGCGAACACGGGCGGCATTGAGCGCGTGCTCCTCTGATTTCCGCCATTTTTTGACCGTCGACCGCAACCGGGCGTCCGCCCCTTGCGGGAATTGCGGGCGGGTGCAATGCTAGCGTCCTGAGGGAGAGGGAGGCACGCGACGCGGCAATGACGTTGGAGAACTGCGAACTTTGCGCGATGGCCGGCGGCAAGCTGCTCTGGGAAGGGGCGGGATGTCGCGTGGTCCGCGTCGCCGATCCGCATTACCCGGGTTTCTGCCGGGTCATCCGTAGCGCCCATGTCCGCGAAATGACCGACCTGGCTCCGGCCGAGCGGGAAGAGACCATGCGCGTCGTCTTCGCCGTCGAGCGCGTGCTGCGCGACCTTTACGCTCCCGACAAGATCAACCTCGCCAGCTTCGGCAACCTGACGCCGCACGTGCATTGGCACGTGATCCCGCGCTGGAGTGACGACCGGCATTTTCCCGAGCCGGTCTGGGGTGCGGTTCATGCCGAACTGTCTCCGCCCCGCCCCGCCGTTTCCGATGAAGACCTGGCGGCCGCGCTGGCGCGTGCGCTGGGAGCGCAAACCACGAAGGATTGAGCCGACATGCCCGAACCGCAACTTCCCGCAAGCGAATCTTTCGACCTGACGACCGGGACCGATTTCCTGACTGCCCTGCCGCTCGCCAGCCCGGTGCTGGCCGAGCAGAAGCTGTCGGGCTTCCTTGACGACCTGATCGCGGCGCCGCCCGATCCCGGGACGCTGATCGCCTTGCTCGAGCAGGCGCGCATGCCGCTCGCCTTCGTCGGCGACGAGTTGGGGAAGCGCTTCGCCAACCGTGCCCTCGAGCTCGGCGAGGAAGAAGAAGCCTGTTTCCAGCGAACGGTTTCGCTCTGGCGACGCACGGCGCGCGCCTACGCGCTGTGCGCGCGTAACCAGGAGCCGGTCGAGGGCAATGCACAGTACGCGGGCATGCTGGCGACTGTGCTGCACCGCTGCATTGCCTATACCGGGCGCATCATCCTCGACTACTTCCGCGCCCGCCGCGAGCTCCCGCCGGGACTCTGGAGCGACCTGCACGGCTATTTCGACACCGCCGAGCAGTGGGGTCTCGAGATGACACCGGTCAGCGATCCGCTCGACGAGCGCGGACAGCCGACGCACTGCACGGCGGCCTATGTCGCGCTGCTGCTGGTCGACCTCGCGGGCCCGTACAACTGCAGCGGCCGCGACCTGACCACCATCACCCGCTGGGCGATGCTGTGGGCGCCGCTGGTCGGCCTCGGGCCGATCGACGACGAGTACGAATTGCCGCCTTATGTCGTCGAGCTGCTCAAGGACCAGCCGGTGCATCCGCCTGCCGGCGCCCTGGGAGCTGACGCGAGGCGGCTCGACAGCGGTCGCCTCGAGGACCAGATGAA
Organism: Betaproteobacteria bacterium; assembly: GCA_012026885.1. GTDB lineage: Bacteria > Pseudomonadota > Gammaproteobacteria > Burkholderiales > Rhodocyclaceae > Azonexus. The sequence goes on along the minus strand of VEPL01000029.1, from coordinate 439,668 downwards.
CCACGTCGCAGCCCAGCTGCGCCAGCGCCTGACCCCCTCCCAGCTCGGCCTTGGCGAGGAGACGGCTGGCTCGGTCACGCGCCTGCTCGGCAAGCTCGAGCGCCCCTGGAGCCAGGCAGCCGCGCCGCGGCGGTTCCGCCGCTTCGCCACCGAGGGCGAGGCGAAGGTGGCGACCAGCTTCGAAGCGATCCATTATTTCGCCGGCGGCCGCGAGTTCATCCAGCCGGACACCGCGCGCGTCTATTCACGTGGTTCGTTCGACGAGATCTTCACGTTCCGTGAACGCGCCGTTCCGGGCCAGGACCTTGCCATCAAGGCCCGCGTGGACTATCTCGTCGACGAATGGATGGTGGTCAACCATTCGGCCAACGGTTTCCGCCTGCGCCGCGGCCCTGCCGGCCGGCGCGTCGCGCACAGCCAGCTGGTCGGGGTGTGTCCGCACGACGGAGACGAATTCATGCTGGGCCAGGTGACCTGGCTGATGCAGGAGAGCGCCGGTGGCCTCGTCGCCGGTATCGCCGTCTTGCCCGGCCTGCCGATTGCCGTTTCGGCGCGGCCGTTGCCGGCGGATGGCGGCGAGCCCGGCCGCTTCGTGCGCGCCTTCCTGCTGCCGCCAGTACCGGCGATTCGCGAAGAGGCCTCGCTGGTGCTTCCGGCCGGTAGCTACCGGGCGAGCGGCGTCCTCGATATCCACGCCGAGGAGCGGCGCCTGCGCGTGCGCATGCTGCATGTCCGCCAGCGCGGCGTCGATTTCGAACGGACGACTTACGAGATCATCGAAGAAGGCGGCTGACCGCCGGGCGCCGGCTGCGGTAAACTGCAGGGCTATTTGACCGGGAGGTTCACCGCATGGCTGGCATCGCTGCCGATACCCCGATACCGACCGACATCCGGCTGCACCGGAAGTCGCGTCTGGTCGAGATTGCTTACGACGACGGCGAGCGTTTCGAGCTCGCATGTGAGTTCCTGCGCGTGTTCACCCCGTCGGCCGAAGCGCGCGGCCACGGTCCGGGACAGGAAACCCTGCAGACCGGCAAGCGCGAGGTCGAGATCGAGCGCATCGAGCCGGTCGGCACCTACGCCGTACGTTTCGTCTTCTCGGACGGCCACGATAGCGGGCTGTATTCGTGGGACCTGCTCTACAACCTCGGCCGTCACCGCGACGAGCTGTGGCAGGAATACCTCAAGCAGATCGAGGCGCAGGGCCTGTCGCGCGACGTGGATACGACTTCCCGTCCGCAGGGCGGCAGCTGCGGTCACCATCACTGACATCATGACTGAACAGCAAACCACGCATTTCGGCTACGAAACCGTCGCCGAGCGGGAAAAGGAGCGGCGCGTCGCCGACGTTTTCGACTCGGTTGCCAGCCGCTATGACCTGATGAACGACCTCATGTCGGCCGGCATGCACCGTATGTGGAAGGCCTTCGCGATCGAGCGCAGCGGCGTGCGCGAGGGGTCCCGGGTGCTCGACATTGCCGGTGGCACCGGCGACCTGTCGCTGGCCTTTGCCCGGCGGGTCGGGCCGAGCGGGCAGGTCTGGCTGACCGACATCAACAATGCGATGCTCGCCCGAGGGCGCGACCGCCTGCTCGACAAGGGGTTCCTCGTGCCGGCGGTGCAGTGCAACGCGGAGAAGATACCCTTCCCCGATGACTGGTTCGATTGCGTCACTGTCGCCTTCGGGCTGCGCAACATGACCCACAAGGATGCCGCGCTCGCCGAGATGCACCGCGTCCTGCGCCCCGGCGGCCGCCTTCTCGTCCTCGAGTTCTCGCAGATATGGAAGCCGCTGGCGCCGCTCTACGACCTCTACTCGTTCCAGGTCATCCCGCGCGTCGGCAAGCTGGTCACCAATGACGAGGAGAGCTACCGCTACCTTTCCGAGTCGATCCGGATGCATCCGGGGCAGGAAGAACTGAAGGCGATGATGGAGACGGCCGGTCTCGAGCAGGTCGAATATTTCAACTTGGCGATGGGGGTCGTTGCCCTGCATCGCGGCTTCAAATTCTGAGGATTGCCGGTGTCGACCGCGATACCCGGTAGCGGCCAGGCGGCCGCGCGGATACTGAACCATCTGCTCGTGCGTGAAGCGTGGGCCCGCGAGCGGCTGACTGCGCATGCCGGCGAGCATTTCCGCATCGAAGCGGGAGGGCTGTCGGTCGCGCTGGGGATCGATGCCGCGGGCAGTGTTGTCGGCGAGCCGCCGGAAACGGAACCAGCGGTGGTCATCCAACTCGGAGACGACGCGGCCGGACGTCTGCTGACTGCGCCGGAGAGCGCCTTCTCGACGGCACGCATCACGGGCTCGGTGCGTTTCGCCGAGACTCTGGCCTTCGTGTTCCGCAATTTGCGCTGGGATTTCGAGGCCGACCTCGCCGATGTCCTCGGCGACATCCCGGCCCGCCGCATTGCTCAGGGGCTACGTTCCGCATTTGCCTGGCAGCGCGAAGCGGTCGCCCGCCTGGGCGGCAATGTCGCCGAGTATCTGACCGAGGAATCGGGCACCATCGTCCCGAGCCGGGAGGTTGCCGATTTCGGCCGCGCGGTGGATGGGCTGCGCGACGACTGCGCACGCCTCGAGAAGCGCATCGCCCTGTTGAGCAAGCACTAGCGGTTCGGCGTCCGGGAATGAAAAAGGGTGGCCGCAGCCACCCTTTTTTGCGACAGGATGTGGTTCCTGCTCAGTGCACCGACTTGCGCAGGCGCTGGATGGCCTGTAGCTGGGCGATCGCCTGGGCGAGCTCGGATTCCGCAGCGGCGTAATCCATCTCGGCCTGACGGTTGGCCAGGGCCTCCTCGGCGCGCTTCTTGGCTTCGAGGGCCTTGGCTTCGTCCAGGTCATGGGCACGGATGGCCGTGTCGGCCAGGACCGTGATCATGTCGGGCTGGACTTCCAGCATGCCGCCGGAGACATAGACCAGTTCGAATTCGTTCTGGCCCATGACCTTCAGGCGGATGGTGCCCGGCTTGATGCGGGTGAGCAGCGGCGTGTGGTGCGGGAGGATGCCGAGCTCGCCGGCCTCGCCGGGAAACACGGCAAACTCCACCACGCCCGAGAAGATCGACTCCTCGGCGCTGACGACGTCGCAATGTACAGAAATTGCCATGTCTGGCTCCTAAGCTGGCGACGCGTTACTGCAGCGTCTTGGCCTTTTCGATGACTTCCTCGATACCGCCGACCATGTAGAACGCCTGTTCCGGCAGGTGATCATATTCGCCGGCACAGATGCCCTTGAAGCCCTTGATCGTGTCCTTGAGGGAAACGAACTTGCCCGGGGAGCCGGTGAAGACTTCGGCGACGTGGAACGGCTGCGACAGGAAGCGCTGGATCTTGCGGGCGCGGGACACGGCCAGCTTGTCTTCCGGCGACAGTTCGTCCATGCCCAGAATGGCAATGATGTCGCGCAGTTCCTTGTACTTCTGCAGGGTCATCTGGACGGCACGGGCGACCGAGTAGTGCTCTTCGCCGACGACCTGCGGGTCGAGCTGGCGCGACGTGGAGTCGAGCGGATCGACGGCGGGGTAGATACCCAGCGCGGCGATGTCACGCGACAGAACGACGGTCGAGTCGAGGTGCAGGAAGGTGGTGGCGGGGGACGGGTCGGTCAAGTCATCGGCAGGCACATACACGGCCTGGATCGAAGTGATCGAGCCGACCTTGGTCGAGGTGATGCGCTCCTGCAGACGGCCCATTTCTTCGGCCAGTGTCGGCTGGTACCCCACCGCGGACGGCATGCGGCCGAGCAACGCGGAGACTTCGGTACCGGCCAGGGTGTAGCGGTAGATGTTGTCGATAAACAGCAGAATGTCGCGGCCGTCATCGCGGAAGCGCTCGGCCATGGTCAGGCCGGTCAGCGCGACGCGCAGGCGGTTGCCCGGGGGTTCGTTCATCTGGCCGAAGACCATCGCGACCTTGTCGAGAACGTTGGAGTCCTTCATTTCGTGGTAGAAGTCGTTGCCCTCACGGGTACGCTCACCCACGCCGGCGAACACGGACAGACCCGAGTGCTGCTTGGCGATGTTGTTGATCAGCTCCATCATGTTGACGGTCTTGCCGACGCCGGCGCCGCCGAACAGGCCGACCTTGCCGCCCTTGGCGAACGGACAGATCAGGTCGATAACCTTGATGCCGGTTTCGAGCAGGTCGACCGAGGAGGACAGTTCGTCGAACTTCGGTGCGGCGGCATGGATCGGGCGGACTTCGTTGGTGTCGATCGGACCGGCTTCGTCGATCGGGCGACCGAGGACGTCCATGATGCGGCCCAGCGTGCCCATGCCGACCGGCACGGAGATGGCTGCACCCGAGTTGTTGACCTTCATGCCGCGGCGCAGGCCGTCGGATGAACCCATGGCGATGGTGCGGACGACGCCGTCACCCAGTTGCTGCTGAACCTCGAAGGTCAGGCCGTCTTCGGCCATGCCGTTGGATTCGGAAGCATCCAGCTTGAGCGCGTCGTAGACCTTCGGCATCGCGTCGCGCGGAAAGTGGATGTCCACAACGGCGCCGATGCACTGAACGATGGAACCTTGACTCATATTCAATTCCCCAATAACTAAAAACTGCGCGCGAGCGTCAGACGGCGGCGGCGCCGCTTACGATTTCCGAAAGTTCCTTGGTAATCGCGGCCTGACGGGCCTTGTTGTAGACCAGCTTCAATTCACCGATGACGTTCTTGGCATTGTCGGACGCGGACTTCATCGCGACCATCCGGGCGGACTGCTCGGACGCCATGTTCTCGGCGACGGCCTGGTAAATCAAAGCTTCAACGTAACGGATCAGGAGGTCGTCGATGACGGCCTTGGCTTCCGGCTCGTAAACGTAGTCCCACTTCGTCTTGGCGGAGCCGACCGCATCGCCCGAGAGCGGGAGCAGTTGCTCAAACACCGGTTCCTGCTTCATCGTGTTGATGAAGCGGGTGTAGCCGATGTAGAGCGCGTCGATCTCACCCTTGATGTAGGCGTCTAGCTGGACCTTGACCGGGCCGATCAGCTTTTCGAGATGCGGCGTGTCACCGAGTCCGGTTACGTGCGAAACCACCTTGGCGCCCATACGCTGCATGAAGCCGAGGCCCTTGTTGCCGACGCAGGTCGCCTGGAAGGTCTTGCCCTGGCTCTCGATTTCCTTGGCCTTGCTGAGGACGAGGCGCAGGACGTTCGAATTGAGACCGCCACACAGGCCCTTGTCCGAGGTGATCAGGATGAAGCCGATGTTCTTCGGCTCACGGGTCACCAGGAAAGGGTGGCGGTACTCGGTGAGGGCATGGGACAGGTTCGCCGCAACGCGCCGGATCTTCTCGCCGTAGGGGCGGGCGGCCCGCATCCGGTCCTGCGCCTTGCGCATTTTGGATGCGGCCACCATCTCCATGGCCTTGGTGATCTTGCGCGTGTTTTCGACGCTCTTGATCTTGTTGCGAATTTCCTTGCCGCTAGGCATGGCGTTCTCCTAGATCAGGCCCAGCTGCCCTTGAATGCCTGGATGCCGGCGGCGAGGGCCTTTTCGGTCTCGCCGTCGAGTTCGGCCTTCGACTCCATGGTGTTCATGACGTCAGCACAGTTGGCCTTAAGGTAGCTGATCATGGCCTTTTCGCATTCGAGCGCGCGCTTGACCTCGACGTCGTCGAAGTAGCCCTTGTCGGCCGCGTACAGCGTGACGGCCATCTCGGAAATGCTCATCGGCGCATACTGCGGCTGCTTCATCAGCTCGGTGACCAGACGGCCGCGCTCCAGCTGCTTGCGGGTCGCTTCGTCGAGGTCGGAGGCGAACTGGGCGAAGGCAGCGAGTTCGCGGTACTGGGCCAGCGCGAGACGGACACCGCCGCCGAGCTTTTTGATCAGCTTGGTCTGGGCAGCGCCACCGACGCGGGACACCGAGATGCCGGCGTTGATCGCGGGACGGATGCCGGCGTTGAAGAGGTCGGTTTCCAGGAAGATCTGGCCGTCGGTGATCGAGATGACGTTGGTCGGAACGAACGCGGAAACGTCGCCGGCCTGCGTTTCGATGACCGGCAGGGCGGTCAGCGAACCTGTCTTGCCCTTGACTTCGCCGTTGGTCAGCTTCTCGACCCAGGCTTCGGAAACGCGCGCAGCGCGCTCGAGCAGGCGGGAGTGGAGATAGAAGACGTCGCCCGGGTAGGCTTCACGGCCCGGCGGACGGCGCAGCAGCAGGGAAACCTGACGGTAGCCCCAGGCTTGCTTGGTCAAGTCGTCATGAATGATCAGGGCGTCCTGGCCGCGGTCGCGGAAGTACTCGCCCATGGTCGTGCCCGAGTACGGTGCGATGTACTGCAGCGCGGCGGACTCGGAGGCCGAGGCGGCGACGATGATCGTGTAGGCCATGGCGCCATGCTCTTCGAGCTTGCGCACGACGTTGGCGATGGTGGAGGCCTTCTGGCCGACGGCGACATAAACGCAGAACAGGTCCTTGCCCTTCTGGTTGATGATCGTGTCGACGGCGACGGCGGTCTTGCCGGTCTGGCGGTCGCCGATGATCAGTTCGCGCTGGCCGCGGCCGACCGGGACCATGGAGTCCACGCACTTCAGGCCGGTCTGGACCGGCTGCGAAACCGACTTGCGCCAGATGACGCCCGGGGCGACCTTTTCGATCTTGTCGGTCAGCTTGGCGTTGATCGGGCCCTTGCCGTCGATCGGACGGCCGAGGGAGTCGACCACGCGGCCGAGCAGTTCGGGGCCGACGGGGACTTCCAAGATGCGGCCGGTCGTCTTGACCGTGTCGCCTTCGGAGATGTGCTCGTATTCGCCAAGAACGACGGCACCGACGGAGTCGCGCTCGAGGTTGAGCGCCATGCCGAAGGTGTTGCCGGGGAATTCCAGCATTTCGCCCTGCATGACATCCTGCAGGCCGTGCACGCGGCAGATGCCGTCGGTGACGGAAACCACCGTGCCCTGCGTGCGCACTTCCGAGGCGCCCTGCAGGTTCTGGATCTTGCTCTTGATCAGTTCAGAAATTTCGGAAGGATTCAACTGCATGAAATTCTCCTAGTTGTTCAGTGCCGTCGCCATGGCGTCGAGCTTGCCACGGACTGAAGCATCCAGCATCTGGTCGCCGACGATTACCTTGATGCCGCCAATGAGTTCCGGATCAACCGAAACGGATGCCTCGAGCTTGCTCTTGAAGAGCCCCTCGAGTTGCGGGATCAGGGCGTTGACCTGGGCTGCGTCGATCGGGAAAGCCGAAACGATCTCGGCCGGCTTGGTGCCGTCCTCGGCGTTCTTGTAGCTTTCGAAGAGGGCGCCAATCTCGGGTAGCAGCCCCAGGCGGTCATTGCCGGCCAGCAGCTGGATGAAATTCGACAGCTCCGCATCTACCGCCGTACCGCAGGCAGACCGGAAGAGGTCGACCAGTTGCGGGGCCGCCACGTTGGGATCGCCGATGGCCGCACGGGCCTCGGGATTGGCAGCCACCTGGGCGAGCAGGGAAACCTGCCCGGCCCACTTGGCCAGATTGCCGCTTTCCTTCGCTGCCCGGAAAAGGGCCTCGGCGTAGGGGCGGGCGATAGTGACGGATTCAGCCATCGCTTACAGATCCTGTTTCAGGGCGACCAGCATGTCGGCATGCACGGACGCGTTGATTTCCTTGCGCAGGATCTTCTCGGCACCGGCGACCGCCAGCTCGGCGACGCGTTCGCGCAATTGCTGCTTGGCGCGTTCGACTTCCTGATCGATCTCGGCCTTGGCGCCGGCGACGACCTTGTCGGCCTCGACCTTGGCGTTGCCCTTGGCTTCTTCGACGATCTGCTGCGCACGCTTTTCGGCTTGCGCCACGAGATCCGCGGATTTCTCCTTGGCCTCGCGCAACGCGTCGGCGGAACGCTTGGCAGCGAGCTCCTGCTCGTGCTTGCCGCGCTCGGCCGCAGCCAGGCCTTCGGCGATCTGGGATTGACGGTCGGCCATCGCCTTCTGCAGCGGCGGCCAGACATACTTCATCGTGATCCAGATGAAGATCGCGAACCAGATGGCCTGGCCAATCAGTGTAGCGTTAATGCTCACGCTAACCTCCTGGTGATAAGGGTTTCAGGCGCGCGGATGCTTACTTGACCAGAGCGATGAACGGGTTGGCGAAGAGCAGGAACAGGGCGATACCGACACCGATCATGGTCACCGCGTCGAGCAGGCCGGCCACGATGAACATCTTGACCTGCAGCGTCGGGATCATTTCCGGCTGGCGGGCAGCGCCTTCGAGGAAGCGGCCGCCGAGGATGCCGAAGCCGATGGCGGTGCCGAGGGCACCGGCGCCGATCAGGATGGCAACAGCGATAGCGGTGTTGGAGAGAACGGTTGCGAGTTCCATGTTTGCTCCTAAGTGAAGTAAGGGGTGTTGCGGTTAGGGTTGAAAACTACGGGATACTGCTGAAGCTTAGTGCGACTCGGAAGCCATCGACATGTACACGATGGTGAGCATCATGAACACGAAGGCCTGGAGGGTGATGATCAGGATGTGGAACAGGGCCCAGGGCAAGGCCAACGGCAACTGCCAGATGCCGAGCAGGGCGATCAGGATGAATACCATTTCGCCAGCGTACATGTTGCCAAAGAGACGCAGGGAGAGCGAAATCGGCCGGGCGATTTCTTCCACGACGCGGAAGAGGAAGTTCACCGGCGCCAGCTTGGCACCGAACGGGACCGAGAACACCTCGTGCATGAAGTGACCGAAGCCCTTAACTTTGAGACCCATGAAGATCGAGATCAGGAAGACCGTGATCGACATCGCGAAGGTCAGGTTGGGGTCGGTGGTCGGGACCGCCTTCAAGTAATGGATGCCGACGGCGCCGGCGGCCAGCGGCAGGAAATCGACCGGGATCAGGTCCATGGCGTTCATGACGAACACCCAGACGAAGATGGTGATGGCCAGCGGGGTGACCAGAGCGCTCTTACCGTGGAAGGTATCCTTGACCTGCTGGTCGACGAGGCCGACGACCATTTCGACGAAATTCTGCAGCCCGCTCGGAACGCCGGCGCTGGCCTTGCTGGCCACCTTGGCCATGAGACCGAAGACGACGAGGCCGAGGATGCCGGAAATCAGAAGGGTGTCGAGGTGGAAGGTCCAGAAGCCGTGGCAGTGGCCGGCGGCATCCTTGGCGGCGTCGGAACAGACGGCCAGGTTGGTCAGGTGGTGTTGGATGTAGCCTGTGGTGGTCAGGCCGCCTTCAGCGCTCATGATTTCTCCAGTCAGCTCAACGTTGCTTCAAGAGTGCCATCCAGAAGATGACGAAGGTTGATGCGTAACCGAGAAACAGCGGTAGCGCCGCGACCTCCCGGTAACCCCAAAAAACCAGCGCAAAGCCCCCGATGGTGAGAACGAACTTGAGCCCCTCACCGGCTGCCTGCGCCCTGTAAACCTTGAGCGGGTTGCCATCCTCCGGCATCTTCATCGCCCGCAGGACATAGCCCAAGTTGGCGACGACACCGATCGATCCCCCGATCAGGACCGAGGTTGCCGCGTTATCTCCGGCCACTGCCCACGCCGCCATGGCGAGAACGATGGCCAGTGCCGCCTGCCGGCTGATGATCCAGCTCACATGCGGGTGCACGACATACCCCGACCGAAAACTTCGCGAGTGTAGCGAAGTCCTATAGAAGAGTCAATTGCTGCGTTGCACAAAAGGCAATTTTCGGGCATTCCAGCGTCTTTCGGAGCGCCGGATGCTAGCTGCGCAGGCGGGTGATCAGGCCGTCCAACTGTTCGAGGCTGCCGAACTCGATGGTCACCTTGCCAGCGCCCTTGCGGTTCGAACGGATGGCGACGCTGGCACCGAGACCGTCCGACAGTTCTTCCTGAAGACGCAGGAGATCGCGGTCCACCGGCTTCGGCGCAGCCTTACGCGGGGGGTTGAGCAGGTCGCTGACCAGTTGCTCGGCTTCGCGTACCGATAGGCCTTTCTGGACGATGCGCTGGGCGAGCGCAACCTGTTGGGCGCCTGGGAGCGGCAGCAGGGCGCGCCCGTGACCCATGTCGAGCTGGCCGGCCATCAGCAGATCCTGGACCGGTTGCTTGAGCTGCAGCAGGCGCAGGAGGTTGGATGTCGCCGGGCGCGAGCGGCCGACGGCGTCGGCGGCCTGCTGGTGGGTCAGGCCGAATTCATCGATCAGCCGCTGCAGCCCGTGCGCCTCCTCGAGCGGGTTCAGGTTTTCGCGCTGGATGTTCTCGATCAGCGCCATCGCCAGCGCCTGATCATCCGGGATGCTGCGCACGAGAACCGGTACCTCGGCGAGCCCGGCGAGTTGGGCGGCACGCCAGCGCCGTTCGCCGGCGACGATCTCGTAGCGCTCGGCGCCAGGGGTGGGGTCGACGGCGCGCACGAGGATGGGTTGCATCACCCCCTGGGCCTTGATCGAGGCGGCAAGTTCGACGAGCGACTCCTGGTCCATGTGGGTGCGCGGCTGGTACTTGCCCGGCCTGAGGCGTTCGACGGGCAGGTTGCGCAGTTCGTCATCGGCCTTCGCGTCGCTGCCGGCAAGCAGCGCGTCGAGGCCGCGGCCGAGTCCTTTCATCTTGATCATTGGGCGACCCTTTCAAGAATTTCCTGGGCGAGCGCGCTGTAGGCCTGCGCGCCCTTTGAGTTTTTGTCGAAGGCGATGACCGGCTTGCCGTAGGACGGCGCTTCGGCGAGGCGGACGTTGCGCGGCACGATGGTTTTGTAGACCTTGCTGCCGAAGTGACTTTCGAGTTCGCTGGAGACCTGCTGGGTCAGCGTGCTCTGGCCGTTGTACATGGTGCGCAGGAGGCCTTCGATCTCGAGGCGCGAGTTGAGGTGGTGACGCACCTTGCGCAGGGTCTCGACGAGGTCGGAAAGTCCTTCGAGCGCGTAGTACTCGCACTGCATCGGGATGAGCACGGAGTCGGCAGCGACCAGCGCATTGACGGTGAGCATGTTGAGCGCCGGCGGGCAGTCGATTAGCACGAAATCGTACTCGTCGTGGTTCTGCTGCATCGCCTTCTTGAGGCGGTATTCGCGCTGCTCGAGTTCGATCAGCTCGACCTCGGCACCCGCGAGTTCGCGATTGGCCGGCAGGACATCGAAGCCGAATTCGGTCTTGAAGCAGACTTCGACGAGCGTGGCTGAACCGATCAGCAGTTGATAGACGGTGGGCAGCGCTTCCTTCTTGGTGATGCCGGCGCCGGTGGTGGCATTGCCCTGCGGGTCCATGTCGATGAGCAGCACGCGCTTGCCCTCGGCGGCGAGCGAGGCGGCCAGATTGACGGCGGTCGTGGTTTTCCCGACGCCGCCCTTCTGGTTGGTGATGGCGAGAACTTTCATGAGCCCGCTTTCAGGATGATGAGGCGGCGTTCGGCGTCGAGGCCGGGTACGTGTAATGGAATGACCTGGTCGACGACGATGCCGGCCGGCAGCGCAGCGATTTCCGCGTCGGGGCGCACGCCCTTCATCGCCAGCCAGCGGCCGCCGGGTGTCAGCAGGTGACGCGTGAGCCCGACGAAGGCAGCCAGGTCGGCGAAGGCGCGCGAGGTGATCTGCGCGAAGGTGCCGCACAATTCCTCAACCCGGGCGTGGCGGACCGTGACGTTCGTCAGGCCTAGCTGGATCGCTGCTTGTTGCAGGAAGGTCGTTTTCTTTTGCACCGTATCGACCAGCGTCACTGGCAGGTCCGGCCGGGCGATGGCGAGCGGGAGGCCGGGCAGGCCGCCGCCGGAACCGACATCGAGCAGGTCTCCGGAACCAATGTGCGGCAGGATGGCCAGCGAGTCGAGCAGGTGGTGCGAGACGGCCTGGTCCGGGTCGCGCAGCGCGGTCAGGTTGTAGGTCCTGTTCCACTTGAGCAGCAGGTCGCGGAAGGCGAGCAGCTTCTGCTGCGCTTCCCCGGGCAGGTCGAGGCCGAGTTCGGCGAGACCCTGTTCCAGGCTGATCGTCGTGGTCGTGCTCATGCCGCCTGCGAGAGGTTGAAACGCTTCAGGTGGATGAGCAGCAGAGAGATCGCCGCCGGCGTGGTTCCCTGGATGCGCGAGGCCTGGCCGATGGTCTGCGGCCTGTGCTGGGCGAGCTTCTGCCGGACCTCGTTGGACAGCCCGGCGACCGATGCGTAGTCGAGGTCGGGCGGCAGCACGGTGTTCTCGTAGCTGGCGGATTTCGCGACTTCCTCGGCTTGGCGGTCGATGTAGCCTTGGTACTTGGCGGAAATCTCCAGTTGCTCGACGATGGCGTCGTCGATTTCGGGTGAATTTTCGGGTCGACCGCAATCGGGCAAGGTCAGCAATGTCGTGTAGGCAACCTCGGGTCGGCGCAGCAGTTCGAACAGGTTGTATTCGTGCTCGATCGGCTTGCCGAGCACGCGGATGCAGTCCTCGGCCGGGGTGATCTTCGGATTGACCCAGGTCGATTTGAGGCGCTCCCGCTCGGCAGCGATGGCGTCGCGCTTGCGGCAGAAGGCGTTCCAGCGCACGTCGTCGATCAGGCCGAGTTTGCGCCCCTGTTCGGTCAGGCGCAGGTCGGCATTGTCCTCGCGCAGGCTGAGGCGGTACTCGGCGCGGCTGGTGAACATCCGGTAGGGGTCTGAGACGCCGCGCGTGATCAGGTCGTCGACCAGCACGCCGAGATAGGCCTCGTTGCGCTTCGGACACCAGCCCTCTTCCCCGCGCACGTAGCGCACGGCGTTGATGCCGGCCAAGAGGCCCTGCGCAGCGGCTTCTTCATAGCCGGTGGTGCCGTTGATCTGGCCGGCGAAGAACAGGCCGCGAATGGCCTTGGCTTCGAGCGTGTCCTTGAGGCCGCGCGGGTCGTAGAAATCGTATTCGATGGCGTAACCGGGACGCAGGATGTGCACGTTCTCCATGCCGCGGATCGAGCGGACCAGTGCCAGCTGGATGTCGAAGGGCAGGCTGGTCGACACGCCGTTGGGGTAGATCTCGTGCGTGGTCAGGCCTTCCGGCTCGAGGAAGACGTTGTGCTGGTCCTTGTCGGCAAAACGGTGGATCTTGTCCTCGATCGAAGGACAGTAGCGCGGCCCGACGCCCTCGATGACGCCAGTGTACATCGGCGAACGGTCCAGCCCACTGCGGATGATGTCGTGCGTGCGCTCGTTGGTTTCGGTGATCCAGCACGGTAACTGGCGCGGGTGCTGGGCAGTGTTACCGAGGAAGGAAAAGACCGGCAGCGGGTCGTCCGAGTGCTGTTCTTCCATCACCGAGAAGTCGATGGTCTTACCGTCCAGGCGCGGTGGCGTGCCGGTTTTCAGGCGGCCCTGCGGCAGGTCCAGTTCCTTGAGCCGGGCGGCCAGCGACACCGACGGGGGGTCGCCCATGCGGCCGCCGGTGTAGTTCTCCAGCCCGACGTGGATCTTGCCGTTGAGAAAAGTGCCTGCGGTCAACACCACGGAATCGGCCAGAAAGCGGATGCCGAGTTGCGTCACTGCGCCGCACACGTTGTCGCCTTCGACGATCAGGTCATCGCAAGCCTGGGCGAATATGGTCAGGTTGGGCTGGTTTTCCAGTCGACCGCGGATGGCTTGCTTGTACAGCACGCGGTCGGCCTGGGCACGGGTCGCGCGCACCGCAGGGCCCTTGGAGGCGTTGAGGATGCGGAACTGGATACCGGCTTCGTCGGTCGCCGCCGCCATCGCGCCACCCAGCGCATCGACCTCGCGCACCAGGTGGCCCTTGCCGATGCCGCCGATCGACGGGTTGCAACTCATCGCCCCCAGCGTATCGAGGTTGTGGGTCAGCAACAACGTATGCGCACCCGCCCGCGCCGCGGCGAGCGCGGCCTCGGTGCCGGCGTGACCGCCGCCGACGACGATGACATCGAAACGGGTGGGATAGAGCATGGGCGGCGCGCTCGGCGCAACGGTGGGGGGAGCCGGATTTTACGGGCTAACCCCCCTGTCGCACAAGGAAAATCGCCGCTCGCTTTCGGCGAACTCCTTGCCAAATCAAGCGCTTGCGCAGTGCCCTGAGGTGTCCGGCGGGCCAACGGGAACTACACGTCGAGCTGTTCCGGCTTCAGGTAGGCCTTGGCGTAGCGCTGGTAGACCTGACGGCGGACGAAGACGTCGTACAACTCGGGATCGATGTGGCCGCCGCTCTTGAACGACTCGAGGATGGACAGGGCCTGACTGACCTTCATCGGCTTCTTGTAGGGACGGTCGGCCGCGGTCAGCGCCTCGAAGATGTCGGCGATCGCCATCATGCGCGCCTGCACGCTCATCTGGTCGCCGCGCAGGCCCTTCGGATAGCCGCGCCCGTCCATGCGCTCGTGGTGACCGCCGGCGAACTCCGGTACGCGCTTCAGGTGGCGCGGCCAGGGGAGCAATTCGAGCATCTTGATCGTCGCGACGATGTGGTAGTTGATGACGTTGCGTTCCTTGGCGGTCAGGGTGCCGGCGACGATCGTCAGATTCTCGACCTCGTCCTCGTCGAGCAGGGGGTGCTCTACGCCGACGGCGTCATGCCAGCGGTAGCGGCTGGCGATCTGGCGGATGCGGTCGACATCCTCCTGGTGCATCCGCTCGCCGCCGATGTTCGACTTGATGAGTAGTGCGCGGTCATCGTCGAGTGTCGCCGTGAACGCCTCCCATTCGGCTTCGGCTTCCGCCTTGGGCTTGCCGGCGACGACGGCCTCGAGCTTACGGATGCGGGCATCGCGGCGGACGATCTCGATGCGGGCGTCGATCAGGTGGATACGGTCGTAGATGGTTTCCAGCTTGGTCGATTTGTCGACGACGTGCACGGGGGTCGTGATCTTGCCGCAGTCGTGCATCAGCGAGGCGATGCGCAGCTCGTAGCGGTCGGCATCGCTCATGCTGAAGTCGGCGAGCGGGCCTTGCGTCTCGCTGTCGACCGCCTCGGCGATCATCATCGTCAGTTCGGGTACGCGCTCGCAATGGCCATTGGTGTACGGCGACTTCTCGTTGATCGCGGTGTTGATCATGCGGATGGTCGACTCGAACAGGTTCTCCAGTTGCTCGATGAGCATGCGGTTGGTCAGCGCGACGGCCGCCTGCGAGGCGAGCGACTCGACCAGCCTCTGGTCCTGGGCCGAGAAGGCGACCGTCTTGCCGGTCTTCGGGGAGATCGCGTTGATCAGCTGGAGGACGCCGATGATCTCGTTCTCGTGGTTCTTCATCGGTACCGTCAGGAAGGACTGCGAGCGGTAGCCGGTGCGGGCGTCGAACTTGCGTGTCCCCGAGAAATCGAAGCCCTCGGCCTCGTAGGCATCGGGGATGTTGACCGTCCAAGCCTGCAGCGCCGAATAGGCCGCGACCATGTGGTTGTTCGGTGAACCGTCCGGCAGGTAGAGCGGCAGGTCCGGGAAGATGCCCGACGTCGCCTCGCGGGCGCTGCCGCCGAAGGCGATGTTCAGCGAATCGGTGCGGACGATTTCGTAATGGAGATGCTGGCGGTCGGCCGATACCCGGTACACCGTGCCGCCGTCGGCATGTGTGATTTCCTTGGCGGCGAGCAGGATCTTCTCGAGGAGCAGACCGAGGTTCTTTTCGCGCGACAGCGCGGCGCCGATGTCGTTGAGCTGGTCGAGCCGCGCCCAGAGGTCGTTGACGGTTTCCATCGTCTTCCTTTCTTAGTCTGCGGGGTACAGGATTGACCTCATTTGGTCTTGAAAGTTGTCACGCCGTCCCAGCCGGGGCCCGGCGGGTCGCTGCGCAGGTGGGCGATGCGCTCGAGGTAGAGATGGTAGAGGCGCCGCCCGGGGTCGGCGGCGACCAGCGTGCGCAGGGCCACTTCAGCGGCATCCCAGTGTTGCTGGCGGAAATGGGCGAGCGCATCGGTCCACTTGCGCAGGGCATCGGCCTCGGCCGGGGTGATATCCCCGGCACGCCCGAGCGGCTGGTGGATCGCCACCGGCTCGTCCTTGCCCTTGACGCGCACGCGGTCCAGTTCCCGGTAGGCGAAGCCCGGCGCCAGCCGGCGGGCGTCCTCGCCGACGACGATGCCGACATCGTATTCCTTGGTGATGCCCTCGAGGCGTGAACCCAGATTCACGGCGTCGCCCATGACGGTATAGGACTTGCGCACCGGCGAACCCATGTCGCCGACAGTCATCGTGCCGGAGTTGATGCCGATGCCGATGTGCAGGACCGGCCAGCCGCGCTGGCGGAAAGGCTCGTCGAGCTTGCGCAGCTCCACCTGCATTTCCAGCGCGGTCTCGATCGCGTGGGTCGCGTGCTCTGGGTCGGCGACCGGCGCCCCCCAGAAAGCCATGATCGCGTCGCCGATGTACTTGTCGAGGGTGCCCCGCTTGCGGCGAACTACCTCGGTCATGGCGCCGAGGTAGGCGTTCATCAGGCGGGCGAGTTCCTTCGGATCGAGCCCCTCGGAGATCGTGGTGAAGCCGCGGACATCGGAAAACAGCACGGTCAGTTGCTCGTTGCGCCCCTCCATGCTGTAGGCCTCGGGGTCGCGGGCCATTTCGTCGACCAGCTCGGGCGGCACGTACTGCCCGAAGAGGCTGGCGAACTGGCGTTTGCTGCGCGATTCGACGAAGAACCCCCAGGACATGTTGCAGACGTAGATGACGAGCAGCGCGAGTGCGGTCCCGGCGAGCGGCATGACCAGGTTGGCGGCCTGCCAGAGCCAGAGGTTGCCGCCGACCAGGGCGGCGATCGCGATGCCGGCCAGCAAGGTCCCGCGGAACGGCGAGAGCAGCGGCAGGGCAAGTGCGAGCAGGCCGCCG
The DNA here is from genome assembly GCA_012026885.1 of Betaproteobacteria bacterium. GTDB lineage: Bacteria > Pseudomonadota > Gammaproteobacteria > Burkholderiales > Rhodocyclaceae > Azonexus. The sequence goes on along the minus strand of VEPL01000029.1, from coordinate 423,007 downwards.
AGGATGCCGAGGAGAAGGATATCAGCGCCGAGGAGGAAGGCCGGCTTGTCCTTGACGACCCCGTCGAGGATGCCCGAAATCATGGTCGCATGGACTTCGACGCCGGGAAGGACCGGGTCGGCTGGCGTCGCCCGGAGGTCGTTGAGGCCGGCCGCGCTCGAGCCGACCAGCACGATGCGGTCGGCGAGCAGGGCTGGATCGGCCTTGCGGGTCATGACATCGACCGCCGGAATGTAGCGGAAGCTGCCTGCCCTGCCGCGAAACGGCACAAGGGCACTGATGTCGCCATCGACCGGAATGCTCACCTTACCGCCCGGGGTCGTGAATTCCACCCACTCCATCGGTGAGTAATCGTCCGGGAATCCCGGGCGCAGCGGGCCACCGCTGAGAACAAGGCGGGCGATGGCAAGCGAGAAGGCTTCGTGATAGGCCCCGCCGCCCTCGACCAGCAGGGCCACACGGCGAACGTTGCCGTCGCCGTCGACCAGGGCATTGACGTGGCCGCCGCCGGCGGCGGCCCGTTGAAATGCGGGCAGGTTGGCGCTGAAGCCGGGGTAGGCGTGAACGTACTGGTCGCGTCCGGCGAAACTGTCGGCCGGCAGCGCTGGCGCCGGCAATTCGCCGGTCTGGCGGGCGCCCTTGCTGTCGTCGAAGAAGGCGCCGAGGATGACCGGGCGGCCGCGCAAGGCCTCGGTGAACAGGCGGTCGTGGTCGAGTTCCGGGCGTAGCGCGTCGAGCGCGCGGCGATAGGCGGCGTCACCACGCAACTGGTTTGCGGCGATGCGCTCAAGAATCTTGAGGCCGGAGCTTTCGTCGGCCTCGGCGAATATCACATCGAAGCCGACGGCGGCCGCGCGGTAGTGTACGGTCAGGGCGTCCAGCAGGCTGGCGACATGCTGGCGGCCCCAGGGCCAGCGGCCGACCTCGGCGAGGCTGCGTTCGTCGAGGTCAACGATGACGATGCGTTCGTCGATCGTGTTGGGCATGAACAGGCGAACGCGGAAGTCATAGAGATAACGCTCGCTGGCGTCGACCAGGTCGAGGCGCCACAGGTTGAGGGCGTGCGCGAGGAAAACCGCAAGCACGGCGAGGCCGATCGCCACGCGCGGCGCGTGGCGCCGGAAGCGCCTCGAAATGGAATCAGCGGCCAAACCCTGCCCTCCCCCTGCCGGCCCCTTGGCGGCACCGGCGTAGTTTATCCGGAATGGCTGGCGCCGGTCTTTCCTCGTTGCGATTCCGCTTCTATACTCGACGCAGGAGGTCGTTGCGATGAACCGTCGTTCCCTTTCACTTGCCCACGCAATCCTGCTGACTCTGCTGGCTTTCGCCGCGGCGCCGACGGCCGCCCAGTTGACTGACCTGTTGCGTTCGGTGTCGGGTGCCACGCGCGGCAGTGGCAGCCAGGCGCAGCAGCCGGGGGCGACGACGACCATGGGGGTGCGCGGCATCGACGAGCCGGGGGCGGTGGCCGGCGGATCGGCCGGCGGCGACAATGCCGTCCTCGACGGCTGGACCGCTTCGGCGGCGAGCGCCGAAAAGGCGGCGGCGGCGAAGAAACTCGAGCGACGCCAGGTGACGCTGCGCGGCGGGTCTTCTCCGACAACGTCGGCGGGAGGCCAGAACTGACATGAAACGTATCCTCGTGCTCATGGCGGTCGCGACAGGCCTGCTTGCCGTTACACCGGCCCAAGCCCAGTTCAACCTGCGCAATTTCAATGTCGGCAGCGTCATCGATGCCGTCCAGGGTGTGGCGAAGAGCCAGGAGGTCTCGTCGATGAGCGTCGAGGACGAGATCGCGATCGGCCGCGACATCGCGGCCCGTACCCTCGGCACCTATCCGCTGGTGCGCGACGAGGCCCTGCAACGCTACCTCAACACGGTCGGCCTTTGGGTCGCTTTGCAGACCGAGAAACCCACCCTGCCGTGGCGTTTCGGCGCGGTGAAATCCGACCAGGTCAATGCGTTTGCGGTGCCGGGCGGCACCGTCCTGATCACCACCGGCATGCTCAAGCTGATCGGCAACGAGGCCGAACTCGCCTGCGTGATCGGCCATGAGGCGGGACACGTCATCCGCCGCCACCACATCGACCTGCTGCAGAAGGACATCCTGACCGCGACCGGCAGCAAGGTCATTGGCGACAACGTCGGCGGCGGGGGCGTCAAGGGGCAGTTGTCGCAGATGGCGAACAAGGAAGGGGCGCAACTCTTCATGCGCTCGCTCGACCGCGGGGCCGAGCGCGACGCCGACAACGACGGTGTCGTCTATGCCGCACGCGCGGGCTACGATCCCGAGTCGTGCCTGATGCTGATGCAGCGGATGGCCAGCCAGAAGCAGGATGCCGGCACGCTCGCCGCCCTGTACAAGACGCATCCCAATGCCTCGGAACGCGTCAAGGACGTCAGCGCCGCGCTGGCCAGCCTGTCCGGGGCCACTCCGGGCGAAGGCGCGCGGCCGCCGCTTGCCTATCGCAAGTAGGCGTCATCGCCCGCGGTGAGCGGATTGGCACGGATCGCGCAGCGGCGCGCAAGAGGTTCCGGCAACATTCGCTGACATCTTGCTGCGCAGCGCTGTCCGCGCGCACGCCGGATCGTGCGTTGATAGTGCATGGGCGGGCTTGCCGCCTCAATCTGAAAGGAATCGGATGCCTCGCCCCTGGAGCCTCTTGCTCGCCCTGTTCGCCTTGCTGGTCGGTAACCCCGTTCTGGCGTCCGGGGGCGACCCGCCCGGCCGGGTAGGGCGACTGGCCCTTGTCGAGGGCGGTGTGAGCCTGCGGGTCGATCGCCGGGATGAGGGCGGCCCGGCTGCCGTCAACTGGCCGATCGTCAGTGGCGCCTTGCTCGATACGAATGGCTCGGGCCGGGCCGAGGTCTGGATCGGTTCCAGCGCCTTCCGCATGGCAGCGGACTCGCGACTCGAGTTTGTCGCGGTCGACGACCGTCGGTTGGCTATTTTCGTGGCGGCAGGGACGCTCTCGCTCAGCTTGCGCGACCGCGACCAGGCCGGAGACCTCGAAGTGAGCACGCCCGACGGCCGCGTCCGCTTCCCGGGGCCCGGCCGTTTCCGCATCGAGGTGGGCACCGACCGCACGACCGTCGCCGCCCAGTCCGGCGAGGTTCGCATCGAGGCCGGTCAGACGCTGGTACTGCGTCCCGGGGAAATGGCCGAAATTGCCCGCGGCGCTGTCATGGGGGTCGGCCAGGCCGCCTACGGCGATGCTTTCGACAATTGGGTCAGCGCGCGCGACGAACGTCATGGCGCCGGCGTCGCGCGTCGCCATGTTTCACCGTACATGACCGGTTATTCCGAGCTCGACGTCTACGGCGACTGGGCTTCTTCGGGGGAATATGGGACGGTCTGGTATCCGCGTGCCGTGGCCAGCGACTGGGCGCCCTACCGCCATGGCCGCTGGGTCTGGATGGCGCCGTGGGGATGGACCTGGGTCGATGCCGCGCCCTGGGGCTTTGCGCCCTTTCATTACGGCCGCTGGGTTGTCATCCGCGGTCGCTGGGCTTGGGTTCCCGGTGCCTGGGTCGCGCGCCCGGTCTATGCCCCAGCCCTGGTCGGCTGGGTCGGAGATCCGGGCTGGAGCGTGTCCTTCGCCTTCGGTACCGCGCCTGCGGTCGGGTGGTTCCCGCTGGCGCCGCGCGAGATCTACGTTCCCGCCTACCGCGCGAGCACGACCTACCTGCGCCAGGTCAATGTCACCCATGTGACCGACAGCCGCGAGATCGACCGGGCGAGCGGACCCGGCTACCGGCCGGCCTATGTCCACCGCGAACGGGCCGGGAGCGTCACTGTTGTGCCGGCAGCCCACCTGCGCGAGGGAAGGTCGATCGACCGGGGTGCCGTCGTGCGCCCTGGATCGCGCGAGATGGGACTCGCGCCCCGGGCCGCAAAGGGACCGGACTGGATGGCCCCGCCGGGGCAGGCGGCCGGCGAGCGCTACCGTGAGTGGCCCTCCGGCCGTCCGCAGCCGCCGACGACCGCTGCCCCTGTCGTCGAGGGGCGTCAGGCCGGCCGTCCGTTGCCGTCCGGACGGTCGCTCGATGCCGCGCCACTGGGACGCGAGGTGCCGGGACGATCCACAGCGGACCCCGAACGTAGCACGCTGGGTGGCGGGTGGCCGGGGCGTCCGGACGAGCGATCGGGAAACTCGCCCGCAGGGCGCGAGCTGTTTCAGTCGTCGCCCATGCCTGACCAGCGCCAGGAGCGGCAGCGCTCCCAGCCGGCAGGACGCGACCCCTTCCGCGAGTCTCTCGGGCCGGCAATTCCGCAGCAGCAGCCGTTCGAGCGGCGGCCGGAGGCACAACGCGACAGCCAACCTCCGCCGCGCGAGATGCCAGGGGGGCGCGAGCTACCCATGCCGGGCATGCAGCGACCGCCGCAGCCGTCCATTGCGCCGCCTGGGGATCCCTTCCGGGGAGCGCCGCGCGAGGGAGGCGGCGGGCGTTCCGAGCGCCGGGAGCGCGACGGCTGGCCGCCCCGGCCCTGACGCGGGAGTCAGGCCGGCTTGTGGCCGAGGCCGAGGTAGCTCTCGATGACGCGCGGGTCGGCGGCCAGTTCGCCGCTCGGGCCGGCTAGCGAGACCTCGCCGGTTTCCAGCACGTAGCCGTAATCGGCGATCTGCAGTGCGGCGCGCGCGTTCTGCTCGACAAGCAGGATGGCGACACCGGTCGATTTCAGCTCGACGATGATACGGAAGATTTCCTTGATGATCAGCGGGGCTAGGCCGAGGCTGGGCTCGTCGAGCATCAGCAGCTTCGGCTTGGCCATCAGGGCGCGCCCCATCGCCAGCATCTGGCGCTCGCCGCCGGACAGTGTGCCGGCCAGCTGGGCGCGGCGCTCCTCGAGGCGCGGGAAGAGCTCGAAGACCTCGTCCATCGTCTCCATCTGGTCGCGATGGCCGGTGCGGTAGCGGTCGAAGGCGCCGAGCAGCAGGTTGTCCTCGACACTCATCTCGGCGAACAGCTCGCGTTTTTCGGGGACCAGCGTCATGCCCTGGCACACCAGTTGCTCGACCTCGCGCTCGCGGGCGCGCGGCTGGCCCATGTAGGTGATCTCGCCGGTCGACGGCAACAGGCCCATCAGGGCCGCCAGCAGGGTCGTCTTGCCGGCGCCGTTGGGGCCGATGACCGTGACGATCTCGCCGCGCCGGATGGTCAGGCTGACGTCGTGAAGGGCCTCGACCTTGCCGTAGCTGACGTTCAGGTGGCGGACATCGAGGATGACTTCGTGATCGTGCAGGTGCGGATGCTTGCTCGCCATCATTCGACCCCCCCAAGGTAGGCCTCGAGTACCCGCGGGTCGCGCTGGACCTCTTCCGGCAGGCCATCGGCGATCTTCTCGCCGAACTCCATGACGACGACGCGGTCGGCGAGGCCCATGACGAAATCCATGTCGTGCTCGACGAGGAGGATGCCCATGCCTTCGGCGCGCAGCCTGCCGAGCAGTTCGGCGAGCGCCTGTTTTTCCAGGTAGCGCAGGCCGGCGGCAGGCTCGTCGAGGAGCAGCAGGCAGGGATCGGAGGCAAGCGCCCGGGCGATCTCGACGATGCGCTGCTGCCCGAGCGGCAGGCTGCCGGCCGGCTCGAACATCTGCTCGCCGAGACCGACGCGCTCGACCTGGCGGGCGGCCTCGGCGAGCAGCCGGGCCTCCTCGGTCCGGTCGAGGCGCAGCGCGGCAGCGACGATGCCCTTGCGGCCGCGCAGGTGGGCGCCGATGGCGACGTTCTCGAGCACCGTCATCTGCCCGAGCAGGCGCACGTGCTGGAAGGTGCGGCTCATGCCCCGGCGGGCCAGTTCGCGCGCCGCGAGCCCCGCGGTCGACTGGCCGAGGAAGGCGATTTTCCCCTCGCTGGCCGGGTTGACCGCGGAAATGCAGTTGAACATCGTGCTCTTGCCGGCACCGTTGGGGCCGATCAGCGCCATGATCTCGCCGGCACGTACCGACAGCGACATGTCATTGTTGGCGACCAGCCCGCCGAAACGCTTGGTCACCCCGGCGGCATCGAGCAGCAGGGTGCCGGGGGCGACGGGCGTGCGGCGGTCGAGCGGCGCGGCGGCGGGAACCGTGCGCTTGCCGCCAAGCGCCGGCAGTAGGCGCAACAACAGCGGCCAGAGGCCGGCGCGGGCGCGCTGCAGGATTAGCACCATGGCGATGCCGAAAACGATGATCTCGAAGTTGCCGCTCTGCCCGAACAGTTGCGGCAGCCAGTCCTGCAGCCACTGCTTGAGCACGGTGACCAGGCCGGCGCCGAGCACCGCTCCCCAGACGTGGCCGATGCCGCCGACGACCGCCATGAACAGATATTCGATGCCCTGCGTCAGCGAGAAAGGCGTCGGATTGACGAAGCGCTGCAGGTGCGCGTAGAGCCAGCCGGAGACGCTGGCGAACAGCGCGGCGACCAGGAAGATGACGATCTTGGCGCGCGCGGTATTTACGCCCATCGCCTCGGCCATCACCGTGCCGCCCTTGAGCGCCCGCACGGCGCGTCCATCGCGCGAGTCGAGCAGGTTGCGGGTGGTCAGGATGGCGAGCAGCAGGACGATCCAGATCAGGTAGTAGAACTCGCGCCCGGATTTCAGCTCCCAGCCGAACAGCGACACGGCCGGAATGCCGGTGATGCCGGTGTGGCCGCCGAGGAAATCGACGTTGCCGAACAGGAAGTAGAGGCTGATGCCCCAGGCGATCGTGCCTAGCGGCAGATAGTGGCCGCCCATGCGCAAGGTGATGAAGCCGAGGAAGAGGGCCACCGAAGCCGTGATGGCGAGGCCGATGAACAGTGTCAGCCAGGGCGATACGCCATGCACGGTGGTCAGCCAGGCGGTCGTGTAGGCGCCGAGTCCGACGAAGGCGGCCTGCCCGAACGAAGTCAGGCCGCCGACGCCGGTGAGCAGCACGAGACCGACGGCGACGATCGCGTAGAGCCCGATGTAGTTAAGCAGCGTGACGGTGAATTCGGAGAGCACGGCAGGGCCGACGGCGAGCAGCGCGATGCCGGCCGCGAGCGGCAGGCGGCGCAGCCAGGCGGCGCGGCGCGCGCTGCCGGTGCCGCTGCGGCCGCTGCCGGAAAGTTCCTCGCCCTTTTCCTCTTCTTCCTCGATGTGGTGCGCAGTCAGCGAACGCCAGAGGAGGACAGGGATGATCAGCGTGAAGACGATCACCTCCTTGAAGGCGCTGGCCCAGAACGACGAATAGGACTCGAGCAGGCCGACGAGGAGGGCGCCGAGCGCGGCGACCGGGTACGAGGCCAGCCCCCCGATGATGGCACCGACGAAGCCCTTGAGGCCGATCAGGAAGCCCGAATCGTAGTAAAGGGTGGTGATCGGCGCGATCAGGATCCCGGAGAAGACGCCGATCGCTGCCGCCAGCGTGAAGCAGAGCTGGCCGGCGAGCACCGGCGGGATGCCCATCAGGCGGGCCCCGGTGCGGTTCATCGCGGTGGCGCGCAGCGCCTTGCCGTAGATCGTGCGCTCGAAAAAGAAATAGAGGCCGATGATGAGCAGCGCCGAGGCGACGACGACGAGGATGGTCTGGCCCTGCAGCGGGGCGCCGGCCAGCTCGAAGCTGATGTCGGTGAAAGCCGGCGTACGTGAACCTTCGGCACCGAAGAAGAGCAGGCCGAGGCCGATCAGCGCGAGGTGGACGGCGACCGACACGATGAGCAGGACGAGCACCGACGCGCTGGCCAGCGGCTGGTAGGCGATGCGGTAGATCATCGGGCCCATGGGCACGACGACCATCATTGCGACAATCACCTGCGCCCACAGCGGCAATTGTGTCGGCGGCACGACGAAGAGCGCACCGGCCAGCACCAGCGGGATGCCGACGTTGAAGATCAGCAGCGGCGGCAGCCGGCGGAAACGCCGGTCGCGCAGCAGGCGCCAGCCGTCCAGCCCGGCCACCAGGATGCCCATCGCCAGCAGCAGCCAGAGCGTACCCGGCACCTTGCCGGCCTGCAGTGCCGCCAGCGTCAATGCGCCGTAGGCGACAAACTCGCCCTGCGGGATGAAGATCACCCGGGTGACGGCGAAGACCAGCACCAGCGCCAGCGCCAGCAGCGCGTAGATGGCACCGTTGGTAATGCCGTCCTGGCCGAGGAGGAGGAGGATCTGCAGGTCCATGCGGGCCGTCTAGGCGCGGTTGCGGCGCTCGCCCGGGCTTACTTCACCAGTTTCCAGGTGCCACCCTCGATGGTGACCATGACCCGCGCCCGCTGGTCGAAGCCTTGATGATCGTTCGGCGTCATGTTGAAGATGCCGTGCGCGGCCGGCAGGTTCTTCGTCGATTCGAGCGCATCGCGCAGGGCCTTGCGGAATTCCTTCGTGCCCGGCTGCGCCTTCTTCAGGGCGACGGAGATCGCGTTCTGCAGCAGCACGCCGGCATCCCAGGCGTGGCCGCCGAACGAACTGACGCTGCCCTTGCCGTGCGCCGCCTCGTACTTGCCGACGTACTCGAGTGCCGATTTCTTGACCGGATGATCGGCCGGCAACTGGGCAGCGACGACCATCGGTCCGACCGGCAGGAAGGCGCCGTCGACATCCTTGCCGCCGACGCGCAGGAAATCGTTGTTGGCGACGCCGTGCGTCTGGTAGATCAGGCCCTTGTAGCCCTTTTCCTTCAACGTCTTCTGCGGCAGCGCAGCCGGCGTCCCGGCGCCGCCGATCAGCACCGCATCCGGCTTGGCCGCCATGATCTTGAGCACCTGGCCGGTGACCGACGTGTCGTTGCGCTGGAAGCGCTCGTTGGCGACGATCTTCAGCTTGCGCGCTTCGGCGATCTTGGCGAATTCCTTGTACCAGCCTTCGCCATAGGCGTCGGCGAAGCCGATGAAGGCGACGTTCTGGACGCCCTTGTCGGTCATGTGCTGGACGATGGCGGTCGCCATGTGCGCGTCGTTCTGCGCGGTCTTGAACACCCACTGGCGCTTGGCATCCATCGGGTCGACGACGATGGCCGAGCCGGCCATGGAAATCAGGGGCGTTTCGCTTTCGACCGCGACATCCATCATGGCCAGCGAATTGGGGGTGGTGGTCGAGCCGATGACCACATCGACCTTGTTCTCGCTGATCAGTTTCCGGATGTTCTTGGTCGCCTGGGTCGGGTCGGTGGCGTCGTCGAGGACGATGTAATTGACCTTCTGGCCGGCGATCGTCAACGGCAGTAGCGCGATGGTGTTCTTCTCGGGGATGCCGAGCGAGGCGGCGGGACCTGTCGCCGAAACCGATACGCCGACGTTGATGTCGGCGAGCGCCGGCATGGTGTGGACGATGAGGGCGAGGGCGGTGGCGGCAAGGCGGCTGGAGCGGATCATCGGGAAGGACGCGTAAACGTGGGAAGGGCGGGAGTTTACCACGCCCGCCCTGTATCCCCTTGGCCGATCAGGGGCTTACTTGATCAGTTTCCAGGTGCCGTTGTCTACTTTGACCATGACGCGGGCGCGCTGGTCGAATCCAAGGTGGTCCTGCGCGCTCATGTTGACGACACCGTGGGCGACCGGCAGGTTCTTGACGCCCTCGAGCGAGTCGCGCAGCGCAGCGCGGAACTCCTTGCTGCCCGGCTGCGCCTTCTTGAGCGCGGCCGGCGCGGCGGCGTTGAGCAGCTGGCCTGCATCCCAGGCATGGGCGCCGAAAGTCGACACCGTGCCCTTGCCGTGAGCCGCCTCGTACTTGGTCACGTATTCCATCGCCGATTTCTTGACCGGGTGATCGGCCGGCAGCTGGTCGGCGACGAGCACCGGTCCGGCCGGCAGCACCGTGCCTTCACAATCCTTGCCGCAGACGCGCAGGAAATCGGCATTGGCGACGCCATGCGTCTGGTAGATCTGGCCCTTGTAGCCCTTTTCCTTGAGCGCCTTCTGCGGCAGTGCGGCGGGCGTGCCGGCGCCGCCGATCAGCACGGCATCGGGCTTGGCTGCGAGGATCTTGAGGACCTGGCCGGTCACCGAGGTGTCGGTGCGGTTGAAGCGTTCATTGCCGACGAGCTGGATCTTGCGCGCCTCGGCAATCTTCGAGAATTCGTTCCACCAGCCTTCGCCGTAGGCATCGGAGAAGCCGATGTAGGCGACGGTCTTCACGCCGTTGCTGGTCATGTGCTCGACGATCGCGGTCGACATCTGGGCGTCGTTTTGCGGCGTCTTGAAGACCCAGCGCTTCTTGTCGTCGACCGGCTCGACGATGCGTGCCGAGGCGGCCATCGAGATCATCGGCGTCTCGCTTTCGGCGGCGACGTCGATCATGGCCAGCGAATTGGGCGTCGTGGTCGAGCCGATGACTACGTCGACCTTGTTTTCGGCAATCAGCTTGCGCGTGTTCTTGACCGCGGTCGTCGTGTCGGAGGCGTCGTCGAGCACGATGTAATTGACCTTCTGGCCGGCAATCGTCGCCGGCAGCAGCGCGATCGTGTTTTTCTCGGGGATCCCCAGCGACGCGGCGGGACCGGTGGCCGAAAGCGTGATGCCGACGTTGATGTCGGCCATGGCAGCGGTGGTGAAGGCGGCAAGCGCCGCGGCAATCATCGTCTTTTTCATGTCTCCCTCCTCGCAGGATTGGTTTGGTATGGACCAACACGAAACGTAAACGCTCGTGTCCTTTCCCGCAAGACACTGCTGCGGTCGACGGTGATAAAGTGGCCATTTTTGCTGGGAATCGCCATGTTTTCAGGAATCATCGCCGCTGTCGGCCACATCACCCACGTCACCGCCCGCGAAGCGGGTTTCCGCCTGCGCGTCGAGGCCGGTCGCCTCGGCCTCGACGATGTCGTCCTTGGCGACTCGATCGCCTGCAACGGGGTTTGCCTGACGGTCGTCGAGCACGACGGGAGCTATTTCAGCGTGGACGTGTCGCCGGAAACGCTTTCCTGCACCGTCGGACTCGATGCGCCCGGCGAGGTCAATCTGGAAAAGGCATTGCGGCTGGCCGACCGCCTGGGTGGCCATCTCGTATCCGGCCATGTCGACGGGGTCGGCGACGTGCTGCGCTTCGACCCGGTCGGCGACAACCGCCTGCTCGAGATCTGCGCGCCGCCCGATATCGCCCGCTACATCGCGCGCAAGGGCTCGATCACCGTCAATGGTACGAGCCTGACGACCAACGAGGTGGCCGGCGACCTGTTCACCATCAACCTGATTCCCCACACGCTGGAAAACACGACCCTGCGCAATCTTGTGCCGGGCAGCAGGGTCAATCTCGAGGTGGACCTGATCGCACGCTATTGCGAACGCCTGCTTTCTGCCGGGGAATAGCCCGGTCCGGTTGCGCGAAAATGGCGCGGCGGATACGCTGTGACGGTCGGACCTGACTTGGAGAAGGCGATGAAATTTCTTGTCAGCTTGCTCGTTGTGCTGTTGTTGTCGGCTTGCGCCTCTTATGACGGACGCGGCCTGAAGCCCGGCGCCAGTACCGAGGCCCAGGTCATCGAACTGATGGGCCAGCCGGCCATGCGCTGGCAGGAAAATGATGGGTCCGCCGTGCTGGCCTATCCGCGCGGACCGTCCGGTACCGAAACCTTCATGGTGACGATTGGCCGCGACGGGCTCATGACTGCCAAGGAGAACGTTCTCGATCTGCAGCATTTCGCGCGCATCCAGCCGGGCATGAGCGAGCAGGAGGTGTTGCGCGTGCTCGGGCCGTCGCAGCCCGGGTGGACCGCGAACTACCCGGCCCGCAACGAGACGGTCTGGGAGTGGCGTTACTGCAACGATTTCAGCCAGGCCTCGCGCTTCGATGTGATCTTCGACAGCGCAAGCGGGCAGGTGAAGACGACGCAAAGCTATGTCGAATCGGTCGGACGGGGCCACCCGCACTGCTGAGGACTGTGCCGTGAACGTACTCGCGGCAAGCCTGCTGGCCCTGGCCCTGGCCCTGGCCCTGGCCGGCTGCGCCAGCTACGACGGGCGCGGGCTGCAAGCGGGCAGTAGCCGCGTTGCCGATGTGACCCGGATCATGGGCGAACCGGCCTTGCGCTGGACGGATCCCGACGGTGGCGAGACACTCGCCTATCCGCGCGGACCGGCCGGATATCACACCTATTTCGTTCGCCTCGACCGCAGCGGCGTGCTGGTATCCAGTGCCAATGTCCTCGAGCCGCAGCAGTTCGCGCGGCTGCGCGAGGGCATGACCCAGGACGAGGTGCTGCGCGTCGTCGGTCCGCCGTTCCCGGGCTGGACGCAATACTTCAAGGCCCGTGACGAATTGGTCTGGGAATGGCGCTGGTGCGACGATTTCGGCGAAGCGGCGCGGTTCAACGTTCTCTTCGACGGCACCAGCGGGCGCCTGCGCAGCACGGCCAACCTGAGCGAACGCCAAGCGCTAGCCTTCGGGCGTGGCGACCGGCGCAACTGGTGCAGCCGCTGAGCCGCTAGCGCCAGGGTGCAAAAAGAAAAAGGGAAGGCGTACCGCCTTCCCTTTTTTGTCGCGTCGCTTTCGCTCAGGCGGTGAAGACGCCGGTCCCGATGATGGCGAGGATGATCAACGCCAGCGTCAGCAGCACGAAGTTCACCATGCGGGCCTTCAGCTTGCTGACATTCGTCGGCGGCGGCGCGAGATGGTTGGCAAGCTCGCCCGAAGCGATCAGGCGCTGGTAATGCGCCGGATGGTTGCGGCGGAAGTCGTCGAGCGAGACCAGTCCGCTCGACATCGTGCCATCGGTGTCGGTCCGGTTCGGACGGAAGCGCGTGTTGAAGACATGCACCGTGAACAGGAAGACTGCCGCCAGGACCGCTTCGTGGCCGTGGATGAGCAGCGACACGTTGAAGATCGAGCCCGGCAGGTAGGTCGCGATGAAGGTCGGGAAGGCCATGATCAGGCCAGTCGTCGCGGCTGCGATGATGCCGATGACCATCGCCCAGTAGTCGAACTTCTCGTAGTAGGTCCAGCGGTCGAACCGCGGGCGCTCACCCTTGCCGAGGAACCAGCGGAACATCGCGGCACAATCGGCGAAGTCCTTGCGGTTGGGCAACAGCGAATCCGGACCGGACCAGGAGAAGGTCTTGTCGCGCTTGACCTTGACCAGCAGCGTGACGGCGTGGATCACGAACAGGGTGAGCAGGACCGCGGCAGCCGTGCGGTGGATCAGGCCGAGGACGCGCGGGCCGCCGACCAGTTCGGCGATCACCGGCGCCAGTGGGCTGCCGGCGTAAAGCACCGTCGAACCGGTGAGGATCAGCGTGATCACCGCCAGCACGGCAACAGCGTGCAGGGCGCGCCAGGCCGGCGTGAAGCGGCGGAAGTAGGCATTCAGCTGTAGACCTTCCAGGTTGACCATCGGCTCGGCCTTACCGTCGCGACGGTCCTTCAGTTCGCGGAAGAACCAGAGCGCGGAATGCAAACCGAAGAAGGCGAAGACGAAGATCAGCAGTCCCTTCATGACCTTGTCGGCGATCCACATGCCGGGGAACTTGGCGAAGTTGTTGGTATTGGCATGCGGGTGGAAGGTCAGCCAGCCCTCGGCCGCCTTGGGGATGCCTTCCTTCTTGCCGCTATGGCACTTTTCGCAGGCCTTCAGGCGGTTGTCGACGTGCGTGCGCGCCTCGGGATCATCCTTCTTGAGGATCTCGTGGTTGTTGTGGCAGTCGAAGCACTTGGCCGTGTAGGTGTAGCCTAACTTGTTGACCTGGCCGTGGTAGGTCTTGCGGTAGCTCGCCAGCTGTTCCTTGTGACAACTGCCACAGGCCTCGACGACGCGCAGCTTGTGCGCGTCGGACGAGCCGCCGACGACGGCATGCGAGGTATGGCAGTCGCTGCAGACGGCGCTCTTGGTGTCGGCCTCTTCGAGGATGAGTTTGCCATGGACCGAGTGCGACCACTCCTCGTACTGCTCCTCGTGGCAGGTCGGGCCGCAGGTCTCGGGAACGGTCAGGCTCCAGTGCTTGCGCGCGGTAACGCCCTGCTTGGGCACGGCGAAATCGTGCGTGGCGTGGCACTCGCGGCAGTAGGCCTTGACGCGCTCGGGATTGTCGGTGTCGGGACGGGCGTGGAACGAGGCTTCCCACAACTGGATGTTCTTGTACACCGTCCCGAGGCGCTCCTTGCCCTGCGGGAAGGCCTTGACCTCGTCCCACAGCTTGCGGTGGCAGGTGAGGCAATCGGGGTCGGGGACGTTGGGGGCTTTGGAATGGTTTTCCTTGGCGTCGACGATGTTGGTGTGACAGGTGACGCAGTCCATCTTGGCGTGGATGCCCTGGGCGATCCGGTTGATGTCCAGATGCTGCAGTACACGCTTTTCGCCATCCTCGCCCGCCACCTTGATCTTCTCGCGCGTGCTCTCATGGCACTCGAGGCAGATGGCATTCTCGAGCCCGAAGGGGACGAGCGCACTGGCGGGCAGCACGACGCCGACGGCGAGCGCCGCAGCGGCCAGCCAGCGGGCGAGGGAGGGGGCGTGGAGCATGGTTGTTGTTCTCCGGATTTCTCGTTCAGGCACTAATTCAGCACGTTAACGGAAAAAGGGACCGGGCGTCAAAGCCCGATCCCCTGATTGTCAGCCGATCGAACGGCGGCGCGTCATTGGAACTTGTAGATATAGCGCAGACCGAAGTAGCTGGCGGACTGGTTGGACTTCTGCGAAACCGACGTCCCGTCGGCGACATTCACCCCGGTGACACCGTTGATTGTCGATGTTGGCGCACAACCGGTACAGGCCACTGCGCCGCTGTAGTAGTTGTAATTGCTGCCGTTGGCGAAAGTGTACGACCAGTCGTTGGTGCGGAAGCGATCGAAGAGATAGTCGAAGCGCAGGTCCGAACTCTTGTCGAGAGCGTACGTGGCATTCAGCCGCAGGCGAAGGATGTTGTAGTTGTTGTCGGGCAAGGGGCCGCCGCCACTGACGTTGGTCGGGTTGCTTGACACGCCTACCGGGTAGAGGTTGCCGGCGCTAAGCGCGGAGAGGCTCTGGTTGTAGCTGCTGGTGTTGTCGAACCAGTCGCCACCGGCTTCGACGCTGATGCGCTGGGTGACCTTGCCGCGAACGTTCAGTCCGGCCGACTTCCCGCTGTCCTCGAGGGTGGTGCTGAAGTTGCCGACCGAGGTACCCCCGGATGCGGCAGGGGCCGCAGCGAGGCTGGCGGGACTGTAGGCAGTATTGTTGCCGCGGAAGTTGTTCTGGGTCGCGCTCGTCTTGTTGAAGGCGTAGTAGGCCGTGACGATCCAGTTGTCGGTAATCGCGTAGCTGGCGTCGACGGCATACACCTGGTTCTTGCCGTCCTGCAGTCCGTAGGGGCGGCCATCCGACGGGTAGTTGTCGTTGGCCTGATCGGTGCGGAACTGCAGGCTCAGCTTGTCGATCGGCTCCCAATCCACGGACACGCGCCAGAGGTTCCGGTTGCGATCCGAGATGTGCAGCGGGTTGATCAAGTTGGCGGGCAGCGCGTTAATGTTGTAGACGTTTGGCGCGGTGGCGCCAAGGGGATTCACACCCTGATTGACGGTATCGTAAGAGCCGCCGGTCCGGCTGCTGTAGCGGTAGCTCACATAACCGCTCAGGTTCTCGGCGAACGAGCGGCGGACCTTGGCCAGCCAGGTCACTTCGGTGATGTCCGAACGGAAGGGGACGTACGTGTTGCCGACACTCGGCGTGCTCCGGTTCTGGTTGGAGTACTCGACGCCGCCGGTAGCGCTGATGGCAAGCGGCAGGCGGTAGGTGGCCTCAGCCTTCGCCGAGTTGGTCGTGTACGACCACGGCGTGTTGTAGAGGCCGAAGTAGGCTGCCGTGCCGGCGTTGTTACCGGCACCGGTGCCGGTGCTGGCGGTGGCCCATTGGCTCACGGGCGTCTTGTCGTCGACGTCGTAATAGCGATAGTTGGCCATCAGTGACAGCTTGTCCAGCGGCCGCGACGTGATGCCCAACTGGATCAGTTTCGTATCGACCTGGCCGTTGAGGCTGCTGGGCGTGCCGCACAGCGGGCCGTTGACGTTGGTGGCGTTCGTCGTCACGGCGTTGACCGCGACACCATTTAACAGGGTGGCGTTCTGGCAGGGGCCGTTCGCTTGGAGATTTCCATCCGAGTACGCCTTGGTGTAGGCGGCCTTGAAGGTCGCCCGCGTCGTCGGCGTGAAGCTGTAGCCGCCGTCGGCATAGAGCTGGTGCGCGTGGTTGTCGAGCGGCTGCGACATCGGCGTCAAGGCATTGAATGCCGGGCTGGTGCCGGTTGCGGTCAGGCCATTGATGCGCTCGTTGATCTGCTGGTTCGCATTGTTGAACCAACTGCCGAGGTAGCCGCCGGACAACTGCAGCTTTTCGCCGGCGTACTCCAGCTTGGCGTCGAGGATGCGGGTCGTGCTGTCGAGCGGTTCGACCGAAAACAGCGCGGCGCTGCCCCAGCCCCACTGGCGGGTGCCTGACTTCGTCTCGTTGCTGAAGTCGACCTTGAAATCGAGGCCGGGCATCAGGTTGACGAAGCCGCCAACCGAGTACAGTTCGCGCAGGGATTCCAGTTCGACATCCCGGCACCCGGCTCCGGATGGGCAAGGCGTCGCGACTGCTGTACCCGTCTGCGCATTGTAGGAGAGATTGGTCGAGCCAATCCCCTGCAGGCGCGTGCTGATCGTGTAGGGATTGTTGCGCGGCGTGCGACTGTAGGTGAGATAACCGCCGTACTGGCCCTGACGGGTGAATTCGGCGCGGACGTCGCGGTCATTGAGGCCAAGGTTGCGCCCCTGGACGATGATCCAGGTGCCGGTTTCCTCGATGCGCTTGGCGACATCGAGATCGAACAGGCCGTACAACCCCTGGTCGCGCATGCCGTCGTACTGGCCCATCTGCGGGCGGTCATTGGTCCAGTAGCCGGCACCCACCGACACCGAACTGGTGGGCGTGATCAGCGGCTTGACGTCGTCATCGTCCTCTTGGGCGTAGGCCGTGCCGAAGGCGGCGATCAGGGCCGACGACAACAGGGTCAGCCGGAAAGTGCGTTGATTATTCTTCATCATTTATCCCCCTGGGCGACTCAGCGACGGAAGCGGCCGGCGGTTGCGCTATTCACGGTGCTGTTGCCGCCGTGGATGTTGGTATGGCAGTTCAGACAGCCGCGTGCGACGCTGCCCAGGACCAGGTTATTGGCGCTGGGGCCGGCAGGGCCCGTCGGCAGCGTCGCCATCTGGCTGACGTGGGCGGAACTGTCCGAATGGCACTCCTGGCACAGGAAGGGCGGACGCTGCTTGAGCAACATCGGTGCGTTGGTGCCGTGCGCCTGGTGGCAGATGCCGCAGTCCTCGGTGACCGGCTGGTGGTTATGCACGAAGGGGCCGCGGTACTCCATGTGGCACGTGTAGCAGGTCTCGTTGACCGAGGCCTTCTTGAGGGCGCGCGGATTGTCGCCATGGACGTTATGGCAGTCGTTGCAGACCATCTTGCCTTCGAGCAGCGGGTGGCGCGAGACCTTGTTGAACTGCGCGCGCTGTTCCTTGTGACAGGCGAAGCAGGTTTCCATCATGGCGACCGGCTGGCGCACCTTGTCCTTCTGCTTGTGGACGTTGTGGCAGGAGCTGCACGTGGTGTCCTCGCGGCCGTGCGTGCTCGACTGCCAGGTGGTCAGCTTGCCGCCCTGGTGGCAGGCGAGGCAGGCATTGCTGGCGGCGGTGGGGTCCGGCGCACGCTTGCCCTGGACGACATCGGGTTTGGGCGGCTTGTCCTTGCCGCGGTAGTCGACGTGCGCCTTGCTTTCGCCGTGACAGCTGGTGCAGGTCGGCGTGCGGGCGTCGGCGCGCGTGCCGTGCCTGGTCTTGCCGATGGCGAGGAGATCGGGGGCGTCGGTCTCGTCGTGGCAGGTGGTGCACACGGCGTCCTTGTTGAGGACGATGTCCTTGGCGTCTTCCTTGGCCGCCTTGCCCTCAGCCTTGGCGACCTGCTGGACCGGCTTGGCGGCCGGTGCGTCGGCGGCGATGCCGAGGCCGAACACGCCGGAGCATGCGAGGCCGATCGCCAGTTGCTTGATGATCCTCATGTACTACCCCCTCTTGAAACGTGATTACCGGGTGCTGAAGCGCCCTTGTTTGCTGCGATGACTAGAGGCTCAGGAGCCAGCGCACGAGATTCATCATCTCGGCCTTGTCCTTCGTCTCTATGACCTTGTGTTCCTCTTCGCTGCCATCTTCCAGCGTCACCTTCTGACCGCTGGTGATGTGCTTGACGATGCTGGCCTCGGCATCCGGCTTGTCGCGGTACTTGGCGGCCACCTTCTTCCAGGAAGGCCCCTTCTTGCTCTTGGCGATGGCATGGCACTTGAAGCAGTCGTTCTTCTTGGCGGTCGCCTTGGCGGCTTCCTCCTCCGCCTCGGAAACGGGGGGTCGGGCGCCGGCGGGAGCCGAAGCCGCGGGCTTTTCCGCTTCCGCAGCAGCAGGCTTTGCAGCCGGTTTTTCCGGGGCAACCGGGGTCGCCTTCGATGCCGGTTCGGGTGCTGCAGGCTTGCTCGGGGCCGGTTTCTCGGCCGCGGGCGCCGGCGCCGGCTTCGCAGCCGCGGGCTTCTCGGCTTCGGCGGGAGCAGCCGGCTTAGCGGCAGGCTTTTCCGGGGCCGCCTTCGGTGCAGGCTCGGGCGCCGACAGCTTGCTCGGCGCGGGCTTTTCGGTGTCGGCAGGCTGCGGTCTGGGCTGGCGCGCGGGAGCCGGTTTGACCGGTTCGCTTCCGGCTTCTGCAGGCGTTGCCTTCGGGGCAGCTTCCGTCGCTGCGGGCTTTGGCGCGACAGGCTTCTCGGCTTCAGCGGGTTGAGCTTTCGGCGGGCGCGGCGCCGGGGCCGGCCTGGCCGCTTCGTCCGCAGACCCGGCCGGCGCTGCCGGCTCGACCGGCGGTTTTGCCCTAGCGGGCTTTTTGGGTGCAGGTTCCGGTGCTGGGGTATCGCCGGGTGCGGCGGCAGCCGGGTCGACTACCGGCTTCTTCCGCTTGGGAGGGGTTGCCGGCTTCCCGGCATCGCTACCGGCAGGCGCGGCAGGTGATGCTTCCAGCGCGGACGGGCCGATCTTGGCCGGTTGAACGGCCGGGGCCGCCGGAACCTTCGACTCCGCCGCCGGGTCGGCAACGACCGCATCGGCCGCAAGCGCTGCCATTGTCGCCGATGCTGCTGCGGCGACCATCAGTGCACGACAATAACCCCACCCGCTCACTTGCAAACTCCATCCTTTATTGTTTTGTTTTCCGACTTCATGGCTTGAGTCCGCAAAGACGGACTCTCGCCGCGAGTGTAGAGACGGGTGGCCAGCTTCGCAAGTCGGAATCGCACATAAAATCACGTGGCTATGACAAAAAAGCGACACTTTTCATGAACTGCCTCGGTCTTTTGGCGGAGCCCCTCGGAAAGGCCCCGGCGCCCGCAGGCATGCTGAGGCATTGCCTTCCTTGTGGGGATGGATGGAAAGCGGGGGCCGGCTACGGTGGCTTTGGACAGCCGGTCGCGGGCCTGTCGGTGCGCGTTATGGACGAGGGTCAGGCCCGGCAACCGTAGCGAACGAAGTCGGTGCCGCGCTCGAGTACTTCGTCAGGAATCAGCGAGGGCACCGACATGCCGGTCAGTTCGAGTTCGATGCCGAGGCGGACGCCGGCATCGGGCGGCAGGATCAGCGAACGGTCGTTGCCGTAGCGGACGAGGAAGACCGGCACCCGCAACAGGCGGTTGCCACGCGGGGAAAGGTTCTTCAGGCAGCCAGTCTCGACGCCCTCGTCGTACCAGCCGATGCGCGCAGCGAGCTGGCCGGCGGCATCGCTGCGCAGGCTGGTAAGGACGCCGAGACGGGTCTCGTTGCCGATCATGCCGGCGATCAGGCAAGGCGAAAGCAGGCGTTCGCGGTTATCTTCCGGCGAGCGCCAAGCCAGCCCCTCGTTGATGTGCCAGACCTCGCTGGGCACGCTGAGTTTTTTCTTGACCGCATTGGGAATCTGCGAGGCGCGCTCGAATCCGAACATGGCCATGCGCTGGTAGCCCATCGCCCGTGCGGCGGCATCGAGCGGGTTGTCGGGATTGAGGACGCGGTTGGTCAGGGCGTTGTAGGCGCGTTCGGCGCCGAAGGCGATCTCGACATCGCCGGTCGAGCGCGAGGGGGTGCGATTGCGCGCGCGCAACTGCCGTTCGATATCCTTGAGGAGACGGATCGATGCGGCGGCCGACAACTCGCGGCCCATCTTGAGCGATTCCGGTGATTCGCCCGCGCGCAGCGATTCCAGCCGCCGGGTGATCTTGCGCTGGACGGCGCGGATATCGAGATGGCGTGGCGCACCGGCGGGCAGCGGGCATCCCAGCAAGGGCTCGAGGTCGAGTGCACCGCTTTCCGGGGCATGGGCGTCGGCCGGCATGAAGACGACCAGCTCGCGCCAGCGGCTGAGGATGCGATTGACCACCTTGAGCTGGATTGCGGTCAGGCGGTAGGGCTCGACGGCGCGGGTCAGGAGCGCCCAGCCCAGCTGTCCGGACACGGTTCCCATGCCCTGCTCGGTGAAATCGGGATCGACGACCTGGCGCTGCAGGGCGTCATGGGCGATGGCCGTATTCAGGATGGCGCCGTGCAGGGTGACGTAGAGTTCCGGCAATGCGCGCGCCGCCAGGAAGTGACAGCGCTCGGCCATGCGCAGGGCGTGGGCGGCGTGATGCAGGGGCAACGCCCGGTTGGTCGGGGTGCAGCCGGGGGCATGGCGCAAATAGGCGATCGCCAGCCGGGTCCATAGGCCCTGCACGGCTTCGAAGGTACGCGACTCGGTTTCCGGCAACGGCAACGCCTTGCGCAGGTAGGCGGTTTCGACTTCCGGGGTGAGCAGGTTGGCGTTCGAGCGCAGCAGGTTGAGGATGGCGACGGCCTGCGGGCCGGCATGCTTGCCGGCGTCGACCAGTTCGGCCTGCCCGAGCAGGGCGGTGAAGGTCTCGTCAAGGTGCTGCACAGACAACGTCGCGAGCCAGACCCGTGCGCTGTCGGCGTCGGTAAAGGCGGGTGTCGCGTTGCAGCGACCCGGGGGAAGAGTGAGGGAATCCACGGGTCCTCCTTTCGGGCTATCCTCTGTAACCATGAGCGGTTTTGAACATTATGAACGCGAATTGGCCGATTTGGACCACGAGATTCGCCATTATGCGAGCGTCTGTGGTGTCGATCTCGCCGACCGCGGCGCCGTCGAGGCCTGCCTGATGATCCGTCACGACGGCTGGGCTGCGGACAAGGCGCGCGAGTCGCTGCACGGCCTGCTGATCCTGCGCATCAAGCTGGAGGCGGAAATGATTGCGCTCGGGATGAGTCCGTGGCCGCTGGCACCGGTCGCGGCCGATTGATCGCTCAGGCCGTCGCGGCCGGGCCGATTGCGATGGCGGCGACCGGGCAGGGGGCGACGCATGCCCCGCAGCCCGTGCACCGCTCGTCATCGACGGCGGGCAGCGGGCTACCGCCGAGGCGCGGGGCGAAACGGATGGCGCCAGCGCCGCACCAGTCGCCGCAAACGCGGCATTCGACATTGCGCCGCGGCAGGCAGGTGTCGCCGATGCGTGCCCGCAGCGTCCACGGGGCGTCGTCCCCGACCCGTAGCAAGGCATGCGGACGGCAGGCCGTGACGCAATCGCTGCAGAAAGTGCATTCGCCGCGCCCGAAGTCGACGCGCGGGTAATTGCCGCCGCCGGCGGCCAGGATGCCCTGCGGGCAGGCAACGATGCAGTCGCTGCAGCGCGTGCAGGCGGACAGGAACTCTGCCTCGGCGATCGCCCACGGTGGGCGGATTTCGCCCTCGGCGCGGGGTCGGCCACGCAGGAAGCCGCGCCGGCTGCTGTTGACCATGCCGCCCTAGCCCGCTGGCGGGTTCCGCCCGATGGTGTGGTTGATTGGCACCGTCGCTACCCGGCCTACTTCGCCAGTTCGGCGAGCAGCGGCAGGATGCGGCGCTGCAGCGATTCCGGGGTGATCGGTCCGGTGTGCTTCATGCGGATCACACCCTGCTTGTCGATGACGTAGGTTTCGGGAACGCCATAGACGCCGTAGTCGATGCCGACGCGTCCGTCGAGGTCGAGCACGGTAAGCTGGTAAGGGTTGCCGTGCTCGTTCAGCCAGCCGTTGGCGCGCCGGATGGCAAGCTGCTGCTCCTGCGCCGCGTCGATCTTGGCCATGTCGTAGCCGCCGTCGCCGCGCACTTCCTTGTAGTTGAGACCGATCAGCGGCACGCCGGAGCGCCTGGCGAAGTCGACGAGGACCGGGTGCTCGTCGCGGCACGAGACGCACCAGGACGACCAGACGTTGAGCAGCCATACCTTGCCCTGCATATCCTTGGGGCCGAGCGTAGTGTCCGGGCGCGAGAGGACGGCGAGTTCGAAGGCGGGTGCCGGCTTGCCGACCAGCGGCGACGGGACATCGCGGGGATTCAGGCCGAGGCCGACGGCGAGCAGGATGACAAGGGCGGCGAAGCCGCCGAGGATCCAGTAATAACGGTTCATGGGTGCTGGTGTGTCCGAAGAGGAAAGCGGCGCGCGCGGCGGGGCCGGCAGATCCCCCTGCAGGCGGCCGCGGGTGGTGTCAGTACTTGGGCGGCGCTGCCGACGGGTTCGCGGCCGGGGCTGCCTGCCCGCCGGCCGCTTGAGCGGCGGCTTTCTTCTCGGCGGCGCGCGCATGGGCGTCACCGACCGCCTTGGCCGCTTCCGGCGGCATGTAGTTCTCGTCGTGCTTGGCGAGCACCTCGGAGGCGACGAAGATGCCGCCGTCGGCCATCCGGCCTTGGGCGACGACGCCCTTCCCTTCCTTGAACAGGTCGGGAAGGATGCCCTTGTAGTTGACGGTGAGGTCGGTGTCGGTATCGGTGACGATGAAACTGACGGTGACGCCGTCGGCCTGGCGCTTGATGCTGCCTTCCTTGACCAGGCCGCCGATGCGGAAAGCCTTGCCCTGCGGCGCCTTGCCGGCGACGACGTCGGTCGGCGAGATGAACAGCGCGATGTTGCTGTTCAGTGCGTTGAGGACGAGGGCGGCGACAATGCCGAGGACGGCGAGGGCGCCGCCGATCAGCGCGAGTTTCTTGTGGCGGGTCTTCATTCGGTGATCCTGCGTTCGGCCCGCAGCTGACGTTTCAGGCGGGCGATGGTGTTGTTTCGATTGCGCGCGACCACGATAGGTTCAACGGCCAAGATCAGCGCGGTTACGCCGAACGAACCCCAGACATAAAGCCCGTAGCCGCCCATGGCGAGAAACTCGGAAAAACTGTTCCAGTGGATCACTTTCCGTCTCCTTCCAGCGTCTCCCGTACCCAGTCGGTGTTGCGCTCGCGCTCGAGCATGATGGTGCGCACGCGTATCAGGGCGACTGCGATCGAATACATCCAGAAGCAGAGCGCCATCAGCAGCATGCCCCATAGCATGGTGGCGGCCATTGACGGCGACTTGGTCAGGCTGACCGAGGCGCCCTGGTGCAGCGTGTTCCACCACTTGACCGAGAAATAGATGATCGGGATGTTGACCACGCCGACCAGCAGCAACAGGCCGCCAGCCTTGTCGGCCCGGCGCGGGTCGTCGATGGCGGCGACAAGCGCCATGTAGCCGATGTAGAGGAAGAGCAGGATGAGTTCGGAAGTCAGGCGCGCGTCCCAGACCCACCAGGTGCCCCACATCGGCTTGCCCCAGAGGGCGCCGGTCCACAGTGAGAGGAAGGCCATCAGCGCGCCGGTCGGGGCCAGCGCCTGCGCCATCATCCCGGACAGGCGGGTGTTGAAGGCGAGGCCGATGGCGGCCCAGAAGGCCATGACGAGGTAGATGAACATGCTCATCCACGAGGCGGGAACGTGGATGAAGATGATGCGGTAGCCCTCGCCCTGCTGGAAATCGGTCGGGGCGACAAGCATGCCGAGCCACAACCCGGCCAGCCCGAAGAGGACGGCGGCGGCAGCGAACCAGGGCACCATCGCGCCGGCCAGCGGATAGAAGGCGGACGGTGCGGCGTAGCGGTAGATATTGAAGCGGTCGGTCATTCGAGGGCGATCCTAAGCGCGGCGGCGGCAGCCCAAGGGGCGAAGCCGAGCGCGGCGAGGGTGAGCGCGGCGAGCAGCGACAGGTGCGCCTCGCCGCCGAGCCCGCTGACGGTGGCATCGACGGCGCCGGCGCCGAAAATCAGGACGGGAATATACAGTGGCAGCACGAGAAGCGATAGCAGCACGCCGCCGCCGCGCAGCCCCAGCGTCAGCGCCGCGCCGATGCCGCCGATGCCGGACAGCGCCGGCGTACCGATCAGGATGGAGGCGGTGAGGACGACGAGCGCCTCGGTCGACAGGTCGAACTGCAGGCCGAGCACGGGGGCGAGTACGGCCAGCGGCAGGCCGGAAACCAGCCAGTGGGCGATCACTTTGCCGGTGACCACGAGGCCGAGCGGGTGCGGTGCCAGCGCCAGCTGCTCGAGGGTGCCGTCGCGGTGGTCGTCGGCGAACAGACGCGGCAGCGACAGCATGGTGGCGAGCAGCGCCGCCACCCAGAGCACGCCGGGGGCGAGTTTCCGCAGCAGGTCGGGTTCGGGTCCGATGCCGAGGGGGAAGAGGCTGACCACGATGATGAAGAAAAACAGCGCCGAAACGATATCGGCCTGCCGGCGCATGGCCAGGCGCAGGTCGCGGGCAACGACGGCGGTGACGATGCGCAGCATCAGGACAGCCTCAGCTCGCGCACCGTGCCGGCGGGGATGGCGACCGCCTGGTGGGTGGTCATGACGGCCAGGCCGCCGCGCTGCAGGTGGGCGGAAATCAGTCCCGCCAGCCAGTCGACCGCAGCAACGTCGAGGGCGACGAAGGGCTCGTCGAGCACCCACAGCGGACGTCGCTCCTTGACCAACCGGGCCAGTGCGACACGCCGTTTCTGGCCCTGCGAGAGGTACTTGCAGGCGAGGTCCTCGCGTCCCGCCAGCCCGACCTGCTCGAGCGCATCGAGCACCTCGTCCTCGGACAATTCCTCATCGGCGAGGCGGGCAGCGGCCAGCAGGTTCTCGAGCGGCGTCAGCTCTTCCTTGATGGCGTTGAGGTGGCCGAGGTAGCAAAGCTCGGCGCGAAAGTCGTCGCCGGCCTGGCGGATGGGCACGCCGCGCCAGCGGATCTCGCCGGCTTCCGGCGGGAGCAGGCCGATCAGCATGCGCAGCAGGCTGGTCTTGCCGGCGCCGTTGCGTCCCTGCAGGTAGAGGAGTTCGCCGCCCTCGAGCCGGAAGCCGACACCTGCGAACAGCCGGCGCTCGCCGCGCACGCACTCCAGATTGTCAGCTTCGAGCATCGGAAAAGGCGATAAAAATCAACGGCGGATTATCGCTGCGCCGGGTGGCCCCGGGATTGACCTGAGTCAAGGTACGACAGTGCATCACCAGGCGCGGACGCGCCCGGTATCGAGGTGCACGAAACGGTCGCGCGGGTAGAAACCGACGCCGCCCGACTGCAGCGAGAGCGCCGCGTCGCGAAGGTCGGCGAGCGGCACTCCGGGCAGGCGCACGTCGATGGCACGCCCTTCCATGTGCAGGCTCTGGCGGGCGACGCCGCCGCCGCGCGTGTTGCGCAGGCGGGCGTTGGTCGTCGCGCAGCGGTAGCCGGAAATCACCTGGAAAGGCTGGTCGGTGCCGAGTTCCTGGCGGGTGCGGTAGAGCAGTTCGAAGAGTTGCGGGTCGATGTGGCCGACCGCACCGGAATAGTGGTCGCGCAGGAAGCGGTTGAGGGCGCCCAGCGCATCGGGCAGCAGGTGGTCGCCAACCGCATAGACGATGGACAGCCGCTCGCCGGTGTGGGTGTGGTCGAAGTCGAGCAGGCGCGCATTGGGCAACGACGCCAGCGCCGGGCGGACCGCCGGCAGCGCTGCGCCGGCCAGGGCAAGGCGGGCGGCACGGCTGAGGAAGAGGCGGCGGGAATGGCGCTGGGGGCTGGTCATGCAGATGAACCGAGAGGCAATCTGTTAATTATGAGGGATTCCTGCCGGTGCCGGAAGCCATGGCGCCGGCGGAACGCTGGCGCAGCGCCGCCGCGAGGCGGGCATCCTGGCGGTAGAGGTCGGCGTAGAAGCGGACCTCGCCATCGACCGCTGCTGCTGTCCGGTAGGAAATTATTACCGGCAGCGGGGCGTCGAGGCGCAGCGTCGCGGAGCGGCCGCGCGTCATCGCGCCGACAATGCGCTCCTCGGTCCATTCCGGCTGGCCGGCGAGGACGAAGCGGGCCAGGTCGACCGGCGCCTCGACGCGGATGCAGCCGTGGCTGAAGTCACGCCGGTCGCGCAGGAAGAGCTGCGGCGTCGGCGTGTGGTGCAGAAAGATGTGGTCGGGGTTGGGGAAGATGAACTTGATGTCGCCTAGCGCGTTTTTTCCGCCCGGACGCTGACGGATGCGCAGCGCACCGCGCTCGACGGCGGCCAGGCCGGCCTCCGAGAAGCCGCTGACGACGGTGCCGTCACCGGCGACGAACTCGAAGCCCTGCTGGTCGAAATAAGCCGGATCGCGGCGCAGCTTGGGCAGGGTCTCGCCGCGCGCGATCGAAGGCGGCACGTTCCAGTAGGGGCTGAACTCGATCAACTGCATCGTCGCCGCGAACAGCGGCGTCGGGGTCCTCGGCGTGGCGCCGACGATGACCTTCATGCGCACGCTGTCGTTGGCGCCGGCGTAGGCATGCAGCTCGAAGGCGGGCACGTTCACCACGACGGCGCGCCCCGGGTGCGGCGTCCAGCGCAGGCGTTCGAGCGCCAGTTCGATCTGGGCGACACGCTCGGCCGGCCGCGTGTCGAGGTGCGCGAGGGTGCCCTTGCCGATGACGCCATCCGGCGTCAGGCCGTGGCGGCGCTGGAAACGGCGCACGCCGTCGACGAGCGCCCCGTCATAGCGCGCCGGAACGGCTGTACCGGCCGGCAGGTCGCCGAGCGCCTCGAGCCGGCGGACGAGTACCGTGAGACCGGGCCAGGCCGAGCCGGGTTCCAGCTTGCGGTCCGGCGGCGCGGGCAGGGCTTCCCGCCAGGCCGGGTCGCCGGCGAGCTGGCGGTAGCGGGCGAGAGCCGCGCGCAGTCCGGCATATTCCGGATGTCCGGGGCGGGCCGCCAAAACGGCGGTGGCAAGGTCGCCCGAGGCCACCGCATTCGCCACCAGGGCGTAGCCGTCCGGCCGCGCCGCCGCGGGATAGCGCTCGCCGGCGCTGGCCGGGTCGATGCGGCCAGCGGCAAGGTCGGCGAAGAAGCGGGCAAGTGCGGCGGGCAGTTCCGTGGCGAGGCGGGCGCCATCGCCGGCGGCAAGCGCCGCTTCCAGTTCCGCACTCCCGTAATCGGCCGGGTCGAGGCCATCCTCGCCGGCGGCAGCGAGGATGGCGACCGCTTGCCGCGCCAGCGGGGCCGGCTGCCCGCCGGTTGCCCAGGGGCCGGGCGTTGCCGCGCCGGCCCCCGCGATGTTGATCGCGGCAAGCAGGATCGCCGAAAGCAGGCGCCACCAGGTCGGGCGATGGATCTTCATGCCAGCGATTATCGCCGACTCGCGGACGGACGGGGCGCCGGTTGACCACCATCAAGGTCGCTGTCGCGACGTGCTGGCAGATTGGCCGCTGGCAAGCATGGGCGGGTGGCAATGGAAACTTTCGACGCGGGCAGCCTTGGCGTGAAGGCGCGTTGGCGGGCCGGGGAACTTGCCGGCCTGGCCGTCGCGCTGCGCCGGCCGCCGGTCGCCGGTTTGCTGTCCGGCCGTTCGCCCGCGCAGGCGCTGGCGATCATCCCGCGGCTCTACAGCCTCTGTGCGGCGGCCCAGCAGGCTGCAGCGGCCGCCGCGCTGGCGGCGGCGACGGGTGCATCCGCGCCGCCGGTCGATCACCGCGGTTTGTGGATCGAATGCCTGCACGAACACCTCTGGCGACTCCTGCTCGACTGGCCGCAAGCCCTTGGTCTGCCCGGGGAACCTGCCGCGTTCGCGGCCTGGCGTCGGGCGCGCGGCGACGACGGGGTGTTTGCCGCCAGCGAGGCGGCCGTCGCTGCCGCCCTGCAGGGGGTCGTCGCGCGTGGCCGTGAGCGGCGGGGCGCGGCGGGCGTGGAGCCGGCCCCTGAACGGATGGCGGCGGCGGATTGTCTCGCAGCGTTGCGCTCCGGGGAGGCGATGCCGGAGATCGATGACCTTCCGGCCACGGTGGCTACGGCGCATGCGCAGCGTGTCGCGGCGATGGTAGCGGCGCTTGCCGGACTGCGCGGCGGACAGCCCTGTCCGCCGGCCGCCGCCGGCGCGTCCGGCTGGGGCGTCGGCCAGGTATTGACCGCGCGCGGCGTCCTGACCCATGCTGCGCTGGTGGTCGACGGGGTGATCGCCGACTACCGGATCTGGGCGCCGACCGACCGCCGCTTCGCCACCGCTGCGCCGCTTGCCCGCCTCGTCGCCGGGCGTCGCTGGCCGGATGCCGGTGCGGCGCGGCAGGGCCTCGAGCAGGCGGTGCTTGCCCTCGATCCCTGCCTGCCGTACTCGCTGGAGATTGCCGATGCATGAGATGTCGCTCGCCGAGGGTGTGCTGCAGCTGGTCGAGGAAACTGCCCGCCGCGAAGGTGCCGGCCGCGTGCTGCGCGTCGTACTCGAGATCGGCCGCCTGTCCTCGGTCGAACCCGAGGCGCTGAAATTCTGTTTCGACGCGGTGACTCGCGGTAGCATTGCCGGCGAGGCGGCAGTCGAGTTCATCGACGTGCCGGGGTCCGGCGGCTGCCTCGATTGCGGACGGACGGTCGCGCTGGAAGCGGTTTACGGGCCCTGCCCGGAATGCGGCAGCTACCGGGTGCAGGCCAGCACGGGGACCGAAATGCGGGTCCGCGAAATCGAGATCGAGTAGAAGAAAAGAGGAGACGCGACGATGTGTACAGTATGCGGATGCGGCGGCGACGGCGCGAGGGTCGCGGAAGAAGGCCATGCGCACACCCATGTGCACGCCGACGGCACGGTGCATAGCCATGCCCATGGCCACGGCGACGAACATGCCCACGCCCACGATGCGGCGGTGGCGGACGCCCACGAACACAGCCACCGGCACACGGATGGTGTCGTGCACAGTCATCCGCACGTGCATCAGGGCGAGCACGTGCATCCGCAGGATCACCATCACGAGCACGGCATCGGCGGCGATCTCGACTTCGGCGCCGGCCCGGCGCGCGCCCACGTGCCCGGCATGAGCCAGGCGCGCATGGTGCAGATCGAGCAGGACATCCTTTCCAAGAACGACGCCTATGCCGCGGCCAACCGCAAGCGCTTCGACGAACACGGCATTTTTGCGCTGAACCTCGTTTCCAGCCCGGGGTCGGGCAAGACGACGCTGCTGGTGCGGACCATCGAGTTGCTCAAGGGCGAGTTTCCCGTCTGCGTCGTCGAGGGTGACCAGCAGACCTCCAACGACGCCGAGCGCATCCGCGCCACTGGCGTGCCGGCGATCCAGATCAATACCGGCAAGGGCTGCCACCTCGACGGGCACATGGTCGGCCATGCCGTCGAGCGACTGAACCCGGCCGACGATTCCCTGTTCCTGGTCGAGAATGTCGGCAACCTCGTCTGCCCGGCTGCCTTCGCGCTCGGCGAGCACCACAAGGTCGCCATCCTCTCGGTGACGGAGGGCGAGGACAAGCCGCTGAAATACCCGGACATGTTCCGCGCCGCCGACGTCATGCTGCTCAACAAGTGCGACCTCCTGCCCCATCTCGATTTCGATGCCGACCTGGCCGAAGCCAATGCCCGCCGGGTGAATCCTGACCTGACCATCTTCCGCGTCTCGGCGACGCGCGGCGAAGGCATGAGCGCCTGGCTCGACTGGATCCGTTCAGGGCTCGAGGCACAGCGCTCGCGGCGCAGCGAGACGGTCGCCGCCCTGAAGGACCGCATCGCCGAACTCGAGCGGCAGCTCGGCAACCGCTGACGGCCGCATGGCCGGCCGCCTGATCCGCGTCCGCGGCCTCGTCCAGGGCGTCGGCTTCCGCCCCTTCGTCTGGCGGCTGGCCCGCGAGCTAGGACTGCGCGGCTGGGTGCGCAACGACGGTGGCGGGGTGCTGGTTGCGGTCGACGGCGAAAATGTGCCGATTTTCATCGAACGGCTGCGTACGGGAGCGCCACGCCTCGCCCGCATCGATGCCGTCGAGAGCGAACCGGCGGCGGTCGACGGCAGCGGCTTCGCTATCCTCGACAGCGTGGGCGGCGTCGTAAATACGGCGATCGGCCCAGACGCGGCAACCTGTCCGGACTGCATCGGCGACATCTGTGATCCCCGCGGGCGGCGTTGGCGTTACGCCTTCACGACTTGTACGCATTGCGGGCCGCGCTATAGCGTTACCCGGCAGATCCCCTACGACCGTGCACAGACCAGCCTCGCCGGCTTTCCGCTCTGTCCGGCCTGCGCAGCCGAGTACGGCGATCCGGCCGACCGCCGCTTCCATGCCGAGACCACCTGTTGTCCCGCCTGTGGGCCGCGCCTGGCGCTGGTCGGCGGCGACGGCGTAGGTCTGCCCGGCGACCCGATCGCCGAAACGCTGCGCCGCCTGCGTTCAGGCGGGATCGTTGCGATCAAGGGCCTCGGTGGCTTCCACCTCGCCTGCGACGCGCGCAATGCGGCGGCGGTGGCGGAACTGCGCCGGCGCAAGCAGCGCGAGGAAAAGCCTTTCGCCGTGATGGGCCTGAACGAAGCGGCCTTCGGCGGGCTGGCACAGATCGGTGACGGCGAGCGCGCCCTGCTGCGCGCGGCGGCTGCGCCCGTCGTGCTGTGCCGCAAGGGCGGACAGGAGTTGACCGGCATCGCCCCGGGCCTCGCGTGGCTGGGGGTCATGCTGCCGGCGACGCCGCTGCACCTGCTGCTCTGGCACGAGGCCGCCGGGCGGCCGGCGGGTACCGCCTGGCTGGACGATGCCAGCGAGCTCCTGCTGGTGATGACCAGCGCCAACCCGCACGGCGAACCGCTGGTTACCGGCAACGACGAGGCGCTGGCGCGCCTGGCCGGGGGTGACGGCAAAATCGCGGAGGCCTTCCTGATGCACGATCGCGACATCGTCGTCCGCTGCGACGATTCGGTCGTCCGTGCCGGGCCCGCCTTCATCCGCCGCGCGCGCGGTTACGTGCCGGTGCCGATCCCCCTCGCCGGCGACGGGCCGGCCGTGCTGGCGCTCGGCGGCTACCTGAAGAACACGGTATGTGTGCTGAGGGGCAGGGAGGCGTTCCTGTCGCAGCACATCGGCGGGCTCGACAATGCGGCGGCGATCGGCTTCCTCGAAGAGGTGGTCGCGCACCTGCTCGGCATCCTCGATGTGCGGCCGGAGGCGGTTGCCCACGACCTGCACCCGGATTTCCCGTCGACCCATCTCGCCCGCCGTCTTGCGCAGGAACTCGGTGTCCCGGCGCTGGGCGTCGCCCACCATCACGCCCACGTCGCCGCGCTCGCTGCCGAGCACACAGTCGACGGAGTACTGACCGGGTTTGCACTCGACGGCGTCGGCCTCGGTCCCGACGGCGGCGCCTGGGGTGGCGAATTGCTGCGCGTCGACGGCGGGGCCTGTGTGCGCCTCGGGCATGTTTCGCCGCTGCGCCTGCCCGGTGGCGACCGCGCCGCGCGCGAGCCGTGGCGGGTGGCCGTCGCCGCGCTGCACGACGCCGGTCTCGGCGCGCGCATCGACGCCTGGCTGGCCCGGACCTGGCCCGGGCGTACGGCCGGGCCGCTGCGTGAACTGCTGACCCGCGACCTGCGCTGCCCGCCGACCAGCAGCCTCGGTCGCTGGTTTGACGTCGCCGCTGCGCTGCTCGGCGTGCGTGCCGAAACGCGCTACGAGGGCCAGGCGGCGATGGAACTGGAGGGACTGGCCGCGATGCACGGCCCGGTGACGGCGCCGGCCGGCAGCTGGGCGTTGCGCGATGGCAATCTCGACCTGGCGCCGCTGTTGCAGCTGCTGCTCGACTGCCCGGATCGGGCCTATGGCGCGGCCCTCTTCCACGCCACGCTCGCTGCCGCGCTGGCTGACTGGGTCGCGGCTGCGGTCGACCCCGCAAAAGGAACGAAAATCGCCGTCGGTGGCGGCTGTGCGATGAACGCGATCCTGGTCGCTGCCCTGCGCGAGCGGCTGGCGGCTTCCGGCATCGGCCTCCTCGAGGCACGGCAGGCGCCACCGAACGACGGTGGCCTCGCCCTTGGACAGGCCTGGGTTGCTCGCCGCCGGATGGTGGAGTTGGTGGAAACCAACTAACCGGTTTTGGGTGGAAAGTGGAAGCACATCTCCGGAAAAGAGGTTGCGCTCGGTCCGGTGGCGATAGCTAACCCATTGATTCGAATAGAGGGCGTACTTTTGGCATAGGTCTTGCCATAAGGCTCGCACAATAACGAAACGATTCTTCCCGACAGAGAACCTCCGGCAGCGCTGCCAGCGCCGGAACCATGAACAAGGGGGAATCGATGGCCAAGCAACACCTGATATCGCTGGAAGAAGATCCGCGCATCGACGCCGCGGCGACGCGGCTCGAAATGACGCGCCGCGAATTCCTCCAGTTCTGCGCTGCCCTGGCGGCGACGCTGGGTCTGCCGCAGGGCGCCGATGCGGCCGTGGCGGAAGCGATCGCGACCAAGAAGCGGCCGAGCGTCATCTGGCTGCACTTCCAGGAATGCACCGGCTGTACCGAGTCGATGCTGCGCGCCGAGCATCCGACGCTCGAGAAGCTGATCCTCGACATCATCTCGCTCGACTACCACGAGACGCTCTTCGCCGCGGCCGGCCATCAGGTCGAAGCTGCCCGCCACGAGGCGATGAAGGCGAACAAGGGCAAATACATCCTGGTCATCGAGGGCGCCATTCCGACCCGCGACAACGGCATCTACTGCAAGGTCGGCGGCAAGACCGCGATCGAGCTGACCAAGGAGTGCGCGGCCGATGCGGCGGCGGTGATCGCCATCGGTTCCTGCGCGTCGTGGGGTGGCATGCCTTCCACCGACCCGAACCCGACCGGCGCCTCCGGCGTCGCCCAGGTGCTCGGCAAGCCGGTGATCACGATTCCCGGCTGCCCGCCCAACCCCTACAACTTCCTCTCCGTCGTCGCCCAGTACCTGACCTTCGGCACCTTGCCCGCGGTCGACAACCTGGGGCGGCCGAAATTCGCCTACTCGCGCCTCATCCATGAGAACTGCGAGCGCCGCCCGCACTTCGATGCCGGCCGCTTCGCGATGGATTTCGGCGACGAGGGGCACCGCAAGGGCTATTGCCTCTACAAGCTGGGCTGCAAGGGTCCGGAAACCTACGCCAACTGCCCGACCATCCAGTTCGGCGATGTCGGTGCCGGAACCTGGCCGGTCGCCTGCGGACATCCCTGCATCGGCTGTACCGAGCAGGGCATCGGCTTCACCAAGCCGATCCATGCCATGGCCAAGATGAAGAACATCGAGCCGAGCGCCTTCCTGCCGCGCATCGTCGAGGAAAAGGGCGTCGGTGCGACACTGGGGTCGGCGGCAGTGCTCGCCGCGGTGGCGGGTGCGGCAGCCGGTGCGGGCGCCATGGTGGCGCGCAACCTCGGCCTGTCGCACAAGGCTGAAGAAATGGAACGGGCGAAGCAGAACCCGCAGAAAGACAGCGCGGAGGCCTGACATGGCAAGCAGACGGGACTTTCTCAGGGGCTGCCTGGCCGGAGGCGCAGCGGCGGCGACTGCCGTCCTGCCCGAGACGGCAGCGGCCCGCGACTCGCTCGAGCGGCCTCCCGAGGCGCTTGGCCTGCTCTACGACGGTACGCTGTGCGTCGGTTGCCAGGCCTGCGTCGCGGCCTGCAAGCAGGTTAACGAAAACCCGGCCGAGTTCAGTGCCCTCGACAAGCTCTGGGACACGCCGCTCGACACGTCGGGTCGCACCTTCAACATCATCAAGATGTACCGGCACGGGACGATGCAGACGAAGGATTCCGAGCAGAACGGGTTCTCGTTCATGAAGACCTCGTGCATGCACTGCGCCGATCCGTCCTGCGTGTCGGCCTGCCCGGTGTCGGCGATGCAGAAGGATGCGAAGACCGGCATCGTCAGCTACGACCCGGATGCCTGCATCGGCTGCCGCTACTGCGTCGCCGCCTGCCCGTTCGGCATTCCCAAGTACCAGTACGACTCGCCGACCGGCAAGATCGGCAAGTGCGAACTGTGCCGGCACCGCCACAAGGACGGCCACTATTCCGCCTGCGCCGAGGTCTGCCCGACCGGCGCGACGCTGTTCGGCCGCAGCGAGGACCTCCTCGCCGAGGCCAAGCGGCGGCTGGCACTGAAGCCGGGCGAGAAGACCATGATCCCGCGCGGACGCATTCCGGCCAAGGGCGAAACGCCCGAGCAGGCCGCCCGCTGGAAGGGGCTGCTCGACCAGAGCTATGAGGCGGTGGCAGGCAATTACCTGCAGCACGTCTATGGCGAGAAGGAATACGGCGGTACCCAGGTCTTCAAGCTGTCGGCGGTCAACTTCCAGAAGGTCGGCATGCCCGATTTGCCGCCCAAGGCGTCGGCAGCGACCTCGGAGACCATACAGCACACCCTCTACGGCGGGCTGGTCATGCCGGTCGCCGTTCTTGCGGGGCTCACCTGGGTCGCCCGGCGCAACGTCGCCAAGGCCGAAGGCGAGGGACAGGAGGAGCAGAAATGAGCGCCCATCATCCCGCCGTGCCGGTCGGCGGCAAGCTGTTCAATACCGCCACCTTCGTCTGCGCCGTCCTGGTCATGGCGATGGTCGCCATACTCCTGGTGCGCTTCCTCTTCGGCCTCGGTGCAGTCACCAACCTGAACGACGGCTACCCCTGGGGCATCTGGGTCGTCGTCGATGTCATCATCGGCTCGGCCTTCGCCTGCGGCGGCTTCTCGGTGGCGATGCTGGTGTACATCTTCAACAAGGGGCGCTACCACCCTCTGGTGCGACCGGCGCTGCTCGCCAGCCTGTTCGGCTACACGCTGGCCGGCGTCGGGGTGCTCTTCGACCTCGGCCGCTGGTGGAACTTCTGGCACATCTTCTCGCCGGCACATGCCAACCCCAACTCGGTGATGTTCGAGGTCGCGGTCTGCATTTCGGCCTACATCGTCGTGATGTGGATCGAGTTCTCGCCGGTCTTCCTCGAGAAGTGGGGCTTCAAGGTGCAGAAGCAGAAGCTCGAGAAGGTGCTCTTCATCTTCATCGCGCTCGGCACCCTTTTGCCGATGATGCACCAGTCCTCGCTCGGCACACTCATCGTCGTCATGGGGCCGCAGATCAGCCCGCTCTGGCAGACGCCGGTCGTGCCGCTGCTCTACCTTTTGTCGGCGATCACCATCGGCTACGGCGTCGTCCTCTTCGAGTCATGCGTGGCGGCCTCGGCCTACCGGCGCGAGATCGAAGTGCCGCTGCTCGAGCCGATGGCCAAGGTGATGCTCGGCACGCTCGCCCTCTACCTCGTGGTCCGCGTCGGCGACCTCGTCATGCGCGGCGCCCTCGGCCATGCCTTCGTGCCCAGCCTCGAGGCCTTCTGCTTCTGGCTCGAGATGGCCTGCTTCGTACTGCCGTTCCTGCTGGTCGGCTCGACTGCTGCCCGCCGCAACCCGGCGAAGCTGTTCCTGGCCGGCGTCGCCATCATGGTCGCGGGCGTCCTGCTACGCATCAATGGCTTCCTGATCGGCTACGACACCGGCCTCGGCGTCGACCATGGCTGGAACTATTTCCCGAGTATCGCCGAGATGATGGTCACCATCGGCATGTTCGCCATCGAGGTGCTCGGCTACATCATCATCACCCGCCGCTACCCGGTGCTCCCGCGCGATGCGGCACCGGCGGCCCACTGAATTCGAGGACGAGGAGAACAACATGGCCAAACGAGTAACCATCGACCCGGTCACCCGCATCGAGGGTCACCTGCGTGTCGACGTCGAGGTCGATGGCGGCAAGGTGAAGAAAGCCTGGGCTTCGGGCCAGATGTGGCGGGGCGTCGAGAACATCCTGATCGGGCGCGACCCGCGCGACGCGTGGGCGATCACCCAGCGCATCTGCGGCGTGTGCACGACGGTGCATGCCTTCGCCTCGGTGCGCGCGGTCGAGAATGCGCTGCAGCTGGAAATCCCGGTCAATGCGCAGTACATCCGCAACATGATCATGCTGGCCCACGCCGTGCATGACCACATCGTGCACTTTTACCACCTGTCGGCGCTCGACTGGGTCGACGTCGTCTCGGCGCTGAAGGCCGATCCGGACAAGGCCGCCAGCCTCGCGCAGAGCCTGTCGAGCTGGAACGGCAACAGCAAGCAGGAATTCCGCAAGGTGCAGGAGCGTCTCAAGGGCTTCGTCGGCACGGGCCAGCTCGGCATCTTCACCAACGGCTACTGGGGCCACCCGGCGATGAAGCTGAGCCCCGAGGTCAACCTGCTGGCGGTCGTGCACTACCTGCAGGCGCTCGAAGTCCAGCGCTACGCCAACAAGATCGTCGCCATCCTCGGCTCGAAGTCGCCGCACATCCAGAACGTCGCGGTCGGCGGCGTCGCCAATCCGCTGTCGCTCGATTCGCAGTCGGTGCTGACGCTCGAGCGCCTGCTCGCGGTCAAGGAGTGGATCGACAAGCTCGACGATTTCGTCAAGAACGCCTACCTGGTAGACGTGGCCGCGATCGGCGCCTTCTACGCGGACTGGACCAAGGTGGGGCGCGGCATTACCGAGTACCTGTGCGTTCCCGATGTGCCGCTGGATGGCAAGGGCACGCAGTTCGCACTGCCCGGCGGTTACATCGAGGGCGGCAAGCTCGAGAGCTTCAAGCCGATCACGACCTTCGGCGACAAGTACTTCACCGACGGCGTTTCGGAGGCGATCAAGCACTCCTGGTACGACTACGCGGGCGGCAACAACCAGTCGCTGCATCCCTACAAGGGCGAGACCAAGCCGAACTACACCGACTTCCAGGACGACGGCAAGTATTCGTGGCTCAAGTCGCCGACCTTCTACGGCAAGCCGATGCAGGTCGGGCCGCTGTCGCGCGTGCTTTGCATGCTGGCTGCCGGCCACGAGCCGACCAAGAAATATGCCACGTCGGCGCTCGACCTCGTGTCGACCATCGCCGGCACCAAGGTCGGGCTCGACGCCATGCATTCGACCATCGGTCGCCATGCGGCGCGCGCGGTCGGCTGCGCGGTACAGATGGATGAACTCGCCAACCAGTGGAACCTGCTGCTCGCCAACATGGGCAAGGGCGACCTCAAGACCTTCAACAAGCCGACCTTCCCGAAGGGCGAGCAGATGGGCGTCGGTTTCCACGAGGCGCCGCGCGGCGTACTCTCGCATTGGGTCGTCATCGATTCCGGCAAGATCAAGAATTACCAGTGCGTCGTGCCGACCACCTGGAATGCCGCTCCGAGAAACGAGAAGGACCAGCCCGGCGCCTACGAGGCGTGCCTGATCGACAACCCGGTCGCCGACCCGGAGAAGCCGCTGGAAGTGCT
This sequence comes from Betaproteobacteria bacterium, assembly GCA_012026885.1. Classification (GTDB taxonomy): domain Bacteria; phylum Pseudomonadota; class Gammaproteobacteria; order Burkholderiales; family Rhodocyclaceae; genus Azonexus. The sequence continues at coordinate 385,692 of VEPL01000029.1, read as the reverse complement.
GCGCACGGTGCATTCCTTCGACCCCTGCCTTGCCTGCGCGGTGCATGTGGTCGACCAGGAAAGCAACCCGGTTGTGACTGTCAAGGCCGTTTGATCTAACGCAACCCTTTCCGCCTTAGGGGGCGCGACACTCATCGCGCCCCCCTTTTTTTGTTACGACCATGCGCATCGTCGTCCTCGGTATCGGTAATATTCTCCTCACGGATGAGGGTGTCGGCGTACGGACCATCGAGCGCATCGGCGAGCGCTGGCGCATGCCGGAAGGCGTTGAACTGCTCGACGGCGGTACCTGCGGCATGGAAATGCTGGAGCAGCTCGAGGACCTCGATGCCCTGATCGTCGTTGATTGCGTGCGCTGCCGGCAGGAGCCGGCAACGCCGGTGCTGCTCAAGGATGAAGACGTGCCGGTATTCTTCAAGACCAAGCTGTCGCCTCACCAGGTCGGGCTTTCCGACGTCCTGGCCAGCCTCGAATTCGTCGGGCGCGCCCCGGCAAAGACCGTCATCGTCGGCATGCAGCCTGTGTCCATGGAGCTGGGCATGGAGCTCAGCCCGGCAGTCGCGGCACGACTCCCCGATCTCGAGGCGATGGTGATCGCGGAATTGAATGAGCTTGGCGCAGCGCCGGTCAAGATCGCCTGACATGTGTCTTTCCATTCCGAAACGGGTGGTGGCCTGGGAGGGTGAAGGTGAGTTCGCCTGGGTCGAGCGCGATGGCCAGCGCGAGCGCGTGAACATGATGCTGATCGGCGAGCAGCCGGTCGGTACCTGGGTGCTGACGTCGCTGGGCCTGGCCCGTGAGGTCGTCGACGACGAACAGCGCGAACTGATCGAGGATGCGCTCGGCGCCCTGGCTGCATCGCTGACCGGCGAATATGACCCGCAGCAGCATTTCCGCGACCTGGCGGCCGACGGTGGCCATGACTGAACGGATCCGCCAGCCGGCGCTGAAGCCGCCGCCGGTACGCATCGCCGTGGCGCACGGCGATGATCCGGGGGCGTTCCTGGAGGCGCATTACCGCCGGGTCTGGAGCGAGCGCATGCGCGATCTGCCCTTCGTCAACGCGGCGCTGGACGTTGCCGTGACCGAGTTCCGCCGTTGCGACGGTGACTGGGTGGGCGTGGTGATCACGCCGTGGTTCATCAACCTGATGCTGGTTGCCGGCGGCGGCCGCTTGTGGGGCGACATCCCGGCCGGCGAGCGCCGCTATGTCGACCTGCCTTGCGGCACGCTGCAGTTCATTGCCGACGACGATCCCGATATCGGCCCCTACCAGTATTGCCCGCTGATCGCGCCGGTGAGCACGGTCCCGGACATGACTACCGCGCTGTGTGCGGCGACGGAGGCGATGGATGCGGTCTTCGCGCCGCCGGTCGCGGAGCCGACCGGGGAGCCGCCACAACCCGCGGCCACCGAACCGGCCGGGCCGGTTTCGCGGCGCGCCTTCTTCCGGCGCATCGCCGGCCGGCGCGCCTGAGGAGCCGGGGCGATGTGTCTGGCTGTCCCGGCGAGAGTGGTGGAGCTGCGCGAAGGCGACCAGGCTGTCGTCGATCTGGCCGGCGTGCGCAAGGAGATCTCGCTGGCGCTGGTGGAAGGAATCGCGATCGGCGATTACGTCATCGTCCATGTCGGCTATGCGCTGAACCGGCTCGACCCGGACGAAGCCGAACGTACGTTGCGCCTTTTCGCCGAACTGGGCGACGCCGGCCCGGCGCCGGCATGAAATACATCGACGAATTCCGCGACGGCGATGTCGCGCGGAAGATCGCTGCGGTGATCCGGGCCGAGGCCGACCCGGCCCGGCGCTACCACTTCATGGAATTCTGTGGCGGCCACACGCATGCCATCTCGCGCTACGGCGTCGCTGATCTGCTGCCGGAAAACGTGCGCATGATCCACGGTCCCGGCTGCCCGGTCTGCGTGCTGCCGATCGGTCGCGTCGACCAGGCCATCCGCCTCGCGCTCGGACATGGCGTCACCTTATGTACCTATGGCGACTGCCTGCGCGTGCCGGCTTCGGACGGCCTTTCGCTGCTCAAGGCCAAGGCTCGCGGCGGCGACATCCGCATGGTCTATTCCTGCGCCGATGCCGTTGCGCTGGCGCAGCGCCACCCGGAGAAGCAGGTCGTCTTCCTCGCCATCGGCTTCGAGACGACGACGCCGCCGACCGCCGTCGCCATCCGCCAGGCCGCCGCCCTCGGGCTGGCGAACTTTTCCGTGCTCTGCTGCCACGTGCTGACCCCGTCCGCCATCTCCAGCATCCTCGAGTCGCCGGAAGTCCGCCAGTGGGGAACCGTGCTGCTCGACGGCTTCATCGGTCCGGCGCACGTGTCGACCATCATCGGCAGCCGCCCGTACGAATTCTTCGCCGAGGAATACCGCAAGCCGGTGGTGATCGCCGGTTTCGAGCCGCTCGACGTGATGCAGGCGATCCGCATGCTGGTGCGCCAAGTCAACGAGGGGCGGGCCGAGGTTGAAAACGAGTTCTCGCGGGCCGTCGACCGCGACGGCAACCGCAAGGCGCAGCAGCTGGTCGCCGAAGTCTTCGAATTGAGAAAGCAGTTCGAATGGCGCGGCCTCAGCATCCTGCCGTACTCGGCCTTGCGCATCCGCGGCGAATTCGCGGCCTATGACGCCGAGCGGCGCTTCCCGCTCGACTACCGGCCGGTGCCCGATCACAAGGCCTGCGAATGCGGCGCCATCCTGCGCGGCGTCAAGCGGCCGCAGGACTGCAAGCTGTTCGGCACCGTGTGCACGCCGGAGAATCCGGTCGGCTCCTGCATGGTGTCGTCGGAAGGCGCCTGTGCGGCGCATTACACCTATGGGCGGTATCGGGATGTGGCCTGAAGAGGTGTGCTTTTCTCGAGCGCTGTTTTACGCCGCTGTCCGGCGGGCGAACTCTGGTACGCCTGTTTCCGCGCCTGACGCGCGGGCGTACTTTCTTTTGGATCGCCAAAAGAAAGTAGCCAAAGAAAAGGCGACCCCAGGCTACGCGGTCGGCTGCGCCGACTCCCCTGCGCTACTCGACGTGCCGGGCGGCTGGCTAAACTCGCCGCGTTGCGGTTCGGACAACGCCAGCCGACAACCCCCGGCCCGGCTGCGTTGCTCGGCGCTCCACATGGGGACTCCAAGGGCGTCGCAATTTGACTGCCTGCGGTCGACCGGGAAAAACAGGCAAATATGCGATTGGTGTTCCGGGCCCCTTGGGAGGCGCCGAGCAGCGCAGGCGTTGGCGGAAAAAGGGCGAGGACTGTCTGAGCCGCGCAGCGGTGAGTTCCGCAGCCCCCGCCAACGACGAGTAGCGCAGGGAACCCGCGTAGCGGGCACCGACCCAGGGTGTCCTTTTTCTTTGGCTACTTTCTTTTTGGACACGCAAAAAGAAAGTAAGCCCGCCGGTCAGCGGCGGAACCCGGCGGTTCAGCAAACACCCGCGCGTCCGGCGCGGAAACCGGCGCTCACTCAAACAACCCGCATCGCAAAAACCACCACCCCATGACCCGCAATAACTACGTCCGCCCCCTCGACATCAAGCACGGCCAGGTCGACCTCGCCCACGGCTCGGGTGGCCGGGCGATGGCGCAGTTGATCGAGGAACTGTTCGCGCGGCATCTCGGCAACGAATATCTCGGCCAGGGCGACGATGGTGCCGTGCTGCCGGCGCCGGGCGAGGGGCGGCTGGTCATGGCGACCGACGCGCATGTCGTCTCGCCGCTGTTCTTTCCCGGCGGGGACATCGGTTCCTTGTCCGTGCATGGCACGATCAACGACGTGGCCGTGATGGGCGCCAGGCCGCTGTGGCTATCGGCTGCCTTCATCCTCGAAGAAGGGTTCAGCCTCGCCGAACTGGGGCACATCGTGCAGAGCATGGCGGCGGCTGCGAAGGCTGCCGGTGTGCCGATTGTGACCGGCGACACCAAGGTCGTCGAGCGCGGCAAGGGCGATGGTGTCTTCATCACGACCACCGGCGTCGGCGTCGTGCCGCCGGGGCGCGAACTGTCGGGGCGGCGGGCACGACCGGGCGATGCCATCCTCGTCTCGGGTACGCTCGGTGACCACGGCATGGCGATCATGGCCGAGCGCGAAAGCCTCGGCTTCGACGCCCCCATCGTTTCCGACAGCGCGGCGCTGCACGGATTGGTCGAGGCCATACTGGCGACCGGCGCCGACGTCCGTGTTCTGCGCGACCCGACGCGTGGTGGCCTGGCCACGACCCTGAACGAGATTGCCCGCCAGTCCGGCGTCGGGATGCTCGTGCAGGAAAAGGCCTTGCCGGTGCAGCCGGCGGTGGCGGCGGCCTGCGAGTTGCTCGGTCTCGACCCGCTTTATGTTGCGAACGAAGGAAAACTGGTAGTTATCTGTGCCGAACGGGATGCCAACATGGTTTTGTCGGTGATGCACGCGCATCCCCTCGGCGTCGCTGCATCGTGCATCGGCGAAGTGCACACCGATGACCACCATTTCGTTCAGATGGCGACTGCCTTCGGCGGCCGGCGCATCGTCGACTGGCTCAGCGGGGACCAGTTGCCCCGCATCTGCTGACCGGGACGCTCAGTGGCGGCGCGCGATCAGGATCGAAAAGACGTCGTCGAGTTCGCCGAGGACGACCTCGCGTGCATCGGCAAGGCCGTTGGCATTGCGCACATGGAAAATTTCGCTGCGACCGTCGAGATAGCGGACGGCAGCGGTGTATTCGGGGCGCGCTACATGATGACGTGCGGCGGTTCGGCTCGGCGTGCCGCTGCGAGGTTGTCGTTGCATGATTGGTTCTCCCTGATTTCTTTGCTGATCATCCTAGCCGAATGCAAGTGGTTGAAAAATATCGCGAAAGGCATAACCAGACATTTCTGCGGATTATGCTCCGCCGAAACCCTTGAAAACACTGTGGTTATTCCAGGCAGATAAACGAAAAATACCCGAACGGCATGCGTATCCTGCTCCTCGCCCACAGCTTCAACAGCCTTGTTCAGCGCATTCATCGCGAACTGGCGGCTCGCAGCCACGATCTCAGTGTCGAATTCGACATCGCCGACGCGGTGACCGAGGAGGCAGTTTCCCTCTTCCGGCCGCATCTGGTCCTGGCCCCGTATCTCAAGCGAGCCATTCCCGAGTCGGTTTGGTCGCGTGTTCCCTGCTTCATCGTTCACCCGGGCATTCCGGGCGATCGCGGTCCGTCGGCACTCGATTGGGCGGTACAGGGCGTACGCGACGCGTGGGGCGTGACCGTGCTCCAGGCCGAAGCCGAGATGGATGCCGGCCCCGTCTGGGCTTCGATGCGCTTCCCGATGCGCGTTGCGCGCAAGGCCTCTCTGTACCGAAGCGAGGTCACGGAGGCGGCCGTTGCGGCGGTGCTTGTCGCGGTCGACCGCATTCAGGCCGGCAATTTCGTGCCGCAGCGCGTGGCCGGCGCGGCGCACGCTCCGATGCGCCAGGCCGACCGGGCGATCGACTGGCAACGGATGGGGGCCGCCGCCGTGCTGGCGCGCATCCATGCCGCCGACGGCTTCCCCGGCGTCGCCGACATGTTGTTCGGCGAGCCTTGCCATCTGTTCGATGCCTGGCCGGAAGCGACGTTGCGTGGCGTGCCGGGAGAACTGCTGGCGCGGCGCGAAACAGCCATTTGCCGGGCGACGGCCGACGGCGCCGTGTGGATCGGCCATGTGCGCCGCAGCGGCGGCATCAAGCTGCCGGCGACACTCGCTTTCCCGGAATCGGCAAGGCTGCCCGAGGCGCCGCTCGCCAGCTGGTGGCGTCAGCCCGAGCCGGGCTGGCAGGACATCGCCTACAGCGAGGCGGAAGGCGTCGGCTTCCTCGCCTTCGAGTTCTACAACGGCGCCATGAGCACGGCCCAGTGCAACCGCCTGGCCGCGGCCTTCCGCTGGGCGACCGCGCGGCCGACCCGGGTCATCGTGCTGCAGGGCGGGGCCGACTTCTGGTCGAACGGGATCCACCTGAACACCATCGAGGCGGCGGACAGTCCGTCCGACGAGTCGTGGGCCAACATCAACGCCATCGACGACCTCGCCGAGGCCATCCTGCGCTGTGAATCCCAGCTCACGGTCGCGGCGGTCGGCGGCAATGCCGGCGCCGGCGGCTGTTTCCTCGCGCGTGCCGCCGATTTCGTCTGGGTGCGCGACGGCGTCATGCTCAATCCGCACTACCGCAACATGGGCAACCTGTTCGGTTCCGAGTTCTGGACCTATTTGTTGCCGCCGCGGGTAGGTAGCGACGGCGCGGCGGCCATCATGCGCCGGCGCCTGCCGATGACGGCGCCCGAATCAGTCGCGCTCGGTTTCTACGACGCCTGCCTGCCGGCGCCCGGTTTCAGCGTCGATGTCGCGCGGCGCGCGGCCGAGTTGGCGAACGCCGGCGATTTTGCCGGCAAGTTGCAGGTAAAGGGCGACAAACGAGCGGCGGACGAGGCAGTCAAGCCGCTCGCTGCTTACCGTGCCGAGGAACTGGCCGAGATGCGGCGCAATTTCTACGGCTTCGACCCGTCGTATCACGTGGCGCGCTATCATTTCGTGGCGCGCTCGCCGCACTCCTGGACGCCGCGCCACCTCGCCCGCCACCGCGACCTCGACTGGAGGATTCCGGCATGATCCCGCCCGGCCTGCGCCGCCTGCCCGCCGTGCTCGTTGTCGACGACGAGCTGCGCTCGCTGGAGGCGCTGCGCCGCACGCTGGAGGAGGATTTCGAGGTCTTCTGCGCATCCGGTGCGGATGCCGGCCTGGAAATCCTCGAGCGCGAACAGTCGACCGCGCCGGTCCGTGTTGTCCTCTGCGACCAGCGCATGCCGGGAACCACCGGCGTCGCCTTCCTCAGGGAAGTCCGCCAGCGCTGGCCCGACATCGTCCGCATCATCCTGTCCGGCTACACCGACGCAGAGGACATCATCGCCGGCGTCAACGAGGCAGGCATCTGGCAGTACCTGCTCAAGCCCTGGCAGCCGGAGCAGCTGCTGCTGACCCTGCAGCGGGCCGCCGAGGTCTGGCGGCTGCAGCAGGAGAACCAGCGCCTGAGCCTCGACCTGCGCACGGCCGAGCCGGTCCTGCGCCGCCAGGTCGATGGCAAGCAGGCGCGGGTCAAGCGCACCTTCGGGCTCGAGTCCTTCGTCCGGGCACCCGGCAGTCCGCTGCAGGGCGTCTGCGACCTGATCGAACGGATCGCACCCTTCGACCTTTCCGTGCTGATTTCCGGCGAATCGGGAACCGGCAAGGAAATGGTGGCGCGTGCCATCCATTACGAGAGCCGGCGGGCCGAGCGCGCCTTCATCACCGAGAACTGCGGCGCCCTGCCCGATACGCTGCTCGAGTCGGAACTGTTCGGCTACCGGCGCGGCGCCTTCACCGGCGCCGTCGAGGACCGGGTTGGGCTGTTCCAGCAGGCCGATGGTGGCACCCTGTTCCTCGACGAGATCGGCGAGACCAGCCCGGCCTTCCAGGTCAAGCTCCTGCGTGTCCTGCAGGAAGGCGAGTTCCGTCCGCTCGGCAGCACGCGCCCGGTGACCGTCGACGTGCGCGTGATCGCCGCGACCAACCGCGACCTCGAGGAAGAGGTCCGCGCCGGCCGCTTCCGCGAGGACCTTTACTACCGGCTGGCGACCATCCCGGTGCATGTGCCGGCGCTGCGTGAGCGGCCGATGGATCTGGCGTTCCTCGCCCGCCAGCTGCTGGCCGCCGTTGCCGTGCCGCTCGGACGCCCGCAGGCCGAATTCACCGCCGAGGCGCTGGCCTGCATCGCGGCCTACCGCTGGCCGGGCAACGTGCGCGAACTGCAGAACGAAATCCAGCGCATGGTCGTGCTCGCCAGCGGCGACCGCCTCGGTGCCGAACTGCTGTCGCGGCGTGTCCTGTGTTCGCCGGTCGGCGAGACACAGGCGGCCGAGCTGGCCTGGCTGGAAGGACTGGCCGGCGGCCTCAAGGAGCGCATGGACCAGCTCGAACTGCAGGTGGTCAAGGAGGCGATGATCCGTCATCGCTGGAACAAGTCGCGTGCCGCCCGCGAACTCGGCCTCTCGCGCGTCGGCCTGCGCGCCAAGCTGGCCCGTTTCGGCCTCGATCCGGAGCCCCAGGCATGACCGCGGCGTCGTTCCGCGTAGTCTGGCTGCAGAGCGGCGGCTGCGGCGGCTGCACCCAGTCGCTCCTCTGTGCCGAGCCGCGTCCGCTGTTCGACGAACTGCGCGACGCCGGCATCGAGTTCGTCTGGCATCCGGCGCTGTCCGAGGCGAGCGGCGCCGAGGCCCTGCAGATCCTCGACGATTGTGCCGAAGGCCGTCGCCCCTTCGAGGCGCTGTGCATCGAGGGGGCGCTGTTGCGCGGCCCCAACGGCAGCGGCCGCTTCCATCTCATGTCCGGCGACGGCCGGCCGCTGGCCGACTGGGCGGCGCGCCTGGCGGCACGGGCGCGCTGGGTTTTCGCGGTCGGCGCCTGCTCGGCGTGGGGCGGCTTCTCGGCGAGTACGCCGGGCAACCCGCTCGAGGCCTGCGGTTTGCAGTACGAGACCGACGAACCGGGCGGCCTGCTCGGCGAGGATTTTCGCAGCGGGTCAGGCCTGCCGGTGGTCAACATCGCCGGCTGCCCGATCCACCCCGGCTGGCTGGTCGATACGCTGGAAAAAGCGGCGCTGGAGGGGTTGACCGCAGCCGACCTCGATGGCTTCGGGCGCCCCCTGCTCTATGCCGAACAACTCGTCCACCATGCCTGTGCGCGCAACGAGTACTACGAGTTCAAGGCCAGCGCGCAGAAGCATTCCGACCTCGGCTGCCTGATGGAGAACCTCGGTTGCCGGGGAACGCAGGCGCACGCCGACTGCAACCTGCGCCTGTGGAACGGCAGCGGCTCCTGCCTGCGCGGCGGCTATGCCTGCATCGCCTGCACCGAGCCGGGATTCGAGGCGCCCGGCCATGCCTTCCAGGAAACCCACAAGGTCGCCGGCATCCCGGTTGGCCTGCCGGTCGACATGCCGAAGGCCTGGTTCGTCGCGCTCGCCGCGCTGTCCAAGTCGGCGACGCCGAAGCGGGTGCGCGAGAACGCGCAGTCCGACCACCCGGTCGTGCGGCCGCTGCTGAAAAAAGGCGGCAAGTGAGCCGCATCGTCGTCGGGCCGTTCAATCGCGTCGAGGGCGATCTCGAAGTGAGCCTGGACGTCGAATCCGGGCAGGTCGCCGCCGCGCGCGTCAATTCGCCGCTGTTCCGCGGCTTCGAGCAGATCCTCGTCGGCCGTCCGCCGGCCGATGCGCTGGTCATCGTGCCGCGCATCTGCGGCATCTGTTCGGTCGCCCAGTCCGCCGCTGCCGCCACGGCACTGGCGGCGCTGGCCGGCGTCGCGCCGCCGCCCAATGGCGTGCTCGCGCGCCACCTGATCCAGGCGGTCGAGAACCTCGCCGACCACCTCAGTCATTTCTACCTGTTCTTCATGCCCGACTTCGCGCGGCCGGCCTACGCCGGGCGGCCCTGGCATGGCGAGCTGGCGCCGCGCTTCCGCGCGGTCGATGGTGCTGCGGCGCCCGAATTGCTGCGCACTCGCGCCCGCTTTCTCAACCTGCTCGGCTTCCTCGCCGGGCGCTGGCCGCACACGCTGGCGCTGCAGCCGGGCGGCAGCACGCGGGCGCTGACGGTGGCCGAGCGCATCCGTGTGCTCGCCCTGTTGCGCGAGTTCCGCGGTTTCCTCGAGGGCACGCTGTTCGGCGACCGCCTCGAGGCCTTTGCCGCATTGGCGCACGTCGATGAACTCGATACCTGGGCGGCCGGGCGTGCCGCCGATTTTCCGCGTTTCCTGCGTGCTGCCGCCGACCTGGGCCTGGCGCGCTGCGGTCGTGCCGGCGACCGCTTCCTGTCCTTCGGCGCCTACGGCCTCTACCCGGCGGGTACCTGGCAGGCAGGTGCGGTCGACAACCTGGATGTGGCCAGAGTCCGCGAGGACGTCAGCCATGCCTGGCTGATCGACGGTGACCCGCGTCCGCCGGCGCAGGGCGAAACCGTGGTCGCCGCCGACAAGGCGGGCGCATACACCTGGTGCAAGGCGCCGCGCTATGCGGGCGAGGCGTTCGAGACCGGTGCGCTGGCCAGGCAGATGGTTGCCGGCCATCCCCTGCTCGTCGATTTCGTCGCGCGCCACGGCGCCAGTGTGACCGCCCGCATCACCGCCCGCATGGTCGAGCTGGCGATGCTGGTCCCGCACATGGAAGCCTGGGTGCGCGCCCTGGTGCCCGGCGAACCCTTCTGCTTCAGCGCCGAGCTGCCCGAATCGGGCGAAGCCGCCGGCCTCGTCGAGGCGGCGCGCGGCAGCCTCGGGCACTGGCTGAGCCTCCGGCGCGGGCGCATCGAGCGCTACCAGATCATCGCGCCGACCACCTGGAACTTTTCGCCGCGCGATGCGGCCGGCCTGCCGGGACCGCTCGAGGCGGCACTGGTCGGCCTGCCGGCCGGCGACGGCGCGCTGCCGACGGTGCAGCATGTGGTCCGCTCCTTCGATCCGTGCATGGTGTGCACGGTGCATTGACGGCTCGGATCGGGAGGAACCATGGAACGCTTCACCATTTCGATCGATGCCGCCCTGGCGACGCAATTCGATGCGCTGATTGCCGGGCGCGGCTATCGCAACCGCTCGGAGGCCGTGCGCGACCTGGTCCGCGCGGCGCTCGAGAGCGACCGCCAACGCGGCGATCCGGCAGGCCATTGCGTCGCCAACCTGAGCTACGTCTTCAATCACCACGAGCGCGAGCTGGCAGAGCGGCTGACCGCCTTGCAGCATGCCCACCACGACCTGACGGTGGCGGCCATGCACAGCCATCTCGACCACGAGAACTGCCTCGAGACCGTCATCCTCAAGGGCGAGACCGCGGCCGTGCGCCGCTTCGCCGAGGCGCTGATCGCCGAGCGCGGGGTGCGCCACGGCCGTCTCAACGTCATCGCGCTCGAGGCGGAACACCATCACGCCCATAACGACCACGGTGCCGAGCATGTCCACTTCCGCCCCGCCCGCTAATCCGGCCGGGCCGCTGCCGGAAGGCGAGCAGGCCTGGATCGAGGTCATCCGCAAGATGGACGAGGTCTACAACGACCTCCTCCAGTACGAGGTCGCGCTCGAGGAGAAGAATTCGGCGCTCGAGGAATCGCATCAGTTCATCGAGAGCGTGCTGGCGTCGATGTCCGACATCCTGATCGTCTGCGACCGCCACGGCCGCATCGAGGAGGTCAATCCGTCGCTGTGCCGGGTCACCGGCAAGTCGGCCGGCGATCTGGAAAAAACGCCGCTCGGGGAGCTTTTCGCCGATGCCGACGGGCGCCGGCAGGCCGAGGACCTGTTCCGCCATGGGGGCCATGAGGGCGTACACGATCGCGAGCTGTTCCTGCGCGCCGGGGATGGCTCGAGCGTGCCGGTGTCGATGAACTGCACGCCGCGCATCTCGCAGACAGGCAAGCTGATGGGCATGGTGGTCACCGGGCGTCCGGTCGGCGAGTTGCGCCGCGCCTACCAGGCGCTGCGCCAGGCGCACGAGGACTTGAAGCGCACGCAGGGCCAGCTGCTGCACGCCGAGAAGATGGTGTCGCTCGGCCGCCTCGTCGCCGGGGTCGCGCACGAGTTGAACAACCCGATCAGTTTCGTGCTCGGCAACGTGCTGTCGCTGCGCCGCTATGCCGACCGCCTGCAGGCCTACCTCAACGCGGTGCACGCGGCACCCGCAGCCGATCCCGGTCTGGCGGCACTGCGCGCCGAACTGCGCATCGATCGCGTGCTCGCCGACATGACGCCGCTGATCGACGGCATGATCGAAGGCGCCGAGCGCACGCGCGACATCGTCGACGCCCTCAAGCGCTTCTCGGCGGTGGACAAGGCGACGCCCGAGCGCGTCGATCTCAACGAGGTGGTCGAGCGCTCGGTACGCTGGGTGACGCAGAGCGCGCCGGCCCGTTTCGCCGTCGCCGTCGACCTGCCGCCCGGACTGCGTTGCCCGGGTTCGTCGGGGCAACTGCAGCAGGTGGTGATGAACCTGGTGCAGAACGCCTGCGACGCGACCGCCGCGCAGCCGGCCGGCCACCTGACGGTGACGGGTGCCGTGGCGGGCGGCATGGTCGAACTGTGCTTCGCCGACGACGGGCCGGGCATCGCCCCCGAGCATCTCGGCCGCCTGTTCGAGCCCTTCTTCACGACCAAGCCGGTCGGCCAGGGCACCGGGCTCGGGTTGTCGATCAGTTACGGCATCGTCGACCGGCACGGCGGTCGCCTGGCGGCCGCCAACCGGCCCGGCGGCGGGGCGGAATTCATCCTTTCACTGCCCCTGGAAAGCAGCTGACCACCCGGTTGCGGTCGACCCCGAAAAAGCGATGAAAATCAGTGGGCACGACCTTGGCACGGCTCTTGTATGATGACTTGCGACAACTTCATACGCCCCCATGGATAACCTGCCCGCCGACTGGCTTTCGCTGCTCATCCTGACCTTCGTGCTCGGCATGAAACACGGCTTCGATGCCGACCATCTGGCGACCATCGACGGCCTCACGCGCTGCAATGCCCGCGCGCGGCCGCGGCTGGCGCGCTGGTGCGGCACCCTGTTCTCGCTCGGGCATGGCGCCGTGGTCATGGCCATCGCGCTCGGCGTGTCGGCGCTGGCCGGACACTGGGCAGTGCCGGGCTGGTTCGCCACGGTCGGCGCGCTGATCTCGATCGGCTTCCTCGTCGCGCTCGGCGTGCTCAACCTGGGCGCCGTGCTGCGCGCGGCGCCCGACGAGCTGGTCGCCCCGGTCGGCGTCAAGGGGCGCTGGCTCGGCCGCCTGCGCCACGCCGGGCATCCCGCCCTCGTCGCGCTGGTCGGCGCCCTATTCGCGCTCTCCTTCGACACGCTGTCGCAGGCGGCCTTCTTCGCGCTCACCGCGACCCAGTTCGGCGGCTGGCGCGAGGCGCTGCTGCTCGCCGGCCTGTTCATCGCCGGCATGCTGCTGACCGACGGCATCAACGGTTTCTGGATCGCCCGCCTGATCGCACGGGCCGACCAGATCGCGCTGGTCGCCTCGCGCGTCATGGGGCTGGTCGTCTCGGGCATCAGCCTCCTGGTCGCCGCCTTCGGCGCCGCCCGCCTGCTCTCGCCGGCCGTCGACGCGTGGAGCGACGGCAAGGAACTGGCCTTCGGCGCGGCCCTGGTCGTGCTGATCGCCGCCAGCTTCGCGTTCGCGGTCCGTATCACGCGGCGGCCGGCAACCGCCTGAGGCACCGGAAAGCGTGGCGCCCATCGTGCCGTGGCGGGTTACGTTAAGACGAATTGGAATTTCGTCATATTTTGTCCTGGCCGGGCTGGCGGGGGCACACGAGACCACCGAACTGTCGGCCGTGGAGATCCGCGCCCGGGCCGGGAACCTCGAGGGCCTGGCGACGGCCGGCAGCGAGGGGGTCGTCTCCGGCCAGCGCCTCGAGGCGGTGCCGCTGCTGCGCCCGGGCGAAGCGCTGGAGATGGTGCCGGGCCTGATCGTCACCCAGCATGCCGGCGACGGCAAGGCGAACCAGTATTTCCTGCGCGGCTTCAATCTCGACCACGGCACCGATTTCGCGACCTGGGTCGCCGGCGTGCCGGTCAACATGCCCACCCACGCCCACGGGCAGGGCTACACCGACCTCAATTTCCTGATCCCCGAACTGGTCGACCGCATCCGTTACCGCAAGGGACCCTACTACGCCGATGAAGGCGATTTCTCGTCGGTCGGCGTCGCCCGCATCGACTACCGGCGTTACCTCGACGGCACGCTCGCCCAGCTGACCGCCGGCCGGAACGGTTACGCGCGCGCCCTGCTCGCCGGCTCGCCCGATGCGGGGCCCGGGCACCTGCTCTATGCGCTCGAGTTTTTCCACAACGACGGACCGTGGGAGGTTCCGGAGAACTACCGCAAGCTGAACGGTGTGCTGCGCTACAGCCAGGGCAGCGCCGAGGACGGCTTCGCGCTGACCGGCATGGCCTATCGCGGCCAATGGACTTCGACCGACCAGGTCGCCAGGCGCGCCATCGATGGCGGCCGCGTCGGCCGCTATGGCACGCTCGACGACAGCACCGGCGGCGACGCCTTCCGCTACAGCCTTGCGGCCGAATGGGCGCGGCGCGGCGACAACAGCCAGAGCCGGGCGAGCGCATGGTGGTTGCGTTCCGGCCTCGACCTCTGGTCCAATTTCCAGTACTGCCTGAACGACTATGCGGCCACCGGCACCTGCGCCACCGGCGACCAGTTCAAGCAGGGCGAACGGCGCCAGGCCGGCGGCTTCTCGCTGGCGCATACCCTGTTCGACCGCTGGGGCGAATTCGAGGTGGCTAATGCCTTCGGCGTCGACGCGCGAGTCGACCGCATCGACCCGGTCACCCTCGACAACACGCAGCGCCGCATCACCTGGAACACGGTGCGCGCCGATGCGGTCACCCAGCGCAGCGTATCGTTGTGGGCGCAGAACGAGACGCGGTGGACCGACTGGTTCCGCTCGCAGCTCGGCCTGCGCGGCGATGCCTACGATTTCACGGTCGACGCCAGCCTGCCGGCCAATTCGGGCAAGGCGAGCGACCACGTCGTGACGCCCAAGCTGGCCCTGATCTTCGGGCCCTGGCAGCGTACCGAGTTGTACGCCAACTACGGGCAGGGCTTCCATTCCAACGATGCGCGCGGCACGACCATCCGCGTCGATCCGGCCGACGGCGTGACGCCGGTCAGCCGGGTTTCACCGCTGGTGCGAACCACGGGCTACGAGATAGGGCTGCGCAGCGAGCCGCTGGCGGGCTGGAAGACGACGCTGGCCGTCTGGCAGCTGAACCTCGATTCCGAGCTACTCTTCGTCGGTGATGCCGGCACGACCGAGCCGTCGCGTCCGTCGCGCCGCTGCGGTGCCGAATGGACCAACACCTGGGTCGCCAATGCCTGGCTGGCCTTCGATGCCGACCTCGCCTGGTCGCACGCCCGCTTCAGCGAGTCGGCTCCGGAGGGCGACTACATCCCCGGCGCCATCGTGGCGACGGCCAACCTCGGCGTCACCGTCGATAACCTCGGCCCCTGGTTCGGTGCGCTGCGCCTGCGCTACTTCGGCCCACGCCCGCTGGTCGAGGACAACTCGGTGCGCTCGCAATCCTCGGCGCTGACGAACCTGCGCATCGGCTACAAATTCACGCCGAAGGTACGGCTCGCGCTCGATGTCTACAACCTGTTCAACCGCCAGGCCAACGACATCGAGTACTGGTACCAATCGCAATTGCCCGGCGAGGCGGCGCCGGCGTTCGACCGCCATATCCATCCGACCGAGCCGCGCAGCGCCCGGCTGACGCTCGCCTATCGCTTCTGACGCCGGCGCCAGAACACGTAGGGGAGCACGGTCAGCGCGGCGAACAGCAGGTAGGCGAGGATGGTGGCGATGACCAGCGGTTGGGCGTGGTTGACCGTCGCCACGACCATCGCCAGCCCCGGGTTGCGGGCAGCGGTGAGGACAGCCGCTGCCGTGCGCGTACCCGGCTCGGGCCCGCCGAGCAGGTGGCCGCAGGCCAGGGCGCCGGCGGTGATGAGCACGACCGCGCCGGCGGCGTGCAGCCCGGCGTCCTGCACCGGCTTCCAGACCGCGACGAGCGCGAGGCCGGCCAGCGCCAGCAGCAGGACGGTCGCCATCCGGCCGCTGTAGGCGGCGAGCGCGGCCGCCCACGCCGGGCGCAGGCGGATGAGGGCGATGCCCAGTCCGAGCGGTAGCAGTTGCGCGATGAAGACCTGGCGGGCGAGATGGCGCGGGTCGACGGCGGCGCTGGCGCCATAGACCTCGTCGAGCCCGGCGATCCAGAGGGGGATGGCGAAAACGGCGAGGATCGCCACCGCGATCTGCAGCGCCGGGGCGAAACCGCGCTCACCGCCGGCGGCGAGCGAGCGGCGCAATGCGACCGGGGCGCCCGGCGAGATCGCCATCAGGACGATGCCGATCTCGACCGGCCGGGCAAGGTCGACAGCCCTGACGACGACCAGCGCTAGCGCCGGGACGGCAATCAGGATGGCGAACAGGCTTTTCAGCAGCGGACCCGGCCGCTCCCAGGCGCGCCGGAAATCGCCGGGGGCGATGGCCAGGCCGAGGTCGAACATCACCGTGAAGATGGTCGCCACGGCGACCGTCGACAGCAGCCAGCCGGGAACCGGGCCGTCGATCGGCATGCCTGGCCTCCGGCGGGCTCGCGGACCGCTCTCAGCCCAGGTAGGGCGCGATGTCGACCGTGTCGACCTGCTCAGGTTTCAGGTAGCGCTCGGCATAGCGGCGATAGATGCCCGAACTGAGGAATAGGTCGAAGAGGACCGGGTCGATGTGCTTGTCCTTCTTGAAGAAAGACAGGATCTTGATCGACTCGGACAGCGTCTTGGCCTTCTTGTAGGGGCGGTCGGAAGCGGTCAGTGCCTCGAAAATGTCGGCGATGGCCATGATCCGGGACGGGATCGACAACTCGTCGGCGGTAAGTTTCCGCGGGTAGCCGGTGCCGATCAGCGTCTCGTGGTGGGTGCCGGCGTATTCGGGGATACGCTTCAGGTGCTTGGGCAGCGGCAGCCGGTCGAGCATCACGATGGACTGGATGATGTGCTCGTTGATCTTGAAGCGTTCTTCCTCGGAGAGGGTGCCGCGGGCGACGGCCATGTTGTAGACCTCGCCGAAGTTGTAGAGATTTTCCGGGATCTTCACTTTCCAGCCGTACTTCTCGTCGAGCGCGGCGTTTGGCGTGCGCGGTACGACGTGGTGCGGCTTGTCGGCGAGCAGGTGCTCGGTGGCCGGCATTTCGGCGACCGGCTCATTGGTGTAGCGCAGCAACTCCTCGTGCGAGAGGCCAAGCCGGTCGTCGAAATTGCGCTGCCAGGTTTCGCTGGCGATGCGCTTCATGCGGTCGACCCGCTCGGGAGCCATGAATTCGCCGCCGATGTTGCATTCGGCAATGAAGGCGAAATCGTCGAGCAGTTGCGCCTTGCGCTCGGCGAAGCGGGCATGGGCATCGGCGCGCGGCACGCCGCCTTCGTGGATGGCTGCCAGGCGCTCGATTTCGGCATCGCGCAGCAGCACCTCGAAGCGGGTGCGTACCTCGTGGATGCGGTTGTAGATGGTTTCCAGCTTGGTCGCCTTGTCGACGACGTATTCGGGCGTCGTCACCTTGCCGCAGTCGTGCAGCCAAGCGCCGATGCGGAACTCGCGCCACTCGTCGTCGGTGGTGAAACGGAAGTCGGCGAGGGGGCCGCTGTCGACCTTGCACGCTTCCTCGGCGAGCATGATCGCGAGCTCCGGCACGCGTTCGCAGTGGCCGCCGGTATAGGCGCTCTTGGCGTCGATCGAGCCGGCGATAATCTTGATCAGCGCGTCCATCAGGTTCTTCTGCGCCTCGACGAGGTTCTGGTTCTGCAGTGCGACAGCCGCCTGCGCGGCCAGGCCTTCGACGTAGCCGGCGATTTCCGGCGCGAACGGGATCACGGCGCCGGTCGCCGGGTCGGTGGCGTTGAGCAGTTGCAGGACGCCGATGACCTCGCCTTCCTGCGGCGATAGCGGCACGGTCAGCATGGACACGGTGCGGAACCCCGATTCCTCGCTGAAGCGTTTGGTACCCGAGAGGTCGAAGCGCGTTTCGGTGTAGACGTCGTCGATGACCACCGTCTGGTTGTGGATCGCCACATAGGGAGCCACGAAGCGTTCGTTGGGGTGGCCGGTGTCGCTGTGGTAAAGGGGGATTTCGTTGGTCGGCAAGGGGTCGTCGCTGGTGCGCATCGCGAAGACCAAGGTGTCGCGCTCGGTTTTCAGGAACAGGGTCGCCGCCTGGCACGGCACGATGTTCTTGCCGCCGAACAGGATGTGCCGGAGCAGCTTGGAGCGATCCTTTTCGCTCGAGAACAACAGGCCGTTCTCGACCAGCATGGCCAGTTTTTGCTGGGCGAGCTCGAGCTGTGCCGTGCGTTCCTGGATCGACGTCTGCATCACGGCTTGTGCGTCGGCCAGGGCCTTCACTTCATAGACGAAGGTGTCCGCCTTGCTGGGTTCGCCCGAGAAATCGAGGCGCTTGATGCGCTCCGAATCCCGGGCCAGGTTGGCGAGCGTCCGGGCATCGCGGCGCGAGCCGAGGAAGGCGAGGGGCAGTGTCAGCAGCAGCACGACCAGCGCGGCGATCATGACACTGTCGCGCGCCTTGTCGAAACCGCCGGAGAAGTCGCTGACCGGGGCGAGGATGGTGATCCGGAACGGACTGCCGGCGATCGGCTCCGAGCGGTACTGGCTGACAACGTACTTGTCGCCGTCGTCCAGGGCAAGCACGCGCGACTCGGCGATGCTTTGGGTGTCCCTGAGCACCGTGAGGTAGGGGTTGTCGATCTTCTCGGCCGGCGTCAGGGGCGCGAAGTTCTGGCCGCTGAAACGCGGGCCGCTGCCCTGGAAGGCAAGGATGCGCCCCTGGGGATCCTGGAGCGCGATGGCGCCGTTCGGCGAGATGCGTAGCTGGCTCAGGAATTGATTGAGTGACTGGAGCAGGATGTCGGTGCCGACCGCGCCGGCCTTGCCGGGCAGTGGGGTGGCCACGGTAACGCCAAGTTCGCCCGAGGACGCGAAGATATAAGGCGCAGCGACGGTCAGCGCATTGCGCTCCAAGGCGCCGTTGTACCAGGGACGGGTGGTCGGCCGGAATTCGGTCGTCTGGTTACGGTTGCCGATCGGCTTGCGGTCGCGGTCGAGGAATTCCCAGCGTTCGCTGCGCTCGCCGCCGAGCGCATTTTCGACGCGGCGGACCGTAAAGTAGCTGCCTTCGGGCGCCTTCAGCGCGGCCATGATGCGCAGGTCCTCGCGGATGGCAATGACTTGCAGGAATTCGTCGTTGGCGAGGCCGAAGTAGTGCGAATAAAGGGTTTGGTCCGCCTCGAGCGAGCCGAGGAACGTCTGGACCAGGTCCTGGCCGTTGATGTGGCCGCCCATGACGAAATGGTCGAGTCCGACGCGCGACTGCGCGGTGACGAAACGCCCGCTCTGGAGGATCAGGGTCTCGAGTTTGGCGTCGGCCTGCTGGCCGATCAGCGTGAAGCGGCTGGCGGCGCTCTCCTCGGCCAGCTGGTTGAAGGTGCGATGCACCGTGATCAGGAAGATGGTGGCGACCAGAACGACCAGCACGACGACGCTGGCCATGACCCAGTTCTGGTAACGGATGTTCAGCTTCAGCATGGACTTCTCCCTTGCGCACCCGGGTCCGTGCGAGCGACGGACATGTCCAGTACGTTAGCATTCGCCCGCAGCGCTGTAAAAGGTATCTGCGTCATTTGCGCAATGCGTTAAGCTCATTGCCGTGCCGGAATCCGACCAAGGGGAAAAACAATGGCCCGCAAGAGCGCGCTGCGTATAACCTGGCTGCTGCCCTTCCTGCCCGTCGCCGTCGGGGTCTTCCTGCTCTTTGGCGACGCGCTGGTGCTGCAGTCCCTGCGCAACAGCCTGTTCGACCAGTACCAGCGCTGGCAGCCGCGTACCTTCGCCGAGGCGCCGGTGCGCATCGTCGACATTGACGACGAGAGCCTCGCCCGTCTCGGCCAGTGGCCGTGGCCGCGCACGCGACTGGCCGAGCTGGTCGACCGCCTCGGCGCTGCGGGGGCGGCTGCGGTCGGCTTCGACGTCATCTTCGCCGAACCGGACCGCACTTCGCCGCTGGCGGCGGCCGACCTCTGGCAGATCAAGGGCGGCTTGCGCGAGGCGCTCGTTGCCCTGCCCGACCACGACCGGGTCTTTGCCGAAAGCGTCGCGCGCGGCGATGTCGTCGTCGGTTTTGCGGTCGACCGCGGAAAGGAGGCCAAATCGGGCGGCGATGCCCTCGAGGTGCCGCCCAACATGGGGCGCTTCATCTTCGCCGGCGAACCCCCCGGACGCTGGCTGCATCCCTTCGATGGCATCGTCGGCAGCCTGCCGGCGTTGTCTGCCGCCGCCAAGGGCAATGGCGCTCTCACCTTCGTCCCGGATGGCGACGGTGTCGTGCGGCGCGTGCCGCTGGTCCTGCAGGTCGCCGGGCAGCCGGTGTCGACGCTGGTCGCTGAGACCCTACGGGTCGGCCAGGGCGTCCCCAACGTCATCCTGAAGAGTGCCGGCCCGGGTGCCGGCCTGGCGGAAATGCGCATTGCCGACGTGACCATCCCGACGACGCCGCAGGGCGAGATCTGGGTGCATTACTCGCCGCCGGTGCCGGGGCGCTACCTGCCGGCGTGGCAGGTCATGGCGGGGAAGGTGCCGCAGGAACTTGTCGAGGGCCACCTGATCCTCGTCGGCAGTTCGGCGCAGGGCCTGATGGACCTGCGCTTCAACACGCTCGGCCGCGTCATGCCCGGCGTCGAGGCCCACGCCCAGGCGCTCGAGCAGATCCTGACCGGCCATTACCTGCAGCGGCCGGGCTGGGCGCGCGGGCTCGAGGCCCTGCTCCTCGTCGTTGCCGGCCTCGGCGTCGGTTTCCTGACGCTGCGCGTGCGCGCCCTGTTCGCCGCCGGAGCAGCACTAGCTGTAGTCGGTGCCATCCTTTACGGAGGCTGGCACGCCTTTTCAGCCGAAGGGCTGCTGATCGACACGGCGACGCCGGTCATCGTCGCCCTCTTTACCTTCGTCCTGTGCAGCGTCGTCCGCCACTTCGCCAGCGAGCGCGAGCAGCGCTGGATCAAGGAAGCCTTCGCCCGCTATGTGTCGCCGAACCGCGTCTCGCACCTGGTCGACCACCCCGAGGCGATGGAACTGGGCGGTCGCCGCCAGGAGTGCAGCTTCATCTTCACCGACCTCGCCAGCTTCACCAGCCTGATGGAAAAGATCGACCCGGGCGAGGCGGTGGCGTTGCTCAACACCTACCTCGACGAGATGATCGCCATCGCCTTCAAGCATGACGGCACGCTCGACCGCATCGTTGGCGATGCGGTCGCCATCATGTTCTCGGCGCCGGTGCCGCAGGCCGACCACCGCAGCCGGGCGCTCGCCTGCGCGCTCGAGATGGACGCGTTCGCCAGCCGCTACAGCCGCGACCTGCAGGCGAAGGGCATCGCCTTCGGCAAGACGCGCATCGGCGTGCACGGTGGCGAAGTCATCGTCGGCAACTTCGGTGGCTCCAACATCTTCGACTACCGGGCGCTGGGCGATCCGGTGAACACCGCCGCCCGGCTCGAGAGCGTGAACAAGCACCTCGGCACGCGCATGTGCGTTTCCGAGGACACCCTGCGTGATTGCCCCGATGCCGTGGTCCGTCCGGTCGGACGTCTCGTCCTCAAGGGCAAGACGCAGGCGCTCGCGGTGTTCGAGCCGGTGGTCGACGATCCTGCCATCGCGCGGGCACCGCTCGCCGATTACCGTGCCGCCTATGCCGTCATGGCCGAGGGGCAGTCCGACGCGGCGGCCCGTTTCGAGGCGCTGGCAAAGGATTTTCCGGACGACCCGCTGGTCGGCCTGCATCTGGGCCGGCTGCATTCCGGCGCCAGCGGCGACCTGATCGTGATGAGCGAAAAGTGAGGCAGACCGCACCGGCGGGTGCGGTCGACCCTTCAGCGGAGCGAGATTTCGACGCGGCGGTTGCGCGGCTCCGGCGTCTCGTCCGGTGTCGCAACCAGCAGGTTGCTCTCGCCATGCGACTCGACGACGAGTGCCACTACCGTCAGGCCCTGGGCCTTGATCTGGTCCGCCACCGTCTGGGCGCGGCGCAATGCCAGCGCGGTGTTGGCGTCCGCCTTGCCGACCGTGTCGGTGTGCCCGATGATCGACGCGTCGACTCCGGGGCGCTGCTTCGCGTCGGCGATGATCTGCGGGATCAGGGCGTTTGATTCGGCGGTCAGTTTCGTTCCGCCGGATTCGAAATAAAGGAGGTAGCGCTTCGGCAGCGTCGGGCGGGCGGCCATGGCTTCGCCGAAATCGCGCTGGATCTGCCCGGGCGGGATCGCGGCGGCCTTTTGCGAACCGTCGAGCGGCGCGCCGCTGCCGGCCTTGTCGATGACTTGTTCGCCCTTGGCCCCCTTGACGTAGACCTTGCCGGTACCGCCGTCGGGATTGTCGAGCAGTGCGACGTAAGACTTGTTGGCGCAAGCGGAGAGCCCCACGGCGGCGAGCACTGCGGCGGCAAGGGTGGTCAGCCGGCTCATGACGTCATTCCTCGACGCGGACGACGAAATGGGTGCCGCGCACGCCGATCGTGCCGGTCGGAGTCGTGACCGACACGGCATCGGGCTGCAACTTCGCGATGACGCCGGAGACGTAGTTCATGCTGCCTTTCGAGAGCTTGCTGCCCATCTTGAGTTTGCCCTGGCTCGGGGCGTAGAGGTATTCGTCGACGGTCAACTCGGTGCTGGGGCCGAAGGACATCACCGTTTCGTCCCGGAAGGTGATGCCCATCGTGCCCTTGGCGCCGGTCTTCAAGACGCTGCCGATCTGGACCGGGGTTCCGGCTTCGGCCTTGACCGCCTTGCCGGCGGTAGTGACCGTCGCCTCGCCGGCGACCGTCTTCACGTAGCCGATGGCCGCTTCCTGGGTGGCGGCCGAATGCGCCGCCAGCAGCGCGATGATGGCGAAGATGATGTTGCGCATGGCGTCCTCCCTCGTTCCGTGTCCGCTTTAGGGTTTGATGCGTTTTTGGTGTTGGTCTGGTCAATGTAATGCATTCCGTGCAGCAATGCACCCTGTTCCGGCAGAGGGAGTTGGCCGGGACGCAGCTGCTTGCCCGTTATTCATAATTACAGCACTTTCGCCACGACGGTCTTTGGAGTAACCTACGCGGCTTTCCAGAATCGTCGAATCTCCGGGAGCTACCGTGGAAAAAGACCTGCGCGAAGCCGCACTCGAGTACCATCGCCTGCCCACGCCGGGCAAGATTTCCGTCCGCCCGACCAAGGGCCTGACCAACCAGCGCGACCTTGCACTTGCCTATTCCCCGGGGGTTGCCGCCGCCTGCGACGCGATTGTCGAGGACGAGGCGACGGCTGCCCTATACACCTCGCGCGCGAACCTGGTGGGCGTCGTTACCAACGGTACGGCCGTCCTCGGCCTCGGCAACATCGGCCCGCTCGCCGCCAAGCCGGTCATGGAGGGCAAGGGCTGCCTGTTCAAGAAGTTCGCCGGCATCGACGTCTTCGACATCGAACTCGCCGAGAATGATCCGGACAAGCTGATCGACATGATCGCCGCCCTCGAGCCGACGCTGGGCGGCATCAATCTGGAAGACATCAAGGCGCCGGAGTGCTTCTACATCGAGCAGAAGCTCAAGGAGCGGATGAGCATCCCGGTCTTCCACGATGACCAGCATGGCACCGCCATCATTTCGGCCGCTGCCATGCTCAACGGCCTCAAGGTCGTCGGCAAGAAGATCGACGAGATCAAGGTTGTCTGTTCCGGTGCCGGCGCGGCCGCGATTTCCTGTCTCAACCTGTGGTGCGACCTCGGCGTCAAGCGCGAGAACATCACCGTCTGCGATTCCAAGGGCGTGATCTACGTCGGCCGTCCGGGCGGCATGGACGAAACGAAGGCACGCTATGCGCAGGACACCGACAAGCGCACGCTGGCCGACGCCATGGTCGGCGCCGACGTTTTCCTCGGCTTGTCCACCGCGGGGGTCGTCAAGCAGGACATGGTCAGGACCATGGCCGCGCGGCCGATGATCTTCGCGCTGGCCAACCCGACGCCGGAAATCATGCCGGAGCTGGTCAAGGAAGTCTGTCCTGAGGCGATCATCGCCACCGGCCGTTCCGACTACGTGAACCAGGTCAATAACGTCCTCTGCTTCCCGTTCATTTTCCGCGGCGCGCTCGATGTCGGCGCCACGCGCATCACCGAAGAAATGAAGATGGCCTCGGTGCGCGCCATCGCCGAACTGGCTGAAGCCGAGGTCACCGACGAGGTGGCGATGGCCTATCCCGGGGCCGTGCTCTCGTTCGGCCCGGAATACCTGATCCCGAAACCGTTCGATCCGCGCCTGATCGTCAAGATCGCGCCGGCGGTGGCGCAGGCGGCGATCGACTCGGGCGTCGCCACGCGCCCGATCACCGACTGGGCGGCGTATCGCGCCAAGCTGTCCGAGTTCGTCTATCACACCGGCATCGGCATGCGCGCCATCTTCCAGGCGGCCCGCCAGGCCAAGGGCAAGCGCGTCATCTTCTGCGAAGGCGAGGACGAACGCGTGCTTCGCGCCGTGCAGGTGGTCATCGAGGAAAAGTTTGCGCGCCCGATCCTGATCGGCCGGCCGGAAATCATCGAGCACCGGCTCGAGAAGGCCAAGCTGCGCATCCGCCCCGGGGTCGACTTCGACGTCGTCAATCCGGAATCAGACGAGCGCTACCGCGAGTGCTGGTCCGCCTACCACAAGCTGATGGCGCGCCGTGGCGTGACGCCTTCGATCGCCAAGGAGGCGATGCGCCGCAAGCCGACCGTGATCGGCGCAATGCTGCTCAAGCTCGGCTACGCCGATGGCCTGATCTGCGGCATGACCGGCCAGTACAGCCATCATCTCGGCGTCATCAACAACATCATCGGCAAGCGCGCCGGGGTGAATACGCTGGCGGCGATGAACTACCTGATGCTGCCGGGCCGCTCGCTGTTCATCTGCGATACGCACGTTAACGAAAACCCGACGGCCGAGCAGATCGCCGAGATGACGCTGCTCGCCGCCGAACAGGTCAAGCGTTTCGGCAACCAGCCCAAGGTGGCCCTGCTGTCCCATTCCAACTTCGGTTCCGGCAGCTCCGAGTCGGCGCGCAAGATGGGCGTGGCTGCCGGTCTCGTTTCGGCGATGTCGGCCGGCGAACTCGAAGTCGATGGCGAGATGCACGGCGATGCCGCGCTGTCAGAGGACCTCCGGCGCGAAGCCAATCCGGATTCGCCGCTCAAGGGCGAGGCCAACCTGCTGGTCATGCCCAACATCGATGCCGCCAACATCTCGTACAACCTGATCAAGATGACCGGCGGCGAAGGCGTCACGATCGGCCCCATCCTGCTTGGTGCCGCCAAGCCGGTGCATGTGCTGACCTCCACCGCGACCGTGCGCCGGCTGGTCAACATGACGGCGCTGGCCGTCGTCGAGTCAACGGAGCGCTGAGCCGCGCCGCAGCAAGCCGCAGTGGGCGCGGGAGGGTGATCTCGCCGCGCCCTTTTCAATTCCGCGCGGGAAACCGGGTCGGCCGCAGCAAGGTAAATTTTCCCTTACTGCATCAAACCGGCGATTATCTTGCCGTGAATTCCGCCGAAACCCCCGTTGCTCATCACCAGGATGTGGTCGCCCGGTTGTGCAGCGATGACGATCTGGTCGACCAGCGCGTCGAGTTCGTCCTCGACGATGGCGCGCGCGCCCATCGGGGCCAGTGCGGCACGGGCGTCCCAGCCCAGGTTGGCGCCGTAGCAGAAGGCGACATCGGTTTCGCGCAGGCTGTCGGGTAGCTGGGATTTCATCGTCCCCAGCTTCATCGTGTTGGAGCGTGGCTCGAGCACTGCGAGGATGCGGGCATTCCCGACCTTGCGGCGCAGGCCGGCAACCGTGGTGGCGATCGCCGTCGGATGGTGGGCGAAGTCATCATAGACTGTGACGCCGCGCACTTCGCCGCGCACCTCCATGCGCCGCTTGACGTTGACGAAGCGCGACAGCGCGTCCAGTCCCTGCGCCAGCGGAACGCCGACATGGCGGGCGGCGAGCAGGGCGGCGCAGGCGTTGGCGCGGTTGTGTTCGCCCGAGAGTTGCCAGCGGCTGCGGCCGACCACGCCTTCCGGACCATGCAGGACGAGGTTGCCACGGGCGTCATCGCCGCTGACCCGGTAACCGGCCGGGTCGTTGAAGCGCTCGACCGGCGTCCAGCATCCGCGCTCGATGACCCGTTCCAGGCTCGCCTCGGCGGCATTGAAGACGATAAGGCCGGACTGCGGCAGGGTGCGCACCAGATGGTGGAATTGGGTCTCGATCGCGGCAATATCGGCGAATATGTCTGCATGATCGAACTCGAGGTTGTTCAGGACGACGGTCCGCGGCCGGTAATGGACGAACTTGGAGCGCTTGTCGCAGAAGGCGGTATCGTACTCGTCGGCCTCGATGACGAAAAAGGGCGTTTCCCCGAGGCGGGCCGAGACGGAAAAATTCAGGGGCACGCCGCCGATCAGGAAGCCAGGCGCCAGGCCGGCGTCCTCGAGGATCCAGGCGAGCATCGAAGCGGTCGTCGTCTTGCCGTGTGTGCCGGCCACCCCGAGCACCCAGCGTCCTTGCAGGACATGCTCGGCCAGCCATTGCGGCCCGGACACGTAGGGTAGGCCCTGGTCGAGGATGGCCTCGAGCAGCGGGTTGCCGCGCGAAACCGCGTTGCCGATCACGAAAATGTCGGGCTTGAGCGCCAGTTGGCCGGCGTCGAAGCCTTCGATCAGTTCGACGCCGGCTTCGCGCAGCTGGTCGCTCATCGGCGGGTAGACATTGGCATCGCAGCCGGTGACTCGGTGGCCGGAGGCGATGGCGAGTTGCGCGACGCCGCCCATGAAGGTGCCGCAGATGCCGAGAATGTGAATGTGCATGTGACGAGGAGCCGTTAGAATGGGGGCGATTCTACCGCGAGCGAGCACCATGCCTCCCCATGACCGGACCCGCCCGGGCGCCAGCGTGCGCGCCAGCATCGCCAGCGCGGCCGCCAGGCTGATCGCCGAGGACGGCATCACCGACTACGCGCACGCCAAGCGCAAGGCGGCCCGCCAGCTGGGCCTGCCCGGCCATGCAGGCTTCCCGGACAACGCCGAAGTCGAAGCCGAGTTGCGCGCCTACCGCAGCCTCTACCAGGATGAGGAGCACTCGGCGATGCTGTTGGCGATGCGGCGCAGCGCCCTCGAGCTCCTTGAGTTGCTGGACGCGTTTTCGCCCTACCTTTCCGGCTCCGTGCTCGACGGAACGGCCGGCGAACATTCGCGCATCGATATCCTTCTTTTCCCCGACAGTGCGAAGGATGTCGAGATCTTCCTTCTCGGCCGAGGCATCGCCTATTCGCATGTGGAGCCGCGGGGCGACCGGGCCGAGGCGGTCCTCGTGGTCGAGACCGATACCGTCGATGCCAACCTGATCATCCTGCCGCCCCAGTTCGAGCGCATGGCGGCCAAGCACCGCGACGGGCGGCCGCGCGAGCGCATCCGCGCCCCGGCGCTGCGTACGCTGATCGGTGCTTGAGGCTGGCAATTTGCTGCGATTTCCGGCAAACTTGCAGCCATGAAGAAGCAAAAAGCGGCATCGAATAACGCCGTTCGCCCCCGGATCCTTGTCGTTCATGGCCCCAACCTCAACCTGCTGGGTACCCGTGAGCCGGGAGTCTATGGCAGCGTGACGCTGGCCGATATCGATGCCGCATTGCTGCGTCGTGCCCAAGAGTCCGGCTTTGACCTCGACGTCTTCCAGAGCAACCACGAGGGCGTGCTCGTCGAACGCATCCACGCCGCCCGCGAACAGGGCGTCGGCGGCATCGTCATCAATCCGGCCGCCTACACGCACACCAGCGTCGCACTGCGCGACGCGCTGGCTGCCGTGGGGATTCCCTTCGTCGAGGTGCACCTGTCCAACGTGCATGCCCGCGAAGCTTTCCGGCACCATTCGTATTTTTCCGATCTCGCCGTCGGCGTGATCTGTGGCCTCGGCCACGAGGGCTACCGCTTCGCCCTCGAATTTCTGATCGACCGGCTCGCCGCCGAATAGTCAAACCGGCCGGCGTGGCGGCCTGAGGGCCGCTCGCCGGTTATTGCAAGGGAGCAATCATGGATCTGCGCAAACTGAAGAAACTCATTGACCTCGTCCAGGAGTCCGGTATTTCCGAACTCGAGGTGACCGAAGGCGAGGAGAAGGTGCGCATCGCCAAGCACTACGGCGCTGTCGCGGCGCCGCCGGCGCACCATTACGCGGTGCCGGTCGCCGCCCCGGCTGCGCCCGCTGCGGCGGCGGATGCCGGTCTCGACGACGACCTTCCCGACGGTCATGTCGTCAAGTCGCCGATGGTCGGCACTTTCTACCGCGCCTCCTCGCCGGGTGCCGAACCGCTCGCGCAGGTCGGCCAGGCGGTCAAGGAAGGCGATACGCTGTGCATCATCGAGGCGATGAAACTCCTCAACGAGATCGAGTCCGATGCCGCCGGCGTCATCAAGGCGATCCTCGTCGAGAACGGCGAGCCGGTCGAGTTCGGCCAGCCGCTGTTCGTCATCGGCTGATCGCGCCATGTTCGGCAAGATCCTCATCGCCAACCGGGGCGAAATCGCCCTGCGCATCCAGCGCGCCTGTCGCGAACTCGGCATCCGCACGGTCGTCGTCCATTCCGAGGCCGATCGCGACGCCAAGTACGTCAAGCTCGCCGACGAGTCGGTGTGCATCGGTCCCGCCCCTTCGGCGCAGAGCTACCTGAACATCCCGGCGATCATTTCGGCGGCCGAGGTGACCGATTCCGAGGCCATTCACCCGGGTTACGGCTTCCTCTCGGAGAATGCCGACTTCGCCGAGCGGGTCGAGACCTCAGGCTTCACGTTCATCGGTCCGCGCGCCGAGACCATCCGCCTGATGGGCGACAAGGTTTCGGCGAAGAATGCGATGCGCGAGGCGCAGGTTCCTTGCGTGCCCGGTTCCGAGGGCGCCCTGCCCGATGATCCCAAGGAAATCGTCAAGATCGCCCGTGCCATCGGCTACCCGGTGATCATCAAGGCGGCCGGCGGCGGCGGCGGGCGCGGCATGCGCGTCGTCCATACCGAGGCGGCCCTGGTCAATGCGGTGCAGATGACCCGGCAGGAGGCGCAGACCGCCTTCGGCAATCCCACGGTCTACATGGAGAAGTACCTGGAAAATCCGCGCCATGTGGAAATCCAGATCCTTGCCGACGAGCATGGCAACGCGGTCTATCTCGGCGAGCGCGACTGCTCGATGCAGCGCCGCCACCAGAAGATCATCGAGGAGGCGCCGGCCCCGCATATCCCGGCCCGCCTGATCACCCGCATCGGCGAGCGCTGTGCCGAGGCCTGTCGCAAGATCAAGTACCGCGGTGCCGGCACGTTCGAGTTCCTCTACGAGAACGGCGAGTTCTATTTCATCGAGATGAACACGCGCGTCCAGGTCGAGCACCCGGTATCCGAGGCGATCACCGGCATCGACATCGTCCAGGAGCAGATCCGCGTCGCTTTTGGCGAGAAACTGCGGTATCGGCAGAAGGACATCAGCTTCCGCGGGCATGCCATCGAATGCCGCATCAACGCCGAAGATCCCTTCACGTTCGTGCCATCTCCTGGCCGGATCGAGTTTTATCATCCCCCTGGCGGTCCCGGCATCCGCGTCGATTCCCACATCTACCAGGGCTACACGGTGCCGCCGCACTACGACTCGATGGTGGCCAAGGTGATCGCCTTTGGCGACACGCGCGAGCAGGCGATCCGCCGCATGCGCATCGCGCTGTCCGAGATGAGCGTCCAGGGCATCAAGACCAACATCCCGCTGCACCAGGAATTGATGCAGGACGCCCGTTTCGTCGAGGGGGGCACCAGCATCCACTATCTCGAGCAACGGCTCGCCGACAAGGGCGAAGTCAAGCGGTAACCGATGGGCTGGCAGAGCCTCAGTTTCCTCACCGACGCTGGCAACGCCGAACCGCTCTGCGATGCGCTGATCGCGGCGGGCGCGTTGTCGGCCAGCATCGAGGATGCCGATGCCGGCACCCCCGACGAGCAGCCGCAGTTCGGCGAACCGGGCTCCGCAATATCTCCGGGCTGGCTCCACTCGCGTATCGTCGCGCTGCTCGAACCGGATGCCGATCCCGGAGAACTCCTTGCGGCGGCAACAGCCCTTGCCGGGCTCAAGACATGCCCTGCTTTCACCGTCGAAGCGATCGCCGAGCAGAACTGGGTGCAATTGACCCAGACGCAGTTCGACCCGATCCGGGTTTCGCAGCGCCTGTGGATCGTCCCCTCCTGGCATGCGACGCCCGACCCGGCGGCGATCAACCTGATACTCGACCCGGGCATGGCTTTCGGCACGGGGTCGCACCCCACCACCCGGCTTTGCCTCGAGTGGCTCGAGCGCAATGTCTCGCCCGCCTGCAGCATGCTCGACTACGGCTGCGGTTCCGGCATCCTGGCGATCGCTGCAGCCCGCCTCGGTGCCGGCGTCGTTGCCGGGGTCGACATCGACCCGCAGGCGGTTGCGGCCGCGCGCGACAACGCGGAGCGCAACGGGGTCGCCGTGACCTTCGCCGATTCGGCGCAGCCACTCGCCGGCACATATGATCTGGTCGTGGCAAACATCCTGTCCAACCCGCTGCGCGTCCTCGCGCCGGCCATCTGCGCCCTCGTGCGTCCGGGCGGGAAGCTGGCGTTGTCCGGCATCCTGCACGAGCAGGCCGGCGAGATCATCGCGGTCTATGCGCCATGGGCGAAGCTCGCGATTGCCGACGTACGCGAAGGCTGGGTCTGTCTCGCCGGGGAGAAGACCTGATGCAGACCCGTTGCCCCGAGTGCCGCACCGTTTTTGTCGTCACCTCGGAGCAGTTGCGGGCGCGGGCCGGCCGCGTCCGTTGCGGTCGCTGCCAGGCGGTCTTCAACGCGTTCGACGAACTTGTCGTCGAGGCGCTGTCATCCACGCCTGAAACTGAAGGGCCTCCGGCACAGCTGCCGCCGGCTGTCGAGACGCCGCCGCCGGAAGTTGCCGCCACGAGGGAGCCGGATTCCCCGCCCGTGCCGGAAACGTCCATCGAGGAAGCATGCGCGGAGCAGATGCCGCTGGCTGACGAAGTGCCGCCGGCAGATTTCCCGGCTACGGACCTTTCGACGGCAACCGTCGCCGCGGCGGAGTCCGCGACTGCCGGGGAGGAGCCCCAGGCTGCCGGCGACCGCGCACCGGAAACGGCTGTCGACCCGGTCGATGCCGTCCGCGCTGCCGGAATGGCAGCCGTACGCGACCTGAGCGAAGCACCGGGCTACAACCGCTGGGCGGCCGGGGTGCTGGCAGCGGACGCTTCCGCAGGCTTCGCGATCACCGACGCGCGCCCCTTGCGTTGGCCCTATGTGCTCGCTGCCCTGGTGCTTGCCGCTGTTTTCGGGGGGCAACTGCTCTACCATTTCCGCGTCGAGGCCGCTGTGCGCATGCCGCAGTTGCGATCCGTCGCCGAAGGGCTGGGCCTCGAAATCGGCCTGCCGCGCAACCGTGACCTGATCAGCGTCGAATCCGCCGACCTGCAGTCCGACAATGCGCGTGGCCTGCTGCTCCTGCAGGCCCGCTTGCGCAACTGGGCGCCATATGCCCAGGACTGGCCGGTGCTCGACCTGACATTGACCGACGCCGCTGACCGTCCGCTGTCGCGCCGCCTCCTCACCGCTGCCGACTACCTGCCACCGGGCGGGGACTCGGCGGTTTTCCCGCCTGCCGGCGAAATCGCCGTGCGCCTATGGATCGATCTCCAGGGCGCTGCGGCTGCCGGCTACCGACTCGATGCCATTTACCCCTGACATGACCACGCTCATCTGCGGTTCCCTCGCCTTCGACAACATCATGGTCTTTCCGGACCGCTTCAAGCACCACATCCTGCCGGAACAGATCCATATCCTGAACGTCGCCTTTCTCGTTCCCGAGATGCGGCGCGAATTCGGCGGCTGCGCCGGCAACATTGCCTACAACCTGATGCTGCTCGGCGGCGAGCCGGCGATCATGGCGACAGTCGGCGACGATGCGGCTCCGTACCTGGAGCGCCTCGACCGGCTCGGCTTGCGCCGCGACCATATCCGCCAGGTGCCCGGCAGCTTTACCGCCCAGGCCTTCATCACCACCGACCTCGACGACAACCAGATCACCGCCTTCCACCCGGGGGCCATGAGTTTTTCGCACCTGAACAAGGTCGACCGCGCCAATGCCCGCCTCGGCATCGTCGCCCCCGACGGGCGCGAGGGCATGCTGCAGCATGCGCGCGACTTCGCGGCCGCCGGCGTGCCGTTCATCTTCGATCCGGGCCAGGGCCTGCCGATGTTCAGCGGCGACGACCTGCTCGACTTCATGCAGCTGGCGACCTATGCATGCTTCAACGACTACGAGGCGCAACTCCTGTGCGACCGTACCGGGCGCAGCCTCGAGCAGCTGGCCGGCGCGGTCGAGGCGCTCATCGTCACGCGCGGCGGCGAAGGGTCCAGCCTCTACGTTGCGGGCGGCCGCATCGACATCCCCTGTGTCGCCGCCGATGCCGTCGTCGACCCCACCGGTTGCGGCGATGCCTATCGTGCCGGCCTCCTCTACGGGATCGCCCACGGTTTCGACTGGCTGCGTACCGGGCGTCTCGCTGCCGTCATGGGCGCGATCAAGATCGCCCATCGCGGCGGCCAGAATCACCAGCCGAGCCGCGACGAGATCGGCGAGCGCTACCGGCGGGCGTTCGGCGACAGTCCGTGGTGAAACGCCGGCGTCACGTTCCGGCAACGCGCGCGTAACCCGGGGGTTCCAGACTTGTTCTCCATCATCACCAGGAGAACACGATGGAACATCTGCATCAGTCCGCCGGGCGCCAGCGTCCGGCCAAGCGCCGCCTCAGCGTCGGCATCGCGCAGGGAAGCGCAGAGATTCTCGAGGCGCAGCGCCTGCGCTACCGGGTCTTCGCCGGCGAACTCGGTGCCCGGCTGGCCAACCGCATTCCCGGGGTCGACCATGACGTCTATGACCCCCATTGCCGCCACCTCGTTGTGCGTGACGACGACAGCGGCGAAACCGTCGGTACCTACCGTATCCTGTCCCCGGAGAGCGCCGGCCGGATCGGCTATTACTCGGAGAACGAATTCGACCTCACCCGCCTGCAGCACCTGCGCCCACGCCTCGTCGAGATCGGCCGCTCCTGCGTCCATCCCGACTACCGCACCGGCGCAACCATCGCCCTGCTCTGGTCGGGGCTTGCGCGCTACATGACCGAGAACTGCTACGACTACCTGATGGGCTGCGCCTCGGTCAGCATGGCCGACGGCGGCCATGCCGCGGCCAGCCTCTACACCCGCCTTGCCGACGAGCATCTCGGGCCGCCCGAGTATCGCGTATTCCCTCGCTGTCCGCTGCCGCTCGCAGCGCTGCGCCAGGATCTTCCGGCGGAGACGCCGCCGCTGATCAAGGGCTACCTGCGCGCCGGCGCCTGGATTTGCGGTGAACCGGCCTGGGATCCAGATTTCAACACCGCCGACCTGCCCATCCTGATGCCCATGGCGCGCGTCTCGTCGCGTTATGCGCGCCACTATCTCGGGGATTCCGGCTGAAGCGCATTCCCGTACTCCTCCGCGCCGTACGCTATTTGCGCATCGGCCTCCTGCTTGCAGCCGGAGCGCTGGTCGTGCTGGCCGTCTTTCCGCTGTGCCGCGAGCGCTTGCGCCTGCGTCTCCTGCAGGACTGGTCGGCCGCCCTGCTCGATGCGCTCGGCGTCGACCTCGAGGTCGACCTCGGGTGTGCGCCAGCGGGCGCCCTGCT
Source organism: Betaproteobacteria bacterium (assembly GCA_012026885.1). Lineage (GTDB taxonomy): Bacteria > Pseudomonadota > Gammaproteobacteria > Burkholderiales > Rhodocyclaceae > Azonexus. Next base: position 352,290 of record VEPL01000029.1, on the reverse strand, counting down.
GGTCGCCAATCACATCTCCTGGCTCGATATCTTCGTCATCAATGCCGCCCTGCCGGCCGCCTTCATCGCCAAGGCAGAGGTGTGCGACTGGCCGCTGATCGGCTGGCTGGCGGCACGCAACGGCACCATCTTCCTGCGCCGCGGCAGCCGCGGCCACGCGCGCATCGTCAATGCCGAGATCGCCGACCTGCTATCGCGCGGGCGGCATGTCGCCGTCTTTCCGGAAGGAACCACCAGCGACGGACGCTGCCTGCTGCATTTTCACGCTGCACTTCTGCAGCCGGCGCTCTCCGCCGGACGGCCGGTCGTGCCGGTTGCCTTGTCCTTTTGGGAGAAGAGCGGCGAGCGCAGCCTGGCGCCGCGCTACGACGGGGATGTTTCGTTGATCGAGAGCGCGCAGGCGATCATTGGCAGCCCGCGCCTCGTCGCGCGCCTCGTGGCGCTGCCGCCGTGCGGGCTGGCGGGCGAGGACCGGCGCGCAGTTGCCGCTGCCGCCCGGGCAGCTATAGCTTCAGCGGCAGGGCTTCCTCTGACGAGCACTCCACCTGGAACACCCGCCGGTCCTCCAGCCTGACTGCCGTCAGGTGGCCGCCCCACAGGCAGCCGGAATCCAGCGCCAGCAGGTTCGGCGTGATCTTGAGGCCGAGGGCGGACCAGTGCCCGGTAACCAGGACGCTGTCGGTGCTCAGGCGGTCGGGTAGTTCGAACCAGGGCAGGTAGCCGGCTGGCGCGTTGGCGACCTTGCCCTTGACCTTGAACTCCATGGTTCCATCGCGGGTGCAGAAGCGCATCCGGGTCATCGCATTGACGATGACGCGCAGGCGCCGCCAGCCGGCGAGATCGTCGGACCAGGCGGCCGGCTCGCTGCCCCACAGGTTGAGGATGAATTCCCGGTAATCCGGGCCCTGCAGGGCGGCCTCGACCTCACGCGCCAGTTCGCGGGCGCGGACGGCTGTCCATTGCGGCAGCAGGCCGGCATGGACGAGACAGTAGTTCCCTTCGACATGGCAAAGGGGCTGGCGCCGCAGCCAGTCGAGGAGTTCGCCGCAGTCCGGCGCATCGAGGATCTCCTGCAGCGTGTCGTCCTTGCCGCGATACTTGGCACCCCCTTCCGCCACCATCAGCAGGTAGAGGTCGTGGTTGCCGAGGACGGTCAGTGCGGCGGGCCCCAACGACCGAAAATAGCGCAGCGTTTCCAGCGAAGCTGGCCCGCGGTTGACCAGGTCGCCGACCAGCCACAGACGGTCGCTGCGCGGGTCGAAGCGGCACAGGCCGAGCAGGCGCTGGAGGGAGTCGTAACAGCCCTGGATGTCGCCGATGGCGTAAGTGGCCACTTGCTCCTTCTCCTGAAAAAGCGTTCAGACCCGATAGTAGTCGCGATACCACGCGACGAAACGGGCCACACCTTCCCGCACCGGCGTCCCCGGGGCGAAACCGACCCAGTTGTCGAGCAGGGACGTGTCGGCATAAGTGGCCGGGACGTCGCCGTCCTGCATGGGCAGGAAGATCTTTTCGGCAGGGCGGCCGATCGCGTCCTCGATCGCCGCGATGAACTCCATCAGCGGCACCGGATTGCTGTTGCCGATATTGAAAACCCGGTATGGCGCACTGCTAGTTGCCGGGTCGGCTGCCAGCGGATCGTAGCCGGGGTCGGGCATCGCGACGCGGTCGCTGGCACGGATCACCCCTTCGACGATGTCGTCGATGTAGGTGAAGTCGCGCTTCATGTTGCCGTGGTTGAACACCTTGATCGGCTCGCCGCGGAGGATGGCGCCGGCAAAGAGGATAGGCGACATGTCCGGCCGGCCCCAAGGTCCGTAGACGGTGAAGAAGCGCAGGCCGGTGGTCGGCAGGCCGTAAAGGTGGCTGTAGGTGTGGGCCATCAGTTCGTTGGCCTTCTTGGTCGCCGCGTAGAGACTGACCGGGTGGTCGACGCTGTCGTGCTCGGAGAACGGCATTTTCGTGTTGCCGCCGTAGACGCTCGAACTCGACGCGTAGACGAGGTGCTTTACGCCGCCGTGGCGGCAGCCCTCGAGGATATTCACGAAGCCGACTAGGTTGCTATCGACATAGGCATGCGGATTCTGCAGCGAGTAGCGCACGCCGGCCTGGGCGGCGAGGTGGATGACCTTGTCGAAACGCTCGCCGGCGAAAAGTTCGGCGATGCCAGGTCGGTCGGCGACGTCCATCCTGACGAAGCGGAAGTTGGCGTGGCCGGTCAGGCGTGCCAGGCGTGCCTCCTTGAGGCTGACTTCGTAGTAGTCGTTGACGTTGTCGAGCCCGACCACCTCGTCGCCCCGCGCGAGCAGGCGCAGCGTGGTGGACATCCCGATAAACCCGGCGGCACCGGTGACCAGCACTTTCATGATGTCTTTCCTGTCTCCAGTTCGCGCATCTTGGCGTACTTGCAGAAGCTGTTGAAGCAGCCGATGACGATGTGGACGAAGCCGGGCAGGCCGTCGCGGAAGCCCTGGCGGATAATGTAGAACTTGACGAAGCGGACCAGCGGGCTGAAGGCGATGCGCGCGAGACCCGCCCGCTTGCCGGCGGCGACCGCCATTTCGGCGGCGAGCGTGGTGTAGCGGTTCTGCTTGGCGAGGTAGGCGGCCAAGGTCTCGGCCGAGTCGTGCAGGAGATCGCCGGGCAGCGTCGCCACCGATCCTTCAGCGATCACTTTCTCGTGGACCGTATCGTCCGACCAGCGGCCGCGGCGGCGGTCGAAGAGACGCAGGCTCCAGTCCGGGTAACCCTCGCCGTGGCGCAGGTAGCGGCCGAGGAAGCGATTGCGCCGGGCGAAGCGGAAAGCTGCGGTCGAGGGCGCATTCAGGGCCATTTCGATGGCGGTCCGCAATTCGGGTGTCACCCGCTCGTCGGCGTCGAGGCACAGCACCCAGTCGTGTGCTGCTGCTTCCACGGCGAACTGCTTCTGTGCGCCGAAGCCGAGCCAGTCCTGGTGGATGACGCGGGCACCGGCCGCGCTCGCCAGTGCGACGGTGTTGTCGCTGCTGCCTGAATCGACCACCACGACCTCGTCGGCGAAGCGGACGCTGTCGAGGCAGGCGGCCAGTTGCCCAGCGGCGTTGAGGGTGATGATCGCGACGGACATCGGCTGGCGCGGGGCGGACATTTATAATCGCGGCTTCGAAAGTGGGCATTTTATCCGCCGATGCGCATTCTGCTCGTGAAAACTTCTTCGCTCGGCGACGTCATTCACAACCTGCCGGTGGTCAACGACATTCGCCGGCACCTGCCCGATGCGGTGATCGACTGGTGCGTCGAGGAGAGCTTTGCCGCCATTCCGCGCCTGCATCCCGAGGTCCATGACATCGTGCCGGTCGCCGTCCGCCGCTGGCGCCGTCAGGTGCTATCGCCGTCCACCTGGCGCGAGATCGGCGCCGCACGCCAGCGTCTGAGCGACGGCAAGTACGACCGGGTCATCGACACGCAGGGGCTAGTCAAGAGCGCGCTCGTCGCCCGTCAAGCCGGCGTGCCGGTCTCCGGCTATGCCGCCGCCTCGGCCCGCGAGCCCGCCGCCGTGCGATTCTACGGTCATCGTTTCGTCGTGCCGCGCGACCTTCATGCGGTCGAACGCAACCGGCGGCTGGTCGCTGCGGCCCTCGGTTACGCCGTCGACACCCCGCTCGATTACGGTCTCGTGGCGCCGGAGCTGGCGCTGCCCTGGCTGCCCGCGGAGCCCTTCGCGGTGTTCCTGAGCGCGACCAGCCGCGATGACAAGCTGTGGCCGGAAACGCACTGGCAGGAACTCGGGCAGGCCCTGGCAGGGCAGGGGGTGCGCGCAGTGCTGCCCGGCGGTAGCGCCGTCGAGCGGGAGCGGGCGGGCCGGCTGGCCGCGGCAATTCCCGGCGCGCTCGCGGCGCCGACCCTGTCGATCGCCGAACTGGCTGTGCTGCTCGGACGGGCGCAGGCTGCCGTCGGGGTCGATACCGGCCTGACGCACCTGGCTGCAGCCTTGCGGACGCCGACCGTGGCGCTGTATACGGCGACCGACCCCGGCCTGACAGGTGTCCTCGGTACCGGCTTTCACTGCAACCTCGGCGGGCGAGCCGTCATTCCTGCCGTCAGCGACGTGCTGGCTGCCTTGCCGGGTTCTGCCTGATGGCCCGCTTCGCCTACACGCTGCTCCTGTATGCGCTGACGCCGCTGATCTGGCTTCGCCTCCTCTGGCGGGCGCGCCGGCAGCCAGACTACCTGCGCCATGTCGGCGAACGCTACGGCTTTTACGCCGGCAGCGTAGCCGGGCCACTGATCTGGGTGCACGCCGTCTCGGTTGGCGAAACGCGGGCAGCCCAGCCGTTGGTCGCCGCACTGGCAGCCCGCTGGCCGGAGCACCGCATCCTCCTGACCGGCATGACGCCGACCGGTCGCGCGGCCGGGCACGAGGTATTCGGCGATCGGGTTATGCAGGCATACCTGCCCTATGACTACCCGGGTGCGGTCGACCGGTTTTTCCGGCACTTTTCGCCGGCCTTCGGCGTGCTCATGGAGACCGAGGTCTGGCCGAACCTGCTGGCCGCTGCCAAGCGGCTCGCGATTCCGGTCGTTCTCGCCAATGCGCGCCTGTCCGAGCGCTCGGCGCGCGGCTATGGCCGTGTCGGCACTCTGGCGCGGCCGGCCTTCGCCGCGCTGGCCGGCGTCGCGGCGCAGACCGCAGCCGATGCAGAGCGCCTGGCGGCTTTGGGCGCGTCCCGGATTTCCGTCTGCGGCAATCTCAAGTTCGACGTGGCACCAGCTACCGACAAGCTGGCGCTCGGCGCCGCCTGGCGCGCGACGCTGGCTGGCCGGCCGGTCTGGCTGGCTGCCAGCACGCGCGAGGGCGAGGAGGAGGCCGTGCTGGCCGCGCACCGCGCGCTCGCCGCGTCCGGCGCACTACTCGTGCTGGTGCCGCGGCATCCCCAGCGTTTCGCGGCGGTCGGCGCCCTGGTGGAACGTGAAGGCCTGCGCGTCGTTCGGCGCAGCGCCGGCCTGCCGGCCGCGGATACCGAAGTCTGGCTCGGCGACAGCATGGGGGAAATGGCCGCCTACTATGGCCTTGCCGACGTCACCTTCGTCGGCGGCAGCCTGGTCCCGCTCGGCGGGCAGAACCTGATCGAGGCGGCCGCCTGCGGCTGTCCTGTGCTGGTCGGACCGCACACCTTCAATTTCCGGCAGGCGACGGACGATGCGATTGGCGCCGGCGCCGCGCGGCGTGTCGCCGATGCCGGCGATCTCGGGCGCACTGTCGCGCACCTGCTGGCGGCGACCGGCGAGCGCAGTGCCATGCGCATCGCCGCGACGACTTTCGCCGCTGCCCACCGTGGTGCGGCGGAACGCACGCAGGCGGCGATTGAAGGATTTGTTGCCGGTGCCGGCAGCGCGCGCTAGCGCACTGCTGCAGTGTCGAGCAGCGCGTTGGCGGCTACGACGTCGGATTCGTCGAGGGTGCCGACGGCGGCCTTGAGGCGGAACTGGGCGAGGATGGTGTCGAGCACGGCCTTGGCGAGGTCACGGCGGGTGACGAAGACCTGGTTCTCGGCATTGAGCACGTCGATGTTGATGCGCACGCCGACCTCGTAGCCGAGCTTGTTCGATTCGAGCGCCGACTGCGACGAGATCAACGCCGCCCGCAGCGCGCGCACCTGCGCCAGTCCATTGACGACACCGAGATAATACTGGCGTGCCGCCAGCGCCGAGTTGCGCCTGGCCGCCTCAAGGCTGGCTTCCGCCGCCGCCCGGTTGGCACTGGCTTCGCGGGTGCGCGAGACGACCCCGAAGCCCTGGAAGATGGGCAGGCTGAACTGGACACCGACGTTCTGGAAGTCGGTATCGAGCGCGCCGGTGACCGTGGAGCCGAAGGTCGTCGTGTTGCCCTTGTTGGCGACCAGGTCGACCGTCGGATAGTGGCCGGCGCGCTGGCGCTCCACCTCGCGGTCCGCGATCTCGAGGGCGGCCTGCTGCAATTGCACCGGAATGGCGCCGGTTTCGGCCGCCCGGACCCACTGCCCGGGATCGGCCGGCTGCGGCGGCGCCATCTGCGCGTCCTTGCGGACCGGCGCGAGGGTTTCGGGTTCCTTGCCGAGAATCGCTTGCAGCGCCCGCTGGCGGACCTCGAGATCGCTCTCGCCGGCGATCTCCTGGGCGACGGCGAGGTCGAAGCGGGCCTGCGCTTCCTGCGAATCGGTAATGGTGGCGGTGCCGACTTCGAAGTTCTTCTTGGCAGCTTCGAGCTGCTGCCCTATCGCTGTCTTGTTGGCACGCACGGCCTCGAGGTTGGCGGCAGCGTAGAGGACGTCGAAGTAGGCTTGCGCCACGCGCAGGATGAGATCCTGACGGGCCTGGACGAAATTGGCCTCGGATTGGGCGACCTGCCACTTCGACTGGCCGTAGGCTACCCAGTTTTGCCAGCGGAAGAGCGGCTGGCTGAGGGTGATGGTGTAGCCGTTGCTGTTGAAGTTGGGGTTGGCGAGCAACGGGCCGTCACGCCGGAAGATGTCGTTCTCGTTCCATTGCGTGCTGCCGGTGACGCCCAGTGTCGGGAGCAGGCCGGCGAGCGCCTGCGGTTCCTTCTCGCGGCCGGCTTCGGCCGTGGCCCGTGCGGCTGCGAAGACTGCATCGCTCTCGCGGGCGTCGCGATAGACCTGCAACAGGTCGGCTGCGTGCAGCGGGCCCGACAGCAATGGAATGCTCAGGAGCCAGGCGAATCGGTTCATTGCGGATCGTGCCTTCTTCAGTAGCGGCGCATGGCCGGGTCGACTTCCGTTGCCCAGCCCTCGACGCCGCTGGCGAGGTTGTAGAGCCGCGAGTATCCCGCGCGCTGCAGGTACATCGCCACCTGCATGCTGCGCCCGCCATGGTGGCATATCACAACGACGTCGCAATCCTGCGGGAGTTCGGGGTGGCGTGCCGGTACGGCATTCATCGGCATCGGCAGCGATCCCGGTATGTGGCAGAGATCGAATTCCCAAGGCTCGCGCACGTCGACCAGGATCGGCTTGGGGCGCTCCCGGTCAGACAGCCAGTTGGCCAGTTGGCGTGCGCTGATCTGCTGCATCAGAGGGTGAAGTCGGCTTTCGGACGGGCGCCGTCGAGCGCCGGGACCACGGTCTCGAACAGGTTGACGGTATGGAAGGTGCCCTCGGCCGTGCAGGTGACCAGTTGTGCCTCCATGACGGGGGCTTCACCGACGATGGCAGCCAGGCGCCCGCCGACGCGCAGTTGCTTGAGCAGCGCCGCCGGCAATTCGGGCAGCGAGCCGGAAACGACGATGGCGTCGTAAGGCCCGCGATGGGACCAGCCCTGCGCGCCATCGCCGGTCTCGACGGTGACGTTGGTGACGCCGGCGCGTTCGAGGTTCTGGCGGGCGAAATCGGCGATCTCGGGCCGCGATTCGATCGTGACGACGTGGTCGGCCGCTGCGGCAAGCAGGGCGGCCATGTAGCCGCTGCCGGTACCGATCTCGAGTACCTTGTCGGTCTTGCGGATGCCGAGTTCCTGCAGCAGGCGGGCCTCGACGCGCGGGGCCAGCATGACCTGGCCGGAGCCGATCGGGATCTCGAGGTCGGCGAAGGCGAGGTTGCGGTAAGCGGCTGGAACAAAATCCTCACGCTTGACCACAAAAAGCAGATCGAGCACCTTGGGGTCGAGGACGTCCCACGGGCGAATCTGCTGTTCGATCATGTTGAAGCGGGCTTGCTCGATGTTCATTGGGGTCTCCGCAGTCTAAATATTAGCACAAGCTAATATAAATGTTCCGACAAAATGTCATTATACCTGAGTGACCATGAGTCCCCGGCGCAGGAGGCTCGTGTGGATATCCAGATACGTGCGCGGATCCGCGTTTTCGTCCTGGCAGCGGGCCATCGAAAAACGCCAGATGAGGAGCATCAGTACCGGTGCGATGACCACGTCGATCGCCGTTTCGACCGGAAGGGGGCGGAATTCGTTGCGGGCGACGCCGCGTTCGAGCGCGGCGCCGAGCAGCGCGCGGCCGCGGCGGATCACGTTTTCATAGTAGAACTGGGCGACTTCGGGGAAATTGTGTGCCTCGGCGACCATCAGCTTGGGAATGCCGGCAAAAGGGGTTTCGCCGATGCGTGACCAATAATTCTCGAGCAGGCGGCACAGCAGGTCGATGCTGGCGCCCTCGTGCCGCGCCACGATCGACTCGCCTTCGGCGACTACCGGGATGATTCCCTCCTGGATGGCCGCCTTGAACAAGGCTTCCTTGCTGTCGAAATACAGGTAAAGCGTACCCTTGGAGACTCCGGCCCGCGCGGCAATATCGTCGAGCCGCGTCGCTGCGAAACCCTTCTCGACGAACAGGGCGAGCGCGGCAGCCGTCAGTTCGGACGGGCGGGCTTCCTTGCGGCGCTTGCGGGGGGCGGAAGGTCGGTTCATGGCAGTTAATGACTCAGAAGTCATTAAATTACACTGGCGCGAACAGCCGGTCAAGGCCGGTGCTGCGGTATCGGTTGCAATCGCGGGGGGTTTCCAGTAACTTGGCCGGTCTCGTTAGGGGTGTCGCCCGTCCGGTTGCGACTGAGAAAGACCCTTCGAACCTGAACGGGTCATGCCGTCGTAGGGAAACGAATCTTCTCGCTCCTTGCGCGTCTCAACCCCGCCCCAAGCAAGGAGTCGCCATGAACGCCAAAGATCACTTCCTCGCCGCCAATGCCCATGTCGACGAGGCGGCAGTGCAGCCGCTGCCCAATTCGCGCAAGGTCTACATCGAAGGTTCGCGCCCCGATATCCGGGTGGCGATGCGCGAAATCAGCCAGGCCGATACGCCGACCGGTTTCGGTGGCGAAAAAAATCCGCCGATCTTCGTCTATGACTGCTCCGGCCCCTATTCCGACCCGCAAGCCAGTATCGACATCCGTTCCGGACTGCCGGCGCTGCGTGCGCGCTGGATTGCCGAGCGTGGCGATACCGAGGAATTGCCGGACCTGACCTCGGAATATGGCCGCCAGCGCGCCGCCGACAAGGCGCTGGACGAACTGCGCTTCCCCGGCCTGCACCGCAAGCCACGCCGCGCCAGGGCCGGCGCCAACGTCTCGCAGATGCACTATGCGCGCAAAGGCATCATCACGCCGGAAATGGAGTACGTGGCGATCCGCGAAAACCTGAATCGCGCCGCGTATATCGAATCGCTGCGGTCGACCGGGAAAATGGGCGAAAAAATGGCCTCGTTGCTGACCCGCCAGCATCCGGGCCAGAGCTTCGGCGCCAGCATCCCGACCGAAATCACCCCGGAATTCGTGCGTTCCGAAGTTGCTCGCGGCCGCGCCATCATCCCCAACAACATCAACCACCCGGAAAGCGAGCCGATGATCATCGGCCGCAACTTCCTCACCAAGATCAACGCCAACATCGGCAATTCGGCGCTCGGCTCCAGCATTCAGGAAGAGGTCGAGAAGATGACCTGGTCGATCCGCTGGGGCGGCGACACCGTGATGGACCTGTCCACCGGCAAGAACATCCACGAAACGCGCGAATGGATCATCCGCAACTCGCCGGTGCCGATCGGCACCGTGCCGATCTATCAGGCACTGGAGAAGGTCAACGGCAAGGCCGAGGACCTGACCTGGGAAATCTTCCGCGACACGCTGATCGAACAGGCCGAACAGGGCGTCGACTACTTCACCATCCACGCCGGCGTGCTGCTGCGCTACATCCCGATGACCGCCAGCCGGATGACCGGGATCGTCTCGCGCGGCGGCTCGATCATGGCCAAGTGGTGCCTGGCGCATCACAAGGAAAGCTTCCTCTATACGAACTTCGAGGAAATCTGCGACATCATGAAGGCCTACGACGTCGCCTTCAGCCTCGGCGACGGTCTGCGTCCCGGCTCGATCTACGACGCCAACGATGAGGCGCAACTCGGCGAGCTGAAAACCCTCGGCGAACTCACCGAGATCGCCTGGAAGCACGACGTGCAGACCATCATCGAAGGCCCGGGTCATGTGCCGATGCACCTGATCAAGGAGAACATGGACCTGCAGCTCGAATACTGCAAGGAAGCCCCGTTCTACACCCTCGGCCCCTTGACCACCGACATCGCGCCGGGCTACGACCACATCACCAGCGGCATCGGCGCGGCGATGATCGGCTGGTACGGTACCGCCATGCTCTGCTACGTGACGCCCAAGGAGCACCTCGGCCTGCCCGACAAGGACGACGTCAAGGAAGGCATCATCACCTACAAGCTCGCTGCGCATGCCGCCGACCTCGCCAAGGGCCACCCCGGCGCGCAGATCCGCGACAACGCGCTCTCCAAGGCGCGCTACGAGTTCCGCTGGGACGACCAGTTCAACCTCGGCCTCGACCCGGACAAGGCCAAGTCCTTCCACGACGAGACGCTGCCCAAGGAGTCGGCCAAGGTGGCCCACTTCTGCTCCATGTGCGGCCCGCACTTCTGCTCGATGAAGATCACGCAGGACGTACGCGACTTCGCCGCGGCACAGGGCTTGCATGAAGAGGAAGCGCTTGCCAGGGGCATGGAAGCCAAGGCGGTCGAATTTGTGAAGACCGGCGCCGAGATCTATCACAAGGTCTGACGCGGTCGACGCCTGAAAAACCCCGAAATCGGGCCGTTGCCTCCGTGGATTGCCGTCCTGGCTGCGCTGCCTGCTGCATCGCGCCGTCGATCACGTCGCTGGCCAAGCCGGCCGGCGTCTCCTGCAGACACCTGACAGGCGACCTGCGTTGCGCGCTATTCGGTCGGCCGGAGCGCCCGGGCTGCTGTTCCGGCTTGCAGCCCTCCACCGAAATGTGCGGCGACTCGCGCGAGCAAGCGTTGCACTGGCTGGCGGCGCTCGAGGCGGCGACCCGCCCGGGGTAGTAGAATGCGGCCTCCGCAATCTGGCGCCGGTCCCGGCGATCCCCGATGGACCCTGTTCTCCTGCTCAAGGCACTCATTCTCGGCATTGTCGAGGGACTGACCGAATTCCTGCCGATCTCGTCGACCGGCCATCTCATCCTTGTCGGCGATTTGCTCGATTTCAACGACGATCGCGGCAAGTTATTCGAAATTGTGATCCAGTCCGGGGCGATTCTCGCTGTCGTCTGGGAGTATCGCGAACGCCTCGCGAAGGTCGCGCGCGGGGTGACGCACGATCCGGCTGCGCAGCGCTTCGTGCGTAACCTGTTCGTCGCCTTCCTGCCACTGGCCATCCTCGGCCTGCTTTTCGGCAAGGCGATCAAGGCCCACCTGTTCAGCCCGATTCCGGTGGCGACCACATTCATCCTGGGTGCCTTCGTGATCCTCTGGGCGGAGCGCCGGGAGCACGTGATCCGTGTCCAGAGTGTCGACGAAATGACCCTCGCCGACGCGCTCAAGCTGGGCCTGGCGCAGGCCTTTGCCCTGATTCCCGGTACCTCGCGTTCGGGGGCGACCATCATCGGCGGCCTTCTCTTCGGCCTTTCGCGCAAGGCGGCCACCGAGTTTTCGTTCTTCCTCGCCATTCCGACCCTCGGCGTGGCGACCATCTACCAGCTTTACAAGGAACGCGCCCTGCTGTCGTTCGACGATGTCGGGATGTGGGCGGTCGGCTTCGTTTCCGCCTTCGTGTCGGCCTTCCTGTGCGTACGCTGGCTGCTGCGTTTCATATCGACCCACGACTTCGTGCCCTTCGCCTGGTACCGAATCGTCTTCGGCATCGTCGTTCTGGCCACCGCGCATTTCGGCTGGGTGGAATGGGCCGCCCATTGACGGTACCGGGGATCCTCTACCTGCACGGTTTCTGCTCGTCGCCGGCTTCGCTCAAGTCGTGCCAGATGGCGGCGGCGATGGCGCAGCGCGGGCTGGCCGACCGTTTCATTTGCCCGCAGCTTTCGCCGGTGCCGGCCGTGGCGATGGCCGCGATGTCGGCACTGATCGAGGCGGCCGGCGCGCGGCTTACGCTGGTCGGCTCCTCGCTCGGCGGCCATTACGCCAATCACCTTGCCGAGAAGTACGGACTGAATGCCGTGCTCATCAACCCGGCTGCGGTCGACCGCCTGGATCCTGCCAAATTCATCGGCGAGCACGCCAACTTCCACACCGGCGAACGCTTTGCGTTCTCCGCCGAGCATGCCGCCCAATTGGCGGCGCAAGTCGCCCGGCCGACGCCCGGGCGCTATTGGCTGCTCGCCGAGCAGGGCGACGACGTGCTCGACTGGCGCCAGGCGGCCGATTTCTATGCCGGCTGCCGGCAGACCGTGTTTCCCGGCGGCGACCACAGCTTCACGCGCTTTCCCGGGTTCATTCCGCAAATCATTGAATACGCGGGGTTATAATCCGCCGATGAATGTATTGTTCGAAGAAGACGGCGGCTTCAAGGCCGGTAGTGTCATGGCCGACAACGAGTCGTCGCTGCAGGTGGAAATGCCCTCGGGCAAGCGCAGCAAGATCAAGTCGGCGACCGTGTTGCTGCGCTTCGCCGCTCCGGTAGCAGGGCAGTTGCTCGAGCAGGCGACGCCGCTGGCCGAGGCGATCGAAGCGGATTTCCTCTGGGAATGCGCTGCCGACGGCGAGTTTTCCTTTCTCGACTTCGCCCGCGATTACTTCGGGCACGAGCCGGCACCGGTCGAGGCGAGCGCGGTCCTGCTCGCGCTGCATGCCGCTCCCGTCTATTTCCACCGCAAGGGCAAGGGGCGCTTCCGCAAGGCGCCGCCCGATATCCTGGTGGCCGCGCTCGCGAGCCAGGAGAAAAAGCGCCAGCAGGCACTGGCGATGGAAGGCTGGGTCGCCGACCTCAAGGCCTTCCGCCTGCCGGCGGAGATCGCCGCGCTGACCGATGCCCTGCTCTACGCGCCGGATCGCAACCGCCCCGAGACCAAGGCCTTCGAGGCCGCCTGCGCGGAAACCGGGCTGACGGCGGCGCAACTGCTGTTCCGTTGCGGCGCCATCCGCTCGCCTTACCACCTGCATTACCGGCGCTTCCTGCACGAGCAGTTTCCCAGGGGCACCGGTTTCCCCGACCTGCCGGTACCCGGCCAGTCGTCCGACCTGCCGCGCGCCGACGTGCGCGCCTTCTCGATCGACGACGCCCATACGACGGAGATCGACGATGCCCTCTCGGTGGCCTGGCTGCCGGGAATCGGCTCGCGCATCGGCATCCACATCGCCGCGCCTGGGCTGGCGATCGAGCACGGTTCGCCGCTCGACGGCGTCGCGCGTGCGCGGTTGTCGACGGTCTACATGCCGGGCAACAAGATCACCATGCTGCCGGACGACGTGGTCAGGAATTACACGCTTGCCGGTGGTGTCGATTGTCCGGCCGTGTCGCTCTACCTGACGGTGAACGAAAGCTTCGAGATTGTCGCGCACGAATCGCGGCTGGAGCTGGTCCATATCGCCGCCAACCTGCGCCACCACGAGGTCGAGCCCTGGTTCAACGCGGAAACCGTCGGCGGCCCGTTGCCCGAGCGGCCGTTCCGCGACGAACTGGTACACCTGTGGCACTTCGCCAACGCCTGCGAAGGCCGGCGCGGCAAGCCCTCGGCGACCCAGGGCATCAACGACTACAACTTCGCGATCGTCGGCGATTTCGCCGACCCCGAGGCGTGTATTGTCGAGATCTGCGAGCGCAAGCGCGGCAGCCCGCTCGACAAGCTGGTCGCCGAACTGATGATCGTCGCCAACTCGACCTGGGGCGGCCTGCTCGCCGAGAAGAACGTGGCCTGCCTGTACCGGGCGCAGACACAGGGCAAGGTGCGCATGACCACCTCGCCGATGCCGCACGAAGGGCTGGGGGTGCCGCAGTACGCCTGGATGACCTCGCCGCTGCGCCGCTACTGCGACCTGGTCAACCAGTGGCAGCTGATCGCCTGCCTCAAGGGCGAAGCGCCGCCTTTCGCCCAGAAATCGGCCGAACTGTTCGCCGCGATGCGCGATTTCGAGACGACCTATGCCGCCTATGCCGATTTCCAGCGCCTGATGGAGCGCTACTGGAGCCTGCGCTGGCTGCAGCGGCAGGGACTGTCGGAGACCGCGGCGACTGTCCGCCGCGAGCAGCTGGTCAAGCTCGCCCATCTGCCGATCCTCCTGCGGGTGCCCTCGCTGCCCGCCGATCTCCCGGCGGGAACGCACGTCCGCCTCGCCATCGAATCGATCGACCTGCTTGGCCCCGAGGTCGCTTGCCGCTATCTTTCCACTGTTGACAACGACATGCCCGAGACGGTCGAGGAGGAAGAGGAACAGTGAGCGCCGCGACGCTGGCCTGGCAGCCTGCCCTGCCCGACAACCGCCGCCTGCAGGGGGCGATCGTCGTGTCGCTGATCGTCCACGCCTTGCTGCTGACGCTGCACTTCAGTTTCCCCGATTCCTCGCGCGCGATGCGCGACAAGGCGCTCGACATCATCCTGGTCAATGCCAAGTCGGCCAAGCGCCCCGACGATGCGCAGGCGCGGGCACAGGCCAACCTCGACGGCGGTGGCGATACCGACGAGAACCGGCGCATCGCGACGCCGTTGCCGCCGACCCCGAAGCAGGCGACGGGGACCGAGATCGAGCGCATGCAGAAGCGCATGCGCGAGCTCGAGGTGCAGCAGCAGAAAATGCTGACCACCGCGAAATCGGCGCGTGCCGCGGCAGCCGCCCGGCAGGCGCCGGAGCAGCCCGTGCCGGATCCCGTGCCCTCCGGCTTCGACCTGACCGAATCGGCCCGCGCCATGGCGCGCCTCGAGGGGGAAATCAACAAGAACGTCGATGAATACAACAAGCGGCCGCGCAAGAAGTTCATCGGCGCCCGCACCTCCGAGTATCTCTTCGCCCAGTACATCGAGGATTGGCGCCACAAGGTGGAGCGCATCGGCACGCTGAACTATCCCGAGGCGGCGCGCGGCAAGTTGTACGGTTCGCTGGTGATGACCGTTTCCCTGAATACCGACGGTTCGCTCGCCAGCCTCGAGATCAACCGCTCGTCCGGGTTCAAGGTGCTCGACGATGCCGCCCGCCGCATTGTCCAGATGGCCTCGCCGTATGCACCGTTCACCCCGGAAATGAAGCGCGAGGTCGATATCCTCGTCATCACGCGCTCGTGGTACTTCACCCAGGGCGACCAGCTTTCCGCCGCCAACCGATGAGCGACCGCTACTGCGTTTTCGGCAACCCGGTCGCCCATTCGAAATCGCCGGCCATCCATGCCCTGTTTGCCACGCAGTGCCGGCAGGATCTGACTTACGACACGGTGCTGGCGCCACTCGACGGCTTCGCCGGAGCGGTGCAGGAGTTCGTCGCCGCCGGCGGTCGCGGCGCCAACGTCACCTTGCCATTCAAGGAAGAGGCCTGCGCGTTGTGCGACCGCCTCAGCGACCGTGCCGCCCGTGCCGGTGCAGTCAATACCCTCAGCTTTGCCGGTGGCGCCATCGCCGGCGACAACACCGACGGCGCCGGGCTGGTGCGAGACATCGAGGCGAACCTCGGCTTTCCGCTCGCCGGTCGCCGCATCCTCCTGCTCGGGGCCGGCGGCGCCGCCCGCGGTGCCGTTGCGCCGCTGCTCGCCTGCGGTCCGCAGACGCTGGCCATCGCCAACCGTACAGGCGACAAGGCGGCGCGCCTCGCGGCGCAGTTCGCCGACCTGGCTGCGGTCGACGCCGGAAACTATGCCGATTTCGCCGGCCGCAGCTTCGACGTGGTGATCAACGCCACCTCGGCCAGCCTGTCCGGCGCTACCCTGCCGTTGCCGGACGGCGCCTTCGCGCCCGGCAGCCTGGCCTACGACATGATGTACGGACGCGGCGAGACGCCGTTCCTCGCGCAGGCCCGCGCCCGGGGCGCCGGGCGCTGTGCCGATGGCCTGGGGATGCTCGTCGAGCAGGCAGCCGAGGCCTTCCTCGTCTGGCGCGATGTCCGTCCGGAGACGGCACCGGTCCTCGCCGCCCTGCGCGCCCAGATCGCGGCATGAGGCGCCTCGGGCGCTGGCTCAAATGGGGGCTGCTGGCCCTGCTCGGCGTCTTCCTCGCCTGGCAGCTCTGGCTGTTCGGCTGGGTGCTGGCGTGGAAGTGGGTCGATCCCGGCGAGACGCGCTTCATGGAGATCCGCCTCTCTGAGCTGCGGACGAAGGAACCGGGGGCGCGGCTAAAGCATCAGTGGCTTCCCTACGAGCGCATTTCGCCGCACCTGAAGCGGGCGATCATCGCCGCCGAGGACGCCAGGTTCGTCGACCACGAGGGCTTCGACTGGGACGGCATCCAGAAGGCGCTCGAGAAGAACCAGAAGCGGGGCAAGCCGGTGGCCGGCGGTTCGACGATCAGCCAGCAGCTGGCGAAGAACCTCTTCCTGACCCCGACCAGGTCGTATTTCCGCAAGGCCGAGGAGGCGATCATCACGCTGATGCTCGAGGGGCTGTGGAGCAAGCGCCGGATCTTCGAGGTCTATCTCAACGTGATCGAGTGGGGCAACGGCGTCTTCGGCGCCGAGGCCGCGGCCCGCCACCACTTCGGCGTCGGTGCCGGCCAGCTGGGACCGGAACAGGCGGCGAGGCTGGCCGGCATGGTGCCCAACCCGCGCTACTACGACCGCAACCGCAATGCGCCCGGGCTCGCCCGCAAGACGGCGATCATCCTCGGGCGCATGCCCGGCGCCGAGATTCCCTGATTTTTTGCCGGGGCGGCAGGTTTCTCGCGGTGCTAGAATGGCAGCCCGTTTGCGGCACTGCACCATGAGCGAGGAAAACCAGCTTTCCGATTCGGACGAAGAACTCCAGGAGCATCTCGCCGAGGTGCAGACCCTGCTCGCCCGGCACAAGCTGGTCGAGGACCTCGTCCAGCGCCAGGAAGGCCCGCGCCACGACCTCGTCGGGGACATCGTCCACAAGCAGCACCTGAACGAGCTGCAGCGCCGCCTGGAGCCGATGCACCCGGCCGACGTCGCCTACATTCTCGAGGCGTTGCCGCTCGACGAGCGCCTGATCGTCTGGGACCTGGTCAAGGCCGAGCGCGACGGCGACATCCTGCTCGAGGTTTCCGATGCGGTCCGGGAAACCCTGATCGAATCGATGGCGCCGACCGAACTGGTCGCCGCTGCGGAGAGTCTCGACACCGACGAGCTGGCGGACCTCGTCCCCGACCTGCCGCAGGATGTCGTCGCCGACGTCTTCAAGTCGCTGTCGGCCGAGGAGCGCGAGCAGTTGCGCGCCGCGATGTCCTACCCCGAGGAATCGGTCGGTTCGATCATGGATTTCGACATGGTCACGGTGCGCGAGGATGTCACGCTCGAGGTCGTGCTGCGCTACCTCCGGCTGTTCGACGAGTTGCCGGACCATACCGACCAGCTCTTCGTCGTCGACCGGGATGACCGCATCAAGGGAGTCCTGCCGCTCAACATCCTGCTGGTCAATGAAGTCGATGTCGAGGTCGGCGCCCTGATGCAGACCGAGTTCGTCGAGCTCGAGCCGGATGATCTCGCCGACGAGGCGGCCAAGGCCTTCGAGCGTTACGACCTCGTTTCGGCACCGGTGGTCGACCCGGCGGGCAAGCTGGTCGGCCGCGTCACCGTCAATGCGGTGGTCGACCTGATCCGCGAGGAAGCGGACAGCGAACAGCTGGCGCAGGCTGGTCTGCGCGAAGAGGAAGACATCTTCGCCTCGGTCTGGGACTCGGTGAAGAACCGCTGGGCGTGGCTGGCGATCAACCTGGTGACTGCCTTCGTCGCTTCGCGGGTGATCGGCGCCTTCGAGGGGTCGATCGAGAAACTGGTCGCGCTCGCCGCCCTGATGCCCATCGTCGCCGGCATCGGCGGCAACTCCGGCAACCAGACGATCACCATGATCGTGCGTGCCATCGCCATGGGCCAGGTCCAGCCCGATGCGATGCGCCGGCTGTTGCGCAAGGAACTCGGCGTCGCGACGATCAACGGCCTGATCTGGGGCGGGTTGCTCGGCATCGCGGCCTGGTGGCTTTACGGCAGCATTGCCCTGGGTGCGGTCATGACCGCGGCGATGACGCTCAACCTTCTCCTGGCAGCTTCTGCCGGCGTCGGCATCCCGCTCCTGCGCGAGCGCTTCGGCGCCGACCCGGCGGTCGGCGGCTCGGTGATGATCACCGCGCTCACCGATTCCGGGGGCTTCTTCATTTTCCTCGGGCTGGCGACGCTTTTCCTCATGTAAGGCAGTCGCGGCAGCGGCGGGTGCGACAGCGAGGATGTCGGCGGGTCCTGGATTTCGGCCTTTTTCCGCCGTCGACCGCAACGGTCAGTGGCTGTCGGGCGTGACCAGCTTGAGGCCGACGATGCCGGCGACGATCAGCGCGATGCTGGCGAGCCGCAGCGCCTCGCGCGATTCGCCGAAGAGCACCATGCCAAGCAGTGCCGTACCGACGGCGCCGATGCCGGTCCATACCGCGTAGGCGGTGCCGAGCGGAAGCACCTTCAAGGACCAGCCGAGTAGGACGACACTGGCGATCATGGCCGCGATCGTGCCCACACTCGGCCACAGGCGGCTGAAGCCGTCGGTGTACTTGAGGCCGACCGCCCAGCCGATTTCGCAGAGGCCAGCGATGAAAAGGACCGCCCAGGCGGAGCCGGTGCTCACTTCAGCGTCGCGAAGTAGGCATCCGCAGCGGCGATTGTGCCGGCGATGTCGGCATCGGTGTGCGCTGCCGAGACGAAGCCGGCCTCGAAGGCCGACGGGGCGAAGTAATGGCCGGCGGCGATCATGGCGTGGAAGAAGCGGTTGAAGGCTTCCTTGTCGCAGGCCAGCACGGCGTCATAGGTGCCGGGGCAGGTGTCGGCGAAGTAGAGGCCGAACATGCCGCCGATGTTCTGGGCACTGAAGGACACGCCATGTTTTCTGGCAGCGGCGGCCATGCCGTCGCACAGGGCCCTGGTCTTGGCCGTCAGGGATTCATAGAAACCGGGGGCCTGGATCAGCTTGAGCGTGGCCAGGCCGGCAGCGGTGGCGATCGGGTTGCCCGACAGCGTACCGGCCTGATAGACCGGGCCGAGCGGGGCGATCTTTTCCATGATCTCGCGCCTGCCACCGAAGGCACCCATCGGCATGCCGCCGCCGACTACCTTGCCGAAGGTCGACAGGTCCGGCGTGATGCCGAACAGGCCTTGTGCACTTTTCGGGCCGACGCGGAAGCCGGTCATCACCTCGTCGAAAATCAGCACGGCGCCATATTGCGCAGTGAGGTCGCGCATGGCCTTGAGGAATTCCGGCGTCGGGGCGATCAGGTTCATGTTGCCGACCACCGGCTCGACGATGACGGCGGCGATCTTGTCGCCATGCGTCCCGAACGCTTCGGCCAGGCCCTGCGGGTCGTTGTAGGTCAGGACCATGGTGGTTTCGGCGGTACCGGCCGGGACACCGCCGGACGACGGGTTGCCGAAGGTCAGCAGACCCGAGCCGGCCTTGACCAGCAGGCTGTCGGCGTGGCCGTGGTAGCAGCCCTCGAACTTCACCAGAATGTCGCGGCCGGTAAAGCCACGGGCCAGCCGGATGGCGCTCATCGTCGCTTCGGTGCCGGACGAAACGAGGCGAACCATGTCCATCGACGGCACCAGCTCGCACAGCAGGTCGGCGATCTCGACCTCGCGCTCGGTCGGGGCGCCGAACGACAGGCCGTCGAGCACGGCCTCCTGGACCGCTGCGATCACCTCGGGGTGGGCGTGGCCAAGGATCATCGGGCCCCACGAACCGACATAGTCGGTGTACCACTTGCCGTCGGCATCCTGCACGCGGGCGCCGGCGCCGCGTTCGAAAAAGAGAGGCGTGCCGCCGACCGAGCGGAAGGCGCGCACCGGGGAATTGACGCCGCCGGGGATATGTTTCTGGGCGCGAGCGAACAGGGTTTCGTTGCGTGAGGTCATGGCGTGGCTCTCTCGAAAAGTCGTTGGTATCGGGCGGCACGGACCGCGATGTCCGCTGCCGAGAAAAGATCGGTACTGACGGCAAGCAGGTCGACGCCGGCGTCGACCAGGGGCTCCGCGTTGTCGGCGGTGATGCCGCCGATGGCGCAGACCGCCGGTGCCAGATTCGTTTTGGCCCGCCGGTAGAGGTCGACCGCAACCGGCGGCGCGTCCGGCTTGGTCGGCGACGGGAAGGCGGCGCCGAAGGCGATGTAGTCGACGCCGGCGGCTGCGGCGCGGACGGCGCAATCGAAATCGGCATAGCACGAGGCGCCGAGGATGCGGTCGGGCCCGAGCAGGCGGCGGACGTTGCGCAGGTCGCCGTCGTCGCGACCGAGGTGGACGCCGTCGGCATCGGACAGGCAGCACAGGGCGATGTCGTCGTTGATGACCAGGCGGGCGTCGTGGCGGCGGGTGATCTCGCGCAGCGCACGGGCGCGGGCGACGCGTTCGGCCATCGCGCTCGTCTTGTCGCGATACTGGACGATGCGGCAGCCACCCGCCAGCGCCGCCGCCACGCCGGCGAGCAGGCTCGCGCCGTCGCCGCAGTCCGGCGTTACCGCGTAGAGCCCGCGCAGGTCAGGCGGCGGCATCCGGTTTGTCTTCGCTGTCGTCATCGCGCGCCCAGAACAGGCGGTCCGGGATGAACTGGCCCATGCCGGCGCGGAAACCGTGCCGGAGGGTTTGCCAGGTGTAATCCTGGGCGTCGCGCACGGCATCTTCGAGAGAGGCGCCGCCGGCGAGGCAGCCGGCAATGGCCGAGGCTAGCGTGCAACCGGAGCCGTGGTAGCTGCCCGGCAGCCGCTCCCAGCGGTCGCGGCGGATGACACCGTCCGGGCCGTAGAGGGTATTGACCACCTGCGGCGTGCTTTCGTGGGTGCCGGTGACGAGGACATGCTGCGCACCCATCTCGATGAGGCGCTCGGCGCATTCGTCGATCGTCGGTTCGCCTTCGTCTTCGGCATTTTCGGCGAGGCGCCTTGCCTCCGGGGCATTCGGCGTGACGACCGTGGCCTGCGGCAGCAGCAGTTCGCGCAGGGCGGAGATGACGTCGTCTCCGGAAAGGTCGTCGCCGCGCCCCGAGGCGAGGACGGGGTCGATGACCAAGGGGATTTCCGGATAGTCGGAGACGATCTCGGCGACGGCTACGACATTCTCGACGCTGCCCAGCACGCCGACCTTGAAGGCGGCAACCGGCATGTCCTCCAGAAGGATGCGCGCCTGGCGCTCGAGCAGTTCGGCGGCGACCGGGTGCACGCTCTCGACACCGACCGTGTCCTGCACGGTGATCGCCGTCAGCGCGCCGAGCGGGTGGCAGCCGAGGCTGGCCAGGGTCAGCAGGTCAGCTTGGAGGCCGGCGCCCGAAGTCGGGTCGCTGGCGGCGAAGACGAGGACGAGCGGCGGGGTTGCGGAACGTTCGGTCATGGGGGCCCTGCCTTGGCAGGTGCTGCAGCGATTGGGTAAGATGGCCGCGATTCTATCCGAAGCGGGCGTCGCGACGGCCGAAGCATTGCCGGACGCGCGCCGGCACCAGTTTCCGCCAGTGTCCGCACCGGGGAGCGGGGCGGGCCGACAGCCGTTGCGAAGTGCTGGAAATTTGAGGTCGGCAGTGTATGATTAGCCGCGATTACAAGGAGCCTGCGGGCACCGAGGGGAGATAATTGGCTGACTTGAGCAAGTTGCGTGACGTCAAGGTGATGATCATTGACGACAGCAATACCATCCGGCGGAGCGCGGAGATATTCCTGCTTCAGGCCGGCTGTCAGGTCGTTCTCGCCGAGGATGGCTTCGATGCGCTGGCCAAGATTGCCGATCACCAGCCAAAGGTGATTTTCTGCGACATCATGATGCCGCGCCTGGACGGCTATCAGACCTGCGCGCTGATCAAGAAGAACGCCCGCTTCAAATCCACGCCCGTGATCATGCTGTCGTCCAAGGATGGCCTGTTCGACCGGGCGCGCGGGCGCATGGTCGGTTCCGACCAGTACCTCACCAAGCCTTTCACCAAAGACAGCCTGCTGCAGACCGTGGCCAATTTCGCGTTCCCGGTCGCGCCGCAGGCCACCTAGCAGCAGTTGGAGTGACCATGCCCATCAAGAATATTCTCGTCGTAGATGATTCGCCGACCGAGCGCTTCTTCGCGGTCGACCTGCTCACCCGCGCCGGCTACCAGGTGACGACCGCGGAAAGCGGCGAGGACGGCATCGCCAAGGCCAAGGCGCTGAAGCCCGACCTCATCCTCATGGATGTCGTGATGCCCGGGCTCAACGGCTATCAGGCGACGCGTACGCTGACCCGTGACGAGGAAACCAAGAGTATCCCGGTCTTCGTATGCACCACGAAGAGCCAGGAGACCGACCGCATCTGGGGCCTGCGCCAGGGCGCTGCCGACTACCTCGTGAAGCCGATCAATCCGGACGAACTTCTCAAGAAGATCGCCGCATTGCCCTGAGCCGCATGGCGCGAAAAACCAGCCTCCGCGAATTCCAGCAATACCTTGCCGAGCGCCTGACGGGCGCCGCGCAAGGGCGGCATTCTTCGTCCTGGCTGGGCGTCCGTGCCGGCGAGCAGGACTGGCTGATCGACCTGACCGATGGTGGCGAGATCCTGCAGGCGCCAAGGCTGACGCCCGTCCCGCTGACCCGGTCGTGGTTCGCCGGTATCGCCAACATTCGCGGCAGCCTTTATGCGGTCTCCGATTTCTCGGTGTTCTGCGGCGGCGCGCCGACCCCGCAGAACAACAACACGCGCTTGCTGCTGATCGGTAGCCGCTACGGTTCCAACGCGGCATTGCTGGTGACAGGCATGCTCGGCTTGCGCAATCCCGACGACTTCGAGGCGCTGCCCGCCGATGCCGATGCGCCGGAATGGGGGAATGGGCGTTACAAGGATGCGCACGGCAAGGTATGGAGCAAGCTCACGGTCCGCGAACTGCTGGCGGACAAAAATTTCATGAATATCGGGGTCTGAAGCGGCCGCGACGGAGGGGGACAGGGTATGGCATTCAGCTTTAAGAAACTCAAGCGCGGTGGCGGCGAAGAACCGATGACGGTTGCCGACGTCGGCGGCGCGGAGTCCGGTGGGCTGACCGAGCGTTCGCTGGTCCAGCGCATGAAGACACTGGGCGTCGCTTTCGTTGCGCTGCTGGTGGCGATATCCACCCTCGTCTATATGGACAACCAGACCTCCGCCAACGGTACGGCCTACATTTCGGCAGCCGGCGAGATGCGCATGCTGTCGCAGCGGCTGGCCAAGGCGACCTCGCTGGCGGTCCAGGGCAACGAAGTGGCTTTTACCCAGCTCAAGGAATCGCGCCAGACGTTCGGCGACCTCCTGGAGCGGCTAACGAAGGGCGGCGACGTGGCCGGCCGCGTGGTGCCGCCGTCGGAAGAAGACGTGAAGCCGCAGCTCGAAGCGCTGACCAAGCTGTGGGAAGAAACCGACCGCGACGCCGGCCTCGTCGTCGACCAGGAAAACAACCTGCTGCGCCTGGGCAAGGGCGTTGCCAACATCGACGCCCAGAACCCGCTGATGCTCGAGCTCTCCGAGCAGGTTGCCGCGCTCAAGTTGCAGAACGCTGCGCCGGCGCGCGAAATCGCTGCGGCCAACCAGCTGGTCATGCTCACCCAGCGGATCGCCAAGAATTCCGCCACCCTCGTCGGCGCCGACGAAATCAGTCCCGAAGTCGCCTTCCTGCTGGGCAAGGACACCAATGCATTCCGTGACATCCTGCAGGGCCTGACGCGCTCGGCGGCCTCTGACAAGGATGCCGACACCAGAGCCAAGATTGATGAACTCAACAAGGCCTTCAAGAGCTACCAGCTGGCGATCGGCGCCATCCTCGGCAACCTGCAGCCGCTGGTTATCGCCAAACAGGGCGGTGCCCGCATCTTCCGCGGCAGCGAGGACCTGCTCAAGGCAACCGACGAACTCGCCAAGGGTTATCAGGCCGAACTGGCCAACCGCGGCCTGTTCGGCGTAATCCTCTTCGCGCTCGTCGCGCTCGCCGTGCTCGTTCTCGGCCTGCTGGCCAAGGCCTACCTCGACGAAACGCGCCATCGCGCGGAGGCGGCGGAGATCGAGCGGCAGCAGTCGGAAAAGACCAACCGCGAGAACCAGGACGCCATCCTGCAGCTGATGAACGAACTCGGCGACCTCGCCGACGGCGACCTGACGACGACGGCAACCGTCAGCGAGAACATCACCGGCGCCATCGCCGACTCGATCAACTACACCATCGAAGAGCTGCGACTGCTGGTCGGCCGCATCAACGACGCGGCGACGCGGGTGACCGCGGCGACCGAAATCGCACGCCAGACCTCGGCCGAGTTGATTTCCGCCGCCGAACGCCAGTCGAGCGAAATCCAGCAGGCCGGCCAGTCGGCGCTTCAGATGGCCAGTTCGATGAGCGAAGTGTCGGGTAACGCCCTCCAGTCAGCCCAGGTTGCACGCCAGTCGCTGGCGGCCGCCGAAAAGGGTACGCAGGCTGTGGAAGACTCGATCAAGGGCATGAACGAAATCCGCAACCAGATCCAGGAAACCTCGAAGCGGATCAAGCGCCTTGGCGAAAGCTCGCAGGAGATCGGCGAAATCGTTGAACTGATTTCGGACATTACCGAGCAAACCAACGTTCTGGCGCTGAACGCCGCCATCCAGGCGGCGTCTGCCGGCGACGCGGGTCGCGGCTTCACCGTGGTTGCGGAAGAAGTCCAGCGCCTTGCGGAACGTTCGGGCGAGGCGACCAAGCAGATCGCAGCGATCGTCAAGACCATTCAGACCGATACCCAGGACGCCGTGTCCGCCATGGAACAATCGACCCAGGGCGTGGTCGAGGGCGCGCGCCTGTCAGACGCTGCAGGCCAGGCGCTGAACGAGATCGGCGACGTGTCCCGCAACCTTGCCGACCTGATTCAGAACATCTCGACCTCGACCCAGAGCCAGGCGGATTCGGCGACCGAAGTCGCGCACATGATGCAGAACATCCTCAGCGTTACCGAGCAGACCACTGCCGGTACGCAGCGTACCGCCGAGGCGGTCGACGAACTGACGGCGCTCGCTTCCGAACTGAAGGGTTCGGTTGCCGGCTTCAAGGTCGATTGAGGGGCCGCAGGCGAAGATGAACGCGGCGACCGAATTCGACCTGGGTCCCCTGACCTGGGTCAAGGGTGAAATCGACCTGGCGCTCGGGCGTGCCGACGAGGCGCTCGAGGAATGCCGCCTGAGCGGCGATTCCGGCCGCCTCAAGTTCTGCCGCACCCATGTGCATCAGGTTCACGGCGCCCTGTCGATCGTCGGCCTGGATGGCGCCAGTCAGCTGACCGAATCGGTCGAAGCTCTTCTGCTGGCGCTCGAGGAAGGCAGGCTTGCCTTGACGAGCGCGGCGGCCGATGCCGTCTCGCGCTCGCTCGCCGCGCTGCGGCGTTACCTGGACGATCTGATCGCCGGCGAACCCAACCAGCCCTTGCGCCTGCTGCCGGAATACCGGGCGCTTGCCGAAGCGCGCGGCGTTGCCGGCTTCAGCCCGAGCGACCTCTTCCACCCGGATCTCGTTCGCCGCCCGCCGCGTCGCCCGGTACCCGAGCCGCTGTCGGCGGATGCGCAGCGGAACCTGATCAAGGGCGAGCGCGCCCGCTTCCAGAAAGGACTGCTGTCCTGGCTGACGCGCAGCGGCGACGTTGCTGCGGCCATCGGTCAGATGCGCAGTGCCCTCGGGGCCATCGAGGCAGTTCAGGAGTCCGGTACGGCGCGCACCTTCTGGTGGTCGGCACTCGCTTTCATCGACTCCCTCGCCGGACGCGACGCTTCCGGCGACAATACCCTGCGCCACCTGCTCGCCCGGGTCGACACGCAGATCCGCCGCCTGCAGGAGGGTTCCCGCAACGTTGCGGAGCGACTCCTGCGCGACATCCTCTACGAAGTCGGCCGGGTGCCGGCGGAAACCAGCCCGGCAGTTGCCGAAGTGCAGGAGTTGTTCAGCCTGCGCGACCTGATTCCCCCCGATGTGGCGGCGACGAGCGCGCCGCAGGAAATTGCCTTGCGACGCCTGCGCGAGGCGCTGGTGACGACCGAGGAGTCCTGGAACAAGGTCTGCTCGGGCAGTCTGGCCGTGTTGCCTGCCTTTGCCCAGCAGGCACAGGCGTGCGCCGGCCTCATCAACGAAACCGGGCAACTCGATTTCAAGCGGCTCGGACAGGGTTTTGCGGCGATCGCCTCCTGGTTGGCGGAAGATACCTCCCGCCAGAACGAAAGCATCGCGATGGAGGTCGCCACGGCCATCCTGCTCATGCAGAACGCGCAGGAAAACTTCCGCCGCCTGGGCACCGATTTCGCGCAGCAGGTCGACCTCATGGTCGCCCGCCTGCATGGCTGCATCGGCGGCCGGCCGCCGGCTGGCGGCGACGAGTTGCCGCTGCTCGACGAGATGACGCGGCGGGCTCAGGAGAAGCTCCTGGTTGGCCAGGTCGCCCGCGAGATCAAATCCAATCTCGGCCAGGTCGAACAGGCGCTCGACGCCTTCTTCCGCAACCCGGAGAAGGCCGGCGAACTGGTTACCCTCGAAGTGCCTTTGAAGCAGACGGCCGGAGCGCTGGCCATGCTCGGCCATCTGGGGGCGGTGACCACGCTGCAGGAGTGCGGCGAGTCGGTGCGTCGCTTCGCGGCGCCAGGCTACACCCCGGCCCAGGATGATTTCGAGACGGTCGCCCACCGCTTGTCGGTCTTGGGCTTCTTCGTCGATTCTCTCGAGCACGGCGAATCCGACTACGAAGCCTTCGTCCGGCGCATCGACGGTGACGGCGAAGAGGCGGTTGCGGAAAGCGTCGAGGAAGATGACGTCGAAGCGGCGCCGTCGGTCGAGATCCAGGTCGAACAGGCGCGCCAGGAAACTCAGGCCCTTGTCGACGCCCTCCGGGAAGCGCCCGAGGACGGGCGCCTGCGCGACGAGCTGAAGCAGAACCTGCAGTCGCTCCAGAAAGATGCTGATCTGGTCGCCGACCAGGCGCTCGGCGAAACTGCGAAGAACATGCTTGGCGCGCTCGAGAGCGGCGATTTCCTGGATTCCGCGTTTGCCGACATGCCGCAACTGGTAGCTGCGCCGGTCCCTGAGGCGCCTGCACCCGCCAGCGAGACGATGGAGCTGGCCCAGTCGAGCCACGAGGAAATCGATGCCGAATTGCTCGAAATCTTCCTCGAGGAGGCGCACGAGGTTCTCGAAAACCTCGGCGAGCACGTCGAGGTGCTCAAGGCCGACGCACGCAACGTCGAGGCTCTGACCACGATTCGTCGCGCTGCCCACACGCTCAAGGGCAGCGGCCGCATGGTCGGACTCGTCGACCTTGGCGAGGCGGCGTGGGAGCTCGAACAGACGCTCAACTTCTGGCTGCGCGAGGACCGCCCTGCCGATCCCGAGCTGCTCGCGCTGATCGAATCCGCGCGCGCCCTCTTCGTCGCCTGGGTTACGGCGCTCGAATCCGGTGGTGCCGGATTGCCCGACCCGCATCACATGGTTGCTGCCGCTGCCCGCCTGCGCGGCGAAACTGTCGAGGAGACGGCCCCGGCACCGTCCGAGGTGGTGACCGTCGCATTGTCCGCCACCGATGTCGCGGAGCCGGTAGCTGTCGTCGTCGATTTTCCGGATTTTGCCGCGGCGCCGGGCGAGCCGGCAGCAGCCGTCGCTGGCGACGAATCCTTCAGTTTCGACCCCGGCGAGCCGGAGATTGCGCCGCCGCCGGCACCGGCAGCCGATGCCGGAGTGCCCGGCGAGTTTGCGGCGGTTTCGTCGCCCGATGACGAGATGGTTTTCGACCTCGGCGAGCCCGAAGCGGAGCTTGCGGTCGAGGCGGTGGCTGATGCCCCCGTCGCAGAACCGGTCCCGGCTGACGCATTGCCCGATGAGGTGATGGTTTTCGATCTCGGTGAGCCCGAAGCGGAGCTTGCGGCGGAGGTGCTCGCCGATGCGCCCGCCGCAGAGCTGGCGCCGGCTGACGTGCTACCCGAGGAGCCGTCCGATGCGGCGATGGTCTTCGATCTTGGCGAAGTCGACGTCGTCGACTTCGCTGGTCAGGAATACGCTCCCGCCGCGCCGACGGCGGAGGCCGTTGAAGATACCCTTGCCGGCGGCGACGACTTCGCCTTCGACCTGGGCGACGAAATCGTCATCGAGGAAGTCGCGGCCGGAGTGGACGATCTCGATGCCGTGGCACCGGAATCGGCGCCGGCCGTCGAAGTGCCGCCCGCGGTGCTGGCGAGCCCGACGCTCTACGATATTTTCTGCGAGGAGGCGCGGGGGCATCTGGCGACGCTGCTCGAGAGTTATGCAGCGATGGACGCCAATCCGACCGCGCCAACCTCGATGCCGATGATCCGCGCCGCCCACACCCTGGGCGGCATTGCTGCGACGGTCGGATTGATGCCGCTGCATCATCTCGCCATCGCGCTCGAACACGCGCTGATGCGCCGCGACAATTCGCGGCGGCCGGACAGCGTAGAAGGCCTCGAGACCGCACGCCAGGCGATCCTTACCCTGCAGGCGATGTTCGAGGGCCTCGCACGTCAGGAGGCGCCGGAAGACCAGGTTCAGCTCATAGCAGCGCTCGAGGATGTCTTCTGCGCCACGACCGACGAGCCTGCCGCGCCTGTGGAAGGCGAGACAGTCACGGTGGACGCCGGGATCGAGGCGTATTTTGGCGACTCCGAGCCGGCAGCAGCGGCGGAAACGTCTGTCGATCAGACCCTTGAGCCCGCAGCGGGCGATGCAGTACTTGCTCAGGCACCGGCGCCGGTGGCGCCCGCGCCAGTCGCGGCGCCGCGCCAGCTGGTCGATGACTACGATGAGCAGCTGCTGCCGATCTTCCTCGACGAAGCACAGGACCAACTCGCCGCCCTGAGCGAGCAACTGCATGCCTGGCGCAGCAACCCGGCGGATGAGGCGGTCCCCCGTGCCATCGCCCGCGTGCTGCATACCTTCAAGGGCAACGCCCGGATGGCCGGGGCGATGAACCTCGGCGAATACACCCACCTGCTCGAATCGCGCGTCGAGGAAGCGGTCAAGGGTGGCAGCGTCAGCCAGGAATTCATCGATGAGGTCGAGGCGGCTTGCGACACGCTGGACCAGGCGACCGACCGCCTGCGTCACGGCGAGACGGCTGCCGTTGACCTGCAGCAGCCTGCGCCGGCAGCGGTGTCGGCGCCCGCGCTTCCGGCCGCACCGGCTTCCGGGGCCGGTGCCGCACCGGCGCCCGCCGCGGCACCCGTGGTCGCGGCACCCGCCGAGGCCGAGCATGACCACGAAGGCGAAGGCGGTGACCGGCGCGCGCTCCTGCGCGTACGTGCCGACCTGGTCGATCGCCTGGTCAACGAGGCTGGCGAAATGTCGATCGCCCGAGCCCGCATCGAGGGCGAAATGCGCAGCCTCAAGGGCTCGCTGCTCGACCTTACCGAAAACGTCATCCGCCTGCGCCGCCAGTTGCGCGACATCGAAATCCAGGCCGAAGGCCAGATCCAGGCCCGCGTCGCCCAATCCCACGACGGCACTGCCGATTTCGATCCGCTCGAGCTCGACCGCTTCACGCGCTTCCAGGAACTCACTCGCTTCATGGCGGAGTCGGTGAACGACGTCGCCACCGTCCAGCAGAACCTGCTCAAGAACCTCGACGATGCCAACGCTGCCCTGATCGCCCAGGCGCGCCTGAACCGCGGCCTCCAGCAGGCGCTCATGGGCGTTCGCATGGTGCCGTTCTCGAGCCAGTCGGAGCGGCTCTTCCGCATTGTCCGCCAGGCGGCGAAGGAACTCGGCAAGCGCGCCAACCTCGAGCTGGTGGGCGGTCACGTCGAAATGGACCGCTCGGTGCTGGAAAAGATGATGGCGCCGATCGAACACATGCTGCGCAATGCGGTCGCCCATGGCATCGAGCCGCGTGACGACCGCATCGCCACCGGCAAGCGCGAGATCGGCGAAGTCTCGCTGAAGCTTTCCCAGGAAGGCAACGAAATCATCGTCGCGATGAGCGACGACGGCCGCGGCCTCGATCCGGCCAAGCTGCGTGCCCGCGGCGAGGCCCTCGGGCTGGTCGCGCCGGATGAGGCGGCGGATGATGCCAAGTTGTACGACCTGATCTTCAGGCCCGGTTTTTCGACAGCCGGGACGGTCAGCCAGATTGCCGGTCGCGGCGTCGGCATGGACGTCGTACGCACGGGTGTCGCCGACCTCGGCGGACGTATCGAAATTGCCTCCGAGCTCGGCAAGGGAACGACCTTCCGGCTTTACCTGCCGCTGACGCTGGCGGTCACCCAGACCTTGATCCTGCGCGCCGGCGCGAGCAGTTATGCGATCCCCGCCGCGATGATCGAGCAGGTGCTCGAACTCAAGGCAGGCCCGCTCGAGGAAGTGCGTGCGCGCGGCGAAGTGAGCTGGCAGAACAACCGTTATCCGTTCCGCTACCTGCCGCATCTCGTCGGCGAACTACACGCCCAGCCCGAGCCGCAGCGCCAGCATTGGGTGTTGTTGCTGCGTTCCGGCTCACAGCGCGTCGCCGTCCAGGTCGATGAACTGCGCGGCAACCAGGAAGTCGTCATCAAGAATATCGGCGCCCAGCTCGCCAAGGTGGTCGGCATCGCCGGCGCCACGGTGCTGGGCGACGGGCAGGTCACGCTCATCCTGAATCCGGTTGCACTCGCCAGCCGCGCGCCGGTGCTGGGTGCAGCAGCGGTCGAAACGGGCGTGCCGGCAGTACCGGAAGTTGCGCCGGCGGCGCCCGCGATGCCGACCGTGATGGTCGTCGACGACTCGCTGACCGTGCGCAAGATCACCAGCCGCATGCTGACCCGCGAGGGCTTCCAGGTCGTGCTCGCCAAGGACGGTGTCGATGCGCTCGAGCAACTGCTCGATGTCACACCCGACGTGATCCTTTCCGATATCGAGATGCCGCGCATGGACGGGTTCGATTTCGTCCGCAATGTGCGCGCCGACAGCCGCCTGGCCAAGATCCCGGTGATCATGATCACGTCGCGTACCGCCGAGAAGCACCGCACCTACGCGATCGAGATCGGTGCCAGTGCCTATCTCGGCAAACCGTACGACGAGGACCAGCTGCTCGGCCTGATCCGCGGTTTCGTCACGGCGAAGGCTTCCTGACCGCAGCGTAGCGCGCCAGCGTGCGCTCCCGCGCCGTGGTATGGTCCACGATGGGTAGCGGGTAGTCACGTCCGGGCATGAACCCATGCCGTGCCTGCTCGGCAGCGGGCAGCTGCCACGGAGCATGGATGTAGCGGGCCGGTAGCGCGGCCAGTTCGGGCACGTAGCGGCGGATGAAGGCACCGTCCGGATCGAAGCGCTCCGATTGGGTGACCGGGTTGAAGATCCGGAAGTAGGGCTGAGCGTCGCAGCCGGTGGACGCCGCCCATTGCCAGCCGCCATTGTTGGCGGACAGATCGAAATCGTTGAGCTGGTCGGCGAAGTGGCGTTCCCCGAGGCGCCAGTCGATGCCGAGGTCCTTGGCCAGAAACGATGCTGCCACCATGCGCAGCCGGTTGTGCATCCAGCCGCTGTGGCGCAGCTGGCGCATCGCTGCATCGACCAGCGGATAGCCGGTGCGTCCTTCCTGCCACGCCACGAAGCCCTCGGGCCAGTCTTCCCAGGCCAGCGCGTCGAATTCCGGCTTGAACGAACGCTCGACGACATGCGGGAAGCGGTCGAGGATCATGAAGTAGAAATCCCGCCAGATCAGTTCGTTGAGCCAGGTGTCGGCGCCCGGGGTGCGCGCGGCGCGTACCGCCTCGCGAATCGGCAGGGTGCCGAAGCGCAGGTGCACCGACAGGTAGCTGACCCCGCGGCGGGCCGGGAAATCGCGCAGGGCGCCGTATTGCCCGATGCGGCGTAGCCTGAATTCGTCCCAGAGCAGGCGGGCACCGCTCATGCCCGGGCGGATGCCGAGTTCGCCCAGATTGGTCGGGACGAAACCGATTTCGGCGAGGGCGGGAACGCCGTTGCTGGCGACCGGTGCGAGGTGGCCGTCGCATGGCCAGGCCGCGCAATCGGCATCGGTCAGGCGCTTGAGCCAGGCGTTCCGGTAGGGCGTGAACACCGTGAACGGTCGCCCGCTCTGGGTGAGGACATCGTCGCCGTCGAGAATCGCCTGGTCACGCAGGCGGTAAAAGGCGATCCCGGAAGCGGAAAGCGCATCCGCGACTGCCCCATCGCGCGCCTTGGCATAGGGCTCGTAATCGCGGTTGGCGAACACCGCGCCGACGCCCAGTTCGCACGCGAGGCGGGGTATCTCCTCGAGCGGTAGGCCGTAGCGGACGATGAGGCCGCCGCCGCGCCGGCGCAGGGCGGCGTCGAGTTCTACCAGCGATTCGCGGATGAAATGCACGCGCCGGTCGCTGCGGGTGGGCAGCGCGTCGAGGATGCCGGTGTCGAAGACGAAGGCGCAATGGACGGCGCCGGCGCCGGCGAGTGCCGCGCTCAGGGCGGCGTGGTCGTGGTCGCGCAGGTCGCGGCGGAACCAGACGAGGGCTTTTTCGAGCGGCATGATTGGTTTGTACCCCGCGGGCGATTAAAATTCCAGCATGGACAGCGTAAACCTGACCGACCACTTCCTCATCGCGATGCCGACGCTGGAAGACCCGTATTTTGCCCACGCGCTGGTCTATGTCTGCGAGCACAGCGAGAACGGTGCGCTCGGCATCATCGTCAACCGGCCCATCGACATGAACCTCGCCGGCCTGCTCGAGAAAATCGACATCAAGCTCGAGGAGGGCGGCCTGAGCGACCTGCCGGTCTATTTCGGGGGGCCGGTCCAGCTCGACCGCGGCTTCGTCCTGCACCGCCCGGTGGGTGATTGGCAGTCCACGCTGGCAATCAACGGCGAAGTGGGCCTGACGAGCTCGCGCGACGTCCTCGCCTCGGTCGGCGCGCAAGGCCTGCCTTCCGAAATCATCGTCACGCTGGGCTACGCGGGCTGGGATGCCGGCCAGCTCGAGGATGAGCTGGCCCAGAATTCGTGGCTCACCGTGCCGGCCAAGGCGAGCATCCTGTTCGAACTGCCGCCCGAGGAGCGCCTGCCTGCAGCGATGCAGAAACTCGGGATCAGCTTTACACAGCTGTCCGACGTGGCCGGCCACGCCTGACGTGGGAACCGTCCTCGCCTTCGACTTCGGGGAACGGCGGATCGGGGTCGCCACCGGCGAAACGCTGCTGTGCAGCGCCCATCCGCTCACGGTCATCCATGCCGAGTCGAACGACGAGCGCTTCGCCGCCATCGGCCGCCTGATCGACGAATGGCGACCGGAACAACTGGTGGTCGGCCTGCCTACCCACGCCGACGGTACGCCGCATGCGATGACGCAGCGTGCCGAGCGTTTCGCCGGCCGCCTCGCGAGACGTTTCAGCCTTCCGGTCGCGCTCGCCGACGAACGTTTGACCTCCCGCGACGCTGAAGCGCGCCTGCGCGAAACCGGCCGCAACGCCAAGACCGCGAAACCGCTGCTCGATGCGGTGGCTGCCCAGCTCATCCTGCAAACCTGGCTCGAGAACCCGCATGCCGAATCCGCCCAACCCGCTGCCTGACGCCGAACTCCAGTGCCGTGCGCTGGCCGACCTCATCCGTCCCCATGTCGCCAGGAACCCGGCGCTGGTAGGCATCCATAGCGGCGGCGCCTGGATCGCCGCGCGCCTGCGCGAATTGCTCGGACTGCCTGACGACATCGGCCTGATCGACGTTTCCTTCTATCGCGACGACTTCGCCGAGAAGGGACTGCACCCGCAGGTCAAGCCGACTGTGATTCCCTTCGATGTCGAGGGCCGACACCTGATCCTCGTCGATGATGTCCTCTACACCGGACGGACGACGCGGGCGGCGCTCAACGAACTGTTCGACTACGGCCGGCCGGCTTCCGTTGCCCTCGCCGTGCTCGCCGACCGCGGCGGTCGCGAGCTGCCGGTGGCAGCGACCTGGTGCGTGTGGGACATCGACCTGGCTGCCGGCGACAACCTGGTGCTGGAGCGAGATGACCGCGGTCGACTGGCGTGGAGGCTGGAAAATGCATAACCCGCAGTTGAACGCCAACGGCGAACTCACCCACCTGCTCTCGATTGAAGGCCTGCCGCCGGCGATCCTGACGCAAATCCTCGATACCGCCGCTTCCTTCATGGAAGTCTCGGCGCGCGAAGTCAAGAAGGTGCCGCTGCTGCGCGGCAAGAGCGTCTTCAACCTGTTCTTCGAGAATTCCACGCGCACGCGCACCACCTTCGAGATCGCCGCCAAGCGCCTGAGCGCCGACGTCATCAACCTCGATATCAACAAGTCGTCGGCCAGCAAGGGCGAGACGCTGCTCGACACCATCGACAACCTGTGCGCGATGCACGCCAACCTGTTCGTCGTGCGCCATGCCTCGAGCGGGGCCCCCTACCTGATCGCCGACCACCTGCGCCGCGTCGGCCGCGACGACATCCACGTCGTCAATGCCGGCGACGGACGGCACGCCCACCCGACGCAGGGCCTGCTCGACATGTACACGATCCGCCACTACAAGAAGGACTTCACGCAACTGCGCGTCGCCATCGTCGGCGACATCCTGCATTCGCGCGTCGCCCGCTCCGACATCCATGCGCTGACTTCGCTCGGGGTTCCCGAGGTGCGCGCCATCGGCCCCGAGACACTGCTGCCCAAACACCTCGACCGCCTCGGCGTGCATGTCTTTCACGACATGGCCGCAGGGCTCAGGGACGTCGACGTGATCATCATGCTGCGCCTGCAGAACGAGCGCATGACCGGGGCGCTGCTGCCCTCGGCCAGCGAATATTTCCGCCACTACGGCCTGACGCCGCAGAAGCTGGCGCTCGCCAGTCCCGATGCCATCGTGATGCATCCAGGTCCGATGAACCGCGGCGTCGAGATCCATTCGGCGGTCGCCGACGGCCCGCAGGCGGTGATCCTGCCGCAGGTCACCTTCGGTATCGCCGTGCGCATGGCGGTGATGAGCATCGTTGCGGGGAACTGAAAAGATGAACCTGGAAATCACCAACGGCCGCGTAATTTGTCCCCAGACCGGCGTCGACCGCAACAATGCCTCGCTCTACGTCGCCGACGGCCGCATCGCCGGCATCGGCGAGGCACCGCCCGGATTCGTCGCCGCGCAGACCGTCGATGCGACCGGCTGCATCGTCTGTCCCGGCTTCATCGACCTCGGTGCCCGCCTCAACAGCATCGAGGCCGAACTGGCGGCGGCGGTGGCCGGCGGCGTCACCTCGGTCGTCGTGCCGCCCGACGCCGATCCGCCACTCGACGAACCCGAGTTGGCTGACCGCCTCGTCCATCGCGCCCGCGAGATCGGCAAGGCGCGCGTGCTGCCGCTCGGCGCACTGACCCTCGGCCTTGGCGGCGAGCGCCTCGCGGAACTCGCCGGCCTGAAGAAAGCCGGCTGCGTCGCCTTCTCGCAGGCGCAGCGCACCGTCGTCGACACCGAGGCGCTGTGGCGCGCGATGGAATACGCTGCCACCTTCGGCTTCGCCGTCTGGCTGCAGCCGCAGGACCACTGGTTGGCGCGCAACGGCATCGCCCATGACGGGGAGGTGGCAGCTCGCCTCGGCCTCGCCGGTATCCCGGTGGCGGCCGAAACGGTGGCCATCGCCACCATTCTTCAACTGGCCCGAGAAACCGGCTGCCGCGTCCATCTCACGCGTCTGTCTTCGGCCGCGGGCGTCACGCTGGTCAAGCGTGCCATCCACGACGGCCTGCCGGTGAGCTTCGACATCGGCATCCATCACCTGCTGCTCACCGAAAACGACATCGGCTA
The DNA here is from genome assembly GCA_012026885.1 of Betaproteobacteria bacterium. Lineage (GTDB taxonomy): Bacteria > Pseudomonadota > Gammaproteobacteria > Burkholderiales > Rhodocyclaceae > Azonexus. The sequence goes on along the minus strand of VEPL01000029.1, from coordinate 316,670 downwards.
CTTCAATCCGCACGCCCGCTTCGCCCCGCCGCTGCGTGCCCAGGGCGACCGCGAGGCGCTCTCGGCCGCCGCCGTGGCCGGTCTCGCGGCGATCTGTTCGGACCACACACCGGTCGCCGCCGACGACAAGCTGCTGCCCTTCGGCGAAGCCAAACCCGGCGCCACCGGCCTCGAAGTCCTGCTGCCGTTGACGCTCAAGTGGGCTGCCGCCGCCGGTGTCGGACTGCCCGATGCGCTGGCGCGCATCACCTCGGCGCCAGCCGCCGTCCTTGGTCTCGAAGCCGGCCGCCTGACGCCCGGGGCGCCGGCCGACCTCTGCATCTTCGACCCGGCCGCGACCTGGGTGCTGACGCCGGAGGCCCTCGCCAGCCGCGGCAAGAACTCGCCGTGGCTGGGCTATCCGATGACCGGCCAGGTCCGCGCGACGGTAGTCGGCGGGCAAGTGGTTTATCGGGCCTGAGCGTTGGAAGGGTTGAAAAAGACGGCGGGTAATCCGCCGTTTTTGTTGTCCGGCTGCACTTTGAAAAACCCGTATGGACACGATCAGCGATTCGGCCACGGCAGTAATCCGATTCAAGGCCCATTCAGGGTTGCAAAGTGGTCGCTGCCTGTCTATCAATCAAGGAGGCAGCTTTCGCGCAAGCCATCGCTTTCCCGGTTTGCAAATGTTGTCTGATTGACCGTGTATGTCGGCACGAACGCTCCGGCCCCAGGAGGGAAATAGCGATGCGGAATGGTGTTAACGAGGCCATACAAACCCACTATGGCCGGTCGGATTTGGCAGGCGTCATCCTTGCGGCCCTGGAAGCGGCTGGCGTCAACGTGGACAGGCTCTCTCACGAGGAACTGGCTCCAATCGACGCGTTTCATATTCGCGGCCGCGCGGCCACCCTTGAGCTCGCCCGGGCGGCCGGTTTGCGTTCGACGGATCGCGTCCTGGATATCGGCAGTGGCATCGGCGGAACTTCACGCTGCCTGGCGAAGGAATTCGGTTGCCGCGTCACCGGCATCGACCTGACGGACGAGTATTGCCGGGTCGCGTCGCTGCTCACCGCCAAGGTTGGCCTCGATGAACTGATCGACTATCGCCAGGGCGATGCCACGAATCTCCCGTTTGCCGACAATGAGTTCGATGTCGTCTGGACCGAGCATGTCGCCATGAATATCCCGGACAAGCGTCGGCTATACAGCGAGATGTACCGGGTCTTGAAACCAGGGGGAACGCTCGCCATCTACGACGTGCTTGCCGGCCCGTCGGGCCCCGTGATGTTCCCGGTTCCATGGGCGCGGACACCTGAGACGAGTTTTCTGGTGTCGCCGGATGAGTTGCGCGATCTGTTGCACGATGCAGGATTTACCGTTTCAAACTGGAACGATACGACGGCGGAGGCGCGCGAGTGGTTTGTAAACCTGGCAGAGAGAATACGCCGAGAGGGCTTTCCGGCGCTTGGATTTCATTTGCTGATGGGCCAGGATTTCCGCGAGATGGCACAAAACCAGGGCCGCAACCTGGCCGAGGGGCGCATTTCCCTCGGGCAGGTTGTTTCAGTGAAATAACAGGGCTTGGAGAAAGGCTGTTCCGGATAATTCCCGGCCGGGGATGCGGCACCTCTTAGCCAACGCCCGCTAGTGCCTTGACTTCCGAGCTTATTGCTCCGACTACCTCCACGACCTTGCGCCGCGAGGTCTGGCCGCTCTTGAGGGTCACGGCCGACTTGGGGAGGCCGAGGGTGGTGGCGATGAAGTCAACGAGCGCCGCGTTGGCCTTGCCGTCGACCGGCGGTGCGGCGAGGCGGATCTTCAAAGCGTCGCCGTGCAAGCCGGCGCATTCGGTCTTTTTGGCGCCGGGCTGGATGTGCAGGGTCAGGGTAATGCGGCCGTCCGGCGCGACGCGAAACCAGTCGCTCACAGGAACATCAGTATGACCTGCAGCAGCAGGATGGCGACCAGCGGCGAGAGGTCGATGCCCGAGATGAGCGGGACGATGCGGCGGATCGGGTCGAGCAGCGGCCGGGTGACCTGGTTGGCCGGGCCGGCCAGCGGCGAATAGGGATTGACCCACGACAGTACCGCCTGCAGGATCAGGGCGCCGATCAGGAGGTAAACGGCGAGGCGGAGCAGGCTGCGCACGGCGAGCACGAGCATCATCAGCACGAGGCCGCCGCTGTCGACGGCCATCTTGCCGGAGAGGCCGACCACGATGCCGGCGAGCAACACCTGCAGGGCCAGTGCGGCGAAGACGCTGGCCCAGTCCAGTCCGCCGACACCGGGGATGAAACGGCGCAGCGGCTTGACCGCCCAGTTGGTCAGCCTGACGACGAAATCGCCCAGTTGCCCGGCGAAGGAAACGCGCGTCGCCTGCATCAGGAAGCGCAGCAGGAACAGGGTGCAGAAAAAGGTGACGACCGCGTCGACGAGGAAGATGATTGCCTGCATCAGCCTGCCCCGAGCAGCTTGCCGAGCTCGCGGCCGCGCGCCTCGGCGGCCTTGCAGCCGGCGACGATGCCGTCCTTGACGCCGCGTTCGGTCATCACGCGCAGCGCCGCTTCGGTGGTGCCGCCCTTCGAGGTCACCCGCTCGCGCAGCGTCGCCGCCGGCTCGGCCGATTGCGCGGCCAGCGCCGCCGCGCCCTGCACGGTCTCGATGGCGAGCCGGCGCGCCTGATCCTCGTTGAAGCCGAGGTCGGTCGCCGCCTGCTGCAAGGCCTCGATGAAGAGGAAGACATAGGCCGGCCCGCTGCCCGAGATGGCGGTGACAGCATCCATCTGTGCCTCGTCGGCGATCCAGACGGTGCTGCCGACGGCGCGCAGGATGCGCTCGGCGACCGCGCGGTCCGCGTCGCCGACGCCCGTTTGCGCACACAGGCCGGTGATGCCGGCGCCGATCAGCGCCGGCGTATTGGGCATGCAGCGGATGATGCGGCGGTGCCCGCCGAGCCAGCGCGCCAGCGCCGCCATGTCGAGGCCGGCGGCGATGCTGATGACGAGGGCACCGGCCACTACCCCGGCGAGCGGCGCCAGGGCATCCTTCATCTGCTGTGGCTTGACCGCGAGGATGAGGACGGCCGGATTGGCCGGGGCATCGGCGGCGCCGGCATGGCAATTGACCCCGAAATCCGCCGCCAGCCTGGCGCGCGCTTCTGGTACCGGGTCGATGACGTCGATCTCGCCCGCCGCGAAACCCTGCTTGAGCATGCCGCCGATCATGGCGGCGGCCATGTTGCCACCGCCAAGGAAGAGGATCTTCATGTTTACTTTCTTTCTCCGAAAATGGCGGTGCCGATGCGCACCATGGTGGCGCCTTCCGCGATCGCCGCGTCGAGGTCGTGGGTCATGCCCATCGAAAGGGTATCGAGCGGCAGGCCGCCGGCGCGGATGGCATCGAACAGGCTGCGCAGGCGACGAAAAGGCGCCCGCTGCGCAGACTCGTCGTCGCCCGGTTCGGGGATCGCCATCAAGCCGCGCAGTACCAGGTTAGGCAGGGCCGCGACGGCCCGGCAGAGCGCCGCGGCGTCATCCGGGGCGCAACCGCTCTTGCTGGCTTCGCCCGAGACATTGACCTGCACGCAGACCTGCAGCGGGGGCAGCCCGGCCGGCCGCTGCGCCGAAAGGCGCTCGGCGATGCGGATGCGGTCGACCGAATGTACCCAGGCAAAATGCTCGGCGACCGGGCGCGTCTTGTTGGCCTGCAGCGGGCCGATGAAATGCCATTCGAGCGTCAGGTCGGCGGTGGCGGCGATCTTGTCGACCGCCTCCTGCACGTAGTTCTCGCCGAAAGCTCTCTGGCCGGCGGCCGCAGCCTCGCGTACGCAGCTGGCCGGCCAAGTCTTGCTGACCGCGAGCAGGGAGACGGCTGCCGGCAGTCGCCCCGCCTGCCGAGCCACTTCGCCGATACGGAACCGCACGGCTTGCAGGTTGTTGGCGATTACGCTCATAATTGTTTGGAATTGTCGCTGCTCCGCAGTATACCTACACGCGCCCCCGAGGACGACCTGCATGGACATCACCGAACTGCTGGCCTTTGCCGTCAAGAACAAGGCCTCCGACCTCCACTTGTCTTCGGGGTTGCCGCCGATGATCCGCGTCCATGGCGACGTGCGCCGCATCAACTTGCCGCCGATGGAGCACAAGGACGTACACAGCATGGTGTACGACATCATGAACGATCACCAGCGCAAGACCTACGAGGAGACGCTGGAGTGCGACTTCTCGTTCGAGGTGCCCAACCTGGCGCGCTTCCGCGTCAATGCCTTCAACCAGCAGCGTGGCGCCGGCGCCGTCTTCCGGACCATCCCGTCCAAGGTGCTGACGCTCGAGGAGCTCAAGTGCCCGCCGATCTTCAAGGACATTTCCGAGTACCCGCGCGGTATCGTGCTGGTTACCGGGCCGACCGGCTCGGGCAAGTCGACGACGCTGGCGGCGATGATGAACCATGTCAACGAGAGCGACTACGCGCACATCCTGACGGTCGAGGACCCGATCGAATTCGTCCATGAATCGAAGAAGTGCCTGATCAACCAGCGCGAAGTCGGCCCGCATACCCTGTCCTTCGCCAACGCGCTGCGCTCGGCGCTGCGCGAGGATCCGGACGTCATCCTGGTCGGCGAAATGCGCGACCTGGAAACCATCCGCCTGGCCCTGACCGCGGCCGAGACCGGTCACCTGGTGTTCGGTACCCTGCACACCTCGTCGGCGGCCAAGACGGTGGACCGCATCGTCGACGTCTTCCCGGCGGCCGAAAAGGAAATGGTGCGCTCGATGCTGTCCGAGTCGCTGCGCGCCGTCATCTCGCAGACGCTGCTGAAGACGAAGGACGGCAACGGCCGCGTCGCGGCGCACGAGATCATGATCGGCACGCCGGCCATCCGCAACCTGATCCGCGAGAACAAGGTCGCGCAGATGTATTCGGCGATCCAGACCGGCCAGAACTTCGGCATGCAGACCCTCGACCAGAACCTGCTCGACCTGGTGCGGCGTAACGTCGTGTCGAGCAGCGAGGCCCGTTCGCGTGCCATGAACAAGGACAACTTCCCCGCCTGAGGCGGCCGGATACCGAGAGCGAGAGAGGCAAGGAATCATGGAACGCGACCAGGCAATGAAATTCATGCACGACCTGCTGCGCCTGATGGTGCAGAAAAAGGGGTCGGACCTCTTCATCACGGCAGGTTTCCCGCCGGCGATCAAGGTCGATGGCAAGATCACCCCGGTATCGAACCAGACGCTGACGGCGCAGCACACGGCGGAGCTCGCGCGGGCGATCATGAACGACCGCCAGGCGGCAGAGTTCGAGGGGACCAAGGAATGCAACTTCGCGATCTCGCCGGCCGGTATCGGCCGTTTCCGTGCCAACGCCTTCGTCCAGCAGGGACATATCGGCGTCATCTGCCGGACCATCAACGCGACCATCCCGACTTTCGATGAACTGAACCTGCCGCCGGTGCTCAAGGATATCGCGATGACCAAGCTCGGCCTGGTCATCTTCGTCGGCGGTACCGGCACCGGCAAGACCACGTCGCTGGCCGCGATGGTCGATTACCGCAACGAGAATACCTACGGCCACATCATCACGGTCGAGGACCCGATCGAATACGTCCATGCGCACAAGAACTGCATCATCACGCAGCGCGAGGTCGGGGTCGATACCGAGGACTGGAAGCCGGCGCTGAAGAACACCCTGCGCCAGGCGCCTGACGTCATCCTGATGGGCGAAATCCGCGACCGCGACACGATGGACTACGCGATTGCCTTCGCCGAAACCGGCCACCTGTGCCTGGCGACCCTGCACGCCAACAGTACCAATACCGCAATCGACCGCATCATCAACTTCTTCCCGGAAGAGCGGCGGCCGCAGCTGCTGATGGACCTGTCGCTGAACCTGCGCGCGATGATCTCGCAGCGCCTGCTGCCCAAGAAGGACGGCAAGGGCCGCGTGGCGGCGATCGAGGTGATGCTCAACTCGCCGCTGATCGCCGACCTGATCTTCAAGGGCGAGGTCGGCGAGATCAAGGAGATCATGAAGAAATCGCGCGAACTCGGCATGCAGACCTTCGACCAGGCGCTCTTCGACCTCTACGAGGCCGGCCGCATCACCTACGAGGATGCGCTGCGCAACGCCGACTCGCTCAACGACCTGCGCCTGCAGATCAAGCTCTACGGCAAGGAATCGCACGACCGCGACCTGACCAGCGGCATCGGGCATCTCGGTATCGTCTGACCCAACCGCCCGGGGCGCGGTAAAATCCGGCCCATGCGTACATCCCGCCCCGGTCAGCCGGGGCGTTTGCTTTTCCAGGAACCATGTCCGGCCTCAATCCTCCCCAGCGCGAAGCCATCCGCTACCTCGACGGGCCCCTGCTCGTGCTTGCCGGCGCCGGCTCGGGCAAGACGCGGGTGATCACCCAGAAGATCGCCTATCTCGTGCAGGACTGCGGCTTCGCCCCGCGCAACATCGCCGCCATCACCTTCACCAACAAGGCGGCGAAGGAGATGCAGGAGCGGGTCGGGCAGGCGCTGTCGCGGTCGACCGCCGCGGAAGTGCAGATTTCGACTTTCCACTCGCTCGGCGTGCGCATCCTGCGCGAGGAGGCCAAGGCGCTCGGCTACAAGCCGCGCTTCTCGATCTTCGATGCTGCCGATTGCGCCGGCATCATCGGCGATTGCGCGAAGACGGTCGACAAGGCGACGCTGCGCCGCCTGCAGGCGATCATCTCCAACTGGAAGAATGCGCTGGTCACGCCCGAGGCGGCCCGCCACCTGGCGACCAGCGAGCACGAGGCGCTCGCCGCCGGCGCCTACCTGTCGTACGAAGCGACGCTGAAGGCCTACCAGGCGGTCGATTTCGACGACCTGATCGGCCTGCCGGTCAAGCTGTTCAGCGAAAATCCCGAGATCGCCGAGAAGTGGCAGAACCGCCTGCGTTACCTGCTGGTCGATGAATACCAGGACACCAATGCCTGCCAGTACCAACTCCTCAAGCTGCTGACCGGCATCCGCGCGCAATTCACGGCGGTGGGTGACGACGACCAGGCGATCTACGGCTGGCGTGGTGCCGACATCGACAACCTGAAGAAGCTGCCGGCCGAATTCCCAGCCCTCAAGGTCATCAAGCTGGAACAGAACTACCGCTCGACGGTGCGCATCCTGAAGGCTGCCAACGCGGTCATCGCCCACAACGACAAGCTGTTCGAGAAGTCGCTGTGGTCGGAGCTCGGGCACGGCGACCCGATCACCGTCACCGCGTGCCGCGACAACGAGGCCGAGGCCGAGAGCGTGGTCATGAAGCTTCAGGCGCACCGCTTCGAGCAGCGCGGCAAGTTCCGCGATTACGCCATCCTCTATCGCTCGAACCACCAGGCGCGGCTGCTCGAAACCCAGCTGGGCAACCAGAAGATCCCCTACCTGCTGTCCGGCGGCCAGTCCTTCTTCGACAAGGCCGAGATCAAGGACATCACCAGCTACCTGCGCCTGCTGGCCAACGAGGACGACGACCCGGCCTTCATCCGCGCCGCGACGACGCCGAAGCGCGGCATCGGCGCGGCCACCCTGCAGGTGCTCGGCCAGTACGCCGGCGAGCGGCACGTGTCCCTGTTCCATGCCGCGTTCGAGCAGGGCTTCGCGCAGCACGTGGCGCCGCGCCAGCTCGAGCCGCTGCTCGAGTTCTGCCAGTTCATCAATCGCATGCAGCAGCGTGCCGGGCGCGAGCCGGCGCAGCAGGTGCTGCCCGACCTGCTCAAGGCAATCGACTACGAAACCTGGCTCTTCGACGCGGAGGAGCCGCGCACCGCCCAGTCGCGCTGGGCCAACGTCTGCGAATTCGCCGAGTGGCTGAACAGGAAGGGCGAGGAAGACGGCAAGACGCTGATCGACATGGTGCAGAGCATTGCGCTGATCAACATGCTCGACAAGCAGGCCGGCGAGGAAGTCGACGCCGTCCAGCTGTCTACCCTGCATGCGGCCAAGGGCCTGGAATACAAGCACGTTTTCCTGGTCGGGGTCGAGGAGGGCATCCTGCCCCACCGCGAATCGCTCGAGCCGGCGAAACTCCAGGAGGAGCGCCGCCTGATGTACGTCGGCATCACGCGCGCCCAGCGCTCGCTGCATGTCAGCTACTGCGAACGGCGCAAGCAGGCGCGCGAGGTGATTCCCTGCGAGCCGTCGCGCTTCATTGCCGAGATGGGCAAGGAGGACATCCGCTTCTCCGGCGGCAAGGCGGCCGCGGCTCCCGACAAGGCCACCGGCAGCGCGCGCCTCGACGCGATGAAGGCGATGCTGGCCGGAAACAGGCGCTAACCCGCCGGTCACGCGACGTTACAACGGGTTACCCGTCTCCTGACATCCGGGCCGCCACGGCCCGCGTTATTCGGCACAAGGCAGCGCGATTCCGCAAAGCCGAATCCAGAACGAATGACCACTCAAGGAGAACACAAATGACCAAGCAACTGATCGCCCTCTTCGTCGCCGCCGCTTTCGGTGTCGCTCACGCCGCCGACGCCAAGCCGGCCGGCGAAGCCAAACCTGCTCCGGCCGCCGCTGCGCCGGCCGCGGCTCCGGCCAAGGCCGAGGCACAGAAGGCGGCTGAAGCGGCCAAGCCGGCCGCCGCACCGGTCGAGGCCAAGAAAACCGATGCGAAGAAGGCCGAGGTGAAGAAGGCGGAAGCCAAGACGCCCGCGCAGCCCGCCGCCAAGCCGGCAGGCGAACCCGCCAAGGCGGACGCGGTCAAGAGCGAGCCGACGAAGCCCGCCGAGCCTGCCAAGAAGTAAGGGCGCCAGCGAGAGGCCCGTTGCATACGGCCGCGGCCCTCCAAAAGCCGAGCCGGCAAGCGCCCTCCGGGGCGCTTTTTCACGTCCACGAAAAAGGGAGGCCGCAGCCTCCCCGTCCTGTAGCGTCCCCGATCTGTCCCGGTGCTTACTTCACCTTGCCGAGGATGTAGTCGACTGCGCCCTTGACTTCGTCGTCGGAGAGGTCGGCGCCACCGCCCTTGGGGGGCATCGCACCCTTGCCGCCGAGTACGCTCTTCACGAGCGCATCCTTGCCGGTGGCGACGCGCGGGGCCCAGGCCGCCTTGTCGTCGATCTTCGGGGCACCGGCGGCGCCGGTATTGTGGCAGGCGCCACAAATCGCGTTAAAAACGGTGGCGCCATCCTTCGGGGCGCCACCAGTAGCGGGGGCAGCCTTGGCCAATTCGAAACGGGCGACCGGCTGGATGCGCACGTCGGCATCGTCACCCTTGCCGAGGTCGGCGGCCGAGCCGAACTGCTTGACGGTCAGCGGGAAGATGATCGCGATGAGAACGATGGCGACGATGATCGTCACCCACATGATGCTCTTGGAGGAGTGCTGCTCGGCCATGCTGGAAGCCCCTGTCTGCGGTTGATTGCGAAAGGGCGAATTATAGCGGCTCGTCCCCGCCGGCCCAAAAAAAACCCCGCCAGCGGCGGGGTGGGAATTCTCGAAAAGGGGGATTTCGAGAGGAGGGGTTCAATGCACGATTGCAGTATAGGTAGCACCCCGGGCGCTGTCTGTTCCCCTTTCGTAGCCTTGTGTAACAGAATGTGCGGCAGCGATGCTGCGACGCGGCATGACATTCGCGCGGCATTGCTCTAACGTGCCTCGATGCGCTGCTGCGGCGGCTGCATCCCGCTTTTTTCCGGCGACATAACCACAATCCATGGAGGAGACACCATGCAGAAGTCGCTTCACATCGATCCCGCCAAGTGCACCGGTTGCCTGCAGTGCGAAATGGCGTGCTCGTACGAACATACCGGCAGCATCAACCCGGCCAAGTCGCGCATCAAGGTCTTCGGTTTCGAGCACGAAGGACGCAAGGTGCCTTATACCTGCACGCAGTGCGCCGACGCCTGGTGCCTGAATGCCTGCCCGGTCGACGCCATCGTCATCGATGCCGCGACCGGCGCCAAGGTGGTGCGCGAAGCAACCTGCGTCGGCTGCAAGGTGTGCACCATTGCCTGTCCGTTCGGCACCGTCAATTACATGGCCGATGTCGGCAAGGTGCAGAAATGCGACCTCTGCGGCGGCGACCCGAAGTGCGTCAGCGCCTGCCCGACGGCGGCCATAACGTACGTCGATGCCGACTGGACCGGGCTCGACCGCATGCGTGCCTGGGCCGCCAAGGCCAACACCGCTGCACTTTCCGCCTGAGGAGGAACGATCATGGGATGGAATCGCAAAATCCTGCGAGTGAACCTCACCGCCGGAACCTGTACCCCGGAACCGCTGAACATGGCCTGGGCCGACGACTATCTCGGCTCGCGCGGGCTGGCTTCGAAATACCTGGTCGAGGAAATCGATCCGAAGGTCGATCCCCTGTCGCCCGACAACAAGATGATCATGGCGACCGGGCCGCTGACCGGCACGATGGCCTCCACCGGTGGCCGCTACACGGTGGTGACCAAGGGCGCGTTGACCAATGCCATCGCCTGCTCGAACTCGGGCGGCTATTTTGGCGCCGAGATGAAGTTCGCCGGCTGGGACATGATCATCTTCGAGGGCAAATCGCCGAAGCCGGTCTATCTCTATGTCGAGAACGACAAGGCGGAATTGCGCGATGCCGCGAACCTGTGGGGCAAGACCTGCTGGGAAACCGAGGAGACGATCAAGGCCAGCCATCAGGATCCGCAGATCCGCGTTTCCTCGATCGGCGCGGCCGGCGAGAACGGCGTCCTCTTCGCCTGCATCGTCAATGACCTGCACCGGGCCGCCGGGCGTTCCGGCGTCGGTGCCGTGATGGGCTCCAAGAACCTCAAGGCGGTCGCCATCCGCGGCACGCTGGGGCTGTCCGGCATCAAGGATTTTCCGGCCTTCCTGCAGGCGACGAACACGGCCAAGAAGGTGCTGGCCGACAACGCGGTCACCGGCCAGGGTTTGCCCAAATACGGCACCCAGGTGCTGATGAACGTGATCAACGAGATCGGTGCACTGCCGACGCGCAATCACCGTGACGTGCAATTCGAGGAAGCCGGGAAGATCTCGGCCGAGGCCATGCACGAGAAGCGGCCGACCGACGGCAAGACGCACCTGGTGACGAACAATGCCTGCTTCGGCTGCACCATCGCCTGCGGGCGCATTTCGCGCATCGACGAGAACCACTTCAGCGTCAAGAACAGCCCGAAATACTGGGGCGCTTCCGGCGGCCTCGAGTACGAAGCCGCCTGGGCGCTCGGCGCAGCCAACGGCGTCGGCGACCTAGAGGCACTGCAGTACGCCAACATGCTGTGCAACGAGCACGGCATGGACCCGATTTCATTCGGGGCGACGGTCGGCGCGGTCATGGAACTCCACGACCTCGGTATCCTGAGCGCGGAGCAGATCGGCCTCGACGCGAAGTTCGGGTCTGCCGAGGCGCTGTGCAAGCTGGTCGAGATGACGGCGCACGGCGAGGGCTTCGGCAAGGAAATCGGCATGGGCAGTGCCCGCCTGTGTGCAAAGTATGGCCGGCCCGAGTTGTCGATGAGCGTCAAGAACCAGGAGTTCCCCGCCTACGACTCACGCGGCATCCAGGGCATGGGGCTGACCTACGCCACCTCCAACCGCGGCGCCTGCCACCTGCGTTCCTACACGGTCGCCTCGGAAGTGCTCGGCATACCGGTCAAGACCGATCCGCTGACGACCGACGGCAAGCCCGAGCTGGTCAAGGCTTTCCAGGACGCGACCTCGGTATTCGACGCCGCCGGCATCTGCATCTTCACCAGCTTCGCGTGGACGCTGGCGGACGTGCAGCCGCAGGTCCAGGCCGCCTGCGAGGGCGACTGGTCGATGGACAAGCTGAACGCCGTCGGCGAGCGTATCTGGAACATGGAGCGCCAGTTCAACCTCGCCGCCGGCCTGACCGCCAAGGACGACGACCTGCCGCCGCGTCTCAAGACCGAGCCGGCCAGGACCGGCCCGGCCAAGGGCCTGGTCAATGGTATCGACAAGATGCGGCCCGAGTACTACCGGATCCGCGGCTGGGATGCCAACGGCGTGCCGGACAAGGCGACGCTCGAGCGGCTCGGGCTCTAGGCGGCAACCGGCCATGACGGGGCGGGGTTGCGCCGGGCGCGGCGGCCCTGCCCCGTTTTCCAGCATCGGAGAGAATCATGAAGCACATCATCCTGGGCAACGGACCGGCCGGTGTCGTCGCCGCCGAAACCCTGCGCCGGGCGGCCCCGGCCGACGACATCCTGCTGGTCGGCAACGAGGACGCGCCGCCCTATTCGCGCATGGCCATCCCCTATCTGCTCGAAGGCAAGATCGACGAAGCGGGTACTTACCTGCGCAAGACGGACGGTCATTTCGACAGCTTGCGGATTCGCCAGCTGCGCGGGCGGGCGGTTGCGGTCGACCCCGAAAAACGCACGGTTTTGTTCGCCGACGGGCATTTCGAAGGCTACGACCGGCTGCTGGTCGCCACCGGCTCGCATCCGGTGCGTCCGCCGATTCCCGGCATCGACCTGCCCGGCGTGCATCCCTGCTGGACCCTCGAGGACGCCCGCGCCATCGCCGCGCTGGCCAGGCCGGGGGCGCGCGTGCTGCAGCTCGGGGCGGGTTTCATCGGCTGCATCATCATGGAATCGCTGGTTCGCCGCGGGGTTACGCTGACCGTCGTCGAGATGGGCGACCGCATGGTGCCGCGCATGATGACGCCGCAGGCCGGCGGCATGATCAAGCGCTGGGTCGAAAGGAAAGGCATCCGCGTCGTCACCGGTGCCGGTGTCGAACGTATCGAGGGGGGCGCTGGCGCCTCGCTGGTCGCCACCCTGTCGACCGGCGACGCCGTTGCTTGCGACCTGCTCATCGTCGCCGCCGGCGTTGCGCCCAACGTGGCTTTTCTCGAGGGCACCGGGGTGGGCGTGGCCAAGGGGGTGCTGGTCGACGATGCGATGCAGACCTCGGTGCCGGGCATCTACGCCGCGGGCGATGTCGCCGAGGCGCCCGACCTGTACTCCGGGCGCCACCTTGTCGCGGCGATCCAGCCCAATGCCGTCGACCAGGCGCGCGTCGCGGCCCTGAACATGGCCGGCCAGCCGGCGCGCATGAAGGGCGTGCTGGCGGTCAATGTGCTCGATTCCCTGGGCATGATCTCGTCGTCCTTCGGCGAGTGGCAGGGCGTGCCGGACGGCGAGGGTGTCGAGCAGGCCGACGAGGCGCGCGGGCGCTATCTCAGCCTGCAGTTCGCCGGCGACGTGCTGGTCGGCGCCACGGCGATCGGCTGGACCGACCACATCGGCGTGCTGCGCGGCCTGATCCAGGCCAAGACCCGGCTCGGTGCCTGGAAAGACACCCTGCTGCGTTCGCCGACGCGCTTCGTCGAAGCCTATCTCGCCTGCCAGCGCCCCGCCAGCTGAATGAAGGTCACCGTCAAGCTGTATGCGACGCTGGCCGACTACCTGCCGCCCGGAACGCGCAACAACCGGATCGAAGTGGAGGTTGACGAGGCTGTTGCGGTCGACGCGGCGCTGCGGCCGTTTTCGCTGCCGCCCAAGCTGACGCATCTGGTCCTGCTCAACGGTAGCTATATCGCGCCGGAGTTGCGGGCGAGTACCTGCCTCGCCGAAGGGGATGTTCTCGCCGTCTGGCCGCCGATCGCTGGTGGGTGAGGCGGGCCTGCCGTGGAGCGACCAGCCGGTGCGCACGATGACCGGCAGTGCGGCGGAGTTCCGTCGTGCCTTGCGCCAGGCCTTCGGCCCGGCCGCCGTCGAGTTCGGCGCAGGCGTGCGCCTCATGGTCGATGGCGTCTGTCTGCGTTTCGATATCGCTGCCGAAGCACCCTTGCGCCTCGGTTCGCTGGCGCTCGAGCGACTGCAGGTCAGGGTGAGCGTCGAGTCCGGCGATTTTGAGGCCGCCCGCCGCCTGCTGGCGCGCGTCGACCGGGCGACCCAGCGCGGCGGCGGCTGAGGGTTCAGGTTGTGGCAGGTGCCGGGCTGAGGTAGGCGCCGATGTCGACGGCGTCGATCTGCTCCGGGCGCATGAAGCGCTCGGCGTATTCGCGATAGGCGCCCGAACGCAGGAAGAGGTCGAACAACTCGGGATCGATGTGCTGGTCCTTCTTCATGAAGGACATGATCTTCACCGCTTCGGACAGTGTCTTCCCCTTCTTGTAAGGGCGATCGACCGCAGTCAGCGCCTCGAAGATGTCGGCGATTGCCATCATGCGTGCTACCGGGCCCATCTGCTCGCGGGTCAGCCGGCGCGGGTAGCCGGTGCCGTCCATCTTCTCGTGGTGGCAGGCGGCGATCTCGGGAACCTCGCGCAGGTGTTTCGGGAACGGCAGTTGGGTGAGCATGATCAGGGTCTGCACGATGTGCTCGTTGATCTTGAAGCGCTCTTCCTCCGAGAGCGTGCCGCGGGCGACGCCGAGGTTGTAGAGTTCGCCCTTGTTGTAGAGGAGTTCAGGCACCGGCATGCGGAAGCCCCACGGGTTGTCTGCCGGCATCCGGTCACGCTCGGCGCGCTCGAAACGGTGTTCCGGCTTGTCGGCGATCAGCGGTTCGGTTGCGGGCAGCGCCGCCGCCGGCGCGCGATCCCTGCGTTCCTTCTCCTCGTGCGAAATGCCGATACGGTCGTCCAGGGTGCGGGTCCAGGTGCGCGCGGCGATCGCGCGCAGGCGTTCCTGCCGCTCCGGAGCCATGAACTCGCCGCCCTCGTTGCATTCGGCGACGAAAGCGAAATCGTCGTCGAGTCGCCGCAACTCCGCGTCGCGATGCGCACGCGCCGAGGCTTCTGGTTCGCCGGCGGCGATGGCCTGCAGGCAAGTGATCTCGGCGTCGCGTTTCAACACCTCGAAGCGCATGCGCACCTCGTGGATGCGGTCATAGAGTGTTTCCAGCTTGGTCGCCTTGTCGACCACGTACTCCGGCGTCGTCACCTTGCCGCAGTCGTGCAGCCAGGCCGCGACGTGGATGGCTTCCCACTCGTCGTTGCTCAGCCGGAACCCCGCGAACGGACCGCTTTCGGTGGCGCAGGCCGCGCGCGCCAGCATCTTGGTCAGCTCGGGCACGCGGGCGCAGTGGCCGCCGGTATACGGACTCTTGGCATCGATCGCGCCGGCGATCAGCTGGATGAAGGCCTCGAAGAGGACCTTCTGGGCATGGATCAGTTCGCGCGCCTCGAGTGAGACGGCCAGCGATCCGGACAAGGCTTCGATGAAGCTCAACTGGGCCGAGTCGGGTGTCTGCGGACCGAGCAGCAGCATGGCGCCGACCAGGCTGCCCTCGCGGTTGCGCAGGGGAACCGCGGTGAGGTAGCCGAGTCCCGAAGCGGCCGCGGCCTGCGCGATGCCGAGCGCCGCCAGCAAGCCGGGCTCGGCAGGGGCCGGCGTCGCCTTGCCGGATGACGCAGCCGTGGCAAGCAGGGTCTCGCCTGCGGCCAGATCGACGGTGGCAGGGTTGTCTGCCATCGGCTGGCCGTCGCGGAACACGGCGGCGGCCGGCGCGAGTCTGGTGCCGTCGGCGAGATAGAGGATCCCGGCGCCCGCTTCGGCGGCGTTCAGCGTATTGGCGAGGAGGCGCGGTAGCAGCTTCTCGAAGTCCTTCTCGGCGGCGGCCGACTGGCTGATGTCGAGGAAGCGGTGGATCGTCCGTTTCATCGCATCCATCGTGACAGCCAGCTCATCGACCTCGCGCACCATGGAACGCAGGCGGATCGGGCGGCTGAAGTCGAAATGGCGGATGTCCTCCGCTTCGCGGTCGAGGGCGCGCAGGTCACGCGACAGGCGGCGGGCGAGCAAGAGGGTGAGCGGGACGGCCAGCGCGATGACCGCGAACAGTGCCAGCGCCAGGTTGCGCACCAGCACGTGGGCGGCGGCGAGGAATTCGCGATCAGGAATGGCGTTGACCAGGGTCAGGGTGCGCGTCCCCTCGAGCTTGAACGGGGTCAGCGCGATCCGCCAGTGTTCGCCGCCGGCGGCGATCTTGCGCTCGAGCGGCTGGCCCGCCGCTTCCGCCAGCAGGGGCGCGGCCGCGGCCAGCACCGGGATACCGGTCTCGCCGAGGTGGACGAAGGCGGCTTTGTCGCCGTCGCGGGCGGAGGGCGTGAAGGCCGCCAGTTGCTCGTGGGCGATGAGGTAGCCTTCGGCGCTGACCAGCGCGAGTTGCGTGCCCGGCGTCACCTTTTCCTTGGCCAGCGCGGCATTCAGCGTCTCAAGGCGCAAGTCGGCGCCGACTACCGCATCGGCGCGGGAAGCGCGGTTGGCGATCGAGATGCCGATCTTGCCGGTGGTATGGAAGGGGTAGGGCGGCGTCTTGATCTGGCCGCCGGTCTCGGCGGCCATCCGGTACCAGTTGCGCGTGCGCGGATCGTATTCGGCTGCGTAGTCGGGCCTGTCGTCGGTGCGCAGCGGCGCCAGGGCGGCGTCGAAAAAGATGAAGCGTCCCGTCCGTCCGCCCGGCATCTGCTCGATGCTCTGCACCAGCAGTGTGGCGGCGGCCGGCGCGGCGAAGAGGGCGCGGTCCTCGTCGCCCCACAGGCGGCGGACGAGGAAGAAATCGCCATTGCCATAGCCTGCGTAGAGCGAAGTCAGCGCCGGCGAACTTCGCAGCAGCTCGCTGAACATCGCGACGTAGGCCAGGCGGGATTCGAGCGATCGGGCCTGGGTGATGCCGTCGAGGCTGAGGACGCGCGTCGCCGTCTCGGCCGGGCCGACGATGTCGATGAAGCGGTCGAGGACTTCGCGCTCGATGCGTTCGTCCAGCGCATCGGCGCTCGCCTCGAGGATCTCGCTGCTCGCCGAGTAACCGAGCCAGCCGACCGTGCCGCCGACCGCCAGCACGAGGATCAGGAACAACGTCGAAATGTGCACATGCAGCGGGTAGCGCAAGTTCATTGCAGCCTCGCGGTCGATAAGCTTGATGCCGGCATAATAACCCCACGGGCCGGGGCTGCGTCGTCACGGGGAAGGCGGCATAATGGCCGCTTACTTGTTACGGGTGCGGGAGTTCCATGCAGGTCATCGGCATCGCCGGCTGGTCGGGCAGCGGCAAGACCACGCTGGTCGAGCAGGTCATCATCCTGCTCGAGGCGCGCGGCCTGATCGTTTCGCTGATCAAGCACGCGCACCACGACTTCGAGATCGACTATCCGGGCAAGGATTCCTGGCGCCACCGCCATGCCGGTTGCCGCGAGGTGCTGGTCACCTCGGCTCGGCGCTGGGCCGTGGTCCACGAATTGCGCGGGCGTGCGGAACTCGGGCTGGACGAGGCGCTGGCCCAGCTGTCGCCCTGCGACCTCGTGCTGGTGGAGGGCTTCAAGCACGCGCCGATCCGCAAGATCGAGGTCTATCGCGCCGAGGTCGGCAAGCCGCTGCTCTTTCCGCACGATCCGCACGTGATCGCCGTCGCCACCGATGCTGCGGTGATGACGACGTTGCCGCGCCTCGATATCAACCAGCCGCAAGCGGTCGCCGACTTCATCGTCGCGGCGGCCGGGCTGGCTTCCGTCAGGGCGTCGCGAAGCGCCTGAGCTCCTCTGGCGTGTTGATGTTCTCGAAGGCGTCGGCCTCGTCGTCGAAGGCGACTTCGACGACCTTGAGCGTCGCGTACCAGCGGTCGATCTTGCGCCCGCCGCCGGCGAGATAGTCCGTGAGGTGCGGCAGCACCTCGCGCCGGCACAGGCAGAACACCGGGTGCGGCTGGTCGAAGGTGCGCGCGACGGCGAGGTCGGCGCCGGTTGCGGTCAACGCCGAAAACAGGCGCGAAACCAGGTCGGCCGGCAGGAAGGGCGAGTCGCACGGGGCGGTGGCGACCAGCGGCGTTGCCGCGGCCGCCAGCGCGGCGTGCAGTCCGGCGAGCGGGCCGGCGAAGTCGGGCACCTGGTCGGCGACCACCGGGCAGCCGAAGGCCGCGTAGCGTTCGCGGTTCTGGTTGGCATTGACGAGCAGGTGGTCGACCTGCGCGCCCAGGCGTTCGACCACCCAGGCAGCGAGCGGGCGGCCGCGCAGTTCGAGCAGGCCCTTGTCGACGCCGCCCATGCGGCGGCCCATGCCGCCGGCGAGCACGACGCCGGTGATGGCGGTACGGTGATTCATCGTGTGAAGCGCTCCTCTCCGGTGAACAGCAGGTAGTGCCTGCCTTGGGCGCGGCCGATCATGGTCATGCCGAGGCGGCGGGCGATCTCCCAGCCCATCTGCGTCAGGCCCGAGCGCGAGACGAGGAAGGGAATGCCCATCTGGGCGGTCTTGATGACCATCTCCGAAGTCAGGCGCCCGGTCGTGTAGAAGATCTTGTCGCCGCCGTCGAGGCCGTCCAGCCACATCTGCCCGGCGATGGCATCGACCGCGTTGTGGCGGCCGACATCCTCGACGAACATCAGGATTTCAGCGTCGCGCGCCAGCGCGCAACCGTGCACGGCGCCGGCCTGCTTGTAGATCGATTCGTGGTGGCGCACCGCCTCGAGCAGGCCGTAGAGCGTCGCTTCGGAAAGGCGCGCCGCTTCCGGCAGGCGGATGTCGTCGACCGCGGCCATCAGGTCGCCGAACACCGTGCCCTGGCCGCAGCCGGTGGTTACCGTGCGCCGCTCGGTGCGCCGCGCATCGATGCCGCAGCCGTGGCGCGTCGTCACCGCGACCGCATCGACTTCCCAGTCCACCTGCACGGCGGCGATTTCCTCGATGCCGCCGAGCAGGCGCTGGTTGCGCAGGTAGCCGATGGCGAGCGCCTCGGGCGCGGCGCCGAGCGTCATCAGGGTGACGATTTCCTGCTTGTCGACGTAGAGCGTGAGCGGGTGTTCGCCGGCGATCGCCGTCGGGACGGTCTCGCCGCGCTCGTTGATGGCGTCGATGGTGAAGGTCAGCGGGCGGGCCGCAGTGGTGAGCAGGGGGCGGTTCATCGGGTGATTCTACACGGGCGCCGAATTGGGCTATGCTGAAAGGCGTAACGTTCCCGGGGCCGCCATGCAGCAGTTTTCCATCGCCGTCATCATCGAGAAGCGTCGCCTCGACAACCCCTGGGTGGCCGAACAATGGGAGGCGATCGGCGTTGTCCCGGCCTTCGGGCGCGCCGACGGCGGTTCGCCCGAGCGGATCTACGCCGACGATGAACGCGAGCGCTTCCTGAGCGGGCGCTTCGACCTCGAGTTGTTCCGCGACGAGGCCGCCAACTACCACCTGAACCTGACTTCGGCGGAGCCGCGTGTCTTCGTCCTCTGGCGCTTGCTCGACGAAGTCGCCTGCCCGGTCGCGGTCAGCCTCAGCTACGGCGAGGCCGCGCGCTGGCTCGACTCGGGCGAGCAATGCGACGGTGTGCCGATACTGCCGGAGATTGCCGACTGGCTCGGCGATTTCGTCAATACCCACTACAAGCCGGAGCCGCGCAAGAAGATCCGGCGCAACGATCCGTTCGCCGCGGAGAAGCAGCCGTGAGCCGCCTCCTTGCCCGCTGGTCGCGCCTGAAGAAGGCGGCCGAGACGGCGCCGGACGTGGACCTGTCCGATCCCGAGGCGCTCCTCGCCAACCTGACGCCGGACAGCGATTTCGCCGTTTTCCTGCGCGAGGAGATCGACGAGGAGGTGCGTCGCAAGGCGCTCAAGACCTTGTTCGCCGACCCCCAGTTCAACGTGATGGACGGGCTCGATATCTACATCGACGACTACTCGGTCGCCGACCCGATACCGCCGGAAATGCTGGCGCAGATGAACCAGGCGCGCGGTCTGCTGTTCGATGAACCACCTGTCGCCGAAGATGCCGGCGCGGCCGAGGCGCCCTGCGACAATTTGGCCGGCGACGGACAGAATGTCCCGGAGGTTGCGGGTTCCGGGACGGCTTCGTTGGAAAATCAATGACTTGTCGCGCCGTAGCGGCTGGCATGAAACCTGCGCCTTGTTCCACGTTCTTGCGAGGCCTGCCTTGACCCAAGCGTTGTCGTCATTCCATTCAGCCATGTCACCGCCGCTGGCCGCTGCGCTGGCGGCGCGCGACCACCTGCCTGAACCGGAGCCGGTGCCGGCGGTCACGCTCAATGCGGCACGCCGGCTCGCCATCATCGGCGAGGCGGGCGCCGCGATCGGTTGGGCCGAGCGGCTGGCCGGCCAGCGCGAAGTCACCGTCGTTCTGGCGGCGCCGGTCGAATTGCCGGAAGGCGCTGCCTTCTCTGCGCTGGTCGCGGCGACGCCCGTCCTGAGCGGCCACCTCGGTGCTTTCCGCGTCGATGGCGGCAGCGCACCCGCCGAATTCGACGCTGTCCTCGACCTGTCGCCGGAACCTCTCCTGCGCCGGGTCGAGTTGCCGCAGGGCTATGTCGCGCCCGGTCGCGACCCGCTCGACCAGGCGCTCGCCATCATCGACCTGCTCGGCTTCGAGGGGGAATTCGAGAAGCCCCGCTACGTCGCGGTCAACGAGCGCACCTGCGCCCACTCGCGGGCCTCGAGGGCGGGTTGCTCGAATTGCATCGAGGTCTGTGCGACCCAGGCGATTTCCGGCGCGGGCGACGCGATTCGCGTCGATCCCTACCTGTGCCAGGGGTGCGGAACCTGTGCCACCGTCTGTCCGTCGGGTGCCATCGCCTACCAGTATCCGCGCGTCGCCGATTCCGGGCTGGCGATCAAGAAGCAACTTGCCGCCTTCCGTGAGGCCGGCGGCCGCGATCCCCTGCTGCTCTTTCATTCCGCCGAATCCGGGAGCCGGCTGCTTGCGGAGCAGCGGCGCGCCGGCTGCGCGCTGCCGCAGCACGTGATCCCGGTCGAGACCTGGAGTGCGGATGCCGTCGGGCTCGACCTCCTGCTCGGTGCCGTTGTCCTGGGGGCGACGCGCGTCGCCGTGCTCGGTGCCGGGTCACACGACCTCGCCCCGCTGCAGCGACAGGCTGCGCTCGGCCAGGTCATCCTCGGCGGCCTCGGCTTTGCCGGCGAATTTCTGCGCATCATCGATGTCGACCGCGGCGACTGGCTGTCCGACCTCGCTGCATGGACGCCGCCGGCCACCCTGCAGTCCGCGGAATTCCGCCTTCTCGCGGACAAGCGCACGACGCTCGAGTTCGTCGTCGATTACCTGGTCAAGCATGCGCCGGCGCCGGTCGCTGCCCTCGACCTTCCGGCCGGCTCGCCTTTCGGTACGGTTGCGGTCAGCGAAGCCTGCACGCTGTGCATGTCCTGCGTCGGCGCCTGCCCGGCCGGTGCACTGAAGGCGGCCGCCGATGCGCCCCGCCTGTCTTTCCTCGAGCGCAGTTGCCTGCAGTGCGGGCTGTGCGCCAATACGTGCCCGGAAGGGGCGGTGACGCTGACGCCCCGGCTGCTCTTGCGGGATCGTCGCCAGGAGCGCATTCTCCGTGAAGCGGAGATTTTCCGTTGCACGGCTTGCGGCAAGCCGATGGGGCCGGCCCCGACCATCGAGCGCATGCTGGCCCAGTTGTCCGGACACAGCATGTTCGCGACGCCGGCCGCAAAGGCGAGGTTGACCATGTGCGGTGATTGCCGGGTGATCGACCTGATCCAGAACGAAGGCAGCCTCAAGGCTTCGGAGATGACGGAATGAGCGTGGCGGTAGCGGAACGCGTGGCATCCGGACCGGTTCTCGGCGACGAAGACCGCGCTCGCGCGGAACATTACGCCGTCTTTTCCCGCCTCTTCGCGGCGCCGCCCGATGCCGGCTTCCTCGCCGGCCTGCCCGCCCTTGCCGGGGTATGGGGTGGTGGCGACAGCGCCCTCGCCCGGGCCTGGGCCGAGCTTGGCGATGCGGCGCGCGGCGTCGACGCCGAATCCGTCGAGGACGAATACACCCGTCTGTTCCTGACCATCGGTCGGCCCGAGGTGATGCTCTACGGCTCCTTCTACCTCGCCGGTTTCCTGATGGAAAAGCCGCTCGTCGCCCTGCGCGACGACCTCGCCGAGCTCGGTCTCGGTCGGCGGCCGCAGGTCACCGAGTCGGAAGACCACATCGCCGCATTGTGCGACGTGATGCGCCACCTGATCGTCACCGGACCCGATGCAGCCGGCCTTGCACGCCAGAAGGCCTTTTTCTCGACGCATTTGGCGCCTTGGGCCGACGCGCTGGCCGACGCCCTCGCGCATGCGCCCGAGGCCCGTTTTTATCCGCGTACCGCTGCGCTGGTGCGCAACTTTTTCGACATCGAGCGCCTGGCGTTCGACATGCTGTAGTTTTTGAGGAGGGGAAGCCATGCAAGACCACAAACCAGAAAACCTCAAGCGGCGCGGGTTCCTGCTCGCAGCCGGGGTCGGCGGTGCCGGTGCGGTGGCTGCCGCGGTCGCCGTGACCGGGCGCCAGCCGGAAGCGCCGGTCGCCGTCGTCAAGCCGGAGGACAAGGCGGGCAGTTATTCCGAGACCCGGCACGTCGCCAACTACTACCGCACCGCGCGGATCTGAGGAGCGCAGCATGCTGACCAGGAAATCCCACTCGGGCGGCGCCGCCCGCGCCGATTTCGCCGCCCAGGCGGCGTCGACCGCGGCCGGTGGCGTCCTCGCCGCGACCATGGATCGCCGCACCTTCCTCAAGCGCTCCGGCCTCGCGGCTGGCGGCGGCGCGCTGGCAACCCAGTTGCCCTACAACATGATCGGCGCCGCCGAGGCGGCCGATGTCCCGGCCGGCAAGGGCGGGGCCGAAGTCCGGCGTACCGTCTGCACTCACTGCTCGGTCGGCTGCGCGGTCGATGCCGTCGTCGAGAACGGCGTGTGGACCCGCCAGGAGCCGGTCTTCGACTCGCCGCTCAACCTCGGCGCCCACTGCGCCAAGGGCGCCTCGGTGCGCGAGCACGGCCACGGCGAGCACCGCCTGAAATACCCGATGAAGCTGGTCGACGGCAAGTGGAAGCGCATCAAGTGGGAAGAGGCGATCGCCGAGGTCGGCGACAAGCTGCTGGCGATCCGCAAGGAAAGCGGTCCGGATGCCACCTACTGGATCGGGTCGTCGAAGCACAGCAACGAGCAGGCTTACCTGATGCGCAAGTTCGTGTCCTTCTTCGGCACGAACAATATGGACCACCAGGCCCGCATCTGCCATTCGACCACCGTCGCCGGCGTCGCCAATACCTGGGGCTACGGCGCGATGACCAATTCGTACAACGACATGCAGTATTCCAAGGCGGCGTTGTACATCGGCTCGAACGCTGCCGAAGCGCATCCGGTGTCGCTGCTGCACATGCTGCACGCCAAGGAGAACGGCTGCAAGATGGCGGTCGTCGATCCGCGCTTCACGCGCACGGCGGCCAAGGCCGACATCTTCACGCGCATCCGTTCCGGCACCGACATTCCCTTCATCTGGGGCATGCTCTACCACATCTTCAAGAACGGCTGGGAAGACAAGGCCTACATAGACGCCCGCGTCTGGGGACTCGACAAGGTCAAAGAAGAGATCATGAAGTGGACTCCCGACAAGGTCGAGGAGGTCACCGGCTGCAAGGAGGCGGACGTCTATCGCGTCGCCGAGATGATGGCCAAGAACAAGCCGTCTACGGTGGTCTGGTGCATGGGCCAGACCCAGCACACGATCGGCAACGCCAACGTGCGCGCCATGTGCATCCTGCAGCTGGTGCTCGGCAACGTCGGCGTCTCGGGCGGCGGCACCAACATCTTCCGCGGCCATGACAACGTGCAGGGCGCCACCGACGTCGGCCCCAACCCCGATTCCCTGCCCGGCTACTACGGCCTCGCCGCCGGCTCCTGGAAGCACTGGTGCAACGTCTGGGGCGTCGACTACGAGTGGGTCAAGAAGCAGTACGCTTCGCAGGCGATGATGGAGAAATCCGGCATCACCGTGTCGCGCTGGATCGACGGCGTGCTCGAGAAGAACGAGCTGATCGACCAGGATTCCAACCTGCGTGCCGTCATCTACTGGGGCATGGCGCCCAACAGCCAGACGCGCGGACTCGAGATGATCGAGGCGATCAAGAAGCTCGACCTGCTCGTCGTCATCGATCCCTACCCGTCGGCGACCGCCGCGATGGCGGCGATGGCGAGGAAGGACGGCGTCTACCTGCTGCCTGCCTGTACCCAGTTCGAGACCTCGGGCTCGCGCACCGCGTCGAACCGCTCGCTGCAATGGGGCGAGAAGATCATCGACCCGCTCTTCGAGTCGAAGTCGGACCACGCGATCATGCATGCCTTCGCCAAGAAGTTCGGCTTTGAGAACGAGCTGTGCAAGAACTACCAGATGGTGAAGGACAAGACCGGCTGGGAAGAACCGATGACCGAGGACATCCTGCGCGAGATCAACCGCGGTTGCTGGACCATCGGCTACACCGGCCAGTCGCCGGAGCGCCTCAAACTGCACATGAAAAACATGCACACCTTCGACGTGAAGACGCTGAAGGCCAAGGGCGGTCCTTGCGACGGCGAGTATTTCGGATTGCCGTGGCCGTGCTACGGGACGCCGGAAATGAAGCACCCGGGCACGCCCAACCTCTACGACACCTCGAAGCACGTCATGGATGGCGGCGGCAACTTCCGCGCCAACTTCGGTGTCGAGCGCGACGGCACGTCGCTGTTGGCCGCGGACGGTTCGGCCTCGAAGGGAGCAGACCTGCAGATGGGCTATCCCGAATTCGACCACGTCCTGCTCAAGAAGCTCGGCTGGTGGGAGGAACTGACCGACGACGAGAAGAAGAAGGCCGAAGGCAAGAACTGGAAGACCGACCCCTCGGGCGGCATCATCCGCGTCGCCATGAAGAACCACGGTTGCCACCCGTTCGGCAATGCCCGCGCCCGTGCGCTGGTGTGGAACTTCCCCGACGCGGTACCGGTGCACCGCGAGCCGATCTATTCGCCGCGCCCGGACCTCGTCGAGAAGTATCCGCAGGCGGCCGACAAGAAGGCCTTCTGGCGCCTGCCGACCCTGTACAAGTCCTTGCAGGACAAGGTCAAGGACATCTCGAAGGAATACCCGATCGTGATGACCTCCGGTCGCCTCGTCGAGTACGAGGGCGGTGGCGACGAGACACGCTCGAACCCGTGGCTGGCTTACCTGCAACAGGAGATGTTTGCCGAGGTGAATCCGAAGGATGCCAACGATGCCGGCTTCCGCAACGGCGACTACATCTGGGTCGAGACGCCGACCAAGGGGCGCATGAAAGTGCGCGCCCAGGTCACCGAGCGGGTCGGAGCGGGCACCGTCTTCCTGCCCTTCCACTTCGCCGGCTGGTGGCAGGGCAAGGACATGCTCGAGTACTACCCGGAGGGCGCGGCGCCGATCGTGCGCGGCGAGTCGGTGAACCAGGGGACGACCTACGGCTACGACCAGGTCACCATGATGCAGGAAACCAAGACCACGCTCTGCCGCGTCGTCAAGGCCTAACGGAGGAGAACGACACATGGCACGCATGAAATTCCTGTGCGACGCGGAGCGCTGCATCGAATGCAACGGCTGCGTCACCGCCTGCATGAACGAGCACGACATGCCGTGGGGCGTCAGCCGCCGGCGGGTCGTCACGATCAATGACGGCGTTCCCGGCGAGCGCTCGGTCTCCGTCGCCTGCATGCACTGCTCCGACGCGCCCTGCATGGCGGTCTGTCCGACCGACTGCTTCTACAAGACCGAGGAAGGCGTCGTCCTGCACAACAAGGATGCCTGTATCGGTTGCGGCTACTGCTTCTTCGCCTGCCCCTTCGGTGCGCCGCAGTTCCCGAATGGCCCGGCCGCCTTCGGCGCCCGCGGCAAGATGGACAAGTGCACCTTCTGCGCCGGCGGCCCCGAGGAGAATGGCTCCAAGGCCGAGCAGGAAAAGTACGGACGTAACCGCCTCGCCGAAGGCAAGCTGCCGCTCTGCGCCGAGATGTGCTCGACCAAGGCGCTGCTCGCCGGCGACGCCGCCGTGGTCTCGGACATCTTCCGCGAGCGCGTCCTGCGTCGCGGCAAGGCGAACGATGTCGCGTGGGGCTGGGCGACCGCCTACGGCAAGCCGGAACAGGCGGCACCCGCTGCCAAGGGAGAGGCGAAATGAAAAAGGCACTCTGCGCGGCGTTGACCGCAACCTTCGCGCTTGCTGCCTGTGGCGAGTATTCGCAGGTCGCAAACTACAAGCCCGGCAGCTACTCGGGCAAATCGGATACGCGACCGTGGGAAGGCGGCCAGTTCGCCGGCAACAAGCAGGCATGGGAAGCGGCGCTCGCCAACCGCAACCAGGCGCAGAACGAGTACAAGCGGGCCCAATGAGGAGTTGACCATGACGACTTCGACATTCGCTCCGCGGTTCGGACGCTGGCTGGCCGCCGCCTGCCTGACGCTCGGGCTGGCGTTGCCGGCTCTGGCGGCCGATGCCACGCCGCCGGCACAGCAGCAGGTGCAGCGCCAGCAGGTCCAGCCCGGCAACAATGCGCCGGTCTGGCGCGAGGCGCGCTCCGGCGAAGCCTTCTTCACCAACAATCCGGGCAACGAGGCCGGCGTGCTGATCCAGCAGGGCGGCGACGCCTGGCGGCATCTGCGCAACGGGCCGGTCACCACCTACGGCGGCTGGCTGATCGTACTGGTGGCGCTGGCCATCCTCGCGTTCTACAAGATCAAGGGGCCGCTGACCCTGCACGATCCGGAAACCGGCAAGCTGATCCAGCGCTTTCCCCGTTACGAGCGGATCATCCACTGGACGACGGCAGGGACCTTCATCATCCTGGCGGTGACCGGACTCGGCATCCTGTTCGGCAAGCATGTGCTGATCCCGGTCATCGGCCATTCGGCCTTCGGCTACCTGATGGTGCTGGGCAAGAACGTACACAACTACCTCGGGCCGCTTTTCGCCGTGTCGGTCGTCGCGATGATCGTCGTCTGGGCGCGCGACAACGTCTGGCAAAGCATCGACGCGCTGTGGATCAGCAAGGCCGGAGGACTGGTCACTGGCGAGCACGTGCCTTCCGGGCGCTTCAATTTCGGCGAGAAGACCTGGTTCTGGATCGGCGTCACCATCCTCGGCCTGACCGTGGCCGGCACCGGGCTCGTGCTCGACTTCCCGAATTTCGGGCAGACGCGTGCCGACATGCAGTTCTACACGCTGGTCCATGCCATTGCCGCGCTGGTCATGCTGGCGCTCTCGTTCGGCCACATCTACATGGGCACGATCGGCGCCAAGGGGGCCTACGAGTCGATGAAGACCGGCTACGTCGACGAGACGTGGGCGCGCGAGCACCACGAGCAGTGGTACCACGATGTCAAGGCCGGCAAGTCCGGCCATCCGCAAGGCTGAGGGAGGGGAAGATGAAAGTGACTAAATTTGCCGCCATCTTGGCGTTGACCGTGGCTGCCTCCGGTGCCTGGGCCAAGCTGCCGCCGCTGACCGACGAGCAGAAGGCGAAGGCCGAGGAAGCCAAGGCCGCCGCCGCCGAGCGTGCCAAGGTCGAGGCCGAGCAGTTGGGCAAGGCGCAGGATCGTGTCGCCGCCGAATACATCAAGCAGCAGAAAGCCAAGGGCGTCACCGTGACACCGACGCCGATCGCCCCGCCGGCCCCGCCCGCCGCCGCACCGGCAGCAGCCCCGCCGGCACCCGCCAAGAAATAGTCGTGGTGGTATCCTTGTAGCGCCCGGCGGGCAACCGCCGGGCGTTTTTTCGTGGACGGGAATGACCGAGACCCTGCTCGCTGCGCTGGCCCTGCTTGCCGGCTTCGACCACCGATTGCTCGAGATCGTCGGCCTGTCGCTGCGCGTTAGCCTGAGTGCGCTCGCTTTCGGCGCCCTGGTCGGGCTGCCGCTCGGTGCGTGGCTCGCAGTCGCCGCCTTCCCCGGGCGCGCCTTCGTCATCGTCGTGCTCAATGCCCTGATGGGCCTGCCGTCGGTCGTGGTCGGCGTTTTCGTTTACCTGATGCTGTCCCGCAGCGGCCCCTTCGGCGAACTCGGCCTCCTCTTTTCGCCGCGGGCGATGATCGTCGCGCAGACCCTGCTCGTTGTGCCGCTAATCGCAGCGGTGACGCGGCAGATCGTCGAAGATGCGTGGAAGGAGTACGCCCCCGAGTTTGCCGTCATCGGCGTCGGCCGGCCGCTGGCGGTCGGGCTGCTCCTCGCCGACTGCCGCTTCTCGCTGGTCGTCGCGACGCTGGCCGGTCTTGGCCGGGCGATGTCCGAGGTCGGCGCGGTGATGGTGGTCGGCGGCAATATCGACGGCTACACGCGGGTGATGACCACGGCCATCGCGCTCGAGACGAGCAAGGGCGACCTGGCGCTGTCGCTCGCGCTGGGCCTCGTGCTGATGGGCCTCATCCTCGGCCTCAATGCCTTCGCCCACGGGTTGCGGACCTGGGCGGCAAGGCGGGGCCGCTGATGTTCCCGCTGCGCATCTCGGCGCTGCGTTTCGCGCCCAATGGTCGCCCCATCCTGGATGGCGTCGATCTCGAATTGTCCGGCGAGGGCATCAGCGTCATCCTTGGCCCCAATGGTGTCGGCAAGACCGTCTTCCTCCATCTGATCGCCGGACTGCTGCCGCCGACGGGCGGCGCGTTCGACTGGGGCGGGGCGATCCGGCCGGATGGGCGCCTCGCCATGGTTTTCCAGCAACCGATGCTGCTCCGCCTCTCGGTCGCCGCCAACGTCGAGTTCGCCCTGCGTCCGCAGGGGCTGGATGCTGCCGCGCGGCAGCAGCGCACGCGCGAGGTCCTGGCACGGGTCGGCCTCGCCCATCGCAGCGCCGACAGCGCCCGGCAACTGTCCGGCGGCGAGCGCCAGCGCCTCGCTCTCGCCCGCGCCTGGGCGATGCGCCCGCGCCTGCTGCTGCTCGACGAGCCGACTGCCAGCCTGGATCCGAGCGCCACCGATCAGGTCGAGACCATCATCCGCGAAATCCGCACCGACGGCGCCAAGGTGCTGATGACGACGCACAACCTCGGCCAGGCGACGCGGCTGGCCGATGACATCGTTTTTCTCGCCGACGGCCGCGTGCAGGAACATGCTGCCGCCCAGCGCTTCTTCGCCCACCCGCAGTCGCCGGCCGCGCGCGCCTTCCTGCAGGGCGAGCTGCCGTGGCGCATCGCCTTCGATCGCTGACCGCCATTCCATCCATCGCTACCCGGAACCCCGCCATGACCGATACCACCTCCTGTGCCTCGCAGTTGCCAGATTACGGCTCGTTGACCGCCGCCGAGGCGCGTGCGCGCATGCTCGCCGCCGTCGCGCCGGTGCCGGGCCACGAATGCCTTCCCGTGCGCGCCGCACTCGGCCGTCTCCTCGCCGCCGACATCATCGCGCCGCATGACGTGCCGGCCCACGACAACTCGGCGATGGACGGCTACGCGATCCGCTTCGACAGCCTCGCCGGCGACGGCGACACCCGCCTCGCCGTGGTCGGCAGCGCCTTTGCCGGCAAGGCCTTTTCCGGCCAGGTCGGGCGCGGGCAGGCGGTACGCATCATGACCGGCGCCGTGCTGCCGGCCGGTGCCGATACGGTGGTCGTGCAGGAGGCGGTCAGCGTTGTCGGCGACGCGGTCATCGTGCCGGCCGGCCAGAAGGCCGGGCAGAACACGCGCCGCGCCGGCGAAGACCTGGCGCGCGGCGCCGTCGCCCTGCCGGCGGGCAAGCGCGTCGGGCCGGCGGAACTCGGCCTGATCGCCTCGCTCGGCTGCGCCGAGGTCATCGTCCGTCGCCGCCTGCGCGTCGCCTTCTTCTCCACCGGCGATGAACTCGCGTCGATTGGCACCCCGCTGGCCCCCGGCCAGATCTACGACAGCAACCGCTACACGCTGCATGGCCTGCTCGCGGGCCTGGGCGCCGAAGTTATCGACCTCGGGGTCGTCCCCGACCGTCCGGAAGCGCTCGAGTCGGCCTTGCGCGAGGCGGCGGGCATGGCCGATGCGATCATCACGACCGGCGGGGTCTCGGTCGGCGAGGCGGACTTCGTCAGGGAAGTCCTCGAGCGCCTCGGCGAAGTGCGGTTCTGGAAGCTGGCGATCAAGCCCGGACGCCCGATGGCCTTCGGCAAGGTCGGCGGTGCCTGGCTGTTCGGACTGCCCGGCAACCCGGTGGCGGTGATGGTCAGCTACACCCAGTTCGCGCTCGACGCGCTGCTCCGGCTGGCCGGGGCCGACCCGCTGCCGGAACGGGCCCTGCTCGTCGCCACCGCGGCCAACCCGATACGCAAGCAGGCGGGACGGCGCGAATACCTGCGCGGCCGGCTGGTTGCGGTCGACGGCCGCTGGCAGGTCAAAACCGAAGGCAACCAGGGATCGGGCGTCCTGCGCTCGATGTCGGAAGCCGACTGCTTCGTCGTGCTGCCCGAGGATTGCGCCGGCGTCCAGCCGGGCGACGCGGTCGCCGTGCAGCCGTTCGCCGGACTCTACTGAGCGGCGTCAGTCGGCCAGCTCGACCTTTCCGCTGACCGTCGCCGTCACCAGACTTTCACCGGCCTCGAGCGGCGGGGGCGGGGCAGCGGCTTCCATTGCCATGCGCGGCGCGCGCATCACCGGCATCGGCGCGTGCCCGCCCTGCGACACGGTCAGATGGCGGATCGTGTAGGGCTTGCCCAGCGCGTCGGCGACCACCGCCGCGCGGGCGCGGAAGTTGGCGATTGCATCGCGCGTCGCTTCGTCCTCGGCCTTGCGCCGCGTTTCCGGGGCCGGGTACTGGGTCACGCTGGCGACCAGAAGGCGCATCTGCTGCAACTGGCCGAGCGTTTCGGAGACTGCCGCCGTGTCGCGAGATTCGAGGACGAATTCGGAACTCATGCGCCAGCCTTCGATGCGCCGGTCCTTGCCGTAAACCGGCGCGGTGTTCTGGCGCCCGCTCTTGACCGAAATGCCGCTCTTGGCCTTGGCGACGCGGATGCCTTCGGCGATTTCCTGGTTGACGCGGCGGGCCAGTTCGGCCGGGTTGCCGCCGGTCGCCTCGGCATAGACCGTGGCCTGGACCATGTCGTTCGCGGCGGGCCGGCTGGCCTCGGCGCTCAGTTCGATGGTTGGACCGGCGAATGCTGACGTCGCCGCTGTCGCGCCGGTGATGAAGGCCGAAAGGATTGTCCGGATGTTGCCCATATGCGTGCTCCTGATGATTGCTGCCGGTGCCCGCTCCGGTACGGCTGCATCGCGCCCGTTCAAAACAGGCGTCGGTGGCGGACTGCGGCCGGGGCGTGCGAGAGAAGTACCGATATTGCCAGAATGGCCCAGAACAGCGGCATTGCCAAGCCCGGCAGGGAGGCGATCAGGCCGAGCATGGCCAGCTTGGCGATGATCGCGAATCCGGCCATTTCGCGCAGGTGTGCGGGGTTGGCCCAGAGGTCGCCGGCGAACATGCCGAGCCCGGAGAGCAGTGTAAGCCAGAGCCCTGCGGCCGGCGTGCCGGCGCCGAGCAGGGCGGCGCCGAGCAGTACCACGCCGGCGATATGGGCCGTGCGCAATGTCAGGTTGAGGGCGCGGCGGCCGGGAAAGTCGCGGACCTGGGCGCGGGAACGGGGCATGGGTTGGGGCCGGATGGTAACATCGCGCATTATGTCCGAACTCGAAATGCTTGCCGAACGCCTCGGCCGCGAACTGCTCTCCCGCGGTGAACTGCTGGCGACCGCCGAATCCTGTACCGGCGGCGGGGTGGCCCAGACGGTAACCGCGATTTCCGGCAGCTCGGCCTGGTTCGAGCGCGGTTTCGTGACCTATTCGAACGAAGCCAAGACCGAGATGCTCGGCGTACCTGCTGCGCTGATCGCAACCCACGGCGCGGTCGCCGAAACGACGGCGCGCGCCATGGCCGAGGGCGCGCTGGCGCGCAGCCGCGCGCACTGGGCGGTGGCCGTCACCGGCATCGCCGGGCCGGCCGGCGGCACGCCGGCCAAGCCGGTCGGCATGGTCTGCTTCGCCTGGGCCCGGCGCGACGGCCCTTGCGAGGCGCTGACCTGCCAGTTCGCCGGCAGCCGCGCCGAAATCCGCGAGCAGGCTGTCCGCCTTGCCCTCAGCGGCACCCTCAAGCGGGCCATGGCGGCGACGCTGACGGCCTGAGGGCAGTTGCGGTCGATCCCGATACGGGGTCGCTTCGTCCTCTGCTGCCGTATTTTGCCGCAGGACATGGCCATGGCTAGGCATTTGGCATAAGATGCTTCCGGTGGGTTCGGGCGGTGCCGATTCGTACGCATCGCATTTCCGATCCCGGGGGGCGCACATGGCTGGATATCCGAAGCGGTTGCGGCAGATGAGGTCGGTGGTCGCCTTGGTCGGGCTGCTGGTCGCCGCGCCATCCCTGCCTGCCGCCGGCCCGTCCTTCGCCACAGCCCTGGCGGAATGCACGAGTTGTCATGGCGAAGCCGGCGTCAGCCGGAACAACGACACCCCGCACCTCGCCGGGCAGGTTCAGGCCTACCTCGTCGAGGCCATGCTCGCCCTGCAGAAGGGCCGCTGGGGAACGTCGATTCCCTGGCATGTTCCGGCCGGCTATTCGCCCGACCTGATTGGCCAGCTTGCCGGCCATTTCGCCGCGCAGCCACAGCCTTCGGCGGCGTTCCCGGCGGATGCCGCCGACTCCGCGGCGGTCGAGCGCGGCAGCCAGGTCTATGAGGCACGTTGCACCGGTTGCCACGAGGACCAGGGGCGGGAGAGCGACAGGCGGGGGCTCGATCGGCCGCGCCTCGCCGGCCAGCCGCAGGTCTATCTCGCCAACCAGATCCGCGAATTTCTTGCCGGGCGGCGCCCCTTCCGCAGCTACCTCATGGCGCGCGCCTATAGCGGCCTGACCGAGGCCCAGGTCGAGGACGTCGCGCTGTTCTTCGCCGCCCAGCCAACCCAGGTTCAGCCGGAGCCGATGGCCTCGGCAAGCGGGAAACGGCGCCGGCTAATGCACTGACACCCGCTGCCGGGCAGGGGGTGGCAGTCAGCCGGGCAGCGGCTCGAACAGCGCGGCGAGGTCGTCGCTGCCGAACTTCACATCGACGCTGCGGTCGTCGGAGAGAATGCCGGCGGCAAGCTCGGCCTTCCTTTCCTGCAGCGCGATGATCTTCTCCTCGATGCTGCCGGCGACGATCAACTTGTAGACGAACACCGGCTTGTCCTGGCCGATCCGGTGGGCGCGGTCGGTCGCCTGGTTCTCGACCGCCGGGTTCCACCACGGGTCGTAGTGGATCACCGTGTCGGCAGCGGTCAGATTGAGGCCGATGCCGCCCGCCTTCAGGCTGATCAGGAAGACCGGCACCTCGCCTTCCTGGAAGCGGCGGATGGCTCCTTCGCGATCGCCCGTATCGCCGGTCAGCAGGGTGTAGGGAACGCCGGCCGCGACGAGTTCGATCTCGATCAGCTCGAGCATGCTGGTGAACTGTGAGAAGACGAGGATGCGGCGGCCCTCGTCGACCAGTTCCGGCAGCATCTCCATCAGCATGTCGAGCTTGGCCCGTTCCTCGACCCGGCGGGTCGCGCCGGAGCGCACCAGGCGAGGGTCACAGCAGACCTGGCGCAGCTTGAGTAGGGCGTCGAGGATGACGATCTGGCTGCGCGCGAAGCCGCGCAGCGCGATTTCCTCGCGCACCTTGGAGTCCATCGCGGCGCGCACCGTCTCGTAGAGGTCGCGCTGGCCGCCTTCGAGTTCGACGGAACGGACGATGATCGTCTTGGGCGGCAGTTCGCGGGCCACGTCCTCCTTGCGCCGGCGCAGGATGAAGGGCCGGATGCGGCGGGCGAGCAGGTCGCGCCGTTCGCGGTCGCCGCCCTTCTCGATTGGCGTGCGCCAGTAGCGGGCGAACTGGCGGCTGTCGCCGAGGAAGCCGGGCAGCAGGAAGTCGAACTGGCTCCACAGCTCGCCGAGGTGGTTTTCGAGCGGGGTGCCGGTCAGGCACAGGCGGTGGCGCGCCTCAATGCGGCGGACGGCCTCGGCGCCCTGGCTGCGCGCGTTCTTGACGGTCTGGGCCTCGTCGAGGATGAGCAGGTGGTAACTGTAGCGGGTCAATTCGTCGGCATCGCGCCAGAGGAGCGGATACGTGGTGAGCACCACGTCGTGCGCAGGGATGTCGGCGAAGCGGCTCTTGCGTTCGGGTCCGTGCAGCGGCAGCAGCGAGAGGCCGGGGGCGAAGCGGGCGGCCTCGTGCTTCCAGTTGAACACGAGCGAGGTTGGCAGGATGATCAGGGCAGGGCGGTCGAGGCGCCCGGCTTCCTTCTCGAGCAGAAGGTGGGCCAGCGTCTGCGCCGTCTTGCCAAGGCCCATGTCGTCGGCCAAGATGCCCGAGAGGTCGTGGGCACGCAGGAACTGCAGCCAGGCCAGACCCTCCTTCTGGTAGGGGCGCAATTCGAGGCCGAGACCGGCCGGCGGCGCCGTGTCGGCGATGCCCTGCGCCGCCTGCAGCTTGCCGGCCAGCGCGAGGATGTCGTGCTGGCCGCGGAACTGCCAGCGGCTGGTGTCTTCCAGCGCGACCAGGCGTGGTGCGTCGAAGCGCGAGACGCGCAACGTGTCGCCGCCGGAAAAGCCGTCGAACAGGTCGATCAGCGTCGCCGCGAGCGGCTTGATGCGCGCGGCGGGCACGCGGATGCGCCGGCGCAGCGGCGTCTGCAGCTCGATCGCCTCGTCGTCGGGTATCGCCGCGACGGCGAGGCTGTCGAGCCAGCGGGTGTCACGCCGGAACAGGCTGGCGAGCAGCGGCGCCAGCGGCAGGCGGGCGCCGTCGACGAGGATGCCCATGTCGAGGTCGAACCAGCCGCCTTCGCCGGCGACCAGCTCGGCTTCCCAGCCGTCGACCTCGAGCAGGTGGTGGCGGAAGTCATCCGGGTATTCCACCTGCCAGCCGGCCACGCGCAGCGCGTCGCGCCCGGCCTGCATGAAGGCGCTCCAGTCGGCTTCACAGGCCAGCGCGAAGACGCCCTCGGGCGGCCGGCCGAAGGTGTCGAGCAGGTGCGAGGGCACCTTCTCGAAACCGGCTGCGGTCAACGCCGCCAGGACCCGCCTTTCCTCATCGGGACGCCGCCGCAGGTGGACGGTCTCGCCCTCGGGCAGGGTGACGAATTCGTGCGGTTCATCGGGGCGGACATCGACATCGGCGTAGCGGAAGAGCGGACGGGCGATGTCGAACTGTTCGCCGGCGGTGCCGGCGGCATAGCCGCGCCACGGCCGGTTGCCGTGGATGGCGACGCTGTCGAGCTGGAGCACCGGCTGCAGGGGCGCGGCGACGGTGCGCAGGCGGATCGCTGCGTCCTCGGAGGGTTTGGGCAGGTCGGGGGCGACTTCGGCCAGGGTGCGCGAGACGACCGCCGCCTCGCTGGCCGACAGGGGCGGCAAGGCGAACAGACGGGCGATGACCTCGGGGTCGCCGGCGACTTCGAGCGGCCCCGCCTCGCCGGCAGCCATGTCCACGTACCATGGCGGTTGCACCGGGATGGCCAGCTCGGCCGGCGGGTCGGCGATCAGGACGGGGTGCTGCAGGCCGCGGCTGTCGATGCGCCAGGCCACCGTAGCCGGGCGCGTGTTGCCTTCGTCGAGTGCCAGGCCGTCACCGTTGTCGGTATGCAGGCGGCCGCTGCGGACCAGCCGACCGAGGGCTTCCGCCCCGTGCTTCGGGCCGAGGCCGAAGGCGCGCAGGCGCGTCTCGTGCAGGCGGTCGGCCCACAGCGCGCGCAGAATGCCGAGGTCGTCCTCGCCGACGAACTGGGGCGGATTGAGCAGCGCGCGCTCGACGTTCCACCAGGTCTCGCCGCCGTCGGCGAACTTGCCCTTGACGATCTCGATGCCGAACTGGCGCTGGTCGGGTGTCCACTTCAGCAGGTAGAAGAGGCGCTGGCGGGCGCCGGGCGGGCGCGCCTTGCTGCGCGCCACGGCGAGCGAGGCGCGGCGCAGGTCCTCGACCCAGGACAGCACGCCGGGGCTGACGCGGTCGGGCTGACCGCGCTCGGCGACGACGCGCAGCAGCATCGCCGCGACGTGCTTGCACTGGCTGCCGACCGGACAGGTGCAGGTGCTGACCAGTTGTGCCTGGCCCTGGCGCCCGGCGATAAGCTTGGCGATCGCGTGGTAGGGGCGTGGGGCGCTGCCGGGGATGACGGCACTGACGAAATCAGGCTCGATCTCGAGTTCCTGCACCTCGTCGACGTAGGCACGTGCCTTGTCGATCGTGTGGCGCCCGAGCCAGTCGATCAGGTGCTTCTCGGTGCAGGCATCCAGCGAGAGCGGCGGCATTCCGGGGTCAGTGGACGTGCAGGGCGAGCAGCGCGGCCAGGAGCAGGGCGATTGCCGCCAGCCAGGCAGTTTGCCGGCGTTGCGTGGCGATCAGGCGTTCGAGTAGCGGCTGCAGGTCGGGCGCCGGCTCGCGCGCCAGCGCCTGGTGCACGAGGCGCGGCAGCTGCGGCACAGTGCGCGCGAGGTAGGGCGCCTCATGGCGCAGGGTGCGCAGCACGCCGCGCCAGCCGACCTGCTCGCTCATCCAGCGCTCGAGGAAGGGCTTGGCCGTCTTCCACAGATCGAGTTCGGGGTCGAGCTGGCGGCCGAGGCCCTCGATGTTGAGCAGGGTCTTCTGCAGCATCACCAGCTGCGGCTGGATCTCGACGTTGAAGCGGCGCGAGGTCTGGAACAGGCGCAGGAGTACCTTGCCGAAGGAGATGTCCTTGAGCGGACGATCGAAGATCGGCTCGCAGACGGCGCGGATCGCTGCCTCGAACTCGTCGACGCGGGTGTCCTTGGGCGCCCAGCCCGATTCGATGTGCGCCTCGGCGACGCGCTTGTAGTCGCGGCGGAAGAAGGCGAGGAAATTCTGCGCGAGGTAGTTCTTGTCGGTGTCGGTCAAGGTGCCGACGATGCCGAAATCGAGCGCGATGTAGCGGGCGTCGGCATGCACGAAGATGTTGCCGGGGTGCATGTCGGCGTGGAAGAAACCGTCGCGGAAGACCTGGGTGAAGAAGATCTCGACGCCCGCCTCCGAGAGCTTGGACAGGTTGATGCCCTGCTCGCGCAGGCGCTCGATCTGCGAAATCGGCGTGCCCTGCATGCGCTCCATGACCATGACCGTCGACGTGCACCAGTCCCAGTGCACTTCCGGCACGATCAGGAGCTTCGAATCGGTGAAATTGCGCCGCAGTTGCGAGGCGTTGGCGGCCTCGCGCATCAGGTCTAGCTCGTCGCGCAGGTACTTGGCGAACTCGGCGACCACCTCGCGCGGCTTCAGCCGCTTGCCGTCCGACCACAGCTTCTCGAGCAGGATGGCGAAGCTGTCCATCAGGGCGAGGTCGTGCTCGATCACCGAGAGCATGTTCGGGCGCAGGATCTTGACGGCGACTTCGTGGCTGCCGTCTTCTTCCTTGAGGCGGGCGAAGTGCACCTGGGCGATCGAGGCCGATGCCACCGGCACCGCGTCGAACTCGGCGAACACCTCGGTCGCCGGCTGCCCGTAGGCCTTCTCGATCTCGCGCAGGGCGAGCTGCGAATCGAAGGGCGGCACGCGGTCCTGCAGCTTGGCCAGTTCGTCGGCGATGTCGGCCGGTAGCAGGTCGCGGCGCGTGGACAGCACTTGGCCGAACTTGACGAAGATCGGCCCGAGCGCCTCCAGTGCCAGGCGCAGGCGCATGGCCCGTGGCGTCGACAGGTCGCGCCAGAACTGGAGGGTATTGGCGAGCCGCACGAGGCGGCCGCTCGGCTCGTGCTCGAGCACCAGTTCGTCGAGGCCGTAGCGGCTGGCGACGGAGGCGATCTTGAGCAGGCGGAACAAACGCATGGCGGGCGTTGGCGGCGAAAAGGCTAAACGGGCATGCTATCACGGCGACGGGCGGCCCGCAGTGCCACAGGGCGTATAATCGCCCCTTTGCCTTTCCTGCCACGAAGCAATGGCCCACGACGTGAAATCCGAGCTGACCGCGCTGCTGCAGCAGGCGCTGGCCAGTGTTGCCCCCGATGCCGCAGCGACCCCTGTCCACCTTGAGCGGCCGCGCGACCCGACCCATGGCGACTTCGCCACGAACCTCGCCATGCAGTTGGCCAAGGCGCTGAAGAAGAACCCGCGCGAGATTGCCGCCCGCCTGGTCGCCGAACTGCCATCGTCCGGGCTGGTGGCCCGGGCCGAGGTGGCGGGCGCCGGCTTCATCAATTTCGCCCTCGATGCCGGAGCCAAGACCGGCATCGTCGCCGCGGCGCTGGCGGCCGGGGGTGATTTCGGCCGCTCGGCGCTCGGCGCCGGGCGCAAGGTGCAGGTCGAATACGTGTCCGCCAACCCGACCGGCCCGCTGCATGTCGGCCACGGTCGCGGCGCTGCCTACGGCGCCTCGCTCTCGAGCCTGCTGGCCTTCGCCGGCTGGGACGTTACCCGCGAGTACTACGTCAATGACGCCGGCCGGCAGATGGACATCCTCGGCCTGTCGACCTGGCTGCGCTACCTCGACCAGCACGGCACCACGGTACCTTTCCCGCCCAACGGTTACCAGGGCGGCTACGTGCGCGACATGGCGAGGCAGATGACCGTGGCGCACGGCGCCCGTTTCTTGCGGCCGGCCGACGACGTGCTGGCCGGCACGCCGGGCCTGCCCGAGGCGGTGCGTGCCGACGACGAGGCCAAGCAGCAGCGCGAGCAGCACCTCGATGCGCTGATCGCCCGTGCCAAGGACCTGCTCGGCCCGGACTGGGCCTACGTGCACCAGCACGCGCTGTCCGAGCAGCTGGCCGACTGCCGCGGCGATCTCGAGGAATTCGGCGTCCATTTCGACGTCTGGTTTTCCGAGAAGGCGCTCTACGACACCGGGCTGGTCGCCCGCTGCGTCGCGCTGCTGGAGAAGAAGGGCCACATCTACGTGCAGAACGGGGCAAAATGGTTCCGCTCGACCGCCTTCGGCGACGAGAAGGACCGCGTCGTCCAGCGCGAAAACGGCCTCTACACCTATTTCGCCTCCGACATCGCCTACCACCTGAACAAGTACGAACGCGGCTTCGACCAGATCATCAACATCTGGGGCGCCGACCATCACGGCTACATCCCGCGCGTCAGCGGTGCCGTCAAGGCACTCGACCTCGATGCCGGCAAGCTGCAGGTGGCGCTCGTCCAGTTCGCCGTGCTCTACCGCAACGGCCAGAAGGCCTCGATGTCGACGCGTTCCGGCGAGTTCGTCACGCTGCGCGAGCTGCGCGGCGAAGTCGGCAACGATGCCTGCCGCTTCTTCTATGCGCTCAGGAAATCGGACCAGCACCTCGACTTCGACCTCGACCTCGCCAAGAGCCAGACCAACGAGAACCCGGTCTTTTACATCCAGTACGCCCACGCCCGCGTCTGCTCGGTCATCAACCAGTGGGGCGGTGAGATTGCCGCGCTCGCCGGCGCCGATTTCGCCCTGCTTGCCAACCCGCGCGAACTGGCGATCGCCGGCAAGCTCGCCGAATTCGGCGACGTGGTCGACCAGGCAGCGCGCGACCTGGCGCCCCATCTCGTTGCCTTCTACCTGAAGGATCTTGCCGCCGAGTTCCATGGCTGGTACAACGCCGAACGCATGCTGGTCGACGATCCGGCGCTGCGCGACGCCCGTGTCGCGCTGGCCGCCGCCGTCCGCCAGGTGATCCGCAACGGCATGGCGATTCTCGGGGTCGGCTGCCCGGAATCGATGTAAGGAGAGCGATGAGCCGCGACATGAAACCACGCAGGAGCCAGCCGGCCCGCAAGAGATCCGGCGGCGGCACGCTGATCGGCATGTTCATCGGGCTGGTACTCGGCGTCGGCCTGGCCGCCGGCGTCATCTGGTACCTCAACAAGTCACCTTTGCCGTTCAACAAACAGGTGCAGACCCCCGCGCGCGGCGATGCCCCGGTGTCCGGCAAGGCGGCGCCGGCAGGGTCGGGCGAGCCGCTGGCGCTGCCCGGCAAGCCGGGTGACCCGGTGCCGGAGAAGCGCTTCGGTTTCTACGACATCCTGCCGGGCAAGGCCGATGCGGTCCCGAACAAGGGCGACAAGCCGGCGGTGGCCAAGGACGAGCCGAAGAAGGAAGAAGCGAAGAAGGACGACGGCAAGGAGAGCAAGGTGCCGCTCTTCCTGCAGGCCGGTTCGTTCAGCACGCCGCAGGATGCCGACAACCAGAAGGCCAAGCTGGCCTTCATGGGTGTCGAGGCCAACATCCAGCAGGTGATGGTGCAGGACAAGACCTTCTACCGCGTCCGCATCGGTCCTTTCGTCCGCATCGACGACCTCAACAAGACGCGCGCCGATCTCGCCAAGAACGGCATCGACGCGCAACTGGCCAAGAACAAGGAGTAACGCATGCAACCGAACCGTCGCCTCTTCCTCGCGGCCGCGCTCGCGGCCGGTGCGTCCGCCGCCGTTCCCGCGCTGGCCCAGGTGGTCGGCACCGATTACGCGCCGGTCAATCCGCCGCAGCCGACCGATAACCCGGGCAAGATCGAGGTCGTCGAATTCTTCGCCTACGCCTGCGTCCATTGCGGCAACCTCTACCCGCTACTCTCGGCCTGGGCTGCCAAACAGCCGGCCGACGTCGTCGTGCGCAAGATCCCGGTGACCTTCGGACGCGCCGCCGGCGTGCCGCCGGCCAAGCTCTTCTATGCGTTGCAGGTGACCGGCGACCTCGCCCGCCTCGACGGCGAGGCCTTCAAGGCCATCCACCAGGATCGCGTCATGCTTTTCACCGACGAGGACGTCCTCAAGTGGGCCGCCGCCAAGGGCGTGAACCCGCAGAAGTTCGCCGAGGCCTACAACTCCTTCGGGGTCGTCAATCAGGTCCGCCGCGGCGATCAGATGGCGCAGGCCTACCGTGTCGAGGGAACGCCGACCCTCTACATCGACGGCCGCTACCAGGTGCTCGGCAGGACCCATCAGGAAGTGCTGGCCAATGCCGACAAGCTGATCGCCCGGGTGCGTGCCGAAAAGTCCGGCAAGAAATAATCCCTTGAAGGTCTTCATCACGGGCGCCTCGTCGGGCATCGGCGAGGCGCTCGCCGCTTTCTACGCTGCCCGCGGCGCCACGCTCGGCCTCGCCGCGCGGCGAAGCGACATGCTCGCGGCGCTGAACGCCCGCCTCGGCCAAAGCCACGCCTGCTATCCGCTCGACGTCACGGATGCCGCCGCATTGAACGACGCAGCCGCCGATTTCGTCGCCCGCTTCGGCGCTCCGGACGTCGTCATCGCCAACGCCGGCGTGTCGACCGGTACGCTGACCGAGTACGAGGAGGATCTGCCGGCCTTCCGCCGCGTCATGGACACCAACGTCTATGGCATGGCCGCCACCTTCGCGCCCTTCATCCCGGCGATGAAGGCGGCGGGCGGCGCACGGCGCCTGGTCGGCATCGCCTCGGTCGCCGGCATCCGCGGCTTGCCCGGGGCGGAGGCCTACTCCGCATCGAAGGCGGCGGCGATCACCTACCTCGAGAGCCTGCGCCTCGAGATGCGTCCCCACGGAATCCGTGTGGTGACCATCGTGCCCGGCTACGTCGAGACGCCGATGACCGCGGTCAACCCTTACCGAATGCCCTTTTTGCTGCTGGCCGACGTCGCCGCCGCGCGCTTCGCCCGCGCCATCGAGCGCGGCGTTTCCTACACCGTTATCCCGTGGCAGATGGGCGTCGTCGCCAAGATCCTGCGTGTGCTGCCCGACAGCATCTACGACCGCCTGTTCCGACGCGCGCCGAGGAAGCCGCGCGGCTTGGTAAAATGAGCCGATGCCCGAGATCAGACTGAACGGCGAACCCTGCCGCTTTCCCGACCCGCTGACTGTCGCCGGCCTCGTCGAGGCGCTCGGCTATGCCGGCAAGCGCATCGCCGTCGAGTGCAACGGCGAGATCGTCCCCCGAGGCCGGCATGCCGAGACGCTGCTCGCGTCGGGCGACCAACTCGAAATCGTCGTCGCCGTCGGCGGCGGCTGAACCGGAGAAATACGCCATGCATCAACTGACCATCGCCGGCAAGGCGTATCGTTCCCGCCTGCTGGTGGGCACCGGCAAGTACAAGGACTTCGCCGAGACGCGCGCGGCGATCGATGCCTCGGGGGCGGAAATCGTCACCGTCGCCATCCGCCGCACCAATATAGGCCAGGACGCCAGCCAGCCCAACCTGCTCGATGCCGTACCGCCGTCGCGCTTCACCATCCTGCCCAACACCGCCGGCTGTTATACCGCCGACGATGCGGTGCGCACCTTGCGCCTGGCGCGCGAATTGCTCGACGGCCATCCCTTGTGCAAGCTGGAAGTCCTCGGTGACCCGAAGAGCCTGTTCCCGAACATGCCGGAAACGCTGAAGGCGGCGGAAACCCTGGTCAGGGAAGGCTTCGAGATCATGGTGTACTGCTCGGACGACCCGATCCAGGCGAAGATGCTCGAAGAGATCGGCTGCGTCGCGGTGATGCCGCTCGCCTCGCTGATCGGCTCCGGCATGGGCATCCTCAACCCGTGGAACCTGCGCCTGATCATCGACAGCGCGAAAGTGCCGATCATCGTCGACGCCGGCGTCGGCACCGCCTCGGATGCCACCATCGCGATGGAACTGGGCTGCGACGGCGTCCTGATGAACACGGCCATCGCTCACGCGAAAGACCCGGTGCTCATGGCCGGCGCCATGAAGAAGGGCATCGAGGCTGGGCGCGAGGCTTTCCTCGCCGGGCGCATGGCGAGGAAGCTCTACTCGGCCGACCCGTCGTCGCCGACCAACGGACTGATCGGCTCGTGAGCGGCGCGCCGCTGATCGCGCCGCCCGGCAGCGGTGACGGCATCTATGCCGAGGGGCGCGAGGCAGGGTTGAAAAACGCGGGCCACATCAAGAGTTATGTCCGCCGCGCCGGCCGCATGTCGGAAGCGCAGCAGCGCTACTACGCCGAGATGATGCCGAAGATCGGCCTCGCCTACGCGCCGCAGCCACTCGACCTGGCTGCGGTCTACGGTCGCAATGCCCCGAAAATCCTCGAGATCGGCTTCGGCATGGGCGAGACCACGGCAAAGATCGCCGACGCCTGCCGCGACAACGACTACCTCGGCGTCGAAGTGCACGTGCCGGGCGTCGGCGCGCTGTGCAAGCAGGTCGCCGAGCGCGGGCTGGCCAACCTGCGCATCTGCCAGCACGATGCCGTCGAAGTGGTGCGCGACATGCTGCCCGAGGCTTCGCTCGACGGCATCCATGTCTTTTTTCCGGACCCGTGGCACAAGGCTCGCCACAACAAGCGCCGGTTGATCCAGCCGCCCTTCGTCGCCCTGCTCGCCACGCGCCTGAAGCCGGGTGGCTACCTGCACTGCGCCACCGACTGGGAGGAGTATGCGCTGCAGATGCTGGCGGTGCTCTCGGCGGAGCCGGCGCTGGCCAACACGGCCGACGGCTTCGCGCCACGCCCCGACTACCGGCCGCTCACCAAGTTCGAGAACCGGGGCCTGCGTCTCGGGCATGGCGTCTGGGATGTCATTTTTGTAAAGAAATGACCCACGGCGGGCGCCAGCATCGGTAATATGTTGAATGTGTTTGTACTGCACAAGAGAGAGACAACATGATGAAACCCACTGCAGTCGCGCTGGCTGCCTCCCTGCTCGGCCTTGCTGCCGCGGCGCAGGCGGCCGAGCGTTCCGGGAAGGAAGTCTACGAGGCGGTTTGTTCGCAATGTCATGCGACCGGCAAGGACGGAGCGCCGCGCTTTGACGACCGTGCCGCCTGGCGCGAGCGTTCCGCCAAGGGGCTCGACAAGGTCACTGCCAATGCCATCACCGGCATCCGCAAGATGCCGGCGCACGGCGGACAGGCGGCGCTCAGCGATGTCGAGATGAGCCGCGCGGCCGGCTACATGATCAGCGGCGGTGCCGCCACCGATACCGACAAGGCCTATGCTTCGCCGAAGACGCGCAGCGGCGAGGAAGTGGTCAAGGCCCGTTGCCGGGAATGCCACACCGACGGCAAGGGCGGCGCGCCCAGGCTCGGCAACATGGCCGACTGGAAGCCGCGCCTGCAGAAGGGCGTCCCCGCCCTCGTCAAGTCCGCTCAGGGCGGGCACAACGGCATGCCGGCACGCGGCGGCCTTGCCGACCTGAGCGACCCCGAAGTCAAGGCTGCCGTCGAATACATGGTCGCCCTCACCGGCGGCGGCAAGAAGTAAGGCATCGTCGCGCCACGGCGCTCGCACTCCTGCGGGCGCCGCGACGTCGGCCAGGACATCTCCGCGGGGCTGTCGGGAGGCAGGTGGAGTTCCCTGTGTTGCCGCGACAGCCACCGCCGCCGTGGCTCGGGCGGGTCGCCGCGCGACGCGGCGGTCGCGGTGTCCCCCTGTCTTGCACCCGGCACCAGGACGGTGCGGGCATGGCGTCCGGCCAACTGATAGACTCTCGGCCCCGTTCGTCGTTTCAGGAATACCCCCGATGTGGTTCAGGAATCTGCAGGTCTACCGCCTGCCCGTGCCGTTTTCCCTCGATCTCGCCACCCTCGACGAGCAGCTCGCGCGCGGGCCTTTCCGTCGCTGCGCGTCGCACGAACCGGCTTCGCGCGGCTGGGTGGCCCCGCGTCCGGACGGCGCGCTGGTCCATGCCCTCGGCGGCCAGTGGCTGGTCGCCCTTGGCGTCGAGCAGCGCCTGTTGCCGGCTTCGGTGATCAACCAGGAAGTGCGTGAGCGCGCCGACAGGATGGAGGGCGAGCAGGGCTATGCGCCTGGCCGCAAGCAGCTGCGCGAACTGCGCGAGCGCGTCACCGAGGAACT
This sequence comes from Betaproteobacteria bacterium, assembly GCA_012026885.1. GTDB lineage: Bacteria > Pseudomonadota > Gammaproteobacteria > Burkholderiales > Rhodocyclaceae > Azonexus. The sequence continues at coordinate 272,240 of VEPL01000029.1, read as the reverse complement.
GATGCCGCGCGCTTTCACCCGGCGGCGCACGACCTTCGTGTGGATCGATCCGCAGGGCGGCTGGTTCTGTGTCGATGCGGCGAGCCAGGGCAAGGCCGAGGAGGTCATCGAGCACCTGCGCGCCTGCCTCGACGACTTTCCGCTGACCCTGCTGCACACGAAGCTGTCGCCGACGGCGGCGATGGCTGACTGGCTGGCCGCCGGCGAGGCGCCACCCGGTTTCACCATCGACCGCGACTGCGAGTTGAAGGCCGCCGGCGAAGAGAAGGCGGTCGTCCGCTACGTCCGCCACACGCTGGAGGGCGACGAAGTGAAGGCTCACCTTGCCGCCGGCAAGCAGCCCACGCGCCTGGCGCTGACCTGGGATGAGCGCATTTCCTTCCTGCTCACCGAGAAGCTCGAGGTCAAGCGCCTTGCCTTCCTGGATGTGCTCAAGGAGTCGGCCGAGCAGGGGATCGAGCACGCCGATGAACAGTTCGACGCCGACTTCGCGCTGATGGCTGGCGAGTTGTCGCGCCTCTTGCCGCAATTGGTCGCCGCGCTGGGTGGCGAGGCGGACGCGGCGGCGTGACGGGCGCCTGCCCCTGCGGCAGCGGCCGCACGTACCCCGACTGTTGCGGTCGACTGCATGCCGGGGCCGAAAATGCGCCGGATGCCGAGTCGCTGATGCGCTCGCGCTACAGCGCCTACGTATTCGGCCTGGCGCCTTACCTGCTGGCGACCTGGCATGCTTCGACGCGACCGGAAAGCCTCGACCTTTCCGGCGAGGCTGCGGTCAAATGGCTGGGGCTGGAGATCAGACGCAGCGAGCTCGGCGACCCGGCGCATGCCTGCGTGGAATTCGTCGCGCGCTGGCGCGAGGGCGGGCGCGGCCGCCGCCTGCACGAGTCCAGCCGCTTCGTGCGCGATGCTGGCCGCTGGTATTACGTCGATGGCGAGGTGGCCTTGCGCTGACCCGCCCCGGGCAGGAGAACCCGGCCGAAGATCCGGGGACGACAGGATGGAGACAAGGATGGATGTGGAAAAGGCGCAGGGCGAGGACGTGCCCTGGCGGCAGTATTCGGTGCTCGTCGTCGACGACGAGCCGGGCATGGTCAGCTTCCTGCGGCGTGCCCTCGGCCAGCGTTGCGGGCGTGTCGATACCGCGGGCAGCGTCGAGGAAGCGGTGCCGCTGCTGCAGCGCCAACTCTACGACCTGATCGTCCTCGACATCGCCATGCCGGGGCGCTCGGGGATCGACTGGCTGCACGACCTGCGCGACGAGGGTTACGCCGGCGACGTCGTGATGATGACCGCCTACGCCGACCTCGATACCGCCATCGATGCCCTGCGCGCCGGTGCCGCCGATTTCCTGCTCAAGCCATTTTCGCTGGCCCAGGCGCTCAACGCCGTGCAGCGCTGCTTCGAGCGTTCGCGCCTGCTGCGCGAGAACTTCGTGCTGCGCCGCGAGATCAGCGAGCGGGGGGCGGATGTCGAAGGCATCGTCGGCCAGTCGCCTGCCATCGCTGCAGTCTGCGAGCGCCTGCACCGCATCGCGCCGACGCCGGCGACCGTCTTGCTCACCGGGGAGTCCGGCACCGGCAAGGAGGTCGCGGCGCGTGCCCTGCACCGCATGAGCGGGCGTTCCGGCGGACCGTTCGTGCCGGTGAACTGCGCGGCGATCGCCGCCGAGCTGATCGAGTCGGAACTGTTCGGCCATGTCCGCGGTGCCTACACGGGCGCCCAGCAGAGCCGCGAGGGGCTTTTCTATTACGCGCGCGGCGGTACGCTCTTCCTCGACGAGGTCGCCGAATTGCCCTTGCCCGCCCAGGCCAAGCTCCTGCGGGTCCTCGAGGAGCGGCGCATCCGCCAGGTGGGTTCGGAGCAGGAAATCCCGGTCGACGTGCGTGTCATCGCCGCCAGCAATCGCGACCTCAAGGCGGAGGTCGCCGCCCGGCGTTTCCGCCCCGACCTCTATTACCGGCTGCAGGTCGTCGAAGTCACACTGCCGCCCCTGCGCGAGCGGACGGAGGACATCCCGCTGCTCGTCGATTATTTTGCCGGCCAGCTCGCGCCCTACCTGAACGTTCCGCGCGTCGTCCCCGATGCGCGTGCCCTGGCCCGGCTCGCGGCCTACGATTGGCCGGGCAACGTGCGCGAACTGAAGAACCTCGTTGAGCGCTCGCTCATCCTCGGCTGGTTCGATCCCGGCCCCGACGCTCCTGTTGGCGCGCCTGTTGCCACGGGCGGCGAGGAAAACCTGGAGGCGGTCGAGAAGCGACACATCCTCGCCGTGCTGGCGGCCTGCGACGGCAACAAGTCCGAGGCGGCGCGGCGGCTGGGTATCTCGCGCAAGACCCTCGATCGCAAGTGCCAGGCGTGGGGGAGCTGAGCCGCGCGCTGTACGCTTGCAACTTTGCTATGCTGGCGGCAAGTGGCGGCGTGCCGCCATTCCACATGTCTGCAGGGAGAAATTGATCATGGCCAAGAATAAGCTGCGTCGACCGGTCCTCGAGGGCAAGAAGGCGCTGGTCGCCGGCATCGCCAACGACTCGTCGATCGCCTGGGGGTGCGCCAAGGCCTTCCACGAACTCGGTGCCGAAGTGGCGGTTACCTACCTGAACGAAAAGGCGAAGTCCTATATCGAGCCGCTCGCCCGGGAGATCGGCGCGCCGATCTTCGCGCCCCTTGACGTGCAGAAGCCGGGCGACATGGAAGCCCTGTTCAAGCGCATCAAGAAGGAGTGGGGACAGCTCGACATCGTCGTGCACTCGATCGCCTCGGCCAAGAAGGAAGACATCAAGGGCAATCTCGTGGATTGTTCTGCAGACGGCTTCGCGCTGGCCATGGATATTTCGGTGCATTCGTTCATCCGCATGGCCAAACTGGCAGCCCCGCTGATGAAGGACGGGGGCACGATGTTCGCGATGAGCTACCACGGTGCGGCCAAGGTGGTGCCGAACTACAACGTGATGGGGCCGGTCAAGGCGGCGCTAGAGGCTTCCTGCCGCTACCTTGCCTACGAACTGGGTCCGCGCAAGATCCGCGTTCATGCCATTTCGCCGGGCCCGCTCAAGACGCGCGCCGCATCCGGCCTCAAGGATTTCGACATGCTGCTCAACCAGGCCGTCGAAAGAGCACCGGTCGGCGAACTGGTCGACATCATGGATGTCGGTTTTGCCTGCGCCTTTCTCGCCACGCCGTACGCGCGCCGCCTCACCGGCGACACGCTGTACGTTGACGGTGGCGTCAACATCATGGGCTGACGAGGCCCGCAACCACCAACCGGAGAGTGAACATGATCAAGCCCGAAGAAGAAGCCGGCGTCCTCCAGGCGACGCTGGATCGTTTCAACAACCTGCGCCTTCCCCGCGCCCTGGCGCTCAAGGACAAGGTCGACCGGGGCGACAAGCTCGATGAAACCGAGGTCAAGTTCCTCGCCGACGTGGCGGCCGACCTGCACACGCTGAAGGGTTTCCTCGAGCGCCACCCCGAGTACGAACAGCTGGTCGTCAAGGGCATCGGCCTGTACACCGAGATCACCGAAAAGGCCATCGCCAACGAACAAGCCGGCTGATGCCGGCAGCGGCTGCGACCGGCGTTCCCGGCCGCCGATCGATCCGCATCCGGCTGCTGTTGCTGGCGCTGCTGCCGCTGGCGATCGTCCTGCCGGTGCTGGTGGCCGTGCTGGCGATCTGGGGCGGCGAGCACATCGATCGCCTGCTGATCGCCAAGGTGCGTACCGACCTTGCCGCCGCGCACGGCTATTACGAGCGCTACGCGGAAGGTGTCGGGCGCGATGTCGAGGCGCTCGCCGGATCGGCCCGCCTCGCCGGGGTACTCCGGAGTTCCGTCAAGAGCCGCGACGCTGCGCTGGCGAGCCTGCTGAGCGATGCCCGCTCCGGGCACGGTCTCGATTTTCTCTATTTTCTCGATGTCGACCGCGACCGGGATGCCTTGCCGGCCTGGCCGGCACTGCAGGCCGCAGCCGCCGGCAAGGCCGCTATCGAGACCGACGTCTTCACCGCGCGCCAACTGGCGCTGCTTGACCCGCGCCTGGCCGAGCAGGCTTACACGCCCGTGCTTGCCACCCGCAATGCGGCACCCGACCCGCGCGCCGTCGAGGATCGCGGCCTCGTTCTCCACGCCGCCGCGCCGGTGCGCGATGGCGACGGTCGCATCCTCGGCGTGCTGGCCGGCGGCGTCCTGCTCAACAAGAACCTCGACTTCATCGACCGCCTGAACGAGATCGTCTATCCCGAGGGTGCGCTGCTGCTCGGCAGTCGCGGCACCGCGACCCTCTTTCTTGACGACGTGCGCATTGCGACCAACGTGCGCCTCTTCGAGGGCGGCCGGGCGATCGGCACGCGCGTCTCGCAGGCGGTGCGCGATGCCGTCCTCGGCGAGGGCCGCACCTGGCTGGACAGCGCCTTCGTCGTCACCGACTGGTACGTGTCCGGCTACGAGCCGCTGGTCGACAGCCGCGGTCATCGCGTCGGAATGCTCTATGTCGGCTACCTCGAGGCCCCCTTCACGGCTGCCAGGCAGGCCGGGCTGGCGGTTGTCGTCGCGTTGTTCGCCGTCGCCATGCTCGCTGCCGGTTTCTTTGCCGCGTTCTGGGCGCGCCGGGTGTTCCGGCCGATCGAGCGCATGCACGCGACGATGAACGCCATCGTGCAAGGCGAGACGGCCACCCGTGTCGGCGCCGTCGACAGCCGCGATGAACTGGGCGAACTGGCGATCCAGTTCGACCGCCTGCTCGACCGCCTGCAGGCACAGGCGAACGCCCTCATGCGCTGGGGCGAGGCGCTCGATGCCGAGGTTGCCCGCCGCACTGCCGAGCTGGAACAGGCAGTGGCTGACCTCAAGGCGGCGCAATCGCAGCTCGTCATGAACGAAAAGCTGGCCGCCATCGGCCAGTTGACGGCCGGTGTCGCACACGAGATCAACAATCCGGTCGCCGTCATCCAGGGCAACCTTGACGTCCTGCGCGACATCCTCGGGCCGGCGACCGAGCCGGTTGAACCCGAAGTCAGGCTGATCCAGGAACAGGTGCACCGCATCCGTCTGATAGTCGCCAAGCTCCTGCAGTTTGCCCGGCCGCAGGATTATGTCGGCTACCTCGAGCCGGTGGCGCCGGCCCAGCTGATCCAGGACAGCCTGCTGCTGGTCGGCCACCTGCTCCGTAAGGGTACCGTCACCGTCGAGCAACACCTGGAATCTGTCCGCAAGGTGCTGTGCAACCGCAACGAACTGCAGCAGGTGCTGATCAACCTGATGGTCAACGCCATCCAGGCGATGCCCGACGGCGGCGTCCTCACCCTGGCGGCAGAAGACTGGGACGAGGTCGACATGCCGGTCGGTCTGCGCCTGATTGTCGCCGACAGCGGCCCGGGCCTCACCGACGCCGAGCGCGAGCGGCTGTTCAAACCTTTCTACACGGCGAAAAAGCCCGGCGGCACCGGCCTCGGCCTCTGGGTCAGCCTGTCGCTGGTCGAGCGCTACGGCGGCAGGATCACGGTCGCCAGCGAACCGGGGCGGGGTTCCCGCTTCACGGTCTGGCTGCGCTTCGAGCCGCTGGATTGATGCGTACGCGGCGGACCTGACAACCTGCCGGGGATTTGCGCTACGGTGCCGGCGGCGCGAGGAAGTCCTCCAGCAGCCGGTTGAGGAAGCGGCGCCCGCGCGGTGTCGGGGCGATGCGTTCGCCATCCATCACGAGCAAGCCACCGGCGACCGCCGCCGAGAGCTGGCCGCGGATCACCGAAAGCGGTTGTGCGGTGCGCGACTCGAAGAGTCCCGGGGGAAAGCCGTCGGCCAGCCGGAGCGCGTTCATCATGAACTCGAAGGGAAGGTCGGCGGCAGCTACGGAATGCTCGTCGTGCACCGGGCTGCCGGCGCGCACCTGCTCGAGGTAGGCGTCCGGTCCCTTCCAGCGCATCTGGCGCAGCACGCGGTCGTGCAGCGTCAGCTTGGAATGGGCGCCGGCCCCGATGCCGAGGTAGTCGCCGAAATACCAGTAGTTCAGGTTGTGCCGGCACTCGCGGCCGGGCTGTGCGAAGGCCGAGGTTTCGTAGTTGCGATAGCCGGCGGCCGCGAGCTGCGCCTCGATCGTCTCCTGCATGTCGGCGCAGGCATCGGCTGCGGGCAGTTCGGGCGGAAAGGCGGCGAAGCGCGTGTTCGGTTCGAGCGTGAGCTGGTAGCAGGAAAGGTGTGGCGGCGCAAAGGCGAGCGCGGCTTCGACATCGGCGATTGCGTCGCCGTGGCTCTGGCCGGGCAGGCCATACATCAGGTCGAGGTTGAAGCGCTCGAAGTGTTCGGCGGCCAGTGCCGCGGCTGCGCGCGCCTCGGCGCCGCCGTGGATGCGGCCAAGCGCCTTGAGCTTGTCGTCGGCGAAGCTCTGGATCCCGAGCGAAAGTCGATTGACGCCGGCGGTGCGGAAGCCGGCAAACCTTTCGGCCTCGACGGTGCCCGGGTTGGCCTCGAGCGTGACCTCGGCATCCGGCGCCAGCACGGCCAGGGCGCGGAAGGCCGCGAGCAGTTCGTCGATCGCCGCCGGCGACAGCAGGCTGGGCGTGCCGCCGCCGAAGAACACCGTCTGCACCGGGCGGCCCCAGATCAGCGGCAGCGCCGACTGTAGGTCGGCGATCAGCGCATCGACGTAGGCGCGCTCGGGGATGGCCCCGCCCGCCTCGTGCGAGTTGAAGTCGCAGTAGGGGCACTTCCTGACGCACCAAGGCACGTGAACGTAGAGCGACAGCGGCGGCGGGACGCGGAATTCGAGGGCTGTCGCGGTCGACGCCGGTTTTTCGGCAAAAACGGGGATGGTGCGGGCCACGGGTTAGAGCGCCGGCAGGCGCTCGATCAGTTTCTGCATCGCGCGGCCACGGTGCGAGACGCGGTTCTTGGTATCGGCGTCGAGTTCGGCGGCCGTCCTGCCGAAATCCGGCAAGTAGAACAGCGGGTCGTAGCCGAAGCCGCCGTCGCCGCGCCGCTCGGCGATGATCTCGCCGTGCCATTCGCCCTCGGCGATCAGCGGCTGTGGGTCATCGGCATGGCGGACGAGGACGAGCACCGAGACGAAGTGGGCGGTGCGGTCGGCTTGGCCGGCCAGTTCGGCAAGCAGCTTGTCGTTGTTGCGGGCGTCCGATTTCGGTTCGCCGCCGTAGCGCGCCGAGATGACGCCGGGGGCGCCGCCGAGGGCACGAACGCAGAGGCCGGAGTCGTCGGCCAGCGCCGGCAGGCCGCTGTGTTTTGCAGCGTGACGTGCCTTGGCCAGCGCGTTCTCGACGAAGGTGACATGCGGTTCCTCGGCCTCGGGTATGCCGAGGCTGCCCTGCGCGATGACCTCGAAGCCGAGCGGCGCCAGCAGCGCGTCCAGCTCCTTCATCTTCTTGGCGTTGTTGGAGGCGAGGACCAGCCGCTTCATGAGGCGAGGGCGCCTTCCTGGGCGGCGACCAGCCGGCGCACGCCGGCCGTGGCGAGATCCATCAGGGCGTTCATCTGCTCACGGGTGAAGGGCTCGCCCTCGGCCGTGCCCTGCACCTCGACGATGCCGCCGCGGCCGGTCATGACCACGTTCATGTCGGTGTCGCAGGCCGAATCCTCGGGATAGTCGAGGTCGAGCACCGGCGTGCCGCCGACGATGCCGACCGAGATTGCGGCGACATGGTCGGTGACCGGGTTGCTTGCCAGCTTGCCAGCCTGCACCAGCTTCTCGCAGGCTTCGTAGAGGGCGACCCAGGCGCCGGTGATCGAGGCGCAGCGGGTGCCGCCGTCGGCCTGGAGGACGTCGCAGTCGAGCGTGACCTGGCGCTCGCCGAGCGCCTTGAGGTCGGTCACCGCGCGCAGGCTGCGGCCGATCAGGCGCTGGATTTCCTGGGTGCGCCCGGTCTGCTTGCCTTTGGCCGCCTCGCGCGCGGTGCGCGTGTGCGTCGAGCGCGGCAGCATGCCGTATTCGGCGGTAACCCAGCCCTGGCCCTTGCCGCGCAGGAAGGAAGGCACGTTCTCTTCGACGCTGGCGGTGCACAGCACGCGGGTGTCGCCCATCTCGATCAGCACCGAGCCCTCGGCATGGCGGGTGAAGTTGCGGGTGATGCGCACGTCGCGGAGCTGGTCCGCCTGGCGCCGGCTGGGGCGTTGGGTCATTGTCCGGGTTTCCTGGGGTTGAACTTGTCGATGGTGGAACGGATTTCCGCGATCGCCTGCTCGATCTCCTCTTCGCTCAGGTCCTTGCGCGGTCCGCCGTCGCGACCGAATTCCTCGATATGGGTCTCGATCTCGCCGATCTCCAGGGTCTGCGTGGACACGCTGCCGTCGGCGTCGGACGGGCTGCCGTAACTGTCTTCCCAGCAGACGGCGATGACCGAGAGGTTGTCGCCCTGCGGGCCGCCCGTTGCCTCCGCCTCACCGAGCAGGCGCGGCACGCCGTCGAGGACGTTGCCATCGCGCAGGCGCTGGGCGAGCGTGTCCGGGGGGATCTCGCCCCACAAGCCGTCGGTGCACAGCAGCACGACGTCGCCCTGTTCGAGCGGGGTCTTGCGCGAGAACTCGATCTCGGGCGCGTTCGGGCTGCCGAGGCAGCTGTAGATCTTGTTGCGGTCGGGGTGCGTCGCAGCCATCGCTTCGGAGATCAGGCCTTCGTCGAGCAGGATGCGGATGCGCGAATGATCGCGCGTGCGCGCCAGCACCTTGCCGTCGCGCAGCAGGTAGAGGCGCGAGTCGCCGGCGTGCGCCCAGTAGGCGATGCTGTCCTGGACGATGCAGGCGACGCAGGTCGTGCGCGGCGTGTCGGGCAGGCGGTGGCGCAGCGCGAAATCGAGAATGGCGCTGTGCGCGTTGAGCATGCCTTCGTGCAGGAAATGGAAGGGGTCGGAGAGACTCGGGCGGGCCTGCCGCTGGAAATTGTCGGCCAGCGTCTGCACGGCGATCTGCGAGGCGATCTCGCCGTAGTGGTGGCCGCCCATGCCGTCGGCGACGACCATCAGCAGGGCATCGCGCGAGTAGCAGTAGCTGATGCGGTCTTCGTTGTTGCTCCGCCCCCCTTGGCGGCTATCCTGGTAAATCGTGAATTTCATTGTTATTGGGCTTTCGCGAATTTCCCGACGATGCGGCCGAGCCAGCCGGCGCTTTTCTGCTCCGGTTCCTCCACGGCTTCGACCAGCGCCTTCTGCAGTGCGAAGACGCTTTGCGGGCGGTAGTAGTGATTCAGGTTGAGACACCAGTCGACGATCTCGAGCAGACGATCGGAATACTTGCCTTCCCAGCGCTTCATCGCCGGCACCAGGACATCCTTTTCGTAGCGCTCGTTGGCCGCCTGCGGCGCGGCGCCCGCCATGCACGCGTACATCGACGCCCCGATGCTGTAGATGTCGCTCCACGGGCCGAGATCCTTGCGCGAGCCGTAGTGCTCCGGCGAAGCGAAGCCAGGCGTGTACATCGGCTTGAGGATGGGCTGGTCGGTAGACAGGGTCTGGCGGGCGGCGCCGAAGTCGATCAGCACCGGCGTATTGTCCTGGCGCAGGTAGATGTTCGACGGCTTGAGGTCGAGGTGAAGCAGCTTGTGCGAATGCACTTCGCGCAGGCCGTTCAGCAGCCGCGCGAAGACTCCGCGCATGAAGCGCTCGGATACCGTGCCCGGGTGCTTGGCGATGAACTCCTGCAGGGTGCGCCCACGTTCGTATTCCATCACCATGTAGACGGTGTCGTTGGCGCGGAAGAAGTTCACCACGCGGATCACGTTGGGGTGCGACAGGCGGGCCAGCGCGCGGCCCTCCTCGAAGAAGCACTTCATCCCGTAGAGGAAGGCGCCCTGATGCTCTTCGGGTATGCACGGCTTGATCTCGCCCTCGCCGCGCAGGGCCAGGCTGTTGGGCAGGTATTCCTTGATGGCAACCCGCGTTCCCGCCGGGTCGATGGCGAGATAGACGATCGAAAACCCGCCGAGCGAAAGCTGGCGTTCGATCGAGTACTCCTCCAGCTGGAAGCCACTGGGGAGCGCGTGGTTGGCTTGTTGCGCCATCAATCTCGCGGTTATGATGCCGTTTCAGGCATTTTCGGGCGTGCCGCCCGGCCTGTAAAGCTAAACAAGGCCAAGAAAATGATCTGCAGCATGACCGGCTACGCGGTGCGCACTCTCGACGTTGGGCGCGGCACCCTGCAGTGCGAACTCAAAAGCGTCAATTCGCGCTACCTCGATTTCCACTTCCGTATCGGCGACGATCTGCGCGCCCTCGAGATGCCCCTGCGCGAACTGCTCGCCAGCCGCATCGCGCGCGGCAAGGTCGAATGCAGGCTCTCTCTGAGTTCCGGCGCCGCGCGACCGGAGCAGATGCAGCTGAACGGCGACCTGCTTGCCGCGCTGCAAGCCCTCGACGGCAGCGTCCGGCAGGCATTGCCCGATGCGGCCCCGCTTGCCGTGTCCGACGTGCTGCGCTGGCCGGGCATGCTGGGCGACCACGACGTCGATGCAGCGGCCCTGAATCCGCAGGTGCTGGCGCTGGCGCGTGCCGTTCTCGACGAATTCACAGCCAGCCGTGCCCGTGAAGGCGAAAAACTGGCCGCGATGATCGTCGACCGCGTCGCCGCCATGCGCGCCATCGTGGCCCGTGTCGCGCCGCGCATTCCCGAGGCGCAGGCCATGTACACCGAGAAGCTGCGCCAGCGCCTGACCGAAGCCCTCGGCGGCGCCAGCGACGAGCGCGTGCTCCAGGAGGTTGCGGTGTTCGCGACGCGCATCGATGTTGCCGAGGAACTGACCCGCCTCACGACTCACCTCGACGAGGTCGAGCGCGTGCTGCGCCAGGGTGGCGCCTGCGGAAAGCGCCTCGACTTCCTGATGCAGGAACTCAACCGCGAAGCCAATACGCTCGGCTCCAAGTCGGCGGTCACCGAGGTATCGCAGGCCTCGATGGACCTCAAGCTGCTCATCGAGCAGATGCGCGAGCAGATCCAGAACCTGGAGTAGGTCGCGCATGGCCGGCAACCTGTTCATCGTCGCGGCGCCCTCGGGCGCCGGCAAGACGACCCTTGTCCGCCTGCTGCTCGAGCGCGAGCCGGGGATCCGGCTGTCGATCTCGTTCACCACGCGGGCGCCGCGTCCGGGCGAGCAGGATGGCCGCGAATACAACTTCGTCACGGTCGACGCCTTCCAGGGGATGATTTCCCGCGGCGAATTCCTCGAGTGGGCCGAAGTCCACGGCAATTACTACGGGACTTCGCGGACCTGGATCGCCGGACGCCTCGATGCCGGCGATGACGTCCTGCTCGAGATCGACTGGCAGGGTGCGCAGCAGGTGCGGGCGCAGTTCCCGGCAGCCATCGGCGTCTTCGTGCTGCCGCCGTCGCTGGAGGAGCTGGCGCGGCGCCTGCAGGGACGCGGCACCGACAGCGCCGAGATCATCGCGCGCCGCCTCGCCGTCGCGACGGCGGAGATGCGCCATGCCGGGGAATTCGACTATGTTATTATCAATGACCGTCTCGAGCAGGCGCTCGCGGATCTGTGCGCCGTGGCGCGCGCCGCGCGCCTGACCCTTGCGGCGCAGCGTGCCCGGCACGCCGAGTTGTTCGCCCGATTGTTCTGAACTGAGGTTACTGCATGGCCCGCGTTACCGTTGATGACTGCCTGAAGAAGATTCCCAACCGCTTCCAGATGACCCTGGCCGCCGCTCACCGCGCGCGCCAGCTCGCCAACGGTGCGACGCCGCTGGTCGATGCCGAGAAGGACAAGCCGACCGTGATCGCCCTGCGCGAACTTTCCCTCGGCAAGGTCGGACTGGAAGTCCTGAACCGCGGCCAGGCCTGAGAGTCCGGGCGGTGAGACACGATGGACCCCGCCCCGTCGTTCGCGCCGCTCCCTGACGAGGACCCCGCCTACCGGGTCTTCCTCGACAGTCTCGATTACCTTCCCCCCACCGATGTAGAGCGCATCCGCGCGGCGTATGCCTTCGCGGCGCGCGCGCACGCGCAGCAGAAGCGCATGTCGGGCGAGCCCTACATCACGCATCCGCTCGCCGTCGCCGGTGCCGTCGTCGAGTGGCGCATGGATGGCGTGGCGGTGGCTGCTGCGCTGTTGCACGACGTCCTCGAGGACACCGGCACGACCAAGCGCGAGCTGTCCGACAGATTCGGCAAGGAGGTCGCCGAGCTGGTCGATGGCCTCTCCAAGCTCGACAAGATGGAGTTTGCCTCCTATCAGGAGGCGCAGGCCGAAAACTTCCGCAAGATGCTGATGGCGATGGCGCGCGACCTGCGTGTCGTGCTGATCAAGCTCGCCGACCGCCAGCACAACCTGCAGACGATGGCGGCCTTGCGTCCGGACAAGCGCCGCCGCATCGCCAACGAAACGCTCGAGATCTACGCGCCGATCGCCCTGCGACTCGGACTCAACAAGCTCTACCGGGAAATGCAGGATACCTGCTTCCGCCTGGTTCACCCGTACCGTGCAGGCATCCTCGCCAAGGCGATGAACGCCGCACGCGGCAACCGTAGCGAGCTGCTGACCAGCATCCAGGAAGCGATCATCGGCAAGCTGGCAGCGGCCGGTCTCGATGCCGACGTCTTCGGGCGCGAGAAGAGCCTCTATTCGATCTACCGCAAGATGCGCGACAAGCACTTGAGCTTTTCGCAGGTGCTCGACATCTACGGCTTCCGTGTCGTCGTCGCCAACGTGCCGACGTGCTACCTGGCGCTGGGTGCGCTGCATAGCCTGTACAAGCCGGTGCCGGGCAAGTTCAAGGATTACATCGCGATTCCCAAGGCCAACGGCTACCAGTCGCTGCACACGACGCTGATCGGTCCCTACGGGACGCCGGTCGAGGTGCAGGTCCGCACGCACGACATGCATCACGTTGCCCAGGAGGGGATCGCCGCCCACTGGCTGTACAAGGACATCGAGGACAGCGGGGCCGACCTGCAGATCAAGACCCACAAGTGGCTGCAGTCGCTGCTCGAGATGCAGACGAGCGACTCGGCCGAGTTCTTCGAGAACGTCAAGATCGACCTCTTCCCCGACGAGGTATATGTCTTCACGCCCAAGGGGAAGATCATGGCGATGCCGCGCGGGGCGACCGTCGTCGACTTCGCCTATGCCGTGCATACCGATGTCGGCAACCATTGCTCGGCGGCGCGCATCAACCACGAACTGGTCCCGTTGCGCACCGAGCTGAAGAACGGCGACCTGGTCGAGATCGTGACGGCATCGCAGGCGGCGCCCAATCCGGCCTGGCTCAACTACGTCAAGACCGGGCGGGCGCGCAGCAAGATCCGGCATTTCCTGCGCACGATGCAGAACGAGGAATCGTCGCGCCTGGGCGAACGCCTGTTGCGCCAGGAATTGCTGACCCTCGGCGTCGTCCCGATCTCGATTCCGGCCGAGGCGTGGGAGCAGATGGTCAAGGCATCGGGCTATCGCTCGCTCGAAGACGTCTACACCGACATCGGGCTGGGCAAGCGCCTGCCCTCGGTGGTCGCCCGCCGCCTGCTCGCGCGCGAGGAGCTCAAGCCGGACGTGCCGAGCAACATGACGCTGGCCATCCATGGCACCGAGGGCATGGCCATTCAGCTGGCGCGTTGCTGCCAGCCGATTCCCGGCGACCCGATCATCGGCTCGATCAGGAAGGGCAGCGGCCTCGTCATCCACACCCATGATTGCCCGACCATCCGCAAATCGCGCTCGACCGAACCGCAGAAATGGATCGACGTCGAATGGGAGCCGGAAGAAGGCAAGCTGTTCGACATCCGCATCAAGGTCGAGGTCAAGAACCGGCGCGGGGTCCTCGCCCAGGTCGCCTCGGCGATCGCCGAGGCCGGCTCGAACATCGAGCATGTGGCGATGGACACCGATCCCGAGCGCCTGTTCACCCTGCTCCATTTCACCATCCAGGTTGCCCACCGCACCCATCTGGCTGCTGTGATGCGCGGCATGCGGCACATTCCCGAAGTCACGCGCATCGTGCGCGAGCGCGGAGGGGAGGCTTGAGGGTTGCCGTTCTCGGGGCCGGCGTCGTCGGCACCGCAAGTGCATGGTATCTGGCGGCCGCCGGCCACGAGGTCGTCGTCATCGACCGCCAGCCGGTGGCCGGCAACGAGACGAGCTTCGCCAACGGCGGGCAGATTTCCGTTTCCCATGCCGAGCCTTGGTCCAATCCGCACGTGTTGCCGTCTGTCCTGCGCTGGCTGGGACGCGAGGACGCGCCGCTGCTCTGGCGCTGGCGTGCCGATCCGGCCCAGCTCGCCTGGGGCCTGCGCTTCCTCGCCGAATGCCTGCCCGGACGCACCCGCCGCAACATCGCCGCCATCGTCACGCTGGCACTCTACAGCCGGCAATGTCTGCAAGTGCTGCGCCGCGAGCAGGCGCTCACTTACGACCACCTCGAGCGGGGCATCCTGCATATCTATACCGATGCCGCCGCCTGTGTGCGCGCGGCCGAGGCGGCCCGCATCATGCGCCAGTTCGGCCTCGATCGCGAACCGGTGAGTGCCGCCCGCTGCATCGAGATCGAGCCGGTGCTGGCGGGTATGCGCGCGCGTCTGGTCGGTGGCGACTACACGTCGTCGGATGAATCCGGTGATGCCCACAAGTTTACGCGGGCATTGGCGGAACAGGCGGCGCACGCCGGCGTCGAGTTCCGCTACGCGACGACCATCGAGCGCCTCGCCCCGGGGGGAGGCGATGCGATCGCCGGCGTCGTTGTCGGTGGGGCGGGTGGCAGCGAACTGGTGACGGCCGACGCCTATGTCGTCGCGCTCGGCAGTTATTCGCCGCTGCTTCTCGCGCCGCTCGGCGTCCGCCTGCCGGTCTACCCGGCCAAGGGCTACTCGGCGACGATCCCGCTCGGCCCGGATTCGCACGCCCCCACGGTCAGCCTGACCGACGACGAGCGCAAGCTGGTCGTCTCGCGCCTCGGCGACCGCCTGCGCGTTGCCGGCACCGCCGAGTTCAACGGCTACAACCTCGAGCTGAATCCGGTGCGCTGCCAGGCGATCATGGCACGGGCCGGCGAGCTCTTCCCCGACCTGCGCCCGGCCGGGGAGCCGGCGTTCTGGTGCGGATTGCGCCCGGCGACGCCGTCCAACGTGCCGCTGATCGGCCGGACGCCCTACCGCAACCTGTGGCTCAACACCGGCCACGGCACGCTCGGCTGGACGCTTTCCTGCGGCTCGGGCGCAGCGCTTGCCGACCTCGTTTCCGGACGGCGGCCGCGGCCGGATTTCCCGTTCGCCGGATGCTGATCGATACCCACTGCCATCTCGATGCCGCCGAGTTTACCGGCGACCGTGATGCGGTCCATGCTGCAGCGCTTGCCGGCGGCGTCGGCGGCTTCGTCGTGCCGGCGGTTGCGGTCGACGGCTTCGCCGGCACCAAATCCACCGTTGAGCGCTATGCCGGCTGCTGCGCGGCCTACGGCATCCATCCGCTCTACAGCGACCGGGCGCAACCAGCCGACCTCGCCGCCGTGCGGGACTGGCTGGTGCGCGAGAACCCGGTGGCGGTCGGCGAGATCGGCCTGGACGGCTTTGTCGATGGCCTCGATCCGGCCCGCCAGGAGTGGTTCTTCGTCGAGCAGCTGAAGCTGGCGGCGGAACTCGATCTGCCGGTCATCCTGCACGTGCGGCGGGCGGTCGATACCGTGCTCAAGCATTTGCGCCGCATCCGCGTGCGCGGTGGCATCGCCCACGCCTTCAACGGCAGCCGCCAGCAGGCCGACGCCTTCATCGGGCTCGGCTTCCGGCTGGGTTTCGGGGGGGCAATGACCTTCACCGGCTCGACCCGCATCCGCGCGCTGGCCGCCACGCTGCCGCTCGAGAGCATCGTCCTCGAGACCGATGCGCCGGATATCCCGCCCGCCTGGCTTCAGGGTGCCCGCAATACGCCGGGCGAACTGCCGCGCATCGCCGCGGTTTTCGGCGAATTGCGCGGCATCGATGCGGCGGCGGTGGCCATGGCGACGACCGCTTCCGCCTGCGCCGCATTGCCCGGGGTCGCGGCGCGCATGGCCGCCGTTTGATTTGGGCCAAATATTGGCGATTGCTGATGGAGTAGATTGACGGTATCGATTCACGCGCCGGCAAGGCAAATCAGGGAGGCGCGTCAGAGCGGGCCGGCAATGACCGGCCCGCCGCCACCATCAAGAGGTCACCATGGCGAACAGCGACAGCAAGCCCCCGCGCAGCGGTGCCGCGCGCCGGCAGTTCATTCTCGACTCGGCGCGCATGGCTTGTGGCGTCGGCATGCTCGGCCTCGGGCTCGGTCTCTACGCCAAGCAGTCGAAAGCGCTGCCGGCGCTGGCGCTGCGCCCGCCCGGCGCCTTGCCCGAGGCAGATTTCCTCGGTGCCTGCATCCGTTGCGGCCTGTGCGTGCGTGACTGCCCCTATGACACCCTGTCGCTGGCCAAGCCTGAATCGACGGTGGCCACCGGCACGCCCTACTTCACGGCGCGTACCGTCCCCTGCGAGATGTGCGAGGACATCCCCTGCGTCAAGGCGTGCCCGACGAAGGCGCTCGACCACGGGCTGACCGATATCGAGAAGGCGAAGATGGGCATCGCCGTGCTCATCGACCACGAGACCTGCCTGAACTTCCTCGGTCTGCGCTGCGACGTCTGCTACCGCGTCTGTCCGGTGATCGACAAGGCGATCACCCTCGAGACCCAACCCAATCGGCGCACCGGCCGCCACGCGATGTTCCTGCCCACCGTCCACTCCGAGCACTGCACCGGTTGCGGCAAGTGTGAGAAGTCCTGCGTCCTCGAGGAAGCGGCGATCCGCGTCCTGCCGCCGAAGCTGGCCCAGGGTGCGCTCGGCAAGCATTACCGGCTGGGCTGGGAAGAGCAGAAGAAGGCTGGACGTTCGCTGGTCGACGAGTCGAAGATGATCGACTTGCCCGACCGCCTGCCGGAAGGGGCCAGCCTGCCCGGTCACTACGACCCCGCCAGCGGCATGACCGATACGGCGCGCGGTGTGCCCGGCAGCGAGGCAGGGGTCATCCTCAGCCAGCCGCCCGGGCTGGGAGGCAAGCCATGAGACCCGCCGGCAAATTGCACCCCGGCGCCGAAGCGGTCGCCGAGAAGGGCTGGCTGCGCGCCCACCGCTGGCTGCTGCTGCGCCGTACGGCCCAGATGGCGATCCTTGCGCTCTTCCTGATCGGGCCGCTGGCCGGCATCTGGATCGTCAAGGGCAACCTCAATTACAGCTACACGCTCGACTTCCTGCCGCTCACCGATCCCTATGTCGCGCTGCAGGCGTTGGCGGCCGGTCACCTGCCCGAGACGCTCGGCCTGATGGGCATCGCCATCGTGGCGGCCTTCTATTTCCTCGTCGGCGGGCGTGTCTTCTGCAGCTGGGTATGCCCGGTAAACCTGGTTACCGATGCCGCCGGCTGGCTGCGCGAGCGCCTCGGCATCAAGGGCAGCATCCACCTCTCGCGCCGGACCCGCTACTGGATACTGGCGATGACCTTCGTTGGCTCGGCGGCGACCGGTGTCGTCCTCTGGGAGCTGATCAACCCGGTCTCGATGCTGCACCGGGGCCTGATTTTCGGCCTTGGGGCGGCGTGGACCGTGGTGCTCGCGGTCTTCCTCTTCGACCTGTTCGTGATGAGCCGCGGCTGGTGCGGCCATCTCTGCCCGGTCGGCGCCTTCTACAGCCTGCTCGGGCGCTGGAGCCCGCTGCGCGTGGCCGCCCGGCGGCGGGCGGCCTGCAATGACTGCATGGACTGCTTCGCCGTCTGTCCCGAGCCGCAGGTCATCCGGCCGGCGCTCAAGGGCGGTGCCGGCCCGGTCATCCTGTCGCCCAACTGCACCAACTGCGGCAGGTGCATCGACGTCTGCTCCAAGGATGTCTTCGTCTTCGGGCTGCGTTTCGACGAGCGGACATGCCCCCTTCCGGAAAGCGGTACCGGGCTGCGCTGAACGCGGTCCCGGAAAAAAGGGGAGCGTCCGCTCCCCTTGCCACCGATGGCGAGCGCCGGTTCAGGCGGCGAGCGTGCCGCGCATCTTCTGCAGGGCCTTGGCTTCGATCTGCCGGATGCGTTCGGCGGAAACGCCGAACTCGGCGGCCAGGTCATGCAGGGTGGCCGCTTCGCCTTCGGCCAGCCAGCGTGCCTCGACAATGCGGCGGCTGCGCGGGTCGAGGGCGGCGAGCGCGGCATGCAGACCTTCCTCGCGCAAATGCGCGCGCGCCTTGTCTTCGAGCAGGCGGGTCGGCTCATAGCGGCGGTCGGCGAGATAGTCGATCGGGGCAAAGGCCTCTTCGCCGTCGTCGGGGTTCCCGTCGAGGGCGAGGTCGCGACCGCTCAGGCGGGTTTCCATCTCGACCACTTCCTCGGGCTTGACGCCGAGCCGGGCCGCCACCTCGGCCGCCTGCGTTCCGGTCAGTGTCTCACTGCGTTCGTATTCGTTCTTGAGGCTGCGCAGGTTGAAGAAAAGCTTGCGCTGGGCCTTGGTCGTCGCGACCTTCACCAGGCGCCAGTTCTTCAGGATGTATTCGTGGATTTCGGCCTTGATCCAGTGCATCGCGAACGATACAAGACGCACGCCGCGATCCGGATCGAAGCGCTTGACCGCCTTCATCAGGCCGATATTGCCTTCCTGGATCAGGTCGGCGTGGGGCAGTCCGTAGCCGAGGTAGCCACGGGCAATCGAAATGACGAGACGCAGGTGCGAGAGAACCAGCTGGCGCGCAGCCTCGACGTCGCCTTCGTCGCGGAAGCGGACGGCCAACTGCATCTCCTCGGCTTCCGACAGCATCGGATAGCGGTTCGCCGCCTGGATATAGGCGTCGATGCTGCCGACCGATGACGGGACGGGAAAGGACAGGGCATGGCTCATTGCGTGCATCCTCCATTTGTGCCTAAGTGCATTTTAGCACTCACCGCTTATGAGTGCTAATCATGCATGTGGGTTCCCCGGTCGGCTATGGCCGTTGTGAAAACGGTAGCGGAAGCGCGTATTCAAGCGAGCTTGGGTAAACTCGGGGGTGTGCATCGGCGTTCGGATTCCTGCCGGCGCGCGTCATTCCGGACGAGTTACCCATGACACAGCCAGTCAGCGCCCCGGCGCCCCCAGCCAGCCACGGCCGCCCGCGCGGCTTGGCAACGATCGACGAGCTCGCCGCCTTCGACGAGATCATCGACGTGCGTTCGCCGGCCGAGTTTGCCGAGGATCACGTGCCGGGGGCCGTGAATTGTCCGGTGCTCGACGATGACGAGCGACGCGAGATCGGCACCCTGTACGTTCAGGTTTCGCCATTCGAGGCCCGCCGCCGCGGGGCGGCACTGGTTGCCCGCAACATCGCAAGCCATCTTCTCCAGCATTTCCAGGATCGCGGCCGCGACTGGCGGCCGCTCGTGATGTGCTGGCGGGGAGGCCAGCGGTCCGGCGCGATGACCACGGTCCTGCGCGCGGTCGGCTGGGACGCCTGCCAGCTGGTGGGCGGCTACCGGACTTTCCGCCGCCGTGTCGGCGAGCAGTTGGCCATCTTGCCGGCGACCCTGCGTTTCCGTGTCGTCGAGGGGGCGACCGGCAGCGGCAAGACGCGCATCCTGCAGGAAATCGCCCGCCAGGGCGGCCATGTGCTCGATCTCGAGGAACTCGCGTGCCACCGTGGTTCGGTGCTCGGCGGATTGCCGGCACAGCCGCAGCCCGGGCAGAAGTGGTTCGAGACGCTGCTCTGGCAGGCGCTTGCCGCCTTGCCGCCGGGCGCCGTGGTGTTCATCGAAGGCGAGTCGCGCAAGATCGGGCGCCTGCACCTTCCGGAACCCCTGTTCGCCGCGATGCGGGCGGCCGAACGGGTCGAGGTCCGCGCCGCCATGGCGGCGCGCATAAGCTTCCTGCTCGGCGACTACGCCCATCTTGTCAGCGACGCGGCGACGCTCAAGGCGCGCCTCGACGGACTGCGCCCGCTGCTCGGCAACGAGCGTGTCGCCGGCTGGCACGCGCTGGTGGATTCCGGCGATT
Source organism: Betaproteobacteria bacterium (assembly GCA_012026885.1). Classification (GTDB taxonomy): domain Bacteria; phylum Pseudomonadota; class Gammaproteobacteria; order Burkholderiales; family Rhodocyclaceae; genus Azonexus. Next base: position 252,306 of record VEPL01000029.1, on the reverse strand, counting down.
TTGCCGGGTTGACCGCGGCACTCCTCGTTGAGCATTATGACCCCCTGTACGCGCGCTCGCGCAAGCGCAACGCCATCCAGCCACCGGCCTGGTCGGTCGACGTCGATAGTCTCGACGTGGCAGGTATCGCGCGGGCTGCCGCTGAAATCCGGCGCCGGGCCGGAACCTAGGCTGCCGGCCGGTGTGCCGGAGCAAATGTCGAGGAGGAATCCATGTATCGCCTGATCTACAAGAGTCGCTCCCCGTCACCCCTCGACTGGGATACGGTGGTGTCCATCCTGCACGACAGCAAGGAAAACAACGAGAAAAACCAGATCGGCGGCTTCCTGATGGCGACTCGCCATCATTTCCTGCAGGTGGTCGAGGGCAAGTTCGAGGATGTGAACACGACCTTCATGCGCATCGTCCGCGACCCGCGTCATACCGACATCGTCATGCTCAGCTACGAGGTCATCGACAGTTGCCTGTTCGAGAACTGGGGCATGAAGGGGATCGGCGTCTTCGGCAACAACGACGAACTCTCGCAGCGCCTGATTGCCAAGTTCGGCGAGGAAGACGGCGGCGTGCGCTTCCCGCGCGAATCCTGGATGGCGCTGGCGCTGATCCTCGACGTCCGGGAGGTGGCTGAACTGCCGGAATGGAAGCGCTAGGCGGCCGGGAATGAGCAGCGACTGAACTCCTGGCCACAAAGTTTGTCCAGGACAAATAGGGTTCGCGGGGTCGGGTCATCTTCTCTTGTCGAACGCTTCCTTGTCCGTTCATTACCTTTCGCCGCAGGGAGTCCGCCATGTCTGCAGCCATGCTCTCCGATCGTCTGCCGCCCAGCGTAGCCTGGCTGGGCTACGGCGGTCTCGTTCCCTTCCTGATGCTGGCGCCGGCCGCCTTGCTCGATTACCACCACGGCCCCGTCTATAGCGAGCTCCTCTACGCGTACGCGGCAATCATCCTGAGCTTTGTCGGTGCGCTGCACTGGGGGTTTGCGATCGGATTGCCCGAACTCGAGCCCGCGCGCCGCCGTTCGCTGTTCCTGTGGAGCGTCGTCCCGGCCCTGCTGGCCTGGCCGGCGGTGTTCCTCGGGGCGCAGCAGGCGAGCCTGCTGCTCATCCTCGGTTTCGTCCTGCACTACCGCCAGGATTATCGTCTGGTGCGCGCCGTCAGCTTGCCGCGCTGGTACCTGCCGCTGCGACTCCACCTGACCGTCGTCGCCAGCCTGTGCCTGCTGGTTGCCGCGTTGCCGGCCACGACGCACGGCGGTCTCATCGGGGTGTCGACGGGATACGCGACATGAGCGCGGCGGCCCGCGCGCCGGTGCCGCCGCGCCCGCTAGCGGTCCCCGGCGGTCGCGTGGAGCGACTTGCGGCGATGGGAGCGATCGTTTCCGGAGTGGCCGGCAGCATGGTGGCAGAGGGTGTGCGCCGTCTGGCGCGGGGTGAGCGACCGCAACTGGGCGACCTGCTCCTGACGCCGGCGAATGCGCGCCGGGTGACCGATCAGCTTTCCCGCTTGCGCGGCGCGGCGATGAAGGTGGGTCAGTTGCTTTCGATGGATGCGGGGGACCTGCTGCCCGCGGAGCTGACGGCTGTCCTTGCCGCGCTGCGCGCCGATGCGCGGGCGATGCCTATGAGCCAGGTTGTCAGTGCGCTCGAGGCGGGTTTGGGCAAGGGCTGGGAGGATGCCTTCGAGCGCTTTTCCTTTTCGCCGATGGCGGCAGCGTCGATCGGTCAGGTGCACCGCGCCCGCCTGCGCGACGGGCGCGAGGTTGCGGTCAAGGTCCAGTATCCCGGCGTACGCCGCAGCATCGACAGCGACGTCGCCAATGTCGCGGGCCTGCTGCGCCTGTCGGGATTGCTTCCGCGCGGCATCGATCTCGAACCCCTGCTCGCTGAAGCACGCCGGCAGCTGCACGCCGAGGCCGACTACCGGCAGGAGGCGGAACACTTGTCCGGATTCGCCCGGCTGCTCGCCGGGGAGCCCACATTTGCCGTGCCCGGGGTGATCGCGGAGCTGTCCGGCGAGACCGTGCTCTGCATGACCTATGTCGCGGGCGAGCCGATCGAGTCCCTCGCCGCGCGTCCGGCCGGCGAACGGGATCGTGTTGTGACCGCGATTTTTTCCCTGCTGTTTCGCGAGCTGTTCGAATTCCGCCTGCTGCAGACCGACCCCAATTTCGCCAATTACCGCTATGACCCGGCGAGCGGCCGCGTCGGCCTGCTCGACTTCGGGGCGACCCGTGCCTGCCCCGCGGAAATGGTATTCGGCTACCGCGATCTCCTCGATGCCGGCGCCTCGGGCGAGCGGACGGCCATCGAGGCGGCGGCGCGCCGCATCGGCTATTTCTCTGCCGACATGCCGTCGGCGCGGCTGGCGGCGGTCGTCGAGCTGTTCCGCATGGCCAGCGAGCCCTTGCGCCACGACGGCCCCTACGATTTCGGGCAGTCCGACCTTTCGGCGCGCATCAGCCGGGCCGGCATGGCGCTCGGCCGCCAGCGCGATTTCTGGCATACCCCGCCGGCCGACGCGCTCTTCCTGCATCGCAAGATGGGCGGGCTCTACCTGCTGGCGGCCCGCCTGGGCGCGCGCGTCGATGCTGCGGCGCTGTGGCGCGAGGCGCGCCGGCGCATGGACGCCAGCGCCGCCTGACGAGGCCGGCGGGCGCGGCGTCGGGTAGACTGGCGGAATCCACCGACAGGAGAATGCCCGATGCTCGACGCCCGTCACTACGAAGCCCGCGAGATCCTCCGCAACGGCCTCGAGGTCACCATCCGCGCCTTGCATCCGGACGACGGCGAGCGCATTGCCGAGGCGTTTTCGAAACTCGAGGCTGATTCCATTTACACGCGCTTTTTCGGACCCAAGACCGGCTTGACCGAGAAGGACTACGCGACCATCCGCGACATGGATTTCGATACGCGCGTCGCCCTCCTCGCGACGCGGGTCGAGGACGGCCGCGAGATCGTCATCGGCTCGTGCAGCTACGGCCGCTTCGCACCGGATGCCGCGGAGGTCGCCTTCCTCGTCGAGGAGGACTACCACGGACTCGGCCTCGCCCGCCGCCTGCTCCAGCATCTCGGCCGCATCGCCGTGGCGCGCGGCCTCACCCGTTTCGAGGCGGAGGTGCTGCCCTTCAACAAGGCGATGCTCAAGGTCTTCGCCGCCAGCGGCTGGCCGGTGACGACACGCAACGAAGACGGCACCGTGCACGTCGTGCTGGAACTGGGCGCCGCGGCTGCGGCGGGATGACCCAGCCGGCTTACCGGGGCCGTTTCGCGCCGTCACCGACCGGCCCCCTGCATTTCGGTTCGCTGGTCGCCGCCGTCGGCAGCTTCCTCGATGCGCGCACACAGGGCGGGGCGTGGCTGGTGCGCATGGAGGACGTCGACAGCGAGCGCAACGTGCCGGGCGCCGATGCCGACATCCTGCGCACGCTCGAGGCGCTCGGATTCGAATGGAACGGGCCGGTGCTCTACCAGAGCCGGCGCGGCGAAGCCTACGCGGCGGCGCTCGAGCGCCTGCAGGCGGCGGGTCTGGCCTACGGCTGCGCCTGCTCCCGGCGCGAGGTCGCGGATTCGGCGAGCGGCCACGCGGTCGACGGCGGGCTCGTTTATCCCGGCACCTGCCGCGACGGGCTGCCGCCCGGACGTCCGGCGCGGGCGTGGCGACTGCGCGTGCCCGCTGCCGAGGTCGCCTTCGACGACCGTATCCAGGGGCGGCTGGCGCAGGTGCTGGCGCGCGACGTCGGCGACTTCGTGCTGCGCCGCGCCGACGGTCCCTTCGCCTACCAGCTGGCTGTTGCGGTCGACGACGAATTTCAGGCGATTTCCGATGTCGTGCGCGGCGCCGACCTGATCGCCTCGACCCCGCGCCAGATCTGGCTGCTGCACTGCCTCGGCTACCCCGTGCCGAGCTACGCCCACCTGCCGGTTGCCACCAATGCCGCCGGCGAGAAGCTGTCCAAGCAGACGCGGGCGCCGGCCCTGGTCGCTGGGCAAGCGGCGGCGGACCTCGTCGCCGCCTTGCGCTTCCTTGGCCAGCCGGCGCCGGAAGCGCTGGCAGTGGCCTCCCCGGCCGAAGTCTGGGCCTGGGCCTTCGCCAACTGGTCGTTCGCCGCTGTGCCGCGCCAGGCCGAAAGTCTCGCCGCTAGGGGTTGACCCCGGGGGTTTCCTCGTCGGCCCGCCAGTGCTTGGGGCCGTAGCCGGCGATGCCGACCATCAGGCGCACCAGTCCGTAGCTCAGCCAGCGCAGCAACCGCGAGTGGAGCGGCTGGCTGGCGATACGCTCGGCCGACATTTCGCGGGCACCGCCAGCCATCGCCGCGAGCAGGCTGGCACGCAGTTCGCCGGCGAAGGTCGCGTCACGCACGACGATGTTGGCCTCCTTGGCGAGCAGCAGGCTGAACGGGTCGATGTTCGACGAACCGACGGTCGCCCAGTTGCCGTCGATCACCGCGACCTTGGCGTGCATGAAGCTCTTCTCGTATTCGAAAATGCGGATGCCGGCAGCGAGCCCGGTATCGTAGAGGGCCTGGGTCGCATAGCGCAGCAGGGGGTGATCGGTCTTTCCCTGGAGCAGCACGGTGATGCGAATGCCGCGCCGGGCTGCCGCATAAAGCGCGCGGCCGAAGCGCAGGCCGGGCAGGAAGTAGGAGTTGGCGATCAGGATCTCGTCGCGCGCCTCGCCGATGGCGCGCAGGTAGGCATTCAGGATGTCGTTGCGATGGCGGATGTTGTCGCGGATCAGGAAGGCGGCGTGCTGGCTGCCGGCCGGTTCGCAGCACGGCGCGGCGGCCGGGGCGATGCGGAAGCGGCGGCGGAAGCTGGCCCAGGCCACCACTTCCCACATGTGGCGGACGGCGTGGTGAACCTGGCGCAGCACCGGTCCCTCGATGCGCACCGCGTAGTCGTAGCGCGGGCGCATGTCGGGTTCGGTGTTGTCGTCGTCGACGATGTTGATGCCGCCGACGAAGGCGACGCGCGCGTCGACGACGGCAAGCTTGCGGTGCAGGCGGCGCAAGCGGTGGCGCTTGAGGTGGAAACGTCCCCGTTCGGGGCGGTATTGCATGGTGTGCACGCCGGCGGCCGCCAGCCCCGGCTGGAAGTCGCGCACGAAGTTGCGTGCCCCGAAGCCGTCGACGAGGACGCGCACGCGAACGCCGCGGGCAGCCGCGGCGGCCAGCGCGGCGGCGACCGCGTGACCGATCTCGTCGTCGGCGAAGATGTAGCTTTCGAGGTAGATCTCGGTCCTTGCGGCCGCGATCTCGGCGATCAGCGCCGGGAAGTAGTCGCCGCCCGAGTTGAGGAGGGTAAGGCGGTTCCCGGCGAGAAACTCAGCCGCCATTGCGGTGCAGGTGGGCGGACAGTGCCGCGTGGTCGGAAATGGCCGACCACGGATGGCCGTGGTGGACTTCGGCGTGTTCGACGCGGAAGCCGCGGACGTAGATGCGGTCGAGGCGGAAGATCGGCAATATCGCCGGGTAGCTCTTCACCGGTTGCCCCTGGTGGCGGCTGAACACCTCGGTCAGGCCGAGACGCTGGGCGAGATGTTGCCCGGCGCGGTTGCTCCAGTCGTTGAAGTCGCCGGCGATGATGAGCGGCGCGTCATCGGTGATCAGCGACTGCAGGTACTCGGCGAGCGAGCCCATCTGGCGGCGCCGCGAGTAGCCGAACAGCGACAGGTGCACGCAGACGCAATGGGCCGGCGGGCCCTCGGGGAGGGCGATCCGGCAGTGCAGGAGGCCGCGTTTCTCGAACTGCAGGTGGGTGACGTCCTGGTTGTGCGTGTGCAGGATGGGGAAGCGCGAGAGGATCGCGTTGCCGTGGTGGCCATGGTCGTAGATCATGTTGCGGCCATAGGCGGCCGCCTGCCAGACGTCTTCGGCAAGGAACTCGTGTTGCGGCCCGTCCGGCCAGTCGTCGCGCGAGTGCGCGTGGCGCAGGTGCAGGCCCTGCACCTCCTGCAGGAAGACGATGTCCGGGTTGAGGTGGCGCAGGCGGTCGCGCAGCTCGTGCACCATCATCCGGCGGTTGAACTGCGAGAACCCCTTGTGGATGTTGAAGGTGGTGACGTGCAGCGCCGGCGCGGCCATGGCTCAGGAGATGGCGAGCATCCGGTCGAGCGCCAGGCGGGCCAGTACCGCCTCGTGTTCCGGCACGCGGATCGGGTTCACGACCTTGCCGTCGGCGAGGTTCTCCAGGGTCCAGGCGAGGTGCTGCGGGTCGATGCGCTGCATCGTCGAGCACATGCAGATCGTCGTCGCCATGAACTGCACGGTCTTGCCCTGCGGCAGAACTTCCTTCGCCAGGCGATCGACGAGGTTGAGCTCGGTGCCGACCAGCCAGCGCGTGCCGGCAGGCGCCTCCTTGATCGTCCTGACGATGTGCTCGGTCGAGCCGACGTAGTCGGAGGCCGCGCAGACCTCGAAGCTGCATTCCGGGTGGGAGATCACGAGGCCGTCGGGGTGCTTCGCGCGGAAAGCGTCGATGTGTGCCTTGCGGAACATCTGGTGTACCGAGCAGTGGCCCTTCCAGAGCAGGATTTTTGCCCTTTTTATCTGGTCGACCGTGAGACCGCCCATTTCGAGGTCGGGGTCCCAGATTTCCATTTCGTCGAGTGGGATGCCCATGGTGTGGCCGGTCCAGCGGCCGAGGTGCTGGTCGGGGAAGAAGAGGATTTTCGGGCGCTGGGCGAAGGCCCATTTGGCAATCGTGCCGGCGTTCGACGAGGTGCAGACGATGCCGCCGCGCTCGCCGCAGAAAGCCTTCAGGTCGGCGGCAGAGTTGATGTAGGTGACCGGCGTCACTTCCCGTTCGACGTCGATGACTTCGCCGAGCTCGCGCCAGCAGCGCTCGACCTTGGCCAGGTTGGCCATGTCGGCCATCGAGCAGCCGGCCGCGAGGTCGGGCAGGATGGCGATCTGGTGCGGCGCCGTCATGATGTCGGCGACCTCGGCCATGAAATGCACGCCGCAGAAGACGACGTACTCGGAATCGGTCTGTGCGGCCAGCTTGGACAGCTTGAGCGAGTCGCCGGTCAGGTCGGCATGCTGGTAGACGTCGGCGCGCTGGTAGTGGTGGCAGAGGATGACGGCCCGCTTGCCGAGGCGCGCGCGGGCGGCGCGGATGCGCTCCTGGCAGGCGTCGTCGGAAAGGGCGTTGAACGGGGCGAAGGCGACGGGGGCGGTCTGCATGAGGTTGGGGTCCGGGTCGGTTGCGGCGGGTATCAGCCCTGTTGCCAAGGCAGTCCGGCGTGGCGCCAGCCCCCGACCTTGCCGCGCTGGCCGCTGGCGTCGCGGTCGCCTTCGAAGCCTTCGAGGATATTGTAGGCACTGCCGTAACCGCCCTCGGCTGCGAGCCGGGCGGCGCCATCCGAGCGGCCGCCGCTGCGGCAGAGGAACAGTACCGGCACGCCCGGATCGACCTGGCGCTTCAATTCGACGAGGAAGTTCTCGTTGCGGGCGCCGCCGGGATAGCGGTTCCACTCGATCTCGACCGCGCCCGGCACGCGCCCGACCCAGTCCCATTCGGCGCGTGTGCGCACGTCGACCAGGCGGGCGCCCGGGGCGAGGCGCAGCAGGTCGTGTGCTTCAGCCGGCGTCAGGGCGCCGGCGTAGGGCAGCCCGAGCGCCGCGGCGCGCTGCTGCGCCAGGTTGATGAGGTCGGTCAGTTTGCCCATGGCCTTCGGCTGGTAAGATGGAAAGCCCGTAGTATAGGACAGACCCCCTTGAGCGACCGAACCGCACCGCCACTCAGCGCAACCGACCGGGCCGGGGAGGCTGCGCGGGCGACTTGGGCGAGCGTCGCGGTCAATCTGGTGATGACCCTGGCCCAGATCGTCGTCGGCTGGATCGCCCATTCGCAGTCGCTGATCGCGCACGGGCTGCATTCGTTTTCCGACCTGCTCTCCGACTTTCTCGTTCTCTACGCCAGTCGCGAGAGCGCGCACCCTGCCGACGCCGCCCATCCCTACGGGCATGCCCGCGTGGAGACGGCCGCAACGCTGCTCCTCGGGGCGTCGCTGGCGGTGATTGGGGCCGGCATCCTGTGGCATTCGGGGCTCCGCCTGCAGGCGCCGGACACCTTGCCGCCGGTCGAGTGGTCGGCCTTCGCGGTCGCCATCGTCACGGTGCTCGCCAAAGAAGCCCTTTACCACTATCTCGTCCGAGTCGGCGAGCGGTTGCGTTCCCAACTCCTCATTGCCAATGCGCTGCACACGCGCGCCGACGCAGCATCGGCCCTGGTGGTCGTGGTGGGCATTGGCGGCGCCCTGCTCGGCTGGCCCTTCCTCGACCTGCTGGCGGCGGCCCTGATGGGCTTCATGATCCTGCGCATGGGCGTCGTCCTCGCCTGGGGGGCGCTCAAGGAGCTCATCGACACCGGGCTTGGCGAGGCGCAGGTTGCCGCCATCCGTGCGACGCTGGCCGAAACACCTGGAGTGCTCGGCCTGCACGATCTGCGTACCCGGCGCATGGCGCATCAGGCGCTGGTCGACGCGCATGTCCAGGTCGATCCGCGTATCAGCGTCTCGGAAGGGCACCTGATCGCCGAATCGGCCCGCGCCCGGGTGTTGCGCACCCACCCGGAGGTGCTCGATGTTCTCGTCCATATCGACCCCGAGGATGACGGCCATGCGCCACCGGCACGCGTGCCGCCGGCGCGGGCTGCGGTCCTCGCCGAATTGCAGCCTCTGCTCGCCGGCCTGCCGGAGCCCGAGCGGGTCGTGCTGCATTACCTGCGCGGGCGGGTCGATGTCGAGCTGCGACTGGCTCCCGATGCCTTTCCCGATCTCGTCGCGTTGCGTGCGGCCGAGCGGCGCCTGGCCGAGGGGCTGGCCGGGCACGGTGAAATCGGCGAAGTGACACTGGTTTTTCGGGTGGCACCATAATGGTGCGTTATTGCATGTCAATGCACATCACTGGTGCGGCAATTGCCGGGATGCGGGCGATATGTCCTTGTGGCAAAATGACTCTCTTGCAGCAAAGCGTTGGCATGGATTCTGCTGAATGGGCCGCGCTGCGATTTTTCGATTGTCGCCGGCCCGCCGGCAACGTGTTTTCTTAGGAGACTGAGCTTTATGGCTACCCCGCAAGACGTGATGAAGATGGTCAAGGAAAACGACGCCAAGTTCGTCGATTTCCGTTTCACCGACACCCGTGGCAAGGAACAGCACGTGACCGTGCCGGTCTCCGCCTTCGACGAAGACAAGTTCGAGAACGGCCATGCCTTCGACGGTTCCTCGATCGCCGGCTGGAAGGGCATCCAGGCTTCCGACATGCTGCTGATGCCGGATCCCGATACCGCCTACGTCGACCCATTCTTCGACGAGACCACCGTCGTCCTCACCTGCGACGTCGTCGACCCGGCCGATGGCCGCGGCTACGACCGTGACCCGCGCTCCATCGCCAAGCGCGCCGAAGCCTACCTGAAGTCGTCCGGCCTGGGCGACACCGCCTACTTCGGCCCGGAACCCGAATTCTTCATCTTCGACGGCGTCGAATGGACTGTCGACATGTCCGGCTGCATGCTCAAGATCCACTCCGCCGAAGCGGCCTGGAGCTCGGGCGAGCGCAACGAGGGCAACGGCAACTCGGGCCACCGTCCGGGCGTCAAGGGCGGCTACTTCCCGGTTCCCCCGGTCGACAGCCTGCACGACATCCGTTCGGCCATGGTCCTCGCCCTCGAGGCGCTGGGCGTGCCGGTCGAAGTGCATCACCACGAAGTCGCCAACGCCGGCCAGTGCGAGATCGGCACCGTGTTCAGCACCCTGGTGAAGCGTGCCGACTGGACGCAGATCCTGAAGTACGTCGTCCATAACGTCGCCCACCAGTACGGCAAGACCGCGACCTTCATGCCGAAGCCGATCGTCGGCGACAACGGCTCGGGCATGCACGTGCACCAGTCGGTCTGGAAGGATGGCAAGAACCTGTTCGCGGGCGACCAGTACGCCGGCCTCTCCGAGTTCGCGCTTTACTACATCGGCGGAATCATCAAGCATGCCAAGGCCCTGAACGCGATCACCAATCCGGGTACCAACTCCTACAAGCGCCTGGTCCCGCACTACGAAGCCCCGGTCAAGCTGGCTTACTCGGCCAAGAACCGTTCGGCTTCGATCCGCATCCCGTTCGTCGCATCGACCAAGGCCCGCCGCATCGAAACGCGCTTCCCGGATCCGATCGCCAACCCGTACCTGTGCTTCTCGGCGCTGCTGATGGCCGGCCTGGACGGCATCCAGAACAAGATCCACCCGGGCGACCCGGCCGACAAGAACCTGTACGACCTGCCGCCGGAAGAGGATGCAAAGATCCCGACCGTCTGCGCCTCCCTCGAGGAAGCCCTGGCATCCCTCGACAAGGATCGCGAGTTCCTGACCAAGGGCGGCGTCTTCTCCAACGACTGGATCGATGCCTACATCGCCCTGAAGATGGACGAGGTGAACAAGATCCGCATGACGACCCATCCGGTCGAATTCGATCTGTACTACAGCTGCTGATCCCCGCGATCACGCTGCAAGAAGGACGGGAGGCTTCCCGTCCTTTTTTTTGCCCGCGTGGCATGCTGCGCGGCAAGTCCGTTACACTCGGGCTCGTTGCGAGGAAAATGATGACGACGATGCGCACGCTTCCCCTGTTGCTCGCCGTGCTGGCCCTGCCGGCCGGTGCGCAGTCCATCTACCGGTGCACCGATGCCGGCGGCTCCACGGTGATCGCCAACAGCAAGCTCGACAAGACCTGCAAGCCGGTGGCGCTGCCGCCCGATTCGACGTTGCCGGCGCCGAAGGGGCGTGCCGGAGGGACGGCGGCCACACCAACCCCGTCGACCTTCCCGCGGGTCGGCGAGGATACGCAGAAGACGCGCGACACGGACCGCAAGCGCATCCTCGAGCAGGAACTGAGCGTCGAGCAGCGCAGCCTCGAACTCGCACGCCGCGACCTTCAGGACCAGGAAAACGCGCGGGTCGGCGAGGAGCGGCTCCAGCCCTATCGCGACCGGGTCGGCCAGCACGAGCGCAACCTGCAGGCCATCCAGCGGGAACTCGCCAGCCAGCGTTGATCAGGCGGGGCCGCGTCCGACCTTGTACCAGGCGGCGTACAGCGCCGGCAGGAAGAGCAGTGTGAGGGCGGTCGCCACGATCAACCCGCCCATGATGGCGACCGCCATCGGTCCGAAGAAATCGTTGCGCGAGAGCGGGACCATGGCCAGCACCGCGGCCAGGGCGGTCAGGACGATCGGCCGGAAACGCCTCACCGTCGATTCGACGATCGCCTCGCGGCGGTTCTTGCCGGCCGCCAGATCCTGGTCGATCTGGTCGACCAGGATCACCGAGTTGCGCATGATCATGCCGAACAGCGCGATGGTGCCGAGCAGGGCCATGAATCCGAACGGCTTGTCGAAGACGAACAGGAACAGTGCGATCCCGATGATGCCGAGCGGTGCGGTCAGCAGCACCATGACCACGCGCGACAGGCTCTGCAACTGGATCATCAGGATGCTGACGACCGCCAGCAGGAAGATCGGTAGGCCTGCCATCACCGAGTTGGAGCCCTTCGCCGATTCCTCGACAGCGCCGCCGGTGGCGAGCCGGTAGCCGGCCGGAAGGCGGGCGGCGAATTCGTCGATCCGCGGTTTCAGTCGACCGACCACGGTGGCCGGCTGCATGGAGCCGTACAGGTTGGCGCGCACGGTAATGGTCGGCAGGCGGTCGCGCCGCCAGATCAGGCCCGGTTCGAAGACGGCCTCCAGAGTCGCGATCTGGGCCAGTGGCACGCTGCGGCCGGCGCGGGTCGGGACGGCCAGGTCGGGCAGGGCAGACAGTGCGGCGCGTTCGCCGTCAGCGGCCCGCAGCACGACGTCGATGTTCTTGCTGCCCTCGCGATACGCGGTTACCGCCGTGCCGTTCAGGGACATGTTGAGCAGCGTCGCGAGATCGGCGGCGGAGACGCCGAGCAGACGCGCCTTGTCCTGGTCGATGACGACGCGCACCGCCTTGGTCAGTTCGTTCCAGTCGAGATTGATGTTGGACAGATCGGCGTCGCTGCGCAGAATGGTGGCCAGTTCGCCGGCGAGGCGGCGCAGCTCGCCGGGATCCTCGCCGGAGATGCGGTACTGGATCGGGTAACCGACCGGCGGCCCGTTCTCCACGCGCGCGATGTGGGCGCGCGCGCCGGAGGCATTGTTTTCGTAGCGGGCGATCAGTCGGGCGCGCAGTGTTTCGCGCTGGGCGACGCTGCGCGTCATGATGACCAGCTGGGCGACGTTGGTTGCCGGTAGTTGCTGGTCGAGGCTGAGGAAATAGCGTGGCGAGCCACTGCCGACGTAGGTCAGATAGTGCGCGAAGTCGTCGTAGACGGCGCGGTCGGCCTCGAGCCAGGCCTCGAGATCCGCTGCGGCCCGTCCGGTCGCCGTCAGCGAGGCCCCTTCGGGCAGGCGCAGCTCGACGTTGAGTTCAAGGCGTGTCGAATTGGGGAAGAACTGCTTCGGCACCTTGGCCATGCCGAAAACCGCGGCGACGAACAGCGCCAGCGTGACGGCGATGACCGTCCAGCGGCGGTCGATGCAAAACCCGACCGCGCGGCGGAAAGTCCGGTAGAACCGCGTGCCGTAGACGTCGTGGTCTTCGCCGTGGGCACCGCCGGCGATGCCGATGTGTCCAAACGCGGCGGCCAGCGCCGGCCAGCGGCGGGCGATCGGCCCGGCTTCGCGCACTGCGCGCGGATCCGGCAGCAGCCGGTAGCCCAGCCAGGGGATGGCGATCACCGCGGCGAGCCACGAGATGAGCAACGCGATGGCATTGATCTGGAAGAAGGCGAAGGCGTACTGGCCGGTGGATGATTTCGCCAGGGCGATCGGCAGGAAGCCGGCGACGGTGACCAGCGTCCCCGACAGCATCGGCCCAGCCGTGCTCGTGTAGGCGAACGAGGCCGCGCGGGTGCGCTCCCACCCCTGCTCCATCTTCACCCACATCATCTCGATGGCGATGATCGCGTCGTCGACCAGCAGGCCGAGGGCGAGGACGAGCGCGCCGAGCGAGACCTTGTGCAGGCCGACGTCGAGCAGCGCCATGCCGAGGAAAGTGGCGGCCAGGACGAGCGGGATCGAGAGGGCGACGACCAGGCCGGTCCGCAGCCCCAGGCTGGCGAAGGTGACGAGCAGCACGATGGCGACGGCCTCGGCCAGCGCCCGGACGAAGGCACTGATCGAGCGGCTGACGGCGTCCGGCTGGCTGATCGCCTCGCTCAGTTCGACGCCGACCGGGAGGGCGGCACGGGTGATCGCCGCATGCTCGCGCAAGGCACGGCCGAGGGCGATGATGTCGCCGCCGGGGGCCATGGCGACGCCGATGGCAATTGCGCGGCGGCCCTCGAAGCGGGTTTCCGGGGCCGGCGGATCGGCCGTGCCGCGGCGCACCGTGGCGATGTCGCCGAGCCGGAAACTGCGCCCGCTGCTGGCGCGCACGGTCGTGTCGGCGACAGCCTGGACGGAATCGAAGGCGCCCGACGGGCGCACGAAAATGCGCTCGTCGGCGGTCTCGAAATGGCCGGCGCCGGTTACCGCGTTCTGCTGGGCCAGCGCCTGGACGATCGTCGCCTGGTCGACGCCGAGCGTGGCCAGCTTGGCGTTGGCGATCTCGATGAATATTTTCTCTTCCTGGACGCCGAACAACTCGACCTTGCCGACATCGCGTATGCGCAGCAGGGCATCGCGCTGGCGCTCGGCGAGATCCTTCAGTGCAGGGTAGTCGAGGCCTTCCGCGGTCAACGCGAAAACGGTGCCGAAAACGTCGCCGTATTCGTCGTTGAAGAACGGCCCCTGGACGCCGGCCGGCAATGTGTGTCGCATGTCGCCGACCTTCTTGCGCACCTGGTAGAAGACGTCGGGGACAAGGCGGGCCGGCATGTTGTCCCGGGCGAAGAACAGGATGGTCGATTCGCCGGCCCGGGAAAAACTCTGGATGCGGTCGACGTAGGCCACGTCCTGCAGGCGCTTCTCGATCCGGTCGGTGACCTGCGCCTCGACCTCGGCGGCCGAGGCGCCCGGCCAATAGGTCCGTACCGTCATCAGCTTGAAAGTGAAGGGCGGGTCTTCGGCCTGGCTCAGGCGGCCGTAGGCCAGCACCCCGGTCAGCGCCAGCACGGCGAGAAAGAAACCGACGACCGCACGATGGTGCAGGGACCAGTCCGACAAATTGAAGCGCTGAGGCACGTTCAGCGCTGGTCGGCAGGCGCAGTGGCGGCGCGCGCCTGCACGGCCTGGCCGGCAATCAGCCGGCGCTGGCCGGAGACGATCACCGGCTCGCCCGGGACGATTCCGTCGGCGATCAGCGCGCCATCCTCAAGATAGCGGGCCACGCGCACGGGCCGCGGTTGCGCCCTGCCATCGGCGACGACCCAGATGCGGGGGCCGCTGCCGCTATCCTCGACGGCGCCCAGCGGTACCAGAACGCCGGCCGCTCCATGCCCGGCGAACGACACGCGGGCTGTCATCCCCAGTTCGATGCCGGGCGGCGGATTGGCGATACGGATGCGGGCAGCGTAGGTGCGGGTCGCGGGGTCGGCTGCCGCAGCCACTTCGCGCAGCGTGCCGTGCAATGGCAGGTCGGGCCTCGCCCACAGGCTTATGTCGGCTTCGCGAGCGGCACGCGCCTCGGCGATGCGGGCCTCGGGCAGCGCGATGAGGACCTCGAGTTCATCCGGGCGGGCCAGCCGCACGACTGCCTGGCCGGCTGCGACGATTTGGCCGGTCTCGGCCAGCACGGCGGCGATTACTCCGTCATGATCGGCGACCAGCGTGCCGTAGGCGGCCTGGTTGGCGCTGATGCGGCCTTGGGCACGGGCTTGGTCGAGCCGCGAGCGGGCGCCACGGTAGGTGTTTTCCTTGGCGTCGAAAGCTGCCTGGCTGACGAAGCGCTGGCGCAGCAGGTCGGCGTAGCGATCGCGCTCGGCGCTGGCGGTACGCAGTTCGCTTTCGGCGGCCGCGACCTGCGTGGCTGCGGCCGTGCTGGCCAGTTCCAGGTCGGCTGGATCGAGCCGGGCGAGCGGCTGGCCGGCGCGCACTGTGGCGCCTGCATCGACGAGGCGTGCCGCGATCTTGCCGCCGACGCGGAAGCCGAGATCGGCCTCGTGGCGGGCGCGCACTTCACCGGCGTAGCTGGTGCCGCTTGCGGTCGCCGGGAGCGCGATGCGCACCAGCACCGCCGGCGCGGCAGGGGGCGGGACGGCATTGTCGCCGCAGGCGGCGACAATGAGGGCGAGGGCGGAGGCGAAAAGCGGTGAGCGTGGGAGCATGGGCAGTGGGGACAGACAGTGTCCGATGATAATGAACGGCGGGTCATTAACGCAAGCGTCGTGATGCGCGATCGCCCCGGAGGCTACAATGGTGGCCATGAATACCCCGCTGCCGGCCTTTTCCGGGCTCGACCTGCTCGCATCCGCAGTCCTCCTGCTCGACGAGCGTCTGCAGATCCGCTACCTCAACCCGGCTGGCGAGAATCTCCTGGCGGTCAGCCTGCATTCGGCCTCCGGCCGGCCGCTGGCGGGCGTGTGCCGGTTCTCGTCGACGCTGCAGGCGGCGCTCGACAACGCCCTGCATAACAACTGGAGCTACACCGGCCAGAATGTCGAGATCCAGCGTGGCGACGGGGAGCCCTTGCGCATCAATTGCACGGTGACGCCGCTGCGCGCCGATTTGACCACCGGCGTACGCCTGCTGCTCGAATTGCAGCCGATCGAGCATCATCTCGCGGCGACGCGCGAGGAGCGCCTGATCGAACAGCAGCGGGCCAATCGCGAACTGATCCGCAACCTCGCGCACGAAATCAAGAATCCGCTCGGCGGCATCCGCGGCGCCGCCCAGCTGCTCGAGCACGAACTTGGCAACCCGTCGCTCAAGGAATACACCCAGGTCATCATCAAGGAGGCGGACCGGCTGCAGGACCTCATGCAGCGCCTGCTCACACCCCACCGCGCGATGTTGCCGGCGACGGTCAATATCCACGAGATCCTCGAGCGCGTGCGCAGCCTGCTCAAGGCCGAGTTCCCAGGTACGCTGGCGGTGCGCCGCGACTACGACACCAGCCTGCCGGAAATGGTAGGCGACCGCGAGCAGTTGATCCAGGCGGTGCTCAACATCGCCCGCAACGCGGCGCAGGCGCTCGGCGGCGAGGGCGAGATCGTGCTGCGCACGCGCATCCTGCGCCAGGTCACGCTGGCCAAGAAGCGCTACCGGCTGGCGCTGGAAATCAAGGTCATCGACGACGGTCCCGGCATCCCGGAGTCGGTGCGCGAACGCATGTTCTATCCGCTCGTCTCGGGGCGCGAGGGCGGCAGCGGCCTCGGGCTGACGATCGCCCAGAATTTCGTCCAGCACCACGGCGGCACCGTCGACTGCAGCAGCCGTCCGGGGCACACGGTGTTTACGATCCGCCTGCCGGTCGAACAGGCCTGACTATTGCTAGACATGGACGCCGAACACCAATCCAAGAGCATAACCATGAAACCGGTCTGGATCGTCGACGACGACCGCTCCATCCGCTGGGTCCTCGAGAAGACCCTGTCCCGCGAGGGCATCCCCTTCGTCAGTTTCGCTTCCGCGAGCGAGGCGATCGCCGTGCTGGAGAAGGATGGCGAGCCGCCGCAGGTCCTCCTCTCCGACATCCGCATGCCCGGACAGTCCGGCCTCGACCTCCTGCAGGAAGTGAAGGCGCGCTACCCGGCGGTGCCGGTCATCATCATGACCGCCTATTCCGACCTGGAAAGCGCGGTCGCCGCCTTCCAGGGCGGGGCCTTCGAGTACCTGCCCAAGCCTTTCGACGTCGACCAGGCGGTCGAATTGATCCAGCGCGCCATCGACGAGTCCATGCACCAGACCGGTGCATCGGAAGAGACCGGTCTGGTCCCCGAGATCCTCGGCCAGGCGCCGGCGATGCAGGAGGTCTTCCGCGCCATCGGCCGCCTCGCGCTGTCGCATGCGACCGTCCTCATCACCGGCGAGTCGGGTTCGGGCAAGGAACTGGTCGCGCGCGCGCTGCACCGCCATAGCCCGCGCGCCGACAAGCCCTTCATCGCCATCAATACGGCCGCGATCCCGAAGGATCTCCTCGAATCCGAGTTATTTGGCCATGAACGGGGCGCGTTCACCGGGGCGCAGACCCAGCGGCGCGGCCGTTTCGAGCAGGCGGAGGGCGGCACGCTGTTCCTCGACGAGATCGGCGACATGCCGTCCGAGCTGCAGACCCGCCTCCTGCGGGTGCTCTCCGATGGCCATTATTACCGCGTCGGCGGCCATTCGCCGATCAAGGCCAACGTCCGCGTCATCGCGGCCACCCACCAGAACCTCGAGACGCGGGTCAAGGATGGCCTCTTCCGCGAAGACCTCTTCCATCGCCTGAACGTGATCCGCATCCGGTTGCCGGCCCTGCGCGAGCGGCGCGAGGACATCCCGCTACTGACCCGCCATTTCCTGCAGAAGAGCGCCCGCGAATTGGGCGTCGAGGCCAAGCGGCTGTCGGAGGGCGCGGTGCGCTACCTCGGCGGCCTCGAATTCCCGGGCAACGTCCGCCAGCTCGAAAACCTATGCCACTGGCTGACCGTCATGGCGCCGGGGCAGCAGGTCGAGGTCGGCGACCTGCCGGCCGAACTGCGCGAGGCGGAGCCGGCTGCCCTGGCCACCGATTGGGAGGGGGCGCTGGCCGCCGAGACCGACCGCTTGCTCGCAGCCGGGGTCGCGGACGTGCACGGCCGCCTGGCCGATTGCTTCGAGCGCATCCTGATTTCCCGCGCGCTCGCGCGCACCGGGGGGCGCCGCATCGAGGCCGCGCAGGCGCTCGGCATCGGCCGCAACACCATCACCCGCAAGATCGCCGAACTGGGCATCGATGGCGGCAAGGAGGCGGCCGCGGAGTAGAATCCGCGGCATGCCGCTGCTCGACCCCGCCCGCCTCAAGGATCGCCTCGGACCGTTCGCCGGACGCTTCGACGTCGACGCCCTGGATTTGTGCGATTCGACAAGCAGCGAGCTGATGCGCCGCAGTGCACGCAACGTGCCATCGGGCAGCGTCGTCGTCGCCGACCGGCAGAGCGCCGGTCGCGGCCGCCGCGGCCGTTCCTGGCTGTCGGACCCCGATGCCGGCCTGACCTTCTCCCTGCTCTGGAAATTCGCCGGGCCGCCCGCCCGTCTGGCCGGCCTGTCGCTGGCGGTCGGCGTCGCGCTGGCGCTGGCGCTCGAAGACCTCGGTGTCGCCGGGGTCCGCCTCAAGTGGCCCAACGACGTCCTGCTCGGCGAAGCCAAGCTGGCCGGGGTGCTCGTCGAGCTGGCGAGTGACCGCCAGGGGGTGCAGGCTGTCATCGGCATTGGCCTCAACCTGCGCGCACCGGTCGCCGCGGGGCTCGACCGGCCGGCCGCCGGGCTCGAGGCCGTGCTGCTCCCGGTGCCCGACCGGCACGACGTGCTCGCCGCGCTCCTCGTCCGTCTGGCCGGCGTGTTCGACGCTTTTGCGGTCGACGGCTTCGCCGGGCAAAAATCCGCGTGGATGGCGCGCCATGCCTGGCAGGATCAGCCGGTGTCCGTGGCGGCCGAGGGCGAGTCGCCGCGTGCCGGCACTTGTCGTGGCGTCGACGACGACGGCGCCCTGCTGCTCGACACGGCGAGCGGATGGGTCCGCATCTACGCAGGCGATGTCAGCCTGCGCCGCGCATGATCCTCTGCCTCGACAGCGGCAACAGCCGCATCAAGTGGGCGCTGCACGACGGTGCTGGCTGGGTTGCCGACGGCGCCGTCGCGCAGGGCGAGGCCGGCGCACTGACAGCGCTCGCCGCCAACTGGCCGAAACCGGAACGTGTGCTGCTTGCCAACGTTGCCGGCGTTGCTGCGGCGGACGCCATCCGGGCCGCACTGGCGCCGTGGGCGGCGCGTTTCCTCGAGGTGGCATCGGCGGCACGCGGCGCCGGCGTCGAGAACCTGTACGATGTCCCCGGCCGCCTCGGGGTCGACCGCTGGTGCGCGCTGGCCGGCGCGCGCGCGCTGACCGCCGGCACATGCCTCGTCGTGCTGGCCGGGACGGCGACGACGGTCGATGCGCTCGCCGCCGACGGGCGCTTCCTCGGCGGACTCATCCTTCCCGGCGTCGACCTGATGCGTCGTGCGCTCGCCCGCGATACCGCCGCCTTGCCGCTGGCCGAGGGCAGCCGCACGGATTGGCCCCGTCGTACCGAGGATGCCATCACCAGCGGCTGCCTCGAGGCGCAGACCGGCGCCATCGAGCGTGCCTGGCATCGCCTCGGCGGGCAAGGCGAATGCCTGCTCGCCGGCGGTGCCGCGCCGGCGCTGGCCCCGTTGCTCGACCTGCCGGTGCGTCATGTGCCGCTGCTCGTCATGGAAGGGCTGTTGCGCCTCGGCGTTGATGCCGTTGGCAATCCAGACGGTTGAAGATTGGCGCCGGGAGGACCACAATGCGCCTTCAGCACGGCTTCCGGGAGTCCCCATGTTCGATCCGGTCATCAACAGCCTGCCGGCTTTCGCCGGCTTCTTCGCGACGGCGGTGGCGCTGCTCGCCGCCTTCCTCGCCCTCTACGTGCTGGTTACCCCTTACAACGAGATCGCTCTGATCCGCGAGGGCAACACTGCTGCGGCACTCAGCCTGGGCGGCGCGCTGGTCGGTTTCGCGCTGCCGATCGCCGTGGCGGTCGCGGTCAGCCACAACCTCTACGTGATGATCGGCTGGGGCGCCGTCGCCGGCGTCGTCCAGCTGCTTGCCTACATCGCCGCGCGGCTGGCGCTGCCCCGGCTCAACGAAAGCATTCCCCAGGGCAAGGTCGCCTCGGGGATTTTCCTTGCCTCGCTGGCGCTCGGCGTCGGCATTCTCAACGCCGGCTGCATCGTCTGACCCGAAGGAGACACGCATGGCCCTGATGGACTTCATCAAGAAACAATTCATCGACATCCTCCAGTGGACGGAGGATGCCGACGGCACGGTCGCCTGGCGTTTCCCGATGGCGGAAATGGAAATCCAGAACGGTGCCAGCCTCACCGTGCGCGAGTCGCAGATGGCGCTGTTCGTCAACGAAGGCACGGTCGCCGACGTCTTCAGCCCCGGCATGTACAAGCTGACCACGCAGACGCTGCCAGTGCTCACCTACCTGAAGAATTGGGACAAGCTGTTCGAGTCGCCCTTCAAGTCGGATCTCTACTTTTTCTCGACGCGCACCCAGCTCGACCAGAAGTGGGGTACGCCCAACCCGATCACCATCCGCGACAAGGAATTCGGCATCGTCCGCCTGCGCGCCTTCGGCATCTATTCCTGGCACCTCGTCGACCCCAAGCTCTTCTACCAGAAGATTTCCGGCACCCGCGACGCCTATACCCGCGAGGAACTCGAGGGCCAGTTGCGCAACACGCTGGTCGCCGGGATGACCGACCTGTTTGGCGAATCCGGCGTGCCGTTCATCGACATGGCGGCCAACCAGGACGAATTCGGCAAGGCGATGGTCGCCAAGGCCCAGCCGATGTTCGCCGACTTCGGCCTGGCCCTCGACTCGCTCGTCGTTCAGAACGTGTCGCTGCCCGAGGAGCTGCAGAAGATCCTCGACCAGAAGATTGGCATGAACATGATCGGCGACATGCAGCGCTATACCCAGTTCCAGGTCGCCAACAGTATTCCCGACGCCGCGAAGAACGAGGGCGGCATGGCGGCGATGGGCGTCGGCCTCGGCGCCGGTGTCGGCTTCGGCCAGGTGGTCGGCCAGGCCATGGCTTCGGCCATGCAGCCGGCCGCTGGCGCGGTGGCACCGGCTGCAGCTGCGGCGCCGGTCAGCGCCGACGATGTCGTCGCGACCATCGAGAAGCTGCATGGGCTGGTCGAGAAGGGCATCCTGAGCGCCGAGGAGTTCGCTGCCAAGAAGGCGGAATTGCTCAAGAAACTCGGTTGACCGCGACAGCGTGGCGCTGACCGCCAACTGCCCCTCCTGCGGCGCGCCGGTCGTCTTCCGCTCGGCGGGCTCGCTCTTCGCCGTTTGCGAGTTTTGCCGCAGCACGCTGGTCCGCCACGACCAGGCGCTCGAGGACATCGGCAAGATGGCGGCGCTGGTCGAGGACCGCTCGCCGCTCCAGCTTGGCGCCGAGGGCAGTCATGAAGGTGTGCATTTCGCGCTGATCGGGCGCATCCAGATCAAGTACAGCCAGGGCTACTGGAACGAGTGGCACCTCCTGTTCGATGACATGCGTACCGGCTGGCTGTCGGAAGCCGGGGGCGAGTATGTGCTCACCTTCTCGCAGCCTGTCCACGAGCCGCTGCCGGCCTTCGACGAACTGAAGATCGGCCAGCGCTTCGTGGTGGCCGGCCAGCCGTGGACGGTCAGCAACCTGGAAAAGGCCGAGTGCGTGGCCGGCGAGGGCGAATTGCCGTTCAAGGTCGGTGCCGGTTATCCGGTCGAAGCCGCCGACCTGCGCAACCAGAAGGCCTTCGCGACGCTGGATTACTCCGAGGTGCCGCCGCTGCTCTTCGTCGGGCGCGCGGTCGAGTTCGGCACGCTGAACATGGCCAACCTGCGCGACGGCATGATGGCCCCGGCGCGCGAAGTCACCGCGCAGGTGTTCCGTTGCCCGTCGTGTGGAGCGCCGATGCAGGCGCGCTCGGCGGACATCCTTGCGGTCGGCTGCTCGTCCTGCGGCACCGTGGTCGATACCGCCGACCGCAACTACCAGGTGCTCTCGCGGGCGCTCGAATGGAACGACCAGAAGTATGAACCGCGCATCGCGCTGGGCTGCAAGGGCAAGCTCGATGGCAAGGCGGTCGAGGTGATCGGCTTCCTGGTCCGCCGAGCGGTGGTCGACGGCATCCCCTACGACTGGCGCGAATACCTGCTGGCCGGCGAGAACGGGACCTACCGCTGGCTGACCGAGTACGACGGCCACTGGAACGTCGCCGATGTGCTCTCCAACCCGCCGGCCGGCAGCGGTGCGATGGAACTGGCCGACGTGAATTACGGCGGCAAGCGCTATCGCCATTTCGCGACGACGCCGGTGGCGGAAGTGATCCAGGTCGAGGGCGAGTTCACCTGGCGGGTGCGGCGTGGCGAGACGGCACGTGTCACCGATTACGTGGTGCCGCCGCTGATGCTGTCGCGCGAATCCACCGACAACGACCTCAACTGGTCGCTCGCCGGCTATGTTGCGCCTGCCGAACTCGTGTCGGCATTCGCGCTCAAGGACAAGCTGCCGGCCCCGCGCGGCGTCTACGCCAACCAGCCCAACCCGTGGGAAGAAAGCCATCGCAGCGTCTGCCGGCTGTTCTGGAAGCTCGCCCTCGTCGCCATCGCGCTGCAGGCCTTGGTGGCCCTGTTCTCAGGCGGCAAGTTGCTGCTGCGCGAGGAATTCGTCTTCGCGCAGCAGACGGCCGACGAGGAGGTCGTTACCCGCGAATTCACGGTGACCGGCAAGGCCAGGAAGCTGACCGTCAGCAACAGCACGACGATCGACAACAGCTGGCTCGGGCTGGACCTGCTGCTGGTCAACAAGGCGACCGGCGAAGCCTGGCCGGCCGCCCGCGAACTGTCTTACTACTACGGCTACGACGACGGCGAGAGCTGGTCCGAGGGCAGCCGCGGCGACGCCGTGGTCTTCCGCGATGTGCCGCCGGGCACCTACTACCTGACCGTCGATCCCGAATTGCCGCCCGAACAGCGCAACCCGGTGCGCGATGTCATCGAGGTGCGCACCGGCGGCGCCGGCTGGTCGAATTTCGTGCTGCTCATGCTCTTCCTCGTCATCTTCCCGATATTTACCCGCCTGCGCCACGCCGCCTTCGAGGCGCGGCGCTGGGCGGAAAGCGACCATGCGCCGGTGGCGAGCGGCGACGACTCGGACGACGACTGATGTTCAAGCACTTCAACCTAGTGACCGCGGTGCTGGCCCTGAGCCTGTTTTCCTACGCCCAGTACCAGGGCTGGAACCTCTTCGACGACGTCGCCAACCCGGGCAAGGGCGGCTCGGGCAGCAGCCGCATCTACCACAAGTAGGCGGAGCGCCCGGCTCAGGCGCCGACGTCGAAGCAGAGGTACTTGACCTCGAGGTAATCCTCGATGCCGTACTTCGAACCCTCGCGCCCGAGGCCGGACTGCTTGACGCCGCCGAACGGCGCCACCTCGTTCGAAATGAGGCCGGTATTGATGCCGACCATGCCGTACTCGAGCGCCTCGCCGACCCGCCAGCAGCGGGCCACGTCGCGCGAGTAGAAATAGGCGGCGAGGCCGAACTCGGTCGCGTTGGCCATGGCGATGGCTTCCGCCTCGTCGGCGAAACGGAAGAGCGGTGCCACCGGGCCGAAGGTCTCCTCGCGCGCAACCGCCATGGCGGCGGTCACGTCGGCGAGCACGGTCGGCTGGTAGAAATTGCCGCCCAGCGCATGGCGGGCGCCGCCGCACAGGACGCGCGCGCCCTTGGCGAGCGCATCGGCGACGTGCGCCTCAACCTTGGCGAGGCCGGCGGCATCAATCAGCGGTCCCTGGACGACGCCGGCCTCGTGGCCCGGGCCGACCCTGAGTCCTGCCGCACGGGCCGCCAGCTTTTGCGCGAATTCCTCGTAGACGCCTGCCTGGACCAGGATGCGGTTGGCGCAAACGCAGGTCTGGCCGGTGTTGCGGTATTTCGCGAGCAGGGCGCCGTCGACCGCGGCATCGACATCGGCATCGTCGAAGACGATGAAGGGTGCGTTGCCGCCCAGTTCGAGCGAGAGCTTCTTGATCGTCGGCGCGGATTGCGCCATCAGCAGCCGGCCAACCTCGGTCGAACCGGTGAAGGAAAGCTTCCTAACCACCGGGCTGGCGGTCAGCTCGCCGCCGATCGCCACCGGGTCGCCGGTCAGCACGTTGAGCACGCCGGCCGGAAAACCGGCTTCCTCGGCCAGGGCGGCCAGGGCCAGTGCCGTCAGCGGCGTCTGCTCGGCCGGCTTGACGACGACGGTACAGCCGGCGGCGAGCGCCGGGGCGACCTTGCGCGTGATCATCGCCAGCGGGAAATTCCACGGCGTGATTGCCGCGCAGACGCCGATCGCCTGCTTGACGACGATCAGGCGCTTGCCGGCGACGGTTTCCGGGATCGTCTCGCCGTAGGTGCGCTTGCCTTCCTCGGCGAACCATTCGACGAAGCTCGCGCCGTAGGCGACCTCGCCCTTGGCCTCGGCCAGCGGCTTGCCGCACTCGGCGGTGATCAGCCGGGCGAGGTCGTCGGCATTGGCGTTAATCAGCCCGAACCAGCGCTGCAGCACTTGGGCGCGCCCCTTCGCGGTCAGCCCGCGCCAGCCGGGCAGGGCAGCTTCGGCGGCGGCAATGGCGCGCTGCGTCTCGGCGCGGCCGCAGGCTGGCACTGCGGCGATGGACGCACCGCTGGCGGGGTCGCGCACGGCGAAAGTGGTGCCGTCATCGGCGCCAGCCCATTTTCCGCCGATGCAGGCGGTCGACCGCAACAAGGCCGGATTCTGGAGGTTCATGGCTTGAAAAATCCTGAAAAATCGGTAAGTTGGAGAGCGTTTGCAGAAAGCGTCTGGAGAAATGCGCGCATTACACTGGTTGGTCACTCTCGCCGCTGCTGCCCTGCTCGCCGCCTGCGGCAGTCCGGCGCCGCGACCGCCGGACGCGACGAGCACTATATCGCAACCGCCTCTGGCCAGCGAAAAGGGCCGCGAAGTTGCGCTCTACGCCCTCGGGCTGCTCGATACCGGTTACCGTTTCGGCGGCAAGAACCCGGACGCCGGCCTCGACTGCAGCGGCATGGTTGCCTATATCTATCGCCAGGCCGCCGGCGTCCCGGTGCGCGGCAGCGCCGCCGACATCGCCCGCGACGGCCGGCCGGTCGCCCGCGAACAATTGCGTCCCGGCGACCTCGTTTTCTTCAATACCCGCAATTCGCCGTTCTCCCATGTCGGTATCTATATTGGTGACGAGCGCTTCGTGCATGCGCCGTCGAGCAACGGCCGCGTCCGCATCGACCGCCTTGCCGACCGCTACTATGCGGCACGCTTCGAGGCGGGCCGCACCTATTTCGATTGACGGGAACGCCATGCACCGGAATGGACGGGGCACGGCGCCGGCGTTAGAATCGCGGCTCACGCGCGCCCGTAGCTCAGCTGGATAGAGTACTGCCCTCCGAAGGCAGGGGTCGGACGTTCGAATCGTCTCGGGCGCGCCAATGTCAAATAAGGTTTTATACTCCATCAGCTAACGAACTTCGGTCCCGCCTCCCGGCGGTTCGCCAACCTACTTGACGTCGCGCCGTACTGCGGCGATCGCTGATGAACAATATCAAGATCTGGGTCCGTCTCGTCGTTCTCGTTCTGCTCGCCGGTGCTGCCGCCGTATTCGGCCTGATCGGCTGGGCGATCTACGAGCAGCGCACCATCGCGCGGGCGCAGGCGGAAGATTTCGCCAACAGCGTCCACCAGATGACCATGGCCGGCCTCACCGGCATGATGATCACCGGCACCATGCCGTATCGCAACATCTTCCTCGACCAGATCAAGGAAACGAACAACATCGCCTCGCTCAAGGTGATCCGGTCGACAGCGGTCCGCAATCAGTTCGGCCCCGGATTCGAGCATGAACAGGCGTCCGACGCCGTCGAGGAGCAGGCCCTGGTCGATGGCAAGAAGTATTTTGCGGAGATCGAGAACGAAGGCGGCGGGCGCAAGCTGCGCGCCGTCCTGCCGGTGATCGCCCAGAAGGAATACCTGGGCAAGGACTGCCTGAACTGCCACGAGGTGCCGGTCGGAACCATCCTTGGCGCGGTCAGCATGGAAATCAAGCTCGACAAGGCCGACCGGACGGTGGCCGATTTCCGCCGCGAGGCAACGCTCGCCGCGATCCTGCTCAGCCTGCCGACCGGCCTGCTTATCTGGCTATTTGTCTCGCGTCTGGTGAACCGCCCCTTGCGCCGCATGACCTCAGGCCTGCGCCGCATCGCCGAGGGCGACATCGAGGTCAGCGAGCCGCTGCCGGTTTCCGGGCGCAACGAGATCGGCGACGCGATTGATGCCTTCAACAAGGTCATGGACAAGGCCCACGATCTGCTACGGCAGCAGCGCCTGATGCGCATCGTGTTCGAGAACTCGCTCGAGGGGATCGCGGTGACGGATCCGCAGACGCGCTTCCAGATGGTCAACAAGGCCTTCTCCGATACCACCGGCTATCCCGCCGACGAGGTCATCGGGCAGACGCCGGTCCTGCTGAAGTCCGGCCGCCAGTCGGATGAGTTCTACCGCGAGTTCTGGACGGCACTGCAGCAGCACGGCGAGTGGCGCGGCGAGATCTGGAACCGGCGCAAGAACGGCTCGATGTACGCCGAATGGCTCAATGTCAGCGCAGTGCGCGACCCCAAGGGCGCGATCGAGCACTACGTCGCCATCTTCTCCGACATCACGGAGCGCAAGGAGCGCGAGGAACAGATGGCTTTCCGAGCCTTCCACGATGCCTTGACCGGGCTTCCCAACCGCATCCTGTTCCGCGACCGCCTCGAGCAGGCGATCGCCGTCGCCCGGCGCAACAAGGCGCGTACGCCGGCGATAATGTTCCTCGATCTCGACCGCTTCAAGGAAGTCAACGACACCCTCGGCCACGATGCCGGCGATACGCTGCTCAAGGCGGTCGCCAGCCGCCTGCGCAACTGCGTGCGCAATGCCGATACGGTCGCCCGTTTCGCCGGCGACGAGTTCACGGTCCTGCTGCCGGAGATTGGCGACGAAGAGGACGCCTGCATGGTTGCCGACAAGATCCTCGCGGCGATGCAGGAGCCGATCGAGCTCGGCGGCCAGTCGCGCGTGATCACGACCAGCATCGGCATCGCCATGTTCCCGCGCGATGCCCAGGATGCGGAGTCGCTGATGAAGTGCGCCGACATGGCGATGTATCAGGTCAAGGGCCGGGGACGCGCCGACAAGTGCATCTTCTCCCCCGACCTGCTCGGCAAGCCGACGCGCCGCGCCGAACTCGAGTCGCGCCTCAAGGATGCCTTCATCAACCGCGAATTCGAGATCCACTACCAGGCGATCCACGACCTGCGCAGCGGCCGCGTCTGCGGCAAGGAAGCGCTGCTGCGCTGGCGCACCGCCGACGGCGACGTCATTCCACCGGAGGACTTCATCGGTCTCGCCGAGGAGTGCGAGCTGATGACGCGCATCGGCGAATGGGTTCTGGAAAATGCCTGTACCCAGGCGCGCCTGTGGCAGCTCGAGAAGCAGGACGTCTTTGTTGCCGTGAACCTGTCGGCGACCGAATTCCGCCGGTCCGACCTGCTCGAGATGATCCACGACATCGTGCGCCGGACCGGGCTATCGCCGGAGCTGCTCAACATCGAGGTCGCCGAGGTGCTGGCCATGCAGGACGTGGCGCGGACGGCGCGGATATTCAAGGAATTGCGCGCCATCGGCATCCAGGTGTCG
This sequence comes from Betaproteobacteria bacterium, assembly GCA_012026885.1. Lineage (GTDB taxonomy): Bacteria > Pseudomonadota > Gammaproteobacteria > Burkholderiales > Rhodocyclaceae > Azonexus. The sequence continues at coordinate 224,895 of VEPL01000029.1, read as the reverse complement.
ATCGACGATTTCGGCACCGGTTTCACCGGCCTGCCGGCGCTGGGCGAACTCGCCCCGGATGCACTCAAGATCGACAACAGCCTGGTGCGCGACTGCACCCGCGACGACCGTTCGCGGGCGATTGTCGGCGCGGTGTTCGGCATTGCGACGGCGCTCGATTTCCGGGTCGTCGCCGAAGGCGTCGAGAACGAGCAGCAACTCGATCTGTTGCGTGCCTTCGCCTGCCACCAGGCGCAGGGCTACCACCTCTCCCCGCCCGAACCGCTCGGCTGATCGCGGCGGTGACCGGGCGGCGCTGCCCGGATGCGTCTCAGCGCTTCGTCCGTGCCGGTGCCGACGCCTGGTCCACGCTGTGGCAGCGCTGGCAGGAGAAGAAAGTCACGAAGGCGACGCGGTCATGGCACATACCGCAGAACTGGCCGCGGAAAATGTCGGCCATGCGTATTTCGGTACTGCCGGCCACGTCCCGGAACGGGAACGGGTGGCAATTGCTGCAATCCAGCCAAAGCGTGTGCGCCTTGTGCGGGAAGCGGACAAAGGGCATTTCCTTGGTGTTGCGCATGATGACGTCCAGTTCCAGGACATTCATCTGTTCCTTGCCGGTCAGGCCCGCGCGCGGTTTGATCTGGCCCTCGCGCAGCGCGCGCATCCAGTCCGGGAAGCCGTTGGCATCGTAGGGAATGTGCCCGGTCGCTTCCTCGATGCGCTGCAGGCGGGCGAAATCGGGATTGGCCGGGTCGTGGAAGGACTCGCGTTCGATCGCCTCGCGCGCCTTGGGGATGGCGGGGGCGGCCGGAGCCGGCCGTGCCGGGGGCGGCTCCGGATCGGGTGCGACAACCGGCGCCGCGCGCAGTTGAGCGAGTTGCAGCGGCGGCGCCGCGTTGCCGGGGGCAGCGACGGCAAGGGCGATGGCCGCTGCCAGCGTACTGAGGGCGCCGCGGGCGGAGTGCCGGCGGGCAGTTGCGGTCGACCGGAAAAAATGGGGCATTTTCATCGCCGGGTCATGGCGCACTGGCGGGGCGGGATGCGCGGGCCTTGCGGTGCGGTTTTGCGCTTCGGCTGTCCCTGCTGTTCGCTGCCGCTTCAATGCAGCTGCCGTGTCCCGCGCCGCTTCTCCGTGTGCGGGAAAAGTACGGTCGCACCGGCCGGGTCGCTGTCCTCGATGGCGAAGCGCGGCGTCGCATGCAACAGGGCGACGAAATCGTTGCCCGGGACCGGCCGGGAGAAGCGGTAGCCCTGCAGGATGTCGACGGCCAGCGTCCGCAGCAGGCTGGCCTGGGCGTCGGTCTCGATGCCCTCGGCGATGATCTCGAGTTGCAGCGCATGGCCGATGGCGACGATGGCCCGCGCAATCGACAGGGCTTCGCGGTCGCGGTCGGCATCGATGACGAAGGAACGGTCGATCTTGAGCGTGTCGATCGGCAACTGCTTGAGGTAACTCAGGCTGGAATAGCCGGTGCCGAAATCGTCGAGCGACAGGCGCACGCCCAGTGACTTGAGACGGTTCAGCGATTCGAGGCCGTGCTCGGCATCGCGCATCGCGGCGCTCTCGGTCAGTTCGATTTCGAGGTCGCCGGCGCTGATCCCGGTGTCGAGGATGATGCGCGAAACCTTGCTGATGAGGTCGTGGTCCGCAAGTTGGAGCGCCGAGAGGTTGACCGCCACGAACAGCGTGCGCCCGGTCTCGCGCAGCCAACGCTGCTGCTGCTCGCAGGCGGTGCGCAGTACCCATTCGCCGACCTTGACGATGAGACCGGTCTCCTCGAGGATGGGGATGAAGACCGCCGGCGAGATTTGCCGGCCGCTGTCGTCGTCTACCGCATTCCAGCGCAGCAGGGCTTCGGCGCCGGCGATCTCGCCGCTTTCGGCATCGACCAGCGGCTGGAAATAGACCTGAAGTTCGCCGCGCTCGAGCGCGTGGTGCAGGCGTCCTTCGACCTTGATGCGTTCTTCCGACCAGCGGTTCATCTCCTGCTGGAAGAAGCAGAATCCGTTGCCGCCGTTGGCGATGGCCGAATGCATGGCCGCGTCGGCCGTGCGCAGCAGCCCGTCCACGCTGTCGGCATCGCCGGGGTAGAGGGTGATGCCGACGCTGGTGGCGATGTGGATCTCATGCCCGACAACCGTCAGCGGCTGGCCGAGGGCCTCGCAGATTGCGGTGGCGCGGGCGGCCGCATCGGAAACGCCGCGCACGTCGGGCAGGATGATGCCGAATTCGTCGCCGCCCAGGCGGCAGACGCTGTCCTGTGCGGAGAGAATGCCGGTCAGCCGGTGCGCGACCTCGATCAGCACGCCGTCGCCCGCCTGATGGCCGATGGTTTCGTTGATGCGGCTGAAGCGGTCGATGTCGAGCATCATGACGGCCAGCGGGCTGCCTTCGCCCGCCTGTGCCAGGGCCTGCGAGATACGGTCGTGGAACAGCGTCCGGTTGGGCAGGGCGGTCAGCGGATCGAAGTTCGACAGGAAGTCCAGGCGGCTTTCGATTTCCTTGCGCTTGGTCAGGTCCGAGAAGGTCCCGACATAGTGGCTGATGGCGCCCTCGGCGCCGTGCACCACGCTCAGACTCAGCCACTCGGGGTAGATTTCGCCGTTCTTGCGGCGGTTCTCGATCTCGCCATGCCACTCGCCGTTGGACTGCAGTGATGCCCACATTTTCTGGTAGAAAGCCTTGTCCTGGCGGTTTGAGCTGAGGAGGCGCGGGTTCTGCCCGATGACTTCGGCGGCGCTGTAGCCGGTCATTGCCTCGAATGCCTGATTAACCATCAGGATATTGTTGCGCGCATCGCAGATGATGATGCCCTCGGCGCTGTTCTGGAAGACGCGGGCGGCCAGTTGCAACTGGTCCTCGACGCGGCGGCGGGCGGCGCTGGTGGCGATCGAGTCGAGCGCGAAGGCTATGTTGTCGGCCAGCTCCTGCAGCATCCGGTAGTCCTCGGCGCCGAGCTGGGCGACGTCGCGGAAGATGATGCCGATGCCACCGGCGTACCTGCCAGCGACGATGAACGGCAGGTGAACCAGCGAGCGCAGGCCCTGCACGCCCATGCGCGCTGCCACTTCGTCACAGCAGGCGGTCAGGCTGCCGCAGTAAGGGGCGCCGCCATGGCGGAACTCGGCGCGTCGGCGGTAGGCGGTCGTCGTCGTGGCGGCGATGTCAGCGTGTGCGGCATCCGCGCCAAAGTAGCGCGTCCCTTCGCCTTCCACCAGGTAGGTCCAGGCGACCGGAAATCCGCCGCGGTCGTGCAGCAGGTCGGCGACGAGGCCGAGCAGCTCGTCTTCGTTGCCGATGCGCACGATGGCCCGGTTGGTTTCGCTGAGGACGGTGAGGATGCGGTTCAGCTGGTTGATCTGCCGTTCCGCGCGCTTGTTCTCGGAAATGTCGAGCATGATGCCGACGATGCCGGCGCTCTCGCCGCTGGTGTTCTGGAAGAGCGCCTTGTGCATCAGGAGGTCGCGCATACGGCCGTCCGGGCCGGCGAGCTGCGTTTCGTAGACGAGCGTGCCGCCTTCGCGCAGCAGCTTGCGGTCCGCCTCGCGGTGAACCTCGGCACTGGCGGGCGGGATGACGTCTTCGACCTTGTGCCCGGAAATTGCCTTGCGGTCCTGGCCGACCAGAGCCTCGAAAGCGCGGTTGGCACCGAGATAGCGGCCCTCGAGGTCCTTGAACATCAACGGGCTGGGGATCGCGTCGATCAGTTGCTCGAGGAAGTTGAGCTGCTCTCGCACCTGGCGGTCGAGCCCCTCGCGCTCGGTAATGTCCTCGCCGAACTCGAGGATATATTGAGGTTTGCCGTAGACGTTGGGGAGAGCCATGCGTACCACGCGCATGATCCTCTCCTCGCCGCCGATGCTTGCCAGGCGTTCGACGCTCGTCGCCAGCGGTGCGTTGCTCGCAAGTGCCTCCTGGTCTGCCTGCGTCAGGCGCTCGGCAGTCTCGGGCGGGTAAAGCTCTTCGTTGCTGCGGCCGATGACCCGTTCGCGCTCGCGCCCAAGAAACATTTCGCCCCAGCGGTTGATGCGCGCCACGCGCAGGTCGCTGGCCCGCTTCAGCACGATCATGCCGGGCAGGTGGTCGAAGATCGTGTCGAGCAGCAGGTTGGTCGAGGTCAGCAATTGCTCCATCTGCTGGCGGCGCTCGACCTCGCGTTGCAGAGCAACCTTTTCCTGGTCGAGTTGCGCGGTGCGCGCGGCGACCTCGGCAGCGAGTTCGGCGGGACGACGCAACAGGCGCTGCGCGAACACGAAGGCAAGCGCGCCGAGTGCAGTCAGGATGCCCCAGGCGACCGCCCACGTCTCTGCAGGCGGGTCGAGCGGCTGGACCAACAGGCGGAAATTCCCGTTTCCGGGAAGCGGCACCAGACGCTCGGCGGCGCCCCGTTGCGGCGGCTCGCTGCTGCCGAAAAGAAGGTGCGGTGCACTGGCAGCGTCGACCACATGCTCGAGGCGCGCAGCGTAGCCCTCGGGCGGCAGCTCGTCGATGCGGCTGGCGGCAATCAGGCCGGACATCGGCAACATCAGGGCGAGATCGCCCCAGAAGCGACGTTCGCCGGTCGCCAGCGCCTGATTGATGACGATGCGGCTCGAGTGGACGGTGATCGTCGGTGGCCCGAGCGGGACCAGATCGGCCGGCAATCGTTGCGCCAGGCTCACCGACTTGCCCTGGCCGTGGCCGGTCTCGCGTGCGACCAGCGTTTCGCCGCCGGCAACCAGCTCGATGCGGCGGGCAGCGGTCAGCGACAGGGTACGCTGGAACAGCGCCTCGACCTGTTGGGCCGGGCGCCCGGGAATCGCTTCGCCGAGCAGCCAGGTCGCATCCTGTACTTCCTGCAGCGTCTGGCCGAGCACCAGGGCATGACGGTCGGCGTGCAAGGCCAGGCGGTTTGCCTGGGCCGTGCGTTCGGTGTGCTGTTGCCAAGCAAGGAGCCCGGCCAGCGGCAGGGTGAGTGCCAGGGCCAGGGCGGCTGCAGCGAGCGTATTCCCGCTTTGTCGGCGAATCGGTGATTGCGGGCGCATAACGCGCTGCTTCCCCTCCGCGGCGATGCCGCTATGACCTTGGTCGCATGACTATAGCAAGAAGCTTGCCGCAAATCTTGCGGTCAAGGTTGCACTGGGTGGAAGGCCTTGTCGATGTAGGCGATGATCGCCTGGATGTCGCGTTCGCGCAGGACATCCTTCCAGGCCGGCATCGACGTGTCGGGGATGCCGTTGCGGATTGCCGTAGCCAGGCGACCGCGCGTCATGGTCGCCATGATGCCGGGATCGCGCAGGTTGCGCGGATGCGGCTCGAGGAACTTGCCGATCCAGTTCTGGCCGCTGCCGTCAGCGCCGTGGCAGAAGGCGCAGTTGTCCTGGAACAATTTTTCGCCGCGCCGCTCGACCGGCGTCGGTGACTTCAGTTTCGGCTTGATCTCGTGCAGCGCGTACGGGCTGGCCGAGGTCATAGCATCCACCTTGGGGGGTGTTGCGAGCGAGAAGCCGCCGCGCGGGTAGGAGACGGCGCGGGTGCTCCAGGCCGGGCCTTCGTCGTCGCCGGGGGCGCCGCGGTCGTGGCAACTGACACAGGAAGACAGGAAAAGACGCTTGCCGGCCGCCTGGTCCGGCGTCAGTGATTCCCAGGAACGGGAAAGCGGAATCTCGCCTCTTGCAAACGGGAATGCCTCCGCGTAGCGCTCGTGGTTCGGCCAGCCGTTCTCGACCGTGTGGTAACGCGTGTTCTCCGCCTTGTGGACGACGAACTCATCGACGACGAAGGCGGCGACCGCCTGCATCTCGCCCTCGCTGATGACACCGAGGAAGGGTTTCATTGCCGTGCCCGGACGTCCATCGCGCAGCGCCAGCAGCACGCGCGCGACGGTCATCTCGGCGGGCTTGGCCGCCTGGAAGTTGGCCGGCGGCGGATTCAGGAAGGTGGCCGCCAGTGTCTTCGCATCGCCCGAGTAGCCGTGGCAGAAATAGCAGCGGAAGTTGTAGACCGCCCGCCCGTCGACCGGCGTTTGGCCGGCGAAGGAGCAGCCGGCCGCGACCAGCAGGGCGCCCGCGAGCGCCCGGATTGCTGCGGTCAACGGCTGCTCCGGGCCGTTTTCTGCTGGACGAAGGCGCGGAAGACGTATTCGCTGACGTCGGCGATTTCCTGGTCGGTCAGCACCTTGTTCCAGGCTGGCATTTCCGCGCCCAGGCGGCCCTCGGCGACCGCGCGGTAGATGGCCGGACGGTTGAAGCCGTTGCGGAAGCCGGCATCCTCGAAGTTGCGCGGCTTCGGATTGATGAAGTAAGCGCGCGGACCCTTGCCGTCGCCCTTGATGCCGTGGCAGGTTGCGCAGTTGTCCTTGTAGAAGCGCTCGCCCTTGGCGACGTTGCCGGTCAGTCCATTGATGAAGGGCAGGGCCATGGGGTCGTCGCCGCTGCGGTTGGCGTGGGCGCTGGTGCCGGAGATCGAGCCGGCGGTCGGCAGCATCAGTCCGGCCATCACGTAATCGACGACGGCGGCGATGTCGGCATCGGGCAGGCGGCCCTTGAAGGCGACCATCTGGGTATTGGGGCGGCCGTTGGTGACCGAGGCGATCATCCGTTCGCGCGTCAACTCGGCACGCGCCTGCGGTGTCGTGAAATCTTTGGCCGGAATTAGTCCGGACGGGGCCGGGGCGCCCTGGCCGCGGTCGCCGTGGCAGGCCATGCAATTCTGCGCATAAAGCGTGCGACCGCGCTGCAGCTTTGGGTCGGTCGCCACCTTCATGAACGTGTTGCGCACATAGTCGACCACCGCGGCGATTTCCCGGTCGTTCAACTGGGTGCCCCAGCCTGCCATCGCCGTGCCGGCCTTGCCTTCACGGACGATGATAATCATCGCCTCGCGGTTCAGGTCGGTGGCGCGGGTGAAATCGCGCGGCGGCGGCACCAGACTGCCCTTGGCGCGGCTGTTGCCGTCGCCGCGGTCGCCATGGCAGACCGAGCAGTAGTTGTGGTACAGGGCGGCCGGATCAGTCGCGCTGCCGCGCTTGCGCTCGGCGGCATCTGCGTCGCTGCCCAGGTGCACGCCGCCGGCCACGAGCAGGACAGCGGCAATCAACTGGTGCCAGGCGCCCTGGTGCGGGTTGCGGCGGGGGGTTCCGGGCATTGACATCGATGAGCGCATGACGGGAAATCTCGGGATAAATGAGCCAGCATGGTATAGCAACATTCAAGCCAAAAACAGGCGGCGAGGCTTGTGTCATATTGGAGGCACGGCAATTGCTTCTATGGTGTCGATGCCTATTGTCCCGACCAAGCCTCCTCTCCTGTCCCCATGCCCAAGTGCCGGCTTCCCGCTTTCGCGGCGCCCCGGCTCACTTCGGAGCGCGCGGCCGTGACGAAGGTGCGCGCGCTCGCGATCTTCCTGGCGCTGCTGACCGGCCCGCTCGGAGCTGCCGACTTTCAGCTCGTGCGCGCGGCGCGCACCGACTACACCGGGGCGGAACTCTACGCGCAACACTGCGCGCGCTGCCATTCCCAGGGGGTGGCCGGCGCGCCGCGGCCCGGAATGGCGGAGGAATGGAAGGCGCGCCTCGCCGCCGGGCGAGCTTCCCTGTTGCTGTCCGTGATCAAGGGTCAGGGCGGCATGCCGCCCAAGGGGGGTAACGCGTCGCTGACGGCAGCGGAGGCCGAAGCTGCGCTGGCCTACATGCTGTCGGTGCCGGGTCCGCGATGACGCCGATGCCGGGCGCCGGGACGATGACATCCGCGCCGCCACTTGGGGGGGCCGGCGCGGCACGCGCCCGGCCCGGCCATCCGGGCCGTGGTTTTTTTCCCGGGATTGAAAAATTTCGGATCGGATTGGCGCGGCGTCTGCCCGCGCCATGGCGCAACATCGCTGCCTGTTTCCTGCTGTTGGGCGGGGCGCTGATGGCGCAGGCCCAGATTGCCGTGCAGCCCCCGCCGGGCTTTCGCAATACGCCGCATAACCTGCGGGCCGGCGTGTTGAAGGGCGACCCCGATGAAATCTGCGTCTTCTGCCATACGCCTCAGCAACCCGAGTCCGAAGGGCCGCGCAGCGGCGGTCCGGCGCCGATCTGGCAGCCGTCGGTCACGATGCACTCCTTCGTCATGTTCGACGACATCGGCCGCCTGCAGTTCGGCAACAAGCCGGCGGTGGGGTCGCAGTCGATGGCCTGTCTCTCCTGCCACGATTCGGCGCAGGCCTTCGGCGTCACCGGCTCGCAGCAGGATCATCCCTTCGGAGTTCCCTACCGCGGGTGGACGCGCGACCGCCGCGTGTCGCCCTGGAACGAGACGCCCGAGGGCAGCGCGGCGCCGATGGTGGCGCGTGCCGCCCTTACGCCAACCTACCTCGACTATCGCTTGCCGAGCAGCGGCATGATCGACAACCGCAGTGTCTGGTGGGTTTCGGCCAATGGCATAACGGTCCGCCGCACCCGCCAGGACCTGCCGCTCTACGCGCGCCGGACCGCCAGCGACGATGAGGTGCCCTATATCGAGTGTTCGAGCTGCCATGATCCGCACAGCCCGAATCCATTGTTCCTGCGGGTCGTCAACGATGGCAGCAAGCTGTGCCTGACCTGTCACGACAAGTGAAGGCGGGCTGGGGTGAATATGCTTCGGGAGGTACTGATGAATAGCAAGTCGTTCAATGTCGCCTGGCTGCTGTGTGCCGTCGGGTGCGCGGCCTGGTTGTCCGGTTGCGCGCCGGTCAATGATGTCCAGAAGAAAGTGGAGCGCGAGGCGCAGACGGTTTTCCCGGCGCCGCCCGACCCCCCGCGCTTCGAGTGGGAGGGTCAGATCACGGGTAGCTGGGACATCGCCAGCCCGAGGAAGAGTCGCGGGATTCGCGGCATATTCACGGGCGAGGCCGAGGAGGGCGGTGATGGGCTTGCCAAGCCCTATGCGGTTGCGGTATTCCAGGGTCGGGTTTACGTCACCGATTCCGTCGATCGTTTCGTCAAGGTCTTCGATTTTCCCGGGCGGCGCTTTTTCAAGATCGGCGACGACCCGAAGGGGTCCCTGGCCAAGCCGATGGGCATCGACGTGGATGCGAGCGGCAATATCTACGTGGCGGATATTACCCAGAAGGCGGTGATGGTTTATGCCCCGGACGGTACTTTTTTGCGCAAGATCGGGCGCAAGGGAGATTTCGAGCGCCTGACCAGCGTGACCATCGATCGCCAAAGGCAGCGCCTGCTCGTCGTCGACATCGGTGGTGTTTCGAGCCAGCAACACCGGGTCCGGGTCTATGATGCCCCCAGCGGGAACCATCTTTTCGATTTCGGGAAGCGCGGGACCGGGCCGGGAGAGTTCAACCTCCCGCGGGATGCGGCGATCGGCAAGGATGGCCTGATCTATGTCGTCGATGGTGGCAATTTCCGTGTCCAGGTCTTCGACAAGGACGGCAAGTACGTCAGTGCCTTCGGGTCCATCGGCAAGCAGCTCGGCAATTTTGCCCGCCCCAAGGAAGTGGCCACCGACAAGGATGGCAATATCTATGTGGTGGATTCGGCCTTCGGCAATTTCCAGATTTTCAACCCCGAAGGCGAATTGATGCTGTTCATCGGCGAACGCTCCGAGAAGAACGGGCCGGCCAAGTACATGCTGCCGTCCGGCATCTACGTGGACGAGGACGGCCGTATCTACATGGTTGACCAGTGGTTCCGCAAGGTCGATGTCTTCCGGCCCTACGACCTCCCGGCCGATGCCGGGTTCCTGTCCCAGCCGCCGGTCACGGTAGCCAAGCCCAAGTGACGCTGGCTGGTCCCCGGGCGGGATTTGCCTCTTCCTGCCGGGGCCGTTTATAGGCCCGAATTCCCGTGATCTGGAAAGGGGTATTTCCCGAGGGCGGGAAATACCGGCGATATCGCCCTGGCGGCAGTGCTGCATTGTTTGCTGTATATGATTTAAAAATCTGATTTATAAGTATTTATTTTTTATTCGACCCGGTTGGCATGACTTCTGCTCATAGGCGACCGGGCGGGCAAATGGCCCACAAACAAATGATCCGATTTCCTTTCATGGGGGTTTTAGTTATGTCCAAGCGTAATCTCCGGGGTCCGTCCAGTACCCTTCTCAAGTTGTTCGCAATGGCTGCCATTGCGACGGTTGCCCAGTCGGCGGTCGCCGGCATCGCCAACACCCGGCACAACCTCGGCTCCACCGGCACGCAAACCAACCATTTGACGGCGGGTACCGGTTCGGGCGAAATCTGCGTCTTCTGCCACACGCCGCACGCGTCGAACCAGGCCATCCCGGCCCCCTTGTGGAACAAGGGCGGCGGCACCCCGACTACCTATACCCTCTACTCGTCGTCCACGCTGGACGGCGCCAACGGCACCGGCACCAACCAGCTCGGCGGCATCTCGCTGGCCTGCCTCTCCTGCCACGACGGCACCCAGGCCATGGACAACATGGTCAATGCGCCGGGTTCGGGCGGCTACAACCTTCCCGCCGCCCGTATGGCGGGTGCGGTCTGGACCGGTGCTCGCGTCGGCGCCGCTACTGGCCTGATGACGAATGCCGGCACGTTCATCTCCATGCTCGGCACCGACCTGACCAACGACCACCCGGTCGGCATCCAGTATTGCGGCGGTGGCTACAGTACCGGCAGTGCCGCGTCCACCGGCGCGTCGGTGGGCACCTGCTCGATGGACGCCGACTTCAAGGCCCCTCTTTCCGCCACGATCGGTGGCAACACCGCCTGGTGGGTCGAGACCGGTGGCAATACCACCCGCTCGAAGACCGACATCATCCTGTACGGCCGTGCCGTCGCCCTGGCCGCCGGTGGCGTCAACAGCGGCTTCTACCAGCCCTTCGTCGAATGCGCCAGCTGCCACGATCCGCACACCGAAGCCAACCCGACCTTCCTGCGCGTATCCAACGTTGGTAGCGGGGTCTGCCTCTCCTGTCACGTCAAGTAAGCGACCTGCACGCGTAGTACCCATCCCGAACGAGACTGTCCTATAGTGGCGGTCTCGTTTTTTTTTGGAGACATTTGTTGTGATCCGGAACAGATTTGGTCTGATGTGGCTCGGCGTTGCCACGATGGTGCTGGCTTTGGCGACGGCGCCGGCGGTGGCCGCGGATGCCGCGCCGGAGGCGATGCATTCGCCGAACTTCGCTGTCGTCAACGGGCAGGTGGTGACCACCCAGGAATTCGAGCTCGCCTTCGCCCAGCTGGTACGCCAGCGCTTCTATCACGGCAGTGTGCCCGAGGCCGAACTCGGCGCTGCACGCGAGGAAGTCAAGAAACTCCTGGTCCAGCGCGTGGTCCTCGTCCAGGAGGGCAGGCGGCGCAATATACAACCCGACGAGAAGTCGATCCAGGAAGTCCTCGACGGCATCGATCGCCGCTTTGCCGGCAATCCCGACTGGCCGGCAGCGCGCGACGAGGTCTTGCGTTTCGAGCGTGAGCAGCGCGAGGAGCAGAGTATCGTCCATCAGCTTCAGGCCAGCGTGATTGCTGCACTGCCGGCGCCGACCGAGGCGCAGGTGCGCGACTTTTACCAACGCAATCCGGATTTGTTTACCGAGCCGGAGAAGTACAAGCTGTCGATCATCCTGCTCAGGGTCGATCCGTCCTCTCCGGCCACGGCCTGGGAGGGTACCCGCGAGGAGGGGCGTGGCATCTACCGGCGCCTCCAGGCAGGTGCCGATTTCGACGAAACCGCAAAGTTGCACTCCGACCTGAAAATGGAAGAAGGCGCCGGCAGTTCCCTTGGCTACCTGCATCGCGGGATGTTGCCACAGAGCCTCCAGGACAAGGTCGACAAGCTCGAGATCGGCAAGGTCAACGAGCCGGTGGATGCGCTCGAGGGCGTGGTCATCTCGCGGCTGGATGACAAGACGGCCCCCAGGAAGCGCGATTTTGCCGATGTCAGCGAACGGGCGCGTGAACTCTTCGTGCGCGACCGCGAGGAGCAGGCCTGGAAATCGCTTGTAACCGAGCTCGTGTCAAAGGCGAACGTGAAGTATCTGTATCCCGCCCAGGGCGCTCCCGGCAAATAAGGCGGTTTTCGCCAGCTGTGGACCCCGGCGCGGCAGGCGAATTTTCGGGTGACGAAACAAGGACGAAGGCCATCCCTCCGGCGGTGTGTCGCGGCTGCCATGCTCGGCGGGATGGCTTTGCTCGCGCTATTTCCAGTGCGGGCAACGGCCCAGTCCGTTCCCGCGGGCAGCCCTCGGCCGGGTGACCCCGTGCCGCAGCAGCCGGGGACGGGTGGTGCCTATCCAGGTGGTGCCTATCCAGGTGGTGCCTATCCAGGTGGTGCCTATCCAGGTGGTGCCTATCCGGGCGGTGCCTATCCGGGCGGTGCCTATCCGGGCGGTGCCTATCCGGGCGGTGCCTATCCGGGCGGTGCCTATCCGGGCGGTGCCTATCCGGGCGGACGTCCGTCCGGGCCCCCGGGTACCGGGCCCGTCGGCCCCATACCGCCAGGCACCCTACCCCAAGAGCCCGCTTATCCCGGTGGCGCAGCGCCGTACCCCGGGTACCCGGTGGGCGAATCCCCGGTGCCCCGCGTGCAGCCGGAACCGGCCGCGGCGCTGCCGGCAGGGGGCGACGATGTTGCAGGCGGGGTGCCGGCCGGGCCGGAGGAACCCGGCGGAGATGGCGGGGCGCGCCCGCTGGCGGCTCCGAGGCCGGCGCAGGCGGTTGTCGCCGATCCGGATGATGGCGATGCCGGCGGCCTCTTCGGCAGCGGTTGGGAGATCCCGCCGATTCGCATGGGCGGCAATCTCGGTTACACGACGCAGCGCGGCTTCATGGATTCTGCTTCCGGCTTCAATCACGCGTTGTTCGGGAATATCAGCGCCTCGTCGTTCATCATCGCGCCCGGTGTGGCGACAGTGACGGGACGCCTGGGCATCACCCAGAACCGGACCGAAATCTCGGCGCCCGACCAGCCGTTAGGTGCCGCTTCGGTTGGTAGTGGCACCGGCGCTGCCACCACCGTACTCGGCGGCGGTGAGTTGAACCTGCTTGGCGCCACCCGCTTTCCCTCACGCTTCTACTATGACCGCTCTGATAGCAGGACATCCGGATACCTGGTTGCCAATCAATACACGCTGACCCAGTACGGCGCCCGCCAGGCGTATGCCTCGCGGGACGGCGAAACGAACGCCGCGTTCGATCTCAGCCGCAACGTTGCCGCATTTGCCAACGGTGACACGAGCTGGAGTTCCAACCTGAACGGCAGCCTGGTCAACCGCTGGGGGCCGGTCAGGAATTCCTGGGCGCTGACGTCGTATACCTCGGGATCCGATAGCACGAGGCTCCTGGCCGGAGAGGCCGCGCAACTGAATTACACCAGCAACCATTTCGTCGATCTGGGTGAGAACGCCAATCTGGGTAGTACGGTCCAGTACAGCCAGAACAAGTTTGAAAGCTTCGCCAGTGCTAACCAGCCGGCGCGCCTGACGCGTTCGAACAGCTGGAGCGTCAATACGTTCGGGAGTTGGCTCCCGGAGTTCGAGGATCTGGACGACCTGCCCCTGTCCCTGAACGCGAGCGTCCGGGCCTTTGGTTTCAACGTCGAAAGCGGTGGCGCCGCGAGTGACGTTACGGGTCTTTCGGCCACCCTGGGTGCCAACTACCGGTTTAACCAGAATGCGACGGCTTTCGGGTCGGTGCAGGCGGCGGCTGCCAATTCGGGCGCCAGTGGCAACAGTATGCTGTCGAACTATTCGGTCGGCGCTGTCTATACCGGCGATCCTCTCAGTTTTGGGAATTATTCTTATAATTGGTCTGCAAACGGCAATGCGAACTGGTCGGTTGTCGACTCGGGTTCGCAATCCGGGTCCGGGAATGCCGCTTTCTATAGCGCGGCCCTTTCGCACCAGTTGGGCCGGAACTGGGTGCTGGACCGGGGAGATAACCTTTACGCGAGCATTAATCAGTCGCTGACCGTGCTCGAAGACAATGTTTTTGGCGTGACCAGCACCCTCAACAACGGGCTGTCCGCCAGCTACGGCATGACAGGCGCCGGTGGCCTTAGCCTCGGCCTTTTTGGCTCGGCCTACTACAACATCACCACCGGTGCGTTTCCGCTCAACTACACGTCGGTCAATTTGGGAGCGAATGGCGGCGGCCAGCTCAGCCAGCATTCGAGTTTCAATGTCAATATGACCATGACCTACGTCGATCAGGAGGTTCCTGCCACGACGTCGTTCTTTGCCGGGGCGGGGGGTGGGCAGACCAACGTCACCACCACCGGCTCCGGGAGCAAGCAAACGACCATCGTGGGTAACGCAAGCTATAACAATTCGCGCTTCCTGATGAGCGGCGTGCGCTACAACTCGATCTTCACCATCGATACTCGCCTGATCGATTCGAGACTGCAGGGGCAGTTGGCGGTGAACCAGTCGCCCGTACGATGGCAATGGGGGAACTATTGGTATTACCGTCTCGGCAAGCTGGATTTCACGCTGAACGCCAGCCTTGCCGAGGTGGGTGGCGCAAAAAATGCTCTCCTTTACTTCTCGGTTACCCGCTCTTTCGGCAACTGGTGATTGCCGGCGGATTTGAACTGAAGATATTTTCATTTGTGAGAATTGGATGAAATCAACTCGAGTGTCTGGTGGAGGGCTCCTCGCAGCCATCCTGCTTGCGGTGTTCGCCCTCCTCTTCGCCGATGTGCAGGACGCGCAGGCCGAATACGGTGACGTCGTCATCAACAACTATTCCGACAAGGCGGGCATGCGGCCGGTGGTCTTTCCGCACTGGTTCCACCGCATCCGCTTCCGCTGCAAGGTCTGCCACGCCGACCTCGGCTTCAAGTTCAAGGCCGGCGGGAACGAGATCAACATGGTCAAGATCATCGACGGCCAGTTTTGCGGCGCCTGCCACAACGGCGACATCGCCTGGTCGGTCGAGAACTGCAACCTCTGCCATTCGGGCAAGCCGAACACCCCGACCCAGGTGCATGAGAGCACCATCCAGAAGCTGGCCATTCCCGCCGGCCCGGCCAAGAAGTGAGGTGACGAGATGAAAGCACGCTATTTCGCCACGCTGCTCGCTTCCGCAGCCCTGTTCTCCGTCCCGGCCCTCGCCCAGCAGAGCGGCAAGGATGTCTATTCCAAGGTGTGCGCGACCTGCCACGCCACAGGCCTCGCCGGCGCCCCCCGCTACGGCAATGCTGCCGACTGGAACGCGCGCGCCGGCGGCGGCGTCGGTCGTTTCTACCAGAGCGCCCTGCAGGGTACCGCGAAGGGCATGCCCGCCAAGGGCGGCCACATGACTTTGTCGGACGGCGAGGTCAAGGGGGCGGTCGACTACATGCTCGCCGCGGTCAAGGACGGGCTCAAGCTCGGCAAGGCCGAAGAGGCGGCGCCGGCCAAGGCGGAAACCAAGCCCGAGCCGAAGCCGGAGCCGAAGAAGGCCGAGGCCAAACCCGCGCCGACCCCGGCACCGGCGCCCGCCCCGGCGCAGCAATCGCCGGTGGCAGCGTCGGCGCCGGCGGCTATCGCCGCTGCGGCCGCTGCCGCGCCGTCGGGCGGCGACGTCAACGCCTTCAACCGCATGCTCAAGCCGGCCGGCAAACGCAACCTGCCGCCGCCGGAAGACGGCATCCACGATCCTACGGTCGATGGCACGCACGCGCTGCAGCCGCCGCTGGCCGCTTTCGGCACCCTGCCCAAGAGCTTTGCCGGTAACCGGGTGAACTGGGTCGAGGCGCTCGACAAGAACAAAATCAGTCCGCGCGCCGACCGCCAGGACCCGAACGCCGTGCCCGTCGTCATGGACCTCAATGTCGTGCGCGAGGTCAAGGGCTCGATGCCGGACGTCGTCTATCCGCACAAGCAGCACACCGAGTGGCTCGACTGCTCGAACTGCCACCCGGCGATCTTCAATCCGCAGAAGGGCTCGAACGTGATCAGCATGGCCGCCATCCTGCTCGGCGAGAAGTGTGGCGTCTGCCACGGCAAGGTAGCCTTCCCGGTGTCCGAGTGCCGCCTGTGCCACTCGAAGAAGAAGGAAATGCCCGCGGCGACCGCCCAGGGCAAGTGACCAGAGACGACGGCGGCCCGCTGCGGGCCGCCTCCCAGGGAGAACAACCCATGATTGCAAAGACGCTCCACGCTGCACTCGCGGCGACCCTCGGCGGGTGGGCAGGCCTCGCTGCCGCCCAGAATGCCGCGCCCGCGGGAACCGGCCAGGAAAGCGCCGCATCGCGGCTGGCCAACGTCAAGCCCGATCGCGACCAGCTCAAGTACAACCTCGATTCCGTCGCCAAACTGCTCAACGAATCGTCGGCAGCCAAGCAGATCGAATCGAGCAAGGTACCGGAAGCGCTTGAGCGCCAGCAGAAGGCGCGCGAACTGCACGCGGCGGCGAAGCAGGCGCTCGACAAGGGCGACCTCGACCGCTGCAACCAGTTGCTCAAGGAATCGCGCGCAACCTTCTTCGACGGTGTGCGCGTCGCGGCGCCGGAGGAAGTCGTCGCCAAGAAGCTGGAGGCCGACTACAAGGCGCGCCTCGACAGCGTCAATGCCCTGCTCGGGGCCTACAAGCGGGTCGCCAACGAAAAGGGCAGCAACGCCAAGCAGGTGAACGATACGGTCGCTCAGATCGACAAGTCGGTCGCCGAAGCGGCGAAGCTGGCGCAGGCCGGCAAATACAAGGAAGGACGCGCCGAGCTCGACCGCGCCTACCTGGTCGCCAAGGCCGGAGTGAACAACCTGCGCAGCGGCGACACGCTGGTCAAGTCGCTCAAGTTCGCCAGCAAGGAAGAGGAATACCACTACGAAGTCGACCGCAACGACACGCACCAGATGCTGATCAAGGTGCTGGCCGAGGAAAAGCGAGCGAGCAATGCCTCGCTCGACCAGCAGATCACCGGCTTCGTCGCCCAGGCGACCGAGTTGCGAAAGGCGGCTGAAGCGGCCGCCGCGAAAAAGGACTACGCCGAGGCGATCAGGAAACTCGAGGAATCGACCGGCGAACTGGTCAGGGCCATCCGCAATGCGGGAATCTACATACCGGGCTGATCATTCCCGCTGCTTCCTGCCGGCAACCGACGCCCCGTGGTGGGCACTGGTTGCCGTTTTTCTGTTGTTTCCGGCGTTGACCGCGACAGCGGGCGAGTGGACCCCTATCGCCAAGGATGACGTCCATGATCCCCGTTCGCCGGCGGTCAAGCTACTGCAGGAGCCGGCGGAGGCGCTGGCGCCGCTGGCACCCGACTTCGTCGGCACGGGCAACCAGGTACGCTGGGTCGAGGCCTACGACAAGGGGCAGATCAAGCCGCGCCAGAGCCTCGACCCGAGCCGTCCGATCCGCAAGCGCGACACCGATGTCATCATGAACGTCAAGGGCGGCATGCCGGCCGTGCGCTTCCCGCATCGCCAGCATACCGAACTGATCGACTGCTCGACGTGCCATGCCAAGGTGTTCAAGGAAGTGGCCGGGGCCACCGGCATCAGCATGCTGCTCATCCTCGAGGGCGAACAGTGTGGCATCTGCCACGGTGCTGTCTCTTTCCCGCTGACCGAATGCACGCGCTGCCACAGCATTGCGCGCCCGGGCGAAGGCAAGCCGAAGATTCCGGAAGGCTTCGACCCGATGTTGCACCAGCGCAAGCGGCAGGAGCGCTGACATGCGGCGCCGGCTCCTGATCCTGTTCGCTGCCCTCCTTGCTGTCTCCGCCGTGCCGCCAGCGGCTGCCGAATACGCCGACGTCGTCATCAACCGGGCAGCCGAGAAGAACGGCATGCGGCCGGTCGTCTTTCCGCATTGGTTCCACCGCATCCGCTTTGCCTGTCGGGTTTGCCACACCGAGCTCGCCATCAATCCGCGGGCGGCATCGAATATCATCACCATGAGCGACATCATCGACGGGAAATTCTGTGGGGCTTGCCACAACAACGACATCGCCTGGGGCGTCGACCGCTGCGACATCTGCCATTCCGGCAAGCGCGGTCTGCCCTCGGGCATCGTGGGCGGACATGAGACATCGGGCCCCGGGCGCTGGTAGTGCAAGCCAGCGCGGCGGCCGGCCGCTGGCCGGTATCGCCTGTGCGCTGGCGTTGGCGCTCCCTGCTGCCGTCGAAGGCGCGCGGCCGCTGGTCGCCGAGCGTGCCTACGATGGCGGCCGTGTCGTGCGCCAGACCGATGCCTTCGCCATGCCGCAACCCATGCCGGGCGGCATGCCTTACCGGCAATTCGTCGCGCCGGTCTCGCTGGCGGCGGCGCCGGGGATTTTCTACGTCGCCGACGCCGGGCTCGGGGCGGTTTTTCGCTACGACACCCGCACCGACCTGATGGCGCCGGTTGCCGGGATCGTCGCCAACAGCCACACGCGACTGGCGATCGCTCCCGACCGCTCGCTGGTCGTGACCGAAGGCCGCGGACCTGCGCGCCGCTTCTTTCCGGACCAGCGACCGCCGCAGTTTTTGCGCTCGGCGTTTCCGGGTGTTTCCTACGACGTTGTCGCGGTCGACGGCGCCCGCGGGGCGATTTACGGCCTCGACATCGTCCAGCGCCGAATCGAGCAGATCCAGCCGATCGGAACCGGGACCACGGTATTCGACTGGGCCCTCGTGCCTCCGGGCATCAACGGGCTGGCCGCCGGCAACGGCGTCCTCTACGCCACCAGTCCCGATTGCGCCTGCGTGCGGGCGCCGTCCCGGGGGGGGCGGGGGGGGGGGGGGGGGGGGGGGGCCGCCGGCTTCGGCCGCGTCGTTGCGCTGGCGGCACATGAGGACTGGCTCGCCATTATCGACGGCGGCGAGCGCCGCCTCGTCGTGTTGAAGGCAGGCAATCCCCATCTGGACATTGCACTTGCCGAGCTCGGACTGATCGACCCGCAATCGCTGGCAATCCGGGATGGCGAACTCTACGTCGCCGATCCCGCTGCGCGGCGCGTCGTCCGCTACCGCCTGTGGCCATGAGAATCGGGATCGTCGTCGCCTTTGCGCTTATCCTCGCCGGTTGCGCCGGGGATGCCAAGCGCGTGCTCAAGTTCGACCTGGCCGATACCCCGCGCGCGCAGCGTGCCGTATTCCCGTCGGTGAGTCACGGCGACATCCCGCGCTACGTCTACATCGGCGACCTCGTCGGCGAGCAGAATTTCGTTCTCGCCAACCCGGCGGACGAGAGCACGTTGATGAAGGTGCTGAAATGGATCGCCGGCATCTTCGACGATCCGCTCAAGTCGCTCGTGCGGCCCCAGAGCATCGCCGTCGACGGGCAGGGGCGCATCCTCGTCAGCGACGTCGGCAAGAATGCCATCTACGTGTTCGACGAACCGAACGGCCGCCTGGACATCTGGGAATTCGCGACCCGCCTTGCCCGCTTTGCATCGCCGAGCGGCATCGCCATCGGCCCGATGGGGCGGATATTCGTCGCCGATTCCGAGCTCGCCACGGTCTTCCTGCTCGACCCGCAGGGCAAGAGCGTCCCGCTGATCGGCGCCGACCAGCTCGCGCGGCCGACCGGTCTCGCCTTCGATGCCGACGAAGGCGAACTCTATGTCAGCGATACCGGCGCCCACCAGATCAAGGTCTTCGACGTCACCGGCCGCCTGCTGCGCACGCTCGGCGAACGCGGCGACGAGCCCGGCCAGTTCAATTACCCGACCTACATCGCCCTGCGCGGCAACCGCTTGGTCGTGGCCGACACGCTCAATGCCCGCATCCAGGTGCTCACCCTCGATGGCAGCGCCAAGCCGCTGGTCATCGGCCGGCGCGGTACCTATTTCGGCGATTTCGTGCGCCCCAAGGGTGTTGCCTTCGATGATGAGGACAATATCTACGCCATCGAATCGTACTTCGACCACCTGCTGATCTTCAACGACAAGGGCCGGTTCCTGCTGCCGATCGGCGGTACCGGCACGGGCCCCGGGCGTTTCTTCCTGCCCGCGGGTGTGCACATCGATGGCGGCAGCCGCGTTTTCGTCGCCGATACTTTCAATGGCCGTGTGGCCGTGTTCCAATTCCTCGGTGGAGGGGAAGATGACTGATCGCCACCAATTGAAACTCCTTGTCGCCGTGACCGCCCTGTTATCGTTCGCGTTTTTCCGCCACGGCATCGAGCCGGCCGAGGCGGGGCGGATTTCAGATATCCGCGGCACCAGGCACAACCTCTCGGCGGTCGCCGATGGTACGGCGACGCCCTCGGGTGGCACGGTGCCGGTGCGGACGATGAAGGCGACGACCGAGACAGAGATTTGTGTCTTCTGCCACACGCCGCACCAGGCAGCGAACAACGTCACCCCCCTGTGGAACCGCAAGACGGAGGGCGCCGGCGTCGGCGCCACGTATACCCAGAACTACATCGTCTATTCCTCGAATACCCTGGACGCCACGCAGGTGCAGGGGACGCTGAACCAGCCTGGTGGCAGTTCCAAGCTCTGCCTTTCGTGCCACGACGGCCTCATCGCCATCGGCAACGTCAGTGTTTACAACGGCCTCAAGACCCCCGGCAGCTACGCTGCCAGCAACCCGACCTCGGCCCCGGGGACAGCCACCATTGCAACCACATTGCCCGGCGGCGCGAACACCATGCCGGTTGGCCCCGGCGCCGATACGGGCTTCACCCGCAACCTCGGTGTCGACCTGTCCAACGACCACCCGATCTCGGTGTCCTACAATGCAACCCTGGCCGGCCTCGACGGCGAGCTTTACTCGCCGGCGGCGAGCGGCGATACCCGCGTCGGCCTGCGCTCGCCCGGCGTGAAGCCGAAGCTGCCGCTCGAGAAGACCGGTCCGGCCGGGGCCAACCTGGCGCAAGTCCAGTGCGCCACCTGCCACGACCCGCATATCCGCGAGACCGATACCACCAAGGGCAACCAGAAATTCCTGCGCCTGAACCGCTTCCAGGAACGCATGCCCGCGACCGCGGCAGCCGCGGCCTTCAACGACACGATCAATTCCGGTGACATCATCTGTCTCGCCTGCCACGACAAGAACCAGGGAACCGGCGCCTGGGCCTTCTCCGCCCACGCGCATTCCGACGTCGCCGACGAGACGTACACCGCTGCGGCGGCGACCCAACGCGAATTTCCCGACGGGACGGGCGGCACCGCGTTGTTGCCGGTGTGGCGGGCGGCCTGCCTGAACTGCCACGACACGCACACCGTCAAGGGTGCCCGCCGCCTGCTGCGCGAAGGCACCGACAGCACCGCCACGCCCAAGTCGGGCGGCAGCCCGGCGCTCGAGGAAGTCTGTTACCAGTGCCATCAGGCCACCGCTACCAGCATCATCACCACGGTTACCGTCGGCGCACCGAACATCAAGACCGACTTCACGACCCTCAACCGCAGAATGCCGATCACGAACGGCGCACAAGGCACCCCGAGCGCCCATCCGGCGGTCGAGCCTCACAACCCCAGCAGCTACACCGGCGTGGACAATACGGCAACGGGCACCGGCGACATCAACCTCAACTGCCAAACAGCCGGGACCAGATGCGGCAAGGACTTGATCGAGGCGCGTTCGTTGCTCGGCGCGGGTGCAGGAAACGACGTCAACCGCCATGTCGAATGTACTGACTGCCACAATCCGCACCGCCTGATTCGCACCAATGACGGCCTGCCCGGGTTGCTGGCCCAGGGCAATACGAAGGATGGCCTGCCGGCAGGGCGCAATACCGGCGCCGGTACACACAGGCATACCGATACGACCGGCTACGTCCACAGCAACCGGATTTCCGGCGTGCTGCGCGGCAGCTGGGGGGTCGAGCCGGTGTACGGCGGGGTCGCCTTTCTCTCGCGGCCAACCAGCTACGCCGTCAAGCGTGGCGACCCGGGTAACAATACTTCCGCTGCCGCGGGGGAAACCTATGTCACCCGCGAATACCAGATCTGCCTCAAGTGCCATTCCGATTACGGGTACAGCGACGACGGCGTCTATCCAAGCGGAACCTCGCGGCCCTTGCTCGGCGGCATCAACCTGACGCCTACGACCTCGGTCACCCCGCGCACCAATTACACGCGATATACCAACCAGGCGATGGAATTCCAGGCACCCTCCACGCACCAGGGCAAGCCAGCCTCGACGACGGACTCCGGTGCCGGATCGGGATATTCGACCAACAATTACCGCGGCTGGCATCCGGTCATGGCCCCGACAGGGCGCACCGGTTCGCTGCGCGGCAACGGCACCGACATCAGCAGCAACTGGCGGGCGCCGTGGAGCAATGCCGGTGCGGTCGGGGCCCAGACCATGTACTGCACCGACTGCCACGGCTCGGCGACCGCGGACACGACGGTGATTCCGGCGGCGTCGAGCCCGTGGGGGCCGCACGGCTCGGCCAATGATTTCCTCCTCAAGGGGACGTATACCGCGGCGACCGGTTCCACGGCTGACGGAACCGCCGGCCTCTGCTTCCGCTGCCATAACCCGGGTATTTACCGGGGAGATATACAAAATCAGCGAACCGGCTTCTGGATCGGACGCGGCAACCGTGGCACCGGCAAGGACGGCCACGCGACGCACTACTCAAAGCTGGGCAATACACCGCTCAAGTGCAACTGGTGCCACATTGCCGTGCCGCATGGCTGGAAGAACAAGTCGCTGCTGGTCAACATGAACGATGTCGGCCTCGAGGCCGGAAAAGCGCCGGCAGGGTCGGTGACCATTCCCTACAGCGAAGGGCCCTACTATCGCAACTCGATGCTGCGCGTCAACGTCTTCGGCCCGAGCGGCAACTGGGCGATCGGCGATTGCGGGAATCCCGGCAACACCGACGACCAGGCGCGGGCCTGGATGCAGGGCTCGTGCAACACGCCGCCTTGATGCCCTGGCTAGCCCGGCTGGCGTCACTGCGCCTGACGCTGGCCCTTCTGGGCGTGCTTGGCGCGGCAATCCTGGCGGCGTATTTCGGCGGACTGCGCTACAGTCCGGCTATCGCCGCTGGCCTGAGTGCTCTCGCCGTCAACCTGTTGGCCAACCTGGTCGTCACGCCGCGCCTGCGCCAGCAGGGCCCCCTGCTGCTTTTCCATCTCGCCCTGCTGGCGATCATCCTGCTGGTGGCGCTCGGACGCATGGTTTACCTGCGTGGCCAGGTCGAAGTGCTCGACGGCGAGGAGTTCGCCGGGCAGTTGTTGCGCCACGATGCCGGTCCCTGGCACCCGTGGCGTCTGGACGAGGTGCGCTTCGTCAATCACGGCTTCCGCATCGCCTACGCGCCCGGCCTGCTGCGGCAGCAGACACGCAACCGGGTGTCGTGGCTGAATGCGCGCGGCCAGGAGGAAAGCGCGGAAATCGGCGACGACACGCCGCTGGTGCTGTCCGGTTACCGTTTCTACACAACCTGGAACAAGGGCTTCGCGCTGGTCTTCGCGTGGCAGCCGCGCCGTGGCCCTCCCGTCCTTGGTTCGGTCAACCTGCCCGGCTATCCGGCCAATGCCCTCAAGCAGGCGCAGGAGTGGCGCCTGCCCGGCGTCCCGGAGCCGGTCTGGGCCATGCTGCAGTTCGAGGGCGAGCTGATTCCCGAAGACCGTGACGGCGAGTTCCGCCTGCCCGACGACTACCGTGTCGTCGTGCGCTACGGCGACCGGCGCTGGGACCTGGTGCCGGGTGAAGATACGGCGATCGACCTGCCGGGCGGACAGTTGCGCTTCGTCGAACTGCGTACGTGGATGGGCTACCTGGTGACCTGGGATGCGACAATTCCGTGGCTGCTGCTTGCCGCAACGGTCGCCGTGCTGGCACTCGGCTGGCATTTCTGGCGGGAATTTTCGCGGCGGCCGTGGAACCCGGCCTAGCCCGCATGGTCCGAATTCGGCGCCGGCAGGCGTGAAGCATGGAGCAAGCATTGAATCCTGAACTCTTGTTCGAACTGAAAATCCTGTGGGCGGCGGTGGTCGCCTACGTTCTGGCCGGCAGCCTGGCCATCGTCGGCGTGCTGCTGAAGAAACGGCCGGAGCGCACGGTGCTCGCCTGCATGGTTGCCGGCCTCGCGCTCCATACGTATTCGCTCGGCTACCGCTGGGAGCGCCTCGGGCACGGACCCTTCGTCTCGATGTTCGAGATCCTCTCGAGCAACGTCTGGAGCCTGATGCTGGTGTTCGTGCTCTGCTATTGGCGGCTGCAGGTGGTGCGCCCGATGGCGGCGGTGGTGATGCCCATCCTGTTCGTGATGATGGGCTGGCTGATGACGGTCAGTCCCGGCGAGACGCGCCTGCCGCCGACCTACCACACCGTCTGGCTCTTCGTGCATATCGGATTTGCCAAGGTGTTCATGGGGTTCACGCTGGTGGCGGTGGGGCTCTCCGGAATCATCCTGTCGCGGTCGACGGTCTTCTGGACGGCAAAATTCCAGCGTCTGCCGGCCGATGACCGGCTCAGCGAACTGTCTTTCCGCTGCCTGGCGACCGGCTTCGTCTTCCATAGCCTGATGCTCATCGCCGGCGCCATCTGGGCACAGGATGCCTGGGGCCGTTACTGGGACTGGGATCCCCTCGAGACCTGGTCGTTCATCACTTGGCTGCTGGTGGCGATCTCGCTGCATGCGCGCCTGGCTTTCCGCGTTTCGCCGCGGAGCGGGGCCTGGATGATCCTGGCAGTTTTCGTCGCCGCCTTCCTGACTTTCTTCGGTGTCCCCTTCATCACCAAGTCGCCGCACCAGGGGGCGGTGTGAACGCAGCCATCCAGTCCATCCCCGGCGGCGCGCGCGAAACGGCCCGCCGCTGGCTCATCCTCGCCGTCGCGGCGGTGGCGGCCTCGGGGGTGTTCGCCATCCTTATCGCACTCGCCCGCGTCCCGGCCCTTGGCACGCTGTTCCCGGGCGCCGAGTTCTACCGGGTGGCGCTGACCCTGCACGTCAATCTGTCGCAGGGAGTCTGGTTCATGGCCTTCGCCGGCGTGCTCTGGAGCCTGGCAGGGAAAGGCGGGGGCGGGCGCCTCGATGCGGCCGCGCTGGCGCTGGCCGCCTGCGGCACGCTCGGGCTCGTATTGTCGGTGTCGGGCAGCAGCGTGCGGCCGGTGATGAGCAACTATCTGCCGGTCCTCGACAGCCGTCTGTTTCTGATTTCGCTCTTGCTCTTCGGGGCCGGCGTGCTGGTCAAGGCGGCGATCTCCTGCAGCGGGTGGCCGCCGCGTGGCCAGGCCACTGCGACGGCGGGCATTCGGATCCTGCTCCTGCGGCTCGCGGCGCTCTCGGTCGTTGCGGTGATCGGGCTGCTGGCCTACACGGCTGCCCGCTTGCCCGCGGCCGAAGGGCTGCTTTTCTTCGAGCCGCTGTTCTGGGGCAGCGGCCATCTCTGGCAGTTCGCGCTGGTCTGCCTGCTGATGGTTTGCTGGATCGACCTGGCGCCTGCCGCTGCCGCGCGCTTGCCACGCGGGCTATTGCCGCTTGCGGCAGCAGCCAGTGCGGCGCCCGTGGTCATGGCGCTGGCCGTGCCCTTCTTCGCGGCGCCCGACAGCGCAGCTTCCGCCTATGCCTACACCTGGCTGATGCAATGGACGAGCTGGCCGGCGCCGCTGCTGCTCGGACTCGCGCTCCTCGCAGCCGGCGGGCGGGCCGTCGTTGCGCCGGGCTTCCTGCTTTCGCTCCTGCTCTTCGTTGCCGGTCTGGCGCTCGGCACGCTGATCGACGGCCAGACGACCCTGGTGACCGCCCACTATCACGGGACCATCGGCGCCATCACGCTGGCCTTCATGGCGGTCAGCTTCCGTGTCGTTGACGGGCTCGGCCTTGTCCCGCCGTCGGCGCGGCTCGTGCGCTGGCAGCTGGGATTCTATGGCTGGGGAGTGCTGCTCATGATGGCCGGGCTTGCCGGCGCCGGCCTCATGGGCGCGCCGCGCAAGACGCCGGGGGCGCTGGAATTGACTTTCGGGATCGAGACGGCATCGCGTATATTGTTGGGTATCGGCGGGTTGTGCGCGACGATCGGCATCGTGATGTTCGCCGTGCTGATGCTGCGCCGCCTGTTCCCGGATTCCAGGGTCGAGGTGATTTCCGCATGATTTCCGAAGCAGATAGGACGATGCCGGTTGCGGTCGACCGCGAAAATCGCTGGGAAATGCGCTGGCGGGTCGCGCTTGCCGGCGCCGTCATCGCTATCGTGGCGGCTGTCGGCATGTTCGTCCCGGTGCCGGCCGGCATGCAGGCGAAGCGGGCGCAGACGCCCGAGGTGCACGCTATTCAGATGCGCCGCGAGGAGGTCGCGCGCCGCTTCGAGCAGGGTGTGGTGATGCTCCATGCCAAGGACTACGAGCACGCATTGACCGCTTTCCATCGTGTGCTGCAGCTCGAGCCGGATATGCCGGAGGCCTATGTCAATTCAGGTTTCGCCCTGCTCGGCCTGGGCGAAGCGAAGGCCGCGGCCGACTACTTCGAAAGCGCGACCCAGATTCGCCCCGACCAAATGAATGCCTACTACGGGCTCGGCGAGGCGTTGATGGCCTTGGGCAATCGTCTCGGGGCCCTGCAGGCCATGGAAACCTACCTGCATCGGGCGCCGGCCGCGGACCCGTTCCGCGTCAAGGCGGAGGCCGCCGTATGGGAGCTGCGTAGCGCGATGGCGGGCGAGCGGCCAACTCCGGCGGCGACCGGGCTGTCGCCGCACCGGCCAACGGAGGGCAAGCCCTGATGAGAGTAAGACTTTTCCTGATGCTGGCGTTGGCGTTGCTGCCTGCCTGGGGGGCGGCCCAGACCATCGTTCCCAAGCTCGACCAGGAGGGACGCAAGGGGGACGTGGCGCGCGAAGCCAAGGAGAAGGCCGAGGCGCGCTTCAAGGCGACGGATACCAATGGCGACGGCAAGCTGTCGCGCGAGGAAGTTGCCGACCGCCCCTATCTCTACGAGAACTTCGACAGCCTCGACAAGAACAAGGATGGCTTCCTGAGCTGGGAAGAGTACGTCGGCCACAACCGCTGGCCGCGCTGACGGCGGCTGTCGACAGTTTTGTGGTAGGGTGTTGGCCCTTCGCACGCGCCGGATAACCCGGCAACCTGCCGGATTCGTGGAACCGATCTTGCTAGTTCGTGCGGTCCCCGTGTTGGAGCGTCGTCGCACATGATTCCGGAAATTGGCCACCTGGCCCTCATTATCGCCCTGCCTGCCGCGTTGCTACTGGGCATCTTGCCGCTACTCGGCGTCGTTCGTGGTGACGGCCGCCTGATGGCGCTGGCGCGGCCGGGGGCAGCGGCCCTGTTTGTCGTTGTCGCGGTTGCCTACGGCTGCCTGACCTACGCCTTCGTGACCAGCGATTTTTCGGTGGAGTACGTGGCCAACCATTCGAACTCGCAGTTGCCGATGCTCTACAAGGTGACCGCGGTATGGGGTGGTCACGAGGGCTCAATGCTGCTCTGGGTGACGATTCTGACTCTGTGGGCGGTTGCGGTGGCGCTGTTCAGCCGGCGACTGCCGGCCGAGATGATCACGACGGTGCTGTCGGTGATGGGGCTGGTCAGCGTCGGTTTCATCGCCTTCCTGCTATTTACGTCCAATCCTTTCCTGCGCTTGCTGCCGCCGGCGATGGACGGCGCCGACCTCAATCCGCTGCTGCAGGACCCGGGCATGGCCTTCCATCCGCCCATGCTCTACATGGGCTATGTCGGTTTCTCGGTGGCCTTCGCCTTTGCCGTATCGGCCCTGATTGCCGGCCGCCTCGACGCGGCCTGGGCGCGCTGGTCGCGGCCGTGGACGACGGTGGCCTGGGTTTTCCTGACTTTGGGAATTGCCCTCGGTTCCTGGTGGGCCTACTACGAACTGGGCTGGGGTGGCTGGTGGTTCTGGGACCCGGTCGAGAACGCGTCCTTCATGCCCTGGCTGGTCGGTACGGCGCTGATGCATTCGCTGGCGGTTACGGAAAAGCGCGGCAGCTTCAAGAACTGGACAGTGATGCTGGCGATCATGGCCTTTTCGATGTCGCTGCTTGGCACTTTCCTCGTCCGTTCCGGCGTGCTGACCTCGGTGCATGCCTTCGCCACCGACCCCAAGCGCGGCATCTTCATCCTTCTTTTCCTTGTCGCGGTGATCGGCTCGTCGCTGATGCTGTTCGCTTGGCGGGCGCCCAAAGTGGGCATCGGCGGGTCCTTCAAGCTGGTGTCGCGCGAATCGCTGCTGCTGACGAACAACGTGCTGCTGACGGTGGCGGCGGGAGCCGTGCTGATGGGTACGCTCTACCCGCTTTTCCTCGATGCCCTGAACCTCGGCAAGATTTCCGTCGGTGCGCCGTACTTCGAGCAAGTGTTCGTGCCGCTCATGGCGCCGCTGGTCGTACTCGTCGCCTTTGGCCCGTTCGCCCGCTGGCGCCAGGCCAGCCTGTCGGATGTGCCATCGATCGCCCGCATCCTGCTCTTGGTCGCGCTGGCCATCGGCCTGCTGCTGCCGCTGGCCGGCGGGCGCTGGTCGGGGCTGGCCGCGCTGGGGACCGTGCTCGGCATGTGGACCATCTTCGCTTCGCTCGGGTTGCTGATCCATCGCCTGCGCGGCCCGGCCGACGGCATCGGTGTGCGCCTGCGCGCTATCCCGCTCGCCTTCTGGGGGATGGCGCTGGCCCATGCCGGTGTCGGTGTGTTCATCCTCGGCGTCACTTTCGTCAAGGCCTACGAGCAGGGCGTGGATGTCCGCATGGGCCCCGGCGATTCGACGACAGTGGCCGGCTATACCTTCACTTTCGATGCGATCGGCGAGGTAACCGGTCCCAACTACGTCGCTGCGCGGGCCCAGATCCGTCTGACCAGGGACGGGCAGGTGCTGGCGACGATGCAGCCCGAGAAGCGCATCTACCAGGTGCAGAAGATGCCGATGACCGAAGCGGCGATCGATTCCGCCCTGTTCAGGGATGTTTACGTCTCGCTCGGCGAACCGATCGACGCCCAGTCCTGGATCGTCCGCGTGCAGTACAAGCCGCTGGTGACCTGGATCTGGTGGGGCTGCGTGCTGATGGCGCTGGGCGGCATCCTCGCCGCCGCGGATCGGCGCTACCGTCTTGCCGAGCGCCGTGCCGAACAGGGCGCGACGGTTGCGGCGAAGGCCTGAGGTTCCGGCGATGCGTCGTTTCTTGTTGCCGCTCGGCCTCTTCATCGTCCTCGCCGGCTTCCTGGCTGTCGGGCTCGGCCTCAATCCCCGCGAAGTGCCGTCGCCGCTGATCGGCAAGCCGGCGCCCGATTTTCGCCTCGCCAAGCTGCATCAGCCGGAGGCGGTGGTGACGCCGGCCGACCTCAGGGGGCAGGTCTGGCTACTGAACGTCTGGGCCTCGTGGTGTGTCTCCTGCCGCCAGGAGCACCCGGTTTTGGTGGACCTCGCCCGCCACAAGCTGGTCACAATGATCGGCCTCGACTACAAGGACGGCCGCGACGCGGCCAAGGCCTGGCTGAACGAACATGGCGATCCCTACGCGTTCTCGCTGTTCGACGGCGACGGGCGCGTGGGCATCGACTACGGCGTGTACGGTGTGCCGGAGACCTTCCTGGTCGACCGTGACGGCATCATCCGCTACAAGCATATCGGCCCGCTGACCGACAGGGTCGTCAAGGAAAAAATCGTTCCGCTGCTGAAGGAATTGAACCGTGCGTAAGTTAATGTCCCTGCTGTTCGCGCTCCTGCTTCTGCCGCAGATCGCCCTGGCCCGCGAGGCCGCGCCGGTCGCCGAGGATCCGGCCCTCGAGGCGCGCGTGACCAAGATCGCCGAAGAACTGCGCTGCCTGGTCTGCCAGAACCAGAATATCGCCGATTCACACGCCGAACTGGCGATCGACCTGAAGAACCAGGTACGGGAGATGTTGAAGAAGGGCATGTCCGACAAGGAGATCATCGATTTCATGGTCAGTCGTTACGGCGATTTCGTCCTCTACCGCCCACCGGTGAAGGGTACGACCTGGTTGCTGTGGTTCGGCCCCTTCGTCCTTCTCGCGGGCGGGCTCGGCTTCTTGTTCATGCGCCTGCGCCGCCGCCAGGGCCAGGAAGTCACTATTTCGGACGCCGACCGCGCCACCGCGGAGGCGCTTCTCGACGGCAATTACAAGGAACAACAATGACGGGTTTCATCATTGCGGGCGGGCTGCTGGTTGTCGCAGCTTTGGGATTTCTGTTGTGGCCGCTGTTGCGCGGACGAAAAGATGGCACGGTGGAAGCCGCGAGCGTGCGCGAGCTCAATCTCGCCGTGCTACGCGAGCAGCGCCGCGAACTCGATCGCGACGAGGCAGCCGGCGTGTTGTCCGCCGAGGAGGCGGCAAAGGCGCGTGCCGAACTTGACCGCCGGGTGCTGGAAGACGTCGGGCGTAGCGAGGCTGGCACGCCGGAAGGCGGCGGCAAGGGCTTCAGTCCTGCCCTGATCGGCGGGGTCGTTGTTGCCGTTTTGGCTTCGGTTGCGGGGCTGTATGCGCTGCTCGGCGAGCCGGATGCGATGAGCGGCAAGGCACCGGCCACGGCCGCCCAAGGCGATGCGCATTCGGTATCCGCGGAGCAGATCGCTGCCATGGTCGAGCGCCTGGCCGAGCGTCTGCAACAGAATCCCAACGATGCGACCGGCTGGCTGATGTTGGCGCGTTCGTACGCGGTGCTGGGGCGCTACCCGGAGTCGGTTGCTGCCTACGGGCGTTCCGTGGCGATGATGCCCGCCGATGCGCAGACGCTGGCCGATTTTGCCGATGTGATGGGAATGGCCAATAACCGCAGCCTGCAGGGCGAGCCGGAAAAGGTGATTCGCCAGGCGTTGCAGATCGATCCGAACAACATCAAGGCGCTCGCCCTCTCCGGCACGATCTTCTACGACCGCCAGGACTATGCCGGCGCGATCGGGGAGTGGCGAAAGATACTGGCTCTGGTGCCGCCGGATTCGCCGGCCGCCCAGGGGATCAACAACAGCATCCGCGATGCCGAGAACCGCATGGGGATTGCACCCGCACCAGCCATGCAGCCGCTTGCATCGGCTGCTCCCGCCGCGCAACCTGCGGCGGCAGCGCCGGCCGCCGATGCCCGTGTCGCGGGCACGGTGGAGTTGGCGCCGGCGCTGGCCAAGCAGGTCGCCGCCGGGGATACCGTCTATGTATTCGCGCGCGCCGTCAACGGACCCAAGATGCCGCTGGCCATGATGCGCTCGACCGTGTCGGCGTTGCCGCTCAAGTTCTCGCTGGATGATAGCCAGTCGATGGCGCCCAACATCAAGTTGTCGCAACATAGTCAGGTCATCGTCGGTGCCCGGGTTTCGAAGAGCGGCGACGCGATTGCGCGCAGCGGCGACTTCGAGGGATTTTCGACGCCGGTCCCGCTCGGCGCCGGCAGCGTCAAGGTGGTGATCGCGGAGATCGTCAAGTAGAATGACATCGGAATTCCGGGCGCCCTGTCGGCACCCGGGCGGTGTCTTGAAAGGCGCAGGCCATGAAGTTGCCACCGGCTCGTTTCGCTGCCGCCCTCATTTTTGCCCTGTCCGTAGCGTCGACCGCGACAGTCGCCGATGAAGAGTTGGCGCGCTTCGAGGATCTCGCACGCAAGGCGGCCAGCCAGATCGTCGGGCAGGTGCGCGGGGAACTGGTGCGTGAAATGGAACGTACCGGACCGATCCGTTCGGTGATTGTCTGCAAGTACAGTGCGCCCGAGATCGCTTCGGCAATTTCCCGTTCCACGGGCATGCGTGTTACCCGCGTCAGCTTGCGACCGCGCAACCGGGCATTGGGCGAAGCCGATGCTTGGGAGCAGCGCGTTCTTCTCGATTTCGAGAAGCGCCTTTCCAGCGGTGAGAAAATTGAGGCCCTGGAGACGGTGGAGGTGGTCAGGGAGCCTGCTGGCACTTTCCATCGCTACATGAAGGCGATTCAGGTGAGCCAGCCCTGCCTCGCGTGCCACGGCACGGGCGGCGAAATTTCGGACGGGGTGCGCGCCCAGCTTGCGGCCGAGTATCCGAACGACGTGGCAACGGGCTATCGCGTCGGGCAGCTGCGCGGGGCGGTGTCCGTCAAGAAGCGTGTCGAGCGCTGACGCGCAGGAAGGCCGCCGCCGCTTCTGCCTGCAGGCGGCTCTCGCCTTGTTGCTCGGCGCTTGCGACGAAGCGAAGCCGCGCATCACCGGGCCTGCGCCCGGGGACGGTTTCCGGGCACCAGCCGTCGCGGGGCTCGATGGCAAGGTTTATGGCTGGCCGCAGGGGCGTCCGTTGCTGGTCAATTTTTGGGCGACCTGGTGCCGACCGTGCCGGGCGGAGATGCCGGCCCTCGACCGGCTCTACCGCGAGAGCCGCGCACGCGGCCTCGAGGTGCTGGCAGTATCGGTCGATGCAGACCTGCAGTTGGTCCGGGAGTTCATCCTGCAGACCGGCGTGACGTTTCCGATCCTTTTCGACCGCGAGGGCGCGGCGACGCGGCAGACGCTGGCGATCGCCGCTTTTCCGACCACGCTGCTGGTGGCGCGCGACGGTGTCGTCAGCGAAATCGTTGTTGGTGCGCGGGAATGGGACCGCGGCCCGGCGCGGGCGGCGGTCGATGCCCTGCTCTGAGGATTTAGCGCGGAGCGGCCTTTTCGACGGTGCCGAGTGCCTTCTTCGCTTCGGTATGCCCCTGGTCAGCCGCCTTGCGGAACCAGAATGCCGCTTCCGTGCGGCTCTCGATCACGCCCTTGCCGCCCAGGAAGAGCAGCCCGAGGTGGTACTGGGCCTCGGCATGGCCGGCGCTGGCGGCCTGGAAATACCAGATCGCGGCTTCCCGGTCGCCGTCGGGAACGGTTTTTGCGGCCTGCGAACCAAAGAGATAGGCAGAGCCCAAGGCGAACATCGCTTCGGTGTAACCTTGGGCGGCGGCCTTTTTCCACCAGCGGATCGCTTGGACTTCGTCCTCGGGGACGCCCTTGCCGAGGTAATAGATCATGCCGAGGCGGTACTGGGCGAGAGCATTGCCGTTGTTGGCGAGCGGGGTAAGCATCTGGATGGCCTGGCCGTGGCGGCCGGCGTCCAGTGCCTTGATCGCGTCGTTGAGCGGGTCGGCGAACGACACTGCCGGCAGGGCGAGGGTGGCGAGCAGGAGGAATTTGCGCAGCATGATCGGCGGGAACCTCAGGGGCAATGCACCTTGGAATGGATCAACGGGCGGTTGCGTGATGCACGTGACTTGGAAAGAATGATGTCTTCGCAAGTTCCGGGTGGCGGGATTGTAGGGGATAGTCGTGGCGAATGACAATCAGCAGGAAGCTTTGCCGTCCGGCGACGTGGCGGCGTTGCCACTCGGGCGCTCGATGCGCCGGCGCGGCG
This sequence comes from Betaproteobacteria bacterium, assembly GCA_012026885.1. Classification (GTDB taxonomy): domain Bacteria; phylum Pseudomonadota; class Gammaproteobacteria; order Burkholderiales; family Rhodocyclaceae; genus Azonexus. The sequence continues at coordinate 191,794 of VEPL01000029.1, read as the reverse complement.
CCTGGCTGATTGTCGCGATGATCGCCTATTTCGTTTTCCTGACCGGGGTCATCTATACCGAACGGCAGACGATGCTCGGACTGGTTGGCAAGCTGCAGTCGCTGCATGCCGACGAGGCGCGACTGGTGGCGCTCAACAGCGCCGTGTCGCGTACCGTGCTCGTGGTCAACGAAAACTACTTCGCCATCGATGTCGGCGAGTCGGCCAAGGTACTCGTCCTCGAGGTCGAGGCGGTGCTCCCCGGCCTCAAGCGCCTGCGGGCCAGTGGGTACGACATCCTCGACGACAACCTCGTCGAGATGGAACGGCTGCAGAAGGAACTGGTTACCGGTCCTTCGCGTTCCTCGTCGGCCGACCTGCGTGGTGCCCTCCACCGGCTCGTCATCGACCTCGATGCCGTCACCAGCGATGTTTCGCGGCGCAAGAGCGAGACGGTGAACCGCTACGAGGAAGTATCCAATCGCGTTTCCCTGGAGTGGATCGTCTTCGGGTTGATCGCCGTCGGCTTCCTCGGCGGGCTCGCAACCCTCTTTTTCAACCGCCTCGCCAAGGATATCAACGCGGTGCAGAACCGCGCCCGTGAGATCCTCAAGGGCTATCGGGGTGCGCCACTGGTGGTCGACCGGGACGACGAGCTGGGCAGCCTGATCGCATCGATCAACCGCATGCAGGATGATCTGCGCCAGCGCGAGGACGAAGTCGAGATTTCCCGGCAGGAACACTTCCACAAGGAGAAGATGGCGTCGATCGGCTCGCTGGCTGCATCGGTTGCCCACGAGATCAACAATCCGCTGTCGGCCATCGTCGGTATCGCCCAGGCGATCGACGGCGAATGCGGTTCGGCGAACTGCGCGCTGCACAATGTCGAGTGCCACCCCAGGATGATCCTTGATCAGGCGCAGCGGGTGATGCACATCACGCGCCAGATCAGCGAGTTCTCGGTTCCCCAGTCGCAGGAGGCGGAACTGCTCGACCTCAACGGCCTCTTGCGCAGCACCGCCAATTTCGTCCGCTTCGACCGGCGCTTCCGCCTACTCGAGGTGGATCTGGTGCTCGACCCGAACTTGCCTGCCGTGCTCGCCGTGGCCGACCATCTGGTGCAGGTGGCAATGAACTTGCTTATCAATGCGGCTGACGCCCTCGAAGGGCGAACCGACCCCAGGCCGCTGATCCGGGTGGTTACCGGTACGCGGGACGGCTGGATTTACTTCGAGGTCATGGACAACGGGAGCGGCATCAGGCCTGAACTGCTCGACAGGATCTTCGAGGAGCGCTTTACGACCAAGGGGCCGGGGCGCGGGAGCGGGTTGGGCCTGGGGCTGTGCCGGGCGCTGGTGCGAAAGCTCGACGGGGACATCACGATAACGTCCGTCGCCGGCGCCGGAACGACGGCAACGGTGCTGCTGCCGGAGCCGTTGCTGGGGGACAATGCAATGTTGGAAGGTGCCAGGGAGGCCTGACCGATGCATGTGCTGGTGATTGACGACGAGGCGGCGATCCGCCAGATCATCGCGGCGATGGTGAAGAAGGCGGGCCATTCGGTGGATACTGCCGAGAACGTCCGCGAGGCGTCCGCCAAGCTGGTGCGCGGCGACGTCGACGTCGCGCTGTGCGACATCAAGATGCCGGACGGCAACGGCGTTGACCTCGTGCGCAGCTTCCTCGGCAGCGGCATAGATACCCATTTCGTCATGGTGACCGCCTTCGCTTCGGTCGAGACGGCGGTCGAGGCGTTGCGCGCCGGCGCGACGGACTACATCGTCAAGCCGGTATCGAATGAGGAGCTGCTTCACCGCCTGGCGCAGATCGACTCGATTCGCGGGCTCAGGGCCGAGAATCAGGCGCTGCGCCAGTTCGTCACCCGCGACGGTGGCACTTTCCATTTCAGTTCGCCGGTCATGGCCGAGCTCGACCGGCTGGTGTCCCGCGTCTCGGTGACCGACAGCACCGTCCTGATTACCGGCGAGAGCGGCACTGGCAAAGGCGTCACGGCACGCGCGATCCATGAGATGAGTCCGCGCAGTTCCAATCCCTTCATCCCGGTCAACTGCGCCGCCATCCCCGAAAACCTGCTCGAAAGCGAATTGTTCGGTCATGCCAAGGGAGCGTTTACCGGCGCCGACCGGCCGCGCAAGGGATTGTTCGCGCAGGCCGACCGCGGCACGATCTTCCTCGACGAGATCGGTGAGTTGCCGCTGCACATGCAGACCAAGCTCCTGCACGTGATCGAGGAAAAGGAAGTACGGCCGCTCGGCGGCGATCAGGCGCGGCGCATCGATGTGCGCATTGTCGCGGCGACCAATCGCAACCTGGCCGAAATGGTTAAGGAAGGCCGTTTTCGCGAGGACCTCTACTTCCGCCTCTCGGTTTTCCATGTCGATATTCCGCCGCTGCGCGACCGTCGCGAGGACATACCACGGCTGATCCGCTTCGTCCTGCAGCAGCTGGGCGGCGCGGCGCGCAAGCCGATGGCGCTCGACCCGATGGCCGAGGAGATCCTGGTTGACTACGGCTGGCCGGGCAACGTTCGTGAGCTGGAGAACGTCATCAACCGGGCCTTCATCCTGGCGGACGGCGGCCGCATTACCCTGGCCGACCTGCCGCCCGATATCGCGCGCCATACCTCGACCTCGCGCGAAAGGCGGGGTACGAATATTGCTACCAGTGGGGGCTTGCGCGAGCAGTTGCGCTGGCTGGAGGCCGATATCATCATGCGGGCGCTGAAGGAGTCCAACGGGGACCGCAAAACCGCCGCGCAACGACTGGAGATCGGGTTGTCCAGCCTGTACCGCAAGCTCGAGGAATTCGAGGCCTTGGGTATCGTTACCGGTTGATGAATTGACGGGAGGTCGGATTTGAAAGTTGGATTGCGCGGGGTTTGTTTCGCCCTGATGCTCGGTTCCCTTGTGCTGTCTTCGGCGCCGGTCCGGGCGGCCGGAGAGGCGGATTACGAAGCCGGGAAGAAAAGTTATCTGTCTGAAGACTTCGTCGGTGCGATGCCGAAACTGCAAAAGGCGGCAGATGCCGGTCATACCGGCGCGATGGTCCTGCTCGGGCGCATTCTCAATTGGGGAACGGAAGACGCTCGGGCGGCTGATCTCTACCGAAAAGCTGCCGAACTTGGTGATCCCGAGGGGATGGTGATGTACGCAGTCGTTCTTTCGGCCGGGGAAGGCGTGAAGAAGGACCCGCTGGCGGCACGCAACTGGGCGCTCAAGGCAGCAGAGGGTGGCTACGCAGATGCAATCAACATGGTAGCTGTCGCCTACATCAAGGGCGATTTCGGATTCTCGGAGGCGGACTCCAGTTCTCCCGAGGCGCTCGCCTGGGTCGAGCGGTCGGCAAAGCAGGATTACCTGCCCGCTGTCGATGCGCTGACGCTGGCGTACCGGACTGGGGGCAGTCTCGGGGTCGAGAAGGATCCTGCGCGGGCGGCGGAATACGAGAAGCAGGGCAACCGCCTGCGTGATATCGACCCGAGTACGGTGAAGAAGCGAAAGCAACGCCGTTGATCGGCAACGGGTGATCTTGCAACTGGAGGGCGTGGAATGAAGCGGAAAAAATTGCTGCTGGCCTTGGCGATTGCCTGCGTGGCATCGAGTTCAGCCTGGTCCGGCAATCCGGCTCGCGGGCGCGACTTGTACAACATGCATTGCTCGGCTTGCCACGGCCCGACCGGCGAGGGTGTCGCTCGCGATGCACCGAAATTCAAGTTCGGTGAGCGCCTGGAAAAGCCGGATTTTCTCCTGATGCAGACGGTCAAGACGGGAAAGAAAGGCTGCCCGCCCCAATTTGGCGTCCTGAAGGACAATGATATTCTGGATATTTTGAGTTACGTGAGAATGCTGCGATGACTGTTTCGATTCTTTGCCGGCGCCTTGCCGGCGTCCTCGGCGTTTCCTTTGCATTGGCCGCGCTGGCGGCTGATGCTTCGCTGCCGGCAGTCGGTGGCGCCAAGGTTGTCGATTCCTTCGAGGTTGGCCAGAACACCTATGTCCGTGCCCTGACCGTCGAGAAGGATACCGGGACGCTCTGGGTCGGGACGTCGGTAGGTGCAATGGAGATCGACCTCAAATCGAGCAAGCCGCGCAATACATTTACCCGCAACGAGGGGCTGGCCAACGAATATGTCTTCGCAATCGGCATCGATACGCAAGGCTACAAGTGGTTCGGCACCAACGCCGGTGGCGCGTCCCGCTACAAGGACGGCAAGTGGAAGACCTTTTTCCCGATGCACGGCCTCGCCGACTACTGGATTTACTCTTTTGCCAATGACCGGGATGGCAACCTGTGGATCGGCACCTGGGCTGGCGTCAATCACTACAACGTCAAGACCGGCAAGTTCAAGACCTACGTCAAGGAACTGATCAATGAGTGGGTGTACGGGCTGGGCGTGGACAAGGACGGGAGAGTCTGGTTCGGTACCGAAGGCGGCGTCTCGATGTACGACGGCAAGAAGTGGCGTTCATGGACCCACAAGGACGGCCTTGGTGCGGAGAATGTCGAGCAACTGCAGGCCAGTACCAATACCGGCCTCGGTACGCGTTCCCGCCATGACCTCAACATCCAGGTTGACGGTATGGCCTCGTATAATCCGAACTACGTGTTCTCCATCCTTGCGGCGCCGGATGGCGGCATCTGGGCAGGTACCTGGGGTGGCGGTGTCAGCCGCTACGACGGCAAGAAATGGACGAACCTGACGACCAAGGATGGCCTGGCCGGCAACATCGTCTATTCGATGGCCCAGGATGCCAAGGGGGTCTTCTGGTTCGGCACCAACCGCGGCGTTTCCCGTTACGACGGCAAGACCTGGAAGACGATCGGTCAGGCGGAAGGCCTGCTCGAGCCGAATGTCTATGCGCTCGCAGTGGCACCCAGCGGCGATATCTGGGCCGGGACCAGGCGCGGCGTTGTCCGCATCGCGCCGCAGTAACGGCTGGTCGAATCATCAGGATGAATTCCATGCAAGACAAAAACAGGGTTTTCCGCCATGGCATCGTTTCCTTCGCCCTGGCGTTAGGCGTCGCGGCTTTCGTTCAGGCCGGAGAAGCCGGCGCGCAGTTGCTCGCCCAGGCAACGCCGCATCCACCGGTGCCCGGTGCGTCACAGCACCCGCCCATCCCGCAGGGGCCGGTCGAGCGCGAAGGCAAGGTGACTGTCGATCCCAATGCCAAGTTCACCCATTTCCGCGTCGGCAACAAGAACGTCAAGTCGATGTACCTCGACGGCAAGGTCCTCTGGGTCGGTACCTCGGGCGGACTGGTCCGCTACGATACGCGCGACGACAGCTTCAAGCTCTTCGATGCGCGCAACGGCCTGCTTTCCAACGGCATGTTCTACGTCGGCCGGGTCAAGGGTCAGATTACCGTCGGTACCTACGGCGGCGGCATGTCGATGCTCGACGAGAAGACCGGCAAGTGGAAGACCTACAACATTCCGCAGGGGCTGGGTGACGCGTTCGTCTACGACGTGATCACGGCCGCCAACGGTGATATCTGGATCGCGACATGGTCTGGGGTCAACCGGGTGCGTGGGGGTGCCCTCGATGACCGTTCCAAGTGGGATCTCTATACGGTCGAGAACACCAAGGGCGGGATTCCCAACGACTGGATCTATGGCCTGGCGGAGGGCCGCAATGGCGAGATCTGGCTGGCGACCGAAGGGGGCATGGCGCGCTGGGTCAATGGTCGCTGGGAAAACTGGAATCATGCCAAGGGACTGGGCGCCGTCTATGATCGGGTCAAGGCAGATATCGCCTTCAAGAACGACCCCGGCAAGCAGTCCACCCACCATGCCAAGCAGAAACAGGAGATGGGTCTGACCGACGTCAATGTCGCTTACAACCCGAATTACGTGGTCTCCCTCGAGGTGGACCGCGATGGCACCGTCTGGGCCGGCACATGGGGCGGCGGTCTATCACGTTTCGATGGCAAGAAGTGGATCAGCTACACGACAACCGAGGGTTTGCCAGGTAACCACGTCTTCATGCTGCAGAAGGATGAGAAGGGTGTGCTCTGGATTGGCACCAACAATGGACTCACGCGCTGGGTGGACGGCAAGTTCGCCAAACCGCTGACGACCGCTGAAGGACTGTTTGCCAATAACATCTTTGCCCTGACCTCCGGAAAGGAGGGCGATCTGTGGGTCGGCAGTTTCGGCGGCGTGGCCCATATCCGCCCGGGCAAGTGAGCGCCAAGGCTTGACTTCTGGCGTGATGATTGCATGATACGCGCTGTGCCCGGCCGGAAACGGTTCGGGCGCGACAGTGGGTTAGCGGTCCCCGCAAGGCGGGCCACAAGCAAGAAATCCGGCCCCCTCGACGGGGCACAATCAACAAGGAGCTAAAAGCACATGAATCCCTCACGCCGCAAGATGCTGAAGGCCGGTGGCCTGACCCTCGCGATGATCCCGGTCGTCGCCATGGCCGCCAAGAACGACGCCATGCGCGCCAGCATGAAGTACAAGGACAGCCCGGAAGGCGACAAGAGCTGCGCCACCTGCGTCCAGTTCGTGCCGGGCAAGTCCCCGACCGACCTCGGCGGCTGCAAGATCTTCCCGGGCGATACCGAAGTTTCCCCGAAGGGCTACTGCGTGGCCTGGGCCAAGAAGGGCTGATCGATTCCTGTCGGGTTTCACGAAAGGGCGCTCCGGCGCCCTTTTTCTTTTTCAGTCTGGGGAAAATTTCGGGAAGATTTTCCCATTGGCGGGAAATTGTCGGCCAGAGCTTTTTTGGAGGCCTCCTAATCCTCAGGGTTTGTGAGGAAATTTGAGCTGGCATCGCTGATGCTTGGATATTGACATCTTGTCCTTTCGTTAGGGAGGGCCGCGATGAAATCCGCGACTGTTTTTGCCTTTGACACTCTTTCCGCCCATCGGGACGCCGAAGCGCATAGTGCGACTACGCGCACGCCGTTGCCGGAAATCCGTTTCGATGCGCTCGATGATGACTTCGTTTCGGCACCCCCCGTGCCCGAAGGCGGGCCGGTCCGGCTCGAGTCGAAGCCAGCTGCCATCGAGTCCATGCCGCATCTGGCCGAAAAGATCGCGCGCATGTGGGGAACGCGCGAACTGAACACGCTGTTGCATGAAGTCCTCCTCGACTCGCGTGATGGCGGCCGCCAAGGGTTTCCGATCGATGCTGCCAACGAGTTGATGCTGCTGGCCAAGATGAACCTGATCATCCGCGCCGAGGCCGCCGCGCCGCTGCTGGGCGTGTCTTTCGCCGAGGCCTGCACAATGATCGCCAAGGGCGACCAGGCGGCGCTCGGCCATCCCGAGTTCGTTCATGACAGCTGGGGCGTCCACGGCGCCGGCCTCAAGCGGCGCACATCCGCTCATCACTGACCTTCGGCACGCTTGTCACCGCCTCCGCCGGCGGTTAGCCTTGCGTCGTTGCCGCTGACGGAGGGAAGAGATGGTGACGCGGGTTGCTAAGAGTCGCTGGGTGCCGGCGGTCGGGGCGATGGCGACCTATGCCGGGCGCACGGCGGCGGGACGGCGCAACGTCCGCATCGTGGCCGAAGCATCCGCCGGCCGCATGCTCGTCGAGGCGATCGGCCGCAAGGGGCTCCCCGTCCAGTTCACCGTCAAGCGCGAGAACCTCGCGCCGATGCAGCCGGGGTTGTTCGACTGACGCAGCCACGGTTACCAGGTATTCCCGCCTTTCCTGCCCGCCGCCGCATCCTGGTTGCCGGCCTGTGCGCCGCGTTGGCCGCCGCCTGCGGCCGCAAGCGGCGCTGGGCGCCGGTGCCTGCCGGTGCTGCAGTGCTCGCCTTTGGCGATAGCGTGACCTTCGGTACCGGTGCCGTCCCCGGCGAGGACTGGCCCACGCTGCTGGCCGCCCGTACCGGCTGGCAGGTCGTCAACGCCGGCGTCCCCGGCGATACCGCCGAGGCCGCCGTGGCGCGCCTCGGGCCTTTGCTCGCCGCCCATCGTCCGGCGCTGGTCATCATCGAGCTCGGTGGCAACGACTTCCTGAAGCGAAAGGCGGTTGCCACGGTGAAGGCGTCGCTTCAGGCCATCATTGGCGAGGCCCGGGCTGCCGGGGCACAAGCGGTGCTCGTCGCAGTGCCGGAATTGTCCCTGCTCGGTGTGGTCGCCCGGCGTCCGTCTGATGCGCCGCTTTACCGCGAACTCGCCGCGGCGAACGACATCCCGCTGGTCGAAGACGTCTTTGCCGAAGTGCTCGGGCGTCCCGAGTTGTGCGCAGACGCCATTCATCCCAATGCCGCCGGCTACCGGGTCATGGCGGACGGGATCCTGCGGGCGCTCGCCGCAGCCGGCATCGCACCTGCCTGAGGGCGCTGACGGCGGCTAACGGATTTCCAGCAGGCTGGCGTCCCAGCGCGGGTGGCCGGCATAGCCGAGAATGCCGGCGACAGTCGCGGCGATGTTCGACAGTCCCGCGCTGGCATCCTGGCGCAAACCGAGGCGGCCGCCGGTGGCGTGGTCGACGAGGATCAGCGGCACCGGATTCAACGTGTGTGCGGTTTTTGCCTTGAACGAACCGTCGGGGTTGCGCGCCGGCTCGCGGGTTTTCTTGTCCAGCTCGAACATTTCGTCGGCGTTGCCGTGGTCGGCGGTGATCAGCGCCACCCCGCCGGCGGCGGCAACGGCTTGCAGCAGTCGTCCGAGCGCGAGGTCGACCGCTTCGACGGCCATCGTCGCGGCGCGGAAGTTGCCGGTATGGCCGACCATGTCGCCATTGGCGAAATTGCAGCGCAATACCTTGTGCTTGCCGGAGCGGACGGCCGCAACCATGGCGTCGGCAATCTCGGCGGCCTTCATCCACGGCCGCTGCTCGAAGGGGACGACGTCGCTCGGGACTTCCTGCCAGGTTTCGCTGGCGAACTTGCCGGACCGGTTGCCGTTCCAGAAGTAAGTGACGTGTCCGAACTTCTGGGTTTCCGAGCAGGCGAACTGGGCGAGGCCCAGCTTGCTGAACCACTCGGCCGAGGTGTCGCGGATGGCCGGCGGCGACACGAGGAAGCGCTTGGGCAATTGCAGGTCGCCGTCGTACTGCAGCATGCCGGCGTAGGTAACCTTAGGTGCCCGCACGCGGTCGAACAGGTCGAAATCCTCCTCCTCGAAGGCGCGCGTGATCTCGATGGCGCGGTCGCCACGGAAATTGAAGAAGACGACCGCATCGCCATCCTCGATGGTCCCGACCGGCCGGCCGTTCTCGGCGACGACGAATTCGGGGAGGTCCTGGTCGATGGTTCCCGGATTGGCAGCGCGCAGGCCGTTGACCGCAGCCGTCGCGTTCGCGTACTGCGTCCCTTCGCCGAGGACGTGCGTGCGCCAGCCCTTCTCGACCATCGGCCAATTGGCGTCGTAGCGGTCCATGGTGATGTGCTGGCGGCCGCCGCCCGAGGCGATGCGGGCGTCGAAGCCGCCGCTCGAGATGTCGCGCAGGAAAGCCTCGAACGGCTCGACATAGTCGAGCGCGCTGGTCTCCGGGACGTCGCGGCCGTCGAGCAGGGCGTGGATGCGTACGGTCGGCACGCCTTCTTCCCTGACGCGCACGACCATCGCCTTGAGGTGGTCGATGTGGCTGTGCACGTTGCCGTCGGAGAACAGGCCGACGAAATGGATGACCCCGCGGCCCGCCCGGGCGCCCGCCACGATCTCGCGCCAGGCACTGCCGGACCAGATGGAGCCATCAGCGATGGCGTCGGCGACGAGCGCCGCCCCTTGCGCATAGACCTGCCCGGCGCCGATGGCATTGTGACCGACTTCCGAGTTGCCCATGTCGTCATCCGATGGCATGCCGACGGCCGTACCGTGCGCTCGCAGGCGGACATTGGGGCAAGTCGCGAAAAGGCGGTCGAGATTCGGCTTGCGCGCGGCCGCAATGGCGCTGCCGGCGTCATTGGCCGGCAGGCCGTAACCGTCGAGGACGATGACGACGACGGGGCCGGCGATTCCGGCGAACGAATCGAGTTTTTGCAGCATGCGCGATCCCGGGAGAAAAACGCAAATGAGAGCACGCACGCGTCCGCGCCGTCAATGCAGGGGAGGCGAAAGGGATCTTGCGCGGACCAGCGGTACTGTGGAACAATTAACCAAGCGATTGCTTTGTTATGAATACGAACCCGGAGACAGCCCATGAGCCCGAACGCCGCGTCACCCTATCCGCACCTGCTCGAGCCGCTCGATCTCGGTTTCACGACCCTGCGCAACCGGGTCCTGATGGGGTCGATGCATACCGGGCTCGAGGAGGAGAAGAACGGCTTCGAGCGCATGGCCGCGTTCTACGGCGAGCGGGCGCGCGGCGGTGTCGGCCTGATCGTCACCGGCGGCTTCGCACCGAACTTCTCCGGGCGCGTCTATCACGCCGGTTCGCAACTCAGCTTCCCGTGGCAGGTCGGCAAGCACCGGATCATCACCGAGGCCGTGCACCGCGAGGGCGGCAAGATCGCCCTGCAAATCCTGCACACCGGCCGCTACGGCTACCATCCGCTGTGCGTGGCGCCGTCGAAGCTGCGTGCCCCGATCAACCGCTTCACACCGCGCGCACTGACACGCTGGGGTATCAAAAAGACCATTGCCGACTACGCGCGCTGCGCCCGCCTCGCCCAGCAGGCCGGCTACGATGGCGTCGAGATCATGGGTTCCGAGGGCTACCTGATCAACCAGTTCATCGCGCCGCAAACCAACCGCCGCGACGACGAATGGGGCGGGCCGTTCGAGAACCGCATCCGCTTCGCGGTCGAGATCGTGCGCGCGACGCGGGCCAAGGTCGGCCCCGACTTCATCATCATCTTCCGCCTGTCGATGCTCGATCTGGTCGAGGGCGGCAGCACCTGGGACGAGGTTGTCCAGCTGGCCAGGGCCATCGAGGCGGCCGGTGCGACCATCATCAACACCGGCATCGGCTGGCACGAGGCGCGCATCCCGACCATCGCGACCATGGTCCCGCGCGCCGGTTTCGCCTGGGTCACGCAGCGCCTCAAGGGCGCCGTGAAAATTCCGCTGATCACGACCAACCGCATCAACACCCCGGAAGTGGCCGAGGACGTGCTCGCCTCGGGCTGTGCCGACATGGTGTCGATGGCCCGCCCTTTCCTCGCCGACCCCGATTTCGTGAACAAGGCGGCGGCCAATCGCGGCGACGAGATCAATACCTGCATCGCCTGCAACCAGGCCTGCCTCGACCATATTTTCAACGGCAAGCTGACCTCGTGCCTGGTCAATCCGCGCGCCTGCCACGAGACCGAGTTCGGGATCGTCAAGGCCGGAGCCCCGAAGAAGGTCGCCGTGGTCGGCGCCGGCCCGGCCGGCATGGCCTGCGCGACGACGGCCGCCGAGCGCGGTCATGACGTGACGCTGTTCGACGCCGCCGACCGCATCGGCGGCCAGTTCAACATCGCCAAACAGATCCCGGGCAAGGAAGACTTCAACGAGACGCTGCGCTACTTCGGCCGGCGCATCCAGGTCACCGGCGTCAAGCTCGAACTCAACCGCCGCGTCGACGCCGAGGCGCTGAAGGCCGGCGGCTTCGACCACGTCGTGCTATCCACCGGCATCACGCCGAGAAAGCCCGCCATCCCCGGCATCGACCACCCGAAGGTCACCAACTACCTCGACCTCATCGAGGGCCGCAGGGAGGCCGGCCAATCGGTGGCCATCGTCGGCGCCGGCGGCATCGGCTTCGACGTCGGCGAATTCCTCACCCATGCCCACGACGGGCGCAGCGAGGCCGAGCGCTTCGATGCCGAGTGGGGCATCGACCGCAGCTATGCCGGCCGTGGCGGCCTCAAGCCGGCAGTCGACGAGAAGTCGCCGCGCCAGGTCTTCCTGCTCCAGCGCAAGTCCGCCAAGGTCGGCGACGGGCTGGCCAAGACGACCGGCTGGATCCGCCGCACATTGCTCAAGAAGCGCGGCGTCACCATGCTCGCCGGTGTGGAATACAAGGCCATCGACGATGACGGCTTGCACATCAAGGTCAACGGCGAGGCCAAGACGCTGCCGGTCGACACCGTCGTCATCTGTGCCGGCCAGGAGCCGCGGCGCGACCTTTACGAGCCGCTGCAGGCGGCCGGCATCCCGGTGACGCTGATCGGCGGCGCCGATGTCGCTGCCGAGCTCGACGCCAAGCGTGCCATCGACCAGGGCACGCGCGTCGCCGCGGCGCTCTGAGCATGGCCCGGCCGAAGGTCGAACCCGGTCTCGAGCCCAACCGGCGCCGCGAACTGCTGCGCGCGGCGGCCCGCCTGTTCGTCGACAAGGGCTTCGCCGCGACGACCACGCGCGACATCGCCGAGGCGGTGGGCATGCGCGCCGGCAGCCCGTTCTACCATTTCCGCAGCAAGCAGGAGCTGCTCAAGGCGGCGATGATCGAGGGGCTGGATTCCGGCCTCGTCCGTCTCCTTGCCGCGGTCGACGGCGTCGCTGACCCGGAAATGCGGTTGCGGCGCCTGGTGCGAACCCACCTCGGCAACCTGCTCGAGGACGACTGCCGCTCGCCGATGCTGATCTACGAAAGCCGTGCACTCGAGCCCGCCGACCGGGCCGAGGTAGCCGCCGCCTTCGACCGCTATCAGGCGCCCTGGCAGGCGACGCTCGACGCGCTTGCGGCCGGCGGTCGCATTGCTTCGGCAGCGCCGCCGCTGCGGCTCCTGATGTTCGGCATGCTCAACGGCTGCAGCCACTGGTTCCGCCCCGGCGGGACGCTGTCCGTCGACCAGATCGCCGATGCCGCCGCGGGTCTCCTCCTCGGCGGCGGCGCGAATCAGAAATCGCCCGACTCGTAGGCGGCCAGCGTCACGCCGGCGTGGGCGAGGAATTCGCGCAGCTGCTTGATGTCGTTGCGGCCGCAGGTATTGCTGTTGTGCGGGTGATGCAGGAAAGTCTCGACCCGGTTCAGCGTCACCTTGAAGCGGGCGCCGTGCGCCGATTCGACATCGGCCCCGAGGTGATGGAGCAGGGACTCGATTTCGCGCCAGTGAATGTTGGCCGAGGGCGGATCCTGGAAGATGCTGCGCATCAGGTTGGCGTGCTTGTGGCTCATGGCGTGACTCCGGCGTGGCGTTATGCCGTCATTCTATGCCGGTTGCGGTCGACGGTCAGGAAAGCACGAATTTCAGCGCGGCCAGCGAAAGCAGCGTGTAGCCGGCGGCGACGAGGTCATCGGCCATGACGCCGAAGCCGTTCTTGACATGGACATCGAAATACTTTGCCGGCTGCGGCTTGGTGATGTCATAGAAGCGGAACAACGAAAAGGCGGTGACCTGCCAGAGGAATCCGGCCGGTGTCATCAGGAGGACGAGCCAGAAGGGGACGATCTCGTCCCAGACGATGCTGCCGTGGTCGGGGTCGCCGAGGGCGCGTCCGGTCACGTCGATGAACCAGATGCCGGCAAGGTAGGCGAGCGCGATGATCGCCAGCATTTCGCCGTCGCTGAAGCGGTCGCTCAGGAGCGCAAAGGAAACCCACGCGAACAGCGTGCCGAAGGTGCCCGGCGCCTTGGGCGCCAGCCCGCTGCCGCAGCCGAGCGCGAAGAAGTGCGCCGGATGGGCGAGCAGGAAGGCCCGGTCGGGGCGGGGGCGGTCGGTGTCAGGCAAAGTGGTCGTAGCCGCGGCGGGCGAAGTCGACAGGCTGGGCATCGGGGTCATACACGGTCACCGCGCCGGCCATGCCGGTAACCATGGTGCCGATGCACCAGAGCGGCAGCTCGAGGCGGGCGGCGATGGCGGCAATGGCCTGCGTCGCCGCAGGCGGGGTGGTGAAGCACAACTCGTAGTCGTCGCCGCCGGCCAGCTGGCATTCGAGGGCGATGCGGCGCAGGTCCGCGTCGTATTCCTCGCCGCTTCCGGCCAGATCGCGCAGGTGCGGCAGCTGGACGAGGTGAACGGCGGCGGCGAGGCCGGAACGTTCGCCGATGTGGCCGAGGTCGGCGAGCAGGCCGTCGGAGACGTCGATGGCGGCGGTGGCGATGCCGGCCAGGGCACAGCCGAGGGCGATGCGCGGCCGCGGCTTTTCCAGCGCACCGGTGCACAGGCGCGGCCACGGGCCGGGCAGGGTGATCCGGCCCTGCAGGTGGGCGAGGCCGAGGGCGGCGAGCCCCGGGCGCCCGGAGACCCAGACGAGGTCGCCAGCATGGGCGCCGTCACGGCGCAGCGCCTGGCCCGGCGCCACTTCGCCGAAGGCGGTGACGCAGAGGTTGAGCGGTCCGCGCGTGGTATCGCCGCCGACCACGTCGACACCGTATTCGCCGGCGCAGGCGAAGAAGCCTGCGGCGAATTTCGCGATCCAGCCCTCGTCGACCGCAGGCAGCGCCCCGGCGAGCAGCGCCCAGCGCGGCGTGGCACCCATCGCGGCGAGGTCGGAGAGGTTTACGGCCAAGGCCTTCCAGCCGAGACGTTCAGGATCGGTGTCGGGCAGGAAGTGGGTGCCGGCGACCAGCATGTCGGTGGTCACCGCCAGTTGCATGCCGGGAGTCGGCTGCAGCAGCGCGCAATCGTCGCCGGGGCCGAGCACGGCCGAAGGGGTCGGCCGCGCGAAGTAACGGTCGATCAGCGCGAATTCGCCGGGCATTGGATCAGCGCGGTGCGCGCCGGGCGGCGACCTCGTCCGGGCGCGTGCCGGCAGCCACCTTGTCGAGGACGCCGTTGACGTACTTGTGCCCGTCGGTGCCGCCGAAGGCCTTGGTCAGCTCGATCGCCTCATTGATGATGACGCGGTAGGGGGTTTCGGGGTGGTTGGCCAGCTCGTAGGCGCCCATCAGCAGCACGCTGGCCTCGACCGGCGACAGCTCGCCGAAGGGACGGTCGATGTGCGCCTTGATCCGCCCGGACAGTGCCTCGTGCTGGGCGATGACCCCGCGCAGCGTGGCGGTGAAGAATTCGCGGTCGGCCTTGTCGAAATCCTCCATCTCCGGCGCATAGGCTTCGATGGCGGCTTCGTCGGCGCCGCCGACGCGCCACTGGTAGAGTCCCTGCAGGACAAATTCGCGGGCGCGGCGGCGGGCCGAGCGCGGGGCCGGCCTGGCGGCGGGGGCGTTGTCGGCGGCGCTCATTGCGCGAGCGCCTTCTGCAGGTTGGCCATCTCGACCGCGGCCTGGGCGCAGTCGGTGCCCTTGGGCAGCATGCGCACTTCCGCCTGTTCGTCCGTTTCGCAGGTCAGGATGCCGTTGGCGACCGGGATTCCGGTGTCGAGCTGGACTTCCATGATGGCGCGGCAGGCATCGTTGGAAACCACCTCGAAGTGGTAGGTCTCGCCGCGGATCACTGCGCCGAGCGCGACCAGCGCGTCGTAGCGGCGGCTGTTGGCCATCGACTGCAGCACGAGCGGGATCTCCAGCGCACCGGGAACGGTGGCGATCGCCATGTCGGCGTCGGCGACGCCGAGGCGCTTGAGCTCAGTGACGCAGGCCGAGAGCAGGCCCTCGCAAACCGGCAGGTTGAAGCGGCTCATGACGATGCCGACGCGCAGACCGGCGCCGGCGAGGTTGTTGTCGTATTCGAAGACGTTGTCGAAACGGGAGTTCGTTGCCATGGGATCAAAGCTCGCTGGGGGAAGTCACGAAGCCGGTGACTTCGAGGTCGAAGCCGGTCATCGAAGGCATGCGGCGCGGACTGGAAAGCAGGCGCATGCGGGTGACGCCGAGGTCGCGCAGGATCTGGGCGCCGATACCGTAGGTGCGCGGATCCCACTTCTGCCGGGGGGCAGCCTGGCCCTGGCCGGAGAGCCGCGAAAGCAGGGCGTCGCCGTCCTCGGGACGGTGCATCAGGACGATGACACCGTGGCCGTGGCGCGCCATCGCGGCCTGGGCCTCGTCGATGGTGAACGATTGCTGCTTGCTGCCGGGGTCGAGGAAGTCGAGCACCGACAGCGGCTCATGCACCCGCACCAGTGTCTCCTCGCCGGGCGGGATATTTCCCCTGACCAGCGCCAGGTGGGTGGCGCCGCCGGCGCGGTCGACATAGGCGTGGAGCGCGAATTCGCCGTGCGCGGTGGCGATGGTCTTGCTGGTCACGCGCTCGACCAGCTTTTCCGAGGCGGCGCGGTAATGGATGAGGTCGGCGATGGTGCCGATCTTGAGACCATGCGTCTGCGCAAAGTCGATCAGCTCGGGCAGTCGGGCCATCGTCCCGTCGTCGTTCATGATTTCGCAGATGACCGATGCCGGCTCGAGGCCGGCCATGCCGGCGAGGTCGCAACCGGCTTCGGTGTGTCCGGCGCGCACCAGCACGCCGCCGGGGCGGGCGGTGATCGGAAACACGTGGCCGGGCTGGACAATGTCGTCGGCCGCGGCATTGCGGGCAACGGCGACCTGGATGGTGCGCGCGCGGTCGGCGGCCGAAATGCCGGTGGTGACGCCGGTGGCGGCCTCGATCGAGACGGTGAAGGCGGTGCCGTACTGGGTGCCGTTGTTGCGCGCCATCTGGGACAGGCCCAGTTTGCGGCAGCGCTCCTCGGTCAGGGTCAGGCAGACCAGGCCGCGGCCGTACTTGGCCATGAAATTGATTGCTTCCGGCGTGACCAACTCGGCGGCCATGACGAGGTCGCCCTCGTTCTCGCGGTCTTCCTCGTCGACCAGGACGACCATGCGGCCGGCACGCAGTTCGGCGACGATTTCCTCGACGGAGGCGATGGCAGGGTGGGGGGGCATGATGGCTTCGGCGGTGGAACAGCCCTGCATTTTCGCAGAAACGGGCCAAGCCTGCTTGCCTGGCCGCGCCGGCCGCTGCGGGTCAGGGCGTATAGGCCTCGACCTGGATATGCAGGCGCACTTCGTCGCCGACGAAGGGAACACCGTTATTGAGCCCAAAATCGGAGCGGCGGAAGGTCGTGGTCGCGTCGGCACCGCAGCCGCGCTTGCGGTTGGCCAGGTTGAAGCCGCACTTGAAGCGCTGGATGTCCAGGCGAACCGGCCGTTCGTTGCCGAGCAGGGCGAGGGTGCCTTCGACGGCGGTCAGCCGGCCGTTGTCGAAGATCAGCTGCCGGCTGCGGAAGAAGATGTCGGGAAAGGTGGTCGCGTTGAACCAGTCGGGCCCGCGCAGGACTTCGTCGCGCAGCGCCAGGCCGGTGTCGAGCGAGGTGGCATCGATGCGGATATAGACTTCGCCGCGTCCCGTCTCCGGGTCGAAATCGAGGGTACCGCTGCTGCGGTTGAAGCGACCGCTCTGAGTCGAGAAGCCGAGGTGGTCCACGGCGAAATGGGCGTAGGTATGGGCCGGATCGATGACGTACTCGAGTGCCGCCGCCGGCCAGGCGGCGACGGCTGCGGTGAACAGCGCCAAAAGGCGGAATTCCATCGTGCGTCCTCCCGGCCGGCGGCCTGTCGTTGTCGTGTCTTCTATGACTACGGCAAAGGCGGCGCGTTCCGGCCGCGTTCGCGGTAGCATCCGGTTCCATGCGCCACGCGCTGCTTTTCTCCGTCTTCGTCATCGCTTCGTGCGGGCTGGCCTACGAACTGGTTGCCGGCGCGCTGTCGTCCTACCTGCTCGGTGACTCGGTGACTCAGTTCTCGACGGTGATCGGCACCTACCTGTTCGCGATGGGCGTCGGCTCGTGGCTCTCCAAATTCGTCACCCGCGATCTCGTCGGTACCTTTATCCGCATCGAACTGATGGTCGGCCTGCTCGGCGGCTTCTCGGCGATCGGGCTATTCGTCGCCTTCGTCTGGTTGCCGGCCCCGTTCCGCCTGCTGCTCTACCTCGCCGTGTTCGGCGTCGGTGTCCTCGTCGGGTTGGAAATCCCCCTGGTCATGCGCATCCTCAAGCGCGAGCTGGCGTTCAAGGATCTCGTGTCGCAGGTGCTGACCTTCGATTACCTCGGTGCGCTGGCGGTCTCGATCCTCTTCCCGCTGCTGCTCGCGCCGCAACTCGGGATGGTGCGCACGGCGCTGCTCTTCGGCCTGCTCAACGTCGCCGTCGCCCTATGGGCAGTGCGCCTGTTTCGCGACCAGCTGCCCGCGCGCCGGTGGCTGCTCGCCCAGAGCTGGACGGTCTTCGCGGCGCTTGCCGGCGGCTTTGCCGGAGCCGGCCAGCTCAACTCGCTGGCCGAAACCCACCTCTATGCCGACGAGATCGTGCATGCGGAATCCTCGTCTTACCAGCGCATCGTCGTGACGCGCTGGCGCGACGACCTGCGGCTTTTTCTCAACAACAACCTCCAGTTCTCGTCGCATGACGAATACCGCTACCACGAGGCGCTGGTCCATCCCGGCCTGGCGGCGCTGCCCGGGGCCCGCCGTGTCCTCGTGCTCGGTGGCGGTGACGGCCTCGCGGTGCGCGAAATCCTCAAGTATCCGCAGATCGAGTCGGTGACGCTGGTCGACCTCGATCCGGCCATGACCCGGCTCTTCTCGACGTCGCCGCCGCTCGTCGCGCTCAACCGTGGCGCGCTTTCCGACCGGCGCGTTGTCGTGGTCAATGCCGATGCCCTGCAGTGGCTCGAAGACAGCCGCGAGCATTTCGACTTCATCGTCATCGATTTTCCGGACCCCGCCAACTTCGCCCTCGGCAAGCTCTACTCGACCGCCTTCTACCGCCTGCTCGAACGGCGGCTGTCGGCCAACGGCCTGCTCGTTGTCCAGTCGACCTCGCCGTTCTACGCGCGTCGTGCCTACTGGTGCGTGGTGACGACGCTCGAGGAGGCCGGCCTGAAGACGGCGCCGTATCACGCGCTGGTGCCGAGCTTCGGCGAGTGGGGCTACATCATCGCCGGGCGGCGCGATTTCGCTCCGGTTGCGGTCGACGCCGAAAGAACCCGGTTTTTGACCCCCGCCACCATGGCCGATCTGTTCCGCTTTCCCGCCGACATGGCACGCGTCGCCGTCGAGCCCAATCGCCTTAACAACCAGGTGCTGGTGCGCTATTTCGAGGAGGACTGGCGGCGGGTCGTGCGTTGATCGCGCGGTGCGCCCGGGTGCCGGCAACCGGCGCGGCCGGCTTCGTTTGAGTCTTTCGTGTCAACCAATACCCGGGTCATGCGTTTAACTTCAGGACGCCTTGGTATAGAGTGCGTCCCCTTGTCAGAGCCACGACCTTGAATTTGAAACTGTTTTCCCTTCCTGTCGCGCTGTTCGTCCTGTCCGCCCATGCTTACGAGCCGGTGGCGTTCGAGCCGTTGCCGGCCGCCGATGGGTTGCCGGGCGACGTCGCGGTGGTCGTGACGCCGATTCCGATGCCGGCGCCGGTGACACAGCTGCTGAACTCGCCGAATCCGGCCAAGCTGGTCGCGGCGCGCAAGGCCAAGGTGGCCAAGGTCAAGGTGTTCCCGAAGTCCATGCTGTCCCGTTCCGAGCAGCGCCAGATTGCCCTGCTCGCGCAGTCGCCCCGTCTGGCAGACTGGAAGTGGCGCAAGCAGTTCCAGGACGAGGACGGCCAGGGTGTCGACGACGATCTCGCCTTCCATCGTTCATTCAGCCGTCCGCGCCTCGCCGACGAGTCGGACGATCAGGATTTCGATGGTGCTGCGCTGCCGGGCGAAGTCCGCTTGCGCTTGCTGCTCGCCCGCATGAAGGCAGTCGAGGCACACCTGTTGGCGAGCGTCCCGGATACCGGTGACGACCTGCCTGCCGGTGTCGGCGAGCGGCTGCGCGCCGCCCGCGAACGCGCGGTCGCCGCGCATCAAAGCCGCTTCGGCTGATTTCGCCGGCGCGGCTCCCCGCGCATTTTTCTCTTGGTCGACTTGAAATCCGGCTAGTGCGTCCTTATTATTAGCACTCACCGGTGGCGAGTGCTAGCAGCCTCGCCCGGTTCCCGGCAGTTGCCTTGCGCTGCTGGCCCCTTTCCAATTTCGTGAACCAAGAGGAGTCCTCCATGAAAATCCGTCCTTTGCACGACCGTGTGATCGTCAAGCGCGTCGAAGCCGAGCGCACCACCGCCTCCGGCATCGTCATCCCCGATACCGCCGGCGAGAAGCCGGACCAGGGTGAAGTCCTGGCCGTCGGCCCGGGCAAGCGCGACGAAAACGGCAAGCACATCGCCGTCGACGTCAAGGTCGGCGACCGCGTCCTGTTCGGCAAGTACGCCGGCCAGTCGGTCAAGGTCGATGGCCAGGAAGTTCTGGTCATGCGCGAAGAAGACATCATGGGCGTCCTGGAAGCCTGAGCGGCGCCGGATCCCTTACCCACAGCATTCCATTAGGAGAATCAAATGGCAGCAAAAGACGTCAAGTTCGGTGATTCCGCCCGCGCCCGCATGGTCGAGGGTGTCAACATCCTGGCCGACGCGGTCAAGGTCACCCTCGGTCCCAAGGGCCGCAACGTGGTCCTCGAGCGCTCGTTCGGTGGTCCGACCGTTACCAAGGACGGCGTTTCCGTCGCCAAGGAAATCGAACTGAAGGACAAGTTCGCCAACATGGGCGCCCAGATGGTCAAGGAAGTCGCCTCCAAGACCTCCGACATCGCCGGTGACGGCACCACCACCGCCACCGTGCTGGCCCAGTCCATCGTCCGCGAAGGCATGAAGTACGTCGCCGCCGGCATGAACCCGATGGACCTCAAGCGCGGCATCGACAAGGCCGTGATCGCTACCATCAACGAACTGAAGGCCATTTCCAAGCCGTGCACCACGACCAAGGAAATCGCCCAGGTCGGCGCCATTTCCGCCAATTCCGACTTCGATATCGGCCAGATCATCGCCGACGCGATGGAAAAGGTCGGCAAGGAAGGCGTCATCACCGTCGAGGACGGCAAGTCGCTGGCCAATGAACTGGACGTCGTCGAAGGCATGCAGTTCGACCGCGGCTACCTGTCGCCGTACTTCATCAACAACCCGGACAAGCAGATCGCCCTGCTCGACAACCCTTTCGTCCTGCTCTTCGACAAGAAGATCTCGAACATCCGCGACCTCCTGCCGGTACTCGAGCAAGTTGCCAAGGCCTCGCGCCCGCTGCTGATCATCGCCGAAGACGTCGATGGCGAAGCGCTGGCCACCCTGGTGGTGAACAACATCCGCGGCATCCTGAAGACCGTTGCCGTCAAGGCGCCGGGCTTCGGTGACCGCCGCAAGGCCATGCTCGAGGACATCGCCATCCTGACCGGCGGCACCGTCATCTCCGAGGAGACCGGCCTGTCGCTCGAGAAGGCCAGCCTGAAGGACCTCGGCCAGGCCAAGCGCGTCGAGATTGCCAAGGAAAACACCACGATCATCGACGGCAACGGCGATGCAGCCGCGATCGAAGCCCGCGTCAAGCAGATCCGTGTCCAGATCGAGGAAGCCACCTCCGACTACGACCGCGAGAAGCTGCAGGAGCGTGTCGCCAAGCTGGCCGGCGGCGTGGCCGTGATCAAGGTCGGTGCCGCCACCGAAGTCGAAATGAAGGAAAAGAAGGCCCGCGTCGAAGATGCGCTGCACGCCACCCGTGCTGCCGTCGAGGAAGGCATCGTCGCCGGTGGCGGCGTCGCCCTGCTGCGCGCCCGTGCCAACATTTCCAAGCTCAAGGGCGACAACCATGACCAGGACGCCGGCATCAAGATCGTCCTGCGCGCCATGGAGCAGCCGCTGCGCGAGATCGTCGCCAATGCCGGCGACGAGCCGTCCGTGGTAGTCGACAAGGTCGTCCGCGGCAAGGGCAACTACGGCTACAACGCCTCCACCGGCGACTATGGCGACATGGTCGAGATGGGCGTGCTGGACCCGACCAAGGTCACCCGCACCGCGCTGCAGAACGCCGCTTCCGTTGCCGGCCTGATGCTGACGACCGAGTGCATGGTCGCCGAACTGGCCGAAGACAAGCCGGCAATGCCCCCGATGGGTGGCGGCATGGGCGGCATGGGCGGCATGGACATGGGCATGTAACTCCTTCCGTTGCACGCGACACCCGGAGCCCCGCCTTGTGCGGGGCTTTTTCTTTGTTGCGGCGATTACGCCTTTCGTAACGGATTGTAAGTTCTCTGTAAGAACCCCCCCCTACATTACGCTCCGCAGCAATGCCTCTACAAACAGACAGCTGAGGAGTCAAACAATGCAAGACGTACTGGACCGGATTACCAAAAATCCGAAATTCCACGAGTTCGTTGCCATGCGCAACCGTTACTCGATGATCATGGCCATCATCAGTGCAGCCGCCTACTACGGCTTCATCCTGCTGGTCGCGTACAACAAGGAGTTCCTTGCCCAGAAGCTGGGCGCGGGCATGACCACTTCGGTTGGCGTTCCGCTGGGTGTCGGCGTCATCGTCTTCACCATCATCCTGACCTGGGTCTACGTCCGTCGCGCCAACGGCGAGTTCGACGAGACCAACGCACGCATCATTGCGGAGGCACAGAAATAACATGAATATCAAGCACATCCTCGCGGCCGTTGCCGCCCTGGCTGTCGCGGGCGGCGCCATTGCTGCCGGTGCCGACCTCGGCCAGGCCCAGAAGCAGGCCACCAACTGGACGGCCATCGCCATGTTCGGCATCTTCGTCGCCGGTACCCTCTGGATCACCAAGTGGGCCGCTTCGAAGACCAAGTCGGCTGCTGACTTCTACACCGCCGGCGGTGGCATCACCGGCTTCCAGAACGGCCTGGCGATCGCCGGCGACTACATGTCCGCTGCGTCCTTCCTGGGTATTTCCGGCCTCGTGTTCGCCAACGGCTTCGACGGCCTGATCTTCTCGATCGGCTGGCTGGTCGGCTGGCCCGTCATCACCTTCCTGATGGCCGAACGCCTGCGCAACCTTGGCAAGTTCACCTTCGCCGACGTCGCCTCCTACCGCTTCGCGCAGACCCCGGTCCGCATCTTCGCGGCATCCGCCTCGCTGGTCATCGTCGCCTTCTACATGATCGCGCAGATGGTCGGTGCCGGCCAGCTGATCAAGATCCTCTTCGGCATGGAGTACATCTACGCCGAGATCCTGGTTGGTGTCGTGATGCTGGCCTACGTGCTCTTCGGCGGCATGACCGCGACGACCTGGGTGCAGATCATCAAGGCCGTCATGCTGCTCGGCGGCGCGACCTTCATGGCGCTTGCGGTGCTGTTCCAGTTCGGTTTCTCGCCCGAAGCGCTGTTCGTCAAGGCGACCGAAATCCACGCCAAGAAGGATGCCATCATGGGTCCGGGCGCGCTGATCAAGGATCCGATCTCGGCCATCTCGGTCGGTATGGCACTGATGTTCGGTACCGCCGGCCTGCCGCACATCCTGATGCGCTTCTTCACCGTGCCGAACGCCAAGGAAGCCCGCAAGTCGGTTGCCTGGGCAACCACCTGGATCGGCTACTTCTACATCCTGACCTTCATCATCGGCTTCGGCGCCATCACCAACCTGATCGCCAACCCTGCCGAATACTACGTCGGCGGTGAAATCGCCAAGGGCCTGAAGGGCGGCGGCAACATGGCCGCGGTGCACCTGGCCAATGCGGTCGGTGGCAACCTGTTCCTCGGCTTCATCTCGGCCGTGGCCTTCGCGACCATCCTCGCCGTCGTGGCCGGTCTGACGCTGTCCGGTGCTTCCGCCGTGTCGCATGACCTGTACGCCTCGGTCTTCGCCAAGGGCTGCTCGTCCGAAGCCGAACTGCGCGTTTCCAAGATGGCCACGATCGCCCTCGGCATTCTGGCCATCGGCCTCGGCATCGCGTTCGAGAAGGAAAACGTCGCCTACATGGTCATGCTGGCCTTCACCATCGCCTGTTCGTCCAACTTCCCGGTGCTGTTCATGTCCGTGCTGTGGAGGAACTGCACGACCAAGGGCGCCGTCGTCGGCGGCTTCGTCGGCCTCATCCTGGCCGCCGTGCTGACCATCGGCTCCGCCTCGGTGTGGGAAGCGGTCATGGGCAACCCGAAGGGTTCCGCCTGGTTCCCGTACAACTCCGCTGCCATCTTCTCGATGACTGCGGCCTTCGTGACCATCTGGCTGGTGTCCATCCTGGACAACTCCGAGCAGGCCAAGAAGGAACGTGCCCTCTACCCGGCACAGCAGCTGCGTTCGGAAACCGGCCTCGGTGCCGCCGGCGCATCCGGCCACTAAGCCGACTCGCACCAAAGCAGAAAGCCCGGGTTTCAACCCGGGCTTTTTTTCGTCTGCCGATTGCGATTTCGGCCCGCCCGACCGGTCGACTGCGACACGGCACGACGCCGCGCTCGCGGGAGTGGCCGCATGCGACTCAGGAAAAGCGGGGGAAGAAAAAAACGGTAGGGGGCGCCCAGTGCAGGATCGGGCCACCCCCTGAGCCGCGGCGTGACCGCAGACTCCAAGACCATAAAAGGAGAACAGCGCGAACAGGATAGAATGAAGCCCTTACACTACGCTTACACCGGTATGGCCGGGCGACTCTCATGCGGATACTGATTGCCGAAGACGATGCCATCATTGCCGACGGCCTGTCGCGCTCCCTGCGTCAGGCCGGGTACGCGGTGGATTGGGCGGCGAACGGCCTCGACGCCGACTCGGCGCTGATGACCACCGGCTACGACCTGCTCATCCTCGACCTCGGCTTGCCGAAGCTCGCCGGGCTCGAGGTGCTCAAGCGGGTGCGTGCGCGCAACGCCCAACTGCCGGTACTAATCCTGACGGCCCTCGATGGGACTGGTGATCGGGTCAAGGGACTCGATCTCGGGGCCGACGACTACATGACCAAGCCGTTCGAGCTGGCCGAGCTGGAAGCGCGCGTGCGGGCGCTGACGCGGCGCTCGGCCGGCACGACGCCGACCATCCAGTGCGGCACGCTGACCTACGACCAGGTCGGCCGCGTCGCCCTGATCGACGGCCAGCCACTCGACCTGTCGGCCCGGGAAGTCGGGCTCCTCGAGGTCCTGCTGACGCGCATGGGGCGCCTGGTCAGCAAGGATCAGCTGGTGGACCAGCTCTGCGGCTGGGGCGAGGAAGTCAGCCACAATGCCATCGAGGTCTACGTCCATCGCCTGCGCAAGAAGCTCGAGGCAGGCGGGGTGAGGATCACCACCGTGCGTGGCCTGGGTTATTGCCTTGAGCGACCCGCAGCAGAATAGTCCGGCGCAGCCGGAGAGCCAGCGCTCTCTGTTCGGCGAGATCCTCGACTGGATGCTGGCGCCGCTGCTCTTCGTCTGGCCGTTGAGCATCGCCTTCACGCACTACTTCGCCAACAACGTCGCCAATTTCCCGTACGACCAGGCCTTGCGCGAACAGGTTACCGCCGTCGCCCGCCAGATCCGCCTGGTCAACGGGCGCCCGCTCGTCAACCTGCCGTCGTCGGCCCGCGCCCTGCTGCGTGCCGACGAGACGGATACCATCTATTTCCACGTCGTCACCCGTGACGGCCGCCTCCTCGCGGGCGACCGCGAATTGCCCGTCCCCGATCTCGGCGTGCCCGCCGATGCCCTTTCCGGCGAGGTTTATTTCCGCGACATCGACCTCAAGGGCCAGGATGTCCGGGTCGCCTACGCCTATGTCGCCGACGGCCAGATGCCGCGCGACAGCTGGATCCTGGTCGAGGTCGGCGAGACCATGGAGAAGCGCACGCAGCTGGCCAACAAGATCGTCGCCAGCGTGATCCTGCCGCAATTCATCATCATCCCGATCGCCGTCATGCTGGTCTGGTTCGGCCTCTCGCGCGGCTTGCGCCCGCTGACGCGCCTGCGCAAGACCATCGAGCGGCGCGACCCGGCCGACCTTTCGCCGATCGCCACCCGCCGCGTTCCGGAAGAGCTGGAACCCCTGATCGAGGCCTTCAACGAGATGCTCGGGCGCATGGAGCGCAACGTCGAACTGCAGCACCGTTTCGTCGCCGATGCCGCCCACCAGTTGCGCACACCGCTGACCGGGCTGAAGACGCAGGCACAATTCGCCATCCGCGAGGCCGATCCCGACGCGCTGCGCCATGCGCTGCGCCAGATCGCAACCGGCGTGGACCGTGCCGGGCGCCTGGTGAACCAGTTGCTCACGCTGGCGCGCACCGAGGGGCGCGAGTCGGCCCAACTGAGCCATGTTCCGCTCGACCTCGCGGCACTGATGCGCGAAGTGGTCGAGGATTGGGTCATGCCCGCGCTGGAAAAGCGCATCGACCTCGGCTACGAGGCCGACGTCGATGCGCGCGTCCTCGGCAATGCCGTCCTGCTGCGCGAACTCGCGAAGAACCTGATCGATAACGCCCTCCGCTACACGCCGCCCGGGGGCTGCGTCACCTGCCGGGTGCGCGCGGTAGCGCCCGAGATCATCCTCGAGGTTGAGGACGATGGCGTCGGCATCAGCGAAGCCCAGTCCGAGATGGTGTTCGAGCGCTTCTACCGGGTCGATGACGCAGCCGGCGACGGCAGCGGCCTCGGCCTCGCCATCGTCCGCGAAATTGCCGCTCAGCACGAGGCTATCGCGACGCTGAGGCCCAACCCGGCCGGGCGCGGCGCGATAGCCCGCGTCGCTTTCCCGGCCTGGTACCCGCCACCGCCGCCGCCACCAGTGCCCGACGACTTTTCCGAGCTCTACCGGCAATCGCCGCCGATCGGCACCTGAGGCATTGCCAGCGACGCGATGCCGGTTGCGGCGCGCCGGTCGCGCCGCTATAATTCGGCCTCTCTTGGCCAAGTAGCTCAGTTGGTAGAGCAGCGGATTGAAAATCCGCGTGTCGGTGGTTCGATTCCGCCCTTGGCCACCAGGATGCCCATGACGCCGGTCTTCGCGACCGGCGTTTTCATGTGCGGTAAACAACGTTGCGGGAAATGTGAGATTTTTCGCGGCGCCGGTCGCATCACGCGGGCACACTGGAATCGCGCGAACCGGCCCTTCCGGCCGGCGCGGAATCATCGGCAGCTACAGGTCCAGACCATGAAACTCTTCGGCAGAACGATCAGCAACCGCCGCTCCGGAAGCGACAGGCGCGAGCAGGAAAGCGGTCCGCCAACAGGCTGGAGTGATCGCCGCCATGCTGTCGAGCGCCGTCTTCCCGAAGTGGGCGAGGCGAGCATCGCCGAATGGCTCGGCCAGTTCCGCGGGCGCCGGATGGGCCGGCAGGCGGAACCCGGCCGGGATTAGCTGCGGCTCAGTTGGACGGTGCTGCCGGCTCGGAAGGGGGGGCAGGCTCGGAAAGGGCAGGCTTGGCAGGCTGGTCCTTGAGCAGGCCCGGATGCACCTTGAGCGGTCCGCTCTGGGCTATTTCCTTGCTGGGCGCGACGTCGCGGCTGTTGGTGCAGGCCGGGAGCAGGACGGCGGCGAGGACGATGGCGGTAATCCGGATCATGGCGAACGTAGGGGCGGCGAAGACAAGCCCGCATGATAGCCGCTCGCCCGACGCCGGAACAGGCCCGTGACTGCCGGCATGCAATATTCCTGTCATTTGTGACGGGCAGGCTGGCGGGATTTGCCGGAGGGAATGCGGATGGATCTTCTCCTGTGGCGTCACGCCGAAGCCGAAGAGGGCGAGGATGATCTCAAGCGGCGCCTGACCGCGCGCGGCGAGCGTCAGGCACACGACATGGCGAAGTGGATACGCGACCATCAGCCGAGGGAATTGCGTATCGTGGTCAGCCCGGCGGTGCGCACGCAGCAGACGGCCGGGGCGCTGATGCTCCCTTTCGAGACCAACCGCAAGATCGGCCCGGATGCCTGTGTTTCCGAACTGATTGCGGCAGTCGGCTGGCCCACGGCGACGGGCGCCGCCCTGGTCGTCGGGCACCAGCCGGCGCTCGGGCGTCTGGCCGCGCTGTTGCTCGCCGGCAGCGAAAGCGACTGGACGATCAAGAAGGGGGCCTTGTGGTGGCTGTCGAACCGTGTGCGCAAGGGCGAAACGCAGACCGTCCTGCGTGCAGTGATTCCGGCCGAATTTGCCGGCTGAACGGGGCCGGCCGGTTGCAAGGGGTGGACAGCGCGCCTGCTTAGCCCGAATAATCGCCTTTCCAAAGGAGGAGAGACGATGACCACGAACAACCCTGCCAGAAAACCGCCCGCGCCAGCGCGCAAGCCGCGCGTCCCGCGCCAACGCGCCGTCGCCCAAGGCGACGTGGCGCCGGACATGACGCCTGGCGGAATCGAGCAGTTCTCGATCGGTGCTGCGGTCGACGCCTCGCAGGAGGCGAAAATGGCCGCCATGCGCGATGTGGTCGCAGGGATCCCGGTCGAGGAGTCAGTCGCCCTGCTCAAGCGCCTGCTCAAGCAGCAGGGCGGGGCGCTCGAGGAACTGCCCGTCAGTCCGGATGAGGAACTGGCCAAGGACTGGCGCGACGGCGGTTACCCGTACAAGAACCTCATGCAGCGCAAGAACTACGAGCGGCAGAAATACCGCCTGCAGGTCGAGTTGCTGAAGCTGCAGGCCTGGGTCAAGGAGACCGGGCAGAAGGTGGTCATCCTCTTCGAGGGGCGCGACGCGGCGGGCAAGGGCGGCACCATCAAGCGCTTCATGGAACACCTGAATCCGCGTGGCGCGCGCGTCGTCGCCCTGGAGAAGCCGAGCGAGATCGAACGCGGCCAGTGGTACTTCCAGCGCTATGTGCAGCACTTGCCGACCGATGGCGAGATCGTGCTTTTCGACCGCTCCTGGTACAACCGGGCGGGCGTCGAGAAAGTGATGGGCTTCTGTACGGATCAGGAGTACAGCGAATTCGTCCGTCAGGCGCCGGAGTTCGAGCGCATGCTGGCACGCAACGGCACGCATCTGATCAAGTTCTGGTTCTCGGTCAGCCGCGAGGAACAGCGGCGCCGGTTCGGTGAGCGAAAGGTGCACCCGCTGAAGCAATGGAAGCTGTCGCCGATCGACATGGCCTCGCTCGACAAGTGGGATGACTACACCAAAGCCAAGGAAGCAATGTTCTTCCACACCGACACCGCCGATGCGCCGTGGACGGTGATCAAGTCGAACTGCAAGAAGCGGGCGCGCCTGAACGCCATGCGCTACGTCCTGCACAAGCTGCCCTATACCAACAAGGACACCGAGCGCATCGGCCATCTCGACCCGCTTATCGTCGGTCGCGCCAACGTCGTCTACGAGCGCGGCGAACAGCAGGGCGTGGCGATTCTCTGAGCGGATTCAGCTGATCACGTAGGAGCCGGCACCGGTGGCGATGAGGACGCCGGCTTCGTTCTCCAGCGTCATCTGGACCGAGGCGATGCGTCCGCCCAGGCGGGTGATGCGTCCCGTTGCGGTGAAGCGTTTGCCGAGTCCCTGGCGCAGGTAGTCGACGCGCAGGTCGACGGTGCCGACGCGGCCGAAGCGGTGCGCGACCTCGATTGCCGTATCGCCGCAGAACTTTTCGGCGATCCCCACCACGGCCGCGAAGCCGCCGGCCGTATCGAGCGCGGTCGAGATCACGCCGCCGTGCAGGCGTCCGTGCAGGTAGTGGCCGATCAGGTCCGGACGCATGTCGAAGCACAGACTGGGCGCCGCAGGGTCGAAGGAGTCGACGCGAAAGCCGATCACTTCGTTGAAGGCGAGGCGATGTTCGAACATGTCGCGCAGCGCGGCCTCGAGGCGTTGCTGCTCGGCGGCCGAGCGGCGAGGGGGAGGAGCATTGGTCATGCCCCCTTGTAGCAAAAAAAAGGGCGACGGTGCAACCGTCGCCCGAACCGAACGCCAATCCAGATCGGCGTAGCGCAGAGTCCTTGCTGTCTATTTCTTGCGCGGAGGCGGTACGTCGGTGCAGGTGCCGTGCGCCACTTCGGCGGCCATGCCGACCGTTTCGCCGAGCGTCGGGTGAGGGTGGATGGTCTTGCCGATGTCGACCGAATCGCAGCCCATCTCGATGGCCAGGCAGATCTCGCCGATCATGTCGCCGGCCGAAGGGCCGACGATGGCGCCACCGATGACGCGGTGCGTCTCGGCATCGAAGATCAGCTTGGTGAAGCCGTAGTCGGCGCCGTTGGCGATGGCGCGACCGGAGGCGGCCCACGGGAACTTGGCGGTCTCGACCTTGCGGCCTTCCTTCTTCGCCTGTTCCTCGGTGTAGCCGACCCAGGCCACTTCCGGATGGGTGTAGGCGACGCCCGGGATCACTTGCGCGTCGAAGGCAGCCTTGTGGCCGGCGGCGACTTCCGCAGCGACGTGCGCTTCGTGCACTGCCTTGTGCGCCAGCATCGGGTTGCCGACGATGTCGCCGATGGCGAAGATGTGCGGCACGTTGGTGCGCATCTGGGCATCTACCGGGATGAAGCCGCGGTCGGTGACGACGACGCCCGCCTTCTCTGCGGCGATCTTCTTGCCGTTCGGGCTGCGGCCGGCGGCTTGCAGGATCATGTCGTACTTGACCGGTTCGGCCGGCGCGGCTTCGCCTTCGAACTTGACGTAGAGACCGTCTTCCTTGGCGTCGACTGCCACGGTCTTGGTTTTCAGCATGACCTGGTCGAAGCGGTGGGCATTCTGCTTGTCCCAGACCTTGACGGCGTCGCGGTCGGGGCCCTGCATCAGGGCATCGAGCATCTCGACGACATCGACGCGAGCGCCGAGCGTCGAATAGACGGTGGCCATTTCCAGGCCGATGATGCCGCCGCCGATGACCAGCATCTTCTTCGGCACGAAGCGCAGTTCGAGTGCGCCGGTGGAGTCGACGATGCGCGGGTCGCGCGGGATGAACGGCAGATGCACGGCCGCCGAGCCGGCGGCGATGATGCACTTCGAGAACTTGATGACTTTCTTGCTGCCGGTCTTGTCCTGGCCGCTGCCGTCAGTGACTTCGACCTCGATGTGATTCGGGTCGAGGAAGTGACCGTAACCGCGCACGATGTCGACCTTGCGGCCCTTGGCCATGCCGGCCAGACCGCCGGTCAGCTTGCCGACGACCTTGTCCTTGTGGGCGCGCAGCTTGTCAATGTCGACCTGCGGCGCCGCGAAAGTGACGCCCAGCGCGCTCGCGTGCTCGGCTTCTTCCATGACCGCGGCGACATGGAGCAGCGCCTTGGACGGAATGCAGCCGACGTTCAGGCAGACGCCACCGAGCGTCGCGTAACGCTCGACGATGATCGTCTTCATGCCGAGGTCGGCTGAGCGGAAAGCGGCCGAGTAGCCGCCGGGACCGGCGCCGAGAACGAGCATCTCGCATTCCAGGTCGGCCGTGCCGCCGTGGCTGGCGGCCGCCGGTGCGGCGACCGGTGCTGCGGCGGGGGCGGTCTCGGTTTTCGGCGCGCTAGCGGCGTCGACCGCGGCAGCGGCACCGGCTTCGACCTTGATCAGCAGCGAACCTTCGCTGACCTTGGAGCCGAGCTGGACGAGCACTTCCTTGACGGTACCGGCAACGGTGGAGGGAACATCCATCGTCGCCTTGTCCGACTCCAGCGTGCAGATCGCGTCGTCGACCTTGATCGCATCGCCGGCCTTGACGAACAGGTCTATGACCGGCACGTCGGAGAAATCGCCGATATCGGGGACTTTGACTTCAACGAGACTCATGGTCACTCTCCCTTAGACGATCATGCGGCGCATGTCGGCCAGCAGTTCGGCGACATAGACGTTGAAGCGGGTAGCCAGCGCACCGTCGATGACGCGGTGGTCGGCGGTCAGCGACAGCGGCAGGGTCAGGCGCGGCACGAAAGCTTTGCCGTCCCACACCGGCTTCATGGCCGACTTGTTGACGCCGAGGATGGCGACTTCCGGCGCATTGACGATAGGCGCGAAGTAAGTGCCGCCGATGCCGCCCAGGCTGGAAATCGTGAAGCAGGCGCCGGACATGTCGGCCGGCTTCAGCTTGCCGTCGCGGGCTTGCTTGGCCAGTTCGCCGGTTTCCTTGGCGATCTCGAAGACACCCTTCTTGTCGGCATTCTTGACCACCGGCACGACCAGGCCGTTCGGCGTGTCAGCCGCGAAACCAATGTTGAAATACTTCTTCAGCACCAGGTTGTCGCCATCGAGCGAAGCGTTGAATTCCGGATAACGCTGCATCGCCTTGACGCAGGCCTTGATCAGGAAGGCGAGCATGGTCAGCTTGTTGCCGGTCTTCTCGTTTTCCTTGTTCAACTGGACGCGGAAGGCTTCGAGATCGGTGATGTCAGCATCTTCGTGATAGGTCACGGCCGGGATCATCACCCAGTTGCGCGAGAGGTTCTGGCCGGAAATCTTCTTGATGCGCGACAGCGGCTTGACCTCGATCTCGCCGAACTTGGCGAAATCGACCTTCGGCCAGGGCAGCAGGTCGAGCGTGCCCCCACCGCTGATGCCGCCGCCAGCCGTAGCGACCGGGCCGGAAATGGCGCCGGACATCACGCCCTTGACGTACTTGGTCAGGTCTTCCTTGACGATGCGACCCTTCGGACCGGTCGCCGGTACCTTGGACAGGTCGACGCCGAGTTCGCGGGCATAGGCACGGACCGACGGCGAGGCATGGACCTTGGCACCGATCGGCAGTGCCGGGGCCAGCGCGGCCGGTGCAGCAGCAGCGACCGGCGCGGCAGCGGGGGCGGCGGCCGGGGCTGGTGCGGCAGCAGGTGCCGGGGCAGCGGGTTGCGCGGCCGGCACAGCGGCGCCCGCACCGGCGCCGGTTTCCACCTTGATCAGCAGCGAACCTTCGCTGACCTTGGAACCGAGCTGGACCAGCACTTCCTTGACGACACCGGCAACGGTGCTCGGCACGTCCATGGTGGCCTTGTCGGATTCGAGGGTGGCGATGGCGTCGTCGACCTTGATGCTGTCGCCGACCTTGACGAACAGGTCGATGACCGGCACGTCCGAGAAATCGCCGATATCCGGGACTTTGACTTCGATGATCTGGCTCATAGTCGTCTCCTCCCGATTAAACCGACATCGGATTCGGCTTGGCCGGATCCAGGTTGTATTTGACCAGTGCGGCGGCGACCTTTTCGCGTTCGATCTTGCCTTCGTCGGCCAGCGCCTTCAGCGCGGCCAGCGTCACCCAGTGACGGTCGACCTCGAAGTGGTGACGCAGTTTCTCGCGGGTGTCGGAACGGCCGAAGCCGTCGGTGCCCATCGTGACGTAAGTGCCCTTGACGAAGGGACGGATCTGCTCGGCGAACAGCTTGATGTAGTCGGTGGCGGCTATCACCGGGCCTTCGGCGCCGGCCAGCTTTTGCTCGACGTGCGACAGCCTGGGTGCTTCGAGCGGGTGCAGCAGGTTCCAGCGGGCAACGTCCTGGCCATCGCGGGCCAGTTCGTTGAAGCTCGGGCAGCCCCAGAGGTCGGCTTCGACGCCCCAGTCGGCCTTGAGCAGGTCGGCGGCGGCGATGACTTCGCGGAAGATCGTGCCCGAGCCGAGCAGCTGGACGCGCAGCTTGCCCTTGCCGCCCTTCCTGAACGCGTACATGCCCTTGATGATGTCGGCTTCGGCGCCCGCCGGCATTTCCGGGTGCTCGTAGTTCTCGTTCATCACCGTCAGGTAGTAGAAGACGTCTTCCTGTTCGGCGAACATGCGGCGCATGCCGTCCTGCGTGACGACGGCGACTTCGTACTGGAAGGTCGGGTCGTAGGAGACGCAGTTCGGGATGAGGTTGGCGAGGATCAGGCTGTGACCGTCCTCGTGCTGCAGGCCCTCGCCGTTCAGCGTCGTGCGCCCTGCCGTGCCGCCGATCAGGAAGCCGCGGGCGCGCTGGTCGCCGGCTGCCCAGCAGAGGTCGAGGACGCGCTGCAGGCCGAACATCGAATAGCAGATGTAGAACGGGATGGTCTGGACGTTATGCACCGAGTACGAGGTGGCGGCGGCGATCCAGTCGCTCATCGCGCCCGATTCGTTGATGCCTTCCTGCAACACCTGGCCGGTCTTCGATTCCTTGTAGAACATGAGCTGGTCATGGTCTTCAGGCACGTAGTTCTGGCCTTCCTGGTTCCAGATGCCGACCGAGCGGAACATGCCTTCCATGCCGAAGGTGCGCGACTCATCCGGCACGATGGGCACGACGTTCTTGCCGACATTCTTGTCCTTCAACATCATGTTCATGATGCGGACGATGGCCATCGTCGTGGACAGTTCGCGGCCTTCGCCGGACGCCTTGAGCAGGGCGGAGAAGGTATCGAGCGACGGAATGGCCAGCGGCTCGGCCTTGCGGCGGCGCGACGGCAGGAAACCGCCGAGGTCCATGCGGCGCTGGCGCATGTACTTGTATTCCTCGGAGTCCTCGGCGAACTTCAGGTAGGGCAGCTCTTCCAGCTTGTCGTCTGGAACCGGCAGGGCGAAGCGGTCACGGAAGCGGCCGATCTGCTCCTTGTCCATCTTCTTCTGCTGGTGGGAAATGTTCATGGCCTCACCGGCCTGGCCCATGCCGAAACCCTTGATGGTCTTGGCGAGGATCAGGGTCGGGGCGCCCTTGTGGGTGACGGCGGCGTTGTAGGCGGCGAAGATCTTGAAGATGTCGTGGCCGCCACGGTTCAGGTTCCACACCTGGTCGTCGGTCCAGTCGGCGACCAGCGCCCTGAGTTCCGGCGTGTTGAAGAAATGCTCGCGGACGTAGGCGCCGTTCTTGGCCTTGAAGGTCTGATACTCGCCGTCGCACAATTCCATCATGCGCTTCTTGAGGATGCCGGCCTTGTCGCGCTGGAACAGGGTGTCCCACTGGGTGCCCCAGATCAGCTTGATGACGTTCCAGCCGGCACCGCGGAATTCGGATTCGAGTTCCTGGATGATCTTGCCGTTGCCGCGCACCGGGCCGTCGAGGCGCTGCAGGTTGCAGTTGATGACGAAAATCAGGTTGTCGAGCTTTTCGCGACCGGCCATCCCGATGGCGCCGAGCGATTCGACCTCGTCGGTCTCGCCGTCGCCGAGGAAGGCCCAGACCTTGCGCTGTTCAGCCTTGGCGGCGTCGATCAGGCCGCGCGAGGCGAGGTACTTCATGAAGCGGGCCTGGTAGATGGCCTGGATCGGGCCGAGGCCCATGGAAACGGTCGGGAACTGCCAGAAGTCCGGCATCAGCCAGGGGTGCGGGTAGGAGGAAATGCCCTTGCCGTCGGTTTCCTGACGGAAGTTGTCCATCTGCTCCTCGGTCAGGCGGCCGAGCATGAAGGCGCGGGAATAGACGCCCGGGACGGAGTGGCCCTGGAAGAAGATCAGGTCACCGCCGGTGTCATGGTCGATGCTCTTCCAGAAATGCGAGAAGCCGACGTCGTACAGCGCGGCGGCCGAGGCGAAGGAGGCGATGTGGCCGCCGACGTTGGTGTCCTTGTTGGCGCGCACGACCATGGCCATGGCGTTCCAGCGGATGTAGCTGTGAATCTTGATTTCCAGGTCGGCATTGCCCGGGTACTTGGGCTGCTTGTCGACCGGAATGGTGTTGATGTATTCGGTGTTGGCCGAGTACGGAATGTCGATCCCGTCTTCGCGGGCCTGGCCGATCAGCTTCTCGATCAGGTAATGGGCGCGGTCGGCGCCTTCTTGTGTAATGACGCCTTCGAGGGCGTCGATCCATTCCTTGGTTTCCTGCGGATCCACGTCGGCAGGCTTGGCATTCGGCTGGTCGGCCATGATTCGTCTCCTGTTTCGGTTCTCGTACTGCCCCGCCGGGAGCGGGGCGCCTTTGTTCCACATTCTGGCAATTCGGACCGGGATCGCAAACCCGTGTTTACACCTAGTTGCTATTTCGTATTGTAAAAACGAACTTCGCAATGCGCAATATAGCCGAAGCGTTTTTTGCCTGTTTATTTATTGTGGATTTCCCTTATGCGCGGCCGGGCCGCGTCGGCCTAGAGAATGGCCCAGCGCGCCAGGGTATCGCCGAAGAAGGCGGTCACGACGAGGGCGAGTGGGGCGATCGCGACGAAAGCCTGCAGCAGCCGGGTCACGAAGGGGTGGGCGACGTGCGACTCGATGAAGGCGGTGGCGACCACGGCGCCCTTGAACCAGATGATCGCGGCGACCAGCAGCGGCAGCCACTGCGCCGCGCGGAACCATTCGCCGAGGACAAGGCTAAGCAGGGTCAAGGCCACCAGTACCAGCCAGGCGGCGGTGAGCCGGCGGAAACGGTCGGCGGGCGGAGCGGTCGTCATGCCAATACGTAGAACAGCGGGAAAATGACCAGCCAGATGATGTCGGTGGCGTGCCAGTAACTGCCCAGGGCCTCGAGGCCGTCGTGGTCGGCGGCATCGTAGCCGCCGGCGAGCAGGCGGGCCAGGACCCAGAACATGCCGAGAATGCCCCACGAGGCATGAACCAGATGGTTGAAGGTCAGGTAGTAATAGACGGTGAAAAAGATCCCCGACGATCCGTCGATGCCCTGCGCCAGATTCCAGGAGATTTCGAGGACCTTGGTGACGGGGTAGCCGAGCGCGACGACCAGTCCCGCCACCAGCCAGAGGGTGGCGCCGCGGCGGTTGCCGCAGCGCATGGCATTGACCGAACAGGCAATGCACCAGCTGCTGGTGACCATCAGCAGGGTGATCACCGTCCCGGCGGGGACGGAGAGGCGTTCGGCCCCGGCATGGAAGGCGTCGGGGAAATGCGCGCGGGCAATGAAATAGACGGCAAAGAGCACGACGAATTCAACGAATTCGCAGGTGATGCCGACCCAGATCCCCTTGCTGCCGGGGATGCGCCGGCCGGATTCGCCGGCAGGCGCGGGGGGCGTGACTGCTGCGGCCGCGAGCATGGGTTCCGTTGTGGAGGTTGGGGGCTGGCGCCATTTTGGGAGCGCGTGCGATCAGGTTCCTTGATGCAGGTCGTGTGACCTGAAGCACTACATTCGGCAATTGCCATGGCGCTTGCGCTGTATCAAGTTCCGCTGGGATCGGCTTCCTATAATGGCTCGTTTTGCTGACCTTATTCCGAGGAGTCGTCATGGCGGCAGTCATGCCCGTACCGGCCGCGAGCCGGGTCCTGTTGTCCGGCAACGAGGCCGTTGCCCGCGCGGTCTGGGAGGCCGGCGTCAAGGTTGCCGCGGCTTATCCCGGCACGCCGTCGACCGAGATGCTCGAGGTGATTTCGTCCTACCCCGACATCTACTCCGAATGGTCGGTCAACGAAAAGGTGTCGCTCGAGGTCGCCATCGGTGCCGCCTATGCCGGCTCGCGTTCCTTTTGCTGCATGAAGCATGTCGGCATGAACGTCGCCTCGGACGCGCTGATGACCCTGACGCTGACCGGCGTCATCGGCGGGCTGGTCATCGCCATTGCCGACGACGTCGGCCTGTCGTCGTCGCAGAACGAGCAGGATTCGCGATACTGGGGCCGCTTCGCCCACGTGCCGGTGCTCGAGCCGGCCGACTCGCAGGAAGCCTACGAGATGACCCTGTACGGCTACGAACTGTCCGAGCGTTTCCAAGTGCCGGTCATCCTGCGCATGACGACGCGCATCAACCACGTCAAGGCGCTGGTCACCGTCGGCGAGCGCAGCACCCGGCCGGCAGCCGGCTTCAAAAAGGATCCGGCGCGCTGGGTCATGACGCCCGGCGGCGCCGGCAAGCGCATCCCCCTGATTTTCGCGCGCGACGCCGAGTTGCGCCGCGAGGCCGAGCTGTCGGCCCTCAACGTCATCGAGCCGGGCAGCGACCGTCGCGTCGGCTTCATCGCCTCCGGTCCGGCCTACATGCACGTCAAGGAGTCCTTTCCCGACGCACCGGTGCTCAAGCTCGGCTTTTCGTGCCCGCTGCCCTTTGACAAGTGCCGCGAACTGGGGGAAATGGTCGACCGGGTCGTCGTCGTCGAGGAAGTCGAGCCGCTGGTCGAGACCGAGCTGAAGGCGCAGGGTATTTCCGTCGTCGGCAAGGAAATCCTGCCGCAGCAGGGCGAACTGGCGCCGAACGTCCTGCGTCCGGCGATCGCCCGCCTGCTCGGCGAAAACCTGCCGGAATCGCGGTCGACCGCTGCCATGCCGGTATTTCCACGGCCACCGACGATGTGCGTGGCCTGCCCGCACCTCGGTGTCTATTACACGCTGTCGCAGGTGCGTAATCTCACCATTTCCGGCGACATCGGCTGCTATACGCTGGGTGCCGGCCATCCGTGGAATGCGCTCGATACCTGCATCTCGATGGGCGCCTCGATGGGCATCGCGCTCGGCCTCGACAAGGGCCGCGGCGAGGCCGACAAGGACAAGCGCATCGTCGCCGTGATCGGTGACTCGACCTTCCTGCACATGGGCATGCAGGGCCTGCTCGACATGGTCTACAACAAGGGCAACGTCACCGTCCTGCTGCTCGACAACCGCACCGTCGGCATGACCGGCGGCCAGGACAACCCGGGCAGCGGCCGCGACATCCACGGCGTGGATGCACCGCGCGTCGATTTCCCGAAGCTGGTCGAGTCGCTGGGCGTCAAGCCCGAGCGCATCCACAAGGTCAATCCGTACGAGTTGCCGGTGCTGTTCAAGACCATCCGCGACGAGGTCAAGGTGCCCGAGGTGTCGGTCATCATCACCGACCAGCCGTGCGTGCTGATCGAGGACTACCACAAGCTCAAGCCCTACGCGGTCATCGAGGACAAATGCACGGGTTGCGGCAACTGCCTCGACGTCGGCTGTCCGGCCATCCATGTCACTCGCCGCGGCAAGGAGGTCAAGGCGAGCGGCCGCGAGGTCGACCTCGCCTTCGTGCGCATCGAATCCTCGGTCTGTACCGGCTGCGGCCTCTGCGTGCAGCCCTGCGCGCCGGATGCCATCCAGCACCACGTGCCGGTTTCGCCGCTGATCCAGCTGGTCAAGGGAGGCTGCAACGCATGAACGGGACGACCAACATCCTTGTCGTCGGCATCGGCGGGCAGGGCGTCATGACCGCCACCGAGATTCTGGCCGAGGCGGCCATCGCCATGGGCCACGACGCCAAGAAGACCGAAGTGGCCGGCATGGCCCAGCGCGGCGGCGTCGTCTCGTCGCACCTGCGTTTCGGCCCGAAGGTGCTGTCACCGCAAATCACGCCCGGCACGGCTGACGTCCTTCTCGGCTTCGAGTCGGCCGAGGCGATGCGCTGGCAGCACATGCTGAAGGCTGGTGGCATCACACTGATGAATACCGCCCGCCTGGTGCCGCCGGTGGTTGAGCTGGGATTGTTCGACTATCCCGATGATCCGCTTGCCGAGATCCGCAAGACCGGCAACAAGGTGGTGGCCTTCGACGCGACCACGATCGCCCTCGACCTCGGCGACATCCGGCTCGGCAATACGGTCATGCTCGGCGCCATCGCTGACCATTTGCCTTTTGCGGCCGACGTGCTGATGGACTGCGTGCTCAAGCGCTTCCAGAAGAAGGGCGAGAAGATGGTCGATCTCAACCGGCGTGCCTTCGAGGCCGGCCGTTCGGCCGTCGGTGCTGCCGCGGCGGCGCTCGCCTGATCTGCTAAAATACGCGTCCATTCAAGGGGAAAGGCTGCCGCCTTTCCCGTTTTGTTTTTAGCTGGATGCGACGATGACGGCACAAGTAATCGACGGCAAGGCGCTGGCGGAGGAGCTGCGCCAGGGATTCAAGGCGCGCGTGGACGCGCTCGCGGCATGCGGGCACAAGCCCGGACTGGTGGTGATCCTGGTCGGCGAAGATCCCGCCTCGCAGGTTTATGTGAGGAACAAGGTCAATGGCTGCCTTGCCATCGGCATGCATTCCGAAAAGATCGTCTACGATGTTGCGGTCGACCCGGAAACAGTGCTCGAAAAGATCGCCGAGCTGAACGCCGATCCGGCCATTCACGGTATCCTCGTCCAGTTGCCGCTGCCTGGGCATTTCAATGAAGAGGCGGTCCTCGAGGCGATATCGCCCGAGAAAGACGTTGACGGCTTCCATGCCGAGAACGTTGGGGCGCTCGCCCAGGGCAGCCCGCGTTTCATTCCGTGCACGCCGTACGGCGTCATGAAGATGTTCGAGAAGGGCAAGGTCGACCTGGCCGGCAAGGAAGCCGTCGTCATCGGCCGCTCCAACATCGTCGGCAAGCCCATGGCGTTGCTCCTGATCAACGCCGGCGCCACAGTGACTGTCTGCCATTCGAAGACGAAGGACCTCAAGTTCCATACATCGCGTGCCGACATTGTCGTTGCTGCCGTCGGCAAGCCGAGGTTCGTCACCGCCGACATGGTCAAGCCGGGTGCCGTCGTCATCGATGTCGGCATCAATCGTTTGCCCGACGGCAAGCTGTGCGGCGATGTCGACTTCGCCGGTTGCCTCGCGGTGGCCGGCCAGATCACCCCGGTGCCCGGCGGTGTCGGGCCGATGACCATCACCATGCTGCTGGCCAACACCATCGAGGCCGCCGAACGCAAGGCGGCAGCTGCCGCAGGAGCAGGCAAATGAGCGACAAGAAGATTTCCGTCGGCATCGTCATGGGGTCCGACTCCGACTGGCCGACCATGCAGGCCGCCGCCGTTATCCTCAAGGACTTCGGCGTCGCCTTCGAAGCGCGCGTCGTGTCCGCCCACCGCACCCCCGACCTGCTCTTCGAGTACGCTGAGAACGCCGGTCCGCGCGGCCTTCAGGCGATCATCGCCGGGGCCGGCGGAGCCGCCCACCTGCCGGGCATGCTGGCCGCCAAGACGACGGTGCCGGTACTCGGCGTGCCGGTGCAGTCGAAGGCGCTGTCCGGTGTCGATTCGCTGCATTCGATCGTGCAGATGCCCAAGGGGATTCCGGTCGCCACCTTCGCCATCGGCGAGGCCGGTGCCGCCAATGCCGCGCTCTTCGCCGTCGCCATGCTGGCCAACACGGACCAGGCGCTGAACGAACGGCTGCAGGCCTTCCGCAAGGCCCAGGCCGACAAGGTGCTGGCGATGAAGCTGCCCGAGGTATGAGCGCCATGATCCTGCCGCCGGCGACGCTGGGCATGC
Organism: Betaproteobacteria bacterium; assembly: GCA_012026885.1. Classification (GTDB taxonomy): domain Bacteria; phylum Pseudomonadota; class Gammaproteobacteria; order Burkholderiales; family Rhodocyclaceae; genus Azonexus. Next base: position 151,289 of record VEPL01000029.1, on the reverse strand, counting down.
TCGGCGGCGGCCAGCTCGGCCGCTTCTTCGTCGCGGCCGCCCACGAGCTGGGCTACAAGGTCTGGGTGCTCGATCCCGACCGCAACTCGCCGGCCGGGCAGCTTGCCGAGCGTCACCTCTGCGCCGCCTACGAGGACTATGCGGCGCTCGACGAATTCGCCGCCGGCTGTGCCGCGGTCACGACGGAATTCGAGAACGTCCCCGCCGACACCCTCGACTACCTGGCCAAGTTCGTCCCGGTGCGCCCTTCGGCGGCGGCCGTCGCCGTCTGCCAGAACCGCATCGTCGAGAAGACCTTCCTGCGCGACAACGGATTCCCGCACGGGCCGTTCGCTGCCATCCGCAGCGAGGAAGACATCCGCAATGCCGGCGCCGAGTTGTTCCCCGGCATCCTCAAGGTGGCCCGCTTCGGCTACGACGGCAAGGGTCAGGCCACGGTGCACAACCGCGACGAGGCGCTCGTCACCTTCGGCCATTTCAAGGGCGAAGCCTGCGTTCTCGAGCAGCGCCTGCCGCTCGACTACGAGGTCTCCGTGGTCCTGGCACGCGACGGGGACGGCCGGGTCGCCTGTTTCCCGACCGGCGAGAACCGCCACACGTGCGGCATCCTCGACGTCTCCATCGTGCCGGCACGGACGACGGCCTGCGTGCGGAGCGATGCCGAAGACGTCGCCGCCCGCATCGCCGAACAACTCGGCTACATCGGCACCATGGGTGTCGAGTTCTTCGTCAGCCGCGGTCGGCTGATCGTCAACGAAATGGCGCCGCGCCCGCACAACAGCGGGCATTACACGATCGACGCCTGCGTCACCGACCAGTTCGAACAGCAGGTGCGCGCCCTGTGCGGCCTGCCGCTCGGCGAGGCGCGGGCGCACTCGGCGGCGGCCATGGTCAATCTGCTCGGCGACCTCTGGTACGACGGCGACCATTACCGCGAACCGGACTGGTCCGTGCTGCACGCCGTGCCCAACCTCAAGCTCCACCTCTACGGCAAGCACCACGCCCGTCCGGGGCGCAAGATGGGGCACTTCACGGTGATCGGCGATGACGCGACCGCCGTGCAGCAGGTTGCGCTCGCGGCACGCGCCGCCATCGGCATCAAGGACGCATGACGCCGACCGACGCCGACTTCCGGCGCGCAGTCGACCTGCTGCGCAGCGGCGAACTGGTCGCCTTTCCCACCGAGACGGTTTACGGCCTCGGCGCCGATGCCGCCAACCCGGCTGCCGTGGCGAAGATCTTCGCAGCCAAGGGGCGTCCGGCCGACCACCCGCTGATCGTCCATGTCGCCGGCCATGATGCGGTCGACCACTGGGCCGAACAGGTGCCCGACGCAGCATGGGAATTGATGGAGATGTTCTGGCCCGGTCCCCTGACGCTGATCCTGAAAAAGCGCCCCTGGGTGCCGTCGACCGTGACTGGCGGCCAGGACACCGTCGGCCTGCGCGTTCCCGGTCATCCGGTCGCTCTCGAATTGCTGCGCCGTTTCGCCGCCGTTGCCGGCGACCATGCCGGCGTCGCGGCACCTTCGGCCAACCGCTTCGGGCGTATCAGCCCGACCACCGCCGACCATGTGCGCGAGGAACTGGGCGACCGCGTGCCGCTGATTCTCGACGGCGGGCCCTGCGCCGTGGGGATCGAATCGACCATCGTCGATTTCTCGCGCGGCGAGGCGGTTGTCTTGCGCCCGGGGCACATCGCTCCCGAACACCTCGAAGCCATCCTCGGCTGCCGCCCGGCGATCGAGACCGCTGCCGGGGCGCCACGCGTCTCCGGCTCGCTGGAAGCGCACTATGCGCCGGTTACGCCCTTGCGGCTGGTCGCCGGGGCGCGCCTTCTCGATTTCCTCAGCGCCCAGCGCCACCGCGGCGGGCGCTGTGCGGTGATTAGCCGCCACCAGCTGCCGCAGGCCGGCATGCCGCACGCGTGGCAGATGATGCCGGCCGATCCGGTTGGCTATGCTCACGACCTCTACGTGGCACTGCGCGAGATGGACCATGCCGGCGCCGACTTGATCGTCGTCGAGGCCTTGCCGGACGACCCGGCTTGGGCGGCGGTCGCCGACCGCCTGCGCCGCGCCGTTGCCGGCGGCGGGCACGGCTGAACCGGCGCTGTCGCGGTCGACGCTACAAAACGAGCAATTTCTCGATCTTGGCGGCGCAGATGAAGTCGTTGTCCGACAGGCCGCCGATCGCGTGCGTCGTGTAGCTGACGCGAACGTCGCGGTAGCCGACGGCGAGGTCGGGATGGTGATCCTCGCAATGCGATACCCAGGCTACGGCGTTGACGAAGGCCATGGCCTCGTAATGATTGGCAAACGGGTAGGTCTTGGCGATGCGCGGCCCGTCGCGCGTCCATCCGGGCAAGGTCGCAAGCAAGTCGCTTGCTGCCCCATCATCCAGTGGCGGTATGCCACCCTCGCAGGGCCGGCAGCGCTTGCCGGCCAGATCGCAGGTATCGTTCATCGCAATGTTCCGGGGTCGTGACCTCCTTCAGAGCGCCTCACCCGGTCCCGGGTTCCGCTCTTCCCCAGCAGCCCGTTGTTGTTATAATGCGCCCCTTCGGGCCGATAGCTCAGCTGGGAGAGCGCCGCGTTCGCAATGCGGAGGTCGTGAGTTCGATCCTCATTCGGTCCACCAAATACTTGCTTCACAAAATCTGATGGAAGCCAAGAATCCTTTATTTGTTAGGGTTCTTGGCTTTTTTCAATTCTGGCATCGTCTCGTTTCGTTTCTTGCAGTCTGACGGCTATCATGCATCCGCAAATGTCTTTGAGCCGTGAGCGCTACTGCCGATGAGCAAGTCCGGGAATACTGTCGAAGACCTTCTCATCCTCCTCGTATTGCAGGCCACCGTTTCTGCGCTTGCGTTTCCCGCATTCCTTGCGGGCAAGGTCTATTTCGCATTTTTTGACATCGGGAACGATTCGCTCGCTATGTTGGTCCCGGCCACTATCAGTCTTGCGAGGGACTTGAGTACCGGCTGGCCTTCTCCTTGGTCATTCAATTTCGGGCTTGGTGACGCCAACAGCGGGTTCCCTAACATTCATTTGCTCCTGGGAGCACTGGGGGGAGCCGAGTCGGTATTGCCGATGCGAATCTGGTGGTACTTTTTCCGCATTGCGTTGGCCGGGATGGGCTTTTATTGGCTTCTGCGCACCTGCGGATGTCGGCGGGAAACGGCGATCGTCATGGGCCTTTCCTTCAGCTTTTGTGGTTTCGCTACCGTTGATGGTCAGTGGGACCTGATGTCATTTGAACTGGTTCACTATCCACTGGTCCTGGTCGGAATTGTTCTCTTCATCAGGCAGGGGAGGGTCATGCCTTTGCCTGTGTTCGTCGCACTAGCGGTCTACGGTGGGACTTTCATATTTTCCTTGGGTTTGTTTATTGCCTACGCTTGTATTTGCCATCTCCTGATTTCCAATTCGCCACGGGAAGACTTGCGTCGATGGATATTGGGGATTCTTCCGCTCTCGATTATTGGATTGGCACTGGCTGGCCCGGTAGTGCTCCATTCTGTCGTCCAGATATTGGATAACCCGCGTGTAACAGGGGATCAAGGATTGATGTCGGAGCTGCTTCCAGATCTCCTCGGATTCAACGATGGGGATATTCTGCGCGCACAGTTCGGCGCCTTTTTTCACAAAGATATTTTCGGAATTGGAGACAGCTACCGCGGGTGGTTCAATTATCTTGAAGGCCCCACGTTCTATGTGGGAATGCTTCCCTTGGTTCTGATTACGCAACTTTGGAATGACCAGGCGAAGCGTAAACAAATCATATTCGCCGCGGCATTCATTATCCTGTTCCTTGTGTTCCCTGCATTGCGGATGCTTACTTATGGCTTTTCATTGTATTACTTTCGAACCAACAGCCTGTGGATAAGCATGCTTCTGCTATTCCTGGCTGCGCAGGCCCTGGATTACGTGATTTCAGCCCGACTGGATCGGAAAAAATTATTCACAACGGCGTCCGCCCTGGCTTCGGTAGTGACTGTCCTGTGGCTTACCAGCCCAGCTGGCGCCATAGACGGTAGGCATGTCATCAAGATGCTTCTGCTACTGACAGTCTCCACTGCTGTCATGTGGTCTGTTGATTTTGCAGCGGCGGGTGCCAGGGTGCGTCAGGCTTTACTCTTGGGCCTGGTTGTCGGGAGTGCTGCATGGACTACATACCCGTCATTCAACAACAGGAAAATTGTTACCGAACAAGGTCCGTCCTATCGTGATGTTTCTGCCGAGGTAGTGCGTTCAATTCGCAATCTTGATCGGGATCCATTTTTCAGAATCGAAAAGACGTTCATGACATTTTCTCAGAATGACGCACTCGCTCAAGACTACTATGGCGTGAAGTCTTACGGAATCCATGGAAAAGCGGTTGTCAATTTGTTTATACAGTCATTGCTGATTCCGAAATCCGGGGAAAACTCGGCGATCAACTATACGAACTGGCTGCCCGGATTCGGGGAACGCTTTGCGCTCCATACAATTGCCGGCGTCAAGTACATGCTCAGCAAGGCACCGATTTCATGGCCGGGGTTTCAGCCTGTCACCACTGGCTATCCAATGTATGTCTACCTTAATTCATTGGCGTTGCCGCTTGGCGTGCTCCATCAGAAACAGCTTCTCAGTTCGGATGCGATGACATTGTCCCCCCTTGCGCGAGATGTTCTGATGCTTCAAGCGGCGGTTGTTGATCGGCCCGTTGAGAAAATTGGTCATTTCGACCCAAGGGAATTGGATATCCAGACCCGGGACGCACTCAGTCGGCTCTACACGGAGCCGGCCCAGCGATTGCGCGAACAGGGCATGAAGATCGAATCTTTCGACCGGGTGCTGATTGTTGGGTCGATCACGGCAGAAACTCCAGGCATCCTTGTCTTTTCGATCCCCGATATACCGGGGTGGTCGGTTGAAGTTGACGGCAACGACACCCCAAGGTTTCGCGTCAACCATGGCTTTTTCGGGGTCGCGATTGAGTCAGGTGAACATCGTATTGTGCTGCGATTCCGCCCGCCCGGCCTGACGCCGGGACTGGTTTTAATGGTTCTTGGGGTATTGGTCCTGGCAGGCATCTGGCTTAGCACAATCTGCCGTAACCGTGCCCCTCGCTAAGGCAGGCGAGAGGAGCAACCCGAGCGGACATAGTCCGTGTCGGCTCGACATTGGGCTGCCCCGCGCGCCAGGGAGGAGGCGCTGTCAGAGGCAGCGCGCCGTCCGCTGGAAGCAGCCTGGTCATGGTCGCTTTGCTTCCCGGATGATCTCTCTTGCCAAATGTCGCATAGCAGGCGAATACTGCGTCCTGCGGGGAGCGGGCGGCGATGCCGCCGGTCTCCGCCAGATAAGCCAACAAGAGGAGACGATCATGACACTGGCAGCCAAGCTGCGCCCGCACAAGATTTCCCGTAATGCCCGACTGTGTGTTTCGGGTACCTACAATCTCGTCGGCGCCGATTCGCCGGCGATCGAGGCGATGACGGATTTCGGCCGCGTCACTGCTGCCGTGATCTGTCCCGATGCAACGCTGGCCGATGCCAATTCGCAGATGATTGCGCGCGGTGTCCGCCTGCTGCTCGTGACCGGTGACGACGGCAGCCTCGAGGGCCTGATCACGGCCCGCGACACGATGGGCGAGAAGCCGATGCAGGTCGCCCAGGGGCGTGGCGGCAAGGTCGGGGAACTGACGGTGCGTGACCTCATGTGTCCGGTGGCCGACATCGACATGCTGAGCCTGAACGAGGTCATGAACGCCCGCGTGGTCGAGGTGCTGGACGCATTGAAGGCGCTGGGCCGCCAGCACATCCTGGTCGAGGACGTTGATCCGGCGACCGGGTTGCCGCGTGTACGCGGCGTCTTCTCGGCGACACACATCGGTCGCCTGCTCGGCGTCCCCGTGCACAGCTTCGACATTGCGCGTACTTTCGGCGAGATCGAGGCGGCGCTGGCGGCCTGACATGCTGATCGATCCCGCCCGTTCGACGCTCCTGCTGGTCGACCTCCAGGAGCGGCTGGCGCCGGCCATCGACGGCATTGCCGACGTGCTGCGCCACAATGCCTGGCTGGTCGACGTGGCGCGCCGGCTCTCTGTCCCGGTGACGGCGACCGAGCAGTATCCTGCCGGGCTCGGGGCGACCGTGCCCGAACTGGCGGGGCGCCTGGCACCCGGCGAAATCGTCGAGAAGATCCATTTTTCGGCTGCCGCCGACGGCTGCCTGGCGGCATTGCCGGCACTGGCACGGCCGCAGGTGGTGCTGGCCGGCACCGAGACGCACGTCTGTGTGCTGCAGACGGTGCTCGGTTTGCTCGCTCAGGGCAAGGAGGTCTTCGTCGTCGCCGAGGCATGCGGTTCGCGGCGCGCCGGCGACAAGGCCCTCGGCCTCGAGCGCATGCGCCAGGAAGGTTGCCGCATCGTGTCGCGCGAGATGGTCGCATTCGAGTGGCTGCAGCGGGCGGGCACCGATCTCTTCCGCCAGGTCAGTCGGGAGTTTCTCCGATGAGGCTGATCAGAACGTTCCCATGATTTCCGCCGACGAACTGCGCGAATTGGCCGCCCATTCCCTGCTCGAACACTTTGCCGATCTGTGCGAAGGGGCGATCATCGTCGATGCCGAGGCCCGCATTGTCTGGATGAACGAGCGCTATCCCGAGCGCCTGGGCATTACCGACCCGGCTGCGGCGATCGGCCGACCGATCGAGGAAGCCATACCGCACAGCCTGATGCGCCAGGTGGTCGAGAGCGGCAAGCCGATCATGCTGGATATCATGGAATTCGCCGACGAAGCCTTCGTCGTGACGCGCCTGCCGTTGCGCGACCAGCGTGGCGAGGTGGTCGGTGCAGTCGGCTTCATGCTGTTCGACGACCCCCGGCATCTGGCGCCAGTGGTGTCGCGCTATCAGCAACTGCGGGCCGAACTGGCCGATGTCGAACGGCGGCTGGCGGCGGCGCGACGGACCAAGTACACGCTGTCCAGTTTCATCGGCAGCGGCGTCGCCTGCAGCGACCTCAAACAGGCGGCCCGGCGTGCCGCCCGCACCGCATCGTCAGTGCTGATCGTGGGCGAAACAGGGACCGGCAAGGAACTCCTGGCCCAGGCGATCCATGCTGCCAGCCCGCGGGCGGACGGCCCGTTCGTCGCGGTCAACCTCGCAGCAATCCCGGAAACCCTTCTGGAGGCCGAATTCTTCGGCGTCGCGGCCGGGGCCTACACCGGGGCCGACCGGCGCGGGCGCGACGGCAAGTTCAAACTGGCGGATCGCGGCACGCTGTTCCTCGACGAGGTCGGCGACATGTCGCTGAACCTGCAAGCCAAACTCCTGCGTACGCTTCAGGAGCGCGAAGTGGAGCCGGTGGGTTCCAACCGCCTGATTCCGGTCGACGTTCGCGTCATCGCTGCAACCAGTCGGGACCTTGAGAAAATGGTCAGCGAGGGCGCATTCCGCGCCGATCTTTATTACCGACTCAACGTGGTCACCTTGCGGCCGCCGCCGCTGCGCGATCGTGCCGGCGACCTGCCGCAGATTGCCGAGTGCCTGGTCGAGCAGATCTGTCACCGCCTCGACATGCCCGTCGTCGGCCTCGAGCCGGGTGCTGTCCAGCGCCTGCTCCGCCACGACTGGCCCGGCAATGTCCGCGAATTGGCCAATGTGCTGGAGCGGGCGTTGCTCACGGTCGATGGCGATACCCTCGAAGCCGCGACCCTCGACGCGGTCATGCCGATGGGGCGACAACTTGGCGCCAGCATGGCCGGCATCGTCGCGCAGGCGGAGCGATCAGCCATCGTCGACGCATTGCGGGCCTGCCACGGCAACAAGGTCCAGGCGGCCCGCAAGCTGGGTATATCGCGGGCCGCACTCTACGAAAAGATCTCGTTGCTGGGCGTCGAGGCCGGCGCAGTATGAACTGTCTGCCGGCAAGGACAGGGTGTCCGGCCGGGCGAACACTTTGGCGGGTGCGGTTGACGTTGCAAGGCGGTTGATTTCAAGTATTTTCAATGAGTTGGGAGGGGTGGCACGCGATGTGCCATAGCGGCGCCGTCACATAACAAAGGAGAGAATCGTGGAATTCATTGTCGTCCTTGCCTCACTGGGATTCCTGATGTTCGTGGCCTATCGGGGCTACAGCGTCATCCTCTTCGCACCGGTTGCCGCCCTCGGCGCCGTACTTTTCCTCGACCCATCCCTGGTCGCCCCGATGTTCACCGGGTTGTTCATGGACAAGATGGTGGCATTCGTCAAGAACTACTTCCCGGTCTTCCTGCTCGGGGCGGTATTCGGCAAGGTCATCGAGCTGTCCGGGTTCTCCAAGGCCATCGTGGCGTCGGTGATCAAGTTGATTGGCCGCGAGCGCGCAATGCTGTCGATCGTCCTCGTCTGCGCCATCCTGACTTACGGCGGCGTTTCACTGTTCGTCGTGGTTTTCGCGGTGTATCCCTTCGCTGCCGAGATGTTCCGTGCCGGCGGTATTCCGAAGCGGCTTATCCCCGGCACGATCGCCTTGGGCGCCTTCACCTTCACGATGGATGCGCTGCCCGGCACCCCGCAGATCCAGAACATCATCCCGACTACCTTTTTCAAGACCAATATCTACGCCGCGCCGATACTCGGTGTCGTAGGGGCCGTGTTCATTTTCGTTGTCGGCATGACCTATCTCGAATGGCAGCGGCGCAAGGCGATGGCCGCCAATGAAGGCTACGGCACCGAACTTCTGAACGAGCCGGAGCCGTTCGAGCACGAGAAGCTGGCCCATCCGCTGATCGCCATCCTGCCGCTGGTCATGGTCGGCGTCATGAACAAGGTCTTCACAGTGCTTATTCCGAAGGTCTATGGCGAATCGGTGTCGTTCATTCCGGCGGTCATCGGCAAGGCGGCCCCGGTTGTCCAGCAGACCAAGGCGATTGCTGCCATCTGGGCGGTCGAGGGCGCATTGTTGCTCGGCATTGCCACGGTCTTCGTCTTTGCCGGCCGGACCGTGCTCGAAAAATTTGCGGAAGGTACCAAGACGGCGATCGGGGGCGCGCTGCTGGCGACGATGAACACCGCTTCCGAATACGGCTTCGGGGCTGTCATCGCGGCATTGCCGGGCTTCCTGGTCATTGCCGACGGCCTGCGCGCAATTCCAAATCCCCTGATCAACGAGGCGATCACCGTCACCACCCTGGCCGGCATTACCGGCTCGGCCTCGGGAGGCATGGGCATCGCCCTGGCGGCGATGGCAGAAACGTTCATCGAGAATGCGAATGCAGCAGGCATCCCGCTCGAAGTCCTCCATCGGGTCGCCTCGATGGCTTCGGGCGGCATGGACACGCTGCCGCACAACGGTGCGGTGATCACCCTGCTTGCAGTCACCGGGCTGACGCACCGGCAGTCCTACAAGGACATCTTCGCCATCACCTGTATCAAGACGCTGGCGGTTTTCGTGGTGATCGCGACCTACTACATGACAGGCCTGGTCTGACGACCGTCGGGCCACCATAACAAGGAGACAAGACATGCCAGTTGCCAAGCATCCCATGGCCTCCTCGCTGCGTGCTTCGGACACGGGCAAGGTCGTCAGTGCTCGTGAGGCCGTGCGTCTGATCCGGGACGGCGATACGGTCGCTACCGGCGGCTTCGTCGGGATCGGCTTTGCCGAGAACATTGCGGTGGCCCTCGAGGAGCTGTTTCTTGAGGGTGAACAGGCCGATGTTCACGGCCTCGGCAGTCCGCGCAACCTGACCCTCGTCTACGCCGCCGGCCAAGGTGACGGGAAGGAGCGCGGCCTCAACCACTTCGGCCACGATGGTCTGGTTTCCCGCGTGCTGGGCGGGCATTGGGGCCTCGTACCGAAACTGCAGCAACTGGCTGTTGCCAACCGGATCGAGGCCTACAACCTGCCGCAAGGCGTCATCACCCATCTCTTCCGCGACATCGCCGCCGGCAAGCCGGGAACGATAACCCGCGTCGGCCTCGGCACCTTCGTCGATCCGCGGTTCGGCGGGGGAAAGCTGAACGAGAAGACCACCACCGATGTGGTCCGTCTGATGGAAATCGATGGCCAGGAGTATCTTTTCTACAAGGCTTTCCCGATCAACGTCGGCATCATCCGCGGAACGACCGCGGATCCGGATGGCAACATCACGATGGAAAAGGAGGCGCTGACGCTGGAAGCGCAGGCCATTGCGATGGCGACCCGCAATTCGGGCGGTACGGTGATCGTTCAGGTCGAGCGCATTGCCGAGCGCGGCACGCTGAATCCCCGGCAGGTCAAGATTCCGGGGATTCTCGTCGACTGCGTGGTGGTTGCCGAAAAGCCGGAGTACCACCTGCAAACCTTTGCCGAACCCTACAGTGCCGCCTTTGCCGGCGAAATCAAGGTGCCGATGTCGGCGATTCCGCCTATGCCGATGAGCGAACGCAAGATCATCGCGCGTCGGGCCGCCCTCGAATTGAAAGCCAACGCCGTGGTCAATCTGGGCATCGGCATGCCCGAAGGCGTCGCCAATGTCGCCGCAGAAGAGCAGATCATCGACCTGATGACGCTGACCGCCGAACCCGGCGTCATCGGTGGCGTTCCCGCGGGCGGCCTCAGTTTTGGGGCAGCCACCAATGCCCAGGCGATCATCGACCAGCCCAGCCAGTTCGATTTCTACGATGGGGGCGGCCTCGACATCGCCTTCCTCGGGCTTGCCCAGGCTGACCGCCAAGGCAACCTGAATGTCTCCAAGTTCGGTCCCCGCCTGGCCGGGGCTGGCGGATTCATCAACATCTCACAGAATGCCAAGAAGGTGGTGTTCGTCGGAACCTTTACCGCCGGTAATCTGGATGTTGCGGTCGACGCCGGAAAACTACTGATTCTGGAGGACGGCAAGGCCAGGAAATTCGTCCAGGAAGTGGAGCACCGGACGTTCAGCGGCCCGCAGGCCGCCAAGTGGGGCAAGACCGTGCTCTACGTGACCGAGCGCTGCGTCTTCCGCCTGTGTGCCGAGGGTCTCGAATTGATCGAGATTGCACCCGGCGTCGATCTGCAGCGCGACATCCTCGACAAGATGGACTTCATGCCGATCATGCATGCCGAGCCGGCACTGATGGACAGCCGCATCTTCCACGAAGAGCCGATGAACATCCGCCCGGAAATGCTGGCAATTCCGCTTTCCGAGCGCCTCACCTACGAACCCGAGAAGAACCTTTTCTTCCTCAATTTCGAGGGGCTGACGGTTCGCAGCGAGGCAGACATCGAGCGCATCCAGCACGCCGTCGAAGACTTTCTGGCGCCGATTGGCCACAAGGTTTTCGCTATTGTCAATTACGACCGCTTCTCGATCACGCCGGAACTGGTCGATCCCTACATGGGCATGGTCAGAGGGGTTGTCGAGCGCTTCTACCACGACGTGACGCGCTATACGTCCAACACCTTCATGCGCGTTAAACTCGGGGAAGCCTTGACCAAGGCGCATGTGGCGCCGCATCTCTACGAATCCGCCGACGAGGCAGTTGCCTCGTTGCCGGCACCGGGCTGACGGGAAGTCAGCCGGAGGCGATGTGGCGGACCGCGCCGCTCAGGCGGTCAGCCATGGTTTCCAGGAAGGCCTGATAGAAATGCATCCGGCAGGCGCCTGACGCTTCCGTGAGGGCCTCGCTGCGGATAATGACGACGCGCGCGTCGGTAGCGGCGGTGATGTCGGCGATGCGCTCGTGGCCATAGCGGCGAATCACCGCCATTTCGCCGAAGCTCTCGCCGGGGCCGAGCGTGGCGATCCGGTGCCCGTTCTTGCTGACTTCGAGTTCGCCTTCGATGACGAAGCCGAACGCGGTTCCGGGTTCGCCGTCGCGCATGATGATCGTGCCCGGATCGACTCGTTGCCAGCCCGCGAAGCGCAGGGCTTCCCAGATCTCGACATCGGTGAAGTCGGTGAAGAAGGGCAGCATGCGCAGGGTCGCGAATTTCTCGGTTTCCGGCATGTCGCCGTGGTGGCGCTTGAGCTGTCCCGTGCGTACCGCCTGCGCCAGGTCCTGGGCGAAGGCTGTCCACGTCGGGTAGCGGGCTTCGGTGTCGCGCGCCATGGCCCGCGCCACGATGCGGTCGAGGATGGGCGGCAGGTCGGGACGTCGCGCCGAGGGTAGCGGCGGTGTCGTGTTGATGACCTGGAAAATGATCGCGTAATCGGTGTCGCCGGCGAACGGGAGTTCGCCGGTCAGCAGCTGGTGCATGACGACGCCGAGCGAGTAAATGTCGGTACGATGGTCGAGCGGACGCTCGCGGATCTGCTCGGGCGACATGTAGGCGGGCGAGCCGACGCCGGTGATGACGGTCCGGTGATTGGGTGTGTTGGTGATGGCGGAGCCGAAGTCGGAGATCTTGATGTCGTGCTGGTCGCACATCAGGATATTGGCCGGCTTGATGTCGCGGTGGGTGATGCCCAGGCGGTGAGCGAACTCGAGCGCACGCGTGCACTTGAATATGAGTTCGACGACGTGGTCGACCGGCAGCAGCTTGTCGCCGTGCGTGTAGGTCTCCAGCGTGCCGCCCGGCACGTATTCCATGACGATGTAGCAGAGGTCGTCGGTCACCACGGCATCGAAGATCTGCACGATGTGTGGGTGGGTCAGCTTGCCGACCAGTGACGCCTCGTTGAGGAACAGGCGGGTATACAGCCGGCCGCGCTCGGGGTCGCGCAGGATTTCGGGGGTGGCGACCTTGATCGCCACCTCGCGCTTGGCGAAAGGGTCGCGACCGAGATAGACGGTGCTTGTCGCCCCGTCGCCGAGCTTACTCAGCAGTTCGTACTTGCCGAGCCGCTTCTGCATCGTTCAGAGGCGGGTCCGGGCGCGGGCGACTGCCGCGCGCACTTGTTCGGGGGCGGTGCCGCCGATGTGGTTGCGCGAGGCCAGCGAGCCTGCCACGGTCAACACGGCAAACACGTCGTCTCCCACCTGCGGGCAGAAGGCCTTGAGTTCGTCTAGGTTCAGTTGCGGCAGGTCGATGCCCCTGGCTTCGGCGGCCTTGACGGCGTGGCCGACGGCTTCGTGCGCGTCGCGGAAGGGCAGGCCCTTCTTGACCAGGTAGTCGGCGAGGTCGGTGGCGGTGGCGAAGCCCTGGGTCAGCGCGGCCTGCATGTTCTCGGCGCGCACCGTGATGCCGCCCGCCATGTCGGCGAAGATGCGCAGCGTGTCGGTCACCGTGTCGACGGCGTCGAACAGCGGTTCCTTGTCTTCCTGGTTGTCCTTGTTGTAGGCCAGCGGCTGCGACTTCATCAGGGTCAGCAGGCTCATCAGCTGGCCGTACACGCGGCCGGTCTTGCCGCGCGCCAGTTCCGGCACGTCCGGATTCTTCTTCTGCGGCATGATCGACGAGCCGGTGCAGAAGCGGTCGGCAATCTGGATGAAGCCGATGCGCGGGCTCATCCACATCACCAGTTCTTCCGACAGGCGGCTGATGTGCATCATCAACAGCGCGCAGGTCGAGGTGAATTCGATGGCGAAGTCGCGGTCGGAAACGGCATCCAGCGAGTTCTCGCAGACGCCGTCGAAGCCCAGTTGTTCGGCAACGAATTCGCGGTCGATCGGGTAGGTCGTGCCGGCCAGCGCGGCGGCGCCGAGGGGCAGGCGGGCGACGCGCTTGCGGCAATCGACGAAGCGCTCGGCATCGCGGCCGAACATTTCGAAATAGGCCAGCATGTGGTGGCCGAAGGTGACCGGCTGGGCGACCTGCAGGTGCGTGAAGCCGGGCATCGGGGTGGCTGCTTCCTTCTCGGCCAGATCGACCAGGGCCGAACGGAAAGCCTTGAGCAGGACGAGGATGTCGTCGATCGAATCGCGCAGGTAGAGGCGGATGTCGGTCGCCACCTGGTCGTTGCGCGAACGACCGGTGTGCAGACGCTTGCCGGCATCGCCGACCAGCGCGGTCAGGCGCTTTTCGATGTTGAGATGAACGTCTTCGAGGTCGAGCGACCATTCAAACTTGCCCGACTCGATTTCTTCTGTGACGACGGCCATGCCGCGTTCGATGTCGGCCAGGTCGGCCGCGGCGATGATGCCCTGTTTGGCCAGCATGCGGGCGTGGGCGAGCGAGCCGCGAATGTCCTGGCGCCACATGCGCTGGTCGAAATCGACCGAGGCGGTGTAGCGTTTGACGAGATCGGAGACGGGCTCGGAGAAACGGCCGGCCCAGGTGTATTGGGAAGCGTCGGTGGTCATGCTCTGGTCTAGAATGGTGCGGTCGGCCGATCTGGCGCTCGAATAATGGCAAGTATACGGCACTTTCCCGCGACCCACCCGCTGCCTGACTGGCGCAACTTCGGGGTCATGCTGCGCCTGTTGCTTGGCGTTAACGTCCTGGCCCTGGCGGCGGCGCTGGTCCAGACGCCGGGCCTTTCCGGCTGGGGGGAGCGCTACGTCGAGCTGGCGGCGGTGGTCGAGCCGCTGCTGTTGCTCTGCCTCGGCGTCCTGGCGCTGCTGCGCGACATGCTGCGCCGGTTGCCTGAGCCCTTGGCGCAGGCCGCGGTGGTCGCGATCGCCGCCGGATTGGCGGTCGCCCAGCAGCGCTTCTGGCAGTTGTTAGGCTTCGCCGAGGCCGGCGCCGGGCGAGCAGCCTTGCTCGCCGCGTTGGCAGCGGCGACGATGCTGCTCTACTTCGCCCTGCGCGCCCGCGCCTTTTCGCCGGCCCAGGCGGAAGCGCGCCTGGCCGCCCTGAACGCGCGCATCCGGCCGCATTTCCTGTTCAATTCGCTGAACGCCGTGCTGTCGCTGATCCGGGCCCGACCGCAGCAGGCCGAGGCGGCCCTCGAGGCCCTGTCGGACCTCTTCCGCGCGGCGATGCGCGACCCGGGCGGACTGGTCAGCCTCGCCGACGAGCTGGCGCTGGCGCGGCAATACCTCGAACTCGAGCACCTGCGCCTCGGCGAGCGCCTCGCGGTCGACTGGCAAATCGGCCCGGTTTCCATGGACCTGCCGATCCCGCCGCTGATGCTGCAGCCGCTGCTGGAGAATGCGGTGTATCACGGCATCGAACCGGCACCCGCCGGCGGGACCGTCACCATCGCTCTCGAGCGGCGCGGCGACGAACTGCGCATCGTCATCGCCAATCCCGTTGCCGGTGCGGCGGGGCGCCACGCCGCCGGCAACCGCATGGCCGTCGACAATATCCGCGAACGCCTGGCGTTGTACTATGACCTCGAGGCCCGCCTCGAGATCGCCGAGGGCGAGGGCCGCTACGAGGTCCGCATCATCCTGCCATGCCGAGCGACGCCGAATCGCTGAAGATCCTCATCGTCGATGACGAGCCGCTGGCGCGCGAGCGCCTGCGCGCCGTGCTCGGCGACCTTGCCGTCCAGTTGCCGACGGTCGTCGTCGCTGAGGCGGGGAACGGACTCGAGGCGCTCGAGCAATTGCGCGCAGCGCCGGTCGATGTCGTGCTGGCCGACATCCGCATGCCGGGCATGGACGGGCTCGAATTCGCCGGCCATCTCGGCGCCATGCCGGCGCCGCCGGCGGTCATCTTCACGACCGCCTACGATAACTACGCGCTGCAGGCCTTCGACCTCAACGCGATCGACTACCTGTTGAAGCCGGTCCGCGGCCAGCGCCTGCTGACCGCCCTGCACAAGGCGCAGGCGGCGCCGCGCCCCGATCCGGTCTTGCTCGCCGGCATCGGCCAGGTAGTGCGCGGCGGCGGGCGTACCCACCTCGCCTGTCACGAGCGCGGCCGCCTCCTGCTCGTGCCGGTGGCCGAGATACTCTACTTCCGGGCCGACCTCAAGTACGTCACCGCCCGCACCGTCGAGCGCGAATACCTGCTCGACGAGGCGCTGACCCATTTGGAGGAAGAGTTCGGAGAGCGTTTTCTCCGGCTGCATCGTTCCGTGTTGGTCGCGCGTTCGGCGCTGGCCGGCTTCGAGAAGGCCGCCGGCGACGACGCCGAAGCCTACGGCTGGGCGCTGCTGCGTGGGGTGCCCGAGAAACTGCCGGTCAGCCGCCGCCAGTGGGCACCGGCCAAGGCGGCAGTGACCGCCTGAGTCAGAGCAGGAAGGCGGTGTCGCCGCCCGCGAGCGGTCGGTGGTGGGCGACTATGGTGTCGCCGTCGATGAGGATGACCCCGTAGCCGGCCGGTTCCGCGCAGCCGGGCACGTCATCGCCGGAACTGGCCGTGTCGAGCGCTACCTGGTGGTTGGGCGAGGCGACGCAGGAGAAGGGAATCCCGCGCCAGCTGCCGCCGATCGGCCGGTGCAGGTGGCCGATGAACAGGTGGCGGATGCGCGCACGGTGCGGCGCGATGACCTCCCAGAAAGCGTCGACCCCGCGCAGCATGAAGCGGTCCATCGCCGGCAGGCCGGCGGCGAACGGCGGGTGGTGCATGGTGATGAACAGCGGTTGGTCGCCGCCGGCAGCGAGTTCGGCGGCGAGCCAGGCGAGGCGGGCCGGACAGAGGAGCCCCCAGGGCTTGCCGTCGCGCAGCGTGTCGAGGAGCAGGAAGCGCCCGGCCGGCGTGGCCAACGCCTGCTGCACGAAGCCGTTACCGTCGTCGGGCAGCGCCGGGAAGGCACGGCGCAGGGCGGCGCGGTCATCGTGGTTGCCGGGCAGCAGGTGACAGGGCATGGGCAGGCGGGCGAGCGCCGCCCGCAGGTCGGTATAGGCATTATCGCTGCCGGCGTCGGCGAGGTCGCCGGTGAGCAGGCACAGGCTGGCGTCGGCATCGTCGGCGAGGATGCGGTCGATCGCCTGTGTCAGCCGCGCGCGCGGGCTGCGACCGTAGAGCAGGTCGCCGTCGCGGGTCAGGTGCAGGTCGCTGAGCTGGACGACCTTCATCGGGGTCAGTCGGCTGCTTCGCCGAGGGTGCGGGTGACCACCTCGAGCACGTCGCGCGCGAGGCCGTCCTGCGCGCGGATGCGTTCCAGAGCGGCGCGCGCGTGGGCCTGGCGGCCACCATCGAATTTCCGCCAGCGGTCGAAGCTGCGCGCCAGGCGGGACGCGACCTGCGGGTTCTTGTCGTGCAGGTCGAGGATACGGTCGGCCATGAACGCATAGCCGCTGCCGTCGGCGGCGTTGAAGCGCACAAGGTTGGCTCCGAAGGCGCGGATCAGCGCGTAGATCTTGTTCGGGTTGCCCGGATCGAAGGCAGGATGTGCGGTCAGGGCCTTGACCGTGGCCAGCGTGTCCGGCTGGCGGCTGGTCGACTGCACCTGCAGCCACTTGTCGACGACCAGGGCCTCGTCGTGCCATTGCGCGTAGAACGCGGCGAGCGCCTCGTCACGCTGCGGGCAGACGGCGGCATTGACGTTGGCGAGCGCGGTCAGCGCAGCGAACTGGTCGGTCATGTTGTCGGCCGATCTGAACTGTGCGGCAGCGAGCAGGCGGGCGGCATCGGTGTCGAGTTCGAGCAGGTAGCCGAGGCAGACGTTGCGCAGGGCGCGGCGGCCGGCCTGTTCACTGTTCGGGGCGTAGGGCCCGGTGACGGCGAGCGCGGCGTAGAGGCCGGAGAATTCGCCCTCCAGTTCCTCGGCCAGATGCCGCCGCAGGCCGTTGCGGGCGGCATGCAGGGCGTCAGGATCGACGACCTCGAGCAGTTCGGCCAGCGTGCCTTCGCCGGGCAGGGTCAGGGCTTCGGCGACGAAGGCAGTGCCGCGCCGCGCGTGTGTCTGCAGCAGGCGGCGGCAGGCGGCGGTGAAGGTGTCGGGCCAGAGCGGTGACTGCCCGGCGGCGATGGCGCGGGCGGCATCGAGGATCAGGGTCGTGGCGAGGCGCTGGCCGGCTTCCCAGGCATTGAATGGGTCGGTTTCATGGCCGAGCAGCAGCGCCAGTTGTTCCGGCGTGTAGGCGAAGTCGAGGTAGACCGGCGCCGAGAAATCGCGCAGCAGCGAGGGAACCGGTTCGGCGGCGATGTCGTTGAAGGCGAAGGATTGCGTGGTGGCGGTCAACTGCAGCGTACGCTCGCTGCCCGCGAGCAGGTCGCCGGCCGCCGAGAACAGGGCGACGCGCAGCGGGATCAGGTAGGGGGCATCGTCGGAGGCGCGCCGGTTGGATTGCGTGCAGGTCAGCGTGTAGCTTCTGGATTCGGCATCGAAATGGCCGTCGACCGCGACATGCGGGGTGCCAGGCTGGTTGTACCAGCGCATGAACTGGCTGAAGTCGAAGCCCGAGGCGGCGCTCATCGCGGCGACGAAATCCTCGCAGGTGACGGCCTGGCCGTCGTGGCGGCGGAAGTATTCGTCCATGCCGGCGCGGAAAGCGTCGCGGCCGATCAGGGTCTGGATCATGCGGATGACTTCGGCGCCCTTCTCATAGACCGTCGCCGTGTAGAAGTTGTTGATCTCGACGAAGCTGGCCGGGCGAATCGGGTGCGCCATCGGGCCGGCATCCTCCGGGAACTGCGCGGCGCGCAGGCTGCGCACCTCGCGGATGCGGGCGGTCTGGCGGTTGTGCAGGTCGGCGCCGAATTCCTGGTCGCGGAAGACGGTCAGGCCTTCCTTCAAGGAGAGCTGGAACCAGTCGCGGCAGGTGACGCGGTTGCCGGTCCAGTTGTGGAAATACTCGTGGCCGACGACGCGGTCGATATTGTCGAAATCGACGTCGGTGGCGACATCCGGGCGGGCCAGCACGTACTTGGTGTTGAAGATGTTGAGGCCCTTGTTCTCCATCGCCCCCATGTTGAAGTCGCCGACGGCGACGATCATGTAATGGTCGAGGTCGCATTCGAGGCCGAAGCGTTCCTCGTCCCACTGCATCGATTTCTTGAGCGCGTCCATGGCGTGCGGGCAGTGGTCGAGCTTTCCCGGCTCGACGTAGATGGCGAGCTCGACGTCGCGTCCGGAGAAGGTGCGGAAGCGGTCGCGCAGGACGTCAAGCTTGCCGGCGACGATGGCGAACAGGTAGCAGGGCTTGCGGAATGGGTCTGCCCAGGTCGCCCAGTGGCGGCCGTCGGCTTCCTTTCCCGTGGCCACCGGGTTGCCGTTGGCGAGCAGGACGGGGAAGGCGGCGCGGTCAGCGTGCAGCGTGACGGTGTAGGTCGACATCACGTCGGGCCGGTCCGGGAACCAGGTGATGCAGCGGAAGCCGTGGGCCTCGCATTGCGTGAAATAGCCGCTTTGCGAGCGGTAGAGGCCGGTCAGGCGGGTGTTGTGGTCGGGGTCGATACGCACCACCGTCGTCAGCACGAAGCTGTCGGGCACCTCGGCGATGGTCAGGCTTGCAGTCGTTTCGGAAAACGGCACGGCGGTGCCGTCGACCGCAACCGAGAGCGTGGTCAGCCCGTCGCCGTCGAGAACCAGCGGGCCGCCACCGCCGGCCGGGTTGCGGCGCATGATCAGGGTCGCGGTGACGGTCGTTGTGCCGGAAGCAATGTCGATGTCGAGATCGACGGTGTCGACGAGATAGGCCGGGGGGGCGTAATCGGAAAGATGGATGGCGGTCGGGGTATCGGTTTTCATGTCGTTGGCCGGGGTTGCGGGGGGTGAAGCTGTGGCTCTGTGCTGCGCGGGAGGTTCCCGCCGGAGGTCATTCGCGCACGGCGGCAACGGCGAGGGCGCCGGCGGCGCTGCGCAGTTCGAGGCGATTGCCCTCGATGCGTGCGGATGCCACGGTGGCGAGGGCGGCGAGCAGCCACTGCTCCTGCTCCATCACGCCCTTGCCCGGGCACATCCGGCGCGTCGCGGCAGGCGGCTGGATGTTCACCCGTCCGCCCTCGTCGCTGTAGGCGGCCGTGTAATTGTTGCAGCCGGCTGACCCGGAGAGCCGGCCGTCGGCGGCGAAAACCAGGGTTACGGTGCTGGCGGCGGTGATGCTGACGACAGCCTGGCGGCCATTGTTGATCGCGGTGACACGCCAGGCGGTGCCGGCGAGCGCCGTGTCCTGCGGCGCGAAAGTGGCCAGCGTACGGCCATCGTCGGCGAGGAGCTGCAACTGGCGGCCGTCCAGCCGGTAGGCGCGGGCCGCGGCGAGGGCCAACCCGTAGTCGGCGGCTTGCTGCATCAGTTCGGGCGGGCAGGCCATCAACGTCGCGGCGCCACGTGGCGACACTTCCAGGCGGCCGGCGCCGGCGCTGTACGGAGCGCTGTAGCGGTTGCAGCCGTCGCTGCCCTGGGCGCTGCCCTCGGCGAAGCGCAGCGTGACGGCCGGTCCGGGGGCGAGGCTGCGCCCCGACAGCGCGGCGAGGATCCAGGCGCTACCGGCGAGCGGGTCGTTCTCGGGGGTAGGTGTGGCAGCCGGTATGGTGCAGCCGATAAGTAAGGTCGTCAGCACTAGGGCTATCCAAGATAAAGGACGCATGCGAACTCTATGGGGGCGTTTGTCAGAAGCAGATGATCGCATGCCAAGCCAAGGTATCTATGAGTGCCCATCCTGTTCGGCGATCAGATGGCGATTGCCTATGCATGTCGAAGTGGTGCGGCTTCGCTGCGAGATATTGCCTTGGATTCACTGTGTGCCTAATGGTTTTGGTGGGGTCGTTACTGAAGTTGCATCTGGAGTTGGATTCGCTATGGGGCAAGGTTGTGGACAGCGGATTTGCCCGTCAACTGGTCCTCCTGCGCCCGGCCAGAAGATAACTAGGCCACCCATGGCGACGGTACGAAAATGGATGCTGGTTGCAGTTTTGCCCTTGAAAGTTATGCGATGAAAACCGTCGCATGCCGGGGCAACGAGTGGTACCGGGAGAATGTAGATTGGCACGATGCCGCACCAGATCGTATCCTTGTAAACGAGAATTTCCTCGTCTTCAGAGAGCGCGATTCGCTCGTCGGGTGTTCCCCATTCTTCGATAAAGCGCTCCTTTTCAGGAAGAAATACCGGGATCTTCGACCCTTCGGCAGCCTTCCTCTTGGGATCCCACGGGCCGATCTTTTGCTTGTCGTAGGAATAGCTGCATATGGGCACTGACGAAACGCATTCGGTAGGGTACACCGCTGCGAGACCGAGGCAGCCCGACAACAAAGCAGGAGCAAGAGCCGATAACATCACCCGAGCTGCCTTCCCGCGCATCAATGGCTCCTTCGCTAATGCAGATGTTAGAAGTCTGCGTTGGATGACATGACTTTAGCATTGCATGGAGCGAAGATGGCTTTGTCGGGAAATACAGGATCATCGTCGGCACCAGACCTGCCAGCGCCAACGGCTGGCGAAGGCAGCAATCAAATGCTCCACGGCGGTTTCGGCGAACGCCGGCCAAGCAATTTCGCAACGAAATCTCCCGCAATGCTAGTCGCGATCGCGCTTGTTTCCCTTGCCGCCGCCATGCTTGTGGTCATGGTAGTCGTAGTGCTTTTGGCGGTATTCCTTGCTGTCCTTGTAATGCCTGTCGCGATCGTCGTCGCGGTATCCGTGGCGCTCGCGGTAACGAGGCGCGTACTCGTTCCGGTACCAGTCGTCCCGGACAAAGTAGACGGGACGGGCGCATGCGCCGTACTGGCCGCAATAGCGATGCCAGTCCTTTGCGTGGCCGGGCGGGACCCGCAAGTAGACCGGTTCGTAGCGAATCGCTCCCGGCCGGATGATGACCGGATCGTCGTAGATCAGCATCGGCGCCGGAAAGCCGCCGATGTCGATGCGACCATAGAACCCCGGCTGGCCGATACTCACCGATACCTGCGCAATGGCAGGGAGAGCGAGCAATGCGCTCGCCGAGATGGCAAGCGCGGCAAGTTGTCGTCTCATCATGGCAGGCTCCTTGATTCTCAGGGGTGAAGTATTTGGCCCCATTTGGTGCCATTTGGCTGCCGCCAATTGCAAGAGAATGTAATCGGAAGGAGGCGCGGATTCCTAGCGGCGCTGCCAGACCTGCCAGCGTTCGCGGCCGGCGAACGCGGCAATGGAGTCCTTTGCCGCGGCGTCCTCGATGCGCTTGAAGGCCGGGGCGAGCAGCGCGTCGAGTTGGTCCGCCAGGATGCCGAATGGCGGCCCCTTGACCTGGTCGCAGACGAAGAAATAGCCGGCGAGCAGGCCGCCGGGCGGAAGCAGATCGGCGACGCGCCTCCCCCAATCGTCCCACAGCTTGCGCGGCAGCGCGCAGAGGAAGGCGCGCTCGTAAAGCAGTTCCGGCGTGCGGATCGGCTGCCAGGTGAAAAAGTCGGCACAGGCGAGGTCGACCGCGGCGTCGCCGAGCAATGTTCGGGCGCGCGCGACGGCCTCCGCCGAAAAATCGAGCGCCGTGACCTGCCAGCCGAGGCGGGCGAGGTGCGCCGCTTCCCAGGCGCTACCGCAGCCGGGTATCAGGGTGGCGAGCGGCGCCGGCTGGCGTGCGGCGAACGCCGCAAATTCGGGCGGGACGCCGCCGGCGTCCCAGGGCGTGGTGCCCTCGGCGAAGCGCTTGCACCAGAAGTCGGGATGCTCTGGCCGCTGGTGGTCGGGCTTGTCCGCCGCGGACCGGGGTGCGCCGGTGCTCATGCTAAGATTGCCGCCTTCCGAATTCGCCTGGTTTCCGTTCCATGACCGCTCCCGCCCAGATCGTCATCGCCTCGCGCGAATCCCGCCTCGCCATGTGGCAGGCCGTTCATGTCCAAGGGCGCCTGGCTGCGCTGAATCCGGGTTCCGAAGTCGTCATTCTAGGCATGACGACCAAGGGCGACCAGATCCTTGACCGCCCGCTCGCCGAAATCGGCGGCAAGGGCCTGTTCATCAAGGAGCTCGAGGTCGCGATGGACGAGGGCCGCGCCCACCTTGCCGTGCATTCGATGAAGGATGTCCCGATGGTGATGCCGGAGGGCTTCGTGCTGGCCGCCATCTCGGCGCGCGAGAACCCCCGCGACGCTTTCGTTTCGAACAAGTACGACGGACTCGACGCGTTGCCGGCCGGCGCCGTCGTCGGCACCTCCAGCCTGCGCCGCGAATCCATCCTGCGCGCGAGATATCCGCAACTGGTGATCAAGAGCCTGCGCGGCAACCTCGATACCCGGCTGAAGAAGCTCGACGCCGGCGAGTACGACGCCATCATCCTCGCCGCCGCCGGCCTGATCCGCCTCGGTCTGGAAAACCGCATCAAATCCGTGTTGACCGCGGAGCAGTCGCTGCCGGCTCCCGGCCAGGGCGCGCTCGGCATCGAGCTGGTCGCCGGTGACGCGGCGATGGCGGCGGTGGTCGCCCCGCTCAACGACCCCGAGACGGCGCACTGCGTCAAGGCGGAGCGCGCCTTTTCACGGGCGCTCGGCGGCTCCTGCCAGGTGCCGCTGGGCGGCTACGCGGTGATCGACAACGGCCGGCTCTGGCTGCGCGGCTTCGTCGCTACCGCCGACGGGCGCGAAATGGTTGCCGGCGAACTGCGCGGCGATCCGGCCGACGACGAGGCGCTCGGCCGCCAGCTTGCCGAGACGCTGCGCGCGCAGGGCGCCGGCGCCATCTTGGAAAAGCTCGCCCACTGCCGATGAGCGGCGACGGCCCCCTGGCCGGCAGGACCATCGTCGTGACCCGGCCGCGGGCGCAGTGCGCGGCGCTGGCGGCGGCGATCGCGGCCGAAGGCGGCACGCCGTTGATCTTCCCGCTGCTCGAGATCGCGCCCGTGTCCGACCCGCGACCGCTCGCCGCGGCGGCCGCCAGCCTCGCCAGTTGTGCCCTGGCGGTCTTTATCAGCCCGAATGCGGTCGACCACGCGCTGCCTGCCATTTTCGCGCATGGCCCCTGGCCAGCCGGCGTGCTGCCGGCAGCGGTCGGTCCGGGCACCGTGCGGGCCCTGGCGGCCCACGGGGTCGGCCCGTGCCTCGTGCCGAGCGCTCGTTTCGACTCGGAGGCCCTGCTCGCCCTGCCGGAACTCGCCGCGGACCGGATGCGCGGGCGCCGCGTCGTCATTTTCCGCGGCGACGGGGGGCGCGAGCTGCTTGCCGATACCCTGCGCGAGCGCGGGGCGACCGTCGATTGCGTGACCTGCTATCGCCGTTCTGCCCCCTCAGGCGGCTTCGCGCCGCTGCTCGCCGCGTGGCGGGAAGGTCGCCTCGATGCACTGGCGGTGTCGAGCAGCGAGGCCTTGCGCCACCTCGTCTACGGACTCGACGACGAGGGGCGCAGCCAACTCGCGAGGACGCCGGTCTTCGTTCCGCATGCCCGCATTGCCGAGAATGCAAGCGCCCTCGGGTTGCAGCGGGTCATCCCGACGGCGGCCGCCGACGAGGGCATCCTGGCGGCGTTGCGCGCTTATAATTGGCCGGCATGATGACCGATAACGACACGTTGACGCCCGCCGCCGCAGTGCCGGCGCCCGCCGCCCGCGGCACTTCCCGCCTGGCCGCATTGGCGCTGGGCGTGGCTGCCGTCGCCCTCGCCTTCGCCGGCTGGCAGTGGCAGGGCAACCGCCAGGACATGGCAGCCCTGCAGGACGAACTGGCGCGTCGCCTCGCGGCGACCGATGCCGGCAGCAAGGAAGAACGCGGGGCCCGTCAGGCGCTGCGCGAACAACTCGAATCCGTCCAGGGCAAGCTGGGCGCCGTCGAGGCTCAGGTCGGCGAGTTTGCCGCCCGCTCCGATCAGTTGCAGGCGCTCTACCAGGACATCGCGCGCGGTCGTGAGGAGGCCGCCGTGATCGAGGTCGAGCAGGCGGTTGCGATCGCCCAGCAACAACTGCAATTGGCCGGAAGCGTCCCGTCGGCGATCCTCGCATTACAGCTCGCGGAGGTGCGCCTCGCTCGCATCGAGCGGCCGCAGGCGGCAGGTCTCAAGAAGGCCCTGCGCGCCGATCTCGAGCGCCTCGCCGCGCTGCCGGTCCCGGACCTGGCGGCCCTGAATGCACGCCTCGAAAAGCTGCTGGTCGCCGTGGACAAGTTGCCGCCCGGCGCCCACGGGCGTCCGCAGCCGGTGGCACCTCCGGAGGCGGCAGCGCAGACCTGGTGGCAGCGCACCGGCGGCGAAATCTGGCGCGAGCTCAAGGGGCTCATCCGTATCCAGCGCTTCGACCGCGAGGAGCCCGCCCTGCTGGCGCCGGGCCAGGAGTTCATCTTCCGCGAGAATCTCAAGCTGCGCCTGCTCAATGCGCGCCTCGCCCTGCTCCAGCGCGACCAGGTGACCTGGCGTGGCGAGCTGACGGTCGCCGGTGACTGGCTCGGCCGCCATTTCGATGGCGAGGACAAGTCGGTGCAGGCGGCGCGGGGTGAATTGCGCGACCTGGCCGGTGTCAAGATCGCTGCCGAACTGCCCGACCTGCGCGAGACGCGGGCGGCGCTTGCGCTGCTGCGCAACGGCAAGGTTGGCAAGTGAAGGGACTGTTCTGGCTGCTCGCCCTCTTCGGCCTGGCGGTCGCCGTGGCCGTCGGCGTGCGCTACAACGAGGGCTATGTGCTCCTCGTCTTCCCGCCCTGGCGCGCCGAGGTGAGCCTCAACCTGTTCATCATCGCCCTGCTGCTGCTGGTGGTCGCGCTCTACACTGCCCTGCGTGCTGCGGCGTTTACCGTCGGTCTGCCGGCCCGTGCCCGGGCCTGGCGCGAGCGCCGGCAGCGCGAGGCGGGCATTGCGCTCTTCCGCGAGGCCTTGCGCCTGCTGTTCGAGGGGCGCTTCAGTCGTGCGCTCAGGAAAGCCGAGGAGTCACACGATGCGGGCGTCGCGCCCGGCCTCTCGGCGCTGATCGCGGCGCGGGCAGCCCAGCGCATCCGCGAGACAGGTCGTCAGCAGCACTGGCTGGAACGGGCGCGCAGCGATCCGCGCAATGAGGCGGCCGCGCTCATGCTCGAAGCCGAGATGATGAACGAGGCGCGCCGTTTCGATGAGGCGCTGGCCATCCTCGAGCAGTTGCAGCAGAAGACGGGGCGCCATCTGGCGGCCCTGCGCCTCGAACTGCGCGCACGGCAGGGCACGGGCGACTGGGATGGCGTGCTGCGCATTGCCCGCCAGCTCGACAAGCGGACCGCGCTGCCAGCCGAGGTGGCGCGCGAGGTCAAGGCGCAGGCGCACCTCGCGAACATCGCCCGGCGGCGCGGTGACGCCGGGCGGCTCAAGGAATACCTGCGCAGCGTGCCGGCGGCCGAGCAGGGGCGCCGACTGACCCTTGCCGCGGCGCGGGCACTGGCCGAAGCCGGAGCGGTCGAGGACGTGCAGAAGCTGATCGAGTCCGCGCTCGACGAGGGCGATGAGGCCGCGTGGCAGCCCGAGCTGGTGATCCTCTACGGGGATCTCGACGGTCCGGGAGCGACGGCACGCATTGCCCGGGCCGAAAACTGGCTGCCCGAGCACCCCGAGGATGCCGGCCTGCTGCTGGCCCTCGGCCGCATGTGCTTCAGGCAGCGCCTGTGGGGCAAGGCCCAGAGCTACCTGGAGGCGTCGCTGGCGGTCGGCGAGACGCGCGAGGCGCACCTCGACCTCGCCATGCTGTGCGATCAGCTCGAACGGCCCGACGAGGCCAACCGCCACTACCGGGCCGGCGCCCGCCTGGGCGGCCGCTGACGGTCAGGCCCAATCCTGCGGCTGCAGGAAGACCTCGTAGAGCTCCGCTTCCGGCGTGCCCGCGGCGGGTTGCCAGTCGTAGCGCCATTTGACCACCGGCGGCAGCGACATCAGGATCGACTCGGTGCGGCCGCCCGACTGCAGGCCGAACAGCGTGCCGCGATCCCAGACCAGGTTGAACTCGACGTAGCGGCCGCGCCGGTAGGCCTGGAAATCCCGCTCGCGCTCGCCGTAAGGGGTGTCGCGATTGGCCGCCATGACCGGCAGGTAGGCACGGGTGAAGGCATCGCCGACCGCCTGCGTCAGCGCGAAGCAACGCGCGAAGCCGCCTTCGTTGAGATCGTCGAAGAAGACGCCGCCGACGCCGCGCGGCTCCTTGCGGTGCTTGAGGAAGAAATACTCGTCACACCACTTCTTGTAGCGCGGATAGACGTCGTCGCCGAAGGGGGCGAGCGCTTCCTTGCAGGTGCGGTGGAAATGCATCACGTCTTCGCGTCGACCGTAGTAGGGCGTCATGTCCATGCCGCCGCCGAACCACCAGACATCGTCTTCGCCCGGCTTGCTGGCGACGAAGCAGCGCACGTTCATGTGCGCCGTCGGACAATAGGGGTTGCGCGGGTGCAGGACGAGCGAGACACCCATCGCTTCCCAGGCGCGGCCGGCCAGTTGCGGGCGCACCGCAGTTGCCGAGGCGGGCAGCGACTTGCCGGTGACATGGGAGAAATTGACGCCGCCGCGCTCGAAGAAATCCCCTTCCTCGATCAGCCGCGAAATGCCGCCGCCGCCTTCCGGGCGTTCCCAGGAATCGGTGCGGAAGGGCTGGCCGTCGAAGGACTCCAGCTCGGCGACGATGCGCTGTTGCAGGCCGGTGAAATAGTTCTTGAGGTTGGCTGTGTCCATGCGCTTTCCTTGCGTGGTGCGGCTGGCCGCCGGCCACCCGCCGGGGTTCGGTTCAGCGCCCGATGGCGCGGTGGCCGATGTCGCTGCGGAACTGCATGCCGTCCCAGCCGATGGCGGTGACCGCCTCGTAGGCCCGCTTCTGCGCAAGCCTGACGTTCTCTCCGAGGGCGGTGACGCACAGGACGCGACCGCCGGCGGTGACCACCTGGCCGTCGCGCGTCGCCGTGCCGGCATGGAAGACGTGGCAATCGTCGCCGAAGGCATTGCCGTCGGGCAGGCCGCGGATGATGTCGCCCTTCTTCGGCGTTTCGGGATAGTTGGCGGCGGCGAGCACGACGCCGAGCGCGACGCGGCGGTCCCATTCGGCCTCGACCTGGTCGAGCGTGCCGGCGATGCCGTGCTCGAGCAGGGTGACGAAGTCGGATTTCAGGCGCATCAGGATCGGCTGGGTTTCCGGATCGCCCATCCGGCAGTTGAATTCCAGCGTCTTGAGCGAGCCGTCATTGGCGATCATCAGGCCGGCGTAGAGGAAGCCGGTGAACGGGATGCCGTCGGCGGCCATGCCCTTGACGGTCGGCAGGATGATCTCGCGCATCGCCCTGGCGTGCACTTCTGGCGTCACGCACGGGGCCGGCGAGTAGGCGCCCATGCCGCCGGTGTTGGGCCCCTGGTCGCCGTCGAAGATGCGCTTGTGGTCCTGGCTCGAAGCCAGGGCGAGGACGTTCTTGCCGTCGACCATGACGATGAAGCTGGCTTCCTCGCCGTCGAGGAACTCCTCGATGACGACGCGGGCGCCAGCGTCGCCGAGCTTGTTGCCGGACAGCATGTCATCCACCGCCGCATGCGCTTCGTCCAGCGTCATCGCCACGACGACGCCCTTGCCGGCGGCCAGGCCGTCGGCCTTGATGACGATCGGGGCGCCCTTGCGGTCGATGTAGGCGTGGGCTGCGGTCGACTCGGAAAACGTCTCGAATTCTGCCGTCGGGATGTGGTGGCGTGCCATGAAGCGCTTGGCAAAATCCTTCGAGGATTCGAGCTGGGCCGCTTCCCGGGTCGGGCCGAAGATCTTCAGTCCACGGTCGCGGAAGACGTTGACTACACCCGCCGCCAGTGGCGCTTCCGGGCCGACGACGGTCAGGTGGACGTTGTTCTGTTCAGCGAAATCCGCCAGGGCTTCCGGATCGGTGATGTTGACGTTCTCGAGTTCGTGCTCGCGCGCCGTGCCCGCATTGCCGGGGGCGACGAAGACCCGCTGCATGCCGGGCATCTTAGCCAGGCGCCAGGCCATGGCGTGCTCGCGGCCGCCGGAGCCGATTACCAGTAGTTTCATGGCTGTTCTCTTGGGAGTATCTTGTAGTTTCTAGTGGCGGAAGTGGCGGGCGCCCGTGAACACCATCGCGATGCCGTGTTCGTCGGCCGCGGCGATGACTTCCTCGTCGCGCATCGAGCCACCCGGCTGGATGACGGCGAGAGCGCCGGCTTCGGCCAGCACGTCGAGGCCGTCGCGGAAAGGGAAGAATGCGTCGGAGGCGACGACCGAGCCCTTGAGCGACAGACCGGCATTGGTGGCCTTGATGCTGGCGATCTTGGTCGAATCGACGCGGCTCATCTGGCCGGCGCCGACACCCAGTGTCATGCCGCCGCCGCAGAAGACGATGGCGTTGGATTTGACGAACTTGGCGACGCGCTCGGCGAAGAGCAGGTCTTCGATCTGCTGGGCGGTCGGCTGGACTTTGGTGACGACCTTGAGGCCGGAGGCTTGCGCGGTGAAGTCGTCGGCCGTCTGCACCAGCAGGCCGCCGCCAACACGCTTCATTTCCAGCTTGTTGAGGTCGCGGCCGAGTGGCACAACCAGCACGCGCAGGTTGGTCTTGCCGGCCAATGCCGCCTTGGCTTCGGCGGTGAAGGACGGGGCGATGAGCACTTCGACGAAGTGCTTGCGGGCGTTCATGGCTTCAACCACATCGAGACCGACTTCGCCGTTGAAGGCGATGATGCCGCCGAAAGCCGAGGTCGAATCGGTCTTGAAGGCCTTTTCGTATGCGCCGGGCAGGGTGGCGTCGATGGCCACGCCGCAGGGGTTGGCGTGCTTGATGATGACGCAGGCCGGGGCATCGAAGGCCTTGACGCATTCCCAGGCGGCATCCGAGTCGGCGATGTTGTTGTAGGACAGTTCCTTGCCCTGCAACTGGATGTAGGCGGCGATGCTGCCGGCCAGCGGCGTGGTGTCGCGGTAGAAGGCAGCTTGCTGGTGCGAGTTCTCGCCGTAGCGCAGCGCCTCGACGCGGTCGAAGGCCAGTTGCAGCCTGGCCGGGAAGATGGCGGGCGTCGGCGCGGCATCGGCCGGCTTGGCCTCGGCGCCGTTGTCGAGGCCGGTCAGCCAGTTGGCGATCATGCTGTCGTAGCGGGCCGTGTGCGTGAAGGCCTTCTTGGCCAGGCCGAAGCGGGTCGACAGTTGCAGGGCACCGCCGTTGGCCTGCATTTCGGCAAGCAGCGGGGCGTAGTCAGCCGGATCGGTAACGATGGCGACGCCGGCGTAGTTCTTGGCCGAGGAGCGGACCATGGCCGGGCCACCGATGTCGATGTTCTCGATGGCGTCTTCCAGCGTCACGCCGGCCTTGGCGATGGTGGCGGCGAACGGGTAAAGGTTCACGCAGACCAGGTCGATGGTCGGGATGCCGTGTTCGGCGATGGTGGCCATGTGCTCGGCCAGGTCGCGGCGGGCGAGGATGCCGCCGTGTACCTTCGGATGCAGGGTCTTGACGCGGCCGTCGAGCATTTCCGGGAAACCCGTGTAGTCGCCGATCTCGGTGACCGTCAGGCCGGCGTCGCGCAGCATCCTGGCGGTGCCGCCGGTGGACAGCAGCTTGACGCCCTGGGCGGCGAGCCCTTGGGCGAATTCGAGTACACCCGTCTTGTCGGAGACGGAGATCAGCGCTTGCTTGATGGTCATGGTGTTTTACAGAAGTTGATGTTCGGTGAGTTTCTTGCGCAGCGTGTTGCGGTTGATGCCCAGTATTTCGGCGGCCAGCGTCTGGTTGCCGCCGGCGCGGGCGAGTACCACCTCGAGCATCGGCCGCTCGACCTTGCGCAGCACCATGTCATAGATTGCGCACGGCTTTTCG
This sequence comes from Betaproteobacteria bacterium, assembly GCA_012026885.1. Lineage (GTDB taxonomy): Bacteria > Pseudomonadota > Gammaproteobacteria > Burkholderiales > Rhodocyclaceae > Azonexus. The sequence goes on along the minus strand of VEPL01000029.1, from coordinate 120,945 downwards.
CCGTCGAGGTCGCGAAAATACTGCTCCAGTGCGTACGCGACGCACTTCCCCAAGTCCTGTTGGCTCATGCTGCCAACGCCTCCTCTGTATATTTAAGATGTGCATGCTCTTCCGCCAGGCGGAAGAAAAAGTCGTTCACTGCCTGCATCTGTTGGTCGATGCTGGGCAGGACGTTCATTTCCTTGCGGAAGGCCGCCGACCCGACCAGCCCCTTGGTGTACCAGGAGATGTGCTTGCGGGCGACCTTGAACCCCGTTTCCGGGCCGTAGAAAGCGTAGAGATCCTCGAGATGCGCCTTCAAGATGGCGTGGATCTCGACGACCGTGGCCGGCGCCAGGTACTCGCCGGTTTTGAGGAAATGCTCGATCTCGCGGAACAGCCAGGGGCGGCCCTGGGCAGCGCGGCCGATCATGATGCCGTCGGCGCCGGTGACGGCGAGCACGTGCCTGGCTCTTTCCGGCGTCGTGATGTCGCCGTTGGCGATGACCGGGATGCGGATCAGCGATTTGACCGCGGCGATGGTGTCGTATTCGGCCTCGCCGGTGTATTGCTGGCAACGCGTGCGGCCGTGGATGGCGACGGCGCGTACGCCGGCGGCTTCGGCAATGCGGGCAATGGTCGGCGCGTTCTTGTTGGCAAGGTTCCAGCCAGTGCGGAATTTCAGCGTCACCGGGGTGTCCGGGATGGCGCCGACGACGGCGTCGAGGATCCGGCCGACCAGCGTCTCGTCCTGCATCAGTGCCGAGCCGGCCATCACGTTGCACACCTTCTTGGCCGGGCAGCCCATGTTGATGTCGATGATCTGGGCGCCGTTATCGACGTTGTACCTGGCCGCTTCGGCCATCATCTTCGGGTCGGCGCCGGCGATCTGCACGGAGACCGGCTCGACCTCGCCTTCGTGGTTGGCCCTGCGCAAGGTCTTGGCACTGCCATAGAGCAGCGAGTTCGAAGTGACCATTTCGGAAACGGCGAGCCCCGCCCCCATCTTCTTGCACAGCTGGCGGAACGGGCGGTCGGTGACCCCGGCCATCGGCGCGACGAAGAGGTTGTTGCGAAGGGTGAAGCCGACGAATTCCATGGGCGGGGGAGTTTGACCGGAGCGGCGGGAAAAGGCGGAATTCTACCGCAGCGGCCGCCCAAAAAATAGTCAATGGGTGCCGAGCGGAGGCTGCCTCAGTGTCCCTTGAGGGCGAAGATCCCGGGCGCGTTGCGCCAGTAGCTGCGGTAGTCCATGCCGCTGCCGAAGAGGAAGCGGTCGGCGATGACGAGGCCGGTGTAGTCGGCGCGCATGCCGGGGCGTGCCTTGCGTGGATGGTCCTTGTGGACGAGGACGGCCGATAGCACGCGCGTGGCGCCGGCGGCGGCGAGACGGGCGCAGATGGCTTCCAGCGTGTAGCCCTCGTCGAGGATGTCGTCGATGACCAACACAGTGCGCCCGAGCGGATCCTCGGTCGGCGCGACCCGCCAGTCGATACGGTTCTCTCCCTGCAGCGCGTGCCCGTAGCGCGTGGCATGCAGGTAGCCGACCCGAAGCGGAAAATCGAGGCGGGCGAGCAAGCGTCCGGCGACGACGAGGCCGCCGTTCATTACGCAATAGACGGTCGGGTCTGCGTCGGCCAGGTCGGCGCTAATCGCTGCGGCCATGCGGTCGAGCGCGGCGTCGACTTCGGCCGCCGTGGCGAGGCAGTCGGCTTCGGCGAGAACGCGGCGCATTTCGGCGGAATCGTCAGGCATGGCGGCAGGGGATTCGGGATGATCCCCAATGATAGTTCACTCGCGGCTGGGTCGGGATGTGAGGGCTACGGCCAGGCGCGAGCGCCCCAGATCATCCGCTTGGCAACGAAGTGCCGGGCCGGCGGGAAAAGGTCGAGGGCGAAGAGGCCGAGCCCGCGAGCGAGTTTGAGCGGGCCGCAGTCGTTCGAGAAGGCCTTGACGATGCCGTCGGTGAAGAAGGCGCCGCCGCGGCGGTCGAGGCGGCGGCTGGTCGCGTAGGCTTCGAGGCTCGCGCGGTCGACGCCATCGCGGAGCAGAATTTCGGCAAGCTGCCAGGCATCGCGCAAGCCGAGGTTGAAGCCCTGGCCGGAGACGGGGTGCAGGGTCTGCGCCGCGTTGCCGATCCAGACCTCGCTGCCTTTGACCAGCGTATCGCGCTGGCGCAGCGCGAGCGGGAAGCGACTGCGCTTGCCCGCCTTGGCGAAGCGCATTCGGTTGCCGAACTGGGCCTGCAGCGCGGCGATAAAGGCGTCGTCATCGAGCGCCATGACGGCATCGGCTTTTTCTGGCGGCAGTGTGAAAACGATCGAGTATTCGTCGCCGAGCGGCAGCAGGGCGAGTGGTCCGTCCGGCGTGAAGCGTTCCCAGGCGCGCTTGTTGTGGCCGGGTGTCGGCTTCACTTCGCAGACCACGGCGTGCTGGCCGTAGTCGCTGACCGAGACGGCGGGATCGTCGCCCGGCGTGCCTTCGGCATGGACCAGCAGCTGGCAGCGCAGCATGCGCAACTGGCCGGCGTGGCGCAGGGCGACGGTGGTGCCGTCGCTGCCGGGCGTGATATCGAGAATCTCCGCTTCGGCGAGCAGGGCATCCGGGGCCAGATTGGCGGCCAGTGCTGCGGCAAGGTCGCGGTAGCGGACGACGTAGCCGAGCGCTGGCAATTTGTAATCGGCGTGGTCGATCAGCGTGCGGCCGAAGCCATCTTGTTGCGACACGTGGATGGTCTCGATCGGCGTTGCGGCGCGGGTCGGCCAGCCATCGATCTGCTCGAGCAACTCGCGGGCGCCGTGTGACAGGGCCAGCGCGCGCGGGTCGGCCTGCAGGGCCTGCTGCGGTCGACGGTCGAGCAGCAGCGATTTCCGGCCGCCGGCGGCCAGCGCCAGATGCAGCGTCATGCCGACCGGTCCGGCGCCGACGATCAGGATATCCACGTGTTCGACGGCATCAGTCACGGCGCATGACCTCCTCGATCTCGGCGACGGTTTTCGGCGCGGTGGTGTAGATGTCGCAACCCGTTTCGGTAACGCGCACATCGTCCTCGATGCGGATGCCGATACCGGCCAGCGCCGGCGGGATGTCGTCGGCAGGGCGGATGTAGAGGCCGGGTTCGACGGTGACGGTCATACCCTGCTGCAGCGTGGTCCACTGGTCGCCGACCTTGTATTCGCCGGCGTCGTGCACATCCAGCCCGAGCCAGTGGCCGGTGCGGTGCATGTAGAAGCGGCGGAAATCGCCCTTTTCGATGAGGTTGTCGAGGTTGCCGGTGACCAGCTTGAGGTCGATCAGGCCCTGGGTCAGTACGCGCACGGCGGCGTCGTGCGCTTCCATGAAGTGGCGGCCGGGGGCGGTGGCGGCAAAGGCGGCATCCTGGGCGGCGAGGACAATTTCGTACACGTCCTTCTGTGCCGCATTGAATCGGCCGTTGACCGGGAAAGTGCGTGTGATGTCGGCGGCGTAACCCTCGACCTCGCAACCGGCATCGATCAGCACCAGGGTGTGGTTGTTGAGCAGCTTGTTGTTCTCGACGTAGTGCAGCACGCAGGCATTGGCGCCGCCGGCGACGATGGGCGTGTAGGCATGGGCGTCGGCACCGCGCTTGCGGAATTCGTAGGTCAGCTCGGCCTCCAGCTCGTACTCGGCCATGCCGGGGCGGCAGGCACGCATGGCGCGGGCGTGGCCGGCACTGGCGATATCGGCGGCGCGTTGCTGGATCGCGGCCTCGGTGCCGTCCTTGACCAAGCGCATGGCGTCCAGTTCGGCGCGCAGGTCGTGGATGGCACGCGGCGCCCGCTTGCCGGCGCGGGTCTGGGAGCGCACCGCATTCAAGGCCTTGGTGATGCGCGCATCCCACTCAGCGTCGTGGCCGATGGCGTGCCAGAGGGTGTCGCGGTTGACCAGCAGTTCCGGCAGCTTCTTGTCGAGTTGCTCGATGGGGTAGGCGGCGTCGAAGCCGAAAGCGGCCTTGGCAGCTTTCGGGCCGTAGCGGTAGCCGTCCCAGATCTCGCGTTCTTCGTGCTTCTCGCGGCAGAACAGGATTGATTTAGGCCGCTTGCCGCCGACCAGCACGGCGACAGCCTCCGGCTCGGGAAAGCCGGTCAGGTACCAGAAGTAGCTGTCGAAGCGGTAGGGGTGATGCGCGTCGCGGTTGCGGATGACCTCCGGCGCGGTCGGCACGATGGCGACACCGTCGCCGATGGCTTTCAACAGGCGTTTGCGGCGGGCGAGAAAGTGGGCGTGGGTCATGCGGCGGTCAATTCGCGGTCCAGTTCGGCGAGGCGTTGCGGTGTTCCCACGTCGACCCAGCGGCCGGTGAAGCGTTCCCCGCTCAGCGTACCGGCGGCGATGGCCGCGTCGAGCAGCGGGCGCAGCTTGAGCGGCTGGCCAATCGGTACGTCGCGGAAGAATTCGGGCGAAAACACGCCGACCCCGGCGTAGGTATAGGTCGGCTTGCCTGCTGAGGCGAAGACGACCCGCTCGCCGGCTAGGCCGAAGTCGCCGCCGGCATGGTGGGCCGGATTGTCGATCATGACCAGGTGAGCGGTTGCGGTCGACCTGGTAAAACGGACGAAATCGATATCGATCCAGATGTCGCCATTCACGACCAGGAAGGGCGTATCGCCGAGGAGCGGCAGGGCCTTGGCGATGCCCCCGGCGGTTTCCAGCGCACCCGGCGGCTCAGGCGAGTAGGCGATGGTGAGCCCCCACTTCGAGCCATCGCCTAGAGCCTGCTCGATCTGCTCGCCGAGGTGGGCATGGTTGATGACGATCTCGCGGAATCCGGCGGCCGCCAGTTTTTCCAGGTGCCAGACGATCAGCGGCTTGCCGCCGGCCACCAGCAACGGCTTGGGCGTGTGGTCGGTGAGCGGCCGCATGCGTTCGCCACGGCCGGCGGCGAGGATCATCGCCTTCATCTACTTGTGGCGATAGCTGATCTGCTCGGTCTGGCCATCCAGCCGGTCAAGCAGGTTGAGCAGGGGCTTGAGCTGCAGGTAGCGACCGGCGGTCTTCTTGGCGTAGGTCATGAAGCGCGGCAGGTCGTCGACGTACTTGTCCTTGCCGTCGCGATACTTCAGGCGGCAGAAGATGCCGAGCACCTTGAGATGGCGCTGCAGGCCCATCAGCTCGTATTCGCGCCAGAAGGCACCGAAATCCTCGCGTACCGGCAGGCCGGATGCACGGGCCTTCTCCCAGTAGCGGACGACCCAGTCGATTTCCTGTTCCTCGTCCCAGGAAATGAAGGCGTCGCGGAAGAGCGAGACGACGTCGTAGGTGATCGGGCCATAGACCGCGTCCTGGAAGTCGATGATGCCCGGCGTCAGGGTCTCGGCGCTCTCGACGACCATCAGGTTGCGCGGCATGAAGTCGCGGTGCACGAAGACCTTGGGCTGGCCGAGTGCCGAATTGATGAGGAGCTTGAAGCTGCGGTCGAGCATGACCTTCTCTTCTTCCGTCAGTTCGACGCCGAGGTGGCGGCCGACGAACCACTCGGGGAAGAGATCGAGCTCGCGCCGGAGCAGCGTCGCATCGTAGGGCGGCAAGGTGGCGGCGGTCGAGGCGAGTTGCCATTTGACGAGCGTGTCGAGCACCGGGCGGATCAGCTTGTCGGCGAGCGACAGGTCGGCGTTCAGCGCGTCGAGGTAGCCGATGCGGCCAAGGTCTGTGAGGACCAGGAATCCGTTGTCGAGGTCCTTGTCGAGGATGCGCGGCGCGGCGAGGTCGGCCTTGGCGAGCAGGCCGGCGACCTGGATGAACGGCCGGCAGTCTTCCTTTTCCGGCGGGGCGTCCATCAGGATGCGGGTCTGGCCATCCGGCCAGGTCAGGCGGAAATAGCGGCGGAAGCTGGCGTCGGCCGATGCCGGGGTGATGCCTACCGACTGGCCGGGAAATCGGCCGGCGATCCAGTCGGTTACAAGTTGGTCGCGCGTCATGGGATGCCTAAGCGGGCGGAGGTGGGTTCATTGTAGAATGCGCCATTTTAACATCCGCCCCGTGCGCCTCTCCGCTCCGCCCGGTGTGCCTACATAGTTCCGATGCCAGCTTTCGTACTGCGTCCCATAGCCCTGCTGGTCTGCGGCCTCTTCGCGGGGATGCCGGCGGCGCATGCCACGGATGTGGCGGTTCCGCGGGAAGCGGCGGTTGCGGCGCCTGACATGCCGTTGCGCCTGCGCCCGGAACGTCGCTTCAATGCGCTCGGGGGGTATCGCAGTGCGACGCGTAGCGATGTCGGGTTGCTGGTGCCCTTCGAGCAAAGGCCGGGCGACGTATATCCGCTGTTCGTGGATGCCGATCGGCTCGAAGGCCGGGCTGACGACGAGGCGGTCGCCACCGGTAACGTGCGGGCGGTGCGCGCCGGATCGCGGATCACCGGCGAGCAACTGAGCTACAGGCCGCTCGACGATACCGTCGAGGCGCGCGGCGATGTCCACCTGTTGCAGGAAGGCCAGGACATTCGCACTCCCTACCTGCGCCTGCAGTTGAGCGAACGCATCGGACATTCCGAGGAGATGCGCTACGAGATTTCCAGGGAGGTGACCAGCCGCTTCTACCAGCCTCTCGATACGGTGGTCACGGCGGGCTTTTCGAACGCGGTGAATTCGGGCGCGCCGATGATGATGAACATCCCGGCTTCTGCCTACGGGCTGCCGACCGTGGCGGCCAATGCGACCCGCTTGGCCGAGGCCAGCGGAACCGCCGCACGTGCTGAGTTCGAGGGCGAGAACCGCATCAGGATGTTCGATGCCACCTACTCGACCTGCAAGCCCGACAGCCGTGACTGGTACCTGCGCGCCTCCGAAATGTTGCTCGACTACGATGCCGACATCGGTGCCGCCAGCCATGCGTCGGTCTGGTTCAAGGATGTTCCCATCGGCTATACGCCGTCAGGTACCTTTGCCCTCAACGGCGGGCGACGATCCGGCTTCCTGCATCCGTTTTTCGCGACTTCGAGCCGTGATGGCGTCGATCTGAACCTCCCGTATTACTTCAACCTCGCGCCCAACTACGACCTCACTCTGTATACACGCATGATGAGCAAGCGCGGCGTGCAGGTGGCGGCCGACGCCAATTATCTCGACCATAATGCGACCAAGGGCCGCTACCGTGCGGAATACATGCCCGAGGACAAGCTCGCGGACCGTGACCGCTACGCCTACCAGGTCCAGCACACGCAGGCCTTTGGCCGAGGCTTCTCAGGGATCGTCAACTACAACCGGGTGTCCGACAATTTCTACTGGCAGGACATGTCTTCCCGCCTGCTGCAGACGTCGCAGGTGCAGTTGCCGCAGCAGGCGATGCTGGCCTATACGCCCATCCCCTGGCTGCAGAGTTCGCTGAACTACTTGCGGTATCAGACCCTGCAGACCGACCCGGCCAATCCGGTTGCAATCCCTTATTTCCTCGAGCCGCAGTTCAACATCATTGGTTTCAAGCCCAACATCGCATCGACGGATTTCGCGGTCATCGGTCAGTATTCGCGCTTCACTCACCCAACCCAGGTCCAGGGTGACCGCCTCGTCGCCTATCCGCAGATTTCCGTGCCCTTCGTGCGCCCGGCTTTTTCGGTGACGCCCAAGGTCGGCCTGCATGCGACACAGTATGCCCTCAACAACCAGGCGGCCGGCCTGCCCGACAGCTTTACCCGCAGCCTGCCGGTATTCAGTGTCGATTCCGTGGTCAATTTCGAGCGCGAAACCACGCTGTTCGAGCGCGGTTTCATTCAGACGCTCGAGCCGCGCCTGTATTACGTCAATATCCCGTACAAGAACCAGAGCCAGTTTCCGGTCTTCGATTCGGCGCTAACCGACTTCAACTTCGCGCAGATCTTTGCCGAGAACCGCTACAGCGGCTTCGACCGCATCAACGATGCCAACCAGGTTACGGCGGCGCTGACGACACGCATGCTCGATGCCGCAACCGGTGTTGAGCGCTTCAAGGCGCTGATCGGCCAGCGCTACTATTTCCGCCAGAGCAAGGTGGCGCTGCCGGGCGAGACGCCGCCGCCGCAGGGCTGGTCGAACCTGATCCTGGCCTTCAATGGCCTTATCGCCCCCAAGACCTATGCCGATACGTCCTGGGAATACGACTATCGCAACAATACCAACCAGCGCTTCTCGGCCGGCGTACGCTTCCAGCCCGAGCTGGGCAAGGTGCTCAGCGCGAGCTACCGCTATACGCGCGACCCGCTGAGCGACATTCCGCAAGTTGACCAGTTCGACATTGCCGGCCAGTGGCCCCTGACCCCGCGGCTCTTCGCAGTCGGGCGTTATAATTACTCGATACGCGACAACCAGTTGCTCGAGGCCATTGCCGGAATCGAATATAACGCCGGCTGCTGGGCTTTCCGTGTTGTCGGCCAGCGTCTCGAGGCAATTGCCGGCACCCCGAATACCAGCGTCTTCGTGCAGCTCGAATTGAACGACTTCGCCAGTGTCGGCGCCAACCCGATCGGCCTGCTGCGCCGTTCCATCCCCGGATACGGCAAGTCCAATGAAATGCCGGCCGCCAGCAGCCTCCTTATGAACCCGTGAATCCCATGACGACATTCCTCCGCCGCATCCTCATCCTGGCCGCCATGCTGGCCGGGCTATCCGCTTCCGCTGCCTATGCCGCGCCTGAGGAACCGGTCGAAGCCGACCGCATCGCCGCCGTTGTCGGCAACGAGGTTGTCACGGTCCTCGAGTTGCGCATACGCCTCGATACCGCGCTCAAGCAGCTCGAGAAGCAGGGGACGCCGCTGCCGCCGCGGGATGTGCTCGAGCGCCAGATGCTCGAGCGCATCATCATGGATCGCGTCCAGTTGCAGTACGCCCGCGAGACCGGCGTCCGCGTTGATGACAGCCAGCTCGACCAGGCCATCGGCCGCATCGCCGCTGGCAACCGGATGACGCCGCAGCAGTTCCGCCAGGCGATCGAGAAGGACGGCACGCGCTACGCGCGCTTCCGCGAGGACATCCGCGACGAGATGACGATGGCTCGCCTGCGCGAGCGCGAGGTCGACGGCAAGCTGGTCATTTCCGATGCCGAGGTCGATGCCTTCCTGGCCAATCAGTCGGCAGGCGGAGGTGAGGAGTACCAGATCGCCCACATCCTCTTGCGAGCTCCCGAATCGGCCAGCCCCGAGCAACTGCAGCGACTGCGCCAGCGCGGCGAGCAAGCGCTCAAGCGGGCCCAGGCCGGCGAGAACTTTGCCGAACTGGCTGCAGCCTTCTCGGATGCGCCGGACGCGCTGCAGGGCGGCAACCTCGGCTGGCGCGCTGGCGAGCGGCTGCCGACCCTGTATTCAGAAGCGGCAAAGCGACTGGCGCCGGGCGAGGTCGCGCCGCTGCTACGCTCGTCAGCCGGATTTCACGTCGTCAAGCTGCTCGGCAAGCGGGGCGGCGCGGTCCAGGTGTCGGTGCGGCAGACGCGTGCGCGCCACATCCTGCTACGCGTCAATGAAGGTCTGTCGGAAAGCGAAGCCCGGCACAAGATGGAGACCCTGCGCGAGCGATTGGCCAACGGTGCCGATTTCGCTGAACTGGCCCGCGTTTATTCGCAGGACGGTTCCGCAGCCAAGGGCGGCGACCTCGGCTGGGTTAGTCCGGGCGACACGGTGCCGGAATTCGAGCGGGCGATGGATGCGCTCAAGGAAGGCGAGGTCAGCCCGGTCGTCCAGTCACCCTTCGGCATGCACCTGATCCAGGTCACCGAGCGGCGCCAGCGCGACGTCTCCGAGGAGCGCCAGCGCGCACTGGCCCGCCAGGCGCTGCGCGAGCGCCGCCTCGACGAGGCTTACCAGGACTGGCTGCGCCAGTTGCGCGACCGGGTCTACGTCGAGATCCGCATAGACGAGAAGTGATGCTGCCCGCTGTCGCGGTTACCAGCGGCGAGCCGGCCGGCATCGGGCCGGAGTTGTGCCTGCGACTGGCCGGCTGGACCGGGCCGGCGCGCCCGGTTGTGCTCGGCGACCGCGACCTGCTCGCGGCGCGCGCCGCCGCTCTCGGCCTCACTCTCGACCTGCGTGAATTCCGCCCGGAAAACCCGGTAAACCCTGACAGCCTTGACGTCCTCCACGTGCCGCTCGCGGTTCCCGCCGAAGCGGGTCGCCTGAATGCGGCCAACGGCACCTATGTGCTTGCCCTGCTCGACCGGGCGCTGGCGGGTTGTGCCGGCGGGGAATTCGCCGCCATGGCGACTGCGCCGGTGCACAAGGGGGTCATTAACGACGCCGGTGTGCCCTTCACCGGCCATACCGAATACCTCGCGGAGAAGACGGGTACGCCGCTGGTGGTGATGATGCTGGCCGGCGACACGCCGCGCGGACCGCTGCGCGTCGCGCTGGCGACGACGCACCTGCCCCTGAAGGACGTGCCGGCGGGGATCACGCCGGATGTCCTCGAGCGCACCCTGCGCATTCTCGATGCTGACCTGCGCGGCAAGTACGGCATTGCCGCGCCGCGCATCCTGGTCGCCGGGCTCAACCCGCATGCCGGCGAAGGCGGCTATCTTGGGGTGGAAGAAATCGAGGTCATCACGCCGGTGCTCGACAGGCTGCGTGGCGAGGGCATGCTGCTTTCCGGCCCGCACCCGGCCGACACGATGTTCACGCCGCCCGTGCTCGCCGGCGGTGACGCCGTCCTCGCCATGTACCACGACCAGGGGCTGACCGCGCTCAAGTACGCGACCTTCGGCCACGGCATCAACGTCACGCTCGGCCTGCCGATCATCCGCACCTCGGTCGACCATGGCACGGCGCTCGAGCTGGCAGGAACCGGCAAGGCGGATCCCGGCAGCCTGTTCGCGGCAGTCGCCGAGGCCGCACGCATGGCACAGGGACGGCCATCATGAAACACGTAGCACGCCGCCGTTTTAGTTTCGGCATAACCTGCCGGCGGCAGATTAGCCGGCACTGAAACGGCGGTCATGACAAAACACATTCCACGCCGCCGTTTTGGCCAGAATTTCCTGGTCGACCGCGGCATCATTGCGGCGATTGTCGCCGCCATAGATCCCCGCCTGGGCGATACGGTGGTCGAGATCGGTCCCGGACTGGGCGCGCTGACCGAGCCGTTGCTTTCCCGTGTCGACCACCTGCACGTCGTCGAGATCGACCGCGATCTGGTCGCTTGCCTGCGCCGGCAGCATTCGCCGCAGCGCATGACCATCCACGAAGGCGATGCGCTCGCTTTCGATTTTGCGACCATCGGCAGCGACCTGCGCGTGGTCGGCAACCTGCCCTACAACATCTCGACGCCGCTGCTGTTCCACCTCGCCAATTACGCAGATGCAGTGCGCGACATGCACTTCATGCTGCAGAAGGAAGTGGTCGAACGCATCGTCGCGTTGCCTGGCGACGCCGATTTCGGGCGCTTGTCGGTGATGCTGCAGTACCGCTTCCACGTCGAATGGCTGCTCGACGTGCCGCCGGAAAGTTTCGATCCGCCACCCAAGGTCGATTCGGCTGTCGTCCGCTTGATTCCGAAGGCTGCAACCGAACTCGATGCGCGCGATCCGGCCAGGCTGGAGAAGGTGGTCCAGCAGGCTTTCTCGCAGCGCCGCAAGATGCTCCGCAACACGCTGCGTGGCGTGCTCGACGCGGAGGGTTTCGCGGCGCTCGGAATTGATCCGGGTGCGCGGGCAGAGGATCTGGCGGTGGCGGATTTCGTGCGCATCGCCAACCGGCGGGCGTAAAAAAACCCGCCGCGGCGGGTTTTTCGGGAAGCGGTGTGGCTCAGGCCTTCTTGGCCGGGCAGGTGTTGAGCCCCAGCAGGGTATAGGCCGGGCACCAGCCCATCAGGCCGGTGGCCAGAGGGATGATGCCGATGTAGCCCCAGACCGGCAGGAGGCCGGCGGCGGTGGCGCCGATCAGGCCGGCGCCGGCCACGATGCGAAGGATTTTGTCGATGCCGCCAACGTTGCTTGCCATGATGCGATCTCCGTTCAGGTTGTAGACGGGATCCACTTTAGAGGTAGCGGAAGTCCCCGTCTGTAACCTGGGTCACAGAGCAGCGACCTTACGCAGGCCGGCGGGATCCGTGACGACGATCTGCTCGCGCCCGAGTGCGACCAGCCCCTGGGCGGCGAAGCCCTTGAGCAGGCGGCTGACGATTTCGCGCACGCTGCCCAGTTCGTCGGCAATCTGCTGGTGCGTCGTCGCGACGACCGCCTCGTTGCGCGCCACGAGTAGTCGCGCGAGCCGCTGGTCGAGACGCGTGAAGGCGACTTCCTCGACCAGTTGCATGAGATCGGCGATGCGCCCGGCGAACAGGTGGAAGACGAAATCGCGGAAGGGCGGGTGCTCGACGAGCAGACGGGAAAAGGTCGCGGCAGGGAGCAGCAGCAGGGTAAGCGGCGCCTCGGCGATGCCGATGGCGTTGTAGTCGGTGCGCCCGAGCAGGCAGCTGGAGGTGATGATGCACGAGCCACCGGGAACCACCCGGTAGAGCAACAGTTCGCGGCCGCTGGTGGCCAGCTTGACGACCTTGATGCTGCCCTCGACGAGGAGCGGAAAACCACGGCAGGCCTGGTGCTCGGCGAAGACCTGGGCGCCGGCCGGCAGTGTCAGGATGGCGCCGGGTTGCAGCAAATCCGCCAGATCGGTCTCCGGCAGCGAGGCCAGCGACGGGTAGAGGGCAAGCAGCCCCTTGCGGTCAACCGTGGTGGGCAAGGCGATTCAGTCCAGCGTTGCCCATACTGGGGCGTGGTCCGACGGCCGCTCGCGCTTGCGCGGGGCGCGGTCGACGCCGGCGGCGTTGCATTTTTCGGCGAGCAGGCGCGACAGCAGGATGTGGTCGATGCGCAGGCCGAGGTTCTTCTGGAAGCCGAGCATGCGGTAGTCCCACCACGAAAAGCTTCTCTCCGGTTGTTCGAAGAGGCGGAAGCTGTCCTCGAGGCCGAGGCCGAGCAGACGCTGGAAGGCGGCGCGTTCCGGTTCAGAACAGAGGATCTGGCCGGCCCATGCCTTGGGGTCGTGGACATCGCGGTCGTCGGGGGCGATGTTGTAATCGCCGCACAGCGCGAGATTCGGGTGCGCGGCGATTTCCCCGTCCAGCCAGCCGGCGAGCGCATCGAGCCAGCGCAGCTTGTAATCGTACTTGTCGCTGCCGACTGCCTGGCCGTTCGGCATGTAGGCGCAGATCACGCGTACGCCGCCGATCGTGCCGGTGACCAGGCGCTTCTGCTCGTCGGGAAAGTGCGGGTTGCCGTACACGACATCGGAGATCGGCTCGCGGGACAGCAGCGCGACGCCGTTGTAGGTTTTCTGCCCGGAAAAGGCCGCGTGATAGCCGGCAGCCTCAATCTCGGCGACGGGGAAATTGACGTCCTCGAGCTTGAGTTCCTGCAGGCAGACGACGTCGGGACGTGCCTCGGCAACCCAGTCGAGAAGGTGCGGCAGGCGCACCTTCAGCGAATTGACATTCCAGCTGGCAATTTTCACTGCAAGGGATTGCCGGATGGCTTGCTGCCGTAGGGAGCGGCCTTCGGGTAGCCGGCGAGGTCCAGGAGGTTATTCCAAGCGTCCGCATTGATGCCGCGGAATGACTGCTTGCCAACGGTTAGGAAGGGCACGGCGACTTCGCCACCGGCAACTTTTTTCAGTTCCTCGAAGTCTTCCGGCTTCTGCACCATTTTTTCCGTGAATGGAATGCCGCGTTTGTTGAGTACATCCCGGCCTTCCTTGCATTCCTTCAGGCACTCGGCTGACGTATAGAGCGTGACCGGAAAATTGGCGGAAGCCTGCCTGACGGCATAAGGCTGAGTCGAGTCGTCGGCGCTTCCTGTCGTCTTGCTGACGTCGCGCGCCTGCCGGGGCGGCGGGGTGTCCGAGATGACGGTGCGGCCGGCCGGGTCCACGTAACGGTAGGTCTGGGCGACAGCGACGGTACTCAGCAGCGAAAGACAGGCGACAAGTGCGGCGCGCATCATTTTTCTCTCCCTTGAAGGTTCCTACGCCGCAATCATACCGCTATGCCGGAGCAATGCATCGGGACTCGGTTCGCGGCCGCGGAAGGCGCGGAAATTCTCGAGCGCCGGGCGCTCGCCGCCGCGTGCAAGGATCTCGTCGAGGAAGCGCCGGCCGACCGCTGCATCGAACGGGTCGCCAGCTTCCTCGAAGGCGGCGTAGCAGTCGGCGGACAGCACTTCGGCCCATTTGTAGCTGTAATAGCCGGCCGCGTAGCCGCCGCCGAAGATGTGCGAGAAGCTGTTGGGGAAACGATGCCAGGCGGGCGGGATGAGCACCGCCACCTCGCGCCGGACTTCGTCGATCAGGTCCATCACGGTCGACGGCCCCTGCGGGTCGAAATCGCAGTGCAGGCGCATGTCGAAGATCGAGAATTCGAGCTGGCGCACCGTCATCATGCCGCTTTGGAAGTTCTTCGCCGCCAGCATCTTGTCGTAGAGCGCACGCGGCAGCGGCTCGCCGGTATCCACATGGGCGGTCATGCCCTGCAGGACTTCCCATTCCCAGCAGTAATTTTCCATGAACTGCGACGGCAACTCGACAGCGTCCCACTCGACGCCGTGGATGCCGGAAACGCCCAGTTCGGTGCCGCGCGTCAGCAGGTGGTGCAGGCCGTGGCCGGCTTCGTGGAAGAGCGTGATCACTTCATCATGGGTGAAGGTGGCGGGCTTGCCACCGACCGGGCGCGCGAAATTGCAGTTGAGGTAGGCGATCGGTTTCTGGATGCCAGCCGGCGTGCGCTTGCGGGAACGGGCCTCGTCCATCCAGGCGCCGCCGCGCTTGGTCTCACGGGCGTAGAGGTCCATGTAGAACTGGCCGACGAGGTCGCCGGCCGGCGTCTCGATGCGGTAGAAACGCACGTCCTCGTGCCAGACCGGCGCGCTGTCCGCCTTCACCTTCACCGTGAACAGGCTTTCGATGACCTTGAACAGCCCGGCGACGACCTTGGGTTCGGTGAAATACTGCTTCACCTCCTGTTCGGAGAAGGCGTAGCGCGCCTGCAGCAGTTTCTCGGAGACGTAGGCGGCATCCCAGGGCTGGAAGTCGGCGATGCCCAGTTCGTCCCTGGCGAACGCCAGCAGTTCGGCCATGTCCCTTTCGGCGAAGGGCTTGGCCTTCTGCGCCATGTCGCGCAGGAAGGCGAGCACCTGTGCCGGCGTATCGGCCATCTTGGGCAGCAGCGAGACCTCGGCGAAGTTCGTGAAGCCGAGCATTTGGGCGTCCTCGGCGCGCAGTTCGAGGAGGCGTTTCATCAGCGGGCCGTTGTCCCATTCCGGCTTGGAGAAGCCGTTGTCGATCTCGGCGGCGCGCGTCGCGTAGGCGCGGTACATGCGGGCGCGCAGTGCGCGGCTGTCCGCGTACTGCATGACTGGGCCGTAGGACGGCGCGTGCAGCGTGAATTTCCAGCCTTCGACGCCGGCCTTTTCGGCAGCTTCCCGGGCGGCCTCCCTTGCGTAGTCGGGCAGGCCGGCGAGCACGGCTTCATCGGTGACGATCTTGGCGAAGGCGTTGGTCGCATCGAGCAGGTTTTCCGAGAACTTTGCCGAGAGCTGCGACAACTCTTCCATGATCGCCTGGAAACGCGGCTTCTGGTTTTCCGGCAGTTCGGCACCGCCGAGGCGGAAGTCGCGGATCTCGTTATCGACGATCTTCCGCTGTTCCGCCGTCAACGTCGGATATTCAGCACTTTTCTTCAAGGCGCGGTACTTGTCGAACAGCTTCAGGTTCTGGCCGAGTTCGGTGTAGAAGCGCGACACCTCGGGCAGCATCTCGTTGTAGGCCTCGCGCCAGGCCGGCACGTCGTTGACCGAATGCAGGTGGCCGACCACGCCCCAGGCGCGTCCGAGGCCCTCCAGCCCGTCGGACAGCGCGCCGGCGAAGGCGGCCCAGGTCGCCGGCGTCCCGTCGCCGGTCAATTTCTCGATCAGGGCACGGCCGTCGGCCAGCAGCCGGGTGATGGCCGGCTTGACGTGTTCCGGCTGGATCAGGTCGAAGCGGGGCAGGTCGGTGAAATCAAGCAGCGGGTTCAGTTGGATCGTCATGGCATTCCGGCAAAAAAACAGGCGGCATGTGCCGCCCGTCGGTGGTCAGGGTCGAAGACTATTCTACAAGGTCGCGGTAGGCATGCCATGAGGCGTGGCCGAGCAGGGGCATGATCAGCACCAGGCCGAAGAGCAGGGTCGCGAAACCGACCACGGTCAACACCACGATCAGTGCCGCCCAGAAGAGCAAGGGGCCGGGGCTGGCGAGGAAAGCGCGCATGCTGCTCATCATCGCTGTGGCAACGTCGGCGTCCCGGTCGAGCATCATCGGGACCGAGACGAGGGCGATGGCGAAGACGAAGAGTGCCAGCACCGCGCCGAGGCCGAACCATGTGGCGAGAAAGGCGGTGTGCTCACCGCTGGTGACGATGCGCGTCAGGTAGGGAAGGGTGGCGGTGGCGCTTTCAGAGCCGAGGAGGGCGAAGGCGATCGCCGTGAAACGTTCCCAGAGCAGCGCGGCGAGAGCCAGCATCAGGCCGAAAAAGGCGAGCGACTGGCCGTTGCGGCCAAAGCAGCGCAGGGAGTCGATGAACATCAACCGCTCTCCGGCCGCGCGCGCCCGGCTCAATTCGTAGAGGCCCGCGGCCAGCAGAGGCGCGATGAGGAAGAATCCGGAAATGGCGACGGTAACCAGATGCGGGTGCCCGATGACCGCCAGGATGATGAGGTCGCCGCCCAGCGCGAAAAGCAGGCCGTAGGCCAGCGACGGCAGCGGGTTCGCCCGCAGGTCCTGCCAGCCCGCCGTCAGCCATGCAAAGGGACGATCGAACGCGATCTGGCGCACACCGGGCATGGTCATCCCGTCAGCATGAAAATCGGTTGTGTGCTTCACGTCTCCCTCACTCGCCAGAATATGGCGATTCGACCGCGGCAGCAGCGTGTGGTTCAGTTGCCCCCCGGCCGGCCTGTCGCCGCGGGAAAAAGTTCGGGAGTTGCCGGCGGATCAGGGCATCCTGCCGGTGAGCTTCTCGCAGGCTTCCAGGTACTTGGCGCTGGTGCGGGCGAGCACGTCGACGGGCAGGCGGGGGCCGGGGGCAGTCTTGCCCCAGTCGAGCGTTTCCAGGTAGTCGCGCACGTACTGCTTGTCGTAGGAGGGCGGGTTGCTGCCCTCGGCATACTGGTCGGCCGGCCAGAAGCGGGAGGAATCGGGCGTAAGCGCCTCGTCGATCAGGTGCAGGGTGCCGGCCTTGTCGATGCCGAACTCGAACTTGGTGTCGGCGATGATGATGCCACGGGTCGCGGCGTAGGCCGCAGCTTCCTCGTAGAGGCGAATGGCAGCGGCGCGGGCTTCTTCGGCGAGCTGGGCGCCTGTTTTGCCGGTGCCTTGCAGGGCCTCGGCCAGCGCCTTGTCGCAGGCGACCATGGCCTGCTCGAAGGAGATGTTTTCGTCGTGGTCGCCGACCTCGGCCTTGGTCGCCGGCGTGAAGATCGGGGTCGGCAGCTTGGCCGCCAGCTTGAGGCCGGCGGGCAGGCCGATGCCGCAGATCGCGCCGGTCTGCTGGTAATCCTTCCAGCCTGAGCCGATCACGTAGCCGCGGACGACGGCCTCGATCGGCAGCGGCTTGAGACGCTTGACGACGACGGCGCGGCCGCGCACCTGGTCGCGCTCGCTTTCGGTGACGACTGATTCCGGGTCGATGCCGGTCAGCTGGTTGGGGACGATGTGGCCGAGCCTAGCGAACCAGAAATTGGCGACGGCCTGCAGGACTTCGCCTTTCCTCGGGATCGGGTCGGGCAGGACGACGTCGAAGGCGGACAGGCGATCGGAGGTGACGATGAGCAGCTTGTCGGCGTCGACGGCATAGATGTCGCGGACCTTGCCGCGCGAGAGCAGCGGCAGGCTGGTGATCGAGGACTCGAAGAGGGGTGCGGACACGGCGGCTTTCCCGGTGGCAAAGCCGCAATTATAAGTCAGTGTGCGGCGCCGTCCTCGGCCGCGAGCTTGCGGTGCACGCGTCGCGTCGCCCAGAAGACGAGGCCGGCGATGACCGGTATCGACACGGCCGTGACGATGTCCGGATTGAGGTGGTGCAGGTCCTTGCTGCCCTTGGCCAGATACTGCACGAGCTGCGAGCCGTAGTAGGTGAGGACGACGACCGAGAGGCCCTCGACCGTCTGCTGCAGCCGGAGTTGCAGGCGGGCGCGGCGGTTCATCTGTTCGAGCAGTTCCTGGTTCTGGCGCTCCAACTCGATCTCGACGCGTGCCCGCAGCAGCTGGCTGTTGCGCGCGACGCGGCCGGAGAGGTCGTCCTGGCGCCGGCTCATCGCTTCACAGGTGTTCATCGCCGGCAGCAGGCGGCGTTGCATGAATTCGTGGAAGGTCGGCAGGCCGGAGATGCGCGTTTCGCGCAGTTCGTCGATGCGCTGCATGACCAGCGCATGGTAGGCGCGTGCGGCGCCGAAGCGGAAGGTGGTGCGGGCGACCGAATGCTCGACCTGCGAGGCAAGCCGGGACAGGCTGGCGAGGATTGCGCGCTCGTCCTCGGGGCTGGCGACGCTGCCGATGCGCTCCATCAATTCGGCGAGCTCCTTCTCGGCGCGGTAGAGCCATCCGCCGACTTCCTTGGCGACGGGCAGGCCGAGCAGCGACATCATGCGGTAGGTCTCGATCTCCGCCAGTCGTTGCACCGTGCGCCCGGCCTGGCGCTGGGTCAGCGACACGTCGAGGACCAGGAAGCGCGAGAAGCCGTTGTCGATCTTGAAGTCCGAGAAAACCCATGCAGCCCCGTCGGCGACCTGTGCGGCGACCATGGTGCGGCCGCTCGGAGACAGCGTGGCCAGTACCGACTCCGGGGTCAGCTCGGTTGCCGGCCGCATTTCGACATGTGTCGCCACCATGAGGCGCCCGGGCACGGCAGCGAGCCAGTCGGGCAAGACCGGGTCGAAGGCGGTGGCGTCGGGGTGCAGCTGCTCGCCGGCGGTCAGCGGTCGGAAGAAGGTGTAGCTGGAGAATTCGGTGTGCAGCTCCCAGCGCAGGCGGAAACTACCGGCGTCGAGCGTCAGGTGTGAATCCGACTGCTCGACCGACTGGCAAACGTGGGCCTGGCAGAGCCGTGCGAGGTTTTCGCGCGCGGCCTCGCCGTCGGGCCGGCTGTGCTTGAAGACCAGGTGCGAAACAAGTGACGGGCCGCTTAGCGGAACCGGGGGGCGGGCGTGGAACTCGTTGTTGAGGCGCTCGCGCAGCGGGTGCTCGGTGACCTCGGCGGACTGGAGGCGGGGATGCATGGCAACGATTCTAGCACCGCTGCCGATCCGGTCCGCGCGGGGAGCCTAGTCCTCGTGACGGCTGCCGGACTGTGCAGCGGCGGCCGCCCGTTCCGCGCTGACCTCATCCATCAGGCGCTCGACCGAGACCGCCAGTTCGGCGATCTCGTCATGCTCACGTTGGTTTTCCGCGGTGAGGTCGCGCCGGATATCGGCGTCGATGGTGCGGCGCGCGAGGAATCCTTCGACCGCGCGCTCGAGGGCGCGTAGCCGGTCGAGGATGTGGCGTCCCCAGGTTCCCAGCGTGACCCAGAGGGCGGCGACGAGGCTGAGGAAGCCGACGGCCATCGGCAGCACGAAATCGAGCGGGTGCATCAGCGGCCGGGCGGTGGACTCGACCATCAGGCGCGGCCCCGGGTCGCCGGAAGTCGAGGGCCACGGTACTTCCAGCGTGCCTGCGCCTACAGCTCCCCGTGCCAGCGCATCCAGGCCCGGATTGCCCTCCGACGAGGCGAAAGCGCGGTCACCCCACCAGAGGGTGAGGCGCGTGTCGGGGTAGGCAAGCTGGGTCAGGAGGGCATTGTCCATCGGCTTGAACATTACGAGGTGGCCATTTTCCTTGCCCAGCCAGATGAGCTGGCGATAGACGAGATAGAGCCGCCCCTGGATCGGATCCCAGGCCCACGCGGTGTTCTGGTCGGCAGCGAAGCGTGCTTCCGGGATGCGCCGGCCGGCATGTTCGTAGAGGACCAGAGGCTCGCCGCGCGCATCGTCGATGCGCAATGACGGGAATTCGATATTGCCGCCTTGCGCGATCAGGTAGGCGAGGACCTTGTCGCGGCCGGAAGCCGGGTCCTCGAGGTGGCGCATCGATTCGAGCCGGACGCGCAGGTTGTTCGCCTCGCGCCCCCAACGCCGTTCGAGGCTGCTGATGGCAGCCTGGTAGTGGTTGCGCGAAGCCTCCTGATGTAGCGTTTCGGCGCGCTTGTTGGCGGTAAGGAAACCCCATGTCGCCAGCCCGATCCCGATCGTCGTTGCCAGTGCGAAAGCGAGCAGCAACCGGCGGAAAATCTCGCGGCCGAGGGGTGCGGTCGGGGCCGGCGCCATCAGTTCTTGCGGCCCGCCCACTTGTCGATGACCATCGATTCGATGCGGAAGGCTTCAGCAGCCTGGTTGCCGGCCTGGGAGTCGATGAAGAATATCTCGGTTTCGCGCAGCTGGCGGGTCGAAAACTTGCCGTCCGCGCTGTACTGGCGCGGGTACTTGCGCAACAGTGCGACAAGCTGAGCGCGCTCGTCGGCGCTGGCGATGTCGAGCTTGGCAACGATTTCCTCGGGGGGGCGAGCCGCCATCCACTGCAGGGTTCGCTGGAGGATGCGGACCATGACCGCGGCCCGGGCAGGGTCCTTTTCGACGAGGTCGCGCCGGCTGATCAGGGTGCCGCGCAGGAAACCGGCACCAGCGAAGTTGCGGGCGGTCTCGGGATCACCGAGATGGACCAGCGGGAAAGCGATCTTTTCCGCCACCATGCGGCTGGCGTGCGGTTCGTCGCTCATCACGGCATCGGCTTCGCCATTCTTCAGCATCAGGGACTCCGACTCCCAGCGCCGGCCGACGACGACCTTGCGGTAGCTGTCGGGCTTCAGGCCGCCACGCCGGAACATCAGCTCGAGCACCTGTTGCGAAGTCGTCTTGGTTGCCGTCGAATCGCTGTGGAACCCGATGGCCCGTCCGCGCAGGTCGCCAACTTTCCTGACCTCGCCTTGCAAGCCCTTGCGCACGAGGAGGACGTAGAGCGGCAAATCGTTGACCGGCGCGAGCGCAACGAGTCGGGGGTCCTTGAGCTGGGTCGACATCGCCGCCGGCATGCCGGTCACCGCGAAATCGGCATTGTTCTCGAGGAGGTCCGCAAGCGCAGTGGCGCCGCCCGTGGCGTAGGTGACCTGCACCTCCACCCCCTCAGCGCGGTCGGCGCCGATGCGCGAAATCAGTTCTGCCGGGAGGTAGGAGATCGCTCCGGGGCCGGGGACGACGAGGGTGATTCGCTGCCGTTGCTGGGCCTGCGCGGCCGTGATGCCCAGCACGAGGGCAGCGAGGATAGCGAGCAGGCGTAGCGGCGGCATGAGGACTCTGGAGCGGAAATGACAGGCCATTATCGCGCAGTTCGCCGGGCCGCCCAAGGGTGCCGGGCGCGTGGAGCCTGCGGGTGCCTTGGCAGGCAACCCGTGCGGGCTACCTGACGATCTGGTTCAGTTCGCCCTTGGCGTAGCGTTCGGCCATCTTCTCGAGCGGGATTGCCTTGATCTTGCCGGCCTGGCCGGCAGTGCCGAAGGCCTCGAAGCGGGCGAGGCAGATCTTCTTGGCGGCTTCGCGGGCGGGCTTCAGGTAGTCGCGCGGGTCGAACTTGTCCGGGTGCTCGGCCAGGTAGCGGCGGATGGCGCCGGTCATCGCCAGGCGGATATCGGTGTCGATGTTGACCTTGCGCACGCCGTGGGCGATGCCCTTGACGATTTCCTCGACCGGCACGCCGTAGGTTTCCTTCATGTCGCCGCCGAACTGGCGGATTTCGGCGAGCAGGTCCTGCGGCACGGACGACGACCCGTGCATGACGAGGTGGGTGTTCGGGATGCGGGCGTGGATTTCCGCGATGCGGTCGATGGCGAGGATGTCGCCGGTCGGCTTCTTGGTAAACTTGTAGGCACCGTGGCTGGTGCCGATGGCGATGGCCAGTGCATCGCAGTTGGTCTGCTTGACGAAGTCGGCGGCCTGCTCGACGTCGGTGAGCAGGTCTTCGCGGGTCATGTGGCCTTCGGCACCGTGGCCGTCTTCCTTGTCCGCCTTCATGGTTTCCAGACTGCCCAGCACGCCCAGTTCGCCTTCGACGGAGACGCCAATGCTGTGCGCGAATTCGACGACCTTGCGGGTCACATCGACGTTGTATTCGTAGGTGGCGACACTCTTGCCGTCAGCCTGCAGGGAGCCGTCCATCATCACCGAGGTGAAGCCGGAACGGATGGCTGCCATGCACACCGCCGGGCTCTGGCCGTGGTCCTGGTGCATGACGATGGGGATGTGCGGGTAGGCTTCGAGCGCGGCAAGGATCTGGTGGCGCAGGAACGGCTCTCCGGCGTATTTGCGGGCACCGGCCGAGGCTTGCATGATCACCGGGGCATCGACCTGGCTGGCAGCCTCCATGATGGCCCAGACCTGCTCCATGTTGTTGACGTTGAAGGCGGGCAGGCCGTAGCTGTTTTCGGCAGCATGGTCGAGCAGTTGGCGCATGGAAACGAGCGGCATGGAATTCTCCTGTTCGGTGGTCGCAAGGGCGGACGTCGACCTGTGATTCTACCAGCCCGGCACTCCGGCAGCTGCGCCGGCGAGCGGAAATTCGGGCGTGGTTCGGCGGGGAATTTTCCCGTCCTGCGAATGTCGACTATTGTCGATGAACAAAAACAATGAGGGTTGAACTCATGAAGGGCGCACTTTCGGAATGGTCGGACAAGCTGGTCTTCGGCATCGACGCCATCGACGCCCAGCATAAGCAGTTGTTCGACCTGGCCGCCACGTTCGAGGGCAAGGGCGACCAGATCCGCATGATGAAGACGCTCGCGACCCTCAGCAACTACGTGATCGAGCATTTCCGGGAGGAAGAAGACCTCTTGGCGCGTTGCGGGTATCCCCGCCTCGAGGAGCACCGGGCGCTGCACCGGCAGTTTCGTGCAATGTTCGTCGAACTGCTCGACGAAGCCCGGCACCTGAATCTGGACGAGGTTGCCGACCGGGTACATTACCTGATTAACGGCTGGTTCTATAACCACATCATGGTCACCGACCTGGATTACGTTCCCTTGCTGCAAGCCTGGCTTGCGGAAGGCGGTCAGAACGCCCCGCCAGCGCGGGAACGCCGGGCGGGCTAGGCGGCGCGGCCCTCAAGGCAGGGCGTGCTCGCCGACGCGTACGATCTTGAGCGTGTTGGTGCCGCCGGTCGTGCCGATCGGTTCGCCGATGGTCAGCACGATGAGGTCGCCGTCCTGGACGACGCCGCGCTCGATCAGGAGCGCTTCGGCCTCGGCCAGCAGGCGGTCGCGGTCGGTGTGTTGCTGGGTCATGGCCAGAGGGTAGACTTCGCGATAGAGCGCCATGCGCGCCACCGATCCGGCATCCGGCGTCAGCGCGTAGATCGGCACGCCGCAGTTGAGGCGGCTCATCCAGAGCGCGGTCGAACCGGATTGGGTCAATGCCGCGATGGCCTTCACCTTGAGGTGATGCGCGGTCCAGATCGCCGCCATCGCCACCGACTGGTCGATGCGCGTGAACACGCGGTCGAGGAATTCGCGGTCGAGCGTCACCTCCGCCGAACGCTCGGCCTCGACGCAGACGCGTGCCATCGATTCCACGGTTTCCACCGGGTACTTGCCGCTCGCCGTCTCGGCGGAGAGCATCACCGCGTCGGTACCGTCGAGGACGGCGTTGGCGACGTCGGAGACTTCGGCGCGGGTCGGTACCGGCGAGTGGATCATCGATTCCATCATTTGCGTCGCCGTGATGGTCAGCTTGTTGCGGTCGCGTGCCATGCGGATCATCTTCTTCTGCAACGCCGGCACGGTGGCGTCACCGACTTCGACTGCAAGATCGCCGCGGGCGACCATGATGCCGTCGGAGGCGTCGAGGATTTCCTCGAGATTGGTGATCGCCTCGACCCGCTCGATCTTGGCGATCAGCACGGCCTGGCTACCGGCGGCGCGCAGGAGCTGGCGGGCCATGTACATGTCGGCGGCGCTCTTGGGAAAGGAAACGGCGACGAAGTCGACGCCGATCTGCGCGGCCGTCTTGATGTCGTCCATATCCTTGGCGGTCAGGGCCGGCGCGGTCAGGCCGCCGCCCTGGCGATTGATGCCCTTGTTGTTCGACAGCTCGCCGCCAACCAGCACGCGGGTATGGATCTCGGCACCGCGCACGGCCTCGACCTGGAGTTTCAGGCGGCCGTCGTCGAGCAGGAGAATGTCGCCGTGACGGACGTCCTTGGGCAGTTCCTTGTAGTCGAGGCCGACCCGCGCGTCGTCGCCGAGCGCGCAGCTGGCATCGAGGATGAACGGGGCGCCGGCGATCAGCGTGGTTTTTCCCTCCGCGAAGCGGCCGACACGGATCTTAGGACCCTGCAGGTCGCCGAGGATGCCGACCGTCCGCCCGAGTTTGGCCGCCGCCGCACGAATCTTCGCAGCGCGCTCCTGATGGTCGGCGGCGGCGCCGTGCGAGAAGTTCATGCGGACAACGTCAACGCCGGCCGCGACAAGGCTTTCGAGTACCTCGGTCGAGGACGATGCAGGGCCGAGCGTGGCGACGATCTTGGTGTGGCGGGACATGGTGATTTCCTGAAGATTCCGTGGCTGCCGCGGTCGACGCGGCAAAAAGGCCTATTTTGTCGCCCGTTCCTCGAGCACGGCGATGGCCGGCAGGGTCTTGCCCTCGAGGAACTCGAGGAAGGCGCCGCCGCCGGTCGAGATGTAGCCGATGTCGTCGGCGATGTGGAATTTGGCGATGGCCGCCAGCGTGTCGCCGCCCCCGGCGATCGAGAAGGCCTCCGAGTGGGCGATGGCCGAGGCCAGCATCTTGGTGCCGCCGGCGAACTGGGCATGCTCGAAGACGCCGACCGGGCCGTTCCAGACGATGGTGCCGGCATGGGCGACGATCTCGGCCAGGCGCGCCGCGGTCTTCGGGCCGACGTCGAGGATGCGGTCGTGGGCGGCGACGTCGTCGACCGAAATCTTGTTGGCGCGGGCCAGCGCCGAGACTTCGTCGGCGACGACGACGTCGGTCGGCAGCGGCACTTCGGCGCCGCGCGCCTTCATGATGTCCATGATGGCGTGCGCTTCCTTGACGAGGTCGGGCTCGGCCAGCGAGTCGCCGATGCGCTTGCCGGAAGCGAGCAGGAAGGTATTGGCGATGCCGCCGCCGACGATCAGCTGGTCGACCTTGTCGGCCAGCGACCTGAGGATGGTCAGCTTGGAGGAAACCTTCGCGCCGCCGACGATGGCGACCAGCGGCCGCTTCGGTTCGTGCAGGGCGCGCGACAGCGCGTCGATCTCGGCGCCCATCAGCACGCCGGCGCAGGCGACCGGGGCGTGTCTGGCGATGCCGTGGGTCGTCGCCTCGGCGCGGTGGGCGGTGCCGAAGGCATCGTTGACGTAGATGTCGCAGAGTTTGGCCATCTTCTGCGCCAGCTCGTCATTGTTCTTCTTCTCGCCCTTGTTGACGCGGCAGTTTTCGAGCAGGACCACTTCGCCAGGCTTGACCGTGAAACCGCCGTCGACCCAGTCCTGGATCAGGTGCACCGGCACGTGCAGCAGTTGGCCGAGGCGGACGGCGACCGGCATCAGCGTATCCTCGGGAGTCAATTCGCCTTCGGTCGGACGGCCGAGGTGCGAGGTGACCATCACCGCGGCCCCCTTCTCGAGGCAGTAGCGGATCGACGGCAGCGAGGCACGGATGCGCGTGTCCTCGGTGATGTTGCCGGCCTCGTCCTGCGGCACGTTGAGGTCGGCGCGGATGAAGACGCGTTTTCCGGATACGTCGAGGTCGGTCAGCTTGATGACGTTCATGGCTTGTTCTCCAGGTCGATTCAGTGATGGCGCGCGGGCCACAGGCGCGACCAGTGCGCGGCGACCTCGAGCAGGCGGTTGGCAAAACCCCATTCGTTGTCGAACCAGACGAACAGGTTGAGCAGGTGGCTGCCGGCGGTGCGCGTCTGGCTGCCGTCGACGATGGCCGAATGCGGGTCGTGGTTGAAGTCGATCGAGGCGTGTGCCGCTTCCGAATAGGCGATGCGGCTGCGCAGCGAGCCGGCTGCCGCCGCTGCAAGCAGGTGGTTCACGCTGTGGGCCGAAACCGGGCGTTGCGTCGCGATCGTCAGGTCGATGGCCGAGACGTTCAGGGTCGGGACGCGGATCGCCTTGGCCTGGACGCGGCCGGCCAGTGCCGGCAACAGGCGCTCGACGCCGCGTGCGAGGCCGGTCGACACCGGGATGATCGACTGCATGGCCGAGCGGGTGCGGCGCAAGTCGGGGTGGTGATAGCCGTCGATCAGCGGCTGGTCGTTCATTACCGAATGCAGCGTGGTCAGCAATACCTCGTCGATGCCGATCTCGCGGTGGATCAGGTCGAGCAGCGGAACGACGGCATTGGTGGTGCAGGATGCCGCGGAAACCAGGTGCTCGCTGCCGGTCAGGCTGTCCTCATTGATGCCGGCGACGATCGTCGCATCGACATCGGCGGCCGAAGCGCCCGGGTGCGACAGGAGCACGCGCGGGCAGCCGGCTGCCAGGAAGCGGTCCAGTTCGTCGCGGCGGGCGTAGCGCCCGGAGCACTCGACGACGAGGTCGATGCCGCGCCAGTCGGTCTCCTCGGGCGTCGCGGCGTGGCTGACGCGGATCGTCCGGCCGTCGATGCTGAGCGAACCGCCGACCGCTTCGACGCGGCCGGGAAAACGGCCGTGCGTCGAGTCGTAGCGGGTCAGGTAGGCCATGCTGTCGAGGTCGGCCGGCTCGTTGATGGCGGTCACGCGCAGCGCGAGCGCCGCCGGCGACTCGAGCAGCGCGCGCAGGAAGCAACGGCCGATACGGCCGTAGCCGTTGATTGCCAGGCGCAGGGGCATCGCGTGCGGTCGACCGTTGACCTTACTTGGGCAGTTCGCCGGTGGCTTCCGGGTTGTACTCGACGTAGATCAGCGTCGTCGGGTCCGAGCCCTTGCAGATCCGGAACGGCAGCATGGTGACGCCGGCATTGAAATCGAGCTTGCCCATACCCTTGAAGTAGGACTCGGCACGGCCCTTGTCGTCGCCGAAATAGAAGGGGATGTGCTGCTTGCCGGTGCACCAGCTCTGCTGGTTGGTCGGCTTGCCGACGATGGCGATGACTTCCTCGTACTTCATGCCGATCTTGAGCTTGCCGAAGGGGTGGTCGGCAGGCGGGTTGCCGACGATGACCGGCGCTGGCGCCTCGGCTGCCGGCTTCGCACCGTCCGTCGCCTTGGTGCCGTTGGCCGGCTTGGCCGCTTCGGCGGCTTCACCGGCTGGCTTGGCGGCTTCGGCGGGCTTGTCGTCGGCGGCGTGGGCCGCGGTGAAGGCAAGGGCGGCGATGAGGCTGAGTGCGAGGCGGGGCAGTTGCTTCATTGTCGTTTCTCCGTGGGAAGTGCAAAGAAAAGGGGCCTTGCGGCCCCGGTTGCCTTATGACTACTTGGCGTTCATCCAGGCGCGGGCGGCATCGAGCATGCGGCAGGAATAACCCCACTCGTTGTCGTACCACGCCAGCACCTTGACCAGGGTCGAGCCGTCTTCGGCCTTGAGCACGCGGGTCTGCGTGGCGTCGAAGGTCGACGAGACGGTGGTGTGATTGAAGTCGCTTGAGACCAGCGGCTCGGTGTTGACCGCCATGATGCCCTTGAGCGGGCCGTTGGCGGCGGCGGTCATCAGGGTGTTGATTTCGTCCTTGGTGGTGGCGCGCTCGGCGGTGAAGGTCAGGTCGACCAGCGAGACGTTGATGGTCGGCACGCGCAAGGCGAAACCGTCGAACTTGCCGACCAGTTGCGGAAGCACAAGGCCGACGGCCTTGGCGGCGCCGGTCTTGGTCGGGATGATGTTGGCGGCGGCGGCACGGGCGCGGCGCAGGTCCTTGTGGCGGACATCGACGGTGACCTGGTCGTTGGTGTAGGCGTGGACGGTGGTCATCAGGCCGGACTTGATCCCGATGCTGTCGGACAGGATCTTGGCGACCGGGGCCAGGCAATTGGTGGTGCACGAGGCGTTGGAGACGACCGTGTGCCCGGCCTTCAGCGCGCCTTCGTTGACGCCCATGACGATGGTGGTGTCGACGTCGTCGCCACCCGGGGCGGAGATCAGCACGCGCTTGGCGCCCTGCTCGAGCAGGGCCTGAGCCTTGGCCTTGGTGGTGTAGGCGCCGGTGCACTCGAGCAGGACATCGACGCCGTGGCTTGCCCAGTTGACGCCCTTCGGGTCCTTGGTCGAGTAGAAGGCGATCTTCTTGCCGTCGATGATGATGCAGTTTTCACCCTCGGTCTCGACCGGGGTCGTGAAGCGGCCGTGCGTGGTGTCGTACTTCAGCAGGTGGGCGTTGGTCGCCAGGTCGCCGGAGGCGTTGATCGCGACGACCTCGAATTCGTTCTGCAGTCCCTGCTCGTAGATGGCGCGCAGCGTGCAGCGACCGATACGACCGAAACCGTTGATAGCAACCTTGATAGCCATGAACTACTCCTCTCTCTGAAAATCTGCGGTGAATCAGGACAGCAGGGACTTCGCCGTGGCGACGACGTTGGCGACGGTGAAGCCGAACAGGTCGAACAACTGGCCGGCCGGGGCCGATTCGCCGAAACGGTCGATGCCGATCACGGCGCCGTGCAGGCCGACATACTTGCGCCAGAAATCGGGATGCGCCGCCTCGATGGCGATGCGCGTCTTGCAGGCGCCGACCACGGCCTTGCGGTAGTCGGCAGGCTGGCGGTCGAAGACGTTGGTGCACGGCATCGAGACGACGCGCGTGGCGATGCCCTCGGCGGCCAGCGCGGCCTGCGCGTCGAGCGCGAGCTTGACTTCGGAACCGGTGGCGATGAAGGTGACCTGCGGCGCACCGGCGCAATCCGAAAGCACGTAGCCGCCGCGCGCGATGTCGGCGTCGGCGACGCTCTGCGTGACGGTGGGCAAGTTCTGGCGCGACAGCGCGAGCACGCTCGGGCCGTCGCTGCGGTCGACCGCCGAAATCCAGGCAACTGCGGTTTCCGTCGCATCGGCCGGGCGCCAGACGTCGAGGTTGGGAATCAGGCGCAGGCTCGGGATGTGCTCGACCGGCTGGTGCGTCGGGCCATCCTCGCCGAGGCCGATCGAGTCATGGGTGTAGACCATGATCTGGCGCTGCTTCATCAGCGCCGCCATGCGGATCGCGTTGCGTGCGTAGTCGGAGAAGACGAGGAAGGTCGCGGTATAGGGAATCAGGCCGCCGTGCAGCGCGATGCCGTTGGCAATCGCGGTCATGCCGAACTCGCGCACGCCGTAGTAGCAATAGTTGCCGCCTTCGCTGCGGGTGACGCCCTTGCTGCCCTTGACGAAGGTCAGGTTGGAACCGGCCAGGTCGGCCGAGCCGCCGAACAGTTCGGGCAGCGCCGGCACCAGGGTGGCGATCGCGTTCTGCGAGGCCTTGCGGGTGGCGATGTTCTCGGCCTTGTCACGGCAGGAAGCGACATAGGCCGCCTTGGTCGCTTCCCAGTTGGCCGGCAGTTCGGCCTTCATCACGCGGCGCTCGAACTCGGCGGCCTCGGCCGGGAAGGCGGTGCGGTAGGCGGCGAAGCGGCGGTCCCAGTTTTCCTGGAAGGTGGCGCCGCGCGGGCGGCCGTTCCAGGCGGCGTATACATCGTCCGGAATCTCGAAAGCCGGGTGCGGCCAGCCGATGTGGGCGCGCGCGGCAGCGACTTCGTCGGCGCCGAGCGGGGCGCCGTGGCAGTCGTGCGAGCCCTGCTTGTTCGGGGCGCCCAGGCCGATGACGGTGCGACAGCAGATCAGCGTCGGCCGGTCCTTTTCCGCGCGGGCGGCGAGCAGGGCCTTTTCGATTTCTTCGGCATTGTGGCCGTCGACCGCAGCAATGACATGCCAGCCATAAGCCTCGAAGCGTTTCGGTGTGTCGTCGGTGAACCAGCCTTCGACATGGCCGTCGATCGAAATGCCGTTGTCGTCCCAGAAGGCGATCAGCTTGCCGAGGCCGAGCGTACCGGCCAGCGAACAGGCCTCGTGCGAAATGCCCTCCATCAGGCAGCCGTCACCCAGGAAGGCATAGGTGTAGTGATCGACGATGGCGTGGCCGGGCCGGTTGAACTCGGCGGCGAGCACCTTTTCGGCCAGCGCCATGCCGACGGCATTGGTGATGCCCTGCCCGAGCGGCCCGGTCGTCGTCTCGATGCCCGGTGTGTGCCCGTATTCCGGGTGGCCGGCGGTTCGCGACTTGAGCTGGCGGAAGGCCTTCAGGTCGTCGATCGAAAGGTCGTAGCCGGTCAGGTGGAGCAGCGCATAGGCCAGCATCGAGCCGTGGCCGTTCGACAGCACGAAGCGGTCGCGGTCGGCCCACGACGGATTGGCCGGGTTGTGGCGCAGGTGCCGGCGCCACAGGACTTCGGCGATTTCGGCCATGCCCATCGGGGCGCCCGGATGGCCGGAATTGGCCTTCTGGACGGCGTCCATGGCCAGCGCGCGGATGGCGCCGGTCAACGGCGAAAAAGAAGGGGTTTTGGCGACGCTCATGGTGCGGAAATCCAGCCGGCGTAAAAGCCGGAATTATCCGGCAAACGCCCCGCTTTGGGTAGGGTCGCGGCGCTCCTGAGCGCTCGGCAGCGGTGCCGGCAAGCGGCGATTGTCGCTATACTCCGGCAGCGCTCCAGTACAACGCGAAAACCAAGGATATCCGCCGTGCTAACCCGTCCCATCACCCGCTCCCCGGTGCTCGTGCTGCTCTTCGCCGCCGTGTTTGCCGGCTGCCAGTCCAATTCGCCCAAGCCGGACCCGGCCCCCGCACCAGCTCCGGCGCCCAAGGCTGCCGAACCGGCGCCGGCTTCGGTGGTGGAGAGCAAGCCGGTCTGCAAGGACGAGCCCAAGACGAAGTCGAAAAAGACAACGACGGCGAAGGGCAAGGAACCGGTAGAGGACTGCGTCCCGGCAAGCAAGGCGAAGGCGGCACCGGCTGCCGCTGCACCCGCCGCGCCGACGGCGGCGGCCGCGGGCGGTTACGATCTTTCGAAGAACAAGCCGGTGACCGACTCGACGAAGGTCGAGGCCGGCCAGGGTACCCAAGTCAAGGGCATCAACGACTGGCAGGGCGAGATTTCCGGCGTGCCCGCTGCCGGCAGCCGCTTCCTCAAAGTGAAGATCGGCATGTCCCAGCAGCAGGTCTTCGATGCCATCGGCCAGCCCTCGGACCAAGGGGCCTACATCACCGGCAAGGCCTTCATCCCCTTCTATTTCGGCAGCGACCGGAGCCGCTGGGAAATGGTCTACAAGGGACAGGGGCGTCTCATCTTCTCGAACCAGGCCGGCTTCGGCGCCGGCTATTACCTGACCTGGATCATCCACAACGCCGGCGAGGGCGCCAGCCGCTGAACCCGGCGGGTTCGCCGGCGGCGCTGCTCGAGCAATCAGGCGGCGTGATAGCGGGTGACGCGGTCGACCTCGTTGCGTGAGCCGAGAATGACCGGTACGCGCTGGTGCAGGCGATCGGGGATGATGTCGAGGATGCGCCGGCGCCCGTCGGTGGCGGCGCCGCCCGCCTGCTCGACGAGGAAGGCCATCGGGTTGGCCTCGTACATGAGGCGCAGCTTGCCGCCCTTGTCGCGCACCTTGTCGTCCATCGGATACATGAAGATGCCGCCGCGCGTCATGATGCGATGCACGTCGGCGACCATCGAGGCCACCCAGCGCATGTTGTAGTCCTTGGCGAGCGGACCTTCGCGACCCGCCTGCATCTCGCCGACATAGCGGCGCACCGGCGCCTCCCAGAAGCGCTGGTTCGCCATGTTGATGGCGAACTCCTTCGTGTCGGCGGGGATGCGGACATTTTCCTGGGTGAGGACGAAGTGGCCCTGCTCGCGATCCAGCGTGAAGGCCACGACGCCGTCGCCCACGGTCAGCACCAGCAGCGTGGTCGGTCCGTAGACCGCGTAGCCCGCCGCGACCTGGGCCGTGCCGGGCTGCAGGAAGGCATTTTCCGAGGCTTCCGGGCTGGACAGGTCGGCGCCTTCGGGGCAGCGCAGGACCGAGAAGATGGTGCCGATCGAGACATTGACGTCGATGTTCGACGAGCCGTCGAGCGGATCGAAGAGCAACAGGTATTCGCCCTGCGGATAGCGGTGCGGAACCAGGTGCGGCAGGTCCATCTCCTCGGAGGCCATCGCCGCCAGGTGGCCGCCCCACTCGTTGGCCTCGAGCAGGATCTCGTTCGACAGCACGTCCAGCTTCTTCTGCGCTTCGCCCTGGACGTTGTCGCTGCCGGCCTCGCCGAGCACGCCGCCGAGGCCGCCCTTGCCGATGGCGATCGAGATGGCATGGCAGGCGCGCGAGACGACCTCGATCAGGAACTTGAGGTCGGCGGTGATGACGCCCTTGTCGCGCTGCTCCTCGGTGAGGTAGCGCGCCAGTGTGCGCTCGAGCATGGAACCCCCTGCGGCGGTGAAACGAAAGCACGGATTCTACCGTGCCGTACCGTAGCCGTGCAGGAAGGTGGCGGCGGGAGGATCGTGCGGGCTTGTCCGCGCGCCGGGCAATTGGCCCATAATACCGGCGATGAACGCCCCCCGTTTCTATTGCCGCGAAGCGCTCTCGCCCGGTGCGCATGTCGAGCTGCCCGAGCCGGTGGCGCGCCATGCCGTGCGCGTCCTGCGCCTGGCGGCCGGCGCACCGCTGGTGCTCTTCGACGGGCGCGGCGGCGAGTATGCGGCGCGCATCGAACGGATCGAGCGCGATCGCGTCTTCGCCGAACTGGGCGGCTGGTCCGATGTCGAGCGCGAGTCGCCGCTGGCGGTCACCCTGATCCAGGCGGTCCAGTCCGGCGAGAAAATGGATTACACGATCCAGAAGGCCGTCGAGCTCGGGGTTTCGTCAATTGTTCCGGTGGATAGCCGGCGCAGCGTCGTCCGCCTGGCCGGCGAGCGCGCGGCGCGTCGGGTCGCCCACTGGCAGGGCGTTGCGGCAGCGGCGTGTGAGCAGTGCGGGCGCAACCAGGTGCCGCTGGTGACCCCGCTCGAACGGCTGGATGCCTGGCTGGCACGGCCGGCGCCGCCGGATACGCTGCGCCTGATGCTGGCGCCGGATGCCGACATGACGCTGGGCGATGTCGCGCCCGCGGCACAGGTTCAGCTGCTGGTCGGCGCCGAGGGCGGGCTTGACCCGCAGGAGGCGACAGCCGCGCGGGCGACCGGATTCCGGGCCGTGCGCCTGGGGCCGCGCATATTGCGTACCGAGACCGCCGGCCTGGCGGCTCTCGCCATCTTGCAGGCCCTGTGGGGAGACCTGCGCCAACATGGGGGGGAAGACAATGTTCGAGTCCGCTGAGCTGGGCCATGCCATCGACAAGGAAACGTTCCGGCGCGAAGTGCCGGCGCTGCGCGCCGCGCTGCTCGACGTCCAGTTCGACCTGCTCGAAAAACGCGAATTTCCGGTCGTCATCCTGGTCAGCGGGGTCGACGGCAGCGGCAAGGGCGAAACCATCAACCTGCTCTATTCTTGGATGGACCCGCGCCACATCTCGACGCTTGCGTTCTCGGCGCCGACCGACGAGGAAGCGGCGCGGCCCTACATGTGGCGCTACTGGCGCGCGCTGCCGCCCAAGGGCAAGGTCGGCATCTTCGCCGGCTCGTGGTATTCGCAGCCGATCGCCGACCGCATCGCCGGCTCCATGCGGCGCAGCGATCTCGACGACGTACTCGAGGACATCAACCGTTTCGAGGCCATGCTGGTCAACGAAGGCGCGCTGGTCCTCAAGTTCTGGTTCCATCTCTCGCGCGACGGCCAGAAGCAGCGGCTCAAGGCGCTCGAGCGCGACCCGCGCACCGCGTGGCGGGTGACCAAGGCGAGCTACGAACGCCTGAAGACCTACGACCGCCTGCAGCAGGTCGCCGGGCACGTCCTGCGCGTGACCAACACCGCCAAGGCGCCCTGGATCATCGTCGAGGGTACCGACGACAACTACCGCTCGCTGACCGTCGGGCGCATCGTCCTCGACCAGATCAACCGGCGGCTGAAGCAGACCGAACGGCAGCAGGTGCCGGTCGCCCCGCCCATCGTCCAGGCGATCGACGGCAAGAATGTCCTCAGCGAGCTCGACCTGACGCGCCGGCTCGACAAGAAGGATTACGAGAAGCAGCTGGCCAAGTACCAGGCACGGCTTTCCGAGCTCATGCGCGCGCCGCGCTTCCTTGACGGGCGTTCGCTCGTGCTCGTCTTCGAGGGGGCCGATGCCGCCGGCAAGGGGGGTAGCATCCGTCGCGTCGCGGCGTCGATGGACGCGCGCCAGTACCAGATCGTCCCGATTGCCGCGCCGACCGAGGAGGAGCGGGCGCAGCCCTACCTCTGGCGCTTCTGGCGCCACCTGCCGCGCACCGGCCGGGTGACCATTTTCGACCGCTCATGGTACGGACGCGTGCTGGTCGAGCGGGTCGAGGGCTTCTGCAGCGAGGCCGACTGGCTGCGCGCCTACGCCGAGATCAACGACTTCGAACACCAGATGGCCGATGCCGGTGCCGTCGTCGTGAAATTCTGGCTGCAGATCGGCGCCGAGGAACAGCTCCGCCGCTTCAAGGAGCGCGAGGCCACCGACTTCAAGCGCTTCAAGATCACGGCCGAGGACTGGCGCAACCGTGACAAGTGGGATGCCTACGTTTCCGCGGTCTGCGACATGGTCGACCGCACCTCTACCGGCCTCGCCCCGTGGACCCTGGTCGAGGCCAACGACAAGAACTTCGCGCGGGTCAAGGTGCTGAAGACCGTCTGCGAACGTCTCGAGCAGGCGCTCGCCGGCAATTCGCGCAAGGCCGACTGAAGATGAGCGATACCCCCTACGACGAGCACTTCGTCGCCTGGTTCCGGGCGGTGACGCCCTACATCAACGCCTTCCGCGGCAAGACCTTCGTCATCGCCTTCGGCGGCAAGGCGGTCGAGAGCGAGTTCGCCCGCACGCTGGCCTTCGACGTCAACCTGCTGGTCAGCCTCGGCATCCGCCTCGTGCTGGTGCATGGCGCGCGTCCGCAGATCGAGGAAGAACTGCGCGAAAAGAACCTCGAGTCGGTCTATCACCGGGGCTACCGGGTGACCGATGCGGCGGCGCTCGACTGCGTGCTCGATGCCGTCGGCAGCGTCTATCTCGAGATCGAGGCGCTACTCTCGCAGGGCCTGCCGAACACGCCGATGGCCAACAGCCGCATCCGCGTCATCGGCGGTAATTTCATCACCGGCCAGCCGATCGGCGTGCTCGACGGCATCGACATGCATTACGCCGGCAAGGTGCGCAAGGTCGACGCCGAGGGCATCAACGCCCAGCTCGCCCTGGGCAACATCGTGCTCCTCAACTGCGAGGGGCCTTCTGCCACCGGCGAGATCTTCAACCTGCAGATGGAGGAGGCGGCCGAAGCCGTCGCCGTCGCGATCAAGGCCGACAAGCTGGTCTTCCTGACCGACAGCCAGGGCGTTGCCGATCCCTCCGGCGATTTGCTTGACGAGATGACTGCTGATGAAGTCGAAATTCTGCTCAAGACCGGCGAGTGGCTTTCGCCCGACATCCGCCGCTATTTGCCCTGCGTCCTGCGCGCCAGCCGCGCCGGCGTCGGCCGTGTGCACCTGATCGGCTTTGCCCAGGATGGCGCCCTGTTGCGGGAGTTGTTTACCCACGACGGTGTCGGTACGGTCGTCACCCGCGAGTCCCTCGAGAATATCCGCGAAGCCAAGCCGGACGACATCGGCGCACTGATCGCGCTGATCGAGCCGCTGGAAGCGGAAGGCATCCTCGTCCACCGCCCGCGCGAACTGCTCGAACGCGAGATCGACCGCTTCTCGGTGATGGAGCACGACGGCATCATCGTCGGCTGTGCTGCCCTCTACGCGCACTCCGACGAGGAGGCGGAACTCGCCTGCCTTGCGGTCAGCGCCGAGCATCGCGAGTGGGGTTACGGCGAGCAGCTGATGAAGCGCATCGAAAAGCGCGCGCGCAAGCTCGGCATCAAGCAGCTGTTCGTGCTCACCACCCGCACCGAGCACTGGTTCGTCGAGCGCGGCTTCCGACTCGGGACGGTTGACGACCTGCCGGCCAAGAAGCGTGACATGTACAACTACCAGCGGCGCTCGAAGGTCCTCTGCAAGACCTTATAATCGCCGCGATCTATCCAACGGAGCGTTCCATGGCAAGAACCGTCAATTGCATCAAGCTCGGCCGCGAAGCCGAAGGACTCGATTTCCCGCCCTATCCGGGCGCCCTCGGCCAGCGCATCTACGAGAGCGTGTCGAAGGAGGCCTGGCAGCAGTGGATCAAGCTGCAGACCATGATCATCAACGAGAACCGGCTCAACCTCGTCGATGCCAAGCACCGCAAGTACCTCGCCGAGCAGGTCGAGAAGCACTTCTTCGGCGACGGTGCCGACCAGATCCAGGGCTACGTTCCGCCGCAGGCCTGAATCCGGTTCCCCCGGATTTGCCGTGAACTACCCCGCTCCGGCGGGGTTTCCGCTTTTCAGGCGGGCGCGACGGGGTAGCCGTCCTCGCGGGTGATCGCGATCGTCGCCGAGCGCGGGCGCCCGCCGACTGCTCCGGGGTACTGGTTGGCCGGCCATGCCGAAATCGCTGTCGGCTTTTCCGGGTCACCGCGCTCGCCCGGTGACTCGCCCGGATGCTGGATGTTCACGAACAGTGTCCGGCCGTCCGGTGACGCGGTGATGCCGGTGATTTCGCAACCGTTCGGGCCGCTCATGAACCGCCGGGTAGCGCCGGATGTCGGGTCGGCGACCAGCATCTGGTTATTGCCGAAGTTGGCGTAGTCGCCCTTGTTCAGCGTGCCGGTCGATACGTCGGTCTGTATCCACAGGCGTCCGGCTGCATCGAACCAGAGGCCGTCAGGACTGCCGTAAGGATCGCCCTTGATGTTGCCGCGCTTAGCCGCATCGGGATTTTGCGGGTCGCCGGCCAGTGCGAAGATGTCCCAGGCGAAGCGAGTCGCGGCGGCATCGCTGCCGCCTTCGCGCCACCTGACGATGTGGCCGAAAATGTTGGCTGGCCGCGGATTCGCCGCGTTCAGGCCCGGTCGTTCGGGGGTGCCGCGCTGGCTGTTGTTGGTCAGCGTCACGTAAACGTCGCCGCGGGTCGGGGCGACCGCGATCCATTCGGGGCGGTCCATCTTCGTGGCGCCGGCCAGGTCGGCGGCCTGGCGGCAACGGATTACGACGTCGCCCGGTCCGGCAAAGCCGTTTTCCACTGACAACGCGCCGTTCGGGTACCTTTCGCCGTGGCGCAGCGGCAGCCAGCGGCCCTTGCCGTCCTCATCGAAACGGGCCACGTAGAGCGTTCCCTCGTCGAGCAGGGTGGAGGTGTCGCCGCGCCCGGGCAGATAGGGGCGGCGGGAGACGAACTTGTAGATGTACTCGAAGCGCTCGTCGTCGCCCATGTAGACGACGACGCGCCTGTCGCGGGCGAGCGTGACCGTCGCGCCCTCGTGCTTGAAGCGGCCCAGCGCCGTGCGCTTGACCGGCGGCTTGTGCGGTTGCCAGGGATCGATCTCGACGACCCAGCCGAAGCGGTTGGGTTCGTTCGGATGCAGCGTCGCGTCGAAGCGTTCGTCGAACTCGTGCCAGCGAAAGCCGAAGCCCTTCTCGTTGATGCCGTAGCGCTGCTGGTCGGCGCCCGGGACCGGCGGGCCGCGGAAGTAGCCGTTGAAGTTCTCTTCGCAGGTCAGGTAGGTTCCCCACGGCGTCGCCCCCATCGCGCAATTGTTCAGGGTGCCCAGCACGAACTCGCCGCGGCGGTCTGCCGCTGTCGTCAGCGCCGGATGCCCGCGCGCCGGGCCAGCAATGCGGCACGGCGTGTCGGCGGTGATGCGGCGCGCCCAGCGCGAGGGACGCACGACGCGCCAGCCCGCATCGGTGCGACGAACCTCGATCACCGAGACCCCGGTGGCCGCCTTCGACTTGGCCACCTTCTCGGCGCTCCAGTCGCGCATGCCACCGGGGTGGAGAAGACCGTCGTCGGTGTATTCGTGGTTGATGCAGAGCAGGCCGTGATCGGAGGCAGGGCTCCCGCTGTCTGCGGCGGGGAAGAAATGCATGCCGTCGTGGTGCATCCCGGCCTGCCGGCCCTGGTCGAGCGCGCTGTCGCTTGCATCGGCTCGACCCCGTGGGCCGTCGGAAACCGGATCGCCCCAGGCGAAGAGCAATTCGCTCCGGTATCCCGTCGGCAGCACGACGCGATCTTCGGTCGAGGGGGCGATGCCGGCAAAGGGCAGGAGGGCCCCGCCTGCACGCCCGGCGCCGGCGGCCAGCGAAGGCAGCGGCAGCCCGGTGGCGGCCAGGGTGCCGCCGGCTGTCGCCAGGACGGCTGCCGAGAGCAGGCGGCGGCGAAAGGGGTCGGCGAGCGTTGCGAGCGCGGCCGTGTTGCGGTCGACCGGGTCAAAACAGGTGTTTTTCATGCGCAGGAGCCTCTATGCGGTGCGGCGACGCGATCGTGCGGTTGGCGGTTTGCGGAACGATGAACCCGGAATCGTCATCAGCCGGCCTTGAAGCGCTTGACCATCAATTGGCGGCCGCCGATGCGGCTGGCGCGGATTTCGGTGAAGCCGAGGTCCCGATAGCGTCGCGGCCGGCTGGTGGAAACGAGGATGCGGCCGCGTGGAAAGCTGGATTCCACCCAGTCGATGCGCGCCGCGATGAGGGCGCGGCCGATGCCCTGCCCGCGCCGCTCGGGAGCGACAGCGGAAAGGTGCAGGATGTGGGTGTCCGAGGCCCAGTCGGCCGCCTTGACGCCGCCGACGCCGATCACCTGGCCGGCCGCCGTGGCGATGAAAAACTGGTGGTAGAAAACCGGGTCCCGGTCGAGCAAATGGCGATGCAGGCGCTCGAGTCCGTAACGCAGCGGGTCGGCGAAGGCATTGGCCAGCAGCGTGGTACATGCCTCGACCAGCACGGGGCTGTCGGGATCGAGGCGCTCGATGCGTACCTTGCTCATCGGCTATTGCGCGTATCCGCTGCGTGCCAGGTTGCCGAGCGCGGCAAGGCGACGGGCTTCCGCTCGGTTCCATTCGCTTTGCCGGCGACCTGCCGCGTCGCGTTCCCCGACGCCGGCCGCGGCGGCGGCGATGCTGTCGCGACAGCGCCAGCGCAGGCCGGTACGGGTACGGAAGAGACGCATGACGCTGCTTTCGTGGTGGACGCGGCAGCAGTAGCAGTAGATTTTTTCCGGCATCGGCGGGCTCCGTTCGCGGCGACTTCGACCTGAAGCATGGGGCCTACTTGTTACCGGCGTGTGATGGCCGGCGGCGCTCAGTAGAACAGCCGGCCCAGATCGAGCGTCGGCTGCCGCCCGAGCGAGGCGCCGTGGCGTGTCAGCCAGTCCTGAGCCTGCTGGCGGCCGGCGTCGCGCAGCTTGTCAAAGAAGGCCCTGTTCGCTGCGAGCCGGCTTTCAGCGGGCATCTGGTCGAGTACGGCCTCGGTCGTCACGGCGTGGAAGCGCAGGTCGGCCAGCCGGCGCTCGAGCGGACCGCCGGCCCAGCGCGGCTGCCACCAGCGCTTCGGGCTGCGGCCGGCTTGCTCGGCGAGGTGGGCGAAGCCACGCATTTCGCGCAGGAAGGTATTGTTGAAGGCGATTTCCTGCAGCCGGGAACGGATGTCGGCTGCGGCCACCGGCGTCTCGGTGAAATGCAGCGGGCCGAGGAGTACCAGCAGGATGTCCGCCGAGACACAATCCCAGACCAGCGGAAAGACCGCCGGGTTGGCACTGTAGCCGCCATCCCAGTAGGGCTCGCCGTCGATGGTGATGGTGTGGTGCAGGGCGGGCAGGCAGGCCGAGGCCAGTACCGCGTCGAGCGACAGTTCGCGGTTGCCGAAGATGCGCAGCTTCCCGGAGTTGGCATGGGTGGCGGCGATGAACAGGCGCAGCGGGCAACGCGTGCGCAGGCGCTCGAAATCGATGCGGGCGGCGAGGATTTCGCGCAACGGATTGATGTCGAAGGGGTTCCATTGTGCCGGTGTCAGGTGCGCAGACCATTGCAGGAGCATGCGGGTGGCCGCCGGCAGGCGCCCGGACTCGGCATCCGGGTCGCCGGGCGCGAAAGGCGAGCTATCGGCCACCGCCGTCCAGAATGCCGCCAGGCTGGCACGGGCACCGTCGCGGCCGCCGGCCGTCCAGCCGTCGGCGAGGCAGACCGCGTTCATGGCGCCGGCGCTGGTGCCGCTGACCCCCTCGAAGCGGCAGCGGCCGTCTTCCAGCAGCCTGTCCAGCACACCCCAGGTGAAGGCACCGTGGGCGCCGCCGCCTTGCAGGGCGAGACTGACGGGTATGGCATCCGGTTCGGGCGGCATGGTTTTGGGGCTTTCGGCGGGGTCGACCGTGACAGGCTACCAGCATTGCAGCCCGCAAAAAAAGACGCCCGGCGAACCGGGCGAAAAGAGAGAGACTAACGTTTCTCCCGTGCGGGATGATTCTTGGTCAGCTTGTTTTGCGGCCCCGCGTCTCTGGCCTTGTTGTTTTCGGTTCGCCGGCCAGCACCGAAGCCATCCGGCGCGTTTCGTCTGCGGCGAGACTGAGCGACTCTTCGGCGGCGGCATCGACGCCGTGCAAGGTGCGCTCGGCAGATTCGAGCGTGGTGCGCAGCGCGGCCAGGGCGAAGCGCGACTCCCACGGCGTTCCCGCCGGGGCCTTGGTGGCCATGGCCAGGACGAGATCGTCGAAGGCCTGCACCTGCGTTTCGGCTGCCTGCAGCAGGGAGCGCTGGGTATCCCCGAGGATGCCCCAGGCCGCATCGAGCAGTCGGGTCGTCCGGGCGCTCGTTTCCAGCCAAAGGGTGGCGGGGAACTGCGCGGTGGAGTCGATCTGGCCATGCCCGAAGGCGGCGAAGTGGCGACTGTTGTGCAGGATGGCCTCACGCCCGGCAGCCGCGAAGGCGGCCGTCAGGCGTTGCGACGCATCGAAAAACACGGTGGATAGCCCGAGGACGTTGTCGAACGCGCGCGTCCGGGCGCCGGCGATGGCTGCGGGCGAATGCGGCATGGTCGGCTCCGGTCGAGTTGCGATGACGCAACCCTACAGCCGCCATGTGACAGCGTGATGAATCAGCTGAAGGTGCGAACGCCGGTGTCGGTACCGAGCAGCAGCACGTCGGCCGGGCGCATCGCGAAAAGGCCGTTGGTGACGACCCCCGTGATCTGATTGATGCGCGCCTCCAGCCCCTTCGGGTCGGTGATCGCCAGGCCGTGGACATCGAGGATCTGGTTGCCGTTGTCGGTGACGAAGCCGGCGCGCAGCACGGGCGTGCCTCCCAGGCTGGCGAGTTCGCGGGCGACGTGGGCGCGCGCCATCGGGATGACCTCGACCGGCAGCGGGAAACGGCCCATGACCTCGACGCGCTTGGACGCATCGCAGATGCAGACGAAGGTAGTGGCGACGGCGGCGACGATCTTCTCGCGCGTCAGCGCCCCCCCGCCGCCCTTGATCATGTTGAGGCCGCCGTCGATCTCGTCGGCGCCGTCGACATAGACCGGGATCGTATCGACGTCGTTGAGGTCGAGGACCGGAATGCCATGTCGTTCGAGGCGCGCCCGCGTCGCCTCGGAACTGGCGACGGCGCCGCGGTAGCGCGAGCCGATGGGTGCCAGCGCATCGATGAAACAGTTGGCCGTCGAGCCGGTGCCGACGCCGATGACGCTGCCGGCCGGGGCATGGGCGGCGACATAGTCGGCGGCGGCGCGTCCGACTGCCTGCTTGAGTTCGTCCTGGGTCATGCTGGAGCTCCTGTGGCTGTCCGGCCGGCATTCTACCTGTCAAAAAACTTTCATCCGCCAGGCCGCAGACTTGGCTAAACTGCGCATACCGTTTTTCGGGAGAGAGAAATGCCTGCAGACAAGAATGCGAAAGGCACGCCGGCCGCCGCACCGACAGCGGCCGAACAGAATGCCGTACCGGCTGCGGCCGCCAAACCCGCAGCAGCGGCAAAGCCGGCTGCAACGGCCAAGCCTGCGGCGGCAGCGCGCAAGCCCAGTCGCCTCGAGGAAACCAAGGCGCGCAACAAGAAGGCCATGGTCGACGCCCTGGCGCGGGCCAAGGCGGTGCGCATTCCGCCGCCACCGGTGCCGCCGCCGCCCATGGCGCCGGCCGCCGTGGCCGCGAAGCCGGCCAAGCCGCAGAAGCCGCGCAAGGCCAAGCTGGTGCGCGACACTTTCACCATGCCCGATGGCGAATATGCCGAACTGGCGCGCCTCAAGAAGCGCATGGCCGGGCTCGGCGGCGAGGTCAAGAAGAGCGAGTTGCTGCGCGCCGGCCTCGCGCTGCTTGCCGCGCTCGACAACAAGGCGCTGGCGGCAGCGATGGCGCGTGTCGAGCGGGTGAAGACCGGCCGCCCCAAGAAGTAGCGCGCCGGCGCCGGCAGCCGTTGTGTTACAGCCTGTCACGGGGTTGTAACAATGCCTCGCTAACCTGCACGGGTCGTCCCCCAACCCGTGCAGGAGTCCCCATGTTCAAGCTTTCCCGCAGTGCGCTCGCCGTGGCCGGCGTCGCCCTTTTCGCCGCCCACGCCGCCCACGCCCAAGTCGTCAAGATCGACGGTTCCTCGACCGTCTACCCGATCACCGAGGCGGTTGCCGAGGAATT
Organism: Betaproteobacteria bacterium; assembly: GCA_012026885.1. Lineage (GTDB taxonomy): Bacteria > Pseudomonadota > Gammaproteobacteria > Burkholderiales > Rhodocyclaceae > Azonexus. The sequence continues at coordinate 78,391 of VEPL01000029.1, read as the reverse complement.
CCAGAAAGCCAAGAAGAACGCCATCAAGGTAACGGTCGGCATTTCCGGTACCGGCGGCGGCTTCAAGAAGTTCTGCCGCGACGAAACCGACCTCTCGAATGCCTCGCGCCCGATCACGGCCAAGGAAATGGAAGACTGCAAGGCCGCCGGCGTCGAGTACATCGAGATGCCGGTCGCCTATGACGCGCTGACCGTCGTCATCAACCCGAAGAACAGCTTCCTCAAGCAGGCCACCGTCGACGAGCTGAAGACCCTGTGGGAGCCTGCCGCCCAGGGCAAGGTCATGAAGTGGAACCAGGTCAATCCGGCCTGGCCCGATGCGCCGGTCAAGCTGTTCGGCGCCGGCGCCGATTCCGGCACCTTCGAGTACTTCACCGAAGCCATCGTCGGCAAGGCCAAGTCCTCGCGCGGCGACTACACCGCCTCCGAAGACGACAACGTGCTCGTCCAGGGCGTTTCGCGCGACGTCAATGCGATCGGCTACTTCGGCTACGCCTACTACGCCGAGAACATGGCGCGCCTGAAGGGCCTGCCGATCGTCAATCCGAAGACCGGCAAGGCGGTCGAACCATCCGGCGCCAACGTCGAGAACGGCAGCTACGTGCCGCTGTCGCGCCCGATCTTCGTCTATGTCAAGGTCAAGTCGCTGCAGAAGCCGGAAGTCAAGGAGTTCGTCGAGTTCTACATGAAGAGCGCCGACAAGCTGGTGCGCGAAGTGAAGTACGTGCCGCTGCCCCAGTCGGCCTACGACTTCAACCTCAAGCACGTCAAGGACATGAAGAAGGGAACGGTCTTCGGCGGCAAGAACGAAGTCGGCATCACCATCGAAGAACTGATGAAGCGCGAAGCCAAGCTGTAATTTCGCTACCGTCGCAGCAAGAAAGCCCGGCCCGAGGCGGGTCGGGCTTTTATCATAGGGGAATTCCTTCCGTGAATTCACGAACCATGACCGCCCACAACGCTTCCGATCTGCCACGGATCAGCGACCGCCTGGCCAAGAATGCGCTGCGCAACGTCAGCGAACGCATCATCGAGGCCATCCTCTTCGCGGCCGCCGCCGTCTCGGTGCTGACCACGATCGGCATCGTCTACGTGCTGGTCTCCGAATCGATCCATTTCTTCGCGCAGGTCAGCATCGTCGACTTCCTGACCGATACGCAATGGACGCCGCTGTTCGACGACGCCCACTTCGGCATCATGGTGCTCGTCTCGGGCACGCTGGTCTCGTCCTTCGTCGCGCTCGCCGTCGCCATTCCGATGGGGACCATCATCGCGATCTACCTGTCCGAATTCGCCAACCCGAAGGTCCGCGAGATCGCCAAGCCGGTGCTCGAACTGCTCGGCGGCATCCCGACCATCGTCTTCGGCTATTTCGCGCTGCTCATCGTGACGCCGGTGCTGCAGAAGATTTTTCCCGAGTTGCCGGGTTTCTCGCTGCTCTCGGCCGGCCTCGTCATGGGCATCATGATCGTTCCCTACGTCGCCTCGCTGTCCGAGGACGCCATGCGCGCGGTGCCGATGAGCCTGCGCGAGGGTGCCTTCGCCATGGGTTCGACCCGGCTCTACACGGCGCTCCATGTCGTCGTTCCGGCCGCCTTCTCGGGGCTGGCGGCTTCCTACATCCTCGGCATCTCGCGCGCCGTCGGCGAAACGATGATCCTCGCCGTCGCCGCCGGCATGCAGCCGAACCTGACGTGGAACCCGATGGAGCCGGCGGCGACCATCACTTCCTACATCGTCCAGGTGGCGCTCGGTGACTTGCCGCACGGCTCGATCGGCTACCAGACCATCTTCGCCGCCGGCCTGACCCTGCTCCTGATCACGCTCTGCTTCAACATCCTCGGCCAGTGGCTGCGCCGCAAATTCCGGGAGAACTACTGATGCAACCCCTGACCACCGAACAGATCCGCGCCGTCATCGCGCGCGGCAAGGCCAAGGATGCGATCTTCCAGGCGGTCGGCATCCTCTGCCTCGCCATCGGCCTGCTGGTCATCTTCCTGCTCGTCGGCGACATGGTGATCCGCGGCGCCGCCCGCCTGAACCTCGACTTCTTCACCCAGTTCGCTTCGCGGCGCGCGGCGCAGGCCGGCATCCTCTCGGCCTGGGTCGGCTCGCTGCTGGTCATGCTCGTCACCGCCTGCGCGGCGGTGCCGCTCGGCGTCGCCGCCGGCCTCTACCTTGAGGAATACGCCAAGCGCAACCTGGTCACCGAGATCATCGAGATCAACATCACCAACCTGGCTGCCGTGCCCTCGATCGTCTATGGCTTGCTGGCGCTCGGCATCTTCGTCTATGCCTTCGGATTCGGGCAGAGCATCCTCACGGCCGGACTGACGCTGGCGTTGCTCATTCTGCCCATCGTCATCGTCGCCACGCGCGAGGCCATCCGTGCCATCCCGGGCATGATCCGCGAAGGCTCGATGGCGGTCGGCGCCACCCGCTGGCAGACCTGCCGCTACCACATCATCCCCTACGCGATGCCCGGCATCCTGACCGGGGTCATCATCGGCCTCGCGCGTGCCATCGGCGAAACCGCGCCGATCATCACCATCGGCGCGCTGACCTTCATCGCCTTCCTGCCGCCGCTGCCCTTCACCGAAACGACAGAGGGGAGCGCCGGCCTCTTCGAGTGGCTGATGTCCCCCTTCACGGTGATGCCGATCCAGATATTCAACTGGACGTCGCGCCCCGACCCGGCATTCGAGGTCAATGCCGCGGCTGCCGGCTTCGTCCTGATGGCGATGGTGCTGACCATGAACGGGCTGGCGATCTGGTTGCGCTACCGCATGCGCAAGAACATCAAGTGGTGAGTGTCGCGGTCGACCGCGAAAATCATCCCGATACGAACATCGAAACGGAGTCATCCATGCAGATCCACGACAAGCCGGCCCTGAAGGCCGAGGCGCGCAGCTTCAACTTTTTCTACGGTGAAGTGCAGGCGCTGAAGAACATCAACATGCCGATCTACGACAAGAAGGTCACCGCGCTGATCGGCCCTTCCGGTTGCGGCAAGTCGACCTACCTGCGCAGCTTCAACCGCATGCACGACCTCTACCCGGGCAACCGCTACGAAGGCGAGATCCGCTTCCACCCGGACAACACCAACCTGCTGTCGCCCGAGGTCGATCCGATCGAAGTGCGCATGCGCGTCGGGATGGTCTTCCAGAAGCCGAACCCGTTCCCCAAGACCATCTACGAGAACGTCGCCTACGGCCTGCGCGTGCGCGGCGAGCGCAACAAGCGCGTCCTCGACGACAAGGTCGAGCATGCGCTCAAGGGGGCGGCGATCTGGGGCGAGGTCAAGGACCGCCTGCAGGACCTGGCGCCCAACCTCTCCGGCGGCCAGCAACAGCGCCTGTGCATCGCCCGCGCGCTGGCCACCGATCCCGAACTGCTGCTCTTCGACGAGCCGACCTCCGCGCTCGACCCGATCGCCACCGGCGCCATCGAGGAACTGGTGCACGAGCTGAAGAAGCGCGTCACCATCCTGATCGTCACCCACAACATGCAGCAGGCGGCGCGGGTGTCCGACTACACTGCCTACATGTACCTCGGCGAGATGATCGAGTTCGGCAAGACCGACGAGATCTTCATCAAGCCCCAGGACAAGCGCACCGAAGACTACATCACCGGCCGCCACGGCTGATGCCGGCGCAGGAGAAATAGCGATGAACGATACCCAGCACCTTTCCAGCCAGTTCGACGAAGATCTGGCACGCCTGCGCACCAGCGTCCTGCAGATGGGCGGCCTGGTCGAGACCCAGGTCGCCGAAGCGATTGCCGCCTACGACAAGGGCGACATCGCCAGCGTCAAGCACATCGTCGAGACTGACCGCAAGATCAACGACCTCGAGAAGGCGATCGACGACGATTGCGCCCACCTGATCGCCAAGCGCCAGCCGGCCGCTTCCGACCTGCGCCTCGTCTTCGGCATCAGCAAGATCGTCACCGATCTCGAGCGGGCCGGTGACGAGGCCAAGAAGATCGCCAAGGGCGTGCGCCGCATCTACGAGGCCGGGCAGATGCCTGCCCAGTACGGCGTCGGCGTGCGCCACATCGCCGAGGCGGCCCTGGCGATGGTCCGTGATTCACTCGATGCCTTCGCCCGCCTCGATGTCGTGCTGGCGGAAAAGGTAATCCGTTCCGATGAGGGGGTGGACATCGAGTTCAAATCCATCGTCCGCCAGCTGATCACGCACATGATGGAAGATCCGCGCACCATCACCACGTCGCTCGACATCATCTGGATCGCCCGTGCCGTCGAGCGCATCGGCGACCATGCCAAGAATGTCGCCGAGCACGTGGTCTTCATCGTCGAGGGCAAGGACATCCGGCATCCGCCCAAGGAGGCCAAGGCGTGACACCGACCATTTTGGTCGTCGAGGACGAGCCGGCCATCCAGGAGCTCGTCACCATCAACCTGCGCCACGCCGGCTTCCTGGTCGTGCGGGCGGGCAGCGCCGAGGAGGCCGAATCGGCGATCCGCGCCGCGTTGCCCGACCTTGTCCTGCTAGACTGGATGCTGCCCGGCCAGTCCGGCGTCGCGCTGGCCAAGAAGATCCGCGCCGACGAGCGCACGCGCGAACTGCCGGTGATCATGCTTACCGCCCGCGTGCACGAGGAAGACAAGGTGCAGGGACTGGAAGCCGGGGCCGACGACTACGTGACGAAGCCCTTCTCGCCCAAGGAACTGGTCGCCCGCGTGCGCGCCGTGCTGCGCCGGCGGGCGCCGCACCTGGCCGGCGAGGCGGTCGAAATCGGCGATCTCTCGCTCAACCCGGCCACCCACCGCGTCATCGCTGCCGGCCAGCCGGTCGAACTGGGGCCGACCGAATTCCGCCTGCTCTTCTTCTTCATGACCCACACCGAGCGCGTCTACACGCGCTCGCAACTGCTCGACGAGGTCTGGGGCGACCATGTCTTCATCGAGGAGCGCACGGTCGATGTGCATATACGTCGCCTGCGTGCGGCACTCGAGCCGAGCGGCCACCATGAACGGGTAGAGACCGTGCGCGGCACCGGCTATCGTTTCCGGGGCGCCTGAGGCGGGTGTCTTCGCAACTGATCCGCGGGTTGTTGCTGATCGCCGGCAGCGCGCTGGTGGCCCTGCCTGCCGGGTATTTCGTCGCCTCCTGGGTGGGCTGGAGCGTTTTCTGCACCGGACTCGGGCTGCAGATGGTTTTCCATTTCCGCAACTTCGCGCGCCTGGAGCGCTGGTCGCGCGCGCCGAATGCCGATCCCGACCTCGAGGGGCAGGGGGCCTGGGACGAAGTCTTCGGCCGCCTCTACCAGCACGAGAAGGACGTGCGCGCGCAGCTCGCGCGGCGCGATGCCGAGATCGCCATGCTGATCGCCGCCGGCCAGGCGCTGACCGACGGTGTCGTCCTGCTCGACGAGGCTGACCGCATCCTGTTCTGCAACACCACGGCCGAGAGCCAGCTCGGCCTGGCCATCGCCAGCGACCGCGGCCAGGCGATCGTGAACCTCGTGCGCCAGCCGGAGTTCGTCGCCTACCTGCAGGGGCGCGACTTCGACAAGCCGCTGACGCTGCGTTCGGAACGGGTCCGGGATTGCACTCTGTCGATCCATGTCATCCCCTACGCCGACAACCACCGGCTGCTCCAGGTCAAGGACATCACCCAGAGCGAGCGGCTCGACCGCACGCGGCGCGACTTCGTCGCCAATGTCTCGCACGAGCTGCGTACCCCGCTGACGGTGCTCTCCGGCTTCCTCGAGACCCTGCAGGAAATCGACGTCGACCCCGCCGAGCGCCGGCGCTACGTCGACCTGATGGCCGAACAGTCGAAACGCATGCAGACCATCGTGCAGGACCTGCTGACCCTGTCGTCGATCGAATCGGCGCCGCCCCCGGGCACCGAGGTCATCGACATGGCCAGCCTGATCGACAAGCTGCGACGCGATGCCGAGGCGCTTTCCGGCGGGCGCCACACCATCGTCGTCGAAAGTGACGGGCGGCCCGACCTGCGCGGCTCGGAGCCGGAACTGGTGAGCGCGCTGGCCAACCTCGTGACCAATGCCGTACGCTACACGCCGGCCGGCGGCAGCATCCGCGTCGTCTGGCACGCCCTCGGGCAGGGAGCCGAATTCGCCGTCGAGGATACCGGCATCGGCATCGCGCCCGAACACATCCCGCGCCTTACCGAACGCTTCTACCGCGTCGACCGCGGCCGTTCGCGCGATTCCGGTGGCACTGGCCTCGGGCTGGCGATCGTCAAGCATTCGCTGAACCGCCACAACGCCCAGCTCGAGGTCACCAGCGAACCGGGCAAGGGCAGCCGCTTCGCCGCCCGCTTCCCGGCCAGCCGGGTAGCCGGGGTTTGAGCGCCGGCCCGAGATGAACTGCGAAATGCTGTAGTATCTGGCGCTATCCGATCGCATTTCTGCATTGGGCCCTGTTTGGCTGACATGTTCATCGAACATGCAATTGTCGATGATGACAATGAAACCACCACCGCAGACTACACCCCAAGTAGCATCGTTCATCACGAAGCAATTCAATTCGGCGCTCGTTGCGTTCCAGACCGGCGACCTTGATCGCGCTGAACGTGCGTTGCAGATGGTCCTGGAGCAATCGCGCCATCATTTCGATGCGCTCTACTTGCTGGGCATCGTAAAGGCACAACGGAAAGAATACGCCGCGGCACTCCGGTTGCTTGACGAAGCTGTTGCGCTTCGGCCCGACATTCAAGAGGCGCAACAGAATCGTCGGATTGTTCTTGCCCAATGCTGTGAGGCAAGAATTCGTGAGGCACTCGTCCTTCATCAACAGGGGAGGCTCGACGAGGCAGACGCCATTTATCAAGAGGTGCTGCAGCGTGATCCCGACAACTTTGATGCAATTCAGCTGAGAGGGACCTTGGCGGCCCAGAAAGGCGACTACGCTTGCGCGCTCGAATATTTCCAGCGCGTGCTTGCCATCAAGCCCGACTTTGCCGAGGTGCACTGCAACCGGGGCAATGCGCTCAAGGAGCTGAAGCGCTTCGACGAAGCCCTGGCCAGTTACGACCGGGCCATCGCCATCAAATCCGGCTATGCCGATGCGCACAACAACCGGGGTCTCGCACTCCACGAACTGAAGCGCTTCGACGAGGCCCTGGCCAGTTACGACCGGGCCATCGCCATCAGGCCCGGCTATGCCGATGCCTGCAACAATCGGGGCAATGCTCTCCTGGAAATGAAACGTCCGGAGGACGCCCTCGCGAGTTACGACCGGGCCATCGCGATCACGCCCGAGTATGCCGACGCGTACAACAACCGGGGCAATGCGCTCAAGGACATGAAGCGCCTGGACGATGCCTTGGCCAGTTACGACCGGGCCATCGCCATCAAGCCCGACTTTGCCGAAGCATACGATAATCGTGGCGCCGCACTTCTGGAACTGGGGCGACCGGAAGACGCCTTGGCCAGCCACGGCCTGGCCATCGCCATCAAGCCCGACTACGCCGATGCCTACAACAATCAGGGTATCGTGCTTCAGAAGTTGAAACGGCTGGACGACGCCCTCGCGAGCTACGAGCAGGCCATCGCCATCAGGCCAGACGATGCCGGTGCTTTCAACAATCGAGGTAATGCGCTCAAGGAACTGAAGCGCTTCGACGAAGCGCTGGCGAGTTACGAGCGGGCTTTCGCCATCAAACCTGACTTCGCCGAGGCACATTGGAACCAGGGGCTGTGCCGACTGCTCATCGGCGACTTCGCCAAGGGTTGGGAGCAATACGAATGGCGCTGGCAGCGCGAGAAGCGCAAGGAGAATCCGCGTCACGGGAATCGCCCGCTCTGGCTGGGGTCACCCGATCTTTCCGGCAAGACCATTCTGCTGTGGTCCGAGCAAGGCCTCGGCGACACGCTGCAGTTTTGTCGCTATGCCCGTCTGGTTGCCGATCTTGGTGCCACCGTCTATCTGGAAGTTCAGCAATCGCTGAAGGCCCTGCTCAAGGATCTGGACGGCGTGGCGTCGGTCTTCGGCGAGGGCGATGCCCTGCCTGAGTTCGATTGCCAATGCCCGCTGCTGAGCCTGCCGCTTGCATTCCGGACCACACAGGCGACGATCAGCGGTGCTCCATACATTCGTGTCCCCGCCCCAAGGCCGTGGATGGCAGCGTCTCTGCGTGGAGCAAGGCCGAGAATTGGTGTGGCATGGAGCGGAAACATGGGCCACAGCAATGACCAGAACCGCTCGTTGCCCTTTTTACGGTTTCAGTCGCTGCTGCCTCCGGGACTAGAGGTTGTGTGCTTGCAAAAGGATATCCGTGACGCGGATCGTGTTGCCTTGGCCATGCATCCCGAAATTCAGGCTGTGGATTCCCATCTGAATGACTTCACTGATACAGCCGCACTGATGCACGAGCTTGATCTCGTGGTCGCCGTAGATACCAGCATTGCTCACCTGGCGGGCGCCACCGGGAAAGAGGTTTGGCTGCTGTTGCCATGGATTCCGGACTGGCGTTGGTTGCTGGATAGAACCGATTCGCCGTGGTATGACTCGGTGACCTTGTTCAGACAGCCTGCGATCGGAGACTGGGACAGCGTGCTTGCCGAGGTCAGGCAAAAGTTGATCGGGCGCTTCGGCGCCCGATAGCCGTTGCTTAGTCAGCCAAATCTGGATACGAAGCCAGGAAATACCCGTGACTGCGCCCAAGCTATCGATACGCCTCCAACTTCTCATATTGGCTTGCGGTGTGCTGGTCGTATTTGGTCAAACCCTGAGCTTCGAATTTGTTGACTGGGACGATCCCGTTTATATAACAACGAATTATGTTGTTCTTTCAGGCTTGGGTTGGGGGCAAATTCAGTGGGCTTTCGCCACGAAGTACTTCGGTTTGTGGCAACCATTGTCATGGCTTTCGCACATGCTCGATGCCTCGTTATGGGGCAGTGCGCCCGCCGGACATCATGCCACCTCGGTACTGTTTCACACAGCCGCTGCCGGTTTTCTCCTCGCTCTGATGCGAGAGTCTGGTGTCAGTGCGCCACGGACCTTTCTGATAGCTATTGTTTTTGCTCTGCACCCCTTGCGTGCAGAGTCGGTCGCATGGGTATCCGAGCGCAAGGACGTGATGTGCTTGCTTTGGTTGATGATCTGCTTCTGGAGCTATGCTCGTTGGGTGCGTTTGCGCGGCACGGGATACTTGATGACCGCCCATGTGGCCTGTCTGCTCGCTGTCATGTCAAAGCCACTTGCCGTTGTCGCACCTGCACTGTTGCTGTTGCTCGATTACTGGCCGCTATCGCGAAATGTGTCGATACCGAAGCTCATTGTGGAAAAGATCGGATTTTGGATTATTTCCGCGTTTGCGCTCAGCATCGCTTTTGCTTACAAGGTTGGCGCTACCGACACGGGCATATTGGGTGACGGGCAACTGGAGATTCATGGGTTCAGCAGAGTCTGGATTGTCACCAACGCGGTCTGGATTTATGCCTTCAAACATTTCTGGCCGGTTGACCTGGCTTTTTTTCACGAGATCGATTTCAGCACGCTACCCATGCAAGGCCTCTGGGGGCTCGGGTTTCTCACGGGATTGTTGTTTCTTGCGTATTCCCAGAGAAAAACCAGGCCCTGGATAACGTTTGGCATTCTCTGGTACTTGGTAGCACTGGCACCCTCGTCGGGTATTGTCCGGATATCGGATTTCTCCCATGCCGACAGATACAGCTATCTTCCGTCTGTCGGGTTGCTGGTTGCCGTGTTGTTGACCATCCGCTTTCCTCCTTCTGCAGCGCTGCGCCAGTCTGCGGTTGTTGCCATGGGGTTGGTTCTTGCACTTATGATTGGAGTGTCGATATGGCAAGTTTCTCACTGGAGGAACTCGGAGTCACTTTTCAGTCGCGCACTGGAGATCAACCCCGACAATAATTTTGCGCAGGTCAAGTTGGCTGAATATTTCCTGGCGCGAGGCGAGTTGGATGAAGCAGAGCGCCGTATCGGCTTGGCTACTGCACCAGGGCAGGGGCAGAATTTTCAGGCTTACAAGTACGATTTGCTTGGGCTCATTTCATTCAATCGCCAGGATTTTGCGCGGGCCAAATCCTTTTGGCACCAAGGCCTTGCAATTCGGCCAGATAGCCAAACATTGCTTTGTAATTTGGGAACGCTGGCGCTGGAAGAGCGTGACAACCTGACCGCCCTTCAATATTTCAGGAAGTGCCTCCGTACTGGGGTCGGTATCTCGGCATTCTGGAACAATTACGGTAACGCGCTCGAGCGAACCGGGAGTCTGGCCGAGGCTGAACTCGCATACCGGAAGGCGATCCGTGTTGACCCGCTTAACCTCGCGCCGGTCATCAATCTCGCTAAACGACTTGAGTCGCAAGGAAAGCGTAACGAAGCGCATGCCCTCTATTTGAAGGGTCTGCAGATCGCTCCCACCCAACCTCTGGCCGTCGCGGGCGCAAACCGAACGCGCTGACATTGGATGATGACCGGGGCAAAAGTTGATCGAGCGCTTCGGCACCAGTTAGCAGACAACTTTCTACACGGATGTCCCACGCGGCCGCTCGCGCGATTTCGGTGGCACCGGCCTCGGGCTGGCGATCGTCAAGCATTCGGTGAACCGCCACAACGCCCAACTCGAGGCTACCAGCGAGCCGGGCAAGGGCAGCCGCTTCGCCGCCCGCTTCCTGGCCGGTCGGATGGCCGGGGTCCGATTCCGGGTCGCCACGGCGGCTGGACCGCGCCTGCGGCTTCTGCTACAACCCGATCCTTCCGCGACACTCATCCGCCAGCGCCATGATCCGTCTTCCTGCCTGCCTGCTTGCCCTGGCGATAGTCAGCCTGTCCCCCTTCGGCGTCGCTGCCGAGAGCGTGAAGTCATTGCAGCAGGCGGCCGCCCGCGGCGATGCGGCGGCGCAGTTCCGGCTCGGCGACCGCTACGACCTGGGCGACGGGGTGGCACGGGACTACACCGAGGCGGCGCGCTGGTACCGCAGGGCGGCCGAACAGGGCCATGCCAAAGCGCAGTTCGCACTGGCCGAGATGTACAAGAACGGAGACGGTGTCGCCAAGGACCTGGCCGAGGCGCTACGGTGGTATCGCAAGGCGGCCGACCAGGGGCAGCCCGGTGCCCAGCTCCTGCTCGGGGTGATGTACGAGGGCGGCAACGGGGTGCCGGTCGACCTCAAGGAGGCGGCGCGCTGGTACCGCCTGTCCGCCGGTAATGGCGACGCCCGCGCCCAGTTGCTGCTCGGCAATCTCTACAACACCGGGCAGGGGGTGCCGCGCGACGCGGTTGCCGCCTACGCGCTCTACACCGTGTCGGCCGGAAACATCGCCCAGGGCAACCCGGCACCCGGCCATCGCGCCCAGCTCGCGCGCACCATGTCGCAGGCCGAGGTCGCTAACGCCGAGGCGCTCGCGCGCGAGATGGCACTTCCGGGCAACCTGGTCGCGGCCCTCGACCGTCACCTCAAGCAGGGCGGCTGAACGCCTCGGATATTGCCGATCCGGCGGCGTCGACCGTGGCCGGCGCGCATCAATCCTTGAGTGGTCGTACCCGGCTTGCCGCCAGCTTCGCCCTGGCCCGCGCTTCGTCGGTGTCGCGCCCGTTGGCGATCGCGACGCCCATGCGCCGCCTGGCGAAGGCTTCCGGCTTGCCGAACAGGCGCAGGTCGCTGCGCGGCACGGCGAGGGCTGCGTCGATGCCGGCGAAGGCGATGCCCTTTTCTTCCATGCCGCCGTAGATGACCGCCGAGGCTCCGGGCTCGCGCAACGCTGTATCGACCGGCAGGCCGAGGATGGCGCGGGCGTGCAGCTCGAATTCCGAAAAGCGTTGCGAGCAAAGCGTGACGAGGCCGGTGTCGTGCGGGCGCGGGCTGACCTCCGAAAACCAGACCATGTCGCCCTTGACGAAGAGTTCGACGCCGAACAGGCCGCGTCCGCCGAGATTGCCGGTCACTGCGGCGGCGATCTCCTGCGCGCGCCGCAGGGCCGCTGGCGTCATCGCCTGCGGCTGCCAGGATTCGACGTAGTCGCCGTTGACCTGGACGTGCCCGACCGGCTCGCAGAAGTGAGTCTCCACTGCGCCGGATGCGCCGCGTGCACGGACGGTGAGCAGCGTGATCTCGTAGTCGAAGTCGATGAAGCCCTCGACGATGACGCGCCCCTGGTTCACCCGCCCGGCGCTGGCGGCATATTCCCAGGCCGGTTGCACGTCGGCCGGGCCGCGTAACAGCGATTGGCCCTTGCCGGAGGATGACATCACCGGCTTGACCAGGCAGGGGTAACCGATGCGTTTTTTACCATTCGCGCCGTCGATGGCGGCCTGCAGTTCGGCCAGCGAATCGGCGAAGCGGTAGGGCGAGGTGGGCAGGCCCAGTTCCTCCGCAGCCAGCCGGCGGATGCCCTCGCGGTTCATCGTCAGCCGGGCGGCGCGGGCGGTCGGGATGACTTCGGCGAGGCCCTCGGCCTCGATGTCGACCAGCGTCTCGGTGGCGATTGCCTCGATCTCGGGAACGATCAGGTGCGGCTGCTCTTCCTCGACCAGCTGGCGCAGTGCGGCGCCATCGGTCATCGCGATGACGTGGGCGCGATGCGCCACCTGGTGACCGGGAGCGTCGGGGTAGCGGTCGACGGCGATCACCTCGACGCCGAGGCGCTGCAACGCGATGACGACTTCCTTGCCGAGTTCGCCGGCGCCGAGCAGCATGACGCGCAGCGCCGAGGGTGAGAGCGGGGTGCCGATCTGCATGATGTTCCTTGCGCGATGGAAAATCGCTGCAATCTAGGCGTCGACCGCGACAGCGTCAAGTTAGCCCGCGAGCTGGGCGAGCAGGGCTTCGAAGGCGTCGGAGTCGTCCGGCGCGACGACATGCAGCCGGCGAAAGCCCGCGGCAGCCAACCCGTTGCGCAGGCTTTCGCTGGCGAGCACGGTCGCCTGTGCAAGGCTGTGGAATCTGCGCAGGCGGACGGCCTGCGCCTTGCCCAACAATCCGCTTGTCGGGAGCGCCGATTCCAGTGCGGCGCAGAGCGGGATGCGCAACTTGCCGGCGCTGCGCAATGCCGCCCAGGCCAAGGGCCCGGCCTGTAGTGTGAAGACGAGGTCCGGGCGCTGCCGGCTCCAGCGCCCATCGAGAGCGTGGCGGGCAAGCAGCGAGGTGCGCAGTGCGGGCAGGCGGCCGCCCGGTGCCGTGGCTGAGCCCGATGATTCGCCGGGCAGGCGCGGGCGAACGACCTGGATGAGGTGGCCGCGCGCCGCCAGGTCGCCGAACAGGGTGGCCGGGAAGCTGCCGCACGGCAGGGTGCCGTCCGGGCCGGGGATGTCGCAGACCACGGCGATGCGCAGGCTGCGGCGGGCGACGGGCAGCAGTTCGAAGACGACGGGCATGGGATGGCGGCTGATCCGGAGCCGGAATTGTCGCGACGTCGTTTGACAGGCTTGCGACGGGAGCGTGACAGCAGGGCTGCGGCGGCGCCCTGTCTTGGATCTGTCGCACGGCCTTCATGCGCCGGTAGCAAAGCGGCAATACCGTTGTCCACATTCGCAGCCGTTACCAATCCCTGCCCCGAAGGAGAAGACATGAAGGAATTTCTGCGCACGCTGCAGGTCCTGCGCTGGGACGATCACCGCTACTACCACCAGAGCCGCATCAACCAGTCCCTGCATTTCGTCAGCGCCATCGGCTTCCTGGTGGCCTATGCGATGCTGTTCTTCAACCCGGCGCTGGCGGCTGTCATCGGCTGGCTGCTCTCGATGGGTACGCGCCAGTCCGGCCATTTCTTCTTCGAGCCGACCGATTACGACTATGTGAATGGGGCTTCCAACGAGCACAAGGAGGCGATCAAGGTCGGCTACAACTTCAACCGCAAGGTCGCACTGATCGTCGTCTGGGCGGTGGCTCCGTTCGGGCTGATGATCGATCCGACCTACTTCGGCATCTTCACCGCCGCGGCCGAAAAGCGCGAACTGTTCGACCAGATCGGCCTGATCTGGCTGGCCATCGGCGTCGCCGGGCTGATCCTGCGCACCGTGCATCTCTTCTTCATCCGCGATGTCATGACCGGCCTGGCATGGATGGCCAAGATCATCACCGACCCCTATCACGACATCAAGATGTACCACATGGCCCCGCTCCACCTGCTGCGCGGCGAACTGATCGACCCGATGCACCACGTCCGCCAGGCCTGAAGGCGTTGGCGCTGGCTGGCGGCTGTGCCGCCAGCCTCCCTTTCCTCACTTCCCGAAACCGAAACGATGGGCCAGCATCTCGCGCAGGATGCGCCGCCGGATGCGCTTGTCGTCGAGCGTCCCGCTGCCTTCCCACCACCAGCCGTCGCGCACCATTGCCTGCGCCGCGGCGACGAAGCGCTCGGCGACGGCGCTGAAGTCGTCTTCCGTGTAGGTCAGGCTGAAGATCATGCGTCCGGTGCCGACCCAGCTCAACGCCAGGCCTTCGGCCCGCAGGTAATACTGCAGCATCCAGTTGTAGCGCGACGGGCGGGTGTAATGCACCGTCCAGATGCTCGACAGGTTGGCGACGCGCACTGGCAGGCCATGGTCTTCGAGGCGCTGGTTGAGGATATCGGCGCGGTGGTTCCAGGTGGCGTCGAGTTCTGCGTAAAGCGCCTGCGTCGCCGGCTGTTCGAGGCGGTCGAGAAAGGCGGCCATGGCGCCCATGACGTAGGGGTGGGAATTGAAGGTGCCGCGGGCGAAGCAGATGTCGGCGGGCCGCTCGTCGCGGAAACGGCGCATCAATGCGCGCTTGCCGCAGACGACGCCGACCGGCAGGCCGCCGCCCAGCGTCTTGCCGTAGGTGACGATGTCCGCTTGCACGCCGAAGTATTCCTGTGCACCGCCCGGTGCGAGGCGGAAGCCGACGAAGACCTCGTCGAGGATGAGCACGATGCCGCGTTCGCTGCAGACCTTGCGCAGCTTCTGCAGCCATGCGGCGTAGGCGGCGCGGTCGAAGCCGGCGCGGCGCGAGCTGTCGACCAGCGCGGAGTCGCCCGGCGCCGCGGCATTCGGGTGCAGCGCCTGCAGCGGATTGACCAGCACGCAGGCGATGTCCTTGCGTGTCGCCAGCACGTGCAGGCTGTCGTCGTCCATTTCCTTCAGCGTGTAGGTCTCGCGCGGCGGCAGCGGGTTGCCGATGCCCGGCTGCACGTCTTCCCACCAGCCGTGATAGGCGCCGGAGAAGCGCACCAGGTGGCGGCGGCCGGTGTGGTAGCGGGCCAGGCGAACCGCCTGCATGACGGCCTCGGTGCCGGACATGTGGAAGGAGACCTCGTCGAGGCCGGAAATCGCCGCCAGCCGGCGCGCATTGTCGGCGACCAGCGGGTGGTAGGGGCCGAGCACCGGGCCGAGCGCGGCGACGCGCGTGGCACCGTCGGCGATGCATTCGCGGTAGGCATCGACGCCGAGCACGTTGACGCCGTAGGCGCCGGTCAGGTCGTGGAAGACATTGCCGTCGAGGTCGGTCAGCGTCACGCCGCTGGCCGACTGGACGAAGCTGCCGCCCCTGAGGTGTTGCCGGACGCGGCGACTGAACTGGTAGGGCACGCGGTAGTTGCCGGTGAATTGCAGGTCGGAAATGTGTTCGGCGGCGGCTGCGGTCAACGCGGCAGAACGGGCAAAACGGGACTCGTACAGCGTGCTCAATGCGGCGAAGCCGGCCCGGCGGCGGGCGACCGTATCCGGCGGCGCATCGTCGGCATTGAAGAAGCCTTCCTCGCTGTATTCGTAGTAGGGGATCTGCCGGGCGATGCGCTTGGCCATCCGCGAGTGCCCGGTCAGCGAAGGGTGCTTGGCGCGCGACAGTTCGAGGCGCCGCTTCAGGCGGGGCAGTGCCAGCGCGAGGGCGCCGGCGGCGACGAGGGCGAGCGTTTCGGCCATTGAGTTCTCCTTCCCGCAACTTCTAACCATGACGCGTTACAGGACCATGACCATCCGCCAGGGCATCGCCCGCATCGTTCTCCAGGAAGACATCAATTTCCTGCTCACCAACCGCATCCCGCGCCAGGCGCTGACGCGCTTCATGGGCTGGTTCAGCCGCATCGAGAGCCCGTTGCTCGCGCGCCTGTCGATCGCCATCTGGCGCCTGTTCACCGACCTCGACCTGGCCGACGCGCGGAAGACGCGTTTCCGCAGCCTGCACGATTGCTTTACCCGCGAACTGCAGCCGGGGGCCAGGCCGCTCGACACGCGCGCCGAAGTCATCGCCAGCCCGTGCGATGCCATCGTCGGCGCCTGCGGGCGCATCGCCGGCGGCGAGGTGCTGCAGGCCAAGGGGTTTCCGTATCCGCTCGCCGACCTGCTCGGCAGTGCGGCACTCGCCGAGCGCTGCCGGGGAGGGATGTACGTCACGCTGCGCCTGACTTCGGCGATGTATCACCGCTTCCATTCCCCGCACGACTGCCGGGTCGAGCGTGTCACCTACATCGCCGGCGACACTTGGAACGTCAACCCGGTGGCGCTGCGGCGGATCGAGCGCCTGTTCTGCAAGAACGAGCGGGCAGTCATCGAGGCCCGCCTGGCCGGTGGTGCCCCGTTGCTGCTGGTGCCGGTGGCCGCAATCCTCGTTGCCAGCATCCGCCTGCGCTGGCTCGATGTGCGCCTGCACCTGCGTTACCGCGGGGCCAACGTTATTCCCTGCGCGGCGGCATTTGCCAAGGGCGACGAGATGGGCTGGTTCGAGCACGGGTCGACGATCATCGTCATCGCCCCGCCCGGCTGCCGGCTTGCCGACGGGGTCGCCGAGGGGACGCGCATGCGCATGGGCGAGGCGCTGCTGCACCGGAATCCGGCAAGCGTGTAATGAAACCTTAACGGAGCATTCACCGCCGGGTCATCGGCGCCCGCGACCATGCGGGCATGCCCAAGGTGCGGACCGTCTTCCTCTCCGACATCCACCTCGGCACGCGGGCGTGCCAGGCGGATAGCCTCCTCGATTTCCTGCGCGAATACAGCGCCGACCAGACATTCCTGATCGGCGACATCGTCGATTTCTGGGCGATGAGCCGCGGCATCTGCTGGACGCCGGCCCAGAACACGGTCGTCCAGAAGCTGCTGCGCCGCGCCCGCCACGGCGAACGTGTCACTTTCATCCCGGGCAACCACGACGAGGCGCTGCGCGACTACTGCGGCACCGTCTTCGGCGACATCGAGGTTGCCGCGGAAGCGGTGCACGAGACGGCCGACGGCCGTCGCTTCCTGCTCATCCACGGCGACCAGTTCGACCAGGTGACCCGCCACCACCGCTGGGTGGCGGTACTCGGCGACAAGTCCTACGACCTCCTGGTCCGCCTCAATCACCGGCTCTCCTGGATCCGCCGCCGGCTCGGCATTGCCGGTTACTGGTCGCTGGCCGGCTACGCCAAGCGCAAGGTCAAGACGGCGCTCAACTTCATCTTCGACTTCGAGGAATCGGCCATTCATCACGCCCGCGAACGCGGGCTGGACGGGGTCATATGCGGCCATATCCACTGGGCGACGATCCGCGAGATCGACGGGCTCACCTACATCAACTGCGGCGACTGGGTCGATTCCTGCACGGCCATCATCGAGCACTTCGACGGCCGCCTCGAACTGGTCGCCTGGGGCGTGCGCAGCCGGGTGCCGGCCCTGGCCGCCCTGCCGGCCGAAATTGCGGAGGTCTGAATGCGTGTCCTGATGGTGTCCGATGTCTATTTCCCCCGAATCAATGGCGTGTCGACATCGATCGAGACCTTCCGCCAGACCCTCGCCCGGCAAGGGGTTGAGGTTCGCCTCGTGGTGCCGCGTTATGGCGACGAGGCGGACTCCGACGGCGTCAATCGTGTACCCGGACGCCCGGTCTGGGGCGATCCCGAGGACCGCCTCGCCGGCTGGCGGGCGATGCACCGGGTGGTTCTCGCAGCCGCAGCCGACTGCGACCTGGTCCACATCCAGACCCCGTTCGTCGCCCACTACGCCGGCCTTGCCGCTGCCCGCAAGCGCGGGCTGCCGGTCGTCGCGACCTACCACACGTTGTTCGAGGAATACCTGCACCACTACGCGCCGGCCCTGCCGGCCGGCTGGCTCAAGGGGCAGGCGCGCGCCTTCTCGCGCCGCCAGTGCAACGCGCTCGACGCGGTGATCGTCCCGTCGTCGGCGATGCGCGAGCGGCTGGGTGCCTACGGGGTCGATGTGCCGCTGCACGTGCTGCCGACCGGTATTCCGCTCGAGCGCTTCACCGGCGGCGACGGGGATGGCTTCCGCCGCGCCCATGGCATCCCGCCGTCACAGCCCGTGGCGCTCTTTGTCGGCCGCCTCGCCCACGAGAAGAACATCGACTTTTTGCTCGACGCCCTCGTCGAGGCGCGCAAATTGTGCCCGGACATGCTCCTCGTGATTGCCGGCGAGGGGCCGGCCGAGGCCGATCTGCGCCGGCAGGTGGCGAACCTCGGCCTGCAGCGCGCGGTCCGCTTCATCGGCTACCTGGATCGTGCCCGCGACCTTCCCGCCTGTTATGCCGCCGCCGACGTGTTCGCCTTCGCCTCGCGCACCGAGACGCAGGGCCTGGTCCTGCTCGAGGCGATGGCTGCCGGGTTGCCGGTCGTCGCCCTGGCCGAAATGGGCACGCGCGACATCCTCGATCCCGGCCGCGGCGCGATTGCCCCGCCCGCGTCCCCGTCAGCCTTCGGCGAAGTGCTCGGCCGCCTGTTGCGCAGGCCGGGCGTATGGAGCCACCTGCGCGACGAGGCGCCGGTCTATGCCCGGGAATGGTCGGACACCGCGATGGCGGCCCGCCTGGCCAGCCTTTATCGCGATCTGGCTGGCGCGAAGTGTCCGGAAGCCGGGCTGTCGGCTGCGCGAGCCTGAACGTGCCGGAAGCGGCCACTCCTGCCTGCGGGCAGTGCTGCTACTTCGTTGCGGCGGGCACGCTGCACGGCTGCTGCCATCGCTACCCGGCCCGCCACGTCGGCCCGGATGCCGGCCACGACACTCACCACTGGCGCTTTCCGGCGGTCAGCCAGCTGACCTGGTGCGGGGAATTTCGCCCGCAGGCCGGGTCTCAGCCGTTGGCGGGCGGTGGCACCAGCTGATTCAGGGCGCGCAGGCGCTCGGCCATCACGCGCATGACCTGGGTGGCGAAGAACGGGGTCTGCTGG
Source organism: Betaproteobacteria bacterium (assembly GCA_012026885.1). Classification (GTDB taxonomy): domain Bacteria; phylum Pseudomonadota; class Gammaproteobacteria; order Burkholderiales; family Rhodocyclaceae; genus Azonexus. The sequence continues at coordinate 59,310 of VEPL01000029.1, read as the reverse complement.
ACGAGAAAGAGGAAGCGCTTTTCGTCGACGGCGACGAACTCGCAGTCGCTCAGCGCGACCACCGTTGCCGAGCGCGGGCCCGGCGACACGATGCCCATTTCGCCGACGATGCTGCCGTGCCGTATGGTCTCTACGACGCGGTCGTTGACCCGGATCTCGGCGGTCCCAGTCGTGAGGACGTAGAGCAGGTGACCCGCTTCGCCCTGCACGAACAAGGCTTGGCCCGCCGCCACGCGAACAATCTCGGGGTTGTGCGAAAACAGCTCGAAAAAGACCATGTCATGGCTTCCGGAAGGACAACGGCGAATTTCTATCACGGACAGGACGCGCCTGTCTTGCACACCGCGTTGCACGACAGAGCCGGCCAGAAGAGGTGCGGCGCGATCAGGAGCAGCCCAGGCTGACCCTGTGCTCGGGTGAACCGAGGCTCAACAGGAGGCGCTGGCAGACCATGCAGGGTTTTGGCGGACTGAAACGGGTTTCTACCCGCTACGGATGACAGGAAGATAACAGAGACGGTCATCAAACCTTAGCGAACGGCGGTTAGCGTGGGAACTTTCATGGAGGTGCCATGCCGGAACCCGCAGCGCAGGAACTTGGTCTCGATCCCGCCCAAGAGTCGCCGTTCAAGGGCCGCACCGGCCTGCGCCGGATCTGGAATGCCTTCCACTATTCGCTGGCCGGTCTCCGCGCGGCCTATCTCTGCGAGGATGCGTTTCGGCAGGAAGTCCGCCTCGCGCTGCTGCTGGTGCCGCTCGCCCTCTGGCTGCCAGTGCCCTGGGCCGAGCGCGGGCTGTTGATCGCCAGCGTCCTGCTGGTGCTCATCGTCGAACTGCTCAATTCCGCCATCGAGGCGGTCGTCGACCGCGTCAGCCTCGAAAATCATCGCCTCGCCAAGCGTGCCAAGGACATCGGCAGCGCGGCGGTTCTCATTTCCCTGCTGCTCGTGGCGGTCATCTGGGCCGGGGTCCTTGTGGAGCGCCTGTCATGAGCCTGGCCATCGACTTCGTTACCGAAACGTATCCCCCCGAAGTCAACGGCGTCGCCATGACCGTCGGCCGCCTGGTGAGCGGGCTGCGCGAGCGCGGCCATCGGGTCAGCGTCGTGCGGCCGCGCCAGGGCGAGCAGGATACGGGCGACGGCCAGGATGTCCCGGTCCCCGGCCTGCCGCTTCCCGGCTATGCCGGGCTGCGCTTCGGCCTACCGGCCGGCCGCCGCCTGGCCCGGATGTGGCGCCAGCGCCGGCCGGATCTGGTGCACGTCGTCACCGAGGGGCCGCTCGGCTGGTCGGCGGTCAGCGTCGCCCGCCGCCTGGGCATCCCGGTGACTTCCGGATTCCACACCAATTTCGACCGCTACAGCGTGCACTACGGCCTCGGCTGGATGCGACCGGCGGTGGCGGCCTACCTGCGCGCCCTGCACCGGCGCACCCACGCGACGCTGGTGCCGACCGATGCCCTGGCAGCCGATCTCGCCGGCGAAGGCATCCCCCGCGTACGCGTCGTCGGCCGCGGCGTGGACGCGGCGCGCTACGATCCGGCGCGCCGCTCGGCGGAACTGCGTGCCACCTGGAGTGTCGAGCCCGGTGGCATCGCCTGCCTGCACGTCGGCCGTCTCGCGCCCGAGAAAAACCTGGTCCTCGCGCTCAAGGCATTTGCCGCGCTGCGCGTCAGGATGCCGCGTGCCCGCATGGTCTGGGTAGGCGACGGGCCTTCGCGTGCCGGCCTCGCGGCGGCCCATGGCGACCATCACTTCGCCGGGCTGCGCCATGGCGAGGATCTCGCGGCGCACTACGCGAGTGCGGACCTTTTCCTCTTCCCGAGTTTGACCGAGACCTACGGCAACGTCGTCGCCGAGGCGATGGCGAGCGGGCTGCCCGTGGTCGCCTACCGCAGCGCGGCTGCGGCCGAACTGATCGTCGATGGCGCCAACGGCCGCCTGGCTGCGCCCGGCGACGAGATGGCCTTCATCGCGGCAGCGATCGATCTTGCGGTCGACCCGCAACAGCGGGCAAAAATGGCTGCCATGGCACGCGCGACCATGCTGCCGCGGGATTGGCCGGCAGTCGTGCGCAGCTTTGAAGATGTGGCCCGGGCGGCGATCACGGTTGCGTGACGCTTGGGCTAGGCAGCCCCGCGGATATTCGCGGGGCCGTGATTTCTGCGCCGAGTCTCAGGCTGTCTCAGAATTCGGCGTGAAAGCGCAGCGAGGTGACGTTTACCGGCCCGCGGTCGTCGTTGTAAGCCGGGCGATCGATGTGCTGAAAATTCGCCGTAAGCCAGATGCCGCGGTGGGCGAGCACGCTGTAGTAGGCTTCGATGATTGACTCTGGCTGGTACTTCAGCGCGCCGTCGCCGATGAAGAACGAGATGCCGCCATCGCTCAGATAACTGCGCCGGTCTTTCGAAATCGTGTTGCGCATCCAGGCCAGTCCAAGCGTGTCGCCGGGCCGTCGCCACGCGTTCCCCTGCAATTCGAGGCCGGTGGCGAAAGAACTGTCGACTTCGGTGAAGGCATAGGTTTCGGTGCGTCCGTCGGCCCGGGCGATACGCAGGAACACCCCGAGTTCGTCGTTCACGGCCTGCTCGACATTCAGGCCGAGACCATACTTGGTGACTTCGCCGTTGCGAACATCGAAGATGGCCTGCGGGTCGCTGCCGGGATGGCTGGCCAGCCAGGCTGACGCGTCGCGGTAGCGGGCCAGCACGGCCCGGTTGCGAAAGGCGAGCAGGCGCACGGCGCCTGCCTGTCCGGCGATCGCGTGGCGGTGTTCCAGTTCGATCTGGTCACCGTAGTGATTGAGAATGTTGAAGTCGACCGACTGTCCGTTGGGCTCCTTCGGTCCGGTCATCCGGCCAAGTCGCAGTGTCCAGTCTCCCTGATACCATTCGGCCGCGAAGCCCCAGCCGAAGCCGCGTGCGTCGGCGGCGTAATCGTAGGCGGCATGCGCCATGTTGCTCCAGTTCAGGAACTGCCGGCGCGGATCCTTCGCATACTTGTTGTCGTCGAAGACGTCGAGCGAGGAGAAATTTCCGATCGTCAGTACGAAGCGGTCCTTTGCGACATGCCCGGCCAACTGGTTGAAATCCGCTTCGACGTACTCGGTTTCCTCCCCGAGCGCCCAGGTTTGGCGCAGGAACAGGCGCTGCCGGTAGGCTTTGATCTGGGTTCCCGAAACGCGGGTCGCCTCGCCGTTGGTGAAGCCGCCGAGCCCGGTCAGCCCGGAGAGAGGGTCGCCCTGTCCGGCTTCAATGTTGAGGTAGGCTTCGCCGCCCCGCCAGGGGCGAATGCCGAGATAGGCGGTGGTCGTGAAGGTGTACGCGGTCTCGCCGCGTGCATCGAGGCTGTTGGGACCGCTGTAGGTCGCCGGAAAGCTGCCGGACTTTTGCCAGACATAAGTCGCCTGCCCCTTGATCTGCCAGGTTTCCTCGCTCTGCTCCGCTTCGGCGAGGGCGAAGTAGGGAAGTGCAAGCAGCGCGACGAAAGGGAGATGCCTGTGCATGGCGGGATCGTAATTGACGGAGGCCGAATCGTGGTCAGATCTCGTTACCGGAACATTAAGCTTCCGGCCGGCGCACCCTTGTCGGCATGGACTGGCAGATCGGCATTATAGCGAATTGCTCACGGTGGCCGGCCGGCGGCAAGGCGGATCATCCTGACGCAATCTCGTGCTGGCGCCGGCTGCGGAGGTATATTGTCGGGCCGTGCCGCGGGCTTCTTGTCCCCGCTTTCGGTAAGGAGAGATCAGATGAAAATGCGCGCCGCGGTCCTCGACCGCATGCAGATGCCGGTGCCCTACGCGCAGACGCGCCCGGTGTCGGTCGAGACCGTGGAACTGGGTGATCCGGGGCCTGGCGAGGTGCTCGTGCGCATCACCGCCGCCGGTCTCTGCCATTCGGACCTGTCGATCATCAATGGCGACCGGCCGCGGCCGATGCCGATGGTGCTCGGGCATGAAGCGGCGGGCGTCGTCGAGGCCTGCGGCCCGGGCGTTGCCGACCTCGCGCGCGGCGATGCCGTGGCGCTTGTCTTCGTGCCCTCCTGCGGCCACTGCCTGCCCTGCCAGGAGGGGCGGCCGGCCCTGTGCGAACCTGGCGCCGCGGCCAACGGCGCCGGCACCCTGGTCGGCGGGCATCGCCTGCTGGCGCGTCCGGACGGGCAGGTGCTCAACCACCAGGTTGGTGTCTCCTGTTTTGCCGAGTATGCCGTCGTCAACCGCGGCTCGCTGGTCAAGGTGGCCCCCGACCTGCCGCCCGACGTCGCGGCCGTGTTCGGCTGCGCCGTGCTGACCGGCGTCGGGGCGGCGCTCAATTCGGCCGCGGTGCGCCTCGGCCAGACCGTCGCCATCGTCGGCCTCGGCGGAGTCGGGCTGTCGGCGTTGCTCGGGGCAATGGCCGCCGGGGCGCGCGAGGTGGTCGCCGTCGATGTCCTGCCAGCCAAGCTCGACCTCGCAATGTCGCTCGGTGCCACCCGCGCCCTGCGCGCCGACGATCCGGACACCGTTGCGCAACTGCGTGCGATGATTCCGGGCGGCGTCGATGTGGCGATCGAGGCGGCCAGTTCAGTCGCTGCCCTCGATCTCGCCTGGAAGCTCACGCGCCGCGGTGGCACCACGGTGACCTGCAGCCTGCCCAATCCCGCCCATCGCCTGGAGGTGCCGGTGGTCCAGATGACCGCCGAGGAGCGCACGCTCAAGGGCAGCTACCTCGGCTCGGCCGTGCCCGTGCGCGACATCCCGCGCTTCGTCGATCTCTACCGTGCGGGACGCCTGCCGGTGGATCGCCTGATCACGCACCGCCTGTCGCTCGACCAGATCAACGAAGGCTTCGACCGCCTGGCCTCCGGGGAAGCGGTGCGCCAGGTGATCGTGTTCTGAGGCGGTGACGGCGATGGGCACATCAACAAACCCGCCGGCCGGCCGCCGGCCGTTGCGTTCGCAACCCGGGGATTTCTGGCTCGGCGCCTTCATGGTCGCCGAGGCGCCGTTACTGCTCGGTCTCGGATTGCTCGAACCGGCGACGCGGGAGCAACTGCTGGCCGTTGCATTGGGCAGCCCGCTTGGGCTGGCCGGGACGGTTGCGGCAGCCATCGCGCTCGGCCTCGCCACCGGCTGGCTCGGCCACCGCCTGGGTTTCGGCCGGTGAGGCGGCCCCCGGCCCAGGTGCGGCCCGAGGTGGCAGAGGGGCCGCCTGCGGGCCATCGCGCCGGCCCGATGCGGGGGGGTGCGCTGTTGCTTGCCGGCATACTGCTAGGCGTGGTGGCCTATGGCGCCGGCCATGCCTTCTCCGGCAGGCTGGAGCCGTTCGACAGCGGTACCGGGCTCCTCGCCACCCAGGTCGTGCTCGGCTGTGCCGCCGTCCTGGCCGGCTGGCGGGCCGGCGGCCGGGCCCTGGCGCTGCTGTTGCTCGGCAGCTACATCGGCGTCAATGTCTATCCGTACGTCGTCGGCGGATCGGAGTCGCGCGCCTGGGCAGCGCTCGGCGCGCTGACGTCGATGACGCTGGTCGCGCTTCCCGCCCTGCTTGGCGCACTGGCCTTCGTGATCGGCCGGGCCGGACGCGGGGCGGCGCCATGACGACGCCGTCGCGCGCTCAGTTACTGGCTGGTGCTGCCATCGTCGCAGGCCTGCTGGTCCTCTCCGGGCTGCACCCCTTCGACCGGACCACCTGGCTGCTCGAGGTCTTTCCGGTCATGGTCGCGCTGCCCTTGCTCGCACTGACGCATCGCCGGTTTCCGCTGACCACGCTGCTCTACGTCCTCATCTTCGTCCATGCGCTGATCCTCATGCTGGGTGGCGCCTACACCTATGCGCGGGTCCCCCTGGGGTTCCAGCTGGCCGAATGGCTGGACCTGGCACGCAACCCCTACGACAAGATCGGGCATTTCTTCCAGGGGCTGGTGCCTGCCCTGGTCGCCCGCGAGATCCTCCTGCGCAAGGCAGTCGTGCGCGCCGGGAAGATGCTCGCCTTCCTCGTCATCTGCATCGTGCTGGCGGTCAGCGCGACCTACGAGCTGATCGAGTGGGCATCGGCGCTGATCCTCGGGCAGGGTGCCGACGAATTCCTGGGGACGCAGGGCGATCCGTGGGATACCCAGTCCGACATGTTCTGCGCCCTCCTCGGCGGACTGGCCACGCTGGGATTGCTGTCCAGTCCCCACGACCGCCAACTGGGCGGCGTGAGGTCCTAGGACCAGATCCGCGTCGCGCCGACGGCGAAAAGGCCGAGCCAGGTCGCCGTCAGCGAGCCGGCGAGGTGCAGCGTGGCGAGCACCAGGGCGGCCGACAGCTGGCCGGCGAGCAGGCGCTCGACGACTTCGGCCGAGAAGGTGGAAAAGGTAGTCAGGCCGCCCAGAAAACCGGTGATGGCGAACAGCTTCCAGGCGAGCGGGAAGTGGGTGTTGAGATGGAACAGCCCGACGGCGACGCCCACCAGGTAACCGCCGATCACGTTGGCGGCGAGCGTGCCGAGCGGCACGGCGATGAGCAGCGGGTTGAGGGCGAGGCCGAGCAGCCAGCGCATCCAGGCGCCGAGCACGGCCCCGGCCCCGACGGCGAGGAAGTTGAGCGCTGAGAGGTGATGCAGTGCGGACATGGCGGGATTCTAGCGGCATCGGGAGCGGCGGCGGGTAGAATATCGCGGTCCCGAATCGAGGTTTGAACGTGAGCAGCCCCAACCATCCCGCCGGTAAGCCGGAAGCGGCACCGGCCGCGAATTTCATCAGGAACATCGTCGAGGCCGACCTCGCCGCCGGCAAGCATGTGCAGCGGCGCTGGGCCGGCCACCCCGGCACGGCGGCCGAGCATGCCGTCGCGCCGCCCGACCCGGCCCGCATCCGCACCCGTTTTCCGCCGGAGCCGAACGGCTACCTGCACTTCGGGCACGCCAAGTCGATCCTGCTCAATTTCGGCCTCGCCCGAGCCTATGGCGGGCGCTGCCACCTGCGTTTCGACGACACCAACCCGGAAAAGGAAGAGCAGGAATACGTCGATTCGATCATCGATGCCGTGCGCTGGCTCGGTTGCTCGTGGGATGAGGGCGACGAGAGCAACCTCTATTACGCGTCGGATTACTTCGACTGGATGATCCAGTTCGCCGAATACCTGATCGAGTCCGGCCACGCTTACGTCGACAGCCAGAGCGCCGAAGCGATGCGCGCGAGTCGCGGCACGCTGACGCAACCGGGCACCGATTCGCCCTTCCGCAACCGCTCGGCTGCCGAGAACCTGGACCTCTTCAGGCGCATGCAGAGGGGCGAGTTCGCCGACGGCGCCCATGTGCTGCGCGCCAAGATCGACATGGCCTCGCCCAACATCAACCTGCGCGACCCGGCCATCTACCGCATCAAGCATGCCGAGCACCACGCTACCGGCGACCGCTTCTGCGTCTACCCGATGTACACCTTCGCGCATCCGATCGAGGATGCGCTGGAGTGCATCACGCACTCGATCTGCACGCTCGAATTCGAGGATCAGCGACCGTTCTACGACTGGCTGCTCGAGCGCCTGGCCGAAGGTGGCCTGTTGCAGCGGCCGCTGCCGCAGCAGATCGAATTCTCGCGCCTCAACCTGACCTACGTCGTGCTGTCCAAGCGCAAGCTGATCCAGCTGGTCGACGAGAAGCACGTCGACGGCTGGGACGACCCGCGCATGCCGACCCTGGTCGGTGCCCGCCGCCGCGGCTATGCACCTGCGGGATTCCGGCTCTTCGCCGAGCGCATCGGTGTTTCCAAGTCGGATTCGCTGATCGAATATACGGTCTTCGAGGATGCCCAGCGCGAGGTGATGAACGAGTCTGACGAGCGCCGCGTCGCCGTGCTCGACCCGTTGAAGCTGATCATCGACAACTACCCGGAAGGGCAGTTCGAGGATTGCCCGGTCACCAACCACCCGCTGCACCCGGAACTGGGCTCGCGCACCATGCCCTTCGGACGCGAACTGTGGATCGAAGGCGAGGACTTCCAGGAAATCCCGGAGAAGGGCTTCCGCCGCCTCTTCCCCGGCAACATGGCGCGCCTGAAGTACGGCTACATCGTCGAATGCACGGGCTGCGACAAGGACGAGAACGGCAAGGTGGTCGCGGTCCACTGCAATTATTTGCCGGAAACCAAGTCCGGCACGCCGGGGGCCGACAGCGTCAAGGTCAAGGGCAACCTGCACTGGGTCTCGGCGGCGCATGCCTGCCCGGCCGAAGTGCGCCTCTACGACCGCCTGTTCAGCGTCCCCGCCCCGGGTGGGCGGCGCGAAGGCGATGCGCCCGAGCTCGAGCGCAACTTCCTCGACGACCTCAACCCCGGCTCGGTACGTACCATCGTCGCCCAGCTCGAGCCGTCGCTGCGCGATGCTTGCCCGGAGCAGCGCTTCCAGTTCGAACGCCACGGCTACTTCGTTGCCGACCGCGTCGACTCCAGGCCGGGTTCCCCGGTGTTCAACCGCGCGGTGACGCTCAAGGATTCGTGGGCGAAGTGAGCGCGATGAAGGGCGCTGGTCGCCGCACGGAGGGGGCATGACTGCGCGCGATGTCGAACGGCTCGGCCAGGTATTCACGCCGCCCGAGGTCGTTGATTTCATGCTCGGTCTCTGCGCCAACCGCGGCCGCGCCCTCGAGCCGGCAGCCGGCGACGGCGCCTTCTTTTCCACATTGAAGCAGCGCTTCCCCGATTGCGTCGGCATCGAGGTCGATGCGCGCGTCGCGCCGGCCGGCGCGCGGGTGATGGATTTCTTCGACCTGCCGGAAGGCGAGCGCTTCGATACCATCGTCGGCAATCCGCCCTACGTGCGCTACCAGGATGTCGCGGTCGACACCCGGAACAAGCTCAAATCCGGACTCTTCGACAAGCGCAGCAACCTCTTCCTGTTCTTCATCGAGAAATGCGTTCGCCACCTGAACCCGGGTGGCGAACTGGTCTTCATCGTGCCGCGCGAGTTCATCAAGCTGACCGCGGCGCAGAAGCTCAACGCCTGGCTGGCGCGGGAAGGCAGCATCACGCATTTCTACGAGACCGGTGACAGCCGGGTTTTCGGGCAGCACACGCCCAACTGCGCCATCTTCCGCTTCGAGAAGGGCAGGCGCGACCGGCAAATGGCAGACGGGCGGCAATTCACCGAGGTCGACGGCCAGCTGATGTTCCTGCGTGACGACTACAGCGTGCGCTTCGCCGATGTCTTCGCGGTCAAGGTCGGTGCCGTCTCGGGCGCCGACCCCATCTTCACCCATGCCAAGGGAAACATGGAGTTCGTCTGCTCGAAGACGGTCGAGACCGGCGAGACGCGGCGCATGCTCTACGGCATCAAGCATCCGCATCTCGAAAAGCACAAGGCCGAACTGCTGGCGCGTCGCGTTCGCCGCTTCGATGAATCGAACTGGTGGCAGTGGGGGCGGGCTTTCCCGATCAACCTGAAGCCGCGCATCTACGTCAATGGCCGCACGCGCCGCCGTGAGCCGTTTTTCCTGCACGACTGCAATGCCTTCGACGGCGCGATACTCGCCCTTTTTCCGCGCCACGAACGCATCGCCCGCCGCGAGCTGATCGAATGCACGCTGATGCTCAACCGCGAGGTCGATTGGCAGGATCTCGGCTTCGTCTGCGACGGCCGCTTCCTGTTCACCCAGCGCAGCCTGCAGACCTGCGTGCTGCCCGCCAAGTTCGCCCGCTTCCTGCCGCCGGAAGCCAGAAAGGACGCCGCATGACCTTCACCGACAGCCTCGCCGCCGCCTGGCGGCAGAACGACTCCCTGCTCTGCGTCGGCCTCGACCCCGATCCCGCCAAGTTCCCGGCCGGACTCAAGGGCCGCGATGACCGCATCTTCGAGTTCTGTGCGGCCATCGTCGATGCCACTGCCGACCTAGCCTGTGCCTTCAAGCCGCAGATCGCCTACTTCGCCGCGCGGCGCGCCGAGGACCAGCTCGAGGCGCTGATCGCCCACATCCACGACCGGCACCCCGGCATCCCGGTCATCCTCGATGCCAAGCGCGGCGACATCGGCTCGACCGCCGAGCAGTACGCCGTCGAAGCCTTTGGGCGCTTCCAGGCCGACGCGGTCACGGTCAACCCGTACATGGGCCGCGATTCGGTCGAGCCCTACCTGGCGCATCCGGACAAGGGCGTGATCCTGCTCTGCCGCACTTCGAATCCCGGCGGTTCCGACCTGCAGTTCCTCGATGTCGGCGGCGAAAAGCTGTACGAACGCGTTGCCCGACTGGCTGCCGGGGACTGGAACACCAGCGGCCAGATCGGTCTGGTCGTCGGCGCCACCTTCCCGGCCGAAATCGCCCGCGTGCGCGAGATCGTCGGCGACATGCCGCTCCTCGTGCCCGGCATCGGCGCCCAGGGCGGCGACATCGAAGCCACGGTCAGCGCCGGGAAAACGGCAAGAAATGCCGGCCTGATGATCAATTCCTCGCGGGCCATCCTCTACGCCGGCAAGGGCGAGGACTTCGCCACTGCCGCACGTGTGGTCGCGCGCGAGACGCGCGACGCCATCAACCGCTACCGCTGACCATCGGGGGGATTCCGCCATGCGCATGGACGACCAGCGCGAAAGCGACTACATCGAGGACCGGCGTGGCGGCGGCTTCGGCCGCGGCAGGCTCGGCATCGGCGGCATCATCGTCGTCTTCGTCATCAGCTACTTCACCGGCATCAACCCGATGACCCTGTTGGGCATCGTCGAGCAGGCGCCGATGGTGCAGCAGCCGGCGCCGCCGGCGAAGAAGCCGCCCGCCGAGGATGCCGAGGCGCGCTTCGTCTCGCGCGTGCTGGCCTCGACCGAGGATGTATGGACCGCGGCCTTCGCCGAGCAGGGGCGGCGCTACGAACCGCCGCGCCTCGTGCTGTTCACCGGCGCGACGCCGACCGCCTGCGGCACCGGGCAGTCGGCGATGGGCCCCTTCTACTGCCCGGGCGACCGCAAGGTCTACATCGATCTTTCCTTTTACCGCGACCTCAAGGAGCGCTTCCGGGCGCCCGGCGAATTCGCGCAGGCTTACGTGATTGCGCACGAGGTCGGCCACCACATCCAGAACCAGCTGGGCATCGCCGACCAGGTGCAGCAGGCGCGCCAGCGTAGCGACAAGGTCAAGGCCAACGAGCTGTCGGTGCGCATGGAACTGCAGGCCGACTGCCTCGCTGGCGTCTGGGGCAAACGCGCCGACGACATGCGCGGCATCCTCGAGAAGGGCGACCTCGAGGCCGCGCTCAATGCCGCTTCGGCGATCGGCGATGACCGCCTGCAAAAGCAGGCGCAGGGGCGCGTCGTCCCCGAGAGCTTCACGCACGGCAGTTCCGAGCAGCGCATGCGCTGGTTCCGCCGCGGTTTCGACAGCGGCGACATGAACCAGTGCAACACCTTCAAGGCGGCGCGGCTCTGAAACGGCTCGCTGTCGGCCTCGCCGCCGCACTGGCGGCTGCGGCAGCTTTCGCCCTGCCGAAGCACGCGCCGGTGCCGGGCGGCGTCGCGATCATCGACCTCGGTCCGGCGGCGGGTGTAGCGCCGCAGGCACGCTTCGGCGACTTCCCGCTGGCGGTGGTCGGCGAGCGCGGGCGCTGGTTTGCGCTCCTCGGCATCCCGCTCGACACGGCGCCCGGCGATCTGGAAATTGCCGTTTCAACGGGGTCGACCGCAACCATCCGCACCGTCACCGTGCGGGCGAAGCATTACCCCGAGCAGCGGCTCACCATCAAGGACAAGCGCAAGGTCGAACCCGATCCCGAGGATCTGCTGCGCATCGCCCGCGAGAAGGAAGCGATCGAGGCGATCAAGCGGCTGTTCTCGCCGGGTCTCGTGATCGCCGATTTCACGCTGCCGGCCAGCGGGCCGCTGTCGTCGCGCTTCGGCCTGCGCCGCGTCTTCAACGGCCAGCCGCGCAACCCGCATGCCGGGCTGGATGTGGCCGTGGGCACCGGCGCGCCCGTACGCGCGCCGGCGGCGGGGATGGTCGTCGATACCGGCGACTACTTCTTCAACGGCAACACGGTATTCCTCGACCACGGCCAGGGCCTGATCACCGCCTACATGCACCTGTCGCGCATCGCGGTGCGCAACGGCCAGACGGTGCGCGCCGGCGAACTGCTGGGGGCAGCCGGCGCCACTGGGCGGGCGACCGGCGCCCATCTGCACTGGGCCGTATTCCTCAACGGGACGGCCGTCGATCCGGAACTCTTCCTGACGCGTCCCTAACGCGCCGTCGCGCTGGCCGGCGGCGTATAGTCGGGAACCTTGTTCTTCACCGGCGGCTGCGCCATGAGGTAGGCATAGATCGCCCGCAGGTCGGAGTCAGGCAGGGTCGCGATCGCCTGCCAGGGCATCGGCGGCATGATCGGTCGGGCGACGCCGAGATGCTTGCCGGTGCGCATGGCCTGCACGAAATCCTTCTCCCGCCAGGCGCCGATGCCGGTTTCCCGGTCCGGCGTCAGGTTGGCCGCGTAGCTTGTTCCCCACGGGCCGACGAACGCGGTCATCGTCGCCGAGCCGGCCCAGTTCCAGTCGTTGTCGAGCTTGGGCGGCGCACCCAGCCTGAGGTTCTCCGGGTGGCCGGAGAGTCCGCGCGCCAGGTCCTTTTCGGGACCGTTGGCGCCCATGCGGAACGGGGTATGGCATGTGACGCAGTCGCCGGCGGCGACCAGCATGGCTCCGCGCTTGATCTGCGCACTCTGCCGGTCTTCGGCGGCAGCACCGCCTGCGAGGACGAGGCCGGCGGCCAGCGCGACGCCCGTGGCGGTCATTCGGGAAATTTCTGTTCTGGTCATGGCAAGTCTCCTGGGGTTGGGGTGTGGGCGGGATCAGGCCGCTTGCCGTGCACACAAGGATGCGGCAGTGGCGGCGATGCTTGCGGCCTGGGGTACGAAGGCCTGCTCGAGCGGGTAGCTGGCGGCGACCGGTGCATCGGGGCCGCCAAGGCGAGTGACCGGGGCGCGCAGGCTGGCGAAGCACTTTTCCGCAGCCTGTGCGGCGATTTCGGCGCCAACGCCGCACAGGCGGTTGGCCTCGTGCACGACGACCAGGCGGCCGGTGCGTGTGACCGAGGCGAGGATGGTCGCCTCGTCGAGCGGCTTCAGGCTGCGCAGGTCGATCACTTCGGCGGAGATGCCTTGACCAGCCAGCGTCTCCGCCGCCTCGAGGCAGCCATGAACCGTCTTGCCGTAGGAGACGAGGGTCACGTCGTCGCCGGCGCGGCGTACCGCCGCCTGGCCGAGTGGTATGCAGTGCTCGCCGTCCGGCACGTCGCCCGGGGTGTAGAGGAGGCCGATATCGAGGAAGAAGACGACCGGGTTGTCGTCGCGGATGGCCGACTTGAGCAGCGCCTTGGCGTCGGCCGGCGTGCTCGGCATGACCACCTTGAGGCCCGGACTGTGTACGAACCAGGCTTCGAGATTGTGATTGTGCTGAGCTCCGACGCCCCAGCCGGCGCCGGTCATGGCCAGGGTGACCAGCGGAAAGGAGAACTGGCCGCCGGACAGGAAGCGCAGCTTGCCCGCGCTGTTGACCAGTTCGTCCATCGCATAACAGAGGAAGGGCGCGAAGAGGAGATCGATGACCGGGCGCAGGCCGTTGCCGGCGGCACCGACCGCCGTGCCAGCGATGATGCCTTCGGCGAGCGGCGTGTTGCGCACGCGCCGGCCGCCGAATTCCCGGACCAGGTCCTGGCGCTTGGTGGCGACGCCTTCGCCGAAGATGAGAACGCGAGGGTCGTGGCGCATTTCCTCGGCGAGTGCGGCGCCGATGGCATCGTTCAGGGTCAGGACGGGCATGATGGTTCCTCAGGCATAAACATGTTGGGTCAAGGCCTCCGGGGCCGGGTAGGGGGACGCCGCCGCGAAGGCGAGCGCTTCGGCGATGCGGTCGCGTGACCGGGTTGCCAGGTCTGTCGCGGCCAGCTCGCTCAGGTTGCCGGCGGCGACGAGGCGGTCGCGGCACATGGCGATCGGGTCGCGGGCCAGCCAGGCCGCGCGTTCGGCCGGGTCCACGTAGGCCTGGTCATCCGGCTCGAAGTGGCCACGCGTCCTGTAGGTCCAGGTTTCCAGAAGATAGGGACGCTGGCTGGCGCGGACCTGGGCAGCGGCATTTGTTGCAGCGGCGAGGACGGCGCTTACGTCGTTGCCGTCGACGGTGCTTGCCGCGATGCCGTAGGACTGGGCCCAGGACGAGACGTGCTCGCGGCTCATCGCCTCGCGCCGGTGCACAAAGGCCTGCCACTGGTTGTTCTCGCAGACGTAGAGGATGGGCAGGTTCCACAGGGCGGCGAGATTGAGCGATTCATGGAAGCTGCCCTCGCAGGCGGCGCCGTCGCCGAAGAAGCAGACGACGATGCCCGGCTGGTTGCGCATGGTCTGCGCCAGCGCGACGCCCGGTGCCAGCGCCAGTTCAGCGCCGACGATGGTCGAGGTGAGGACGACGCCCAGTTCCCTGACCGAAATGTGCAGTGAGCCGCTCCTGCCGCCGCAGTAGCCGTCGCTACGCCCCATGACTTCGGCAAGCAGGCGGCCGGGGTCGGCGCCGCGTGCCAGCAGGTGGCCGGCGCTGCGATGGTTGGTCAGGATCAGGTCGTCCGCGGCAAGGGCGTTCACCACGCCGACGGCTGCTGCTTCCTGGCCGACCGAGGTGCAGGTGCCGGGCACCGTGCCGGCGGTGCTGCCGGCGACAATGGCTTCCTCGTAGGCACGGATGAGGTGCATCTGCGCGAGCAGATCCCGCGGGTCGATTTGGGGCTGGGCTGAGGTCATGGCGGCTTCCGTCGATGGCTGGTGATTGCAGTCTAGGCCGTCGCGAGACCATGACAAGACGGGCAGCCGGCGCTTACGAATCTTTTAAGAAGCGCTGATTGAAGATTTAAGAAAGGCGGATGATCAGCCCCCGATCGTCAGCCGGAAACCAGCTCCAAAGGGCGGTTGACAGCCAGCGAGAAGCGGCCGCGCCCGGTCTTGGCCAGGCGGATTCCTGCCGCCCGTTCGTCGAGGCGGCGCTGCAGCAGCACGAGGCGGGCCTCGAGGTTGTCGCTGACGCCGGGCAGGCGGATGCGCGGATCGACGCGCAGGCCCTTGTTGGTGAAGCTGGTGCGCCGGCGCTCGACGAAATCGCTGAGCAACGTCCACAAAATCGCGCCGGCAACGCCCTTGATCAGGTAATCGTCGTCGAGGAAGATACTGTCGTTGGCGGCGAAATAGCGCACCAGCAGTGGCGGACCGGCGAGCGGGACGGCTGGGCTGTCGGTGATCGGCGCATCTTCGGCCTGCTCTTCCGCCTGCTGGTGGTGATGCATGGCGAGTCCCAATTGCGCGGCGAACGCCACCAGGGCGTCCTCGT
This sequence comes from Betaproteobacteria bacterium, assembly GCA_012026885.1. Taxonomy (GTDB): domain Bacteria; phylum Pseudomonadota; class Gammaproteobacteria; order Burkholderiales; family Rhodocyclaceae; genus Azonexus. The sequence goes on along the minus strand of VEPL01000029.1, from coordinate 44,009 downwards.
CGTCATAGCCGAAATGCAGGTCGGCCACGTTTTCCACGTAGAGCACGCCGAGCAGGCGCTCGAAAGCGACGATCGGGATGGCCATCTGGCTGCCGGCTTCGGGCAGGCCGGGCAGGGGAATCGCGGTTTCCAGGCCGTCGCCCTGGCCATCGGCCTCGACGCTGCGGCGGATGGAGCGTCCGTACCCATACTCGCTGGTCATGAAGCCGATCCGGATGGGGATGCGTTCACGGGCGCAGATGCCGATGACCCCGGCGCCGACCGGGATTTCCGAGCCGATCCCCGATTCGGGGTAGCCGCGGCTGGCAAGGGTAAAGAGGCGGCCGCGTCCTTCATCATGCATGAGCAGCATGACGTGCTCGATGGCGAATTCCTCGCCCAGGCAGTCGAGTGCCGTTTCCAGCAATCCGGCAAGACTGGCGCAGGCGGTCAGGCGGCCGGTGGCCCGGCGCAGCGCGGTGAGGTAATTCACCGTCGGCGCCGGCAAGGGCAGCGCGGGGCCGGGCAGTTGCTCGATGTCGAGGACCCGGTAAACATCCGATCCGCGCAGGTGGAATACCCCGCTCATGCCTTCGTGCGAGGCGATCCCCGCCAGCTTGGCCTTCATCTGCTCGAACAGCGGGCCGGCCGTTTCGGTGCGCAGATAGGCGAGGGTCAGGCGGTACTGTGTGCCGGTCAGGTGGCTGGTGAGCAGCAGGCAGACCGCCGATCCGGCAAGGACGTTCTGCCGTGTGCGGTTGAAGAACTGGTAAGACAGCGCGACGTGCAGGTTGTCGATGAACTGGACCTGCGAGAGAAAGGCCAGGTTGGGAATCCCCTCGCTGTCGCAGGTGGCGATCTGGCCGGGTATGACGCCTTCGAGGCATTCCCGGATGGTATCGAGGCGCAGGCCCATCGTTCAGTCCAGCGGCTTGCCGGCCTTGGGGCCGGGAGTCTGGGAAAAGGCGGCCGCCGGGGAATAGACGACGGTCACCAGATCGTCCGGTTCGTAGGCCAGGATGGTGCGCACCACGGCCTCCGGCGTACCGAGGGGCACGACCTCGCGCAGAAAGTCGGCAATGTGGCGGTCGACGATCGGGCCATCCGCCGGGTCGAACCGGACGACACGCGCGTCATTGCCCTTCAGTTGCACGGTGCGGTTGCTGCTCGGCAGGCTGAAGACATTCGCCACCTGGCCGTTGTCGCCGATGTTGTCGATCAGGGCGGAGGATTGCGACCGGCGTAGGAAAACATGGAGCAATCGTCCGTCTGGCGACAGCTTGCAACCCAGTCCGCGACTCATGCTCGGCAATCGATCGGGGCCGCGAGCGGCGAGGCTGATGCTGACGCCGGTCTGGATGAAAGCGACGATCTCCGGATCAAGCATGACGTCCCCGAGGAATGCAGGTGGGACGATGTTACGGGAAACGGAAGGTCAAAAAAAGAAGGCGCCCTCGGGCGCCTTCGGACCAGATGCAACTCCCGTCAGACCTTTGGCTTCGACGGAGTGCTCATCTGCTTTTCGTCCTTGGCCTTGTCACCCGGGCAGGCCAGTGCGGTGCCTGCGGAAAGGGCGAAAGCCGAGGCGAGCAGGGCGGCTAACAATCTTTTCATGGGGTTCTCCTTCGCGAAAGGGTAATCAAGAGACCGGGTGGCTGGCGAAAGGTTCCCCGGGGGAGGCGGGTGTACTCCGGAATGCCTTGGGTTCGCGCCCGCTATCGGCGAGAATGCCGATTATCGACCCGCCTGTCATCCCATCGGGAAGCCCCATGCGCCGCCTTGCCCTCTTCGCCGTCCTCGCCGCCGTTGCCATTGCCGCCGCCTTCTGGCTCACCCGGCCCAAGCCGATTCCGGTCATGCTAAAGGAAGTCGGCAGCGGCAAGGTGGAGGCGACGCTCGCCAACACCCGGGCCGGCACCGTCGAGGCCTGCCAGCGCACCAAGCTGTCGACGATCATCGGCGGGCGCATCGAAGTCCTCGCCGTCAAGGAGGGCGACCGCGTCAAGAAGGGGCAGCTTCTCCTCAAATTGTGGAACGACGACCAGCAGGCCAACGCCGCGCTGGCCCAGGCCCAGGTGGCGCTGGCGGTGCGGCGCAGTGACGAAGCATGCATTGCCGCGGTCAACGCCGAAAGGGAGGCCAAAAGGCAGGCTGACCTGAAGGCTCGGGGCTTCGTCTCGGCGAGCCGCGAGGAGGCGGCGCGGACCGATGCCGAGGTGCGTCGCGCCTCCTGCAACAGCAGCAAGGCCGATATCGCCCAGGCCGAGGCCCGCCTCAAGGCGACGCGCGTTGAGCAGGGCCGTGTCGCGCTCTACGCGCCCTTCGACGGCACCGTGGCCAAGATCGTCGGCGAACTCGGCGAGTACTCGACTCCCTCGCCGCCCGGGGTGCCGACGCCGCCGGCCATCGATCTGATCGACGATTCCTGCCTGTACGTCAAGGCGCCGATGGACGAAGTCGATGCGCCGAAGATCGCCCCCGGCCTGCCGGTCCGCATCACCCTCGACGCGTTGCCCGGCAAGGTCCTGCCCGGCAAGGTGCGTCGTGTTGCGCCTTACGTGTCGGCGGTCGAGAAGCAGGCGCGCACGGTCGACGTCGAAGTCGACTTCGACGAGGCGCAGGGCGGCAAGCTGCTGGTCGGCTACAGTGCCGACGTCGAGATCGTGCTCGCCGGCCGCGCCGATGTGTTGCGCATCCCGACCTCGGCCATCCAGGAAGGCGGCAAGGTGCTGGTCTACGCTGACGGCAAACTCGAGGAGCGCACGGTGAAGACCGGCCTCGCCAACTGGGAATACACCGAGGTGACGGATGGCCTGAAGGCGGGCGAGCGCATCGTCACCTCGCTTGAGCGCGCCGGGGTCAAGGCCGGCGTCCGGGTCGCCCCGGACGAGAAGTCGCCCGCCCGCTGATGGCGCTGATCGAACTCGCCGGCATCGAGCGGCGCTTCCAGCTGGGCGATACCACGGTCAACGCGCTGGCCGGCGTCGATTTGCGCATCGATGCCGGCGAGTACGTCGCCGTGATGGGTCCGTCCGGCTCCGGCAAGTCGACGCTGCTCAACCTGCTCGGCCTGCTCGACCGGCCGAATGCTGGCAGCTACCGGCTCGAGGGGCGAGATGTGACGACGCTGACGCCCGATGAGCAGGCGAAGGTGCGCAGCGCGCGCATCGGCTTCGTCTTCCAGAGTTTCCACCTCGTCCCGCGCCTGACCGCTGCCGAGAACATCGCCTTGCCGATGATGCTGGCTGGCATCGCCCCGGCCGAACGGGCGCGCCGGGTCGAGCGCGCGCTCGCTGACTTCGGCCTGGCGAACCGCGCCGACCACAAGCCCGACCAGCTTTCCGGCGGCCAGCGCCAGCGCGTCGCCATCGCCCGTGCCACCATCATGCAGCCGGCCCTCATCCTTGCTGACGAGCCGACCGGCAACCTCGACCGGCACACCGGCGACGAGGTCGTTCACCTGCTCGAGGCGCTCAATGCATCGGGCGTCACGCTGGTCGTCGTCACCCACGACCCGACGCTGGGCGCCCGTGCCGGCCGCCAGCTGGTCATGGAGGATGGTTGCCTGCAGCACGACAGCGGGCGATCTGCCCATGCGGCCGGCTGACACGCTGCGCTTCGCGCGCGATGCCGCGCTCGGCACGCCGCTGCGCACGGCGCTCTCGGTGTTGGCGATGTCGATCGGCGTAGCCGCCGTCGTCGTGCTCACGGCGCTTGGCGACGGCGCACGCCGCTACGTGGTCGGGCAGTTTTCCTCGCTCGGCGCCAACCTCGTCATCGTCCTGCCGGGACGCTCGGGCACCGGCGGCTTCAACCCGGCCAACGCCATCACCACGACCCCGCGCGACCTCACCATCGACGACGCCGCCGCCGTGCGCCGTGCTCCGGCCGTCAAGCGCGTCGGCCCGCTCGCCGTCGGTACCTCCGAGATCGCCTTCGGCGGCCGGCTGCGCGAGGTCATCGTGGCCGGCACCAACCACGACTATTTCGCCATCCGCGGCCTCGAGATCGCGCAGGGTACGGCGTTGCCTGACGAGGACTGGAACCGCGGCTCGCCGGTCGTCGTGCTCGGCGCCAAGGTGCGCGAGGAACTGTTCGGCGCCACGCCGGCGATCGGCCAGTTGGTGCGTGTCGGCGACCGCCGGCTGCGCGTCGTCGGGGTCATGAAATCGACCGGGCAGGGGCTGGGCATGAACACCGACGAGGTGGTCATCGTGCCGGCTGCGCTGGCGCAGGCCATGTTCAATACCAACACGCTGTTCCGCATCCTTATCGAGGCGAAGAGCCGCGAGGCCATCCCCGAGGCCAAGGTGCAGGCGCTGGAGATCGTAAAGCAGCGCCACCGTGGTGAGGAGGACGTCACGGTGATCACCCAGGACGCCGTCCTCGCCACCTTCGACCGCCTGCTCGGCGCCCTGACCATGGCCGTCGCCGGCATCGCCGCGATCAGCCTGGCCGTGGCTGGAATCCTGGTGATGAACGTGATGCTGGTCGCTGTCACCCAGCGCACCGGCGAGATCGGCTTGCTCAAGGCGCTCGGGGCCAGTGCGCGGAGCATACGCCTGGCTTTCCTGGTCGAGGCGGCGATGCTCTCGGCTGTCGGCGCGGTGCTCGGCTACCTGCTCGGCCAGGGCGGTGCCTTCGCACTGCGCCAGGCTTTTCCCGTCTTTCCCGCCTATCCGCCGGACTGGGCGGTTATCGCCGGCCTCTCCACGGCGCTCGCCACCGGCCTGCTGTTCGGGGTCATGCCGGCCCGCCGTGCCGCCCGCCTCGACCCGGTGCAGGCACTGATGAAACACTGAGCGATGCTGTTCGCCGACGCCCTCCAGCTCGCCGTGCGCGCCATTACCGCGCAGCGCCTGCGCAGCTTCCTGACGCTGCTCGGCATTGCCGTCGGCATCGCGGCGGTGATCCTGCTCACCTCGATCGGCGAGGGCATCCACCGCTTCGTGCTTGCCGAGTTCAGCCAGTTCGGCACCAACGTGATCGGCGTGCACCAGGGCAAGACCAAGACCGGCGGGCATCCGTCCGGCTTCCCGACCAGCGCGCGCCCCCTGTCGCTCGACGATGCGCGGGCGCTCGCCCACCTGCCCAATGTCGTCGCGGTGACTCCAAGCATCTGGGGCAATGCCGAGGTCGGCGGCAACGGGCGCGTGCGCCGCACGTCGGTCTACGGGGTCGGCCCGCAGATGCTCGAGGTATTCAAGGGGCGCGTGCGGGCCGGGCAGTTCCTGCCGGCCGACGATGCCGACAGCGCCCGCGCGCTCGTCGTGCTCGGGCCCAAGCTCAAGGAGGAACTGTTCGGGGGCGAGAACGCGCTCGGCGCACGGTTGCGCATCGGTACGGACCAGTTCCGCGTGATCGGCGTGCTCGAACCCAAGGGCCAGTTCCTCGGCATCGACCTCGACGATACGGCTTTCGTCCCGGCGGCGCGCGCACTCGAGATCTTCAATCGCGAGGGGCTCAACGAGATCAACCTCGCCGCCGAGGAGGGCGTGCCGGCGGCGACCGTCGCCGCCGCCGTGCGCGAGCGCATGATCGCCCGCCATGGCAGCGAGGACTTCACCATCGTCACGCAGGAGGAAATGATGGCGACGCTGTCCAACATCCTCGACGTGCTGACCATGGCGGTCGGTGCGCTCGGTGGCATCTCGCTGCTGGTCGGCGGGGTCGGCATCGTTACCATCATGACCATCGCGGTGTCCGAGCGCACCGGCGAGATCGGCCTGCTGGTCGCGCTCGGCGCACCGCGGCGGACCATCCTCGCCCTGTTCCTCGGCGAGGCGGTGGCGCTCTCGGCGCTCGGCGGCGCCTTCGGCCTGGTCCTCGGCTTCGGTCTGGCGCAGGCCATCCACCTGCTGTTGCCGGCGCTGCCGGTGCATACGCCGCTCAGCTTCGTTCTGCTCGCCGAGGGCATCGCCGTCGCCATCGGTCTGATGGCCGGGGTGCTGCCGGCCCGTCGGGCGGCGCGCCTCGACCCGGTCGAGGCGCTGCGCGCCGAATGAGTGCTAAAGTCGCGCTTCCCGCCAAACTACAACCTCAGGAGAGCACATGACCCATCACATCGACCAGCTGCATCCCGGCATGTCGGCAAGCATCGCCAAGACCGTCACCGAGGCCGACATCATCCTCTTCGCCGGCGTCTCGACCGACGTCAATCCGGCGCATATCGACGAGGAATACAGCAAGGGCACCATGTTCGGCGGGCGCATCGCCCACGGCATGCTGTCGGCCAGCTTCATCTCCGCGGTGCTCGCCAACAAGCTGCCCGGGCCCGGGACCATCTACCTGTCGCAGACACTCAAGTTCAAGGCGCCGGTGCGTCCGGGCGACACGGTCACGGCCACCGTCACGGTCAAGGAAGTTAACGTCGCCAAGAACCGCGTGACGCTGGACACCGTGTGCACGGTGGGCGGCAAGGTGGTTATCGAAGGCGAGGCGATGATGATGCCCCCGGCGCGCGCGGCCAAGCCGGCTGCCGGCACGGCCTGACCCGTTTCGCGCTCGGGAAGAAAAAACGCCGGCATCAGCCGGCGTTTTGCTTTGCGGCGGTCGACCGTCAAAAAGCGGTCAAAACACCTCGTCGGCGCGCAGGAAGCGCCACTGGCCCATGGGCAGGTCGCCCAGCCGGATACGCCCGATGCGCACGCGCTTGAGCCCGGTGACGCGCAGGCCGACCAGCTCGCACATGCGGCGGATCTGGCGCTTCTTGCCTTCCTTGAGGATGAAGTGCAACTGGTCCTCGTTCAGCTGCTTGACCCAGGCTTGCTTCAGGGGCTTGCCGTCGAGTTCCAGCCCGTGGCGCAGCAAATCCAGTCCGCGCGGAATCATCTCGCCCGAGACGCGCACCAGATATTCCTTTTCCGCATCGCTGTCCTCGCCGATCAGTCTTTTTGCCACGCGTCCGTCGCTGGTCAGCACCAGCAGCCCGGTCGAGTCGACGTCCAGCCGCCCGGCCGGCGCCAGTCCGCGCAGCATCCACGGCTTGAATTCGGGGTCGCCCGCCTGTGCTACCTGCGTTTCCGGCGTAATCAGCGTCACCGCCGGCGTGCTGCCCGGCTCGGGCTGGCCGGAGACATAGCCGACCGGCTTGTTCAGGAGGATGGTGACGGCCTTGGCCTGGGCTTTCTTCGCCTCGGTGGCGATCGTGATGTCGGCATTCGGATCGATGCGCGAGCCCAGTTCGCTGACCTGTATGCCATCCACGAAGACCCAGCCGCGCTCGATCCACAGGTCGGCTTCGCGGCGCGAGCAGAGGCCGCGCTCCGACATCACCTTGGACAGGCGCACGCCATCGGCCGGGTTGGTACGTGCCGGGGGGGGCGGACGCGGTGCTTCCGCGGGCTTTTCATACGTCGACCGGCGCGAATCGCTGCGGATTTCCCGGCGCGGCTCGTCGCGGCGTGCCGACGGCGCTTTCCGGGCCCACGGCGATTCGCCGGCAGGCGGGCGCGGGCGGGAGTCGGGCTTGCCGCCCGGCTGTCGCGGCTTGGCGCCGGCGGCGGGGCGGTCATCGCGGCGCGTACGGGCCGGCTTGGCCGCCGGGTCAGCGGGCGGCGGCTTCCTGACGCCGAGCGTTTTCGGCTTTTCCGGGGCGTCGACCGCAACCGGCGCGTCCGCGGCTTCCGGCTTGCGCCAGCGCGCCCAGGGGTCGTCCGGCGGATCGTCGGGGTGCGACGGATCGCTCATTGCACGGCGAGCAGCTCGACCTCGAAGACGAGCGTCGCGTTGGGCGGGATGACGCCGCCGGCACCGCGGGCGCCGTAACCGAGTTGCGGCGGGATGGTCAGCTTGCGTGTGCCGCCTACTTTCATGCCCTGGACGCCTTCGTCCCAGCCGGCGATGACATGGCGCATGCCGAGCGGGAATTCGAAGGGGTCGTTACGGTCCTTGCTCGAGTCGAATTTGCTGCCGTTGGTCAGCCAGCCGGTGTAGTGGACGGTGACGAACTGGCCGGCGACGGCCTCGGCGCCGGTGCCGGGCACGGTGTCTTCGTAGATCAGGCCGGAGGCGGTGGTGATTTCAGCCATGGGGAGCTCCTGTGCGAAAGCCGGCAAGTCTAGCACAAGGGCCCTTCAAGGCTTTGACTTCTCGACGATTTTCCGTATAATGCGCGGTTCTTCGTAGCACCCTTTGTTTCATTTCCGGAGTCCAACCCATGTATGCGGTCATAAAAACCGGTGGCAAGCAGTATCGCGTTTGCGCCGGCCAAAAACTCAAAGTAGAACAGATACCGGCAGACGTTGGCGCAGAAATCACCCTCGATCAGGTCCTCATGGTAGGCGAAGGCGAGTCGGTGAAGGTCGGCGCTCCCCTCGTTGCTGGGGCTTCCGTCAAGTGCACCGTGGTTTCCCACGGCCGCCACGACAAGGTCAAGATCTTCAAGATGCGCCGTCGCAAGCACTACCAGAAGCACCAGGGCCATCGCCAGAATTACACCGAGCTGCGCATCGACGCGATCGCTGCCTGAGTTCAGACAAGGAGCTAGCAAATGGCACACAAAAAGGCAGGCGGCAGTTCGCGTAACGGCCGCGACTCACAGGCGAAGCGCCTCGGCGTCAAGCGCTATGGCGGCCAGTTCGTGCTCGCCGGCAACATCATCGTCCGCCAGCGTGGTACCGAGTTCCACCCGGGCGAGAATGTCGGCTGCGGCAAGGACCACACGCTGTTCGCGCTCAAGGACGGCACCGTCCAGTTCGCCGTCAAGGGCGAGAAGAAGCGCCGCACGGTCACCATCGTTCCGGCCGCCGAATAAAACCGGCCCGGCGGAACCAGAAAGCCCTATCCGCCGGATAGGGCTTTTTAATTTGTGAAGGCGGAACATGAAATTCATCGACGAAGCCAAGATCTACGTGAAAGCCGGTGACGGCGGCAACGGCGCGGCGACGTTCCGCCGTGAAAAATACATCCCGATGGGCGGTCCGAATGGCGGCGATGGCGGCCGCGGCGGCAGCATCTATGTGATCGCCGACCGCAACATCAACACCCTGGTCGACTACCGCTACACCCGCAAATTCATCGGCAAGCGCGGCGAAAACGGCGGCGGTGCCGATTGCTACGGCGCCGGCGGCGACGACATCGTGCTGCGCATGCCGGTCGGCACCGTGATCACCGACCTCAATACCGGCGAGGTCCTCGCCGACCTCGACGTACACGACAAGAAGGTGCTGCTGGCCAAAGGCGGCAAGGGCGGGCTCGGCAACCTGCACTTCAAGTCGTCGACCAACCGCGCCCCGCGCCAGAAGACCAACGGCGATCCCGGCGAGGAGTTCGAGGTCAGTCTCGAATTACGCGTGCTCGCCGACGTCGGCCTGCTCGGCCTGCCCAACGCCGGCAAGAGCACGCTGATCCGCGCCATCTCCGCCGCGCGGCCCAAGGTCGCCGACTACCCGTTCACCACGCTGCACCCCAACCTCGGCGTCGTTCGTGTCGATGCCGAGAAGAGCTTTGTCGTTGCCGACGTGCCCGGCCTGATCGAGGGTGCCGCCGACGGCGCCGGCCTCGGCATCCGCTTCCTCAAGCACCTGCAGCGCACACGCCTGCTGCTGCACCTCGTCGACCTGGCGCCGATCGACCCCGATGCCAACGCGGTGCGCGACGCCAAGGCGATCGTCGACGAGCTCGCCAAGCACGACCCGGCGCTGGCGGCCAAACCACGCTGGCTGGTGCTGAACAAGCTCGATCTGATCCCCGAGGAGGATCGCGAGAAGGCGATCAAGGATTTCCTCATGGCCTACAAGAAGGCCACGAAATACGATGGCCCCGTCTTCCCGATCACCGCGATCAGCGGCGACGGCACCAAGCCACTGATCTACGCGATCCACGCGGCGCTGGAAGAAATGGCGATCACCGAAGTCGCGGACGATGCCGAGCAGGAGGCGGGGGGCGAATGAGCAAGACCCGCCTCGCCGCCGCGCGCCGTTTCGTCGTCAAGGTCGGCTCGGCGCTCGTCACCAACAATGGTGCCGGGCTCGACCTCGCTGCCATTGAGGATTGGGCGCGGCAGATCGCCGAACTGCGCGCGCAGGGTCGCGAAGTCGTGCTCGTCTCGTCGGGTGCGATCGCCTGCGGCATGCAGCGGCTTGGCTGGGCGAAGCGGCCGCAGACCGTCCATGAACTGCAGGCTGCTGCGGCAGTCGGGCAGATGGGCCTCGTCCAGGTCTATGAAGGCGCCTTTGCCAAGCACGGGCTGCATACCGCGCAGATCCTGCTGACCCATGACGACCTCGCCGACCGTAAGCGCTACCTGAACGCCCGCTCGACCCTGGTGACGCTCCTCGACCTTGGCGTCGTGCCGATCATCAACGAGAACGACACCGTCGTCACCGACGAAATCAAGTTCGGCGACAACGACACCCTTGGTGCGCTGGTCGCCAACCTGATCGAGGCCGATGCCCTGATCATCCTGACCGACCAGCAAGGGCTCTTTACTGCCGATCCGCGCAAGGACCCGGCAGCGACATTGATTTCCGAGGCTACCGCCGGCGACCCGGCGCTCGAAGGCATGGCCGGCGGTGCCGGCACCAGCATCGGCAAGGGCGGCATGATTACCAAGGTTGTCGCCGCCAAGCGTGCCGCCCGCAGCGGGGCGCATACCGCCATCGCCAGCGGCCGCGAGCGGGATCCGGTCATCCGCCTGGCGGCGGGCGAACCGGTGGGTACCCTGCTCGTTTCCGAAACGCAGCCGCTTGCCGCGCGCAAGCAGTGGCTGGCCGACCACCTGCAGCTTGCCGGTCGCCTGCAACTCGACGCTGGTGCGGTCGACGCCCTGAAAGCCGGCAAAAGCCTGTTGCCGATCGGTGTCAGCGCCATCGACGGCGAATTCGAGCGCGGCGCGGTGGTCGCCTGCGTTGGGCCGGACGGCCGCGAGGTGGCGCGCGGGCTGGCGAACTACGGCAGTGGCGAATCGCGCCGCATCGCCCGCAAGGCGACTGCCGAGATCGAGGCCATCCTCGGTTACATCGACGAGCCGGAAATCATCCACCGCGACAACCTGATCGTCACGGTGTAATTTTTCCCCCGTTCTGAACGACGATGCCCCGGCTTGACCGGGGCATCGTCGTTTACAGGTGCTACGGAAAAGAAAACGGGCGCCGAAGCGCCCGTTTCAGTTCCAAACTGGCCAGGCCAGATTAGAAGGCGTGGCGGATACCCATCTGGATGCCCTGGATGTCCGAACCCGTGCCGGTGGCGCCAGCAGCGTTGACACCGTAGTCGAACGTGGCGTTGCCTTCGTTGTTCAGGTAGGCATAGACAGCCTTGAGCATGGTGCGCTTGGACAGGTTGTACTGGACGCCGACTTCGGCCAGCCAGGCACCGTCTTGGACGCGGTTGGAGGACTCGAGAGCCTGATAGTACTGGGCCAGGATCTGGGCCTTGCCGACGTTGATGGTGGCACCGATGCCCCACTTCTGCTGGTCGTTCTCGGACTGGCCGTTCAGGATGCCGGTGGAGGCAGCGAACGGAGCGAGTTGCTCGATGCGGGTAACTTCCCACATGGCGCGGACCGAACCCCAGGCGCCGCCGTAGGAGGCGCCCAGACGCAGGTTGTCGCTCTTGGAGCCGGCGATGTCACCAACTTGGTACCAGTTGTAGGCGGCAGCAACGGTAGCGCCGTAGCCTTCCCACTTGGCGCCGATGTCGTAGCCGGTGGTACGCAGGGTCGGGCCATTGCCAGCCAGGGCAAGGTCAGCGGTCTTGTTTTCGTCGGCAACGTAGGCGCCGACGAAGGAGAAGCCGCCCCAGGTCGGGGAGACGTAGGCGATGGCATTGGACCAGCGGGTGTCGAAGATGGAGGTACAGGTCGTCGATTTGCCGCAGTTGGCGGTGCCGCTCATGGCGCCGGTGCCGCCGCCCATCTTGCCGATGATGCCAGAGTTGGCGCCGATGCCGGTCGCGCCGGCGTTGACGTCGAGGGCAGCGCCCAGGGCACGGGTCGGGGCGGTCAGGTTGCCGAGGACGACGGTGCCGAAGCCGCTGGAGATGCCGACGAACGAGTCACGGGCAGCGATCGTGCCGCCGGTGGCGTCGAAGTTGACCGAGCTTTCGAACTGGAAGACAGCCTTGAGGCCGTTGCCCAGGTCTTCCGTGCCCTTGAAGCCGATGTAGGACGAGTTGGCCGAGACGCGGTTGAAGTCGCCGAAGTTGTTGGCGGAAACGCCACCGTTGTTGCCCGGCTTGCCGTCGATGGCGATGACGTCGAACGTGCCGTCGGCGATACCGTAGACCGTGACGTTGGTCTGCGCGAAGGCGGCCGTGGAGGCCAGACCGGCGACAGCCAGAGCGATCAGTTTCTTTTGCATGAGGAATTTCTCCTTAGTGGTTAGTTTTTAACCCGTCCTCCCGGACCGATTAAGCTTCACCTCTCGGATTGAGAAGTTGGGAAGATTTTGGCAAAGCAGGGGCGGGGGGGCAATCGGGGATTGGGTTTTGGCGCTGAATGAATGCGGGGATGTTGCGTTGCTGCAACAGTTTACCGGTCGGCGCCGGCGAAATTGCCTTGTCGCCAGGCCTCGAACACGGTCACGGCAACGGCGTTGGACAGGTTGAGGCTGCGCTGGCCGGGGCGCATCGGCAGGCGCAAGCGCTCGCCAGGGGCAAAGCCGGCCAGGACCTCTTCCGGCAGGCCCCGGCTCTCCGGTCCGAAGACGAAGGCATCGTTGCCAGTGAATGCCTGCTTGTATACAGGGGCCGAGCCGCGGGTCGTCATCGCCCACAGCCTGAAGGCGGCCAGCGCGTTCCGACACTCGGCCCAGCCCGTGTGGCGCTGGACGCTGGCGAACTCGTGGTAATCGAGGCCGGCGCGGCGTAGCGCCTTGTCGGTGAAATCGAAGCCGAGCGGCTCGACGAGGTGCAACTCGGCGCCGGTATTGGCGCACAGGCGGATGACGTTGCCGGTATTGGGCGGTATTTCCGGCTGGTAGAGGATGATGGCGATGGGCATGGGAGCAGGTCAGATGCGCACGGCGCGTGCGGCAACTGCAACACTGACGGCAGCGGCCCCGTGCAGCTTGAGGATGCGGGCGCATTCGCGGGCGGTGGCGCCGGTGGTCATGACGTCATCGACCAGCAGGATGCGTAGCCCGGCGAGGTCGTGCGAACAGGCGAAGGCGCCGCGCACGTTGGTGCGCCGGGCCTTGAGTGGCAGAGCCGCCTGTGCCGGCGTCGGGCGGGTGCGTGACAGGCTGGCGGTGTCGAGCCGGATACCCGTCGCGCGGGCGATGGGGCGGGCAATTTCCGCTGCCTGGTTGAAGCCGCGCTGGCGTAGCCGCTCCGGGTGCAGCGGCAGGGGCACGACCAGGTCGTGGTTGGCAATGCCGGGCAGCGTGGCCAGGGCGTTGCCGAACCACCTGGCCGGAGCGAGTTGGTGGCCATACTTGAGCGCCTGGATCAGCCGGTCGGCGGGGAAATCGTAGCAGCAGGCCGCGAAAGTGCGCTCGAAATCGGGCGGATCGTGCAGACAGGCGCCGCAGCGCTCGCCGCGCGAGGTCGGCTCGGCGCACTGCGGGCAGAGGTTTTCGGTCAGGCGGGGCAGGTCGGCGGCGCATCCCGGACACAATGTTGCGGTGCCACTGTTGCCGCCACACAGCAGGCAGCTGGCCGGCAGCAGGGCGTTGACTACGCGTGTGGCGGTGTCGCGCAAGCGGTGCGGTAAAATTGACAGCACTTCCGGGGTCATCGATAATTCATAATTACGGTGGCGTCGGGCCACCCTGTTTTTCCGCTTCCGGATTTTTCTTGTCAAGGTTCGTCATGCACGCCACCGCTACTGCCGTTTCGCCCGCTTCCGAGTCCGCCTCCGTGTCCCGCTGGACCGTCGACGAGGTCCTCGCCCTCTATGACCTGCCCTTGATGGATCTGGTCTGGCGTGCGCAGTCGGTGCATCGCGAACACTTCGACCCGAACGCCATTCAACGCTCGACCCTGCTCTCGGTCAAGACCGGCGGCTGTTCCGAGGATTGCGGCTACTGCTCGCAGTCGGCGCGGAACAAGACGGATCTGGAGCGCGAGCGCCTGATGGCGGTCGAGGACGTGGTGGCGGCGGCCAAGGTGGCGAAGGACAAGGGCGCTTCGCGTTTCTGCATGGGCGCTGCCTGGCGCGGCCCCAAGGACAAGGACCTCGACCAGGTGCTCGACATGGTGCGCGAGGTCAAGTCGCTCGGGCTGCAGACCTGCGTGACGCTGGGCATGCTGCAGGAGGGCCAGGCCGAGAAACTGAAAGGTGCCGGCCTCGATTACTACAACCACAACCTCGATACCGATGCCGAGTTCTACGGGCAAGTAATCACGACGCACACGCATGGTGACCGCCTGGATACGCTGGAGCAGGTACGCGACGCCGGAATCAAGGTGTGCTCTGGGGGGATCATCGGCATGGGCGAGTCGCGCAAGAACCGCGCCGCGCTGATCGTCCAGCTGGCCAATCTGCCGAAGCCGCCGGAATCGGTGCCGATCAACAACCTGGTGCCGATCCCGGGGACGCCGATGGCCGGCAATGCCCGCCTTGATCCCTTCGAGTTCGTACGCACCATCGCCGCCGCCCGCATCGCGATGCCGACCTCCTGGGTGCGCCTGTCGGCCGGCCGCGAGGAAATGAGCGACGAGTTGCAGGCCCTGTGCTTCCTGGCCGGGGCCAACTCGATGTTCTACGGCGAACGCCTGCTCACTACTGGCAACCCGGACGTCGACCGCGACGACGCGCTGTTCGCCCGCCTCGGCCTGACCGCCGTTTGAGCGCAAACGGGCTGCCGGCCGGTTTTGTCGACCGGGCGCAGGTCGCCCGGCGTTTCGCCCGCATCGCGCCGGATTACCCGCAAGGCGACTTCTTCGCCCGCGAGATCGACCGGCGCATGCAGGAGCGCCTCGATTTCGTGAAGATCGATCCGCTGCGGATCGTCGACCTTGGCTGCAGCCGGGGCGGCAGCCACGCCGGTCTGGCGGCGCGCTATCCGCAGGCGCAGATCGTCGGGGTGGACGGAGCGCCGGCCATGCTGGCTGCGGGGCATGTTCCGATTCCCGGCTGGCAGCGCTGGCTCGGGCTCGCGCGCGGCGCGACGATGCAGCGCGTGGCGGGCGATGCAACGAATTTGCCGCTGAAATCGGGGTCGACCGCGCTCGTCTGGTCGAACCTGCTCCTGCACTGGCTGGACGATCCGCTGCCGGCGCTCGTCGAGGCCCATCGCGTGCTGGAAACCGGCGGCCTCTTCATGTTCTCGACGCTGGGTCCCGATACCCTCAAGGAATTGCGCGCTGCCTTCTCCGACGGTTATGCCCACACCCAGCGCTTCGCGGACATGCACGATCTCGGCGACATGCTCGTCGCCAGCGGCTTCGCCGATCCGGTGATGGATATGGAGACGTTGACCCTGACCTACGCCGGGTTCGACGACATGCTCGCCGAACTGCGGTCGGCTGGTTCGGCCTGCGCGATGCATGCCCGCCGCCATGGCCTGACCGGGCGGGGGGTCTGGCAGCGAGCTCGCGCCGCCTATGAGGGAATGGCGCGCGACGGCAAACTGCCGGCGACCTTCGAGGTTGTGTATGGACATGCCTGGAAGGCCGCGCCGAAGAAGACCGCCGACGGTGCGGCGATCGTCAGTCTCGACGGGTTGCGCCGCCGCTAGCTCACGGCTTGCGCGGCATGAAGCGCACCGGCTTGACGATCGCTCCGGGGGCTGGCGGCGCGACCAACCCCTTGCGCCGGCGCTCGCGGACGCGCCAGGCGAGCAGGAGGGCGAGGATGATGGAATAGGCGAGCGGCCACATCAGGGCCGTTGCCTTGACCAGCCAGAAGTAATGGACGGCGGCCAGAATCCCGATCAGGTACACGCTGCGGTGCAGCTCCTGCCAGCGGCGACCGCCGAGGCGGCGGATGGCCCACTGGTTGGAGGTCAGGGCCAGCGGGATAAGCAGGACGAAGGCGGCGAATCCGATGGTGATGAAGGGGCGCTTGAGAATGTCGCGCGCAATGTCGTCGACCGCGAAAGCATGGTCGAAGCCGATGAAGGACAGGAAGTGCAGCACGCCATAGAAGAAGGCGAACAGGCCGAGCATGCGGCGCAGCCGGGCTAGCCACGGTTGGCCGGTGATAACGCGCAGCGGCGTCACGCAGAGGGTGATCAGCAGCATGTTGAAGGTCCACGTTCCCGTCCAGCGCTGGACGAATTCGACCGGGTTGGGGCCGAAGTCACCGGTGGCAGCCGCCCATGCGAGGCGCCCGGCAGGCAGCAGGCAGAGGACGAAGAGTGCACCCTTGATCCACCTGATGGGCGGTGCGGAGCGGGCCGGAGCGGTCATTCAGAAATTCCGGCGCAGGTCCATCCCGGCGTACAGCGAGGCGACCTGGTCGGCGTAGCCGTTGAACGGCAGGGTCTTGCGCTTGAAGAACTCGCCCAGCCGGCGCTCGTGGCTCTGGCTCCAGCGCTTGTGCGGCACGTCGGGATTCACGTTGGAGTAGAAGCCATACTCGTCCGGAGCTGCCTTGGTCCACACGGTAGGCGGTTGCTGCTCGACGAAACGGACCTTGACGATCGACTTGGCGCCCTTGAAGCCGTATTTCCACGGAACGACGACACGCAGCGGGGCGCCGTTCTGCTTGGGCATGTGTTCGCCGTACATGCCGACGGCAAGCAGGGCGAGCGGATGCATCGCTTCATCGATGCGCAAGGCCTCGATGTATGGCCAGTCGAGGAAAGGCACCCGGACATACGGCATTTGCTCGGGGTCGGCCAGTGTCCAGAACTCGACGAACCTGGCATTTCCGGTCGGCTCGCTGCGCCGGATCAGTTCGGCCAGCGGGAAACCGACCCAGGGGATGATCGCGCTCCAGCCCTCGACGCAGCGGAAGCGGTAGATGCGTTCCTCGAGCGGCGCCCAGCGCAGGATGTCCTCGATGTCGAAGATGCGCGGTGTCTTCACTTCGCCCTCCACCGCTACTGTCCACGGCCGGACGCGCAGGCGATGCGCATTGCGGACCGGGCTGTCCTTGTCGGGCCCGAACTCGTAGAAATTGCCGTAGGTGGTGACGTCCTTGTAGGACGTCGGCTTGTCTTCCAGGGGCGGATAGCGGCCGGGGATGACCGCATCGAAACGGCGCCGCGTCTCCTGGTTGGCCACGGCCGGCAGGGCGGCGCCAAGCAGGCCGAGCGCCATCCCGGCCGAGAAACGGCGGCGGGCGGCGTGGACTTCCGGCGGGGTGATTTCCGACGGGGCGATTGGCGGCGGGCGGAATGTGGGCATGGCGTTCTCGAATGGGACCTGATCATTGGTCGTGCGTTCCGCCGAATTCTTACGCACGAACCCAGAAAAACGCCCGCTCTCGGCGGGCGTCGCAGCAGCGAACGAGAGCCGGTTCAGCCGGCGATGTAACGCTCGAGTTCGCTGATCAGGAACTGCTGGTTGCAGATCGTTTCCTTGACCATATCACCGATCGACACCATGCCGACGACCGTGCCGTCCTCGGCGAGCACCGGCAGGTGGCGGAAGTGCTTATCGGTCATCAGCGCCATGCATTCGTCGATGGTGGCGGTCGGGGTCACGTAGGCGACCTTGTCGCTCATGATCTCGCGCACCAGGGTTTCCTTCGAGCTCTTGCCGTGCAGGATGATCTTGCGGGCATAGTCGCGCTCGGAAAAGATGCCGACCAGTTGTTCGCCCTCGAGGACGAGCAGGGCGCCGACATCGTGCTGGGCCATCAGCGTCAGCGCGTGGAAGACGGAGTCGGTCGGCGCGACGACGGCGAGCGGCTTGGTCTTGGCGGCGAGCAGTTGCTTGAGGGTCTTCATGTCGGTCTCCTGGGCGGGAAGGCTTCTTGTGCCGAGCAGTCTAGTCTGCCCGATGCACGCTGCCAAGTGGCGGAAAAGAAAAAGGCAGCCGCAGGGGCTGCCTTTCGTATCGTGCTGTCGGCGCCTAGCGCAAGCCGGCCGCGTAGTCGGAGACGGCCTTGATCTCCGCATCGGACAGCTTGCCGGCGATCATGCGCATCATCTTTTCCGGGTCGTTGGCGCGCTCGCCGACGCGGAAGGCCTTCAGCTGGGCCTCGGTGTATTCAGCGAACTGGCCCGCCAGCTTGGGATACTGTGCGGGCATGCCGGCACCGGCGGGGCCGTGGCAACCGGCACAGGCGGGAATGCCCTTCTTGAAGTCGCCCTGGCGCCAGATCTTCTGGCCCAACGCGATCTGCGACTCGTCCTTGGCAGCAGACGGCTTGGCCTTCTGGCCCGCGAACCAGGCGGCGAGATTGCGCATGTCCGCGTCGGTCAGGGGGGCTGCCATGCCGGCCATGATCGGGTTCATGCGCGCAGCCGGTTTACCGTCGGCGCCCTTGAAGTCCTTGAGTTGCTTGTAGATGTATTCCTCGATCTGGCCAGCCAGCTGCGGATTTACCGGCGCCGGGCTGTTGCCATCCGGGCCGTGGCAGGCGCCACAAACCGTCTCTGCAATAGCCTTGCCCTTGGCGGGGTCGCCCTTGGCGGGTGCGGGGTCGGCGGCTTGGGCCGTGAGGGTGGTGGCAAGAAGAATCGCGATTGCCGCGGTACGGATCATTTTCGAACTCCTAGTGCGCAGGACGGCGCTTTGGCCGGAACGGAAGTTTCAAACCTGCTATTCTATATCAGTTCCGCCTTTCCTAGGCATTCACCTACGGTTTTTCATGCCCCTGTTCCAGAAGGCGGTTTTCCATACCACCGTCGCCAACCTGCGCGATCTCCCGGCCGACGCGGTGCGCGAGGTGGCCTTCGCCGGTCGCTCGAACGCCGGCAAATCCTCGGCGATCAATACCCTCGCCGGGCGTGTCAGGCTCGCCTTCGTCAGCAAGACACCGGGGCGAACGCAGCACCTGAATTACTTCACGCTGGCCGAGGGGCGCTATTTCGTCGATCTGCCAGGCTATGGCTATGCCAAGGCGCCGGAAAGCATCCGGGCGCAATGGGAGGGGCTGATCGGCCCCTACCTGAGCCAGCGCACGCCGCTGGCCGGCCTCGTCGTGATCATGGATTGCCGGCGGCCTCTGACCGACCTCGACCGGCGCCTGATCGACTGGTTCCGGCCGACCGGGCGGCCGATTCACATTCTCCTGTCGAAGGCCGACAAGCTAAGCCGGCAGGAGCAAACCAAGGTGTTGCGGGCGGTCAAGGGGGAACTGGCGACCTGGGGCGAGGGATCGTATTCGGTGCAGCTGTTTTCCAGCCTGAAGAAGACCGGGGTCGAGGAAGCCGAGGGAGTCATCGCCGGTTGGCTTGGCCTGGACGTGCCGGGGGACGCGCCAGAAAACAAAAGGCCCCCGGATAAGGGGGGTCCGGGGGCCAAAATGCCTCAACGTGGTCAAGGCGCCCGCTCAGGGAGGTAAAGCGGGAGACAGCGCGTGCTATCTGCCCCATAGATACTGGCGGGTGCAAAAAGTTCCCGTTTCGGCAAGAATTCCGTTTTCTTTTCTTGGCATTTCATCATGAGCATTGGCGGACCCTTCCCAGCAAACCGTATGCGCCGAATGCGCCGCGACGATTTCTCGCGCCGCCTGATGCGCGAGTCAGCTGTCACGGTCGACGACTTCATCTACCCGGTTTTCGTCCTCGAGGGCGAGCGCCGTGTCGAGAAGGTGGGTTCGATGCCCGGCGTCGAGCGCCAGTCCCTCGATATCCTGCTGCGCACTGCCGAGCGTGCGGTGACGCTGGGCATTCCGGCGCTGGCACTGTTTCCGGTGATCGACCCGGCGTTGAAGTCGCTCGGCGCCGAGGAGGCCTACAACGAGCATGGCCTGGTGCCGCGCGTCGTGCAGGCGCTGAAGCGCGAGTTTCCCGACCTCGGCGTGATCACCGACGTCGCGCTCGACCCCTACACCAGCCACGGCCAGGACGGGCTGATCGACGAGACTGGCTACGTGCTCAATGACGAGACCCTGGCCGTTCTCGAGAGGCAGGCGCTCTGCCATGCCGCGGCCGGTGCCGACGTGGTGGCGCCGTCCGACATGATGGACGGGCGCATCGGCCGCATCCGCGCCGCGCTGGAGGGCGCCGGGCAGATCTACACGCGCATCCTCGCCTATTCGGCCAAGTACGCCTCGAGCTTCTACGGACCGTTCCGTGATGCGGTCGGGTCGGCGGCCAACCTCGGCAAGGGCAACAAGTACACCTACCAGATGGACCCGGCCAATTCCGACGAGGCGTTGCGCGAGGTGGCGCTCGACATCGCCGAGGGCGCCGACATGGTCATGGTCAAGCCGGGCATGCCCTACCTCGACATCGTGCGCCGGGTGAAGGACGAATTTGGCGTGCCGACCTACGCCTATCAGGTCAGCGGCGAGTATGCGATGCTGAAGGCCGCCGCGCAGAACGGCTGGCTCAACGAGGAGGCATGCGTGCTGGAGAGTCTGCTCGCCTTCAAGCGTGCGGGTGCCGACGGCATCCTGACCTACTTTGCGCTCGACGCGGCAGAATACCTGAAGCGCTGAGCTGCGGCATCGCGCGGGGCGGCCACCGGCCGCCCCGGCGTTAACAGCCCCCCCCCGGGGACGCTTGCGCCAAGCCCGCGCACCCGAGCATTGGCCATTGTTGCGGCCACTGGGCCAGCGGCTCACGGGCGAAGCCGCTGCGCGCGTACTGCTCCCAGCGGCCGACGACGTAGCAGCGCAGCAGGTTGGCGAGTGCGCCGAAGTCGGCATCGGGCTTGAAGTCCTGCTGCGTTGCCGCGATGCGCAGGGCTTGCTTGAGCGCTGCTTCGACCTTGTCGAGGAGCGCATTGATGCGCGCCTGCAGGCGCTCGTTCTCGCCGACGAGGGCGTCGCCGATGAGGACGCGGGTCATGCCGCGGTTTTTCTGGGCGAAGCGGAGCAGCAGGCCGAGGATGAGCTCGAGCTGGCGGATGCCGTCGCTCTCCTCGGAAGTGATCTGGTTGATGACGCCGAACAGGCTTTGTTCGATGAACTCGATGAGTCCCTCGAACATCTGGGCCTTGCTCGCGAAGTGGCGGTAGAGGGCGGCCTCGGAACAATCGAGGCGAGTGGCCAAGGCGGCGGTGGTGATCTTCTCGCCCTTCGGTGTTTCCAGCATCTCGGCCAGTGTCTGCAGGATCTGCAGGCGGCGCTCGCCCGGTTTGGTGGCCATGGTCTCTTCTCCCCTCTTCTTTGTGGAATTCGGCAAAAAATTATAGTCGACCGCAGCGGCGCGGCAGTTCGAGGACGGTGGCGACCTTCACGTCCACGTGCGGCGAGCGACGTAAGCCGGCGCTCACCCACACCGTCTTCATGCCCATTTTCTTGGCGGCCACGAGGTTGGCCAGGGTGTCCTCGACCATGATGCAGCGCCGCGGGTCGAGGCGCTCCGCCGCGAGCAGGGCGCGGAACCCGGCCGGCATCGGCTTGGGCTGGAAACGCAGGTTCTCGACGGCGTAGATGGCGTCGAAATGTGGGGCGAGCCCGGTAAGGGCGAGGATGGCCTCGACATAGTGGCGCGGCGCGTTGGAAAAGATGATCTTGCGCCCGGGCAGGCGGTGCAGGGCATTGAGCACCGGCTTGTGGAACACCACCATGCGATTGAGTTGGGGAAAATGATGGGTTTCGCGCAGAAAGTGGCGGGGGTCGGTGCCGTGGTGGCGGATCAGGCCGAGCAGGGTGGCGCCGTAGCGCAACCAGTAGTCCTGGCGCAATCGGGTGGCCTCGTCCTCGTCGACGCCAAGTTGGCGCTCGATGTATTCGCGCATCGAGCGGTTGATGTGCGGGAAGATGTGCGGCGTCGCATCGTGCAGCGTGTTGTCGAGGTCGAACAGCCAGACAGGGTTCTTCATTGCGGGGCGCCGATGAAAAAAGCCCGCTGCCGCGGGCTTTGGCTTAGGCGGTGGCCGGCCAGAGTCAACTCGACTTGATCATGGTGCCGACGCCGTGGTCGGTCAGGATTTCGAGCAGCAGCGCATGCTCGACGCGGCCGTCGATGATGTGCACGCCCTTGACCCCGTTGCGGGCGGCGTCGAGCGCCGAGCCGATCTTGGGCAGCATGCCGCCGGAAAGGGTACCGTCGGCGACCATCGCGTCGATCTGCTTCGGCGTGATGCCGGTAATCAGTTCGCCTTTCTGGTCGAGCACGCCCGGGGTGTTGGTGAGCAGGACCAGCTTCTCGGCCTTGAGTACCTCGGCGATCTTGCCGGCGACGACATCGGCGTTGATGTTATAGGTCTCGCCATCCTTGCCGACGCCGATCGGGGCGATGACCGGGATGAAGGCGCCGCGGTCGAGGTGGTCGATCAGCGACGGGTCGATCTGGGTGATCTCGCCGACCTGGCCGACGTCGATCAGGTCGCCCGGGTTGTCCTTGTTCTCCAGCATCAGTTTCCGGGCGCGGATGCAGTTGCCATCCTTGCCGGTCAGGCCGACAGCCTTGCCGCCGTGCTGGTTGATCAGGTTCACGATGTCCTTGTTGACCTGCCCGCCGAGGACCATCTCGACAACTTCCATGGTCTCGGCGTCGGTGACGCGCATGCCCTGGATGAACTCGCCCTTCTTGCCGACGCGGGTGAGCAGGTTCTCGATCTGCGGGCCGCCACCGTGCACGACGACAATGTTGAAGCCGATCAGCTCGAGCAGGACGACGTCGCTCGCGAAGCAGTTCTTGAGATGCTCGTCGGTCATCGCATTGCCGCCGTACTTGACGACGATGGTCTTGCCGTGGAAGCGCTTGATGTAGGGCAAGGCTTCGGCGAGGACGGCGGCCTTGATGCCGGGGGCGAGGTTGTCGAGGCTCATGGCGGGCTCCGTGAAAACTGGCGCGGATTGTACAAAGAAAAAGGCCGGAACGGGGTTCCGGCCTTCGCTCGCCGATGGTCGTGGGTGGCCGTCAGTCGATGGTCAGGCGCTTGTTGGCCACTGCCGCACGTTTGGGCAGGGTCAACTCCAGGATGCCATCGGCGAATTTTGCCGCCGCCTTGGCATCGTCGATGTCCTGGCCGAGCTGGAAAGAGCGCGCCACCTTGCCGAAATAGCGCTCGGATCGGAGGACGCGGTCGCCTTCCTTGACTTCCTTTTCCTGCTTGACATCGGCGCTGATCGACACCTGGTTGCCGTCGACGACGACGTGGATGTCTTCCTTCCTGACGCCGGGCAGTTCGGCGTGGACGACGTAGTTGTCGCCTTCTTCCTTGACGTCCATCTTGATCGATGGGGCGGCCGGCTGGTTGCCGGCAAGATCGACCGGGCGCACGAAGAAGCCGCGGAACAGGTCGTCAAACGGGTCGATGCGGGTGATGTTGGCCATGCTGGGTCTC
Source organism: Betaproteobacteria bacterium (assembly GCA_012026885.1). GTDB lineage: Bacteria > Pseudomonadota > Gammaproteobacteria > Burkholderiales > Rhodocyclaceae > Azonexus. The sequence goes on along the minus strand of VEPL01000029.1, from coordinate 20,783 downwards.
CTCGGATAACGGGGTTGGTTGCAACCCTCATATGGGTGGAGCGCAGCCGGTTTCAAGTGGGCGGGAACCGGTTCGCGAGGAGGAGGATGGCGTCGCGGTTTGTCCATGAGAAGCAGCGGTCGGCCGCGTCACGCCAGGGCAGCCAGAGGGCCGCCCCGTGTTCGTCGGGAGCGATGCGCGGCGTGACCGGTTCGGCAAGCTCGAGCGAAAAGACATGCTCGACGTTGCAGGTGACGCCCGGCGGGTAGCGGTGGCGCCACTCGGCAAAAATCTCGAAGGTGTTGCTCAGGCGCCAGTCGCGCAGGCGGTCGGCCCCGCAGGCGATGCCGGTTTCCTCGGCGACTTCGCGTACTGCGGTGGCGGCGGGAGGCTCGTCGCCTTCGCGACTACCGGTCACCGATTGCCAGTAGCCCGGGTGTGCGGCCCGCTCAAGGAGCAGGATGTCGTGCTGCGGCGTGTGGATGACGACGAGGACCGAGACCGGCTGCTTGTGGCCGCTCATGGCCCGGGATAGGGCGGCACGCCCGGTGCTGCGACGTCGATGACGACGGTCAGCGGCCTGCCTGCACCGGTGCGCTCGGCGGCCGCAGCGTGCAGGACCTCGAGCAGGTTGGTGAAACCGTCGGGGTCGGTAGCGCGCAGGGCAGACAGTCCGGAAACGGCAATCAGCGGGACTGTCGCCGAGGCCAGCCCGGAGTCGCACAGGCAGTCGGCCAGTGCGTCAAGGTTGGCGCCGTACCATGCGGGAAAGCCGAGGCGGTCGCCGATGCGGCGGAGGACGCCGCGCAACGACTTCAGCCCGGCGACATCAGCACGGGTGATTCCGGGCTGCGACGCCGCGAACCAGTCGCGGCCGGCGTGGAAAAGGCCGGCGGTGCCGGTGCCAGGTACGGCTTGCATCATGCGTGCGCCCTCATTCCCGAATGCGCCGGAAAGTCCGGTAATGGTCGTCCGTGTAGTAATACTCGCCGCCTTGGCCGGCCACGATGCGGCGCGGGCCACGGTCGCGGCGCCACGGCGACTTGACCGTGTATTCGCGGTAATAGCCGCGCGGGTACAGCGGCAGGCGCTTCTCGAAGTTGCCGAAGACGATGCCATCCCGCTCGTAGGGGAAGGGGCCGCCTGCCTTGATCAACGCGAGCGTGGTGCGCGCCTCGCCGGGTAATTCTGCCGCTGTGACCCAGTCGACCGCAGCAGTCTCGCGGGCGAATCCGAGTACGCTTCCGACCGCCAGCCAGGCGACGATCAGGAAGCGCAGCCAATTGGCCATCGGCGGTCAGCTCTGGGCGACTTCGACCTGGGTTTCGACTTTCTGGCGCAGACGGACGTGCAGTTCGCGCAACTGCTTCTCGTCCACCGGGGAGGGGGCGTCGGTCAGCAGACACTGGGCACGCTGGGTTTTCGGGAAGGCGATCACGTCGCGGATCGACTCGGCGCCGGTCATCATGGTCACGATGCGGTCGAGGCCGAAGGCCAGGCCGCCGTGTGGCGGAGCGCCGTACTTCAGTGCATCGAGCAGGAAGCCAAACTTGGCCTGTTGCTCTTCCGGGCCGATGGCGAGCGCGGCGAAAACCTTCTCCTGCACGTCGGCGCGATGGATGCGCACCGAGCCGCCGCCCAGTTCCCAGCCGTTGAGCGCGAGGTCGTAGGCCTTGGCCAGACACTTGCCCGGATCGGTGGCGAGGTACTCGAGGTGCTCGTCCTTCGGGCTGGTGAAAGGATGGTGGCAGGCGGTCCAGCGCTTGGATTCGTCGTCGTACTCAAACATCGGGAAATCGATGACCCACAGCGGTGCCCACTTGGCGCCGGTGACGTAGCCCTTTTCGTGGCCAATCTTGATGCGTAGTGCGCCGAGGGCGTCGGAAACGATCTTGGTCTTGTCGGCGCCGAAGAAGATCAGGTCGCCGGACTGGGCGCCGGTGCGCTCAAGCACGGTGCGTAGCGAGGCTTCGGAGAGGTTCTTGACGATCGGCGACTGCAGGCCGGTCTCATTGACCTGGGTGACGTCGTTGACCTTGATGTAGGCGAGGCCCTTGGCGCCGTAGATGCCGACGAACTTGGTGTATTCGTCGATCTCGCCTCGGGTCAGCGAGGCGCCGCCCGGGATGCGCATCGCGGCGATGCGGCCGCCTTCGCTGCTGGCGATATTGGCGAAGACCTTGAAGGCGACATCCTTGAAGGCGTCAGCGACGTCGACCAGTTCCAGCGTGACGCGCAGGTCCGGTTTGTCCGAGCCGAAGCGGCGCATGGCTTCGGCGTAGGTCATGCGCGGGAACTCCGGCAGGTCAACGTCGATGGCTTCCTTGAAGACGCGGCGGATCAGCTGTTCCATCAGCGCGGTGATTTCGGCCTCGGTCATGAACGAGGTCTCGATATCGACCTGGGTGAATTCCGGCTGGCGGTCGGCACGCAGGTCTTCGTCGCGGAAGCACTTGGTGATCTGGTAGTAACGGTCATAGCCGGCAACCATCAACAGTTGCTTGAAGAGTTGCGGCGATTGCGGCAGCGCAAAGAACTGGCCCGGGTGCACACGCGACGGCACCAGGTAGTCGCGGGCACCCTCCGGCGTGCTCTTGGTGAGCATCGGCGTTTCGACGTCGATGAAGCCGTTGTCGTCGAGGAAGCGGCGGAAAGCGCGCGCCGTCTTGTAGCGCAGCATCAGGTTGTTCTGCATCTGCGGCCGGCGCAGGTCGATGACACGGTGGGTCAGCCGGACGTTCTCGGAGAGATTTTCCTCGTCGAGCTGGAACGGGGGGGTAACCGACGGGTTGAGTACCTCGATCTCGTGGCACAGCACTTCGATCTCGCCCGAAGCGAGGTTGGCGTTGGTGGTGCCGGCCGGACGCGGGCGGACCTTGCCGGTGATCTTCAGGCAGAACTCGTTGCGGACGGATTCGGCAATCCTGAAAGTCTCGGCGCGATCGGGGTCGCAGACGATCTGGGCCAGGCCTTCGCGGTCGCGAAGGTCGATGAAGATGACGCCGCCGTGGTCGCGGCGACGGTGGGCCCAGCCGCACAGGGTGACGACCTGACCGTCGAGGGTGGCGTTGAGTTGTCCGCAATAATGGGTACGCATGAAGCTTTCCGTGGGGTTCTATGTATTGGTGATGACGCGGGCGTGCGGCGGCGGGGCGACGACGCCCATCGAGATGATGTACTTGAGCGCTTCGTCGACGGTCATGTCGAGCTCGATGACGTCCTTGGCAGGCATCATCAGGAAGAAGCCGGAGGTCGGGTTCGGCGTCGTCGGGACGTAAACACTGACGTAGCTGCCGTCGAGGTGATTGATGACGTCCCCGCCCGGCGTGCCGGTCAGGAAGGCGATCGTCCAGCTGCCCTGGCGCGGGTACTGGACCAGGAGCGCCTTGCGGAAGGCGTTGCCGTTGGGTGCGAAGAGCGTGTCGGAAACCTGCTTGACGCTCTTGTAGACGGAGTTGACGACCGGGATTCGGGACAGCAGCTTGTCCCACCAGACGACCAGCTTCTGGCCGATGAAATTGGCGGCGAGCAGGCCGGTCAGGAAAATCATCAGCAGGGTAAGTACTGCGCCGGCGCCGGGAATGGAGAATCCGAAGAGATTCTTCGGGTGGACCGCGATGGGTAGCAGGTGCAGCGACTGGTCGAGCGTGTTGACGATCACCGACAGTACCCAGACGGTGATGACCAGCGGGACCCAGATCAGGAGTCCCGTGATGAAATAGCGCTTGATCAGCTGGCTGCGCACGTCGAACAACTGCCTTCGCCGGTCTGGCAGGGGGGCGGCGCCTTGTCGGCCTTCTTGCCGCCGGATTTGAAGTCGGTCGCGTACCATCCGCTGCCCTTGAGCTGGAACCCGGCTGCCGAAAGCAACTTGGCATAGGTCTCCCTCCCGCAGTCGGGGCAGTTCGTGAGCGGTGCGTCGCTCAGCTTCTGCAGGTGCTCCTTCTGCAATCCGCAGGAGTCACAGCGATATTCGTAGATCGGCATGGGAATCCTCCAAAACCTTGAATTATAGACGATAAGCACATCTCCCCGGAGATCGGGGCAGGGCGCGCTATTTCAAGCGAGCAGGCCGAGGTAGCTGCGGTTTAGTTGTGGGCCCCAGAGCAGCGCAATCAGGCCGGCGGCCGCGAGGTAAGGGCCGAACGGGATGGGGATGTTGCGGCCACGGCGGGCGGCGACGATGAGCGTCAGGCCGACGATTGCACCCACTACCGACGACAGCAGGATAACTGCTGGCAGCATTTGCCAGCCCAGCCAAGCCCCGAGGGCGGCGAGCAGCTTGAAGTCGCCGTAGCCCATCCCTTCCTTGCCGGTGGTCAGCTTGAATGCCCAGAACACCGACCACAGCGAAAGGTAGCCGGCGATGGCGCCGAGGACCGCAGACTCGAGGTCGGCGAAGGTGCCGCTGATGTTGAGCAGCAGCCCTGCCCACAGCAGGGGAAGCGTGATCGTGTCGGGGAGGAGTTGCGTGTCGAGGTCGATGCCGGTCAGCGCAATCAGTGCCCAGAGCAGGAGCAATGCGCCGGCCGCCTGCAGGGTCGGTCCGAAACGCCAGACGAGATAGGCGGACAACAGACCGGTCAATGCCTCGACGAGCGGATAGCGCACCGATATCGGCGCGTGGCAGGCAGCGCAACGACCGCGCAGCAGCAGGTAACTGAGCACCGGGATATTCTGCCAGGCGCTGATCTGATGGCCGCAGGCCGGGCACCGCGAACGCGGTCGGGCGAGTGTAAGCGACTCCGTCGGGGTCGACGGTGCGTCCCCGCGCATTTCCGCGCATTGTGCCTGCCACTCGCGTTCCATCATCCTGGGCAGACGATGGATCACCACGTTCAGGAAGCTGCCGATGCACAAGCCGAGCAGGCCGGCAGCTGCAGCCAGCCCCGCTCCCGCTTCGACATACATCAGACCACGGAGCCGAGCTTGAAGATCGGCAGGTACATCGCGACGACCATGGTGCCGATGAGCGAGCCGAGGATGACCATGATCATCGGTTCCATCAGGCTGGACATCGCCTCAACTGCATCGTCAACCTCGGCCTCGAAGAAATCAGCGACCTTGGAGAGCATCGAATCGAGGGCGCCCGACTCTTCGCCGATCGCGACCATCTGCGTGACCATGTTGGGGAAGAGTTCGGTCGCGGTCATCGATTGGGTCAGGCTGGTGCCGGTGGCCACCTCGCTCTGAATTTGTCTCGTCGCGAGCTTGTATACATAGTTTCCGGCCGCGCCACCAACGGATTCGAGTGACTCAACCAGCGGGACACCTGCTGCGAACATGGTCGACAGCGTCCGCGTCCAGCGGGCGATGACCGCCTTGCGGATGATGTCGCCGAAAATCGGGGCACGCAGAAGCAGGCGGTCCATGACGATCTGCATCTTCTCAGAACGCTTCCATGCAGCGAAGAAGCCATATACGCCGCCGAAGACGATGCCGAAGATCAGGTACCAGTACTGGACGAAGAAATCCGACATAGCGATGACGGCCAAGGTCAGTGCTGGCAGATCGGCACCGAAACTGGCGAAAACCGATTTGAACGACGGGATGACGAAGATCATGATCACCGCCGTGATGACGAAGGCGACGACGATGACCGCGATCGGGTAGAAGAGCGCCGACTTGATCTTGCTCTTGATCGCCAGGATCTTTTCCTTGTAGGTGGCCAGGCGGTCAAGAAGCGCGTCGAGAATACCCGCCTGCTCACCGGCGGCAACCAGGTTGCAGTAGAGGGTGTCGAAATACAGCGGGAACTTGCGGAAGGCTTGCGACAGCGAGCTGCCGGTCTCGACATCGGTCTTGATATCGATCAGCAGTTTGCCGACGGCCGGGTTGGCATGCCCGCGGCCGACGATGTCGAAGGCTTGCAAGAGGGGGACGCCCGATTTCATCATCGTCGCCAGTTGGCGTGTAAACAGCGCGATGTCCTTCTCGGTAACCTTGCCGCCAGTCTTGAAACGTTGCTTCTTGACTTTGGCGTTGCTGATCCCCTGGCGGCGCAGGGCGGTCTGGACGACGGTCTCGCTGGCGCCGCGAATTTCGCCGCGCACCATCTTTCCGTCCTTGTTTTTCCCCTCCCAGAGAAAAGTGGTTTCCTTGACGGCCAGGGCCTTGGGCTTCGCTGCGGTCGCCATCCGATATGTCCTTTAGATTATAGATTCGTTGTACTGAGCACTTCGTCGAGCGAAGTCATCCCCTGTTTGACTTTCAGCAGCCCCGACTGGCGGAGGTTCTTGACGCCTTCCAACTTCGACTGCGCGTCGATGTCGAGCGAGGTGGCGCCCTCCATGATCAGGCGCTGCGTCGCTTCCGAAATTGGCATGACCTGGTAGATACCGACCCGGCCCTTGTAGCCCGACCCCTTGCAGCGGTCGCAGCCGCCGGGGCCAAAGAGCGTCCAGCTGCCGTCGAGATCCTCTTCGGTAAAGCCAGCCTCTAGCAGAGCGTGCCGGGGTACGTCCATCGGCTTCTTGCAGGTGCACAAGCGGCGGGCAAGGCGCTGAGCGGTGATCAGCAGGACACTGGAGGCGATATTGAATGCGGGCAGTCCCATGTTCATCAGGCGGGTGAGGGTCTGCGGCGCATCGTTCGTGTGCAGGGTCGACAGAACGAGGTGGCCGGTCTGCGCCGCCTTGACCGCGATCTCCGCGGTTTCAAGGTCGCGGATTTCGCCGACCATGATGATGTCCGGATCCTGACGCAGGAAGGAACGCAAGGCCGCCGCGAAGGTCAGCCCGACCTTGTCATCGACGTTGACCTGGTTGATGCCGGCGAGATTGATTTCGGCCGGGTCCTCCGCGGTCGAAATGTTGACGCCTTCCTTGTTGAGGAGGTTGAGGCAGGTGTAGAGCGACACGGTCTTGCCGGAACCGGTCGGTCCGGTAACCAGGATCATGCCGTAAGGGCGTGCAATGGCGTCGAGCAAAACCTGCTTCTGTTCAGGCTCGTAACCGAGAGCTTCGATGCCGAGTGTGGCCGAGGTCGGGTCGAGAATACGAAGCACGATCTTCTCGCCCTGCAGCGTCGGCAGCGTGCTGACGCGGAAGTCGATCGCACGCGTCTTGGAGAGCACGAGCTTCATGCGGCCGTCCTGCGGGACGCGCTTCTCGGCAATATTCAGTCGCGAGATGACCTTGATCCGCGACGCGAGCTTTTCCTTGATGGCGAGCGGCGGGGTGGCGGCTTCTCGGAGGATGCCATCGACCCGGAAGCGGATGCGGTAGTACTTCTCATACGGCTCGAAATGGATATCCGAAGCACCGTCATTGATCGCATCGATCAGCATCTTCTGGATAAACTTGACGACAGGGGCGTCATCGACGTCCTGGCCAGCCGCCTCGTCAGTCTTGGCGGCGGAATCCTCGTCGAGGAAGTCGAGGTTGATTTCGTCGTCGGTCAGATTCTTGAGGGCGTCCGCGGCCGATTCCGAGTGCTTGGCGACCAGTGGCACCAGCTTCGGGTGCTCGACGACGATAGGGTCCACTGCCAAGCCGGTCTGGAAGCGGATTTCATCCAGTGCCCGCAAATTGGTCGGGTCGGCGAGGGCAACCGAGAGACGGTTGCCGCGCTGGTTGAGGGGAATGATCTTGTGCGCGGCGATCAGCTTGCGGTCGACTGCACTCGCGGGGATGTGCGTGTCGTCGAAAGCGGCGAGGTCGAGCAGCGGGTAGCCGAAAGTATCAGCGACGAAGCGGGCCAAGTCGAGGGAACCGAGCTTCTTGCTGGCGATGACCTGTTCTATCAGCGAATGTTTTTCGGCTGCTGCCTGATTTTGCAACTCTTCGGCTTCGCTTTCCTTGAGCCGGCCGGCCTGGACCAAGGCACGGGCAAGTCCGCTCAAGGGCGTCGAATTCGGGTTGGCTGCCATCGGGTGCGCGTCGCGGATTCCATCTAGATTGGCCGATGATGCTACGTGACCCCGGGTTTGTAAAGCAGTTTGGCCGTGGAATCAGGCTTTTGCGGGTCGATACAGTCGCGCGGTTACCACGCTCCGGTCCTTGGTCTGCAGGACCTCAACCGTGACCCCGGCCAGCTTGAAACTGACGCCGGCCTCGGGGATGTCGCGAAAGTGCTCGAGAATGAGACCGTTGAGCGTCTTCGGGCCGTCTACCGGGAACTGGAGCCCGAGCAGGCGGTTAATGTAGCGCAAGGGCCGCGCGCCCTCGACGATCGAATTGCCGTCGTCGCCCCAGGCCAAGGCTTGCCCCAGCCCCGAGTTGGAGGTCGTGAATTCGCCGACGAATTCCTCGATGATGTCCTCAAGGGTCAGCAATCCGAGGATGTCGCCGTATTCATCGACGACGAAACCGATCCGCTGCCGGTTCTCCTGGAAGAATGCCAGCTGCGAAAAGGCGGCAGTTCCAGCCGGGATGTAATAAGAAGGCTGCACCTGGTCGAGGATGTCGGCCTCGGAAAATGACTCGTCGCCGAGGCGCACGAGCAGGCGCCGGGCCGGCAGCAGACCGACGAGTTGGTCGAGCGATGCGCGACAGACCGGCAGCCGGCTGTGGTGGCTGGTGGCGAGTTGGGCAACAACATCTTCCCAGGGTTGCGCCAGATCCAGAATTTCAATGTTCCCGCGTGGAGTCATCACGTCTTCGACGGTGATGGTGTTGAGGTCGAATAGACTTGCCAGTATTGCCTGATGCTTGTGCGGGATAAGGTGCGAAGATTCGAGGACAAGGCTGCGAAGCTCCTCAGGGGAAAGCCGCGTTTCCCCGGCGTCGGGCTTCGGCGCCAGCCGGAACAGTCTCAGCAGTGCTCCGGCAAAGAGGTTGACGAACCAGACAGCGGGGTAGGCCAGGCGCAGCAGCGGTGTCAGGATGAAGGCGAGGACCAGGGCGAGGCGGTCGGCATGTGTTGCCCCGATGATCTTGGGCGTGATCTCCGAGAAGACGAGAATGGCGAACGTCACGGCCAGCGTTCCCGCACCGAGAGCCCATTTCTCTTCCCCGAACATTTCGATGGCGATGACGCTGACCAGCGTTGCCGCGGCCGAGTTGATCAGGTTGTTGCCCAGCAGGATGACGCCCAGCATCTTGTCGGTGCGCTCCAGAAGCGCGATGGCTTTGGCAGCGCCGCGATGCCCCTTCCCGGCCAGGTGACGCAGGCGGAAACGGTTCGCGGCCATCATCGCGGTTTCGCTCAGCGAGAAGAAGCCCGACAGCGCGAGAAGGACGATCAGGGTGACCGAGAGCGCCGACAGGGGGATGCCGTCCACGGCTCAGAGGCGTCCGAGTACGACTTCCGCGACGAAGCGGCTGCCGACATAGGCGAGCAGCAGCAGGGCAAAGCCGGCCAGAGTCAGGCGTAGCGCATGGCGGCCCCGCCAGCCCCAGAAGTGTCGACCGACCAGCAGCGTGGCGAAGATTCCCCAGGAAGCGAAGGCGAAGAGGGTCTTGTGATCGAGTGTCATGGGCTTGCCGAACAGCGCCTCGGAAAAGAACACCCCGCTGCCGACGGTCAGCGTGAGCAGGACGAAGCCTGCCAGCAGCATGCGGAACAGCAGCGATTCCATTGTCAGCAGCGGCGGCAGGGTCGCCAGGCTGCGCCGCAGGCTGCGCCGGTGCAGCGCATTTTCGGTAAAGCCCATGAAGATCGCGTGTAGCGCCGAGAGGGTAAGCAGGCTGTAAGCCAGCATCGCCGCGAGGAAATGCAGCTTGAAGCCGGTTGCCGAGGCGTGTGCCACGAGGTGGACCTGCGGGAAAATCATCGGCATTGCCGTGCACAAGGCCGCGAGCGGCAGGACCATGGGCTGCAGCCCTTCCATGCGCGCCATGAAGCTCTCGAGCCAGTAGATCAGCACGGCAAGCCACATCATCAGGGACAGCGCGAAGCTGAACGAGAATCGCATGCCGGCATCGGAAAAAAGTGCCGAATAGAGCGCGAAGGCATGGATCGTCAGGGCTGCAGCGATCGCCCCGCGTTCCCAGCCCAGCATCGGGCGCGCGACACCCGGGTTCTCGCCTTCACGCCAGCGCGTATTCCAGAAATGAGCGCCGAGCAACCCATAGGCGAGCGCGGCAAGGGCGTGGGGAGCAAGCTGAATTACAATGTCGGACATTCCTGAATTTTACTTGAAGCCCCCAGCACATGCTCGACAACCTGACGACACGCCTCTCACGCGTCATGAAGACGCTCAGGGGGGAAGCCCGCCTGACCGAATCCAATATTGCCGACGCCCTGCGGGAAGTGCGCATGGCGCTGCTCGAGGCTGACGTCGCCTTGCCGGTGGTCAAGGATTTCGTGGCTGCTGTTCGTGAGCAGGCGGTCGGCGAGGAGGTGATTGGAGCGCTGAGCCCCGGCCAGGCCCTGGTCGGTGTCGTCCATCGCGAACTGACGCGCATCATGGGCGATGCCCACGAGGGCATCCGCTTCAACACCCAACCGCCCGCAGTGGTGCTGATGGCAGGCTTGCAGGGTGCGGGCAAAACGACGACGGTTGGCAAGCTGGCGAAATTCCTCAAGGAAAACCACAAGAAGAAGGTTCTTGTCGTCTCCTGCGACGTTTATCGGCCCGCCGCGATCGATCAGTTGAAGTCGGTCGCCGGGCAGGCCGGAGTCGATTTCTTCCCGTCGGCCGTCGGCGAGAAGCCGGAGGCCATTGCGCTGGCAGCGATCGACTGGGCAAAGCGCCACTATCACGATGTTCTGCTCGTCGATACCGCCGGTCGTCTCGCGGTCGACGAGGAAATGATGGATGAAATCAAGCGCCTGCATGCGGCCGTCAGTCCGATCGAGACGCTGTTCGTCGTCGACGCCATGCTCGGCCAGGATGCGGTCAACACGGCAAAGGCGTTCAACGCGGCCCTGCCGCTGACCGGAGTCGTACTGACCAAGCTCGATGGTGACGCGCGGGGTGGTGCAGCGCTATCGGTCCGCCACGTGACCGGGAAGCCAATCAAGTTCGCCGGGGTCGGCGAGAAGCTGTCCGGCCTCGAGGCCTTCCATCCCGAGCGCATGGCGTCGCGCATCCTCGGCATGGGCGATGTCTTGTCGCTGATCGAGGAAGCGCGCAAGGGCATCGACGAGGAGAAGGCCGTTGCCTTCGCTAAGAAGCTGAAATCGGGCAAGGGGTTCGACCTCAACGATTTCAAGGACCAGATTGCCCAGATGCGCAGCATGGGCGGGCTGTCGGCACTGATGGACAAGATGCCCGCGCAGTTCGCGCAGGCGGCGGGACAATTGCCGGCTGGCGCCGAGAACAAGATGGTCGGCCGTGTCGAAGGCATCATCAATTCGATGACGCCCGCCGAGCGGGCCAAGCCGGAACTCATCAAGGCCAGCCGCAAGCGGCGTATCGCCGCCGGTGCCGGAGTCCAGGTTCAGGAGGTTAACCGCCTGCTCAACCAGTTCGAGCAGACCCAGAAGATGATGAAGATGATGGGCAAGGGCGGCTTGGGCAAGCTCATGCGCGGCATGAAAGGCATGCTGCCTGGCATGCGCTGAGGAACGGTTTTCGGGGGTATTTCAGCCATCGACCGTGACCGGCGCCGGCCGGCGTGTATCAGCGATCACCAAGTGCCAGGCGCGGTGCCTTGTCGTAGTTCCACTGCTTCTGCCAGGCGGCAAGCACCATGTTCGGGTATTCGGGGCGCCCGAGGCTTCCGTTGTAGCGTCCGAGGGCACGGTAGAGATCACCCTTCTCGATGTCGAGGTAATGACGCAGGATGGTGCAGCCGTAGCGCAGGTTCTTGCGCAGGTCGAAGAGCGAGTCATCGGGGCTGCCGATGAGCGTGACCCAGAAGGGCATCACCTGCATGTAGCCGCGTGCTCCAGCCGACGATACCGCGTACTTCCGGAAACCGGACTCCACCTGCATCAACCCGAGTACCAGTTGCGGATCAAGGCCGGCACGGGTCGCCTCGTAATGGACGCTGCGCAAGAGGTCGATCCGGTAGTCGGCATTCGGAATGCGTTTTTCCAGGCGTCGCGACATTTCGCTCAACCAGTCGGCGGCGTCGATGGGGCTGCGAAACGAACTGGCCGGCGGTCGCGCATCGGAGACAGACTTGTGCAGCGCAGCCCGGATGCTGGCGGAGAGTGGCTCGTACTGTTGTGCGCCCGCGAAGGCGAGCGGCGCCGCAAGGACGAGGAGAATGCCGATCAGCTGCCGGCGCACAACCTCTCCCGCAAGAAGGCAGGTGTGCCGGCGCGTGGCAGCATGGCCGCCTCGGTATCGGTGCGTCCCTTGTATTCAAGCTGGCCTTCCTTGAGGCCGCGCTCCCCGACGACAATGCGGTGGGGAACGCCGATCAGTTCCATGTCGGCGAACATGACGCCGGGGCGCTCGTTGCGGTCGTCGAGAACGACGTCGATGCCATCCTGGCGAAGTTCCGCATACAGCGCGTCAGCTGCGGCCTTCACCTCGTCGCTCTTGTGGTAGCCCATGGGCACGATGCAGGCTGCGAACGGTGCGATCGTCGCCGGCAGGACGATGCCGCGCTCGTCGTGGCCCTGTTCGATGGCGGCGCCGACGATGCGCGTAACGCCGATGCCATAGCAGCCCATCTCCATGACCTGGGACTTGCCGCTTTCGTCGAGATAGCAGCAATCGAGCGCCTTGGCGTATTTCTGGCGCAACTGGAAGATGTGGCCGACCTCGATGCCGCGGCAGATTTCCAGCGTTCCCTTGCCGTCGGGGGAAGGGTCGCCGGCGACGACATTGCGCAAATCGTGATACTCCGGTTCGGGCAGGTCGCGGCCGAAATTAACGCCGACGAGGTGGAAGTTGGCCTCGTTGGCGCCGCACACGAAGTCGCTCATGGCCATCAGCGAGCGGTCGGCGAAAATCGCCACTTTCGCAGGGTCGACCGCAACCGGGCCGATGTAGCCGGGCTGGCAGCCGAGATGCGCCACGACTTCGCTTTCGCTGGCGAATCGAAAGGGGGCGATGGCCGGGATCTTGCCGGCCTTGATTTCGTTGAGTTCGTGGTCTCCGCGCAGCAGCAGCAGGGCGAAGGTCGTGGTGTCGCCCTCGCGCTCGCTGACGACCGCAATCGCCTTGACCACACGTGCGAGCGGGACATCCAGACAGTCGGCGACGTCCGCGCAGGCCATCTTGCCCGGCGTGGCCACCTTGCTCATGGTCTGGGCAGGAGCGGGGCGTTCCGTTACCGGGGCCACGGCCTCGGCCAGTTCCACGTTGGCGGCAAATTCGGATGCCGGCGAAAAGGCGATGGCGTCCTCGCCCGAGTCGGCAAGGACATGGAATTCGTGTGAACCGGTGCCGCCGATCGAGCCGGTGTCGGCCGCGACGGCCCGGAACTTCAAGCCGAGGCGGGAGAATATGCGACTGTAGGTCGCGTACATGTTTCCGTACTCGCGCTGCAGGTCGTCGAATGAAGCGTGGAAGGAGTAGCCGTCCTTCATCAGGAATTCGCGGCCGCGCATTACCCCGAAACGCGGGCGGATCTCGTCGCGGAATTTGGTCTGTATCTGGTACAGGTGGATCGGCAACTGGCGATAACTCTTGACGTCGCGGCGTACGACGTCGGTGATGACTTCCTCGTGAGTCGGGCCGATGACGAAGTCGCGCTGGTGGCGGTCCTTGAAGCGCAACAACTCGGGGCCGTACTGCACCCAGCGGCCGGATTCCTGCCAGATTTCTGCCGGCTGCACGGCAGGCATGAGCAACTCGAGGGCTCCGGCGGCATTCATCTCCTCGCGAATGATTGCCTCGACCTTTCTCAGCACCCGCAATCCCAAGGGCATCCAGGTATAGATACCTGCTGCCGAGCGCTTGATGTAGCCGGCACGCAGCATCATCTTCTGGCTGATCACCTCGGCATCGGCCGGTGCTTCCTTGAGGGTGGTGAAGAAGAACTGCGATGTGCGCATGGAAATCTCTGAAAACGTTGCGAAAGCTTGAATTTTACACGTGGCGTCTGCTTTGCATGCGGAAACGCTTTGTGAAAGAATGCTCCCAACCCATTATTTATAGCAGGTTTCTTATGCTCGACCGTGAAGGCTACCGCCCGAACGTCGGCATCATTCTTTGTAATGCCAGGAACGAGGTCTTCTGGGGCAAGCGCATACGTGAACATTCATGGCAGTTCCCGCAGGGTGGCATCAAGCGCGGGGAAACCCCCGAGCAAGCCATGTTCCGGGAACTGTACGAAGAAGTCGGGTTATTGCCCGAGCACGTTCGCATCCTGGGTCGGACCAAGGGCTGGTTACGTTACGAAGTGCCGACGAACTGGATCAAGCGCGAGTGGCGTGGTTCCTACAAGGGACAAAAGCAGATCTGGTTCCTGTTGCGTCTGGTCGGCCGCGACAACGATGTCAGCCTGCGGGCGACCACCAAGCCGGAGTTCGACGCCTGGCGCTGGAATGATTACTGGGTGCCCCTGGACGCTGTCATCGAGTTCAAGCGGTCGGTTTATGAACAGGCACTCAACGAGCTCAAGCGCTATCTCGACCACGACCGGCGTGGGAAGCTTCGTCGCGGACCGTCCGGAGTGACGCAGGTCGTGCCGGAGATACCCGAATGATGGCGGGAACTTGTAGCCGCCTCGCTGCTTCGCTATTGGTCGCATCCCTCATGGTTGTGTCTGGGGCGATAAATGCCGCGCCGGCCGAAGAGGAGGACGAGTACGCGCCGCGCCAGTTTCGCGAGATCGATGTCGTCTTTCCGCAGGCGCCACGCAGCGAAGCGCTTCTCGCCTTCTATGTCAGCCCGACCAGCGCCAATCGCTTCTTCATCGACGGCGCTTCGCTCTCGGTGGGGTCGGACGGCGTCGTGCGCTATACGCTCGTTATCGAGGCGGGCGGCGGGGCGCGCAACGTCACCTTCGAGGGGATCCGCTGCGAAACCCGTGAATTCCGCCTCTATGCGACCGGCCGGGATGACGGATCTTGGGTGAGGTCGCGCAATGACATGTGGCGGCGCATCGTGGACAAGCCGGTCAATCGGCACCATGCCGAACTGTATTTCAACTACTTTTGCCCCAACGGTGCAATGCTTGCAAATGCCGCCGCCGGCCTGGCCGCGCTGCGCGCGGGCGGGCATCCGGATGCGGTCAGGGGGCGTCCTTGAACAGCGACAGGGCGGTTCTCGAGCTGGACCGCGTGCTCCGCACGCTTTTTGGTGCCCCGCGCAGCAGGCGTCCGATCCCTGGAACGAATCGCCCCGAAGTCGAGATGAGCGAGACGGAGCGGGCACATGCCTGCGGGTTGATGCGCGTCAATCACGTTGGCGAAGTCTGTGCCCAGGCGCTCTATCAAGGGCAGGCGATAACTTCGCGCAATGTCGAAGTGAGCTGTGCCTTGCTTGAGGCCGCCGAAGAAGAGGTTGAGCATCTTGCTTGGACCGCACAACGCATCGCCGAATTGGGGGGGCGGACCAGTTTGCTCAATCCGCTCTGGTACGGCGGGGCGCTTGCCTTGGGAGTTGCTGCCGGATTGCTCGGCGATCGCTGGAACCTCGGCTTCCTTGCCGAAACCGAGCGCCAGGTCGAAGCCCATCTCGATGGGCATCTCGAGAACTTGCCTGCGGCCGATCTGAAATCCCGCGACATCGTGGCCCAGATGCGCCAGGATGAGGCGCAGCATGCCGAATTGGCCATTCGCATGGGGGCTGCCGAGCTGCCCCAGCCGGCGCGCTTGGCGATGCGCCTGGCGGCGAAGCTGATGACCTCGACGGCCTACCGGCTCTGAGCGTAAGTCTCAGTCGGGTTCGCCGACAATCTCGAAGTCGTGGGTAATCTCGGCGCTCCTGGCGAGCATGATCGATGCCGAGCAGTATTTCTCCTTAGATAGCTCGATGGCGCGGGCAACGGCTTCGGGTTTCAGGTTGCGGCCCTTGATGCGGTAGTGGAAATGGATCCGGGTGAATACTTTCGGATCACTGTCCGCGCGTTCCGCGTGCAAGCTGACTTCGCATCCGGTTACCGCATGGCGTCCCTTCTTGAGGATGAGCACGACATCGAAAGCCGTGCAACCACCTGTTCCGGCAAGGACCATCTCCATCGGCCGCAGCCCCAGATTACGCCCGCCTGCATCGGGTGCTCCGTCCATCACTACGGCATGCCCGCTCCCGCTCTCCGCGATGAAGGCCATTCCGCCGTCTTCGCCAATCCACCTCACCTTGCAATCCATCGATCTGCTCCTGTTGGAGGCGACCATTCTAAATGACTGCGGCGACGGCAGGCGCGCAGAATTGCTGCGCCGCAGCAAATAGGCTGATGGACGGCGCCCTTTGTTGAATTAAGTGATGATTTATCATTGATATTTTTTAAAAAACTAAATAACAAAAATCCAATTTAATCATAAATATAGATTAAATTAACAAAATTGCACAATTAATCAAATTTTTTATGGTGCGATGCGAAAAAATCTCTTGCCATGAGGGCGGCCTTTGGGCAGAATTCACTCCAGTAGGAACCGGATCGCGTTGATGTAGTGAGTGCCCCGGTTCAGGATGTCTCCTCCACCCTCCTCCTTTGGTGTGGATTTAACGCGGCTCAGCGAGCCGCGTTTTTTTTACCTGCAGATTTGCCCGGTGTTTGACACAAGCGGGTTTTCTGGTCTACAATCCAAGGCTTTCTTTGACTTGCCCCTAATTTTCAGAACGGCACGCAGACATGAAAACGTTTTCCGCAAAGCCTCATGAGGTCAAGCGCGAGTGGTTCGTGGTGGACGCCACGGACAAGGTGCTCGGCCGCCTCGCCACCGAGATTGCCCGCCGGCTGCGTGGCAAGCACAAGGCCATCTACACGCCGCATGTCGACACCGGCGATTTCATCGTCGTTACCAACGTTGACCGCATCACGGTGACGGGCAACAAGGCTGAAGACAAGAAGTACTACCGTCACTCAGGTTATCCGGGCGGCATTTCCGAGACCAATTTCAAGAAGATGCAGCAGCGGTTCCCCGGGCGTGCCCTGGAGACTGCAGTCAAGGGCATGCTGCCTAAGGGGCCGCTGGGCTACGCAATGCTCAAGAAGCTGAAATGTTATGCAGGCGACCAGCATCCGCACACGGCACAGCAGCCGAAGGCGCTGGAAATCTAAGGGGGCACCATGGCTGAAAGTTATTATTACGGTACCGGTCGTCGCAAGTCCGCGGTGGCTCGCGTCTTCATGAAGCGTGGATCCGGCGCAATCGTTGTGAACGGCAAGCCGGTCGATCAGTTCTTCTCCCGAGAGACCGGGCGCATGATCGTTCGTCAGCCGCTCGAACTCGTCGCGCAACTGAACGGCTTCGACATCAAGGTCAATGTTACCGGTGGTGGCGAATCCGGCCAGGCCGGTGCCGTTCGTCACGGAATCACGCGTGCCCTGATCGAATACGATGCGGCGCTCAAGCCGGCGCTTTCGAAGGCGGGTTTCGTGACTCGCGATGCTCGCGAGGTCGAGCGCAAGAAGGTCGGCTTCCACAAGGCGCGTCGTCGCAAGCAGTTCTCCAAGCGCTGATGCGTTTGCCCCAATCGAGCCGCCTTCGGGCGGCTTGTTTCATTTTGGGCTGCAACTCGAGGGCGGCCGGCAGTGGTGCTCGACTATCTGCAGGCTTGGCCCGTCTTCTGGCGGGAGCAGCCTCAGGAAATGCCGGGTGCCTGGCGCGTCCTGTCGACGCGGCAGCTTTAAGTGCCCGGGATTTCAAGGCAGGTTCTCAATGGCTGCCCCGGGCCTGATCAGGCAATGGCGGCGGTTACGCGGAGCCTTTGACGCGTCGGCGCCGCGTGTCGTGGTGCGCGGTCATCTCTCCTGGTGGTGGCAGCTCCTGGTGCTCGTGTTCGTGGCGTGTCTCGCAAGCGCCACAACGTGGCTGGCGATGCGCACCGGGGATGCGGAGGAACTCCGCCGGGATTTGGAAGTCCTGAGGCGGGATGCCGGGCAGCGCCAGGAGGAACTCTCGCGTTTGCGGGTACTCGTCGGGACAGAGCAAAGTGCCTTGGCGATCGAGCAGGCAGCCCAGCGGCAGATGCTTGTGCGCATCGCTGCGCTGGAGGGCGACAATGCGATTCAGAAAGAAGAATTGCTTCTCCTCGAAAAGCTGCTGACGGCGTCTGCGGACGAAGCGGTCGTCCGTATCGAGAGCTTTCGGGTGTTGCGCGAAGGCGAATCGAGGTTCCGGTATCGGCTGTTGCTGGCGTGCCGGCCGGCACGGGCGCTGCCCGAATTCCGCGGCCGACTGCAAATCGCGGTGACCTATAGCCTAGATGGCAAGGAACATGGCATCCTTTTGCCGTCGAGCGAAGGTGGCGGCGAGCGGGTGGAGTTGAAGCACTTCGCAAGGCGCGAGGGCGGCTTCAGTATTCCAGAGGGAGCGGCGCTGATCGGAGCGGAAGCCAGGCTTTTTCAGGGTGAGCGCTTGAGTGCCAGCAAACACGCTCAGCTATAGGAGGTGGTATGTTTGGGAAAAAGTCGGATGCTAAGGCGCACGCCAGGATAGACAGCCTGATCGGTGCGGGAACGCGTGTCGAGGGTGCGGTGCGCTTTGCCGGTGGTTTGCGCGTGGATGGTGAAATTCGCGGCAGTATCGAGGCTGTCGCGGAGTCGTCCGCGGCCACTCTCGTCATAAGCGAACACGCTCGCATCGAAGGCGAGGTAACGGTAGCTCACCTTGTCCTGAACGGCACCATAGTCGGTCCGGTACGGGTATCGGAGACCCTCGAGATGCAACCCAAGGCACGCATTACCGGGGATGTGGAGTATGGCCTGATCGAAATGCACCAGGGGGCCGTGATCGAGGGCCGGCTTACGCTGCTGCAGGGCAGGCCGGTGGAACTAAAACTCGCCGCCTCCAACTAATCATTGACCGGCAGTTTTGCTGCTCAGATAATCCTTTAGTGTTTCAAGATTGGAGTAAATGATGAATGCCGTAACCGAAATGCAAGCGCCACTCGTGTTCACAGACAGTGCAGCCAGCAAGGTCAAGGAACTGATCGAGGAAGAGGGCAATGCCGAGCTGAAGCTCCGTGTGTTCGTCACTGGCGGGGGCTGCTCCGGATTCCAGTACGGCTTCACCTTCGACGAGGAGGTCGCTGAAGACGATACGACGATGGTAAAGAACGGGGTTACCTTGCTTATTGATCCGATGAGCTTCCAGTATCTCGTCGGCGCTGAGATCGATTACACCGAGGGGCTGGAAGGCTCGCAGTTCGTCATTCGCAACCCGAATGCGACCTCCACTTGCGGTTGCGGTTCGTCTTTTTCTGCGTAGACCTTTTTCTTGCGTGCTCGGGGCGGCCATGGCCGCCCTTTTCTTTTTCGATCTTCGGTTTCCTGACGTCGCCGAGGTGGCCGGCTTCGGATGCATTAAAATCATCAAGTTTTTCCGGCCAAAGTCCGGAGCCATAATCTGGCGTTGTCAAAGAGGGATGCTTCATGGATGTTGAACAGAGCCTGCGCCTGATCAGGCGAGGCAGTGAAGAATTGCTTGTCGAGTCCGAACTGGTTGCACGCCTGGCGACTGGACGGCCTTTGCGCGTCAAGGCGGGGTTCGACCCCACTGCGCCGGACCTTCACCTCGGTCATACCGTTCTGATCAACAAGCTGCGTCATTTTCAGGAGCTTGGTCATCATGTGATGTTCTTGATAGGTGACTTCACGGGCCTGATTGGCGACCCGACGGGGAAGAACGCCACTCGCCCTCCCTTGTCGCGCGAACAGATTGTCGACAACGCCGCCACCTACCGGGAGCAGGTATTCAAGATACTGGATCCGGACAAGACCGAGGTCTGCTTCAATTCCGCATGGTTTGACAGCCTGGGCGCAGCCGGCATGATCAAGCTGGCGGCGCAGCATACGGTTGCCCGCATGCTCGAGCGTGACGACTTCGCGAAGCGGTATGCGTCCGGCTTGCCTATCGCCATCCACGAATTCCTTTATCCCTTGTGCCAAGGGTACGATTCGGTCGCCATGCGGGCTGACGTCGAGTTGGGTGGGACTGACCAGAAGTTCAATCTTCTGGTTGGCCGGGAATTGCAGAAGCACTACGGCCAGGCACCGCAATGCATCCTCACGATGCCGCTGCTCGAGGGGACAGACGGTGTGAACAAGATGTCCAAGTCGCTCGGAAACTACATCGGCATCAGCGAGGGGCCCCGCGAGATTTTCGGGAAAGTAATGTCGATTTCGGACGACCTGATGTGGCGTTACTACGACCTTCTTTCTTTCCGCGACGCGAGCGAGATATCGGCAATGAAGGCCGGGGTCGAGTCCGGCCGCAATCCGCGCGACATCAAGGTCGCATTGGCGCTCGAATTGGTCGGGCGTTTCCATTCCCGGTTGGCTGCCGAAGAAGCGCTGGCAGAGTTCGAGGCACGTTTCCGCCAAGGAGTCTTGCCGGACGACATGCCCGAGGTTGTTGTTGATGCCGGTGGCCTCGACGTCGTGATAAGCCAGGTGCTAAAGATGGCAGGCCTGACGGCCAGCACCTCCGAGGCCCTGCGCATGATTGATCAGGGCGGGGTGCGAGTAAATGGCGACCGGGTTGTCGATCGTGGTCTCCTCCTTTCGCCGGGGGTATCGCTGGTGATGCAGGTCGGCAAGCGTAAATTCGCGCGCGTGAAAATTCTTTAAAGCCGGTAACAGGTAGCGCTTGACGCGGTCGAGCGTGCCGCTATAATGCGCACCTCTTCTCGGAGCGGTTCATCGGAACGGCGAACCGGGAAGCGACAAGATGGCTGAGCGCTGTTGACGCCTTCGGGAAACTGTTTCATAATCTCATCTCTCTGCTGCTGACGTTTTGTTGGTAGCGGGATTGCAAGATCTTTAACAATTTGGACAACCGATAGGTGTGGGTGTCTTGATGCAGTGGTTTCGGCCACGCAATGTATTAAGGCAAACGCACTGGTG
>VEPL01000021.1 GCA_012026885.1 Betaproteobacteria bacterium | reverse complement strand
CTCCCGGGCGCTATTTCCAGCTGGTACGCAGCCGGACGCCGCCCGGCGAACCGCTCGAGCTGGTCGCCACCCGCCGCCCCTACGACGACCCCGGCGTCGCCCGCCCCTACTACCGCCTGCGCCTGCTCGACAGCACGCCGGTCGCCAAGACCTTCATGCCCCTGGAACTGACTTCGGCGCGCATGGCCCGCCTGCGCGAGCTGTTCCGCCAGCCCCTGCGCCAGGTCACGGAGCTTCCTGGTTACAAGCCAGAAACCGCTGCCAATCCGTTCGTAACCTTCCGCGACCTGCCGGTGGATTCCCGCTACCGCTTCCTCCTCGACGATGCGCGCTTCTTCATGATGGGATTCATGAAGGGACCGGTTTGCCGCGGCCAGGTTGCCCTCAACGTCATCACGGACCATTTCTGGGTTTTCTTCGTCGCCCCGGACAAGCCGGCGCCGGCCGCACTCGCCGCGATGCTCGCGCGCGATGCGCCAAACCTGCGCCTGCCGGCCGAAAACGATGGCGCCACGGGACTGCTTGCCTGGGGCGAATACGCCCGCGCCGAGACGCGCCACATGAAAAACAAGCAGGAGATGCTCGGCCGTCTGGCCAGCAGCCAGCGCCCCGGCCTTTCCCTCCTCTGGGACGGTGGCGGCAACCCCGATGCGGCGCTCACCGTCTTCCGCCATTTCGACAGCGCCTCGGTGTTGCGCGGCCTGGCCGGCGAGCGGCCGCAGACCGCAATGTTGATCGGCTATCCGCTGTTCGAGCGCATGCACTACCTGCTGCTCGCCGGCTTCGATGTTTACGGCAACGTTGGCCACCAGCTCGCCAGCCGCCTGTACATGGACTTCCTGCGCATGGAGGGCGAGCTCGACTTCGTCACGTTGCTGCCGCGCGACGAGCGGCAGGCGACCATGGATCACTGGTACCGCGGCACCGATACCCAGCACGAAGGCTATCTCGCCGATGTGCGCGACCTATATCCGCGCGAATCCGGCATCGCCTACCGCGACGGCGACCGTCTCGGCGAACTTTACCGGCTGTTGCAGCGCCGTTATGCCGCGCTGCGCGACCCGGCACTCGACTGGCGCGGCAACTCCGGTCTCAAGCCCGCCGAAATCACTACCCTGCGCCAGCTGTCTGCCTTGCGCGGCGCACCGGCAGCCGCGATGCCCGAACTGAGCCTGCTCCTCGTGCAGCGCACGGGCGGCACCACTGCCGTCGTCTCGCTGGTGCGCAACAGCGCGCACAGCAATGTCGCCGAGATGTTCGACGAGGACCGCCGCCGCCTGCCCGGCGAGGACACACTGCTGGCGCTCGACGGCATCGCCGGCGCCTACCCCAACCTGTTCTTCGCGGTCGACGCCGGAGAACTGCCCGAATTCGCCGCTGCGGTCGCCGGCCTCAGGGATGGTGTCGACCTCGAGGGGCTGGTCGACCGCTTCGGCGTCCGACGTAGCGACCGGCGCTTCTGGACCTTGAGCGACGAAGTACATGCCGCCTGGCGGCGGCGCGACCCGCGCGAGGCCGCCGTCCTCGATTACAGCCGCTACGAAGACCTTTGATGACCCGAAGCTATAAACAAATTTCGATTTCGTCTTTGTCGTTATAACGCCCTCGGCTAGATTCCGTCCCTATCGGATACCAAAGGTAATTCCAATGAAAATGCTCGTCCGCGGCCTCGCCGCTTCCCTGTTCGCCCTGTCCGCCGGCGCCGCGCTGGCCCAGACGACGCTGCTCAACGCCTCCTATGACGTCGCTCGCGACGTGTACAAGGATTACAACCCGATGTTCCAGAAACACTGGAAGGCGACCACCGGCGAAACCCTCGAACTGAAGCAGTCGCACGGCGGCTCGTCGAAGCAGGTGCGCGCCGTCGCCGACGGCCTCGAAGCCGACGTGGTGACGATGAACCAGGCCAACGACATCGAATTCCTCGCCGAGAAGGGGCTGGTCGCCAAGGACTGGGCGAAGAAATTCCCGAACAACGCCTCGCCCTACACCTCGGCGATGGTCTTCATCGTGCGCAAGGGCAACCCGAAGGGGATCAAGGACTGGTCCGACCTCGCCGCACCCGGCACGCAGGTGATCCTGCCGCACCCCAAGAATACCGGCAACGGCCGCAACACCTACCTCTCGGCCTGGGCCTGGGCGCTCAAGCAGCCGGGCGGCAATGACGCCAAGGCACAGGAATTCCTCGGCAGGCTCCTGAAGAATGCGCCGCTGTTCGCCGCTGGCGGTCGCGACGCGACGACCACCTTCATGCAGCGCAAGATGGGCGACGCGCTGGTCACCTTCGAGTCCGAGGCCGAGATGATCGCCAAGGAATTCGGCAAGGGCGAGTTCGAGGTGGTCTACCCGAGCCTGACCATGCAGACCGAATTCCCGGTCGCGGTGGTCGAGAAGGTGGTCGACAAGAAGGGGACGCGCAAGCAGGCCACTGCCTACCTCGAATACCTGTGGTCGAAGGAAGGCCAGGAGAATGCCGCGCAAAACTACCTGCGCCCGCGCGACCCGGAACTGCTCAAGAAATATGCCCACTTCTTCCCGCCGGTGAAGACCTTCACCGTCGACGAGGTCTTCGGCGGTGCCAACAAGGCCTTCGCCACCCACTTCAAGGACGGCGGCAGCTTCGACCAGGTCTACGTCGCGAAATAAGGCGCTGCACGCGCCGCCGCAACCCGGCCGGGCCGCACCCGGCCGCGGTTTTTGCCGGCGGCTGCGGTCGACGCGCCAAAACAACCGAATTCCATGTCCATGAAAACCAACCGCGTGTTGCCCGGCTTCGGCCTGGCGCTGGGCTACACGCTGGTCTATCTCTCGCTGCTGATCCTGCTGCCGCTCGGCGGCATGATCCTCAAGGCATCCGACCTCGGCTGGTCGCAGATCATCGACATCGCCCTCGGCGAACGTTCGCTGGCCGCCTTCCGCGTCACCTTCACCGCCTCGCTGCTGGCCGCCACGGTAAACGGCTTCTTCGGGCTGATCGTCGCCTGGATCCTTGTGCGCTATCCCTTCCCGGGCAAGCGCTTCGTCGACGCGCTGGTCGATCTCCCCTTCGCGCTGCCCACCGCCGTCGCCGGCATCACGCTGGCGACGATCTACGCCGGCAACGGCTGGCTCGGCCGCTTCATCGAGCCGCTCGGCTTCAAGGTCGCCTACACGCCGGTCGGCATCGTCGTCGCGCTGACTTTCGTCACCCTGCCCTTCGTCGTGCGCACGCTGCAACCGGTGATCGAGGACATCGAGCCGGAAGTCGAGGAGGCGGCGGCGACGCTCGGCGCCTCCCGCTGGCAGACCTTCTCGCGCATCGTCTTCCCGGCCATCTTCCCGGCCCTGCTCACCGGCTTCGCGCTAGCCTTCGCACGCGCCATCGGCGAGTTCGGCTCGGTCATCTTCATCGCCGGCAACATCCCGCTGGTCTCCGAGATCGTGCCGCTGCTCATCATCTCCAAGCTCGAGCAGTACGACGTGCTTGGCGCCACGGCACTGGCCGTCGTCATGCTCGCCATCTCCTTCGTCATGCTGCTCGGCATCAACGGGCTGCAATGGTGGGCGGCCAACCGCCACCGCAACAACGAACCGCTCGAAGTGGCCGCCGGCAAGGCGAAAGGCGGTGCCGCATGAAATCGAACCGCGCCACGCAGGAACCGGGCTGGGTCCGCGCCCTGCTGCTCGCCACCGGGCTGGGCTTCCTCTTCTTCTTCCTCGGCCTGCCGCTGGTCGCCGTCTTCGTCGAGGCGCTGGCCCAAGGCTGGCCCGCCTACGTCGAGGCGCTGAAGGATTCCGAAACGCGCTCGGCGATCTGGCTCACGGTGCTCATCGCGCTCGCCGTGCTGCCCTTCAACATCCTCTTCGGCGTCGCCGCCGCCTGGGCCATCGCCAAGTTCGATTTCCGCGGCAAGAGCCTGCTGATCACGCTGATCGACCTGCCCTTCGCAGTGTCGCCCGTGGTCGCCGGCCTCATCTTCATCCTCCTCTTCGGCGCCCAGGGTTATTTCGGTCCGTGGCTGGCCGCCAACGACGTCAAGATCATCTTCGCCGTGCCCGGGATGATCCTGGCCACCCTGTTCATCACCTTCCCCTTCATCGCCCGCGAACTGATCCCGCTGATGCAGTCGCAGGGCAAGGACGAGGAAGAAGCGGCCGTGTCGCTCGGCGCCTCCGGCTGGCAGATGTTTTGGCGGGTGACCCTGCCCAACATCAAGTGGGGCCTCCTCTACGGTGTCATCCTGGCGAATGCCCGGGCAATGGGCGAGTTCGGCGCAGTGTCGGTGGTTTCCGGCCACATCCGCGGCGAGACCAACACCCTGCCGCTGCACGTCGAGATCCTCTACAACGAATACAACGCGGTCGGCGCCTTCGCCGCCGCCTCCATCCTCGCCCTGCTGGCGCTGGTCACGCTGGTCGCCAAGACCGTCGTCGAGTGGCGGATGAAGAAGGAGACCGACATGTTGAACACGGTGCTGGCGCCGGAGAAAACCTGATGAGCATCGAAATCCGCAACATCTCCAAGCGCTTCGGCAATTTCGTCGCGCTCGACGACATCAACCTCGACATCCCGACCGGCGAACTGGTCGCCCTGCTCGGCCCCTCCGGCTGCGGCAAGACGACGCTGCTGCGCATCATCGCCGGCATGGAGACGGCCGATCAGGGCGACATCCTCTTCTCCGGTGCCGAAGCGACCCACCTGCACGCCCGCGACCGCAACGTCGGCTTCGTCTTCCAGCACTACGCGCTGTTCCGCCACATGACGGTATTCGAGAACGTCGCCTTCGGCCTGCGCGTCAAGCCGCGCAAGGAGCGTCCGTCCGACGCCGACATCAGGCGCCGGGTCATGGAACTGCTCG
The DNA here is from genome assembly GCA_012026885.1 of Betaproteobacteria bacterium. GTDB lineage: Bacteria > Pseudomonadota > Gammaproteobacteria > Burkholderiales > Rhodocyclaceae > Azonexus. The sequence continues at coordinate 18,295 of VEPL01000021.1, read as the reverse complement.
GCCTCGTCCAGCTCGACTGGCTCGCCGACCGTTATCCGTCGCAGCTGTCCGGCGGCCAGCGCCAGCGCATCGCGCTCGCCCGCGCGCTCGCCGTCGAGCCCAAGGTGTTGCTCCTCGACGAGCCCTTCGGCGCGCTCGACACCAAGGTGCGCAAGGAACTGCGCCGCTGGCTGCGCCGCCTGCACGATGAGATGCACATCTCCAGCGTTTTCGTTACCCACGACCAGGAGGAGGCGCTCGAAGTCGCCGACCGCGTGGTCGTCATGAACCACGGCAAGATCGAGCAGATCGGCTCACCCGACGAGGTCTATTCCAGCCCGGCCTCGCCCTTCGTCTATCAGTTCCTCGGCAACGTGAACGTGTTCCACAGTCGCGTCCACGGCGGCTTCGCCGAGGTCGAGCGCAGCGACCAGCCGGAGAAGGCCACGGCCTTCGTCCGTCCGCACGACATCGACATCGCGCACGCCACGTTCGCGAACGGCATGCCAGCGAAAGTGCTGCACGTGCATCCGATCGGGCCTGTCGTCCGCGTCGAGTTGCAGCACGAGCAGGAAATCGTCGAGGTCGAGCTGTCGCGCGAACGGCACGAAGCGCTGCAGCTCGCTGTCGGCCAGCAGGTATGGTTCCGACCGCGCCAGATGCGCGTCTTCGGCGCCGACGAGCAACCGCGGTCGACGCCCGAAAAGCAGCCATTCCTGTTCTGAACCCCGCCGGAGAGCGGCCGGGGCCGGGTGCTATAATCGGCTCCCGTTTTTTGCGCCCCCGCCAGCCCCGGTGATCTTCACGCTCGGCATCAACCACCACTCCGCGCCGCTCGCCATCCGCGAGCGGGTGGCGTTCGGCGCCGACCGGCTGAGTCATGCGCTGGCCGACCTGACCGGCAGTGGCGCGGTCAAGGAAGCGGCCATCCTGTCGACCTGCAACCGCACCGAGATCTATTGCGCGGCCGAGTCGCCGGAGGCGGCGATCGACTGGCTGGTTCGCTACCATCAGGTCGAACGTGGCGAGCTCGCCCCCTTCCTGTACACCCATGATCAGCCGGAAGCCGTCCGCCATGCTTTCCGGGTGGCCAGCGGCCTCGACTCCATGGTCATCGGCGAGCCGCAGATCCTCGGCCAGATGAAGGATGCCGTGCGGGCCGCCGAAGAGACCGGCACGCTCGGCACCCAGCTGCACAAGCTTTTCCAGCGCTCCTTCTCGGTCGCCAAGGAAGTCCGCTCGACGACGGCGATCGGCGCCAACATCGTGTCGATGGCGGCGGCGGGCGTCCACCTCGCCGAGCGCATTTTCGAATCGGTGGCCAGCCAGCGCATCCTGTTCATCGGTGCCGGCGAGATGATCGAGCTATGCGCTGCCCATTTCTGCGCCGAGCGCCCGCAACAGGTCACCGTCGCCAACCGCACGGTCGAGCGCGGCCGGGTCCTGGCCGACCGCTACGGCGGCACCGCGATCCGCCTCGACGAGCTCGGGGAACACATCGCCCGGCACGACATCGTGGTTTCCTGTACGGCGAGTCCGCTGCCCATCATCGGCCTGGGCATGGTCGAGCGGGCGGTCAAGGTGCGCCGCCACCGGCCGATGTTCATGGTCGACCTGGCGGTGCCGCGCGACATCGAGGAGGAAGTCGGCGAGCTCGACGACGTCTTCCTGTACACCGTCGATGACCTTGCCCAGGTCGTCGAAAGCGGCCTCGAATCCCGCCAGGCGGCGGTCGTCGAGGCAGAGGACATCATCAGCCAGCGCGTCAGCGACTTCCTCGTCTGGGTGCAGTCGCGCGAAACGGTGCCGGTGATCCGGTCGTTGCGCGACGCCGCCGAACGCACCCGCCGCCACGAGATGGAGCACGCACTCAAGCTGCTCGCGCGCGGCGAGGCGCCGGACAAGGTGCTCGAGCAGATGTCGCAGCGCCTGACCAACAAGCTGCTGCACGCACCGACGCAGACCCTCAATGCGGCCGAGGGCGAAGGCCGCGCCGAATTGCAGGCCGCCGCCGCCCGCCTCTTCCACCTGCACACCGGCGAGTAGCGGCCGGCGCCGCCCGCCACCCCGGGTTCCCCGATGAAGCCTTCCATTCGTACCAAGCTCGAGCTGCTCGGCGACCGCCTCGACGAGATCGACCGCCTGCTCGCCGCCCCCGACACCGCCGGGGACATGGCGCAATTTACCCGCCTGTCGCGCGAGCGCGCCGAGGTCGAGCCGGTGGTGATGCAGTTCAGCGCCTTCCGCCAGGCGGAAAACGACATCGTCGAGGCCGAGTCCATGCTCGCCGAGCCGGACATGCGCGCCTTCGCCGAGGAGGAAATCGCCGCCGCCCGCGCCAGGCTGCCGGATCTCGAAGTCGAACTGCAGAAGCTCCTGTTGCCGAAGGATCCTAACGACGACAAGAACGTCCTGCTGGAAATCCGCGCCGGCACCGGCGGCGACGAGTCGGCGCTGTTCGCCGGCGATCTCTTCCGCATGTACGCGCGCTACGCCGAGCGCCAGCGCTGGCCGGTCGAGGTCATCTCGGCCAGCGAGTCCGACCTCGGCGGCTACCGCGAAATCATCTGCCGCATCGCCGGAGCGGGCGCTTACTCGCGCCTGAAGTTCGAATCCGGCGGCCATCGTGTCCAGCGCGTGCCGGAAACCGAAACCCAGGGGCGCATCCATACCTCGGCCTGCACCGTGGCGGTCATGCCCGAGGCCGACGCGGTCGAGGACGTTAACCTTAACCCGGCCGACCTGCGCATCGACACCTTCCGCGCCTCCGGTGCCGGCGGCCAGCACATCAACAAGACCGATTCGGCGGTGCGCATCACCCACCTGCCGACCGGCATCGTCGCCGAATGCCAGGACGGCCGCTCGCAGCATGCCAACAAGGCCTCGGCCATGAAGGTGCTGGCGGCCCGCATCAAGGACGTCCAGGTGCGCGCCCAGCAAAGCGCCATCGCCAGTACCCGCAAGTCGCTGATCGGCTCCGGCGACCGCTCCGAGCGCATCCGCACCTACAACTTCCCGCAGGGCCGCGTCACCGACCACCGCATCAACCTGACGCTGTACAAGATCGGCGCCATCATGGACGGCGACATGGACGAACTGCTCGGCGCGCTCGCCGCCGAGCACCAGGCCGACCTGCTCGCCGAACTGGCCGAGCAGAACTGAAAATGACCCTCGCCGAGGCGTTGACCGCAGCACGCGGCCGCATCGACCGGCTCGACGCGCGCCTGCTCCTCGAATATGCGGCCGGCGTCACCCACGCCTATCTCCTCGCCCGTCCGGAGACCCCCCTGGCCGCGCCGGCTGGAGAGGCCTTCCTCGCCTGGGTCGAGCGCCGCGCGGCCGGCGAACCGCTCGCCTACATCGTCGGCGAAGCCGGATTCCGCGGCCGCGTCTTCCAGGTTTCGCCGGACGTCCTGATCCCGCGCCCCGAGACCGAGGTGCTCGTAGAGCTGGCCCTCGCCCGCCTCGACGGCATCGAGCGCGCGCGCATCCTCGATCTTGGCACCGGATCGGGCATCGTCGCCATTACCCTGGCGCTGGAATGCCCTGCAGCCCGGGTCGTCGCGGTCGACCTGTCCGCAGCGGCCATTTCCGTGGCGCGCACCAACGCAGGCCGGCTCGGTGCGGTGATCGATTTCCGCCGTGGCGACTGGTACGCGCCGGTCGCCGGCGAGCGCTTCGACCTGGTCGTCGCCAACCCGCCCTACGTCGCGGCCGACGACCCGCACCTGGCGCGCAACGGCTTGCCCTTCGAGCCGCGCCAGGCGCTCACCGACGGTGGCGACGGCCTCGCGTGCATCCGCGCCATCGTCGCCGGCACCGCCGAGCAACTCGCCCCGGGCGGCTGGGTGCTCTTCGAGCACGGCTGGGACCAGGGCGCCGCGAGCCGGAACTTATTGACCGCCGCCGGGTTCCAAGCGGCGTTCACCCATCCCGACCTGGCCGGCATCGATCGCGTTTCGGGCGGCCACCTCTAATCCGGAGAATCCCATGTCCGACGTTCAGCAACGCATCCACGCCACCGTGACCGGCAACCCGGTCGTCCTCTACATGAAGGGCGATGCCCGCTTTCCGCAGTGCGGGTTCTCGGCAACTGCCGTGCAGATCCTCAAGGTCTGCGGCGTCAACGATTTCGTCACGGTCAACGTGCTGGCCGACGAGGAGATCCGCCAGGGGGTCAAGGAATACGCGAACTGGCCGACGATTCCGCAGCTCTACATCAACGGCGAGTTCATCGGCGGCTGCGACATCATGAAGGAGATGTACCAGAGCGGCGAGCTGCAGCAGCTGCTCAAGGATCTCGTCACCGCCTGACCCCCCGGGGCCATGCACGGAAGCCCGCCTCGCCGGCGGGCTTTTTCATTGCGGGATCAGGCCTCGACGACGACGAAGTCGATGCCGGCGCCGGCCTTAACCACTTCCTTGACCGCGCACTCGCCGATCGCCTCGAGAATGGCGGCTTTCTGGTCCGGCGCGAAGGCGGACGGGAAATGCACTTCGGTGCGATAGCGGCCGAGCGTCAGCGGGCCACCCGGGCCGGCGAACGGCTTGCAGGCGATCTCGATGCCCGCCGCATCCACGCCGAGACGCTTGCACGCTTTCTTGGCGTAAACGGCGGCACAGGCGGCCAGCGAGGCATAGAAAGCCTCGAGGGGATTCATCAGCGACCCGTCGACGGCGTAGTCGGCAACGTGGCGGCTGCTGCTCACGCGGATCTTCGGGGAATTATCGACGACGGTGGTGTACATGCCAGGTTCCTTGCAGACGGCTGAAGCCGTATATTCACGTTTGCTAATATTCTAATTCGACAGGGTCCTGAGCGCAAGGGCCCGTGCCGGCCCCCGAGGCCGTTTTCGTGATTCAGATCCTTCGCGCAGTGCTGGATTCTCGCCACAGCGTGGTTGATAATGCCTCCGGTATTTCCGCCGGCAACTCGGCCGGCGCACAACCACAATCCAGGAACCCGGGAACAGCAGGCGCCGTTCCCGCCCACCCCGCCGGAGCCGCCATGCCCACTGCCGTCCGCCCCCATCGCCTGCAGTCAGCCATCCTGTGCGCCATTGCCGCCAGCCTCACCCTGCTGGCGACCGCTGGCTGCGAGAAGGACAAGGCCCCGCCGCGCACCGCGCCGGTCGTCGAGGTGATCACCCCGAAACCGCGTGACGTGCCGATCCAGATCGAGTGGGTCGGGACGATCGACGGCAACATCAACGCGGTGATCCGTCCGCAGGTGACCGGCTACCTGATCAAGCAGAATTACCGTGAAGGCGACCTCGTCCAGAAAGGGCAGCTGCTCTTCGAGATCGATCCGCGCACCTTCGAGGCGGCGGCAGACGAAGCGAAAGGCGTACGTGCCCAGCGGGCCGCCCGCTTCGAGACGACCGCGGCCAACCTCGCCCGCATCAAGCCGCTCGCCGCCAAGAACGCGGTCAGCCAGAAGGACCTCGATGATGCGACCGGCGCCTACCAGTCGGCCAAGGCCGAACTCGAGGCGGCCGACGCCAACCTCAAGACCGCGAAGCTCAATCTTGGCTTCACCCGTATCACCGCACCGATCACCGGCATCGCCGGCATCGCCAAGGCGCAGATCGGCGACCTGCTCAGCCCCAACGCGCAGACCGAACTGACCACCGTTTCCTCCGTCGACCCGATCCGGGTCTACTTCAACATCAGCGAGCGCGAATACCTCAAGGTTGCCAACGCGGCCATCGCTTCCGGCCAGAAGCCGGCGGAATTGCCACTCGAGCTGATCCTCGTCGATGGCTCGACCTACCCGCATGCGGGCAAGTTCGCCATCTTCAACCGCCAGGCCGACGTCACGACCGGCACCTTCAAGGCCGCCGCCCATTTCCCCAACCCGAACAACCTGCTGCGCCCGGGCCAGTTCGGCCGCATCCGCGCGACCATGTCGGTGGTCAAGGATGCCTTGCTGGTGCCCCAGCGTGCCGTCGCCGACGTGCAGGGCAAATACATGATCGCCGTCGTCGGCGCTGACAACAAGGTGGACATCCGGCCGGTCCGGGTCGGCGAGCGCATCGGTTCCGAATGGCTGATCGCCGAGGGCTTGAAGCCGGGTGAACAGGTCATTGCCGAAGGCATCCAGAAGGTCCGCCCGGGCATGAGCGTCGAGACGAAGCCGTTCGTCCCTGCTGCCGCGGCCCCCGGCAAGTCCGAAGCCAAGCCGGCCGCCGCGCCCAAGGGATAAGCCGCCATGTCCAAGTTCTTCATCAACCGGCCGATCGTGGCCATGGTCATCTCGATCCTGATGACCATCGTCGGCCTGGTAGCCATGTCCGGGCTGCCCATCGCGCAGTTCCCGAACATCGTGCCGCCGCAGATCCAGGTCAATAGCACCTATACCGGCGCCGATGCCCTGACCGTCGAGCAGGCCGTCGCCACACCGATCGAGCAGCAGATGTCCGGCGTCGACAACATGGACTACATGTACTCGATCAACGCCAACAACGGGCAATCGACGCTGTACATCAACTTCGACGTCTCGACCGATGCCAACACCGACCAGTTGCTCGCCCAGATGCGCGAGGGCCAGGCCGAATCGCAGCTGCCGTCCGACGTCCGCAACTACGGCGTGACGGTCAAGAAATCGACGTCGTCCCCGCTCCTGATGTTCGCGCTCTATTCGCCGAATGGCACCTACGACAACGTCTTCCTCGCCAACTACGCGTACATCAACATCAACGACCAGATGACGCGGGTCAAGGGGATCGCCAGCGTCACCGTTTTTGGCGCCGGCCAATATGCGATGCGTCTGTGGGTCCGCCCGGATGTGCTCGCGAAGCTGAACATCACCATTCCGGAGATCATCAACGCGGTCAATGAGCAGAACTCGGTCAATCCGGCCGGCCAGATCGGCGCTGAACCGGTCCCGGCAGGCCAGGAATTCACCTATGCGGTGCGCGCCCAGGGCCGCCTGGTCAGCGAGGCGGATTTCGGCAACGTCGTCCTGCGCGCCAACCCCGACGGCTCGATCGTGCGGGTATCCGACGTCGCGCGTATCGAACTTGGTGCCCAGACCTACAACATGGAAGGCCGCCTCAACGGCAAGCCCTCCGCCCTCGTCGCCCTCTACCAGATCCCGGGCAGCAACGCGCTCGATGCCGCCAACGGCGCCAAGCTACTGATGGAGAAGATCAAGCAGGGCTTCCCACCCGACCTTGACTACGTCGTCGCGCTCGATACCACCCTCGCAGTGACCGAAGGCGTCAAGGAAATCCAGCATACGCTGGTTGAAGCCCTGATCCTGGTCATCATCGTCGTCTTCATCTTCCTGCAGGGCTGGCGGGCCACCCTGATCCCGCTGCTCGCGGTACCGGTCTCGCTGGTCGGAACCTTCATGCTCTTCCCACTGTTCGGTTTCTCGATCAACACCCTGTCGCTGTTCGGACTGGTGCTGGCGATCGGCCTCGTGGTCGATGACGCCATCGTCGTTGTCGAGGCGGTCGAGCACCACATCGAGCATGGCCTGTCGCCCAGGGAAGCGACGATCAAGGCGATGAGCGAGGTGACGGGGCCGGTCATCGCCATCGCCGTCATCCTCGCCGCCGTCTTCGTGCCGACCGCCTTCATCCCCGGCATCACCGGCCAGCTCTACCAGCAGTTCGCCGTCACCATCGCCATCTCGGTCGTCATCTCGGCGTTCAACGCGCTGACCCTGAGCCCGGCGCTCTGCGCCCTGCTGCTGCGCCCCAAGGTCAAGAGCGACAGCGCGATCCAGCGCTTCTACGATGCCTTCAACCGGGTCTTCGGGCGCGTCACCAATGGCTATGTCGGCACCTGCCGCATGGCCATCCGCAAGAGTGCGGTCAGCCTCGTTTTCCTGCTCGGCATCGCCGCCCTCGCCGGCCTGTTCGGCAAGACGCTGCCGGCCGGCTTCCTGCCCGACGAGGACCAGGGCTACGTCTATGCCGGCATCCAGTTGCCCGATGCCGGCTCGCTGCAACGCACCTCGGAAATCGCGCGCCAGGCCGAAGACCTGATCAAGGACGTGCCGGGCGTCAAGTACGTCACCACCGTGGTCGGCTACAGCATGCTCAGCCAGGTGCAGAACACCTACAGCGCCTTCTTCTTCATCACCTTCGACGAGTGGTCGAAGCGCAAGAAGCCCGAGGAGCAGTACGGCGCCATCAAGGCCGAGTTGAGCCGGCGGCTGGCGGGTCTCAGCGGTGCCGTCGGCTTCGCTTTCCCGCCGCCGGCCATCCCCGGCGTCGGCGTTTCCGGCGGCGCCACCTTCATCCTGCAGGACCGTGCCGGTCGCGACATCGAGTTCCTCCACGACAACACGACGAAGTTCCTCGAGGCAGCACGCAAGCGCCCCGAGCTGGCGAGCGTGTCGACCACATTCCGCCCGGGTGTGCCGCAGTTGTTCATCGACGTCGACCGCGACAAGGTGCTCAAGCAGGGCGTGGACATCAAGGATGTCTACAAGACCCTGCAGTCCTTCCTCGGCAGCGGCTTCATCAATTACTTCAACCGCTTCGGCCGGCAGTGGCAGGTCTATGTCCAGGCCGAAGGCGAGTTCCGTTCCGATATCCAGAACGTCGGCCAGTTCTACGTGCGCAACAAGGACGGCCAGCCGGTGCCGCTGTCGGCGCTGACCTCGGTGCGCACCATCGCCGGCCCGGAATTCACGATGCGCTACAACCTCTACCGCAGCGCGCAGATCAATGCCTCGGCGGCCCCGGGCTACAGCTCGGCGCAGGTCATGCGCGCGCTCGAGGCGGTCTTCCACGAAACCATGCCGAGCGAGATGGGTTTCGACTACTCGGGCATGTCCTTCCAGGAACACAAGGCGCAGCAGGGCATCTCGCCGATCGCCATCTTCGCCTTCTCGCTGCTCTGCGTCTTCCTGATCCTCGCCGCCCAGTACGAGAGCTGGTCCCTGCCTTTTTCGGTGCTTCTCGGCACCCCGGTCGCCGTCACCGGCGCCTTCGCGGCGCTGCTGCTGCGCGGGCAGGAACTCAACGTGTATGCACAGATCGGCCTGGTCATGCTGATCGGCCTTGCCGCCAAGAACGCCATCCTGATCGTCGAGTTCGCCAAGATGGAGTACGAGAAGGGCGAGCAGTCGCTGGTCGAGGCAACGCTGAAAGGCGCGCAGTTGCGCCTGCGGCCGATCCTGATGACCTCGTTCGCCTTCATCCTCGGCTGCGTGCCGCTCGCCCTGGCCAGCGGGGCCGGCGCCATATCGCGCCAGGTCATGGGCGGCGCCGTCATCGGCGGCATGCTGGCGGCGACCGGCATCGCCATCTTCCTGATCCCGGTGACTTTCTATGTCGTCGAGCGACTCAGCCACCGCGGCCAGACCGGCGTGTTCCATGGCGAAGCACAGGGCACGTCAAACCCGGCCGCCGGGCAGGAGGGGGACCGCCATGCTTAAGCCGCTTGCCGCCGCCCTCATTGCCCTCGGCGCCACTGCCTGTGCCGTCGGCCCCGATTACCAGCGCCCGGCGGTCGAAACCCCCGCCGCATGGCGCGTCAGCGACGCCGACGCGCGTGACCTCGCCAACACTGCCTGGTGGCTGCAGTTCGGCGACCCGGTGCTCGACGCGCTGGTCGACGAAGCCCTGCGCGCCAACAAGGACCTGCTGATCGCCAGTGCACGGGTCGACGAGTTCGCCGGACGCTACGGCTTTACCCGCTCGGCGCTGTTCCCGCAGATCGGCCTCGGCGCCAGCGCCCTGCGCCAGCGCGACCCGTCCGCCGTCCCGGCCGGCACTTCTTCGCCCATCTACGACAGCTACTCGGCGGCGCTCAACGCCAGCTGGGAAATCGACCTCTGGGGGCGCATCCGCCGCCAGACCGAGGCCGCGCGCGCCCAGCTGATGGCCAGCGAGGAAGCCCGGCGCGGCGTCATCCTTTCGCTGGTCGGCAGCGTGGCCGGCGCCTACATCAACCTGCGCGACCTCGACCGCCAGCTGGAAATCGCCCAGGCGACCGCCAAGACGCGCGGCGAATCCTACGACATCTTCAAGCTGCGCTACGAGGGCGGCGTCATCTCGCTGCTCGAACTGAGCCAGAACCAGTCGCAGTACGAGGAAGCGCTGGCGACCATCCCGGTACTGGAAAAATCGATCGCCCAACAGGAAAACGGACTCTCGTTGCTGCTCGGACGCAACCCCGGTCCGATCGCCCGCGGCAAGACGATCGACGACCTGCGCCTGCCGGGCATCCCGGCCGGCCTGCCGTCGGAGTTGCTCGAGCGCCGGCCCGACATCCGCCAGGCAGAGCAGAACCTGATCGCGGCCAACGCCCTGATCGGCGCCGCCCGCGCGCAGTATTTTCCGACCATCTCGCTCACCGGCCTGTTCGGTTACGGCAGCACCAGCCTGAACAACCTGTTCGACGGCCCGAACAAGGTCTGGCAGTACGGCGGCGGCCTGGTCATGCCGATCTTCACCGCCGGTGCCATCGCCGGCCAGGTGGCGGCTGCCGAGGCATCCCAGCAGCAGTCGCTGTTCGGCTACGAGAAGGCGATCCAGCAGGGTTTCCGCGAAGTCAATGACGCCCTCGTCGACCAGCAGCGCACGGGCGAGCAGTTGCGGGCGCAGAAGCGCCAGGTCGCTGCGCTCCAGCAGTATGCCGAGATCGCCCGCCTGCGCTACGAGAACGGCTACACCAGCTACATCGAGGTACTCGATGCCGAGCGCAGCCTGTTCAATGCCCAGCTGCAATATACGCAGGCGCAGCAGGTCCAGTTCCAGGCGATGATCAATCTCTACAAGGCGCTGGGCGGCGGCTGGGTCATCGAGGCGGACAAGCGGACGGTCGCCGGCGCTGACTGAGTCGCCGCTCCGCGCGGCGGTGGATCACTCACGGCGCAGTCCCTGGCGCCCGTCCTGTCCCGCCCCCGGGCCGGACGTGCTCCTGCCGAACGCCACCGAGTACAGCATGTCGAGCGAATTGTCGCTGCCGGCCCGGGCGATCAGCGACAGCTGGCGACTGAGCTGCAGGGTCAGGCGGACGACGCTGTCGGCCTGACCGAGCGCCTGGTCGTAGGAAAGGACCAGGTTGCTCGACAAGCGCTTGCCGACGACGAAGATCTGGTTGCCGGTGGTCGCCGCCGTGTCGTAGCTGCTGCCGACCACGCGGCTGCTCGGCATGCGGCCGCCCCCGCCGCCGATCTGCCCCTGGCGGACCCCGAGTTCGTCCAGCCCGAAGCCACGCTTGAGCTGCTGGACGACATTGCCCGAATCGGTGCCGAGCAGGCTGCCGGCGGCGGCGAGCAGGACCGTCGCATCGCCCGCCCCGCCCTGCTCGGGGCCATGGCCGAGCACCAGCCAGCTCATCTTCTCGGCGTCGGGCACCTCGGGATCCGAAACCAGGCGGACTACCGGCTTGCGGGCAGTACCGCCGATGCTGACGCCGGCCTCGACGGGCAGGCCCTTGCGCACCGCCAGCACATCGAGCGCCGGATTGTCGGGCAGGCCGCGGAAAGTCAGGATGCCGCGCTCGATCGCGAGTTGCTGTCCGTAGGCATCGAAACGGCCGTCGCGCGTCCGGATGCGGCCGCTCGCCCGCGGCAGGTCGCGCCCCTGCGCCTGCAGGCGCACGCTGCCGGCGAGACGCGACTCCACCCCGAAGCCGCGGAAATGGAAATGTTCGCCGAGATCGACCTCGACATCGAGGTCGAGGGCCGGCCGCAGCGTGGCGGTTGCCTCTTCGCCATTGCCGGCATCCTTGCCGACGATGCGGACATCGTCGGAGAGCGTCGGGGTGCCGCCACGGGCGAGTTCCCACAGGGCTGCGTCGGCCGCCAGGCGGCCGCGGACCGCCAGCCCCTGCGCGCGGCGCGCCAGCCGTCCGCTTCCGGACACGACCGCCCAGCGGTCGGGCGACTGGAATAGCCCGGCCCGCTCGAAGCGGATATCGAGTGCCGCCTCGTCGCCCAGGCTGTCGCGGTCGACCCGCACGCGCCCGCCGATTTCGACGCGCCCCGGGCGTGAAACCAGCTCGGGGGCGAGCTCGCGCTCGGCCAGGCGCAATGCGCGGGGCGGTGCCTGCAGCAGGCTGTCGAAGGCCAGTTGCTCGATGGTCAGCAGGTTGTCGGCGAGGTTTGCCGCCAGAGTGCCGTTGGCCAACCGCAGGCCCTGCCCGGGCAAGGCCGCGGCCAGCCGCTCGCCGCGAACCGCGCCGGTCGCCACCGGCCGCGCCGGCGAACCGGCAAGGTCGACATGCCCGCGCAGGGTGCCGCCGGTCACCCAGCCATCTCCGAGCAACTCGCCGACCCACGCCAGATCACCGACATCGAAACGCAGCGCACCCTCCCAGGGTGCCTCGCGCTCCAGCGTCCACGGGTCGCGCAAGGCCGCTCCCAGGCGCAGCGAAACTTCACCCAGTCGCTCGCCCCGCCCCGCTGCCACGAAGGCCAGACGACGATTGGCCGCTTCCGCGGTGACGGTGAATTCGCTGCGCGCTGCCTGCAGCGCCAGCGGCCCCAGGCGCCAGCCATCTCCTGCAATGGCAAGCGGCCCCGCCTCCTTCAGCGCGACGAAGCGGGTGCCGTCGGCCGTCGCCAAGCGCAGGCGCTCAATACGGCCGCTCCACGCCGGCTGCGGGTCCGCGCTATAGGCGCCGGTGAGCGCGGCTTCGATCCGCTCGCGGCCGGCCAGTTCGATTTCCGTGCGCAAGGCATGGCTGCGCCGACTGCCCTCGACCCGGAGCGCGACCTTGCGCACACGGGTCTCGCCGGCCGCCAGGTCGCCGGCATCGAAGTCAACCTGCAGCGGACCGTCGGGTGCGCCATCCGCCGCCACGACCAGGCGTCCGGAACCGATCCGCGCGCCCCCCGGCACGGCCAGCTCCTTGGCGCGCAGGTCGAGCGCCAGGGCCGGGCGTTCCTGGCTGCCGCCGAGGGCGATGGTTCCGTCGATGCTGCCCGCGGCACCAAACAGCGCGAGCCGGGGTGCGGCCAGCGTAGCCAGGAGACGCATGCCCGGGTCGCCAAAGCCGCCGGCAACCTCCAGGTGGTTCTCCCCGGCGGTAAAACTCAGCGCGGCACGCGGGATGCGCGGCCAGTCCACTTCGACGTCGCCGCTGCCGGCCAGCGGCAGGCCGCCGAGGCTGCTGTCCTGCAGTACGTATTGGAGCCTTCCGGTCACTCTGGGCTGCAACCGGCCGGCAAGCGAAAAGCGGGCGTTGATCAGGGCCGCCGGCGCGCGGACAAAACGGCTCGGATCGAATCGTTCCAGCTCGCCGTCGAGCGCGATGGCATTGCCGCCCTGCGCCTGCAGCTTGCCGCGGGCACTGAGGCGGGAGTCGCCGGCTGCCAGTTCGAGCTTGGCGAGATCGAGCGTACCGGCGGCATGGGCGATCTCGGCACCCAGCCGGAAGCGCTCGTCGGCCAGTTGCAGGCTGAGCGCCTGGCGTTCGCTGCCGAGCGCGGCGACCAGCGGTCCGGCCAGCCGTGTCGGCCGCAGCCGGCTGTCGAGGCCGGCGGCGTCGAGCCCGGCGGCCGTCAGCCGCAGATCGAGCCGGCCGGCGGCCCAGGCGCCCGTGCCGGCCAGCGTCCCGCGCCCGGCAAGACGCAAGGCGATGTCCTCGAGGCGCACGCTGTCGACGTTCTGGACGAAGCGCAACTCGCCCTTCTCGAGCGGCAGCAGGCCGCGGTCGAGTGGGCCGGGCCGGCGGTTGACGAATTCCGCCTCGCCGCCGAAATCGCCGCCCGCTCCTGCCGGCCGCGCACGCACGGCCAGCGCAAGGTTCGCCCGCGGCGCACCGGCGACCCATGCAGCAGGATCGATATTCGCAAGGTCGAGCCCGGCCTCTGCCAGCGCGAAGCGCGCAAACGGCGTCAGCACGAGGCTGGCCGTACCTTCGCCGCCGGCCGTCGCGCGGGCGCTCACGACAATGCGGGCGAGCGTCCCGGCCACTGCAAGTTCAGCCCCCAGCTCCCGCTCCTCGTAGCGGCCGGCCAGCGTTGCCGAAGCCTGCAGGGGCAATGGCGCGGCTACACCGAGCGTGGCGCCGCCGCGCAGGGTTGCGCGCCCTAGCCGGGCGTTGACGTCGATTAGGCGCAGCGCCTCCGCGTCCGCCGCGAACGCGGCGTGCACATCCTCGGCCGCTGCGAGCGCACCGATCTCGAGCCGGGAAATCGCGATCCGGGCGACGTCGACCGCGACCGGCAATGCCAGGCTCGCCGGTACCGGCGACTCCCCGGGCGTCGGCACGATATCGATCCGCACCCGTTGCGCCGCCAGCCGCCCGATGCTGAGCCGGACGTCGAAGAGGGCCGCCGGCGACCACTCGAGCGCCGCCTCGTCGATGGCGAGCGACCAGCCATCGCCTCGCCAGGCGATGCGGCCGGCCCGGAAGGGTCCGGCGAGCCGGCCGGCCGGCGCTTCGATGGCGAGGCGGCCGCCGGCTGCGCTCTCGGCCAGGCGGGCAGCCATCGCCAGCCCGCCCTCGCCGAAGAACAGCCAGGCGAGCACCGCGGCCGTTGCGGCGGCGCCGGACAAAAGCAACAGTACGAGGCGGCGCATCATTTCAGAAGGGGATCGCCAGTGAAAAATGCAGGTTGAAGTTGCCGGTACGCTCGCCGTAGGCGACATCGACCGCGATCGGCCCGGCCGGGCTGCGCCAGCGCGCGCCGAGACCATAACCGACGGCGAGACGGACATCGCCGAGGGAATCGACCGCATCGCCGGCATCGACGAAGGCAGCGGCGCCCCAGTCATGGGTGAACCAGTGCGTGTACTCGATGCTGGCAGTCGTCATGTAGCGCCCGCCGACGATCGCCGATCCTTCCGGCACGCCCAGGCTGAGGTAGTCGTAGCCGCGCACCGAGCCGGTGCCGCCGGTGCGAAACAGGTAGTCCTGCGGAATACCTACGCGCGAGTCGGCCAGCGTCCATCCGGCTTCGCCGCGCAAGGTCAACGTGTCGATGGCGCCGACCGGCAGGAAAACCTGGGCACGGGCCGACAGGCGGACGAAGTTCTGGTCCGACAAGGCCGCCTTGCTGCCGCCCCCCGCCTGCCCCTGCAGGACGATGCCGCGGCGCGGGTCGAGCGGATTATCGACCTGTCGCCAGGTCAATGCCACGTTCGGCACCAGCGCGGCAGCCCGGCTCTCGGGAGCGCCGGCCGGGTCGAGCTTCTCGTCCTGCCAGGTCAGCGAGTAACGGGTCTCGAGACGGTCGCGCAGGCGGACGCGCTGGCCGCCGATGGCGATACGCTCGCGCTTCAGGCCTTCGATATCGCTGGCCAGCGCGGAGATGCCGAAGCCGTTGCGCCATTGGTCGTCGGCCGGCGGCATGAAAACGTCGGCGTAGACGGCCTGTTGCTTCTGCTCCAGGCGCACGCCGGTATCCATGACCCACGCCCGGTTGAACAGGTTAGGAGTGTGGTACGCGGCCTCCACCCGCGCCCCGGTGTTCGAGCTGTAGCCGGCACCGAACGACAGGCGGTGCGCCGGCCGCTCGCGCACGCGCACGCTGACCGGCACGACCTGCCGGCCTTCGCCATCGACGCTTGCCTCGTCGCGCTCGATGCCCACCTGCACGGCCGCGAAGTAGGGACTCGCCTGCAGATTGGCCTGCAGCGTGTTCAGGCGCTCCTCCTCGTAAGGCATCCCCGGCAGGACGCTGCGGTTGTAGCGCCCGACCAGCGACTCCGGGTAGCGCTCGAGGCCGCTGACGCGCAGGTCGCCGAAGCGGTAGCGCGGACCGCTGTCGTAGCGCACGCTCAGGCTGGCGCTGCGCGCCTCCGGTTCGATCGCTGCCTCGCTGTCGATCAGGCGGGCACCGGCGAAATCATGCGCCAGCAGCTTCGCCAGCAAGGCCTGCTTGGCGGCCGACCAGTCCTCCTGACGGAAGGGCCTGCCGGCCGGCAGGCCCCAGGCGCCGAGCAGGGCGGCGCGGGTTTCGGTTGCGAGCGGGCCGTCGACCGCAACAGTGACGGCCTCGACCAGCGTGCGCGGCCCCGGATCGACCTCGAGGCGCATGCCGTCGCCCTCTCCGGTCGCGACGATGCGCGGCGAAAAATAGCCCTCGGTGGCGAGAATGCCGGCCATCAGACTCTCCAGGCGGAGCGTGCTCCCGGGTTCATCGGGGAGGTGCGGGGCCAGCAGGTCGGCAATCTCGTCCGGCGCCCGCAGGTCGATCCCGGCCGCGCCTGCGGATGTAGCACACAGCAGGCAGAGCGCGGCGAGGACGGAGCGCAGCGACAATTCCGGAACCGGCTCAGGCTTCGCGCGGCGGCGCCAGGAAGGATCCCGGTTGCGCCCGGAACCGACGCCCGATCGCCCGCAGCAACGGTAGCCAGTGCTCGAAGCGGATGCCACGCGCCCCGAGCGCCGTGCGTAGTGCCAGCGCGAAGCTGACCACCAGATTGGTGAAGCCGATCAGGGTGATGCCGAGCGCCGCCCAGGCGATGGCACGCAGCGGCAGCTCGAACTGGAAGCCGATCAGCGCATAGCCGAGGTTGGCCGACGAAAAGGCGATATGCCGGATATCGAGCGGCAGTCCGAGGATAGTGCCGATGACGCCGGTCGAGCCGAGCATGCAGCCGAACAGGAAGTTGCCCATGATGCCGCCCAGGCGCTCCTGGATGTAGTTGCCGAAGGCTTCTGCCCGCGCACCGCCGAGCAGCCGCCGCAGCCAGCGCAGGCGTCCGACGCGCGAAGCGAGGCTGCTGTAGGCGGCCTGGTTATCGAAGTAGCCGCTGATCAAGCCCGACAGGAAGAGGTAGAAGCCGGCGATGGCGGCGTGCGGAAGCGCCCAGCCGAGCGGATCCAGGTCGCCGAGCAGGTGCGCGCCCTTCTCGAGCGGGATGACCGGTTGGCCGGCCAGCCAGCTGAACGCAAAACCGACGGCGATCGCCACCGGCAGGGCGACCATCACGTTGCCGGCAATCGCCGCGATCTGGCTGCGGCAGACCGCCGCCACCACGTCGACAACGCGCTCGAGGTCGGCCTGGCGCGCCGGACGGATGTCGCCAAGCAGGCCGGCCAGCGTCTGGGCCGTCATCGCCGGTTGCTTGGTGGCAACCGTCATGCCGAGCAGGAATATCAGCACGAACCCCAGCCCGTAGATCATGCTGAACAGGAAGGCCTCGACGAAGAGCGGTGCATGCAGCCCGGCAGCACCGATCTTGAGCAGCGCCATGCAGCCGATCAGCACCCCGGCCCCCCCGGCCGAACGCCACATGTGGGCGTAATCGGCACGAGTCTCGCAGATGTAGTGCTCGCCCGAGCGCGCGGCATTCTCGGTGACGCGCACCGCCAGCACACGCGAGAGCTGGCCGAGGTAATGCGACAGGCTGTTGCGCCGGTTTTCGGCGAGGAAGGTGGCGCTGGCGAAGTGCCCCCAGGTGGCCGCCCCGATCGCATTGCCGGTGATGATGCCGACGAGCTCGCGCAGGCGCTCGAGGCTCTGCTCGCAGCGCGTCAGCAGGTAGCTGAGGCGCAGGCTGGTACCGACCGAGCGCGCACGCTTGCGGATGCGCTGCAGCGCTGCCTCGCACTGGTCGACAAGGACGAGCAGTTGGCCGCCATTGTCGGGAGCGACCGCCGGATCGGCCAGCGCGGCGCGCAGCGAATCGACAAAGGCGAGCGCCTCGGCAGACAAGCCGACGAAGCAGGGCAGATCGTCGTCCATGCCGGGCGAGGCGCGCATCAGTTCATCCTCGACGCCGAGCCCGCTGACGCGATGGGCGAGCAGGAGGACGGCATCGAGTATCTGCGTCTGGATGCTGCGCCAGTCCACCGCATCGGTCTCGGCACGTGGCGCCATCAGTGCCCAGAAACGCCGGGTCAGCTCGGGCGGGATCTGCTCCTGCCAGCGCCAGTCGTCGGGACGGTCGTAGACGATGTGCAGGCAGTCCTTCAGGCGGCGCTCGTCCTGCGCTTCGGGCAGCAGGCGGTTCCACAGGATGCGCCACCACTCAGAGAAAAAGCCGGTCCCCGGCAGGATGCCGCTGTCGGTAAAGAAGGTGACAAGCCGGCGCGAAGCGAGGAAATGCACGACATGGTGGCGGAAGGCGGCGCACAACTCGGCCTCACTCTCGAGCCGCTCGACCATGGTGGCGAAACGGACGCCGGCATCCTGGTCGCGCCGTCCCTGCGGGCGAATCGCCGCGACCATTCGGCGCAAGAGAACCAGCGTATCGGCGTCCGGCGCCCGGAAGGCCGCGAGCGCATCATCGAGGCGCATCGCCGGCGATGGCCGCCCGCGCCCGAACAAGACGCCGAAGCGTTCCCGCCAGCCCATCAGGCGCCGCCCCGTCGTTCAGTCATTCTCCGGTCGCGGGTTTGGCTGCGGGTTTGGCTGCGGGTTTGGCTGCGGGGTTGGCTGCGGGCTTGG
>VEPL01000032.1 GCA_012026885.1 Betaproteobacteria bacterium | reverse complement strand
ATCGCGCCGATCGCCATGGAAGAAGGCCTGCGCTTCGCCATCCGTGAAGGCGGTCGTACCGTCGGCGCCGGCGTCGTCGCAAAAATCATCGAGTAGTCGTTCTTTTGTCATCCGGAGCGGGAGTCCCCGCTCCATCGCTCTTTGGAAGAATCGCCATGCAAAACCAGAAGATCCGTATCCGCCTCAAGGCTTTCGACTATCGCCTGATCGACCAGTCCGCCCAGGAAATCGTCGAGACCGCCAAGCGTACCGGTGCCGTCGTCCGTGGCCCGGTGCCGCTGCCGACGCGCAAGCAGCGTTTCGACATCCTGCGCTCGCCGCACGTCAACAAGGCGTCGCGTGACCAGCTCGAGATCCGCACGCACCTGCGCCTGATGGATATCGTCGATCCCACCGACAAGACTGTCGATGCGCTGATGAAGCTGGACCTCCCGGCTGGCGTCGACGTCGAGATCAAGTTGCAGTAATCGTCGTTCTGCGGTTATAATCCGCAGCTTTTCGGGGGTGGCCGGCGACGGTTGCCCGATCGTTGTTTTGCATCGACCGGCCAATCGCAGCCGGCGATGAGGAGAATAACCATGAGTCTAGGCCTTGTCGGTCGCAAGGTCGGCATGACTCGCATCTTTGCCGAGGATGGTGCGTCCATTCCGGTTACGGTGCTTGACGTGTCGAACAACCGCGTGACCCAAGTCAAAACGCCGGAGTCCGATGGCTACGCCGCCATCCAGGTCACTTTCGGCCAGCGCCGTGCCACGCGCGTCTCCAAGCCCCTTGCCGGTCATCTGGCTAAGGCGGCGGTGGAAGCCGGGCACGTCCTCAAGGAATTCCGCATCGAAGCCGACCAACTGGCCAATTTCAAGGCCGGTGATCAGGTGGCTGTCACGATCTTTGCCGAAGGGCAGAAGGTCGATGTGACAGGCACCTCTATCGGTAAGGGGTTCCAGGGCGGCATCAAGCGCCACAATTTCAGCTCGAATCGCGCTTCGCACGGTAACTCGGTCTCGCACAACGCGCCGGGTTCGATCGGCATGGCGCAGGATCCGGGCCGTGTTTTCCCCGGAAAGCGCATGGCTGGTCACCTCGGCGACGTCCAGTCGACCATGCAGGGCCTGACCGTTGTCCGCATTGACGCCGAGCGCCAGTTGCTCCTCGTCAAGGGTGCGGTTCCGGGTGCCAAGGGTTCCGACGTGGTCGTGCGTCCGGCGGTCAAGGCTTAAGGGGGCGACATGGAACTTAAGGTTATCAACGAACAGGGGCAGGAAGCCGCCAAGCTGCAGGCCTCCGACCTGCTGTTCGGCCGCGATTTCAACGAGGCGCTGGTCCACCAGATCGTCGTTGCTTACCAGGCGAACGCCCGTTCGGCCGACAGCAAGCAGAAGGATCGCTCCGAGGTCCGTCATACCACGACCAAGCCGTGGCGCCAGAAGGGTACGGGCCGTGCCCGTGCCGGGTCGAACGGCAGCCCGTTGTGGCGTGGAGGCGGTCGGATTTTCCCGAATTCGCCCGAGCAGAATTACGGCCAGAAGGTTAACAAGAAGATGTTCCGCGCCGGTATGGCCGCCATCCTCTCCGAGTTGGCACGCCAGGATCGCCTCGTTGTCTGCGACGATCTCTCGGTCGCTGCGCCGAAGACCAAGCTCTTCGCCGAGAAGCTGAAAGGCATGGGTCTCGAAGGCAATCTGCTGGTCATTACCGACGAGCTGAACGAGAACCTCTATCTCTCGTCGCGCAACCTGCCCAACGTTCTGGTCCTGGAAGCCCAGGAAGCCGACCCGGTCTCCCTTGTCCGCTTCAACAAGGTTCTGGTCACCAAGAACGCTGTGGCCAAGTTCGAGGAGATGTGGGGATGAACCAGGAACGTCTGATGCAGGTGCTGCTGGCGCCGCAAATCTCCGAGAAGGCGACGTACATCGCCGACAAGAACGAACAGGTGATCTTCCGTGTTGCTTCCGATGCGACCAAGCCGGAAATCAAGGCTGCTGTCGAACTCCTGTTCAAGGTCGAGGTCGAGTCGGTCCAGGTCGCCAACGTCAAGGGCAAGGTCAAGCGCTTCAAGGGCGCGACCGGTCGCCGCAAGGGCTGGAAAAAGGCCTTCGTCAGCCTGAAGCCGGGCCAGGAAATCAATTTTGTTGAAGGGGGGAATGCCTGATGGCTCTCGTAAAAGTCAAGCCGACTTCCCCTGGCCGTCGTGCCGTGGTGCAGGTCGTTAACCCGAACCTGCACAAGGGCAAGCCGTTTGCCGGTCTGGTCGAATCCCAGTCCAAGAAGGCCGGTCGCAACAACAACGGTCATGTCACTGTCCGCCATCAGGGCGGCGGCCACAAGCAGGCCTACCGGGTCATCGACTTCAAGCGCACCAAGGACGGCATCCCGGGCAAGGTCGAGCGCCTCGAATACGATCCCAACCGCACGGCC
Organism: Betaproteobacteria bacterium; assembly: GCA_012026885.1. Lineage (GTDB taxonomy): Bacteria > Pseudomonadota > Gammaproteobacteria > Burkholderiales > Rhodocyclaceae > Azonexus. The sequence goes on along the minus strand of VEPL01000032.1, from coordinate 93,919 downwards.
AACATCGCTCTGGTCTGCTACGCCGACGGCGAGCGTCGTTACATCATCGCCAACAAGGGCATGGTGGTGGGCCAGCAGGTCATGAGCGGTTCGGAGGCCCCGATCAAGCCGGGCAATGCGCTGCCGATCCGCAACATCCCGGTCGGCACCACCATTTGCTGTGTCGAGATGCTGCCCGGCAAGGGGGCGCAGATCGCCCGTTCCGCCGGTACCTCGGTCCAGCTGCTCGCCCGCGAAGGTTCCTACGCCCAGATTCGCCTGCGCTCCGGTGAGGTTCGCCGCGTGCATGTCGAATGCCGTGCCACGATCGGCGAGGTCGGCAACGAGGAAAATAACCTGCGCAAGATCGGCAAGGCTGGCGCCCAGCGCTGGCGCGGCATCCGTCCGACGGTGCGCGGTACCGCGATGAACCCGGTCGACCACCCGCACGGTGGTGGCGAAGGCAAGACTGGCGAAGGCCGCGTGCCAGTCAACCCGTGGGGTCAGCCCACCAAGGGTTACCGCACCCGCAGCAACAAGCGCACGAACAGCATGATCGTTCAGCGCCGTCACAAGCGTTAAGGGGTAGGAAATGGGACGTTCTCTCAAAAAGGGCCCGTTTGTCGATGCGCACTTGATCGACAAAGTCGAGGCAGTTCGCGCCAATAACGACAAGCGCCCGATCAAGACCTGGTCGCGTCGTTCGACGATCCTCCCCGAGTTCATCGGCCTCACGATCGCGGTTCACAACGGTAAACAGCACATTCCGGTGTTCGTCACCGAGAACATGGTTGGCCACAAGCTCGGCGAGTTTTCGCTGACCCGGACGTTCAAGGGTCACACCGCCGGCAAGAAGGCCAAGAAGTAAGGAGCTGACATGGAAACTCGTGCAAGTCTGCGGGGCGTTCGCCTCTCTGCGCAAAAGGGCCGGCTGGTCGCCGACCTGGTGCGCGGCAAGCCGGTTGGTCAGGCTCTCAACATCCTGGCTTTCTGCCCCAAGAAGGGCGCCGGCATCGTCAAGAAAGTGCTGGAGTCGGCCATCGCCAACGCCGAGCACAACGATGGCGCTGATATCGATGAACTGAAGGTCAAGGTCATCTACGTCGAAAAGGGCATGGTGCTCAAGCGCTTCACGGCGCGCGCCAAGGGTCGCGGCAACCGCATCAGCAAGCCGACCTGCCACATCTATCTGACCGTCGGTAACTGAGGAAGAGCCATGGGACAGAAAATTCATCCGACTGGCTTTCGTCTGGCCGTCACCAAGGGCTGGAGTTCCCGCTGGTATGCAAACAGCAAGGACTTCCCGGGCATGCTGCAGGAGGACGTTAAGGTCCGTGAATACCTGAAGCGCAAACTGGCACACGCCTCCGTCGGCCGTGTGCTGATCGAGCGTCCCGCCAAGAACGCCCGTGTCACTGTTTACTCGGCTCGCCCGGGTGTCGTCATCGGCAAGAAGGGCGAGGACATCGAGGCGCTGCGCACGGACCTCCAGCGCATCATGGGCGTTCCCGTCCATGTGTCGATCGAGGAAATCCGCAAGCCGGAACTCGATGCCCAGCTGATTGCCGATTCGATCGCCCAGCAGCTCGAGAAGCGCATCATGTTCCGCCGCGCCATGAAGCGTGCGATGCAGAACGCCATGCGTCTCGGCGCCCAGGGCATCAAGGTGATGAGCGCCGGTCGTCTGAACGGTGCCGAAATTGCCCGTAGCGAGTGGTACCGCGAAGGTCGCGTGCCTCTGCACACCTTGCGTGCCGACATCGATTACGCGACCTCCGAGGCGCTGACCACCTACGGCATCATCGGGATCAAGGTCTGGGTCTACAAGGGTGACATGCTCGATCGCAACGAGCAGCCGGTAGCCGAAGAGCCGTCCGGGGACGATCGTCGCCCGCGCCGCGCGCCGGCCAAGCCCGATGGCGACAAGCCGCGCACCCGTACGGTCCGCAAGGCCGAAGGCGGGGAAGGCGAAGCCAAGGCCCCGGCCAAGCGTGTCAGAAAGGCAGGTGCTTAAATGCTGCAACCGAATCGTCGCAAGTTCCGCAAGGAACACAAGGGCCGCAATGAAGGTCTGGCGACCCGTGGTGCCAAGGTTTCCTTCGGCGAGTGGGGGCTCAAGGCCACCGGCCGCGGTCGCCTGACTGCCCGCCAGATCGAGGCGGCGCGGCGAGCGATGACCCGCCACATCAAGCGTGGTGGCCGCATCTGGATCCGCATCTTCCCGGACAAGCCCATTTCCAAGAAGCCTGCCGAGGTCCGCATGGGTAACGGCAAGGGCAATCCCGAGTACTGGGTGGCCGAAATCCAGCCGGGCAAGGTGCTCTACGAGATGGATGGCGTCAACGAAGCGCTGGCGCGCGAGGCTTTTGCCCTTGCCGCCGCCAAGTTGCCCATTTCCACCACCTTTGTCACTCGCCACCTGGGGTAATCATGAAAGCCAGTGAACTGAGAAACAAGAGCGTGGATGAGCTCAACAAGGAACTGCTGGACCTGCTGAAGGCCCAGTTCGGCCTGCGCATGCAGATCGCCACGCAGCAGCTGTCCAATACCAGCCAAGTGTCCAAGGTGCGTCGCGACATCGCTCGCGTCCGCACGCTTATCCGTGAAAAGGCGGTGCAGCAATGAGCGAAGCATCCAGCATCAAGCGTACCCTGATCGGGCGCGTCGTCAGCGACAAGATGGAGAAGACGGTCACCGTCCTCGTCGAGCGCAAGGTCAAGCATCCGATGTACGGCAAGGTCATGGTCCGTTCGAAAAAATACCATGCCCACAATGAAGGTAACAACGCCAAGGCTGGTGATCTCGTCGAGATCGTCGAGACCCGTCCGGTTTCGCGCACCAAGGCCTGGGCGGTGACGAGCGTCCTGGAAAAGGCTGTCGTCGTCTGATTTTTCGCGGCCCGGCAGGGGCTTGCGTTCATGCGAAGAGGCCGGTATAATCCGGTCTCTTTTTTGCTGGTAGCCATCGGCGGCCTGCGAAGCTGTTCGACCCGCACGGGTTCCAAGACTGACCGCCTCGGCGGGTTAAGTTGGAGTTAAATTAAATGATTCAGATGCAGACGACGCTGGACGTCGCCGATAACACGGGCGCACGTTCGGTAATGTGTATCAAGGTGCTTGGTGGTTCCAAGCGCCGCTACGCCGGCATTGGCGACATCATCAAGGTCAGCATCAAGGATGCTGCCCCGCGCGGTCGCGTCAAAAAGGGCGATGTCTATAACGCCGTGGTGGTGCGTACCGCCAAGGGCGTCCGTCGCCCCGACGGATCGCTGGTCCGCTTCGATGGCAATGCGGCCGTCCTTCTCAACAACAAGCTCGAGCCGATCGGCACGCGCATCTTCGGCCCGGTGACGCGTGAACTGCGCACCGAGCGCTTCATGAAGATCGTGTCGCTCGCGCCGGAAGTCCTCTGAGGATCGGATGATGGAAAAGATTCGCAAGGGCGACGAGGTCGTCGTCGTTACCGGCAAGGACAAGGGCAAGCGGGGAACCGTGACGCGTCGCGTCGATGCCGAGCATGTCGTAGTCGAAGGCGTCAATCGCGCCAAGAAGCATGTCAAGCCGAACCCGGTCAAGGGTGTCGCCGGTGGCATCGTCGACAAGGACATGCCCATCCATATTTCCAATGTTGCGCTGTTCAATCCGGCGACCAAGAAGGCCGACCGCGTCGGCTTCAAGTCCCTCGATGACGGCCGCAAGGTTCGCGTGTTCAAGTCGAACGGCGAACTGGTGAACGCATAAGGGGTCGTCATGGCGCGTTTGCAACAGTTTTACAAGGACACCGTGGTTGGCGAACTGACCAAGCAGTTCGGCTACAAGTCGGTCATGGAAGTGCCCCGCATCACCAAGATCACCCTGAACATGGGCGTGGGCGAGGCTGTCGCCGACAAGAAGGTGCTTGAGAACGCCGTCGGGGACATGCAGAAGATCGCCGGCCAGAAGCCGGTGACCACCAAGGCCCGCAAGTCCATCGCCGGATTCAAGATTCGCGACGGCTACCCGATCGGCTGCATGGTGACCCTGCGCGGGCCCCGCATGTTTGAATTCCTTGACCGTCTGGTCACTATCGCCCTGCCGCGGGTGCGCGATTTCCGCGGTATTTCCGGCAAAGGTTTCGATGGTCAGGGCAACTACAACATGGGTGTAAAGGAACAGATCATCTTCCCCGAGATCGAGTACGACAAGATCGATGCACTGCGTGGGATGAACATCAGCATCACGACGACCGCGAAGAACGACGCCGAAGCTAAGGCGCTGCTCACCGCGTTCAAGTTCCCGTTCAAGAATTGAGGCAATCATGGCAAAACTTGCTCTGATCAACCGTGAAGAGAAGCGCCGCAAGCTGGTGGCACAGTACGCCAAGAAGCGTGCAGCCCTGGAAGCGGTCATCAACAACGCCAGCCTGACGGACGAGGAGCGTTACGAAGCCCGTCTGAAGCTGCAGGCGCTGCCGCGCAACGCCAGCCCGTCGCGGCTGCGCAACCGGTGCCAGCTGACCGGTCGTCCGCGTGGTGTTTTCCGCAAATTCGGCCTGTGCCGCAACAAGATCCGCGAACTCGCCATGAGCGGCGAGATTCCCGGCGTCGTCAAGGCCAGCTGGTAATAGGGAGATAGAGAAATGGCAATGAGCGATCCGATCGCGGACATGCTGACCCGCATCCGCAACGCCCAGCTCGCCGAAAAGGCGTCTGTCTCCATGCCGTCGTCCAAGCTCAAGGTGGCGATTGCTGCCGTGCTCAAGGATGAAGGCTATGTCGATGATTTCGCGGTGCGTGATGCCGCCGGCAAGCCGACGCTGGAAATCGGCCTCAAGTACTACGCCGGCCGTCCGGTCATCGAGCGCATCGAGCGCGTCTCGAAGCCCGGCCTGCGCATCTACAAGGGCTGCGAGGATATCCCCCGCGTCATGAACGGCCTCGGCGTCGCCATCGTGTCGACCCCCAAGGGCGTCATGACCGACCGCAAGGCCCGCGCCAGCAAGGTTGGCGGCGAAGTCCTCTGCATCGTGGCGTAAGGGAGGAAACATGTCTCGAGTTGGCAAGAATCCCATCGTGCTGCCGGCTGGCGTCGAAGTCAGCGTCGCCGAGCAGATTACCGTCAAGGGCCCGCTGGGCACCCTGAAGGCCGCGGCACACCCGGCGGTCAAGGTGACCGTCGAGGGTCCGAGCATCGTCGTTTCCGCCGTCGAGGGCGCCGTGAATGCAGGCGCCATGTGGGGCACCATGCGGGCGAACCTGAACAACATGGTTACCGGTGTCTCCAAGGGTTTCGAGAAGAAGCTGCAGCTCGTGGGCGTCGGTTACCGCGCCCAGGCTGCCGGCGACACGCTCAACCTCTCGCTCGGCTTCTCGCATCCGGTGGCGCACAAGATGCCCGCCGGCATCAAGGTTGAGTGCCCGACCCAGACCGAGATCCTGATCAAGGGCTCGGATCGCCAGCAGGTTGGCCAGGTTGCCGCCGAAGTGCGTGCGTATCGCAAGCCGGAGCCCTACAAGGGCAAGGGCGTGCGCTATGCCGACGAGGTGGTGGTCATCAAGGAAACCAAGAAGAAGTAAGGGTGGCATATGTTTAACAAGAACGAAGCGCGTCTGCGCCGCGCCCGCAAAACCCGGGCCAAAATCTCCGAACTGAAGGCCGTTCGCCTGTGCGTCAACCGCACGAACTGCCACATCTATGCCCAGATCATTTCGCCCTGCGGCGGCAAGGTTCTGGCTTCGGCTTCCACGCTGGATAAGGACGTTCGTGCGAACGTCCCGAATGGCGGTAACAAGGCGGCCGCGACTGCCGTCGGCAAGCTGATCGCCGAGCGTGCCCGCGCCGCCGGCGTCGAGCAGGTTGCTTTCGACCGCTCCGGCCTCCAGTACCACGGACGCATTCAGGCGCTGGCCGAAGCCGCGCGTGAAGGCGGCCTGAAGTTCTAACCGACGGCGAAAGGACGAGGTTAAGAAATGGCTAAACCCGAAAGAAACAAGAAGCCGCAACAGGCGGAAGAGCGCGACGACGGCATGCGCGAGAAGATGGTTGCGGTTAACCGCGTCACCAAGGTGGTGAAGGGCGGCCGCATCCTCGGTTTCGCCGCGCTGACCGTGGTCGGCGACGGTGATGGTCGTATCGGCATGGGCAAGGGCAAGTCCCGCGAAGTCCCGGTTGCCGTCCAGAAGGCGATGGAAGAGGCCCGGCGCAAGATGGCCAAGGTCAGCCTGAAGAACGGCACCGTCCACCACACCGTGATGGGCCGCCATGGCGCGACCACCGTGATGATCCAGCCGGCGCCGGAAGGCACGGGCATCATCGCCGGTGGCGCGATGCGTGCGGTATTCGATGTCGTCGGCGTGACCAACGTGGTCGCCAAGGCGCACGGCTCGACCAATCCTTACAACATCGTGCGCGCTACCATCGACGGTCTGTCGAAGGTCAATACGCCGGCCGAGATCGCCGCCAAGCGCGGCCTGTCGGTCGATCAGATCCTGGGGTAAGCCATGGCCGACAAGAAAATCAAGGTGACGCTCGTCAAGAGCATCATCGGCACCAAGCAGGACCACCGCGCCACCGTGCGCGGCCTGGGGCTGCGCAAGCTGAACAGTTCCGCCGAACTGCTGGATACGCCGGCGGTACGCGGCATGATCCACAAGGTCCAGTATCTCGTGAAGGTCGAGGGTTAAGCCATGCGTCTGAATACCATCAAGCCGGGTGAAGGCTCCAAGAAGGCCGCCAAGCGCGTCGGTCGCGGCATCGGTTCCGGCCTTGGCAAAACTTGTGGCCGTGGTCACAAGGGTCAGAAGTCCCGTTCTGGCGGCTTCCACAAGGTCGGCTTCGAGGGCGGCCAGATGCCGCTGCAGCGTCGCCTGCCGAAGCGTGGCTTCAACTCGCTTACCCGTGCCCGCAACTACGAAGTTCGCCTGACCGACCTCGATCGCCTGCCGGTTGACGAAATCGACCTGCTCGCACTGCAGGCCGCCGGCGTCGTCCCGGGCGACGCCCTGGCCGCCAAGGTTATCCTGTCGGGCTCGATTTCCCGCAAGGTCGCGCTCAAGGGCGTTGGTGCCACCAAGGGTGCCAAGGCGGCGATCGAAGCCGCCGGCGGTTCGGTCACCGAGTAATCAGGAAGAGGTCAGCGCGTTGGCAGCAAATCCCAACACCGTAGGAAAGGGAGGCAAATTCGGCGATCTCAAGCGCCGGCTTTGGTTCCTTCTCGGCGCCCTGGTCGTCTACCGGATCGGTGCGCACATTCCGGTGCCGGGCATCGACCCCAATGTGCTGGCCGACCTCTTCAATTCTCAACAGGGTGGCATCCTGGGCATGTTCAACATGTTCTCGGGCGGTGCCCTGTCGCGCTTCACCATCTTCGCGCTCGGGATCATGCCGTACATTTCGGCATCGATCATCATGCAGCTGATGAGCGTCGCCAGCCCGCAACTCGAGGCGCTCAAGAAGGAAGGCGAAGCCGGTCGGCGCAAGATCACGCAGTACACCCGCTACGGCACGGTCGCCCTTGCCCTGTTCCAGGGCATGGGGATCGCCATTGCCCTCGAGGCGCAGCCTGGCCTTGTCAATGATCCGGGGTTCATGTTCCGCATCACGACGGTATCTACCCTCGTGACCGGCACCATGTTCCTGATGTGGCTGGGCGAGCAGGTAACCGAGCGCGGGCTCGGCAACGGCATCTCCATCATCATCTTCGCCGGTATTGCGGCAGGGTTGCCCAACGCCATCGGCGGCCTGCTCGAGCTGGTCCGCACCGGTGCGATGCACCCGCTGACGGCGCTGGTGATCTGCCTTCTGGTCGTCGTCGTCACCGCCTTCGTGGTGTTCGTCGAGCGCGGCCAACGCAAGATTCTCGTCAATTACGCCAAGCGGCAGGTTGGCAACAAGATCTACGGCGGCCAGAGCTCGCACCTGCCGCTCAAGCTGAACATGTCGGGTGTCATCCCGCCCATCTTTGCTTCGTCGATCATCCTGTTTCCAGCCACCATCGCGGGCTGGTTCGGGCAGAGCGAGTCGATGACCTGGCTGAAGGACCTGGCGGCTGTCCTGTCGCCCGGGCAGCCGATCTACGTGATGCTCTACGCTGCCGCTATCATCTTTTTCTGCTTCTTCTACACCGCGCTCGTTTTCAACTCGAAGGAAACCGCGGACAACCTGAAGAAGAGCGGCGCCTTCGTTCCCGGCATCCGCCCGGGCGAGCAGACCGCCCGCTACATCGACAAGATCCTGATGCGACTGACGCTGATCGGCGCCGCCTACATCACGATCGTCTGCCTGCTGCCGGAATTCCTGATACTTAAGTGGAACGTGCCCTTCTACTTCGGCGGCACGTCGCTGTTGATTATCGTCGTGGTCACCATGGACTTCATGTCGCAGGTCCAGGCCTATGTCATGTCGCACCAGTACGAAAGCCTGCTGAAAAAGGCAAATTTCAAAGGTTCGCCTTTGATCAAGTAAGCACGTATGTCCAAGGAAGACTATATCGAGATGCAGGGGGAGGTGGTCGAGAACCTCCCGAACGCGACCTTCAAGGTCAAGCTGGAAAACGGGCACATCGTGCACGGTTTCATCTCCGGAAAGATGCGCATGCACTACATCCGCATCCTGCCGGGCGACAAGGTGACCGTGCAGCTGACGCCCTACGATTTGTCGAAGGCGCGGATTGTTTTCCGCGCCAAGTGAAGATTTTTTGAAATTCTCTACGCAGTAACCCGCAGGGCGAGGAATCACGGCTGCTTCCAAGCCCTTGCAGACGAGGAGTGAACCATGAAAGTGCAACCTTCAGTGAAGCGCATCTGCCGCAACTGCAAAGTCATCCGTCGCAAGGGTGTCGTGCGCATCATTTGCAAGGACCCGCGTCACAAGCAGCGCCAGGGCTGATGTCCCGGCGAGTCCGGCATTCGTTAATTTTAGAAATATTGGAGTGAAAGAATGGCCCGTATTGCAGGGGTGAACATTCCGAATCATCAGCATGCCGAAATCGCCCTCACGGCGATCTACGGCATCGGCCGTACCCGCGCGCAGAAGATCTGCGACGCTGCGGGCGTTGTGCGTGCCACCAAAATGAAGGACCTGACCGACGCAGAGATGGACCGCCTGCGTGACGAAGTCGGCAAGTTCACCGTCGAAGGTGACCTCCGCCGCGAAGTCACCATGAACATCAAACGCCTGATGGACCTCGGTTGCTACCGTGGCCTGCGCCACCGCAAGGGCCTGCCCTGCCGTGGCCAGCGCACCCGTACCAACGCGCGTACCCGCAAGGGCCCGCGCAAGGCCATCGCCGGCAAGAAGTAACAGGGACAGAACATGGCAAAGACTGCTACCAAAGTTCGCAAGAAGGTCAAGAAGAATGTCGCCGAGGGCATCGCCCACATCCACGCGTCGTTCAACAACACCATCATCACCATTACCGATCGCATGGGCAACGCGCTGTCCTGGGCGACTTCCGGGGGCGCCGGTTTCCGTGGCTCCCGCAAGTCCACCCCGTTCGCGGCGCAGGTTGCTGCCGAAGCAGCCGGCAAGGCTGCTCAGGAGTGCGGCGTCAAGAATCTCGAAGTCCGCATCAAGGGGCCCGGCCCCGGCCGTGAATCTTCGGTCCGCGCCCTCAATGCGCTGGGCATCAAGATCACCGCGATTTCGGACGTGACGCCGGTGCCGCACAACGGCTGCCGTCCGCCCAAGAAGCGCCGCATCTAAGGAGAAAGACAAGTGGCTCGTAATCTCGATCCGAAATGCCGTCAGTGCCGCCGTGAAGGCGAGAAGCTGTTCCTGAAGGGCGAAAAGTGCTTCACCGACAAGTGCGCCATCGAGCGTCGCTCGTACGCTCCCGGCCAGCACGGCCAGAAATCCGGCGCCCGCCTGTCCGACTACGGCGTCCACCTGCGCGCCAAGCAGAAGATCCGCCGCGTCTACGGTGTCCTCGAAGGCCAGTTCCGCAAGACCTTCGCCGAAGCCGACCGCCGCAAGGGCCAGACCGGTGAAAACCTGCTGCAATTGCTGGAAGCGCGCCTCGATTCCGTCGCCTACCGCATGGGTTTCGGCGCCTCGCGTACCGAATCCCGCCAGATCGTCCGCCACAACGGCGTCCTGGTGAACGGCAAACGTGTGAACATCCCGTCCTACATCGTCAAGCCGGGCGACGTCGTCCAGCTGACCGACCGCGCGCGCGCCTCGTTGCGCTGCAAGGCTGCCCTCGAGGCGGCCGAGTCCCGCGGCTTCCCCGAGTGGATCTCGGTCGATGTCAAGGAAGGCAAGGGTACGTTCAAGGCCATGCCGCAGCGTTCCGAACTGCCGGCGACCCTGAACGAGGGTCTCGTCATCGAACTTTATTCGAAGTAACACTCAAGCAGAGGAATCAAGCGCATGCAAAGCAGTGGACTTCTGAAGCCCCGCATCATCGAAGTGCAGAGCGTTTCGCCCGTCCAGGCGAAGGTGGTCATGGAGCCGTTTGAACGCGGCTATGGCCATACGCTCGGCAACGCGCTGCGTCGCATCCTGCTCTCCTCGATGTCGGGCTATGCGCCGACCGAGGTCAGCATCGACGGCGTCCTGCACGAGTACTCGACCATCGACGGCGTCCAGGAAGATGTCGTGGACATCCTCCTGAACTTGAAGGGGATCGTCTTCAAGCTGCACAACCGTGATGTCGTCAACCTCAAGCTCGCCAAGGAAGGCGAGGGCGTGGTGCGTGCCGGCGACATCGAGTTGCCGCACGATGTCGAGATCATCAACCCGGAGCACGTCATCGCCCATCTCTCACCCGGTGGCAAGCTTGCCATGGAGATCAAGGTGGAAAAGGGCCGCGGCTATGTTCCCGGGACGATGCGCAACCTCGGCGACTCCAAGGCGATCGGCCGCCTCGTGCTGGACGCTTCGTTCAGCCCGATCCGCCGCGTCGCCTATGCGGTCGAAGCAGCCCGCGTCGAGCAGCGTACCGACCTCGACAAGCTGGTCGTCGATATCGAGACCAACGGCGTCATCGAGCCGCAGCAGGCGATTCGTGAAGCAGCCCGCGTTTTGCGCGACCAGCTTTCGGTCTTTGCCGACCTCGAGGGCACCGCGCCGGTTGCCGAGGCGTCCAAGCCCGCCGCCGTCGCTCCCGAGCTCCTGCGTCCGGTTGATGACCTCGAGTTGACGGTTCGGTCCGCCAACTGCCTGAAGGCCGAGAACATCTACTACATCGGCGACCTCATCCAGCGCACCGAGAACGAGCTGCTCAAGACCCCGAACCTCGGACGCAAGTCGCTGAACGAGATCAAGGAAGTGCTGGCCGCCCGCGGCCTTACGCTGGGCATGAAACTGGAAAATTGGCCGCCCGCCGGCCTGGAGCGGGTCTGACCGACCTGCCCGGGCTGCAGCGACCAAGGGACGCCTGCAGAACATAGAAAGGATTAACCATGCGTCACCGCAATGGACTTCGCAAACTGAACCGCACCAGCAGCCATCGCCTGGCGATGCTGCGCAACATGACCGTTTCGCTGCTCCGCCACGAAGCAATCAAGACCACGCTGCCCAAGGCCAAGGAACTGCGCCGCGTCGTCGAGCCGATGATCACCCTCGGCCGGACGCCGACGTTGGCCAACAAGCGCCTGGCCTTCGACCGCCTGCGTGACCGCGATATCGTCGTCAAGCTCTTCGCCGAAATCGGTCCGCGCTACGCCACCCGTCCGGGTGGCTACCTGCGTATCCTGAAGTGCGGTTTCCGCGTCGGCGACAATGCGCCGATGGCCTTCGTCGAACTGGTCGATCGTCCCGAACCGACCGAAGCCGTCGAAGTCGAGGAAGCGGCCGCGTAAGCGCTGCCGAAACTTCAATGCAAAAGGCCGGAGCGATCCGGCCTTTTTTTCGGCAGTCCGCCGCGGTCAGTGATTCAGGATCTTGGCGAGGAATTGCTGGGCACGGTCCGAACGCGGCGTGCCGAAAAACTCGTCCTTGTCGGCGTCTTCGACGATACGCCCGTGATCCATGAATATGACGCGATTGGCGACCTTGCGTGCGAAGCCCATCTCGTGGGTCACGCACATCATCGTCATGCCTTCCTTGGCCAGCTGGACCATGACATCGAGCACCTCATTGATCATCTCGGGGTCGAGCGCCGAAGTCGGTTCGTCGAACAGCATGCAAATGGGGTCCATGGCCAGTGCGCGCGCGATTGCCACGCGCTGCTGCTGGCCGCCCGAGAGTTGACCGGGGAACTTGTGGGCATGTGCCTTGAGGCCAACCCGGTCGAGGAGCTTCAGCCCCTTATCCCGAGCTTCCTCCTTGCCGCGGCCCAGGACCTTGACCTGGCCGATGGTGAGGTTTTCCGTAATGCTCATGTGCGGAAAGAGCTCGAAATGTTGAAAGACCATGCCGACGTGCGAACGCAGCCTGGACAGATTCGTTCCGGGCGCACCGACCGAGGTCCCATTGACCAGGATCTCGCCTTTCTGGAACGGCTCGAGGCCGTTGACGCACTTGATCAGCGTCGATTTGCCGGAACCCGACGGTCCGCAAACGACGATGACCTCACCCTTTTCGACCTGGGTGGTGCAATCGGCGAGCACGTTGAAGTCGCCGTACCACTTGCCGACATTTTTTATCTCGATCATGGGCATGATGAAAGGGTCCTGACTTAGCGGATGATTGCGATGCGTACCTGCAGCTTCTTGACGAGCATCGACAGGCTGAAGCAGATGACGAAATAGATGGCGGCGGCGACGAGGTAGGTCTCCACCGGGCGGTTGAAGTTCTTGCCGGCGATCTCGAAGCCCTTGAGCAGGTCGTAGGCACCGATGGCATAGACCAGGGATGTATCCTGGAACAGGATGATGGTCTGGGTGAGCAGAACCGGCAGCATGTTGCGGAAGGCCTGTGGCAGCACGACTTCGCGCATGGTCTGGCCGTAGGTCATCCCCAGCGCGTAGCCCGCGGCGACCTGACCCTTCGGAATGCTCTGGATGCCGGCACGCATGATTTCCGAATAGTAGGCGGCCTCGAACAGGGTAAAGGTGATCATGGCCGACATCTCGGCGCCGAGCGGCCTTCCGCTGAGCAGCGGGATCAGCAAGAAGAACCAGAGGATGACCATGACCAGCGGAATGCTGCGCATGGTGTTCACGTAGGCGGCGGCGGGCATGACCAGCCACGGCTTGCTCGACAGGCGCATCAGGGCGAGCAGGGTGCCCAGCACGATGCCGCCGAGCATGGCGACCAGAGTGAGTTGCAGAGAAAAAACGAATCCTTTGACGATGTAGCCGCTGATGACATCGGGGGTCAGGAAAGCGAAGTCGAGGTTGAGGTCGAGCATCACTTGCCTCCTGCCGCGATCAGGCCCGGTACGCTAACCCGGCCCTCGATGAAGTGCATGATGCGGTTGATCGCAAAGGCGCTGATGAAGTAGAGGCCGGTCACCGCGAGGTAGATCTCGATGCCGCGCGCGGTTTCCTCCTGTGCCTGCATCGCGAACAGGGTCAGTTCGGCGATACTCACCGCGAAGGCGACCGACGAGTTCTTGACGATATTCATCGACTCGCTGGTCAGCGGCGGGATGATGATGCGGAACGCCATCGGCAGAAGGATGAAGCGATACGTCTGCGGCAGCGTGAAGCCCATGGCGAGCCCGGCCATGCGCTGGCCGCGCGGTAGCGACTGGATGCCGGCGCGAACCTGCTCGGAAATCCGGGCCGACGTGAACAGGCCAAGTGCGGCGACGACCAGAAGGAAACTCGGCACACCGCGCAAAGCGGGGATGAAAGCGGGAACGACGTGGTACCAGAGGACGATCTGGACGAGCAGCGGAATGTTGCGGAACAACTCTGTCCACGCATTGCCCAGAAAGACGAGGCCGCGGTTGGGTGTGGTGCGCAGGATCCCCATCAGCGACCCGAAAACGATCGCCACGGCCAGGCTGAGCAGCGAGACGGAAAGCGTCCAGCCCCACGCAGAAAGCATCCAGTCGAGGTAAGTGATGTCGCCTCCGCCGCCGAAACAGCGCGGGATAACCTCACCTTCGATCGTGTCCTTGCAGAAAACCTGCCAGTCCCAGTCAGCCAATTTCTCGTCGCTCCAGGTTCGTGCCCCGCTCGCAGGCGGGCGGGGCCGTCAGTCCGACAGACCGGTCACTTCTTGGCGTAGTCTTCAGCCGGCTTGTCGTTCGGGTTGGCCCAGGCCGCCTTCGTCGCCTCCGACGCCGGCAGTCCGATGCGGACGTTGGCTGGCGGGATGGGCTGCATGAACCACTTGTCGTAGATCTTCGCGATCTCGCCGGACTTCATCAGCTTGATCAGGCTGTCATCGACCGCCTTCTTGAAGGCCGGATCATCCTTGCGCAGCATGATGTTGATCGGTTCGACGTTGAGCACCTCGCCGACGATCCTATAGTCGCCCGGGGTCTTGGACTTGGCGATGAGGCCGGCAAGGATCTGGGCATCCATCACGAAGGCATCGGCGCGCCCGGACTCGAGCAGCAGGAAGCTGTCGGCGTGGTCCTTGCCGAAGACCTCCTTGAAGTCGACACCGGTAGCGCGCTCGTGCTTGCGCAGCAGCTGCACCGAGGTCGTTCCCGTCGTCGTCGCGACGTTCCGGCCGTTCAGCTGGGCAATCGCCGTGATGCCGGAGTTGGCCTTGGTCGCGATGCGAACTTCCTCGACGTAAGTGGTCACGGCGAAGGCGACGTCCTTCTGGCGCGCAGCATTGTTGGTGGTCGAGCCGCACTCGATATCGATGGTGCCGTTCTGCATCAGCGGAATGCGGTTCTGCGAGGTGACCGGCTGGAACTTGACGTTCATCTGGGACATGCCCAGTTGCTTGCGGACATCGGCCAGTACCCGCTCGCACAGTTCGACGTGGAAACCGGCGAACTTGCCGTCTCCCAGCGTGAACGAGAGACCACCGGACGATTCGCGCACACCCATGGTGACCGAGCCGCTGTCCTTGATCTTCTTGAGCGTGCCGGCATCCTGGGCCAGCGCGGGCAGGGCGGTGACCGCAGCGGTCATCAGGCCTGCGGCGACGATGCTTGTTATCTTCATGCAGCATTCTCCTCGGGGAACGTGGGGCGGGAGCCCCATGTACGGGCACCCGATGCCGGCGAGTATAGAGCAGTTCTAAGCGGTTTCGGCCGCCTGTTCCTGCTGCTGCAGCCACCACATTCCGGCGTAGACTCCACTGGCATCGAGCAGTGCGGCATGGCGGCCGCGCTCGACGATGCGCCCTTCTTCCATGACCAGGATTTCGTCGGCGTTCATTACCGTCGACAGGCGGTGGGCGATGACCAGCGTGGTGCGCCCGACCGCCGCCAGTTCCATCTGGCCCTGGATAGCCCGCTCGGTGGCCGAGTCAAGCGCGGATGTCGCCTCGTCGAAGATCAGGATGGGCGGGTTCTTGAGCAGCGCGCGGGCGATCGCGACGCGCTGCTTTTCGCCGCCCGAGAGCTTCAGGCCGCGCTCGCCGACCCGGGTCTCGTACTTTTGCGGCAGCGATTCGATGAAGTCGTGCAGTTGGGCCGCCCGCGCTGCCGCGAAGACCTCGTCGCGGCTGGCGTCGGGGCGGCCGTAGTTGATGTTGTAGAAGATCGTGTCGTTGAACAGGACGGTATCCTGCG
Organism: Betaproteobacteria bacterium; assembly: GCA_012026885.1. GTDB lineage: Bacteria > Pseudomonadota > Gammaproteobacteria > Burkholderiales > Rhodocyclaceae > Azonexus. Next base: position 78,373 of record VEPL01000032.1, on the reverse strand, counting down.
GCACGATGCCGATCGCCGCGCGCAGGCTCGACTGCTTCAGCGCACGCAGGTCGATGCCGTTGATGCGCACGGCGCCGCCGGTGACGTCGTAGAAACGGAAGAGCAGTCGTGACAGCGTCGACTTGCCGGCGCCCGAGTGACCGACGACGGCGACCGTGTGCCCGGGCGGAATGGCGAAGTCGACGTTGGCGAGGATGCTGCGTTCCTTCTCGTAAGCGAACGACACGCCGTCGAAATTGACCTGCAGCGGTCCCGGCGGCAGGTCGCGCGCATCGGGCGCATCGGCGATCTCGCGGTTCTCCTGGAGTAGCTTGAACATGCGCTCGATGTCGGTCATCGCCTGGCGGATCTCGCGGTACACGATGCCGAGGAAGTTGAGCGGGATGTAGAGCTGGATCAGGAAGGCATTGACCAGCACGAGGTCGCCGATGCTCATCGTGCCGGCAACGACGCCCTGCGCGGCGCGCCACATCATCGCCGTGACGCCGAGCGCGATGATCGCCTGCTGGCCGAGGTTGAGGAAGGACAGCGTGGTCTGGCTGCGTGTCGCCGCGTTCTCCCACTGGATCATCTGCTCGTCGTAGCGGCGCGCCTCCCACGCCTCGTTGTTGAAATACTTGACCGTCTCGTAGTTGAGCAGGCTGTCGATGGCGCGCGTGTTGGCGGCCGAGTCGTTCTCGTTGACCGCACGGCGGATGTCGATGCGCCAGTTGCTGACCACCACAGTGAATACGATGTAGGTGACCAGCGAGGCGAGGGTGATGATGACGTAGCCCAGGTCGTACTTGACGAACAGGATGGCGAGCACGAGCCCGATTTCGACCAGCGTCGGCAGGATCGAGTAGAGCGTGTAGGAGATCAGCGAGGAGATCGAGCGGGTGCCGCGCTCGATGTCGCGCGAGACCCCGCCGGTCTGCCGTTCGAGGTGGAAGCGCAGCGACAGCGCGTGCAGGTGGCGGAAGACCTCGAGCGCGACCTGGCGCACCGCGCGCTGGGTGACGCGGGCGAACAGGAACTCGCGCAGCTCGGTGAACAGGGCCGTCGAGAAGCGCAGCGCGCCGTACAGGAGCAGCAGCAGGACCGGCAGCACGAGCGCCTGCTCGCTGCCCGACAGTCCGTCGATCATGTTCTTGAATACCACCGGCACGGTCACGTTGGCGACCTTGGCGGCGACCAGGCAGCCGAGCGCGGCAATGACGCGGAAACGGTAGGCCCACAGGTAGGGGAAAAGCGTGCGCAGCGTCAGCCACGCATGCGTTTCGGGGATCGGCTCGCCGGCAGGCGGCTTGGGGAGGGCGGTGGCACGGCGCATCGGGGGGCCTTTATGGTTTGCCTCGAGTATATGAAAACTTGGCCGATTCCGCGAAAATCGGCCCTTTGCCGGAAATCAGCCCGCCATGACCGTCGACCGCATCCAGCTCCCCCCGAAGCAGCCCGTGCTGCGCGTCGTGCCGATGCCGGCCGACCTCAACCAGAACGGCGACGTGTTCGGCGGCTGGGTCATGGCGCAGGTCGACGTTGCCGGCGCCATCCCCGCCATGCGCCGCGCGCGCGGCCGCGTGGCGACGGTGTCGGTGAATTCCTTCCTGTTCAAGCAGCCGATCTCGGTCGGCGACATCGTCAGCCTCTACGCCGACATCGTGCACATCGGGCGCACGTCGATCACCGTCAATGTCGAGGTCTACGCCGAGCGCAACTACGCCGCCCCGGTCACGGTCAAGGTCACCGAGGCCCAGCTCACCTACGTCGCCATCGACAGCAACGGCAACAAGCGGCCAGTACCCGAAGCGGACTGATCAGCCGGCCGCGTCGAGCGCCTTGCGCGCGCGCTTCGCGAACACCGTCATTTCCTTGGCGGCCTGCACGTCACCGCGTTCATCGGCCACCGCGATGCCGCGCTCGAAGGCGGCCAGTGCCTCGGCGGCCTTGCCGGCTTCGGCCAGCACCTTGCCCAGTGCCTTCCACGCCGCCGAGTAGCGGCTGTCGCGGTCGACCGCTGCGCGGAAGGCATTTTCGGCGCAGGCGAGGTCGCCGGCGTGCCAGTATTCGTTGCCCAGCGAGAAGCGCAGCAGGGCGCCGTCGCGCGGGCCGCCGACCAGTTTTTCGAGGGATGCGATGCGCGGGTTCATCTAGAATTCTCGTTCCGAATATCGTCCAGGAAAGTTTCTCATGGCCAAGACCATCATCTCCACCCCGAATGCGCCGGCCGCCATCGGCACCTATTCGCAAGCCGTGCGCGTCGGCGACACCGTTTACCTCTCCGGGCAGATCGGCCTCGATCCGGCCACCATGCAGATGGTAGACGGCATCGACGCGCAGATCGTTCGCGTTTTCGACAACCTCAAGGCCGTTGCCGAGGCGGCCGGCGGATCGCTCGCCGACGTGGTCAAGCTCAATGTCTTCCTGACCGACCTCGCCAACTTCGCCAAAGTGAACGAGACGATGGCGCGCTACTTCAGCGAGCCTTTCCCGGCGCGCGCCGCCGTCGGCGTACTGGCCCTGCCGCGCGGCGCGCTGGTCGAGGCCGATGCGGTGATGTTCATCGGCGGATGAGCGAGACCGGGGCATCCGCCCCGATCCGCGCTTCCGAGGCGCTGCGCAAGAAGCTCGCGAAGATCGGCCTCCACCGCGAAGCCGACCTGCTGGTGCACCTGCCGCTGCGCTACGAGGACGAGACGCGCGTCACGCCGGTGGCCGCAGCGGGCGGCGGCGAACCGCGCCAAGTCGAAGTCGTCGTGCGCAGCAACGAAGTGCAGTTCCGGCCGCGCCGCCAGATGGTCGTGCGCGCCGCCGACGACAGCGGCGAGATCGTCCTGCGCTTCTTCAGCTTTTACGGCAGCCAGCAGGCGGCCCTTGCCGAGGGTACCCGCATTCGCGCCTTCGGTGAGGTACGCGGCGGTTTCTTCGGGGCCGAGATGGTGCATCCGCGCTTCCGCAGGGTGGTCGAAGGTGATCCGCTGCCCGCGGAATTGACCCCGATCTACCCGTCGACCGCAGGCCTTGCCAATTCGGCGCTGCAAAAACTCATCGGTACCGCGCTCGCCGGCGCCGACCTCGCCGACACCCTGCCCGACGACCTGCGCCGGCGCCTCGGGCTGCCCGAGCTGGCTCGCAGCCTGCGCTTCCTGCACGCACCGCCGCCGGGAACCGCGCTCGACGCGCTGCATGCCCGCAACCACCCGGCCTGGCAGCGCGTCAAGTTCGACGAAGTGCTCGCCCAGCAACTCTCGCTGCGTCGCGCTTACCTTGCGCGCCGCGCGCAGGGGGCGCCGGTATTGGTGGCGCGCGACGACCTTGGCGCCCGCCTGCTCGACAGTCTGCCCTTCGGCCTGACCGGCGCCCAGGCACGGGCGATGGCCGAGATCGGCAGTGACCTCGCGCAACCGCACCCGATGCAGCGCCTGCTGCAGGGCGATGTCGGCGCCGGCAAGACCATCGTCGCCGCGCTGGCCGCCTGCCAGGCCATCTCGGCCGGCTGGCAGGCGGCCTTCATGGCGCCCACCGAGATCCTCGCCGAGCAGCATTACCTCAAGCTCGTCGGCTGGCTGGAGCCGCTCGGCGTCAAGGTGGCCTGGCTCTCCGGTAGCCTCAGGAGCAAGGCGAAGCGCGCGCAGCTGGCAGCCGCCGCGGCCGATGCGCAGCTGGTGGTCGGCACCCATGCGCTGATCCAGGAAGGCGTCGACTTCGCCCGGCTGGGGCTGGCCATCGTCGACGAGCAGCACCGCTTCGGCGTCGCCCAGCGCCTCGCGCTCAGGAAGAAGGGCGACAACCCGCACCAGCTGATGATGTCGGCGACGCCGATCCCGCGTACGCTGGCCATGAGCTACTACGCCGACCTCGACGTCACCGTGCTCGACGAGCTGCCGCCCGGGCGCACGCCGGTACGCACGCGCCTCGTGGCCGACGGGCGGCGCGGCGATGTCGTCGGCTTCGTCGGCCAGCATGTCGCGGAGGGCCGGCAGGCCTACTGGGTCTGCCCGTTGATCGAGGAATCCGAGACCCTGCAGCTGCAGACGGCAGAGGAAACCTTCGCGACGCTTGCCGCCGAACTTTCCGGCTTGACCGTTGGCCTTGTGCACGGACGCCTCAAGGCCGACGAGAAGCAGGCGGTGATGGCCGCCTTCGCCGCCGGCCAGATCGACGTGCTGGTGGCGACCACGGTGATCGAGGTCGGCGTCGACGTGCCCAATGCCAGCCTGATGGTGATCGAGCATGCCGAGCGCTTCGGCCTTTCGCAGCTGCACCAGTTGCGCGGCCGCGTCGGGCGCGGCGCCCACGAATCGAGCTGCATCCTGCTCTACGCCGGCCCGCTTGGCGAGACCGCGCGCGAGCGCCTCAAGGTCATCTACGAGAACAGCGACGGCTTCGAGATCGCCCGCCGCGACCTGCAACTGCGTGGCCCCGGCGAATTCGTCGGCAGCCGCCAGAGCGGGGTTCCGCTGCTACGCTATGCCGACCTCGAACTGGATGCCGACCTCGTCGAGATGGCGCGCGGAGTCGCTGAAACGATGCTGACCGAACATCCCGAACTCGCCGAACGCCATTTGCAGCGCTGGCTAGGGTCGCGCGAGGAGTTGCTGAAGTCGTAGCGCGGAGGAATTTCTCCTTGCAGCCCGGTTGACCGCGGCGATTGCTCAGCCCGGCAGGAACTCCTCGATGATGCGGGCGACGGCCTCGGGCTGGTCGTGGTGGAGCATGTGATCGGCGTCCTCGACCCAGGCTTCGGCGATGTCGGCGAAGCAGGCGCGGCGGGCGTCCCAGTCGCCGGGGCGGCTGGCGTATTCGCGCACGACCCACGATTGGCGGCCGGCGACCCAGAGCACCGGGCAGGCGACGCGCTTCCAGATGGCCATCGATTCCTCGAGGCGGAACAGGTAGGCGCCGGGCGCCTTGTGCCACGGGTCGCCGTTCCAGACGATGCCGTGGCGACGCTGGCCGGCCCGGTCCTCGCCGTCGCCGATGCGGGCAAGGTGGCGGGCCAGGAAGTCGGCCCGTTTCGCGCTGAGAAAACGGTCGGTCTTCTGCAGGCGGTTGGCAAAGGCGGCGCGGTCCGCGTAGACGTGCATACGCGGCGGCTTCTTCTGCGCGTCCAGCCACTGCCCGTAGCGGTCGGGCGCCATTTCCGGCGTCGTCGGTGCGATGCCGAAGCCCTCCAGCGAGATGACCCGCGCCACCCGTTGCGGACGGATGCCGGCGTACAGGCAGGAGAGGATGCCGCCCATGCTGTGGCCGACCAGGGTCGCCGGCGCGTCCGGCGAATAGCGGTCGAGGATGGCCTCGAGGTCGGCGAGGTGGTCGGCGAAGTAGTAGGGCCGGGCCAGCCACTGCGACGGCCCGAAGCCGCGCCAGTCGGGGGCGACGATGTTCCAGTCGCGTTGCAGTGCGTCGACGACGAACTGGAAGGAAGCGGAGACGTCCATCCAGCCGTGCAGCAGGAACAGCGTCGGCGCCGCCGGGTCGCCCCAGCGCCGGATGTTGAGGCGGACGGCGGGAAGGGCGAGGGTTTCGCAGCGGGAGCGCTTCATGTCGGGTGATAATGGCGGGGTCGAAGAGGGGATTCTGGCACGGATGGGGAAAATTCGATGAGCGGCGGCGAACACGGGGGTGGCCAGTTCCGCCTGCTCGGCACACGCCGCTTCGGGCCGCTGTTCCTGACGCAGTTCCTCGGCGCCTTCAACGACAACCTGTACAAGAACGCGCTGGTCGTGCTGGTTACCTTCCAGGCCGCGCAATGGACGACGCTGCGCCCGGAGATCCTCGCCAACCTGGCGGCCGGGCTGTTCATCCTGCCCTTCTTCCTGTTTTCGGCCACCTCGGGGCAACTGGCGGACAAATACGACAAGGCGCTGATCGCACGCTGGACCAAGCTGCTCGAGGTCGTCATCATGGGTGTCGCGCTGGCCGGTTTCTGGCTGCACAGCCTGGCCTGGCTGCTGGCCGCGCTGTTCCTGCTCGGGCTGCAGTCGACGCTGTTCGGGCCGGTGAAGTACGCCATCCTGCCGCAGCACCTGCGCGAGGAGGAACTGGTCGGCGGCAATGCGCAGATCGAGGCCGGGACCTTCGTCGCCATCCTGATCGGCACGCTGTCCGGCGGCCTGCTCGCCGGCGCCGGGCTCGATCCGGCCTGGATCGCCGGGGCCGGCATCGTCGTCGCCGTGGCCGGCTACCTGGCGAGCCGGGGTATCCCCGCGGCGCCGCCGCCGGCACCGGAACTCGTGGTCAATCCCAATCCGCTGACCGAAACCTGGCGCAACATCGGTTTCGCGCGCGAGAACCGCGTGGTCTTCCTCTCCATCCTCGGCATTTCGTGGTTCTGGCTCTACGGCGCCCTGTTCCTCGCCCAGATCCCGGCCTACGGCAAGAACGTCCTTGGCGGCGGCGAAGCGGCGGTGACGCTGCTGCTCGCCGTATTCACGGTCGGCATCGGGGTCGGGTCGCTGCTTTGCGAGCGGATGTCGGCGCGACGCGTCGAACTCGGCCTCGTCCCGTTCGGATCGATCGGGCTGACCGTGTTCGGACTCGACTTCGCCATCACGTCGATGGGCTTGCCGGCGCCCAGCCATGTGCTGCCGCTGGCCGAAATGCTCGCCAGTCCGGCGATCTGGCACGCGCTGCTCGACCTGCTGCTGCTCGGCCTGTTCGGCGGCTTCTTCATCGTCCCGCTCTATGCGCTGGTGCAGCAGCGCAGTGCGCCGGCGCACCGGGCCCGCATCATCGCCGCCAACAACATCCTGAACGCGCTGTTCATGGTGGTCGGCTCGCTGGCCGCCGCCGGATTCCTCGCCGAGGGCATGTCGATCCCCATGCTGTTCGCCGTGGCTGCGCTGTGCAACGCCGCCGTTGCCATCTTTATCTACGGCCTGGTACCGGAATTCCTGCTGCGCTTCATCGCCTGGCTACTGATCCACGTTTTCTACCGCATTCAGAAGCGCGGCGTCGAACACATCCCGGCCGAGGGGGCAGCACTGATCGTCTGCAATCACGTCAGTTTCGTCGATCCGGTCATCCTGATGGCCGTCTCGCCGCGTCCCATCCGTTTCGTGATGGACCACCGGATATTCCGCACCCCGGTGATTTCCTTCATTTTCCGCCACACGCGGGCGATCCCGATCGCCCCGGCGAAGGAGGATCCGGCGATGATGGAGCAGGCCTTCGCCGATGTGTCGGCTGCCTTGCGCGAGGGCGAACTGGTCGGCATCTTCCCGGAAGGTGCGATCACCGCCAGCGGCGACATCCTGCCCTTCCGCCCCGGTGTCACGCGCATCCTCGAACGCGACCCGGTACCGGTCATCCCGCTGGCGCTGCAAGGATTGTGGGGCAGCTTCTTTTCGCGCAAGGACGGCCCGGCGATGACGCGGCCGTTCCGCCGCGGCATCCTCTCGCGCATCGCCATCGCCGGGGCGCCGCCGGTGCCGCCCGCCGACGCCAGTCCGGCCAACCTGCAGGCGATCGTCACGCGCCTGCGCGGCGACTGGAAATAGCCCTCGGGTAGAATCGGGGCCCATGGAACTCCGCCTCGACCAAGTCCGCCAGCGTCTCGACCTCTACGAGAAGCTGATGCGCCTCGACAAGCCGATCGGCATCCTGCTCCTCCTCTGGCCGACGCTGTGGGCGTTGTGGCTCTCGGCGGACGGCCGCCCCGACTGGATCGTCCTCTGGATTTTCGTGCTCGGCACCGTGCTGATGCGTTCGGCCGGCTGCGTGATCAACGACTACGCCGACCGCGACTTCGACCGCCACGTCGAGCGCACGAAGGAGCGCCCGCTGACCGCCGGCCACGTGACGACGAAGGAGGCGCTGGTGCTGTTCGCCGTGCTCTCGCTGTGTGCCTTCGCCCTCGTCCTCCTGCTCGGCAACCCGCTGGTGATCTGGATGTCGGTGCCGGCGCTCTTTCTCGCCGCCAGCTACCCGTTCACCAAGCGTTTCCTCGCGCTCCCCCAGGCCTATCTCGGCGTCGCCTTCGGCTTCGGCATCCCGATGGCCTACGCCGCGCAGGTCGGTGCTGTGCCGGCAGAGGCGTGGTGGCTCCTGCTCGCCAACGTCTTCTGGGCGGTCGCCTACGACACCGAGTACGCGATGGTCGACCGCAAGGACGACCTCAAGATCGGCATCAAGACTTCGGCGATCACCTTCGGCCGCTTCGATGTCGCAGCGGTGATGCTGTGCTATGCGGCGGCGCTCGGCATCATTGCCTGGGTCGGCAGCACGCTCGCCCTGGGCTGGCCGTTCTATGCCGGGTTGGCGGTCGCTGCCGTCATCATGGGCGTGCATTTCACCTGGATCCGCGGGCGCGAGCCGGCGGCCTGCTTCAAGGCCTTTTTGCACAACAACTGGGTCGGCGCTGCGGTCTTTGCCGGCATCGCCGTCGATTTCCTGGTTTCCGGGAGGACATTCGGATGAAGCGCCTGGTTTTTGCCCTTTTTCTCGCGTCGACCGCGTCATTCGCCGAGGATGGCCGCGAGCTGGTGCCGATGCCACCGGCCGCCCAGGAGGCCCTGCAGCAGGAGATGATCGAGAACCTGCTGGCGCTCAACGAGGTTCTGGGCCTCATAGGTAACAGCAAATTCCCCGAAGCCGGCGAGGTCGCCGAGAAGAAGCTCGGTGTTTCGGCGATGGGCAAGCATCGCGGCAAGCCGGTCGACGCCCGTCCCGGCGCCCACATGCCGGAAGTGATGCACAACATCGGCGTGCAGGGGCACGTGGCGGCCAGCGAGTTTGCCGTGGCCGCCAAGGCGAGCGAATACCCGCGGGCGATGTCCCTGCTGCCCAATCTCACCGCAGCCTGTGTCGGCTGCCACTCCGCTTACCGGATCCGATGAAATACCACGACCTGCGCGACTTCGTGTCGCAACTCGAAGCCGCCGGCGAGCTCAAGCGCGTCGCGGTCGACGTCGATACGCGCCTCGAGATGACCGAGATCTGCGACCGTGTGCTGCGCGCCGGCGGTCCCGCGGTACTTTTCGAGAAGCCGGTCAGCGCGGGGCGGCGCCACGACATGCCGGTGCTTGCCAATCTATTCGGCACGCCGCAGCGGGTGGCGCTGGGCATGGGCGAGGCGTCGGTGCAGGCCCTGCGCGAAGTCGGCAAGCTGCTCGCCTACCTCAAGGAACCGGAGCCGCCCAAGGGCCTGAAGGACGCCTGGGACAAGCTGCCGGTGCTGAAGCAGGTGCTCAACATGGCGCCGAAGAAGGTGTCGAATGCGCCGTGCCAGGAAGTGGTGTGGGAGGGCAAGGATGTCGACCTGTCGCGCCTGCCCATCCAGCACTGCTGGCCCGGCGACATCGCGCCGCTGATCACCTGGGGCCTTGTCGTCACGCGCGGCCCGCACAAGACGCGGCAGAACCTCGGCATCTACCGCCAGCAGGTGCTCGGGCCGAACAAGGTGATCATGCGCTGGCTGGCGCATCGCGGCGGCGCGCTGGATTTTCGCGACCACCAGCTGGCCAACCCCGGCCAGCCGTTCCCGGTTGCCGTCGTGCTCGGCTGCGATCCGGCGACCATCCTCGGCGCCGTGACGCCGGTGCCGGATTCGCTCTCCGAATACCAGTTCGCCGGCCTGCTGCGTGGCGGCAAGACCGAACTGACGCAGTGCCTCGGCTCGAAGCTGCAGGTGCCGGCTTCGGCCGAAATCGTCCTCGAGGGCGTCATCCATCCGGGCGAAATGGCGCTCGAGGGCCCCTACGGCGACCACACCGGCTACTACAACGAGCAGGCCGAATTCCCGGTGTTCACCATCGAGCGCATCACCATGCGCCGCAACCCGATCTACCACAGCACCTACACCGGCAAGCCGCCCGACGAGCCCGCGGTGCTCGGCGTGGCGCTCAACGAGGTCTTCGTGCCGCTGCTGCAGAAGCAGTACCCGGAAATCGTCGATTTCTACCTGCCGCCGGAAGGCTGCTCGTACCGGATGGCCATCGTCAGCATAAAGAAGCAGTACCCCGGCCACGCCAAGCGCATCATGTTCGGCATCTGGAGCTTCCTGCGCCAGTTCATGTACACCAAGACCATCATCGTCGTGGACGACGACATCGACATTCGCGACTGGAAGGAAGTGATCTGGGCGATAACCACGCGCTTCGATGCGGTGCGCGATACGACGCTGGTCGACAACACGCCGATCGACTACCTCGACTTCGCCAGCCCGGTCGCCGGCCTCGGTTCCAAGATGGGGCTGGATGCGACCAACAAGTGGCCCGGCGAGACGACCCGCGAATGGGGGCGGCCTATCGTCATGGACGCCGACGTGAAAATGAAGGTCGACGCGATGTGGGGCGAACTGGGGTTGTGACCCTGCACGTCGCTACGGTCGACCTCGCCGATCCGGCCGATTCCGCATCCTGGCTCGAACTCCTCGACCACTACGCGCGCGACCCGATGGGCGGCGGCACGGGCCTGTCCGGTTATGCGCGGGCCAACCTTGTGCCCGCGCTGCGTGGCCACCCGGGCTTCCATGGCGCGCTCGCCCGCGCAGGTGACGAGGTGGTCGGGCTGATCGACTGCTTCGCCGGCTTCTCGACCTTCGCGGCGCGGCCGCTGCTCAACGTGCACGACATCGTCGTGCGCAGCGACCGGCGGGGGCAAGGGATCGCCCGTGCGCTGCTCGCCTGGGCCGAGGGGCGCGCCCGTGAACTCGGTTGCTGCAAGCTGACGCTGGAAGTGCTGTCCGGCAATGCCCGCGCGATGGCGGTCTATGACGCCGCGGGGTATGCTCCCTACGTGCTCGACCCGGCAGCCGGCCATGCCCTGCTGCTGCAGAAAATCCTCGAGGAGAAGCGCGATGAATGACCCTGTCCCCGTTCCCGACCTGCAAGGCGTGCGCCCGTCGCTGGTGCAGCTGACCCATGTCATCTACGCGCTGCATGCGGTGGCGGTGGTGATCGGCGTCACCTCGTCGGCCACCGTCGCAGGCGGCTTCGTCTTCGGCCTGCCCTCGCTGGTCGCCGTTTTCCTCAACTGGCTCAAGCGCGGCGAAGTGCGCGGCACCTGGCTGGACAGCCATTTCGCCTGGCAGATCCGCACCTTTTGGTTCACGCTGCTGTGGCTGGTCGTCTATGGCCTGCTGATCATCACCATCCTCGGCATCCCGATCGCCTGGATCCTGATCGTCATCCTCGGCCTCTGGGTCGGCTACCGCGTCATCCGCGGCTGGGTTGCGCTCGGCGGCGCGCGGCCGGTCGGCTGAGGCGCTAGCCCGGGCCGCTGCGCGGCTGCAGCTCGCTGCCCACCCAGCGCGCAAACTCGGTGCGCGTGCAACTGCCGGTGCGATTCAGCCCGTTGCCGTCCACCACCTTGTAGATGACCAGATCGAACTCCGGGTTGTCCGAACGCCGCTCGTCGATGACCTGGCGTACCGACCACTGCTGTCCGGGGCGGTCGTTGCAGTAGTAGCGCCCGAGCCGGACCTCCGGCAGGCGGCCGTCCCGGTCGCGCTGGGCGATGTCCAGCGTCTGCTGGATCAGCTCGCCCATTTCCTCGGGGTTGACGTCGATCACGACGTTCAGGTGGTCCATTGCTGCCATGACGTGGTGCCCGGCGATCGGCGGCCAGTTGCTGCCGCCACGCGCCGGCGCGTGGCGGTAACGCATCAGGCTGGCCGGGTAGCGCCGCCAGGGGAAAGCATAGTTGAAGGCGACACCGACCGCGAGAATGATCAGGGCATTGACGGTGATCGGGCTCAGCGCAAAGCGATAGCCGAGATCATGCACCGTCACCCCGCCGATCACCGCCGCCAGCGCGGTGGCGCCGCCCGGCGGGTGCAGGCAGCGTGCCACATGCATGGCGCCGATCGCCAGGCCGACGGCGACGCCGGCCGCGAGCGTCGGGTTGGGAATCAGCCGCCAGCAGGCGACGCCGACCAGCGCCGACAGGACGTGTCCGGCCAGCACCGCCCACGGCTGGGCGAACGGGCTGTGCGGCGCGGCGAAGATGAGTACCGCCGAGGCGCCCATCGAGGGCACGATGACCAGCGCCGCCGTGGGCCCGGCCAGGGCCTGGGTCACGGCGAGCACGAGGACGATGCCGACGGCGCCGCCGAGCGTCGCGACCAGCTGCTCGCCGGCGTGGTGGCCGCTGGCCGGGAAGCCGATGAAATGGCGGAAACGCTGCCGGCGGGTCTGGTTCATGGCGCCCCATTTCCGGCCGTCCGCCGGCCGCCAACGACGCTGGCGAGTACGGTGGCGATGAACAGCAGCAGGGCGAAGGCGTTGACCGCGGCACCGCCGCGCTGCACGGCGAAATCACCGGCCAGGCCGCCGCCGATGCGCACGGCGAGGGAGGCGTGCAGAACCAGCAGCGGCAGGTAGAAGGCCGGGTGGTAGGGAATCTTCACCCGCGCGACCGCCGGGAAAATGATCGGGGCGTGGCCGAAGACCATGGCGAAGACGAAGCCGAGGGCGAGGGCATGGACGGCGGCGTCGCGCCACGGGTTTCCGGGGGACAGCGCGCCGGCCAGCCCGAGGGCGCCGGCCAGGGCCAGCCAGACGTAGCCGGAGAGCAGGCACACGGCGATGTAGCGCGTCAGTCCCGTTTGCCGCGCGTTGCGCCGGGCGATGTCGTAGCGCAGCAGCCAGGCGGCGAGCGCCAGCAGGCCGCCGGCGAACAGCCACAGGCCGGAGTCGGCCTGTCCAATACTGAGCGCCGCGCCGAGCAGGATGACGGCTACGATGGCGATGAACAGGTTCTGCGCGAGCGGCGGAGTCGGCAGGAAGCGGGTCAGTTCGAGGCGCTCGCCGGCGATGGTCAGGACCAGGAAAGCCAGCCACCAGGGCACGGCCGCCATCAGCCCGCCGCTGGCCAGCCAGGCCAGCCCGCCGATCAGCCAGCAGGCGGCGCCGAGGGCGAGGACGATGGTGAACGGGGCGGTCAGGCGGCGCAGGACCTGCAGGCTGGCGGCGAGCATCACGGCGGCGGCGAGCAGCACCAGCGCCTGCGCGGCGGCGACGGGCGCCCCGGCGATCAGGGCGAGTCCGCCTAGGCCGGCTGCCGCCGGCGCCGCATAGGCCCACAGGCGGCCGATGGCGACGGCGCGTTCGAGGCCGATGACGGTACCGAAGAAGGCCGGGATCATCAGCGCACCATGCCAGCCGGCGGCTGCCACGGCGACTGGTGGCACCTCCCAGGCGAGGCGCGCCAGCCCGGCCGTGACGCCGGCGAGCAGCGAGATCATGCCGAAGAAGAGCAGCGGCAGGCGGGCGGCCGGCGGCAGGTCGCGCATCGTCGCCGGCTACCAGCCGAAGTTGCGGCGTGTGCGCTCGCTCATCCTGTCAGGGCTCCAGGGTGGTTCCCAGACCAGTTCGACCGCTGCCTGCCAGCCGGACGGCAGGCCGTCGGCCAGCGCCGCGCGGACGTCGTCGAGGATCATCTCGCCCATCGGGCAGGCCGGCGAAGTCATGGTCATGGCGATGTCGACGCGGCCGGACGCGATGTCGATGCGGTAGACGAGGCCGAGGTCGACGATGTTGGCGCCCACCTCGGGGTCGACGACGCGGCGTAGCAGTGCGCGGATGCTTTCTTCGTCGGGTGCGGTCGCGGGCGAGATCATGGTGGCAGGGCTTTCGTTCGGAGCCTGACAGCGTAGCCCGGCAGTGGCCGGGAAAACATGGTCTGGATCAAGTCCCCATGTAGCGGCCGGCCTTGTGGTTGACCGCGATGACCAGGTTGAGGGCGACGGCGCCGACGATCGACAGCGCGACGCTCGCCGGGTCGCGCACGAAAACGGCGGCGGCGAGGATCAGGCAGTCGGCCGCCATCTGTACCTTGCCGGCGCGCCAGCCGCGCGTGTTCTGCAAGTGCACGACCAGTATGCCGAGGCCGCCGAGGCTCGCCCGGTGGCGGATCAGCATGAGGATCGCAATGCCGGCCAGGAAGCCGCCCATCACCGCCGCGAACAGCCGGTCGACCGACTGCAGCGTGATCCACTGCGGTAGCAGCTCCGTGTAGAGGGCGAGCAGGCTGACCGCCACGAAGGTCTTGACCGTGAAGTCGCGCCCCATGGCGCGCATCGCCAGCGCGTAGAAGGGCAGGTTGATGACGAAAAGGACGATGCCGAGCGGCCAGCCGCTGGCGTAGTGGATGAGGAAGGCGATGCCGACCGTGCCGCCGGTGAGCAGGCCGCCCTGCTTGAGCAGCAGCAGCGCGAAGGCCGCGATCAGCGGCGCGACGAGCAGCGACTGCGCATCCTCGAACAGGGAGTGACGATCCAGTCCGGCGGCCATGCGCTCAACCGGCGAGATGGCCGCCGAGCGTCGCCACGGCGACCGTCAGCGTGCCGAGTCCGAGGTTGAAGGCAACCAGCTGGCGGATGCGGTTCATCGCGGCGCCGGCAGTCGGCCAGTCGGCGGCGGCGACGCCGGCGCGCAGCCGGCGGAAGAAGTACAGGTAGATGACGGCGAAGATCGCCGCCATCGCAAGGCCGATGGCCATCATCAGGTGCCAGTGGCGGGGGGCTTGTGCAAATCCCGGCGCCAGCATCAGGGCCAAACCGGAGCCGAGGATGGCGACGACGGCGATGGCTACCGCGGGAAAGAAACGCCCGAGCACCCCGGCCAGCAGCGGCAGCCGCTGCGGGGGCGGCAACTGCGCCGCGGCGACCGGGCGCAGGCAGAAATGGGCGAAGAACATGCCGCCTATCCAGACGATGACGCCGGCGAGGTGGAGGAAAACGAGCAGGTCGTGCATGGTGGCGATCCTTCAGGCAGATGTCGGGGCGGGAGGCGTCAGCATGGCCAGCGACTGGCCGTAACTGTGCGCCAGCTGCGCCGCGTCGTAGCGGTGTTCGCTACCGACCGGGCAGGCGACGCGCGCGAGGCAGGTGAAGGCGCAGGTGGAATCCGGGCGGCGCCGGTGGTCCAGGCAGCGCGGCAGGGCAAAGTGGCCGCCATCCATCGCGCCGGCGGGGCAGGCGGAAATGCAGGGGCGGTCAGCACAGCCGGCGCACGGGTTGTTGCGGTCGACCGCCGGCGACGGCTGAAATCCGGTGTCGGCGACGACCGCCGCGCGATACGCCCACCAAGTTCCCCAGCCGGGGTCGATGCCGACCATGAAGGGCGCGGGATGGTGCCAGCCGGCCAGGAGCCCGAGCCGCTGCAGGCCGACCGCCGTGGCGCCGGGGTAGATGATGCGGAATGCCCGGCCGGGGGCGACTTCGCCGAACCAGGCCGTGACCGTGCGCACGACGAAATCGTCGATCGGGTGCTCGCTGCCGCTGCCCTCGGCGCACACCCGATTCCACAGCCGCCGGCCGCCATGGCCGATCAGGATGAGCTGGCGGAAACCGGTCGTATCGCCGAGCGTCGTGGAGATGTCGGCGGGTAGGTCGGCAAGGTCGAAGACGTGCTGGCGGTTGAGACCGGCCGCATCGAGGATGCCGGCCGGCAGGAGCGGGCGCTCACTCATCGCTGAGGGGCGGCGGCGTTTCGCCCGCCCGGCGCTGCGCGACCCAGGCGATGAGCGCATCGATGGCCGGACCGCCGGCCGCCGCGCGCGGGTGGTTGATGAAGGCGGTGACGGCGATGCGCCGCCCGTCGGCATCGAGCGCGTAGCCGGCGGCGGCGCGCACGCCGTCGAGGTAGCCGGTCTTGATGTGGGCGCGGCCGGTCGCCTGCGAATCCTTGAGGCGCCGCTTCATCGTCCCGTCGATGCCGACGATGGGCATGCTCGAGATGAACTCGGCCATCGCCGGGTGGCGCCAGGCATCGAGCAGCAGGCGGTTCATGCTGGCGGCGGCGATGCGCTCCTCGCGCGACAGGCCGGAACCGTTGTCGAGCACCAGTTCCGGAAAGCGCAGGCCGCGCCCGTCCAGCCAGGCGGCGATGCGGCGGCGGGCGCGCTCGGCGGTGGCGGGGCCGCTCTCGTTGCCGAGTGTCAGGAAGACCTGGCGGGCCATCACGTTGTTGCTCCACTTGTTGATGTCGCGGACGATGTCGGCTAGCGGCGCCGATTCGTTCTCGGCGAGCGGGCGCGCGCTGGCCGGCGTCGTCCCGGCACGCACTTGGCCGGCGAGGGTGCCGCCGAGTTCCTGCCAGAGGGCGCGTATCAGGCCGCCGGCGTGGGCGTCGGCCGGCAGCGGCGCCAGGTTGAGCGCCTTTTCGCCGCATTGCGGGCTGTAGCTGCCGGCGAATTCGAGCCGGCCGCCGTTCGCATCGGGGATCAGGCGGATCGCGATGCGGTCCTTCCAGTCGCTGCCGCAGGGGCCTTCTCCCGCCTGCAGGCGGTTGTCGACGCGCAGCGCGGCGTCCGGCGTCTCCATCAGTACCTGCGGGCGGCCGGCGCCGGGGACGAGGGTGAAGCGCAGCGACTGGAAGTTGATCAGGAGGCCGTTGGGGCCGACGTTGTAGGGGCGCATCGGCTTGTCGTCGAAGGCGCCGGGGTCGATCGCCGGGACGTCGAACACCGCGCGGTCGAGGACGACGTCGCCGGCGATGCGCTGGACGCTGCGCACACGGAGCTGGCGCAGCAGCGCCCACAGGTCCTGGATGGCGAAGCGCGGGTCGCCGCTGCCGCGCAGGTACAAATTGCCGTTGAGAACGCCGTCGACCGGGGCCGAGTCGGCCAATGCCACGGTTTTCCAGGTCCAGGCGGGGCCGAGCAGGTCGAGTGCCGCATAGGTGGTGACCAGCTTCATCGTCGAGGCCGGGTTCATCGCCTGCTGCGCGTTGTGCGCGACCAGTGGTGTCCGGGCGTCGACCGGCTGGACGACGACGGCGACGCTGGTGGCCGGGATCTGTGCCGCCTTCAGTGCGGCGGCGACCGGCGGCGGCAGGTCGGCGCGGACGAAAGTCGCCCAGGCGAACAGGATGAGCGGCAGCAGGCGATGCATCAGGCGGCGAGCACCGGGTAGTCCAGGTAGCCTTTTTCGCCGCCGGCGTAGAAGGTGTCGCGGTCGGGCGCATTGAGCGGCGCGCCGCGGCGGAAGCGTTCGATGAGATCGGGATTGGCGATCCACGCCTGGCCGTAGGCGACCGCATCGCACAGATTGGCGGCGAGGCGTGCCTCGCCTTTCGTTTGGTCGAGGCCGCCGTTGCTGACGATCGGCATGGTCGCGATCGGCCGGAAGTGGGCGCCGACGTCGAGCAGGGTGCCCGGCGTATTGGCCACCTGCTTCGGCGTCAATGGCTCCGTCAGGTGCAGGAAGGCCAGCCCGTAGCCGTTGGCGGTGCGGACGACATGCTCCCACATCGGCACGGTGTCCTCGTCCACGGTGATGCCGTGGAAATGGTTGAGCATCGGGTTGAGGCGGAAGCCGACGCGGTCGAGCGGCATGACTTCGCCGACGGCATCGAGCACCTCGCGGAAGAAGCGCGCCCGATTTTCATGGCTGCCGCCGTATTCGTCGTCGCGCCGGTTCGACTGGTGCGAGAAGAACTGGTGGAACAAGTAGCCGTTCGACGAGTGGATCTCGACGCCGTCGAAGCCGGCGGCCATGGCGTTGGCCGCGGCGCGGCGGAAGTCGCCGACGATGCCGGCGATCTCGTCGCGGGTCAGTGCGTGCGGCGTTACCGTCTCCGGGTGACCAGTCGTCGAAAACATCTTCCAGTCCGGGTTGACCGCGGAAGGCGCCACCGGCGGCCGGCCGTCGTGAAATTCCGGCAGCGACAGGCGGCCGCAGTGCCAGATCTGGCAGACGATCAGCCCGCCTTGGGCGTGCACCGCATCGGTAACCAGCCGCCAGCCGGCGACCTGTTCGGCCGACCAGATGCCGGGCGTGAAGGGATAGCCGCGTCCCTGCGGCGAGACGATGGTGCCCTCCGAGATGATCAGGCCGGCACTCGCCCGCTGCGCGTAATAGCGCGCCATCATGTCGGTCGGCACGTAGCCGGGGTTGTCGCAGCGGCAGCGAGTCAGCGGCGCCATGACGACGCGGTTCTTCAGTGCGAGGGCGCCGAGGCGCACGGGGGTGAGCAGGTGCTGGGTCATCGGGGAAATGCGTCAGGCCGGAAAGCTGCCATTCTACCGGCCCGCCGGGGAGCGGTCAGCGCGTTGCTGCGGCATCCGACGGCCGCGCGATGCCGAAGGGCAACAGCGCCAGAGCGGCCAGGCCGAGGGCGCCAGCCAGCAGGAACAGCGGCACGTAGCCGACGGCCTTGGCCAGCACGCCGCTGGTCGCGCCGACGAGCCCGGCGAACAGGACCTGCACGCTCGCCTGCAGCGTGAAGTCGGCGCCTTCGTGCTCGGGGCGGCAGCGCCGCATCATCACGGCGAACAGCGCGACGGTCGACATGCCGTCGGCGACCTGCTCGGCGAGCGCCACGGCGTAGACCGTCGCCACCTCGCCACCCCGCGTCACCAGGAATGCCATCGCGGCGATGCCCAGTGCCTGCAGCAGGCCGAACAGGAAGAGTGAACGATGGGCGCCGAGGCGCGCATAGAGAGCCCCGCCGAGCACGGCACCGCCGATACCGGCGACGCTGCTGACGAGTGTCAGCTGGCCGAGCATGGCGTTGCTCCAGCCCTGGTCGACCAGCATTGGCTTGATCATCGGCGAGCCCAGTGCGTCGCCGAGCTTGAACGCGAGCACGACGGCGAGCCAGGCGAACATGCCCGGCTCGGCCAGCAGGCCGTGGTAGTGGGCGAGCAGGAGGCGCGGCCCGAGCGCCGTCTCGGCGGCTCCGGCCTGGTGCGGGATGCGGCGCCTTTCGTCGAACAGCCAGACGGGCAGGGTGCACAGGACGAGCAGCAGGACCACGCCCCCCAGGCTGTCGTGCCAGCCGAAGCGGTCCATGACCAGCAGCAGGCCGCTGCCGCTGACGATCATGCCGACCTTGTAGCCGCCGACCTGCAGGCTGTTGCCGAGCCCGCGCCAGCGTTCCGGCAGCAGGCGGACGGTGAGGCCGTCGGTGGCGATGTCCTGGGTCGCGGCGGCGAGGTTGATGACGAGGATCACCCCGAGCAGCAGCATGAGCTGGCTGCCGAAAAGGGCGGACGGTGTGCTCGCCGCGAGGGTCGCGACGGACAGGATGACGGTCGCCTGGAGCGGCAGGATCCAGCCGCGATGGTGGCCAAGGCGCGCCGAGGCGATGCGGTCCACCCAAGGCGCCCAGATTGCCTTGAGCATCCACGGCAGGGCGAGCAGCTTGAGCATGCCGATCACCGCGAGGTCGACGCCGTTCTGGCGCAGCAGCACCGGCAGCGAATGAGCGAACAGGCCCGACGGCAGGCCCTGCGCGCAGTACAGGCTGGCGAGCAGGACCAGGGTCGGGGTGTCGGGCAGCGATTCGGGCCGACGGTCGCCTGCAGGTGTCACGCGCGCGCCCTCAGGCCGTGGCCGGCAGCCGATTCCGGCTGGAATTCAGCGTCGACCGCAACATGCCGCAGGCAGCAGCGCGGTCAGACGTTGAACAGGAAGTTGAGGACGTCGCCGTCCTTGACTACGTATTCCTTGCCTTCGGCGCGCATCTTGCCGGCTTCCTTGGCGCCGGCCTCGCCCTTGCAGGCGATGAAGTCGTCGAAAGCGATGGTCTGGGCGCGGATGAAGCCGCGCTCGAAGTCGGTGTGGATGACGCCGGCCGCCTGCGGGGCGGTGTCGCCCTTGTGGATGGTCCACGCGCGCACTTCCTTGACCCCGGCGGTGAAGTAGGTCTGCAGGCCAAGCAGGTGGTAGCCGGCGTGGATCAGGCGGTCAAGGCCCGGTTCGTGCAGGCCCATCGACTCGAGGAATTCGGCCTTGTCGGCGTCGTCGAGGTCGGCGATCTCGGCCTCGATCGCGGCGCACAGGGCGACGACTTCGGCGCCCTCGGCGGCGGCATGGGCGCGCACGGCGTCGAGGTGCGGGTTGTTCTCGAAACCGTCCTCGGCGACGTTGGCGGCGTAGAGCACGGGCTTGGCGGTGATCAGGCAGAAAGGCCTGAGACTGGCCCATTCTTCCTTGGCGAGGTCGAGGGCGCGCACCGGCTTGCCTTGGTCGAGCTGGGCGAAACACTTGTCGAGGACGGCAACCAGGATCTTCGCGTCCTTGTCGCCGGCGTTGGCCGGGCGCCGGTAGCGGTTGAGCGCCTTCTCGACGGTCGCCATGTCGGCCAGCGCCAGTTCGGTGTCGATCACCTCGATATCGCGGATCGGATCGACGCCGCCCGAGACGTGCACCACGTTGTCGTCGGCGAAGCAGCGCACGACGTGGACGATGGCGTCGGTCTCGCGGATGTTGGCGAGGAACTGGTTGCCGAGGCCTTCGCCCTTGGAGGCACCGGCGACGAGGCCGGCGATGTCGACGAATTCGACGATGGCTGGCTGGACCTTCTGCGGCTTGACGATGGCCGACAGCGCCTTGAGGCGCGGGTCGGGCACCTCGACGATGCCGACGTTCGGCTCGATGGTGCAGAACGGGTAGTTGGCCGCGTCGATGCCGGCTTTGGTCAGGGCGTTAAAGAGGGTGGACTTGCCGACGTTGGGCAGGCCGACGATACCGCACTTGAGAGACATGGTTTTTCCTTCGTTCGGGTCAGACGGCTTTGCCGTGCAGTTGTTGCTGGGCGCCGGCGTAGTCGCCGGCCGCGATGCGGGGCCAGGCGAGCAGGCTGCGGTGCAGGGACTGCTCGATGTCCGGAAGTTCGTCCTTGCGCGGTGGGTGGAGGACGAAGTCCACGACCTGCTGGGCAAGGTTGAGGGTGCGCGGGTGGCCGATGCCGAGGCGCAGGCGCCAGAAGTCCGGCGTACCGAGCCGTACCTGGATGTCCTTGAGGCCGTTGTGGCCGCCGTTGCCGCCGCCCTGCTTCAAGCGGATGCCGCCGGGCGGCAGGTCGAGGTCGTCGTGGATGACGAGGATCTCGTCCGGCGTGATCTTGTAGAAATTGGCGAGCGCCGCCACCGCCTGGCCGGAGCGGTTCATGAAGGTGGTCGGCTGCAGCAGCCAGGTCTCCCCGGCGCGCGCGGCGCGCCCGAAGAACTTGCCCTGCGGGGCGAGCGCTACCTTCAGCTTGTCGGCCAGCTGGTCGACGAACCAGAACCCGACGTTGTGGCGGGTGGCTTCGTACTCGGGTCCGGGGTTGCCGAGACCGACGATGAGACGGGGAGCGTTCATGGCGCGGGAAAAGAAACGGCCGCCGGCGGCATCTTGCCGGCGGCGGCCATCGCGGGCGGGGAGCCGGGATTACTCGGCAGCCGCTTCGCCTTCGGCGGCAGCTTCCTCGCCGCCGCCCTTGCCGACGATGCCGACGACGATGGGGTCATCGGAACCGTGCTGGACGGCCTTGACGCCGGCCGGCAGCTTGAGCTGGGAAACGTGAAGGTTCTCGCCGATCTTGAGGCTGCCGACGTCGACCGAGATGAACTCGGGCAGGTCCTTGGCCAGGCAGTGGATGTCGAGTTCGGTCATGACGTGGTTGACCAGGCCGCCGCCCAGCTTGACGCCCGGCGCGGTGTCTTCGTTGACGAAGTGCAGCGGCACCTTGATGTGCAGCTCGTGGGTGGCATCGACACGCTGGAAGTCGATGTGCAGGACGAGCGGCTTGTAGGCGTGCACCTGGGTGTCGCGCAGCAGGACCTGTTCCTTCTTGCCGTCGACGACCAGAGTGATGATCGACGAATGGAAGGCTTCCTTCTTCAGCTTGAGCAGGAGGTCGTTGTGGTTGGTCTCGATGGCGAGCGGGGCGGCGTTGCCGCCGTAGACGATGCCGGGAACGGTGCCGGCGCGACGCAGGCGGCGGCTCGCACCCGATCCCTGCACAGTACGCGCATTGGCGATGACTTCGAATTGCATGGTTTGATACTCCAGAAAGTTTCCCGAACCGCGACCAGAACGGGAAGGTTGAAAAAACTCAGTCGATGAAGAGCGACGAGACGGAGTCGTCGTTGCTGATGCGGCGGATGGTTTCGGCCATGATCTCGGCGACCGAGAGCTGGCGGATGCGGGGCGAGGCGGCAGCGTCGTCGCGCAGCGGGATGGTGTCGGTGACGACCAGTGCGTCGAGGTCGGAGGCATTGACGCGCTCGACGGCCGGGCCGGACAGCACCGGGTGGGTGCAGTAGGCGACGACCTGCTTCGCGCCGTTTTCCTTCAGCGCGGTGGCCGCCTTGCACAGCGTGCCGGCGGTGTCGACCATGTCGTCCATGATGATGCAGGTGCGGCCCTCGACCTCGCCGATGATGTTCATCACCTCGGAGACGTTGGCCTTGGGGCGGCGTTTGTCGATGATCGCCAGGTCGCATTCGAGGCGCTTGGCCAGCGAACGGGCGCGGACGACGCCGCCGTGGTCCGGCGAGACGACCATCGGGTCCTCGTAGTTCTGCTTCTTGATGTCCTCGAGCAGGATGGGCAGCGCGTAGATGTTGTCCACCGGGATGTCGAAGAAGCCCTGGATCTGCTCGGCATGCAAGTCCATGGTCAGGACACGGTCGACGCCGGCGGCGGCGAGCATGTTGGCGACCAGCTTGGCGGCGATGGGCACGCGCGACGAGCGCGAGCGGCGATCCTGGCGGGCGTAGCCGAAATACGGGATGGCGGCGGTGATGCGGCCGGCTGAGGCGCGCTTGAGCGAATCGACGACGACCAGCAGTTCCATCAGGTTGTCGTTGCACGGGGCGCAGGTGGATTGCAGGACGAAGATGTCGCGGCCGCGGACGTGTTCCTGCAGCTCGACGCTGACCTCGCCGTCAGAGAAGCGGCCGACGTTGGCGCGGCCGAGGTCGACGTTGAGCTCGCGGGCCACGTTGGCGGCGAGCTTCGGGTTGGCGTTGCCGGTAAAGACCATCAAGCTGTTGTAGGCCATTCCCATCGTCCTCCGGGTCTCCCGTCACGTGCAGCGGCCCGACCCAATGAAAATCGGGCAGGCGTGCGACCTGCCCGAAGGATGCTGGCTGGGGAAGAAGGATTCGAACCTTCGAATGCCGGAATCAAAATCCGGTGCCTTGACCAACTTGGCGACTCCCCAGCGGTCGTCCGCGCGGGGTGCCGAGCGGACGAGGCGCGCATGTTACCGGATGCGCCCCGGGAAATCCAGACTTTTGTTACAGCTCGGCGAGCGGATGGGCCGCCAGGCCGGTGCTGACCCAGCCCGCCATTCCGGCCGGCAGGCGGGCGAAAACGGCCGCAGCGGCTGCGGTATCCGGGAAGGCGGCGAAGACGCAGGCGCCGGAGCCGGTCATCAGTGCCGCCGGTGCCTCCTGCCGCAGCCACGCGAGGTGTCCGGCGACTGCCGGGAAGCGGGCGCAGGCGACCGGCTCGAGGTCGTTGCGGCCGATACCCGGACGCCAGTCCGCCGGGCGCATGGGCGGCGTGGCGCGGCACAGTTCCGGGGCTCCGAAAATCGCCGCCGTCGGGACGTGGACCGCGGGATGCAGCACCAGGTAGGCCGCCGGCGGCAGGTCGACGTCGGTGAAGGCCTCGCCGACGCCCTCGGCGAAGGTGTTGCGGCCGTGCACGAAGACCGGAACATCGGCGCCCAGGGCGAGGCCCAGCTTCTCCAGTCGCGGCCTCGTCAGGCCGGTTTGCCAGAGGTGGTTGAGGGCGAGCAGGACCGTCGCGGCGTCGGAGGAGCCGCCGCCGAGGCCGCCGCCCATGGGCAGGCGCTTGTCGAGGGAGATCGTGGCGCCCTGCCGGCAGCCGGTCGCCGCCTGCAGCAGGCGCGCGGCGCGCACGGTCAGGTCGTCGTCGGGGGCGACGCCCGGTGTCGGGGTGGCGAGGACGATGGCGCCGTCGGTGCGCGGTGCGAAACGCAGCGTGTCGCAGCGGTCGATGAAGCGGAAGACGGTCTGCAGCAGGTGGTAGCCGTCGGGCCGCCGGCCGGTGACGTGGAGGAAGAGGTTGAGCTTGGCCGGTGCCGGCCAGTCGCTGTTCCAGCGCCACGCGCTCATGGCAGGTTCCGCCATTCGTCGATGCGCAGGCGCAGCTCGAACTCGCCGGGCCGCGCGACGACGAGTGCCGAAGGCAGCGCGTCCGGGGCATCGCCGGCATAACTGAAGTCGACGCGCCAGCCATCCTCGTCGAGGCGGAGCGGGCGCGCGCCGGCATCGCGGGCCAAGACGTTGCCGCGACCGCGCAGCCAGTCCGGCAGGCGCTGCGCGGGCAGCGGCTGGCCGGTTACCGCCGCGATCAGGCTGTCAGCGTCGGCTGCCTCGGCGTTCCGGCCGTCGGCGGCGCGCAGCGTCGCTCGCCCCGGTACGCTCTCGATCTCGGCGACGCCGATGCCGAGCGGGTTGGCGATGAGGATGCGGTCGCCGTCCGGGCGGTGCTCCCAGGTCAGGCGCCCGCCGCTGTTGTCGGCGCGCCGTGCCGGGTCAACGAAAACGAGGGCGAAGCGCGCGTCGACCGCGAACGCGGCGAGCATGTCGCGGGCCGGCGGCGGGGTTGTCGGCGCCAGCGCGCAGCCGGCGAGGAGGCATGCTCCCAGCGCTGCGGCGAGCCTCAAGGGGCGAATTTCTTGACCGCGGCGGCGAGGACGTCGCTGTCGGGGAACTGGCGCGCCGCGTCGCGCAACACGCGCACGGCATCGTCGCGGCGGCCCAGCGTCCACAGGACCTCGCCGATGTGGGCGGCGATCTCCGGGTCGGCGCGGGTACGGTAGGCATCCTCGAGGACCTTCAGCGCTTCTTCCTTCTTGCCCTGGCGGAAGAGCACCCAGCCGAGGCTGTCGGTGATGAAGGGGTCGCCGGGGGCGAGGACGAGGGCGCGCTGGATCAGGTCGTAAGCCTCGTCGAGGCGGATGCCGCGCTCGGCATACGAGTAACCGAGCGCGTTGAGCGCATGCGCGTGGTCCGGCTTCAGCTGGAGAAGGCGCTTGAGATGCTTCTCGAGGACGTCGGGCTGGCCCTGGCGCTCGGCCATCAGGGCGGTTTCGTAGAGGAGGTCGATGTTGTCCGGGCTGGCTGCGAGCGCCTTGCCCAGCAAGGCATACGCCTCGTCGCTGCGCCCGGCGTCACGGAGCATCTGCGCTTCGGCAAGGAGCATCTGGGTGTGTTCCGCGGTGCCGGTTCGCTCGACCCGGAGCAGGGCGCGCGCTTCGTCGGCCTTGCCCTGCGCGAACAGGATGCGCGCTGCGCGGGTGCGCGCCGCGAGAAACTGCTCGCCGCCGCTGACTTCGCGGTAGTGGGCGAGGGCCGCATCCGGCCGCTTCTGCTCCTCGTCGAGCTGGCCGAGCAGGTAATGGACTGCGTTCTTGTCCTGGAAGTCGGACGCCAGCAGCTTGTCGAGTAGCTGGCGCGCGCCTTCGGGGTCGCCGGTCTGGATGCGCAGCGCGGCGAGCGGGTAGAGGATGTCCAGGTTGTCCGGACTGTCCTTGAATACCTGTTCGTAGTACTGGCGCGCTTCGTCGTAGCGGCGCTCGCCGATGAGCAGGCGGCCGAGCGCGATGCTGATCTCGGCATTGCCCGGGTTGCGGCGTGCGAAGTCCTGCAGGCTGGCCACCGCGAGGGGCGTCGATTGGCGGGCGAGCACCTGGGCCAGGGCCAGGGCAGCGAATCCCCAGTCCGGCCGCATCTCGAGGCAGCGGCGGAATTCCGCCTCGGCGCGCGCGAGGTCGTCCGCGCTGATCGCTGCCGTGCCCATCGCGAAGTGCGCTTCCGGCAGGCCGGTATAAGGGGCGGCGACCGTGTCGATGACGCGCTGGATGGTCTTGGCTTCACCGTGGCGGGCCAGCATCCGGTTGAGGTGCATCAGGTTGCCTGGCAGGTTGGCCTGGTCGCGGGCGAGCAATTGCGCCAGCGTCGGGGCCAGTTCCTCGACGCGGTTGGAGAGGAGCAGCAACGAGGTTTCGGCCTGGCGGGCGCGCGTCGAGTCGGGATCGACGGCAAGCCAGAGGCGGGTGAGCTCGATGGCGAGGTCGATCTGCCGGTTGCTGGCCGCGACGTCGACCGCGCGTTCGAGCGCCGCCGGATCGCGCGTGCGGCGGGCAAGGTCAGCCCAGGCGCTGACCCCCAACTCGATTTCGCCGCGTTGCAGCGCGAGGTCGCCGACCAGTGCCTGGAAGACGACGCGTCCGATCGGTTCGCTGCTGCCGGCCGGGATGCGCTTGGCATGAACCTTTCCGGCTGGGGCCTTGGCCGGTGGCTCGGCGGCCGCCAGTGGTCCGGCGGCAGCGAGGGCGACGGCGACGGCGATATTCCTGAGCATGGGGGATTCCGGGTAGGGGATGCGCCTTAGAGCGCATAGAATTCGGTAAGTTTGCGATGTTATTGGGGATTGTCCGGAGGAACAAGCGATGCCCGAATTGCCGGAGGTCGAGGTTTGCAGGCGCGGCCTGCTGCCCGAGGTCGAGGGAGCGGTGTTGCTCGGGGCCACGGTGCGCACGCCGAGGCTGCGCCTGCCGGTGCCGCCCGACCTCGACCGCCGCCTGGCAGGTACACGCGTCGCAGCGGTAAACCGGCGCGGCAAGTATCTGTTGTTCGAATGTCGCGGCGGGGCGGGCGACGGCACGCTGATCATCCACCTCGGCATGTCCGGCAACCTCCGCTTCGTACCCTCCGGAACACCGGCACAGCGCCACGACCACGTCGACCTCAGCTTCGCGCGCCAGGTCCTGCGCTTTTCCGATCCCCGCCGCTTCGGCGTCGTCCTCTGGCAGGCCGCCGGCGCGCCGGAGCATCCGTTGCTCGCCGTGCTCGGGATCGAGCCGCTGTCCGACGCCTTTACCGGCGACTGGCTCTATGCGGCGACGCGTGGCCGTGCGGCCCCGGTCAAGCCGCTGCTGATGGACAGCCACCTGGTGGTCGGGATCGGCAACATCTATGCCTCGGAGAGCCTGTTCCGGGCCGGCATTTCGCCGCTGCGCGCAGCCGGTCGCATCGGCCGCGCCCGCTGTGAAGCACTGGTTCCGGCGATCCGGCAGACCCTCTCCGACGCCATCGCCGCGGGCGGCAGCAGCATCCGCGACTACGTGCATAGCGATGGCGGCGCCGGCTGTTTCCAGGTCGATTGCGCGGTGTATGACCGTGCCGGCCTGCCCTGCGTGCGCTGTGCCGGCACTGTCCGTCAGGTTCGCCAGGGCGGCCGCTCGACCTACTGGTGCCCGGCCTGCCAGCATTAGGCGACACCCGGCCGGCAGGGCCAGGTCCCTGATTCCGTGATACATTCCGCGGGTCTACGTCCTGTCGTGCCGCCATGACCCTTGCCCAGCAGTTTGCCGCCTACAGCGAATGGCGTTCGAGCCTGTCCGACGCCGTGGGGGACTTCCACCAGTGGCTTGGGCAAAACGACCTTTCCGACGCGCAGACCGACCTGCGCCTGACCCAACTGCTCGAACGCCTGCGCGAGGACCGCCTCAACGTCGCCTTCGTCGCCGAGTTCTCGCGCGGCAAGTCGGAACTGATCAACGCCATCTTCTTCGCCGACTACGGTACGCGCGTCCTGCCTTCGTCGGCGGGACGCACGACGATGTGCCCGACCGAACTGCTCTTCGACCCGGAGCGGCCGCCGCGCATCGAACTGCTGCCCATCACGACGCGCGGATCGAACGGCAGCATCAGCGAGTACAAGCGCTATCCGGAAGAATGGACGGTGATACCGCTCGATGTCGGTTCGACCGAGGCGATGCAGGAAGGCCTGCGCCACGTCAGCGAAATGATCCGCGTCGTTCCCGACGAAGCGCGCCGGCTCGGTTTCGATGCCGGCACCCACAACGATGCCTTCTATCCCACCGGCGACGACGGCCTGGTCGAGATTCCGCGCTGGCGGCACGCCGTCATCAATTTCCCGCACCCGTTGCTGAAGCAGGGCCTGGTCATCCTCGATACCCCCGGCCTCAACGCCATCGGTACCGAGCCCGAACTGACCCTGTCGCTCCTGCCCAATGCGCATGCGGTGCTGTTTATCCTGGCCGCCGATACCGGCGTCACCCAGTCCGACCTGAGCATCTGGAGGGACCATATCGGCGATGGCGGCGCCGCCCGGCGCGGGCGCGTCGTCGTCCTCAACAAGATCGACGGCCAATGGGACGAGCTCAAGTCCGAAGCCGAGATCGACAGCGAGATCCGCCGCCAGGTGAGTTCCTGTGCCGGCGTCCTCGGGCTGTCCGAGCGCCAGGTCTTCCCGGTTTCGGCGCAGAAGGGGCTGGTCGCCAAGATCAACGGCGATGCCGTGCTGCTCGAGCGCAGCCGCCTGCCTTTGCTCGAAGCCGCCCTGTCCGGCGAGCTGATCCCGGCCAAGCAGGACATCGTGCGCGACAACACCGAGAGCGAATTCGGCGAGGTCAGCCGGCGCGTGCGCGGCCTGCTCGAGTCGCGTCTCGCCGGCCTGCGCGAGCAGCTCGACGAGTTGACCGAGTTGCGGGGCAAGAACAAGGGCGTGGTCACCTACATGATGGGCAAGGTGCGTGCCGAGAAGGAGGAGTTCGAGTCCGGCCTGCAGCGCTATTACGCGGTGCGCAGCGTCTTTTCGACCCTGACCAACAACCTGTTCGGCCACCTCGGCCTCGACGCGTTGCGCGAACTGACGCAGGAAACGCGCACGGCGATGCTCGATGCGAGCTTCTCCAAGAGCCTGTCCGATTCGATGGCGCTGTTCTTCAAGCGCTCGCGCGAGGCGCTCGCCCGTTCGGGCGGCGAGATCACCGAAATCACCAGCATGATGGACGCGGTGTACAAGAAATTCGCGGTCGAGCATGGCCTCAAGCTCGGTTCGCCCGCCACCTTCTCGCTGCTGCGCTACGAGAAGGAGCTCGACCGCCTCGAGGCGTGGTGCAACAGCCACCTGAACAGCATGCGCAGCCTGCTGACGACCGACAAGCACAACATCACGCAGAAGTTCTTCGAGGAGGTCGCCGTTCTGGTGCGCCGCGCCTTCGAACGCGCCAACCGCGACGCCGAGACCTGGTTGCGCGCCATCATGGCACCGATGGAGACGCAGGTGCGCGAGCACCAGATCCAGCTGAAGCGCCGCCTCGAGAGCATCAAGCGCATTCACCAGGCGACCGATACGCTCGAGGACCGCATCAACGAGCTCGAGGGCGTCGAGAAGGAGATGCTCGAGCAGATCCAGTCGCTCGAGGGTGTCGTCGACCGCATCCGCGACCTGCTGCTGCCCGACGAGGCGCGCCTGCGCCGAGCCTGAACGGGACTGTTGCAGTCGACAACAAAAAACCCGCGGATTCCGCGGGTTTTTTGCTTCAGGCTGCCGCTGCGCTCAGGGGCGCTTGTTGCCGGTCAGCTTCTCGTACTTGACCCACAGCACGTCCTCGGATTCGACGTGGTTCGGATCCTTGGGGATGCAGTCCACCGGGCAAACCTGGACGCATTGCGGTTCGTCGTAGTGGCCGACGCACTCGGTGCACTTGTTCGGGTCGATCTCGTAGATTTCCGCACCCTGCGAAATTGCCTCGTTCGGGCACTCGGGCTCGCAAACGTCGCAGTTGATGCATTCGTCGGTGATGATCAGGGACATGGCCGCTCTTCCTCTCTCAATTGGCTGAAATTTTTGCCCGCAGGCGTTGCTGCACGGATGGTTGCACAAACTTGTCGACATCGCCGCCGAGGCGCGCGATTTCGCGCACCATCGTCGCCGAGATGAACATGTACTGCTCGCCCGGGGTGAGAAACACGGTTTCGACCTCGGGGTAGAGGCTGCGGTTCATTCCCGCCATCTGGAACTCGTATTCGAAGTCCGATACGGCACGCAGTCCGCGCACGATGACCTTGGCCCCGCGCGCATGGACGAAATCCATGAGCAGGGTGTTGAAGCCGACGATCTCGACGTTGGCTACGTCGCCGAGCACTTCCGTGGCCATGGTCACGCGCTCGGCCAGGTCGAACTGCGGGCGCTTGGCCGGGCTTTCGGCGATCGCCAAGATGAGCCGGTCGAACAGGCTGGCCGCCCGGCGCACGAGGTCCTCGTGGCCACGGGTGACCGGGTCGAAAGTGCCCGGATAGATCGCCACGCGATGATCGAGTTTGCTCACGCCGCTTCCCGCCGCATCAGATGAAAATGGACTTCCCCCGCCCGGCCGTGGCGCACCGTGCGCCAGTCGCCCAGGGCGGCGAGTTCTTCCTCGGCCTCGACGTAGAGCGCTGCATCGTCCGCCGCGACACGCGGGAGCAGCGGCTCCACCCGTGCCAGCCAGCCCTTGCGATAGGGCGGGTCGAGGAAGATGACATCGAACCGGGTCGTGGTCGAAGCCAAGTATTGTAACGCATCGCCGCGCACGATCTCCACGTTGGCGGGATTGCCGAGCTGGCGGGCGCTGTCGGCGAGCGCCGCGGCGACCTTGGGCGCCGGTTCGACGAGCACAGCACGGGCGGCGCCGCGCGAGGCTGCCTCGAAGCCGAGGGCGCCGCTGCCGGCGAACAGGTCGAGGCAGGCGAGGCCGGAGAGGTCCTGGCCGAGCCAGTTGAACAGGGTTTCGCGCACCCGGTCTGGCGTCGGGCGCAGCCCGGCACTGTCCGGGAAACGGAGCAGGCGCCGGCGCAAGCTGCCGCCGACGATGCGGACGGTGTTCAATCGGCAGCCACGGTGACCGTGACCAGTTCCTCCGGACGCACGCGGCGGGCGAAGGCGGCGCGCACGTCGTCGGCGGTTACCGCGCGGATGCGCTCCTGGTAGTGGTCGAGCCAGTCGAGCGGGAGGCCGTAGAAGCCGATGGTCGCAGCGTTCTCGAGCAGCTTCTTGTTGCTGTCGAGGCGCAGCGGGAAGCTGCCGGCCAGGTTGGCCTTGGCGGCTTCCAGTTCGGCCGGGGTCGGGCCGTCCTTGAGGAAGCTGGCCAACACCTCGCGCACCACCCTGATCGCCTCGGGGGCCTGCGAGCGCTTGGTCTGCAGGCCGATCTGGAAGGGACCGGCCTGGCGCAGCGGCGAGAAATAGCTGTACACGCTGTAGGCGAAGCCGCGCTTGTCGCGCACTTCCTGCATCAGGCGCGAGACGAAGCCGCCGCCGCCGAGCGTGTAGTTGCCGACCAGCAACGGGAAGAAATCCGGGTTGCCGCGCTCGATCAGCGGCAGGCCGATGAGGATGTGGGCCTGGCTGGCCGGGTGGGGCAGCGCGATGGTCTGTCCCTTGGGAGGCACCGGGGCCGGCGGCAGGGTTGCCGCGCTGCCCTTCGGCAGGCCGGCCGCGATCGCTTCGGCTATGCGCTCGGCCTCGGCGCGCGAGACGTCGCCGACCAGCGTGATGCTGGCGTTGGTCGCGGCATAAAAGCGGGCATGGTGGGCGACGAGGTCGTCGCGACCGATGCCCGCGATGCTCTCCGGGGTCGCCTGGCGACCGTAAGGATGCGCGGGGTAGAGCCCGGCCCAGAAAGCCTTGCCGGCGATCGCGTCCGGGCGCGTCATCGCTTCCTTGAGCGCGGCGATGGTGCGCCCCTTCTCGCGCTCGAGGATGGTGGCATCGAAGCGCGGCTGGTGCAGCGCTGCGCGCAGCACGGCCAGCGCCGGGTCGCGCTTGTCGCGTGCGGAGAGCGTGCGCAGCGCCAGGCTGGCACGGTCGGCATCGGCACCACCGGCGAAGGTCGCACCGACATCGGCCAGTTGCTCGGCGATGGCGGTCTCGTCGAACTTGCCGGCACCGAGGTCGAGCAGCTTGCGGGTCAGCGACGCGGTGCCCGATTTGCCTTCCGGGTCGAACATCGAACCGGCCGCGATGTCGACCTGGACATCGAGGATGTGCAGCGCGCGCGCTTCGACGAAATAGACGCGCGCCCCCGAGGGCGATGTCCAGTGCTCGATCTTCACCCCGGCGATGGCAGCCTGGCAGGCGAGCAGCGTGACGAATGCGGTCAACAGCTTTTTCATGGGCTTTTCTCAGTGGCGGGTGGCAGCGGCCGCGCGGCGCGGCTTGCCGTCGAGCGGCTGCGGGTCGAGGACGCCGACGGTCAGGGTGTCGTCGATGAAATACTTGCGGGCTGCGGCCTGGAGGTCGGCGGCGGTGACCTGTTGCAGTTTCTCGAGCATGCGGTCGAGCTGGCGGTAGGAGAGGCCGGCCGACTCGGCCTGGCCGATTTCCATCGCCTGGCCGAACATCGAGTCGAGCTTGAACACCTGCTGGGCGACCAGTTGCGCGCGTGCCCGCTTGAGTTCCGGCTCGCTGACGCCGTCCTGGGCAACACGGGCGATCTCGGCGCGCAGCGCAGCTTCCAGGTCGGCGACCGTACGGCCTTCCGCCGGCGTGCCCGAGAGGATGATCATGCCCGGCCCGCGCGCGGTGCCGTCGTAGCCGTAATCCACCGACAGCGCGATCTTGTCTTCGCGCACAAGCTTCTTGTTGAAGCGGGCGGCATCGTGGCCGTCGAGCACGGCGCCGAGCATCTCGAGGGCGTAGGGATCGCGGTCGCGCTCGACGTCGCGCAGCGCCGGCGCCTTCCACGCCATGATCAGGACCGGCAGCTCGGCCGGCGCCTTGACCGTGACGCGGCGCGTGCCGTCCTGTTGCGGCTCGTCCTGCGGCTTGCGCACCGGCAACGGGCGTCCCGCGAGCGACCCGTAGTATTCCTCGGCGAGCGTGAAGACCGCCTTGTGGTCGACGTCGCCGGAAATGACGACGTAGGCGTTGTTGGGGACGTACCAGGCGTCGTACCACGCCTTCGCATCGGCTGCCGTCATCGCTTCGAGATCGCTCATCCAGCCGATGATCGGACGCCGGTACGGGTGGGCCTGGAAGGCGACCGCGTTCATCTGCTCGAACAGGCGCGACTGCGGGTTGTCATCGGTGCGCATGCGGCGCTCTTCCATGACGACCTTGATCTCCTGCGCGAATTCCTTTTCCTCGACATTCAGGTGGCGCATGCGGTCGGCCTCCAGCTGCATCATCTCGGGCAGCTTTTCCTTGGGCACCTGCTGGAAATAGGCGGTGTAGTCGCGGCTGGTGAAGGCGTTGTCGCGCCCGCCGGCGGCGGCGACGCGCTTGTTGAACTCGCCCGGGCCGACCGTCGGGGTGCCCTTGAACATCATGTGCTCGAGGACGTGGGCGACGCCCGAGGTGCCATCCACCTCGTCCATGCTGCCGATGCGGTACCAGACCATCTGCACGGCGGTCGGCGCGCGGCGGTCTTCCTTGACGATGACGCGCAGGCCGTTCTTCAGCGTCGTTTCGAACGGGTTGGCGGCGGCCGGCAGCGCGAGGGCCGGGGCCAGCAGGAGAGGGAGCAGGTGTCTGAAGCGCATGGCGGGGAGGGGCTTTCTGCTAGAATCGCACGCTGGTTTTTGATTCGATCCGGGCGGCATCTTAACGGCTTGCCACCCGCCTGTCAGTACGGCCTGAGACCCCAATCCCGATGTTCAGTTTCCTGAAAAAAGGCAGCGACCCGTCCGTTCCTGCCAGCGTGGAAGCGCCGGCCGCGCCTTCCTGGCGCGAGCGTGTGGCGCGCGGGCTGGCGCGCACCCGCGCGCAGTGGGGCGGGCGCCTCAAGTCGGTGTTCGCGCGCGGCAAGGTCGACGACGAACTCCTTGAGGAGCTGGAAACCCTGCTGCTGACCAGCGATGTCGGCATCGAGGCGACCACCTACCTGCTCGACGAGCTGAAGAAGGCAGCCAAGCGCGACAAGCTGGAGACGCCGGCGGCGATCGAGCGGGCACTCGCCGATGCCCTGCTCGTGTTGCTGCAGCCGCTCGAGGCGCCGCTCGCGATCGGCGGGCACAAGCCGTTCGTGATCATGATCGCCGGGGTCAACGGGGCCGGCAAGACAACCTCGATCGGCAAGCTCGCCAAGTATTTCCAGGCACAGGGCAAGAGCGTGCTGCTGGCGGCCGGCGACACCTTCCGCGCTGCCGCCCGCGAGCAGCTGCAGACCTGGGGCGAACGCAACAACGTCACGGTCATCGCCCAGGAATCGGGCGATCCGGCGGCGGTCATCTACGACGCCATCGCCGCCGCGACAGCGCGCGGCATCGACATCGTGCTTGCCGACACGGCCGGCCGGCTGCCGACCCAGCTGCACCTCATGGACGAAATCGCCAAGGTGCGCCGCGTGATCAAGAAGATCGATCCGAGCGGCCCGCACGAAACCCTGCTGGTGCTCGACGCCAACATCGGCCAGAACGCCCTGCAGCAGGTACGCGCCTTCGACAAGGCGATCGAAGTGACCGGGCTGGTCGTCACCAAGCTCGATGGCACGGCCAAGGGCGGCGTCGTCGCGGCGATCGCCCGGCAGTGCCCGAAGCCGATCCGCTTCATCGGCGTCGGCGAGCAGATCGACGACCTGCGCCCCTTCGTCGCCCGGGATTTCGTCGACGCGCTGTTCGAATGATCGTCGCGAGCGATCTCGGCAAACGCTACCCGGGCGGCTTCGAGGCGCTGGCGGGCGTCAGTTTCACCATCGAGGCCGGCCGCATGGTCTTTATCACCGGTCATTCGGGGGCCGGCAAGACCACGCTGATCAAGCTCGTCGCTTCGATCGAGCGGCCGACCGCGGGCAGCCTCGTGGTCAACGGACAGAACCTCGCTGCGCTGCGGCGCAGCGTAATCCCTTATGTGCGCCGGCACATCGGCATGGTCTTCCAGGACCAGAAGCTGCTGTTCGATCGCAATGCCCTCGACAACGTCCTGCTGCCGCTGCAGATCACCGGCCTCGGCCGGCGCGAGTCGGTGCGGCGGGCGCAGGCGGCGCTCGACAAGGTCGGGCTCCTCGCCCGTGCCAAGGCGATGCCGGTCGCCCTGTCCGGCGGCGAGCAGCAACGGCTGGCCATCGCGCGCGCCGTGGTCAACCGGCCGGCCCTGCTGGTCGCCGACGAGCCGACCGGCAATCTCGATGCCGATTCGGCGGACGAGGTCCTCGAGCTCTTTGCCGAGTTCAACCGGGTCGGCGTGACCGTCATCCTCGCCACCCACGAGCCGCGTCGCATCGAGCGTTACCGGCCGCAACTGCTGGTCCTCGATCACGGGAGGCTGGCCGCATGACGGCCTGGTTGCACCAGCATCGCGCCGCGCTCGGGCGCGCCTTGCGCCGCCTGCTGCAGACGCCTTTCGTGACGCTGCTCTCGCTTCTCGTCATCGGCATCGCGCTGACCCTGCCGGCGACCGGCTATGTCCTCCTCTCGGGCCTCGGCGAGGTCAGCCGCAACGTCTCGGGCAGCCCGCAGATCAGCGTGTTCATGGCGGTCGACGCCAGCCGCAAGGAGGTGGCGGAAATCGAGGGACGATTGCGCCGCGCCGCCCCGGATGCTTGGCGCTTCGTGCCCAAGGAGGATGCCCTGAAACGATTGCAGGCCAGCGAGGGCATGGCCGAAATCGTCGCCGCCCTGCCGCGCAATCCGCTGCCCGACGCCTTCGTCGTCGAGCCGGCGAACGCCGCGCCGGAAGCGCTCGAGGTGCTCCGGAAGGAGCTCGCCGGCTGGCCGAAAGTCGCTCACGTCCAGCTCGATTCGGCCTGGGTCAAGCGCCTCGACGCCTTCCTGCGCCTCGGCCGCCTCGCCCTCTGGGTGCTGGCCGGCATCTTTTCCGTCGGGCTGGTGGCGGCGACCTTCAACATCATCCGCCTGCAGGTCATGGCGCAGGCCGCCGAGATCGAGGTGGCGCGCATGATCGGCGCCACCGACGCCTTCATCCGGCGGCCTTTCTACTACTACGGCACCTTGCAGGGGGCGCTCGGCGGCCTGCTCGGAGCGGCCTTCGCCGCCGGCATCGTCGCCCTGCTGCGCGGGCCGGCCGGGGAGCTCGCGGCGCTCTATGGCGGCAGCTTCGCCCTGCCCGGGCCGGACGGCGGGGTCGTGGCCGCGCTGGCCGGCGCCGGTGCGCTGCTCGGCTGGATCGGCGCGCGGCTCTCGGTGGGCCTGTCGCTGCGCCGGATCGACTAGGCGTCTTGACCAGCCGGCGCAGCTTCCTGATCGGTGCCGGCGCCGCGGCACTCGGCGGCTGTATGCCTGCCGGTGCACCGCCCTTGCCGCCGGGCGAGTTGCTTGGCACCCGTGTCGACCTCGGCCACCGCCTGCGCAGCGGCGATTTTCCCGCCGGCGGCAGCCTGCGCCGCACCGGTGTCGTAATTGTTGGCGCCGGCGTTTCTGGCCTCGCCGCGGCGCGGCAGTTGGCGCTCGCCGCGGTCGACGACTTCCTCGTGCTCGAAATGGAAAGCGAAGCGGGCGGCAATTCGCGGGCCGGCCAGTCGCCCCTCGTCGCCTATCCCTGGGGCGCCCACTACCTGCCGCTTCCCGGTCCGCAGGCGGTCCTCGTGCGCGAGCTGCTCGCCGAGGCCGGGGTGCTGCACGGCGATGCCGGGGCAACGAAGCCGCGCTACGACGAGCGCTACCTGTGTGCGACGCCGCAGGAACGGGTGTTCCGCAACGGCCTGTGGGACGAGGGACTGCTGCCGCAGCGCGGGGTCGCGGCCGGCGAGCGCGCGCAGCAGCATCGCTTCCACGAGCGCATGGAGGAGCTCAAGCACCGGCGCGGGCGTGACGGACGGCGCGTGTTCGCGCTGCCAATGGTGCTGTCGAGCCGCGATCCCGAGTGGCTGGCCCTCGACCGCGTCCCGTTCGCGCGCTGGCTGGCCGACAACGGCTTCAGCGCGCCGACGCTGCACTGGCTGGCCAACTATGCCTGCCGCGATGACTATGGCACCGACTACACGCAGACCTCGGCGTGGGCCGGCCTGCACTACTTCGCCTGTCGCGACGGCGAGGCCCTGCATGCCGCGGCCGATACCGTGCTCACCGCGCCGGACGGCAATGCCTGGCTGGTACGGGCACTCGCCCGCCACGCCGAAGGGCGCATCCTGACCGACGCGCCGGTCTGGCGGATCGAGGAAGGCAAGTCGGCGTTGACCGTGTCGGCAGTCGTCGCCGGGCAGCCGCTGCGCATCGAGGCGCGGGCCGTGATCTGGGCGGCGCCCGCCTTCCTGTTGCCGGTGGTCTGGCCGCAGGCGCCGGCTGCCCTCGCCGCAGCGGCAGCGGACGGCGACTACGCGCCCTGGCTCACCGCCAACCTGCACCTTTCGGATTTCCCCGAGGAGCGCCATGGCGCTCCGGCCGCCTGGGACAATGTCCTTTACGACGGTCCCGGCCTCGGCTACGTGAGCGCGACCCACCAGCTCCTCCGCCGCCGGCTTCCCGGAACCGTGTTCACCTATTACCGGGCGCTGGCTGACATGGCGCCCGGCACCGGCCGCCGCCTCCTGCTCGATACGCCGCGCGCAGCGTGGGGGGAGGCGATTCTCGCCGAACTGGAGCGCGTGCATCCCGACATCCGGCGGTTGACGACCCGCCTCGACGTATTCCGCAACGGTCACGCCATGCGGCGTCCGGTCCCGGGTGCCCTCTTCCACGGTCAACGCGAGAAACTGGCCGGATTCAGCCATCCGCGCGTCGCGCTGGCGCATGCCGACCTGTCCGGCTTTTCGCTGTTCGAGGAGGCGCAGTATCGCGGCGTGGCGGCGGCGGAACGCGTGCTCGAACTCATCAGGCCGGGACGGCGTCGGGCGGATGCCGGCATTTATGCAACAGTTTGACGAAAATCGTCGGCGGAACAGTGCATTGCGCGCGGCGTTTGAATTACCATGTCGTCACAATTCATCAACAAGGAGGCAAGTCATGGCAACGAAGCTTACCGCTGCAAAGAAGAGCACTCCCGCGAAAAAGGCAGCACCTGCTGCAAAGAAGGCACCCGCCGCCAAGAAGGCAGCCCCGCGCGCGCGCAAGGCCGCTGCAGCCGCTTCGCCGTTGCATGACCTCCTGACATTGAGCCAGGCCGTACTCGACGAATTCGAGAAGCGCTGGCGCGCCGCCCAGGACCAGGCCGCGAAAGCGCTCGCCGACCTCGAGAAGCAGCGTGCCAAGGGCCAGGAGCAACTGGCTGTCGCGCGTGCCAAGCTCGAGGCAGCGGTTACCGAGGGGCGTGCCAAGGCGGTTGCCAAGGCGCGGGAGGCCGTCGCCCAGTTCGAGGCGCGCCTGGCCGACCTGAAGAAGACTCACGAAGGCAACGTTGCCCAGTTCGAGGCGCTGCGCAAGGACATCATCGAAGGCCTCAAACACGCCCAGGGACTCGGCAAGGTGCGCGCGGCAGTCGAAAAGGCCCTGCAGGGCCGTGCGGCGAAGGCCGCCAAGGCGGCGGCGAAGAAGCCTGCCAAGGCAGCGGCCAAGAAGCCCGCAGCCAAGAAGCCTGCGCCCGTCAAGCCGGCAGCGTCCAAGCCGGCAGCCAAGCCGGCCGCGAAGAAGGCAGTTGCCAAGCCTGCGGCGAAGCCGGTGCCCGCAAAGAAGGCAGTTGCCAAACCCGCCGCCAAGCCTGCAGCGAAGAAGGTCGTGGCCAAGCCTGCGGCGAAGCCGGCAGCCAAGCCTGTTGCCCAGCCGGCCGCTGCCGCGAAGCCAGCCGCCAAGGCCGCTGCGAAGCCGGCACCGAAAAAATAGGGATGGCGGGGCGCTCGCCCCGTCTACTCCGGCACGGCCGCTCCAAGTGGGCGGCCGTTTCGCTTGTAGCGTAGCAATCGCAGCGGGGCGGGACAAGCGGGGCGCGCGATGATCGCTTGCGGCGAGGCGGGATACGGCACGCTGGTAGTCGGCCGCGGCCTTTTTGCGGTGGCCGTACGCAGCAGCCTAGCGGTAGAGCAGATAGTCTTCGCGGACCGCCCGCCAAGCCGACTCATCGGCAGCGGCCAGTGCTTCGAGGTCGCCGGCAGTGGCGCCCGTTGCATCCACCCATTCGCGCAGCAGCGGCGAGCCGTTGATCAGGTCGATGGCGAGGCGCTCGAATTCGTACTCGTAGCCGAAATCGCGCCAGAGCGGGTAGTCGGGATGCAGGCGGCGGATCGCCTTGAAGGCGAGCGCCTGCAGGCGCCAGGGCCGGAACGCCGCATGGTCGTAGGCAGGTGCCTCGCTGTGGATTTGCAGCGCGTGGCATAGCTGGCCGCGGAACTTGTGGAAGGTCGGCTCGAACCAGCATTCGCGGATGCGGCAGCCGGCCAGCCAGCGCGGCGCGAGGCGTTGCATCTCGTCGCGGACGGCGCGTGCATCGAGGTCGGGTGCGCCGAAAAGGTATTCCAGCGGCCGCGTCGTACCGCGCCCTTCGGATAGGGTCGTGCCCTCGAGCATGACGGTGCCGGCGTAGGCGCGCGCCATCGCCAGGTTGGGTGCGTTCGGGCTGGGGTTGATCCACACGCGCTCGCCGAGTGGCCAGCCGTGGCCGGGTGCAGCGTCGGGCTGCCAGCCCTGCATTCCGATGACGTGGTAGTCGACGTCGAGCGCGAGCTGGTCGATGAACCAGCGGCCCAGTTCACCCATGGTCAGGCCATGGCGCATCGGCATCGGTCCGGCGCCGACGAAGCTTTCCCAACCTGCGCGCAGCGTCAGCCCCTCGACCGGCCGGCCGGCCGGGTTGGGTCGGTCGAGAACCCAGACGGCCTTGCCGTGTTCGGCGGCGGCTTCGAGGGCGTAGCGCAGTGTCGTGATGAAGGTGTAGATGCGGCAGCCGAGATCCTGCAGGTCGACGAGCAGCACGTCGAAGGTGCCCATCATCGCAGCGGTCGGCCGGCGCACCTCGCCGTAGAGGCTGAAGACCGGGATGCCGTAATGGGGGTCGGCGAAGTCGGCCGTCTCGACCATGTTGTCCTGCTTGTCGCCCTTGATGCCGTGCTGGGGCCCGAAGGCCGCGGTTAACGTCAGGTCCGGCAGGGCGGCCAGCGCGTCGAGGCTGTGCGTCAGGTCGGCGGTGACCGATGCCGGGTGGGCGAGGAGGGCGACGCGCCGGCCGGCGAGCGGGCGGCGCAACCCGGGCTCGGCGAGCAGGCGGTCGATGCCGAACTGTATGGTCTGGGTCATGGGCGTTCGAGGCGCAAGGAGAAGGATGCGCGCAAATGGAAATCGGGACGTTCGCCGGCGTGGGCAAGCGCCCAGTAGCTCAGCGTGCCGCTGCGGTCTTCGGCGACGACGGTGAGCGCAAGGTCCAGCGCGGCGCGCTCCGGAAGGAGCAGGGCGGGCAGGGTGGCGGCAAGTTCCAGCGCCTCGCCGTCGCGGCGCACCACGATGGCCGGCGCCGCCGGCGGTTGCCAGCCAGCATCCCGTTCCCGGTATGAGCCGAAGCGGTAGGCCGCCCAGCGGCCGCAGGGCGACAGGTTGAATTCCCGGTATTCCGCGGCGTCGACCGTTGCGACGAAAGCCTCGCAACAGGTGTGTCGCCACAGGCCGTCAGCCATGCCCGGCCCGGCGCGGGGCGGGATGCGCAGGGCGCCGGCCGGGGCGAGGCGGTAGTTCAAGCGGAGCTCGCCATCCGCAGAAAAGGCGGCGGCGCCCTGCACGGCGAGGCCGGCAGGAGCAGTGATGGCGGGGTGCGGGCGCAGAGGCGTCAAGGTTGCGGTCGACGGGCTTTTCGGGCCGGAAACGAGGCGCTACTTTACCCGCTTCGCCCTTGGTCGGGGCGGGCTTTTGGAGTAATTTACCGCCTTTGCGGGGATGCCCGCAGGGAGAGAAAAACAATGACACCGCTGCGTATCAACCTCGATGCCGAGGATATTCCCACTCACTGGTACAACGTCGTCGCCGACATGGCTAACCCGCCGGCGCCGCCGCTCGGTCCGGACGGCAACCCGGTGCCGCCGGAGGCGATGGGCGCGATTTTCCCGGGACCCATCCTCGAGCAGGAAATGTCGGCGGAGCGCTGGATCGCCATCCCCGAGGAGGTTCGCCAGATCTATGCGCTGTGGCGCCCGGCGCCCTTGTGCCGCGCCCTGCGTCTCGAGCAGGCGCTCGGCACGCCGGCGAAGATATTCTACAAGTACGAGGGCGTCTCGCCGGCCGGCTCGCACAAGCCCAACTCGGCCGTGCCGCAGGCCTTCTACAACAAGCAGGCGGGGACGAAGAGGCTGACCACCGAGACCGGCGCCGGCCAGTGGGGTTCGTCGATCTCCTTCGCTGGCCAGATGTTCGGCCTGCCGGTGCGCGTCTTCATGGTCAAAGTCAGCTACGAGCAGAAGCCGTTCCGCCGCTCGATGATGCAGACCTGGGGCGCCGAGGTCTTCGCCAGCCCGACCAATCTGACCAACGCCGGCCGCGCTGCGCTCGCGGCCGATCCGCACTGCCAGGGCTCGCTCGGGCTGGCCATCTCCGAGGCAGTCGAGGAAGCCGCGGCTGACCCGGGCACCTGCTACACGCTGGGTTCGGTACTCAACCATGTGCTGCTGCACCAGACGGTGATCGGGCTGGAAGCGAAGAAGCAGTTCGAGAAGGTCGGCCTTTATCCGGACGTGATCTTCGGGCCCTGCGGCGGCGGTTCCAGCTTCGGCGGCATCGCCTTCCCCTTCCTCGCCGACAAGGCGGCCGGTGACAAGCGTGCCGCCAACCTGCGCTGCGTCGCTGTCGAGCCGACCTCCTGCCCGACCCTGACCAAGGGGTCCTATACCTACGACTACGGTGATGCCTCGGGTTATACGCCGATCATGAAGATGTACACGCTGGGCCATGACTTCATGCCGCCGGGCATCCACGCCGGCGGCCTGCGTTACCACGGCGATTCGCCGCTGGTCTCGCAGCTTTTCCACGAGAAGCTGCTCGAGGCGGTGGCCGTGCCGCAGGTGGCGACCTTCGAGGCCGGCGTCCAGTTCGCCCGCGCCGAGGGCATCATCCCGGCGCCGGAATCCTGCCACGCGATCCGTGCCGCCATCGACGAGGCCTTGCGCTGCAAGGCAAGCGGCGAGGCGAAGACCATCCTCTTCGGCCTGACCGGCCACGGCCACTTCGACATGGCCTCCTACGACCGGTTTTTCTCCGGCCAGCTCGAGGACTACGACTATCCGGCGGCGGCCATCGCGGAGTCGCTCAAGCACCTGCCCAGGGTTGGCTGACCGGTGATGCGCACCTTCGTCTTCCTGCTGATCCTCGCCAATGGCGTCGTTTATGCGTGGAATGCCGGCTATTTCGGCAACGCCGGCGATGGCGGCGCGGTGGCCACGGTTGCCGAGCTCGAGCCGGCGCGGATCCGCGTCGTCGGCCATGGCGAGAAACCGCCCGTCGCCCGCCAGCGCGCCGAGCCGGCGGCGGTTGTCGAGCCGGCCGAGTTCTGCCTGGCCTGGGACAAGCTCGCGCCCGCCGACGCGGACCGGCTGGCCTCCGCGTTGGCCGAGAAGTTTCCGGGGGTGCGTGCCGAACGGCACAGCGTCCCCGGGCCGGGCGGCGACTGGTGGGTTCATATCCCGCCGCTCGCCGGCAAGGCCGAGGCCGACAAGCGTTCTGCCGAACTCAAGCTGGCCGGGGTGTCCGATACCCTGGTCATCCAGGATGGTCCCAACCGCTTTGCCATATCGCTCGGGGTCTTTTCCGCCGAGAAGCGGGCCGAGGAACGCCTGGCCGAACTGAAGGCAAAAGGTGTGCGCGGTGCCCGCCTCGCCCAGCGCCCGGGGCGTGAGCCGCTCGCCGCCGTCGAGGCGCGCGGGCCCTTTGCGCTGCGGGCCGAGCTCCTGGGCACATCCGGCGACCTGTTGCCGAAGGCATCGGCGCAGGCCTGCCCGTGAGCAACTTCGTCGTCGGCCTGACCGGCGGCATCGGCAGCGGCAAGAGTGCAGCCGCCGACTGCTTTGCCGCGCATGGGGCGGCGGTCGTCGATACTGATGCCATCGCCCACGAGCTGACCGCCGCTGGCGGTGCGGCGATGCCGGCATTGCGGGCAGCCTTCGGCGAGGCCATTGCCACGCCGGCGGGCGCCCTCGACCGCGAGCAGATGCGCCGTCTGGCCTTTGCCGATGCCGGTGCACGGGTGCGTCTCGAAGGTATCCTGCATCCGCTCATCCGGGCGCTGGCGGACGAGCGTTGTCATCTCGCTGCTTCGCCCTATGTCATCCTCGCCGTCCCGCTGCTGGTCGAGAGCGGCGCCTATCGCGAACGCTGCGACCGCATCGCCGTCGTCGATTGCCCCGAAGATGTCCAGATAGCCCGCGTCATGGCCCGCAACGGCATGGCCGCCGCCGAGGTGCGCGCGATCATGGCGGCACAGGCGTCGCGGCAGCAGCGCCTGGCGGCCGCCGACGACGTGATCGACAACGGCGGGAGACCGGATGAATTAGCCGTTCGCGTTGCCGGGTTGCATCGCCTCTACCTTGAGCTGGTGGGTGCGAAACTTAAAGCAAACTGTTGAGATTTGCGGCCAAATGGCTCAGAATCAGGCCAATTTTCCGTCTCCGACGCCAGCCGCCAGCGCGTGATCACCTACGAATATCCGTTTAACGAGCGCATCCGCACCCTGTTGCGGCTCGAGGATTTGTTCGAAAAAGTCGCGTATTTCGCTTCCAGCGATGGCCAGCTCGAGCACCATACGGCCCTCGTGACCCTGTTCGAGATCCTCGAGACGGCCGGCCGCGCCGACCTCAAGCTCGACCTGATCCAGGAGCTCGAGCGCCAGCGCCAGACGCTCCTTGCCTACCGCAACAATCCCGAGATTTCCGAGGAGGCCTTGTCGGGCGCCTTGTAC
The DNA here is from genome assembly GCA_012026885.1 of Betaproteobacteria bacterium. Taxonomy (GTDB): domain Bacteria; phylum Pseudomonadota; class Gammaproteobacteria; order Burkholderiales; family Rhodocyclaceae; genus Azonexus. The sequence continues at coordinate 35,148 of VEPL01000032.1, read as the reverse complement.
GAAATCGAGAGCTCGTCGACCGCCCTGCTCGGCATGGCCGGCAAGATCGGCCAGTACCTGCGCGACAACGACTGGCTGATGAGCATCAAGAGCCGCGCTGCCATCCCGGGCGGTGTCTGCGAGTTCGACCTGCCTTCCTACCACTGGTGGTTGCATCGCCAGCCCGAAGCGCGGCGCGATGCGATCGAGGGTTGGCTGCGCCCGATGCTGCCGCTGCGGGATGCGGCTGCCATCGTGCTGCGCCTGCTCCGCTCGAGCGGTCGTCCGAAGAGCCATGTCGCGGTCAACGGCCAGTTCCAGCTGAATCTCGGCGGCACCACGGCGCAGATGGTGCGCGTCGAGCTAAAGGCCGACGAGCCGGCGATTCCCGAAGTGAGTGCCAACAAGTACGCGCTCAACATCCGCTTCACCAATCCGCCGGCCGGCGAGATGAAGGCGCGCGTGGCCGAGCGCGACGTGGCTTTCAATCTGACCTTCTGCAACCTGTGACCGCGGTGCGCAAGGTGCGCTGCCCGCAGTGCGGCGAGGACGCGTTGTGGGCGCCGGAAAACCGGTGGCGCCCGTTCTGCTCGGAGCGCTGCAAGCAGATCGACCTCGGCTGCTGGGCCTCCGGCGGCTACGCCATCGCCGGGCAGGCGAGCGATGACGAGGCGGGTGTAACCGGCCTTGATTTTCCCGACAGCCCGTCGCGCTGACCGGTTGCGGTCGACCTCCGGAAACTCCCCTTTTCGTCGCTACCAGCCGCGCATCAGCGCGATGCCGTGGGCGCCGTGCGCCTGCGCGACAGGCAGCAGGTCAAGGCGCATGCCGCCGAGCGCGAATACCGGCAGCGTGTTGCCGGTATTCGCCGCGCTGAAGCCTTCCCAGCCGAGGCCGGGGTTGTCCGGATGCGTCGGGGTCGGCAGCACCGGCCCGAGCAGCGCGTAATCGAGGCCAAGTTCGCCGGCGCGGGCGATCTCCGCAGCCGTGTGGCAGGAAGCGCCGACCCAGGCGAAGTCCGGGCGTTGGCGGCAGGCGGCGAGCGCGGCGGCCGGCAGGTGCAGGCCGTCGGCGCCGGTGCGCCGGGCGATGTGCGCGGCGGCGTTGATGACGACCAGGGCGCCGCGGTCATGCGCCAGTCGCACCACGGTTTCGGCGAACCACAGGCGTTGCGCCGGCGGCCAGCCGCGGTCGCGCACCTGGATCAGCCGCAGTCCGCCGGCCAGCGCTTCCTCGAGGCGTTCCAGCGTGCGTTCGACGCCTTCGGCCTCGGCCATCGTGATCGCCATCGTCGTCGGCAGGGCCAGCGCCTTCAGGATCGGGTCGTTGGCCGGCAGGATGGGGCCGACCGTCGCGGATTTGCCGCATTCCAGCCAGTCGACCGCGTCATGCTCGAGCGGGGCGCTGATGCCGATCTCGCCTTCCCACGCGGTAACGCGCCAGAAATTGAGGCACACGGTCGCGTGCGGGTAGGTGAAGGTGCGGGTCAGCCAAGGCGCGCAGGCGGTGACCGTGATGCCGAGTTCCTCGCGCAGCTCGCGCACCAGCGCGTCGCGCACGCTTTCGCCGGGCTCGACCTTGCCGCCCGGGAATTCCCAGTAGCCGGCGTAGACCTTGCCGGCCGGGCGTTGCGCGAGCAGGAACTCGCGCCCGCCGGCACGCAGCAGGACGGCCGCGGCGACTTCGACGACGGCGGTCAACGCGCCTTCTTCCGCGTCGGCTTCGCGTGTCCGGCCAGGTCGCGGGCGAATTGCCAGGCGACGCGGCCGCTGCGCGAACCGCGCTGCAGCGCCCAGTTGAGCGCGTCGCGCTCGCAGCCGGCGATGGTCGCTTCGGCGACGCCGAAATGGTGCAGCCAGTGGCGGACGATGCCGAGGTAGTCGTCCTGGCTGAACGGGTAGAAGGAAATCCACAGGCCGAAACGCTCGGACAGCGAGACCTTCTCCTCGGTCGTCTCGCCGGGATGGATCTCGTCGCCGACGCGATTCGTTTCCAGGTTCTCGGCGAAGGTTTCCGGCATCAGGTGGCGGCGGTTCGAGGTCGCGTAGATCAGCACGTTGTCCGGCGGCGCCGCGACCGAACCGTCGAGTACCGACTTGAGTGCCTTGTAGGCGGTCTCGCCGGCTTCGAAGGAAAGGTCGTCGCAGAAGACGATGAAGCGCTCGGGGCGCCCGTCCAGTCGCTCGACGATGTCGGGCAGGTCGACGAGGTCGTCCTTGTCGACTTCGATCAGGCGCAGCCCCTTGCCCGAATATTCATTGAGGACTGCCTTGACCAGCGACGACTTGCCCGAGCCGCGGCTGCCGGTCAGCAGCACGTTGTTGGCCGGCTTGCCGGCGACGAACTGGCGCGTGTTGGCGACGATGCGCGCCTTCTGGTCATCGACGTTGCCGAGGTCGGCGAGCCGGATCGGGTGCGGGCGGGCGACCGCCTGCAGCCAGCCGCGACCGTCGCGCTTCTTCCAGCGGAAGGCGACGGCACCCTGCCAGTCGGTCGGCGGCGGCGCCGGCGGCAGCGCGGCATCGAGGCGGGCGAGGGCAGTTTCGGCGAGGTGTAGCAGGCGTTCGAGTCGGGAAGCGTCGGACATGGCGGCGGGTATACTGCGCGGCGAAAAGACGAACTCTAGCCAAAGCCATGCGAAAACTCCACGCCGCGGTCGGGTTGGCCGCGCTATTGCTCGGCGCCTGCGCCAGTCCGCCGCCCCCGCCGGCCGTACCCGTTGCCGAATGCGCGCCGTGCGCCGCCTGCCCTTCCTGCCCGCCGCCGGCCGCTACGACGGTGGCGCCGCCGGCACCGGCAGCGCCGTTCTCCCGCACTCTGCGTCCTGCCGCCTGGGCCGACCTGCCGGGCTGGAGCGACGATGACGTTGCCGCCGCCTGGCCGGCCTTCCTGCAGAGTTGCCGCGGCATCGCCGGCAAGCCGCACGGCGCCGCCTGGAAGCGCGTCTGCGAAGCGGCACGCGCGGCCGACGGCAAGCCCGGACTCGATGCCCGGCGATTTTTCGAAGCCAATTTCAAGCCGTATGCCCTGCTTGCCGGCGACGGCAACGCGAGTGGCCTCGTCACCGGCTACTACGAGCCGCTCCTGCGCGGCAGCCGCTCGCGCACCAACGGGTTCGCCCAGCCAGTGCGCGGCGTGCCCGACGACCTGCTGACCATCGACCTCAGCACCGTCTTCCCCGAACTCAAGGACAAGCGCGTGCGCGGTCGCCTCGAGGGCAACAAGGTCGTTCCCTACTGGACGCGCGGCGAAATCGAGGCGCGCGGTGATCGCCTGCCGGCGCGGACCCTCCTGTACGTGGACGATCCTGTCGAACTGTTCTTCCTGCAGGTGCAGGGTTCCGGGCGCGTGCAACTGGCTGACGGCGCGGTAGTGCGCCTCAATTACGCCGACCAGAACGGCCATCCCTACCAGTCGATCGGCCGCGTTCTTGTCGACCGCGGGGACCTCAAGCTCGAGGAGGCCTCGATGCAGGGCATCCAGGCGTGGGGTCGGGCCAACCCGGCGCGCCTGCCGGACCTGCTGGCCGCCAACCCGAGCTATGTCTTCTTCCGCGAAGTGCCCAACACCCCGGGCGGCCCGGTCGGCGCCCTCGGCGTGCCGCTCACCGCCGAACGCAGCATCGCCGTAGACCCGCGCGCCGTGCCGCTCGGCGCCCCCGTCTTCCTGGCGACGACGCGGCCCAACTCGACACGTCCGCTCAACCGGCTGGTGCTGGCCCAGGATACCGGCAGCGCCATCAAGGGCGCCGTCCGTGCCGATTTCTTCTGGGGCTTCGGCAAGGAAGCGGGCGAGCAGGCCGGACGCATGAAGCAGGCAGGGCGCATGTGGGTCCTCCTGCCGCCGGAGGCTGCCCCGAAATAAGGCGCTTCCGCACCGCAAGGGGGCGCGGCATCGTAGTTTTGCACCATAGAGGTGCAGTTTTGCACAGCCAAGAATCGCTAATGCACTGATTTGCATCATTTTTGATGCACTGGAATGGTGCTTGCTTCCGGACGGCGGTCTTTACATTCCGGGGGTTCCATGGAAGCTTTTCATTCGGGCGGCAACGTCCTCTTCATCCTGCTTGGCGCCATCATGGTGCTGGCCATGCACGCCGGTTTCGCCTTCCTCGAGGTCGGGACGGTGCGCAAGAAGAACCAGGTCAATGCGCTGGTCAAGATCCTCACCGACTTCGGTGTATCGACCATCGCCTATTTCTTCATCGGCTACGGCATCGCCTACGGGGTCAATTTCTTCGCCGGCGTCGACACGCTGATGGAAAAGAACGGATTCGAGCTGACCAAGTTCTTCTTCCTGCTTACCTTCGCCGCGGCCATCCCCGCCATCATCTCGGGCGGTATCGCCGAGCGCGCCAGGTTCCATCCGCAGTTGGTCGCGACCTTCCTGGTCGTCGGCTTCGTCTATCCGTTTTTTGAGGGCATCGCCTGGAACCAGGCCTTCGGCATCCAGGCCTGGCTGAAGGCATCCTTCGGCGAGGAATTCCACGATTTCGCCGGTTCCGTGGTGGTCCATGCCATGGGCGGCTGGATCGCCTTGCCCGCGGTGCTTCTGCTCGGCGCCCGTTACGGCCGCTACACCAAGGACGGGCGCATGTCGGCCCACCCGCCGTCGTCGATCCCCTTCCTCGCCCTCGGCGCGTGGATCCTCACTGTCGGCTGGTTCGGCTTCAACGTCATGAGCGCGCAGACCCTGGACAAGATCTCCGGCCTGGTTGCGCTCAATTCGCTGATGGCCATGGCAGGCGGCACACTGGTCGCGCTCGTCCTCGGCAAGAACGACCCGGGCTTCGTCCATAACGGCCCGCTCGCCGGCCTCGTGGCTGTCTGCGCGGGTTCCGATCTGATGCACCCGATCGGTGCGCTGGTGGTCGGCGGCGTTGCCGGCGGCCTCTTCGTGGTCATGTTCACGCTCACCCAGAACCGCTGGAAGATCGACGACGTGCTCGGCGTCTGGCCCCTGCATGGTCTCTGCGGCGCCTGGGGCGGCATCGCCGCGGGCATCTTCGGCAGCAAGGCGCTCGGCGGCGCCGGTGGCATTGCCTTGATGCCGCAGCTGATCATGACCGGCATGGCGATCGCCATCGCGCTCGCCGGCGGCTTCCTGGTTTATGGCGTGCTCAAGGTCGCCATGGGCCTGCGTCTCGACCAGGAAGAGGAATATCAGGGTGCCGACTTGTCCATCCACAAGATCACCGCGACGCCCGAGCGAGAACCGAACTGGTAAATGCGTCTGGGCAAGAAAAGAAAAAGGGCGCCGGTGGCGCCCTTTTTTCGTGGTATTGGCGGCCGGTGCGTCAGCGCATTTTTGCCATCGCGTCCTTGGCGAGTTGGTTGGCTTCGCTGGCAGCCTGCATGGCGCGGCCCGGATCGTTGTCGCGGCGGGTGCGTGCCTCACCCGAGAGCGCATCGATGCGTGCCAGCGTCGATGCATTGTCGACACCCTTCTCGCGGCTCTTGCGCTCGACCGCGTCGCGCAGCAGCAGCGACGACTTCAGCTGGCGATCGATCTCGGCCTTCTGCTCCTCGCTGTTGCCCGCGGGCGCGGCGGAGGCTAGCGCGGCGCTGCCCGACTTGAGCCCGGAAGGGGACTGCAGCGAGGCGATGCCGCCCTGCGCGATCTTGTAGCCGTCGTTGGCCAGTGTCAGCGCGGCGGCCGGGTCGGCGTTGCGCAGGGCTTCGGCCTGGCGCAACTTGGCTTCGGCGTCGGCAATCAGGTTCTCCTTGCCGCCGCCCTTCTCGGCGTTCTGGCGCTTGAGCGCATCGATCAAGGCCTTGCCGCTGGCGACACGGGCGTCGACCGCGGCGGGGCTGGCGGCCATGCCACTGCTGGCGCTGCTGGCGACCGAGCCGCTGCTGCTGCCGGACTCGCCCTTCAGCGAGACGATCAGGGGGCGCAGGTCGGCCATGGCATCCTTGGCCGTCTGGTCGGCGCCGGCAAAGTCGCCGGCGGCGCTCTTCTGCTCCGCCTTGGCGATGGTGCCGCCGATGCGGGCAACGTCGCCGGAGCCCGCACCCGAGCGCTTGGCGGCGTCGAGCAGGGCCTTGGCGCTGGCGATGGAGCGCTCGGAGGATTCCTTGGTGGCACGGTCGCGTCCGGTCTCCGCCGCAGTCATGCCTGACATCCCCGGTGTCTGCGAAGGGCCGCTGCCGCTCTTGACCTTGGCCAGCGTCTGCGTGAGCAGGCGGTAGCCCTCGTCGAGGATTTCGCGGGCGACCTCGTATTCGCCGAGCTTGGCGAGGTCCTCTGCCTCCTTCTTGCGTGCGGCGACCTTGGTCAGGTTGGCGCGGGCCTCGGCACCGGCCTCGGGGGCGCTCGAAAGCGCCGACGAAAGGGCATTCAACGAATTGAGCCGGTTTTCGTAGTCGGCCTTGGCTTTGGCCGGGTCGGCGGCACCGGCGTTGAGCGCTGCCAGCGCGAATGCGGCTGCGACGAACAGCCTGAGACTTCTCGTCAATGATTGGCAAGACATGGCTACCCCTATGCGATGTTGATGCGCTGTTGCGCTCCGCTGCCGGTTCTGCGATATCGCCGGTCTATCCGGGGTGCCCAGCCGGCCTCCCCACCATGGGCAGGCCAGCGGTCATTATAGGCACCAAAATTTGCGGGGCTTTTTGCGCTGGATCAGCAGAACGCTTCGCGACGCTCGCGAAATCCGGTGATCCGGGGCAGTCGACCGCGACGGTGCGCTCAGTAGGCTAGAGTCATCTCGATCCGCGTCAGCGGTGCGGCGACGTCGAAAGCGCTGTCGGCGAACTTCGGCGGACCCATGACCCTGGGGTTGTTGGAAAGAGCGTAGCCCTCGGTGGGAAACATGCCGAGGCGGAGGTTCAACTTGTTGTCGCCGTTCTCGTCATGGTAGGCCATCAGCGCATAGCGGCCCGGCGGCAGGCCGGCGAACTCGACGCTGGCCTCCCCCGGGGCTGCGGGAGCCGTGATGACCTTGAGGGCGCGGTCCTCCTTGCGGAAGCCTTCTGCCTCGTTGTATAGCGAGACGCGCAACTGGCCGGTGGCGTCCCGGACGCCCCTGATGGTGACGGCAAGGGTCGCCTCGTCGGCGCCGGCAGATCCGGTGGCGAGCGCGGCGACAAGAGCGAGGGCAGGCAGGAAATGGTGGGCTGTGGTCATGTCGATCGGGTCGGGGTGGCGGCAAGGGAAGGTGGCCAGCGCAGCCGCACGACAAGGCCGCCGCCCTGGCGGTTGGCGACTTCGAGGCTGGCGCCGTGGAGTTCGGCAATGCGGCGGACGATGGCGAGGCCGAGGCCGCTGCCCTCGGCGCCCGGATCGCTGCCGCGGAAGAAGCGTTCTGTCAGGCGCGGCAGTTCTTCGGGCGGGACACCGGGGCCGTCGTCGTGCACTTCCAGTTCCGGGCGCCAGTCGGTTGCGCTGGCGCTGACGGTTACCGTGCTTGCGAGCGGGGTGTAGCGCAGCGCATTGTCGATGATGTTGCGCAGCGCTGCGCCGAGCAGGTCGGGATCGCCGGGAACGACGAGCGGGCCGGCGGGCGCCAGGAGGGTGATGGTGCGGCCGCCGGCGGCATCGCGGGCGTCGGCGACCGCTACCGCAGTGAGTTCGCCGAGGTCGACCGGTTGCGGGGCGGCGATGTGGTCGAGCGGATCCAGCCTGGCGAGACGGAGCAACTGCTCGACCAGGCGCGTCGTGCGGTCGACGCCGGCGATCACCTTGCCGAGCGCTTCGCGGGTATTGCCGGCCGGGGCCGAGGCGAGGGCGACCTGGGCGTGGATCTTGAGGGCGGCGAGCGGCGTGCGCAGTTCGTGCGCGGCATCGGCGGTGAACCGGCGCTCGTTGTCCAGCGTCGCGGCGAGCCGTCCGAGCAGGCGGTTGAGTGCGCCAATCAGGGGCTGAACTTCGGCCGGGGCGTGATCGGCCGCCAGGGGTGAAAGGTTCTCCGGGGACCGGAAGGCGACGTCGCCGGCGAGGTCGTCGAGTGGCTTTAGGCCGCGGCGCACCGACAGGTAGATAAAGGCGATCAGCAGCGGCAGGCTGATGCCGAGCGGCAATACTGCGCGGGTGGCGATCTCGAGGGCTTCCTCGTCGCGGATGTCGTCAAGCAGCGCGACCTGGACGCGGAAGGCACGGTTGGAACTCTCGGCGATCAGGGTTCGCCACGAATGGCCCTCAAAGTCGACGTCGGCATAGCCGAGCGGTGCGGCGAGCGGGGCGTCCGGAGCGCCGGCTGTGCGCAGCAACACGGTGCCATCGGTGCGGCCGATCTGGAACTCGATGGCCAGGTTGCTGGCGCGCGGTTGCGTACTGTGCAGCGTCGCCATCCGGCCGGGCAGGTCGGTGACGTGGTTGCCGCCGTCGCTGGCCTGGGTGAGCAGGAGTTGGGCGGTTTCCGCCATTAGTGCATCCATCAGTTCCTGGACGTCCTCGCGCGCCTGCCGGTAGGTCAGGACGGCGGCCAGGCAGAGGATTGCGACGGTGGTCAGGGTTACCCAGCGCAATAGGCGCCGGCGCAACGACGGGGCGTGGGCGGGAGCCAGGGCGTCGGTCACGTACCGCCCCCGATGCGGTAGCCGAAGCCGCGCACCGTCTCGATCAACTCGCTGCCAAGCTTCTTGCGCAGGTGGTGGATGTAAACTTCGACTGTGTTGCTTTCGGCCTCTTCGCCCCACGCATAGAGGCTTTCCTCGAGCTGGGCGCGGGTGCGGACCTGGTTCCTGTGGCTGAGCAGGTCGTGCAGCAGCGCGTATTCGCGTGCCGACAGCCGAACCGACTCGCCGGCAAGGGTGACGCTCCGCCCTGCCGGGTCGAGGACCAGCTTGCCATGGCCGAGGGTCGGTTGTGCCGCGCCCTTGGCCCGGCGCAGCAAGGCGCGGATGCGCGCCTGCAGTTCGCCGAGGTCGAACGGCTTGGTCAGGTAGTCGTCGGCACCGGCATCGAGGCCGGCGATCTTGTCGGCGGCGGTGTCGCGGGCGGTCAGGACCAGCACCGGCACGGTCGCGCCGTGCGCCCGCAGGTCGCGCAAGACCGCCAGTCCGTCCTTCTTCGGCAGGCCGAGGTCGAGGACGCAGGCGTCGTAATCGTGGTCGAGAAGTGCGAGGCGGGCGGCTTCGCCGTCCCGCACCCAGTCCACCGCGTAATCTGCCAGCTTCAGGCCGGCGCGGATGCCGTCACCAAGCAGCGCGTCGTCTTCGACCAGCAGAACCCGCAATTACTTCCCTTCCTTGTTGATCTTGGCGAGCAGCGCCTGTATTTCCTGGCGGCGACCGCTATCGGCGAGTTCGCGGCCGGGGCGCGGCGGCGCCTTGAGAGCGGCCTCGAGGTAGGGGCGTGCCTCGGCGACGCGGTCACGGTCGACCAGATACTCGCCGTAAAAGAAGTTCGGGTCAATGCCGGTCGGGTTGATCGCCAGCGCCTTCTTGAAGTACTCCTCGGCCTTCTTCTTGTCGCCGAAACCGACCGGCCAGCCGGGAACCTTGGCATAGAGGGTGGCCAGGCTGGTATAGGCGGATCCTGACAGCGCCTTGTCGTTGATCTTGAGCGCCTCGTCCAGTAGGGCGCGCGATTCCTTGGCCAGGCCGAGGGCGCCGAGGCCGCCCTTGGCCCCCGCTTCGCTGGAGACGACGATGCCTTCCCAGATCAGTGGCTCGGCCATCCCCGGGTTGGCTTCGACCACCTTGTGTGCCTGCGCGGCGAGCTTGCCGTACTGCTCGGCCTGCACTTTCTCGGGTTGGCGGTACTTGATCTCGGCCCATTGCTCCTGGATCGGGCGGATCAGTTCTTCGGGTGTGGCGGCGCCAGCGAGGCTGCTGGCGGAGAGAGCGAAAGCGACAAGGAGTGAGTGTGCAGTTTTCATGGTTTTTTCTCCGTTCGGATTAGCGGTTGGACGCGTGGCGTTTGATGACGTGGAGCTTGCCGGCAAGGCCGCCGTCGATCAGCGACGGTGCGAGGCCGTTGATCCAGGCGAACAGCTTCTCGGGGAACCCGAGGTGGTGTTCAGCGGAGCCGCCGCGCAAGGCGGTGACGATGCGCCCGGCCACCACTTCGGGCTGGTCGTAGGCGGTCTTCAGCTCCCGGTTCAGTGCGTCGACCGCTGGCGTGTTGAGCGGCGTCGCGATGGCGCGCGGGGCAACATGGATCACGGCGATGCCGGTATCGGCGAGTTCGCGGCGCAGACCTTGCGAGAAGGCGCGCAGCGCTGCTTTGGCGGTCGAGTAGGCGACGAAGCCGGCGAAGGGCAGGCTGCCGAACATCGAGCCGACATTGACGATGGCGGCCTGCGCCTGAGCCTTGAGATGCGGCAGCAGCGCGTGCGTCAGCCGCATCGGGGCAGCCAGATTGGTCGCCAGCACGGTGTCGACCGTCGCCCAGTCCTGTTCCTCGAACAGGCCGAAGCCGCCGATGCCGGCGTTGTTGATCAGCACGTTGGCGCCGAAGCGCCGGGCCGCTTCGGCCACCGCGGCGACGCCGTCGCCCGTGGACAGGTCGGCGGCGACCCGCTCGTGGCTGCCGCCGAGTTCGCCGGCCAGTGCGGCCAACTTGTCTTCCTCGGCCGCCGTGTTGCGGCCGGCAAGCAGCAAGGTCGCCCCGGTCGCGGCGAGCTGGCGGGCGAGCGCCTGGCCGAGACCGCCGGTGGCGCCGGTAAGCAGGATGCGGGATTCGTTCAGTTGCATGCAGCGGCCTCCTCGGTCGAAACGGTGGGCAGGGCGCGGAAGATGTCCCCGTAGAGCTTGTAGAACACCTTGGCGCAGCGCAGGACCTCGGCCTGGTCCTCCGGCGTCATCGCGTTGACCAGTTGCGCCAGATGCTGCGTGTGCTCCTGGTCGAGGGTGCCGTGCGAACGCAGGTAGGAGAAGGCCTTGTCGGGCAGCTCTAGCGCGAGCTGGATGCGGTCGGCGGCGGTCAGCGCCAGTGCCACGCTGGTGCCTTCGAGGACGAAGACCATGCCGAAGAAGCCGGCCGGATTGCCGCGGGCGATCAGGTCGTAGGCATAGGCGACCATCAGTTCGGCCGGCAGGTCGGGCCGGCTGGCGCGTACCGCAGCCGGGTCGCCCCCGGCGGCGGCGATGTCGTCGAGGATCCATTCCTCGTGGCCGATTTCTTCCTCGATGTATTCGGCGACGGCGCGGCGCAGCCAGCCGAGGCGATCAGGCAGGCGACCGCCGAGCGACATCAGCAGCGGCGTCGTGTGGCGGACGTGGTGGTAGGCCTGACCAAGGAAGGCGAGGTAGCTCGCACGGCTGGCTACGCCGGCGAGGCAGTCGGTGATGATCGGCGCCGAGAATAGGTTGTTGCGGTCGACCGCCGTGGCGGCGATCAATTCGTCATAGAACGGCATCGGATGTTTCCTTGCTTGCGTAGAGGATGTCCAGCGCTGAGCCATGGTGGTCGAGGATGGCGGCGCGCATCGGGCGGCCGTTGCCGGTCGCCTGGCCAGTGGCCAGCGTGAAGGGCGGCACGGCGAGCCAGCCGCCGATGCGGGCGTAATCGGGCAGGGTCGCGTTGGCGCTGGCGACCGCAGCGGCCAGCGCCGCATCGCCGGCGCCGGGTGCCGGGACGAGCAGCGCGCTCAGCCACGGCCGCGCTTCGCCGGCGACCACCGCCTGGGCGACGGCCGGTTGCGCGAGCAGCGCCGCTTCCACCCATTCCGGTGCGACGTTGCGGCCGAACGAGGTGATCAGGAGGTTCTTGCGGCGACCGTCGAGGTGCAAGTGGCCATTGGCATCGATGTGCCCGAGGTCGCCGGTGGCGAATTCCCCGGCGCCGGACGGAGTGTCGCCGCCGAGGTAGCCGAGAAAGGCACGCGCGGCGATGACGATCTCGCCATCGGCTTCGCGGATGCGCACATGGCCGAGCGGCCGTCCGACATCGTCGCTGTCGTCGCCCGGGCGGTTGAGCGCGACGACCGAGCCGCATTCGGTGAGGCCGTAGCCCTGGTAGGCGGGTATGCCGGCCGCGCGCGCCGCGGCGAGCGGCCCGGCATCGACGCGGGCGCCGCCGACAGCCACATAGGCGAGGGATGCCGGGGCGCGACCCTGGGTGGCGGCCAGGTATAGCGACCACGCCTTGAGGAGTTCCGGTACGAGGATCACGCTGTCGGCGGTGTGCGCCGCAACCGCCTGCTGCAACTGCGCCGGATCGAAGCCGGCCATGCCGCGCCAGCCGAGTGTCGCCAGCGGCGGCAGCACGACCTCGGCGCCGCGCAGCAGCGGCGCGTAGATGCCCGCGACATTCTCGAGCAGCAGCCCGAGCGGCAGGACGGCGAGATGGCGGTCGATCGGCAGGTCGCCGAGGCGCTCGGCGACGGCGGTCGCGGTGTCGAGCAGCCCGTCGGCCGACAGGCAGACGCCCTTCGGGCTGCCGGTGCTGCCCGACGTGAATGAGACTTTGGCCGTTCCGGCCGGCAGTGCGACCGCGGGGACTTGGCGAACCATCCAGGCGAGGCCTTGCCAATCCCCCAGGTGGACGAAGCCCGTTCCCAGTGCCTCGATGCGTTCGGGCTGGTCGGTGAGCACGGCGTCGACGCCGGCCTGCGCGATCACGTGCGCGAGCTGGACCGGACTGAAGAAGGCGGGCAGCGGCACCTGCGCTACGCCGGCAGCCAGTGCCGCGAGGTCGGCGATCACCCAGACCGGACCGTTGTCGGCGAGGATGGCCAGGCATTGCCGTCCGCGCAGGCGCTCACCGAAGGCGCCGGCTGCGACCAGGGTCTCGCCTGCGGTCCACGTGCGCACGCCGTCGGAAAGTACGGGCGCACCGGCATCGCGCCGGGCCAGCGCCGCAAACAGCGATTCGGCGCTCATGCGCGTCCGCTGCGTTCGATTGCCTGCCGGATGCGGCCGGCGACAACCACCGGGGCGGTGTCGTAATAGCTGCCCCAAGCGGCGGCGCTGGCGCCGAGGCGGGCCGGGTCGGCCGGCGCCAGCGCCAGCGGCGGCAGGCCGAGGCGGGCGAAGATGCTGGCCAGTTCGTGGGTGACGGTGGAGACTACCCATTCGTAGCCGAGCCTGTGCAGGTGCAGGGCGAGCGTGCGGACCAGATGGATCGTGGCACCGGGCTTCTCGGCCGCGAGGTTGCCGACTTCGACGATGCGCTCGCGCTGTACCGGCTGGCCGGCCAGGCGTGCGACCGCCTGCTCGACCGGCACGTCGAGGTAGCGTTCGAGGAACAGTGCTTCGCTCGAGGCCGGCCGCCAGCCGGCCGCCGCGATCACCCGTCCGTGCTGCTCGAGCAGGGTCAGGTTGGGTGCGAAAGACGAGATGTCGGCGCCGTAATGGCGGGCGAAAATGTCGTGGATGAAGGATTCGGCTTCCGCACGGCGCGGTGACCCGACGACGGTGTGCGTGGCCGTCACGGGCGAGAAGTGATGATTGAACACGTTGCGCTGGGCAGCAGACATGGCGGTTGTTTCGGACAATGCGACACTGCCACTTTAGGCCGGGATCCTTAAACCCGCCTTAAGGCCTTCGATGTGTGTCGGGAGGGCAGTTGGCGGCGACTTTGCGTATAGTTGCAGCCTGCCATTCCGCATTCCGGCCGGCTTCATGGAACAGATCCGCATCCGCGGCGCCCGCACGCACAACCTCAAGAACGTCAACCTCGACCTGCCGCGCGACCGGCTGATCGTCATCACCGGCCTGTCCGGTTCCGGCAAGTCGTCGCTCGCCTTCGACACGCTGTACGCCGAAGGGCAGCGCCGCTACGTCGAGTCGCTGTCGGCCTACGCGCGGCAGTTCCTGCAACTGATGGAGAAGCCGGACGTCGACCTGATCGAGGGCTTGAGCCCGGCAATTTCGATCGAGCAGAAGGCAACCTCGCACAACCCGCGCTCGACGGTCGGCACGGTTACCGAGATCCACGACTACCTGCGCCTGCTCTATGCCCGCGCCGGCACGCCCTACTGCCCCGAGCACGGGCGCGCGCTGGAGGCGCAGACGGTGTCGCAGATGGTCGATCACGTGCTGGCGCTGCCCACCGAGACGAAGCTGATGATCCTGGCGCCGGTGGTGGCCAACCGCAAGGGCGAGCAACTCGACCTGTTCGCCGAGCTGCGCGCCCAGGGCTTTGCCCGCGTCCGCGTCGATGGCGCCGTGTACGAGATCGACGCCGTGCCCAAGCTCGCCAAGTCGCACAAGCACGACGTCGACGTCGTCGTCGACCGCCTCAAGGTGCGCGACGACATGCGCCAGCGCCTCGCCGAATCCTTCGAGACTGCGCTGCGCCATGCCGAGGGGCGGGCCATCGCGCTCGAGATGGATAGCGGCACGGAGCACCTGTTCTCCGCCAAATTCGCCTGCCCGGTGTGCTCGTATGCGCTGCAGGAGCTCGAGCCTCGGCTCTTCTCGTTCAACAATCCGATGGGCGCGTGCCCGAAGTGCGACGGCCTCGGGGTCATCCAGTTCTTCGACCCCAAACGCGTCGCCGCCGCGCCGCACCTGTCGCTGGCCGGCGGGGCGATCCGCGGCTGGGACCGCAAGAACCAGTTCTACTTCCAGATCATCGAATCGTTGGCCGGGCACTACGGCTTTTCGGTCGACACGCCGTTCGGCGAATTGCCGGAAGCCGTGCGCAACGTCGTGCTCTACGGGTCCGGGCGCGACACCATCGCCTTCCGCTACGCCAACGAGAAGGGCACGCGTTTCGACCGCAGCCATATCTTCGAGGGCATCATCCCCAATCTCGAACGGCGTTATCGCGGCAGCGACTCCAGCGCCGTGCGCGAGGAACTGTCGAAGTACATCAGCAACTCGACCTGCCCCGCCTGCGGCGGCACCCGCTTGCGTACCGAGGCGCGCCACGTGCGCGTCGGCGAGCGCACCCTGCACGAGATCAGCCGCCTGCCGCTGGGCGAGGCGCGCAATCATTTCAACTGCCTGCAGCTGGCCGGGCACAAGGCGCAGGTCGCCGAGAAGATCCTCAAGGAAATCACCGCCCGCCTGACCTTCCTGATCGACGTCGGCCTCGACTACCTCTGCCTTGAACGCTCGGCGGAGACGCTTTCGGGCGGCGAGGCGCAGCGCATCCGGCTGGCCTCGCAGATCGGCTCGGGGCTGACCGGCGTCATGTACGTCCTCGACGAGCCGTCGATCGGCCTGCACCAGCGCGACAACGACCGCCTGCTGCAGACGCTCAGGAACCTTCGCGACATGGGCAATACGGTGCTCGTCGTCGAGCACGACGAAGATGCCATCCGCAGCGCCGACTACGTGGTCGACATCGGTCCGGGCGCCGGCGTGCATGGCGGCGGCATCGTTGCCGAGGGGGCGCCGGCCGAGGTTGCCGCTCATCCCGCCTCGCTGACCGGTGCCTACCTGTCGGGGCGCAAGGCAATTTCGCTGCCGCAGCGGCGTCGACCGCAACAGCCGGAAAGGCAGCTTACCGTGGCCGGTGCGCATGGCAACAACCTGCGCGATGTCACGCTCGAGATTCCCGGCGGCCTGTTCACCTGCGTCACCGGCGTTTCCGGCTCGGGCAAATCGACGCTGATCAACGACACGCTGTACACCGCCGCCGCCCGCCATCTCTACGGCTCGACCGCCGAGCCGGCGCCCTACAGGGAGATTACCGGCCTCGACCAGTTCGACAAGGTGATCAATGTCGACCAGTCGCCGATCGGGCGCACGCCGCGCTCCAACCCGGCGACCTATACCGGCCTGCTGACGCCGATCCGCGAGTTGTTCTCGCAAGTGCCTGAATCCCGCGCCCGTGGCTACGGGCCGGGGCGTTTCAGCTTCAACGTCAAGGGCGGGCGCTGCGAGGCTTGCCAGGGCGACGGAATGATCAAGGTCGAGATGCACTTCCTGCCCGACATCTACGTCCCCTGTGACGTCTGCCACGGCAAGCGCTACAACCGCGAAACGCTGGAGATCCAGTACAAGGGCCGCAACATCCACGCCGTGCTGCAGATGACTGTCGAGCAGGCGCGCGAATTCTTCGACGCCGTGCCGGTGGTGGCGAGAAAGCTGCAGACGCTGGTCGACGTCGGCCTCAGCTACATCACGCTCGGCCAGAGCGCGACGACGCTGTCCGGCGGCGAGGCGCAGCGCGTGAAGCTGGCGCTCGAATTGTCCAAGCGTGACACCGGGCGCACGCTGTACATCCTCGACGAACCGACCACCGGCCTGCACTTCGCCGACATCGAGATGCTGCTCAAGGTACTGCACCGCCTGGCCGACCACGGCAACACCATCGTCGTCATCGAGCACAACCTCGATGTGATCAAGACCGCTGACTGGGTGGTCGACCTCGGTCCGGAAGGTGGTGGCGGCGGCGGCCGCATTCTCGCCGCCGGCACGCCGGAAGACATCGCCCGCTGCAAGTCCAGCCATACCGGACGCTTCCTGAAACCGTTGCTGGAGAAAAGATGAACGACACTGGCGATTCATTCAAGGGCAAGCAGGGAATTGCCCGCCTGATTGCCGCCTGCGGCTATTCGCGCGACGGCCTGCGCGCGGCCTGGCGCAACGAGGCGGCGTTTCGCGAGGAAGTCCTGCTTGCGGCCGTCGCGCTACCGCTGGCCATCTACCTGGGCAAGTCCGGCATCGAGCGCGCGCTGCTGATCGGCAGCATCGTCCTGGTGCTGATCGTCGAGATACTCAATTCCGCCATCGAGGCGGTGGTCGACAAGGCTTCGCCGGAGCGCCACGAACTGGCCAAGCGCGCAAAGGACATGGGCAGCGCGGCGGTACTGCTGTCGCTGCTCGCGGCGGCGGCGATCTGGGCCTGCGTTCTGTGGCCCTGATGGCGACTACCGGTCAGGCTTCGGTCAGGAGCCGGGTGCATACTGTGCTGGCAATACCTCCAAGCGATGGATTCGGCCCGCCCTCCGGCGGGCATTTTTTTGCGCGGGTCGCCGGCCAGTGATCCTGAATCCCGTGATCCAGCGTTTACTGGCCTGGAAGGCAGCCCGCGTGGCGCTTGCCAACCCGTTGCCGGTGCGCGCCGTGCGCCAAGCCCTGTTCACGCTGATGCCGGTGGCGGCCCGCGTCGCGGTCGTCGCGACGATGCCGGCCGGCCGGCCTTTCCCTTCCTTGCTATCCGGTGAGCTGGCGGGGCGGTCGGCCGAGCTGTGCGCACGTGATCCGGTGCTGGCGGCGGTGCTGGGCGATGCCGCGCCGGAGGCCTGTCTTGCCGGCTTCCGCCGCCGTCTCGCGGCCTTCGACAAGGCGCGGCGGGCGCTGGGCGACTGCGATGCCGATTCGAGCCGCGACTGGCTGGTGCCGGCCTGGCTGTCGGCCTGCATTTTTCGCGAAGACGCCTACCGTGGCGAACTGGGTCTGCCCGGCCTGCTACCGCCGGCGCAGGCGATGTATTGCAGCGGCTGGCATGAATTGGCCGAGGCCGGCGAGCGCGACCTGCGCGCGCTTTGGGAAGCCGGCTGGCAGGAGGCGTTCGGCACGCCGAGCCCGTTCGGCGGTTGGGACGGCTGCCTCAGTGCGGAGTGGCTTTCTGGCGGCGCTCCATTTCGGTAGACAACGCGGTGAACTGGTCGGCCAGTTCGTGTCGCAGGAAGGCGACGCCGACCGAGCCGGGTATCCACACTGCCGGGATCATCTCGATGCGGTAGTCGAGCTGAACCGAGGTCGGCCCGGTCGCATGCAGGCGCAGCACGCTGCGCATGTGCCGCGTCGATCCGGAGAGCGCGGTGGCGACGAGGCTGCCGTCCGCCATCTGCTCGACGCGCCGCTCGGACTGGAAAGGGAGGGCGAAGGGACCAAAATCGGCGCGCCCTTCCTGGGCGACATGCCAGGCGTTGCCCTCGCGCGTGATGACGCGGCTGCTGCGCAGCCCCGGCATGAAGCGCGCCATGTTGTCGAAGTCGGTCAGCACCGCCCGGGCCAACATTTCCGGGACCCGCAGCTGCAGTTGCAATGTGCCGGTATAGAGTCCGTCGCGCAGGTCGACCGCGACGCTCTCTTCGTCGACCGTCATGGCGCCGACTGTGCCGGCGACCAGGGCCAGGCAGAGCGCGAGGACGCGGTTGGCGAAGGCGCGGGCCACAGTGTCCTTCACTTCAGTGCAGGGCGCGCGCCAGGCGCGGATTCGTGGCGACGAACTTGCACAGGGCCGGCAGGACGAAGAGGGTGAGCAGCGTTGCGGTGATCAGTCCGCCGATGACGACGAGTGCCAGTGGCCGCTGCGTCTCGGAGCCGATCCCGCGCGAGAGCGCCATCGGCAGGAGGCCGAGCATGGCGAGGAAGGCGGTCATCAGGACCGTGCGCAGGCGTGACAGGGCGCCCTGGAAAATGGCCTCACCGCTGTCCAGTCCCTGCTTCCTGAGCTGGTTGATGTAGCTGACCATGACGACCCCGTTGAGCACTGCCTGGCCGAACAGCGCGATGAAGCCGATGGCTGCCGAGACCGAGAGCGGGATGCCCGACAGCAGCAGCGCGAAGACCCCGCCGATCAGCGCGAAGGGGATGTTGCAGATGATGATCAGGGCGTCGCGGAAGGACTCGAAGGCATCGAAGAGGAGAACGAAGATCAGCAGGATCGACAGCGGCACGACCAGCATCAGGCGCTTCATCGCCCGTTCCTGATTCTCGAATTCGCCGGACCAGGTGATGGTGTTGCCGCGCGGCAGCTTGATGTCGGCTGCCGCCTTTTGCATGTCGGCGACGACGCTGCCCATGTCGCGGTCGCGGATGAAGACGCCGATGGCAATCACGCGCTGACCCGATTCGCGGGCGATGTTCATGGCGCCACTGCCCGGCTTGAAAGCGACCAGTTCGGCAAGAGGGATCTGCGCACCGGATGGTGCAGGTACCAGTATTTCCTTGAGCCGGTCGAGCTGGCGGGCGGATTCCTCGAGGCGGACGACGACGCTGAAGTGGCGCTCGCCTTCCCACAGCTCGGTGGCGACCTTGCCGGCGAGCGCGGTTTCGACGACATCCTGGACGTCGGCCACATTGAGGCCGTAGCGTGCCGCTGCGGCGCGGTCGATCTCGAGGCGGTACTGCGGCAATTCGCCGTCGCGGTCGACGAAGGCGCGAATGACGCCGGGGACCTTGTTGATGCGCTCGAGCAGTTGGCCGGCGTTGGCGCGCAGCGTGGCCAGATCGTCGCCGAACAGCTTGACGACGATCTGGCCGTCGATCTGCGAGATCGACTCGAGGATCTGGTCGCGCACCGGCTGGCTGAAGGTCGGTTCGATGCCGGGGAGGTCGTTGAGCTTGTCCTCCATCTCGCGCACCAGCTTGTCCTTGGTCATGCCCTTGCGCCACTCGCTCTCCGGCTTCAGGTCGACCAGCATTTCGGTCATGTTGATGTTCTTCGGGTCGGTACCGTCCTCGGGGCGGCCGCCCTTGGAGACGACCGCATTGACCTCGGGAAAGCCGGCCACGACGCGGCGCAGCTGGCGCAGGTCGGCGCGCGCCTCGTCGACCGAGACCGAAACCGGCAACGTGATGTTGATCCAGATCGAACCCTCGTTCAGCTCCGGCAGGAATTCGGTACCCAGTTGCGGCACCGCGGCGACGGTGACGCCTAGCGCAACAAGCGCGGCGACCAACACCCGTCGCGTGTTGGCCAGAACCCACTTCAGCGCCGGCTCGTAGCGGTTCATGAACCAGCGCATCAACTGCGTTTCCTCGTGCGGGACATTGGTGCGGAAGGCGATCTTGCTGAGGAAGGGAACCAGGGTCAGCGACAGCACCAGCGAGGTCACCAGCGCGGCGACGACGGAATAGGCCATCGGCGCGAAAATCTTGCCCTCGTGCCGCTGCATCGTGAAGATCGGCAGGTGAGCGACGATGATGATGATCATCGAGAACACGGTCGGCCGGCCGACCTCGACCACCGCCTCGAGGATGGTGCGCGGCTGCGGCCGGTGATCCTCGTCCTTCTGGGCTTCGCCCAGGCGCCGGAAGATGTTCTCGATGACGATCACCGCCCCGTCGACGATGATGCCGAAGTCCATGGCACCGAGCGATAGCAGGTTGGCCGGGATGCCGGCCAGCGTCAGGCCGATGAAGGTCCCGAGCAGGGCCAGCGGGATGATCGACGCAACGATGGCGGCGGCACGCAGGTCGGCGAGGAACAGGTAGAGCACGAGCGTGACCAGCAGCGCACCCTCGAGCAGGTTGCTGAAGACTGTGCGCAGGGTCTTGCCGATCAGCCACGAGCGGTCGTAGTAGGGCACGATGCTCACGCCCTGTGGCAGCCCGCCGGCGTTGAGCGCATCGATGCGGGCCTTGAGGGCATCGAGCACCTGCGACGGGTTCTCGTCCTTGCGCAACAGGACGATGCCGGAAACGACATCGTCCTGATCGCCGTCGGCGTCGCTGTAGCCGACGATGCCCTGGGGCGGCACGCGCGACTCGACGACTTCGGCGACGTCGCGCACGAGTATCGGTGTGCCCTTGTTTTCGGCGACCACCACCTGGCCGATGTCGGCGGACGAACGCATGAGGCCGATCGAGCGGATCAGGTACTGCTGCCGGCCCTGGGCCACCGAACCGCCACCGGCGTTGGCGTTGGCGCGCTGCAGGGCGCCGTAGAGTTGCCCGATGGTGAGCTTGTAGTCGCGCAGCCGGGTCAGGTCCGGCCGCACTTCGTACTGGCGGATCGGGCCACCGAGCGAGACGACGTCGGCGATGCCGGACACCTGCTTGAGCTGGCGCGTGACCAGCCAGTCCTGGATGGCGCGCGTCTCGGTCGGCTTGAGGCCGGGTGCCTCCAGCCGGTAGCGGAAAATCTCGCCGGTGGCGGTCGCCGGCGGCGCCAGCTCCGGTTCGATGCCGGGCGGCAGGTCGAGTCCGCGCAGGCGCTCCTCGACCAGTTGGCGGGCCATGAACAGGCTTGGCTTTTCGTCGAAGGTGACGACGATGAAGGAGAGGCCGAACTGCGTGTGCGAGAACATCCGGATCGAATTGGGCACGCCCGCCAGCGCGATCTCGAGCGGGACGGTGACCTGCTTTTCGACTTCCTCCGGCGCCCGCCCGGGAAAGAGGGTGATGACCGTCACCTGGGTGTCGGTGACATCGGGGAAGGCTTCGATCGGCAGCGCACGGAAGGCGGCGATGCCGCCGCCGATGAAGAGGAGCAGCCCGAGCAGGACGAAAAGGGGTTCGTTCAGCGCGAACTGGACGATGCGCTTGATCATTGCGGAGCGTCCGCCTTGAAGAACTTGAGCAGGTTGAGTGTGCCCTCGACGACGACCTGCTCGCCTTCCCTGACACCGCTCCTGACTTCGACCAGGCCGTCACGGCTGTTGCCGGCCTCGACAGGCTGGCGGCGGAAACGGCCGTTGCCCTCTGCAACGAAGACATAGTGGCGCGAGCCGACGAGAAACACGGCGTTGACGGGAACGCGCACGGCTGCGGCCGGCGGCACCTCGACCAGCGCGTGGACGAACATCTCGCCCTTGAGGCGGCGGTCGGGGTTGTCGACTTCGGCACGCACCTTGATGGTCCGGGTGGTCGGGTCGATCAGGTCGGCGACGCGGCGAATGACGCCGGCGAAGCGTTCGCCCGGATAGTTGCGCGCCTCGAAGCTGATCGATTCGCCCGGCTTGAGCGCGGCGACGTCCCCTTCCCCGGCATCGAGGAGCAGCCAGAGGCGGGTGGGATCGGTAATGACGAAGAGCGGCGGGCCGCCCTGCTCGGGCCGGAACTCGGTGCCCGGGCCGATGTTGCGCTCGACGACGACTCCCGTCAGCGGACTGCGCAGCACATAGCTGCCGTCGCCATCGCCGCCCAGCATGGCGAGGCGGCGGCCGGCCCGCTCGGCTTCGGCGCGCGCCGAAGCCGCTGCGGCTTCGCTCTGCTCCCAGTCCTTCTCGGCGACGATGCCGGCCTCGCGCAGCGTGCGGGCGCGGGCCAGCGCCTGCTCGGCGACGCGGACATCGGCGGTTGCCTTGCGGGCATCGGCGCGGGCCTGTCCGTAGTCGGGCGAGCCCAGTGTGGCGAGTGCATCGCCGGATTTGACCGTTTCCCCGAGGTCGACCGCGACACGCTGCACACGCCCGGCGACCTGGGGGGTCACGCGGGCGGTGCGCTCATCATTCCAGACAAGGCGGCCGGGCAGGCGCAACATGCCGCCGCGGTCGCGCTCCGCTGCCGCCAGGCTGAGAAATCCCGCCGCTTCGGGATCGGCCAGGATGGCGATGTTGCCTTCGACGCGCACGGCCGCGGGACGCGGTGGCTCCGGCTCGCGCGAGCAGGCGGCGAGCAGGGCGAACAGGAGGGAGGCGAGAAAGGTGGCGCGGCTCATGGTGTGTTCCTGGGATCGATCTGGCTCTGCCAGTCGGAAAGGGCGCGGGCGTAGTCGGCACGGGCGGCGGCGGCATCGCTGCGCACTTGGCGCAGGGTCCGGCGCGCGTCGAGCAGGTCGGTCAGACCGATGGCGCCCTTGCTGTAAGCCAGCTCGGATGCGCGGGCGACGCGCTCGGCGTCGTCGAGCAGGCTGCCGGCCAGCCGGCGCAGGCGGTCGCGGGCGGCGAGCAGGGCACTGCGTGCGACCGCGATGCGCCCCGCGGCGAGCGCGCGCAGCTGGGCGTGCTGGACGCGTGCCGTTTCGAGGTCGGCTTCGGCGCGCGCGATGTCGCCTTCGTATTCGTGCCAGATGAACAGCGGCACGCTGACGCCGACGCCGAAGCTGTTGGTCGGGGCATTCTGGAGGTTGCGCTCGAGCTGGAAGCCGACCGTCAGGTCGCGTGTCTTGCGCGTGTGGGCCAGGTCGCGCTCGGCTTCGGCCGCGGCCACCCGGCGCGCCGCCGCTTCCACTTCGGGGCGACGGTCCGGCGTCGCTTCGGCGAGCGGCGCGTCGTCGGCGCCGGGCCAGGGGTCGGCAGCGACGAGGCCTTCGGCTTCCGCTTCGGCACCGATCAGGTAGGCGAGGGTCTGCTGGGCCTGCACGTGTTCGGCTTCGGCCTGGCGTACGTCAGCGGTGGCCCGGGCCTGATCGATCTCGAGGCGGGTCAGCTCGACCGGCGAGATGTCGCCGGCCTTCTGACGCAGGCGTCCGGCAACGGCGCCCCGTTCATAAAGGGCGGCTGTCTCGCGGGCGATCGTCTGCCGGTCCTGGGCCAGGTGCAGTGCGTAGTAGGCGGCATGCAGGGTGGCGCGTTGCTGTCGCGTGGCTGCGTCGAGCTCGAGGCGGGCGGCAGCCAGGCGCGCCTCGGCGCCGCGCAGGCGCAGGTCGCGCTTGCCGCCGCGCTCGACGACCTGCTCGACGCGCAGGATGCTGTCCATCTTCTTGTCCTTGAGCGGGCCGGCGCCGAAACCCTCGGATGGGCTGATCGACAGGGTGTTCAGCGAGATTTCCGGATTCGGTCGCTGTCCGGCGATGCTGACGTCGGCCGAGGCGCCGGCGACCGCGGTCTCGGCCAGGCGCAGCTCGCGGTTTCGCTCGACCCACAGCGACTCGGCCTCGGCCAGGGTCAGCGGGCGCTGGGGGACTGCCAGGCTGGCGAGCGGTAACAGCAGTATTGCGAAGAGCAGGCGGCGCATGGCGGGGGATATCCGGAGGACGTGGTATCGTATGTAAAGCCGCTGACCACATCCTGACAACCAGCTGACATGCGCATTCTTCTCATCGAGGACGACGCCCTGCTTGCCGACGGGTTGGCCCGTGCCTTGCGCCAGTCGGACCACACGATCGACATCGCCAGCGACGGCTTCGCTGCCGACACCGCCCTGCAGGCCGGGAATTACGATCTCGCCATCCTTGACCTCGGCCTGCCCGGCCTCGACGGCAGCGAGCTCCTGCGCCGCCTGCGCGGCCGCCGGCAGACGATGCCGGTCCTCGTCATGTCGGCCAGGCTGGCCCTCGAGGAGCGCGTCCGGGCGCTCGACATCGGCGCCGACGATTATCTTGTCAAGCCGGTCGCCCTGCCCGAACTGGAGGCACGCATCCGCGCACTGGCGCGGCGTGGGCGTGGGCAGCCGGATGGGGCCCTGGAAATCGGCCGCTTGCGTATCGACGTGACCGGCAAGCGGGCGTGGGTGGGCGATGCAGCACTCGAGCTCACCGCCCGCGAGTGGGAGGCGCTGGCCTACCTGGTGCCGCGTGCCAACCGCATCGTCAGCAAGGAACAGCTGATCCAGGCGCTCTACTCGTGGGATGACGACATTACCCCGAACGCCGTCGAGAAATTCGTCTCCCGCCTGCGCGCCAAGCTCGAACCCGGAGGGATCGTCATCCGGACCGTGCGCGGTCTCGGCTATTTCCTCGAACGCCCGGCTTAGGCAGCGGTGACGCCCACCAGCCTGCGTTCCCGGCTGCTCAGCCGCCTTGTGCCGGCGATGCTGGTACTCCTGCTGGCCGGCGCAGTCGCCGCCTACTGGGTGGCCTGGCGCAGTGCCACCAAGGCCTATGACCGCGCCCTGTTCGATACCGCGCTGGCGGTGGCCGAGCAGGTGCAGGAAGTCGACGGCCAGCCGGAATTGCGGCTGACCGGCCAGGCGCTGGCCGTGCTCCTCGTGGACAAGTTCGACCGCGTCTTTTTCGCCGTGCGCGGCGACCGGGGCGAGTTGCTCCACGGCGATGCCGAGCTGCCGCTGCCCGCACCACCGGCGCCGCGCGTGGTCATCGACGAAGGGCGCTTCTACTTCGATGCCGTCGTCGCCGGCGAACCGGTGCGTGTGGCCGCGCTCGAGCGGCAGATTGCCGGCCGGCGGCTGACCGTGCTGGCTGCCGAGACGCTGGTCAAGCGCAATGCGCTGGTACGCGAGATCCTGCTCGGCATGTTGTTGCCCGAGTTGTTGCTCGCGGCGGTGACGGTGGCCGTGGTCTGGTTCGGCGTCAGCGCCGGCCTGCGCTCGCTCGCTGACGTCCGCAGCGAGTTGGCGGGGCGCTCGCACGACGACCTGCGGCCGCTCGCCGTGCCGGTGCCGGAAGAGATATTGCCGGTAGTGACCGAGATCAACGCCCTGTTCCGCCGCCTTTCCGAGGCGCTGGAAAGCCAGCGCAACTTCGTGTCCGACGCTGCGCATCAGTTGCGCACGCCGATCGCCGCCCTGCGCGCCCAGATCGAGGCGGCGGCGAGAGAGTCGCCGCCGGCGGCACGTGATCGCTTCGCGGGCATCCTTGCCGGAGCCGAGCGCCTTTCCCGCCTTGTCGCACAGCTTCTCGCCCTCGCGCGCGCCGAACCGCAAGCCACTGCCGCCGAGCCGGAGGTCGCCCTGCCCGATGTCGCCGCGGAGGTGGCCGAGGCCTGGCTGCCGGCGGCCATCGCGCGCCGCATCGACCTCGGTTTCGAGTTGGTCCCTGCGGGCGTGCACGGCAACCAGGTGCTGCTGTACGAGATGCTCGCCAATCTGCTCGACAATGCGATCCGCCATGCGCCCGAGGGCGGTACGGTGACGGTGTCCTGCGGCATGCAGGGGGATCGCGCCTGGCTGACAGTCGAGGACGACGGCACGGGCATTCCTGCGGATGAGTTGGCCAAGGTTTTCGAGCGCTTCTATCAACGACCGGGCAGCCCGGCCGGCGGTTGCGGCCTTGGCCTCGCCATCGTCAGTGCGGTGGCCCGCCGGCATGGCGGAACGGTCAGCGCAGGGCGCTCGCCGCGCCTTGGCGGGGCGCTGATCCGGGTTGAGTTGCCGGGTGTGCGGACGCTTGCAGCGGAACGCGCAGCAGGGCGGCCAGCATCAGGCTGATCGCCGCGGCCAGCCAGGCCGACCAGAGAACGTGCGAGGCGAAGTGGGCGCCCTGCGCCATGCGGGCGAGGCCAAGGAGGAATCCGGCGGCCAGTGCTGCCGCCAGCGTTGCGCGCGCGGCCCGTGGTGCCACTGTCCAAAGCGCGGGAGCCCAGGCGAGCCAGGCAAAACCGGTCGCCGCATGACCGGCCGGGAAGCAGACGCCGCGCGCCAGGTCGTCGGGCGGGCTGGCGAAGAGGCCGAAGTAGGGGGCATAGCCGCCGAATTCGATGACATCCCACGGGCAATGGCGGTTGGTCAGGTGCTTGAGGGTGGCGATGACGAGCGGTATCAGGAGCATCCCGAGCGCAGCGAGCAGCGCATTGCGCCGCGGCAGCCAGGCCAGTTCGCCACGCCAGCCGAGAAAGCAGACGCCGAGGGCAATGACGCCCGCCGCATAGGAAGCCGTCTTCAGCCCGTGGTGCAGGAAATTCTCGAAGAAGGCCTGGTGCTGGGCAGGAAAGCCGTGGCTGGCCGGATCGTAGAAAAGCGCTGCGATACGAAGGTCGATGGTGCTGTTTTCGAAGACGGCGAGCAGGGTCGCGGCGAGGGCGGAGAGGAGCAAAGCCAGTAGCGCGAGTCGGCGATTGGACTGACGCATGCCGGTCATGCCCGACGGCAGGAGCTGATGAAGTCGAGCGACGCATCGCGCGCTTGCGTGTCCACCTCGAGGAGTCCGAGCACGCTGTGGAACAGGTGGTCGTGAGTGACGGGTTCGGCGGCGCGTGCGGCGAGGCAGGCATCGTTGACGCCGAAGTTGCGCACGTAGCCGGGCGACAGCCACATCACCATCGGTACCTGCGTCTGATACTTCGGCGCGATGGCAAACGGGATTCCGTGCAGGTAAAGGCCGCTCTCGCCCAGCGACTCGCCGTGGTCGGATACATAGAGGAAGGCGCTGTCGTGCGCTTTGTGCCTGCGCAGGAAGCGCACGGTGCGGGCAAGCACGTGGTCGGTGTAAGCGATCGCGTTGTCGTAGGCGTTGACCACCGCTTCGCGCGGGCAGCGGGTCAGATCGGCGTCGGTGCAGGCCGGCTGGAAGCGGTTGAAGGTCTCCGGATAGCGCTTGCTGTAGGCCGGACCGTGGTTGCCCATCTGGTGGAGGACGACGAGCAAGTTGCCGGAATTGTCGGCGACGGTCTTCTCGAGCGTATCTATCAGTGCGCCGTCGAAGCATTCTCCGTCACGGCAGTCAGCGGAGTCGGGGTCGGGGCGGGTTTCGCCGATGCCGGCGCAGACGCCCTTGCAGCCGGACTGGTTGTCGATCCAGACAACCTTGAAGCCGGCTCGCGCGGCGACATCGAGCAGGGATTCGCTGCTGCGGATGCGCGCTTCATCATAATTCCGGCGCCCGATTGGCGAGAACATGCAGGGCAGCGACACCTCAGTGTTGGTGCCACAACTGGTCACCGAGGCGAAGTTGATGACATCTTCGGCGGCCAATTCCGGTGTCGTCTGGCGGGCGTAGCCTGACAGTCCCCAGTTGGCGGCGCGTGCCGTTTCGCCGACCACCAGCACCAACAGTGCCGGCTTGCCGCGCCCGGCCCAGCCGGCGCCGAGCCGGGCATCCTCGCCGACGGGCGCGCGCGTTGCGGCGGCATGGCTGGCCGTACCAGCGGCCGCGCGGGCGAGCGAATAGAGGTAGTTGGCCGGGGTTACGAGGTAGCGGATTTCCTTGTGGTTCCGCACGGGGCCGGCGACGTCCCCGTAGGCGATCATTGCGGCGCCGGCGCCGGCCACGAGTGCCAGCAGCAACGCGCCGGCGCGCCAGGCGAGGGCGCGCGGCAGCGGGTCGCGACGGATTTTGACCCAGGCGAGCAGGGCGACCGGCAGCAATCCGTAGATGACAATGTGCGGCAAGGCCGACCAGGCGACAAGATCGGCAGCCTCGCGCACGTCGGTGGCGAGCACGTTGCGCAGCATCGTCGGATCGAGGTAGATACGGTAATGCTCCATGAACCAGGTGGCGGTGGCCGTGCACAGGAAGAGAAGGGTGAGCAGGGGTTTTACCGTCCACCGGGTCAGCACGGCGCCAAACAGGGCGAAATGCACGGCGACCAGGGTCGTGCCGAGCGCAAGAGCGAGGACGAGCGTGCTGGGAAGACCGGGATTGCGGTCCCCCAGAATCGCGCTCCAGAATGGCGCGTTGCAGAGCAGCACGAAATATACGCTGGCTGCCAGAGCCAGCGTTTCGACGCGCATCTCGGGGCGACGCAACGTGAGCGACCCCGGATGGGTCAAGCGTGTTGATAGGGAGGAGCCCACGGCGCATCCGGAAGAAAAGGATGCGGCATGCTGCCGCAGGCAGCGTGAAGAAATCGTGAAGCCGGGTCAGCTGCGGTCGACGCTCCGGAAATGCAGGCTTTCACCGAAGTCGACGCTGACCGTGGCGCCTCCTTCATCGGCGTTGCCGGCCGCTGCCCTCCAGCCGCTGGCGGCGGCGACGTGGCGGACGAGCGCCAGGCCAATGCCGAGGCGCCCGATGCCGCCACCGTGGAACTGCCGCTCGAAGACGAAGGGCAATTCGTCCGCGGCGAAACCGGGCCCGGAATCGCGTACCTGCAGGATGCTGCCATCCAGCGTGCAGGTGACCTCGCCGGCACGGGCGTGGCGCAGCGCGTTGTCGAGCAGATTGCGCAGGACGAGACGCAGCAGCGACGGGTCGGCAGCGACCATCGCGGTGTCGGGGACGTCGATGCACACGTCCGTGGCGTCCTCCGAGGCGCGCGAACGAGCCGGAAGCAGGGCGTCGCAGGTTTCGCGCAGCGCCGCCGCCAGCGGCACGTCTTCGCGGGTCTCGCCAGCGCCTTCGCGGGCCAGGGCGAGCAGGCTCTCGGCGAGCGCGGTGATGCGGCCGACCGTGGCGGAGATGCGTGCGGCCCGCCGGGTTGCGGCCTCCGGCATGGCCGGCAATTCGGCGAGCATTTCGGCATCGCTGCGGATGCTGGCGAGCGGCGTGCGCAGTTCGTGCGACAGGTTGGCGGAAAATTCACGTTCGCGGGCGAGTTGTTCGGCCTGGCGGGCCTCGTGGGTAGCCAGGGCGCGGGCGAGGATGAGTAGTTCGCGCTCCATTCCGGGATGGTTGTGGGCAACGCCAGTGCCGGCGGCGACGCCGGCGGCCAGGCGGTCGAGGTGGCGCGTCAGGCGCCCGGCCAAGCGGTAGATGCTGGCGAGGGTCAGGGCGCTGACCATCAGCGCCCCGGAGAGCACGATCAGCCAGAGCGACCGTTCGCGCTCCCCGTGCTCCTCGACATCGTAGGCGAGGATGAATCGCCCCTCGGTCGTTTCGCGGACGGCGACGTGGAATTCCTTGCCGTCGTGGCGGAGCTCGTGGTCGCCACGCGGCAGCGTGGCCAGGAAGTCGGGCACGCCATCGGGCGCCGCTCCCGGCGCGACATGGAAGAGCTGCATGTCGGGCGTATTGGGCGAGGCCAGTGCCGGCGATACTTTCCAGCGCTGCTGGCTGTGCTCCATCTGCTCGGCCACGATGAGGTCGATGAACTCGTCTTCGCGTGCGTGGACCGCGATCAGTAGTGCCGCGCATAACGCCAGGATGGAGAACAGCACGAGGACCGCAGTGACCGACGCGATGCGCCAGCGCATGCTCGGGGCATTGGTGGGCAGATCAACCGGCATCGAGTTTGAGCCCAAGTCCGTGTACCGTGACGAATTTCTCGGCGGCCGAACTGCCGAGGCTCTTGCGCAAGGCGTAGATCAGGTTGCGCAGATTTTCCCCGCTCTCCTGTTCTTCGCCCCAGACGGCGATCTCGAGTTCGCGCCGGAGGAATACGCGACCCGGTTCGCCGACCAGCAGCGCGGCCAGTCGCAGTGCCTTGGGCGGCAGTGGCACGGGGTGGCCGTTCACCAGGAGCTGCCGGGCGGCATTGTCGTAGGCCAGTTCGCCGGCGTGCACAACGCCAGCATCGCTGCGCCGGGCCGGTCGCCGTCCCAGGGCTAGCAGGCGGGCCTCCAGCTCGCGCAGCGAGAACGGCTTCACCAGGTAGTCGTCGCTGCCGGCGCCGAAGCCAGCCAATTTGTCGTCGAGCGTGTCGCGCGCGGTAAGCATCAGTATCGGGAGGCTGTTGCCGGCGGCGCGCAATTCGCGGGCCAGTGTCAGCCCGTCGCCGTCGGGCAAGCCGCGATCAAGCACGAGCCCATCGAATTCCCCTGCCGCGATCCGCCGGCGCGCTTCGGCGAGAGAGGCGGCGTAGTCGCAGCGATGGCCGTGCGCCTCGAGGAAATCGAAGATGTTCTCGGCGATCGCCTGTTCGTCCTCGACGATCAGGACGTTCATTCCTCGCTCCCGGCCACCATGACCCGGTTGCGCCCGCCGCGCTTGGCGGCGTAGAGCGCCTGGTCGGCAGCGTGCAGGGCAACTTCGAGCGGGCGGCCGGAAGCATCGGCGAGGCCGATGCTGACCGTGACGCGCACCGCGACGCCGTTATCAAGGTGCACGGGCTCGGTTGCGAAGCGATGGCGGAAGCGTTCGACCAGCGCGCTGGCCTGTTCGACGCCGCTTTCGGGGAAAAGGAAAGCGAATTCCTCGCCGCCGTAGCGGCCGATCAGGTCGGTGCTGCGTACGCTGTCGCGCATGAGTTGGGCGAAGGCCTGGAGGACGCGGTCGCCGGCCGCGTGGCCGTGGGTATCGTTCAGGCTCTTGAAGAAATCGAGGTCGGCGAGCGCCACGACCACCGGGCGGCCATAGCGTTCGGCGCGCTTCAGTTCGGCCTCGGCGCTGGCCATGAAGTGGCGCCGGTTGAGCAGGCCGGTGAGGCCGTCACGGTTGGCCAGCTCCTCGAGTTCGCGGCGCACCGCCTCGTTGTTAACCTGGGCGGCGTGCAGCCGGCGGACTGCGTTCTCGACGGCGTGGATTTCCGGCAGTTGGGTGGGCGGGAACTCGGGCGGCGGCCCGTTCACGTCGAGCGAGGAGAGGGCGTGGTCGATGCGCTCGAGCGGCCGGATCAGGTGGCGGCTCAACTGGTGGATGGTCCCGGCCAGGAAGGCGATGACCAGCAGCAGCGCAGCGGCCAGCTTGATGCGGGCGACGCGCAGGGTCTCCGAGATCTGCGCCAGGTCGTTCGCGGCGAGGTGCGCGCTCTGCACCGAAATGTCGTCGACCAGGAGGCCCAGGCGGCCGGAAATCAGCTTCCACTCGTTCAGCCGCGAGCCGTCGACGCCGGCCTCGCCGCCGGACCGGCGCACGGCTTCGGTCAGGAAGGCCTCGGTGGCGCGCGCGACCTCGGCAGCTTCCGCATGCTCCTGGATGCCCGGGTGGCTGGCCACCAGCATGACCAGGTAGAGCGCCTGCTGGCGGGCATCCGGCGTCGTGGCCGAGAAGATGCGCTCGCCTTCGTGGCGCAGGTGGTCGAGGTTGCGCGCCAGG
The DNA here is from genome assembly GCA_012026885.1 of Betaproteobacteria bacterium. Lineage (GTDB taxonomy): Bacteria > Pseudomonadota > Gammaproteobacteria > Burkholderiales > Rhodocyclaceae > Azonexus. The sequence continues at coordinate 4,179 of VEPL01000032.1, read as the reverse complement.
CGCTGCAGGCGGATGATCTCTGGCACCGTCTGGGCCTGCAGTTGCTCGGCTGAGACCATCGCGCGGTGCTGGTCGATGGCGAGCAGCGCGGTGATGCCGCCAAGAAGGACCATGAAGCCCGCCGCCAGCATCACGAAGATGCGGTGGGCGGTCATCGGGGGCGGGGGGGTCTGGCTCATGGCGCCGGCTCAGTAGAGTCCGATCGGCAGGTGGCGGCGCATGATGCGCTGCCAGGTGCCGTCCTTGCGCATCGCCGCCAGGGCCGAATTGACCTTGCGGCGCAGGGGCTCCGCGTCGCGGGGCAGGGCGATGCGGGCGCTGCCGCCAAGATTGTCCGCAGTCAGCGGCGCTCCGGCGAAGACGAGGGGCGGGCCGTCCATGCTGCGCAGCAGGGTATAGGCGCTGAAGACCGGAACCAGCGCGAAGTCGGCATCGCCGGCGGCGATGGCCGCGATGACGTCGGCGAGGGTCTCGGATCCCTCCACCCGGAGGTTTTGCGTTCTGGCAAGTGCGTTCAGGGCAGCGTATTGGGCCGAGCCGGCCACCGCGACGAGGCGCGCGTCACGCAGGCTTGCGAGTGTGACCGGTTCTCCCAGGCGGGATTCCCAGGCGGCATTGCCATCCTGCGTGGCCAGCAGTCGGGATGATGCCTGCCAGACCGGCTCGCTGAACTGGAAGTGACCGGCTCGCTCGGGTGTGCGCAGGAACATGCCGAAACCGAGGTCGAATCGCCGCTCGGCGATTGCGGGCAGGATATGGCCGATGTGCTCTGCCTCGACCTGGCAGCGGACATGGAGGCGCTGGCAGATCTCGCGCGCCAGTTCTTCCTTGAGTGGGCCGGTCCCGGAGCCGGCGGCGGTTTCCCTGTCGGCCAGCGCGACGGCCATGATGCCGTGCGGCTCGTTGTCGATGCCGATGGCGACCTTGAGTTCCTCCGCTGCACCGGCCGTTGCGAGCGTGAGCAGGAGACCGGCGCCGGCGAGCAGCCGCATCAGCGCACCCGGAAGGGCAGGAAGCGCGAATTGATGCGCTCGTAGATGCCGTTGCGCTCGATCCTCTCGAGCGCGCTGTCGACCGCCTCCTTGAGCTCGGGACGCCTGGGGCTGATGCCGAAAGACGCCGCGCCGATCAGCTCGGCGGCCTTCATGACCGTCGAGTCGAGGCCGAGACGGACGAATTCGGGATTCTTGAGCAGGGCAATGCTGGTGTTCATGGGTATCAGGGCAGCCTGGGCGATGCCACCGATCAGCGGCGCGCCGAGTTCGCCATTGGTCGGCACCGCGATGGTGGTCCAGCCCTGGCGGCGGGCATAGGCCTCCTGCGCCGATCCCTTGACCGCGGCAACGCGCACGCCCGGGGCGCCCGGCTGCACGCCAGGGCGGGCGAACCACAGGGTGACGGAGCGGAAATAGGGGCGGGCGAAGAGGATGCGTTGCCGCCGCTCCGGCGTATCGAGCAGGCTCGCTGCGGCGATGTCGATTTCGCCGCCGGCCAGAGCGTCGATGACGTGCCCCAGCATCATCGTGCGGAAGGTGCATTCGGCCGCCATTTCGGCACAGACGGCCCGGGCAATCTCGACGCTGAACCCGGTCAGCTGGCCGCTTTCGTCGCGATAGGCCATCGGCGGCGCGTTCTCCAGCACCGCCACATTGAGCGGTGCAGCGGAGGCAGCTGTACCGGAGGCCGCCGTGAAGGCAGCCGCGATGCAGGAGAGTAGGGCGCGCAGTCGTGATGACATCGTCCGGGGGGGCGGGCGAGCGAAGGAATCACGCCAGTATACCGTAGGCATGAAGCCTGTCACCCCGGGCGGGGTCGCACCGGAAATGGCCCGCCGCAGCCGGTCGACCGCAGACGCACTTGCCGCCGTTCAGCGCACGCCGAGCGTGAAGAACACGTTCCAGCTGCCTTCGCTCGAACGGCCGTAGCCGAGGAAGAAGGGGCCGATCGGGGTTTCCGAGGCGAGGTACAGCGCCCCCGAATCCAGGTAGTCGCGGCCGGCCAGGTTGGTTTCCGTATAGAAGCGCCCGACGTGGGCGCCCTCGATGGCGGCGCCCAGGCGCAGGTCGCCGCGGAAGCCGAGCGGAAACTGGCCGATGATCCGCTCGGCGCGAATGCCGAGGTAAGCGATGTCGTCGCCAGTGATCTGCCCGCGGGCGTAGGCACTCAGGTTGAGCGGGCCGCCGACCTTGGCCGCGTCGTAGAACGGAAGGCTGCCATCGACGCCGCCGGCATAGCTGGCGCGCGCGTTGAAGACCGTGCGTCCGATCGAGAAGGCACCGAGGGTCTCGGCATCGATGCGGGCGAAGCCGGCTTCGCTCGAGTCGAAATAGTTCAGCCGGGCGGACCAGCCATCGGTCGGGAAGTACAGCCGGTTGAGCTGGTCGAGGTCGAGGCGGACATTCCAGCCACCATAATTGACCTTGAAGTCGGGGAGCAACGGGTTGCCGATATCGCGCTTGAAATCGCGCTGTTGTTCGAGCCAGCCGACCCGGACCTGGCCGGCGACACCGAGGTTGGCGCCGAGCCAGAGGGCGCCCGAGGTCGTGCCGCTGTCGTACTGGGCGAGGCGCTTGTTGTCCTGGTAGATATTGTTGGTCTGGTTGCGGTAGGAGACGAAGGTTTCGGCAAAAACGCGCTGCTTCGGATCGAGCGGCTGGTAGTAGTCGAGCAGCGCGCCGTAGTCGGTGCCGATGTCCACGGTGGCGAGGAGTTCGCCGCCGAGGCGGTTCACCAGGGTCTTGTGGTAGCCGATGCGCAACAGGAACGATGACGAGTTGCTGGTGTCCGCCTCGAGATTGATGCCGAAGCGCAGGTAATCCGGTCCCCAGGGCTTCTCGACCGGCGTGATGCGCAGGATGTTGCGCTCGCGCTCGTTGAGTACCTTGTAGTCCACGCTCTGGTAGTAGCCGTCGCCATAGATGCGGTTGAGGTCGTCGCCCAGTTTCTCCGAATACAGAGTGTCGCCCGGCTTGACGTGGAGATGGCGTTCGACGGCGGCAGGATTCACTTCCTTGAGCCCGGCGATGTCGATCTCGTCCACGACCGGTCGCGGGCGCTTGCTGCCGTTCAGGGTGTCGCGCCAGGCAGCATAGCGCTCCGGCGTGGTGCCGAGGCGGGCAAGCCGGTCACGTACGGTTTCGGCGGCCGCTCGGCCGCGGTCTGCGGCTTCGGCGTTACGTCCGAAGTCGCCGGCCGTGATGGTGCCGAGATCGGGCTTGATGTAGATATCGTCGGGCTTGAGCGTCGCCAGTGAGCGGGCGACGTTCTGCTCGGTGAGGATGTTGACCATCTGCGCCGAGACGGTCAGCAGCGAGCCGACATCCTCGGCCTTCATCATCGGCGACCCGACGTTGACGGCAATGACGATGTCCGCCTGGCAGCGCTCCCGCACCTCGCCGATCGGCACGTTGTCGACAAGGCCGCCATCGACCAGCTTGCGCCCGTCGATGACCACCGGCGACAGCAGTCCGGGTACCGACATGCTGGCGCGCATCGCGGACGTCAGGCTGCCCTCGCGATAGACCACCCGCTCGCCGGTGCCGATGTCGGTGGCGATGATGGAGAGCGGCAGCGGCAGTTTGTCGATATAGCGTTCGCCGCGGCTGGCACCGACCAGGCGGTTGAAGAAGAGCTTGATCTTCTGGCCGTCGACGACGCCGGTCTGGTACGAGAGTCCATCGTCCTTGACTCCGGTTTCGCTGCCCGGGATGAAGTTGCGCAGGATTTCCTTGCGCCGCAGGTTGATCTCCTCGAAGGCGGGAAGGTCATTGAACATGTCCTTCCAGTCCGCTTCGCCCAGACGCTGGCGCATCTCGGCCGGCGTCAGTCCCGCCGCATAGGTCCCGGCGACCAGCGCGCCCATGCTGGTGCCGCTGACGCAGTCGACCGGCACGCGCAGTTCCTCCAGCAGTTCGAGGACGCCGATATGCGCCGCCCCGCGTGCGCCGCCGCCGCCCAGGACCAGGCCGATCCGCGGGCGGTCTGCCGCCATCGCGGCGCCGGCCGCGAACGATACGGCCAGCAGGATCATTACGAGGTGGTTTGACAGGCGGGACATGGCGCATTCCTCGAATACAAATGAAAAAGCCCTGCCGGGGCAGGGCTTTTGCTGCGCTGTCGGCGAATTACTTCTTGGTGCCGATCAGTTCGATGTCGGCACGACGATCCGGCTGCAGGCAC
>VEPL01000034.1 GCA_012026885.1 Betaproteobacteria bacterium | reverse complement strand
CCACCCAGCAGCCGACCGTGACGACTCAGGTCGTTCCGCCTCAGCAGCCTCAGCTGCCGCCGGTCCAGCAACCACCAGCCCAGCAGATTCCCGTGCCGCCCCCGGGCCAGAGGCCAGTGATCGCAGTACCGCAGGTGCCGGTGACCACGGTCAATCCGCCGCAGCCGCTGGCCACCCAGCAGCCGACCGTGACGACGCAGTTCGTTCCGCCTCAGCAACCCCCGCTACCGCCTGCACAACAACCGCCAGCCCAGCAGATTCCGGTGCCGCCCCCGGGCCAGAGGCCAGTGATCGCAGTCATCGCAGTACCGCAGGTACCGGTGACAAACTATAACCCGCCGCAGCCACTGGCCACCCAGCAGCCGACCGTGACGACACAGGTCGTTCCGCCTCAGCAGCCTCAGCTGCCGCCGGTCCAGCAACCGCCAGCCCAGCAGATTCCCGTGCCGCCCCCGGGCCAGAGGCCAGTGATCGCAGTACCGCAGGTGCCGGTGACCACGGTCAATCCGCCGCAGCCACTGGCCACCCAGCAGCCTAACGTTACGACGCAGGTCATTCCGCCTCAGCAACCTCAACTGCCGCCGGTCCAGCAACCGCCAACCCAGCAGATTCCGGTGCCACCCCCGGGCCAGAAGCCGCCCGTCGTCGTCTCGCCGCAGCCACAGGTGCCGGTAACGACCGTCAATCCGCCGCAACCACTGGCCACCCAGCAGCCGACCGTGACGACGCAGGTCGTTCCGCCTCAGCAACCCCCGCTACCGCCTGCACAACAACCGCCAGCCCAGCAGATTCCGGTGCCACCCCCGGGCCAGAAGCCGCCCGCCGTCGTCTTGCCGCAGCCGCAGGTGCCAGTAACCACGGTCAATCCACCGCAGCCGCTGGCCACCCAGCAGCCCACCGTGACGACGCAGGTCGTTCCGCCTCAGCAACCCCCGCTACCGCCTGCACAACAACCGCCAGCCCAGCCGATTCCGGTGCCGCCCCCGGGCCAGAAGCCGCCCGTCGTCGTCTTGCCGCAGCCGCAGGTGCCGGTGACGACCTATAACCCCCCGCAGCCACCCGTGCTGCGCACTCCGGTGGAACAGGTGACTTTGCTTCCATCAGCAGCCAATATCACCCAGCACGCTGCGACGGACCATGGCAACGCCCTCCTTGTCCATGCCCCCGAAGTTCTTGGTGCGCCCACATCGGGCCGCATTGGCGTTGCGCCTTCCGCGTACACCTTCGAATTCATCGAGCCCGGCCTGCAAAGTCGCAAGGTCAAGGTCTATCGCGCCAACGATGCGTCGGAGCAGGTGTACAAGGACACGATTCCGCTCGACCAGGGTGGTTTCCAGATCATCGTCGTCGGCACGCGCAACCCGGATTACGTGCATTGACATGAGGCAAATTGGATGCTGATGCGCAATTTCAGGGTATGCCGATGACCCGTCCCGACGCTGGCGCCGGCTTTGCCGGCCTCCGGCGCATGGCCGCTGCCCTGCTGGGCGCGGCTACCCTCGTGCTCACCGGCTGCGCGACGCCGCCGGCCTGGCAGAAGCCCCCGGCCGAGGCAGCACCGGCGCCACGCGCCGAATGCCGCTTTGCCGCGGCCGAGGAAGCGATTGCTGCGGTCAACGGCCCGGAAACGTCCGGATTCAACCTGCTCGAACGCAGCGGCCGGGCGCTGCAATGGCGCCTCGCCTTGATCGATTCGGCGCGGTACAGCATCGACCTGCAGTATTACGTGTGGTTCGGCGACACCCTGGGGCGGCTGATGATGGACCGCGTGATCAAGGCGGCCGACCGCGGCGTGCGCGTGCGCATCCTCTTCGACGACCTCAGCACGATGCTCCACGACATGACCCATGTCGAATTGCGCGACGCCCTGCTCGCGCGCATCGACCGCCATCCCAACATCCAGATCCGCGTCTTCAACGCCTGGGAGCAGCGCTCCATTCTCGGCCGGGCGTTCGGGACGGCCGCCGATTTCGGGCGCCTCAACCGGCGCATGCACAACAAGCAGATGATCGTCGACAACCGCGCCGCGATCATCGGCGGGCGCAACCTCGGCGACGAGTATTTCGGCATCAACCCCGACTTCAACTTCTACGACCTCGACGTGCTCGGCATCGGGCCGGTGGCCCGCCAGGCGAGCGCGGTCTTCGACCGCTACTGGAACAGCGAATGGGTGCGTGCGATCCCCCGCACTGACGATGGTGTCGCCCTGCCGCCGGACAGCGAACTCGATGCCACCGAGATGGCTGAGCTGATGGCGCACCCGAGCCTCGTCAGGCTTGGTGCTGCGCGCACCGACTGGTCGCCGGAGATCGTCGGGCTGCCGGCGCTGCTCGCGCCAGGGCGCAGCGAGGTGCACACCGATTCGCCGGCGCGCGATGCCGCCACGCGCAATCACATGCCCGACGCGATCCGCGCCCTGATGCGCTCGGCCCGGCGCGAACTGCTGATCACCAACGCCTACATCATCCCCGACGCCAACTTCATGGCCGACCTGGAGGAACTGGCCGGACGCGGCGTGCGCGTGCGCATCCTGACCAATTCTCTGTCCTCGCACGACGTGCCGGCAGTCAACAGCCATTACGGCCCCTGGCGCGGCCGCATCCTCGCCACCGGCGCTGAACTCTACGAGTTGCGCTCGGACGCGGCGATCCGCCCGGAGATCGTCGACCTGCCGCCGCTCGCCGCCGGCTTCGTCGGACTGCACACCAAGGCGATGGTGATCGACCGCGAGCGCGCCTTCGTCGGCTCGATGAATCTCGACCCGCGCTCCGAGATCATCAACTCGGAAATGGGCGTCATCATCGCCAGCCCGCCGCTCGCCGCCAACCTCGCGCAGCGCATGGAACGAGACATGGCGGGCGACAATGCCTGGCAGGTCGTCGTCGCCGGCGACGGCAGCCTGCGCTGGCGCAGCACGGCCGGCGTACTCGACCGCCAGCCGGCACGCAATTTCATGCAGCGCGTAGAGGACTTCGTCTTCAAGTTTTTCCCGGCAAGCATGTACTGACCCCGCATGGCCCGAACCGCGACCTTCCCCCTGATCCCCTTGCTGGCGGCAGCCATCCTGGCGCTGGCCGGGTGTGCCGGCTTCGAGCCGCAGCCCGGCCCCGGGACGGAGCCGCAGGCCGCGTACCGGGCGCTGACGACCCCGATCATCGCCGTCGGCGACACGCAGGAGCATGAATCGACCGGCTACCCGCTGCACGACAACGACAGCACGGTGGATGCCTACATCGAGGTGACTCAGCGTCCCCCGGAGCAGGCGCTGTTCGGGCGCCGCCTGCTCGAGTGGGCGCTCGCCAGCCACCCGGACGAGCCCTTCATCCACCTCGGCGACGTCATGGACCTGTCGTGCCGCAGCGAGGCGGTGCGCATGGGCCGCATCTTCCAGTCGACCAAGAGTCCTGGCGTGATCCTCCCCGGCAACCACGACGGACTGATGTTCGGCATCTTTGCGCACAACCTGTACGACTCGGGAAGCGCGACGCCCCATCGCTGGAACCAGTTGTGCCGGCGTGGCGCGGAAGCCGACCGGAAGGAATTCAAGAGCGAGAACGAAGCCCTGACCAAGCGCGGCTTCATCGCCACTTACCTGACCGACCAGATCAAGGCGCCGCAACCCAAGCCCGGCCTCGTGGCACCGCCGCCGCAAGGGCCGCACATCGTCGCTTGGCGCAATCCGGACCCCGATGCCTTCCTCTCCGCCGCGCGCGGCGAACTGATCGACGGGCCGCTGCATGCCGATTCCTTCCTCGCCCAGCGCCTGGTGCTGCCGCGCGCGGCGGGAGCCACCCGGCGCACCGTGGTCATCGCGCTCGACACCAACCAGAGCGGCCTCCTCGTCGGCACCTGGGACACGCTGATGGGACGCAGTCCGGGGAGCATGGGGAACATTGATCCCGACCAGATCGCCGCGATCGAAGCGTGGGTCGACGAGGCCATCGCCGCCGGCGACATCGTGATCTTCGCCGGCCACCACAACTGGCGCTCGCTCGGCCTTGGTTCGCGGATCATGCTGCGCAACCTGATGGCGCGCCTCGAGCAGCCGCTGGTCTACCTGTCCGCGCACACGCACCGCGGCTTCTGGGCCGTACACCGTGCGCTGGCCAGCCAGCCGCTGCTCGAAATGAATGTCAGCTCGCTGTCGGACTGGCCGATCGCCTATCGCCGCGTCAGCTTCGCCTATGACGAAGCGGCGCGCCGGCTGATCGTCCGCGCCGATCTGCTGCCCCGCGGGGAGAAGCCGAACGCCAGCGACGCCGATCTTCTCGCCGCCTGGCGGCAACAGGCCTGCGACCAGGCACAAATACCGCTCAAGCGCCTCGAGGACGAGGACGACAAGCTGGTCCGCGCCCAGAAATCGACGCGCGGCAGCCTGGCGGAATGGGTCATTGCGGCACTGAGCCCGATCTGCGAATCGTGCGAGGAACCGCTGTACCGGCACGCACAGGCCTACCTCGACGAGGTTCTCGAAATCGTCCTCGAATTGGATGCCGACCTCGGGCGCGACGCCCATGCCCTGCATACCGTGAAACTGCCCGCGTGGTGCGGGAGCCGCGACTTCGTCGCCTGCACCCGCGGCGTAATGGCCGAGCGGGCCGACGGCTTCGCTGCCCATGTCGCCCTGTTCCGGCGCAAGGCCGCTCTCGCCGCGCTCTTCAACGACCATCTGGACGACCTCACGAGCCACCGCGCCCGGGCGTACATGACCTGCCGCGCCGTGCTTGCGGCGAAGGACGATTTCGACACCACGCCCGACGACCGCAACGCCAACCGCGGCGAGCACAAGCGCAAGGCCGAGCAGTTTTTCCGGATCGAAGCCAGCATCGGGATGAAATGATGGCATTGCCGTCCCCTCGATTCTCGGCAGCGGCTGCCCTCGCCCTGCTTGCCGTCCTGCTGGCCGGCTGCGCCAAGCCCAATCGCTATGACGACCTGAACGCCCTGCCGCTCGATGCGGTCCGTCCGCGCGCCGCCCCCGCCGGGGGCACCGCGGCCCCGCGCCTCGGTGTCGCCTTTGGCGGCGGCGGCGTGCGCGGTTTCGTCCACCTGGGGGTACTCAAGGCGTTCGACGAAGCCGGCATTCCGATCGATGTAGCCACCGGCACCTCGGTCGGCGCGCTGGCCGCCACGCTGCATGCCAGCGGGCTGGGCTACGCGGAAATCGCCGGAATCGCCCAGAGGACCGGCCGCTTCGAACTGATCGACCTGGTGTTCAGCCGCGAGGGCGCAATCAACGGCCGCGCCTATGCCGACTGGATCCGCAACGTGACTGGCGGCAGGAACCTGCGTGATTTCCCGGTCCCGGTCGGGATCACCGTCACCGACATCGAGGCCGGCATTCCGCTGCTCATCGTCGACGGCGACCCCGGCGAGGCGGTGCAGGCCTCGGCTACCGTCCCGGGGACAGTGATCCCGGTGCAATCGAAGGGGCGCACCCTGGTCGATGGCGGCGTGCTCAGCATCGTCCCCGTGCGCTTCGCCCGCGCCATGGGCGCCGACATCGTCGTCGCCGTCGACATCTTCTGCGGGCGGATTCCGCCGCTCAAGCAGAACGCCGTGGACACCGTGCTCAACACGCTACGCCTGCAGAGCTGCCTGCTCGCCAGGGACGAAATCGCCAGTGCGGACATCCTGATCCGGCCGGACTTCGAACCGGACGACCCGGTCAGCTTTTCCCAGCGCGACGCGGCGATCGCCGCGGGCTATGCAGCGGCAAAGGCTGCAATCCCGGAAATCCAAGCGCGCCTGACCGGCAGCCGCGCCCCAACCGGGCAGGCCGCTGTCGGCAACTGAGCCAGCGCCTGCGCGCAACTGGCAATCGACATACCGGCGCCCGGCGACGCGACCCTTGTCTTGTTCGATCCCTGCCGGATGCAGCGGCGCCTATTCGTAGATGCCGCCATCGGCCATCAGGGCGAGATAAAGCCTGCCCTCCTTGAGCAGGGAACCGCGCACATGGGCCAGGTCGCGCGCGATCCGCTCGAACGGATTGGTACCCGCCATCGCGGCGCCCGCGGTCAACGCGGCAAAGAGGGCAAAAACGCGTTTCAGGCCCGCTCAGGCCTTCTTGACCATGCGCAGGACAAACAGGATGAGCATGGCACCGAGGATGGAACCGATCCAGCCGACCGGGCCGCCCATACCGAGCGCGCCAGCGACGAAACTACCGACGAAGGCACCGGCAACGCCGAGCAGCGTCGTCAGGATGAAGCCGCCGCCGTCGCGGCCGGGCATGAGGAACTTGGCAATGACGCCGACGACGAAGCCGACGATGATCGTGACGATGAGATCCACAACGGTCTCCTTGCTGTTGGCGGGGCAACGGGCGGGGAGCGCACTCCCCGCCGTGCCCGAAAGCGCGGTCCGGGTCAGCCGCCGAATACGACGGCTTCGATGATTTCGTAACGCTCCTTGCCGGCGCGGATCTTGAACACGTCGCCCTGCTTGGTCGCCATGAAGGTCATGTCGCCGTCGGCTTGGCTGAGGTCGGCGCCGAGCGCCTTGCCTTTCTCGAAGTAGATGATGCGCATCTTGCCGCTCGGCAGCGAGACCTTGACGGTGGCGGAACCGCCTCCCTCACGCGCCACCTCGAAAGCGCACTGCCGCATCGGCGCGCCGCTCGCCTCGGCACAAGGAATCTCGCCGCGGGCATCGAACTGCCCCTGGCCGGCGCGCTCGGTATGCGATGCGCGGCCTACCGGCATCTGTGCTGCAGGAGCCCCATCGGGCTTGAAGGAGAGAATCTCGCAGGTGCCGGTCGATTTGTCCCTGGCGGTGTAGGTGACCATCGGCGGTTCGCTGCCCTTCGGCGTGATGTCGACATAAGCGCCGGCCGAATTGCCGGTGATCTGGCCATCCGGGCGCTTGATCACCTTGGCCACCTTGCCGTTCATGTAGATCTGACCCTTGGGGTTGGTATCGACATTGAGGCCCGGGCCGCACTTGGCGGCAAAGAGCGGAAAGACGGCATAGGCGGAGGTAGCCGACAGCGCGGCGGCAATAACGAGCAGTTTGCGGATCATGGGTTGTCTCCGTCTATCGGGAGGGCAATTCGGCGATGCGCGCAAGTTGTCTCCTTACCACCATCCGCGCGCACCTGCCCCAAAGGTGTATTCCTGACCGTTTTCGTTCCAGCGGTAGGTGAGCCCGGCAAACAGATCGACATTCTTGGTTACTAGCGCGCTCGCGGCACCGCCTAGGGTGAATCCGTTGGTGCCCCGGTTCTGGCCAACGATCGACATCGAGCCAAGGGCCGGAACTTCAGCGAGGCTGGCGGTCACCGTGTGGGCATTGCTGTCGCCGGCGTTCCAGTCATAGTCGTAGCGGGCCAGGCCCTGCAGGCGAAGCGGCGTGCCGCCGAGTTCCACGCGGGTTCCCAGACGGGCGCCGACCGAAGTGACGACCGAGTGGGCCGATGCATCGTCGACGCGCAGGTTGAGGCTGCCGGCGCCGGATTCGGTAAAGCCATCCTGCCAGATCTTGGAGTACGACAGCCCGACTTCGGGGATCAGGTCGAACTGCCCGAGCGACAGGAAGTAGGCTGCCTTCAGCGAGGCGATCATGCCCTGCCCGTCGAAATCCCCTTTGGCCTGCCGGTTGATGCTGCCGAACGTGATGTTGCGCGTTGCGTCGTAGTTGCCGTAGGTGTAGCCGAGCAACCCGGCGAACTCCCACTGGTCACGCGTCAGGGTTCCGTACGCGCTGAGGAAATAGCTGTTACCGTCGACCCCTGCCTTTGCCAGCTGGTAGTCATACAGCTTGGGCTTGCCGATGCCGCCCGCGACGCCGACTGCGACATCGCTCGCGACCGCAGTGTCGGCACCGAAGATCAGCCCGGCCATCTGGTAGTCGTAACCACTGAGGCCATTGCTGCCGTCTATCGATCCCCGCACCCAGGTCGCATCGATCCAGCCGCCCTGACGCCGGTGCTTCGCCGATGGGTCGCAACCGGCCGCCTCGCGCTTGCCGTTCGTACTCTCGGGCGCGAAGGCGCCGCCGAGCGTGGCGCGTCCGCGCAGGGAGCAGGCTTGCGCGCGATCCATTACGGTGTTGGCGTAGAAGTCGTTCTGATTGAGCAGCACCGTCATGAACGCGGCGTAAGGCTCGGCGATGATGGCGTTGTAGGTGTTGGCCAATTGAGCCGGTGTTTCGTTGGCGATCTCCAGCAAGATGCGGTCGAAGTCGCTGTTGCCGCTGCTGTAATTGCCGGCAACGATCGGGGCGCTGTCGAGGTACTTGGCCTTGGTTTTCTGGTTCGTCGTGCCCGTGCCCGGAATGACGCCGGGCGCCTGGATGGCGCTGAACCCGGCATAGGTCACGCCGAGCTGCACATTGTTCGGGTTGTAGATGGTGTTGAAGGTGAAGGCGCCGAGCGCGGTTGGCGTCGTGCCGAACTGGCCGCTGACGCCGCCGCCGGCGGTGAGGATGGTGTAGAGCCTGGGGCTGGCTGCCGTGCCACCGGCCGCCGGCGTCAGCAGGGCGCCGTTCTCGCCCTGGACGGTCAGTCGGCCTGAGAGTACGGCCGGCCCGGTAGCCGCGATCAGGTCGGCAGCGCTACCGTCCGGACGAATCTCGGCCTGGTAGGTGCCGGTGCTGGCCTGCAAGTAGGCGCCGTTGACGTTCAGCGTACCTACCGAGTTGCCGGGGGCGACAATGCCGTAGTTGGTCAGGCGGCCTACCGTGCCGTTGCCGGCGAGGCTGCCGCCGGAACTGACGGCCACGTGCATGGGCGTGCTGCCGGCCATGTTCAGGGCGCCTTCCTGCACGATGAGGTCGCCGGTGGCGGTGCTGGCCCCCGTCAGGGTCAGTGTGCCCGTACCGTATTTCTCGAAGCTGCCGACGCCGATCATCGAGCCGCTGAAGGTGGTCGAGGTGTTGTCCTTGCCCGTCGTCAATGCAGTGTTCTGCAGCAACACGTCGCCCGCGCCGGCCAGCGAGCCGATGGTTTCACTCGCCGCCAGCTGCAGCAGCGCGCCGCCCGCGATGGTGACCGCGGACTTGTCACCGATGGCGTTGCCGCCGTTGGCCTGCAGGATGCCGGCGTTGATCGTCGTCGCGCCGCTGTAGGTGTTGTTGCCCGAGAGCGCGAGGATGCCGGCGCCGTTCTTGACCACCTGCCCGGCCGTGCCGTCGCTGGCGTCGCTGATCGATCCGGTCAAGTTCAGCTGCCCGCCGGCATCGGCGACGTTGACCGCCAGCGGGCCGCGGAAATCGCCGGTCGTGCCGTCGGCCGAGCCTGCCTGCAGGGGGGTATTCAGGGTCCACAGGCCGGCGCCGAGCTTCTCGATCAGGTTGAAGCCGGAAATCCGGTCGTCTTCGCTGCCCGTCCCCTGCAGGCGCAGGGTGGCCTGCGTAGGCAGGCCGATGACGACCTTGAAGCAAAAAGAATCGGTGGGATTCTGCCGGCAGAAATCGATAACAGGCTGGCTGTTCCCGAGTTCGGCATCGGATTTCGGCACTTTCTCCGCATCCCGCGCCGTCACCGCGCCGGTGATCTGCGAGCCGGTGTCGAGCGTGAGCACGGCGCCGTTCCCCGTGTTGATCACGATCGCCCCGCGGCTGCCGCCGAGCAGCGTGCCGCTGTTGGTGATGACGGTGCTGCCGGCGGCACCGACAATGCCGCCCACATCGATGGCGGATTCCACCATGCTGCCATCGATGATGCCGGTATTGGTGATGACGACATTCTTGCCATTCGCCTTGACGGCAGTTCCATTGCCCGAAAGGGCGGCATTGGCCTCGATCCGCCCGGCATTGACCAGCGTGCTGTTGTTGCCCATGCTGACGCCGTTCACGCCCGCGGCAGTTAAGCTGCCAGTGAATAGCCGGGTCTCGGTGGCGCGGATCACGCCGGTGGCCTGGTTGTCGACCTGGCTGCCCTCGCCGACCGCGAGCGCCGTGCTCTGGCCACCGCCGTTCATCAGGATCTGCCCCGAGTTGGTGACCTGCGAGCCTGTGCCCAGATTGACGGCGGAATGGCCCGTGGTTGCCGTGTCGTTGGTGTTGCGGATGACGCCACTGTTGTTGAGGACGACGCCCGCCGCCCGGGCACGGAACAAATTTCCCTGGATCGCCACGCCGTCGCGGGCCTCGATCGTGCCGGTGTTGGTGATCGTGTGGCCGGCGCCCTCGATCGTGATCGTGCCGCCGCCTTGGGTCAGGGTGCCGTCGCCGGGCCGGTCGGCAAAGAGGGTTCCGTCGTTGCTGATGTTGCTCCCGGCGCCGAGCGCGATGGCCGGTGCCAGCAGCGTCGCCGAGCGCACTTCGCCGCCGGCGGCCACCGTGACGGTCGTATTCGTTGCCGTCGGGGCAATGATCGCCAGCGCGTTCAACCCGTTGCAGGTCACCGTGTCGCCGCTGGCCGGCGCCAGCACGCCGGCGGTCACTGCCGCACCTGACGGCGCGGCGGTGCAGGCGGCCCAGGCCTGCCCGCCGCTGCCGAGCAGGGCGCAGACGGCGAGGGCGATGGTGGTGCGCCGCGGGCGAAAATCGTCAAGTCCTTGGCGCACGCTCATCTTGCGGATGACTGGTTGGCGGGAGGGGGGCAGGTCGATTTTCATGTTCGTTCCGGCTGAGAGTGGATACGAACGATTCTGCAAGCTCACGCGCCGGGGGTCAAATAAGCGTGCCCACCGCTTCGTCGATCGGCTCCGGAATGTGGCGCCTCAGCAACGCGCTGGCAATCCGGACGGCCGGCGGTTGAGCCCTCGGGTCCTTGACGAGCGCAGCGATGGCGGTAGGCTCTGTCCTTTGCGACAAAACAGGGAGAGACCCAATGACCTTCACCGACCCGCTCGTCCTGCGCACCGACCGCGCCGACGGCCTGACCACCTTGACCCTTAACCGCCCGGGCCAGTTCAATTCGCTGTCGCAGGACATGTTGACCGCGCTGCAGGCCGAACTGGATGCCATCGCCGCCAGCGAAAGCGTGCGCGTGGTGGTCGTCGCCGGCGCCGGCAAGGCCTTCTGCGCCGGGCACGACCTCAAGGAAATGCGCGCCAACCACAGCGAGGCCTTCATGCAGGCGCTGTTCCGCCAGTGCGGCCAGCTGATGCTGACCATCACGCGCATGCCGCAGCCGGTGATCGCCCGCGTGCATGGCATTGCTACCGCCGCCGGCTGCCAGCTGGTCTCCATGTGCGACCTGGCGGCGGCCGCCGACGTGGCGAAGTTCGCCGTTTCCGGCATCAACGTCGGCCTCTTCTGCTCGACGCCGGCGGTCGGCCTCGCGCGCAACCTCGGGCGCAAGGCGGCACTCGAGATGCTGCTGACCGGTGAGTTCATCGACGCGATGGAGGCCAAGGCCAAGGGCCTGGTCAACCGCGTGGTGCCGGCCGATGCGCTCGATGCCGAGATCGAGCGGCTGGTGCAATCCATCCTCGCCAAGAGCGCCGTCGCCGTGCGCATGGGCAAGGGCATGTTCTACAAGCAGCTGGAGATGGGCCTCACCGACGCCTACGACTTTGCCGCCGGCGTCATGGCCTGCAACATGATGAGCGCGGATGCCGGCGAAGGCATCGACGCCTTCATGCAGAAACGCCCCGCGAACTACACGGGGCGCTGACGACCCCGCCGGTCAGAAGCCGATGGAGTATTGCGCCCCGAGGATGTGGACGCTGTTGTCGTAGCTGCCGTTGAGGCGGATGCCGTTGCCGGTGCTGTCGATCGGCGCGTCGCGCGACATGATGTAGGCGTAGCCGGCATCGATGCGCCCGTAGCGGCCGGCATTCCACTGCGCGCCCAGGGTCAGCCAGACGCTGTCGGCGTCGGGCATGCGGGCGATGCGCCGGCTGCTCTCGCGCGTCGGCGAGCGGTCGTAGGCGACGCCGAAACGCAGCTTCCACGCATCGGCGGCACGGTAGGCTGCGCCCCAGGCAAAGCGCCAGGAATCGGCGAAATCGACGGTCTCGCCGGGCATCCCGAGCGAGCGCACGCTGCTCCAGTTGGTGTAGGAGAGGTCGCCCATCGCCTCCCAGCGGTCGGATACCTGCTGCCAGACCGACACCGCGGCGGTATCGGGCAGCCGCACCGTGGCGCCGCCGTTGTCGAGGTCGTGCTTGACCGACGAACGCCAGCTCGCACCGACGCGCATCGAATCGGACAGCGTAAATAGCGCCCCGGCGTTCCAGCCCCAGGCACCGCTGTCGCCGCGGTAGGACAGCCCGCTGCGGCTCATGTCGACATCGAGCGTCTGGTAGCTGACGCCGGCGCCGACCGAGACCCGGTCACTGATCCGCCAGGCGACGGCGGGGTTGTAGTCGACCGTGCGCATCTGCGAGTTGATCGCCTGCGCCGACCCCACCCAGCCCTGGCTGTAGCTCGACTTGAGCCCGAACGGCTGAGAAACGCCGAAACCCAGCGCGAAGGCGGGCGCCAGCTGCCAGGAGGCAAAGCCGTTGCCGGTACCGAAAGAGGCACCGCCGTCGACCATGCCGCCACCGGCGGCATCGGTGTAGTCGTAGGCCGGCCATGCCATGGCGCCGCCGAAGGAAACCTGCACGCCCGGCAGGCGGGTCATCGTGGCGGGATTGAAGTACAGCGACCCCGCATTTTCGAGCGAGGCTGCCGAACCGGCATAGGCGACACCGAGGCCGGCCGCATTCTGCTGCCAGAGCTGCAGGCCGGCAGCCGAAGCCGGCGCGCAAACGGCGAAGGCGACGAGGAAAGGAAGTACGCGAGCGACGGGGCGGTTCATGATTTTCTTCTTGGCGGCATGGCGATAGCCGGATTTTACGGCCGTTTCGACCGGACGCGTGAACAGGCACGCGAGCCCTTGGCGCCACGGGTCATGCGATTGGCGCCGACGGTCAAGGCAGACTCGATGCAGCCCGCTACCCTGCAGCCATGAACAACCCGCAATGACAGGAGAAAGCCATGCGAGTCATCGTCCAGGAGCCCGGCGGTCCGCGCAACGCCGTTACCCCGTCCGAAGGCTACCGCAGCGCGGCATCGCTGATGCGCTCGCTGGCGCTGACCCTCGCTGCCGAGAGCGAGTTCGGCGTGCGCGAAGTGACCTTGCGCGTCAATCTCTCCGGCGTCATGCCGGAAGTCCTGCACGAGATTGCCCGCGCTCTGGCCGAGCTGGACGGCGAAGAAGCGGAATCCACCGCCCCGCACTGAGCCAGTTTGCGGCGCACGGAGCAGACGGCATTTTCGGCCCCGCGCGGCGGTCGACCGCGACAGCCGCGGCGCACTGGCCCTACAATCGCCGGCAAACAACCGGAGGACACCGACGATGGCCAAGGCCCGATTCTGCTGGGAAGACCCACTGCTGCTCGACGCACAGCTGACCCAGGACGAGCGCATGATCCGCGACGCGGCGCGCGACTACTGCCAGGGCAAGCTGATGCCGCGCATCACCGAGGCCTTCCGCCACGAGCGCACCGACCCGGCGATCTTTCGCGAGATGGGCGAAATGGGCTTGCTCGGCCCGACCATCCCGACCGAGTATGGCGGTGCCGGGCTCAACTACGTCAGCTACGGGTTGGTCGCGCGCGAGGTCGAGCGCGTCGATTCCGGCTTCCGCTCGATGATGAGCGTGCAGTCCTCGCTGGTCATGGTGCCGATCTTCAATTTCGCCAGCGAGGCACAGAAGCAAAAATACCTGCCGAAACTGGCCAGCGGCGAATGGATCGGCTGCTTCGGCCTGACCGAGCCCAACCACGGCTCGGATCCGGGCAGCATGGAGACGCGGGCGCGCTCCGCCCCCGGCGGCTACCGCCTGAGCGGCAGCAAGATGTGGATCACCAATGCGCCGATTGCCGACGTCTTCGTCGTCTGGGCCAAGGACGACGCCGGCGCCATCCGCGGCTTCGTGCTCGAGAAGGGCATGGCCGGGCTGACCGCGCCGGCCATTCACGGCAAGGTCGGCCTGCGCGCCTCGATCACGGGCGAGATCGTCATGGACGATGTTTTCGTGCCGGAAGAAAACGCCTTCCCCGAGGTGCGCGGCCTCAAGGGGCCGTTCACCTGCCTCGACTCGGCGCGCTACGGCATCGCCTGGGGGGCACTCGGTGCCGCCGAATTCTGTTGGCACGCGGCGCGCCAGTACACGCTCGACCGCAAGCAGTTCGGCCGCCCGCTCGCCGCCAACCAGCTGGTGCAGAAGAAGCTGGCCGACATGCAGACCGAGATCACCCTCGGCCTGCAGGGCTGCCTGCGCCTCGGGCGCATGAAGGACGACGGCTCGGCCTCGGTCGAGATCACCTCGCTGCTGAAGCGCAATTCGTGCGGCAAGGCGCTCGACATCGCCCGCACGGCGCGCGACATGCTCGGCGGCAACGGCATTTCCGATGAGTTCGGGGTCATCCGCCACGTCGTGAATCTGGAAGTCGTCAATACCTACGAGGGCACGCACGACATCCACGCGCTGATCCTCGGCCGCGCCCAGACCGGCATCGCGGCGTTCTAGCCTCCGGCGATGAGCGGCGCACTCGCACACCTCAAGGTACTCGACCTGTCGCGCGTGCTGGCCGGGCCGTGGGCCAGCCAGCTGCTCGCCGACCTCGGCGCCGAGGTGATCAAGGTCGAGAAGCCGGGCAGCGGTGACGACACCCGCCACTGGGGCCCGCCCTGGCTGGCCGACGGCGATGGCCAGGCGACCGGCGAGGCGGCCTACTACCTATGCACCAACCGCAACAAGCGCTCGCTGACCGTCGACATCACCCGCCCCGAGGGCCAGGCCATCGTCCGTGATCTGGCACGCGACGCCGACGTCGTGCTGGAGAATTTCAAGGTGGGCGGGCTGGCGCCCTACGGGCTCGATTACGCCAGCCTGCGTGCCCTCAACCCGCAACTGGTCTATTGCTCGATCACCGGCTTCGGCCAGGACGGCCCCTACGCGGCGCGCGCCGGCTACGACTTCCTGATCCAGGGCATGGGCGGGCTGATGAGCCTGACCGGGGTACCCGAAGGCGAGCCGGGCGCCGGGCCGCAGAAGGTCGGCGTCGCGCTGACCGACATCCTGACCGGCCTTTACGCCGGCAACGCCATCCTCGCCGCCCTTGCCCATCGCGACCGCGACGGCTTCCGCAGCGGCGAAGGCCAGCACATCGACCTCGCGCTGCTCGACGTGCAGGTCGCCTGCCTTGCCAACCAGGCGATGAACTACCTCGTCGCGGGAACGGCGCCACGCCGCATGGGCAACGCTCACCCCAATATCGTGCCTTACCAGGATTTTCCGACCGCCGACGGCGACATGATCCTGGCCATCGGCAACGACGGCCAGTTCGCCCGCTTCTGCGCCGTAGCCGGCCATCCGGAATGGGCGGCCGACGCACGCTTCGCGACCAACGCGGCACGCGTCGCCCAGCGGGCGGCGCTGATCCCGCTGCTGCGCCAGACGACCGTGATGCGCACGACCGCCGCGTGGATCGCCGCGCTCGAAGCCGAGGCCGTGCCCTGCGGGCCGATCAATGACCTTGCCGCCGTCTTCGCCGATCCGCAGGTGATTGCCCGCGGCCTCCACGTCGGGATGCCGCACCCGCTGGGCGGAGTCGCGCCGCAGGTGGCGAGCCCGATGCGGCTGTCGGAGACACCGGTCGAGTACCGGCGCGCGCCGCCGACGCTGGGCCAGGATACCGCCGCCGTGCTGCGCGAACTGGGCTACGGCGAGCGCGAAATCGACGACTTGCGCCAAAAGGGCATCGTCTAGCCTAGAATGCCCGCACGGCCGCGACAGCGGACCGATACAACAACAGAGGAGACAACCATGAAGTTTCGCCACACCCTGGCGGCCGGCGCCGCCGCGCTTTGCCTTTCGCTTTCCGCCCAGGCGGCCGAATTCATCGGCGTGCTGACCGGCGGCACCAGCGGCGTCTATTACCCGCTCGGCGTGGCGCTGTCGCAGATCTACGGCAAGGCGCTGCCCAATGCCAAGACCTCGGTGCAGGCGACCAAGGCCAGCGCCGAAAACCTCAACCTCCTGCAGGCGGGGCGCGGCGAAATCGCCTTCACCCTCGGCGATGCGCTCAACGAAGCGTGGAAGGGCAACGAGGAGGCCGGCTTCAAGATGCCGCTGAAGAAGCTGCGCGGGGTCGCCGCCATCTACCCGAACTACATCCAGATCGTCGCCGCCGCCGATTCGGGCATCAAGTCGCTGGCCGACCTCAAGGGCAAGCGGGTCGCGGTCGGCGCGCCGAAGTCGGGCACCGAGCTCAACGCGCGCGACATCTTCAGGGGCGCCGGCATGAGCTACAAGGATTTCGCCAAGGTCGAGTACCTGCCCTTCGGCGAATCGGTCGAGCTGATGAAGAACCGCCAGCTCGACGCGACACTGATCTCCGCCGGCCTCGGCGTCGCCGCCGTGCGCGACCTGGCGACCGCCGTGCCCATCGTCATCGTGCCGATACCCGCCGATGTCGTCGCAAAGATCGGCGAAGCCGCCTACCAGGCCGGCGCCATCCCGGCCGACACCTACAAGGGCCAGTCCGCCGAGGTGACCACCGTCGCCGTGCAGAACTTCCTGGTCACCCACGAGGGCGTCCCGGCCGACACCGTCTACACGATGACCAAGTCCATGTTCGACAACCTCGACCAGATGACCGCGGCGCACGCGGCCGCCAAGGCCATCGACCGGGCGAAGGCAGCGGCCGGCATGCCGCTGCCGCTGCACCCGGGCGCCGAGAAGTACTACCGCGAAGCCGGCGTCCTCAAATAAGCATCAGGGGCGGCAAGGGGCGGCCGCTGCGGTCGACCCGCGCCAAGGGGGAATTCCATGAGCGACCGCTCCGCGGCGCCCGACCACGGCGCCGAGGCGTTTTCCGAGCACGGCGTCCAGCGCCATCTGGGCGGCTGGGCGCTGCGTTTCGTCACTGGCGTCGCGCTCGCCTTCTCGGCCTACCAGCTGGTCGTCGCCGCCTTCCATCCGCTCTCCAGCCTGGTCACCCGCTCGCTGCACGTCGGCTTCCTGCTGGCACTGACCTTCATGATCTACCCGGCCTGGAAGAGCGCCGGCAAGCTGTCGCGCATCGCCGTCGCCGACTGGCTGCTGGCCTTCGGCGCCTTCGCGCTCGGCACCTACCACTGGGTCTTCGAGGCCGAGCTCATCCAGCGCTCCGGCGACCCCAATACGGCCGACCTCGTTGTCGGCTCGCTGCTCGTCGTCCTCGTCTTCGAGGCAGCGCGGCGCATCCTCGGCCTCGCCTTGCCCATCGTCTGTGGCGTCTTCCTCGCCTACGGCCTGTTCGGCCAGTACCTGCCCGGCGACCTCGCCCATCGCGGCTACGGCTTCGACCAGATCGTCAACCAGCTGGCGCTTGGCAGCGAGGGCATATTCGGCATCCCGACGCTGGTCTCGGCGACCTACATCTTCCTCTTCATCCTGTTCGGCTCCTTCCTCGAGCACGCCGGGATGATCAACCTGTTCAACTCGCTGGCGCTGGGCACGGTCGGCCACACCAAGGGCGGGCCGGCCAAGGTGGCGGTGGTGTCGTCGGCGCTGATGGGGACGATTTCCGGCTCGGGCGTCGCCAACGTGCTGACCACCGGCCAGTTCACCATCCCGCTGATGAAGCGCTTCGGCTATTCGGGCGTCTTCGCCGGCGCCGTCGAGGCAACCTCGTCGATGGGCGGCCAGATCATGCCGCCGGTGATGGGCGCCGTCGCCTTCATCATGGCCGAGAACCTCAACGTTCCCTACGCCGACATCGCGACGGCAGCGGCGATTCCCGCCATCCTCTACTACGTCACCGCCTTCTGGATGGTGCACCTGGAAGCCGGGCGCAAGGGCCTGACCGGCTTGCCGAAGGACCAATGCCCCAACCCGCTGCGCGCCATCCGCGAACAGTGGTACCTCGTGCTGCCGCTGGCGGTCCTCGTGTGGATGCTGTTCAACGGGTTCACGCCGATGTACTCAGGCATGGTCGGCCTGGCGCTGACCGGCGTGCTCATTCTCGGCGCCGCGCTCGCCGCGCGCCTGTCGTCGATGGCCTTCCGCTACGTGTTCTGGATCGGGCTGGCACTGGCCTGCTCGTCGGTACTCAAGTGGGGCATCTACCCGGTGCTCGCCATCGTCGCCTTGCTGGTCGCCGCGGTGGCATTGGTCAAGGGCGGGCGCACCACCCTGCACCTGCTCAAGATGAGCCTCGCCGACGGCGCCCGCCAGGCGCTGCCGGTCGGCATCGCCTGCGCCGTGGTCGGCGTCATCATAGGCGTGCTGACGCTGACCGGCGCCGCGTCGAACTTCGCCGGCTTCATCCTCGGCGTCGGCGAGAAGAGCCTGTTCCTCTCGCTCTTCCTCACCATGCTGGTCTGCCTGGTGCTCGGCATGGGCATCCCGACCATCCCCAACTACATCATCACCAGTGCCATCGCCGCCCCGGCGCTGCTCAAGCTGGGCGTGCCGCTGATCGTCAGCCACATGTTCGTCTTCTATTTCGGGATCATGGCCGACCTGACCCCGCCAGTCGCCCTCGCCGCCTTCGCGGCCAGCTCGATCGCCAAGGAATCGGGCATGAAGATCGGGCTCAAGGCCGTGCAGATCGCCATCGCCGGCTTCGTCATCCCCTACATGGCGGTGTACGACCCGGCGCTGATGCTGCAGGGCGACCCGTCGCTGCTCGCCGTGGCCTACATCGTGGCCAAGGCGGTGCTCGCCATCGTGCTCTGGGGCGCGGCGGCGATCGGCCATCTGCGGGCGCCGCTCAACCTCGCCGAGCGCGCCGTCGCGGCCGTCGCCGCCGGCCTTCTGGTGGCGGCGCTGCCCGTCACCGACGAAGTCGGCTTTGCGCTCACCGCTGTCTTCATGGCCTGGCACTTCCTGCGCACCCGCGGGCGTTGATGGCGATCTGCCTGAGCGCAGGGGTCCTCGCCGCCAGTATCGCAGCGCAATCGTTCACGCTGGCCTGGACACATTCGGTCGAGAAAGTCCGCTGGGAGGAAGACTGGCGCATCGCAGGCGACCGCCTCGAGGTCGTCGCGGCACGCGTGCGCGGCAGCGGCGCCGGCATGGAACCGCCGGCCGGCGCCGTCCTGCGCGACGGGGTCTGGCACTACCGGCCGGCGATCGCGCCGCTGCGGGTGCTCGTGCTCACCCACTCGCCTTACGCAGCGGACTACGAGCTATGCGCCGGCCCTGCCTGCCGCCCGCTGGCAGCACTGCTACCGGGTTTGCCGGACCATGCGGCCGTGGAAATCGTCCCCTGCGCGGGGTCGACCGCAACCGCCGTCACTCCGGGCGCTCGACCCAGTCGATGATCGGCTGCCACTGCTCGATGTCGCGCTCGGCGCGCGACGGTGGCAGGTCGAAGATGGTCATGCCGGCGGCGGCGGCCTGGACGTAGACCTGGGTGTCGCGCAGGCAGGCCAGGACCGGCAGGTCGAGGGTGGCGAAGAAGCGCTCGAGCTCGGCGGCGGCACGGGTGCGCGCATCGACCCGCATGCCGATCACGGCGACGTCGGCCTTGCCCTTCCTGACCGCCTTCTCGGCGAGGAGGACGTCGAGGAAGTGGCGGGTGGCGAGCATGTCGAACAGCGACGGCTGCACCGGCACGATGACCCGGGTCGACAGCTTGAGCACGCGGTCGAGCGCCTTGCCGTGCAGGCCGGCCGGCGTGTCGAGGACGACGTGTGAGGTGCCCTTCGGCGGCCGCGCGATGTCGTCCGGGCCGATGTCCCAGGTGTCGATGGTGGGCAGCGCAAAGGGGCGAATGGCCAGCCATTCGCGTGCCGATTGCTGGCGGTCGATGTCGCCGAGCATCACTTCGCGTCCCTGTGCGGCGAAATAGCCGGCGAGGTTGGTCGACAGCGTGCTCTTGCCCGAGCCACCCTTGGGATTGGCGACGAGGAAGGCCTTCATGGCTGCCCCTCCAGCTTGACCAGCGCGCGGCGGACCAGATTGACGTGCTCGCGCAGCGTGTAGACGAGGTCGGTGAAGGCGAGCGGCACGTGCAGTTCGCGTGCCTCCTCGTCGAGCGCCTCGAGGCGGCTTCGGTATTCGGGCAGCCTGGCCCGCTCGAAGCGGTGACGCAGATCGTCCTCGAGGAAGCGCAGTTCGCCGTAGCAGCGGAAGATCTTGGTGCGCACCCGCCACGTGTAGAGCGCCGGCGCGATCTTGAGCAGCGGGATGAGCAGCGCGAAGACCGGAATCAGCAGGACGATCAGGCGGTCGATCAGCACCGCCAGCCAGAACGGCAGGTAGCGCTGCAGGAAGGGCGGCCCCGACTTGAAGTAGCGTGCCGCCTCGGGCGAGAGCGGCAGCATCGCGTCCTTGTAGGCGGGGAATTCGCCGGCGCTCTGGAAGAACCCGGCCTTGCCGTGGACCTCGCTGGCCGCCTGCAGCAACAGAGTCTGCAGCGCCGGATGCAGGTCTTCGCGGACAATCAGGTTGGCGGTCGGCGCCAGCACGCGGATGTCTTCCGGCGGCAGGTCGCGTACGAGGTCGGCGACGCCCTGCGGCAGCGTCAGGCGGGTGAGGAACGGGAAGCGACGCTCGTAGGCGCTCGCCTGCGTAAAACTCATCAGGCGGATGCCCGGGGCGCGCAGCAGCGCCTGGACCACCGGCGCATTCTCCGAGGCGATCACGAACGCGGCATCGGCGGTGCCCTGCTTCAATGCATCGGCAGCCGCCTGGCCGCCCAGCGGCAGGAGGTTTTCCCCGGGCGGGATATCGTTGGCGGCGAGCAGCTGCAGGGCGAGCTGGCGCACGCCGGAACCATCCGGGCCGATCGCGATGCGGCGTCCGCCCAGTTCGGCCAGGCGTTCGACCCGCCGTTCGCCACGATAGAACACCCAGACCGGCTCGTAGTAAAGGCTGCCCAGCGAGAGCAATGCCGATTCGTCGGCCCCTTCGTCGCGCGGCGGGACCACGCCCCCCTGGACGAAGCCGACCTGCACATCGCCCTTCTCCAGCCGTTCGAGGTTCTGCAGCGATCCGGCCGAGGTGCGCACCTCGAGCGTGACGCCGTCGCGCGCGAGGATGGCGGCGTAGCGACGGGCGTAGCCATAGTAGGCCCCCGCTTCGCTGCCGGTGGTAATGACGATCTTCTTGGGCGGCGCCGGCTCGACGAACTGGTAGGCGAACGCGAAGCCGATACCGACAACGATGACGATCCACCAGGCCGTGGCGAACAGGTCGCGCAGCGACAGCAAGCCGGCCTTGATCCGAGCCATCATGGAAGGAGGATGGTCGAACCGGTGGTCTTGCGCGCCTCGAGGTCGCGGTGGGCCTGCGCCGCATCCTTCAGGGCGTAACGCTGGTTGACCTCGATGCGCACCCTGCCGGAGCCGACCATGTCGAACAGCTCGGCGCCGAGCGCCTCGAGGTCGGCCCGTTTGGCGGTGTAGTGGACCAGGGTCGGCCGGGTGACGAAGAGGGAACCCTTCTGCGACAGCAGCAGCGGGTCGAACGGCGGCACCGGCCCCGAGGCATTGCCGTAGGTGACCAGCATGCCGAGCGTGCGCAGGCTGTCGAGCGAGCCCATGAAGACGTCCTTGCCGACGCCGTCATAGACGACCGCAACGCCCTCGCCGCCGGTTATCTCGCGTACCCGCT
Organism: Betaproteobacteria bacterium; assembly: GCA_012026885.1. GTDB lineage: Bacteria > Pseudomonadota > Gammaproteobacteria > Burkholderiales > Rhodocyclaceae > Azonexus. Next base: position 4,355 of record VEPL01000034.1, on the reverse strand, counting down.
GGGTGAAATTCTCGGTCGCGTAGTTGATGACGTGGTCGCAGCCGTGCGCCCTGGCCAGTTCGCCCTTGGCCGCCGAGCCGACCGTGCCGATCACCGTCGCACCCAGCGCCTTGGCCCACTGGCAGGCGATCAGCCCGACGCCGCCGGCGGCGGCATGGATGAGCACGGCATCGCCGGCCTGCACGCGATAGGTGCGGCGCAGCAGGTAGGCGCTGGTCAGGCCCTGCAGCATCATCGCCGCGGCGGTGTCGAAGCCGATTGCATCCGGCAGCTTCAGCAGGCGATGAGCCGGCAGGTTGCGGATCTCGGCATAGGCACCCGGGGGGCCGCCGGCATAGGCGACACGGTCGCCAACCTTGACTTCGGTTACGCCCGCACCAACTGCTTCGACGATGCCGGCACCTTCGAGGCCGAGGCCGGTGGGCAGGGGCAGCGGGTAGAGGCCGGTGCGGTGGTAGGTGTCGATGTAGTTGAGGCCGACCGCGGCATGGCGGACGGTGGCTTCGCCGGCTGCCGGCGCGGGGACGGCGACCTCCTCCCAACTCAGGACTTCGGGGCCGCCGGTCTGGTGGATGCGGATGGCGTGGGGCATGTCGGTCTCCTCGTTGCGCTTGATGTTGTAAGGATGCGAGGGTATCACCGCACCGCGCCGCGTTCCACCGCCGCGCACGGATTTCGGCCGCCGGCGGCGGTCGACCGCGGGAGCCTCAGACCGGGGTCAGCTTGGCGTATTCGAGCGCCAGCCATTTCACGCCGGCAGCGCCGAAATTGACCTGCACGCGGGCGTCGCCGCCACGGCCCTCGGCGGCGACGATGACGCCGAGGCCGAACTTCGCGTGCTCGACGTTCTGGCCGATGCGCAGGCCGCCGGTGACCGGCTCGAGGCCGTAGCCGCCTCTCGCTCCAGCAAAGCTCAGGGCGGGCGCCGTCTTGACGTTGAGGCGCAGCAGCAGCGCCTCGGGGATCTCGTCGAGGAAAGAGGACGGCAGGCAATAGCGGGTCTGGCCATGCAGCATGCGCGTCTGCGCGCAACTGAGGTAGAGGCGCTCGCGGGCCCGCGTCAGCGCGACGTACATCAGGCGGCGCTCTTCCTCGAGTCCCTCGCTGCCCTCGAGCACCGCGTTCTCGTGCGGAAACAGCCCCTGCTCGAGGCCGCTGATGAAGACGATGTCGAATTCCAGCCCCTTGGCAGCATGGACGGTCATCAGCTGGACCGCCTCCTGGCCCTCGCCGGCCTGATGCTCGCCGGCCTCCAGCGAGGCGTGCGCGAGGAAGTCGGCGAGGGCGCCGCCTTCGCCGGTAGCGGCCATGACCACCCCGTCGTCATCGATGAAGGTGGCGGCGGCATTGACCAGTTCGTCGAGGTTTTCCAGGCGCTCCTGGCCCTCCTTCTCGCCCCTGTAGTGCGCGGCGAGGCCGGAGCGCTCGACGATGTGCGCGACGATTTCGGGCAACGGCAGCCCGTCCGTCTCCCGGCGCAGATCCTCGATCAGGCGAACGAAGGTGGCGACCGCCTGGCCAGCCTTGCCGGTCAGCGAGGCGGCCGCGTTGTAGAGGCTGGAATTGACCTGGTGGGCGATTCCCTGCAGCGCCTCGAGCGAGCGGGCGCCGATGCCGCGCGTCGGGAAATTGACCACGCGCAGGAAGGCGGTGTCGTCGTCAGGATTGCCGAGCAGCCGCATGTAGGCGAGCGCGTGCTTGATTTCCTGGCGCTCGAAGAAGCGCAGGCCGCCATAGACCTTGTAGGGAACACCGCGCGTGAACAGCTCGTGCTCGAGGACGCGAGACTGCGCATTCGAGCGGTAGAGGATGGCGACCTGCGTCGGCGGCACACCGTCGCGGATCAGCTCGCGGATCTCGTCGATGACGAAGCGCGCCTCGTCGAGGTCCGAATAGCCCTCGAAACAGCGGATCGGCTCGCCATCTCCGGCGTCGGTCCACAGGTTCTTGCCCAGCCGCTCGCGGTTGTTGCGGATGATCGCGTTGGCGGCCGCGAGGATGTTGCCGTGCGAACGGTAGTTCTGCTCGAGCCGGATGACGTTGTCGCCGGCCCAGTCGCGCTCGAAATCGCGCATGTTGCCGACCTCGGCGCCGCGGAAGCGGTAGATCGACTGGTCGTCGTCGCCGACCGCGAAGACCCGGGCGCCGCCGCCGGCCAGCAGCCGCAGCCAGGCGTACTGGAGGCGGTTGGTGTCCTGGAACTCGTCGACGAGGATGTGGCGGAAGCGCTGCTGGTAATGGACGCGCAGCGGCTCGTTGCGCTGCAGCAATTCATAGGAGCGGAGCAGCAATTCGGCAAAATCGACGACGCCCTCGCGGTTGCACTGTGCTTCGTACTCGCCGTAGAGCTCGACCCGTTTCTGCGTGTAGTGGTCAAAGGCGTCGGCCTGCGCGGCACGCAGGCCCTGCTCCTTGTGCGCATTGATGAAGTGGCACAGCTCGCGCGGCGGGTATTTCTCGTCGTCGACGTTGAGGTTCTTGAGCAGGCGCTTGACCATCGCCAGCTGATCGGCTGCATCGAGAATCTGGAAGGTCTGCGGCAGGCCGGCCTCGCGATGGTGGGCACGCAGGAAGCGGTTACAGAGGCCGTGAAAGGTGCCGATCCACATGCCGCGCGTATTGATCGGCACCAGCGCCGACAGGCGCGCGGTCATCTCCTTGGCCGCCTTGTTGGTGAAGGTCACGGCCAGCACACCGTGCGGGCCGACCTGGCCGGTGGAAATCAGCCAGGCGATGCGCGTCGTCAGCACCCGCGTCTTGCCGCTTCCCGCCCCGGCGAGGATCAAGGCATGCACCGGCGGCAGGGTCACGGCCTGCAATTGCGGCGGGTTCAGATGGGCAAGAAGGTCTGACATGGATCAAGAAAAACTATAACGAAGGTAATAGAATGCCGCCCGGCAACCATATTTGGCTCACTGGTCTTACCAATTTGTTGCATTTGTGCAACGCAGCAAATTCTTTAGAGGGATTTGCTTACTCGCTGAAAACCGGAGCCAGTATACTTTCATCAAAAATATTGCAGTGCACAAAACCATTTGCCCACAAGGCAGTCAAAGCGTGCGTGGACACCCCTCGCCGTGAAAGGAGCAACAGCATGAAAGCACCGAAAATCCTCCCGTGGATCGCCCGCAAGGCCGGCATCAGCGACGAACTGGCGCTCAAGCTCTGGCGGCGCGCCGTTTCCGAAGCCGAATACCTGACCGGCAAGAGCGAAGGCTCGGAGTACTGGAGCCTCACCGTCGAGCGCTTCCTCGACATCGTCGAAGAAGAGACCGGCACCGCCCCGCAATACGCAATCGCCCCGACCCCGCGCGTCTCCTGGATGTGGCGCCACCAGGCACGCATGTCCCTGCTTTCCCTGAAGGCTGCCCAGAACGCCTACCGCTTCTGGCAGAGTACCTGGGGAGGCATGGTCGACCCAAAAAAAGCCGCCTGAGCGGACGCGACTGAGGGCAGGCGGCGGCCGGGCGCGTGCAGGCGCCGGCTGACCGCCTGCCGCGCAGTCCGCTGAATTTCCGGTCCGCCGCCCGACGGCTGCGGTCGACGCCGCTTGACGGGCAAAAACGCGCCCGGCGGCCGCTGTTACACTGCCGCCCATGGACGACCCGCCGAGCGACGAACGCCTGATGCTCGCCTACCGCGCCGGCGACGCGGCGGCGTTTGAGGCGCTCTACTGCCGCCACCGCGGCGGCCTCTATCGTCATCTCGCCCGCCAGTGCGGCGACCCGCGCCTCGCCGAGGAACTCTACCAGGACGTCTGGATGCGGGTGATCGCCGCTCGGGCAGACTACGAACCCCTCGCCCGCTTCACGACCTGGCTGTACCGGATCGCCCATAACCGCCTGGTCGACCACTACCGCCGTCACGCGCGCGATGCCGCCGCACTCTACGACGGCGACTGGGACCCCGACGCCTTGCCGGCCCCGGCCGGCAACGACCCAGCCGACCAGTTCGTGCAGGCCGACCTCGCCGCCCGGCTCGCCGGCGCGCTCGCCGCGCTGCCCGCCCCGCAGCGCGAGGCCTTCCTGCTCGCCGAAGAAGGCGGGCTGACGCTAGAGGAGATCGCCGCGGCGACCGCCAGCGAGCGCGAAACCGTCAAGAGCCGCCTGCGCTACGCGGTCGGCAAGCTGCGCCACTCCCTGCGGGACCTGCTGCCATGAACGACGCTCGAGACGACTACCGCGACCCCGGCCTCAGCCGCATCTATGCTGCCGCCCCCCGGCCCGAGCCGCCGCCCGCGCTCGATGCCGCGATCCTCGCCGCGGCCCGCGCGGCGACTGCCCCGGCACCACGCCCGCGCCCGTGGTGGCGATGGCTGCCGACCCCGCTGGCCCGCGCCGCCACAATCGTCCTCG
>VEPL01000019.1 GCA_012026885.1 Betaproteobacteria bacterium | reverse complement strand
GATCTACACCGATGTGACCCCCTTCTTGGCACATGTCCGAGAGACGATGGCGACCCTGCGCCGCTCCACCGCTGACAACCAGGCCCTCTTCGAGGCCAGCACGCGCGATACGGAGACGCGCCTCGGGCTCGCCACGCTACGCACGCTGATCTTCGTCATGGGCACCCTGCTTTTCCTCTTCGTCGTGTTGTTCGTGGTCATCCACCACGCGGCAGGTATCATGGCGCAGCAGGAACGCGACCGCGAACGCGCTCAACACCAGCTGGCGCAGTGGGAAAAGATGGCATCGCTCGGCCAGATGGTGGCCAGCGTGACCCACCAGCTCAATACGCCACTCGCCTTCGGCCAGTCCAATCTGCACATGGCGCTGCAGGCGCTCGAGCGTTTTCGCCTTCCCTTACGCACCGCCGCGACATTCACCCGCCTGGTGCGAGGCGCACGCGGCGAACACGTCAGCATCACCGTCGCCCCGGCGCGCAAGATGGTCGCTGCCGCGGTCGACGACGATTTCGATGCGGAAACGCCAAAGGCCATGCTCGAAGACACGCTTCACGGCCTGGAACAGATGCGCGACCTGGTCGGCCACCTCGGCGAGTTCACCCGCCTCGATCGTAGCCAGGCGACCAGCTTCGATCTCGCCCGCAGCCTGCGCAACGTGATCTACATCGCGCACAGCACGATGCCGACGGATATCCGGGTCATCGAGGAATTCGCCGAGCTTCCGGAAGCCAGGGGCAACGTTTCCCAACTCAACCAGGTCTTCCTGAATCTGATCAACAACGCGGCCCAGGCGATCACCGGGCCCGGTACCATCACCGTGCGAACATCGCTCGCCGACGGGCGCATTCGGATCGACATCGCCGACACCGGCTGCGGCATCGCCGAGGCTTATCGGCCGCACATCTGGGACGATTACTTCACGACCAAGCCGCCGGGCGAGGGGACCGGGCTGGGGCTCGGCATCGCCCGCACCATCGTTGCCGAGCACGGCGGCGAAATCACGGTCGACACGCGAACCGGCGCGGATTCCGGTACCACCTTCTCGATCTACCTGCCGGTCGCCGGCTGAAACGAGGCACTCATGCTGGAAAAGAAAGGTTGCATCCTCTGCGTCGATGACGAGCCGAACATCCTGCGTTCGCTGACCTGGTTATTGCAGCGGGAATTCGAAGTCCATACGGCGACCGGCGCGCGCGAGGCGCTGGACCTCATCGGCCGGCACGACTTCGACGTCATCATCTCCGACCAGCGCATGCCGGGCATGAGCGGGTCGGAATTGCTGCGCGAGGCGGCGCTCGTATCGCCGCGGGCGATGCGCATACTGCTCACCGGATACTCCGACCTGCCCGCCATGCTGCGCTCGGTCAACGACAGCGAGGTCTACCGCTTCATCAACAAGCCCTGGAAGATCAACGAGCTGCCGCAGATCGTCGGCGAGGCCGCGGCGATCGCCCGCAGCAGCGGCATCGCCGAGACGCTCCTCGTTCCGGGGCCCGAAGACGCCGTAGAGGACGATGCGCGCGCCTTCTCGGAAACCATCCTGGTGATCGACGACGAAGCGGCCGTCGTCGACCAGTTGCGCGCGGAACTGGGTTCCGACCTGCCGGTCGTCCACGCCGGCAACATCGCCGACGCGATCGCCGCCTTCGCCGAATTCACCGTCGGCATCGTCCTCGCCGACACGCGCGTCGACAACACCGATACCACCGCGCTGCTGCGCATGCTCAAGCACCAGGAGCCGCAGATCGTCACGGTGGTCTACACCTCGGCGGCAGACGCCGGCGACGTGGTCAACCTGATCAATCAGGGGCAGATCTTCCGCTTTCTCGCCAAGCCGGTGAAGCCGGCCGTGCTCGCCCAGGCCCTCGCCGCCGCCGGCCGCAAGCGCGAGCAACTGAAAGCCACTCCCGAACTCGGCGCGCGCCATAGCGTGGAACCGGTTCCCGAGATCGCGCGCCAGTCATTCGACCGTTCGCTCGAGGAAAGCGCCGCCCGCCACGCCGCCCGCAGCGGATCTTCGCTGCTCGACCGTGTGGGAACCGGCCTGAAGCGCCTGTTCGGGAGTTAGGCCGAAGGCGGGGCGCTGTCGCCCAAGACATTCGCCGGCCGGCTCATCACGTAGAGGACGCCGGCACAGCAGCCGAGGAAGGCGACGCCGGCCAGGGCGCTCGGCGTCCAGTTGTCGGCGAGGCCGCGTTCCCGCCACAGCCAGACGAAGAGCGCAAATACCGGTAACGCGAGCAGTCCGCAGAATACCGCAGCTGCCAGGGCAATGCGCTGCCCGACATGACGCCGCGCAACCCGGCTCCCCGGGTTCACCTCAGCTCTCGGCACAGAGCGCCGCCCGATGGCACGCATCGAGGTCGGCAGCCACGGCGGCCACCACCGTCGCATCTGCCCGCCCCGCCTCTGCCCGTTCCTCGAGGATGGCGATGACGCGCGCGGGCGCCAGGGGTTCACGATAGGGGCGCGCCTGCGCGAGCGCCTGGAAAATGTCGGCAACGTTGATGATGCGCGCTTCCAGCGGCAGCGCATCGCCACGCAGGTGGTAGGGATAGCCGCGCCCGTCTGGGGTTTCGTGATGGTAGGCAGCCCAGCGTGCGATATCGTCGATCGCCGGCAGGCGGCGCAGCACCTGGCGCGTCCCGTAGCTGTGGCCCTTCATGATGTCGAATTCATGGTCGCTCAATGCCGTCGTTCCCTCGATGATCTCGTCGGGGACCTGCAGCTTGCCGATATCATGGAGCAGGCCGGCCACCTCAATCTTCTCGCAGGTCACCGGATCCAGCCCCATCCGTTCGGCGACATGGCGGGCGAGTCGGGCAACCCCACGCGAATGGCGTTCCGTATAGGACGACTTGGCATCGATGATACGCGCCAGAATATCAGCGCAGTGCCGGAACCCCCCCCAGTCGATCGTACGCGGATCGTCGAAGGCCTCCATCTCGGTCTGGTAGAGGTGCACCGAGTCCGGTTGCAGCGCGAGCCAGAAGGCCTCGCCCTCGCAGAGCGCCACGAACGCGTCGACCAGACGGGGTGCGAACAGGCGCCCGCTCTCGGCGGCAAGCCGGTCACGAATGCGGCCGACATGGGCAAGCACACCATTTTCCGCATGATGCGGGGCGGCAAGCACGTCAATGCGATCAGCAAGGTGGATCAGGTTGGCATGCAGGGCGACTTCCGGCGGCAGCTCGGGATCATTGAGCAGAAATTGCCATCGGGTGTGATGATGGCGAACGATCGGGGCTAGGTGGGCGAGCGGCTGGAAATCACCGAGCAGCGCGGCACCGCGCAGGCAGTGCTCGCCGGCACCCTCCCATTCGAGATCGACGACGAGGCGACGATGGACCCGCGTCGAGGAGACACCGCAGTCGTGCAGCAGGCCGGCATCGTAGAGCATCACCTGATCGGCCTCACCGAGGCCGGTCGCGATGGCCAGTTCGCGCGCCAGCAGGCCGACACGGCGCCCGTGCAGGACATCGTCGACGCCGACCAGGTCGACCGCGCTGGCGATGGTCATCACCAGCTGGCGCAGATCGATGACGAGGGCGTCGGGCAGCGCCACCCGGTCAACCGGCATTGTGCTGGAGTGCGAGGTACTCGCGCGAATTCATTTCGGTCAGGCGCGAGACGGTGCGGGCGAACTCGCCGGCCTGCGTCCCCTCGGTGTAGAGGTGTTCTGCCGCGCAATCGGCCGTCGCGATCAGCTTGACCTTGTGGTCGTAGAAGACATCGACCAGCCAGGTGAAGCGACGTGCTTCCGAAGCCTGATGCACGGTCAACTTCGGTATGTGGGACAGCAACACCGTGTGATAGCTGCGGGCGATCTCGAGATAATCGTTCTGCGAACGCGGGCCGCCGCAGAGGGTGCGGAAGTCGAACCAGACGACGCCGTGGCCCCGGCGCAGCGTCTCGATCCGGCGCCCGAGGATTTCGATGTGCCCACCCTTTTTGCCGTCCTCGCCGGCGACCATCCGGAAAAAGTCGAGCATTTTCGCCTCGGCTTCGGCATCAGCGGGATAGTGGTATATCTCGACCTGTTCGAGCGCACGCAGCCGGTAGTCGACGCCGGCCTCGACCTCGATGACGTCGAGCTGGCGCTTGAGCAGGTCGATGGTCGGCATGAAGCATTCGCGGTGAAGCCCGTTCGGGTAGAGATTTTCCGGCGGGTAGTTCGAGGTCATGACGACGATCACGCCGCGGCTGAACAGCCCCTCGAGCAGCCGCTGGAGAATCATCGCGTCGGCGATGTCGGAGACATGGAATTCGTCGAAGCAGAGGAGGCGGATATCGCGCGCCACCTGCTCCGCGACTTTCTGCAGCGGGTCGGCCTCGCCCTTGTAACGGTCGAGGTCGCGGTGCACCTGTTGCATGAAAGCGTGGAAATGGATGCGCCGCTTGCGCCGGTAGGGAACGGCGTCGTAGAAGCAATCCATCAGGAAGCTCTTGCCGCGGCCGACACCGCCCCAGAAATACAGCCCCTTGGGCGGCTTGGGCGGGACCAGCAGCCGCTTCAGCGTGCTGCCGCGCTCGACCTTGAAGACGAGAAGGCCGGCATACAACGCCTGCAGGGCATCGGCGGCACGACGCTGGGCGACATCGGCGACATACCCGTGGGCGGCGAGGAGCGCCGCATACGCATCGAGCATGCCGGATTCGGATACCTTGAGTTTCCTGTGCGGCATGGGACGCGATGATAACTCAGCGAGAGCCCGTCTGCGGAGCCGACAGCGGCAGCATGATGCGGAAGGTGGTACCGCGCCCGCGGGCACTGGCCACCGAGATGGTCCCGCCGAGGACCGCGGTCACCGCATGCCAGACACCGTGCAGGCTGAGTCCGGCGCCGGTGCGTTCACCGTCCGGCCGCAGGAAGGGATCGAAGATGCGGCTGGTCAGTTCGGGCGCGATACCGACCCCGTCGTCCGACACGAGCAGGCAGACCTGGCCGTCGCCCGCCGGGGCTGCCGTGAGCGACAGGCGCCCGCCCGCACGGCCGGCGAAGGCATGCATGATGGCATTCGACAGGAGGCTGGACAGCACGCCGGCGAGTGCCGCCGGAAAGCTGTCCATCATAATCCCGGGCGCCACATCCACCTGCACGCTGTGGCCGTTGCGCTCGAACACCGGCCGCACCGGCACGACCGCTTCACGCACCGCTATGGACAGGTCGAAACGGCTGCGCTGCCCGCCGGACGTATCGGCAGCGACCGCGCGGAAGCTGGCGATCATCTCGGCAGTCCGCGTCAGGCTGCTCTCGGCGACGCTCGCATCTTCCTCGAGCCGTCGCAGGAAATGCGCCAGTGTGGCAACGCCGCTTCCCTTCGCCTGCTCGCTGCCGAAGCGGCGGATTTCGTCGCGCAACAAACTCACGGCCATGACGCCGCTGCCGACCGGTCGTTCCAGTTCATCGGCCACATTGCCGAACAGCTTGCCCAGCGCCGCCAGGCGTTCGTTGCGCGCCAGCTCGTCCTGCGCCTGGGTGAGCGATGCGAGCGCCTCCGACAACTCGCGGTTGGCCCTGGCGAGATCGAGGGTGCGCCGTTCGACGCGCCCTTCCAGTTCCGTGTTCAGCTGCTCGACCGTCTGCAGGGTCGCCCGCAGGCGTTCTTCGCTGTGCTCGAGTTCGCGCTGGCGCTGCTGGATCGCGGCGGCCATCTTCTCGATATCGCCGGAAAGTGAGTTGAGCTCGATGATGTGCCCGCGCACGGGTGCACCGGAAAAATGGCTCCGCGCCAGTTCCCGCGTGCGCCGCATGAGGGCACGGACCGGCGCATTCAGGCGCGCCGCCCAAAGCGGGGCGAGGATCGCGGCGAGCAATAGCGACGCGGCAATGCCTGCCCCCCAAACAAGCAATGCGCTCCGCAGGCGCGGATTGGCCAGACCGGCCGGTGTCGTGGTGACGAAGGTCCACCCGAGCTTGGCCGACCGCGCCAGCCCGGCCTCGTAGTCGATGCCGCCGATGCGTACCCGGAGGTTCGGTCCCTCGCCCGCCGCCTCCGGCGAGGGGAAGACGCCGGCCCAGTTGCGCAGGCGCTCGCTCTCGGCCACCAGGCGTGAAGCAACCGTTTCACCGGCACGGTCCACGATGAATACGGGCTGCCGCAGCTCGTCGGCGGCGATCGCAACCATGCCGTCGGCGAAATCGGGGCGCATCTCGCCGACCAGGACGTTGCGCCCGGCGGGAACAGCCAGACCAACCGTGGCATGGCCGGTGACCGGGGAGATGTAGCGATCGCTCCAGGTCCGGGACTGCGCCTCGCGCTCAAGACGGAACAACGGATTCTGCGACAGGTCGGCACCGCGAAGGTTGGTGGCCGATTTCGCACGCTCGGGCGGCAACACCGCCTGCAGCACGCGCCCGTCGCGGTCGACCAAGTAAATGGCCAGAAAATCGCCCTCGGCAAAGGCCGCCTCCAGCAGCTGCGCCGACTGGCTACCCGCCTGCTCCGCTCCCGGCACCAGCTGCGCCAGCCGCCGCTCGACGCCGGCCAGAACCAGTTCGACATGGCGCGCCATGGTCTCCGCCTCGGATACAACGTGGCGGCGCTCCTCGTCGAGAATCACCGGCGTGCCGAGGAGCGCGAAACCGGTGCCCACCAAGACGAAAGGCAAGAGGGTACCCAGCAGCATCAGGATGACAAGCGAGGTGCGCAGATGCCGGGCATCGGTCTGCCAAATCGACCGGAAACGGGTAAAGATGGTCATGTCAGCGCAGGGTGACGAATTGTCCTTCACGCACTACGGTCACGCGCGGCACGCGATCGCTGTCACCGGAGCGGTTGAACGTGATGTTGCCGTCGGCGCCGGGAAACGGACCGTTGGCGAGCAGGGAGGCGCGCAGGTTCTGGCCGGCGGCACGGCGTTCCAGCGCGGCAAAGGCAACCCGCGCCGCGTCGTACGCGGCGACACCGGCGAATCCCGGTTCGCGCCGGAAGCGCTCGACGTAGGCGCTGCGCAACTTGCGCATCTCCTCGGTGGTGCTGCGCCGGTCGAAGTAGTTGTGCGATATGAGCCCCTCGACGTGCCTCCCGCCGAGTTCGATGAGGCGCTCGGTGGTGGCCCATTGCGAGGCGGCCAGCGTCACCTTATCGTCGCGCTCCCGAACTTTCTGGGCAAGGCGCGCAGTGTCGACCGCGGCGGCGATCATGAGGACGACATCGGGGCGCCGGGCGAGCGCCTGGCGGACAGGGGTATCGAGGTCGACATCAGACCCGGACTCGATGGGATGTGGAGAGACCTCCCCGCCCAGCTGCTGGAAGGCGCTGGTGAATTCGGCCAGCCAGCTCTCCGTATACGCCCGGTTGCGGGTATCGTGGATAACGGCGACGCGCCGCGCACGGCCCTCCCCGAAATGATACTCGGCGCTGAGTCGGGCCTCTGCATAGGCGCTTGCCATCATCAGGAAAAATCCATCATCGAGGTCGTAGAACTTGCGGGCCGTGACCGTCGGGCTGATCAGGATGAGCCCGGCCCGCTGCGCGGCCGGGGCCACAACCTCAGCCATGGCACTGGTCATCGGGCCGATGACCAGTTCGACACGGGCAGCGATCAGTTCGTCGAGGGCGGCATTCGCCTTTTGCGGGTCCTGGGCGTCATCGCGCACCAGCAACTCGATCCGCTGCCCCTTGATGCCGCCAGCCTCGTTGGCCTCGTCGACCGCAAATTGCACACCATTGCGCCCGGCCTCGCCGAGGTCGGATAAGCGACCGCTGAGCCCCCCCAGGAAGCCGATGCGGATCGGCTCCTTCTCCACCTGGCAGCCGATCAGAACAGCGCCGACCAATAGCGGCGCGAGCCAGCGCAACCCATCCGCGCGGGATATCCACCTGCACCCGCCAACCGCATGGCCGCTATCCGACACTCCAGTATCGCCCCGCATTTCTCCGCCACCGCCCGCATTGCAATGTCATCGGCAGTATCGCCGGTCGGGGGAAAAAAACAAGGGGCCGAACGGCCCCTTGTCCTGCCAAACACCGGCCGGTATCAGAAATTCAACGTGCGCTTGTCGCAAGCCAGGGCGGCTTCGTGCACGGTTTCCGACAAGGTCGGATGGGCGTGGCAGATGCGCGCCAAGTCTTCCGAGGCACCGCCGAATTCCATCGCGACGACGGCCTCGGCGATGATCTCAGAGGCATTGGCGCCAATGATGTGAACGCCAAGGATGCGGTCGGTCGCCTTGCAGGCCAGGATCTTGACGAAGCCGGACGGATCACCCATGCCGAGCGCGCGACCGTTGGCGAGGAAGGGCACCTTGCCGGCCTTGTACTCGACGCCGTCACGCTTGAGCCGCTGCTCGGTCGCACCGACCCAGGCGATTTCCGGTGACGTGTAGATGACCCAGGGGATGGTGTCGAAGTTGCAGTGACCGGCCTGGCCGGCCATCAGCTCGGCGACCATGACGCCTTCTTCATGGGCCTTGTGCGCCAGCATCGGGCCACGCACGACGTCGCCGATTGCCCAGACGCCCGGCAAATTGGTCCGGCAATGGCCGTCGACCGCAACCATGCCGCGCTCGTCGAGTTGCAGGCCGACGCCTTCGGCATTGAGGCCGTCAGTGTTCGGGATGCGGCCGATCGAGACGATCAGGCGATCGGCTTCGAGCTTCTGGGCCTTGCCGTCCTTGTCGGCATAGGCGATCGTGACCGACTTCTTGGTCGCCTTGATGTCGCCGATCTTGACGCCCAGATAGATGTCGAGACCCTGCTTGGTGAACAGCTTGAGCGCCTCTTTGGCGACGTCGACGTCAGCCAGCGCGAGGAAGTCCGGCGTGGCTTCGAGGACGGTCACTTCGGAACCCAGGCGGCGCCAGACCGAACCCATTTCCAGGCCGATGACGCCGGCGCCGATAATGGCGAGCTTCTTGGGCACGGACTCCTGGTTCAGTGCACCTTCGTTGTCCATGACGATCTTCTGGTCGACCGGCAGGTTGGGCAGGTGACGCGCCTTGGAACCGGTGGCGACGATGACCTGCTTGGCCAGCACTTCCTCGGCACCGACCTTGATCTTCCAGTAGTCGCCTTCCTTGCCGACGAAGGAGCCGTGGCCGGGCAGGAACGTGACCTTGTTCTTCTTGAGCAGCATCTTGATGCCGCCGGTCAGCTGGTTGACCACGCCATCCTTGCGCGCCTTCATGGTCGGCACGTCGATGGCGGCCTTGCCGACCTTGATGCCCTGCGCCGCGAAGCTGTGATTGGCTTCCTCGAACAGGTGCGAGGTATGTAGCAGCGCCTTGGACGGGATGCAGCCGACGTTGAGGCAGGTGCCACCGAGGCGCGGCTCGCCCTTCGGGTCCGCGTAGGGGTTGGATTCGGCGCAGGCCGACGAAAAGCCGAGCTGGGCGGCACGGATGGCCGCGATGTAGCCGCCGGGGCCACCGCCGATGACGAGCACGTCGAATTGCTTGGACATGGCAAAACCTTTCAGTATTCAGATGTGCAAAGGCGCCAGCCCCCGCACAGGGAGCTGGCGCCGGCAGCGGTCGATCAGACGCCGAGCAGCAGGCGGGACGGATCTTCCATCGCTTCCTTCATGGTCACCAGACCGAGGACGGCTTCGCGGCCATCGATGATGCGGTGATCGTAGGACATGGCGAGGTAGTTCATCGGACGCACGACCACCTGGCCATTCTCGACCACTGCACGGTCCTTGGTGGCGTGGATGCCGAGGATCGCGGACTGCGGCGGGTTGATGATCGGGGTCGACATCATCGAGCCGAAGATGCCGCCGTTGGAGATGGAGAACGTGCCGCCGGTGAGCTCCTCGATCGAGATCTTGCCGTCCTTGGCCTTGGCGCCGAACTCGGCGATCTTCTTCTCGATGTCGGCGATCGACATCTGGTCAGCGTTGCGCAGGATGGGCACGACCAGGCCGCGCGGCGAACCGACGGCGATGCCGATGTCGATGTAGCCGTGGTAGACGATGTCGTTGCCATCGACCGAGGCGTTCAGGATTGGGAACTTCTGCAGGGCAGCGCAGGCGGCCTTGACGAAGAAGCCCATGAAGCCGAGGCGGACGCCGTGGGTCTTCTCGAACTTCTCGCCGTACTGCTTGCGCAAGGCCATGACCGGCGCCATGTTGACCTCGTTGAAGGTCGTCAGGATGGCATTGGTCGATTGCGACTGGAGGAGACGCTCGGCGATACGCGCACGCAGGCGGGTCATCGGCACGCGCTGCTCGGTACGGGCGGCGGTCGCATCGACACCGGTCGGCGGGGTCGGCAGCGATACGGCAGCCGCAGCGCTGATCACCGGACCGGCAGCGGCCGGCTTCTGCGCGGCGACGGCATCTTCCTTGGTGACGCGGCCACCGCGGCCGGTACCGGCGACATCGCCTGCGGCAACACCCTTCTCGTCGAGGATCTTGCGCGCAGCCGGGCTGGCGGTGCCCGCCGGAGCTGACGCAGCGGCAGCCGGTGCCGCGGCCGGAGCCGGAGCGGCAGCCTTCGCCGGCGCAGCGGCGGGGGCGGCGGCACCGGCCTTGGCTTCGGTGTCAATCCTGGCGATCAATTCGCCGGAGACGACGGTTTCGCCGTCACCCTTGACGATCTCGACCAGCACGCCGGCGCCCGGCGACGGGACTTCCAGCACGACCTTGTCGGTCTCGATGTCGATCAGGATCTCGTCGCGACCGACGGCCTCGCCGATTTTCTTTTTCCACGAGGCCAGGGTGCCTTCGGCAACGGACTCGGACAGTTGCGGAACTTGGACTTCGATAATGCTCATGGTTACTCCACTCTGCTGTAGTTATCAGTACTCGATCTTGCCCAAGGCGGACTCGATCAGTGCCTTTTGTTGAAGGTTGTGCTTGGCCAGGTAGCCGACCGCCGGCGACGACGATGCCGGACGCGAAACCAGCAGCAGGCGCTGCTTGCCGCTGATCTGCGTGTCCAGATGGTGACGCGAGGCGATCCAGTACCAGGCGCCCTGGTTGCGCGGCTCGTCCTGGCACCAGACGATTTCGCTCGCCTTCGGATACTTGGCCAGTTCCTTCTCGAGATGATCTCCCGGGAAGGGGTAGAGCTGCTCGAGACGGACGATGGCGATGTTGTTGAGCTTCTGCTCGCGACGAGCGTTGAGCAGGTCGTAATAGACCTTGCCCGAACACAGGACCACGCGCGTCACCTTCTTGGCGTCAATCGCGTCGATCTCGCCGATGACCGGCTGGAAGCCACCCTTGGCCAGTTCGTCGAGCGACGAGGTGGCGTCCTTGTGGCGCAGCAGCGACTTCGGCGACATGACGATCAGCGGCTTGCGCTGCGGGCGCAGGGCCTGGCGACGGAGCATGTGGAAGACCTGGGCGGCCGTGGTCGGCACGCAGACTTCCATGTTCATCTCGGCGCACAACTGCATGAAGCGCTCGAGGCGGGCCGACGAGTGTTCGGGGCCCTGGCCTTCGTAGCCGTGCGGCAGCAGCATGACGAGGCCGCAGGCGCGGCCCCATTTCGCTTCGCCGGAGGCGATGAACTGGTCGATGACGACCTGAGCGCCGTTGGCGAAGTCACCGAACTGGCCTTCCCAGATCACCAGTTCGTAGGGGTTCGCCGAAGCGTAGCCATAGTCGAACGCGAGGACCGCTTCTTCCGACAGCACCGAGTCGAAGCACTGGAAGCCAGCCTGCTTCTCCTGCAGGTTCTTCAGCGGGTGATACGTGCCCTCGTCCCAGTTGGTGCGGTTCTGGTCGTGGAAGGCGGCGTGGCGGTGGAAGAAGGTACCGCGGCCGACGTCCTCACCGGAGATGCGCACGCCGTAACCGGAAACCAGCAGGGACGCGTAGGCGAGGTTCTCGGCCATGCCCCAGTCCACCGGCAGCTTGCCCTCGCCCATGGCCGCGCGGTCCTCGACGATCTTCTTGACCCGCGAATGCAGCGTGAAGCCCTCGGGCAGCGTCGTCAGGCGCTGCGCAAGACGCTTCAGTTCCTTGGCCGGCACCTTGGTATCGCAGTTCTCGATGTAGGTCTTGGTCAGGAACGGCGTCCAGTCAATCGTGTTCGGATGCTTGTAGCCGGCCAGCACCGGGTTGTAGAGCAATTCGCCCTTGTCGAGGTGCTGGCGGTACTCGGCGATCATCTGGTCGGGACCGTCCGCCGGCAGCACGCCTTCGGCGATCAGCTTGTCGCCGTAGAGCTTGCGGGTACCCGGGTGCTTGGCGATGATCTTGTACATCAGCGGTTGCGTGACCATCGGCTCGTCCTGCTCGTTGTGGCCGAGCTTGCGGAAACAGATGATGTCGATGACGACATCCTTCTGGAACTGCTGGCGGTAGTCGACGGCGATCTGGGTGACGAGGGCCACGGCTTCCGGGTCGTCGCCGTTCACATGGAAAATCGGCGCATCGATCATCTTGAAGATGTCGGTGCAGTAGTGGCCGGAGCGGTAGTCGCGCGGGTCGCTGGTGGTGAAGCCGACCTGGTTGTTCACGACGATGTGCAGTGTGCCGCCGACGCCGTAGCCGCGCGTCTGCGCGAAGTTGGCCATTTCCTGATTGACGCCCTGGCCGGCGACGGCGGCATCGCCATGCACCAGGATGGGCAGGACCTTGGTCTTGCCTTCGGCGCCGCGCCGGACCTGGCGCGCATAGACCGAACCCTCGACGACCGGGTTGACGATCTCGAGGTGCGACGGGTTGAAGGCCAGCGTCAGGTGGCAGGGGCCGCCCGGGGTGGAAACGTCGGAGGAGAAGCCCATGTGGTACTTGACGTCGCCGGCCGAAAGGTCGGAGGCCTTCTTGCCTTCAAACTCGGCGAACAACATCGACGGCGCCTTGCCTAGGGTGTTGACCAGCACGTTCAGGCGGCCGCGGTGGGCCATGCCGATGACGATCTCGTCGACGCCCTTGCTGCCGCCGGTGCGGATCGCCTCGTCCATCGCGACGATCAGCGACTCGCCGCCTTCGAGCGAGAAGCGCTTCTGGCCGACATACTTGGTATGCAGGTAGCGCTCGAGCGTCTCGGCTGCGGTCAACCGTTCGAGAATGCGCTTTTTCTGGTCGGGGTTATACGACGGACGCGAGCGGATGCTCTCGAGGCGCTCCTGCAGCCAGCGCTTCTCGTCGTAATCCATCATGTACATGTACTCGACGCCGACGGTGCCGCAGTAGGTCTGCTTCAGCGTCTCGAGGATGTCGCCGAGCTTGGCGTTCTCGGGCAGGCCCTTCAGCGAGCCGACGCTGAAGGTCTGGTTGAGGTCGCCATCGCCGAAGCCATAAAAGGACGGCTCGAGTTCGTCGAGCTTGGGACGCGGCAGGCGCTTGAGGGGATCGAGGTCGGCCCAGCGGGTGCCGATCGAGCGGTAGGCAGTGACGAGCTGGCCGACGGCCGACTGCTTCTTGTGTTCGCTGGTGGCCGACTGGGCGACAGGGCGAAAGCCCCCATCCTTGGCCAGTTCGGCGAAGGCGGCAATGACCGGCGCATGGGCGACGTCGCGGGCGACATAGCCAGGCATCTGGGCGAGGCGCTCGAAGTATTCGCGCCACTCAGCCGGGACCGAGCTCGGGTCGTTCAGAAAGTTCTCGTAAATCTCCTCCACGAACGGCGCGTTGCCGCCGAAGTAGAGAGTGCTGTCGAACAATTGGTTCATCATGGTCAGGTAGCTCCCCTTCAGGGTATTTTCCTTGTCTGCGCTGCGGACTGCGAAGCCGCTCCTTCGCAGGTAAAAAAAGGGCGGCCAAGCGGCCGCCCGTATCGCGAGTTAGCCGCGCTGGGCCAGCGGCACGACGTCGCGCTTGGCGGCGCCGATATACAACTGGCGCGGACGGCCGATCTTGTACTCGGGGTCGGTGATCATTTCTTCCCACTGCGTCATCCAGCCGACCGTACGGGCCAGCGCGAAGATGCAGGTGAACATCTCGGTCGGGATGCCGATCGCCTTCTGGACGATGCCGGAGTAGAAGTCGACGTTCGGATAGAGCTTCTTCTCGACGAAGTAGGGATCTTCCAGGGCGATCTTTTCCAGTTCCATCGCCAGCTTGAACAGGCGGTCGTTCTGCAGGCCCAGCTCGGACAGCACATCGCCGCAGACCTTGCGCATCAGCTTGGCGCGCGGATCGAAGTTCTTGTAGACACGGTGGCCGAAGCCCATCAGCTTGAAGGAATCGTTCTTGTCCTTGGCGCGGTTGATGTACTCGCCGACCTTGGAGACATCGCCGATTTCTTCGAGCATCTGCAGGCAGGCCTCATTGGCGCCGCCGTGCGCCGGGCCCCACAGGCAGGCGATGCCGGCCGCGATGCAGGCGAAGGGGTTGGCACCCGACGAACCGGCCAGACGGACGGTCGAGGTTGAGGCATTCTGTTCGTGATCGGCATGCAGCGTGAAGATGGTGTCGAGCGCGTTGACCAGCACCGGGTTCGGCACGTACTTCTCGCACGGATTGCCGAACATCATGCGCATGAAGTTGGCGGTGTAATCCAGATCGTTGTCCGGGTACATGAACGGCGCGCCGGTGTTGTACTTGTACGCCATCGCGACGATGGTCGGCATCTTGGCGACGAGGCGGTTGAAGCTGACGTTGCGGTGCTCGGCGTCCGAGAAGTCCATCGCGTCGTGGTAGAAGGCGGACAGCGCGCCGACGACGCCGGTCATGACGGCCATCGGGTGGGCATCGCGGCGGAAGCCGGAATAGAACTTGGTCAGCTGCTCATGCACCATCGTGTGCTGCTTGATGGTGTTCTCGAACTTCGTCTTCTGGGCCGCATTCGGCAATTCGCCGTTCTTCAGCAGGTAGGTGACTTCCAGGAAATTGCAGTTCTCGGCGAGTTGCTCGATCGGGTAGCCGCGGTAGAGAAGTTGGCCGACGTCACCGTCGATGAAGGTGATCTTCGACTTGCAGCTGGCAGTGGACAGGAAGCCGGAATCGTAGGTGAACAGACCGGTCTTGGCGCCCAGCGTGCGGATATCGACGCAGTCGTTGCCGTGCGTCGGAGTCATGATCGAGAAATCGACGGGAGCCTGTCCGTCGATGGTCAGAGTTGCCTTGCGTTCGGTCGTCATGGTGTCTTCCCTTTACAGGTGTTGGTTGTCACTGCACTGCAAGAATTGGTCAACGTTCCGAAAATAGTTCGCCAACCTTACTCGTTACTTACGCAGCATGGCGACGATGGGCGCCATGCGGGGGTCGTTGCACTCGGCCTGGCCGCTGATCAGGTGCCAGAGGTCGTGATCCTCCATGTCGGCCATTTCCACGAACGTCTGCTTCTGTTCCTCATCCAGCTGGTCGAACTGCTGGTCGAGAAACCGAGTCAGCGAGATATCGAGTTCCAGCAATGCCCGCCGGATGCAACGCCAGCGCAGACGCTCGTAGTCGGCCCGCTCCATCAGACC
This sequence comes from Betaproteobacteria bacterium, assembly GCA_012026885.1. Taxonomy (GTDB): domain Bacteria; phylum Pseudomonadota; class Gammaproteobacteria; order Burkholderiales; family Rhodocyclaceae; genus Azonexus. Next base: position 84,723 of record VEPL01000019.1, on the reverse strand, counting down.
GCGCGGCGGACCATCATGTCCTTGATCTTGCCGATCGCCTGCGTCGGGTTGAGGCCCTTCGGACAGACATCGACGCAGTTCATGATGGTATGGCAACGGAACAGGCGATACGGATCCTCGAGGTTGTCGAGACGCTCGCTGGTCGCCTGGTCGCGCGTGTCGGCGATGAAGCGGTAAGCAGCCAGCAGGCCGGCCGGCCCGACGAACTTGTCGGGGTTCCACCAGAACGACGGACAGGAAGTCGAGCAGCAGGCGCACAGGATGCACTCGTAAAGGCCGTCGAGTTCCTCGCGATCCTCCGGCGACTGCAGGCGCTCGCGCTCGGGCGGCGGATCGTTGTTGATCAGGTAAGGCTTGATCGAGTGGTACTGCTTGAAGAACTGCGTCATGTCCACGATCAGGTCGCGGATGACCGGCAGGCCGGGCAGCGGACGCAGGACGATGGGCTGCTTGAGCTCGTCGATATCCTGCAGGCAAGCCAAGCCGTTCTTGCCGTTGATGTTCATCGCGTCGGAGCCGCAGACGCCCTCACGGCAGGAACGGCGATAGGACAAGGTGTCGTCGTGCGCCTTCAGCTTGGTCAGCGCATCGAGCAGCTTGCGGTCGGTCGGCTCGAGCTCGACCGAGACGTCCTGCATATAAGGTGCGTCGTCCTTGTCCGGATCGTAGCGGTAGATGCTGAATTGAACCATGCGTTTGCTCATGTTCTTCTCCGATCAGTACGAGCGCGTCTTCAGCGCGATGGTTTCGACGGTCAGCGGCTGCATGTTCACCGGCTTGTAGGTGATGCTGTTATCGACCGGGTTGAACAGCGTGTGCTTGAGCCACTCGGCATCGTTGCGGCCGTTCGGGAACTCCGGCGAATCCGGCGCGTCGTCGCGGACGTGGGCACCGCGCGACTCCTTGCGGGCCTCGGCGGAGAGCATCGTGGCCTTGGCCACCTCGATCAGGTTTTCCATCTCGAGTGCTTCCGTCCGTGCCGTGTTCCAGGCCATCGACTTGTCCTTGATCTCGAGCTGGCGTGCCGCCTTCTCGACCTCGAGGATCTTTTCGACGCCGCTCTTCAGCAGGTCGCCGAAGCGGAACACGCCGGCGTGATTTTGCATGGTGCGCTGCATAGCCAGGCGGGTTTCGAAAACATTGGCACCGCCCTTGCGGTTGTCCAGAGCCGCGATGCGCGCCAGAGTTTTGTCGGCAACATCCTTCGGCAACTCGCGATGCGCCTTGCCGGCCTTGAGATCCTCGACGGCGGAATCCCCCGCCGACTTGCCGAAGACCAGCAGGTCGAGCAGCGAGTTGGTACCCAGCCGGTTGGCACCATGCACGGAAGCACAGGCACACTCGCCGGCTGCATAGAAACCCGGAACGATGGTATTGGGATCGCCGTTCTGCGGGGTAACGACACGACCGGAGTAATGGGTCGGGATGCCACCCATCTGGTAGTGACAGGTCGGCACGACCGGCAGCGGCTCCTTGATGCAATCGACACCGGCAAACTGCAGGCCGATTTCGCGGATACCCGGCAGGCGCTTCATGATCGTGTTCGGGTCGAGGTGGGTGATGTCGAGGAGGACGTAATCCTTGTTGACCCCACAGCCGCGGCCTTCGTTGATTTCGGTGGTCATGGCACGGGAAACCACGTCGCGCGAAGCCAGGTCCTTGGCGTTCGGCGCGTAGCGCTCCATGAAACGCTCCTTGCTGGAGTTACGCAGGATGCCGCCCTCGCCGCGGACACCCTCGGTAATCAACACCCCGGCACCGGCGACGCCGGTCGGGTGGAACTGCCAGAACTCCATGTCCTCGAGCGGGATGCCGGCACGCGCCGCCATGCCGAGGCCGTCACCGGTATTGATGAAGGCATTGGTCGAGGAGTAAAAGATGCGGCCGGCACCGCCGGTCGCGAAGATGGTGGCACGCGAGTGGAAGATGACGACCTGGCCGGTCTCCATCTCCATCGCGGTAACGCCGAGCACATGGCCTTCGCTGTCGCGGATCAGGTCGAGCGCCATCCATTCGACGAAGAACTGGGTGTTGGCCTTGACGTTGCGCTGGTACATCGCGTGCAACATGGCATGACCGGTACGGTCGGCCGCGGCACAGGAACGGCGCACCGGCTTCTCGCCGAAGTTCGACATGTGGCCGCCGAACGGACGCTGGTAGATCTTGCCGTTGTCGGTGCGGTCGAAGGGCATGCCGTAGTGCTCGAGCTCGACGACGCACTCGTTGGCCTTGCGCACCATGAACTCGATCGCATCCTGGTCGCCGAGCCAGTCGGAACCCTTGACGGTGTCGTACATGTGCCAGTGCCAGTGGTCTTCCTCGGAGTTGCCGAGGGAAGCCGCGACACCACCCTGGGCAGCAACGGTATGCGAACGGGTCGGGAAGACCTTGGAAAGGACGGCCGTCTTGAGACCGGCTTCGGACAGCTGGATCGCGGAACGCAGACCGGCACCACCGGCACCGACGATGACCGCATCGAATTTCAGAACGGGAATACTCACGCTTACAGCCTCCAGAGAATCGCGGCAGCCCACGCGGCGTAGCCCACCAGCGCGGCAAGGGTCACAACGTGCAAGGTCAGGCGCAGGCCCGTCGGCTTGACGTAGTCCATCCAGATGTCCCGTACGCCGATCCAGGCGTGGTAGAACAGGCTGACGAAGAAGAGGAAGGTCACGAACTTGATGAAGCCGTTGGCGAAGATGCCCTGCCAGGCCTCGAAGCTCGCCGGCCTGACGATGAGCAGGACGGCGGCCATGATGACGGTGTAGAGCGCCATGATGACGGCCGTGGCACGCTGGGCGATCCAGTCGCGCAGGCCGTAGTGCGCTCCGACGACGATGCGGTTGATCACAGCAGCACCCCCCAGAAAATCAGCGTCAGCGGAATGCTGACCGCGAAGACGACGGCCGACGACTTGCGGGCAGCCTCCTTCTCGATGCCGATGTGCAGGTCGAGCAGCAGGAAGCGGATGCCGGCACAGAAGTGATGCACGTAGGCCCAGATCAGGCCGGCGAGGATAACCTTTGCCGGCAGGCTGGCGAAGACGGACTTGAAGGCCGCGAACGTCTCGGCGGAAGTCAGGCTTGCACCGAAGAGCCAGAGCAGCACCGGGAAGCAGATAAAGAGCCCGGCGCCGCTGACGCGGTGCAGGATGGAAACCTTTGCCGGCAACGGCAGCCGGATGGTCGTCAAGTCCAAGTTCTTTGGACGTTTCTTGATGGTCGCTTCCGCCATGAACGTCATCCCTCGCGAAAAGGTGCGGTTTTCCCGCTTTTACGTGGTTTGAAAAGAGCCATAATTATACATTCAAAACCAGAGCCGACACCCCCGCCAAAGGGGTTAGTCAGCGCCGCATTGTCGCCTCGGTCAGCCAAGGTCGTTCCGGTAGTGGAAGCGGTCGGTCCGGTAGTGACCGCGCCGCCACTCGACCGGCTTGTCGCCGTAGGTATAGGCCGTGCGCTCGACGAGCAGCAACGGATCACCCGCCCGCACGCCAAGCAGCTTGGCGCTGTGGGCCCCGGCCGGCTCGGCACGTAGCCGCTCCTCGGCGCGGATCATGCGCACACCGTAATCACCCTCGAAAAGACTGTAGAGCGATCGCTCGCCGCCGCTCAATTGCGCCAGCGCCAGCCCCGGAAAGAGTTCGGCGAGCAGGTAGATTTCGTCGAACACCACCGTATCGCCGCCAAAACGCAACAGGCGCTCGACATAATGCACGGGATCGCCGGCAGCCAAGCCGAGTGCCGCAGCCACCTCGGCGCCCGCCGGGCGCGTCACACACGACAGCGGAACGCTGACCGCCTGGACCGCCTCGCCACTGTCGGGAACCAGCCGCAGGAAACGGTAGAAGGAGCGCGGATCGTCGTGGGAGGCGACGAAGGTACCCTTGCCCTGGCGACGCACCAGAAGGTTTTCCGATGCCATCTCGTCGATGGCCTTGCGCACCGTGCCCTGGCTGACATTGAAGCGCTGCGCCAACTCGCCTTCGCTGGGAATGGCGTCGCCCGGCCCCCATTCCCCCGCCTCCAGGCTGCGGATCATGAAATCCTTGATCTGCCGGTATAGGGGGCTGAAGGTCGGCGACGCGACGCGCGCGGAAGGGCGGCTGGGGTCACGGTTCATGGCGGGGCATTTCAGCACAAAACAAGGCCAGCGTCCACGAAAAGTTGTCTTATATAAGACAAAGGATGCATTGACACCCGCGCCGTGAACTTCTACCATTTTGCGCTCTCGCGCCTGTCGCTCCGCAAGAGTTTTCGCGCAGGCAACCGAGCTGCAAACACGAACTTCAACCACGCTGTTATCTCTCAGGAGCGATTCATGTCCAAAGCCCCCATGCGCGTCGCCGTCACCGGCGCCGCCGGCCAGATCGGTTATAGCCTGCTGTTCCGCATTGCCTCGGGCGAAATGCTCGGCAAGGACCAGCCGGTCATCCTCCAGCTGCTCGACCTCCCGCAGGCCCAGCAGGCCGTCAAGGGCGTCATGATGGAACTCGACGACTGCGCCTTCCCGCTGCTCGCCGGCATGGTCGCTACCGATGACCCGAACGTCGCCTTCAAGGATGCCGACGTCTGCCTGCTGGTCGGCGCCCGTCCGCGCACCAAGGGCATGGAGCGTGCCGACCTGCTGACCGCCAACGGCGCCATCTTCACCGTCCAGGGCAAGGCCATCGCCGAGAACGCCAAGGAAGACGTCAAGGTCCTCGTCGTCGGCAACCCGTGCAACACCAACGCCTACATCGCCGCTGCCGCTGCGAAGAAGGTCGGCCGCACCAACCCGAACAACTACCACGGCATGCTGCGCCTCGATCACAACCGCGCCCTGTCGCAACTGGCCGAGAAGACCGGCCGCGCCGTTTCGTCGTTCAAGAAGCTGGTCGTCTGGGGCAACCACTCGCCCACGATGTACGCCGACTACCGCAACTGCGAGTCCAATGGCGACAACGTCAAGGCCCTGGTCAACGACCACGCCTGGAACAACGACGTTTTCCTGCCGACCGTCGGCAAGCGCGGCGCCGCCATCATCGAAGCACGCGGCCTCTCGTCCGCTGCCTCCGCCGCCAACGCCGCGATCGACCATGTCCGTGACTGGGTTCTCGGTTCCGGCGACTGGGTCACCATGGGCGTCCCCTCCGACGGCTCCTACGGCATTCCGAAGGGCATCGTCTTCGGCTTCCCTTGCGAGTGCAAGGGCGGTTCATTCAAGATTATCCAGGGTCTCGAAATCGACGCCTACAGCCAGGAGAAGATCAACATCACCCTCAAGGAACTGACCGACGAGGCCGAAGCCGTCAAGGACATGCTGTAATCCGGCAAGTCCCTTAGCTTCAGCGAAAGGCCGCGGTAAAATGCCGCGGCCTTTCGCTTTCTGGTCGATCCGTCATGCGCCATCCCAAAACCGTGCTCTTCGCGGGCGAAAAGCCCTTCCCCGTCCTGCCTGCGGTCGACCATTACGCGGGCTCGGAGAAACTGATGCGCAAGGCGCTCCAGTTGCAGAGGGAACTCGGACCGATCTTCGACATTACCTGCGACTGCGAGGACGGCGCCCATGCCGGCGCCGAGCGCGAGCACGCGGCGATGGCAGCCGCAGTCATCATGTCCGACGACAATGCCTTCAACCGTGTCGGCGCCCGCATCCACGACGTCACCCACGCGAACTGGCGGCAGGACCTCGAGATCCTCGTCGGCGCCGCCGGCAGCCGCCTGCCCTATATCACCCTGCCCAAGCCCTGCAGTGCGGCCGACGTACGAACACAGGTCGAGGCGCTGCGGGAAATCGAGCAGAAATCCGGCGTCGACCGCAGGATCCCCGTGCATGTGCTGATCGAAACGCACGGCGCGCTGCGCGAGGTCTGGGAAATCGCCGCCCTGCCCGGCGTCGAATCGCTCGACTTCGGCCTCATGGATTTCGTATCCGGCCATCACGGTGCGATTCCCGGCGACGCCATGCGCAGCCCGGGGCAGTTCGATCACCCGCTGGTGGCCCGCGCCAAGTGCGAAATCGCCGCCGCCGCGCTGGCCAACGGCATCGTGCCGTCGCATAACGTGACGACCGAACTCAAGGATCTCGCCGTCATCCGCAACGATGCCCTGCGCGCCCGCCGGGAATTCGGCTACCTGCGCATGTGGAGCATCCACCCCAACCAGATAGTGCCCATCGTCGAGGCCATGCGCCCGGACTTCTCCGAGGTGCAGGCAGCGGCCGAGATCCTCGTCGCGGCACAGGACAAGGACTGGGGGCCTACCCAGCACCAGGGCAAGCTGCACGACCGCGCCTCCTATCGCTACTACTGGGAACTGCTCGACCGCGCCCAGGTCACCGGCATGGCCATCCCCGGCGCGGCGCAGGAACGGTTTTTTGCCTGATTCCGGCGTCGACCGCGCCCTGGTCGACGATGCCCCGCTCGCCATTCTTTATTGCGACGATCACATCGTCGTCATCGACAAGCCCGCGGGCCTGCTCGTCCATCGTTCCGACATCGATCGTCACGAGACGCGCTTCGCCGTCCAGCTGCTGCGCGACCAGATCGGGCAGCGCGTGTGGCCGGCGCACCGGCTCGATCGGGGAACTTCGGGGGTACTGCTGTTCGGACTGAGTCCCGAGGCCGCCGCCAATCTCGGGCGGCAGTTCGAGGCGGGGACAGTGGAAAAACGTTACCTCGCGGTGGTTCGCGGTCACCCGCCGGAAAGCGGCGCCATCGACCATCCGCTCTCGCGCCAGCGCGATGCCTACGAATACGACGGCGACCTGCGCTGCCGTGATGCGCAACCGGCGCTGACCCGTTTCCGCCGCCTGGCCGTTGTCGAACTGCCATTTGCGGTCGACCGCTATCCGAGCAGCCGCTACGCGCTGATCGAGCTAACGCCCGTGAGCGGCCGGCGGCACCAGATCCGCCGCCACCTCAAGCACATCGCCCACCCGATCATCGGCGACGCCACTTACGGCAAGGGGCGTCACAACCGCTTCTTCGCCGAACATTTCGACTGCCGTCGCCTGCTGCTCGCCTGCACTGCACTGGCTTTCAACCACCCGCAGGGGGGCCAGCGGGTGAACGTCAAAGCGCCAGTGTCCGGCGATTTCGCCGCGACACTGGCGCTTTTGGGCTGGGACGCCGCGGCTCAGTAGCCGATCGAACCTTCCAGTTCGTCGCGCCGGCGCAGGTCGCGCTCGAGGTCGAGGAGATCCTCGCCGAGCGCATCGCGGGCGGACACCATGCCGACCGGCGCGCCGGCCCCGTCCACTACAGGAACGTGACGGAAGCCGCCATCGGCCATCATCAGCAACGCGTGCTCGAGCGGCCGGTCGCCGCGGATGGTCTGCGGGTTGGCGACCATCACCGCCTGCAGCGTCGTGGTATCGGGATCGAGGCCACCAGCCAGCACCTTGTTGAGGGCATCGCGCTCGGTAAAGATGCCGGCGATGCGGCCGCCCTCGATGATCAGCATGGCGCCGACGCGCCGTTCGGCCATCGCCTTGCAGGCCGCGCGGACCGTCGTGGAACGGGTCGCGGTCACCAGCGTCTGGCCGGCGATGATGTCATTGATCAGTCTTCTTGGCATGGTTTGTCTCCTTTGTCGTTGGGGGTTTGCCGTGATGGTCGCCGGTTCGCCGGCATTATGCAAGCCTGCAGCGCCCTCATTGCGAGCAGATGACAACGAGCGCGATCGCCACGAAGATGGCGATCATTCCCCACAACTCGATGTTCATGCCGTTCCCGTGCCGGGTCTGTCGGGATTTCCGGGAATCAGGCTGCAGCCGCCTCGGGTGGCAGCGCGACGGCGGCACCCTGGCTGAACTGGTAGTCGTGGAACACGTGCTCGGCGGTGAGCAACTGGTAGGCTCCGTCGGCCAGGCGACGCGAAGTGTCCTTGAGACGGCTGGCCGTCTCCCCGCAAGTCCATATATCGAAATTGCGCATGTGGGTACACAGGCAGGTCTTGTCCCAAACCTGCACCTTGCGCGCACCGGGATGTGCAGCAACCTCGCGGTTGTAGGAAGTCACGTACGCGCACTTGCCGTTGGCGTCGAGCAGGTAGCCGTAGGCCTCGCAGTTCGGACGGATGCCGTCGCCAATGCCCGGGCTACTCTTGATCATGCGCATCGGGTAGCCGGTCGGCGAGATCTCGTTGACTACGATATCGTCGGCGTTGGCCTTGAAGTACTCCTGCTTGATGTCGGCCGGGAGTCCGCACTCCTCGGTGACAGTGAAGCGCGTCGCGACCTGGACGGCTGCCGCGCCGCCCTCGAGGAAAGCGGTCGCATCGCCGCCGGTGAAGATGCCGCCGGCCGGAATCACCGGGAGGTCGAGGTTCTCGCCGCGCAGATAATTGATGACTTCGGCGACGATGGTGGCGAGGTCGTGCCGCGCCCAGTCCATGCCGAAACCGAGGTGACCGCCGGCGAGCGGTCCCTCGACGACGACATAGTCGGGCAGGCGGCCGGTGCGGGAGCTCTTCTTGAGAAAGAGTTGCAGCGCGCGAACGGAGGAGACGATGATACCGAGCTTGGCGTCGCGGAAGCGCGGATGATCCTCGATCAGCGCAAAGGAACCGAGATGGAGACCGGCCGCCAGCGTGATGCCGTCGATGCCGGCATCGAGCGCGGCCGACATGCGCACCTTCAGCGTCTCGCGCGGCGCGTTCATGGTCAGCTTTTCCATGCAGTTGATGAAGACGAGGCCGCTGCCCTGCTTGCGCCGCATGGTCGCCTCGACGTGCAGCCGGGTTGCCTCCACCAGCCGGCCGAGGTCGAACTTGACCGACGACTTGTCCTCGTTGAGGACGTTGGCCTTGTAAAGCGCGAGCTTTTCCTTGACGTGCTTGGTCTCGTAGCGACGGTCGGCGACGGTGTTGATCATCGCATCCGAGATGTGGCCGACGCCGCCCAGCCTGGCCGCCTCCAGCGCGAGATCGGCAGTCGAGATATCGACGCCCATGCCACCGATCATGATCGGCACCAACTCGTGCTTGCCCAGCCGCAAGCGGAAATCGTCCACACGCTTCATCGTCTTCCTCGCAATCGGCTGCCGTCGCGCGGCACCCGGATGCGGGATTCTACGCCATCGCGCCCGCCGCTGCGCGCCCCTGAGGAGCGCTCGCCGAAAAATGCATTGACGGGCCGGGTGTTCTTACCGGGCGCGCGAGGCTCGCGTATCATCGACGCCATGACAAAGCACAACCAAAGCCTGCTGTCGAATCGCCTACTTCTTTCCCTGGCAGCGGCTGCCCTGCCGGCCTTCGCCGCGCCGCCACCGAACCACCCCTCCCCGGCACAGGCGCTCGAAATGCTGGCCCCCAAGCGCGTGCCTGCGGACCAGTTGCCGAATGTCGGCAAGGTCCTCACCCGCATCGACGCAAATGAATACACCTACATCGAAGTCGGGGACGAGCGCGGCAGGCGCTGGATCGCCGCCCCTTTGATGAAGGTCGGCGTGGGCGACAGCATCCGCTACGAGGAAGGCTCGACGATGACCCGCTTCTACAGCAAGGTGTTGCAGCGCACCTTCGATTCCCTGATGTTCGTCGGGCAGGTCGAGATCGTATCGCCCTGACAAGACAAGCCGAACCTTTTTCGCCGGAAGACCCCCCAACTACCGTCCGCCACTCCTGCCAGTCGATAGGGCGTTCAGGTTAATGGCGGCTTCCCGGTTGCCTGGATTCAGCTGCAGCGCCTTGCGGTAGTACGCAGCTGCATCATCGAACCGCCCTGTTGACCATGCATTGTTTCCCAAGCCAGTCCAAGCAGACGAGTGATAGGGGTCAAGGAGCGTGAGTTGCTGCAACAGGTCGTCACTCTCGCTGGTCCGTCCGCTCTGGCCAAGCAGACTAGCCATCTCATAGAGGTATCCCACTCGCTCTTTGGTGCTCGTTGCTCGCTCTAGCGCACCCGAGTACATCGCCAGTGACTCGTCGATGCGCCCCTTGTCGGCGAGCGCGCTGGCGGTTGCCGCTCTGGGGCCGGCCGCAGCGGGGCTGACGGTCACCGATTGCTGATAGATCGCAACAGGACTCCTCCATGCGACCCCGCCTGAAGATGTCGCAAACCACATCCACCCTGCCCCAAGCATCAGCACCGCCAGGATCAGTCTGTACACCTTCGGCGAGGCGTTGATCAGGACAGCGCCGGCAATCAGTGGCAACCCCGCTGACGGAAGGTAGGCCTGCCGCCCATTGAAGTAACCATCACTGACCATAGCAACAGCGAAAGCTGGCCAAAGGCCGAATACCATCATAGAGAAGCCAAGGACCAATAGAGGCTTGGGCGCTTTCATGAAAAAAGCCGCCAGAAGTGTCAAGGCAAAAATCAATGGGGCGAGAAACTTTGCCATCGGGACGGTCAATGGCAACTCAGGCGGGCGCAGGGCAAAGGGCGGAATTGCCGGCCACCAAAGGAAGCCCAGGTGCGACAAGGACAACTCGACAATCCGTCCGGGGCTGAATTGCAACGGCTGCTTGCCCGTCATATCCCCTAGCACCAGATGCCGCAAAGCCAAGAAACCTACCGTCACAGCCAACAGGACAAGCAACGGCTTCACCATTGGTGATTTTTTTTCTTGCGTGATTTCATAAGAAAACACGATGAGCGGCAGTGCAATTGCCGTTTCCTTGAAAAGACAGGCGCTTGTTGCCGCCGCGCCAAACAAGAACAGTCGAGGCACCGTCCAGGCGTGCCGCCACTTCACATACATGCAAAGGGTGACGAGCATCCAAGCAGTGACAGTGAGCTCGCTCGATCCCGATATCCAGAAGACAGCCTCGCTGCCTGCAGGATGCAGCAGAAAGAGAAGGCAGCACGCGATCCTCGCGCGCCAGTCGAGGTTTGAGGCAAGTTGCCCCAGCAACACGTACAACAAGAAGCCATTCAGTGCGTGGATCATGATTGACATGACATGCCATGCGCTAGGATTCGCACCGAATGCTCTCAGCCCCAACTCCATCAGCCCCGACTGCAGAGGGCGGAAAACCCAGCCCTTCATCTGCTGGACGACGGCGGACTGATCGGCACTCACCCCAGTACCCTGAGCCCAGAGGTTGTCATCCGAAATAAACTCGCCGGGAATGACACTCCCGAAGGCGAACAAACTCAGGATGATCATCGCGATCAACGCGACAAGGTACTTGGGGATACTCAATGGCACTCCAGCTCAATCGGCAAAATCAAGCTGCGATTGTTTCATATCCTTGCGAATCTACTCCAAGTCATGCTCGCTGCTCTACCTTGCAGCCTGCAAACTACGGCAAAAGCGCGAAACGAGTGCCAAAAACAGCATCGCCCGACGACCGGCGGCCATTTACTCACCCACCAACAATTCGATGACCAAGCGCGTGACCTGGCAACCGCTGCGACCACCGCTGACGCGCTTAAGCCCACTCGAAATCAGGAGGTGCGACGCAGGCGGGCGCCGGCCATGTTCATGCCGACCCGCAGCAGTTCGACCGGGCCGTAGCGGTCACGCATGTTGCAGGGTCCGCACAGCGAGTCGATCGCTGCCATGTCCTCGCGCCGCCGGATGGTCTGCGCGATGCTGTCGGTCATCACATTGCCGATAGCATTGCGATGGGCGGCGTCGTTGTAGCAATAGAGGTAGTCACCATTGGCGGCGACGAAGAGATCGACGTTGCGCGGCACGCACTTGAAGCGGTTGCTGCGCCACTGCCGGTAGATTTCGCCGACCCCGGGAATGAAGTCCAGTTCCTGCGAATGCAGGCCGTGCACGCTGATCAGGCGGCGCAGTTCGTTGCTCGCCAGCTCGTATTCCTTGAGGCTGCCACCACGGTTGTAAAGCGTCGGCGACATGGTCAGCAGGTCGATCCCCTGCGCCCGCAACCAGCCAATGGTATCGGGCAGCGAAGGCAGGCATTCGGGCATCGGCGTGAGGCTGATGCCGAGCTTGGTATGGCGGAACATCTCCTGCGCCCGCTTGATGTTCTCCATCACCCGCTGCTGGTTGAGGTTGGCATGGACCCGTCCGTATACTTCCGGATCGACGCTCGAGAACGAGACGATAAGCAGGTCGATGACGCCGTCGAGGCGCGCGATCTTTTCCGGATCGAGGAGATGGCCGTTGCTGACCATGTCGAAACGGACAGGGTGGTCGCGCATGGCCTCGACGAACTCGGCGAAGCGCGGATGCGTGGTGACCTCGCCGTAGCCGGCCAGCACGACCCGGAACACTTCCGCGGGCGATAGCCGCTCGAGGGTCTTCCGCCAAGTTTCGATCGGCATCACCTCGGGGCGCCGGATGGCATCCCGCGGACACATCGGACACAGTGCGTTGCACTTGCTCGTCCATTCGACATTCACCGCAATCCGGTAATTGGCACTCATGTTTCTCGGTCCTCGCTAGGCATCAGCCGGCAACAGGCGCGGAATGTGACGCGAGCAGTTGGGAACCACCTGCTCGATCGCCACCACGACCACCCGCCGGCAATCAGGGAAGAGCCCGGCCACCGCATCATCCTCGCGCACTTCGGCACGACCGTTGATACGCAGGCGGGCACCATCGTTGAAGTCGATGAACAGGCAACCGACATAGGGATTGAGCAGGATATTGCCGATGCTCATGAAAGCCCCGTTGCCATCAAAATCCGGGAAGGCGATGCGCCGGGCATCGAGCACGCGCACGATGCCCGGGCCGCCGCCCTTGAAGGAACAGTCGCAGCGCCCGTCCGGCCCGCTGGTAGCCAGGAAGAAGAACGGCGCGCCCTCGAGACGGGCATGGAATTCGGGTGGCACCTGGTCCCAGAGCAAACGTTCCCGCCGCACCTCGTCCCACATTCTGTCCGTACGCCAGCGTGCTTGCGCCGCCTGTTCGCCTTTGTGAAAAGATCTGAAATCCATGACCCCGCATCCCTGGAAACTGCCCTGCCTGTCCGGCCGGCTTTAAACGGAGGCGAGTCTGCCGCCGCTTCCTTAAAGTGCCCTTAAGCGCAACACCGGCAGATGCGCTGCTTCTGATGGCACTTTGTATTGTCAAATGCTAGTCTTGACCCCCATTTCAGCAGTGACGGGGTTTGCAGTGGGCGCAGCAGGGAGGTCGCAAGAGCGGCCTGAAAAAAGAGAAAAACCAGAAAAACTCTTGGCCAAGGGCAGCAGCGAATGGCAGGCAGGTTCGCACGCAAACGCGATCACCACACTGGAGAAACTGGTCGAGCTTTGGCCCAATCATCTCGACGGCAATTTCCTGCTGGGTAGCCTGTATGCACAAACCGGTCGTCTGGAAGAAGCCCTGTTGCGCCTGCGCAAAGCGCGAGAACTGGCACCCCGCTCCCCACAAGTAGCGAACAATCTCGGCAACGTCTTCCGCATGCTCGGACAGAACGAAGACGCGTTGGACTGTTATGCCAGCGCCGTCAAGTTTGACCCCCGGTTCTCGGTCGGATGGATGAACCTCGGACTTGCCTGCACGAAGCTCGAGCGCTGGAAGGATGCACTGGAAAGCTTTGCCCGACTCGGCAATCCGCTATCCGAAGATCCTGACGTCTTGTGTGCGATGGGCAGCGCACAAGCGGCAACCGGAAATACTCTAGCGGCCATAAACTGCTACGAGCGCGCATTGCCTTCTGACGCGGATGGCCGCCGCAACGTCAAGATTATCCTGGCTCGTTTGCGCGGAGCGAACTCCGAAGACATCCCGGAACGTCATTCAGATGCGTCGGTGATCGCCATTTATCGGAACAAGGCAGCATCCTGGGACGCCGACGTGGCCCGGGAACAGGACAGCTATTTTGGACCGCGGCTTGTCGCCGAAGTATTGGGCCCTAGGCTCTCGACCATGACAACCGGTAGCCAGACCGTTCTTGATCTCGGGTGCGGAACGGGCGCCTGCGGCGACTATCTGCGGCCGATAGCAAGTGAACTGGTGGGCGTCGACCTCTCGCCCGACATGCTGACCGCATGCGGCCGAAAGGGGCTCTATGACCGGCTCGTCGAGGCAGACATCGGCCGTTACCTGGCGGAAGAAACGAACTCGTTCGACATCGTCGTAGCAGCCGGCGTGTTCATTCTGTTCAGCCGTTTGGAAGGCCTGCTGGCAGCGATACGGGGCAGAATGAAGACGGAAGGCGTATTGGCATTCACCTTGTACGCCTCGGCGAACGCTGCTGTTGAAGTGCGCCACAATGATCACTTCGGCCATTCGGCAGACTACGTTCGCGATGGCCTCACGGGGACAGGATGGCGACTGATCGAATTACGGGAAATCGTCCACGAAACCGAAGGCGGTCAGCCGCAGCGCGGATTTGTAGTGCTAGCCGGAACCTGACTCAACCGGGCCTCTTCAGGAGTTCCGGTCACGTCGAATAGCAGCTGTCATTGTGCCGACGAAGCCGGTCCCGGGCAGGCTGAAAATTCGGCTCCTTTGCGCAGGCACGCCCTGCTGGAACCGGAAAAGCAAAACCCCCGCCAGTTTCCCGGCAGGGGTTTTCAATTTCCTGCGGTCGACCGGTAAAACCGGCCGATTTTCGCGAATTACATCTCGACGGTCTCTGCCACTTCGACAAATTCGGGAATCTGGTCGAAGTTCATGTAGCGATAGACGTCGGCGGCCTTGGCATTGACCAGCTTGATCTGCTCCATGTACTCCGGCACCGTCACGATGCGGCCGGCCAAGGCGCACATCGCGGCCAGTTCGGCGGAGCCGAGGTAGACGCGGGTGTCGATGCCGAGACGGTTCGGGAAGTTGCGGGTGGAGGTCGAGATTGCGGTCGAGCCCTTGCGGATCTGGGCCTGGTTGCCCATGCACAGCGAGCAGCCCGGCATTTCCATGCGGGCGCCGGACTTGCCGAGGACGCCGTAGTAGCCTTCCTCGGTCAGGATCAGCGCATCCATCTTGGTCGGCGGGGCGATCCACAGACGGGTCGGGATGTCCGACTTGCCTTCGAGGACCTTTCCAGCGGCACGGAAGTGGCCGATGTTGGTCATGCACGAACCAATGAAGACTTCGTCGATCTTGTCGCCGGCGACTTCGGACAGCAGCTTGACGTCGTCCGGATCATTCGGGCAGGCCAGGATCGGTTCCTTGACGTCGGCCAGGTCGATTTCGATGACCGCAGCGTACTGGGCGCTGGCATCGGCCTTGAGCAAGGTGCCGTTGGCGATCCACTCTTCCATGGCCTTGATGCGGCGCTTCAGCGTGCGCGCATCCTGATACCCTTCGGCGATCATCCACTTCATCAGGGTGATGTTCGAGCGCATGTACTCGACGATCGGCTCCTTGTTCAGGGCGACCGAGCAGGCGGCGGCGGAACGCTCGGCGGCAGCGTCGGACAGTTCGAAAGCCTGTTCGACCTTGAGGTCAGGCAGGCCCTCGATTTCGAGGATGCGGCCGGAAAAGACGTTCTTCTTGCCCTTCTTCTCGACGGTCAGCAGGCCCGCCTTGATCGCGTAATACGGGATCGCATTGACCAGGTCGCGCAGGGTGATGCCATCCTGCATCTTGCCCTTGAAGCGAACCAGCACCGATTCCGGCATGTCGAGCGGCATGACGCCGGTGGCGGCAGCAAAGGCCACCAGGCCGGAACCGGCCGGGAAGGAGATGCCGATCGGGAAGCGGGTATGCGAGTCGCCGCCGGTGCCGACGGTATCCGGCAACAGCAGACGGTTCAGCCAGGAGTGGATGACGCCGTCGCCCGGACGCAGCGAGACGCCGCCGCGGGTCGAGATGAAGGTCGGCAGTTCGCGGTGCATGCGGACGTCGACCAGCTTCGGATAAGCGGCGGTGTGGCAGAAGGACTGCATGACCAGGTCAGCGGAGAAGCCGAGGCACGCCAGGTCTTTCAGTTCATCGCGGGTCATCGGGCCGGTGGTGTCTTGCGAACCGACGGTGGTCATCTTCGGCTCGCAGTAGGTGCCGGGCAGGATACCGGTCACGCCACAGGCCTTGCCGACCATCTTCTGGGCCAGCGAGTAGCCCTTGCCGTCGTCGGCCGGGTTCTGTGGCAGGCGGAACAGGGTCGATTGCGGCAGGCCTAGGAACTCACGGGCCTTGGTGGTCAGGCCGCGGCCGATGATCAGGGGGATACGGCCGCCAGCACGGACTTCGTCGAGGATGACGAGGGTCTTGAGCTGGGATTCGGCGATGGTCGCGCCGTTCTTGGTGGCGGTGACCTTGCCGGTGCCCTGATCGACCTTCAGTTCGATTTCGTCGCCCATGTCCATCTGGCCGGCGTCGATTTCGATCGGCAGCGCGCCGGCATCTTCCATGGTGTTGAAGAAGATCGGGGCGATCTTGGAGCCGAGGCAGACGCCGCCAAAGCGCTTGTTCGGCACGAAGGGGATGTCTTCGCCGGTAAACCACAGCACCGAGTTGGTGGCGGACTTGCGGGAAGAACCGGTACCGACCACGTCACCGACGTAGGCGATCAGGTTGCCCTTGGCAGCCAGCTTCTCGAGTTGCTTGATCGGGCCGCGGGCACCCGGTTCGTCCGGCTCGATGCCCGGACGCGGGTTCTTCAGCATGGCCAGGGCGTGCAGCGGGATATCCGGACGCGACCAGGCGTCCGGCGCCGGCGACAGGTCGTCGGTATTGGTCTCGCCGGTAACCTTGAAGACGGTCAGCTTCTGCGCAGCCGGGACTTCCGGGCGCGAGGTGAACCACTCGCCGTCGGCCCACGACTGCATGACGGCCTTGGCGTTGGCGTTGCCGGCCTTGGCCAGTTCGGCGACATCATGGAAGAAGTCGAAGACCAGCAGGGTCTTCTTCAGGCCTTCGGCCGCCACCTTGCCGGACACGTCACAGGCCAGCAGGTCGATCAGGGGCTTGACGTTGTAGCCGCCGAGCATGGTACCGAGCAGTTCGGTGGCTTTTTCGCGGGAGATCAGGGCACAGGCTTCCTCCCCCTTGGCAACCTTGGCCAGGAACTCGGCCTTGACCTTGGCGGCATCATCGACACCGGCCGGCACGCGGTAGGTGATCAACTCGACCAGAGCCGCTTCTTCGCCCTTGGGCGGATTCTTCAGCAGGGCGACCAGCTCCGTCGTCTGCTGTTTGGACAGGGGGAGCGGCGGGATTCCGAGGGCGGCGCGTTCGGCAACGTGGGCGCGATAGGCTTCAAGCACGGCGACTTCCTTTCGTAAACGGTTGCACGGGGAAACGAATATTCTAAGACAAAGCGGACAGTTGCGCGGTTCAGCCGATGTGTCGGTGGCTGCATCCGTCAAGTCTTATATATTTTATATGATAGACAATACGATAGCCAGACCTCGGCCGACGACGACAGCCGGTCAAGTTGTCATGCCCGCCCGGAATCCAGCTCGAAGCGCATCAGGGCCCGCAGGCGCGCCGCGGTCGCCGGCTTGTGCAGGAAACGGTAGCCGCTCTCGCGGATTTCCTGAAGGCGTTCGGGCGAGGTATCGCCGGTGATCAGCAACGCCGGAAGCCGTCCCGCCGCTTCCGCACGCAGGGCGTCGAGTACCGCGATCCCCGATTCGCCATCGCGCAGACGCAGGTCGGCGATGGCCATGTGCGGTACCCAGTCGCGGGTGGCCATCGCAGCTCGGGCATGGGCCAGCGATTCGGACGCAAGGACGTCGCAACCCCACCGCTCGAGGACAGCGGTCATGGCCAGCCGGATGTCGTTCTCGTCGTCCACCACGAGCACGTGCAGGCCGGGAAAGCCGCTGCCGGTTTCTGCCGCCACCTGTTCCCGTGGCGCAGCCGCCGGTGCCGATCCGCCGGGCAGGTCGATCGAGAACAGGGTGCCGTGCCCCTCGCGGCTGCGCAGTTCGACGCGCAGGGCAAGCAGCCCGGCGAGGCGGCGGACGATGGCAAGACCCAGTCCCAGGCCCTTCTCGCGATCGCGCTCGACATTGCCGACCTGGTGGAATTCCTCGAAGATGCGCTCGCGCTCCATGGCGGGAATGCCGATCCCGGTATCGGCCACGTACAGGCGCCAGCGCAGGCCCCGTCGCCGGCAGCCGACGACGATGCGGCCTTGCGGCGTGTAACTCACCGCATTGGCCAGGAGGTTGCGCAGGATGCGTTCGAGCAGTTGCGGGTCGGTACGTACGGCCGCGTCGGTCGGCCGGATGTGCAGACGCAGCCCCTTGGCCGAGGCAAGCTGTTCGAAATCATTGCGCAAGGCGCGGAACAAATCCTCCACCCGGAAATCGGCGAGAACCGGCTGGACGACGCCGGCATCGAGTTTCGAAATATCGAGCAGTGCATTGAATAGCTTGCCGAGCGCCACCACCGAGCGCTCGATATGGCCCGCCAGCGAACGCACCTCCTCCGGACGTTGCTCGTTGGCAAGCACGCCGGCGAACAGGGTCAGCGCGTTCATTGGCTGGCGCAGGTCGTGGCTCGCTGCGGCGAGGAAGCGCGACTTCGCGACATTGGCCTCCTCGGCGACCCGCTTTGCCGCCAGGGCCGCCTCGCTCTGCTCGCGCAGGCGCTCGACGAGGTCGGCGTTCTCGAAACGCTGGCGCAGCGACTCGACGATCAGCCGGTTGAGGTTGCGCCCCCAGTTGAGGACGAACACGAGGTACACCGCCAGCATGGCCGCCATGACCAGGTGGGTCCGGTCACCTTCCCAGAGCAGGCGGAGGATGAAGAATCCGAGGATGCCGGTTGCCGAACCGAGCATGCCGGGCAGGAGGCGTGCCAGCGCCGGAACGGTGCCGGCCGCCAGCCCGCAGAGCAGGACACCAAGCAGCGCCTGGTGCTGCGGGGAATCCGGGAAGTAGAAAAGCAGCCCGGCCAGCCCCCAGGTACTGCCGCTGGCCACCGATATGGCATTGAACCGGCGCGCCCAGCTGCGCAGATCCGCCAGCGATGTCGGCTGCGCCTGCCAGTACAGGCGTACAGGCAGGAGACGCAGGGTCTGCAAGCCGAACAGCAGGGCCAGCCAGCCAGCGAGGAGAAAGGGCAGCGCCCGGTCATGGATGCCGACGGCAAGGAGCAGGCCAGCCAGCAGGTTGGCGATGACGATGTTGGCGCCGAAGCGCTCGCGCGGGCCGACTGCCTCGCCAATCAGACTGGCGAGAATACGCGCGTCATCAGTCGCTCCCGCCGCTTTCTTGTCGGACATCGTCGCCTTCGCCCCTTTTGTCGCGCCATTCTATCAGCATGGCGAGCGGGGGCAGGCCGTGGCGGCGGCGGGCAGCGTCGCAGGCGGCGTGCTCGACGTCGAATTCGCGGCAGGGTGACGGGCGCGCTGCATAGATGGTGCAGTTCACGGCCTCGCCGACGCGGCCGGCGAGCGCCGCGCAGCGCGGCGGCGATGCATCGGTGCCGAGCATGCGCACCTGCACCGCGGTGACCGCGACCGTCAATCCGTGCGGCACGCCGTCGCCCCAAGCAAAGGCCCCGCCCGCGCGCTCGGCGGGATGGAAATCGACGCGAAACGCCGCGCAGCAGGCTCCGCAAGATTGGCAGACATTCACGGCAGATCCACCTGGCAGCGCCACAGCGCATGCCCTGAAGCCAGGTACTTGCGCTCGAATGGCGTGAGCGGCGCATCCGGCACGAACGACTCGGGACTGACCGGACGCCCGGATAACAGCGTCAAGGCCTGGGCCATCTCCTCGACATAGATGCGCCAGTTGCTGCGGCACTCGACCAGCCCGCCGAGTTCGCGCCAGACCGGAAACACCGCGTGGCCATGCCAGCGCCTGGCGAGATGGCCGACCTTCGGCCAGGGGTTGGGATAGAGGACATAGTGCCGCTCGAGCCGAAGTCCCTCCGCCGCCAGCAGGCGCCAGAAGTCGACGAGATCGGCACGGACAAGAACCGCATTTTCGGGAATTTCCTCGGGTCGACCGCGACCGAGGCGGTCCGACGACTGGTCGACGCCGATGACGAAGCAATCGGGATGAATTCGGGCGAGCGCGAGGGTGCTCCAACCCACCCCGCAGCCGGCATCGAGGATCAGCGGTGCAGCCGGGTTCCACGCCGCGCGGCTCGCCAGCGCGGTGGCGAAGGCGGCGCGGCTGTAGTCGAGGACGGGCTTGCGGTAGGGGTGCACCAGATGCCGCTGGAGCAGCTTTTCGAGATCGCGGTGCGGTGCGTCCTGCCCGCTCGTAACCGGACGCGAGTTACATGCCGTCATGCCGCGAGCGGCAGGCGCCGGATGACACCGGCCTCGATTAGCAGGCGATCGATTTCCTCGGCGCCCTTGACCGGCCGCAGGCGCTGGTAGAGCGTCTCGGCCGGCGCATAGTGGCGGCGCAGCAGCATCAGCCACTGCTTCAGGCGGCCGCCCGCATGCACCGGCAGAACCCGCTCGCGCACCCCGCACCAGTAGGTTTCCAGCGCGGGCAGCAGGTCATCCCAACCGCCCGCGCAACCGCCACGCAACCGGCGGGCGAGCAGGGGATCGGCGAGCGCACCGCGCCCGATCATCACGTCGAGGCAACCAGACTCCTCAATGCAGCGACGATGGTCGTCGACCGTCCACACCTCCCCGTTGGCGATCACCGGGATATCGACCGCCTCGCGCACGCGGGCGATGTGCCGCCAGCGCGCCGGCGGCCGGTAGCCGTCGGCCTTGGTGCGGCCATGCACGATCAGTTCGTCGGCCCCGCCCGCCGCGATGGCCTGGGCACAATCCACCGCCAGGCAGGTATCGTCGATGCCGAGCCGCATTTTTGCCGTAAACGGGACGTCGACCGGGACGACCGCACGCACGGCCGACACGATGTCGTGTAGGAGCTGCGGCTCGCCGAGCAGCGCCGAGCCGCCGCGATGGCGGAAGACGGTCGGCGCCGGGCAGCCGAAGTTCAGGTCAATGCCGGCCGGCCGGTGACGGAGCAGGCGCCGGGCATTGGCAGCGATGAAGTACGGGTCGGAACCGAGCAGTTGCACCCGCATCGGGGTACCGGACGCGGTCCGGCTACCGTTGTTCAGTTCCGGGCAGGTACGCAGGAAGGTGCGGTTGGGCAGCACGCTGGCGGTGACCCGGACGAACTCGCAGATGCCCCAGTCGTAGCCGCCGAGGCCCGTCAGCACGCCCCGCATCAGCGGGTCGGCAAGGCCTTCCATCGGGGCGAGGAGGATGCGGGACATGGCGCGGCGCGGGGGTGTTCGTGGCGGGGCGACATTATAATCCCGCCCATGGCGCGCCTCGTCCTCGACACCAACGTCGTCCTCGACCTGCTGCACTGGCACGACGCGGCGGCGGCCCCGCTGCTCGCCGCGCTGGAAGACGGACGCGCCTGCTGCCTGGCCGACACGCGGACGCTCGCCGAGTTGCGCCGCGTCCTCGCCTACCCCGAACTGCGTTTGTCTCCGGAGGTGTCCGGAGCGCTGTTCACTCGCTACACCGGGCTTGCGGAATCGATCACCGAGTGCCCGGTCGCCGGACTGCCGCGCTGCCGCGACCGCGACGACCAGATGTTCCTCGAACTGGCCGCGCGCGGAAACGCCGACCTGCTGGTCACCCGCGACAAGGCACTGCTCGGGCTGCGCGGCCGCACCCGCCTGGCGTTCCGCATCGCCAAACCGGCCGACGCACTCAAGACGCTGGCCGGCTGAACGAACTGCGGGCGTCCGTTACTTGACGATCTCGATGGTGCTATCTTCGATCAGCAGCGGATAGGAATAGCCCATCCCGAAATCGCGGTTCAACACCACCTTGCCCTTGGCCACAACCTGCTGGCCGACATTGGCGGTCTGCTTGCTGGTGAAGATCAGGTTGTTGGTCGTCTGGTCG
The DNA here is from genome assembly GCA_012026885.1 of Betaproteobacteria bacterium. Taxonomy (GTDB): domain Bacteria; phylum Pseudomonadota; class Gammaproteobacteria; order Burkholderiales; family Rhodocyclaceae; genus Azonexus. Next base: position 63,073 of record VEPL01000019.1, on the reverse strand, counting down.
CCGGTGCCGTCCTGCACGTGGACGAAGTTGCGGCCCATGATGCCGTTGTTGACCTTGACCACACGGCCGGTGACGGCGATCTCCTGCCCAACGAGCGCGGCCTTGTCCTTGTTGACCGCCTCGACGGTCTTGCCGGCGGGGTCGGCGGCGAAGGCGCTGCCGGCGGCAAGCAGGCCGGCAAAGGCGAGGGCGATGATCTTGTTCATGGTCGGGAGGGCTCCGCTGAGTCAAAGATGCTGAGTATCCGCCCCGCCCCGCAGAGCGTCAATCGCTCTCTGGCGAGGGCATGACCTGGGTCAAAGCCAAAGCGGTACCCGCCGGTCGCCTGCGCTAAACTTGGCGCCTCGTACCGCAACCTGTCCGCCGCCATGAAACCGATCGTCGCCCTGTTGTGCCTGCTCGTCGCGCTCGCCACACCCGCCGGAGCGGCGATGCCGGGCGAAGTGCCAGTCGGCGAAATGCTGCGCGACCTGCCGCTCCAGGGCCTCAACGTGCCGCCGACCAAGGTTTCCGCCTATCGCGGCAAGCCGCTGATCATCAACGTCTGGGCCAGCTGGTGCGCTCCCTGCCGAGCCGAGATGGGATCGCTCGACCGGTTGTCGAAGCGCTATGGACGACAGTTCACGGTGATCGGCATTTCGACCGACGACTATCCGCAGAACGCCTACACCTTCCTCGAAAAATCCGGCACCGGGTTCGCCAACTTCATCGACGCCAAGCCGTGGCCGCTCGAGCACATGCTGGGCGCCAACCGCCTGCCGCTGACCGTAGTGGTCGGACCCGACGGCAAGGTGCTCGGCAAGTTCTACGGCGCCCGCGAGTGGGACAGCCCGACCCAGGTCGAGCTGATCGCCCGCACCCTCGGCATCAAGCTCTAACGCGCCAGCGGCTTCAGGCTCGCCGGCGGAAGACCCAGGTCCGGTCGTCCGAAGCCCCTTCCGCATAGGCATAGCCGTCGAGGTCGAACCCTTTGAGCCCGTCGGGCTCCGTGAGGCGGTTACACACCGCGTACCGCGTCATCAGGCCACGCGCCCGCTTGGCGTAGAAGCTGATGATCTTGTAGCGACCGCCTTTCCAGTCCTCGAAAACCGGCTGTATCACGTCGCCGCGGATCTTGCGCCCGACCGCCGCCTTGAAATATTCCTCGGAGGCGAGGTTGACCGCAACGGGCCGCGCCATGGCGTCGAGTTCGACGTTGATCGCCTTCAGCAGCGTCTCGCCCCAGAAGGCGTAGAGATCCTTGCCCCGTGCAGTGGCGAATTTCGTCCCCATCTCGAGCCGGTAGGGCTGCATCAGGTCGAGCGGCCGCAGGATGCCGTAGAGGCCGGAAAGGATGCGGACGTGCCGCTGCGCGAAATCGAGATCGGCAGGCGCCAGGGTCTTCGCCCCGAGGCCATCGTAGACATCGCCGTCGAAGGCCAGCACCGCCTGCTTGGCGTTGGCCGGCGTGAACGGCAAAGACCACTCGGCATAGCGCTGGAAGTTGAGCACGGCCAGCGCATCGGAGATATCCATCAGGTTGGCGATATCGGCCGGCGACAACCGGCGCAACGCCCGGATCAGCTTCGCGGAACGGTCGAGGAAGGCAGGCTGGGTATGGGTCGCGACATGCGGCGGGGTCTTGTAATCGAGCGATTTGGCCGGTGACAGGAAGATGAGCATGGATGCGGGGCGGACTGCAGAGACGGACGGGAATATTCTACCGGCTGGTAAAATCAATCTTTTGCTTTTTGGAACACCGATGAAACGCACCCGCTTCGGCGCCCGCGACCGCCTGTCGCGCGACGCCGCCGAATTGCAACGCCTGGCCGGCGGCCTTTCCGAGTCCGGCGGCAAGCTCGAGGACGCCTACTGGGAAGCCCAGCTCGCCGAGACCGTCGACGGGCTCCTGCGCAATGGCGCCGAGGACGATATCAACACCGCCCTCGACCGCCTGTTCGAGGCCAACCCGCGTGCCCACGACGAACTTGCCGACATGGTCGAGGCGCGCGCCGAAACTACCCGCCTCGAAGCGCCTGGCCGGACTGTCGACGTCCTCCTGTTCGCGGCACCGGTGCTGGCCTGGTCGCGCTTCTCGATCCCTTCTGGCAGCCTGCCGAAGAGCACCCTCGAAACCCTGGCGGTGCACCTCGGCGCACATGTCTTCGGCGCCGACGCCCGCGTCGCCCTCGCCGATTTCCTCTACAGCCCCGACCAGCTGCCGCGCAGCTTCTGCGACACTTGGCAACTGACCCGCGAACTCGGCGAGGCGGCGCTGGCCGGCAAGCACCTTGCGGTCGACGGCGCAACCATGGCCGAAACCAACCGTTTCCTCTCCGACGTGCGTTACCTGATCGGCGCCATCGCCGTGCCGGCCGGCGGCCCGCTCTTCCGCTGGAACGAAAAGGACGGCAGCCGCGACGGCGCGCTCAAGGAATGGATCCGCCAGGGCAGCCCGGGCCTCGAGCCGGTGCTCACCGGCTGCGCCTGGCAGCCGCTGCAGCCGGACGCCTACCACGCCGCCTGCCGCAATGCCGACCGCCTCTCGCGCCCCTACTCGCTGAAGGCCGCGGTCGCCTTCCTGCAGACGACGCTCGGGCTGATGCCGGCCGACATCCGCGCCGTCGTCGGGCCCTGCTACGACCGCCGCATGGAGGAATACCGGGTCGGCCTCGGCCCGAAGACCGGCGACGAGGTTTACCACGGCATCGTCTGGCCGCTGCTCGGCGCCGAGGACGAAGCGACCGACGCGGCCGGCGAGATCGAGGCGACATTGCGCGAGGCCGGGGTCAAGGAAGTCCTCTTCCTCGACCACCATTTCCCGATGGAATTCTGCGACGACTGCGGCGCCCCGATGTTCCCCAATGCCGAAGGCGAACTCGTGCATGCCGAGATGCCGGAACAGCCGGCCGCGACCTCGCAGGCATTGCACTGACCGATCCGATGGCCCACTCCGGCAACGCCGACTGGCTGGCACGCAGCCAGGCTGCCGTCTGGCACCCGTGCACGCAAATGCGCCACCACGCCCGCAGCGGCTCGCCGGAACACCTTCCGCTGGTCCCCATCGCCCGCGGCAGCGGCGCCTGGCTCTACGATTTCGACGGCAAGCGCTACCTCGACGGGATCAGCTCGTGGTGGACCAACCTGTTCGGCCACGCCAATCCGCGCATCAACTCGGCCTTGACTGAACAGCTGGAAACGCTCGAGCACGTCATGCTGGCCGGCTTCACGCACCAGCCGGTGGTCGAACTTTCCGAGCGTCTGTCGGCCTTGACCGGCGGCGCCCTCGGCCATGCCTTCTATGCATCCGACGGCGCCTCGGCCACCGAAATCGCGCTGAAGATGAGCTGCCATTACTGGCGCAATGTCGGGCGCCCGGAGAAGGACCGCTTCCTCTGCCTGGCCGGGAGCTATCACGGCGAAACGGTCGGCGCGCTGGCCGTCACTGATATGGCGATCTTCCGGGATGCCTACGCGCCGCTGGTGCGCGGGGCGACGGTTGTGCCCTCGCCCGACTTCCGCCTCGGCGAACCCGGCGAGACACCGGGCGACGTTGCCCGCCGTGCCGCGGTCGCGCTCGAGCAACACCTGGAAGCCCACGGCGAAGCCACGGCGGCGCTGATCGTCGAGCCACTGATCCAGGGCGCCGCCGGCATGGCGATGCATGATCCCGAGTACCTGCGCCTCGCCCGCGCCCTGTGTGACCGTTTCGAGGTGCACCTGATCTGCGACGAGATCGCCGTCGGCTGCGGCCGCACAGGCACCTTCTTCGCCCACGAACAGGCGGACATCCGGCCCGACCTGATGTGCCTGTCGAAGGGCATTTCCGGCGGCTACCTGCCACTTTCCGTCGTGCTGTGCAGCGACACCCTCTACGCCGCTTTCCTCGATGACTCGGTCGCCCGCGCTTTCCTGCATTCGCACAGCTACACCGGCAACCCGCTCGCCTGCCGCGCCGCGCTGGCGACGCTCGACATCTTCGATTCCGACGGCGTGATCGCGGTCAACCGCGAGAAAGCGGCAAAAATCGCCGCCGCCCTCGCCCCGCTCGCCGCCAACCCACAAGTCAGGCACCTGCGCCAGCGCGGCATGATCGCCGCGTTCGACGTCCCCACCGACGACCCGTGGTTCGCGCGCAAGTTCTATCGCGCCGCGCTGGCCCGCGAAGCCCTGATCCGCCCTATCGGCAATACCGTTTACCTGATGCCGCCCTACATCGTCACCGACACGGAGATCGCCCTGCTGGGCACGGCGATACAGGGCGCGCTCGACGAGGCCCTATCCGCATGAAGCCGTCTCCCTTCCCCGGCACGCCGCTGCTCAGCGGCACCGACCCCGACCAGAAGCGCCGGCAGATCCTGGATTACTTCCACGCCACCTTCGACCGCTACGAACTGCTGTTCGAAACGCTGGCAGGCGACGAGGCCTACTACGTCAAGCCGATCCCCCTGCGCCACCCGCTGATCTTCTACTTCGGCCACACCGCCACTTTCTTCATCAACAAGCTGGCGCTCGCCGGGCTTCTGGAACGCATCAACCCCGGCTTCGAATCGATGTTCGCCATCGGCGTCGATGAGATGAGCTGGGACGACCTCAGCGACGCACGCTACGACTGGCCCGCCGTCGCCGCCGTGTGCGATTACCGCCGGCAAGTGCGTGCCGCGGTCGACCGCCTGATCCGCGCACAGCCGCTGAGCCTGCCGATCGGCTGGGACGACCCGTTCTGGATCGTCCTGATGGGCATCGAGCACGAGCGTATCCACCTCGAAACCTCGTCGGTCCTGATCCGCCAGCATCACCTCAAGTACGTCCGCCCGCATCCCGCCTGGGCGCCGTGCCGCGACAGCGGCGTCGCCCCCGACAACACGCTGGTCGACATTCCCGCCGCCGAATTCCTTATCGGCCGCGACCGCAGCGCCCCGCAGATCTATGGCTGGGACAACGAATTTGGCACGCACGAAGCGTCGACCGCAGCCTTCAAGGCCAGCCGCCACCTCGTCTCCAACCGGGAATTCCTCACCTTCGTCGCGGCCGGCGGCTATGCGGATGACGCGCTGTGGACGGAAGAAGGCGCCGCCTGGAAGACCTTCGCCCGTGCCGAGCACCCGACCTTCTGGGTCAGGGACGGCAGCCAATGGCGCCTGCGCCTGATGCTCGAAGAGGTGGCCATGCCCTGGGACTGGCCGGTCGAAACCAACTGCCACGAAGCCAGGGCCTTCTGCGCCTGGAAGGCGCACACCGGCGGCCAGCCCGTGCGCCTGCCGAGCGAGGACGAATGGCACGCGCTCCGCCGCTTCGCCGGCATCGGCGACCTGCCTGACGCCCTGCCGCCAGCCAATCTGGGACTCGCGCACGAGGCCTCGAGTTGCCCGGTGACCCGCCATGCCCACGGCCCGCTGTTCGATGTGGTCGGCAACGTCTGGCAGTGGCTGGAAACGCCGACCTACCCGTTCGCCGGCTTCGCAGTCCACCCGATCTACGACGATTTCACGACCCCGACCTTCGACGACCGCCACAATTTGATCAAGGGCGGCTCATGGATTTCCTGCGGCAACGAGGCGGCACCGGTGTCGCGCTACGCCTTCCGCCGCCATTTCTTCCAGCACGCCGGCTTCCGCTACGTCGTCGCCGACGTGCCGGCCAGCCAGCCAGCCTCGCGCTATGAAACCGACCACCTGATCTCGGAATACATCGAGTTCCACTACGGCGACGAATACTTCGGCGTACCCAACTTCCCGCGCGCCCTGGCCCGGCTCGCCATCGCGGCGATGGGCGACCGGCCGGCGCGTAGCGCACTCGACCTCGGCTGCGCCACCGGCCGCGCCACGTTCGAACTGGCCCGCCATTTCGGGAGGGTCACCGGCATCGACTTCTCCGCCCGCTTCATCGGCGTCGGCACCCAGCTGGCCGAACAGGGCAGCCTACGTTACACGCTGACCGACGAGGGCGAGCTGGTCAGCTACAAGGCGTGCGCGCTGGCCGACCTGGACCTCGCGACGGTCGCGCCGCGAGTCGAATTCTTCCAGGGCGACGCCTGCAACCTCAAGCCGCTCTTCACCAGCTACGACCTCATCCTCGCCGCCAACCTGATCGACCGCCTCTACGACCCCGCGCTCTTCCTCAACACCATCCACGAGCGTCTCAATCCGGGCGGCCTCCTCGTCATCGCCTCGCCCTACACTTGGCTGGCCGAGCACACCAAGCGCGAAGCCTGGATCGGCGGCTTCAAGAAAGACGGCGAGAACTTCACCACCCTCGACGGCCTCAAGGCGCTGCTCGCCCCGCACTTCCGCCTGCTTGGCGAGCCCCGCTCAGTGCCCTTCGTGATCCGCGAAACCAAGCGCAAGTTCCAGCACACCCTGTCGGAAGTCACGCTCTGGGAGCGCACCTGACGGCCATGAACCAATCCGCCTCCCGCCCGCCGGGAAAACGCGATGCTTGAAGACCGCCTCGCTGCCGAACTCGCCGAGATCGCCACCGCCGGCCTCACCCGCCGCCGGCGCCTGCTCGCCTCGCCGTGCGGGCGGATCGCCACGGTCGACGGCCGGGAAGTGCTCAATTTCGCGAGCAATGACTACCTCGGGCTGGCCGGCAACGCGGAGATCGCCGCCGCGCTAGCCGACGGCGCGCGCCGCTGGGGTGCCGGCAGCGGCGCCTCGCACCTGGTTGCCGGCCATCTGGCGCCGCACGAGGCGCTCGAAAAGGCGCTGGCTGCCTTCACCGGCTTCGCCCGCGTGCTCACCTTCTCGACCGGCTATCTCGCCAACCTCGCGGTGACACCGACGCTGGCCGGGCGCAGTGCGGCGGTGTTCTCCGACAAGCTCAACCACGCTTCGCTGATCGACGCGATGCAACTCGCGAAGGCCGCCGGCGCCGACGTGCACCGCTATCCGCACGGGGATGTCGCCGGGCTCGAGCGCCAGCTCGCCGCCTGCGCGGCGCCGGTCAAGCTGATCGTCACCGACGCCGTGTTCAGCATGGACGGTGACCTCGCCCCGCTGCCCGCGCTGTTCGCGCTGGCCGGGCGCTTCGATGCCTGGCTGGTGGTCGACGACGCGCACGGCTTCGGTGTCCTCGGCGCGCAGGGGCGCGGCTGCCTCGCCCACTTCAACCTGCCGCCCGACCCGCGCATCATCCTGATGGGCACGCTGGGCAAGGCCGCCGGCGTCAGTGGCGCCTTCGTCGCCGGCTCCGCGACGACGATCGACTACCTGCTCAACAAGGGGCGCAGCTACATCTTCACCACCGCCGCGCCGCCGGCCGTCGCCTGTGCGTTGTCGAAAAGCCTCGACCTTATCCGCGCCGGCGACGGCCTGCGCCGCCAGCTCTTCGTCAACATCGCCCGCCTGCGCGACGGCCTCGCCGGACTGCCGTGGCAGCTGCTGCCGTCGGCCACCGCCATCCAGCCGCTGATCGTCGGCGAGAACGACGCCGCCGTCGCGCTGGCCGAAGCGCTGTGGGAACACGGCCTGTGGGTGCCGGCGATCCGCCCGCCGACGGTGCCCAAGGGCATGGCCCGCCTGCGCGTTTCCGTTTCCGCCGCCCACACCGAAGCCGACATCGACTGCCTGGTCGCCACCCTGAAGGAACTCGCATGACCGCCCCCCTCGTCTTCCTCCCCGGCTGGTGCCTCGGCCGCGGCCCCCTGAATGCTGCGGTCGACGCGCTCGGCGGCACGATTTTCGACCTGCCCGGCTACCGGGAGGCGCCGCTGATCAACGATTTCGCCACCGCCGCCGACGACATTGCCGCCCGCCTGCCGGACGGTGCGACGCTGGCAGGCTGGTCGATCGGCGCCCAACTCGCACTCGCCGTCGCGGCGCGCCATCCGGACAAGGTCGGCAAGCTCGTGCTAGTCGCCGGCACCGCCTCATTCGTCCAGCGCGACGGCTGGCCGCACGCGATGCCGCCGGAAATGCTCGCCGAATTCACCACCAGCATGCTGGCCGACCCCGAGGCCATGCTGCCTCGCTTCGTCGGCGGCTTCAACCGCGGCGATGCGCGCGCCAAGGAGGTCACCCGCCAGCTCCTCGACCTCGCCGACCCGCGGCCGCCAGTCGCGGTCCTCGGGGCCGGACTGGCCTGGCTGCGAGACGTCGACCTGGCGCCGCTCGCCCCGCGGGTCGCCGCCCCGACGCTGCTCATCCACGGTGCCGCCGACCCCCTGATGCCGCTCGCCGCCGCCGAAGCGCTCGCCGCCCTGATCCCGCATGCCCGGCTGGCGCCTTTCGCCGACTGCGCCCACGCGCCCTTCGTCGCGCAGCCCGATGCCTTCCTCGCCACGGTGCGCGCCTTCCTCGATGAGTAGACCGCCGAAGGCGCGCGTCCGCGAAGCCTTCAGTCGCGCCGCCGTCAGCTACGACGAAGCCGCCGTCGTCCAGCGCCGCATCTGCGACCGGCTGGCCGCGACGCTCGCCGTCAGCGGCGGGCGCATCCTAGACGTCGGCTGCGGCACGGGTTACGCGCTCGATTTGCTGCAGATGCGCTGCCCTGACGCAAGGCTGGTCGCCCTCGACATTGCACCCGCCATGCTGGTCCGCGTTCCGGGCAGCTGGGTCAGGGTCGCCGGCGACGCCGAGCACCTGCCCTTCGCCGATGCTGCCTTCACTGCCTACTGGTCGAGCCTGACCCTGCAGTGGTGCGACCTCGGCCGCGCGCTGGGAGAAGCCAGCCGCGTGCTCGCCCCGGGCGGTGGCGTGAGCGTCGCGACGCTCGGCCCCGCCACCTTCCGCGAGCTGCGCCATGCCTTCGCCGGCGTCGACAGCCATCGCCATACCCTCCCCTTCCACACCGCCGACGAGGTCGCGCAGTTGGCATCCACCGCCGGGTTGCTTGCGGTCGACGTCCGGAATGGCCGCGAAACCGCGCACTACCCGGATTTCCGCTCCCTGATGAAAGCCGTCAAGGCAATCGGCGCCAACCAGGTCGGTGCCGGCCGCCGCACCGGCCTCCTCGGTCGCGCCGACCTCGCCCGCGCCGAGTCCGCCATCGAGGAACTGCGCGAGCCGTCCGGCCTGCCCCTGACCTACGATGTAATCACCCTGAGCGCCCACCGATGAGCCAAGCCTACTTCCTGACCGGGACTGACACCGAGATCGGCAAGACCTTCACCGCCTGCGCCCTGCTCCATGCCGCGTGCGCCGCCGGCTTCGCCGCCGCCGGCCTGAAGCCGGTTGCCGCCGGCGTCGATGCGGCCGGACGCAACGAGGACGTCGACAGCCTCGTCGCCGCCTCCAGCGTCGCGCTGCCGCCGGAGGTGATCAATCCGTATTGTTTCCACGCCGCCGTCGCCCCGCACATCGCCGCCGCCGAGGAAGGCCGCGCCATCGACTTCGCGGTGATCGCCGACGCGGTCGCCGCAGCGCGCCGGCAGGCGGACTTCGTCATCGTCGAGGGGGTCGGCGGATTTCGCGTCCCGCTCGGCGTCGACCGCGACAGCGCCGACCTCGCCGTCGCCCTCGGCCTGCCGGTCATCCTCGTCGTCGGCCTGCGCCTCGGCTGCATCAACCACGCCCTGCTCAGTGCCGAAGCCATCGCCGACCGCGGCCTGCCGCTCGCCGGCTGGGTCGCCAACACGGTCGACCGCGACATGGCCCGCCGTGAGGAAAATATCGCCGCGCTCGGCGAACGCCTCACCCCACCGCTGCTCGGCGTGCTGCCACGCCTTCCCGGCGCCGGTCCGCAACGTGCCGCCGCCCACCTGCGCCTGCCCGGCGTTTCACCCTCGCTATAATCGCCGCCCATGAAACTCCTCTTCGACCTCTTCCCCGTCATCCTCTTCTTCGCCACCTTCAAGTTCGCGGAGAAGGACCCGGGCTGGGCGGCCGGCTGGGTCACCGCGCTGCTTGGCGGCGCCGCGGTCGACGTCAAGCAGGCGCCGATCCTGCTCGCCACAGTCGTCGTCATCGTCGCCACCGTCGCGCAGATCGCCTGGGTCCGTTTCCGTCACGGCAGGGTCGACAAGATGCTGTGGGTCAGCCTCGTCCTCGTCGTCGTCTTCGGCAGCCTGACCCTGATCTTCCAGGACGAGACCTTCATCAAGTGGAAGCCGACCATCCTCTATTGGGTATTCGCCACCAGCCTTGGCTTCGCCGCGCTGGTCATGAAGAAGAACCCGATCAAGGCCATGCTAGGTGAGCAGATGACGCTGCCCGAACCGGTCTGGGGGCGCGTCAACCAGTCGTGGATCGCCTTCTTTGCATTCATGGGCGCGCTCAACCTGTTCGTCGCCTACAACTTTTCGACCGATGCCTGGGTCAACTTCAAGCTCTTCGGCGGGATGGGGCTGCTTTTCGCCTTCGTCCTCGCCCAGGGGGTCATGCTCTCGAAATACATGGAGGAGAAGGAATGATGTTCTACATGATCATCGGCGAGGACCGTGCCGGCACCCTGAACCAGCGCATGGCGGCGCGCCCCGCCCACGTCGAGCGGCTCAAGGCATTGCAGGAGGAGGGCCGCCTGCTGCTGGCCGGCCCCTGCCCGGCCATCGATTCACCCGACCCCGGCCCGGCCGGCTTCACCGGCAGCCTGATCATCGCCGAGTTCGCCTCGCTCGAGGCGGCACAGGCCTGGGCCGGCGCCGACCCCTACGTCGCCGCCGGGGTGTACGAGAAGGTCACCGTCAAGCCCTTCAAGAAAGTGCTGCCGGCCTGATGAGCGCGAACACCGTCGCCCTGCTGCGCGAACGCCTCGCCGCGCTGCAGCCGCTGGAGATCGAGATCGAGGACGATTCCCACCGCCACGCCGGCCACGCCGGCGCCCGCGACGGCGGCGGCCATTACAAGCTGCACATTGTCGCCGCCGCCTTTGCCGGCAAAGGGACGGTCGCCCGCCACCGGCTGGTTTACGAAGCTGCCGGCGACCTCATGCGCGGCCCGGTTCATGCACTTGCCATCCGCGCGCTGGCGCCCGGCGAAGCAGTATAATCATCCAGTTTTTTCCCCAATCAAGGACATTCCGATGATCAAGCAATCCCGCCTGGCCGCCCTCCTCGTGGCCGGCGCCATCGCCACCGTTCCGGCTCTCGTGTCTGCCCAGGGCAAGCCCGTGGCCACCGTCAACGGCCAGCCGATTTCGCAGGCCGTCTTCGACACCATCGTGGCCGAGCAGCGCGCACAGGGCGCTCCCGATACGCCGGAAGTCAAGAACGCGGTCAAGGACAAGATGATCACCCTTGAGGTCATCGCCCAGGAAGCCAAGAAGAAGGGCCTCGACAAGCGCCAGGAAGTGCAGGTACAGACCGAGATCGCCAAGCAGGGCATCCTGGTCAATGCCTACCTCGCCGATTACGCCAAGAACAACCCGGTTTCCGAAGACCGCCTCAAGAAGGAATACGAGTCGATCAAGGCCGGTCTCGGCAGTACCGAGTACAAGGCCCGCCATATCCTCGTCGCCAGCGAGGAAGAGGCCAAGGCGATCATCGCCAAGCTGGAAAAGGGCGAGAAATTCTCCGAACTCGCCAAGCAGTCCAAGGACCCTGGCTCCAAGGACAGCGGCGGCGAACTCGGCTGGAGCGCCCCGAGCGCCTTCGTCAAGCCCTTCGCCGACGCACTGACCAAGCTCAAGAAGGGTGAATACACGAAGACACCGGTCAAGACCGACTTCGGCTACCACGTCATCCAGCTCGAGGATTCGCGTCCGCTGACCCCGCCTCCGTACGAGCAGGTCAAGCCGCAGATTCAGCAGCGTGTCCAGGGACAGCAGATCGAGGCGATGGTCAAGAAACTGCGCGACGCAGCCAAGATCAACTGATCGGCCGCAAACTCGCCACCACAGAATGCCCGCCCCGATGGCGGGCATTTTTCATGATCGCGGAGGAAGCATGAAAGCCATCGTCACCGGACATTCCCGCGGCCTCGGCGCCGCCATCGCCGAGGCCCTGCTGGGTCGGGAAATTCCCGTCTTAGGGCTCGCGCGCGCCGGCAACCCCGGCCTCGCCGCACGCTTCCCCGACACCCTCGCCGAAGTCGCAATCGACCTCGCCGACAATGCCGCGCTCGAACGCTGGCTCGCCGAAGGCGAACTGGCAGCATTCATCGCCGGTTCCGGACCGGCGCTGCTGGTAAACAACGCCGGAGCACTGGCGCCGATGGGCCTGACCGGGACGCTCGCCCCGGCCGCAATCGCCCATTCCGTCACGCTCAACGTCGCGGCACCGCTGATCCTCGCCAACGCCTTCGCGGCGACCCGGAGCGACAGCGCCGAGCGACGCATCCTGCACATCTCGAGCGGTGCAGCGCGCACGCCTTACCCCGGCTGGAACATCTACTGCGCGACCAAGGCGGCGCTCGACCACCACGCCCGCGCCGTCGCCGCCGAAGCGATTCCCGGGCTGCGCATTGCCAGCGTCGCGCCCGGCGTGGTCGATACCGACATGCAGGCGGAAATTCGCGCCACCGACAACAGCCGATTCCCGCTGCGCGACCGTTTCGTCGCCATGCAGGCACAGGGCTACCTGACGCCGCCGGAAGCCGCTGCCCGAACGCTGGTCGACTGGGCGCTCGGCGACGCCTTCGGGCGCGAACCGACCGCCGACGTGCGCGAACTGCCGGCACCCTGAAGCCGCTCCGTCCGGCGCAGTTCCGTTGCGCGCCGGGATTTTTTCGCGAGCACGCATAACGCATGCACAGGTCATTGCGCGATATGCTATTTTTCCGATTCCAACAACAAAACGGAGCCCCCAATGAAGGAACAGACCATGCAGAGGACGGCGCGCTATGCCGCCATCGGACTGACCGCGCTTTCCCTCGCGCTGCTCGGCGCCTGCGGCAAGGAAGCGGAAAACCAGGCTGAAAAGCTGGCCATGGAAGCCAAGGCCAAGGCCGAGGCGGAAGCCAAGGCTGCCGAAGCCGCGGTGAAGGCGGCGGCGCTCGAAGCGGAAGCGCGCGCCATCGCCATCGAGAGCTACGTCTACGCCTACCCGCTGGTCACCATGGAGATGACGCGCCGGGTCATGACCAACGTCGCCGACGCCGGCGAGAACGCCAACCGCGCACCGATGGGGCAGTTCGTGCGCAAGCGCAGCTATCCTGACGCGTCGTACCGGGACGTCACCGCGCCGAACGCCGACACGCTGTACACGACGGCCTGGATCGACGTGTCGAAGGAACCGTGGATCCTCAGCCTCCCCGACATGAAGGGGCGCTACTACCTCTTCCCGATGCTCGACGGCTGGACCAACGTGTTCCAGGTGCCCGGCAAGCGGACGACCGGCACGAAGGCGCAGACCTACGCCATCACCGGACCGGGCTGGACCGGCGAACTGCCGGCCGGCGTGACCGAATACAAGTCGCCGACCGGGCTGGTCTGGATCCTCGGGCGCATCTACAGCACCGGCACCCCCGCCGATTACAAGGAAGTACACGCGCTGCAGGACAAGATCTCGGTCGTGCCGCTGTCGGCCTACGGCAAGCCCTACACCCCGCCGCCCGCCACGGTCGACCCGGCAGTCGACATGAAAACGGCCGTGCGCGAACAGGTCGATGCGCTCGATGCCGCCGCCTACTTCAAGCTCTTCGCCGAACTGCTGAAGACCAATCCGCCGAGCGCCGATGATGCCCCGATGGTGGCCAAGCTGGCCAAGATCGGCGTCGTCCCCGGGCAGGATTTCGATGCATCCAAGCTCGACCCCGCCGTAGCCAAGGGCGTCGCCGGCGCACCGAAGCCGGCCCAGGAACTGATCATGGACTGGCTGAAGGCCGGCATTGTCGCCGGCGACATGAAGCTCGAGAACGGCTGGGCCTTCTCGACCAAGGTCGGCCAGTACGGGACGATGTACCTGCAGCGCGCCCTCGTCACCGCCATCGGCCTCGGCGCCAACCGGCCGCAGGATGCCATCTATCCGACGTCGACCGGTCCGGATGTCGCCGCGAAATACAGCGGCGAGAGGAAGTACGTGATGCGCTTCGAGAAAGGCCAGCTGCCACCGGTCGATGGTTTCTGGTCGCTGACCATGTACGATGCCGGCTACTTCTTCGTCGACAACCCGCTGAACCGCTACAACGTGAGCCAGCGCAACAAGTTCAAGACGAATCCGGACGGCTCGGTCGAGATCTACATCCAGAACGAATCGCCGGGCAAGGACAAGGAGTCGAACTGGCTGCCGGCGCCCAAGGGCGAGTTCATCCTGATGATGCGCCTCTACTGGCCGAAGGAAACGGCGCCGTCGATCATCGACGGCAGCTGGAAGATCCCGCCGGTCAAGGAAGCTTCCTGACCTGAATCGGGGCAGTAAGCCTGCCGCCCAGGCAGCAAGAAAAGAAAACCCGCCCAACGGCGGGTTTTCTTTTGTCTCTGTTCTGCCTGACCCGCGGGACTACTTGCGCTTGGCCGCGGGTTTGCGTGCCGCGGCAGCCTTCTTCACCGGCTTGACCGGCGCCGGGGGCTCGGCGGGCTTGTCGCCCAGCACGCCCTTCAGCGGGCAAATCCTGAACGCCGGGCACTTCTGGCAGCCGGCAACGATGGCGATCGGGCAAAGCGTCATGGGAACTCCTTTTTCCAAAAGGCCCACTATGGCGCGGATTGCTGCCGCGAAATAGGCAATGATGCCCAAAGCGGCAACGAAAGGCGGCGGCGCACTTCTCAAGTGACCTGCCTGACTGGTCTGATTCCAGCGGGATGCAGCCGAACACAACCTGTCTGTCACCACTTCTCCGGAGCAGTCATTCGCGCGGCAGTTTTTCTCCGGACACTTCCTGATGGCCTACCGAAGTCCTTCGGCCCTTCCGGCGAAACCGGTTAGCCGAGAAAAGTCCCTACCCTACTGCCCACGATGGCGAAATCATCCATACAGAGCAACGCACTTGTATTTTTCTCCGGCACATCGAATTTGCCTGCTACTTCGACAAGCAAGTTCAGTTCAAGAATTCAAACGCAAAGCTGCCGGGGTCGTGCCGAACCAGCGAAGGCAGGCACGGCTGAGCGATCGCTGTTCGCTATACCCGAGCAGAATTGCCACTTCCGACAAGGGCAGCGCGGGTTGGGCCAGGAACTCACGTGCCTGACTCTGACGGACGCGGTCAAGGATGTTTGAAAAGCGGATTTGCCTCGCCTCCAGGCGCCGTTGCAGGGTACGCTCGTTCATTCCCAGTTGCTGGGCGATGCCGGCCAGGCTGCAGTCGCCATTAGCCAGTTGTCGTGCGATCAGTTCTTCGATTTGTTGGACAAGATCAAGCGGATTGCGTCGTATCAGGTTGCTCACAAAACGTTCGACCGCTACGCGAATATGCGGACTCCCGCCGTCCAAGACCTGTTCGAGAAGCGCCTTTGGAACAATCACGCCGTTACCCGACTGCTGGCACGCCACATTACATCCGAAGATCTCGCGGTAACGGGAAATCGGCACACCGGCTGGGTGTGCGAATACGACCTGCCAGTCGGCGCCGATATCCCCTCTCAGCATGCGGAGAGTCTGGATCAGCAACAGGCAGCACATCTCCACAGATTGCCGGTGCGCTCCGCAAATCTCCATAGGCAGTTCGTAGCGTAACCAAAGAAGCTCCGCTGTGGGTCCAGCCTCCATCCGGAGCGAGGTGCGTGCCACGTGGTAAGGCAGATTGCGCGCAATCGCACTCAGTGCATTGCCCACGGTGTCCGTGCGCCGGGCAATCAGCGCAATCGGGCCGAGAGCCGAATAATCCTGGCGTTCCGCGAGGCGCAACCCAAAATCGGGGGCGGCGAGCCGTGTTGCCGCGTTCTCGAGCAAAGTTACGGCGCTGGACATGCTGATCGTCGCTTCCGGTTGAATAATCATATCTGCTGTCAGCCCAACCTCACGAAGCAGGCCTTCGGCATTGCCGCCCAGCTCTCGGACGAGATCGGCAAAACCGGTGAGCGCACGAGCACGAACCAGAAGCGGAGAAGTATTCATATGGACATGATTATTGGATTGTCGCCAATTGTCCACCCGGTGTCGTTAATTGTCCTATGACAAGAACGTGTTCGGGAACAACATTCGACTTATCGAATTCGGCCCTCTCGTCTTCTGCGGATGGTGTGGCACGAGCAGTTGCTCCCATCCTGGGGAGTGCTGTAGTTGCGACCTGGAATCCCAAGGTTGGGGCACATGCCTTTCAGTCTCACGCAATTCGGCTATTGGAGTAAATAACAATGAAAAAGCAGCTATTTGGGGTGGCCCTGTTCTGCATCTCTTCTCTCGGCCTGATGGGCCTTGCGTCGGCGCAGGATGTTTCCGGTGTGCTGGGTTCACCCGGCGCCACCACTACCATCAACGGCAAGCAGTTGCCTCCGCCTGACCCCAGATTCGGTGGCGTGATCAAGCAGAAGGCCGCGGAATCGACCTCGTGGTGGGCGCCTCGTGTGGTACCGCCGAAGAAGGCGCCCAACGTGCTGCTGATCATGACTGACGACTCGGGTTTCGGCGCTCCGGGCACCTTCGGCGGCGTCGTTCCGACCCCGGCGCTGGATCGCATCGCAAAGGCCGGCCTGCGTTATACCAACATGCATTCGACGGCGTTGTGCTCGCCATCTCGGGCCGCGTTGATCACCGGGCGCAACCATCACGTGGCTGGCTTCGGCGTGGTCGGTGAAATCTCCACCGGCTATCCGGGCTACGACTCGATCATCCGCAAGGATACCGGCACCGTCGGCGCGATCCTGAAGAACAACGGTTACGCCACCTCGTGGTTCGGCAAGAACCACAACACGCCGTCCTTCCAGGCGACGCAGGCCGGGCCCTTCGACCAGTGGCCCACCGGCATGGGCTTCGAGTACTTCTACGGCTTCGTCGGCGGCGACGCCAGCCAGTGGCAGCCGAACCTGTACCGCAACACCACCGCAATCTACCCCTTCGAGGGCAAGGACGGCTGGAACCTGACGACGGCCATGGCCGACGATGCAATCCAGTACATGAAGGAACTGAAGGAAATCGCGCCCGAAAAGCCCTGGTTCGTCTATTACGTACCGGGCGGCACCCATTCGCCGCACCACCCGACGCCGGAATGGATCAAGAAGATCAGCGACATGAAGCTCTTCGACCAGGGCTGGAACAAGGTGCGCGAGACCATCTTCGCCAACCAGAAGCGACTGGGCATCATGCCGCCGGAGGCCAAGCTGACGCCGTGGCCGAAGGAACTGCCCGAGTGGGACTCGCTCAGCTTCGAGCAGAAGCAGTTATTCATCAAGCAGGCCGATGTGTACGGCGCCTATCTCGCCTATACCGACAACGAGATCGGCCGCGTCATCCAGGCGGTCGAAGACAACGGCCAGTTGGACAACACCCTGATCATCTACATCGCCGGCGACAACGGCCCCAGCGCCGAGGGCATGCTCAACGGCACGCCGAACGAGTTCACCACCTTCAACGGTGTCGAAGTGCCGGTCAAGGCACAGTTCCTGTGGTATCCGTTCTGGGGTTCCGACAAGACCTTCCCGCACTTCGCCGCACCCTGGGCCTGGGCGATGGCCACCCCGTTCAAGTGGGTCAAGCAGGTGGCCTCGCACTTCGGCGGCACGGCGCAGGGCATGGCGATCTCCTGGCCCGGCCACATCGGCGATCCGGGCGGCATCCGCCGCCAGTTCCACCATTTCATCGACATCGTGCCGACCATCCTCGAGGCCACCGGCATACCGGTACCCGAAACGGTGAACGGCATCCCGCAGCGGCCGATGGATGGCGTCAGCCTGGCCTACACCTGGGACAAGGCGAACGCCAGCGCGCCGACGCGGCACAGCACGCAGTATTTCGAGATGCTCGGCAACCGCGCCATCTACCACGAGGACTGGGTCGCAGCGACGACGCCGGCGACGCTGCCCTGGGAACTGAGTACCAAGCCGGCACCGGACGTGATCGACGGCTACAAGTGGGAGTTGTACAACGTCAAGGAAGACCCGACGCAGTACGACGACCTGGCGGCGAAGATGCCGGACAAACTGCAACAGATGCAGCAACTGTTCTACCTGGAGGCCGCCAAGCACGACGTGTTGCCGCTGGACAATTCATCGCTGACGCGCTGGAACACGCCGCGTCCCAACCTGACCGCCGGACGCACCGAATTCACCTACCGCGGAACGCTCAGGGGCGTACCCAAGAGCGGGGCGCCGGACATCCTGAACAAGTCCTTCACCATCACGGCCGAGGTGACAATTCCCAAGGGCGGTGCGGAAGGCATGATCGTCACCGAGGGCGGGCGCTTCGGCGGCTACGGCCTGTTCCTGAGCAAGGGCGTGGCCGGTGTGGGCAGCGGCAGGCCGGTGTTCCTCTACAACCTGCTCAACCTGAAGCGCACGATCTGGGAAGGCCCGAAGCTGAAGCCCGGCAAGCACACGATCGTCTTCGACTACAAGATCGATGGTCCTGGCCTGGGCAAGGGCGGAACCGGGGTGCTCTATGTGGACGGCAAGGAAGTCGACCGCAAGTCGATGGAACACGGCACTCCAATCACCTTCCCCGAGGACGAAACCTTCGATGTCGGCCTGGATACGCGGACCGGCGTCGCGATGATCGAATATCGCTACGATGCCCCGTTCAGGTTCACCGGCACGATCGACAAGCTGACCTTCAAGCTCGAACCCGTGCCCCAGGCAGCAATGACACACTGACGGCTTTTGCCCAATGCAATCACGAGTTCGGAAATCAAAACGATGAAGAAAGTGCTTGTATTCGCCGCGCTCAGTGAAGCGGCAACCGGCGCGGCCTTGCTGCTCGCGCCGGCGCTGGTCGGGCAATTGCTCTTCGGCATCGAACTGGACGGAATCGCCATGACGGTTGCGCGAGTGACCGGCATCGCCCTGGTTGCGCTGGGAGTCAGCTGCTGGCCGGGCACTCCCTTGCTCGGCATGCTCACCTACAGCGCCGCCGCCACCCTGTATCTCGCTTATGTCGCGCTGGCCGGCGGCATGACCGGTGTATTGCTGTGGCCGGCGGTCGCTCTCCACGCGATCCTGACCGTGCTGCTCGCACGGGCAGCACATGCTGAGCGAACCGTGGCCTGACGGCGTTGTTCAGAAACGCCCGGATCCTCGTGCGGCCCCGGGGACTTTGAATCGCCACGCATTGAATGGTTGTTGCTTGAGCATCGGCGCTGAGGACTTGGCAGTCATCCTTAGCCTGGAAAGGGGGCTGTACTTTGTTCGCTGTCCGTCAGCATTCGGCAGTTCAAAGGGCAGCACCGGGTCGATGTGAGCCCGCTGAGTGGGGGCAACCCAGTGGTCACGCCACTGCCGTTCCGCACGATTCCGATCGTTCGCGAGACCCTGCCCTACAACTGGTACTCCGCTCCGCCGCCCTGCATCGCCATCTCGACGACACGCTTCGAGAGGTGGGGGGCGAACAGTTCGATCAGGTCGTAATCGCAACGGCGCAGGTAGGTGCCGCGGCGCAGCGCGAGGCGGGTCGTGTTCGATTCGAACAGGTGGCCGGCGTCGATCGCAACCAGCCCGGCGTCCCGCTGGGCATCGAAGGCGAGCGCCGAGATGATACCGAGGCCGAGGCCGAGGCTGACGTAGGTCTTGATTACGTCCGCATCGAGCGCGGTCAGCGCGACATTGGGCTCGACGCCGATGCGCTCGAAGGCACGGTTGATGCGCGAGCGGCCGGTAAAGGCGGTGTCGTAGGTGATCAGCGGCCATTTGGCCAGTTCGTGCAACGCCAGGGGCTGTGACTGCAGTATCGGATGGCCCTCGGGGGCGATCACGCAGTGCATCCATTGGCGCACCGGCAGCGTGATCAGCTGCGGGTACTGGTCGAGCGCCTCGGTGGCGATGCCGATGTCGGCTGCGCCCGAGAGTACCCACTCGGCGATCTGCACCGGGCTGCCCTGGTGCATCTCGAGCTTGACCGTCGGATGGCGCGCGACGAAATCGCGCACGACCGTCGGCAGCGCGTAGCGTGCCTGCGTGTGCGTCGTCGCCAGCACCAGGCGGCCGCTCTCGCCGGTGGCGAACTCGGCGCTGGCGCGCTTGAGGTTCTCTGCCTCGCGCAGGATGCGCTCGGCGATGGCAAGCACCGTGCGCCCGGCCTCGGTGACACCGGTGAAGCGCTTGCCGCTGCGCTCGAAGATGGCGATGCCGAGTTCGTCCTCGAGCAGCCTGACCTGCTTCGAAATACCCGGCTGCGAGGTATACAGCGCCTCAGCCGCCTCGGAAACGTTGAGACCCTGGCGCTGGATTTCGACGATATAGCGGAGCTGCTGGAGCTTCATGGCGATATTAAATAACGCAAAGGTATAACAATCTAACCCGATATTCTTTTTGTTTCAATCGCCTGCAGTTAACATTCGCGCCCGGGCCATTGCGTCCTTCGCCGCGAACCGCGCCCGCTTCGTCCGCCCCAACCCCGAGGACAACGCATGTACAAGTACGACGCCATCGACCGCCAGCTGGTGAATGAACGCGTGGCCCAGTTCCGCGACCAGGTCCGCCGCTGGCAGGACGGCGAGCTGACCGACGACGAATTCCGCCCGCTGCGCCTGCAGAACGGCCTCTATGTCCAGCGCCACGCGCCGATGTTCCGCATCGCCGTGCCTTATGGCCTGCTGAATTCCACCCAGCTCAGGAAGCTCGCCTTCCTCGCCCGCACCTACGACCGCGGCTACGGCCATTTCACGACGCGTCACAACCTGCAGCTCAACTGGCCGCAGATCACCGACGTGCCGGACATGCTTGCCCACCTGGCCGAGGTTGAGATGCACGCTATCCAGACCTCGGGCAACTGTATCCGCAACATCACGACCGACCAGTTCGCCGGCGTCGCCGCCGACGAGGTGATCGACCCGCGTCCGCTGGCCGAGATCCTGCGCCAGTGGAGCACCTTCCACCCCGAATTCGCCTTCCTGCCCCGCAAGTTCAAGATCGCCATTTCCGGCACGCGGGAAGACCGGGCCGTCACCTGGTTCCACGACATCGGCCTGCACCTCGTCGAGGGCCCCGGCGGCGAAACGGGTTTCCGCGTCATCGTCGGCGGCGGCCTCGGCCGGACACCGATCCGCGGCCAGGTCGTGCGCGAATACCTGCCCTGGCAGCACATCCTCAGCTACTGCGAGGCGATCCTGCGCGTCTACAACCGCTTCGGACGCCGCGACAATGCCTACAAGGCGCGCATCAAGATCCTCGTTCAGGCCCTCGGCGTCGAGGAATTCGCGCGCCAGGTCGAGGCCGAATGGGTACACGGCAAGGACGGCCCGGCGACCATCACGCAGGCCGAATTCGACCGCGTCGCCGCCCACTTCGTCGCACCCGCCTACGAAACCCTGCCTGCCGCCGACCGCGAGTTCGAACAGCGCCGCCAGTCCGAGAAAGCCTTCGCACGCTGGGTCGACCGCAACACGCATGCACACAAGGTACCGGGCTACGCCGCCGTCACCCTCTCGCTCAAGCCGCATGGCGTCGCCCCCGGCGACATCACCAGCGACCAGATGGACGCGGTCGCCGGCCTCGCTGACCGCTACAGCTTCGGCGAGCTGCGCATCAGCCACGAGCAGAACATCATCCTCGCCGATGTCCGGCAGTCCAACTTGTACGCGCTCTGGCAGGAGGCCAAGGCGATCGGCCTTGCTACGCCGAACATCGGCCTGCTCACCGGCATCATCTGCTGCCCGGGCGGCGATTTCTGCGACCTCGCCAACGCCAAATCGATCCCGATCGCCACCGCCATCCAGCAACGCTTCGACGACCTCGACTACCTCTTCGACATCGGCGAGATCGACCTCAACATCTCGGGCTGCATGAACGCCTGCGGCCACCACCATGTCGGCCACATCGGCGTGCTCGGCGTGGACAAGAACGACGCCGAGTTCTACCAAGTCACACTCGGCGGCCGCCAGGGCAACGACGCCAAGCTCGGCAAGGTCATCGGCCCGTCGTTCTCGGCCGGAGAGATGCCTGACGTCGTCGACAAGATCATCAAGGTCTACATCGAGAACCGCCACACCGACGAGCGCTTCCTCGATACGCTCGACCGCATCGGCATCGACCCCTTCAAGAACCGCGTCTACGAAGGCCGTGCCCATGGCAGGGCCAAGGCAGCAGAAAAGGAGGCTGCGTGATGGCTCAGCTGATCAAAAACCAGGCAGTCGCGGTCGACGCCTGGAAAACCCTGGAAATCGCCGAAGGCGAAACGCCCGAAACCGTCGCGCTGCCGGCCGGTGACGTCATCTTCCCGCTTGCCGTCTGGCAGGCGCGCAAGGCCGAAATCATCTCCTGCCACAAGCGCATCGGCCTGCTGATCACCCCCGACGACCGCGTCGAGGACGTCGCCGCCGATCTCGATTACTTCATCGTCATTGCCGTGCATTTCCCCCGCTTCGTCGATGGCCGCGGCTACTCGACCGCGGCCCTGCTGCGCCAGCGCTATGGCTACCAGGGTGAGTTGCGGGCGGTCGGCGACGTGTTGCACGACCAGCTCTTCTTCATGAAACGCGTCGGTTTCGACAGCTATGCGCTCAAGGACGGCAAGAGCGTCGATTTCGCCCTCGCCGCCGGGTTCACGCCGTTCGCCGAGCCCTACCAGGGCGCAACCGACCAGCCCGAGCCCCATTTCCGCCGCCGCAGCGCCTGAGCCGATGACCCCCGCCCTCTTCAACCCGACGCCCGACCTTGTCGCGGCCACGGCCGCCAAGACCGAGGCCGCCGCAGTGCTGATCGCGCGCATCGCCGCCGAATGGTCGCCGGTCGCCTTCGCCAACAGCCTGGGCGCCGAGGACATGGTGCTGACCGACCTGATCGTCAAGGCCGGCCTGCCGATCGAGATCTTCAGCCTCGATACCGGCCGCCTGCCGGTCGATACCTACGATCTCATGGCCGCGGTCGACGCCCACTACGGGCTGAAGTTGAAGATCTACTTCCCGCAGCCCGAAGCGGTCGAGGCGCTGGTCCGCAATCACGGCATCAACGCCTTCTACGCTTCGGTGGCGCTGCGCAAGGCCTGCTGCCACGCCCGCAAAGTCGAGCCGCTGCAACGTGCGCTGGCCGGCAAGCGCGCCTGGATCACCGGCCTGCGCGCCCAGCAGGCAACCACGCGCAGCGGCCTGCCGGCGCAGGAGTACGACGAGGGCAACGGGCTGGAAAAATTCAACCCGCTCGCCGACTGGAGCGAGAAGGAAGTCTGGACCTACCTCAAGCAGCACGGCGTCCCCTACAACGCCCTGCACGACAAGTTCTACCCCAGCATCGGCTGCGCCCCGTGCACGCGCGCCATCACCCCCGGCGAGGACGTCCGCGCCGGCCGCTGGTGGTGGGAAGCACCGGAATCCAAGGAGTGCGGTTTACACGTGAAGGCGTGACCGGCTGGCAGTAGCGGAGTGTATTCAGGGTGCCGGCATAAACCAGCGCCCAACGATTCCGGATTCCCGTGGCCAGACAAGGAACAGGCGGCCGTCATCCGCCCCGCTGATCGCCAAGGCATAGGCGGGTATCCCGAAGACACCACTGACCTTGGCAACTCCGACCCGAACCGGAACCGACCAAGCATCTCCGGCCAGCCGCACCAGCTCGACCGGACGCCCGTCGCTTCCATCCTGCCCCAGCACGAGCGCGAAGAACGCGTCGCGCCCGGCCGACGCAGTCCGCATCTCCCAGCAAAAGGCTTTGTGCATCGGCCACGCACGCGTTTCCCGCCACATATCGCCGATCCGAAGATGCGAATACCCGGCGAGCGCCGTACCGGATTCCGGATCCACGCTGATGACCGGACAAGTCGCACCAGACGGGAGCGCATCGCCAACGACAGCACGCACCCGCAAGATGCCCGAAGGCGAATCGCGCGGGGCCATGCGCTCGCTGGCCGAAGCTGCCTGCTCTTTCGCATCGATCTTTGCGTAGCGATAGCTCGATTCCGCCACGATTCCGCCACTCGAACGGCGATAGATGAGATGGACGTTGCCCCGCCGATCGCTTCCCGCGCCAGCTATGGAAGTATCCATGTATCCAGTTGGATCCAGCGCCAGCCATTCCCCGAAGCCATTCGGATCAGGCCGCACGACGATCGTTCGCTGTCCCTTCGTCACCCAGGGCCAGACAATGGCAGCAGCGCCGCCTCCGAAGCCGTATATTTCCAGGCGGCGTGGCGCACCGACCTCACCCCCGGGAATTGCGAATAACCAGATCAGGTCAGGTCCGTTCGGAAGAAGCCTGACGTTCTCAGCGTCGACTCCAGCTGCCTCCCATGGCGTCGATTGCGAAACACGCCAGACCCCGTCCTCTAGCACATGATGTTCGCTGTCGACCATCAGGTGCAATCTTCCACGCGCATCAAATGCCGCATCAATTGTATCGGGAGACACTCCCGGCCTGACCAGGCGGCGGTCTACAACCTCGTTTCCGTTTACGACAATTTCGTGAACCTGGCGAAGCTCCGTGGACGCAACGAAGACGTGCGCTCTCCCGTTGGCATCGATCACTGCCGCTACTCTGTCTCGGACAGTCGCCACATTCAGCAGGTCGATAGGCGATTCTGCGTAGCCCAATGCCGTACGCTCGGAATCAGGCATCTGCCCTCGTGCAAGACCTTCATCCAGAACCGGATCCGCGGCATCAAGATCACCGAGCAAGGCATACAGATCTAAACAACGTCCAGCCTCCCGGTAGCATGGGAGAACCGGATCATTGCCCCAGTTCTCGCCGCGCATGCTCCGCTGCCAAACCAGCTTTCCGGAGGCGGTTTCGTATATCGAAGTACGTTGATTTACCTGGGCCAGTCCGATAAATAGCGGAATATTTGCCGTCGCAAGACTAAGCATCCCCTCGCCAAATGACCATGGGCGCCGGAACCATCTTTCAATTAGGACAAGCCCATCGACACCGTAGCTGCGCCCTGTAGCGCGCACGGCATCCGCATGCTCGACCGCTACGTTCACTGTCAGCGGTTGTGCTTCATAGCCCTTCCGCTGTGCAAGAAACTGGACAGCCATAGCCTGCGTGTCGCTCGCCAATTCATCTCGCCGGCTGTCCCATTGACTCGTGGACAACGCTTCGTTGCCTCCCGACATCTGTAGTTGGACAGGCAGTACGCCCAGCCGGTGCAAGCGCCCCACCTGCGAAGATGCTTTCGAAGACGAGGGCACCCCGTCGTCGGGAATCCGAACGTAATCTGAAGCGCATCCACACAAGATGCACAACGAGAGGACGAGAACTGTTGGCCTCATCAATGTCACCTTCTGACATACCCCCCCAAGCCATTCGCCCGGAAAGCGATTATCAAATCATGAATCTTCAATACCCATGTCATAGTACAAGCTACAAGCAACGGCCTCGATGCGTGTTGACCCCAGTCATGAGCAAGCTGGATGAGAGCAGATGCGTACCCCCAAACCGCTTCCGCCGCTGCGATCGATCGCCATGGGGGCCCCTGTCCAGCCAAAGCCGTCTGGAGAGAGAAGGAAGTCTGGACCGGCCTTGAGCAGCACGGCATCGCCTACAACGAACTGCACGACAAGTTCTACCCGAGCATCGGCTGCATCCCCTGCACGTGCGCCATCACACCCGGCAAGGATGTCCGCGCCGGCCGCTGGTGGTGGGAAGCACCGGAATCCAAAGAGTGCGGATTACACGTGAAGGCCTGATATCCGCAGCACGGTGCGGTCCAGCCCCGCGGGCTGTTCCTGACCCGCAGTAATTTGCTATCGTTCGCCTTGGCTCGCGGTGTTACCCGCCAAATCGTCACGGCCGCTGGAGCACATGCTCATGAAAATCGAACAGACCACCGCGCATGACGTCGATACCCTTGGCGGCCAGTTGGCGGCGCTGGCCCGGATCGACCCCAATCTCGTCATCGTCTTTTCCGCACCAGGCCCGATGGACGACCCCGGGTTCGAGCCCATGCTCCGGGCAGCATTTCCGTCTGCCGCAATCGTTGGCTGCTCGACGGCCGGCGAAGTTTCCATGAACGGTGTCGGCGAGAACGGGATCGTCGTCACCGCGGTCCGCCTGGAGAACGCCCGAGTCCTCCAGGCCAGCACGGACCTTGCCGGAATGGCCGACTCGCGTGACGCCGGGCGCCGTGTCGCCGCGCCACTGGTGGCCGACGACCTGCGCGCCGTTCTGGCCTTCGGCCAGGGCGTCGCGATCAATGGCAGCGCGCTCGTCGCCGGGATGAGCGAGATCCTCGGCGACGGCGTACCCATCTGCGGCGGGCTCGCCGGCGACAACGGTGCCTTCCGGCGCACGCTGACCCTGGGTCCGGGCGGCGTCTCCGATCGTGCCATCGTCGCCATCGGCCTGGCCGGCGAACGCTTGCACGCGGGACACGGTTCGTTCGGGGGCTGGGAGCCCTTCGGCCCGGCGCGCCGGGTCACCCGTTGCGACGGCAACATCCTGTATGAACTCGATGGCACTCCCGCCCTCGACATCTACAAGCGCTATCTGGGCGAATACGCGCGCGACCTGCCGGCTTCCGGCCTCCTCTTCCCGTTCGCGATGCTCGGCGAGGATCTCAGTGCCGTCGGCCTGATCAGGACCATCCTCGCGATCGACGAGGCAGCCGGGAGCCTCACCCTGGCGGGAGAAATCATCGAGGGCGGTTACCTCAAGCTGATGCATGCCTCGACCGAGGCGCTGGTCGACGGCGCCGAAGCAGCGGCCCGCGCAGTCGCGGATGCGGCCCGCCTGCCGCCGCCTGCGCTGGCCATTCTGGTATCTTGCGTCGGACGCAAGCTGGCCATGGGCGAGCGCGTCGATGAGGAAGTCGAGGCAGTCGCCGATGTGCTGGGCAATGGCGTCGTGCGGGCCGGCTTCTACTCCTACGGCGAGATCAGCCCGTTCGCTCCCGGAATAGCCTGCAAGCTGCATAACCAGACCATGACCATCACCCTGCTCACGGAGCGCTGAACGGGCAACAAAGCAAGACGACCATGCACAAGACGCTCTGGCGGCAAATCCGCCGCTCCCTGGGCATAGACGACCCGGAACGGTTGAACGGCCTGC
This sequence comes from Betaproteobacteria bacterium, assembly GCA_012026885.1. Classification (GTDB taxonomy): domain Bacteria; phylum Pseudomonadota; class Gammaproteobacteria; order Burkholderiales; family Rhodocyclaceae; genus Azonexus. The sequence continues at coordinate 36,220 of VEPL01000019.1, read as the reverse complement.
TGGGCGAGATGGCAGAACTGGCGGGCCGCGCCGAAGGCGGCGCCGAGCTGGCACGCTGCGTCGCCGGGCTGCCGGCGCTGCTGGAACGCATCTCCGCCTTTTACGAGCACGCCGACCGCGACCTTGCCCTGCGTACCCGTAGCCTTGAACTCAGCTCGGAAGAACTGACGGTCGCCAACCGCCGCCTGCTCGACGAGCTGGCCGGCCGCGAGACGGCAATCGCCCGCCTGCGGGCGACGGCACTCGCACTTGCCGACGAAACGGGCGCCAGCAGCGGCTTGCAGGGATCGGAAGGGCTCGAGGGCCTGGCGGAGATCATCGGCAGGCTGGTGCGCGCGAACCGGGAAGGCAGCAGGGCGCTTCGCCAGGCCCAGCGCTCACTGGAAAACCAGATCTTCGCGCTCGACCAGCACGCCATCGTCAGCATCACCGATCCGGCCGGCATCATCCTTCACGCCAACGACAAGTTCTGCGCCATCAGCGGCTACACCCGCGACGAACTGATCGGGCAAAACCACCGCATCGTCAATTCGGACCTGCATTCGAACGAATTCTTCCAGCACATGTGGGGCACCATCACGTCCGGCCGCGTGTGGACCGGCGAAATCCGCAACCGGCGCAAGGATGGCAGCTACTACTGGACGAGCGCCACCATCGTTCCCTTCCTTGGCGACGACGGCCAACCCGAGCAATTCATCAGCATCCGCACCGACATCACGGTGCGCGAGGCGGCGATGGCTCGCCTCCAGGAGCAGTTGCACTTCACCCAGGAACTGCTCGAGGCGATCCCGCTGCCCGTCTATGTCAAGGACGCCGAGCGACGCTACACGCTGCTCAATCGCGCCTTCGAGGAGTTCTTCGACATCCGTCGCGAGGACTTCCTGGGCAAGACCGTCTTTGATCTGCTCGCACCCGACGGCGCGGCTTTCCACGACGAGCGCGACCGCCAGTTGCTTTCCGCAGTTTCCCGACAGCGCTACGAGGGCAAGATTCCCCGCATCGGTAGCGTTGACCGCGACGGCATCTATTTCAAGGCGACGCTGACGCGCAGCGACGGCGGTATCTCCGGCCTGGTCGGGACGATTTCCGACATCACCGAGCGCAAGGCGCTGGAGCGCGAGGCGATGAGCGCCAAGGAAGCCGCGGAAGCCGCCAGCCGGGCCAAGAGCGATTTCCTGGCCAATATGAGCCACGAAATCCGCACACCGATGAACGGCATTCTCGGCATGGTCGAACTCGCCCTGGAAACCGAGCTGTCCGACACCCAGCGCGAATATCTCGGCGTCGTCCGCACATCCACCGAAGCATTGCTGACGGTGATCAACGACATTCTCGACTTCTCCAAGATCGAGGCCGGCAAGTTGCGCATCGAGGTCGTTCCCTTCGAGCTGCGCGGGATGGTCACGCTGGCCTTGCGCACCCTGATGCCGCGCGCCCACGAAAAGGCGCTCGAGCTGGCCTGCCATATCGATCCGGCGGTGCCCGAGACCGTTTGCGGCGATCCCGGGCGACTGCGGCAGATACTGCTGAACCTCGTCGGCAACGCAATCAAGTTTACCGAGCGCGGCGAAATTGTCGTGCGGATTGAAAGGGACGATGGCGAAGACGCGATCCGCTTTTCCGTCCGCGACACCGGCATCGGCATCCCGCAGGACAAACTGGCGACGATCTTCGCCGCCTTCGAACAGGCAGACGGCTCGACCACCCGACGCTTCGGCGGCACCGGGCTCGGCCTGTCGATCTCGCAGCGCCTGGCCGCACTGATGGGCGGCAACATCCGGGTCGACAGCACACCCGGACAAGGCAGCAACTTCTCGTTCAGCGTCCGGCTGCCGGAGGCTGCGTCGGCCGCACCAAGGCATGCACCTCTGTCGCGCCTTGAAGGGTTGCGTGCACTTGTGGTCGACGACAGCACGATCAACCGGACCATCCTCTGCGAAATGCTTGCTGGCCGCGGCGTCACAAGCGACCAGGCCGCGGGCGGCGAGCCGGCCCTGTCTGCCCTCGCGACTGCCGACCCGCCATTCGATCTGGTCGTGCTCGACGCCATGATGCCCGGCATCGACGGTTTCGAGACGGCACGGCGCATTGCTAGCATTCCTGTCGAGCGACGCCCGGCAATCATCATGGTGTCGTCTGCCGGCCTCATCGATCGGGACAAGTGGCAGCCCGCAGGAATCGCTGCCTGCCTGCCAAAACCGGTGGCCGCCGCCGACCTGATCGCCGCCATCCGTCACGTCATCGGCCTCGCGCCCGCTTCTTCAGCGAAGGAAGATGTCCCGTCCGCTGCAGGCGCTCGATCGGCAATGGACATCCTGGTTGTCGAGGACCATCCGGTCAATCAGAAACTTGCCGTGACCCTGCTCGGCAAGTGGGGACACCGCCCGACTGTCGCCAACACCGGCGCCGAGGCACTCGCCTGCCTTGCCTCGCGTCGCTTCAACCTGGTCCTGATGGACATGCAGATGCCGGTGATGGGTGGCCTCGAGGCCACACGGCTGTTCCGGCAGCAGGAACTGGGACCGCGCACCCCGGTCGTCGCCATGACCGCCAATGCCAGGGAAGCCGACCGCGAGGCCTGTCTTGCCGCCGGCATGGACGATTTCCTGGCCAAGCCGGTTCGCGCTGCCGACCTGCTTGCCGTCCTGCAGCGCTTCGCACCGCCCGCGCCGGAAGGCAGCGCGTTCGATTACGCCGCTGCGCTGGCTGCCGCCGATCATGAGATTCTCGCCATCGTCGCCGCGCCGCTGCTCGATACATTCCCCGGCGACATCGCGATGCTGCGGGCTGCCCTGGCTGGCAACGACGCGGCAACGCTGCACCGCGTGGCCCACACGCTCAAGGCCAACTTCGCGTTGATTGGCGCCGAGCCGATGGTCGAGGCGGCGCGATGCCTCGAGCAATGGCAGCCCGGGGGCACTGCGGCCGGCAATGCCGAGGCCCTGGTTGGCGTGATCGAAAGCGGGTACGCGGAAGTAAGCCTCCTGCTCGCAAAAGCCGCTACCCCCGCTGCGGGCTGAGCGACGGGATTTTTCGGAACACCTGCTGCACCCGTCGCCGGCAGTCGGCCACACGGCTGCAGCGAAATTCGCGCGCTGCAGCGGCGCGAACCGCACCCCGGCCCCGGGCAGACCGTTTGCCCCGATAGGCGCTCCGCGCCTACTTCGCGCCTACTTCGCGCCGGGCGCCACCTGCCCCCGGATCTGCTCGGCCCGCACGCGCGCATCCGTGGCCAGCTTGTATGAGACGTAGTACTTGAAGATGTTGCGCACGTAGGTGGTCGTTTCCATGCCAATTTTCTCGGCAGTGACGGTTTCAACGTTGTTGAACCACTTGTCCGGGTCGAGGCCGCGCTTGGCAGCCTCCTTGCGCATTCTCGCGATATTGCCCGGGCCCGCGTTGTAGCTGGCGAAGGCGAACAGGGTGCGATTCTGCTCGGTGAATTTCGCGTCGGTGAAATAACGTGTCATCAGCTGGTCCATGTACTTGGTGCCGGCATGAACGTTGGATTCGGTGACACGGATATCGCCGACCCCGAGTTCCTTGCCCGTGGCCGGCATCACCTGCATGATCCCGATGGCGCCGACGTGGCTTTTCTTGTTCTGGTCGAGCGTCGATTCCTGATAGCCCTGCGCCGCCAACATCAGCGGATCGAAATCGTAGCGGGCACCGTACTTCTCAAAGAGGTCGATCAGATCGTCGAAACGCTGGCGGTCGCGCTCGGCTGCCGCGCTCTTCAACGCCTTGACGTTCTTCATGTACTGCTGCATCCGGTAAGGCAGGACGCCTTCCTTCTTCGCCCAGCCCGTGTAGAAGTCCTCCAGCTCGACGACGAGCCTGGGGCTGCCTTTGCGAACCGCCCAACCCTTGCGCGTCGGTTCGCGCAGCACGACGTCTTCGCGGACGACGACCTTCGGCAGCACCTGCGCCCACATCCTCGCCTTCCAGTCATCGACGACCATCGCCGAGAGCAATCCGGCATTCAGCATCTCGAGCATGTCCTCGTCTTCGAGCGCTTCCGGCACGTAGACTAGCCTCACCTCCGCCTTGCCAGCCGCACGCAAGCGCGCGTTCAGGTCCATCAGGCTGGCGTGGTAGCTGGAAGTCTTGCGCACGTGCACCGCTTTGCCCGAAAGATCGTCGAGCTTCGCGATCGGTGGCGTCGCCGGGCCGGTCACCAGGATCTCGGTATTGAGGCCCTCGGCCTCGGGCGCGACGAAATCCGCAACTTTCAACCGCTCCGGTGTCACGGTCAGGTTGCCCACGGCGATGTCGGCAAGGCCGGCCTCGAGATCGGGTAGCAGGCGATCGCGCGTGGCAGCGACGATATAGACCGTCAGCGGTCGCTTGCCCAACTCGTTGGCGTGCTTCTTGTTGACCCAACGCTCGAAGTCGCGGATCAGTTCGGCTGCCAGCCCGCGCTCGCGACCGCGATCGACGAAATAGAGCGAACGGCTGTAGGGTACCGCGACGCGTATCATGCGTCGTTCGAGCATCGCATCGAAATCGCCTTTCCACGGCCGGTTGGCAATTTCCAGGGTACGTACCCGCGCCGCGGATGATTTATCCCCAGCGGCCGGCGCCGGGGCCGCCACGGCTACGCCCGCAAGGCCGGCCAACAGGAACACGGTCCAAAGCTTGTCAATCGGGATCATGGCGCGCACTCCGACACGGCGAGCGAAGAGCATCCGCCCGGCGGTCGCACCCTGTCAATCCCCGGCCCGTGGCGCTGACCGGCTACGGCGCCGAGCGGGCCGTTTGGGCGGCGTCCCAGACCCGTATGCGCCCGACCATCGCCATCGCGGCAACACCCGCGGCGACGGCGATGTAGCCGACGATGTTGTAGCCGGCGAAACGGCCATCCGTGCCCTGCGTGATGACGAAGCCGGCCAACGAGCTGGCGGCGCCCATCGCCAGCGACTGGACGGTCGAGTTCAGTGACATGGCCGCGCCACGGCGGGCCGGATCGACCGCCGACGAGATCAATGCCATGGCCGGGATCATGCGTCCGGAGACAAGGACGAAAAAGGCGACGCTGGCGGGCAGCCAGCCGAAGAGCCCGACATCGTGCACGTGGGTCAGCGCCAGGATCGGCGCCATCGCCGCCAGCGCTAGCCAGCGGAACGCACGACGCTTGCCGATGCGATCCGCCCAGCGCCCGATCAGGCGCGCCGAAAACAGCGTCGCGACCCCGCCGGCCAGGTAGACGAACGGGATCTGGCTGGAGGCCAGCCCGGCGTTGCCGATCGAATAGACCGTCAGGTAGGGAATGACCGTGAAGGCGGAAAAGATCAGCGTCGCCGCGAAGGCCAGCGACCAGCGCTGGTTGCCGTCGCGCAGCACGTCGGCGATGGCGCCGAGCGGATGGCGTGGTTCGCTCCCGTCGCGGTGCCCGTCGAGATGCGGTAGCCAGCGGCAGGCCGCCAGCCAGACCGCGACGACGAGCGCCGCGATGAGGAGAAATGGCGCGCGCCAGCCCCAGGCCTCGGCGATCCACAGCGAGAGCGGCACCCCGGCCACGGTGGACACGGAAAAGGCGGTGGCGACGACGCCGCCCGCCGTTGCCCGGCGCTGGAACGGGATGGCGTCGGCAAGCAGGGTCTGCACCAGCGAGCCGAGGATGCCGCCGAACACGCCCGCCAACCCGCGCGCCACCAGCAGGCTCGCGTAACCGGTGGCGAGCCCGCAGGCGAGCGTCGCCAGCCCGAACAGTGCGAAGAGGACGAGCATCGTCCGCTTGCGCTCGAAGCGGTCGATGAAACCGGCCGCCAGCAACCCGGAGGCGGCAGCGCAAAAGCTGTAGGAGGCGACCAGGAAGCCGAACTGGCGCGTATCGATGGCCAACCCCTGCATCAGGAATGGGCCGAGCGGCATCATCACCATGAAATCAACGATATGGCTGAACTGGACCGCCGCCAGCGTCAGCAGGAACAGGCGCTCGCGCTCCGGCGTCAGGACGCTTGCCCCCGCCGGATTCACTGCACGGCCTGCGGCACGAATTCCGCGCCGGCGAGGACGTCGCGATAGTCGCCGGACAGTGCGGCCAGCGCCCCGACGTTACCGGTCAGCACTTCCTCGAAGAAGGCGAGCGTGAGCGCCACCGTCGCCGATTTGACGAGCGGATTGAATTCACGCCCGCCGGCGCCGAGACGGTCGGTGAACATGCTGTGCGAACCGTCGCGAAAAGTCAGCAGTGCCTTCCGGGTGCTGCCGGTAGCGGCAAACAACTGCATGCGCTCGGCGTAGCCCGAGGCATAGCCGGGGATGCGAATCTCGTCGCCGGTCGCGGTAATGTGGAGGGTCGGGATGTCGATCGGCCGCACCACCGCGTAGGGGTCGTCCTCGCCGTGGAAGGGCGGCGCGCTGATGATCACGGCGGCGACGATGCGCCGGTCGCGGAAGCTCTGCACACCCTGCGCTCGCTGGAACACGGCGCCGGAGGCCAGCAGGGCGGTATTGGCGCCATAGGAATGGCCGGCGGCCAGCACGCGCCGGGTATCGACTCGCACGGCAAGGTCCGGGTCTTCCGCCAGCCGGTCTAACGCGAAGGCGATGTCGCCGGCCCGATGGATGGCCTCCGCCTCGCTCGCCGCCGACTGCAGGCGACTGACCAGATCGAGCGGATTGCCGCCCCACACGCGGCTGTCGCTACCGGTATGCTGGACATGGAGCACCGCATAGCCGCGCGCCGCCCAGTTCGCCCCCAGGTAGGAATAGCCCTCGCGGGAGCCGCCCATGCCGTGCGAAAAGACCACCAGCGGCAACGCTGCGTCCGCGCTGGCGGACGGGGGCAGGTAGAGCTTGGCCGGCACCTCGCGCTGCCGTGACGCGTCCGCCCATTCGAAATAGCGAACCGCGTACGCTCCGGGCGCCGGTGCCAGGTTCGCTTCGACCAGCGCCGCCTGGTTGCGCACCGCCCAGGATTCCGCCAGCGCGCCGGAACGCGGGCCGGACGGGGCGGCGCAAGCGGTGAGCAGCAGGCACGCAGTGCCAGCGAAGAGCAAGGCGGCAGCCTTGCCGCGCATTCCCGGCGCGCTTGTCCGGGCGGATTTCCATTGGGGTTTCATCGACACTCAGAACGCGCCTTGGTGCGCAAGTTCAGGTGCAGCCGCAAAGCGGCCACGGCCACGGCCGAGCCCGCACCCCGACCTGGCGGGGGCTTGGCACGCCGTCACACCAGCCCGAGGCCTTCGTCCACCCCGAGATGCACGTTCATCGCCTGCACGGCGGCACCGGAAGCGCCCTTGCCGAGGTTGTCGAGACGGGCGACCAGCAGCATCCGCTCGGCGTTGCCGAAAACCGCGATGTCGACCCGGTTGGTGTCGTTGCACGCCTCGACGTCGTAAAAGCCGCCGACCGTGTTGGCCTCGAGGTCGACGGGGAGGACGCGGATGAAGCGCTCGCCGGCGTAGTAGTCGGCCAGAAGCTTCTGCACATCGGCCGGCGTGGCCTTGCGGGCGAACTGCGCCGGATGCAGGTAGGCGGTGACCGCCAGGCCCTTGTAGAACGGGCCGACGATGGGCTGGAACACCGGTGCTGCGGTCAACCCCGTATAAGCCTGCATTTCCGGCAGGTGCTTGTGGGCGAGGCCGAGCGCGTAGGGGCGCGGCGCCCTGAGCTGCGTCGGACTGGCGCTGGCGGCCTCGTAGTCGGCGATCATCTTCTTGCCGCCGCCGGAATAGCCGGTGATCGAATTGGCCGCCACCTGGGTCGCCGCCTGCAGCAGGCCGCCAGCGACCAGCGGGCGCAGGGCAAGGATGAAGGCGCTGGCGTGGCAGCCCGGGTTGGCGATGCGCTTGCTGGCACGGATCTTCGCGCGCTGGCCAGCGGCCAGTTCGGGCAGGCCGAAGGTCCACGCGGGATCGACACGGTGCGCGGTCGACGCATCGATGATGCAGGTTTTCGGGTTGTCGACCAGGGCCACCGATTCCTTCGCGGCGTCGTCAGGCAGGCACAGGAAGGTGACGTCGGAAGCATTGATCAGGCGCTTGCGCTCGGCGAGATCCTTGCGCTTGTCGGCGTCGATCTTGAGCACCTCGATGTCGGCACGCTGGGCGAGGTATTCGTTGATCTGCAGGCCGGTGGTGCCTTCCTGGCCATCGACGAAGACAGTGGTGGTCATGTTGAATCCCGTGCGGTTTCGCTGAAAACCCGATTTTTGCAGAAAAGCGCGGCAGCGGTGCAAAAATTCGCCGCTGCGACGGCGCGGCGACGCCACGCGCTGTCACAAAAACGCCCTATGCTGCTATGCAGCAAAGTGGTAGTCTTCACGGCATAACAAACCCCACACGCATACAGAGAACGGCATGAGCGAAATCGACCTGAAACGCTTCTTCCTCGAACAGGTTCCGCTGTTCGCGCACTTCCCGGCCGACCAGGTCGAGGAAATCGTCATCAAGTCCCGCCTCGCCACCTTCGAGGGCAACGAGGCCATCATCGAAACCGGTGACGAGAGCGGTTTCATGGGGGTCGTCATCAGCGGCCACGCCGAACTGTCGTCCACCGACAACACCGGCACCCGCACGGTACTCGCCCAGATCGGCCCGGGCGATGTCTTCGGGGTGATGTCGCTGCTCACCGGCGACCCCGTCTCCGCCGACGTGATCGCCGGCAACCGCTGCTTCGTGCTGATCATCCCGCAGGAGGTGTTCGCGACGCGCATCCTGCCCAACCCGAAGGCGATCGGCTACCTGACCCGCCTGCTCGCCGAGCGCATGCGCGCGCTGCCGGCAGAGGAATCCGCCACGCCGGCCACGGCGGAAAGCGCCGAGGCGCTGCCGCTGCACACCGGCGTACCGGGCAAGGTGGTCGTTCTCAATGTCGGCCTGACCCAGATCCACTTCGGCATCTACGACACGCTTGAGAGCGGTGCCGACGTGCATGGCGTCATCGACAATGCCGACAAGCAGGTGGCCCGCGTCACCGTTACCGTCGGCCCGCGCCGCGAGACCATCGAGCACACGCCGTTCAAGCTCTCCGACCTGTTCAGGGTGATGCAGGAAGCGACAACCCTGCTCGGCGACGCCTTCGCCTTCCACCCCGAGGACGTCACCGCCATCGGCCACCGTGTCGTGCACGGCGGCAACAAGTTCCACAGCTCCGCCGTCATCACGCCGGCGGTGATCGCCGACATCGAGGAACTCGCAGCCTTCGCGCCACTGCACAACCCGGTGAACGTCGCCGGCATCCGCGTCGCCATGAAGCAGTTCCCGAACGTTCCGCAGGTCGCCGTCTTCGACACCGCCTTCCACCAGACGCTGGCGCCCTACGCCTACCTCTACGGGTTGCCCTACGAGCTCTACAAGCAGCATGGCATCCGCCGCTACGGCTTCCACGGCACCTCGCACCGCTATGTCTCGCTGAAGGCTGCCGAAGTGCTCAAGCGCCCGCTCGGCGAACTGGAGATCGTTTCCTGCCACCTCGGCATCGGCGCCTCGCTGTGCGCCATCGACCACGGCCGGTCGATCGACACGACCATGGGCATGACCCCGACCGACGGCCTGATCATGCCCAGCCGTTCGGGCAGCATTGATCCGGCGGTGATGATCCACCTGATGGAACAGCACCGGATGACACCGGACCAGCTGTCGACGCTGATCAATACCGAGAGCGGGCTCAAGGGCATTTCCGGCATCTCGAGCGACATCCACGAGATCGAGACCGCCGCCGCCGACGGCCACCACCGCGCCCTGCTCGCGCACAAGGCCTTCTGCTACCAGGTCCGCAAGAACATCGGCGCCTATGTCGCCGCGATGGGCGGCATCGACGTCCTCGCCTTCACCGGCGACATCGGCGAAACCAGCGCCGCCGTGCGCAGCCTCGCCTGCCAGGGCCTCGGCTACATGGGCATCAAGCTCGACGAGAACAAGAACCGCGCCCTCGACCACATCGACTCGCACGCCGGCAGCTCGGCCGACGACTCGCCGGTCACCATCCTCGTCGTCACCAATGACGACGAGCGCCTGGTGGCCTGGGAAGCCCTGCGCGCTATCGAGCGCAACGCGCTGCTGCTCGAGGCCCGCGCCGAGGAAACGCCAGCCATTCCGGTCGAAATTTCGGCGCACCACGTGCACCTGTCGCAGGCCGACGTCGAGGCCCTGTTCGGGCCCGGCCACCAGCTCACGCCGAAGAGCGAGCTGTCGCAGCCCGGCCAGTTCGCCTGCGAGGAGCAGGTTCACCTCGTCGGCCCCAAGGGGCGCATCGCCAACGTCCGCGTCCTCGGCCCCACCCGCAAGGAAACCCAGGTCGAGATAGCGATGACCGAGCAGTTCAAGCTCGGCATCCAGCCGCCGATCCGCCAGTCCGGCGACCTCGCCGGCACCCCCGGCATCACGCTCGAAGGTCCCTACGGCAGCACCGCCATCGCGCGCGGCGTCATCTGCGCCCAGCGCCATATCCACATGGCCCCCGAAGATGCCCTGCGTTTCCGCGTGCGCGACAACTACACCGTCCGCGTCCGCGTCGAAGGTGACCGCGAACTCATCTTCGGCGACGTCGTCGTGCGCGTGAACCCCAATTTCCGTCTCGCCATGCATATCGACACCGACGAAGGCAACGCCGGCAACATCCGCACCGGCATGCTCGGCTACATCGAGGAAATCCAGAGCCGGGCCTGAGTCCGGAACTACCTGATGGCTAACGGGATGGCCGCGTAAGCGCGCCATCCCGTTCTTCGTTCAGCGCCCGGTTGAACCGTTCGTGATTCCAATGCCCAGACGAACTTGAGTTGAAATACAGCTTCCAAGCGCGCAGACTGGCCACAGGAGCATGCTTCATGTCAGGCCAGTCCGATGAGCTTATCTACCATTCGCATCGTGATGCTTCTGCCGGCCTTTCTGCTCTGCCTGGCCGGATGCACGATTTCCTATGGCATCAGGCCGGAGTTGCTTCCGTCTGGTGATGCCAAGGCGTTGGTTCAGCAATACCCGCTTTCCGTGGGTTTGCACATTGCCCCCAAGGTAAGGACGAAGGAGTACCGGCAAGGTCTGGCGCTCGTGCCGGCCGGAGATCAGTTGACCATCTCCTTTACTTGGGCGGTCGGACAGCTTTTCGCAAATACCGTGATGCTCGATCACATGCCCGCCGGCAACCAACTGCCCGACGGCTTGTCCGGAGCAATCGAATTAGCCGATGTCGATCTGCATGACGGCAATGCGACGACCAAGTATGCAATCAATTTCTACTCGGCCACCGGAGAACTATTGGAGACATGGTCGGCTTCCGGTGGATTCGCTCTCTGGGATATCGAGCTCAGCAGCGTCTCGGCCAGCATGCAAAACGTTGGGACCGGGTTGTCCTACAGCATCCGGGACACGACCGCCAATTTCATGGTCGAACTGCCGAAACAAAGGGCGATACGAAACTGGCTTGAGGCTGCAAAGCTCCAGTACGGTGAATTAGCACCACCTCAGGCAAGCAGTTCCGTGGGCCATGCGCGCCATGACAAAGTCCTGCTGCTCCCTGACACCTACAGCTGGCGTTATACCGACAATGGCGAAGCAATGCAGTGCGTGGGGAATCGGCTCCGAAGTTATCAACCCCCAATCGCGGTCAGCGTGATGACCGACGTTGTTCGCCTCCAGTTTTTCCCTTGGCTGGAGCCATCGACCGGGCCCCGGTTAGCAGAGGATTTCATCGCGTGGCTTGCCTTGCCGGCCGTACGAAACAAGTTTGACGAACTCGGTTTTCGTTTCCTCTTGAGCCATCAGGGCGGGACCAGGACCACAATTCCCGGCGGCGGAATCTTGTGTGGCGCCAGCATGGGTGGAGGCGGGTGCCTCGGATTCGCCTGGGGCACGCATGAATCGAGTTTCACTGCCACTCTCTTCGACATGCATACGCAAGCATCGCCAAGGGATTTCGCCTCCCTGAAATCCAGCGGCGTCTACGTTCCCGCGTTCGTGCTGCCGATTCCGCTTCTGGCGCCAACCGAATCAGCGGCCTGTGAAAGTCTGGCACGCGATGTCTACGACGCCCTGAATCGATTGAGGCAAGCAGAGTGATAAGCAGAGCGCCGTCTTTCCCGGCTCTCCAGGATTCGCAAAATGCATAGGCGAAACGGGCCATGCGGAGGCATGCACGGCCATATCGGGAAGATCCAGAGGCGGGAAAGCCTCAGGTCCGCTCAACCCTTGGCGACAGGCTTGGCAACGCGCTTCACCAACAGCGTGACCAGGAAGGGAAATGCCTTGTCGGCCGCCTGGACGATCCGGTAGCCGGGACCGGCCGCCCGCGCCAGCCGGCTTGCCAGATCGGCAAGATCCACCGCTTCGCAGCGCAGGTCGGCGATGATGGCATCCCCGTCTTCATACACCGGGAAGTCCGAGCAACCTGCCGGCTTGAGGTCCTGCCCGTAGACCCGGCAGCTGCGGCCGGCCTCGTCGTAGGCGGGACAAACCTTGCCATGGGCGAAATAAAGCCCGTCCGCCGCGCGGATTTCTGCGGGCCCATGGCCGGCGTCCAGCCGCTTGTCGAAGGCCCGCCGCGATTCCTCGATCTGCCAGAGCCCCTTGAGTTGCCTCCATTCAAGTTCCAGGACCAGCGGTTCCAGCCGGCAGCACGGCTTCGAACAACTGCTGCAGTGGGGAATGACGACTGCGCGTTGATATGCGTCGGCCGCCGTAACGAGCTTCTGCGCGAGATGACGGCCACCGCCCCGGCTACTCATCCGCGCTCCGACACTCGAACCGCTGTGGATTCCAGCACGGGGAGGCGGTGAATCAGGGAATCCATGTAGCGCGCGAACAGCGCGTCGGGGTTTTGCTTGAACAAGCGGATACGTCCGGTGTTGTTCAGCACGAGAATGCCCACGATCTGAGCGAAAACCGCTGTCGTCTCGATAACGGCCGCCCCGGCGCCCAGGCCTAGGATTTCCAGCTGGCGCTGAACCGGCCGCAGGGCGGCCATCAACTGGTCGTTCAACGCCTGGTTGAGTTCGGGCGTCAGGCCCCGGGGTTTCATGCCATCGAACAGGTAGAAGCCGAGATCCAGCTCCTTTGGATTGTCCCGGTAGAAGACATAGAAGGCTTCCGCCTTGGCGCGCAGCACACCGACGGCCGGCGAAGAGGCATCGCAGCCCGATGCAGCCGCGACGGCCTGATTGAGGCGCTGCAGGGACTCCCCGAGCAGGGCCCCGTAGATTTCTTCCAAGTTCGCGAAATAGCTGTAGATCGCACCCGGGGTGTAGCCGGCCCGTTTGGCGATCTCCCGAAGGCTCGCGCCGTCGAGGCCGAGTTCGAAGAATGCCGAGCGCGCCGCATCGAGAATGAGCATCCGGCGTGCCTGATTGAGCGTGCTCTCCCGGGCAAGACGCGTATCCGGGGGCGTGGCGGCTTTGCGCACGCTGCCCCTGCGGATTGTTGTTGACCTGGCCATGGCGCAAATTCTACACTGTTCATTCAAATTGAACACTGTTCAATACGCTCGACAATGCTCAGAAAGGGAATGGCCATGGCCGCTGCAAACACCACGGGACTGATGGACGGCAAGGCGTTTCGCGATTCGCTGAGGCGGTACAAGCCGACCGTCTATGTGGACGGACAACTAATCGGCTCGGTCGTCGACGCGCCGTCGCTGCAGCCCGGCATCAATGCCCTCGCCGTGACCTACGACTTTGCCCATGACCCGGCCCTCGCGCCGCTGATGCTGGCAAGGCAGACCGCTTCCGGCAAGACGGTTAACCGGATGCTGCATATCGACGAATCGGCCGGTGACCTGCTCAACAAACTCGAGGCGATCCGCGTTCTCTGCCAGGAGACCGGCTGTGCGCAGCGTTACCTGGCCCACGATGCCCTGAACGGGATCCTGCAGGCGGTCAGCAAGATGGACGATGCCCGGGGTTCAATCGAGAACCGCGCGAGGTTCGCCGCGTACCTCCAGCGCGTGCAGGATGAGGACCTGACGCTGGGTATCGCGATGACCGACGCCAAGGGCGACCGCAGCAAGCGTCCCAACCAGCAATTGAACCAGGATGTGTACGTCCACATCGTCGAGCGCAATGCGAAGGGCATCGTCATCACCGGCACCAAGGCGATCGTCACGGCCGCCCCCTATGTTCACGAATTCCTGGTGATGTCCTCGCGCAACATGCGGGAGGATGACGCAGACTTTGCCGTATGCTGCGCCGTGCCGGTGGATGCTCCAGGCATCACCATCGTCTCCCGTCCCGCCGGACGCCCGGGCGAGAAGCCGGAACACGGGTCGCCGCTGTTTTCCCGCAAGTACGGCCAGGCGACCGGCGTGGTCATCTTCGACAAGGTGTTCGTGCCCTGGGAGCGCGTCTTCCTCGCCGGTGACTGGGAGTTTTCCGGGGACATCACCTACAACTACGCCACCCACCACCGGCAGAGTTGCATCGGTGCGCGCGCGGGCTTCGGCGACCTGCTCATCGGCGCCGGAGCGCTCATGTGCGAAGCCAATGGCCTTGACCCCGACGAGAAGGCCAGCCTGCGTGACCCGATGGTCGAATTGATCAAGATCACCGAAGGTTTCTATGCCTGTGGCGTCGCGGCCAGCGTCTACGCGGTTCAGGATGCCTACTCGAAGACCTTCATGCCGGAACCGGTGTATTCCAATATCGGCAAGCTGCTGCTGTCGACCCAGATCTACGACATGCATCGTCTGGCGCATGAAGTCTCGGGCGGCCTCATCGTCGCGCTGCCGGGCCCCGACGAGGACCACAACCCGGCCACCGCCGCGACGCTGGCGGAAATGCTGCGCGCCAACCCGAACGTCCCTTACGACAAGCGCATCGAGGTCGCGCGCTTCATCGAGGATCTGACGGCCTCCTACCAGGGCGGCTGGTACTCGCTGATCAGCCTGCACGGCGGCGGTTCGCCGACGGCACTGAAGCAGGAAATCTGGCGCAACTATCCGGTGGGCAGCAAGGTGGATCTGGTCGAGCGCTTGCTGGAGCGCGGCGTCTTGGCGGACGACGACCGGGGCATCACGCGGAACCGGCAGCCCGGCCGCTGCTGCGACGCCGGCTGCAGCCAGCCCGGCCAGCAGTTCATGGTGCCGCTACCGAAGGTCGGCAAGTCGGCATGACGGCGGCCGGCTAGCCTGCCGGCAAGGGGGCAGCACACCAACGCTGCCACCAGGTGCGATAGGCCGCTTCAAGCTGGGGTGTAAACACATCACCCCGACAGAGCGTGGATTGCGCCATGCGTTCACGCAGGCCCTCCCGCAAGGCGAGCAGTCGCGCCGGATCGGCTGCGAGTTGCGCGGCAATCCGGACATAGTCATCCTGCGTTTCCGCCAGCAGTTCACCGAGTCCGGTGATGGCGATAAAGCTGGCACCAAAGCGCGAAAGAAATCGGCGGTCGAGCAATTTGACCACCGGCGCTCCCATCCAGAGGGCCTCGCATGTCGATAGCCCGCCTGAATAAGGGAAGGGATCAAGCGCAATATCGACGCGACCGTAAGCGCCAAGGAACTCCGGGTGCGGCGCCCCCCCCTCGAGGAGCAGACGATCCGGCGCTACCCCCTGTGCGGCAAACCGCTCCCGCGTCTGCGTCACGGCCACCGCATCGTTGAGGTTATTGGTCTTCAACAGCAGCCGGCTGCCGGGAGTAGACAGGAGGATCTTGCTCCAGACCGCGACTACGTCCTCGTTGATCTTGGCCAGGTTGTTGAGGCAGCCGAACGTGACGAAGCCCTGGGTGGCACAAGGCGCCGGTGAAATTGGCGGCGCATAGGATGGCGGACGATAGCACTGGTATACCTCGGGGAGCCGCCACAGCGTTTCGACAAAGCCACCCCCTTCCTCCACTGCCGGCGCGGTCAACTCGTCGGTGATCAGGTAATCGATGGCATCGAGGCCGGTCCCATCGAGATAACCCATCCAGGTAGCCTGAATGGGAGCCGGCTTGCGCGCCATCGCCAGCAGTCGGTGCCCGGATGTATGGCCGGACAGATCGACCAGAATGTCGATACCGTCAGCGCGGATCTTGTCGGCCAGGGCATCGTCATTGAAAGCCAAAGCATCGACCCATCGATCGCTTTTTGCACGCAATCGCTCCGTGACCGCATCTGGCCTGACCACCCCTGAATAGCAGGCAATCTCGAAGTTGGCGCGATCATGGCATTCGAGAACCGGCTCGAGGAAGAACCCGAGAGGGTGCTGGCGCAGATCCGCTGACAGGTAGCCGATCCGCAACCGGCGCTGCGGGTCACGGACATTCGTGTGCTCACGCCAACCGGCGGCGAGCGGCGCGGCGAACCGCGCGTGGTAGTCGCGCGCGACTCGAAAGGTTTCGTCCGCTTCGATGTCATGACGGTAGTGCAGCGTGAAAAGGTAGTTACTGTGCGCGACATCAAGGTCTGGATCGAGCCGCAAGGCTTCGCGAAGACAAGCGGTCGCCTTGTCGAGATTACCCTGCAATACGCAACAGGCCCCCAGGTTGGCATGCGCAGCCGCAAGCCCGGGATTC
Source organism: Betaproteobacteria bacterium (assembly GCA_012026885.1). Taxonomy (GTDB): domain Bacteria; phylum Pseudomonadota; class Gammaproteobacteria; order Burkholderiales; family Rhodocyclaceae; genus Azonexus. The sequence goes on along the minus strand of VEPL01000019.1, from coordinate 19,790 downwards.
AGCCGGATCGCGGCTTCATACTCGACGGCTGCCTCCTCGAGACGCATGAGTTGCGTCAGGGTCACGCCAAGTTCGTTGTGTGGCTGAGCCAGTCCTGGCGCCAGAGCAATGGCGCGCTGATGCGCTTCAATGCTCTCGTCGACCGCGCCGACGCTGCGCAAGGCATTGCCCAGGTTGTTCCAGGCCTCGGCATACGCGGGTTGCAGTTCGACGGCGCGCTGCAACGCCGGAATCGCCTCGTCGGCTCGCCCCAAATTGCGGCAGGCCATGCCGAACCCGTTGAGCGCGCGGGGATTGACGGGGTTGATGGCGAGCGACCGGGCGAACATCGCCTGCGCCGCGTCCGCCTGCCGGCTGTCGAGCAGGAGATTGCCGAGGTTGTCGGCAGCCTGAAAGAAATCGGGCGCAAGATCGAGCGTACGGCGATAGGCAGATATCGCCTCCTCCCTTCGCCCGACTGCCTTGAATCCTCCGGCAAGGCAATACCATGCGTCAACATTGGTTGGCGCAAGTTCGGTGGCCACCCGAAAGCAGTCGAGCGCATCCGTATGGGCGCCGGTCTGATGCTGTATGGCGCCGAGCGTGATCCGCAGGGGAAGGTCCCGCGGAAACCGGCCGACGCCCTCGCGGCAAGCACGCAAAGCCTCCTGCACTTTCCCGGCTGAAGCCAATTGATTGACTTGTTGAAGGATTCTGTCTGCGCGCATAGCTCGCTCAGGCATTTAACGTACTGCGGAAATAGGCGATTGTTTCGCGCAAGCCGTCTTCGAGCCGGACCCCGGGCGACCAGTCGAGCATGCTGCGAGCGAGTGTGATATCCGGCTGGCGCTGTCGCGGGTCATCCTGCGGCAACGGGTGGAAGCTGAGGCGCGATTTGCTGCCGGTCAGGCGCACGATGGTTTCGGCGAGCTCGCGCATCGTGAATTCCTGCGGATTGCCCAGGTTGACCGGGCCGGTGGTGCCGGCCGGGGTATCCATCATGCGCACCATGCCGTCGACGAGGTCATCGACGTAACAGAATGAGCGGCTCTGCTGACCGTCCCCGTAAAGCGTTATGTCTTCGTTGCGCAGCGCCTGTACGATGAAATTGGAGACGACGCGGCCGTCGTTGGGGTGCATGCGCGGGCCATAGGTGTTGAAGATGCGGACCACCTTGATGTCCAGGTCGAACTGGCGGTAATAATCGAAGAACAGCGTTTCGGCGCATCGCTTGCCCTCGTCGTAGCAGGCACGGATGCCGATGGGATTGACCCTGCCCCAGTAACTCTCCGGCTGCGGGTGCTCTTCCGGGTCGCCGTATACCTCGCTGGTCGATGCCTGCAGGATGCGCGCCTTGACCCGCTTGGCCAGCCCGAGCATGTTGATGGCGCCGTGAACGCTGGTCTTGGTTGTTTGCACCGGGTCGAACTGGTAATGGACCGGGGAGGCGGGACAGGCGAGGTTGTAGATCTGCCCCACCTCGACATAAAGGGGGAAGGTAACGTCGTGGCGCATCAGCTCGAATCGGGGATTTCCGACCAAGTGCTCGATATTGCGCTTGGTACCGGTGAAGAAATTATCGACGCACAGCACATCGTGGCCGCGCGCGATCAGCCGGTCGCAGAGGTGAGATCCGAGAAAACCGGCTCCGCCGGTGACCATGACGGTTGAGTTGTTGGTGCGCAAGTTGATCTACCTCGTTCGCTGTGAATGATCCTCACAAGGAGCGAAAAATACCACTGCTTGCGGTCGATAAAGGAACAAGCTCGTTTCTACCGGGGCACCACGAACAAAGTGCCGCGCGGGGAGATGCATGCGGCCAGCCGCTTGGCCCGCGCAGCGGCCGGCACGTCCTGTCCTTGCACGTGCCTCTCGCCCCAGCAACGCGGAGTGCGCCGCCGATCCATTCGTGCTACTCCACAGGCTGCTTTGCCCGCCACGCCCGATAGAGCTGCAGTGCCACGTGCGCGTCGTTGGCGGCGTAGAGGATCTGGCGCTCATTGAGGCGCGGGCTGGCCCAGTTGCTGGTGCCGGTCTTCTTGGACTTCTGCAACTTCTGGCCGAAAAAATGGGCGACGGCAACCTTGGCGCCGACGGTGCCGCGGTGGCCCGGGCCGCGCAACACTTCGCCGAGATCGAGCACGTTGGCAATCTCGATCCCGAGCCGCTCGCGTAGCGCACTGCGGTCGTTGCCCAGGCCGAAGCCGACCTTGAGGACGGTGGGCGATTCGAGGATCGATTTGAGGCTGCTGCGGTCGACGCCGCGCGCAACGGGAAAAAGCCAGGCATGGTCGTCACTCGCCAGTTGCACGAGGTGCGGCCCGGTCGCGACCTCGCCCTTGCGGAAGGTCGGCTTCGATTCCGTATCGAAGCCGATGGCGTCGCAGGCAAGCAGCACGGCACTGGCAGAGGCCGCCGCCGCATCGCTATCCACCAGGGTGATGCGCGGGAGGTCGATGCCGGGGTAGACCGGCAGTTCGGCCGCTGCGAGGTCGGCACGGCGCAGCTTGACGTCGCTCACGCGAGGCGGGCGCGCAGCCAGGCGCCAATGCGTTCGATTTCGTCGCCGCACACGGCGTGCGGCATCGGGTACTCGTGCCACTCGACCGCGTAGCCGCGACCGAGCAGGACGTCACGCGCAGCACGACCGAGCACCGGGGAGACGACATCGTCCGCGCTGCCGTGCGCGGCGAGGACGGGAATGCCGCGGTTGGCAGCGGTAGCCTCGCGCTCGACGAGCGCGACCGAGGGAAGGTAGGTCGATAGCGCGATGATGCCGGCCAGCGGCTCGGGGTGCGTCAGCGCCGTGGTGTAGGCGACCGCCCCGCCCTGCGAGAAGCCGGCAAGGAAGATGCGTTCCGGCGGAATGCCGCGCGAAACCTCGCGCCCGATCAGGCGGCGAATGGCGGCTCGCGAGGTGACGATGCCGGCCTCGTCGATGCGCCGGCTGTGCGGCTCCAGCGAGATGATGTCGTACCAGGCCGGCATCACCCAGCCGCCGTTGCAGGTCACCGGGATGCTCGGCGCATCGGGAAAGATGAAGCGGACTCCCGGGCGGGCGGCGAGCCCGAGTTCCGGCACGATGGGCACGAAGTCGGAGCCGTCGGCACCGAGGCCGTGCAGCCAGATCACCGCGTAGCGCGGCGTGGCGGCGGTTTCGATTTCGCTGGTCGGCAGGTCGTTTTCCACGGCGCTGGCTCCACATTGGTTGCTGAAGAGCTCCCGGCATGACCGGGGTCGGCGGCCCAGTATCGGCGGTCGGCCGGAAATGGGCAAGCACGCCGCCCGGTTGGGCACCGTGTGGCCGAATTGTCGGGCACGGCTGCCGACAGGGCTTAAACTGTCGGCCTTCGTTCGCGGCCACGCTATTCCCCCGGCCCGGCTCACCCCGTCTACAGGCCTGACCATGTACCCGATTCACGATGCCGACCCCTTGTTGCTCCTGGCCACGACCCTCGCCGCCAAGCGCGGGCCGGCAGCGCTGGCGGGCGTTGTCGCCGCCGCCGAGCTGGTCGCCGGCAGCCTGCCGAGCGGGCAGAGACTGGCCGAGTCGTTCGCCAGCCTGTCCCGCAACGGCCTGATCCGTGCCGCGGGCGACGGCTTCGCCCTGACTCCGGCGGGTGAGCGCCTGATGGCGGAACAGCCGAAAAAGGGCACCAGCGACCAGCGCCTGTTCCACCTGCGCGAGGCCCTCGCGGCTTTCCCAGCCAAGGGTGCGGAAGCGGAGATCGTGGTCACGACCGCGGCCCTGGCCAAGGCCATGGCTGCCCACGAGGCCGGCGCGGCCGGGAGCGGGAAAAACCTGCTGGTTCCCAAGCCCGGGGAAGCTGACCGTAGCCAGGCACGTCCCGGCCAGCGTCAGCGCAAGCCTCTCCCCGCCCGCAAGCGCAAGATCTGATCCGATGCAGGGTCGCCAAGGCCCCAAACCGGGCGGGCAATCGGGCGCCGAAGCAGGCTTGTTCGACTCACCTAGTCGCCGGTTGCCCGCCGCCCGACCTTGAGCGCCGAGCGCCGGCCCTTGCTTTCCAGGCGACGCTTCACCGAGCCGTGCGTCGGCTTGGTCAGCCGCCGCTTCTTGGGCAATACGGCAACGCTGGCGACCAGCCGCTCCAGGCGACGCAGTGCTTCGGCCCGGTTCTTCTCCAGGCTGCGGAACTCCTGCGCCTTGATGACCACCACGCCCTCACCGCTGATCCGCTGGTCGCCCAGCGTGAGCAGGCGCTCGCGGATTTCCGCCGGCAGCGACGAGGCGGCGATGTCGAAACGCAGGTGCACGGCATTGGCTACCTTGTTGACGTTCTGGCCGCCCGCCCCCTGCGCACGGATCGCGGTGATCTCGACTTCTTCCGGCGAAATGGCGATAACGGGGCGCATGCGGAGGCGGCGCTAAACGGCGTGACGGGAACCCGAGTGTACGGCATCCCGGCATGCGCTGCCGCGGTCGACCAGCGAAAACGGGCAAATTTCCCGGTGTAGAATCCGCCCCCATTCAGCATGGCCAGTGAACAACCCAACAACCCCCTGCACGGTGTCACGCTCGAGATGATCCTCCGGCAGCTCGTCGCCCATTACGGCTGGGCCGAGCTCGGGCGGCAGATCGAGATCCGCTGCTTCAACAGCGACCCGAGCATTTCCTCCAGCCTCAAGTTCCTGCGTCGCACGCCGTGGGCGCGCGAGCGCGTGGAGTCGCTCTACGTGCACACGCTGCGCACCACCGCCCGCCAGGTTTAGCCCCCCGAGCAAGCATGCCGCTGCCGCACATCGATCCCGCTGCCTATGCCGGCCAACTCGCCGCCAAGGTAGCCCGCTTCAAGAGCGATTTTTCGCCGCTCGGGCTGCCTGAACCGGCGGTCTTCGCCTCCGCACCGCTGGAATACCGCCTGCGCGCCGAATTCCGCATCTGGCACCATGACGGCGGCCTCGACTACGCGATGTTCGACCCGGAGGCGCCGAAACGCCCGGTCCTGATGCAGGATTTCCCCGCCGCCTGCGCGACCATCCGCACCGCGATGCCAGCCCTGCGTGCCGCAGCGCTCGCCGATGCCGCCATCGGCCGGCGGCTCTACGCAGTCGAATTCCTCGCCACCTTGAGCGGCGACCTGCTGGTCACGCTGATCTATCACCGCCGCCTCGATGGCGACTGGGAAGCCGCCGCCCGGCGCCTGGCTGCAAGCCTCGGCGCCCGCATCATCGGGCGCAGCAAGGGCCAGAAGGTCGTCCTCGAACGCGATTGGGCAGAGGAAGCATTCGCGCTGGACGGCCGCATGCTGACCTACCGGCAACCGGAAGGCGCCTTCAGCCAGCCAAACGGCGGAGTCAACCGGCAGATGCTCGGGTGGGCACGCGCCCGGGCGGCGCCGCTCGGCGGTGACCTGCTCGAGCTGTACTGCGGCAACGGCAACTTCACGGTCGCCCTCGCCCCCCTTTTCGGCCGCGTGCTGGCCACCGAAATGAGCAAGACCTCGGTCCATGCGGCGCAGCACAACATCGCCGCCAACGGGACCGGCAACGTGGCGCTGGTACGCATGGCGAGCGACGAAATTGCGGCGGCGCTGGCCGGCCGCGAGACCTTCCAGCGCCTCAAGGACATCGACCTCGCCGCGCACCACTTCACGACGATCTTCGTCGACCCGCCGCGCAGCGGGCTGGACCCGGCGACGCTCGAGCTGGCCACCCGCTTCGAGAACATCCTGTACATCTCGTGCAACCCGCAGACCCTGCGCGACAACATCACTACCCTGCAGGCCACGCACTGCATCGCCGCAGCGGCCGCGTTTGACCAGTTCCCCTACACGCACCACCTGGAGTGCGGGCTGCTGCTCGAACGGCGCTGAGCCGGGGATTCCGGCCACAATGCGAACTTGAGGCCGACAATCCGCTCCAACAGGCAAGCCCGGCGATGCACTACGGCACCGCAGGCGTGGATGGAGAATCGGATCATGGAACGACCGGTGCACAGCATGAGCAACCTGTTCGCCCAACTCGGGCAAGCCAGTGACGAGGCAGCCATCGCCAGCTTCATCGAGAGCAAGCGGCCACTGGACAACGGCGTACAACTTCACGAAGCGGATTTCTGGAGCCCGGCGCAGGCCACTTTCCTGTGCGAGGCAATCCAGCAGGATGCAGACTGGGCCGAAATCATCGATGCGCTGAACGCCGAGCTGCACGCCCCCCATTAGGCAGTGCCATGACGCGCCTGGAACGCGACAGCTTCGGCCCCATCGCGGTCGCCGACGACAGCTTGTGGGGTGCGCAGACCCAGCGTTCGCTGGAGCACTTCGCCATCTCAGGCGAACGCATGCCGGAAGCGCTCATCCACGCCCTGGCCCTGATCAAGGCTGCCTGCGCACATGTGAATCTGGAACTCGGCCTGCTCCCGGCAGACAAGGCGCAGGCCATCATGGCCGCGGCGGATGAGGTCGCCGCCGGCCGGCACGCCGGTCAGTTCCCGCTCTCGGTCTGGCAGACCGGTTCGGGCACGCAAACCAACATGAACATGAACGAAGTACTGGCCAATCGCGCTTCCGAGCTGCTCGGCGGCCAGCGCGGCAGTACCCGTCTGGTACATGCGAACGACGAGGTCAATCTCGGGCAGTCATCGAACGACATCTTTCCCACCGCCATGCACCTGGCTGCGGTCACGGCCATCGAGTGCCAGTTGCTCCCGGCCCTGCGCCAGCTTGTCGCATCGTTCGCCGGGAAGGCTGCGGCCTTCGCCGATGTCGTGAAGATCGGCCGCACCCACCTGCAGGACGCCACACCGCTGACGCTTGGCCAGGAGTTCTCGGGCTATGTCGCGCAGCTCGAACATGCCGACGCGGTAATCTGCACCGCCCTGGCCTCGCTGTACCCACTGGCGATTGGTGGAACTGCGGTCGGCACGGGACTCAACACCCACCCCGAGTTCGGTTGGCGGGTCGCAGCCAAGCTGGCCGACCGGACCGGCCTACCCTTGGCCAGTGCGGAAAACAAGTTCGCGGCGCTGGCTGCCCACGACGGTCTGGTCGCCGCGCACGGCACGCTGAAAACGCTGGCCGTTGCACTCATGAAGATCGCCAACGACATTCGCTGGCTGGCCTCTGGCCCGCGTTCCGGCCTCGGGGAAATCGCCATCCCGGAAAACGAACCGGGCAGTTCGATCATGCCCGGGAAGGTAAACCCGACCCAGAGCGAGGCTGTCACCATGCTTTGCTGCCAGGTCATGGGCAACGACGTGGCGATCGGCATCGGCGGCGCGTCAGGCAATTTCGAACTCAATGTCTTCAAGCCGCTGATCGCCCACAATTTCCTGCAAAGTGTCCGCCTGCTGGCCGACGGCATGGGCAGTTTCAACCACCATTGCGTCCGCGGCATCACCGCCCGACGCGAACGCATCAACGAACTGATGGAACGCTCATTGATGCTGGTCACCGCGCTGGTGCCGCACATCGGCTACGACAAGGCCGCCGAGATCGCCAAACAGGCGCACCGGAACGGCACGACACTGGCCGAGGCGGCACAGGCGCTCGGCTACGTGAGCGCCGCGGATTACCAACGCTGGGTGGTGCCGGCGACGATGATCCGTCCTGGCAAGCCCTAGTTTCCCCAAAATCAAATCAGCCTGTTCCGGCACCGAACTAGTTCCATCGCGTCACCCGTATCAATTGGCCGCCCGCGCGACTATCCGCCCCGAGATACGGCCATCAACCGGCGGCTGCATGCTGTCAAGGTCCTCCTCCGGCGCTGCCGGCATCAGGACTGAACGGTCAGCTCCTGGAGGGCACGCAGTTCGCTGACCAGTTCGTCGCGCAGGCGATGCAGTTCGCCGAGCCGGGAACGCGCCGCCCCGGCCCCTGCGCTGCGCGCGAGTTCGATGATTTCCTCGCCGAGTCCGTGCACCCGGCGGTGCAGCCGGTCGATACGAGCGAAGTGCGCGAGCTCGCCGTAGCGGTCGCGGCCGGGACCATCCAGCCATTGCCCGAAATCGCAGTGATGCGGATTGAGCGGCGGCGGCTTGCTGGCAAACCCGCTGTCGTCCATTACGACAGCCTCGAGTCGGTCGACCCAGCGCCGATGATCGGACTCGGCCCGGCGCAGATGAAATGCCACGCCGCCAGTAGCGGCAGCATCCCCGCCCCAGGCCGGATCGGGCCGGAAGCCGGTCACCCAGGCGGGAATGCGCTCTGCCGGCATCGGCCGCGCGATGCCGAATCCCTGGGCCAGTTCGCAACCGAGGTGCAGCAACATCGCCGCGTGCTCCGCAGTCTCCACGCCTTCGGCGATCGCCTCGCGCTGGAAGGCATGGGTGAGCGCGATGACGCCTTCGACGATAGCGAGGTCATCGGGACGGTCGAGCATCTCGATGACGAACGACTTGTCGATCTTCAGCGCGCGCGCCGGCAGGTGCTTGAAGTAGGCCAGCGACGAGTAGCCGGTACCGAAATCGTCGAGCGCGAAGGAAACGCCGAGCGCCAGGCATTCCTCGATCAGCTTTCGTGTGTAGGTAATGTCGGTGAGGGCGGTAGTCTCCAGCACCTCGATCTCGAGACTGAAACGCGGCAGGTCCGGATGGCGGGCCAAGGCGGCGGCCAGCTTGGGGATGAAGGCATCGGACTGCAATTGCGCCGCCGTCGCGTTGACACTCACCGGCAGGTCGAGCCCGGCTCGCTGCCATGCCGACATTTGCGCCAGCGCCGTATCGATGACCCAGTCCCCGAGCTCGACTTCGAGTTCCTCTCCCTCGAGGGCCGACAGGAAGGATTCCGGCATCTGCAGGCCGCGCTCCGGATGATGCCAGCGCAGCAGCGCCTCGCAGCCGACGACGCGCCCGCGGCGTAGGTTAACCTTCGGCTGGTAGTAGAGCAGGAATTCCCCCTGCCCGAGGGCGCGGCACAACTCGGCGACGAGCAGGCCATGCTCCCGCGCGCTACGGTCGTGCTCGAGGTCGAAGAAATGGTAGCGGCCGCGACCCGCCTGCTTCGCCGAATACATCGCCTGATCGGCATGGCGCAGCAGCACCTCGGCGTCCGAACTGTCGTGCGGATACAAGGTGACGCCGATGCTGGCGGAAACCGATACGGACTCCCCCTTGAGCGGCATCGGCTCGGCGAGGACGACGAGCACGCGTTCGAGCGCAGCGCGGATCTCAGCCAGGTGTTCCATGCCGACCAGCAGAAGGACGAACTCGTCGCCGCCCAGGCGGGCGACGGTATCCCCGGCCCGGACACAACGCTGCAGGCGCTGGGCGATCTCGACCAGCAGCCGGTCACCGGCGTCATGACCGAGGCGGTCATTGACCGGCTTGAAGCCGTCGAGGTCGAGGAAGGCCACGGCGAGGAGGTCCTTCGAGCGTGCCGCCTGCGTCAGCGCGATCTGCATCCGGTCGGCCAGCAGCACGCGATTGGGCAACTGCGTCAGCGCATCGAAATGCGCCATGTATTCGAGCCGCTTTTGCTGCTCCTTCAACGCCGTGATGTCGGAAAAAATCCCGACATAGTGGGCCACCTTGCCGCCCTCGTCCCGCACTGCCGTAATGGCGAGGGTCTCGACATAAACCTCGCCGTTCTTGCGCCGGTTCCACACCTCGCCCTGCCAGTATCCGTGCCGCGCCAGCGCCTTCCACATCTCCGCATACACCTCGGGACTCTGGCGGCCGGATTTCAGCAGGTTCGGATTGCGGCCGGTCACGTCGTTGGCGGTGTACCCGGTCAGGGCGGTGAAGCTGGGGTTCACGCTGAGGATGGTGCCACGGGGGTCGGTGATGATGATGCCTTCCCCGGCGGTCTCGAAGACGCTCGCCGACAGGCGCAGGCTGGCCTCCTTGGCCAGCAGCTGCGCCTGCACGCGGTTAAAGCCGTCGATCAGGGTACCGATTTCGTCGTCACGCTCGACCGGCAGGGGCGCCATCGGACGCTCGCCGCGCGTCATGGCCGCAAGCGCGCCCGCACTGCGCGCCAGCGGGCGGGTAATGCTCGCCGCCAGCCCGCCTGCCGAGAGGGCGAGCAGGCCGCCGATACCGAGGATCAGCGAAAGATTCTTGACGGTCTGGTCGCGCACCAGCTGATCGACGTCGTCGATGTAGATGCCGGAGCCGACGACCCACTGCCACGGATCGAAGCGCTTCACGTACGAAAGCTTCGGGAAGAGTTCGGCGGTCGCCCGGCCGCCGGCCAGCGGCTTCGGCCAGCTGTAGGTCACGTAGCCCGCCCCGCCCTGCCTGGCGACCTCGTTGAATGCGCTGAACAGGTTGCGCCGGCCGCCGGTCGGGATGACCGGGCCATCGCTCCCGACCTGGGTGCTGGTGGCGCATTCGAACTGTGGATCGTCCAGCTCCTTGCCGTTCAATTCCGGCAGCGTGGGGTGCATGACCATGCGTGGTACCGGAAAACCGAGGTCGTTGACCCAGAAGTACTCGTTTTCCTGATAGCGCATGGCATTCAGCGTGCGCAGGGCGGCGTCCTGCGCTGTCTCCCGGCTCAGGCGCCCGGCAGCCTCCTCGCCGGCGAAATGGGCAACCACCGCATGTGCCGACTCGACCAGGTGGCGCGTGTTGAGCTTTTTCTCGCGGATCAGGGTCACCCGGGTCGATGCCATGTCGACCGCACTCAGGCCGACGAGGCCGAGCACGAAGAGGGCGACCATGGCCCAGATCTTCTGGCGGACACTCATGCGTCGCAGCATTCGACCCCCCGCTCCGTGATCCCTTCATCATAGACCAATGCGGCGGCCAGTGCGGCGCTGCCATCGGCAGCAGCGTGCCGCGCTACTTCTCCATCTCGGCCAACATCGCGGCATTGGCGCGCAGGCGCTCGGCAAAAATCAGCGCGATGTCGGAGATCAGGCTGACCGTGGCGGCCGGCTGCTCCTGCCGCAACCGCTCGAAGCCGGTGGCGTCCATCCAGTAGCAGGTCGTCGGCTCCGTCGCGACGATGCTCGCGGAGCGCGGCCTTGCATCGATCAGTCCCAGTTCACCGAAGATCGCCCCGGAAGTCAGCGACTGGATTCTCAGCTTGCGCTCGGTGCCATGCAGGTCGATCAGTACATCCACGCGGCCGCGCGCCAGGAAATAGGCGCCATCCGGCTGCGCCCCCTGGTGAAAGACCTGGTCTCCGGCCTGATACGTCATCCGCCGGCAGTAACGGCGCAGTTGTCGACGCAGCGCGCCGCGCAGGCTGTGCGGCATGGATGACTCCTGACCGGCGCCCGCATCCGTGCGTTCCGGCTCGAGCATGGATTCGCAATGACTCTCGCAGGCCTCCACCGCGCTGTCGGTATCGTCGAAAAATCGGCTCTCGCCAATCGACCCGATCGTTCCCAGGTCGGCGAGCCGGATCCAGTTCATGCGGGGCGCCGCCTGATGCCGGCGCCGGTCGTCGCTTCCGCCGGCCGCGCCCCGCTGCCCGCGCCGCTCGCGGTAAACGTGGCTGAACACCAGCAGGCCGCCCTTCGCGGAAAGCCGGTGATTGATGTTCTCCAAGGCGCGGGCGCCGGTGGCGTCGATGTGGTTCATGCGGCGCAGGTCGAGCACGACGTGAACGATGCCCTTGTCCATCAGCTTGCGGACAGCGGCCTCGAGATCGGCGGCCGTTCCGAAGAACAGCGGCCCCTCCAGTTCGAGCAGGGCGATCCGGTGGCCATGCCGGGTAATGAACCGGCGCCGCTTGTGGTCGCCGTGAATGCGCGGCAGCAGGTCGGTCGCGCGATAGCTGCGGCGGACCGGACTGCGCGCCATGTGGGAGACGAAGGACAAGAGCGTCAGGACGATGCCGATGCCAACCGCCGTCGCCAGGTTGGCGAGCAGAGCGGTAGCGACCACGACCGCGACCACCAGCAGTTCATGTGTCGTCGCCACGGCATCCTTGCGGCGTTCCAGCAGGTGCCGGATGCGGGCCAGCGTCCATTTGTCGAAGAGGTTGATGGCGAGGGCAATCAGCAGGCCCGCCATGACGGCCTGCGACAGCACCCCGATCAGCGGACCCAGCGCGACCGCCACCGCGAGCGTGAACAAGGCGACGAGCAGCGGACCGAGGGCACTGACCATGCCGCCGCGCAACGCGGCCTGCGTGCGCACGAGGCTGGCCGACCCCGGCGCCAGTCCGAACATGCCGGCCAGCGCGTTGCCCAGGCCTTCGGCCATCAATTGCCGCCCCCCGTTCGAGCGGCGCAGGGTCGCCGCATCGGTGGCGGCGGTGGTCAGCAGGGTATCGAGGGTAGACAGCAGCGCCATGGTCGCTGCCGCTGCCAGCATCGGCCGGATCAGTTCATCGCTTTCGGGACCGCCCAGCAGGTCGAGCAGCGAGCCGTCGACAAGTCCGGGCGCAAAATCAGCGGGTGGCGGCGGCCGCGTCCCCCCCGCCGCCCGCCCGTAGCCGAGGAAGGCGAGCACGTGATAGGCCGCCGTGCCGGCGACGAATCCGAAGAGCGCGGCCGGCACCTTCGTCGTGACGCGCGGCAGCAGCAACACCAGGGCGGCCGTGCCGAGCGAGAGCAGCAGGGCGAGCGGCTTGATGTCGGGCAGGTGATCGACGAAGGCCAGAACCGACTTCTGCGGTGCCATGCCGGTCGCCGACCAGACCTGGCTGAGGATGATCAGCAGGGCCGAGGCATTGACGAAGCCGGCGACGACCGGCAGGGGAACGTATTCGGCGAACCGGCCGAGACGCAATGCCCCGAACGCCAGCTGAATGATCCCCGAGCCAAGGACGGTCGCACAGGCCAGGGCCAGGGCTGCAGCCTTGGGGTCGGGCACCTGCGCCAGCGCTTCCGAATGCGCCAGCTGCGCGATCAGCGCCGCGAACACCAGCAGGGTCGCCGCGCGCGGCCCCGCGACGATCAGCGGGCATCCCCCCAGCAGCACGGCCGCCAAGCCGACCACGACCGAGCCGTAAAGCGCCACGAGAACGCCGACCCCGGTCGCCTGCCCCCCCAGCGCACTGCCGATGATCAGGCCATAGGCGATGGTCAGGGGGATGGAAGCCAGCGCGCCGGCCAGCGCGCCCTTGAGATCGGCCCATGGCTGGCGTCCCGGTACGGGGTCGACGAGATTCGGAAACCACTGCCGGAACAGGTGGCCGCGGGCACGGCTCGGACCGGCTGTGTCTGGCACTGACATGCGTGGCGATTCCCTTCGGTCGGTGTCCGCATTATAGAGAGGGGACCGGATCCAGGGTACGCGGTCAGCGCTGCCAGCCATGGCCGCGGTCGACCCGAAGAATTGGCCATTTTCTGCAGCGTTATATGCGTTTTCGGAATAATTCGATAGAGACTTGTTCTTAAAACACTATTAAGCCCTTGCTAGAATGCGGGCCATACGATCCTTACGGCTGATCCCTCCGCAATGACATCCACCCTCCAGGGCCTCGCATCCCGGGCCACCCTCTCCCACCTCGACTGGCTCGAAGCCGAAGCCATCCACATCATGCGCGAGGTGGCCGGCCAGTGCGCCAATCCGGTGCTGCTATTCTCGGGCGGCAAGGATTCGATCTGCATGCTGCGTATCGCCGAGAAGGCGTTCCGCCCGGGCAAGTTCCCCTTCCCGCTGATGCACATCGACACCGGCCACAACTACCAGGAGGTCGTCCAGTTCCGCGACAAGCGTGCCACCGAGCTGGGCGAGCGCCTGATCGTCCGCTCGGTTGAAGACTCGATGAAGCGCGGCACGGTCGTCCTCAAGCACGAAGGCGAGTCGCGCAACAAGCACCAGTCGGTAACCTTGCTCGAAGCCATCGAAGAATTCGGTTTCGACTGCTGTATCGGCGGCGCCCGCCGCGACGAGGAAAAGGCCCGCGCCAAGGAACGCATCATGAGCTTCCGCGACGAGTTCGGCCAGTGGGACCCGAAGAACCAGCGCCCGGAACTGTGGAACCTCTACAACGCCCGCAGCCACAAGGGCGAGAACATCCGCGCCTTCCCGATCTCGAACTGGACCGAAATGGACGTCTGGCAATACATCGAGCGCGAGAACCTCGAACTGCCGTCGATCTACTTCGCCCACCAGCGACCGGTCGTCATCCGCCAGGGCGCCATCGTGCCGATCAACGTGCCACTCGCCTCGGGCGAACTGACCAACCTGCCCAGGGCGGGCGAGCAGATCGTCGAGCGCCAGGTCCGCTTCCGCACGGTCGGCGACATTTCCTGCACGGCGCCGGTCGAGTCGGACGCCGACACGGTCGCCAAGATCGTCATCGAGACCGCCACGACGACCATCACCGAGCGCGGCGCCACGCGCCTCGACGACCAGACGAGCGAAGCCTCGATGGAGCAACGCAAGAAAGAGGGTTATTTCTGATGAGCGCCCCGGAAAAGATCGAACATCTGGTCGAAGATCGCGGCCTGCTGCGCTTCCTGACCTGCGGCAGCGTCGACGACGGCAAGAGCACGCTGATCGGGCGGCTCCTCTACGACACCAAGACCATCCTCGCCGACACGCTGCACGCGATCGAGAAGACCTCGCAGAAGCGCGGCATGGGCGCAGTCGACCTGTCGCTCCTGACCGACGGCCTGCAGGCCGAGCGCGAACAGGGCATCACCATCGACGTCGCCTACCGCTACTTCTCCACCGGCACGCGCAAGTACATCATCGCCGACGCGCCGGGACACGAGCAGTACACGCGCAACATGGTCACCGCGGCCTCGACCGCCAACCTCGCCATCATCCTGATCGATGCGCGCAAGGGTGTGCTGACCCAGACCCGCCGCCATTCCAAGCTGGCGTCGCTGGTCGGCATCCCGCACCTGGTCGTCGCCATCAACAAGATGGACCTCGTTGACTACGCGCAGGAAACCTACGAGAAGATCAAGGCCGACTATCTCGCCTTCGCCGCCAAGGTCGGCATCGAGGACATCCGCTTCATCCCGCTCTCGGCCCTGAACGGCGACATGATCGTCGACCGCGGCGACAACCTCGGCTGGTACGACGGGCCGACCCTGATCGACATCCTCGAAGCCACCCCCGGCGCCCATACCGAGCACGCCGAGAAGTTCCGCTTCCCGGTGCAGTTCGTCTGTCGCCCGCAGGATTCGGCCAACCCCGACCTCCACGACTACCGCGGCTTCTTGGGCCGTGTCGAATCGGGCAGCATCAAGGTCGGCGATGCCGTCACGGTTTTGCCCTCCGGATTGGCGTCGACCGTAAAAGCCATCCAGATCGGCGGCGCCGATATCGCCGAGGCGGTCACCGAGCAGTCGGTCACCCTGCTGCTGGCCGACGAGATCGACACCTCGCGCGGCGACATGATCGTCAAGAGCGCTGAAGTGCCGCCCGCCGTCAAGGAAATCCGCGCCAACCTCTGCTGGCTCTCCGAGACCCCGCTCGACCGCGCCCGCACGTACCTGATCCGCCACACCACGCGCGACAGCAAGGCCAAGCTGACCGGCATCGACCACCGCCTCGACGTCAACACACTGGAGAACGTCCCGGCCGAGAAGCTGGCGATGAACGACATCGCCGAAGTCGCCTTCAAGCTGGCCCAGCCGCTGTTCGTCGACCCTTACGCCGACAACCGTGCCACCGGTGCCTTCATCGTCATCGACGAAAGCAACAACAACACGGTCGGCGCCGGGATGATCCTTTAGGGGCAACGCGCGTCAACCGCGGGACGGGGGCGGCCGTTTAGGCTATAAAGCAACTATGCGTCCGCCGCCGATATTCCTCCTCGCCGTTCTCGCACTCTCCCTGCCCGCCTGGGGGCAGGCCTACAAGTGCCGCCAGCCGGACGGCAGTACGCAGATTTCCAGCGAACCCTGTGCGGGCGGTGCCCGCACGCTGAAGGAAGTCGACGAAGAGATCATCCCGGACGACGTGCGCGCCAAGGCCGAGCGCGATGCCGAGCGCCAGCGCCGGCAGGCCGACAAGCTTGAAGCCGACCGGCGCGCCGACGAGGCCGAGGAGCGCAAGGCGCGCGAGCAACAGCGCCGGGCTGCCGGCGGCCCGACGCCCGAGGCGATCCAGGACTGCCTGGACACCCTAAACCGCATGAACCTGGACAAGGACCGCCGCGGGGCGCTGGAGACCGGCTGTGTCGCCAACGGCCGCATCGACCCGGTCTACACGGCGCCGGCGCCGTCCTACTACGGCGGCACCTACTACCCGGCCTATCCCGCCTATCCGCGCCCGCCCCGCCCGGTGCCCCGACCGCTGCCGGAAACCGTCGCGCCGGATCGCCCGAGCCCGGCTGCCAAGCCGGTCGACCTCTATAAAACGCCAAGCGCGCCTCGCGGCAGCCGCTAGGCCGTCTCTTCGCCTAGAGGCGCAGGGTGGCGATGGACGGCAGCCAACTCAGGATGAGTAATCCCGATACGTTCGCCGCGACGGTCACCCAAAAGCTGGCCCGAAACGCCACCTTGTTCGACTTGTGCCGCAAACGCTGCTGCGCAACGATTGCTCCAGGCCAGCCACCGACTGCTCCCAGCATCAGCAGGGTGGCCTCCGGTACTCTCCAGTCTCCGCTGGCCGCAGCATTTTTGTCCGCACGGTACATCCAGTAGCAGACTGCGCTGAGCAGCAGGTAGTAGCCAACCAGCCAACCGGGTTTCCTCCACATCATGGAGACGCCGAGCAAGACTGGGACAAATGCGAGAATCACAAAATAGGTAGCGGTCCCCCAACTGGCCGGCGAATCGTTGCGCGCCGCGCCCCGTTTTGTAACGCTCCGCACAGGCCTGACCGAGATTGCCCGCTTCTTGCCCTTTGGGCCAACCTCGATCCGAAAAACCAACTTCTGTCCGACCTGTGGACGCCCACCGCGCTCGACAAAGGCCTTGATGTGCACAAAGACCTCGTCACCGCCGAGTACCGGTTCGATAAAGCCGAAACCCCGCTCGTCATTCCAGGATTTCAAGACCCCTTCGATGTCCATAGCCCTGTTTCCTGCCGCCATTGCCGACATCTGAACTAGGCGGTCTCGTGCCCGCTGCCGTCCTGGCGCTGGCTGCCCAGCGTCAGTTCAGTGTCGCTGCCGAGCGCGTCGAAGAATGCCTGCACCGCGCTCGGCTCGCCGGATGCGGCAAAAGTCGTCTGGCCGCAGTCGCACTGGCCGACCCAGATCGCCTCGATACCGGCGAGGCCCCGCGTACTGACCGGATGGATGGTCGTCACGTCGGCGCCGCAGCCGTTGCAGACCAGTTTTTCCGGACGCGTCGCCTCGATCCGTTCCTGCGCCTGTGCGATGCGCTGCTCGCGCGACCCGCGCTGTTTCGCCTGGCCCATGCCATCCCCTCGCTGAAAAGGCGCTCAGGATAGCGGCCTCGACGCTGCCCGTCCAACCGGCGGCTTCCCGCCACTGCGGGTTTCCCCAAGCGTCCCGCCCAGGCCGCTGTGGCAAGATGCGCGAATGCACGCCAACCCCCGCCTCGCCGGCATCGGCTTCGGCCTCCTCGCCTACGGCATCTGGGGCTTCTTTCCGCTCTACTTCCGCCAGCTCGCGGATGTCCCGCCGATGGACATCCTCAGCAACCGTGCCGCCTGGGCCTGCGTTTTCGTCGGCCTGCTACTGACGGTGCGCCGGCAGTGGGGACGTGTCGTCGCGGTGTTCCGCGTGCCGCGCCAGCTGGCGATGCTGGCGCTCGCCGCCCTGCTCGTGGGCAGCAACTGGCTGGTTTTCCTGTGGGCGGTCGCCAACGGGCAGGTGGTCGCCTCCAGCCTCGGCTACTTCCTGACGCCGCTGGTCAACATCCTCCTCGCCCTGCTCGTGCTCAAGGAACGGCTCAACCGTCTGGAATGGTTGTCGGTCGCCCTGGCGCTGGCCGCGCTCGCCAACGAAATCGTCGCGCTGGGCAGCCTGCCCTGGGTATCGCTCTTCCTCGCCGCCACCTTCGGCTCCTACGGCCTGGTGCGCAAGCAGGTGCCGGTCGACGCGATTTCCGGGCTGTGGCTGGAGACGCTGGCGATGCTGCCGGTCTGCCTGCTCTACGCACTATGGATGGGCCAGTCCGGGCACGCGGTTTTCGGCTCCGGCGGCTGGTCGACCGTGGCACTGCTGGCCGGCGCCGGGGTGCTCACGGCCCTGCCGCTGATGGCCTTCGCCGCGGCGACCCAGCGCCTCGACCTCGCCACCGTCGGGATGCTCATGTACATCAACCCGACGCTGCAGTTCGCCACCGCCATCTGGATCTTCGGAGAGCCGCTGCAGCCGGTGCGCCTCGTCAGCTTCGCGCTGATCTGGGCAGGGCTGGCAGTCTTCAGCTTCAGCCTGTGGCGCAAGGTGCGGCGTCCGGGGGTATAGTCGCGCTCCATGTCGCGCGCCCTGCTCTACACCATCGTCTTCATCGAGGGTTTCTGCTCGCTCGGCGCCGAGATCGTCGCGCTGCGCCGGCTGGTGCCGCACGTCGGCAGTTCCATCGTCGTCACGGCGCCGACCATCGGCTTCTTCCTGCTGGCGCTGGCGCTCGGCTATGCCTCGGGCGCGCGGGTTGCGGCGGATTTCCGGCCGGTGGTCGCGCGCAATTTCCTGACCGCGGCGGCACTCGCCGGGGTCGGCCTGGCCGGGGTCAGCGTCGACTGGCTGTTCGCCCACCTGCAGCCGGCACCGGTCGCCTGGTTCGCCTTCGTGGCCGGCATCCTCTGCCCCATCGCCTGGCTGCTCGGGCAGACCGTGCCCATCCTCACGAACCTGTTCGGACACGCGCGCCATGGCGAGGCGAGCGGGCAGGCGCTGTACTGGTCGACGCTCGGCTCCTTCCTTGGTTCGCTGACGCTGTCGCTGGTCGTCATGCAATGGCTTGGCGTTTCGGCCGCGGTGCTCGCCTGCACCCTCGGCCTCGTCGCCGGCACCCTGCTGCTCGCCGGCCGGCAGGTGAAAATGGCCGTATTTTCGCTGGGGACCGCAGCCATCGCCATCGCGGCCAACCTGAAGCACGAGGTAACCGCCGACACCGCCTACGCCGAGTACATCGTCGGCCCGAGCGGCCTGCCAGGCCAGGTCGAGCCGCGCGCCTTCTGGGTCAACAAGTCGACTGCGTCGCTGATCGACGATTCGGAGCCGCCCAACTACACGCGCTACATCACGCACCTGCGCCGGGTCCTGCTCGATGACCTGCGCTTCCGCCACCGCGACATCCTGGTACTCGGCGCCGGCGGATTCACCCTCTCGCACCGCGAGCCGGAAAACCGCTATACCTATGTCGACATCGATCCGGCCATCAAGGGCATCGCCGAACAGCACTTCCTGCGCGAGCCGGCGCGCGGGGAATTCATCGCCGACGATGCCCGCCGCTTCGTCGCGACCACCGAGCGCCGCTTCGACGCGGTGGTCGTCGATGTTTACAGTTCGCACACCTCGATCCCCAGCCACCTGGTCACCCGCGAGTTCTGGGAGGGCGCGCGCCGCGTGCTCAAGGCGGACGGCGTGCTGCTCGCCAACCTGATCCTCGACGGCCGCCTCGAGACGCCCTATGCGCGCAACCTGCTGGCGACCATCGAGAGCATCTACGGGCGCTGCGCGGTGGACGTCCTGCACAAGGGCCAGCCGCTCGCGAACGTCGAGGTCGCCTGTTTCGCCAGCAGCCGTCCGGCGGCAACGGCGATCTACGTCGACGAGAAGAATCCGGCCGACCTCGACCGCGCCCGCACGCCTTAAGTGCAAGGCTGGGCCGGGCGCTTACATCCCGAAACACTTGCTTACTGAATGTGGTCGGTCGTTGCGGCAGGATGAACGTTGTTCGCTCATGTCCTGCACACACGAGAACATCATGTCCCGACTCCGTACAACCGCCCTCGCCCTGATCGCAGCCAGCGGACTCTCCGCCTGCGCCGTCGTTCCCGGGCCACCGGCCTACGTCGGACCCGGCGTCGATGTCGGTGTCGGCGTGGTCGTCGGCCGGCCCCCCCCGGTCAT
>VEPL01000030.1 GCA_012026885.1 Betaproteobacteria bacterium | reverse complement strand
CGGACCCACCCCTTCCCTTCCCGAACAGGACCGTGAAACGAAACCGCGCCGATGATATTGCACACCTCGTGTGAGAAAGTAGGTCATCGCCAGGCTCCTCATGAAAAACCCCTCGGTCATTGCGACCGGGGGGTTTTGCTTTTGTAGCGCGCCGTTCATGTACACTGTTCACGTCGATTGCGAGCGGGAATGTCACATGGCGACAGCGATTCTGGCCGGCGGCTGCTTCTGGTGCCTCGAGGCAGTATTTGTCCGGGTGACGGGCGTTGACCGCGTTATTTCAGGCTATTGCGGCGGAACCGGGGAGCCGCGCTACGAGGTGGTTTGCAGCGGTACCACCGGGCATGCGGAAGCGGTTCGGATCGATTTCGACCCCGGGCAGGTCAGCTATGCCCGGTTGCTCGACATATTCTTCGCGATTCACGACCCTACCACGCTCAACCGGCAAGGAGCTGATGTCGGCACCCAGTATCGTTCGGCCATCTTCGTCACTGCACCGGAACAGCGGGCAGAAGCCGATGCGGCAATCCGGCGGGCCAATGAGGCACTGGGCGGGCAGGTGGTGGTCACCGAGGTCGTCGACGCCGGCGACTTCCATCGTGCCGAGGACTACCATCAGGGTTATTTTGCCAACAACCCGGGTCA
This sequence comes from Betaproteobacteria bacterium, assembly GCA_012026885.1. Taxonomy (GTDB): domain Bacteria; phylum Pseudomonadota; class Gammaproteobacteria; order Burkholderiales; family Rhodocyclaceae; genus Azonexus. Next base: position 107,278 of record VEPL01000030.1, on the reverse strand, counting down.
GGGCTACTGCGCCTTCGTCGTGGCGCCGAAGGTGGCCAAGTTTCGCCGAAACTTCGCCGAATTGCTCAAGCCGGATTGTTGACGAAGGCAATCAGTTCGCGAGTGAAACGTTCGCGCTGCCACTGGTGGGGCGAGTGATCGGTGCCTTCGTAGATGTGCAGGATGGCGTCCGGAATCTGCGATGCGACGAAGTGGGCCGTCTCGCTAAGGTAGAAATTGCTCTCCCCGCCATAGACCAGCAAGGCGGGCACATCGATCCGGCTGAGCACGTCGCGGTAGTCGGCCGCCGTCAGGCTGGCCCAGCATTCGATCAGCGGCCTAGGATCCTGCGCACGCAGGGCATTGCGCGAACGCTCCCAGCCGCTGGCCCCGGCCAGGTATTTGTCACGCGCCCGCTCGTTGAGGCCGAATGCCGTCAGCTTGAGCACCCCTTCGGCGAAATCCTCGTTCAGCCAGGTCATCAGTTCGCCGGCCCTTTCGCTGCCGAAATCGCCGTAGATGCCGTGTTCCCAGGTCGGGTCGGTAAGCAGCTTCGGGGATTGGTCGATGAAGCAGACGCGCGCCAGGCGGCCGGTGCCGAAGTCTCGGATGTACTGCCACAGCGTTAGCGCGCCCATCGAGTGCCCGACAGCCGTGACCGCCTCGAGCCCGTAGTGCGTCAACAGGTTGTGCAGGTCGCGGGCCATGCGCTCGACGGTCGGCGGGTCTCCGCCGGTGACCGGGTGCCCGCCGTGGCCGCGCGCATCCCAGCGATAGACGCGATGTGCCTTCGTCAATTCGGGCAGGAAGGGAAACCATTCCTGATGGCTGGACGTCCAGCCATGCAGCATCACCACGGGCGGGCCGTCACCCGATATCTTGACGTGTATCCGGGCGCCGTCGTCGGCAGTGAAATGAGTCATGGTTGCTGGGTTTGCTCTGGTGACCCAGCAGTATAATCCGCGCTTTTTCGCACGGGGTGTGTCCATGTTTGACTGGCGAGACTACAACAACGGCATTTACGCCTTCGACTCGTGCTATGTCCGTCCGATTCTCGCGGCCATCCACATGGTCGTCGAGGCCGGGCGTGTCGCGTTCGTCGATACCGGTACGAACGACAGCCTGCCCAATGCGCTCGAGGCGTTATCCCGCCTCGGCCTGTCGCCGGACGCGGTCGATTACGTGATCCTGACCCATATCCACCTCGACCATGCCGGCGGCGCAGGCGCCATGATGGCAGCTTTTCCGAATGCCCGCCTGGTGGTTCATCCTCGCGGTGTCCGGCATATGGCGGAACCCGCCAGGCTGGTTGCCGGGGTAACAGCCGTCTATGGCGAAGACTACGTTCGCCGCATGTACGGCGAGATACAACCGATTGCGGCCGAGCGCATCATTGCTGCCCCGGGCGGCCTCGTGCTCTCCCTTGCCGGGCGCGAACTGCTGTGTCTCGATACCCCGGGCCATGCCCGCCACCATATCTGCATCGTTGACCGTCGTACGGGCGGGATCTTCAGCGGCGACCTGTTCGGCTTGTCCTATCGCGAGCACGACGTCGACGGTCGTCCGTTCATCTTCCCGACGACGACACCGACGCAGTTCGAGCCGGAGGCGATGCACGCCTCGATCGACCACCTGCTTAGCTTCGCGCCGGAGGCCATCTACCTGACGCACTATAGTCGCGTCGGCGATGTCGAGCAGTTGGGGGCCGATCTCCACCGCCGCCTCGACGCGATGATCGCCCTGGCCGAGGCAGCGCCGGGGACCGGGGAAGAACGGCACCGCGCCCTGAAGGCATTCCTGACCGGCTATCTTGTTGGCGAGCTCCGCGGACACGGTTGCAGCTTGCCGGTCGCGACATCCCTCGGTATCTGGGATACCGACCTCGAACTGAATGCGCAGGGGCTGGAGGTATGGCTCGACGCCCGGGCTGCTGCAGCGGGTGGCTAACGGCGTCGCCAGAAAAGCGCGACCATGACCACCGCGATCGTCAGCATCAATCCGGTCGCATAGAAGAATCCGGCGGGCAGATCGAGCCACGGCATGGAGCGGAAGTTCATGCCGAAGATGCCGGCGATCAGTGTCGCCGGCATGAAGATCGTGGCAACGACCGTCAGCGCGCGCAATTCGAGGTTGACGCGATGGCTCGATGTCGTCAGATGGACGTCGAGCAGGCTGGTTGCGAGATCCCGGAGGTCGTCCAGCGATTCCAGGATATGGACGGTGTGGTCATAGACATCGCGCAGGTAGAGCTGGATTTCGCTACCGAAATAGTGAGCATGTTCGCGCCCGAGGCCGCCCAGCAGTTCGCGCAGCGGATGGAGATTGCGGCGGAGTTGCGAGACGCAGCGCCGGAACTGGTGGATCTGCTCGAGGACGGTCGGGCCCGGACGTCCGAGAATTTCCAGCTCGAGCCGTTCGGCATGCTCGTCCAGTTGCTCGATGACGGCGAAATAGCTATCCACGACCGAATCGATCAGCGAATAGGCCAGCATGTCCATGCCAGCGCTGCGCAGCACGGCATTGGATTTGCGCAGGCGCTCGCGAATCGGCTCGAAGGTCTTCGACGGCCGTTCCTGAAAGCAGAGCAGCAGGCCCTTGCCGATGACCAGGCTGATCTGGTCCTGGACGAGACAAACGGGCGCCGCACCGACTTCGTAGCGATGCAGGACGAGGTACAGGTAGTCGCCGTAAGACTCGGCCTTCTGGCGCTGGTTGGTGTTGAGGATGTCCTCCAGCATCAACGGATGGAGACCGAAAGCGGTGCCGATCGCCGAGAGTTCGACGGGGTCGCGCAGGCCGTAGATGTTGGCCCACAAGCAGGCATGTTGCTGGCGGTAGTGGGCGAGATCACGCATCTCCGGCAGGCGTGATTCGACCAGCGCCTCGGGGCCGAAATCGAGCAGCGTGATACCGGCTTCGGCCGTTTTCGCCTCGCCGATCGCCACCAAGGTGCCGGGCGGCATGCCGGCCTTGCGAGAACGCAGTTTCTTCGGCTTCTTCATGATGTGAGGATCACCTGGATTGCCTGCGCAGCGGCAAACATTCCGAACACGGACGTGACACAGACAGATGAGCCGAACCCGGCGCAACTCAAGCCTGCCGGGCCACTGGCGCTGGTATCGCAGGTGGCCAGCGGCGGCGGGTAGCGCAGGGGCTCGATCGAGAAGACTGCAGGAATTGCGAATTTCTTGCGGGGGTCGCGGGGAAAACCGTGCTCGCGTCGCAACGAGGAGCGCACCCGCGCGAGCAGGGGATCCTGAACCGTGGCCGACAAGTCGGCGACACGGATGTTCGTCGGGTCGGACTTGCCACCGGCTGCGCCGGCAACCACCACGGGTAGCTGGCTTTGCCGGCAATAGGCAATCATCGCGACCTTGGCGCGGACCTGGTCGATCGCGTCGACGACGACATCGAAGCCGCCGTCAAGCACGTCCTGCACATTCTCGGGCGTGACGAAATCCTCTATGCATTCGACCGTGCAGTCCGGGTTAATTGCCCGGATGCGCTCGGCCATCACGTCGACCTTGGCACGGCCGTAGGTGTCGTCGAGTGCCTGGATCTGGCGATTGGTATTGGATTCGGCCACCATGTCGAGGTCGACCGCGACAAGCCTGCCGATTCCGGTGCGGGCGAGTGCCTCAAGCGCCCATGAGCCGACACCGCCAATGCCGACCACGCAAACCGAAGCCCCGCGCAAACGCGAGGCGCCGGCGGGGCCGTACAACCGGGTGACGCCGCCGAAACGGCGCGCCCCGTCCTCGTCCGTGAGCGAGTCTACCTTGCGAGCTGTTGCGTGCATCGCGTCAGTTTAGCCGAACGGAAGATGCCCCGGAACCGCCTTGCGGCAGGCTGTCGCCTTGACGGGGTCTTCTCCCCCGCCTAACATTCCGCGTTTCCCCGAGGACTGCGAACAAGTGACGCTGGAAGAGCTCTACGGCCTGATCGGACCCGACATGAAGGCCGTTGATGCAGTCATACGCAAGCGCCTTCATTCCGAAGTCGTCCTGGTCCGCCAAGTCGCCGAATACATCATCGCGAGCGGCGGCAAGCGGATGCGTCCGGCGCTGGTCCTGCTCGTGGCAGGCGCCTTTGGCTACGGCGGAAGGCACCATCACGAACTGGCGGCGGTCGTCGAATTCATCCACACCGCGACCCTCCTGCACGACGATGTGGTCGATGAGTCCGCGCTGCGCCGCGGCCGCGATACCGCCAATGCCATGTTCGGCAACGCGGCCAGCGTTCTCGTCGGCGATTTTCTCTATTCGCGTGCGTTCCAGATGATGGTCGAGGTCGACGACATGCGCGTGATGCGCGTGCTGTCGGATGCGACCAACGTCATTGCCGAGGGAGAAGTCCTGCAACTGATGAATTGCCACGATGCCGACGTCGACGAGCAGCGCTATCTTCAGGTCATCCGCTACAAGACAGCCAAGCTCTTCGAGGCGGCCGCCCAGCTTGGCGCCATCATCGGCGGAGCGGATCCTGCAGTCGAGGCGGCGATGGCCAGCTACGGCATGCACCTTGGTACCGCCTTCCAGCTTGTTGACGACGTGCTCGATTATTCAGGCCAGGAGGCTGCTACCGGGAAGCACCTCGGCGACGATCTCGCCGAAGGCAAGCCCACGTTGCCGCTCATTTACGTGATGCAGAACGGTTCGCCGGAACAAGCTGCATGCGTGCGCCACGCGATCGAATCCGGCGGGCGCGACGCCTTTCCGGAGGTTCTCGCTGCCATCCAGGCGACGGGGGCCCTCGATCATGCGCGCCGCTGCGCTGCTGAGGAAGCGGCGCAGGCCAGAGCTGCGATTTCTTGCCTTGAGGATTCAAAATACCGCGAAGCTTTGCTACAATTGTCAGCCTTTGCTGTTGAGAGGAATCACTAGTATTCCTTGCACGCGGCATCGGAGTGTAGCTCAGCCTGGTAGAGCACTGCGTTCGGGACGCAGGGGTCGCATGTTCGAATCATGTCACTCCGACCAAAATACGACTTACTGAAAACCCGCATGGCTTAAGGCTTTGCGGGTTTTTTGTTGCCATCTCGGCAGGCATGCACCTGATCCACTGAGGATTGCTGGCCCGATTTTGGCCCAGCGTTTGCCGTGTGGTCTCGCTAGGTGCGAGCGGGTTTCTTGAAGACTTGACTGCGGTGCCAGTCGAGGTAGTCCGATTGTGGGAAGTATTCCCTGCTCTGAGGGAGAATCAATCCGGCCCCCTGATGGGCAAGCATCCTACCAGTAGTCTCTGAATCGCCGTTCAGATGCTGGCTGAAGACAATTTGGTAGGTCTCAGGCAGCACCGTGAACACACCGAGGTCGAATACCTTGTGGTGCATAGAGCAAAGTGCTATCCCGTTCTCGACGACGTCCGGTCCGTTGGCTTGGAACCATCTGATGTGTGCTGCTTCGAGTCCGATGGTTTGTCTGCCCAACCGGAGATCGTGGCCGCAAACCCCGCAGCGATATTGGTAGGCGATAAGAACGCGTTCGCGGAACGCAGGGTCGCGCCTGCGAATGCGGCTGGAACTGCCTAATGGTGTTTCGGATATGTCATCTGGAAACCCCGTGGCAGCGAGAACGTCGCTCCGGATGGTGTCTGGAAAGTGCGAGTCAACGATCTGCCGTGCAATGGCTCCAATCAATCGAGGATCACGGATCAGAGTGTAGCGAAGTGTCTCCGGAAAGCCTCCGGACACGTTGCCCTGTCTCAACTCCGTCAGCGTTGGCGTTGCTCCCGGCGGGCGAGTCAGGATTTCAGCCGGGCCATCCAAGCGCCAGAGTTGGTCTGTTTGTAGATGCCAGAACGGGTTATGTCTCGAGGCGCTTGAACCGGCAGGCCCAAATTCCTCAAGCAGTTCCTTCAGCCGCGGATCGGCCTCATTCCAGTTGACCATCGGAGCTTTGTTGTTGAGCAGTCGCCCAAGCGCATATAGGATGAGCAGCGGCTTATGGACTGCGCGCTGGTCGCCGCGCTGCCATACACGGATTTCTTCGAATGCCCTGAGAACCTCGTCCCTCGTCATGGCCAATATCTTGCCTTGGTAGGCAAGACCCAGCGAATGCCACCGCGTGGGTCTTCTATATCACTATTGAAGCGAGGGATGAAATGCAGATGCAGGTGGGCAACGGTCTGTCCAGCCGCTTGGCCGTCGTTGATACCAATGTTGTAGCCTGCCGGCGCGAGTTCTTGTTCCAGTTCGGTGCGAGTTCGATCGAGCAGTTCGAACATTGCCAAACGCTCATCTGCGGTAGCCGCGAAAAATGAATCGACATGGCGGCGCGGGATGATCAGCGTATGCCCGGGTGATACCGGGTATGCATCGCGGATAGCCAAGGCGAACATGTTCTGGTCGATGATCCGTCCATCAGGTAGGTGGCAGAAGGGACATGTCGTCGTGCTTGGCATGGAGAGCTTCGTTCAATTGCTCCGTAGAACTAGGCTCCTTATTCTCGCCGAAAAACGGGGAGGCTTGGTGTACTGGATATTCATCCGTTGACGCCGGGGTTGCCGTGATGTCTGTTGCGGTCAACCCTCCGAACTCCTCTATTTCTGCGTCTCGTCCGGCCACTTACTGAAATGCGCCTTACCCTGCGCGGTCTTCCAGTGCAGAAAACTGGGGGCGGTGGCCTCGAGTTCGAGGCTAGCCAGCAGTTCCTTCTTGGCGGAGTAGGCTGCTTCCTTGCAGAAATGCGCTGCGTCCATCGTGTGGGCGATCCTGACCATGTTTTCCAGTACCTCGGCCAGCCAAGGTTGGTTGGCGAAGCGCTGGCGGGCCTCGGTAAGCATCCGTTCGATAGCCTCCCAGTCGCCATATTCGGCAGCCTGGCGGGCACGGGAGTAGATGGCGGGCTTCCACGTCGGCGCGGCCGACGACTACCACCGGATCCTCGAGGAGCGTTACCCAGGCGGTGATGGGGGTCGCATCGATGGCGAGCATTGCCTCGGCAAAGGCGAGCGGCAGACCTTCCGGCGTCGCCGCCGTTATTGCTGCCCGAATCCGTTAACGGCGCCAACAACTCAAGGCAGGGTTCGGCAGAGCCAGCATCGTGCCTAACGGACATCCGCGCCGTTGCGGCCGCAATGATTGACATGGCGCACACTAAGTATGGAGAATGTGCGTCATGGCAAACATTAAACTAATCCACCCTATCGACGTGCGGGATACGCTTCGCCAACTGGGCGAACGGATTGTCATTGCCCGGAAAGCTGCTGGGTGGCGTCAGATCGATCTGGCAGACCGTGCCGGGGTGAGTCGCTCGACCTTGGTCGAGATCGAGAAAGGCTCGCCCCATGTCACCATCGGTAACTATCTGGCGGTCCTGTGGGCACTGAATATTCTGGACGACGTGGACAAGATTGCAGTCCTCGAATCTGATAGCCATCGGCTAATGGCAAGCCAGCTACCCAAGAGAATCCGCAATGGCTAAGAAGTCCACGCCCATCCTGGTGTATCTGCCGGGAGAAACGAAACCAGTGCGGGCCGGCGTCTTCGCCTGGGCTCCCGAGACGAGGGTGGGTGAATTTGCCTACGACGCTGGCTATCTGAAAGATAAGGATGCGATCCCGTTGGACCCCATGGGCCTGCGTTTTCGGCGCTCTGTCATCAAGGAGGCCAAACAGGATGGAATTTTCGGGGTGTTTCGGGATGCGGGGCCGGATGCCTGGGGGCGGGATCAACTCTACCGTGAGCATGGCGATCTCGACGAGTTTGATTGCCTGCTGAAGGGACCGGCCGATGGCGTCGGCAATGTGGCTTTCGGCGACGAACCCAAGGCACTGAAAGCCTACTCACTGGCTGCCCTGGACGAGGTTTCCAGCGGCTTCCCCCCGGAGAATGAGCAGATCGCCAATGTCGTCCATCCCACCACAAGCATGGGGGGGGCCAAGCCAAAACTCTTGGTCGAAGATGCCGGCGCATTCTGGATCGCCAAGTTTCCCGAGAAGGGAGACCCGGTCCGATTCCTTGCGGCGAACGAACACGTCATGCTGACGATGGCGGAGGACTGTGGCATTGATGCCGCACAGTCCCGTTTGCACACTCTGCCGGATGGCCGCCAAATTATCCTGGTTCGCCGGTTCGACCTCGCCAAGGCTGAGGGGGGTGTGACCCGGAAGGGCTTTGCCAGTGCCTATACGGTGCTGGGACTTGGCAACCCCAGGGAGGATGGCAGGAAGATGAGTTATCTGCGGTTTGCGGACGAGGCCATGCGCTGGACTGGCCGCCAATACGGCGAAGCCATCTGGAAGCGACTCGCTTACAACGCCATGGTGGGGAACGTCGATGATCACCCGCGCAATCACGCCCTTATCCGGGATGCGGAAGGCTGGCGTCTCTCCCCGGCCTTCGATATCGTCGGCTCGGTACGGAGCGAACAAGTGGCCCTGTCCATGCGCTTTCACACTGACGGCGCCGTGGCGACGCCGGAGACCTTTTTGGCCTCTGCCATTTTGCTGGGGATCGATCCCGAGGTTGCTATCGCGTCAATGTCAAGGATGGCCGACACCATTCTTTCCTCGTGGCGCATGCGATTCGAACGCGTCGGGGCAGAGGGCGAAAATGTGGAGAAGCTCGAAGGGGCATTCAAAATCGCCAGCCAAGTGCTGAAGCACAAGTTTGCGCCCGTTGCGCTTTCGCGGAAGCGCGCTCGTTATCGTCCAGCATAAACAGTCGGTCGCAAGGTTGGTGGGAAAGCGCTGCAGCCGCTGCCCGCCTTCGCCCGCGGCCGAGAACTCTCGTCGGCTTCCGCAGTGTCTGGTACAGTCGCGCCGCATGAAATATCTCATCCTGCTTGCAGTCGTTGCCGTGATTTGGTGGGTCTGGAGCAAGCGCGCGCGTGGCCCGCGGGCAGCCAGTCATGCGCCTACCAGGGAAAAGGAGGTCGAGCGCATCGTCGCTTGTGCCCACTGCGGCGTGCACATCCCGGAAAGCGAAAGCATCGGCGACGATAGCGGGGTGCGCTATTGTTGCGCCGCACACCGCGATGCGCGCGGGGGCGGGCCCCGCTGACCATGGCGGACTGGCTTGCTGCCACCTGGGAAGCCAGCTGGCGCCCGTTCCAGTATTTCAACCTGTATCGCCTGATCGTCGCCGGCATCGTCCTGCTGGCGGCTGTCCTGCCGGACGGCTGGGTCGCCTCGCTTTTCCACCTTTCCTCCTCGCCGCGTTTCCTGATGGCGACGCTCGCCTACATGGGAATGGTCGGCGCTGGCTTGTTCGCGTCTACCTACTGGCGAGTGCGCTTCAACATGCAGCTCTCGCTGCAGGTCATGCTCGATGCGACGGCAATCGGTGTCCTCATGTATGCCGGCGCCGGCGCGGGGACCGGGGTCGGTGCCCTGATGCTGGTGTCGCTGGCTACCGCCAGCATGGTCGGTCGCGGGCGCCTGGTGTTGTTCTATGCGGCACTGGCAACCGTGTCGACGCTGCTCGCCCAGGTCGCTGCGGTCATCGTGCGCGGGTTCGAACCGGCGACCATCGTCCAGGCCGGCTTCCTGTGCGCCGGCTTTTTCGCCACGGCCATCCTGGCGCGCCTGCTCGGCCAGCGCATCATGGCGAACGAGGAACTGGCACGTCTGCGTGGCGTCCATCTGGAGAACCAGCGCCTGATCAGCCAGTCCGTCAGCGAGCGGATGCAGGACGGGGTCATCGTCGTCAGTCGAGACGGGCTTCTTCAGACGTGCAATCCCGTCGCCCGCGAGATGCTCGATCTGCCGCCCGCACCTGCGGGCAACCTGGCCGACGTCGCCCCGCTTCTGGCGGCCAGCCTCGCCGACTGGAGTGGCCGCGAAGATGCGGCCGGCGCCGATTTGTCCTTGCCGTCGGGGGTCCATCTGCGGGCGCGTTTCGCCCGTACGGCGAGCAGCGATGGGGAAGTGCTGGTCTTCCTCGAGGATATCGGACGTATCCAGGAGCGGGCGCGTGAACTGAAATTGGCTGCTCTCGGGCGGCTGACCGGAAGTATCGCGCACGAAATCCGCAATCCGCTGTCGGCGATCAGCCATGCCGGCGAACTGTTGCACGAGGAGCGGCGCGGGGCGATGCAGGATCGCCTGCTGCAGATACTGGCAGACAACGTCGCCCGCCTCGACCGCATTGTCGGCGACATCCTCGAGCTGGGCCGGCGCGACCGCATTCAGCCGGAAAACCTGGCCCTTTTGCGCGTTTGCTGGCAGTTCGTCGAAAATTTCGCCACCGGACGCGGCCTGGCGCCCGGGGCGATCGAAGTGGCTGGCGATGCGGGAGCGGTTCTCGCGTTCGATCGCAACCATCTCGACCAGATCCTCTGGAATCTCGTCGACAATGCCTGGCGCCACTCGCGCGGCGAGCCGGGCAGCGTCCGCCTCGTTGTCCGCGGCGACACGGATCGCGGCATCGTCGAGCTCCATGTCATCGACGACGGTTCCGGGGTGCCGGAGAGTGCTCTTGCCCAGATCTTCGAACCTTTCTTCACGACCCACCACAGCGGCACCGGACTGGGCCTTTTCATCGCCCGCGAACTTTGCGAGGCGAATGGTGCGACACTCGAACTTGACTCGGCTGCCGGCGGCGGCCATTTTGTGATTTCCGGGAGATCCGACCCATGCAAACTGCCCGAAGCGAACGGCGCGCCCGCGGTGAACTGAACCGCGTCCTCGTCGTGGACGACGAGCCAGACATCCGCGAACTGATCGACCTAACCCTCTCGCGCATGGGGCTGGCGGCCGTTTGCGCGGCGAGTGTCGGCGAGGCGAAGGAATGGCTCGAGGAGGGCGAATTCCAGCTCTGCCTGACGGATATGCGCTTGCCCGACGGCGACGGACTCGACGTCGTCCGCGAGGTTGTCGAGCGCTGTCCCCGGACGCCGGTCGCGGTCATCACGGCCTTCGGCAGCACCGAGAACGCCATCGCTGCGCTCAAGGCCGGGGCCTTCGACTATCTCGCCAAGCCGGTCGGCCTCGACCAGTTGCGCACCCTGGTCAAGTCCGCACTCAGTGTGCCCGGCGCGGATGATTCCGAGGGGGCGGTACAGGGTCTGATCGGAGCCTCTCCGGCCATGCAGCAGGTGCGCGGCCTCATCGAGAAGCTCGCGCGCAGCCAGGCGCCGATCTACATATCGGGCGAGTCGGGTAGCGGCAAGGAACTGGCGGCGCGCCTGATCCATCAGCTCAGTGCGCGGGGGAGCAAGCCCTTCGTTCCGGTCAACTGCGGTGCAATCCCCGAAAACCTCATGGAAAGCGAGTTCTTCGGCTATCGCAAGGGCGCCTTCACCGGGGCAGACGGGGAGCGAGAGGGTTTCTTCCAGGCGGCCAACGGGGGGACGTTGTTCCTCGATGAAGTCGCTGACCTGCCGCTCGCCATGCAGGTCAAGCTGTTGCGTGCGATCCAGGAAAAGCGCGTCCGGCGCCTGGGCGATGCGGTCGAGGAACCGGTGGATGTGCGCATTACCTGTGCGACCCATCGCAATCTGCGTGAATGCGTCGAGCGCGGCACCTTCCGCCAGGATTTGTACTACCGGCTGAACGTCATCGAGTTGCGCATGCCGGCCCTGCGCGAGCGCATGGATGACCTTCCCGACCTGGTCCGTACCCTGTTGCGCAAGTTGTGCGGGGAAGCGCGCCAGCCGGTGCTGGGCGAGAGTGCGATGCAGGCGCTTGCTGCCTACCCGTTCCCTGGCAACGTGCGCGAGCTGGAAAACATCCTCGAGCGGGCAACCGCGTTGTGTTCTGATTTCGTCATCGAACCGGAGGACCTGCAACTGGGTCCGGACGAAATGGGCGGCGAGAATGTCGGGCGGGGCAGCGAAACACTCGACGATTACCTCAACCGCCTTGAACGCCAGGCCATCCTCGAAGCGTTGCAGAAGACCGATGGCAACCGCACTGCGGCCGCCCGCCTGCTCGGGGTGACCTTCCGCTCGCTGCGCTATCGCCTCGAGCGCCTGGGCATCGAGTGAGCTTCCGCTGGCGGCAGGACGGCTGGCTCGGCGGTACGCGCTGGTTGTGCTCGCCCAACCAGGGGGCGCGCCCCGCGGGGGCAACGGTCTCGCTGGTCGTTCTGCACAATATCAGCCTGCCGCCCGGCGAATTCGGCGGCGATGCCATCGAACGCTTCTTCCTCAATCGCCTCGATGCTGCTGCCCACCCCTATTTTGCGACCATCGCCGGGCTGCAGGTGTCGGCACATTTTCTGGTGCGTCGTGACGGGAGGGCGGTGCAGTTCGTCGCGTGCGACAGGCGCGCCTGGCATGCCGGGCGCTCGTCCTGGCGGGGGCGGGAGAACTGCAACGACTGGTCGGTGGGAATCGAGCTGGAGGGCGACGACGACAGCCCCTTCGCGCCGGAGCAGTACCGTGTCCTGTGGCGCTTGCTCGGGGCGCTACGCCGTCGCTATCCAGTTACCGCAGTCGCCGGACACAGCGACGTGGCGCCGGGCCGCAAGACCGATCCGGGGCCGCATTTCGACTGGGCAGGGCTCGCGGCGCGCTTCCCGGGGCTAGCCTTGCCCGCCGAAGTATCGGGCGAGCCGGTCGACCGCCTCGGCTAGACGCTCGACCCTGGTCGTATAGGCGAAGCGGATGTGGCGCTCCGGCGCGTTCGCGCCGAAGTCGATGCCGGGGGTCGCGGCGACGCCGGCATTCTCCAGCAGGTCCCGGGCCAGCGTGAAGCTGTTGCCGGATAGCGCCGAGCAGTCGCAATAGAGATAGAAGGCCCCTTCGGGGCGGGCGGTGACGCGGAAGCCGATCTGCTCCAGCGCCGGGGCGAGGAAGTCGCGGCGCCGGCGGAATTCGGCGCGCCGTTCCTCGAGCAGTGCGATCGTCGCCGGCGCGAAGGCGGCCAGCGCGGCATGCTGCGCCGGCGTGGACGGGCAGAGGACGAGGTTCTGCGCCAGCTTCTCGACATCGCGCACGAACGGCTCGGGAATAACCATCCAGCCGAGCCGCCAGCCGGTCATCTGGAAGTATTTGGAGAAACTGTTGATGACCCAGATATCCTCGCCGGCCGCGCACGCCGTCGGCGCATCGTCCTCGTAGGTGAGGCCGTGGTAGATCTCGTCGACAAGAAAGTGTCCGCCCCGCGCGCGCACGGTGTCGGCGAGCGCCGCGATGGCGCCGGCGGCGAGCAGTGTCCCGGTCGGATTGGCCGGCGAGGCGACGAGGAGTCCGGCTGTGTTGGCGTTCCAGGCTGAAGCGACCTGCGCCGGCGTCGGCTGGAAATTGCTCTCCGGACCGACCGGCAGAGCACGGGCGACGCCCTCGTAGGCGCGCAGGATGTGCCGGTTGCACGGATAACCCGGGTCGGCAAGCAGCCATTCACGGCCCGGATCGGCGAGGCAGGCGAAGGCGAGGTTGAGCGCCCCCGAGGCGCCGGCGGTGACGGCGATGCGCGCGGCCGGGACAGCGACGCCGTAGCGCGTGCGGTAGAAGGCGGCAATCGCCTCGCGCAGTACGGGCAGGCCGAGCGCCTGCGTATAGAGCGTTTTGCCCTGTTTTATAGCGTCGACCGCAGCAGCGGCGATCGGCTCCGGCGTCGGGAAGTCCGGTTCGCCGACCTCCATGTGGATGATGTCGCGACCCTCCGCCTCGAGCTGGCGGGCGCGGGACAGCAGTTCGACGACGTGGAAGGGCGCGATGTCGGCAAGGCGGGCGGCGGCGGAGGGCATTCGGGTCTCTGAAGAAAAACGGCCACCCGCGGGTGGCCGTCCGGATTCGCGCAGCGAAATGTCAGGCGGCGTCCTTGAAGATGCCCATCTCGAACAGTTCGCGCTTGAGCACGAGTTCGCGCGGCATCTTCTCGCCCATCTTGTCGAACCATTCCTTGTGGCCGGCCAGTTCGGATTTCCAGGCGTCGGCATCGATCGTGGTCAGTGCCTCGAAATCGCCCTTGTTGATCTCCAGGCCGGTCCAGTCGATGTCCTCGAACTTCGGCATCCAGCCCAGCACGGTTTCCTTGGCGGCGATGGTGCCCTTGCAGCGCTGGACGATCCACTTGAGGACGCGCATGTTGTCGCCGAAACCCGGCCACATGAATTCGCCCTTCTCGTTCATGCGGAACCAGTTCACGCAGAAGATCTTCGGCGTCGCGTCGACCGTCTTGCCCATGCGCAGCCAGTGGTTGAAGTAGTCGCCCATGTGGTAGCCGCAGAAGGGCAGCATGGCGAACGGATCGCGGCGGACGACACCCTGCTGGCCGAAGGCGGCGGCGGTGGTTTCGGAGCCGAGCGTGGCGGCCATGTAGACGCCGTAGTTCCAGTTGAAGGCCTGGTAGACCAGCGGCACGGTGGTGGCGCGGCGGCCGCCGAAGATAAAGGCCGAGATCGGCACGCCGGCAGGATCCTCCCAGGCGGCGTCGACGGACGGGCACTGGCTGGCCGGGGCGGTGAAGCGGGAGTTGGCGTGGGCGGCTTTCTTGCCGGCCTTGCCGTCTTCCGGCGTCCAGTCGTTGCCCTGCCAGTCGATCAGGTGATCGGGCGCTTGCTTGGTCAGGCCTTCCCACCAGACGTCGCCATCGTCGGTCAGCGCGACGTTGGTGAAGATGATGTTTTCCTTGAGCGTGGCCAGGGCGTTGAAGTTGGTCTTCTCGCTGGTGCCGGGGGCGACGCCGAAGAAGCCGGCTTCCGGGTTGATCGCGTAGAAGCGGGTGACGCCGTCGGCATCGACGCGCGGCTTGATCCAGGCGATGTCGTCGCCGATCGTGGTGATCTTCCAGCCGTTGAGCGGCTCGGGCGGAATCAGCATGGCGAAGTTGGTCTTGCCGCAGGCCGACGGGAAGGCGGCAGCGACATAGGTCTTTTCACCTTCGGGGGATTCGACGCCGAGGATGAGCATGTGTTCGGCCAGCCAGCCCTGGTCGCGGGCCATGGTCGACGCGATGCGCAGGGCGAAGCACTTCTTGCCAAGCAGGGCGTTACCGCCGTAGCCGGAGCCATAGGACCAGATTTCGCGGGTTTCCGGGTAGTGCACGATGTACTTGACGGTCGGGTTGCACGGCCACTTGACGTCGGCCTGGCCCGGCTGCAGAGGGGCACCGACGGTGTGCACGCAGGGCACGTATTCGCCGTTGCTGCCGAGGACGTCGTACACTGCCTTGCCCATGCGGGTCATCGTGCGCATGTTGACCACGACGTAGGCAGAGTCGGTGATCTCGAAGCCGATGTGGGCGATCGGCGAACCGAGCGGACCCATCGAGAAGGGGATGACGTACATGGTGCGACCCTGCATGCAGCCCTTGAACAGGCCGTTCAGGGTTGCGCGCATCCTGGCCGGATCTTCCCAGTTGTTGGTCGGGCCGGCGTCTTCCTTGTTCTGCGAGCAGATGTAGGTGCGGTCCTCGACGCGGGCGACGTCGGAGGGATCCGAGAAGGCGAGGTAGGAATTCGGGCGCTTCTGTTCGTTCAGCTTGATCAGCGTGCCGGCCTTGACCATCTCGGCGCACAGGTGGTCGTATTCTTCCTGGCTGCCGTCGGCCCAGACGATCCGGTCAGGCTGGGTCAGCGCGGCGATTTCGGCAACCCACTTCTTCAGGCCTTCGTGTTTGACGTAGTCGGGTGCGTTCAGCGGTGCGGTCATGGCGGTTTGTCTCTCTATGCAAGTTTCTGTATTAGCTAGGTTTCACGCCAGTCGCCGGTGACTGCCAGGGGGAACTGCAAGCGGCATGGGAGCGGTCGGCTGGGAAGCCGGTAATTATGCCAGACCCGAGGGTAAACATCCACTTGACTTCGCGCACGTACGTGATAGCCACAACTGGCCGGAGGCGCCGGCTGTGCTAAAATTATTCCACGATTCAAAAAGTCGTTTCGCTATACGAAACCGGAGGAAGACATGGATTCCAAGCAGCTGCGCGAAGCCGCGCTCTACTATCACCGCGAGCCGCGCCCGGGCAAGATTGCCGTGACGCCGATCAAGCAACTGACCAACCAGTACGATCTCTCGCTTGCCTATTCTCCCGGCGTCGCCTTCGCCTGCGAGGAAATCGTCGCCGATCCCGGCGAGGCGAGCACGCTGACCTCGCGCGGCAACCTGGTCGGCGTCATTACCAATGGCACTGCCGTGCTCGGCCTTGGCCCGATCGGCCCGCTTGCCGCCAAGCCGGTCATGGAAGGCAAGGGCGTGCTGTTCAAGAAATTCGCCAACATCGATGTCTTCGACCTCGAAATCGAGGAGCGCGACCCCGACAAGCTGATCGACACCATCGCCTCGCTCGAGCCGACCTTCGGCGGCATCAACCTCGAGGACATCAAGGCGCCCGAGTGCTTCTACATCGAGAAGAAGCTGCGCGAGCGCATGAAGATCCCCGTCTTCCACGACGACCAGCACGGCACGGCGATCGTCGTCGGTGCCGCCGTGCTCAACGGCCTGCACCTGATCGGCAAGGACCTGGCCAAGGTCAAGATCGTCACCTCGGGCGCCGGCGCTGCAGCGCTCGCCTGTCTCGACCTGCTGGTCATGCTGGGCGCTCCGGTCGAGAACATCTGGGTCACCGACATCAAGGGCGTCGTCTACGAAGGTCGCGTCGAGGAAATGGACGAGATCAAGGCGCGCTATGCCAAGGCTACCGATGCCCGCACGCTGGGCGAAGTCATCGCCGACGCCGACGTCTTCCTCGGATTGTCCGCGGGTGGGGTGCTCAAGCCCGAGATGGTGGCGAAGATGGCCGCCAGCCCGCTGATCCTGGCGCTCGCCAACCCGACCCCGGAAATCCTGCCCGAGCAGGTCAAGAGCGTGCGCAACGACGCCATCATCTGCACCGGCCGCTCGGACTACCCGAACCAGGTCAACAATGTGCTCTGTTTCCCGTTCATCTTCCGCGGCGCGCTCGATGTCGGTGCGACGACGATCACCGAGGAGATGAAGATGGCGGCGGTCAAGGCCATCGCCGAGCTGGCGCGGGCCGAGCAGTCCGAAATCGTGGCGACTGCCTATGGCGAGAAGGTCAGCGGCTTCGGGCCGGAGTACCTGATTCCCAAGCCCTTCGACCCGCGCCTGATCGTCAAGATCGCCCCGGCCGTTGCCCGGGCCGGCATGGACTCCGGCGTGGCGACGCGGCCGATCCGCGACTGGCCGGCCTACCTGCAGGGGCTGAACGAGTTCGTCTATCACTCCGGCTTCATCATGAAGCCGGTGTTCGCCCAGGCCAAGAAGGCGCCGAAGCGCATCGTCTTTGCCGAGGGCGAGGACGAGCGGGTCCTGCGCGCGGTCCAGGTCGTCCGTGACGAAGGCATCGCCCAGCCGGTCCTCATCGGCCGTCCGGCCGAGATCACCCGCCGCATCGAGGCGTCCGGCCTGCGCATCCGCGAGGGGATCGACTACGAGGTCATCCATGCCGACAACTGCGATTTCTTCGACCGCCATTTCGATGAGTTCTGGCAGGCCTACCACAGCCTGACCGAGCGCAAGGGCGTGTCGCCCGACTACGCGCGCCGCGAAGTGCGACGCCGCGCGACGCTGTACGGCGCGCTGATGGTCCGCCTCGGCTACGCCGACGGCCTCATCTGTGGCACCTTCGGGCGCCACGACCACCACCGCCACTACGTGCAGAGCGTCATCGGCACCCAGCCGGGGCTCGACCGCTACTACGCGATGAACCTGCTCATGCTGCCCGGCCGCACGGTATTCATCGGCGATACCTACGTCAATTACGACCCGACCGCCGAGCAACTGGCCGACATGACCCTGCTGGCAGCCGAGGAAGTGCGCGCCTTCGGGATAACCCCGAAGGTGGCGCTGCTGTCGCACTCGACCTTCGGTACCGAGGACACGCCGACGTCGCTGAAGATGCGCCAGGTGCTCGCCTTGTTGGCCCAGCGTGCGCCGCGCCTCGAGGTCGAGGGCGAAATGCACGGCGACGCGGCGCTCGACGAGAAGATCCGCCTGTCGGCCTTCCCGAATTCGCGCCTGAAGGGCCAGGCCAACCTGCTGATCATGCCCACGCTGGATGCCGCCAACATTTCCTTCAACCTGCTCAAGATCGCGGCCGGCGACAACCTGACCATCGGCCCGATCCTGCTCGGTGCGGCCAAGCCGGTGAACATCCTGACGCCAACCGCCACCGTGCGCCGAATCGTCAACATGACGGCGCTGACGGTGGTCGACGCGGGCTGACAATTTGGCTCAAGTAGGTATCGTATCTTCATATTTTCATTGATTTTTTTCGGGCCCCTGCTAAACTGGGCTAAACTGTTCCCAAGTAGTGCGGGAGGCACCGAATGAAGCAGGCAATGAAGAAGGCGATTCTGGCGGGTGCGCTGGTCGGGCTTACAGTAGCAGGGCCAGCCTTGGCCGCTGGCGAAGCGTCGAAGAGCGGTGTTCGCAAGCCGGCGGACAAGGCTGCGGGGAAGCCGGCGGAAAAACTGGCTGCCAGCGGCGCGCGCCAGCCAGTCGCGCGGACTGAATTGAGCAAGACTGCCAGCCCGGCGAAGGGCAAGCAGGCCAAGGGCGCAACCAACCCGCCGCGCCAGCAGGCGGCCATTGTCGGGGAAACCGCGCGCAAGCCCCTGCGCAAGGTCAGCATGGCCGACGTCGACCCGGGACGGCTGGCCCTCTATTCGGCCTCGGCACTTGTCATCGACCAGGAGACCGGACGCGAATTGCTCGAGAAGCAGGCCGACGTCGTCGTGCCAATCGCCTCGATATCCAAGCTGATGACGGCGATGGTTGTCCTCGATGCCGGGCTCGATGCCAACGAACTCGTCCACATCAGCGAAGATGATGTGGATACCCTGAAGGGAACCCGTTCGCGTATCCCGGTCGGGACGGCCATGACCCGCCAGACAGCGATGCTGCTGGCGCTGATGTCTTCCGAGAACCGCGCCGCCAATGCGCTCGGCCGGCACTATCCCGGCGGGATGCCTGCCTTTGTCCGGGCAATGAATGCCAAGGCGCGCGAACTCGGCATGCGCAGTTCACGTTTCGAAGAGCCGACCGGTCTCTCCAGCAATAATGTCTCCACCGCGCACGATCTGGCGCGCATGGTTGCTGCGGCAGCCAACTACGCGGTAATCCGCGAGCTGTCGACAACGGACGAGGCGACGATCGAACTCAACGGCCGTCTGCAGCAATTCCGCAATACCAACGCGCTGGTGCGCAACGACAACTGGGAAATCGGAGTCTCGAAGACCGGCTACATTTCCGAGGCCGGTCGCTGCCTTGTCATGCAGGCGCGTGTTGCCGACAAGCCGGTGGTCATCGTGCTCCTCGACTCGACCGGCAAGATGACGCGGGTCGGTGATGCGATGCGGATCAAGCGCTGGATGGAGAGCGCCGGCACCGACAACGGCCGGCGTCACGCCTGAGCGGGCCGGAATTCACCGCTGCAGGGCCGCGCAAGCGGCCCTTATTTTTTGGTGCCGGTATAGCCGAGAGCCTGCGAGACGGCGTCGGCGGAGCGCCGCACCTGCAGCGCCCAGGCCGGATCGTGGCGGTCGGCCGGTGCCGAGACGGACAGGGCGGCGACGATGCGGCCCTCGTCGTCGTGGATGGGCGCTGCGACGCACTTGAGGCCCATCTCGGCTTCCTCGTCGTCATAGGCGATGCCGTGGCGGCGCACCTTGTCGAGTTCCTTCTCGAGCGCGACGAGACTGGTCAGCGAACGCGGCGTTTTGCCCGGCAGGCCGGTGCGCTTGGCGTAGGCGCGGATTTCCTGGGGCGTGTCGCCGGCGAGGAAGAGCTTGCCGAGCGACGTCAGATGCAGCGGGGCGCGGCCGCCGACCAGATAGACGACGCGGACCAGGGAGCGGCCCGAGGAAGTCCGTTCCAGATAAACGATGTCGTCGTCGTGCCGGGCGCCCAGATTCACCGCTTCGCCGACCGATTCGTGCAGTTCCTGCATGAAGGGCAATGCCACCTCGCGCAGGTTGATGCGCGACTTGACGATGTTACCCAGTTCGAGCAGCCGGATGCCAAGCCGGTAGGTACCGGCATCATGCCGCTCGACGAAGCGCGCTGCCGTCATCGCGGCAAGGATGCGGTGCGCCGTCGACGGGTGGAGGTCGGTGGCCGTCGCCAGCTGCTTCAGGCTGGCCGCCTCGGGCGCGACGGCCAGCGCGTCGAGCAGGGTCATCATCCGTTCGATGACCTGGATCGAAACGGGCGCCTTGGCATTTTCGATGGCGGGGCCGCGGGCGGCGTTGGACAACTGGATTCCTTTATCAGGGCGGTTTGAGTAGCATTGCCACTTTCCGTTTGTGCGCCGCAATATTAGCATGCGCTTGGCCCTCTACGTCACATGCCTGGTCGACCTGATGCGCCCGTCGATCGGCTTCGCGGCGCTGCGCCTGCTCGAGGCGGCTGGCTGCGAGGTCGTCGTGCCGCCGGCGCAGACCTGCTGCGGTCAACCGGCATGGAGCGCCGGAAACCGCGGCCTGGCAGCAGGCCTCGCGCGCAAGGCGGTGGCCGAGCTGGAGGGCTTCGACCATGTCGTCGTCCCCTCGGGTTCCTGCGCCGACCATATTCGCAATGTCTACCCGCGCCTGCTGGCGGACGATCCGCAGTGGGCAGAACGGGCTGCCGCGGTTGCCGGCCGCACCTGGGAGCTCACCGCCTTCCTCGTCGATGTGCTCGGGGTCGCTTCCGTACCGGGTGAATTTGCCGCCCGGGTCACCTACCACGATTCGTGCAAGGGGCTGCGCGGGCTCGGGATCAAGGCACAGCCGCGCCGGCTCCTGGCCGGCGTGCACGGGCTGGAAGTGCACGAAATGGCCGACTGCGAGGAATGTTGCGGCTTCGGTGGCGCCTTCGCCGAACGCTTCGGTGAAACCTCGACTGCCATCGTCGAGCGCAAGTGCGATGCCGTCGCGGCGGCCGGCACCGATGCCGTGGTCGGCGGCGATCTTGGCTGCCTGCTCAACATCGAGGGGCGCCTGCGCCGGCGCGGCGACGAAAGCACGCGCGGGCTGCACGTCGCCGAGGTGCTCGCCGGGCCGGAGCCGGCGTGAGCGCAGGCGGCCAATCGCAGGCCATGTTCTTCCGCGCCCGCGCCGCGCGGCAGGCGGGCGATGTTGGCCTGCGCCGCACCCTGCAGAAGGCGCGGCCACTGTTCGTCGGCAAGCGGGCCAAGGGTATAGCCGGCCTGGCCGCCGACGGCCTCGGGTTCGGCGCCTTGCGCACGGCCTGCGCCGATATCCGGCGCCGTGTCGTCGACGACCTCGACGTCTGGCTGGAGATCTTCGAGGAAAGGGCGCGGGCGACCGGTGCCGAGGTCCTCTGGGCGCGCGACGGGGCGGAGATCCGCCGCCATGTCCTCGACATTGCCGCCCGCCATGGTGTTACCAAGGCGGTCAAGTCGAAATCGATGCTCTCGGAGGAGGCAGGTCTCAACGAGGCGCTGGCGGATGCCGGGATCCGGCCGGTCGAGACCGACCTCGGCGAATACATCGTCCAGCTGGCCGGCGAGGCGCCCTCGCACATCATCGCCCCGGCCGTGCACAAGACCATCCACGAGGTCGAGGCACTGTTTGCCGCCGAGCACGGGCGCCCGCTGCAGGCGCGCAGTTCGGCCGACATCCCGGCCATGGCGCGCGAGGCGCGCGAAGTCTTGCGCCAGCACTTCCTGTCGGCCGACATGGGCATTTCCGGGGCCAACTTCCTGATCGCCGAGACCGGCTCGGCAGCGCTCGTCACCAACGAGGGCAACGGGCGCATGGTGACGACCCTGCCCAGCGTCCATGTCGTCATCACCGGCATCGAGAAGATCGTCCCGACCCTCGAGGACTTCGCCAGCCTGATGCGCTTGCTGCCGCGCTCGGCGACCGGCCAGACGATCTCCAACTACGTCTCGCTGCTCACCGGCACGCGCGGCGCCGGCGACGGCGAGGGGCCCGAGAAGACGGTCTTCATCCTGGTCGATAACGGTCGCGCCGCGCTGGCCGGCTCCGACTTCGCCGACATGCTGCGCTGCATCCGCTGCGGTGCGTGCATGAACCACTGTCCCGTCTATTTTTCGCTCGGCGGCCATGCCTACGGCTGGGTCTATCCGGGGCCGATGGGATCGGTACTGACGCCGCTCTACACAGGCATCGAGAACGCCCTCGACCTGCCGCACGCGTCTACCGGCTGCAACCAGTGCGGCGTTGTTTGCCCGGTCGAAATCCCCTTGCCGGCGCTGATGCACCGGTTGCGGGAAGTGCAGGTCGAGCGTCGCCTGCGCCCGCTGGCCGAGCGCCTCGGCCTCGGCGCCTGGGGCTGGCTGGCCCGGCGTCCGACCCTTTACCGGCTGGTCGTGCGCCTGGCTGCCCGTTACCTGCGCTGGCTGGCCGACGACAGCGGCCGCATTCGCGTATTCGGCCTGGCACCGGGCTGGAGTGCCGGGCGCGACCTGGTGCCGCCGTCCGGCCCGACTTTTCTCGAACGTTACGCTGCAAGAAAGAAAGACTGACCATGGAATTCGCACCCGAAGGCCCCAAGGCCATTCCGCTGTGGATCGACGGCCGCGCCTACCTGACGGTTGTCGATTCATTTTTTGACGTCATCGCACCCGCCTCCGGCGAGGCCTTGCGCCGGGTGCCCCTGTGCGGCGCTGCCGAAGCCGGCGCGGCCACCGCCGCTGCGCGCGCCGCCGCGCCGGGCTGGCAGGCAGCGGGCGCAAACGAGCGCGCCGCATTGCTCGCCGCGCTCGCCGATGGCCTCGACCGCTATACCGGCCATTTCGCCAGGCTGCTGGGCGAGGAATGCGGCATCGCCGAGGCCGATGCGCAGGCCGAGGTCGCGGCTGCCGTCGCCGCGCTGCGCGGAGGCGCGGCCGCTACCGCCGGAACCGTCGCCGTCGTCGTTGATGCCAGCCGCCCGCTGGCCCGCTTCGCGACGCTCGCCGCGCCGCTCCTGCGCGCCGGCGCGACGCTGGTGGTCAAGCCCAGCCCGCGGGCACCGGCGGCGGTGGCGGCGCTGTGCGAGCTGACCGCGCGGACCGGCTGGCCGGCCGGCGTGGTCAATGTCCTGCATGGTGACAGCGAGGCCATCAAGGGATTGTGTGCGGCGGGCGTCGACCGCCTGGCCTTCGCCGGTGGCGATGAACTGGGTGTGCAGGTCGGTGCGCTTGCCGCTGCCGCCGGTGTGCCGTTCGCCGTGGCCGCATGATGCGGGCGGCATGAGCGCACGCGACGAAATCCTCGGTCGTGTCCGCCGGGGGCTCGGCAAAGGTGACGCCGCCGGGCGCCGCGCCAAGGCCGAAGCCCTCCTGGCGGCGCCGGTGCGCGGGCCGCAACCGGCCATTGGCGGCGAACTCGTGGCGCGTTTCGTGGCCCGGGCGGAAAGTCTGACCAGCACGGTCAGCCGCGTTGCCGCAGCGAGCGAAGTCCCGGCGAGTGTAGCGGCATGGCTGGCGGCGCAGGGACTGGACAGCTATTGCGTGGCGACCGCCGATGTCGGTGATCTGCCATGGTCCGCCGCCGGCATTGCCGCTGCCGTGCGCTCGGCGCAAGATGCCGACATGGTCGGCATCACCGGATGCTACTGCGCCATCGCCGAGACCGGCACGCTGATACTGCTGTCGGGCCCCGAGACCCCTGCCAGCGTCAGCCTGCTGCCGGAAACGCACGTTGCCGTCGTGCCGGCGGAACGCGTCGTCGCGACGATGGAAGACGCCTTCGCGCTGTTGCGCAGCGAGCGCCCGGGCTTCCTGCCGCGTGCCGTCAATCTGGTTTCCGGGCCGTCACGAACCGGCGACATCGAGCAGACCATCGTCCTCGGGGCCCACGGCCCGTGCCGGGTGCACATCGTGATTGTCGGCGATGCCCCGGCGGGCGCCCGGTGAACTAGCCGGGCTGTTTGATCTCAGGCCGGGTTTTCTCTTCCAGCCAGAGCCGCGCTTCCGGTAGCGAAGCGAAGATCCGCAGCGGGTAGGCGCTTTCCCGGCGATCCAGGAACACCGCGAACATGGCCAAGACGTCGGGTCGGTCAGCGACGATGGCGACCCGGATGTTCGGGTTGGTGAAGGCGGCCCCGATGCTGTGGTAATCGATTTCGAACAGGGCCTCGTCGGTAAACGAGCAGCCCGTGACACCGGTGAAGTCATGCAGCACGCAACGCAGGGTATCGAAGCGGTAGTCCCCGTGTTCGCTCAGGACGGCTTTCAGGAACTCGGCGTCGCTCGTCTGGCCCGTATAGGTTACGGTCAGGGACGAACCGCGGTTCCAGGAGAATTCGTAGGGCACGATCACAAGACGATGATTGGCTTGTGGTCATTATCCTTTCCCTGTTGCCCGATTGTAATGGCTCGAAAACCCCGATTAACTGGTGTCTATATACTAGTTTTCGGTAGCCCGATCGCTGCTAATGTTCGACAAGACCATGATCGATCGCGAAGCGGGTGATTTCTGCCGTGTTGTGCAGGTCGAGCTTGGCCATCATGTTCTGGCGATGGTTGATGACCGTGTTCGTGGCCAGCTTGAGCTGCGCCGCAATCTGGGCCGAGGTCATGCCATCAGCGATCAAGCCGAGGACCTGGCGTTCGCGTTTGGTCAGGCATTGGAGCGCTTTTCCTTCTCCCCTGCCGGCGGTCACGCCTGCCGAGGCCTCCCGGATCAGCGACTCGATCTGCTTGAGCAGCGTGACACCTTCGTTACCCAGGCGCTTGCGCTGAGTGACATCGAGTGCCGTGCCCAGCATGCGCAGGGGCAGGCCGCCGGCATCGCGCAAGGTAACCCGGCCGCGCGCCTCGATCGTCAGCCAGTGCCCGTCCTTGTGGCGGAAGCGGGCCTCGCCTTCGAAATCGGCAGTCTCGCCGCTCAGGTGGGCTGAAATTGCCCGCTCGAAGCGATCGCGATCCTTTGCGTGGATCAGCCGTGTCCAGTCGTCGGCATCGGTCGCCACTGCGGGCTCGACGTAGCCCAGCAATGCTTGCCAGCCCTTGCCGAAGGTCAGCTTGTGGGCCGGTATCTCCCAGTCCCACAGGACCAGTCCCGATCCGGACAGCGCCATCTCGAGACGCTCCCTGGCGTCCACGAGTGGCGTAATGTCACGCCCAACGGCCTGTATCTCGAGCAGATTTCCCGCTGCATCGAAGGTGCCCCGGTTGACGAACTGCATCCAGCGTATTTCGCCGCCGGCGAGGATGGCCCGGTTCTCGTTGATCACCACCGGGTTCTCGGCGGACATCGTGTGCAACCTGGCCTCGATCAGCGGGAGATCATCGGGATGCGCCCCGGGTTGCCAGCGACGGCCGATCACTTCGTCGGCGCTCTTGCCGTACAGTCGGCAGTAGACGTCATTGACGAACAGGAAGGTGCTGTCGGGGAGAACTCGGCAGATGACCTCGGTCTGGTCCTGGACGACGGCGCGGTAACGCGCCTCGCTGGACTTCAGCGCCAGTTCGGCAGCCTTTTGTTCCGAGACGTCGAGAATCGCGACAACGGCGGTGCTGGGGTCGCCAACCAGTGCCGAGGCGTTGACGGCAAACCAGCCGGTCGTTTCGTCCTTGCGCCTCAACTCGATTTCAAAGCGGAAGGTCCTGCCTTGCGCGATGACGGCGAGCGACTCTCGGCCGAAATCCTGGTAGCTCGCTTCATCGAGGAACAGGCCGCGGGTGGGCATACCGATCAATTCGTCCGGCTCGTAGCCGAAGATGCAGTGCATGGCCCTGTTGGCCCAGACGATCTGCCTGTCCTTGACGAGGACCAGCGCAATGAAATCGCTGTCGATGATGGCCGCCGAGCGGCCGATCGCGTCATTGAACATGGGAACACCTTGCCGGGCGGGTATCTGGGTGGACATTGGGCAAATGTTACGCCTTGCGCACGGCCCTGTGGGCCGGTGTGGAGGATTCCGTCCTACAATGCGGCCATGACGTATGCCAGACACCGCTTTCCCGAAACCCGCCTCGCCGCCGGGACCGCACGCAGCGGCGGTTGCGCCGAGTTCACGGGCCACGCCTGTTTGCGCGGAGCTTGTGCATGACCATGGAACTTGCCGTGCGCGGCGATCATATCCAGCTCGACCAGTTGCTAAAGGCTACCGGCCTCTGCGACTCGGGCGGTGCTGCCCATGCCGCCATCGCCGAAGGCCGCGTCAGGGTGGATGGCGCGGTCGACACGCGAAAACGGGCCAAATTGCGCCCGGGCCAGCGCGTCGATTTTGCCGGGCAGACAGTGATGCTGGTCGCCGGCGGCTGAGTCTCAGTCCAGCCAGCGGATCGGCGAGGCGAGTTCGCGGCGCTTGCCGGGGTGGCCGGCGTAGTGCCGGGCGATGGCGGCGAGATCGGCATCGCGGTCGCCGGTCAGCGTCAGGTAGGCGAGGATGCCGCCTTCGCGCTTTGCATAGTCCATGAAACCGAGTGCGACCGGCACCTGCGCCGCGACCGCGATGCGGTAGAAGCCGCTTTTCCAGCCGGCGGTCAGGCTGCGTGTGCCTTCCGGCGCGATGACCAGCGTGAAGCGCTCGCGGCCCGCGAATTCGGCGACCATCTGCTCGACGAAGCCGGTCCGCTCGCGGCGGTTGACCGGGACGCCGCCCATCTTTTTCAGCAGGCCGCCGAAGGGTGGGCGGAACATGTTGTCCTTGCCTGCCCAGTGCGCATCCAGTCCGAGGGCGAGCTTGACGAGGAGGGCGTAGAAGGCGTCCCAGTTCGAGGTGTGCGGGTAGGCGATCATCACCGCCTTGGGCGGCCGGCCGGGCGGTTCGGTGGTTTTCCAGCCGAGCAGCGCGAGGAGCCGGGTGGCGAGCATCTTCAGCATGGCGGAGGTGACTTCCTGTCGAATTGTGCGTCGGGCAGCCAGCGGATCGGCGACGCGAGCCCGGGCCGGCGACCGCGCCGCCCGGCATAGAATTCCGCAATGCGCGCTAGGTCGCGCTCGGGGTCGCCGCTCAACTCGAGGCAGGCGATGATGCCCGCTTCCTTGCGCGCATAGTCGATGGTCGACAGGAGCACGGGCACCCCGGCACCGGTGGCGATGCGGTAGAAGCCCGACTTCCAGCCCGGGGTCAGGCTGCGTGTGCCTTCCGGGGTGATGCCGAGGACGAAGCGCTCGCGTGTGGTGAATTCGCCGATCATCTGGGCCACCGAATTGGTGCGTTCGCGGCGGTTGACCGGGATGCCGCCGAGGCGCTTCAGGAGGCCGCCGAAAGGCCAGCGGAAGGCGGCGTCCTTGGCCATCCAGCTGACGCCGGCGCCGATCGCGAAGCTGGTGAGCAGGCCGTAGATGGCGTCCCAGTTCGAGGTGTGCGGGTATTCGATGAGCACCGCGCGCGGCGGCCGTCCGGCCACGTCGAAGGTGCGCCAGCCGAGCAGCTTGAGGACGATTCGGGAAAAGGCCTGCAGCATCCGTCCGTTCAGGACATCTTGACGACGATGTCGTGCAGCGTGTTGGCGCAGTTGGCCATGCGGTCGGCGGCGTTCGACAGGTGGCGGTAGATCTCCCGGCGCTTGAACATGTTGATGTAGTCGTCGCCCTGGAAAAGGTCGGCAATCGCCCGGCGATACACCTTCTCCACCTTGCGCTCCGCCTTGCGCCCGGCGTCGGCGTCCTGGGCGGCCAGCGCCGGCTCGCGGGCGAGCCGCGCGAAGCCGGCGGCGAGCGCATCGGCGCCGATCTTGAGGTGCATCGCCATTTCGAGACAGTGCTTGTCTGGAGCGAGGCCAAGCACGGCCATTTCGCTGACGGTGCTCTTGCAGTAATTCACCACCTCGTCGAGGTCGATGATGGCGCGGTGGATGTCCTCGCGGTCGATCGGCGTCGAGAAGGCCTCGTTGAGCGTGTGCAGGTTGCGGATCTTGACCTTATCGGCTTCGTGCTCGTCGGCACGGATCTGCTCGCCGACGATGGGGTCGCCGGTCTCCATGAACTCGACGAGGAGGCCGACGGACCGGGCGACGAACTGGCACTGCTCGGTCAGCAGGCTGAAGAAATCCGGCATCTTCGGAAAGACGCGGTCGAACAGGCGGCGGAAGATCGACGGCGAGGCATCAGGCGAACCGTTCATTTCGGGCTCCCGAGAAAGAGGTGGACCAGGGCGTAGGTCTGGATGGCGACCAGCGCGGCGCCGGGAATGGTCACCAGCCAGGTGACCCCGATGTCCTTGGCCTTGGCCCAGCGCACGGCGCGCAGCCGCTCGGCCGCCCCGATGCCCATGATCGAGGTGGCGACCACGTGCGTGGTGGACACCGGGGCGCCGCCGATCGAGGCGGCGAGGATGACGCCGGCCGAGGTCAGCTGCGAGCCGAGGGCATGGATCGGACGCACGCGGTAGATGGCGAAGCCCAGCGTGCGCACGATGCGCCAGCCGCCGGAAAGGATGCCCAGCGTCATCGCCGAGGCGCAGGCCAGCATGACCCAGAAGGGCACCTCGAAGCTCGGTATGAAGCCGCCGAGCAGCAGCACCAGGGTCAGGATGCCCATGCTCTTCTGCGCATCGTTGGCGCCGTGCGAGAAGGCGAGTCCGGCGGCGGTGATGAACTGGGCCCCGCGCAGGCGGGCGTTGGCAGCCGGGCTCGCCCGCGTGAGCAGAGCGGAGAGCAGCCGGAAGACGAGAAAGCCGCACCAGAAGCCGATCAGCGGCGACAGCAGGAGCGCGGCCAGGACCTTGACGACGCCCGTCAGGTGCCCGCTGGCCAGTTCGGTGAAGCCCCCGACGACGTGGGCGGCGCCGACGTAAGCGCCGTCGGCGCCGACCAGTCCGCCGACCAGCGCGTGCGACGAAGACGACGGGATGCCGAAATACCAGGTCACCAGGTTCCAGACGATGGCGCCGATCAGGCCGCAGAGCAGGATGGATAGCGACAGTACCGGCGCGACGCCATCGAGGGCGATGAACTTGCCGATCGTGTTGGCGACGGCGGTGCCGCCCAGCAGGGGGCCGAGGAACTCGAAGACGCCGACGATGATGACCGCCTGCGCCGGCGTCATCGCCCGCGAGGCGATGACGGTGGCGACGATGTTCGCCGCGTCGTGGAAACCATTCGTGTAGTCGAAGAACAGCACGATGGCGACGGTGGCGACGGCGAGCCAGACGACGGTATCGATCTCCCCCTCCTGTTCGCGCCCGCGGCGCCATGTTCTTGTATCGGGGCAGTATAGCGCCGTTCCCCGCGGTGTGGCGGCCTTCCACGTGCCGGGCGGGTAGGTGATAATTCCGGCATGGATGAACGCCGCAAGCATGTCCGCCAGCGTGCCCGCATCGGCTGCGAACTGCTGATCAGCGCCACCGGCCAGCGCTTTTCCGGCTTTACCAAGAACATTTCCTACGGCGGCCTCGAGTTCGAGGCGAACGAATCGCTGACCCGCGGTGCCCATGCCGTGACGCCGGGCACGCCGGCGGTGCTCACCTTCCTGTTGCGCAAGCTGGGCTCCTTCATCGAGCTCAAGCAGCCTTGTCGCATCCGCTATGCCGCGGCCAACATGGCTGGCATCGAGTTCACCGGATCGCAGCCGACGCCCTGGCAGCGCGAGGCGCTCGAGTGCATGATCGAAGCGCGGTCCAACCGGATCGAATAGTCGGGGCAAACAGCGGAACAAGCCGGCGATTCCGATGCCTCAGCCTTGTGTGAGCAGGGAGGAAAACACCATGGGTTCGTTGGGAAACTCTGCGGTGCCGAGCCGGGCGTACACATTGGGGGTTCTGCGCGCCATGGGAGAGTGCGAGCCGATCCTGATGCTGGCGGGTTGCGACGATGGTTACGGTTCGCGCTGGACGCTCGGCGGCCAGCAGATCCAGCCGGCCGTCGCCCGCTACCTGATGGAAGCCGGCTTCATCGCGGAACGCGGGCGCACGCAGTTCGGCGCCCGTTGCCTGCTGCTGACCGAGCTCGGCCGGGCCTTCCGCGAACGCGGGTTGAACTGGTGGCGCAGCCTGACCTGGAGCGAAAAGCTGCGCGTTACCGTGTTCGGCTGACGTCCCCGGCGCTGCGCTCGAGCACGCGCAGCAGCGAGGCGGTGTCGTCGTCTCCCCAGCCCAGCGACATCAGCGCATTGAGCTGCTGGCTGACGGCTGCGGTCAACGGCACCGGCACCCCCGATTTGCGCGCCGCCTCCAGCACCAGTCCGTAATCCTTGTGGTGCAGCCGTGCCTCGACGCCGGCGGCGAAATCGCGCGCCACCATGCGCCCGCCGAACACCTCGAGCACGCGCGAGCCGGCCGAGCCACCGGCCAGCGCCGCCCGCACCCTGGCCTGATCGACACCGGCAGCAGCAGCCAGGCGCATGGCCTCGGCAGCCGCCTCGATGGCGGCGACCATGATCATCTGGTTGCAGGCCTTGGCCACCTGACCGGCGCCGTTGGGGCCGACATGGACGATGCGCTGCCCGAGGCAGGCGAGCAGCGGGCGCACGCGCTCGAGCACGGCCGCGTCGCCGCCGGCCATGATCGCCAGCGTCGCGTCGATGGCGCCCTGGCTGCCGCCGGAAACAGGCGCGTCGAGCATGTGGATGCCCTCGTCGGCCAGCCGCCCGGCAATGCGACGGGCCGCGTCCGGGGCGATGGTCGAGCAGTCGACCAGTACCGAACCGGCGGCCATGCCCTCGCTCAGGCCGTCGGCGCCGAGCGCGACGGCCTCGACATCGGCGCTCGAGGTGATGATGGTGAACACCACCTCGCAGCGGCGCCCGAGCTCGGCCGGCGTCGCGCATACCGTTGCCGGCAGGTCGGCAGCGCTTTCCGGCCGGCGCGCCCAGACGTGCAGGTCATGGCCGGCCCGCTGCAGGTGCAGCGCCATCGGGCGGCCCATGGCCCCGAGGCCGATGAACCCGACCTTCATGCCTGCCCCGACAGACGTTCGAGCAGCTTCAGCACGGCGATCGAGTCCTCCTCGCCGAGGCCGGAGCCGACCATCGCGTTGAACATCTGCGCCGTCGCCGCCGCGCCGGGCAGGCAGACGCCCAGCTCGTGCGCGGTCTGCATGACGATGTTGAGGTCCTTCTCGTGCATCCAGCTCTTGAAGCCCGGCTTGAAATTGCGGTCGAGCATGCGCTGGCCGTGGTTCTCGAGGATCTTCGAGTAGGCGAAGCCGCCGAGCAGCGCCTCGCGCACCCGGCTGCGGTCGACACCGTTTTTCGCGGCAAAAGCGAAGGCCTCGGCCACCGCCAGCACGCCCATGCCGGTGACGATCTGGTTGCAGGCCTTGGCCACCTGGCCGGCGCCGGATGCGCCGACATGCACGATGTTCTTGCCCATGCAGGCGAAGGCCGGTTGCGCCCGGGCAAAAGCTGCCTCCGAACCGCCGGCCATGATCGACAGCGTGCCGGCGATGGCGCCGACCTCGCCGCCGGACACTGGAGCATCCATGAAATCGATGCCGGCGGCCGCCAGTTCCTCGCCGATCCGGCGCGCTGCGGCCGGGGCGATGGTGCTCATGTCGACAGCGACGAGGCCGGGTGCAGCACCCTGCACGACGCCGCGCATCACCTCGGCAACATCCGGCGCATCGGCGACCATCGAGATCACCAGTTCATTGCCCTGCGCGGCCCCGGCCGGGCTGTCGGCGCCTTGTGCGCCGGCTTCGCGCAGCGGCTGCATCGATTCGGCGCGGCGCGCCCAGACGGTGACTTCGTGGCCGCCCTTCAACAGGTTGAGCGCCATCGGGCGCCCCATGATCCCGAGTCCGATGAATCCGATTTTCATGCGATTCTCCCCAAAGCGTGATCGCGAATTTTAGCCCAGCCGAATCGCGATTCCGGTTTGACGCAATCTGCCGGGAGAAACGACAGGGCGGTCCCGGAAGCCGGTTTTTCGCGATGAACCAGTCACTCAGACGGCTAAAGATCTGGCCGATTGGAAGCCTGCATTTCGATTCGCTTCGGCCGCTGACGGTGTCTTTACAAGCCGCGCCCTAAGGTATGCCACGGCTTCTTGCTCTGCGGCAGCTACTGTCTTTTCCGTCGCGACCATAGCCTCAGCCCAGACTGCTACCTTTTCAGCCAATGCGCGGTTTCGATTAGCAAGGCGGCCAAATGCCTGCTTGAAAGATGCTGTACTTGGCGTATCTAGTGCCTGAATCAGATCGTCAATTCGACTATCGTTAACGGCGGGATGGTCACTCATGCTGCGAATGGCGTCGCGGAGTATGGTTCGTTCTTTCTGAGTTAGCCTCCCGTCGGCTTTGCTAACGTAAAACAGGACTCGTACTGCGTCCCAGGCGGTCTCAATTACCTGCTCAATTGCACGGTCTGGCGACTCTTGATACTTAGCGTCAAGCCACTTCTCGAGTTCTTCGATAACCTCGCCTGTATCTAGGTCAGTGCAAGAAATAACCCGATCCGTACGAAAGGTCCTGTTCGCTCGCCTTAATTGACAGTAGGCCCATAGGATTGCTCCGCCGTCCCAAGCCCCGTACTTCATTACTTGTATGTCGCGTTTCGTCACCGAGCCTGCGCCATCACGATATTCGATTCGCAGGTCTGCCTTAACATTTCTGGGCGACTGTACATCCCAGAACGCACCTTCCCAGTTATCGTGGTCTTGATCGGCTTCATGCCCAGTGGTGCCATCGGAACGGCTTCCAGTCGTTGTGACACGGTTAATCGGCGCCTCTTTCTCCTCTGATCGGCGCCCCTCCTTGTAGCCCTTCACTATGGGGCTAAGGAAATAGGCCAAGACCACCAAAAAAAGCAGCACCCCCAAGAAATCCATGGTCTTCTCCCAAAAAATCAAAGAGCCGGCCTCAAGTTTCCACTGGCGACCGAGTCAATGTACGCCAAAAGCATACCTGCAGAACTGCCGATTATCCGTTCAAGGGTATAGGTATCCAAGCGAACTTGCGGGCACTTGTGTATGACTCAGGACGCAAACAGTCTGACCGGGCTGATCTCATGTAAAGCTTGAAGCCTTGACGTGCCGCAGCAAATCCTCTGTCATTGTTCCGGTGGCGGGTATCCGTGAATCTGGCGCGGCGACCGACGGGGAATGTTGATGAAGCGGATGCATTATCTGGCTGCCGTCTTCTTGTTCGCGACCGGGAGTCTTGTGATAGCCATCGAAGAGCCGCAGTACAAGGTGATCCAGACCGGCGAGGTTTTCGAAGTGCGCCGCTACGAGCCTTGCCTCGTGGCCGAGACGGTGGTCAACGCCGCACCGGACGATGCCGGTAACCAGGGGTTCCGGATTCTGGCCGGATATATCTTCGGGCAGAACAAGGGGGAGCGAAAGATCGCGATGACGGCGCCGGTGGCCCAGGCGCCGGCGAAGATTGCGATGACCGCTCCGGTGGCGCAGAGCGCGACTGCCGGCGGCTATGTCGTCCAGTTTGCGATGCCCCGGGAATGGACGCTGGAAACCCTGCCGGAACCTCTCGACAAGCGCGTCATCCTGCGCGAGGTGCCGGCGCGCACGTTCGCTGTCATCGGTTATTCCGGGACATGGACACAAGGGCGCTACGCGGAGCATCTCAAGAAACTTCAGGATGCGCTGGCGGCCGCCGGCCTGGCCTGGCGGAGCAATCCGGTATGGGCGCGCTACGATCCGCCGTGGAAGCCGTGGTTCCTGAGACGCAACGAAATCTGGCTGGAAGTCGACTGAGGGCGGCGGCAGGGTGGTGGCGCCGATCCCGGACGGCGACGGACGTGACGGCACTTTCTCCGCCAGCAAACTTTTCTCCGAATCGCTGTAAGAATTTGCCGGTGCCGGCGACGAACGCTCAGGCACCGGAATCGCCGGTGCCCCACCCCACCTCGATGGAGAAAACCATGAAAAAGCAGAATCTCGTTTCCCTGGCTGTCGGTTCCGCCTTTGCCGCAGTCGCGCTCGCGCCGGTCGCCCATGCGGCCGACAACCCGTTCTCCGCCACGAAGCTCGAGGCCGGCTACCAGCTTGCCCAGGCCGATACGAAGCAGAAGGACGGCAAATGCGGCGAAGCCAAGTGCGGTGCCGACAAGAAGGCAGCCGACAAGAAGAAGGACGGCAAGTGTGGCGAAGCCAAGTGCGGTGCCGACAAGAAGGCAGCCGACAAGAAGAAGGACGGCAAGTGTGGCGAGGCCAAGTGCGGTGCCGACAAGAAGCCGGCCGACAAGAAGGCCGACGGCAAGTGCGGCGAAGCGAAGTGCGGGGCGAAGAAATAAGTTGAACCGAGGGGCGGGCTGCTGCCCGCCCCGTTCTTGTCCCGAGGAGAATCCGATGTCCGAACGATTGATGCCGCGCCAACCCGTACCGCCGCTGGTCGTGCCGTCCCTTTCCGGCGCCGGCCTGGAGTTGGTCGCCGGACGGGCGCAAGCCTTCAGTCTTGTCGTCTTCTATCGCGGCTACCACTGCCCGATCTGCCGCACCTACCTGACCGAACTCAACCGCCTGGTCGATGACTTCGCGCAGCGCGGCGTCGAATTGCTGGTGCTGTCGTCCGATACGGAAGATCGCGCCCGCA
The DNA here is from genome assembly GCA_012026885.1 of Betaproteobacteria bacterium. Lineage (GTDB taxonomy): Bacteria > Pseudomonadota > Gammaproteobacteria > Burkholderiales > Rhodocyclaceae > Azonexus. Next base: position 73,054 of record VEPL01000030.1, on the reverse strand, counting down.
AGGCCGCGACCGAGTGGTCGCTCGACCGCCTCGACCTCGGCTACGGCCTGCCGCTGGAGATCGCCCGGCGCTGGGGCCTGTACGTCTCGACCGGGCGCGGGCTGACCTCGACCGGGGTCGAGGAACCGGCGCAGTTTTCCGAGCCCGGGATTTTTCTCGTCCGCCCCGATCTCACGCTGTACTGGAGCAGCATCCAGACCATGCCTTTCGCACGCCCCCACTTCAAGGACATGCTCGGCGCCATCGATTTCGTCGTCGCCAAGGAGTATCCGGCGCGCGGAGAGGCCTGATGCCCGGGCTTCGTGAACCGCGCGGCGCCGGCCTCGGCTTCCGGCGCGAACTGGTCGGCGAACTGCAGGCCGGGGTTCCGGACGAGATCGCCTTCTTCGAGCTGGCCCCGGAAAACTGGGCCGGCATGGGCGGGCGCTCGGCCCGCGAACTGCGCGCCTTCACCGAGCGCTACCCTTTCGCCTGCCACGGGCTGTCGCTGTCGCTCGGCGGCATCGCGCCGCTCGACGTGGCGCTGCTCAAGCGCATCCGCAGTTTCATGGCCGAGCACGGGATGACGCTCTATACCGAGCACCTCTCGTGGTGCGGCGACGATGCCCGCCTCTATGACCTGTTGCCGATCCCGCTTACCGAAAAAGCGGTCCGCTGGACCGTCGACCGCATCCGTCAGGCGCAGGACCTGCTCGGCATGCGCATTGCGGTCGAGAATGCCTCTACCTACGTGGTCCCCCCCGGCGCCGAGATGGGCGAAGCGGAATTCATTTCGGCGGTCGTCCGCGAGGCCGACTGCCTGCTCCACCTCGACGTGAACAACGTCTATGTCAATAGCCGCAATTTCGGCTTCGACCCGCTTGCCTTCCTCGACGCCCTGCCGCTCGCGCGCACCGCCTATGTCCATGTCGCCGGCCATTATGTCGAGGCGGATGGCCTGGTCATCGACACGCACGGGGCGGCCGTCATCGACCCGGTGTGGTCCCTCCTCGCGGCGGCCTACGAGCGCATCGGCGGCGCGGTGCCGACCTGCCTCGAGCGCGACTTCAACCTGCCCGACCTGGCGACCCTGTGCGCGGAAGTCCGCCAGATCGCCCGCCTGCAGGCCGCAGCGCCACCGGCAAGGAAAGCGGCATGATGCACACCGACTTCCAGGATTTCCAGCGTGCCTTCGGGCGCCACCTGCGCGACCCGCACCACGCGCCGCGTCCGCCCGGCGTGCCGGCCCGGCGCATGGCCGCCTACAACGAACTTCTCTTCAACAACCTGTGCAGCTTCCTCGATGCCTGCTTCCCGGTGGCGCGGGCGATGCTCGGCGAAGCGCGCTGGCGTCGGCTGAACCGCAGCTTCTATCGCGACTGGCCGCTGCATACGCCGTGGTTCCGCGAAATCCCGCGCGAGTTCGTGCGCTTCGTGGCCGAGTACCGGACGCGGCTGCGCCTGGCGGGCTACCTGCCGGACCTGCTGCACTACGAATGGGTGGAACTGGCGGTGGACACCATGGAAGCCACCGTGCCGGCGCACGATCCCGGCGGTGACCTGCTGGATGGCTTGCCGCTCCTCAACCCGGCGCTGATGAACCTCGCCTATGGCTGGCCGGTGCATCGCATCGGCCCGGACAGTCGGCCGCGTCTGCCGCATCCTACCTGGCTGATCGTCCATCGCGATGCCGCCGACGCGGTCCGGTTTGTCGAGAGCAACGCGACGACGGCACGCCTGATCGAGCTGCTTGCGCCGGGCGTCCTGAGCGGCCGCGCCGCGCTGGCGACCATCGCCGGCGAGCTGCGGCATCCTGATCCCGAGGCGCTGATCCGCTTCGGCAACGACCTGCTGGCGCAGTTGCGCGGGCAGGGCATCATCCTGGGGAGTGCACCATGAACAAGCTTCTGTCCTTCGGCTCCCGTGGCATCGCGGCCGCTGATGCCGCCGGCCTGTGGGTCGGCCTGCTGAGCCTTCGCCTCGTTCTCGGCTGGGAGTTCTTCGAGTCCGGCCTCGAAAAGTTCCGCGGCGAAAACTGGTTCCTCGACATCCAGGACCGTTTCCCCTTCCCGTTCAGCCTCGTGCCACCCGAGATCAGCTGGCAGATGGCGACCTGGTTCGAGCTGGCCGGCGGCATCGCGCTGGTCATCGGGCTGGCGACCCGCTTTTTCTCGCTGTCGCTCTTCGCCCTCACCGTGGTCGCCATCCTGAGCGTGCACTGGCCGGCGGAATGGCACACGCTCGGCGAACTGCTCAATGGTTACGTGCTGACCGACCAGGGTTTCGGCAACTACAAGCTGGCGACGATCTTCCTCGCCACGCTGTTGCCGCTGATCCTGCTTGGTCCCGGAAGACTCTCGCTTGACCATGCGCTGCGTTGGCGGCTCGCCAGGCGGTTTTCGGCGCCGCACAGCCAGCCTGCTATGATCGGAGCCTGACCAACCCCGTAGGGGCAGCCTTCGTGTCACGTGCCGAACTTGTCGATCCCGCCTTCCTTGCATCCCTTCGCCACGACATGATCGCCTTCGCCCGGATGCAGTTGCGCGACACGGCGCTCGCCGAGGATGCCGTTCAGGAAGCGCTCGCTGCGGCGCTCGACGGCATCGACCGGTTTTCCGGCGCGTCGGCGATGAAGACCTGGGTGTTCGGCATCCTGCGCAACAAGATTGTGGACGGGATCCGCCAGCAGGCGCGGAGCACGCCGGCTTCGGCCTTCGCCGCCGACGACGAAGGGCTCGACCAGGCCTTCGAGGCCTTGTTCAAGGAAAATGCCCACTGGCATCCGGTCGCGCGTCCGGCTGCCTGGGGCGACCCGGAGGAAACGCTGCGCGAAAAGGGCTTCTGGGCCGTGTTCGAGACCTGCCTCGAGCACCTGCCCGCCAACACGGCGCGCGTCTTCATGCTGCGCGAAGTGATGGAGCTCGATACCGACGAGATTTGTGCCGAGCTGGAGATCAGCGCCGGCAATTGCCACGTCATCCTGCACCGCGCGCGCGCCGCCTTGCGCGGCTGTCTCGAGCAGGGTTGGTTCGCCGGGGAAAAGCCGTGCTGAGCTGCAAGGAGGCTACCCGCCTGATGTCGCAGGCACAGGACCGTAATCTCGGCCTTGCCGAACGCGTCCAGCTCGAGATGCACCTTGCGATCTGCAAGGGCTGCCGCAATTTCAGCGAGCAGATGGCCTTCCTGCGCAAGGCTTGTCGCGCCTGGCTCGATCGCGAGCGGCGGCTGCGCGACGGCGAGAGCTGAAGCGGGTAGTCAGACCCCGCAGGAACCGTTCCCGCGCTTGAAGCCCAGCTTCGCCAGCAGCTTTTCCGGCGGGCAGAACCCTGTGAAGCCGCTCTGCAGCAGGTTGAGGCCGACGAAGGCGGTGAAGGCGAGGAACCACTCGGAAACGAAGAGCGGGCTGCCGTGCCAGCCGAGTGCCAGCGAGAGCAGGACGAAGAAGCCGGCCATGATGCGGATCATGCGTTCGATGGTCATGGGTGTTCCTTTCTGAAGGCTGAGAAGTAAAGCACCGGGATCACCACCAGCGTCAGTAGCGTGGAGACCAGAATGCCGAAGATCAGGCTGATGGCCAGCCCGTTGAAGATCGGGTCGTCGACGATGAACAGGGCGCCGAGCATGGCCGCCAGCGCGGTCAGCGCGATCGGCTTGGCGCGCACGGCGGCGGACTGGATCACCGCGTCGTGGAAGCTCATGCCGGAGGCGACCTGTTGCCTGATGAAATCGACGAGCAGAATCGAGTTGCGGACGATGATGCCGGCCAGCGCGATCATGCCGATCATCGAGGTCGCGGTGAATTGCGCGCCGAGCAGCGCATGCCCGGGCATGACGCCGATGATGGTGAGCGGGATCGGCGCCATGATGATGAGCGGCACCAGATAGCTGCCGAAGTGGGCGACGACCAGCAGGTAGATCAGGATCAGGCCGACGCCGTAGGCGATGCCCATGTCGCGGAAGGTCTCGTAGGTCACCTGCCACTCACCGTCCCATTTGACGCTGTAGCCGGCGTAGGGGTCGCCCGGCTGGCGGATGAACCATTCGCCGAGGGTGCCGCCTTCCCTGAGTTCCTTGCCGATGATCTTCGAGCGCGCGTCGAACATGCCGTAGAGCGGCGAGTCGAGTTTGCCGCCCATGTCGCCGACGACATACACGACCGGCAACAGGTCCTTGTGATAGATCGCCTTCTCGCGGCTCGTCTCGCGGACTTCCACGAGTTCGGACACCGGGACCAGATGGCTGTCCTTGGAGCGCACGCGCAGCTTCAGGAGGGCATCGAGGTTCGACTGCTTCTCGGCCGGCAGGGTCACGCGCACCGGGATCTCGAACTTGGATTCGGTGTTGCGCGCCGGCGTCACGTCCTGCCCGGCCAGCCCCATGCCGACCACGTCGACGATGTCGCTCTGCACCACGCCGAGCAGCGCCGCCTTGCTCTGCAGCACGTGCAGCACGAATTTTTTGGAATCGGCATCGATAGTGTCGTCGACCGCAACCAGATCCTTGGTGTCGGCAAATGCCGCGCGCACCTGCTTGCCGACCGCCATCTGGCCGGCCATGTCCGGCCCGTAGATTTCGGCGACGATGGGCGACAGCACCGGCGGCCCCGGTGGCACCTCGACGACCTTGGCGACGCCGCCGTTCTTCCTGCCGATGGCCTCGATGCGCTCGCGCAGCGAGACGGCGATCTCGTGGCTCTTCCGCGACCGATGGTGCTTTTCGGCCAGGTTGACCTGGATGTCGCCCTTTTCCGGCGCGGCGCGCAAGTAGTACTGGCGGACCAGACCGTTGAAATTGATCGGGCTGGCGGTGCCGGCGTAGGCCTGGTAGTCGACGACGTCGGCTTCCTGCGCCAGCACGGCGCCGACCTCGTGCAGCACGCGCGCCGTCTCCTCGACCGGCGTGCCGACCGGCATGTCGAGGACAACCTGGAATTCGCTCTTGTTGTCGAAGGGCAGCATTTTCAGGACGACCAGCTGGAAATACGCCAGCGACACCGAGCCGAGGATCAGCAGCACGACGGCGAGGCCGAGCTTGACGCGCGCCGCGCCGCCCTTCTGCGGGTCGAGGAAGGGCGTCAGCAGCTTGCGAAAGGTGGCGTCGAGCCGGGCGTCGAGCTTCGACGGCGCGTGGCCGGCCGCGTCCGGGCCGTGGGCCCGCATCAGCTTGAGCGCCAGCCAGGGCGTGACGACGAAGGCGACGGCCAGCGAGATGGCCATGCCCATCGACGAATTGATCGGGATCGGGCTCATGTACGGGCCCATCAGGCCGCTCACGAAGGCCATCGGCAGCAGCGCGGCGATCACCGTCAGCGTCGCCAGGATGGTCGGCCCGCCGACTTCGTCGACCGCCGGCGGGATGATCTCGCGCAGCGGCTTGCCGGGGTGCAGGCCCTGCCAGCGGTGGATGTTCTCGACGACGACGATGGCGTCGTCGACCAGGATGCCGATCGAGAAGATCAGCGCGAACAGCGACACCCGGTTGAGCGTGAAGCCCCAGGTCCACGAGGCGAACAGCGTCGCAGCCAGGGTCAGGGTAACGGCGACGCCGACGATCACCGCTTCGCGGCGGCCGAGGGCGAAGAAAACGAGGAGGACGACGAAGGCGGTGGCGAAGATCAGCTTGCCGATCAGCTTTTGCGCCTTCTCGGTGGCGGTCTCGCCGTAGTTGCGGGTGACGGTGACTTCGACGCCTTCGGGGATCACCGTGTTTTTGAGCGAATTGATGCGGTCGACCGCAGCCGACGCGACATCGGCAGCATTGACGCCGGGCTGCTTGGACAGCTGGATGGTGACGGCGGGAAACTCCCCGTCCTTGTTGCCGAACCAGGCGTAACGCTTCGGCTGGTCGGGGCCGTCCTCGACCGTCGCGACGTCGCTCATGAACACGGGCTTGCCATCGCGCACGGTGACGACCAGCTGCTTCACGTCGGCGGCGGATTCGAGGTAGGTGCCGGTCTGCACCAGTACCTCGCGGTTGCCGGCGGTCAGGTTGCCCGACGATTGCAGCGCGTTCGAGACCTTGAGGGCGCCGGCGATTTCCTGCGGGGTGACGCCGTAGGCGTTCATCCGCTCGGTGTCCATCAGCACGCGGATGGCGTGGTCGGGGCCGCCCAGCGTCGACACGTCGCGCGTGCCCTTGATGCGCTTCAATTCGATCTCGACGGCGCGCGCCACCTGCTGCAGCTCGTAGGCCGAGCGTTCCGGGTCCTTCGTCCAGAAGGTGAGGGCTAGGATGGGCACGTCGTCGATGCCGCGCGGCTTGATTACCGGCTCCTGCACGCCGAGGTTGGACGGCAGCCAGTCGCGGTGCGAATGCACGGTGTCGTAGAGGCGCAGCACGGCGTCGTTGTACTTGACGCCGACGTCGAACTGCACGGTGATCACCGCCATGCCCGGCCGCGACATCGAATAGACGTGCTCGACCCCGTGCATGCGCGACAGCACCTGCTCGGCCGGGCGCGCGACCAGGTTCTCGACGTCCTTGGCCGAGGCGCCGGGAAAAGCGACCAGCACGTCGGCCATGGTCACGTCGATCTGCGGCTCCTCCTCGCGCGGCGTGACCAGCGTCGCGAAAATGCCGAGCAGGAGGGCGACCAGTGCCAGCAGCGGCGTCATCCGCGATTCCTGGAAGGCGGCGGCGATGCGCCCGGAAAGGCCGAGGCGGTCCTGGTTGGTGCTCATCGCCTACATACCCGACTTCAGCCGGATCGCCGCCTTGACCGGGTCGGTGACCACCCGGTCGCCCGCGCCGAGACCGGCCAGCACCTCGATCTCGCCGGCGCCGACGGTATCGCCCAGGCGCAGCTGGCGCAGGCTGAGGCGGCCGTCGCCGCCTTGCACATAGACGGCGGCGACTTCGCCCCGGCGCACCACGGCGCTTGCCGGCACTGTCAGTTTTTCGGCCTGGCCGACCACGAAATGGACGCGCGCGAACATGCCCGGCGTCGCTTCCGGCACCGGCGGCAGACTCACGCGCACCTGCGAGACATGGGTCGCGGTGTCCGCCGTCGGCAGCAATTTGACGGCGCTGGCATCTACCCACTTGCCGAGCTCGGGAAACTCGACGCGGGCGGTCGTTACCTTGCGCATGTCGTTCAGGCGGTATTGCGGGATGCTGGCGGTGACGCGCAGGCCGCCCGGCTCGTAGATCGTAAACAGCGGCTTGCCGGGGGTCGCCATGTCGCCGAGTTCGGCATGGCGCCGGGCGACGATGCCGGTCAGCGGCGCGACGATGGTGGCGTGGCTCTCGCTGGCGCCTGCCGCCGCGCGGTTGGCGGTCGCCGCGTCGTAGTCGGCCCTGGCCTTGTCGAGGGCGGCCGCGCTCATGAACTTCTGGGCGACCAGGCTTTGCGTGCGCTCGTAATTGAGCTTCGCATTGGCGTACTGGGCGTTTGCGGCGCGCGCCGTTTCTTCGGCTTCGCGCGCGTCGATGCGCATCATGACGTCGCCCTTCCTGACCGGCTGGCCGGCATCGGCCCTGACCTCGATGACGCGCCCGGCAACCTGCGCGCCGACGGTGGTCTGCTGCACCGCTTCGACCAGCGCCTCGGCCGGAAAGCTGAGGTCGACCTTGTGTGGCTGGACGACAAGGCTCGCCGGTTCCTGGGCGAAGGCTGTTGCGGTCGACGCCAGAAAGAGGGCAAAAATCAGTTTTGTCTTCATGTATATAAGTATATTCTAATTTATATCCCGGGAGCAAGTCGGTCGGCTGACTGCAGGCGTTCGCCAAACTCCCGGCACAGCGCCAGAAATGCCCGGCTGGCCTGGGTGACATGGCGTTGGCGGTGGCGGACGAAATGGAAATTGCGTTGCAGATCGAATTGCGGCGTGCGCAGTTCGACCAGACTCCGGCGTCGAAACGCCTCGTGCAGGGCGACGCGCGACAGGCAGGCCAGGCCGAGGCCGGCCTCGACGGCGCGCTTGATCGCCTCGGTGTGTTCCAGTTCCAGGCGGACATGCAGCGTGGCGAGGTGCGGCGCGACGGCACGATCGAACAGGGCGCGTGTGCCGGATCCGCTTTCACGCAGGATCCACGGTTGCCCGGCCAACTGTTCGCTGGTCGCGCAGCCGGCGGTGGCCAGCGGGTGCTCGGGGGCGCAGAAAACCACCAGTTCGTCGGCCTGCCAGGGCTCGAGCACGAGGTCGGGGTCGTTGGCTTCGCCCTCGATCAGGCCGATGTCGATCTCGCAGCGCAGCACGCCGTCCAGAATGTGCCGGGTGTTGGCCACCCTGAGGTTGATGCGCGAGGCCGGGTGCAGTTGCAGGTAGTCGGCGACGATCAGCGTTGCCAGGTAGTTGCCGATGGTCATGGTGGCGCCGACCGCCAGCGGACCGATCTGGCCGCCGGCCAGGAAGCCCTCGATCTCGGCGGCGCGCGCCAGCAGGTCTTCGGCCTGCGGCAGCAGCCCGCGCCCGCTGGTATTGAGGCGCAGCGACTTGCCGATGCGGTCGAACAACGGGCAGTCGAACTGGCGTTCCAGCTCGACCAGCGCACTGCTCGCCGCCGATTGCGACATCGCCAATGCCTCGGCGGCGCGCGAGACATTCTCGCTGCGAGCGATGGCGGCGAAGACTTCGATCTGGCGCAAGGTGATTCGCATATTTATAAAACCGATAAGTAATATTCAAATTATCCGCTTATGTTTCTTTCATGCAACGCCTAGGATAGCCTCCAGTCAAAGCGCATAAGGAGTCCGATCATGAGCAACCTCGCCACCGAGACCGTGCTTTCCGTCAATCACTGGAACGACACGCTGTTCTCCTTCCGCACGACGCGCAGCGCCGGCCTGCGCTTCATCAACGGGCAATTCGTGATGATGGGCCTGGAAGTCGACGGGCGGCCGCTGACACGCGCCTACAGCATCGCCAGTGCCAACCACGAGGAACACCTCGAGTTCTTCAGCATCAAGGTCGAGAACGGCCCGCTGACCTCGCGCCTGCAGCACCTGCAGCCGGGCGACCCGATCCTGGTCAGCAAGAAGCCGACGGGAACGCTGGTGCTGCACGACCTCAAGCCGGGCAAGCGCCTTTTCCTGTTCGCCACCGGCACCGGCCTGGCGCCCTTCATGAGCCTGATTCACGACCCGGAAACCTACGAGCGCTTCGAGAAGGTGATCCTGATCCATGGCGTGCGCCAGGTGAACGAGCTGGCTTATCACGACTACATTCAGTATGAATTGTCCGACCACGAGTTCTTCGGCGAGTGGGTGCGCGAAAAGCTGATCTACTACCCGACGGTGACCCGCGAATCCTTCCGCAACGAAGGCCGGCTGACCGACCTGATCGACTCCGGCAAGCTGTTTGCCGACATCGGCGAGCCGCCGCTCGACGCCGCCACCGACCGCGCAATGATCTGCGGTAGCCCGGCGATGCTGGCCGACACCGCGAAACTGCTTGACGTGCGCGGCTTCAAGGTCGCCCGCCACTACACCGGCGAGTTGGGCGATTACGTCATCGAGCGCGCCTTCGTCGAGAAATAGGAGTCAGGCCGGGCGCGCCCAGTCCAGGCTGCGCGCGACGGCGCGGCGCCAGTCGGCCAGCCGCGCCGCGCGCTCGCCGGCGCCGGTACGCGGCTCGAAACGGCGGTCTTCGCGCCACAGCGCCGCCAGTTCAGCTTCGTCCTGCCAGAAACCGGTCGCCAGCCCGGCGAGGAAGGCGGCGCCGAGCGCCGTGGTTTCGGTGACCTGCGGTCGCACCACCGGCACGCCGAGGGCGTCGGCCTGGATCTGCAGCAGCAGGTCGTTGGCGGCGGCGCCCCCGTCGACGCGCAGTTCGGCCAGCGGCCGGGCAGCGTCCTGCTCCATGGCAGCGAGCAACTCGGCACTCTGCAGCGCGATGGCGTCGAGTGCCGCCCGCGCCACGTGGGCGCGCGTCGTGCCGCGCGTCATGCCGAGCAGCGCGGCGCGCGCGTAGGGGTCCCAGTGCGGTGCGCCGAGCCCGGCATGGGCCGGCACCAGGAAGACGCCGCCGGCATCGGGGACGCTCGCCGCCAGCGTCTCGATCTCGGCCGCCGACGTGATCATGCCGAGGCCGTCGCGGAGCCACTGCACGGTGGCGCCGCCCATGAAGACGCTGCCTTCGAGCAGGTAGGTGGAAGCCCCGGCCATTCGCCAGCCAATGGTGCCGAGCAGGCGATGGCGCGAGACGGGTGCCTCGGCGCCGCAGTTCATGAGCAGGAAGCAGCCGGTGCCGTAGGTGTTCTTGGCCATGCCGGGGTGCAGGCAGGCCTGGCCGAAGGTGGCGGCCTGCTGGTCGCCGGCGAGCGCTGCGAGTGGCAGCGACGCGCCGAGCAGTCCGGCATCGCAGCGGTCGATGACGCCGCCGGAGTCGACAATCTCCGGCAAGACGGCGCGCGGGATGTCGAGCAGGCCGAGCAAATCGTCGTCCCAGCACTGGCGGCGGATGTCGAAGAGCAGCGTGCGCGCGGCATTGGACGGGTCGGTGACGTGGCGGCGGCCGCCGGTCAGTTTCCACGCCAGCCAGCTGTCGACCGTGCCGAAGGCCAGTTCGCCCCGGGCGGCACGGCTGCGGGCACCGGGGATGTGGTCGAGCAGCCACTTCAGCTTGGTGCCCGAAAAATACGGATCGAGCAGGAGGCCGGTGCGCCCGGTGAACAGCGGGCCGTGGCCGGCCGCAGCCAGGGACTCGCACAGCGCGGCCGTGCGCCGGTCCTGCCAGACGATGGCCGGCGCCAGTGCCCTGCCGCTGGCGCGCTCCCAGAGCAGCGGCGTTTCGCGCTGATTCGTGATGCCGACGGCGGCGATGGCGGCCGCCGCGACGCCGGCCTCGGCGAGGACGCGGCGGGCGACAGCGAGCTGGGTAGCCCAGATGGCTTCCGGGTCATGTTCGACGTGGCCGGGTTGCGGATAGGACTGGGCGTAGGCTTCCTGGGCCAGGGCATGGACGCGGCCCCGGCGGTCGAAGAGGATGGCGCGCGAACTGGTCGTGCCCTGGTCGAGGGCGAGGACGAAGGCAGGCGCGCGCTCGGCCACAGCTAGGGAGCCGGCGGCTTCCAGATGTTGCGGCAGCGCGTCTCGATGATCCACCAGCTCGCCGCAGCGCCAAGCAGCGCGCAGACGGCGGCGACGCCAAGGCCGCCGCGCCAGGCGGCGAGGTCGTAGACACGGGCGCCGGCGACCATCTCGCCGCGCCAGGCGAGGTCCATGACCCAGCCGACAACCGGTTGCAGCACGGCGGCCGCAGCAAAGCTGCCCATGTTGGTGACGCTGGTGGACATGCCGGACAGCATCGGCGGATTGACTTCCTTGGCGCAGGCCCAGGTCAGTGTGAAGCCGGCGGTGACGATGCCGAGCAGTCCGAACAGGGTATAGGAAACGGTCAGCGGCATGCCGACGCCCGACCACAGGATCAGCCAGATCAGCGCATAGATGTGGGTGGCGCCGATGATCACCGGCTTGCGCCGGCCGAGCCGGTCGGACAGCGTGCCGATGAAGAAGCAGCCGACGGCGAAGCCGCCGAACCATAGCGAAAGGTGTGATGCGGCGACCGAACGCTCCATGCCGTGCACCTGGATCAGGTAAGGCACCGTCCACAATCCGGCGAAGGTGAAGAAGGCGCCGCAGGTGCCGGTATTGACCAGGATCGCCGGCCACGTCGAGCGGTTGCGGACGACCGAGAGCAGCGCGCCGAACAGGGCCGTGCGATCGAATTTCGGGGCCGGGTGAGCTGCCGCCGAGGGTTCCGCCCGGTCGCGCACGAGTACCCAGCACAGGGCTGCGATGACCAGCGAGAGCACGCCGACGCCGATGAATACGCCGCGCCAGCCGGTGGCCTGGGCCACGGCCGAAAGCGGCGCGCCGGCGAGTACCGAGCCGAGGTTGCCGATCAGCATGCTGACCCCGACCAGGGTCGCGAAGCGTTCCTCGTCGAACCACACGGCGATCAGCTTCAGCATAGCGATGAAGGTAACCGAGACACCCAGGCCGACCAGGGTGCGGCCGACCAACGCCAGTTCCAGGCTCGGCGCCAGGCCGAACATGAAGCTGCCGGCACCGCCGATGACGCCGCCCAGCACCAGGATGCGGCGCGGGCCGAGGGTATCGGCGAGGATCCCGGTCGGGATCTGCATGACCGTGTAGACGTAGAAGTAGGTGGCGGCCAGCGCGCCGAGCGAGGCGGCCGAGGTCGAGAAGGCGGCGGCCAGGTCCTGCGCGATCCCTGCTGGCGCGAAGCGCTGGAAGAAGGAGAGGACATAGGAGCAGGCGACGACACCGAGCGCCTGCCAGCGCCGGCGCTTCTGCTCGGCGGTGAGGTTCAGCACGGAATCAGGCGTCTTTCTGGCGGCGCAGCAGCACGGTCAGGATGGGCGGCGTGATCAGCGTGGTCAGGATGACCATGATGACGATGACCGAGAACATCGATTCGCTCATCACGCCTAGCTGTTTGCCGACCATCGCGAAGATCAGGCCGACCTCGCCGCGCGGCACCATGCCCCAGCCGACCAGCCAGGGGTTCATGCCCTTGCCGGCCGCGAAGCCGGCAGCGATCTTGCCGACCACGGCGGCGGCGGTGATGCCGACGGCGATGGCGACCGTCTTCGGGTCGGACAGCGTCGACAGGTCCACCTGCATGCCGGTCAGCACGAAGAACACCGGCACGAAGAAATAGCCGATCGGCTCGATCATGTGTTCGTGCTGGTGATGGGTATGGCGCTCGAGGACGGCGCTGATTTTCTGCATTCTTTCCGAGTCGACCGCAGCAGGCAGCAGCGGCTGAATTTCCTGAACGACCTTGGGCGTCTCGAAGTGCTTCAGGAAGACCGGTTCGAAGAGGAGGCCGGCGGCGAAGGCGCCGATGATCGGGGCGAGCCCGATGGCATGTGCCAGCCAGGCGAGGAAGAGGCCGGCGACGAGGACGACCGAGAAGAGCATGGTCTGGCTGCTGTCGAGGCGCGACAGCCAGCGCAGCAGGGCGGGCGCGACGGCGCGGCCGATGGCGATCGAGCCGCCGAGGAAGGCGACTGCCTCGATAATGATCATCGCCACCTGCCCGACGCTCACCGTGCCGGCCTGGACCAGGCTGGAGACGACCGCAAGGATGACTAGGCCGAGCACGTCGTCGATGACCGCGGCGCCGAGGACGATCTGCGCCTCGGGCATCTTGAGCTTGCCGAGGTCGCGGAAGACGCGGCCGGTGATGCCGACCGATGTCGCGGCCAGCGTCGCGCCGAGGAACAGGTAGGCGTTGAATTCCTTGCCCGGCAGCAGCAGCGGGCCGACCGCGAAGGCGCCGAGTGCGAAGGGAATGGCGATGCCGATGGCGCCGACCGCAGTGGCCTTGATGCCGACCCGGGCGAGGTCGGCGAGGCGGGTCTCGAGGCCGATCTGCAGCAGCAGGATGATGACCCCGAGCTCGGCCATGAACTTGATGATCGGGTCGGCGGCGATGCTGTCGAAGTAATGGAAGCCGAGCAGGCCGAGGTTGCCGAGGACGACGCCGAGCAGAAGTTCGCCGAGCACCGCCGGGAAGCCGACGCGCTGTGCGAGCGGCGCGAACAGGCGGGCGGCGAGGATGATGATCGCCAGCCACAGCAGGTTCTCGCCGATCACGTCCGATCCGGCTGCAAGCGCCGGCCAGGCGGCGGCGACGAGCGCGAGGGGCAACAGGCGGCGCAGATTCATCGGTGCTCCTTTTCGGCAGTGCCGTCCGTCGGCGGGCCTTGTTACCCGCGTCAATGCATCAACTGGTACTGGATCACGTAGGCGCCAGCACCGGCCAGGTAGCCGATCAGCGCGAGGCCACTGATCTTTCGCACGTACCAGAAGAAGTCGATCTTCTCGAGGCCCATCGCGGCGACGCCGGCCGCCGAACCGATGATCAGGATGGAGCCACCGGTACCGGCGCAGTAGGCGAGGAATTCCCAGAGGAAGTGGTCGGTCGGGTAGGTCGTCTGGTCGTACATGCCCATGGCTGCGGCGACCAGCGGCACGTTGTCGACGATGGCGCTGACCATGCCGATGATCAGCACGATCAGGTCGAGGCGGCCGATGTCGTGGTCGAGGCGGGTGGCGAGGTCGGCGAGGATATGGGTGTGCTCGAGCGTGGCGACGGCGAGCAGGATGCCGATGAAGAAGACCAGCGAGCTCATGTCGATCTTCGACAGCGCGTGCGCCAGCGTCAGGCGCTGCTTGTACTCGTCGTCCTTGCGGCGATGGATGATGTCGCCGACCAGCCAGACGATGCCGAGCCCGAACAGGATGCCGAGGAAGGGCGGCAGGTGGGTGATGGTCTTGAAAGCCGGCACGGCGATGAGCACGCCAAGGCCGAGGAAGAACATCGTGTTGCGTTCCGCTTCGGTGGTTTTCAGGCCGTGATCCATCTCGATGTGCTCGGGCGAGACAACCGGGCGTCCGCGCAGGACGTAGGCGGTGACGGCAAGCGGCACCAGCAGGCAGACCACCGAGGGCAGGAAAACCGACGTCATGATGTTCAGCGAGGTGATCTGGCCGCCGATCCACAGCATGGTCGTCGTCACGTCGCCGATCGGCGTCCAGGCGCCGCCGGCGTTGGCGGCAATGACGATGATGCCGGCGAAGAACAGGCGTTCGTCGTGCTTGGCGAGTATCTTGCGCATCAGCGACACCATGACGATGGTCGTCGTAAGATTGTCGAGGATCGCGCTGAGGAAGAACGTGATGATGCCGACCAGCCACATCAGCGATGCCAGCTGCTGGGTCCGTATCCGCCGGGTGATGACCTCGAAGCCGTTGTGCGCATCGACCACTTCGACGATGGTCATCGCGCCCATCAGGAAGAAGGCGATCTGCGCCGTGCTCATCAGCGACTCGCCGAGCTGGTGGCCGACCAGATGGTGGTCGGCCGTGGACATCGCGTAGATGGTCCACAAGAGGCCGGCACCGACCAGCGCGGAGGCCGATTTGTTGATCTTGAGCGGGTGCTCGAGCGCGATCGCGGCGTAGGCGATGACAAAGACGACGACAAGGGCGGTCAGCATCTCGATTCCTTGTGGCTGTGAAGACGGGTTCGATACGGCGCCCGATTCTAGCACCGCCCCCGGCCGCGCTCCCGCTGTGGAAAACCCTTACCGGTCGCTCAGGCCAGCATGTCGAGCAGGTGCTGCTCGATCTCCTGGCGGCCGACCGGACTGGCCATCGCGATCAGCGTGAAACCGGGCTTGAGCAGGAAGTCCTTGTCCGGATTGAACTGCCAGTTGCCGTTGCGCTCGCGCGCGGCGAGCAGGACATAGTGGGCGCTGCGTAGCCGGAGCGAACCGATCGGCTTGGGAATGAAGCCGGCCGGGATGGGAATTTCCTCGATGCGCAGGTCCTTTTCCGATTTCAGCATCTCGTCGAGGAAGGACACGACGTGCGGACGGATCATCGCCGAGGCGATGCGCATGCCGCCGGTGAAATCGGGCGAGACGATGGCATCGGCGCCGGCCTTGCGCATTTTCTCGATGTTGCGCGTCTCGTGGCAGCGGGCGACGACGCGCACGGTCGGTTTCAGCTGCTTGGCGGTGATGACGATCATCAGGTTGCGCGAATCGTCGCCGGTGATGGCGAAGACCCCCCGGGCATCCTCGATGTCGGCAGCGAGCAGCACGTCGTCATCGCTGGCGTCGCCGTGCAGGTAGAGGAGGCCGGGGTGCTTTTCCCGGAATTCCTCGAGCCGCTGCAAGTCTTCGTCGATGGCGACGAAATGGCGCCCGGTGGTGTGCAGTTCGTGCGCGATGTTGCGCCCGACGCGGCCGAAGCCGCAGAGGATGTAATGTCCCTTGAGTTTCCGGATGGCTTTTTCCATGCGTTTTCTCCGCAAGGTTCCGTTGAGGTCGGTTTCGAGAAGGGCGACGGTGACCACCGAGAACAGCAGCGATAGGTTGCCGGCCCCGAGGATGCCGATGATCACGGTGAATACCCGTGCCGGCTGGTTGCTGGTCATGTCGATGATTTCGCCGAAGCCGATCGTGGCGACGGTGATGAAGGTCATGTAGAAGCAGTCGAACCACGAATACTGGCCTTCGGTCAGGATGTGGTAGCCGATGGTGCCGATGACGTGCACGGCGACCAGCGCGCCGAGCGCCCAGTGGAGCAGGCGGAAGATGTAGCCCGTCTGGGCCGCGATGCCGGCCATCAGCGCGCCGGGTCGGCGACCGGGATGGACTGGGTCATGAAGACCACGGCCTTGCCGCCATCCATGTTGGCGTGCAGCGATTCGACCAGCGGCGGACTGATCGGCGCCTCGGCATCCCAGCGGATGATGAAATTGGCGCCGGAACCGCCCGAGGCATCGTTCTGGTCGACGAAGATTTCGTGCGTGCCCAGGGGGGGAATCGACACCGGCTGCGGCAGGCGCTCGCCGAGCAGTTTGCCGCCGGTATCGTAGTAGCGCGCCGAGAGGACGCGCAACGGGCGGCGCGGGTCGGTATTGCGGATGCTGACCAGCGCCGAGAGCAGGGCATGCGACGGCACGCCGCGCTTGCCGAGGTTGCCGTAGAGCATGTGCGAGTAGATGGGCAGGTAGAGCGTCTGCCCGGCGCTCGCGGGGCGGGTCTCCTGGGCGCTTGCGGTCAACGGGCCGCAGAGGGCGAAAATCAGGGCGCACGCGGCGAGGCCGCGGCACCCGGCTGCAGGGGCCTTCATCATCCGGTTCCTCCCTTGGTCTACCAGTCTGCCAAGTCTACCGGCATCATCGGGTGTCCGCGCAAGACCTTTTCCATGAATACCATCCCGGTACCGTGCTCGCCGATACGGCCTTCGGCGTAGATCCGCACGAACAGCGCATCGGCGTGTCCGGCCTCGGCTAGGAGGATGAGCACATCGTGCTCGCGGAAGAAAAGCTGGCCCTTGCGCACCCGCCGGTTGCCGACGCCGCGCGCATGGTGATGCGAAACCGAGAGCACGCCGGGCGCTTCGGCCAGCGCGGCAAGCAGGCGCTGGCCGTCACCGGCGCGCAGCAGCGCCGTGATCAGTTTTTTCTCGAGGCCACGCCCGATGTGCTCGAGGACGCTCATCGCCGCCTCACCGGCGCCGCTCGACGTGCAGGCCGAAGCGTGCGGCGACCTCGTAGGGCACGTAGGTCGCCATCTTCTCGAGCGGCGTCATCCACAGGATGCCCATGCCCGGCGTGTCGATCTTGGCGGCGACGAAGATGCGCTCGAAGATGGCATCGGCCTGGTCGGAGGGAACGACGATGTAGACCACTTCCTTCTCGGCGTTGATGGTCAGGCCGAGCAGTCCGAGGCGCTTCTGGCGCACCCCGGTGCCGTGCGCGTGGAAGATCGTTGCCCCCTGGGCGCCGGCATCCTGCGCGACCTGCACGACCATGTCGGCGAGCCCGCGCTGGACGACGGCGGTGATCAGCACGACGTCGGTCAGGATGATCATTTCGTTCTGGCTCATGGTTTGTCTCCGCGACGGGTGCGCCGGTCGATCCAGAGGCCGGCGGCGAGCATGCTGATGATCGGGCCGGCCGAACACATCGCCAGGATGCCGAAGCCTTCGGCGGCACCGACCGCTTCCCCGAGGCCCATGCCGAGTGCCAGCAGCAGGGGTACGGTGACCGGGCCGGTGGTGACGCCGGCACTGTCCCAGGCAAGGTTGACGAATTCTTCGCGCGACAGGAGCGTCAGCCCGAGGGCGAGGGTGTACGCACCGACCAGCAACCAGGCCAGCGGCAGGTCGAAAAGGATGCGGACGACACCGGCAACGGCCCCGGATCCGACGCCGAGGGCGACGGCGTGGATCAGCAGGCGCTTCTTGAAGGCGCCGTCGGTCAGGTTTTCGACGGTCGCGCCCATCGCGTTGAGGGCCGGTTCGGCGATGGTGGCGCCGTAGCCGATGCAGAAGGCGAAGATCATGACCATCGTGAGGCCGAGCAGGCGGGGGTAGAGCGGCGGGGCGCCGGTCTCGTAGTGGGGCGAGAAGGCCCAGGGAACGTTGTTGCCCGCCTGATTGCCGAGTTCGACAAGCCCGGCGGTGAGGCCGAGGTTGAAGAGGACCATGCCGAGCACGGCCACGGTGATGCCGTAGGCGACGACGTTGCCGCCCTTGACCGGCCGGCGTACGACGACTCGCTGGACGACGAAGAGCAACAGCACCAGCGGCAGGATGGCGCGCAATGCGGCGATGGTTTCCGCTGCCGGCGTCTGGCGATACCACGGGAGCGAGTCCGCTGCCGCCGCGATGTCCGGCAAAGCCTCGCCGGCCACCGCCATGGCAGTGGCCAGCACGAGGGCGACGGGCAGCAGCGAGGCGAGCGTCACGATGCCGAAACCGGCCAGCGGGTTTTCCCCGCGTCCGGTCGATGCGGCCAGCCCGATGCCGATGGCGAGGACGAGCGGTACGGTTACCGGTCCCGTGGTGATGCCGCCGCAGTCCCAGGCGAGGCCGATGACCGGCGCCAGGTCTGGGCGGCTGGCGGCATAGGCGGAGAGTGCGAGGCAAGGTGGGACGATCACCAGCACCAGGGATTTCAGCCGCCAGTCGAACATGAAGCGCAGGAGGCCGAGGGCGACTGCCAGCCCTACTCCGGCGGCGACAGCCAGCACGAGCAGGCCGGACCACGGCCCGAGGAGGGACTTGAGCAGGCCGGCGCGCTCCGCCGAGACGGCATTGCCGGCGACCTGCAGTGTGGCGATGGCCGGCTCGGCAAAGGTGGCCAGGGTGCCGAGCAGGGCGCCGAAGGCCAGGATGAGCGCCATGCCCGCGCGCCCGGGGAGGGTGAAGCCGATGTTCTCGGCGAAGGGCATGAGACCGCGCCCGACCCCCTCGATGAAGAGCATGAGTCCGGTCATGACCGCGAGTATCCCGAGGGCGATCATTTCCGCTTCGTCGAGCGTTGTGCGCAGGGCCAGCGCCTGGAAGGCGACCAGCATGAGGGCGAGTGGCACGACCGCCTGCAACTGCTCGAGGAAACGGACCGAGACGTACGGCGTGACGAGGCGGTGGATGTCGATGGCGCGCAGCCGCCCGCGGCGTACCGGCAGGGTGCGCTCGGCGGCGATCATGTCGCCATAGGGCACCTGCCGGTGGTGGCGGCGGATGGCGCCCAAGTACTGGCCGTAGCGGAGTTGGTGTTCGGGCATCGCAAGGCTGACGGGAAACTGACCGGATTCTGCCACAGCGCGGCGGTTGCCAGCCTGCGCGGGATCAGGTGTCAGGTGCGGTGCACTCGTCGCAGTGGGCGATTTCCACCGTGACATGCACGATTTCCTCGTGGATGCCGAGGGCGCTACGCACCGCAGTGGCGGTCAGCGCGCGGTCATGGGTAAGCAGCGCCAGCGAGCAGGCGTAGGCGCCGGTGCCGACCCGCCACACGTGCAGGTCGGTGACCTGGGTCGTGCCGCCGGGCAAGGCGTCGATCACCTCGCGGATCTCGGCGACGACCGGGTGATCCATCTCGCGGTCGAGCAGGACGCGTCCGGTCTGCAACAGCAGGTTGCGCGCCCAGATGGCGACCAGCGCGGCGCCGACCAGGCCCATCACCGGGTCGAGCCAGGCCCAGCCCCGGAGCCAGCCGCCGGCGAGCGCGGCGATGGCGAGCAGCGAGGTCAGCGCGTCGGCGAGCACATGGGTGTAGGCCGCCTTGAGGTTGAGGTCCTCGTGGCCGTGCCCATGGCCATGCGCGTGGCCATGGTCATGCCCGTGATCGTGGGCGCCGCCGAGGATGAAGGCGCAGGCGACGTTGACCGCGAGGCCGAGGACGGCGACGGCCAGCGCTTCGCCGTAGCGGATCGGCCGCGGATCGAGCAGGCGGTCGACCGAGGCGAAGGCCATCGCCGCGGCGACGCCGAGCAGGAAGAGCGCGCTGGTGTAGCCGGCGAGCACTTCGATCTTCCAGGTGCCGAAGGCGAAGCGCGGGTCGCCGGCATAGTGCCGTGCGGCGCGGTAGGCGAAGGCGGAGAGCCCGATGGCCAGCGCGTGCGAGCTCATGTGCCAGCCGTCGGCCAGTACCGCCATCGAGTTGAACCACCAGCCGGCGACAATCTCGAGGACCATCGTCGCCAGCGTGATCCAGAGGACGAGCCGGGTGCCGCGCTCGGCCGCGGCATTGCCGGCGCCGAAGCGGTGGTCGTGCGCCCAGCGCGAGAGATCGGCGTGGCGCCTGCTCACTGCTGGCCGTAGCCCTTGAACTGTTCGAGCACGGCGCTCATTTCGCCTGCCGTCAGCAGCACCGGCATGCCGAGCTGGCAGGCGCGCCAGTATTGCTCGCAGAGTTCCTCGAGCTCGACGGCGAGCGCGAAGGCCTCGGCGAGATCGCGGCCGGCGACGAGCAGGCCGTGGTTGGCGAGCAGGCAGCCGCGGCGCCCTTCCATGGCGCGCATGGCTGCGGTCGACAGTTCCTGCGAGCCGAAAATCGCATAGTCGGCACAGCGGATCGTGTCGCCGCCGAAGCGGGCGATCATGTAGTGGAAGGGCGGGATGTCGCGGCGCAGGCAGGCGAGGCTGACCGCGAACGGCGAGTGCGCATGGACGACGGCGCCGATTTCGGGACGCGCGGCATAGAGGTCGCGGTGGAAGCGCCATTCCGAGGACGGTTTGCGCGCTCCCGCCCAACTGCCGTCGAGCGCCATGCGCGGGATGTCGTCCGGGGCGAGCGTGTCGTAGGCGAGGCCGGTCGGGGTGATCAGGAAGCCGTCGCCGTCGCGCACGCTGACATTGCCGGAAGTGCCCTTGTTGAGCCCGGCCGGCTGCAATTCACGGGCCGTGGCGATCAGGTCGGCGCGCAGGTCAGGCACGGGCTTCCTCCGGGTAGAGCGACAGGAGCCCCTCGCGGCTGGCCGGACAGCTTCCACGCTCAGTGATGATGCCCTTGACCAGCCAGCCTGGGGTCACGTCGAAGGCCGGGTTGGCGACGTCGCCACCGGCCGGCAACTGGCGCAGCGCCGAGGGCACGCCGCGCGAATCGAGCCCGTGCACAAGGCGAACCTCGTCGCCGTCGCGCGACTCGATGGGGATGTGCGCGCCGTCGGCGCAGGCGAAATCGATGGTCGAACGCGGCGCCGCGACATAGAACGGAATGCCGTTGTCGGCGGCGGCGAGCGCCTTCAGGTAGGTACCGATCTTGTTGGCGACGTCGCCGTTGGCGGCGATGCGGTCGGCGCCGACGATGACCGCGTCGACCTGGCCGTTGCGCATCAGGAGGCCGGCCGCATTGTCGGCGACGAGGGTGCAGGGCACGCCATGCTGATCGAGTTCCCAGGCGGTGAGCAGGCCCTGGTTGCGCGGGCGGGTTTCCGAGGCCCAGACATGCACCGGGAGGCCGGCATCGTGCGCGGCATAGACCGGAGCCAGCGCGGTGCCGCCGTCGACCGTGGCCAGCCAGCCGGCATTGCAGTGGGTCATGATGTGCAGGGTATCGCCGCGCGGCACCAGCTGCTCGCGCCACAGGGCGAGGCCGTGGGCGCCGATGGCAGCATTCTGGGCGACATCCTCGTCGGCGATGGCGGCGGCCTCGGCCCATGCTGCGGCGGCGCGGGCTGCCGGCGGCAGCGGGGCGAGTACCGCCTCCATGCGCGCCAGCGCCCAGTGCAGATTGACCGCCGTCGGACGCGTCGACCGCAACAGCGCGGCAGCTTCGGCGAGGCGCCGGTCGGAGGCCTCGAAATCGAGCGCCAGAGCGAGGCCGTAGGCGGCGGTGGCGCCGATCAGCGGCGCGCCGCGCACCTGCATGGAACGGATGGCGTGCGCCGCTTCTTCCAGCGTGGCGACGCGCACCCAGTGCAGCGCGTGCGGCAACCGTGTCTGGTCGATGATGTCGAAGGCGCGCTGGTCGGGGCGGGCGCGCAGGGTGCGGGTGGGGATGCCGTCGATGTTCATGGTTCAGTCAGGCCGAGCGTGCGTGCGCAGCCAGTCGGCGAATTCGGGCTCGCCGAGTTCGCCGGCGGCAAGAGCGAGCATGGTGGCGACGCAGTGCGCATCGTCTGCGGTCAGGCTGGTGCCATTGAGCAGCAGAAACAGTTCGGTGCAGACGAAGGCGGTTCGCTTGTTCCCGTCGATGAACGGATGATTGCGGGCGATGCCGTATCCGTAGGCCGCGGCAAGGGCCGCGACACCGGGATCGCCGTAGGCTGCCAGATTGAGCGGGCGGGCCAGGGCCGAGGCCAGCAGACCAGCGTCGCGCACTCCGGCCGAGCCGCCATGCTCGGCAAGCTGGGCTTCGTGAACAGCCCAGACCACGGACTCTTCAATCCACACCCATTCGCTCATTTGGCCAGCTCATGCAGCACGTTGCGGCGCGCCTTCATGATCTTGCGGGCGGCTTCCATCTGCTTTTCGAAGGCCGGGTCGAACGGCGTCAGGCGGACGCCATCCGGCGACTCGGTTGCATACACCGTGTCACCCTTCTCAACATGCAGCTTGGCCAGCAGCTCCTTCGGCAGTACGACGCCGACCGAATTGCCGATCTGGGTCAGTTTGAGTGCGAACATGGCGAACCCCGAACGTGTTATAACGCTTGTAATAATACGCTGATTTTTATCCAGCGGTTGCGTGCCCTTGGCGTATCGGCGATGATTTTTGGCCATTCTTGACCGTCGACCGCAACAGTCCCATGCAAACCCCGATCCGCATCGACTCCCGTTTTCCGCACATGGGTACGACCATTTTCACGGTCATGTCGCGTCTGGCCGCCGAGTGCGGGGCGGTGAACCTGTCGCAGGGCTTTCCTGATTTCCAGGCCGACCGCTCGCTATTCGACGCGATGCACCGGCACATGCTGGCGGGGCGTAACCAGTATCCGCCGATGGCCGGGATGCCGGAGCTGCGCGCGGCCATCGTCGACAAGGTGGCGGCGCTCTATGGCACGCGCTTCGATGTCGAGAGCGAGGTGACGGTGACGGCCGGGGCGACGCAGGCGATCTTTACCGCCATCGCGGCCTTCGTGCGGCCCGGCGACGAGGTGATCCTCTTCGAGCCGGTCTACGACTCCTACGTGCCGGCCATCGAGACGGTCGGCGGCACGGCGGTCTATGCGCAGCTGCAATTCCCGGACTACGCGCCGGACTGGGAACAGGTGCGCCGGCTGGTGACGCCAAAGACGCGGATGATCATCGTCAATTCGCCGCACAATCCGAGCGGCAGCCTGCTGACTGCGGTCGACCTCGAGAAACTGGCCGAAATCGTCCGCGGCACCGACATCGTCGTCCTCTCCGACGAGGTCTACGAGCACATCCTCTTCGACGGCGAGCGCCATGCCAGCCTGTGCGGCCACCAGGAACTGGCGGCGCGCAGCATCGTCGTTTCGAGCTTCGGCAAGACCTACCACATCACCGGCTGGAAGATCGGCTACGTCGTCGGCCCGGCGGCGCTGATCGCCGAGTTCCGCAAGGTGCACCAGTTCAACGTGTTCACCGTGCACACACCATCGCAGCTGGCGCTGGCCGAGTACATGCAGGATGCCTCGCGCCATCTCGGACTGGCCGCCTTCTACCAGGAAAAGCGCGATTTCTTCCGCCGCCTGATGGGGCAGACGGGATTCGAACTGCTGCCCTGTCGCGGCACCTACTTCCAGCTCGCGCGCTACGGCCACCTGTCCGACCGGCCGGATCGGGATTTCGCCGAATGGCTGACGCGTGCGGTCGGCGTCGCGGTCATCCCGGTCTCGGTGTTCTACGCCGATGGGCGCGACGACCGTGTCGTGCGCTTCTGCTTCGCCAAGGTGGCGACGACGCTCGAAGCCGGCGTCGAGCGGCTGGCCCGCGCGTTCCCGGCTTGACGGGGGCGCCATGCGGCACGAATAATCGATTCCGCATAACCCCCAACAGCACACACGGAGACACAGGCATGAGCATGATCCAGGAATTTCGGGAGTTCGCCGTCAAGGGCAACGCGATGGACCTCGCGGTCGGCGTCATCATTGGCGGCGCCTTTGGCAAGATCGTCGAATCGATCGTCGGCGACCTGATCATGCCGGTGGTCGGCAAGGTGGTCGGCAACCTCGATTTCTCGAACCTCTTAGTCGTCCTTGGCAACAACCCGAACAACCTGACCACGTTCGCCGACCTGAAGAAGGCCGGCATCGCGGTCTTCGCCTATGGCAACTTCCTGACCATCCTGGTCAACTTCGTCATCCTCGCCTTCATCATCTTCATGATGGTCAAGCAGCTTAATCGCCTGCGCACCCCAGTTGCGCCGGCGCCCGAGCCGGAAGCGCCGCCGACGCCCGAGGATGTGCTGCTCTTGCGCGAGATCCGCGACTCGCTGAAGAAATAGCCGGAGCGGCTGCGGCCGCTGTGGCTTGCGCGCAACAGTCGTCGGACATTCGCTACCGTATGTCGGCGGGGGCTGGCGCGGCTATGACCTTAGGCGTATTCTCACATTAGAAATACATAAATGTCGGGAGAGAGACAGTCATGGCCAGCAAGAAATTTCCGGAAAGCCGCTCGCGGATCGATCGGCGCCACGATGACCAGGGGCCGCCAGTCGGTATCGAAGAGCGTCGCATCCGGCCGGATCGCCGCCATCCCGAGGTCGAAGAAGTCCACATCGACGACCACATCGAGATTCACGGCGTCCTCGCGCCGCACGACGAGCATTCTGCCCAAGCGGCCTGGTAGGTTGCAGGCCGGTTTGTTCGCGGTGCGAGTTGGTGTCAGTCGCCGCTGAAAACCGCTACGCGTAGCGCGTCGACCGCGGCGATGTGCTGTTCTACCTGGTCCCGCGGAACCGGCGCCTTCGGCGTCGCCGAAAGGCGTCGCGCGTGTTGCAGGCGCCGGTATTCACGATAGGCATCGCCCGCCGCCCTGGCCTGCCTCGGATCGATCAGGCCGAGTTCCCCGGCGATACGCAGGAGCGCGATGTTGCCGAGGTTGCCGGTCAGTTCGGGATGGCGGCACGCATGGCCGAGTACCAGGTATTGCACGATGAACTCGACATCGATGATGCCGCCACGGTCGTGCTTCAATCCGAACTCGGTGTCGCTTCGCGAGGCATGGGCGTCGTACATCTTATGGCGCATCTCCATGACTTCCGTGCGTAACTTGGCGAGGTCGCGCGGCTGACGCAGGATCTCGATGCGAATCTCCTCAAAGCGGCGTCCGACCTCGGCGTCGCCGGCACACCAGCGCGCGCGCGTCAGCGCCTGGTGTTCCCAGGTCCAGGCGTGGTTGAGCTGATAGTCGCGGAATGAGGCGACAGTGACTGCGAGGAGACCGGCATCGCCGTTCGGGCGCAGGCGCAGATCGGTCTCGAACAATATGCCGGCCGGCGTCTGGCTCGACAGCCATGTGTTGAGGCGCTGGGCGAGGCGCGTGTAATTCTCGGGTGCATCCGGATCTTCATCGTCGTAAAGATAGACGAGGTCGAGGTCGGAGGCATAGCCGAGCTCCTTGCCGCCGAGCTTGCCGTAGCCGATGACGGCGAATTTCGGAACGTCGCAATGGCGGTTCCGGATCTTGCTCCACACCAGCGGCAAGGTTTCCTGGACGATCGTGTCGGCCAGCTCGGTGAGGTGGTCGGAAAGGCTCTCGATCGTCTGCAGGCCGGCAAGGTCCTGTGCCAGCAGACGGAACACCTGGGCGTGGTGCATTTCGCGCAGGATGTCCATTTCCCGCTCGGTGTCGTCGGCATGGGTCGCCAGGTTGTGGCGGAGCGACTGGCGGAAGCCGGGCCAGTCGGTGGCGATTTCGTAGAGTCGGGGGTCGAGCAACTCGTCGAGCAGCAGCGGGTGGCGGGCGAGGTACTCCGCGGCCCAGCTGGAGGCGCAAACCATGTCGGCAACGCGCTTCAGGGCGAGCGGGTATTGCTGGAGTAGCGCGAGGTAGGAACCGCGGCGGGCAACGCCGTCGACGAAATTGAGGCCGCGCGCGAAAGTCATGTCGGGGTCGGCGGTGCTACCGGAGACCTCGATGAAGCGCGGACCGATGGCATCGAGGCGGGCGCGGTTGGGGGCGGGCAACTGCTGGTATCGGCTCGAGGCACGCATGGCGGCGAGCTGGGCGAGGGCCTCGTGCGGGCGGCGGAAACCCAGGTTGCCCAAGGCCTCGATCCCGTCGTCCTCGTCGACTTGTCCCATCCAGAGGCCGGTCAGGGGATGCTCCCCGGCTTCGGGGTCGGAGAAAACCGCCTCGAAATGCCGGCTGACCCGCTCGCGGTGGTCGTCGAGTTGCGCCAGCAGTGCATCCCAGCCGGCGAAGCCGAGGCTGGTCGCAATGCGGCTGCGGTCGCCGTCATCGGCGGGCAGCATGTGGGTCTGCTTGTCCTCGACGTATTGCAGGCGGTGCTCGAGGCGACGCAGGAATGTATAAGCTTCGGCGAGTTCGCTCTCGGTCGCTTCCGGAATCAACCGGCGCCCGGCCAGCAGTTTCAGGACTACGAGCGTCGGGCGCACCTGCAGGGCGGTGTCGCGGCCGCCGCGGATCAGCTGGAAGACCTGGGCGATGAACTCGATTTCCCGGATGCCTCCCGGGCCGAGCTTGATGTGGTCGACCATGTCCTTGCGCGCGACTTCGCGACGGATCTGCGCGTGCAGGTCGCGCATCGCATTGATGGCGCCGAAGTCGAGGTACTTGCGGAAGACGAAGGGGCGGGAGACTTTTTGCAGTGCGTCGATCCAGCCTGCCATGGCGGGGCCGTCGGCGTTGGCGCCGGAGTTCATGACGCGCGCCTTGATCCAGGCGTAGCGCTCCCACTCGCGTCCCTGGGTGATGAAGTAGTTCTCGAGCGCATCGAGCGAGCAGACCAGCGGCCCGGAGTCGCCATTCGGGCGCAGGCGCATGTCGACCCGGAAGACCTGGCCGTCGGCGGTGATGTCGCCCAGCGCCTGGATCACGCGCTTGCCGAGGCGGGTGAAAAAGTCGAAATTCTCGATCGATTTCGGGCCGGCGGTGTCGCCTTCCTCGGGGTAGATGAAGATGTAATCGACGTCCGATGAAACATTCAGTTCGCGCCCGCCGAGCTTGCCCATGCCGACGATCATCAGCCGCGTCGGACGGCCCTCGCGGTCGAGCGGTTCGCCGAACTGGGCAGCGAGCTGCCGGTGATGATGGTCGAGGGCGAAATTGGTGGTCAGGTCGGCGAGCAGGGTCATGCTTTCGACCACTTCCGCCAGCGAGGCGAGGCCGCACAAATCGCGCAGCGCGATGTGCGCCATCGCCCGCTGGCGCACCCGGCGCAGGCTGCGCTTGAGCGTTTCATCGTCGGCTGGCGGCGGGTCGAGGGCCTCGTGCAGTGCCGCGGCGGCCAGCGGTTCGTGCCAGGTGGCGGCAAGAACCGGAACAAGCGCCGGTTGCGCGGCGAGCAGGTTGGACAGGTAGCGGCTGAGCGCGAGCGCTTCTTGCCAGCGCGGTTCGGACAGGGTTTCCATGGCGGCGGGTCGGCTGGCGGGCCGAGCAGGTAGAATGGCGTTTTGACGAGAAGCCGATTGTAGTGACCTACCCATCCCTCTGGCAAAGCGCGTGCAGCCGTGAGTGAACCGGCGATGCCGCCGGCAGCGGACGCCGGGCGCCGCGGGGGCTTCTTCGCCGGGGCCGGCTCCTTACCGCTCTATCGCACCGTGCGCCTCCTGGTGTGGACGGCAATTGCGGTGTGGCTGGCTGCCGCGGCCGTCGTCCTCGCGCTCCGCCATGTCGTCCTGCCGCGCGTCGCCGACTGGCAGCCGCAGATCGAGGCTGCCGTCAGCCGGGCGGTCGGCCAGCCGGTCCGCATCGGCCGTGTTGCCGCCCGCTGGGAAGGGATGAATCCCGACCTCGTCCTCGACGATGTCGCCGTGCTCGATCGCCAAGGCGTTGCGGCCTTCAGCCTCAGCCGCGTTGAAATCGTCATTTCGTGGCGTTCGTTGTGGCATCGCCGGCCCATGCTGGCATTGCTCGCCGTCGAGCGGCCGGTGCTGCACGTCCGCCGGGAGGCGAACGGGCGGATCACGGTGGCCGGCATGGATGCCGAGGGTGAGAGCGATCCGGCGCTGGCCGACTGGGTGCTCGCCCAGCGTCGCATCCGCATCCGCGATGCGATGATCGTCTGGGAAGACCGCCTGCGCGGCGCTCCGCCGCTGGTCCTCGAGGACCTGCAGTTCGGACTCGACAACCATGGCAGCCAGCATCGCTTCGGTTTCTCGGCGGCGCCGCCGGCCGACCTCGCGGCCCGCATCGATGTGCGTGGCGAGGTCACCGGCGACATCGGCGAGGCGCTGGACGAGGTTTCAGGCCGGATCTTCGTACAGCTCGACTATGCCGACCTCGCCGGCTGGCGGACGTGGCTGGACTATCCCCTCGACCTGCCGCGCGGCCGGGGTGCCCTGCGCCTGTGGGGCGACCTTGCCGATGGAAAGGGGGGGCTCGTCGCCGACCTGGCGCTGGAGGAGGTCAGCCTGCGCCTCGGGCGTGCCCTGCCGGCGCTGGATCTGGCCAGCCTGCGCGGGCGTCTCGAGGGGCGCCGCAAGGGCGATGACTGGGCCGTGGCCGGACGCAGTATCGAGTTGCAGACGCATGGCGGCATCCGTGTCGCACCGACCGATTTTTCCGCCGAATGGAAGGAGAATGGCGCAGATGGTCGCGTGGGTGGCAGCGCTTCGGCCAGCTTCCTCGACCTTGGGGTCATCGCCGACCTCGCCGCGCATTTGCCGCTCGATGCGCGCAGCCGCGAGCTGCTCGAGCGCCACCGGCCGCAGGGGCAGGTCAGCGAGCCGCGCCTGACCTGGCGTACGGTCGCCGGCGAACTCGAGGCATGGTCGTTGAAGGCCGCCTTCGCCGGCCTGGGTATTGCTCCCGGAGGTTATTTTCCGGGCGCCCGCGGCATGACCGGCAACGTCGACGCGAACGAACGCGGCGGCGTCCTCAACCTGGCGACCGGGGCGGCCCGGCTCTCGCTCCCCGCCGTCTTCGCCGAGCCGGATATCGACCTCGAGCGTCTGGCGGCGAAGGTTGGCTGGAAAGCGGGTGACGGGGCGATCGACGTCCGCCTCGAGCGCCTGCAGTTCGCAGGGCCGCACGCGGCGGGCACGGCGAGCGGCAGCTATCGGTTTTCGGGCGGCGGTCCGGGATCGATCGATCTTGCCGCCACGCTCGACCGCGCCGACGGTACGGCGGTGTGGCGCTACATGCCGCGGGTGATCAGCGCCGATGTGCCGGCGTGGCTTCGGCGGGCCATCGTCGCCGGCAAGGCGAGCGATGCCCGTCTGGTGCTGAAGGGGGATCTCCGGGAGTTCCCCTTCGCCGAGCCGGGGACGGGCACGTTCTCGGTGACCGCGCGAGCTACCGGGGTCCGCCTCGATTACGCGGAAGGCTGGCCGCTGATCGACGACATCGATGCCGACCTCCACTTCGGCGCGGGGATGCGGGTGGCGGCCGATAAGGGCAGCATTTTCGGCGTTCGCCTGGGCAAGGTCGTCGCCGAAATACCGGATTTCGCGGCGGCGGAGGAGATGTTGCTGATCCGTGGCGAAGCAGCGGGTGCAACCGCCGATTTCCTCCGGTTCGTGGATGTCAGCCCGGTCGGCGAAACGATCGATCACTTCACCCGGGACATGAAGGCAGCGGGCAACGGCCGCCTGTCGCTAGCCCTCGACATGCCCCTGCGGCGCGTCTCCGCGACGCGGGTGCGCGGTGATTTCGCGATGCAGGGCAATCGCATCGACGTGGTCGACGGATTGCCGGCCATCACCGACGTGAGCGGCCGTCTGCAGGTGACAGAGAACGGCGTCGCGGCGCGCGACCTGGCCGGGCGTGCCTTCGGCGGGCCGCTCAAGGTGCAGGTGCGTACGGCGCCCGACCGGGTCGCGGTCAGCGCGGCGGGTAGTGCCCAGATCGCCGAGGTCGCACGCCATTTCGGCTGGCCCTTGCTCGACCAGTTGAGCGGCGGGGCGAACTGGAAGGCCGAGGTTGGCATACGCAAGCGGAATGCCGATGTGGTCGTCGAGTCCGACCTCGTCGGCGTGGTCTCGCCACTGCCCGATCCCCTCAACAAGAACGCCGCCGCGCCGCTGCCGCTGCGCATCGAGCGCAGCCAGCCGGACGCGACGCGCGAGCAGTACCGCATCCAGCTCGGCGACATCGGCCGCGGCCTGCTGGTCCGCCGCAACGGCGCCCTCGAGCGGGGCGTCTTCGCGGTCGGCAGTGCAAATACCAACCTGCCCGAACGCGGCCTGGCGATCCGCATCGGCAGCGCCCAGCTGGACGGGGACGCCTGGCGCCGCTATCTGGCGCGGACGGGCAATGGCGGCGGTGCCACGGCCGGCAGCGATCTCGATGCGGTCACCGTGCGCGCCGATCGCCTGCGGCTCTTCGGTCGCGATTTCCACACTGTCGACGTGGCGGTGCGGCCACGCGACCAGGGCTGGCAGGTTGCCCTCGACATGAGCGAGGCGGCCGGTGACCTCTACTGGCGGGAGGCCGGCGACGGATTGCTCCGCGGCCGCCTGAAGCGCCTCTATCTGCTGCCATCGGCCGATGCGGGCAAGGCCGATACGACGGTGCTCAATGCGCTGCCGGCCATGGAGCTGGCGGTCGACGACCTGCGCATCGGCGAGAAGGCGCTGGGCAACCTGCAGGTCACCGCCCGCAACACGCAGGGCGCATGGAACCTCGATGCTCTGACCATCCGCAATCCCGATGGCGAGTTGAAGGGCAAGGGGGTCTGGCGGAATACCGGCAGCCACCAGACACGGCTCGATTTCGAGCTCGCCGCCGATGATGTCGGCCGCCTGCTCGACCGTCTCGGCTATGTCGATGCGGTTCGCAGCGGCTCGGCAACGCTGACCGGCGACCTGGTCTGGAACGGCCCGCCGACCGGGATCGATTATCCTTCCCTGAGCGGCAGCCTTGCGGTGCTGGCGCGCAAGGGGCAGTTCAACAAGCTGCAGCCCGGGGTCGGCAAGCTGCTCGGCCTGATATCGCTGCAGTCGCTGCCGCGCCGGCTTACCCTCGATTTCCGCGATATCTTCAGCGAGGGCCTGGCATTCGATGCCATCGAGGGCAAGATGGTTGTCGCCAAGGGAGTCATGCGCACTGCCGAACCGCTTGCCATCCGCGGCCCGGCGGCACAGATCGAGATCGCCGGCAGCACGGACCTGAGTGCGGAAACCCAGGACCTCAGAGTCGTGGTGCGCCCGGAGCTCGGTACCGTTGCGGCGATCGGCGTCGCGGCGATCAATCCGGTCGCCGGTGCAGCGACCCTGCTGGCCAGCGCCGTCGGGCAGAATCCGTTGAACCGCCTGTTCAGCTATCGCTACCATGTCACCGGGACCTGGAACGATCCCGTGGTCAACAAGGAAGCTGTGATCGTCGATCCGGCCGTGCAGGAGAAAAAATGAACAAGCGCAACTGCCGCATCGCGGCGATCCAGATGGTTTCGGGGCCGCGTGTCGAGGATAACCTCGCGGCTGCTGCTCGCCTGATTGCCGACGCGGTCGGGCAGGGTGCCGAACTGGTGGTCCTCCCCGAGTATTTTCCGATCATCGGTGCGGCCGACGCCGACCGGGTGCGGGCACGCGAGGAGCCTGGCCGCGGGCCGGTGCAGTCGTGGCTGGCGGCGACCGCGCGCGAGCACGGGATCTGGATTTTTGCCGGTTCCCTGCCGTTGACCGCGACAGTCCCCGACAAGATGCGCAACAGCACACTAGTCTTCGATCCGTTCGGCAAGTGTGTCGAGCGCTACGACAAGGTGCACCTCTTCGGCTTCACCCAGGGCGACGAATCCTACGACGAGTCCGCCTTCATCGAAGCTGGCAATCAGTTGATCACCGTCGATACGCCGTTCGCCCGTGTCGCCTTGTCGATCTGCTACGACCTGCGTTTTCCCGAGCTCTACCGCGCCCTCGTCCCGGTCGACCTGATCATTGTCCCGGCCGCCTTCACCGAAACGACCGGGCGCGCCCACTGGGAAATCCTGCTGCGTGCGCGCGCCATCGAGAACCAGTGTTACGTTCTTGCGGTCGGACAAGGCGGGCAGCACGAAAACGGGCGCCTGACCCACGGCAACAGCATGATCATCGACCCTTGGGGAGAAATCCTGGACCGCAAGGCAAAAGGCCCCGGGGTTGTCGTCGCCGAACTCGACCACGCCCGTATCGCCGACGTTCGCGCCCGCCTGCCGGCGCTCGCGCACCGCAAACTCTGATGGAGACCCGATGAATCCCGACAGCGCCCTGGCACAAGCCGAATCCCTGCTACTGCAACCCTTCGCCCTGAGCGAGGCCGACCTCTCGCGCACTTTCAGCCAGATCCTGTCGCACCGTGTCGATTACGCCGACCTCTACTTCCAGTATTCGCGCTCGGAAGCCTGGAGCCTCGACGAGGGCATCGTCAAGTCGGGCAGCTTCAACATCGACCAGGGGGTCGGCGTCCGGGCGATCTCGGGCGAGAAGACCGCTTTTGCCTATTCCGATGACATCAGTGCGCGCGCTCTGGGCGACGCGGCCGGCGCCGTGCGTGCCATCGCTGCTGCCGGCCAGGCCGGGAAAATGCCTGTGCTTTCGCCGTCGACCGCAGCCGGCTCGCTCTACCTGCCGCACGACCCGATCGCCTCGCTCCCGGCCGACGCCAAGGTTCGCCTGCTCGAGCGCCTCGAAGGCTTTGCCCGCGCCGCCGACCCGCGTGTGGCCCAGGTCATGGCATCGCTCGCCGGCGAATACGAGGTGATCCTCGTCGCCGGTTCCGACGGGCGCCTGGCGGCCGATATCCGCCCGCTCGTGCGCTGCTCCATCTCGGTCATCGTCGAGGAAGGCGGCAAGCGCGAGCAGGGCTCGGCCGGCGGCGGCGGACGCAGCGATTTCGGATTTTTCGACGATGCCGTGCTCCGGCGCTACGCCCAGGAAGCGGTGCATCAGGCCGTCACCAACCTGCATGCCGCGCCAGCCCCGGCCGGCCAGATGACCGTCGTGCTTGGCGCCGGCTGGCCCGGCATCCTGCTGCACGAGGCGGTCGGTCACGGCCTCGAGGGCGATTTCAACCGCAAGGGCAGTTCCGCCTTCAGCGGTCGCCTCGGCCAGCGCGTGGCGGCCAGGGGTGTGACGGTGATCGACGACGGCACCATTCCCGACCGGCGCGGGTCGCTCAACATCGACGACGAGGGCAACCCGACGCAGCGCAACGTGCTGATCGAGGACGGCATCCTCAAGGGCTACATGCAGGACAGCCTGAATGCCCGCCTGATGGGGGTCCCGGTTACCGGCAACGGCCGCCGTGAGTCGTTCGCGCACCTGCCGCTGCCACGCATGACCAACACCATGATGCTGGCCGGCGCGCAGGACCCCATGGAGATCATCGCTTCGGTGAAGAAGGGCATCTATGCCGCCAATTTCGGTGGCGGCCAGGTCGATATCACCAGCGGCAAGTTCGTCTTTTCGATGAGCGAGGCCTACCTTATCGAGGACGGCAAGGTGACGCGGCCGATCAAGGGGGCGACGCTGATCGGCAACGGCCCCGATGCGCTGACCCGCGTCTCGATGATCGGGAATGACCTCCGCCTCGACCCCGGCGTCGGCACCTGCGGCAAGGATGGCCAGAGCGTGCCGGTAGGCGTCGGCCAGCCGACCTTGCGCATCGATGGACTTACGGTTGGTGGCACGATATGATGATCGAGTATTCATTCGGGATAGTTGATCATGCGTGCTTCGATGGTTGCGGTAGGCGCTCTGGTTGCCGGCCTGCTCGCGACGGGAACGGTCTGGGCAACCGAGCGTATCAAGACCAGCGCAGCTGATCCGGCAGGCCAGCGTGCCATGGCCGAAGCAGGCCGCAAGAACGCCGCCTTCTGCGCCAACTGCCACGGCGAAGAAGGGGTCAGCAGCCAGCCCGGGGTCCCTAACCTCGCCGGCCAGAACCCTGCCTACCTGCTCGACCAGATTCGCAAGTTTGGCAGTGGAGAGCGCAAGGATCCGTTCATGCAGGGCCTGATCAAGGTCCTCAAGGAGGAAGAGCGAGAGCAACTCGCCGCCTTCTACGCCAGCCGCCCGGCATCGCCGGCATCCCAGGCCGATGCCGCCCTTGCCGCCAGAGGGCGCGATCTCTTCGTCCGCCAGTGTCAGGGCTGTCACGGCGAGCAGGCCCGCGGAACCGACGCCTATCCCCGCCTGGCCGGCCAGCGTGCGACCTATCTGCAGACGACACTGACCAACTTCCGCGATCAGAAGGGTGTGCGCAAGAGCCAGCCGATGTCCACTGTCACCGCGCCGTTGAAGAACGACGACATCCTCGCCTTGGCAAGCTACCTGACCCAGTTGCCCTGAGCCTGGCAATCCCGTGCATCGGCGGCCATGGATGCCATGGCCGGCGATGGACTAGCGGCAATCATCTCGGCATAATCCGAATTAAACATTTCGGGAGATGTCATGCGCCTGTTGCTCTCTGTTCTTCTGGTCGCGCTGTCTTGCGGCGCGGCATTCGCCCAGGCTCCGTCGGCGGAGCGCAGCAAGGCGCTGCAGGATCGCCTCAAGTCGATCCAGGGCAACCCGGCCGCGCTCAAGGCCGCGGTCGAAGCCGGGCGCAGCGTCTCGTTCTTCTGCCACAACTGTCATGGCGAAGATGGCATCGGGCGCACGGCGCAGGTGCCAAACCTCAATGGCCAGGACGCGGCTTTTCTGCTCGACCAGACACGCAAGTACCTGGTCGGCGGCAAGGACCCCTTCAAGCAAGGCGTCGTCAAGGCGATGAAGGACGAGGAGCAGATCCAGACCGTGCTCTTCTACGCCAGCCTGCCGCCCCGGACCTTTCCGGTCGACAAGGGCATGATGCTGCGTGGCAAGGTCGTCTACGAGAAGAATTGCAAGTCCTGCCACGGTGACAAGGCGCACGGCAGCGACAAGATGATGCGCCTGGCCGGCCAGCGCATCGATTACGTCGCCTATGCGCTCGGGCAGGCCGCGCAACAAAAGGGCGGCGACCCCGCCGCGCGCGAGGCCAAGGCCAAGCTGCCACCCGACGACATGAAGGCGGTCGGCAACTACCTCGCGCAATTGCCCTGACAGTCGGTTGATTCGACCGCGGGGAAGTGCTGGCCCCGGTCGCCGATCTCAATTCGGCCATCAGCAAGGCGGGGGTCGCCCGCGCATGCTGTCCCAGCGGATGAGCGGCCATTAACAGGCGCTTGCCTGGAGTGTCGCCGATACGCGAAGCTCGGCCGAACTGGACAAGGCGCGTCGGGAATTCTCGTCGGTCCATCAGGATCTCGTCGTTTCGACGGCGAGCTACCCGGAGATTCGCGACAGCCTCGAACTGGTTGGCCAGCAATGGATTTTCTTCGACAACGCGCTACGGCAGAAATCCGCTGGCGACAAGCAGGCGCGGGCTATCGTGGCGACGAGCAGCGAACGGATCCTGCTGAAAATGGAAGTCATCGTCTCCCTGTTCGAGAAGCTCAGCCCATCAGAACAGGGCGAGCTGGCGCTCATCCGCCGCTGAAGGCTTTCCGGGCGCGCGAAACTGCGATTTATCGAGTTTCGGCGCCTCCGGGGCCAAGCCGAGACGGCGGCAGGCGAGTTCGAAGCGC
This sequence comes from Betaproteobacteria bacterium, assembly GCA_012026885.1. GTDB lineage: Bacteria > Pseudomonadota > Gammaproteobacteria > Burkholderiales > Rhodocyclaceae > Azonexus. The sequence continues at coordinate 37,677 of VEPL01000030.1, read as the reverse complement.
TGGCGGAAGAGGTCGGCGAAATGCCCGAGCCCCTTCATGCGCGAGCCGAAGCGCGTATCGTTGGTGCGTCCGCCGCGCAGGTCATAGAGTACCGACATGACCCGTCCCGCCTTGTCGGGCGCGTGCCATTCCAGCCATTCGCGGAACAGCCCGGCTACTTCGTGCGGCAGCCGCAGCAGCGTGTAGCCGGCACTGCCGGCCCCGTGTTCGCATGCTGCGGCGAGCAGGTGCTCCAGTTCGGCATCGTTGATGCCGGGGATCAGCGGCGACGCGAAAACCGAAACCGGTACTCCGGCATCGGCAATCTGCCGCATCGCGCCCAGTCGTGCGTGCGGGGCGCTCGCCCGCGGCTCCAGTTGTCGCGCCAGGGTGCCATCCAGTGTGGTCAGCGAGATGCCGACGTGGGCGAGGCCGTGCCGCGCCAACTCGGCCCACAGGTCTATGTCGCGTACGACCAGCGAAGATTTGGTCACCACCGATACCGGGTGGCGCACCTCAAGCAATACTTCGAGCACGGCGCGGGTGATGCGCTCGCGCCGCTCGAACGGCTGGTAGGCATCGGTTGCGGTGCCCAGCACGAGCGTCGCGCAGGTGTAGTCCGGGCGGCCAAGTTCCTCGCGCAGCAGGCGGGCGGCGTCCGCCTTGGCGAAGATCTGCGTCTCGAAATCCAAACCCGGCGAGAGGCCGAGCCAGGAATGCGTCGGCCGCGCGTAGCAGTAGATGCAGCCGTGCTCGCAGCCGCGATAGGGGTTCAGTGAACGATCGAAGCCGAGGTCGGGCGACTCGTTGCGGGTGATCACGGATTTCGCCGTGTCGACCAGCAGGCGTGTCTGCGGCAATGGCGGCAATTCCGGCGTCCAGCCGTCGTCGACCGCGACACGCGTGTCCGTGGCATAGCGGTGGCCGACATTGCCCGTCGCCCCGCGGCCCTTGATCGGTCGTGGCGGGATCTCCTGCGGCGGGACGAGGTCGAATTCGGACATGCTCATCCGGTAGAATGACGGGTTTTCAGCAAGATTCCAATGGTGCAGTCCATGACGCCGCAAAGCAAACCCAATACCGACGACGTCCGCATCCGCGAGATCAAGGAGCTAGTCCCGCCGGCCCATGTCTTTCGCGAGTACCCGGTTTCCACCCGGGCGGCCACCACGACCTACAACGCCCGCCAAGCCATCCACCGCATCCTGCACGGCGCCGACGACCGCCTGCTGGTCGTCATCGGTCCCTGCTCGATCCACGACTACGACGCGGCGATGGAATATGCCAGGAAGCTGACGCGCGAGGCCGAGAAGCATGCGGAGGACCTGCTGGTGGTCATGCGCGTCTATTTCGAGAAGCCGCGCACCACGGTCGGCTGGAAGGGCCTGATCAACGATCCGCGCATGGACAACACCTTCCGCATCAACGAAGGGCTGCGCCTCGCCCGCCGCATCCTCCTCGAGATCAACGAGCAGGACCTGCCCTGCGCCACCGAATTCCTCGACACCATCACGCCGCAATACACAGCCGACCTGATCGCCTGGGGCGCTATCGGCGCGCGCACCACCGAGTCGCAGGTGCACCGCGAACTGGCTTCCGGACTCTCCTGCCCGGTCGGCTTCAAGAACGGCACCGATGGCAACATGCGCATTGCGGTCGACGCCATCCGCTCGGCCAATTCGCCGCACCACTTCCTGTCGGTGACCAAGTCCGGCCACACCGCGATCGTGTCGACGATGGGCAACGAGGATTGCCACGTCATCCTGCGCGGCGGCAAGGAGCCGAACTACGACGCGCCCAGCGTCGAAGCTGCCTGCAACGAAATCGCCGGCGCCGGCCTCGCCGCCCGCCTCATGGTCGATTTCTCGCACGGCAACAGCCGCAAGCAGTTCAAGCTGCAGATGGAAGTCTGCGACAGCGTCGCCGCGCAACTGGCCGCTGGCGAGGAGCGGATCGTCGGCGTCATGGTCGAGTCGCACCTCGTCGAGGGCCGCCAGGACCTCTCTCCGGACAAGCCGCTTACCTACGGCCAGAGTATCACCGACGCCTGCATCGGCTGGGACGACAGCGTTGCCGTGCTCGACCGGCTGGCCGCCGCGGTCCGGGCGCGGCGAGTGGCCGAGGCCGCGGAGTAGGACGTAGGGGTAGATAGTCAAAGGCTCGGCCTTTTGGTGGCCGAGCCTTTCTTGTTTTGCGGTTAGTGCGGTGCTTGGCACCTGCTAAAAGTTCGCGGCCCGCCGGCATTGATTGACTGCCTTCTTGCCTTCTTCTTCACTTACTACCTCAAGATTTGCTCCGCCGATAAATACACCCATCTTGATGTAGTTTCGGATGAAGTGATTTTTTCCGCCTTCAGCAACGATGTTCAGCATGTTGTCTCCGAACTCGGATTCCGTTGCTATCGTGTGTTGTCCTGGCGTGACCTCTGTGTAGAAATAGGTCATTGGAGCGGTTTGTCCAAGAGCTTTCCCATCAATTGAAACAAGCTTTTTCAGGGCGGCACCAAAGTGGCTGTCGCGAAAGACATAGATTCCCGATTTGTCAGCCGATGGTGTGGTAAAGGTCTTGGCGGCAGTATCCTGTTCGACCGATGCCATTGGTACCGATGCACATCCGGTAACCAGTGCAGAAATTGCAATGACCCATGCCATCGCAATGGTCTTTAGATGTTTGTTCGAGAGCATTATTCTCCAGACGGTCTATTAGGAATTTTGAGACTCCCGTCGAAGGTATCCGCGATACGCAGTGCCATGAAGCGCATATCTTGAATGGGTAAGGGGGTCGTAGATCCTTTTTCAGTCTAATGCCGCTGTTGAACAACACTCTTGATCTTGAGCAAGGGCCGCTAGCCTATTCAGCAGCAAGCAGGGTGGTCTATTTTCAATTAGTCGGCGAACTTCGTTACCCGCCGCTCACGCTGGGCTGCCATTGCCTCCTGCAGGTCGCCAGAGAGCAGCATCGCGGCGTTCCAGCCGGCGACGTGGGCGAGGCCGTCGGCGATGGTGTGGTCGCGGCTGTAATTCATCACTTCCTTGATGCCGCGGATTGCGAGCGGAGACTTGGCGGCGATGGTCGCGGCGAGTTCGCGGACAGTTGCGGTCAACGCCTCTGACGAGGCAAAAACGCGATTGACGAGGCCGATGGCCGTTGCTTCCGCGGCATCGACATTGCGCCCGGTAAAGGCGAGTTCGCGGGCGATGCCTTCGCCGACCAGACGGGGCAGGCGCTGCAGGGTGCCGACGTCGGCGACCATGCCGACATCGATCTCGCGCACCGAGAAGACGGCGTCGGCGCTGGCGTAGCGCATGTCGCAGCAGGTGACGAGGTCGACGGCACCGCCGACGCAGGCGCCGTGGATGGCGGCGATGACCGGTTTGCGGCAGCGCTCGAGGCTGCTAAGGCAATCCTGAAGGTCGAGGATCAGGCGCCGCAGGGCTTCGCGGCTGCGGGCGCCGTCCGCGTGGGCGATACGCTGCTGGATTCCGGCCAGAAGTGATAGGTCGATGCCGGCACAGAAGTTGCGGCCTTCGCCCGAGAGTATGGCGACGCGTACCTCGGGGGTGGCGTCGGCCCAGTCGAAAGCCTGGCGGATTTCCTGCCACATCGCGTCGTTCATGGCGTTCGACTTGTCCGGCCGGTTCAGGCGGATGTCGGCTATGCCGTCAGCCAGGGCGATGGCGATGGTGGTCAGCTGTGGCAGGTTCATGGCTCGGCTCCGGAAGTTGATCGTCGGAGCTTAACCGTTCGCGCGCCACGCCGGTTAGGGGGCGGCGCCTAATTGCCGGTTACGCCTGGTCGCGGAAGGAGAGGAGCACGACGTCGGCCGCACGCTGGCGCAAGGGGATCAGTGCCTGGTACGGGGCGGAGGCGAACCAGGCGTCGACGGCCGCGCTGTCCGGAAAGCGGATCACGACGGTGTCGCGCTGGCCGTGGTTGCCGCCGAGGACCTTGTCCAGGTGGCCGCGGAAGAGGATCTCGGCACCCCACGGGGCAAGGGTGGCCGGCACCTGCGCCCGGTATTCGTCCCACAATGCGGGATCGCGTACGCTGATATGGCCGATGACGCAGGCACTCATGCGGCGTTCTTGCCCTTTTGCCAAAGCACGTCGCCGCGCCCGCCGGCACGGTTGAGAAGGCGCCCGACGATGAAGAGCAGGTCGGACAGCCGGTTGAGGTAGCGGCGGGTGGCGTCAGAGACCGGCTCGGCACCGGCGAGGCGCACGACAGCCCTCTCGGCACGGCGGCAGACGGTACGGGCGAGGTGCGCGAGGGCAGCCGGACGGGTGCCGCCGGGCAGGATGAATTCCTTGAGCATCGGCAGGTCGGCATTGAACCGGTCGGCGATGTCCTCGAGCCGCTCGACCTGGGGATCCTTGACCAGCAACATGCCGGGCAGGCACAACTCGCCGCCGAGGTCGAAGAGGTCGTTCTGGACGTCGAGCAGGGCGGCACGCACGGCGTGGGGAAGTTCCTCGCAAAGCAGGACGCCGATGCACGAGTTGAGCTCGTCTACTTCGCCCATCGCGTCGATGCGCTGGCTGTCCTTGGTCGTGCGGGTGCCGTCGCCGAGGCCGGTGGTGCCGCCGTCGCCGGTTCGTGTGACGATTTTCGAGAGGCGGTGGCCCTTGCGTTCGCTGTCTTGCTCGTTCATGCGGTTTCTCCGGAAGAGCGCGGATTATACTTTCGTCCTCAGCAAGGACCGCTGTCGCCATGCCGAAGTTCGCCGCCAACCTGACTTTTCTGTTTACCGAGGTGCCGTTTCCCGAGCGCTTCGCACGTGCGGCTGCCGCGGGGTTCGCCGGCGTCGAGTACCTTTTTCCCTACGACTGGCCGGCGCAGGACGTCGCCGGGTGGTTGTCGGATGCCGGGGTCGAGCAGGTCCTCTTCAACCTGCCGCCCGGCGACTGGGCAGCCGGTGAGCGCGGGCTGGCCTGTCTGCCGCACCGCCGGCGGGAGTTTGCCGAAAGCGTCGAGCGGGCGCTCGAGTATGCGGTGATCCTCGACTGCCGGCGCGTCCATTGCATGGCCGGCTTGCGTCCTGCGGGTACCGACGGCGCTGTGTTGGAAGAAACCTATCTCGCCAACCTGCGCTTTGCGGCGGACCGTTTTGCGACCATTGGGGCGGAGGTGACCATCGAGCCGATCAACAGCCGCATCGACATGCCCGGCTACTGGCTGGATGATGTCGCCACCGGAATCCGCCTGCTGGAAGCCGTCGACCGCGACAACGTCAAGCTGCAGCTGGACCTTTATCACGCGCGGGTCATGGGCTGTGACCTGGCGGCAACGGTCGCTGCGTCGATCGGATCCATCGGCCACGTCCAGGTGGCCGATTTCCCCGGGCGGCACGAGCCCGGGACCGGCGAAATCGATTTTCCGCCGCTGTTCGCCTTGCTCGACCGCGCCGGCTATGCCGGCTGGGTCGGCTGCGAGTACCGGCCCCGGGGGACTACCGGGGCCGGTTTGGGGTGGCTGCCGCGCGCTGCCTGATTACCAGAACTTCCACCACCATTTTTTCTTCTTCATGGTGGTTTCCACTTCCTTGGTCCAGGTCGTGTATTTCTCGAGGCCGGCGGTCTTGAAATGAGCACCGAAGCGCTTGTCGCTCTCGTTGATGTGGGTCGTCAGCCAGCCCTTGAGGAACTGGAGCAACTCGAAGGTGATCGTGACCCCTTCGTCGTTGAGCTTGTGCTGGAGATCCTGCACCTGCTTCATCAGGTCCTCGTGCTGTTGCTTGTGGAGGTCGAAGCCGGGATAGTGCGTCAGGCGCATCAGGCTTTCCTCGAGCAGGAAGTGCGTACGCGTATACTCGGCGAGGCGGTCGAGGATTTCGCGCGAGGCTGCCTTGCCGCGGTGCTCGGTGATGGCCTCGTGCAGCTGGTTGAGAAGGGAGACGAGCACCTGATGCTGTTCGTCGACCTCCTGGATGCCAACGTTGAAGCTGTCGGACCACGTAAACAGTTGAGCGGTAGTCATGGCGATGCACTCCTGATGAGAGAATGCCGGAAGGGTAAGTGGCCATGCGCTTGTCTTGGTTGATCCATGTCAATGGGGTGTTGCTATGCTGAGTGGAAACCCGACGGACGGTCTGTTACGTGCCTTGTTCGGCGCCGGACTGGCGGCCGCTGACCCGGCGATCTGCATTCCCCCACATCTGCCGCCGGATGACGGCCGGCGACTGGTCGTCGTTGGTGCCGGGAAGGCGTCGGCGGCCATGGCGGCGGCGGTCGAGGCGCACTGGCGTGGCCCGCTTTCCGGCCTCGTGGTTACCCGCTACGGCCATGGTGTTCCCTGCCAGCGGATCGAGATCGTCGAGGCAGCGCACCCGGTTCCCGATGCAGCGGGCGAGGCGGCCGCAGCGCGCATTCTGGCCATGGTTTCCGGGTTGGCCGCGGACGATAGCGTGCTCGCGCTGATTTCCGGCGGTGGTTCGGCCCTGCTCGCGGCGCCGGCAGAGGGCGTCACTCTGGCCGAAAAGCGGGAAATCACCCGGGTGCTACTGCGCTCAGGCGCAGCCATCGGCGAGATCAATTGCGTGCGCAAACACTTGTCCGCCATCAAGGGCGGCCGGCTGGCGGCCGCCGCCTGGCCGGCGCCGGTGCTCACGCTGGCTATCTCGGACGTGCCTGGCGACGATCCGGCGGTCATCGCCTCCGGTCCGACGGTTCCCGACCCGACGACCGCATCGCAGGCCTTGGCTGTCCTTGATTTCCACGGCGTGGCAGTGACGCCGGACCTGCGCCGCCGCCTGGTGGTGGGTGAACTGGAGACGCCGAAGCCGGGCGATCCGCGTCTGGCGGCGAGTGAGTACCGCCTGATCGCCAGTCCGCACCAGATGCTGTTGGCCGCCGCGGCCGAGGCGCAGCAGCGGGGGATCACGCCGCTGATCCTCGGCGATGCCATCGAAGGCGAGGCGCGCGAAGCGGGCAAGGTGCTGGCCGGCATCGCGCGCGCCTGCGGCGAACATGGTTTTCCGGCACGGCCGCCGTGCGTCCTGCTCTCGGGCGGTGAAACGACGGTGACGGTGCGCGGCGAGGGGCGTGGCGGGCGCAATACCGAGTTCCTGCTTGGATTGGCTTTGGCGCTCGCGGGGGCGCCGGGCATTCATGCGCTGGCAGCCGACACCGACGGCATCGACGGTAGCGAGGACAATGCCGGCGCGCTGCTCCGCCCGGATACCCTGGCGCGTGCCCGCGCCGCCGGCCTCGACGGCGCCGCCCTGCTGGCGGCCAACGATGCCTGGGGATTCTTCGCCGGCCTCGGCGACCTGGTGGTGACCGGTCCGACGCTGACGAATGTGAACGATTTTCGTGCCATCCTCGTAGAATGAATGCGATGACGACTCCCGACCCCGGTTTCGCGACCGATCGTGCCGCGCTGGCAGCCGCACTCGCGGCAATCCTGCCCGCCCGCTGCCTGCTGGTCGACGAAGAAGACCTTCGTCCCTACGAATGTGACGGTCTCACCGCCTACCGCGAGTTGCCGATGGCCGTCTGCCTGCCCGAGAGCGAGGGCCAGGTCGTCGACATCCTGCGCACCTGCCACCGGCTCCGCGTCCCGGTCGTCGCCCGCGGTGCCGGTACCGGGCTTTCGGGCGGCGCCATGCCGCACGCGCAGGGGGTCGTGCTCTCGCTCGCCCGTTTCAACCGCATCCTGCATGTCGACCGCGCCAGCCGCACGGCCGTCGTCCAGCCCGGCGTGCGCAATCTCGCGGTTTCTGAGGCAGCGGCCCCGTTCGGGCTTTATTACGCCCCCGATCCCTCGTCGCAGATCGCCTGCACGCTGGGCGGCAATGTCGCCGAGAACTCGGGCGGCGTCCATTGCCTCAAGTATGGGCTGACCGTGCACAACGTCCTGCGCATCCGTGTCGTCAGCATCGAGGGAGAGGTCTTCGAAATCGGCTCCGGAGCCCCCGATGCGCCCGGCTACGATCTCCTGGCGCTGCTGATCGGCTCCGAGGGCATGCTGGGCGTGGTGACCGAGGTGACCGTGAAGCTGGTCCCGAAGCCGGAACTGGCACAGGTGGTCATGGCCTCCTTCGACGATGTCGCGCGGGCCGGTGACGCGGTTGCCGCGATCATCGCCGCCGGCATCATCCCGGCCGGCCTGGAAATGATGGACAAGCCGGCGACGGCGGCCGTCGAGCCTTTCGTCAAGGCCGGCTACGACCTCGAGGCCGAGGCCATCCTGCTCTGCGAGTCGGACGGAACTCCGGAAGAGGTGGCTGAGGAGATCGTCCGCGTCACCGAGGTGCTCACCGCCAGTGGCGCCCGCGATATCCGCGTGTCGCAGTCGGAGGCCGAGCGCCTGCGCTTCTGGGCAGGGCGCAAGGCGGCCTTCCCCGCGGTCGGGCGCATCACGCCGGATTACTATTGCATGGACGGGACGATTCCGCGCCGGCGCCTGGCCGAGATGCTCTCCGCTATCGCCGCGATGGAGCGGAAGTATGGCCTGCGCTGCGCCAACGTCTTTCACGCCGGCGACGGCAACCTGCATCCGCTGATCATGTACGACATGGCCAAGCCGGGCGAATGGGAGCGGGCCGAGGCCTTCGGTGCCGGCATCCTCGAGCTGTCGGTTGCGCTCGGCGGCTCGATCACCGGCGAGCACGGGGTCGGCGTCGAGAAGATCAACCAGATGTGCGTCCAGTACACGACATCCGAGCTCGAGGCCTTCCACCGCGTCAAGGCGGCCTTCGACGAGCGCGGCCTGCTCAACCCGGGCAAGGCGGTGCCCAGCCTGCATCGTTGCGCGGAGTACGGGCGCATGCATGTGCACCGGGGCGACCTGAAGTTCCCGGAACTGGAGCGCTTCTGATGGCCGTCGTGACGACGCTGGACGAGATTGTCGCCGCTGTCGCTTCCGCTCATGATGCGAAGACCCCGCTGCGCATCCGGGGTGGCGGCAGCAAGGATTTCTACGGGGGCATGCTGGCCGGCGATGTACTCGACGTTGCCGGCCATCGCGGCATCGTTGCCTACGAGCCGACCGAGCTTTTCGTCACCGCCCGCTGCGGCACGCCGCTGAGCGAAATCGAGGCGACTCTTGCGGAACGGGGACAGATGCTCGCTTTCGAACCACCGCGCTTCGGCGCTGCAACCGCCGGCGGCTGTGTCGCCGCCGGCCTTTCCGGCCCGCGCCGGCAACAGGCCGGCGCCGTACGTGATTTCGTTCTCGGTGTCCGGCTGGTCGATGGCGCCGGCCAGGCCCTCAGCTTCGGTGGCCAGGTGATGAAGAACGTTGCCGGCTACGACGTGTCGCGCCTGATCGCCGGCAGCATGGGCACGCTCGGCGTGATCGCCGAAGTAACCCTCAAGGTCTTGCCCAGGCCGGTTGCCGAGACGACGCTGGTTTTCGAGATGACGGCCGAAGACGCGCTGGCGCGGCTGAATGCCTGGGGCGGGCAGCCGCTCCCGGTGTCGGGGTCGTTCTGGCACGCCGGCCGACTCTGGTTGCGCCTGTCCGGTGCGCGGGCGGCCGTCGAGGCGGCACGCGGCCGGCTCGGCGGCGAGATTGCGGTCGACGCCGAAAAACACTGGATTTCCGTGCGTGAGCAGACCCATGCCGCTTTCGCCGGCGAGGTTCTCTGGCGGGTTGCGCTACCGCCGACAGCCGCGCTCGCCGGGTTCGACCCGCCGTCGGCCATCGAATGGGGTGGTGCCCTGCGCTGGCATACCGGGGTGCAGGATGCCGTGCGCGGCGCGGCGGCGCGCGCCGGCGGCCATGCGGTTCTCTACCGTGCGCCCGAGTCGCTGCGTTGCCGCGAAGGCGCTTTTGCCCCGCTGTCGCCGGCGCTGCTGGCCCTGCACCGTCGCCTGAAGAAGGGCTTCGACCCGCGTGGCATCCTCAACCCCGGCCGCCTCTACGCGGAATTCTGAAAGGCGAAGGCGCATGGACAGCCGGCTGGCCGACTTCATCCGCGATACCCCCGCCGGCAAGGTTGCCGGCGAGATCATCGGCAAATGCGTGCATTGCGGCTTCTGCACCGCGACCTGTCCGACCTACCAGTTGCTCGGCGACGAGCTTGATGGCCCGCGCGGGCGTATCTACCTGATCAAGCAGGTGCTCGAGGGCAAGCCGGTCAGCGAAAAGACGCGCCTGCACCTTGATCGCTGCCTGACCTGCCGTTCCTGCGAGACCACTTGTCCTTCGGGAGTGAAATACAGCCACCTGCTCGACATCGGCCGCCAGGTCGTCGAGGAACGCCTGCCGCGCAAGGGCGGCGATGCCCTGATGCGCGGCTTGCTGCGCGAGACACTGACCCGGCCGGGGTTGTTCGGCACGGCGGTCAAGGCCGGCCGGATGCTGCGTCCGCTGCTGCCGTCGGGCCTCGCCGACAAGTTGCCCCCCGATGCGCGGGAGGAACTGCGGCCGTGGCCGGCCCCGGGCGGCCACCAGCGGCGTATGCTGACGCTGGCCGGTTGCGTGCAGCCGGCGCTGGCGCCGAACATCAATGCGGCGACGGCGCGCGTGCTCGACCGCCTGGGTGTCGCCTTGGTCGAAGACGCCAAGGCCGGCTGTTGCGGGGCCGTGCGCTTCCACCTCAACGACCAGGCTGCTGCGCGCGACGACATGCGGCGCAATATCGACGCCTGGTGGCCGCACGTGGAGGGCGGGATCGAGGCTATCGTTGTCACGGCGTCCGGTTGCGGCGTCCAGGTCCGCGACTATGGCCATGTGCTGGCCGATGACGCGGTGTACGCCGAAAAGGCGTCAAAAATCAGCAACCTGTGCCGGGACCCGCTGGAAGTGGTCGCTGCCGCGCGCGATAGCCTGCTGCCCGTGCTTGCGGCGGGCAAGCAGCGGCGCGGTCCGCTCGCTTTCCACTCGCCCTGCACGTTACAGCACGGCCTGAAGATCCGCGGTGTCGCCGAGGAGTTGCTGGCGGCAGCCGGTTACGATCTGGTCCCGGTGGCCGACGGGCACCTGTGTTGCGGCTCGGCCGGCACCTATTCGCTGCTCCAGCCCGAGCTTTCCTTGCGCTTGCGCGACAACAAGTTGGAGGCGCTGACCGCCGCTTCGCCGCAGGTTGTCGCGACGGCGAACATCGGTTGCCTGACCCACCTGCAGGCTGGCTGCACGCTGCCGGTGCGGCACTGGATAGAACTTCTCGACGAGGCGCTTGCCTGAGTCGTGCGGCGCGGGGCGACCGCTCTGCCTTTCGTGCTAACCTTCGCGCCGAGAGGAATTTCCGGATGCCATTCACCGTCGAAGTTTGCGCCGCGACCCATCAGGGCGATCGCAAGGAGCAGCAGGACCGCCTGGCGATCCTGCCGCACTCGCGCCAGCGTGGCGTGGCGCTGGCTGTCGTCGCCGACGGCATGGGCGGGCACGCCGGCGGCGCGCTGGCTGCCGAGCAGGTGGTGCACACCGCCAAGACCAGCCTCGAACATTTTTCGCCGGCCGAGGAGAGCGGACGGCACCTGCTGGAAAGCAGCATGCTCGAAGCGCATTCGATGATCCAGGTGTCGCGCTTCATGAATGAAAAGGACCCCCACAGCACCGCGGTCATGTTGCTCCTGCAGCCTGGCCGGGTGACCTGGGGTTACTGCGGCGACAGCCGGATCTATCGCTTCCACCGTGGCACCCCCGTCTTTCGCAGCACGGACCATTCCTACGTCGAGCATCTCGTGGCGATCGGCCGGATTACGCCGGATCAGGCGCTCACCCACCCGAACCGCAATGTGCTGATCACGTCGCTGGGTGGCAAGGAGGCGCCGAAATTCGATTTCGGGGAGGCGACCGATCTCGAGGCGGGCGACAGCTTCCTGCTCTGTTCCGATGGTCTCTGGGCTTATTTCGACGATGCCGAGATGGGCAGCATCATCGACGGCAACAGTGCGCGCGAGGCATCCGAAATGCTCATCGATCTCGCCCGGAAACGCGCGCGCGGCAGCGGTGACAACCTGTCGCTGGTGATCATCAAGCTGAACGAGCCGGGCTGAGGCCGGATCCCCGGTTCAGCGCTTGCCGAGTCCGCCGAGCAGGGCGGCGACGACTTTCTTCGGCTTGTGCGGATCCGCCTTGGGCGGCGCCTGCGGCGAGTCCGGCACGTCGCCGCGTGGCGAATTGTCTTCGTAGGGTTTGCTGAAGTCGAAGCCGTCGGCGGCGATCATCGGATTGCGCCGGCCTGACGGACGGCGATCCGACCGCTCCTGGCGTTCTGGCCGCTCCGGCTTGTGCGCCAGCGGCGCCTTGGGCGGCGGTGCCGAGCGCTTGCGCTTGTTGCCCGGCGGATATTCGTATTCCGGCTCGGGTTCGAAGCCAGCGACCTCGACCTGCTCGATCGGCCGCTTGATCAGCTTCTCGATGTCGACCAGGTAGCCAACCTCGTGTGCGCTGACCAGGGAGATGGCATTGCCGTTCTTGCCGGCGCGGCCGGTGCGCCCGATGCGATGCACGTAATCTTCCGGCGTGTGCGGCAGCTCGTAGTTGATGACATGCGGCAAGTCGTCAATGTCCAGCCCGCGCGCAGCGACATCGGTGGCGATCAGGGCGATCGTCGTTCCGTTCTTGAAGTCATCGAGTGCCTTGATGCGTTCGAGCTGACTCTTGTCGCCGTGGATGGCGTCGGCCCGGATGCCGGCGCGCTGCAGTTCCCGGGTCAGCCGCGAGCAACCCTGCTTGGTCCGCATGAAAACGAGACATTGGTTGATCTCGCTCGACTTGAGCAACTTGATCAGGAGATTACGCTTGCCGAATTCGGAGACTGGATGCACCCGGTGGGTGATGGTCTCGGAAACCTGATTGCGGCGGGCGACCTCGACCAGCACCGGCGACTTGAGCATCGTGTCGGCGAGGCGCTTGATGTCGTCCGAGAAGGTGGCCGAGAACAGCAGGCTCTGGCGCTGCTCGGGCAGCATCTTGATGATGCGGGTGACGTCGGGGATGAACCCCATGTCGAGCATGCGGTCGGCTTCGTCGAGGACCAGCGCCTGCACCGAGTTGAAGCTGACGCTCTTGTTCTCGACGTGGTCGAGCAGGCGTCCCGGAGTGGCGACGAGGATCTCGACGCCCTTCTTCAGCTCGGCGATCTGCGGCTTGATGTCCACACCGCCAAAGGCGCACATGGCGCGCAGCGGGGTGTGTTTGCTGTACGACTGCACGGATTCGAAGACCTGCAACGCCAGTTCGCGCGTCGGCGCCAGGATCAGGGCGCGCACCGGGTGGCGGGCGGGCGACGGGCTCGATGAGGCGAAGGGCAGGATGCGCTGCAGGATGGGCAGCGTGAACGCAGCGGTCTTGCCCGTGCCGGTCTGGGCGCCGCCCATGATGTCCTTGCCGGCGATGACCAGCGGGATGGCCTGGGCCTGGATCGGGGTCGGCTTCGTATAGCCTTCGTCGGTGACGGCGCGCAGCAGTTCGGGGGCGAGACCGAGGTCGGCGAAGGTGATTTCGGGGGCCGCGTCGGCCGCCGGGGTGCCGGGCTCGGTGCCGGCTAACGTATTGATTTCAGACATGGGGCAGCATTATACGCCTTGCCGCGGCCGCCTGCCGCGTGTCGTCAACGCGACCTGAGCAGCCGGATGTGGCCGGTCACTTCCTCGCGGTCGTGGTAAAGCTGCTTGAAGCGCACCTTGGCCTCGACCTCGGCGCCTGCCAGCTTGCCGTCGATGATGGCCCGGCAGTTCTCCAGTTCCTCGTAGCGCTTCTTCATCGGCAGCTTGAGGTTGAAGATCGCTTCCTTGAACAGCTTCGCCGCCGCCCAGTCGCCGACCAGCGCGGCGACGCGCGCCGGCTTCTCGACCATGTCGCAGACCAGCCAGTCCACCGGCCGCTTCGGCAGCCAGTGGAAGGCGTCGGTGCGGACGTGCTCGACCATGCCGCCGGCCATCAGCTCCTTGTCGAGCGGGCCGTTGTCGACGGCGGTGACGTGGATCTCGCGCTGGGCGAACTGCCAGCTCCAGCCGCCGGGCGCAGCGCCGAGGTCGACCGCGGTCTGTCCGGCGCGCAGGCGATCACCGGCGTTGCGGTTGCCGACGAATTCCATGAACGCCTCCGCCAGCTTCAGGGTCGAGCGCGACGGCGCGGCGCGCGGCATGCGCAGGCGCGGGATGCCGAGCGGCCAGTCGGAAGCGTTGCCGGGCAGCGAGGCGGCGACGAACGCGGCGCCGGAACCAAGGAAGAACACGTGCAGGCGGGGCAGGGTGGTCTTGCCGGTGTCCAGTCGCCCGGCTTTTTCCAGGGCGCTGCGGAAGGGCTTTTCGAATTTCTTCAGGAAGGCCGAGAGCTCCTTGGCCTCGTTGGTGTCCGCGGTCTCCAGCCAGACATCGGCGTAAGGACCGGAAATCGATGTGTGCAGGCGGTCGACCGCGGCGAGCAGCGGCGTGATGCGGTCACCGACCGGGAGTTCGGCGACCAGCGGGATCGCGAACAGGAGCTGGCGGGCGAAGATGAGCTGGCGCCAGCGCAGGTCGGCGAGCAGGGCCCCGGCCGCCACCGGGTCGTGCAGGTGGTAGCTGACATAGGCACTGTCCGGCTTGGCACGGGCGTAGCCATCGGCACCGAGAGCGCCGGCGCGGGCGCAGATTTCGGCCGCGCACTCCTTTTCGAAGCCGGCGCGGCAGTAGAGGACGAGAGAATCGATCATTGCGTGTCCATTAGGGAAGGCGATTGTCGCACAGGCTGCCGGAATGCCGGCGGGCACCATGACAATGGCTATAATCGGCCCTTTCCGTTTGCATTCCAGGAGTCCTCATGTCATTCCGCCTCCGTACGCTGGTGCTCGCTGCCGCCTGCGCTGCTGCCTTGCCCGCGCTCGCCGCCACGCCAGCCAAACCGGCTGCAAAGCCAGCCGGCAAGCCCGAGTCCCAGCCAGTTGACTTCGAACTGGCGCACAACCTCGGCGCGGCAGGGGAGGCCCGCCTGCAAGCCGTGGTCGACCGCTTCAACCGGGAAACCGGCAACGCCCTCAAGCTGACCCGTCTCGAGCGAGGCGAGAAGCCGGCCGGTCTCAACCTGGTGATGCGTTACGACATGAGCGACCTGCTCAGTCAGGCTCAATCCTTTGTGCCTTTGCACGAGGTGATGGCCAAGGCCGGCAAGCCGGTCAAGGCAGCCGACCTCTCCCCGGATCTCGCCGGTGGCGTACTCGATGCGAAGGGGAGACTGGTGGCCTTGCCACTGGTTTATTCGACGCCTGTCCTCTTCTACGACAAGAACGCTTTCCGCAAGGCGAAGCTGGATCCGGAAAAGCCGCCCCAGACCTGGTTCGAGATGCAGGGCATGCTCGACAAGATCCAGGAAGCTGGCTACGCCTGCCCCTACACGACCTCATGGCCGGTGTGGGTGCATATCGACAACGTCAGCGCGCTGTCCGGCCTGCCTGCGGTCGACGCCAAGGGAACCCTGGTTTTCAACGGCCTGCCGCAGGTCAAGCACGTCGCCATGATGACGACCTGGGTCAAGGCCAACTATTTTAAGACGTATGGTCGGCGGGCCGAGGCGAGCAAGCGCTTCCACGACGGCGAATGCGCGATGATCACGACCGATTCGCGCGAGCATGTCGATTTCGAATCCAACCGTCGCATCGACCTCGGCGTCGCTCCGCTCCCCTTCCACGACGACGTTTACGGTGGCCGCCAGCACTCGCTGGCCGACGGCGCCACGCTGTGGGTCGGCGCCGGCCGCCCGCCGGCGGAGTACAAGCAGGTCGCGCAGTTCGTTTCCTTCCTGCTGTCGCCCGAGATGCAAGTCGAGATGGTGCGGGTCTATGGTGGCCTTCCGCTCACTCCGGTCGCCCGCAGCGCCGCACAGAGCAAGGTATTCGGCGAAGTCGACCGGACCCTGAAGATTGCCTATGCGTCGCTCAAGGGCAAGGGGGTCCCGCCAGTGCCGCATGTTTCGGATATCGACGGCGTGCGCGTGATCGCGGACGAGGAACTCGAGGCAGTCTGGACTGACCGGAAACCTGCCAAGGCCGGACTCGATGCTGCTGTCTCGCGCGGCAATGCTTACCTCAACGCCCGTCCCGCGATGAAAAAGGCGCAGCCCTTCTGATGCAGCCCTTCCCGTTGCCGCGCTGGATCGCCCACCGCGGTGGCGGCTCGCTTGCCCCGGAGAATACGCTGGCCGGGATTCGCCTGGCTGCCCGCATGGGATTTCGGGCGGTCGAGTTCGACGTGATGCTGACGGCCGACGGTACGCCGGTCCTTATCCACGACGAGACGCTGGAGCGGACGACCAACGGTACCGGGCGCGTCTGTGACGCGTCCGATGCGGCGATTTTTGCGCTGGACGCCGGGGGCGGCGAACCTGTGCCGCGCTTTGACCAGGCTGCGGCCCTCTGTCGCGAACTCGGGCTGCTCGCCAACGTGGAAATCAAGCCGGCGGCCGGGCACGAGATCGCTACGGCCGAGGTCGTCGCCCGCATGGCGCGCACGTTGTGGCGCGGAGACGAGCTACCGCCGCTTTTCTCGTCCTTTTCGCTGGCCGCCCTCCGGGTGGCACACGATGTCGCGCCGGATATTCCGCGCGGCGTCCTCTGGGAAGAAGCGCCGGCCGACTGGCGCAGCGTGTTGCATGATTTGCAGGCCGCCTCGCTGCATTGCAATGCCACGCTGCTGACGGATGCGGTGCTCGACGAGGCGCGGGAACATGGCATTTCCGTCCTTGCTTACACGGTCAATGAACCGGAGCGGGCGCATGCCCTGTTCGCGCGCGGTGTCAGCGCCGTGTTCACGGATCGCCTGGATCTCTTCTCTGGCGATACAACTGCTTACGATTGCTTGCAACTGGGCGGCTGATTTTTGTTGCCCGACGTTTTCTAATGCGCTCCAGGGAATTTGCCCGGCCTACAGGAGACGGACATGAAGCATTTCAAGGCGGTTGCGCTGATCGGGTTGTGTTTGCCGGTGCTGGCGCTGGCCCAGGAAAACGCGCCGCGCGTTGATCAGCGCCAGATCAACCAGGAGGCGCGCATACAGCAAGGCGCTGCATCGGGCAGTCTGACCCCGAGGGAGACGGTGACCCTCGAGCGAGGTCAGACGCGCGTGCAGAACATCGAAATGCAGGCCAAGGCTGACGGTGTCGTGACCCGTCAGGAGCGGCAGCGGCTGCACCATGTCCAGGATGTGCAGAGCGATCACATTCGCCACCAGAAGCACGATCGCCAGCACGATTACAATCACAATGGCCGGAATGATCACTACCCGCGCCGGGGCTGACGGTCCGCCTGCCTGACGAAACCCGCCTTGTGGCGGGTTTTTCTTTTAAAATCGCTGGCTTCGAATTCATAGCCGCAAAGGCTGCCCGTTTATGAAAAGCGCCGAGATCCGCCAGCAGTTCCTCGACTTCTTCGCCTCCAAAGGCCACCAGGTCGTCGCGTCCAGTTCGCTGGTGCCGCACGAGGACCCGACCCTGCTGTTCACCAACGCCGGCATGAACCAGTTCAAGGATGTCTTCCTCGGCTTCGACAAGCGTCCCTACTCGCGCGCCGCGACTTCGCAGAAGTGCGTGCGCGCCGGCGGCAAGCACAACGACCTCGAGAACGTCGGCTATACGGCTCGCCACCACACCTTCTTCGAGATGCTCGGCAACTTCAGCTTCGGCGACTACTTCAAGCGCGACGCGATCAAGTACGCCTGGGAACTGCTGACCGAGGTCTGGAGGCTGCCCAAGGACAAGCTGACGGTAACCGTCTATGCCGAGGACGACGAAGCCTACGACATCTGGACCAGGGAAATCGGCATCCCGGTCGAGCGCTGCATCCGCATCGGCGACAACAAGGGCGCCCGCTACGCCTCCGACAACTTCTGGATGATGGGCGACACCGGTCCCTGCGGACCCTGCACCGAGATCTTCTACGATCACGGCCCGCAACATTGGGGCGGCCCCCCGGGGTCGCCCGAGGAAGACGGCGACCGTTTCATCGAGATCTGGAACAACGTCTTCATGCAGTTCAACCGCGACGAGAATGGCGTCATGCACCCGCTGCCCAAGCCGTCGGTCGACACCGGCATGGGTCTCGAGCGCATCTCGGCCGTGCTGCAGGGCGTGCATGCCAACTACGAGATCGATCTCTTCCAGGTGCTGCTCAAGGCCGCCGCCCGCGAAACGAGCGCCGCCGACATGGACAGCCCGTCGCTCAAGGTGTTGGCCGACCATATCCGCGCCTGTGCCTTCCTGATTGCGGACGGCGTCATTCCAGGCAACGAGGGGCGCGGCTACGTGCTCCGCCGCATCATCCGCCGCGCCATTCGTCACGGCTACAAGCTCGGTGCGCGCGCCGCCTTTTTCCACTGGATGGTGCCCGACCTCGTCGCCGAGATGAGCATGGCCTATCCCGAACTGGCGCAAAACCAGGCGCGCGTGATGGCGACGCTGAAGCAGGAGGAGGACCGTTTCTTCGAGACCATCGAGCACGGCATGGCCATCCTCGAGGGCCAGTTGAAGGCGCTTCCGGAAGGCGGCGTCTTCGACGGCGAAACGGCGTTCAAGCTGCACGACACCTACGGCTTCCCGCTCGACCTGACGCAGGATATCTGCCGCGAACGCAAGGTCACTGTCGATACCGCCGCCTTCGATGCGGCGATGGCCTGCCAGAAGGAGCAAGCGCGCGCCGCCGGCAAGTTCCGCATGGCCGCGAACCTCGAGTACGAGGGCCCGGCGACGCATTTCCACGGCTACGAGACGCTGGAGATCAAGGGCAACATCCTCGCCCTGTACAAGGACGATGTTGCGGTCAACCAGCTGAACGAGGGCGAAACGGGCGTTGTCGTCCTCGACGACACCCCGTTCTACGCCGAATCCGGCGGCCAGGTCGGCGATCGCGGCGTGCTGCAGTCGGTGCATGGCATCTTCGCCGTCGAGGACACGCAGAAGATCCAGGCGGCCGTGTTCGGCCACCACGGCGTGGTCAGGACCGGCACCCTGAGTGTCGGCAACAACGTCACCGCCAAGGTCGATGTGCTGGCCCGCCAGCGCACCATGCGCAATCACTCGGCTACCCACCTGTTGCACAAGGCGCTGCGGGAAGTGCTCGGCGACCACGTCCAGCAGAAGGGTTCGCAGGTCGACCCGGAAAAGACGCGCTTCGACTTCGTGCATAACCAGCCGATGACCGACGCGGAAATCCGCCGCGTCGAGAATATCGTCAATGCCGAGATCCTCGCCAACAGCGCCACCGAAACCCGCGTCCTGCCCATCGCCGAGGCCCAGAAGCTGGGTGCGATGATGCTGTTCGGCGAGAAATACGGCGACGACGTGCGCGTCCTCGACATCGGGTCATCGCGCGAACTGTGCGGCGGCACCCACGTCAGCCGCACCGGCGACATCGGCCTGTTCAGCATCAGCGCCGAGGGCGGCGTCGCCGCCGGCGTGCGCCGCGTCGAGGCAGTCACCGGCGACAATGCGCTTCACTACATGCAGGAGATGGAAGCCGCGCTCGGGGGCGTCGCCGGCACCCTCAAGGTCCTGCCTAGGGACGTCCATGGCCGCGTTCTGGCGGTGCTCGACCAGGTCAGGAAGCTGGAGCGCGAACTCGCCGCCCTCAAGGGCAAGCTGGCCTCGGCGCAGGGCGACGACATGCTGGCGCAGGCGGTCGAGGTCAAGGGGGCCAGGGTGCTCGCCACGACGCTGGACGGCGCCGACGTCGCCGCGCTGCGCGAGACCATGGACAAGCTCAAGGACAAGCTCAAGTCGGCTGCGATCGTGCTGGCCGCTGTCGGCGACGGCAGGGTCACGCTGATCGCCGGCGTCACCGCCGACCTGACCGGCAAGATCAAGGCCGGCGACCTGGTCAACATGGTCGCCCAGCAGGTGGGCGGCAAGGGTGGCGGGCGCCCGGACATGGCCCAGGCCGGGGGTACGCAGCCAGAGAATCTGCCGGCGGCGCTGGCGTCGGTCAGGAACTGGGTCGAAGGCCGCCTCTAGCAAGGCGGCCCGCGTGGGTGGCGACTACCGTTTCTGCCCGCGCTGCGGCAGCGCGCTCGTTCCGGCGGCGCCCGGTGACGGTGTGCGCCTGGCCTGCCCGGATGCGGGTTGTGGCTTCGTGCATTGGGACAACCCGGTGCCGGTCGTCGCGGCGCTGGTCGAGCTTGACGGGCGCATCGTGCTGGCGCGCAACGTGGCGTGGCCGGAAAGAGCCTTCGGGCTGATCACCGGCTACCTCGAGCGCGACGAGACCCCGGAGGACGCCGTGGTCCGTGAGGTGGTCGAGGAACTCGGTCTGACCGTGACCGGGGTCACGCTGATCGGTCTTTATTCCTTTGCGGCGAAGAACCAGCTGCTCATCGCGTACCACGTGCGCGCAGCGGGATCGGTCACGCTCAACGAGGAACTCGCCGAGTACCGGCTGATCGAGCCGGAGCGGCTCAAGGCCTGGGATTTCGGCACCGGACCGGCGGTGCGTGACTGGCTGGCTAGGCGCTGACGCCAGCATCAGCAGTGTGCAATATTCCGCGTTGCTAGGTTTATGCGGCCGCTATAATGCCGGAAAGACAAGCTTCCCTTCCCGAATGAGAGTGAGACCGCTCATCGCGGCCATCTGGCTGGCGATGTCAATCCAGCCTTGTGTGTCCAGCGCCGACCCGGCGCCTGCGGCAGGTGAGGCGCGCACCTTTGCCACGCTTCGCGATGTGGCGCAGAAGGCGATCGAGACCAACCCAGAAGTCTCCGTGCGCTGGCACAATTTCCGGGCGGCCGTCGAGGAGGTCGATGTCGCTCGCGGTGGGTTCTTCCCGCGTGTCGACCTGACGGCCGGGACCGGGCGCGAGAAGATCGACCAGTTTACCAACCGGCTGAGCACCTCGGCTGAGACCGATTTCAACCGCCACGGCTGGCTGTTCAGCATCAATCAGATGCTGTTTGACGGCTTCGCCACGCGCAACGAGGTCAAGCGCCTAGGCAAGGCGCAACTGGTCCGCTACTACGAACTGCTCGATGCCTCGAGCACGGTGGCCCTTGAATCAGCGCGCGCTTACCTCGATGTGCTGCGCTTCCGTTTTCTCGTCGATCTTGCCGAGGACAACTATGTCCAGCACAAGGCGACTTTCGAGCAATTGCTCCGACGCACGCAGTCGGGGGTCGGTCGCCGGGTGGACCTCGAGCAGGCTGCCAGCCGTCTGGCGCTCGCCGAAGTGAACCTGACTACCGAAATCGCCAACCTCCATGACGTCACCGCGCGCTACCAGCGCATCGTCAATACCATGCCGCCGCAGGTGGCGTACTCCCCGGCGCTGATCAGCCGGGCATTCCCGACGACCCAGAGGGGCGCGCTGGAGCGGGCCCTCACGTCCAATCCTGTGCTACTGGCGGCCAACGAGAACATCGCGGCGGCGGATTACGACATCGCCGTCCGGCGGGCAGCCTACCTGCCCCGGTTGGACCTACGCGGCCGCACCGACAATACCAGCAACTACCAGGGCATCGGCGAGCGCTCGAGCAGCGCCGCTGAAGTGGTGATGACCTACAACCTCTTCAATGGTGGCTCCGACCGGGCCCGCGAGCGGCAGTTCGCCGAGCGGCGCAATGCGGCGATCGATCTCCGCGACAAGGCTTGCCGCGACAACCGCCAGACCCTGGCGATCGCCTACAACGACGTGATTCGCCTGCGTGACCAGGTGTCCTTCCTGAATATCCAGGTCGGCCTGCTCGAGAAGACGCGCGATGCCTACCGCGATCAGTTCAATGTTGGCCAGCGTACCCTGCTGGATCTGCTCGACACGGAAAACGAACTGCTTTCCGCGCGGCGCTCGGCGATTAATGCCGACATGGACCTGTCGGTGGCCTACCTGCGCACATATGCCGGGATGGGCACCTTGCTCGAGTTCCTCGAACTGAAAAGAGCCGATGTGGATCCGCCGGATCCCGATGACCTGACGCAGGTGGGTGCCGGCGAACTCTGCGGTGCCGAACCGATCAGGGTCGCGCAGATCGATCGCGAAGCACTCAACGCGCGCGCACTTGCTTTGCTCGAGAGCAACCGGATCAGCATGAGCCCGCAGGGCGTGGCCGCCGCAGCGGACGGGGCATCGTCGCCGGCCGCTGCTGCCGAGGCGGACGCTACGCTGGCGGTTCGGCGCTGGGCGGCCCTGATTGCGCGCAAGGACTATGAAGGGGCACGATCGCTCTACGCTCCCGGATTTGTGCCTCCCGGCGGCGTCGACCGCGACACCTGGTTCGCCGAACGCAAGAAGCTCCTCGCGACGCCCGGCCAGCTGCCCGTCGATCTGACCGACCTCACTGTTCGCCTCGAGGGAGTTGACCGTGCCGTCGCGCGCTTCAGCCAGGATTACGACGACGACCTCAGGCCCGGCCGCACGAGCAAGACGCTCGAGCTGATCAGGGTCGGCAATGCCTGGCTGATCAGCCGCCAGACCGCCGTTCCGGCGGGCAGGAAATGAAGATGACGTCTCTTGTCACGCTCCGCCACCGTCTCGTCCGCGCCTGCGCACTTGCCGCCGCTGCGCTCGCCGTTTCCTCCGCCGCCTTCGCGCAAGGCAAGGCGGCCGGCGACGATCCGGGGCCGACGCTGAGCCGCATCGCCGAGAGCGGGACCATCTTCGTCGGCCACCGCGAGGCGGCGATACCATTTTCCTACGTCATGGCGGGGCTCGAGCAAGACTACGTCTTCGGTTATGCGTGGGACATATGCCAGAGTGTGGTGAAGGCTGTCGGCGAGCGCATCGGGCGCCCGGTGAAGGCGGTTCCGGTATCGCTGTCGGCCAACAACCGGATCATGATGGTCAAGACCGGCATCGCCGATCTCGAATGCGGCGCCACGACCAATAATGTCGCCCGCCAGAAGCAGGTCGGATTCAGCGTCGCTTTCTACATCGCCGAGGTCAAGGTGATGGTGCGCAAGGATAGCGGCATCAGGACCATTGCCGGCCTCGCAAACAAGCGGGTCGTGACGACCGCGGGCGCGACCGCCGATCGGCTGATCAAGCAGGTCGCGCTGGCGAACAACGTGTCGATGTCCTATCTGATCGGGAGAACCCACGCGGAGTCGATGGCGATGATGATGCGCGGCGAGGCCGATGCCTATGCGGCCGATGATGCCATTCTCGCCGGCCAGCGCGCGAGTTCCGCTACGCCGGCAGAGTTTGTCATGCTCGACGGCAGCCTCGCCGTCGAACCCTACGGGATCACGTTACGCAAGGATGATATCCGCTTCAAGAAGCTCGTCGACGATACGCTGGTTGGCATGATGCGCAGCGGCGAAATGGCACGCCTGTACGACAAGTGGTTCCTGCTGCCAATACCGCCGACCGGCGCCGCGCTCGATATGCCGATGTCCGGACTGCTCCGCGAGGCCTTGGCCAATCCGTCGGACAAGCCGGTCAACTGATGCCGGCAGGCAAACAAAAAGGCCATGTCTGCCGGACATGGCCTTTTTTGCTGCGGGTGGGGATCAGGCGCCGAGCTTGGGGTTCAGCGTATAGGTGCCGGTCAGGGATGCCTGCGCGAGGATGTGGCCCTGCATTGCCGCGCGCACCTCGGGGCCGCCGAAGCGGCCGCTGACCGGCAGCGTTTCGATGTCGAGCGCGAACACCGTAAACACGTAGTGGTGCAGGATCTCGTCGTTCCACGGCGGGCAGGGACCGTCGTAGCCGTGGTAATCACCGCGCATGTCGTTGTCGCCGGCGAACCAGTCGGTGTAGTTGTTGATGCCCTGGCGGGCTCCGCGTGCGGCCTGCGGACCCGGCTTGCCACGCGGCGTGACGTCGTCGCTGAATTCGCCGGCATCGATGGCGTTGACCGCGGCAGGCAGATCGACCAGCACCCAGTGGAAGAAGTCGACGCGTGGCAGCGAGGCCGGCACGACGCGGCCCTCCTGGTTGACGTCGTCGCCCTTGCTCGGCACGTCGGGATCGTGGCAGATGACGGCGAACGAGCGCGTGCCGGCGGGCGCTCCCGCCCACGCGAGGTGCGGGTTGCGGTTCTTGCCCAGGCAGACATGGTGAGCGGGGTCGGGAATGCAGAAAGCGTAGTCGCCGGGGATCCTCTGATTGTCGGCGAAGCTCTTGCTGGTCAATTGCATGGGGAGTCTCCTTGTCTTGTCAGGCGGCACGCCGGCGGAAATCCTTCAGGCGAAAGCCGAGTGCCCATAGTGTAGCGAAATAGGCCGTTGCGCCAAGTGCCGTCAGCAGGGCGACGCGCAGCAGGCGCTCGCCGAGGGCGTAATGCAGCCAGTCGGCATCGCTGCCGGCGGCGAACCACAACGCGGTCCCCATCACGACCAGCGCGACTGCCAGCTTGCTGGTGAAGATGCCCCAGCCCGGTAGCGGGACATAGACGCCGTGCCGGCGCAGACCGCGGTAGAGCAGCGCGGCATTGAGACAGGCTGCCAGGCCGATCGACAGGGCAAGACCGGCATGCTGCAGCCAGCCGATGAAGGCGAGGTTCATGACTTGCGTGGCGACCAGGGAAATCAGCGCGATGCGGACCGGTGTGCGGACATTCTGGCGGGCATAAAAACCCGGGGCGAGCACCTTCACGAGGATCAGGCCGGTGAGGCCGATGCTGTAGGCAACCAGCGCCTCGCGGGTGCGCAGCACGTCGGCGGCGGAAAATGCGCCGTGATGGAACAGGGTCGCGATCAGCGGCACCGCGAGCAACGCCAGCGCCAGCGCCGCCGGCGCCGCGAGCAGCAGTGTCAGGCGCAAGCCCCAGTCGAGCAGGCGGGAGTAGCCTTCATGATCCGCACTGGCGTGGTACTTGGACAGCGAGGGCAGCAGGATCGTGCCGAGGGCGGCGCCGAGCAAGCCCGCAGGGAATTCCATGAGACGGTCGGCATAGTAAAGCCAGGAAACGCTGCCGGTCGCCAGGAAGGAAGCGAAAATCGTATTGATGAGCAGGCTGATCTGCGACACCGAGACGCCGATCAGCGCCGGCCCCATGAGCAGCGCGATCCGGCGTACCCCGGGGTCGTTCCATGCCGCCCGCCAGTCGAGCGAGGGGCGCGGCAACATGGCGATGCGGTGCAGCGCCGGAACCTGGATCGCCAGCTGAAGCGCCCCGCCGATGAATACCGCCCAGGCCAGGGCGAGCACCGGCGGGTCGAAATAGGGGGCGGCCCACAGTGCCATCGCGATGAATGCCACGTTCAGCAGCACCGGCGTAAAGGCCGGCAGCGCGAAGCGGCTCCATGTGTTGAGAATGCCGCCGGCCAGCGCGACCAGCGACATGAACAGGATGTAGGGGAAGGTGATGCGCGTCAGCGCGACGGTCAGTTCAAATTTTCCGGCATCGGCGCTGAAACCCGGCGCTGAGATCCATACCAGCAGGGGCGCCGCGGCGACGCCGATGGCGGTTACCGCGAACAGGGCCAACGACAGGATGGTTGCGACGTGGTCGACCAGATGACGCGTGTCCTCGTCGCCCCTGCGGTTCTTGTATTCGCCGAGGATGGGCACGAAGGCCTGCGAGAACGCTCCCTCGGCGAACATGCGGCGCAACAGGTTGGGCAACTTGAAGGCGACAAAAAAGGCATCGGTCGCCAGGCCGGCACCGAAGGTGCGCGCGATGACGAAGTCGCGCACGAAACCGAGGATCCGCGACAGCAGAGTCATGCCGGAGACGGTGACGAGAGCCTTGAGCAGATTCATCGGGAGCCAGCGTTGCCGAGGTTGGGGCGCAAAAGCTATAATTCTACGCTGTGCTGCTGCAGTAGCTCAGTTGGTAGAGCAACTGATTCGTAATCAGTAGGTCGGAGGTTCGATTCCTCTCTGCAGCACCAGAAATTCCAGGGCTCGCGTCTCAGGCGCGGGCCCTTTCCGTTTCAGGCAACCGGCGCTATTATCAACTGTTCCATACGCTACCGTCTGGCAGCGTGTGCCTGTTGACGTTCCTGGAAGGGGAGAGCATGGATATCAATGGCAAGGTTTTCCTGGTGACCGGCGGCGGTTCCGGGCTTGGTGCGGCGACGGCAGAAATGCTGGTGGGCGCAGGCGGGCGCGTCGTAATCGCCGATGTCAATCATGATTCCGGTTTGCGCCTTGCCGAGCGACTCGGCATCAATTCGACATTCGTCGGCACCGACGTGACCGACGAGGCGAGCGCGATCAACGCTGTGCACAAGGCGGTTTTCGCCTTCGGCGGACTGCACGGCCTGGTGAACTGCGCGGGCGTGGCGCCGGCCGAGAAGGTCGTCGGCCGCGAAGGTCCGCACAAACTGGAGTCATTCGCGCGGACGATCAACATCAACCTGGTCGGCACCTTCAACATGATCCGCCTGGCTGCCGCCGAAATGATGAAGGTCGACGCCGACGCCGGCGGTGAGCGCGGCGTGATCATCAATACCGCCTCGGTGGCAGCCTACGAGGGGCAGATGGGGCAGGCTGCCTATGCCGCATCCAAGGGCGGCATCGTCGCGCTGACCTTGCCGGTGGCGCGCGAGCTGGCGCGCAGCGGCATCCGTTGCGTCACCATCGCGCCCGGCATCATGGAAACCCCGATGCTGCTCGGCATGCCGGCGGAGGTCCAGGAATCGCTCGGCAAGACGGTACCTTTCCCGTCGCGCATGGGACGACCCGCCGAATATGCGGCGCTGGTTCGCCACATCGTCGAGAACGCCTACCTCAATGGCGAAGTCATCCGCCTCGACGGCGCCATCCGGATGGGCGCCAAATAACATATACTCGCGGGCGTCCCGAGACAAAGGCACTTCGGTGCCTTTTTTCTTTTCATGCCCGAAGCATCCTGCTACCACTGCGGCCAGCCGATACCCGCCGACGTCGACTTGTCCGTAACTATCGCCGGGAGTTCGCGGGCGATGTGCTGCAACGGATGTCAGGCCGTCGCCCGGGCAATCGTCGACAACGGCCTCGCGGACTATTACCGTAGCCGCGATGCCCTGCCCGAGTCACCGCGTGACGCGCTGCCGGCAGTTCTCGACCAGTTGGCGCTGTTCGACCATGCCGAGTTCCAGAAG
Organism: Betaproteobacteria bacterium; assembly: GCA_012026885.1. Taxonomy (GTDB): domain Bacteria; phylum Pseudomonadota; class Gammaproteobacteria; order Burkholderiales; family Rhodocyclaceae; genus Azonexus. The sequence goes on along the minus strand of VEPL01000030.1, from coordinate 10,823 downwards.
AGCTTCGTCAAGGAACTTGGACCCAGCGAGCGGGAGGCTTCGCTGCTACTCGAGGGCATTACCTGCGCTGCCTGCATCTGGCTGAATGAACAGCACGTCGGTAGGCTTCCCGGCGTCACGGCCGTCGACATCAATTATGCGACCCGCCGCGCCCGCGTGCGCTGGGACGAGTCGCGCATCCGACTTTCCGACATCCTCGCGGCCATTGCCGCCATCGGATATCGCGCCTACCCTTACGATGCCGCGAAGAACGAGGAGATCTCGCGTCGCGAGCGGCGCGATGCGATGTGGCGTTTGTGGGTGGCTGGCTTCGGGATGATGCAGGTGATGATGTATGCCTACCCGGTGTACATCGCCGACGGCGACATGACGCCCGACATCGAAGCCCTGATGCGCTGGGCCAGCCTCGTGCTCACCCTGCCCGTCGTCTTCTATTCGGCGGCACCCTTTTTTCGCAATGCCTGGCGCGACCTCAAGCTGCGTCGCGTCGGCATGGACGTGCCGGTCGCGCTTGGCGTAGGCGCTGCTTTCGTCGCCAGTTGTTGGGGGACGCTGGGGCAGGCCGGCGAGGTTTATTTCGATTCGGTGACCATGTTCATCTTCTTCCTGCTTGGCGGCCGTTACCTCGAGATGGCGGCCCGCCAGAAGGCGCTTGGGGTTACCGAGGCGCTGGCCAAGCTCTTGCCGGCCTTCGCGCAAAAGATGCCCGCTTTTCCGGTCGACCGCAGCATCGAGCAGTGCATCGTCGCCGACCTGCATGCCGGTGACGTGGTGCTCGTCCGCCCCGGCGACATCATCCCCGCCGACGGCCGCATCGTCGAGGGTGTCAGCTATACCAACGAAGCCCTGCTCACGGGCGAGAGCCGGTCTGTGGCCAAGGCACAGGGAGATTCCGTGACCGGCGGTTCGCTGAATGTCGAGAGTCCGCTCGTCGTGCGCGTCGAACAGGTCGGGGAGGGCACGCGCCTCTCCGCAATCATCCAGTTGATGGAGCGTGCGGCAGCCGAGAAGCCGCGCATCGTCGAGATGGCCGACCGCGTCGCCAGCCGCTTCGTCGCGGTTCTGCTCGGCGTTGCCGTGCTCGTCGGCGTCGGCTGGTACCTCTTCGATCCGTCGAGGGCGCTGTGGATCACCGTATCGGTGCTGGTCGTCACGTGTCCCTGCGCGCTGTCGCTGGCGACGCCGATCGCCCTGACCGTCGCGGCGGGAGCGCTCGCCCGCGACGGCCTGCTCGTCACCCGCGGACATGCCATCGAGACCCTGGCAAGGGCCACCCATTTCGTTTTCGACAAGACCGGCACGCTGACGACCGGTCGCATGGTCCTGATCGACGTGTCGCCCGCCGGCGCTCTCGATCGTGCCGCTTGCCTGGCGGTGGCTGCCGCGCTCGAGCACGGGTCGGAGCATCCGGTCGCCGGCGCGCTGCGCCTGGCGGCCGGGGATTCGCTACCGGAAGCGAGCGACGTTGTGGCCGAGGCCGGCCAGGGCCTGGCCGGAACGGTGGCAGGCCGGCACTACCGGATCGGTCGTCCGGCCTGGGCCCTTGCCCCGGCTGGCGGCAGCTTGCCTCAAGCCGGCGAGCATTGGCTGGAAAGCGGCGACACGGTCGCGGTTCTGGCCGATGAATCTGGATGTGTTGCCGTGTTTCGCATCGGCGACGAGGTTCGCCCGGAGGCGCGAGCACTTGTTGCCTCGCTGCGCGGGGCGGGGCGCCAGGTCATGCTGCTCACCGGCGATGCGCCCGCTGTCGCGCGCCGGGTCGCGGCTGCGCTTGGCATCGACGACGTGCGGGCGGGGGTCACCCCGCAGGGCAAGCACGAGTGCGTCAGCGGCCTGCAGGCAGCAGGGGCAGTGGTCGCCATGGTGGGCGACGGCGTCAATGACGCGCCGGTGCTCGCCCAGGCCCAGGTTTCGGTCGCCATGGGTGGCGGCGCGCAGCTCGCGCGCACCCAGGCCGATTTCGTACTCCTGTCCGAAAACCTCGACCACCTGCGCCACGGCCTGCTGCGGTCGACCCTGTCGTTGCGGGTCATTCGCCAGAACCTGTGGTGGTCGTTCGCTTATAATTTCGTCGCCCTGCCGCTTGCCGTTGCCGGCCTCGTGACGCCCTGGCTGGCAGGCGTCGGCATGTCGGCCAGTTCTTTGCTGGTCGTGCTCAACTCGTTGCGCATCCAGCGCATGGAGACGGATTGATGGAAAGCGTGTGGCTGCTGGTCCCCGTATCGGTCATCCTGGTCTTCGGCATTGCCGCTGTATTCTGGTGGTCGGTGCGCAGCGGCCAGTTCGATGACCTCGAGGGCCCTGGCTTCAAGGTCCTGATGGACGACGATCTGCCGAAGGGCCCGGCGCCCGGGCCTGGCGAGCAAGCGGATCAACGCAAAGGTTGACGTGGGTCAAGACCGCCTGAGGCGGTCGGGCGCAAACTGGCACACATTGGAGGACAGGTCCTTCAGAAGTTTCTCTGTTGGGGTTGGGGTGCGTTGCGACGCACCCTTTTTTTGTGCTAGCGCCGCTGAATTGACTAATCGGAATGATATTTTGAACTAGTCATTTCGTAGGTTGATCTAGGTCAAACTCCGTTTCTCGTTCTAAAATACCATGTGGTGTCATGCATTCTTCATGCGCGATGCATGCGGGGGCATCTGGTTTTTTCTTTACGAGAGGTGGGTTTATGTCTGGAACGCAAACCACATACAACGACAAGGTCGTGCGGCAGTTTGCCGTAATGACCGTTATCTGGGGCATTGTCGGCATGCTGGTCGGTGTCATCATCGCCGCCCAGCTGGTCTGGCCTGAGTTGAATATCGGGCCCTGGCTGCATTTCGGGCGCCTCCGCCCGTTGCACACCAATGCAGTCATTTTCGCCTTCGGCGGTTGCGCGCTTTTCGCGACGTCCTACTGGGTCGTCCAGCGCACCAGCCACGTTCGCCTGTGGGGCGGGCCGCTGATCCCCTTCACGTTCTGGGGCTGGCAACTGATCATCGTTCTCGCCGCCATCACGTTGCCGCTCGGCATCACCAGCGGCAAGGAGTACGCCGAACTCGAGTGGCCGATCGACATCCTGATCACCCTCGTCTGGGTGTCGTATGCGGTGGTCTTCTTCGGCACCGTTGCGGTGCGCAAGGTGGCTCACATCTACGTTGCCAACTGGTTTTTCGGCGCCTTCATCATCGCGGTGGCGTTGCTGCACCTCGGCAACAGCATGGCGATGCCGGTTTCGCTGACCAAGTCCTACTCGGTCTATGCCGGCGTGCAGGATGCGATGATCCAGTGGTGGTACGGGCATAACGCGGTCGGTTTCTTCCTGACCGCCGGCTTCCTCGGCATGATGTACTACTTCGTGCCGAAGCAGGCTGGCCGCCCGGTGTATTCCTACCGCCTGTCGGTGGTCCACTTCTGGGCCCTGATCTTCACCTACATGTGGGCGGGTCCGCACCACCTGCATTACACGGCGCTGCCGGACTGGACCCAGTCGGTCGGCATGATCTTCTCCCTGATCCTGCTTGCGCCGTCCTGGGGTGGCATGATCAACGGCATCATGACCCTGTCGGGTGCCTGGCACAAACTGCGTGACGATCCGGTTCTGAAGTTCCTGATCACGTCGCTCTCCTTCTACGGCATGTCGACGTTCGAAGGCCCGATGATGTCGATCAAGACGGTCAACGCCCTGTCGCACTACACCGACTGGACCGTAGGCCACGTCCATTCCGGCGCGCTGGGCTGGGTGGCGATGGTTTCGATCGGTTCGATCTACTACCTGCTGCCGCGCCTGTTCGGCAAGACCGAGATGTACAGCACCAAGCTGGTCACGACCCATTTCTGGATCGCCACCATCGGGACCGTGCTTTACATCGCCTCGATGTGGATTGCCGGGGTGATGCAGGGTCTGATGTGGCGCGCGATCAATCCGGACGGCACGCTGGCTTACAGCTTCGTCGAATCGGTCAAGGGTTCGTACCCGTTCTGGGCGATCCGCTGGCTGGGTGGCGTGCTGTTCTTGGGCGGCATGCTCATCATGGCCTACAACATGTTCAAGACCATGGCGGGCGGCAAGACCGAAGATGTTCCGGTGCTCGCGCCGGCTGGTCATCACGCCTGATAGGGGGATAGAACAATGATCAAACATGAGCAAATCGAGAAGAGCGTCACGCTGCTGATCGTCCTCACCCTCCTGGTAGTGGTGTGGGGCGGCCTGCTGGAGATCGTTCCGCTGTTTTTCCAGAAGTCCACCACGACCCCGGTCGAGGGCGTGAAGCCCTATGACGCGGTTCGTCTGGCCGGCCGTGACGTGTATATCCGCGAAGGCTGCTACAACTGCCATTCGCAGATGATTCGTCCGTTCCGCGCCGAGACCGAGCGTTATGGCCATTACTCGGTCGCCGGTGAGTTCGTCTATGACCATCCCTTCCAGTGGGGCTCCAAGCGTACCGGTCCGGACCTGCATCGTGTCGGCGGCCGTTATTCCGACGAATGGCAGCGTGCCCACCTGATCAATCCGCGCGACCTCGTTCCCGAGTCGAACATGCCGGCCTTCCCGTGGCTGGCGACGACCAAGGCCAAGGATACCGTCGGAGCCGACATCGAGAAGAAGATGGAAGTCATGCGAACCTACGCCAATATGCGCGGCATCCCGACCTACTCGGACGAGGAGATCAAGGGCTCGCGCGCAGCGATCGGTGACAAGACCGAAATGGACGTCCTCATCGCTTACCTGCAGGGTCTCGGCACAGCGCTGAAGAACACCAAGTAAGCCATGGATATCAATGACTTCCGATCCATTCTGACCGTTGCCGGGTTGCTCTGCTTCCTCGGCATCGTCGGATGGGCTTACGGCAGGCGCAGCCAGAAGGGTTTCGAGGAGGCTGCCAATCTTCCGTTTGCGGAGCATGACGAGAGTGCGAAGCCTGACGCGACGCACTCCCGCTGAATAAAGGAAAGCAAATGAGCGACTTTGTTAGCGATTTTTGGAACCTGTATGTGATCGTGATCGTCGTGGGCAGCATCCTCGCCTGCGTGGTTCTCCTCATCGTGCAGGGCAAGGCAACCTTTACTCCGGGCAAGACCATGGGTCACGTCTGGGACGGGGACCTCGAGGAGTACAACAACCCGATGCCGAAGTGGTGGACATGGATGTTCGTCATCACCGTCGTCTTCGCGTTTGTCTACCTCGCCCTCTATCCCGGGCTCGGCAACTTCAAGGGCATGCTGGGATGGACTTCGGTCGGGCAGCACAAGGCGGAAGTCGAGAAGGCCGATGCCGCCGCCAAGCCGTTGTTCGACAAATACCTGGCGATGGACCTGAAGGCGGTTGCCGGCGACAAGCAGGCCATGGAGATGGGCAAGCGCCTCTACCTGACCTACTGCATGCAGTGTCACGGTGCAGACGCTCGCGGCGCCAAGGGTTTCCCCAACCTTGCCGACAACGACTGGCAGTGGGGCGGCGAGCCCGAGCAGGTCGTGGCGACCATCGCCGCTGGCCGCATGGGCGTCATGCCGCCGCATCCGCAACTCGGTGCAGAGACGATCAAGGATCTGGCCAACTTCGTCCGTTCCCTGTCCGGGCTTCCGGGTGATTCGGTTCGTGCCGCCAAGGGCAAGGAGGCCTTTGTGGCTGCCGGTTGCCTCGGGTGCCACGGTCCCGAGGGCAAGGGCAACATTGCCATGGGTGCTCCCAACCTGACCGACAAGGTCTGGTTGTATGGTTCCTCGGAAGCGACCATCATCGAGACGATCACCAATGGCCGCCAGAACAAGATGCCGGCTTGGAAGGAATTCCTCGGCGACGGCAAGGTCCATGTACTGTCTGCCTATGTCCTGAGTCTCAGCCAGGGCGCAAAGTAAGTAGCAAACGGGGCGGGCAACCGCCCCGTTTATTTTTTGAATATCAGCAACCTCTGATGTTTATCAATGGCTCGCGTGCGGGCGGCTGTCAGACTATCGCTTTCTCCCTGAGCGAAGGCCTTTAGAGCGACCATGGAATCAAGCGGCAACACACCTTCATCGCAAGCACCGGTACCGGCGCCGGTTTCTTTCTACGAGAAACACAAGAAGATCTACGTCAGGGACGTCAAGGGCTGGTGGGACAACTGGCGCTGGGCCTTCGTCTGGCTGACCCAGATCATCTTCTACGGGGCGCCGTGGCTTGAATGGAACGATCGCCAGGCGGTCCTCTTCCACCTCGTCGAACGCAAGTTTTATCTTTTCGGCCTCGTCCTCTGGCCACAGGATGTCTTTTATCTGGCGGTCCTGCTGATCATTTCCGCCTACGCCTTGTTCCTGTTCACCGCCGTGGCGGGGCGTTTGTTCTGCGGGTATGCCTGTCCTCAGACGGTGTATACGGAACTGTTCATGTGGGTCGAGAACCGGATCGAGGGCGATCGTTCCGCACGCATGAAGCTCGACAAGGGGCCGCTCACCGGGCGCAAGATCTGGCTCAAGTCCGTCAAGCACGCCGTCTGGCTACTCATTTCACTGTGGACGGGTTTCACTCTCGTCGCCTATTTCACGCCGCTGGACGAATTGTTCTCGGCATTGCCATTCGGCCTGTCCGGTTGGGAAACGTTCTGGACGCTGTTCTACGGAGGTTTCTGCTATATGCAGGCGGGCTACCTCCGCGAACAGGTCTGCAAGTACATGTGCCCTTATGCACGCTTCCAGGGGGTCATGTACGATCCGGACACTCTGGTCATCACCTATGATCCCGAGCGGGGCGAGCCGCGCGGAGCCCGGAAAAAGGGAGTCGATGCCAAGTCGGCCGGCCTGGGGGACTGTGTCGACTGCGGTCTCTGCGTGGCTGTCTGTCCGACCGGAATCGATATCCGCAAGGGTATCCAGTACGAGTGCATCGGCTGCGGCGCCTGCATCGATGCATGCGATCCCGTCATGGACAAGGTCGGCCTGCCGCGCGGGTTGATCCGCTACACGACCGAAAATGCCCTCGAAAAGCATTTGTCCTCGGGCGAAGTAATGCGCCATATCTTCCGTCCGCGCATCCTGCTCTATACGGTCGTTCTGATGGGCATCGTCATTGCCACGGCGTGGTCGTTGGCGACACGAGTTCCGCTCAAGGTTGACATCATCCGCGACCGCTCGGTCCTCGCCCGCGAAGCCGACGATGGCCGCATCGAGAATGTCTTCAACTTGAAACTCATGAATACCACCGAGGAGCCGAAACGTTACTCGATTGCGGTCGACGGGCTGAAAGATATCGAAATCGTTGGCGACTCCATTGTCGAGGTCGGTAGCGCCCAGAATCGCGAAGTGACGATCGTCGTAAGGGTTCCACCTGAAGCCGGCAAATCCGGTGCAAATACCATTCACTTCGATGTCAGGGCGCAGAATCACGACGGGATTGCGGTTCGCGAAAAAGCATCCTTCCTGCTTCCGTGATCCGGGGAAAACAATGAACGCAATACAAAACGACGTAAAGCCCTGGTACAAGGAGCGCTGGCCATGGATTCTGATGGCGGGCCCGGCGGTCGTCGTCGTCGCCGGCATCGCGACGCTATGGCTTGCGATCGTGAGCAACGATGGCCTGGTAACCGATGACTATTACAAGCAGGGACTTGCGGTTAACCAGCGGTTGCAACGTGACCAGCTCGCGGGCAGCATGGGCCTGCACGCCGACTTGATGCGTGCCGGAACGGGCGTTCGCTTGCTTATCAAGGCGAGCGAGTTTCAAGGGTTTCCCGCGGAGCTGTCGCTCAGGCTGGCCCATCCGACGCGCGCCGGGCAGGATCAGTTGGTGCGCTTGCAGGCCGAAGGGCAGGGTTTTTATGGCGGCCGTTTGTCCGCCGACATATCCGGGCGCTGGTTGGTTTCGATCGAGGATCCGGCCGGCAAATGGAGGCTTCAGGGCGAGTGGCAGTCCGATACAGGAGAGCCGTTGAGTCTTGTGGCGAAGGTTGATTAATCGTTTTAACCAACATATCTACGGGAGGTAGGCTATGGCGTGGGAACTTCTTTTCGGCAGTGACATCGGCTTGATGAGCTTGGGTGTCATCGTCGGCGTGCTCGTCATCGGGTTTGCGATGGCGAAGATGTATTCGAGCAAGATCGACGAAGAGACGCGCAAGGTCGGCAAATGATTTTCTGAGCGCCGTGGCTTCGGGCGTTTCCGGCCGCCCCTTGCGGACCTTGTCCGCAAGGGGCAATTTTCTTCAATTCCGGTACGTCGGATGGCTCAATACCACCTTTGTTTCGGAGCCTTCCGATTAGGGCGGGGTAATGGCCGTTTCGTGGAATCCGAAGCAATTGCGCCCGGCGTCGGCCAGGTATCGTTCCAGGCAGAACGCGACACTGCGGAAGGCAAGTTGATTCCATGGCAACCCTTCAGGCGAAATCAGCGTTGCCTCGAGACTTTCCTCGCCGGGGGAAAGCCCGTCGTGCCCAAGGTGTCCGCGGTAAAAGAGGTGCACCTGATTGATGTGCGGGATGCTGACCATCGCGAAGGGGGCGTCAATGATGATATCGGCCCCCGCCTCTTCCTTCGCCTCGCGCCGCGCAGCATCGGCGGCTGATTCTCCGTTCTCCATGAAACCGCCTGGCAGGGTCCAGTAGCCCAGGCGCGGCTCGATCGCGCGCCGGCACAGTAAAAGACGGCCTTCCCATGACGCCACGCACCCGACAACCAAGCGCGGGTTCTCGTAGTGAATGTGTCCGCAGCGGGAACAGGTATGACGAGGCAGGTTGTCGCCGGGCGGCACCATCACGGTAACCTCGAATCCGCAGCGTGTGCAGAAATTGACGTTCGACATTTTGTTTCCAGGCGAAGCGGCGATCAGTCGTTGGTGCGGTCAGCGGAGCAGCCGGATGCGCGCAAGGCTATAATTCGTGCCCTGTTGCCCCCGTAGCATGAAGGTCGTGCAGTTGATTTGTAATCATCAGGTGTTGGTTCGATTCCGACCGGGGGCACCAGAGTGCGGTTCGCTGCGCGGCTCGGTAGCCATTCCGTATCCGAGCCGCCGGGAAAGGGCGCTTCCGGCTTCCTTCATCGCCTTGGCCGCAGGACTGTCCCAATCGACGTCGAAATCCCCTACGGAGCCCAGCGAAGTGATGGCCGCCACCATGCGGCCGCCGTGTTCGTAGACAGGGACGCTCAGTCCATTGATCCCGGGCGTCAAGCTCCCCGATGTGCGGGCAATTCCGCGCAGGATAATTTCCCGGAGCATTGTCTCGAATTGCCGCCGTACGGTTCCTGTTGCCACGCCTTCGCTGCGCGCGATTTCGCCAAGTTCCCGTTCGAGTGCCTCTTTCAGCAAGGGTGACCGGAAGAAGGCGGCGAAGGCCCGTCCGGTCGCTGATTTGCAGAGCGACAGCACGGCGCCATGCCGGAGGGTGACGCTGATCGGACCGCCGGCATCGACGATGCGCACGATGGTGGGGCCGTAGCTTCCCCATACCGCCAGGGCGACGGTGCCGCCGATGTTGTCGCAGAGGTCTTCGAGGAGTGGTCCGGCCTGCCGGACCGGGTCCATGCGGGCAATGCCGGCCAAGCCGAGTTCCAGCGATCGGGCACCTAGATCATATCGGCCGGTGGCGCGATCCTGTTCGACGAGCCCCAGACGGAGAAAACTGACCATGTAACGGTGTGCCTTGGCCGGGGGCATGGCAGCACCGGCCGCGATGTCGCGCAGCATCATCGGCCTGGTGCTGCGCGAGAGTATCCGAAGCAGGTTGAAGCCGATCTCGACCGACTGGATGCCTTGGCGCTCGGCAGGAGGGGTTGTCATGGATGGTCTGCGGTGTTCAAAAGCGGGCTAGTGAATTCTAGACTTGCGACGGATTCTTTCGTCGGCGAATATTCACAAATTTGATCTGGGGGATAAGTCATGGGCGTCGTACTTGTTGCGAATCCGAAGGGTGGTGCGGGCAAGACCACGCTCGCGACCAATCTGGCAGGCTATTTTGCGAACCAGGGGGGGCGCGTTACCTTGTGCGATCTCGACCGGCAACAGTCCGCCTTGCGCTGGATGGCCTTCCGCGATCCCGGAGTGGCCCAGGTCACAGGATACTTTGGGGGTAACCAGATTGTCCTCAATCTGCCGCGCGAGGCCGACTGGTCGATTCTGGATGCGCCGGCGGGCTTGCAGGGCTACAAGCTTTCGGACTATCTGCGGGCCGTCGATAAGGTCCTTGTTCCGCTCGCGCCATCGATCTTCGACATGGCCGCGACCGAGGATTTTCTCGGTGTGCTGCGCGGCGAATTGCGAGGTCGCCGCGGCGTGCTCGGAATTGTCGCGATGCGCGTGGATCCGCGCACGAAGGCAGCGGCGATGCTGGAGGAGTATTTGAAGCATTTCGACATCCCTATCGTCGCTTACCTGCGCAATACGCAGAACTACGTCAATGCGGCGGCTTCGGGCCTCAGCATCTTCGATCCGCCGCGGGCGAGGTTCCGGCGCGACATCGAACAATGGAGCGGGCTGCTGGAGTGGCTTGAGCGCAAATAAGTCTGTTCCGGCGTTGACAGGGTCTCGATGTCCCGCCATAATGCAGGGCTCTGACGGACGCGGGGTGGAGCAGTCTGGCAGCTCGTCGGGCTCATAACCCGAAGGTCGCAGGTTCAAATCCTGCCCCCGCAACCAGCAAGCTGAACGCTTGGTTATGCCAAGCGTTTTTGTTTGCAGGGAGTTCTGAAGTACCGAGATTGGCTGCAGTGCTTGACGCTTTTTCGAGACTGTTTCATAATCTCATCTCTCTGCTGCTGACGTTTTGTTGGTAGTGGGATTGCAAGATCTTTAACAATTTGGACAACCGATAGGTGTGGGTGTCTTGATGCAGTGGTTTCGGCCACGCAATGTATTAAGGCAAACGCACTGGTG
>VEPL01000014.1 GCA_012026885.1 Betaproteobacteria bacterium | reverse complement strand
GGCGGCAGCCGCCGGGGTCCAGTAACCGGTGCGCCAGCACAGGCCGAAGCCGCTCTTGGCGACCACGTCGCGCTGGTCGATGACATACACGCGCTCCTGTGCCGTCGCGGCAAAGCCGATACCGGCCAGCAGGGCGAGGACGAGCGATTTTTTGGCGATCTGGATCATGAGGGTTCCCTGTCTAAAAAATTCGAACACCGCGAATTGTAATGGAAAACATTACAAATACCTTAAAGATAATCACAGCGAATATTGAAAACGTTGCATTTGTGTCACTGCGCCATGGCCTTCGTCCAGCCCGGGCCCGGGTCGAAAGCGGTAATGCCGGCGGCGATGCGGGCAGTTCCGGCGCCGAGGTCACGCTGGAAAACGGTGCCCCGGTCACTCACGATGAAGGTCATGACACCGCTCTTGCCGTACTCGGCAGGCCAGGCGATCAGCCCGAAGCCGCGGGTCATGCGGCCGTCGGCGATGTAATTCAGCGCGCCGCCTTCCGCGCCGGCGCCCTGGCGGGTGAGGATGCGGTAACGATAGCCGTGGTAGGTGCCCGCCGGCTGCCTGCCTTCGGCCGCGGCCTCCGCCACCAGCGGTCCGAGCGGGCTGGCCGCCTCGCCTTTCGCGGTCTGCCAGTAGAGCCCGTCGCGCTTGCCCGGGGTACTCCTGAGGCGCGTCGCATAGGCCTTGACGCCGTCGCCGTCGGGATCGAGCGCGGCATATTCGCGCTGGGCGCTGACGTAGGTTTGCACCACGTCGATGGCCGCCAGCTCGTTGCGGCCGATGCGGCGGATCGCAATCTCCCGCTCGCCGGCCACGGTGTCGAAGCGCCATCCCGATGCCGTCTTCGCCAGGGGAATCGGCAGGGTCCAGCCCTGGTCGCCGACGGCGATCCAGGCGCGGCGGTCGCCGTCCATGCGGATGGTGTGGGAACGTGCCCAGGCCGCCCAGAAACGGTAGCGCTCATCATCGCCGACCGGCGGTATCCAGCGATCGTGGTCGTGGCCGAAGAGGGCGCGCTTGGCCTCGGTGTCCTGGTTCTGCAGGGCCGAGGCAAAGTATTCCATCGCCGCCTCCGGTGTCGCGAAGGTGTTGCTCGCGGCACCGGCAGACGGCGCCGCGAGGCCGAGAAAGAGGGAGAGCGGCAAGGCGCAGAGCAGGGAAGCAAGTTTTGTCGTCTTCCTGGTCCCTCCTCCTAATCGCCGTCCGCCGCCGCCGCGTCCGCCACCGCCCCCGGCGCGGCCACCACCACCACCGCCGCTGAAGGAGCGCGACCCGCCGCCGCCACCACCGCTGTAAGAACGTGATCCGCTGCCGGCGGATGCGGCGCGCCCGCCGCCATCGCGGCTCATGCTGCCAGCGCTGGCGCGGCCGCGGTCGGCGTCGCGGGAGCCGCGATCCGCCCCGGACAACGCATCGCCGCCGCGATTGCCGGCACCGCGGTCGGCCGTTGCCGGCCGGCTACCGGCCCGGTCACCGGCAAAATTGCTGCGGTCACCACCGCCGATGCCGTCACGGCCGCCGCGGTCACCGCGGTCACCGCGGCGGTCGCCGCCGATGCCGTCGCGGCCGCCGCGATCACCCAGGTCGCCACGGTCTCCACCAGGTCCATCGCGGCCACCCCGGTCGCCACCACGGTCGCCGCCCGGGCCGTCGCCATCGCGGCCGCGGAAGTTGTCCCGGGCGCTGTCCGCACGCTTGTCGCCGAAACGGTCGCGCGAAGCCTGGTCGCGGTACGGCGTGTTGCCGCGGTGTTGCGGGTTGTGCTGCCAACCACCGCCGGCGCTGATACTGTTCCGGTTGAAGTTGCGGTCGATGTTGACAGCCTTGTTGACGTTGACGTTGACGCTGCCGCCACGCCAGTTGCAGCCGCCGAAGATGGCGCCGGCGGCGGCGAAGCCGACCCCCCAGGCGAATCCGCGCACGAGTGCCTGGCCGGGGTACCAGTAGGCGACACCGGGGTAGTAGTAGGGCGGGTAGGCCGGGTAGGGCCAGGCCCCGTAGACCACGGTCGGGTTGTAGGCAGGGACGTAGATGGTTTGCGGTTGCGCCGGTTCGATGATGATGGTCTGGGCCTCGGTCTTGACCACCTGCTGCTGGTTGCTTTCGAGGTTGCCGTTGTTCTTGGCGAGCTGGCGCATGCGCTGGACGGCGGCGAGCACGTCGCTTTGCTGGCCGATGAAGGCATCGCCCAGCTTCTGGGTCCAGTCGAGCTTCTCGTTCATCATCTCGAGGACGTTCGGGAAGGCGGTCAGCGACTTGACGCTGACATCCCAGGTCTCGTTCTCGACCTTCTTGAGCGCCGCATCACCGCTTACGCCGGGATTGGCCTTTGACCAGCGCGCCGCCTGGACGATCTCGAGCGGGTAGGTCGAGGCCATCAGCACCTGCGAGAGCAGGGAATCCGGATACAGGGCGATCGGCGCGACCAGCGCCTCGAGTTCCTCGGGCTTGAACGGGGCCGGGCTGCTGCCCTGGGCGTGGGCGGTGCCGGCAAGCAGCGCGGCGACGGCCAGCCAGGCGACAAACAGCGAACGCAGGGCTTTCATCGTGGTCTCCTCGTGCGCGGGCTGGTTGGCTCCCGCGAGTAGCATGAAGCATAGCAGGATCGGTGCGCGGCGGAAGCTGGCTGGACAATGCATGCTGAATTATCATGGCGGGACCAGCGGCGCCCGCGGCGCGGCCCTTTTCGGGAGAACACCATGAGCAGCACCATTGTCGGCAAGGCAGCCAGGAACGTGAAGATCGGTACCCAGGTCGGGCGGCTGCTCAAGAAGCGAGTGGAACTCGCGCAGCAGGATTTGAACGAGGCGCTGAACGAAGCCCGCAGCCAGGGCGCCGCGGCGCTGACCGGCATGATGCGGCCGGGCGCTACCTCCTGGAACGATTACGCGGTCGACCTCGCGCAGCGCTCGATTCTCTTCTGGGACACCCTGCGCCAGCGCGGCAACAATTTCCGCGAGCACCAGCAGCAGGGGCTGCCGCCCTTGCTCCACTTCGACTACGAGGCGGTGCTCGATGCCCGCACGTTCGAGCGTCCGGTCAACTACACCCTGCTGCGCATCCTGCCGCCCAATGGCGTCACCATCGATCCGCGCCGGCGTCCCTACATCGTCATCGATCCGCGTGCCGGCCACGGGCCGGGCATCGGCGGCTTCAAGGCCGATTCGGAGATCGGTGTCGCGATGAACGAGGGGCATCCGGTCTATTTCGTGTCCTTCTTCGCCGAGCCCATGCCCGGCCAGACGCTGACCGATGTTTGCGCGGCCGAGACGCAGTTCGTGCGCAAGGTGCGCGAGCTGCACCCGGACAGCGCCAAGCCGGTGATCGTCGGCAACTGTCAGGGCGGCTGGGCGGCGATGATGGTCGCCGCGTCCGATCCCGAAGAAACCGGCCCGATCGTCATCAACGGCGCCCCGATGTCCTACTGGGGCGGCGGTTGGGAACACGGCGGCAGCGATAACCCGATGCGCTACTCGGGAGGGCTGCTCGGCGGCACCTGGCTGTCCTCCTTTGTTTCGGACCTCTCCAACGGCACCTTCGACGGTGCCTGGCTGGTGCAGAACTTCGAGAGCCTGCATCCGGCCAACACCTTCTGGGACAAGTACTACCACGTCTTCCGCAATGTCGACACCGAGCCGCAGCGCTTCCTCGAGTTCGAGCGCTGGTGGGGTGGCATGTTCCTGCTCAACAAGGAAGAGATCGAGTGGATCACCCAGAACCTCTTTGTCGGCAACAAGCTGTGGGATGGTACGACGTCGGCCGAGGGCAAGCTTTTCGACCTCAAGGCGATCCGCTCGCCGATTATCCTCTTCGCCTCGATGGGCGACGACATCACGCCGCCCGAGCAAGCCTTCAACTGGGTCGCCGACGTCTATGGCTCGACCGAAGCGATCAAGGCCAACGGGCAGGTCATCGTCGGCCTGCTGCACAAGGACGTCGGCCACCTCGGCATCTTCGTGTCCGGTGCCGTGGCGCGCAAGGAGCACGCCCAGATCGTCTCGGTCATGAAGTCGGTCGAAGCGCTGCCGCCGGGGCTCTACGGCATGAACATCATCGAGCACCAGGGACGTGACGGCAAGGTCAGCTACGACGTCGAATTCATCGAGCATGCGCTGGAAGACGTGGTCAAGCGCCTGAACCGCTTCGAGCGCGAGGACGAGAAGCCATTCGAAGCGGTCGCCACCGTCTCGGAATTCAACCAGAAGGCCTACGACCTGTTCTTCAGCCCGGTGGTCAAGATGTTCGCCAACGAGCAGACGGCCAAGCTCGGGCGCACCTTCCATCCGATGCGCATGCAGCGCTGGGCCGTTTCCGACCTTAACCCGTGGTTGCGCTGGCTGGCCCCCGCGGCCAGCTACGTGACCGCCCACCGCAAGGCGGTCGGGCCGGAGGACCCGTTGCGCCGCATCGAAGGGGCCGGCTCCACGGTCCTCTCCGCGACGATGACCTATTTCCGCGCGGTCCAGGACGCGGTCAGCGAGGCGGCCTTCTTCATGACCTTCGGCAGCATGTTCAACAACCTGCTCGCCGACCGCAAGCAGGCCGATCCGGCCGCGCTCGAGGCAGCGCGCCGTGCGGCGGCGGTCAAGGCGGCGCTTGCCGACCGGGACAAGGGCGGCTACGCCGCGGCCGTCGCGCGCGTCGGGGCATTGCTCCGGCGCGACGACGGCTCTCCGTTCCCGCTGTCGGCCCTGGAGCTGCGCAAGGACCTGATCGAGGAATATGCCGACCTCCTGCCGGGCTTGCCGCTCGATGAGCAGCGGCGTATCCGCGGCCGCCAGGACATCGTCGTCGATCACGATGCCGCTGCCGCGCTGGCCGGCCTGCCGGCGCTGCTGGCTGCCGAGGGCGACCGCGAACGCCTGGGAAGCCTGCTCGACAAGGTGCTCGCCGATCCGCGCGTGCAGGCACTGAAGCCGAATGCCCGCCAGCGGGCGATGCTGGAGCGTATCCGGGGGCAGCTTGGCGGCCGCGCCCTCCCGGGGCCCGCAGCCAAGCCCGCAGCCAAGCCCGCAGCCAAGCCCGCAGCCAAGCCCGCAGCCAAGCCCGCAGCCAAGCCCGCAGCCAAGCCCGCAGCCAAGCC
>VEPL01000006.1 GCA_012026885.1 Betaproteobacteria bacterium | reverse complement strand
GGGTTCCCCGCCCCGTTCGCGAGCGTGAAGGTGAGCGTCGAGGTCCCGCCTTGGGCGATGGTGGCCGGGGTGAAGGCCTTGGTGAGCGAGGCCTGCGTCACCGTGAGGGTCTGGTTGGTGACGCCGTTCAGCATCCCGCCAATGGCAGTGACCTGGGCCGCTCCGTTCACGTAGGCGCCGGCGGCCGTCGAGGTGACGTTCACGGTGACCGTGCAGCTCGAGGCCCCTGCCCCGGCGTTGACGCCCGTGCCGCCCACTGTGAACACGCCCGTGCCGCTAGTGGCCGTGATGGTGGGTGTGCCGCCGCAGCCGTTCACCACGCCATTGGGCGAGGCGATCACGAGGCCCGCCGGCAGCGTGTCGGTGAAGGTGAGAGCGGATCTCGCCGGAGCGCCGGCCGGGTTCGTGATCGTGAAGGTGAGGGTCGAGGCCTGGTTCACCCCCACCGTCGACGGGCTGAAGGCCTTGGTGAGCGTGGGCAGCGCCTGTACCGTCAGCGTCGCGTTGACGCCGGTGGTGGTGAGGTTGGCCGCGCCGCTGATGTTGCCGGCGTTGGTGTTGGTGTAGGTCCCGGCCGTGTTGGAAGTGACGTCCACCGTGACCGTGCAGGAGGCCTGCGCCGCGCTCATCGTGGCGCCGGTCACCGTGATGACGCCTGTGCCTGCGGTGGCGGTAACGACCCCCGTACCGGACGGGCAGGAACTCGTCACGTTGGGCGTCGCCGCGATCACCACGTTGGCCGGCAGCGTGTCCGTGAAGTTGATGCCCGACTGGGCCGGATTGCCGGCGCCGTTCGTGAGCGTGAAGGTGAGCGTCGAGACGCCGCCCTGGGCGATCGTGGCCGGCGCAAAGGCCTTGGTGAGCGAGGCCTGCGTCACCGTGAGGGTCTGGTTCGTCACCCCGTTCAACATCCCGCCGATGGCCGTGATCTGGGCCGCTCCGTTCACGTAGCTTCCGGCCGTGCTGCTCGCCACATTGACCGAGATCGTGCAGGTCGAGACCCCCGCACCGGCGTCGACACCCGCGCCGCCGACGGTGAAGATGCCGGTGCCGCTCGTGGCCGTGACGGTGGGTGTGCCGCCGCAACCGTTCACCAGGCCGTTGGGGGAGGCGATCGCCAGCCCCGCCGGCAGCGTGTCGGTGAAGGTAAGCCCGGATCTCGCCGGAGCGCCGGCCGGGTTCGTGATCGTGAAGGTGAGGGTCGAGGCCTGGTTCACCCCCACCGTCGACGGGCTGAACGCCTTCGTGAGCGACGGCAGCGCCTGCACCGTCAGCGTCGCGTTCACGCCGGTGGTGGTGAGGTTGGCCGCGCCACTGATGTTGCCCGCGTTGGTGTTGTTGTAGGTGCCCACCGTGTTCGACGTGATATCGACCGTCACCGTGCACGAGGCCTGCGCTGCGTTCATGGTGGAGCCGGTCACGGTGATCACGCCGGTGCCTGCGGTGGCGGTCACGACGCCCGTTCCCGACGGGCAGCTGGAGGTCACGTTCGGCGTCGCCGCGATCACCACGTTGGCCGGCAGCGTGTCGGTGAAGTTGATCCCCGACTGCGCCGGGTTGCCCGCCCCGTTCGCGAGCGTGAAGGTGAGCGTCGAGGTCCCGCCCTGGGCGATGGTCGCCGGCGCGAAGGCCTTGGTGAGGGAGGCCTGCGTCACCGTGAGCGTCTGGTTGGTGACGCCGTTGAGCATCCCGCCGATGGCGGTCACTTGCGCGGCACCGTTCACGTAGGCGCCAGCGGTCGTGGAGGTGACGTTGACCGTGATCGTGCAGGTCGAGGCGCCGATGGCGGCGTTGACGCCCGTGCCGCCCACCGTGAACACACCCGTGCCGCTCGTGGCCGTGATGGTGGGTGTGCCGCCGCAACCGTTCACCACGCCATTGGGCGAGGCGATCGCCAGCCCCGCCGGCAGCGTGTCGGTGAAGGTGAGAGCGGATCTCGCCGGGGCACCGGCCGGATTCGTGATCGTGAAGGTGAGGGTCGAGGCCTGGTTCACCCCCACCGTCGACGGGCTGAAGGCCTTCGTGAGCGTGGGCAGCGCCTGCACCGTCAGCGTCGCGTTCACCCCCGTGGTGTCCACCCGCTGCGTGGCCGAGAGGTTGCCGGCGTTCGTGTTGTTGTAGGTGCCGACGGTATTGCTGGTCACGTCCACGGTGACCGTGCAGGACGCCTGCGCCGCGTTCATCGTGGCGCCGGTCACCGTGATGACGCCTGTGCCTGCCGTGGCGGTCACGACACCCGTTCCCGAGGGGCAGCTGGAGGTCACGTTCGGCGTCGCCGCGATCACCACGTTGGCCGGCAGCGTGTCGGTGAAATTGATCCCCGACTGCGCGGGGTTCCCCGCCCCGTTCGCGAGCGTGAAGGTGAGCGTCGAGGTCCCGCCCTGCCCGATCGTGGCCGGAGCGAAGGCCTTGGTGAGGGAGGCTTGCGTCACCGTGAGCGTCTGGTTGGTGACCCCGTTCAACATCCCGCCGATGGCCGTGATCTGCGCCGCACCGTTCACGTAGGAGCCGGCGGTCGTCGAGCTGACGTTGACGGTGACCGTACAGGTCGAGGCCCCGATCGCCGCGTTCACTCCGGTGCCGGCCACCGTGAACACGCCCGTGCCCGCCGTCGCGGTGATCGTGGGCGTGCCGCCGCAGCCGTTCGCCACGCCGGCGGGCGTGCCGATCACGAGGCCTGCCGGCAGCGTGTCGGTGAAGGTGAGGCCGCTGCGGGCCGGCGCCCCCGCCGGGTTGGTGATCGTGAAGGTGAGCGTCGAGGCCTGGTTCACCCCCACCGTCGACGGGCTGAAGGCCTTCGTGAGCGTCGGCAGCGCCTGCACCGTGAGCGTCGCGTTGACGCCCGTCGTATCCACCCGCTGCGTGGCCGAGAGGTTGCCTGCGTTCGTGTTGTTGTAGGTGCCGACCGTATTGCTGGTCACGTCGACGGTGACCGTGCAGGACGCCTGTGCCGCGTTCATCGTGGCGCCCGTCACCGTGATGACGCCGGTGCTCGCGGTGGCGGTCACGACGCCCGTTCCCGACGGGCAGCTCGAGGTCACGTTCGGCGTCGCCGCGATCACCACGTTGGCCGGCAGCGTGTCCGTGAAGTTGATGCCGGATTGCGCGGGGTTCCCCGCCCCGTTCGTGAGCATGAAGGTGAGCGTCGAGGTGCCGCCCTGCCCGATCGTCGCGGGCGCGAACGCCTTAGTGAGCGAGGCCTGCGTCACCGTGAGCGTCTGGTTGGTGACGCCGTTGAGCATCCCGCCGATGGCGGTCACTTGCGCGGCACCGTTCACGTAGGCGCCCGCGGTCGTGGAGGTGACGTTGACCGTGATCGTGCAGGTCGAGGCGCCGATGGCAGCGTTGACGCCCGTGCCGCCCACCGTGAACACGCCCGTGCCGCTCGTGGCCGTGATCGTGGGCGTGCCGCCGCAGCCGTTCACCAGGCCGTTGGGCGAGGCGATCGCGAGGCCCGCCGGCAGCGTGTCGGTGAAGGTGAGCCCGGATCTCGCCGGCGCGCCCGCCGGGTTCGTGATCGTGAAGGTGAGCACCGAGGCCTGCCCCATGCCCACCGTCGACGGGCTGAAGGCCTTGGTGAGCGTGGGCAGGGCCTGGACCGTCAGCGTCGCGTTGACGCCGGCGGTGGTGACGTTGGCCGCGCCGCTGATGTTGGCCGCGTCGGTGTTGTTGTAGGTCCCGGCCGTGTTGCTGGTCACGTCCACGGTCACCGTGCAGGAGGCCTGCGCCGCGTTCATCGTGGCGCCCGTCACCGTGATGACGCCGGTGCCCGCCGTGGCGGTGACCACGCCGGCGCCCGACGGACAGCTGGAGGTCACGTTCGGGGTCGCCGCGATCACCACGTTGGCCGGCAGCGTGTCGGTGAAGTTGATCCCGGACTGCGCGGGATTCGTGCCGGAGTTGGCGAGCGTGAAGGTCAGCGTCGACGTCCCGCCCTGGTTGATCGTGGCGGGAGCAAAGGCCTTGGTGAGCGCCGGGGCGATGCGGTTGACGACGAGGCACTGGTCGGTGACCCCGTTGGCCACGTTGGCGAGCGAACCCATGGCGCTCGCCCCGTTCGTGAACGCCGCGGCCGGGCACGACGCATTCACCTGGGAGGCGGCGTTGGTGAGCCCGGCCACGGTGATCGTGCAGGTGGCCGTGCCCCCGCTCACCGCCAGGCCGCTCAGCGTCAGGACGCGCGTGCCCGCCACGTACGCTCCCGTCGCCGGTCCGGAGCAGCCCGCGGAATAGCTCACGGCAGGCGTGGCGGAATTGAGGGCGAGCCCCGTAGGCAGCGTGTCGGTGAACCCGATGCCGCCCTGCGCGGGGTTGCCCGCCCCGTTGGTCACCGTGAACACGAGCGTCGTCGTGGCGCCGTCGTTGATCGACGCAGCGCCGAACGCCTTGGCGAGCGAGGCCTGCGTCACCGTGAGGGTCTGGTTGGTGACGCCGTTGAGCATCCCGCCGATGGCCGTGACCTGGGCGGCCCCGTTCACGTAGGAGCCGGCGGTCGTCGAACTCACGTTCACCGTGATCGTGCAGGTCGAGGCCCCGACGGCGGCGTTCACGCCCGTGCCACCCACCGTGATGACGCCCGTGCCGGCCGTCGCGGTGATCGTGGGCGTGCCGCCGCAGCCGTTCACGAGACCGTTGGGCGTGGCGATCACGAGGCCCGCCGGCAGCGTGTCGGTGAAGGTGAGCCCGGATCTCGCCGGCGCCCCCGCCGGGTTGGTGATCGTGAAGGTGAGCACCGAGTTCTGCCCCACCCCCACCGTCGCCGGGCTGAACGCCTTGGTGAGCGTGGGCAGCGCCTGCACAGCCAGCGTCGCGTTCACGCCGGTGGTGTCCACCCGCTGCGTGGCCGAGATGTTGCCGGCGTTCGTGTTGTTGTAGGTCCCCGCAGTGCTCGAGGTGACGTCGACCGTCACCGTGCAGGACGCCTGCGCCGCGTTCATCGTAGCGCCGGTCACGGTGATGACCCCGGTGCCGGCCGTCGCCGTCACCACTCCCGTGCCGCTCGGGCAGCTGGAGGTCACGTTCGGCGCGCCGGCGATCACCACGTTGGCCGGCAGCGTGTCGGTGAAGTTGATCCCCGACTGCGCGGGGTTCCCCGCCCCGTTCG
>VEPL01000015.1 GCA_012026885.1 Betaproteobacteria bacterium | reverse complement strand
ACTCCGGCAGGGCGAGGAAGCGAGCGCGGTGCCTCTCGTCGCCCCATGTCACGACGCCCTCATTCTCCATCGCCTCTACGATTCGGGCACGCTCGGCGGCGACGGCCTCCTCGATGGCGCGGTTGACCCACGCCGGGAAGGACGAACGGTCGCGGGCCTCGGCCTCGATGGCGACGGCGAAGGCGGTCCAGTATTCGCGGTCCTGCTTCGTGCGGGACCACTCCGAAACGAGCCGCTTCCCGGCTTCGGTGGTGGGCCCGCCGTTTCGCTCTTGAAGCAAGCGAGCCAGCGGCTCGCTCATGTCGTCGTAATCAGTCATCGGTCGTCTCCAAGTAAGGCGAGAACGGCGGCGTCGAAGGTGTCCATGATCCATACTTCGTCGCGCCGTGACACCTTGCGTTCGTGGAGTGCCGTAGCCAGCGCCCCGCGAAGGTAGGGAGTGATGCGGACGTGCTCGGCGGCGATGGCCTCGGCACGGCCGCGATTGCGTCCCATGTGATACCAATCCGCCGCTCCTGCCTCGCGGGCCTCGGCCTCGATGACGAGGATGGCGTTGGGTAGGTCGCAGTTGCAGGGGATGTCACCCACGACGACCCCGCACATCTGCCAGTGGTAAGCGGGCGTTGCCAGCAGCCGCTTCCCGGCTTCGGTGGTCGGTTCAGTCATCGGTCGGTTCCGTGCGCAGTGTTACAAGGATGGCGGCGAGGTACGGGGCACAGGCTTCACCGTAGGTCCGTGGCGTCTCGCGCAACAACTTCGCCGCCTCCGACATGAACTTCTCCGGCTCCTCCCGGTAGCGGCGCTCCCACTCCGTGAAAGCAGCGGCCAACTCGTCCATCGTTGCCGTGATCGTTTCACTCATGGCCTGTCATTTCCCTCGTCAATTGGTTCCACAACAGCAAGGACGGCAGCGCGGTCCAGCATCCAGCCCTCCGCATGCGGCTCGCACGGTTCACAGCGGTGACGGGGCAGCGCCCGTACCGCCTCGGCGATGCGGGCACGGTCTTCGGCAATGGCCTGCTCTCGCTCGACGATCAGCCCTTCTTCGTTGATATGCATCGTGCCACTGCTTGTCATAAAAGCGAGCGTCTCCTGAAGACGTCGATTGCGTTCTTCGAGGTCGGCAGCAGCCGTCATGACGGCATCCGCTCGTCCCTTCACGCTGTGCCACAGCAGATGACTCACCAGCGAGATGCCGATGAGAATGGTGCCCAGGCCGAGCAGGACGATGGGAGCAACATCACTCATCCGATTCTCCGAGTTGTCCGTATACCGAGACCACGAACCAGAAGCTGGTGAGGATGACGACGAGCAGGGAGACGATGGCGAGATTGCGCACCAGCTCCCATCGTTCGACGAGCATCACGTAGAAGGGGGCGCTCCAAGGCGGAGAGTGTTCGACGAGCAGGTCGACGATCATCTCCTCCATGTGAATCCCTCGACGAGCAGGGCCAGTCCCGCAAGGACGAGAACGAAGACGAGAACGAAGGCCCAGAAGCTGATCATGGCGACCTGATTCCGTAGTACATCTCGGCTATCGCTTTGACGACCTCCTCGTCAACGATCTCCGCATCCCCGATGAAGATCCAGGGCATGCCGGTCAGCTTGATGAGCTGGTCGATCATCTCGTTGATCTTGGGCTGCTCCTCGGGGAAGGGCGTCTCCTTCGAGATCATCAGCATCGCCTTGCCCGCCGGAACGAGGGTCCACGTCGCCATCTAGTCGATCTCGGCCATGTAGATGACGTGCTCCATGACCCCCATCCGCAGATCCCCTTCGACGAGGGTGAAGTTGACGGAGAAGCCGGAACTCAGCTTCAGCCCCGTTCCCCTCGACGTCACCGTCGCCTTCGCGATCCCCGTCCGGATCTCCCCTTCCTCCTCCTCCATGAGGAAGTACCGCTTCCCGTCCTCGACGTTGACGATGAACAGCTCTTCAATCCGCCGCACGCCGGACCTTCTTCCGTTTCCCCTTCTCCTCCTTCCCTTCCTCCTCCATGGTGTGGGGGATCCAGGTCCCGATGACCGCGGAATAGCGGATGACGAGGACGGGCTCGTCGTATTCCGGGAAGTGAGCCCGGAAGGTGCGTACGTTCACGAGCTTCATCCGTGCTCAGGCTCCCTTGTCGTTCTGCTTCTTCCCGAAGCGCCTCTTGTCCGGGTCGATGTGATGACGCTCGCGGTACTTCGTCGTCTTATGCTCGACTCCTCCCCAGCGATAACTGCGGCGGTGTTTTCGATTCTTCTTCCCGCCGCGCCGATGCTGCTTGTCCATGACGTCCCATTTCCGGGACCAGGAGCGAACCTCGCTCCTTCCTCGGCCCCTACAGCGTCATGTCTTCACCTCCTTTGGTTTGTGTCAGCCCTGCCGTTTCCGCACCTTTTTCGACACCTGTCTCGACGGAGCTTGTTCCCCGTTTCTGCCCGTGGCCTTGCGGGGCCTCCCTCGGCTACGTATCGATCTTGGCTCATCGCTGACAAGGACTTCTACGACGACTCGCGGCGAATACGAGCTGTTGTTCTCGCCTGGTGCACCAGGACATCGCTCCCGGGCTGACAGTGTAATGATATACGATTGTGTACCATTGTCAAGTGTGCGGGGAAATGATTGTGAGGCAGCTCGACGTCCTCTCCCCTCGCCTGGGTTCCTAGAGGGGTGGGGGGGCCGGGACTATGATGAGGACAGGCCGGAGGCCCACCCCGAAGGGGTCGCTCCGGCCCGGGTCCGCCCTGAGACCGGACCCTGCTACGGGCCGGGACCGCCCCGGCCCGGGAGGTCGCGCCATGGCGTGGCAGGCGGGGGAAACATTCCCCCAGTACATCCCGGAGTACGGCCCGAAGGTCGTCACGCTCCGGCATACCCCGGACTGGCCGGATGCGACGGCCGTCCTCACCCGTCCCGCGGTGGACGATCTCATCCGGACTGCCCGGCGTGAGAATGCGACGGTAGAGATCGTCGCATCGACCGACCGCCTGTACCCCGACCGGGTCACGATCACCGGGACCGCCCGGGTGATCCGCGCCATCCGGGAGATCATCGGAGACAAGGCGTTCTCGCCCAAGGCTCGCGTCGCCTACCACCGCACGCTCGACGCCACCCGGCGCGACCCGCGGGTCAAGGCGATCATGGCGGAGAACCGCACCCGCTTCGACGCCATCTAGTACTCACGCCCAGACACCACGCCCCGGAGCACCACCTCCGGGGCGTGAGCCTGCGCGCCAGTAGACCGCGGCGCAATAGAGCAGGAGAGACGAGGTGAATCAGATGCTTGGAAATCACCCAGCTGAAGCTCGGGCCACTGAGTGCGCGTTCTGCGGCGCGCTCGTCTTCTCGGGACGGCGCTTCCTCGACGGCATCATCTGCCATCGATGCGAGCTGTACACCCTGTACTCCGACCTGTACAAGGACGAGAACGGCTTCCGTCCGCACGACGACCCCTCCATCAAGTACATGGAGGCGTGGATCGCCGCCTACGATCTTCGCCACAAGGCCAATTGAGCAGACGGCAGCTCCCAGGAGTGGCGAGCTGCAGCCTGCCCATATGGCAGGGTGCGCCGGGCACCACCCCGGCCGCTCGATAAGGAGAGGGAAGTGTCCCTCAACTCGCGTCTGGCCGCCATCAAGGCAGCCACCCCCACCAAGCCCGAGGCGAAGAAGACCTTCGTCGACGGCACCACGTTCGTCGCGTTCGAGGTCTCGCACCACGATGCGAAGGGCACGACGCTCGACGTCGAGCCCGGCCGGGGATGGGTCTCCCCGAAGGACAACGTGGTCCTGACCCAGGCCGCCACGAAGGGCCTGTACGTCCTCGCCTCGAAGACGCAGGCCCTCGTGTCCGTCGGCGCACCGGTCGAGTCCCTCGGCCATCTCCTCGACCGCCCCTTCGTCGTGAAGGCCACTCCGGCGGTGATGGAGTACGTCGCGGACCACGCGTTCATCGGCGGCAAGTCGAAGGTCGCGTACCACAAGGCGGTCGCCGAGGCCTCGAAGACGGTCCGGCCGCAGTACAAGAAGGCACTGGCCGAGGCGCGCACACGCTTCGACGCCATCTGACCCAGCCCTGCTGACGTCTCGAAGCGGGCTCGCTCCTGGCCGCCGAGACCGCTTCGAGCATACACCCCCGTGTCAAGTATCGTGCTCACAGTAGAACAGAGCACGGTGCATCAGCTCCCAGGGTGGTGGGCCACACCTCACCCCCTGGGGGCCACTACGCCGCATGGCACATGGATTTCCCGATTCAATAAATGGAATAAATGGATTTTCGGAATTACCGAAATGCATTTATTCCGATTCTGCATTCGCCCGAATTGAGCACGAATTCGTGCGTGGAGCAGGATTAGTAGAACAACGAAGCGGGATTAGCAAGACAACGAGAAACGACATGCGAGCGAAGCTCCATATTCCGAGAGGAGAGGACGAGATGTCCTATACGGATGGGTGTATCTCCCAGAGTGAGCACTACACCATCTTGATTTGCGGCGCTTCTCATCATTGCGGGCCGGTGTTCCTGGAGGGACGCAGGACGTATTGCGGCGAGTGCGGACGCCTTGTGGACGTCCTGCCGCTTCCTGCACAGACCGCACACACGAGGTACCGCAATCGGTTTATTACCGCTTGCGCGGAGAACCAGAGCGTATTGCGGTAAGGAACGAGATCCAGCCAGTTCTGCGGCGCGTGAAATGACGTGCTGCACAGCCGGGAGTTTGTGCGTTATCGCACAGGAGGACGCCGGATCCAGATTTGCGGCAGTCATCCCGTCACGGCATGTGATCAGAAGCAAAGGAGCCATCTGAAATGGCCGATATCCAGCACCACGCCAAGAAGACCCACAAGCATCGCAAGGAGCGGGAGCACTACCGCAACTTCCTCGGCGACAACGCGACGCATCGCCACGCGTACGGGCAGGAGTACAGCGAGACGAAGTACGAGCGCAGCGGCGGCCCGGCTCGCGCCAAGGCGAAGAAGCAGGCCCGCATCATCAACCTGGCCGAGTGGCAGGAGCGGCGCAAGGAGCACGTCGCGCAGGATCGCTTCGCTCGCACTCAGGCCCGCACGGCGCTTCGGCTCATGGCCGCGGAGCCCATCTACCCGCTCCGCTGATGAACGAGCGGCTGTTCAACATTCGCAAGCGAACCGGGCGCTACAACGACGTGCTGTACGCCCACACCACCATCGAGATGGGACGCATCTGGTTCCATCTCTCCCGCTGGCATGAGCGGGGGGATCCTCGGCGTGACTACCGCGCCGAGTTCGGCTACTGGGACAGGAACGCGGAGGGCATCCTCAACCCCAACTTCCAGATGACGTTCCATCGCGATTCCTGATCATCGGCAGGGAGCCCCGCGCCCAAATGG
>VEPL01000038.1 GCA_012026885.1 Betaproteobacteria bacterium | reverse complement strand
GGTGTTGCTTACCGGAATCGCAGGGGCTGGCGTGGCCTGGGGGCAGCAGGCTGGGGGCGATACGGCCGATCCGCAATTCCTGATCCGTTCCTTCGAGGTTTCCGGCAACACCTTGCTCGATGCTGCTGCGGTCGACGCTCGCCTGAAGCCGTTTTCCGGCGATGGCCGCAGGTTTGCCGATGTCGAGGCGGCGCGGCGTGCGCTTGAAGGCATGTACCTCCAGGCCGGCTATTCGACGGTACAGGTGGTCCTGCCGGATCAGGAAGTCAGTGCCGGCGTCGTTCGCCTGACCGTGCGGGAAATGAAGATCGGCCGCGTCGAAGTGGTCGGGGCCAGTTTCCGCGATACGGACAATGTCCGCCGTTCATTGCCGCAGATACGCGAGGGGACCGTGCCCGACACGCGTGCGCTGGCCGAGTCGCTCCGGCTTGCCAACGAAAATCCCGGCAAGCAGACGACCGCGCTGCTCAAGCCGGATCCGGCCGCCGGCGAAGTCAACGCCCTGTTGCGGATCGAGGACGAGAAGCCGTGGAAGGCCTTCGTGACCTTCGACAATACGGGGAACGACCAGACCGGGAACAACCGGCTCGGGGTCGGGTTCCAGCACGCCAACCTGTTCAACCGCGACCACGTGGCGACGATCCAGTACATCACCTCGCCCGAGCAGTGGTCCGACGTGCGCATCTTCGGTGCCGGCTATCGTGTGCCGGTCTATGAATTTCCGGGGGCTTTCGACTTCTTCGCCGGCTACTCGGATGTCGATTCCGGCAACGTGGCCGGCCTCTTCAAGGTCAGCGGCAAAGGGACCATTGCCGGTGGCCGCTATACCCATTATTTCGCCAAGACGAGCGTCTTCGAGAACAAGGTAGCCGCCGGTATCGACTACCGGGCTTACCGGAACAACATCGATTATTCCGGGGCGCCACTCGGCAGCGACGTGACCGTTCACCCGTTCAACCTTACCTGGAGCGGCCTCTATCGGGTTGACGGCACCCAGGCCGGCGCCTTTGCCACCTGGCTCGTGAATATTCCGGGGGGCAGCAACGGCAACGATGCGGCGTTTGCTGCCGCACGTGCTGGTGCCACGGCCAATTACCGCCTGTTCCGCCTCGGCGGCAGCCTGAGCCAGCAACTGCCGGGCGACTGGCAGTTCCGCCTCGCCGCCGACGGCCAGTACAGCGGCGACGCGCTGGTGCCGGGCGAGCAATTCGGGCTGGGCGGCATGGATTCGGTGCGCGGCTTCAATGAGCGCGTGATCAGCAATGACCGCGGCTGGCGCGCCAGTGCAGAAGTCTATACGCCCGACCTCGGACCGCTGACGCGGCTCGACAATGCGCGCCTGCGCTTGCTCGCCTTTGTCGAAGGTGGTCATTTGACGCGCAACGATCCCTTGCCGGGAGAAATGGCGAGCGAAGGCATTGCCAGTACCGGCATTGGTTTGCGCTTCGGCATCGGGCGTTCCGTCAGCTTCCGCCTTGACTACGGCTATGTGCTCGAGGGCTACGGAACGATCACCAGCAGCCACGACAAGTTGCACGGGAGCATCGCCTATGTGTACTAAAACGATCCTGCCCTACCGCTTAGCGCGCATTCCCTTGCTGGTCGCGGCCGCCTTGGCCTCGGCGACGGCGTTCGCGTTGCCGACCGATCCCGTCGTCGCCAGCGGATCGGCATCGTTCAGCCAGTCCGGCGGAAACCTGACCATCATCAACTCCCCGAATGCGATCATTAATTGGGGCAGTTTCTCGATCGGCGCCGGCGAGGCCGCCCGCTTCCTCCAGCAGAACCCCGGCAGCGCGGTCCTCAACCGGGTGATCGGCCAGGATCCCAGCCTGATTCTCGGGCAACTCTCGTCCAACGGTCGCGTCTTCCTGATCAACCCCAACGGCATCCTGTTCGGCGCCGGTTCCCGTGTCGATGTGGCTGGCCTCGTCGCCTCCACGCTCAAGATGACCGATGCGGATTTCCTCGCCGGGCGCATGCGCTTTACCGGCGATGGCAGCGAGAAGGGAATCGACAACCGTGGGTCGATTACCACCGGAACCGGCGGATCGGTCTATCTCTTTGCGCCGGACGTGACGAACAACGGGCTCATCACTGCCCCCGGTGGCGATGTATTGCTCGCCGCCGGACGCAGCATCGAGATTGCCGACGCCACCAATCCGGCATTGCGTGTCATCCTCAGCGCACCGGAAGGGAAGGCGGTCAACATCGGCCAGGTGGTCGCCGAAGGTGGACGCATCGGCATGCACGGCGCCCTGGTGAGCAACTCCGGAACCCTGAACGCCTCGTCGGCGGTGGCGGAAGGGGGGAAGATCTACTTGCGGGCGACGGAACGGATCGATCTTACCGAAACCTCACAGGTTCTGGCCGATGGGACCAAGGGCGGGGAGATAACGGCAATCGTCAGCCGCGATGGCATTCTGTCTGGCGAACTGTATGCGGCCGGCCGGGTGTCTGCGACGGGGGATGGAACAACTGGTAGCGGGGGTTTTCTGGAAACGTCAGCGGCTAAAGTCAGGGTCGGTAATTTATCCGTGGAGACCAATGGCGGTCACTACCTCATCGACCCGAACGACTTTACGATTGCCGACGCCGGCGATATCGACGGAGCAACGCTTGAAGGATTCCTCAACGGTGGCACCAATGTCACCATCCTTTCAAGCCAAGGCGCGCCGTCCACTTTCGGTTTCGGCGACATCAACGCGATTGATCCATTGTCCTGGAATCGCAGCAATCTGACACTGATTGCCGCCAGAAACATTATTTTCTCGGATGATGTCGTGGTTTCTGGGTCAGCTCAGCTGACTCTGCGCCCGGGAACGGCGAACGGTCTGGATGCTGCAGTGGCTGGAAGCAAGGTTGATTTCGGGAATCTGCTCAGCATTGCCGGAGGTACGGTCAATCTTCTGAACGGCACCGCAAACATTCTTTCAGGTTTCAACTTTAGTGGCGGCCTACTCAACATTGCCGCCGGAACGCGCTTCAATCTCGGTTCGGGGGTGCTTAACGTATCCGGAAGCATCGTCAACAACGGAACGCTCTCCAGCAGTTCGACGATGGTGCTTGGTACTGGGGCTACATACGGTGGTACCGGAACATACATTGGCGACCTCTCCAACACCGGGGGCAATTTCAGTCCGGGCAACTCCCCCGGGGTAACGACTATCACCGGGAACTATGTTCAGGGCCCGTCCGGAACGCTGACCATGGAGTTGGGCGGCACCACGCAAGGCACCCAGTACGATTTCCTCGATGTTTCCGGAACCGCGACACTGGGCGGGACGTTGATCATTTCGTTGTTCGGCGGTTTTACGCCAAGGCTTGGTAATTCCTTCAGCCTGATCGACGCGAGCGGTGGCATCAGCGGAACCTTTGCGACCATCAACGTACCGACCGGATACACCTTCAAGTCCAATTACAGCGTTACGGAATTCTGGATGGACGTGACGGGTATTCCGGCTGTTGTTTCGGCACTAGGAAACCTGACGACAGCCGTGAATTCCAGCCTCGCGTTCGTGGACGGCTCGCTCAACCTTGCCGCCCCGAGTTACCAGACCCCGCTGCTGATCGCCTCCGGCGAAAGCATCACGACTGCCTGCAGCGACGGCGTTATAGCGGATGTCTCACGTACCGTCATTCCGGCCGATCTGCCGGAGACCGGTTCGCAGCCGCAGGCGGATGCCGGGAATGGCCGGCTGATCCGCATCGGTGACGAACTCAGCCGCCAATCCAACCTTCAGGATGCCGCCAATGAAAGCCGCCTCATCTGCCGCTAAGGTTGCCGGCTGCTTGTTAGGCCTGGCATGGTCCATCGCCGTCTGGGCGGCCGACCCGGTCGCTACCGTCGAGAATGTCGTGGGTACGCTCTCGGCACGTACGCCTGACGGGCCAATGCGTATCGTCTCGCAGGGATCACGGATCGCCGTCGGGGAGATTCTTGCGACCGAAGCGGACAGTTCAGCCAACCTCAAATTTACCGACGGTACGCGGGTCGCCATTCGTCCCAACTCGAGGATGGTGATCGACCGCTTTCGCTATGCGATCGCCCAGCCGGAGCAGGACAGTAGTGCGATGAGCCTGGCAAAGGGAGGCATGCGAACCGTCACCGGACTGATCGCGAAGCGCAATCCGCAGGCGTTCGAGACGCGCACACCGGTGACCAGCATCGGCATCCGCGGCACCGACTACGCGCTGACGCTTTGTGCGGGTAGCGATCCCGATTGCGCGCGCGTCAAGGTGCCGGTTGCACTGCTTTCGGGCGACCGCCTGCCGCTACCGGGCCTCTACCTGTCGGTATTCGAAGGCGCGATCAATGCCGCCAACAATGCCGGAAACAGGAACTTCGCGGCTGGCAAGCACGGCTATGTGCGCGATGCCGATACCCTGCCGGTCGAATTCGAGGAAGACCCGAATCTCCTCCGCGAGTATCTGGGTTTCCACGGGCTCGGTTCCTCGATCAATCCTTTCGACGCGGGACCCGAGGTTTGCCTGGTCAAGTAGCAGGCGATACAGCCTGGAAAGTCGTCTCCGGGCCGACTTGATCCCTGCGGAAGGGCAGGTGCGCCGCCATCGCCTCTGCATAGGCCAAGACGGCCTCGCGCTGGCGCCCGAGGTGGCGGGCGATCAGCTGGCGCATGCCGGCATCCTCGATCCAGTGGCAGGAACTTACGACGACCGGTGCAAAGCCGCGCGCGATCTTGTGCTCGCCACCGGCGCCCGGCTCGAAGGTCGATAGCCCCTCGCGCAGGCAATAGGCGATGCCCTGATACAGGCAGAGTTCGAAATGGAGGGCGGGGTATTCGCCGTCGCTACCCCAGTAGCGTCCGTAGAGCGTATCGGCGCTGCGGAAGCAGATCGAGACGGCGACGGGCATCTCCTGCCTGCGGGCGATGAAGACGACCATGCGGCGCCCGAGGCTTGCTGAGAGTTCGGCGAACGTGGCTGCGGTCAACGCCGCGAAATTGCCGAATTTCGCGAACGTCGCAGCGTACAGCGCGTGTAGCCGCGGCCACTCGGCCGGTTCGATCTCGTCGCCATGGCGGATGTCGACCGCGAGGCCGCTTTCGCCGACCCGGCGCCGCTCGGCGCGCACCTTGCGGCGCCTGGCTGACGAAAAGGTGGCGAGGTAGCCATCGAAATCGCCGTAGCCCGCGTCGCGCCAGTGAAACTGGACATCGTGGCTGACCAGGAATCCCTGGG
Organism: Betaproteobacteria bacterium; assembly: GCA_012026885.1. Lineage (GTDB taxonomy): Bacteria > Pseudomonadota > Gammaproteobacteria > Burkholderiales > Rhodocyclaceae > Azonexus. Next base: position 31,941 of record VEPL01000038.1, on the reverse strand, counting down.
CACGGAAAAGGTCGATCTGGGATGCTGCAGGCAGGGCTACGTGCCATGACGACCACGGCATTCTTGCGCAACCCGCCTTCACGGCTGCAGTGAGTGCACGGAGGCATTCGTCCGGGTCGGCGCCGGGGGCGACCAGGAGGCGCGGCCCGCTAGCGGGGGTGTGGGGCAGGCCGCTGTGCAGCTTGGGGTAGTAGGCCTTGCCGAACTGGCGATAGGCACCCGCCCACGACCAGTCGCCGGTGAAGTCGCCGTGCGAATGGCCCTTGACGTAGGTCGGCATCAGGGCGTGGATCCGGTCGCCGTCATGGGCGACCCAATGGCAGGGCGTCCACCCGGCAGCGGGTGCCGCGGCGCCCCGGCACTCGAGGATGGAAAAGAAGTCGCGGTTCAGAAATGGCTCGTCGGGCGGCGTTAGGCACGCCCAGTCTGCAGCCGGAATCGCGTCGGCCGAGTGCCGTGACTCGATTTGCAATTCGCCCACGGGTGCTCAGGCGGAAAGCGCCAGCACGTAAAGCGCGATCACCGCGAGGTAGCCACCTATCCAGACCAGCGAACGCAGGGTGGCACGGTCAGCGAGGTAGCAGGCGATATAGGCGATGCGCGCCACGATGAACGCGATGCAAAGCGTATCCAGGCGCGTCTGGGATACGCCGGCCAGCAGGCAGAGGACGACGCCGGTGGCGAAGAAGGGGAAGGCCTCGAAGCTGTTTGCCTGGGCGGCATTGGCGCGGGCGCGGAAACCGGTCTGCCGGGCCAGCCAGGCGCGGCCGTCACGGTTGTCGTAGTCCTTGAAGCCGGCCTTGGCGATGCCGGCGCAGACGATCGGCAAGGCGCCGGCAATGAGCAGTGAAAGATAGGTCCAGTTCATGTAGTTCCCAAGCAATGCGGCAAGGCCCGTGCGGCACTCGCCTTCGTTTAGCTTTATAGACCGGTGTCGCTCCGGTAAGATTCCCCGCTTCCCGAGCACACACAACCTGGCGGGCGCTTGCCCACACTACCTACATTCTGCCGTTTTCCTCCTGCATGACCCACAGGATCCGCATCATTGGCGCAGCGAGCGGCCTGGGAGCGCAGGATCGTCGTTGCGCGGATGGCCCGGTCGCCTTCCATCGCTCGCAAGCGTGGCACGAACTCGAGCGGATGCCACGGGTCGATTGGGGGCGGACCCTGTTCCCGCCGGATTCCGGCGGCCAACCGCTCGTCGAGCGCATCGCCGACTTCTGCGGGGATCTCGCCACGGAGGTCGAGTCGGCCCTCGCTGAAGGGGATTTCCCCGTTGTCGTCGGCGGTGATCATTCGATCGCGATCGGTACCTGGGGTGGCGTCGCCCGTTTCGCCGGCGCCCCGATCGGGCTCCTGTGGATAGACGCGCACCTCGATGCCCACACGCCGGAAACCTCGTATTCCGGGGCCGTGCACGGGATGCCGCTGGCCTGCCTGCTCGGGCGCGGCGATCGCCGGCTCGTCGCGGTCGGGCGGGCGGCACCGCAGGTCGATGCTGCGCACGTCGTGGTTGTCGGCGCCCGCAGTTTCGAGCCGGAGGAAGCGGAATTCCTGTGCCGGACCGGCGTGCGCGTTATCGCCGAGGACGAGATTGCCAGCCGCGGCCTGCCGGCCTGTCTGGCCCAGGCTGCAGCTGCCGTGGCCGCCGCGCCGGCCGGCTTCGGCATCACGCTCGACCTCGATGCGCTCGATCCGGCGACGGCACCCGGCGTCGGGAGCCCGGAACCGGACGGGTTGCCGCTACGCGACCTGCTGGGCGGCTTGGCCTCCTTGGCGGCCCGGCCGGGCCTGCGGGCCTTCGAAATCGCCGAATACAATCCCGACCGCGATAGCCATGGCCTGACGGCGCGGCTGATCTCGGCCCTGATCGGAGAGGTTGCACGGCCTTCGGCGCAGGTGGCCTCATGACCGGCGATCCGCGCGAAGTCCTCGGCGTCGGCGCCGATGCCGGGCCCGAGGAGCTGAAGCGGGCTTTCAGGCGCCAGGCGATGCGCTGGCATCCCGACCGCAACCGTCACCCGGAGGCCGCCGAACGCTTCAAGGCGATTACGGCGGCCTACGAGCGGCTTGTCGCGGTCGACCCGCCGGACGAGGCAGATTCGGCTGGCGAGGGTGACGAAGCTGAGACTAACGAGGGTGCCCACGCGCCCGATATCCGCATGAACCTCGACCTGACGCTGGAGGAGGCCGCTTCCGGATGCCGCAAGCGGGTGCGTTATACCCGCGGCTCCCCGTGCGCGACGTGTGACGGCACCGGCGAGGCCGGGCTGTCACGGACCCGCTTCTGCGAACCCTGTCACGGCAGCGGCAGGGTCCGCGACGGCAAGCGCGGGCTGGCGACCTGCCCCGATTGTGGTGGCCGCGGCTTTTTCAGCGAGCGCATCTGCCCCGGCTGCGGCGGTAGCGGGCGCGAGACCAGCGATGCCAGCCTCGAGATCCGGGTGCCGCCCGGCATGCTGCCCGGCGACGACCTGCGCCTGGCCGGCCAGGGCGAGCCGGGCGACGGCGAGCGGGCGGCCGGCGACCTCTACCTGACGGTGGTGATCCGTTCGCATCGCCTGTTCCGCCTGCGGGGACGCGATATCTTCTACGCGATGCCGGTCAGCGCCCTGGCGCTGTTGGGCGGCGGCACGATCGAACTTGCGGTCTTGGGCGGGCGGCAATCATTCGAACTCGAACCCGGTCCGGTGGCGGAACGCGAGATCCGCTTGGCCGGCAAGGGCTTTCCCGGACGCGGCCGGGTGCCGCCAGGCGACCTGGTCGTGACGCTGCAACCGGTTTTGCCGGCGCGCCTCGGCAAGAAGCAACGCAAGGCCCTGCTCGATGTCGATGCCGCGCTCATGGCGGATGCGGAGCGCGCCTTGCCCGACGTTGCCGCCTGGCGGCAGGGCTACCTGCCGGACTGATCCGCTTCGCCCGGCGGGCGTGGACGGGGCTCGAACCCGAAACGCGCGGCGAGTTTGCCGGCAGCCAGCAGCTGCAAGCGAAGGCCGTCGTGGCGCACGTCAGTCGAGCCATCGCCGGCCATCAGCGCGAGGAGTTCGCCTTCGCCGGCAGCGCGGCCGTCCGGCAGCGTACAGGCGGCCAGAAAGGCCGGCAGGTCACGGTCATCGAGCAGGCCGATGCCGGGACAGCCCTCGACCAGCACACTGCCGCCGTCGTCCAGCCACAGCGCCGTGACGGTACCGGCTGGCGTGCCGGTGTGGGTAATGAATCCGCCCTGCTCGCGACGATAGATCCACGGCGTCGTAGCCAGCTCGACAAAGACCCGCTGCGGCCCGTTCTGGACGAACCAGTTGCCCGCCTCGTCGTGCGTGTACTGGCGGTTCATGAAGTCGATCAGCCCGCGATGGGTGACCGGTTCGCCGCGCAGGCGCCACTGTCCCCGCCGGTCGAGCGAGAGCCAGCCGTAGCAGGCGGGGACATTGGGCCACTTGGCGATGGCCGAGAAATCGACGGCCATCAGTCGGCGTAGGCGTCCATCGGCGGGCAGGCGCAGTTCAGGTTGCGGTCGCCATAGACATCGTCGATGCGATTGACGCTCGGCCAGAACTTGTTCGCTTTCACCCAGGGCAGCGGGAAGACGGCTTCCTCGCGGCTGTAGGGACGGTTCCACTCGCCTTCGATAACATCCGCCTGCGAATGCGGGGCGTGCTTCAGCGGGTTGTTGTCGGCCGGCAACTCGCCCGCTTCGATGCGGCGGATTTCCTCGCGGATGCTGATCATCGCCGCGATGAAGCGATCCAGTTCGGCCTTCGACTCGGATTCCGTCGGCTCGACCATGATCGTGCCGGCGACCGGGAAGGACACCGTCGGCGCGTGGAAACCGTAGTCCATCAGGCGCTTGGCGATGTCGATCTCGGCGATGCCGGTGGCGGCCTTGAGCGGGCGGATGTCGAGGATGCACTCGTGGGCGACGCGGCCATTCGTACCCACGTAGAGCACCGGGTAGTGGTCCTTGAGCTTGCCGGCGACGTAGTTGGCATTGAGGATGGCGACTTGCGTGGCCTTCTTGATGCCTGTGCCGCCGAGCATGTTCAGGTACATCCACGAGATGTTGAGGATGGACGCCGAGCCGAACTGGGCGGCGGAAACCGCACCCTGGCCCTTGTTGGCGCGGTGCTCGTCGCCGGTGGCGGCTACCGCGTGGTCGGCCATGAAGGGGGCGAGGTGGGCCTTGAGGCCGATCGGCCCCATGCCAGGGCCGCCGCCGCCGTGCGGGATGGCGAAGGTCTTGTGCAGGTTCATGTGGCTAACGTCGGCGCCGATGAAGCCGGGCGAGGTCAGGCCGACCTGGGCATTGAGGTTGGCGCCGTCCATGTACACCTGGCCGCCGTTGGCATGGACGATGGCGCAGATGTCCATGACCGCTTCCTCGAAGACGCCGTGGGTCGAGGGATAGGTCAGCATCAGGCAGGCGAGGTCGTCCTTGTGTGCCTCGGCCTTGGCCTTCAGGTCGGCGACATCGACGTTGCCGTTGTCGTCGCAATCGACAACGACGACAAGCATGTTGCACATCTGGGCCGTCGCGGGGTTGGTGCCGTGCGCCGATTTCGGGATCAGGCAGACCTTGCGGTGCCCTTCGCCGCGGCTGGCGTGGTAGCGGGCAATGGCGACGAGGCCGGCATATTCGCCCTGGGCGCCCGAATTCGGCTGCATGCAGATGGCGTCGAAGCCGGTGACGGTCTTCAGCCAGTCGGTCAGGCTGGCGATCATCTCGTGGTAGCCCTGTACCTGGTCGCGCGGGGCAAACGGGTGGATGCCGCCGAATTCCGGCCAGGTGACCGGGATCATCTCGCTGGTGGCATTGAGCTTCATGGTGCAGGACCCGAGCGAAATCATCGAGTGGTCGAGCGCCAGGTCCTTGTTCTGTAGCGACTTCAGGTAGCGCAGCATCTCGTGCTCGGTATGGTGCGTATTGAACACCGGGTGGGTGAGCACAGCGTCGGTGCGCAGCAGGGCGTTCGGCAGGCCGGCGACCTGGGCGTCCAGCGCATCGACATCGAGCGTGGCCTGGGCGATGAGCTTGAACAGAGCAGCGACATCGCCACGGGTGGTGGTTTCGTCCAGCGAGATGCCGAGCACGCCGGCAGCGACGCGGCGCAGGTTGTAGCCCGCCTTCAAGGCGTCGTGATAGACCGCTTCGGCACGGGCCCCGAGGTCGAGGCATAGGGTATCGAAGAAGGCGCCGGTGAGCAGCGGCACGCCGGCGCGCCTGAGGCCTTCGGCGAGGATGGCGGTCAGGCGGTGGATGCGGGCGGCGATGGTCTTTAGGCCTTCGGCGCCGTGATAGACGGCGTACATGCCGGCCATGTTGGCAAGCAGCACCTGCGAGGTGCAGATGTTGGAGTTGGCCTTCTCGCGGCGGATGTGCTGTTCGCGCGTCTGCAGCGTCATGCGGTAGGCCGTCTTGCCGCGCGCATCCTTGGAGACGCCGATGATGCGTCCGGGCATGGCGCGGACGTTGGCTTCGCGGGTGGCGAAGAAGGCGGCGTGCGGGCCGCCGAAGCCCATCGGGACGCCGAAGCGCTGGCTGGAGCCGAGGGCGATGTCGGCACCCATGGCGCCGGGCGACTTGAGCAGCACGAGCGCCATCAGGTCGCTGGCGACGGCAACGCAGGCGCCCTTGGCCTTCAGGCTTCCGATCAGGTCGGTGAGGTCGCGGACTTCGCCGTTGTCGCCCGGGTACTGCAGCAGGGCGCCGAAAAATTCGCCGTCCTTGTGTTCATCGAGACTGCCGATGACCAGCTCGAAGCCGAAGTAAGCGGCTCGGGTTTTCACGACGTCGATGGTCTGCGGGAAGCAGTTGGCATCGACCAGGAAGCGGTTGGATTTCGATTTGGAGGCGCGGCGGGCCATGGTCATGGCTTCGGCGGCGGCGGTGGCCTCGTCGAGCAGCGAGGCGTTGGCGATCTCGAGGCCGGTCAGGTCGACGACCATCTGCTGGAAGTTCATCAGCGCTTCCAGGCGGCCTTGGGCGATTTCGGCCTGATAGGGCGTGTAGGCGGTGTACCAGCCCGGGTTTTCCATCACGTTGCGGAGTATGACCTTGGGCGTCAGCGTGTCGTAGTAGCCCATGCCGATGCAGGACTTCTGGATGACGTTCCTGCCGGCGATGGCCTTCAGGTCCGCCAGGGCTTCGTGTTCGCGCTTCGGCGCGGGCAGCGGCAGGGCGGCCGGCAGGCGGATGGCGGCGGGAACCGTCTGGTCGATCAGTTGTTCCAGGCTGGCAACGCCGATGTCGGCAAGCATCTGGCTCATTTCGGCGGCGCAGGGGCCGATGTGGCGATTGATGAACTCGTCGTGCTGCTCGAGGGCGAAGAGGGGCGGTTGGCTCATGCGGAATCCGTGGGCGGGAGTGTGCGGGCAGGAAATCCGGCCGGTTGCGGTCGACCGGCCGGAACGGGCAAAAATCAGCCGGCGTCGGCGACGGCCTGGTAGCCGGCGGCATCGAGCAGGGCATCGACATCGGCCAGGTTGTCCGGCGTCATCTTGAACAGCCAGGCGGCATAGGCATCGGCGTTGACCGATTCCGGGGCATCGGCGGCGTCCTGATTGACTTCCGTGACCGTGCCGGCGATCGGGGCGTAGACGTCGGCGGCGGCCTTGACCGACTCGACGACGGCGATCTCCTTGTCCTTCTCGTAATGGGCGCCGGTTTCCGGCAGTTCGATGAAGACGAGGTCGCCCAGCGCCTCCTGCGCGTGGTCGGTGATGCCGATGGTGACGCTGCCGTCAGCATTGACGAGAACCCACTCGTGGGAGGCGGCGTACTTCAAGTTGGCGGGGACGTTGGACATGGTTTTCTCCTGGATGGGTTGTGGGTTTATTGGACTGCCTTGCCGTTGCGGGCGAACACGGGCTTGGTGACCTTGGCCTTGAGCAGCTTGCCCCGGATGTCGACCTCGACTTCGTCGCCGATCTGCACGCCGAGCGGCAGGCGGGTGAGGGCGATGGACTGCTGCAGCGTCGGTGAGAAACTTCCTGAAGTTATTTCGCCATTGCCATGATTTGTAATGACAGTCTGGTGTCCACGCAGCACGCCCTTGTCGAGAAGGACCAAGCCGAGGAACTGCTTTTGCTGGCCGGCTGCGGTCAACGCCGATTTGCCGACGAATTCGCGACTGTCCTTCAGGGCGACCGTCCAGGCGAGGCCGGCGTCGAGCGGGGAGACCGTCTCGTCCATGTCCTGGCCGTAAAGGTTCATGCCGGCTTCGAGGCGCAGGGTATCGCGGGCGCCGAGGCCGCAGGGGGCGACACCGGCATCCTTCAGCTTCTGCCAGATTGCCTGAGCTTCCGCGGCCGGTATCATGATTTCAAAGCCGTCTTCGCCCGTGTAGCCGGTGCTGGCGATGAAGTACTGGTCGACTTCGGCAGCGAAAAAGGGCTTCAGGTCAGCGGTCGCCGCCTTGGCCTGCGGCAGCACCTGCCAGACCCGGGCGCGGGCGTTCGGGCCCTGGACGGCGATCATGCCGAGCGCGTTGTCGCCATCGCGGCGCTGGGTGATCCTCACGTCCATCTTCCACTCGGCTCCTTTGGCACGCATCCAGAGCAGGTCCTTCTCGGCGGTGCCGGCATTGACCACGACGCGGAAACGCGTGTCGGTCAGGAAGTAGATGATCAGGTCGTCGATGACCCCGCCGGCCTCGTTGAGCATGGCCGAGTAGAGCGCCTTGCCGGAAACGGTCAGCTTGGCGACGTCGTTGGCGACGAGGCGGGAGAGGAAGGGGCGGCAGTCCGGGCCGGTGAGGTCGACCGGGCACATGTGCGAGACGTCGAACATGCCGGCGTCGCGGCGGACGGCGTGATGTTCCTCGATCTGCGAACCGTAGTTGACCGGCATCTCCCAGCCGCCGAAATCGACCATCCGGGCGCCGAGCCCGCGATGCATTTCGTTGAGTACCGTTTTTCTCAGCATATCAATCCTTTGCAAACGTTATGTAACGTCAGTTCTGGGAACGGAAAAGGGGTGAAACAAGAAGCACACGGCCTCGTGTTTCACCCCTCTGTCCTCGATACCTGAGAGATTTGCCCCATCGGTGGGTGTCGACCGCGACAGTCTTCACCTCTCTCCAGAGTTTCAGCGTTCAAGCTGCTGATTCCACGGTCCTTTTGCCTGAGCGTTTTCGGGTGGTCTTGCGCCTTCGGCGGCAGCCTGCGCTGCGCTCTCCCGTGGAACGCGGTCACTATAGCCGGACGGCTCCGGCTCGGCAACTTGCCGCGCCGCACAAGGCGTCCGGGAGAAAATGACCTTCGTGATAAACTCGTCGTTTTCGCTGTCCAAGCGCCGTGAACCCCGCCAATTTCGATTTCCATTGCCATTCCGTCGTTTCCGACGGTCTTCTCGCCCCGGCTGTCGTCGGCCGGCGGGCGGCGGCTAACGGGGTCGACTTCTGGGCACTGACCGACCACGACACGTTGGGCGGCCTGGGCGAAGCGCGCGAAGCGGCGGCGGACGCCGGCATGAATTTCGTCACCGGGGTCGAGATTTCCATCGAGTGGCAAGGCAAGCCTATCCATATCGTCGGCCTCGGCTTCGATCCGGCTCATCCGCTGCTGTCCGGCGGCCTCGACGATTTGCGCCGCGGGCGGGTCGATCGCGCCCGCCGCATGGGTGACGCGTTCGCCGCCATCGGCATTCCCGGTGTCTTCGAGGGTGCGCAGCGCTTCGCCGGCAACCCGGACCTGATTTCGCGCGCCCACTTCGCCCGCTATCTCGTCTCGATCGGCATCGCCGCCGACGTGCCGGGCGTTTTCCAGCATTACCTGACCCCGGGCAAGCCCGGCTACGTGGACCATCGCTGGGCCACGCTAGAGGAAGCGGTGACCTGGATCACTGCCGGCGGCGGAGTCGCCGTGGTCGCGCATCCCGGCCGCTACAAGATGTCGGGCGCCGAGATGCGGCATTTCCTCGATGAATTCAAGGATATCGGCGGGCAGGGCATCGAGGTGACCTGCGGCAGCCATTCGCCCGACCATGTGCTGCATTTTGCCCGCCTGGCCCGGCACTATGCCTTCCACGCCTCGCGCGGCTCCGATTTCCACGGGCCGGACGAGAGCTATGTCGACCTCGGGCGGTTACCGCAGTTGCCGCAAGACCTCAAGCCCGTCTGGCGGCTGGTGCGCTGAGGCATGGGCCGCATCGTCACCATTCATCCCGAGTCGCCGCAGCACCGCCTGCTTGTCCAGGCGGCCGCCTTCGTGCGCGACGGGGCGCTGGTCGCTCTGCCGACCGATTCCTGCTATGCGCTCGGCTGCCATCTCGGCGACAAGGAGGCGATGGACCGCATCCGCCAGATCCGCCAGATCGATGACCGCCACCACCTGACGCTGATGGTCCGCGACCTTTCCGAGATCGCGCAATATGCCCGGGTCGACAATGCGCAGTACCGTTTGCTCAAGGCGACGACGCCGGGCAGCTATACCTTCATCCTCGAGGGGACGAAGGAACTGCCGCGCCGCGTGCTGCACCCCAAGCGCAAGACCATCGGCCTGCGCGTCCCCGACCACCCGGTGGCCCTGGCGCTGCTCGAGGAACTCGACGAGCCGCTCCTGACGACGACGCTGCAGCTGCCGGGCGACGAGGCGCCATTGACCGAGGGCTGGGAAATCCAGGACCGGCTCGGCGACCAGGTGGACTGGATCCTCGATGCCGGTTCCTGCGGCACCGAGCCGACGACGGTCATTGACCTTACCGGTGCCGCGCCTGAACTGATCCGCGCCGGGCGCGGCCCGCTTGCGCCATTCGGGCTGGACTGAAGCGATGGCCGACATCAACGCCCTGATCCAGACGATCGCCGTTGCGGCGCTCCCGGTCATTTTCGCGATCACGTTGCATGAGGCGGCGCACGGTTATGCGGCCCGCCATTTCGGCGACCCGACGGCCTGGCAGCTCGGGCGCATCACCATCAATCCGCTCAAGCACATCGACCCGGTCGGGACCGTTCTGATTCCGGCCGTCATCCTGCTGTTTTCGGGCGGCAATTTCCTGTTCGGCTACGCCAAGCCGGTGCCGGTCGATTTCGGACGCCTGCGCAACCCCAAGCGCGACATGTTCTGGGTCGCCGCCGCCGGGCCCGGAGCCAACCTCGTCATGGCCTTCTTCTGGGCATTGATGTTCAAGCTGTCCTGGCTGCTTCCCCAGTATTTCAGCCTGCCGCTGGCGCGCATGGCCGAGTTGGGCATCATCGTCAATTGCGTCCTCATGGTGCTCAACCTGTTGCCGCTGCCCCCGCTGGACGGCGGCCGCATCGCCGTCAGCCTGCTGCCGCACCGGCTGGCCTGGCAGTTCGCGAAGCTTGAGCGCTGGGGCTTCCCGATTTTGCTGGTCCTGTTGTTCACCGGTATCCTCGGCGACATCCTGGCACCGCTGGTCGCCTTCGCGGCGCGCGCCATCGAATTGATTTTCGGACTCTATTGATCGTCATGTACGCAGAACGTGTTCTTTCCGGCATGCGCCCCACCGGCGCACTTCATCTCGGCCACTACCACGGCGTCCTCCAGAACTGGGTGCGCCTGCAGCACGAGTATCCCTGCCTGTTCTTCGTCGCCGACTGGCATGCGCTGACTACCCAGTATGACGATCCGCAGGGCATCGAGAAGGCGACCTGGGACATGGTCATCGACTGGCTGGCCGCCGGCGTCGACCCCAACCAGGCGACGCTGTTCATCCAGTCGAAGGTGCCGGAACATGCCGAACTGCATCTGCTCCTGTCGATGATGACGCCGCTCGGCTGGCTCGAGCGCGTGCCGACCTACAAGGACCAGCAGGAAAAGCTCGAGAACAAAGACCTGTCGACCTACGGTTTTCTCGGCTATCCGCTGCTGCAGGCGGCCGACATCCTGATCTACCGCGCCGACAAGGTGCCGGTCGGCGAAGACCAGGTTCCCCACATCGAGTTTTCGCGCGAGATCGCCCGCCGCTTCAACCACCTTTACGGCCGTGAGCCCGGCTTCGAGGACAAGGCGCGCGAGGCGGTCAAGAAGCTGGGCAGCAAGAAGGCGCGCCTCTATGAGGAGCTGCGCACCCGCTTCCAGCAGGAAGGCGACAAGGCGGCGATCGAGCGGGCGCACGCGGTGCTCGACGAGGTCCAGCACCTGTCGGTGGCCGATCGCGAGCGCCTGTTCGGCTACCTCGAGGGGACCGGCAAGATGATCCTCGCCGAACCCGGTGCGCTGCTCACCGAGGCCTCGAAGATGCCCGGCCTCGACGGCCAGAAAATGTCCAAGTCGTACAGCAACACGATCACGCTGCGCGAGTCCGCCGAATCGGTGACCAAGAAGGTGCGCAGCATGCCCACCGACCCGGCGCGCGTGCGCCGTACCGATCCGGGCGATCCGGCCAAGTGCCCGGTCTGGCAACTGCACCAGGTCTACAGCGACACGGCCTGCAAGATGTGGGTCCAGGAGGGCTGTCGTACTGCCGGGATCGGCTGCCTCGACTGCAAGCAGCCGGTCATCGAGGGCATTCTCAAGGAGCAGGCGCCGATGCGCGAGCGCGCCCAGGCCTATCTCGACGATCCCGTCCTGGTGAAGAACATCATCGCCGACGGCTGCGAGAAAGCGCGCGAACTGGCCCGCGAGACCATGCGCGACGTGCGCGAGTCCATGGGTCTGGAGTACCACTGACCGGCGCCAGCCGGTCTCCGGGGCGATGATGGAGCTTGTCGCGGTCGACCCGCCGGAAACGGCGATTTTCGAGCCGGTCGCCCGCATCTACGGCGAGCCGCTCGAGGCGCTGCCGCAGGATCTCTACATCCCGCCCGATGCGCTCGAGATCATGCTCGACGCCTTCGAAGGTCCGCTCGACCTGCTGCTTTACCTGATCCGCAAGGCCAACGTCGATATCCTCGACATCCCGATGGCACCGCTGACCCGCCAGTACCTCGATTACGTCGAGTCGATGCGTGCCAGCAACCTCGAACTGGCAGCCGAGTACCTCGTCATGGCGGCGATGCTGATCGAGATCAAGTCGCGCATGCTGCTGCCGCGGCCCAAGCACGGCGAGGGCGACGAGGCGGCCGATCCGCGCGCCGAACTGGTGCGCCGGCTGATGGAATACGAGCAGATGAAGCTGGCCGGCCAGCGCCTCAACGAGTTGCCGCAGGCCGAGCGCGAATTCTTCTGGGTCGAGACGCTGGTCGAGAAATCCTTGCTCGTGCGCCTGCCCGAGGTCTCGATCGACGAAATCAAGGAGGCCTGGATGGCCGTCGTGCGGCAGGCGGCGCTCAAGCGCCACCACAAGATCGGGCGCGAGGAACTGTCGGTGCGCGAGCACATGGGCATCATCCTGCGCGAACTGCAGGCACGCGGCGGCTTTATCCGCCTCGAAAGCCTGTTCGATGCGGCCATGGGCGTACCCGGGCTGGTCGTCCATTTTCTCGCCATGCTCGAGCTGGCCCGCGAAAAGCTGGTCGAGATCACTCAAACCGAGGCCTTTGCGCCGATCTATCTGAGGGTGAACCAAGGTGGAACCGAGCCAGGTCAAGCGGACGCTTGAGGCGGCGCTGCTTGCCGCGCGCGAGCCGATGGCGCCGGCCGACTTGAGGGCGATGTTCGACGACACGCTGTCGACCGAAACCATTCGCAAGCTGCTCGACGAATTGCGCGAGGAGTGGGGCGACCGCGCCGTCGAGCTGGTCCAGCTCGCCTCGGGCTGGCGCTTCCGCACGCGCGCCGAATATCTCCCTTACCTGGAGCGGCTCAACCCGGAAAAACCGCCGCGCTACTCGCGGGCAGTTCTCGAGACGCTCGCCATCATCGCCTACCGGCAGCCGGTCACCCGCGGCGACATCGAGGAGATCCGCGGCGTCACCGTCAATAGCAATGTCATCAAGACGCTCGAGGAGCGCGGCTGGATCGACGTCGTCGGCCATCGCGAGACACCGGGGCGGCCGGCGCTGTTCGCCACCACGCGCAAATTCCTCGATGACCTCGGGCTGCGCGCCGTCAGCGAACTGCCGCCGCTCGAGCAGATGACCGAATCACTGGAGTTGAGCAATGAAACCTAAGCGCACGCCATTCCGCCCGACCCAGGGCAAGACCGCCGCCGGAAAAGTCGCGGATGCGCCGGTCGACCGTGACAGGCCCGCCCGTGCAGCCCGCCCGCCGCGTCCGTCCGACGAGCGCGGGGAGGCCGGCGAGCGGCCGGCCAAACCGGCTCCGCGCCGGCGTCCCGGCCCGCCGGCGACCGGGCGCGCCAACCGCGGCCAGATTGCCCGTAATGGCAAACCGGTGGCCGAGGCCAAGCCGGAGCGCCTGCACAAGGTGCTGGCCCAGGCCGGCGTCGGCTCCCGGCGCGAGATGGAGGAATGGATCGCCGCCGGCAAGGTCACGGTCAACGGCGAGCCGGCGAAGACCGGCCAGTCGGTGGTGCCGACCGACAAGGTCAAGATCGGCGGGCGCCTGATCAACATCCGCTTTACCGGCAATTCCCGTGCGCCGCGCGTGCTGATGTACCACAAGCCGGAAGGCGAGATCGTCTCGCGTGACGACCCGGATGGCCGTCCCTCGGTGTTCGCGGCGTTGCCGCGTATCCGCGGCGGTCGCTGGATCACGGTTGGCCGTCTTGATTTCAACACCTCCGGGTTGCTGCTGTTCACGACCTCGGGCGAATTGGCCAACAAGCTCATGCATCCGAGTTCGCAACTGGTGCGCGAATACGCCGTGCGTGTGCTCGGCGAGCTGACTCCGGAGGCGCAAAAGCAATTGCTCGAGGGGGTCGAGCTCGAGGACGGCAAGGCCAGTTTCGCCAGCCTCGAGGACGCCGGCGGCGAGGGCGCCAACCGCTGGTTCCGCGTCACCTTGTTCGAGGGGCGCAACCGCGAAGTGCGCCGGATGTTCGAGGCGGTGGGTTGCACGGTCAGCCGGCTGATCCGTGTCCGCTATGGTCCGTTCGTGCTGCCGCCGCAGCTCAAGCGCGGGCGCTGCCGCGAACTTTCCGAAGACGAGGTCAAGGAGCTTCTCAGGCAACTGCGTCCGGTCCCGCCGATCGTTCAAAACGAGGAGTAGCGCGCGAACGGCAATTGTCCGGGCGAGACAAAGTCGTTATAATCTACGGGTTTTGTTCCACTCGCCATTCCGGCGAGGCACTTTTTTCTGGAGTGGGCGTTTCGCCCATTTTTTATTTGTGGCTATGGATTTGAATGCGCTGATTGAAACCACGGTCGTGGGCCTTGGCTACGAGCTCGTCGATATCGAGCTGTCGCCGCGCGGCCGCACGATCCGTGTCTTCATGGATGCGCCGGGCAAGGAAGGCGGCATCGATGTCGACGACTGCGCCCGCGTTTCGAACCAGCTGTCCCGGCTGTTCGAGGTCGAGAACGTCGATTTCGACCGTCTCGAAATCTCGTCGCCGGGCATGGACCGGGTGGTCAAGAAGGAGAGCGATTTCGCGCGCTTCGCCGGGAACGACATCCAGATCAAGCTGCGCATCCCGCTGAACGGCCGCCGCAACTTCCAGGGCGAACTGCTCGGGTGCGCGGGCGGCAAGGTTGGCCTGCGCATGGAAAGCGGTGACGTGGAACTGGATTTCGCACATATCGAGAAGGCACGGCTGGTGCCCCGATTCGACTGAAGGACTGGGAGATTTAACCGATGAACCAAATGCTGATGCTGGTCGACGCGCTGGCTCGTGAAAAGAACGTCGCCAAGGACATCGTTTTCGCCGCGCTCGAACTGGCGCTTGCCTCGGCGACCAAGAAACAGATCCACGACGAGGCCGACGTGCGTGTCGCCATCGATCGTGCCACCGGGGATTTCGAGTCCTTCCGCCGCTGGCAGGTGGTCGCCGACGACGAATATGTCAACGAGTACCTGCAGGTTCCCCTTTCCGACGCGCAGAAGGACGATCCCGAGGTCGAGGTCGGCGATTTCCTCGAGGAAGCGCTCGAACCGATCGACTTCGGCCGCATCGGCGCCCAGGCCGCCAAGCAGGTGATCCTGCAGAAGATCCGCGACGCCGAGCGCGAGCAGATCCTCGCCGACTTCCTCGAGCGCAAGGAACATGTCGTTTCCGGCACCATCAAGCGCATGGAGCGCGGCAACGCGATCATCGAGGCGGGCAAGATCGAGGCGCTGCTGCCGCGCGACCAGATGATTCCCAAGGAGAACCTGCGCATCGGCGATCGCGTCAAGGCCTACCTGTTGCGCATCGACCGCGGTGCCCGCGGCCCGCAGATCATCCTCTCGCGCACCGCCCCCGAATTCGTGATCAAGCTCTTCGGCCTGGAAGTGCCGGAAATCGAGGATGGCCTCATGGAGCTCAAGGCCTGTGCGCGCGACCCCGGCCTGCGCGCCAAGATCGCCGTCAAGTCGAACGACCCGCGCGTCGATCCGATCGGTACCTGCGTCGGCCTCCGCGGTTCACGCGTCACGGCGGTGCGCAACGAGATCGGCGGCGAGAACATCGACATCGTCCTCTGGTCGGCCGATCCCGCGCAGTTCGTGATCGGGGCGCTGGCCCCGGCCGAGGTGTCGTCGATCGTCGTCGATGAAGACAAGCATGCGATGGACGTTGTGGTCGACGAGGACAACCTCGCCATCGCCATCGGGCGCGGCGGCCAGAATGTCCGCCTGGCATCCGAGCTGACTGGCTGGACCATCAACCTGATGACCCAGGACGAATCGGTCAAGAAATCCGAGGCTGAGCACGCCGCGACCCGCATCCTGTTCATGGAGAAGCTGGACATCGACGAGGAACTCGCCGACCTGCTGATCGAGGAGGGATTCTCGACCATCGAGGAAGTCGCCTACGTGCCGCTCGCCGAGATGCTGGAGATCGATGGCCTAGACGAGGATATCGTCAACGAGTTGCGCGATCGCGCCCGCGACGTGTTGCTGACCGAGGCTATCGTGACCGAGGAACAGCTCGAGGGTGTCGCCGACGATTTGCTCGCTCTCGCGGGCATGACGCGGACGCTGGCGGCCAAACTGGCTTCCGGGGGCGTCAAGAATCGTGACGACCTCGCCGAACTGGCTGTCGACGAGCTGGTCGAGATGACCGGTATCGATGAAGAAGGCGCCAAGGAAATCATTCTCGCGGCGCGCGCTCACTGGTTCGAGTGAGCAGGGAGGCAGGCACATGACAGCAACGACCGTTTCGCAATTCGCCGACGAACTCAAGATGCCCGTAACCGCGCTGCTCGAGCAGCTCGGCAAGGCCGGTGTCGGCAAGCAGGGGGTTGGCGACGCGCTGACCGACCAGGACAAGACCAAGCTTCTCGATTACCTGCGCCGCTCCCACGGCGACGGCTCGAAAACCAAGATCACGCTGACGCGCAAGCAGACGAGCGAGATCAAGGCGACTGATTCGCAGGGCCGCGCCCGCACCGTTCAGGTCGAGGTGCGCAAGAAGCGCGTCCTCGTCAAGCGTGATCCGGCCGAACTGGCGGCCGAGGCTGCCGCGCCAGAAGCAGAGCCGGTAGCGGCACCCGCACCCGCGCCGGCGCCGGTTTCGGTAGTCGACGAGAAGCAACAGCGCGTGCGCGATGACGAGGATCGTCGTCACCACGATCTGCTCGAGCGCCAGGCGCGCGAGCTCAAGGAAAAGCAGGAGCGCGAGGCCGAGATGGCACGCCTTCGCCAGGAGGCCGAGGAAGCCGCTGCCGCGGCCAAGGCGGCCGAGCAGGCGCGCCAGGAGGCTTCGGCCCAGGTTCGCACGCAGGCTCCGGCACCCGCCGAGAAGGGTACGCTCCACAAGAAGCCCGATGCCGTCGGCAAGGAAAAGAAAGGCGCGAACGGCCGTGCTGACGATCGCAACAAGAAGCCCGGCCTCAAGACGCGCGGCTCCGACGGTGCCAGCGGCTGGAAGGACGGGCGCCACGGTCACCGCAAGCACCACAAGTCCGACGACGGCCAGGGCAGCTTCCAGGCGCCGACCGAGCCGATCGTGCGCGAGGTGCATGTGCCCGAGACCATTTCGGTTGCCGACCTCGCCCACAAGATGGCGATCAAGGCCACCGAGATCATCAAGGTGATGATGAAGATGGGCTCCATGGTTACCATCAACCAGGTGCTCGACCAGGAAACGGCGATGATCGTCGTCGAGGAGATGGGCCACAAGGCGGTTGCCGCCAAGCTCGACGATCCCGATGCCTTCCTCGAGGAAAGCGCGGAGCACAAGGATGTTCCGCTCGAGCCGCGGGCGCCGGTCGTCACCGTCATGGGCCACGTCGACCACGGCAAGACCTCGCTGCTCGACTATATCCGCCGCGCCAAGGTGGCCGCCGGTGAAGCGGGCGGGATCACGCAGCACATCGGTGCCTACCACGTCGAAACCGGGCGCGGCATGATCACCTTCCTCGATACCCCGGGTCACGAGGCATTTACCGCGATGCGCGCGCGCGGCGCCAAGGCGACCGACATCGTCATCCTGGTGGTGGCTGCCGACGACGGCGTCATGCCGCAGACCAAGGAAGCGATCCACCACGCCAAGGCGGCCGGTGTGCCGCTCGTGGTGGCGGTCAACAAGATCGACAAGCCGGATGCCAACCCGGAACGGGTCAAGCAGGAACTGGTGGCCGAAGGGGTCATCCCGGAAGAGTACGGCGGTGATTCGCCGTTCTGCCCGGTTTCCGCCAAGAAGGGCACGGGTATCGACGAACTGCTCGAGCAGGTGCTGCTCCAGGCCGAAGTGCTCGAATTGACCGCGCAGAAGGACGCGCCGGCCAAGGGCCTGATCATCGAAGCCCGCCTCGACAAGGGACGCGGTGCGGTGGCGACGATGCTCATCCAGTCCGGTACGCTCAAGCGCGGCGATGTCGTGCTGGCCGGCCAGGTCTTCGGCCGCGTGCGGGCCATGCTCGACGAGAACGGCAAAGCGATCAACGAGGCCGGCCCGTCGATTCCGGTAGAAATCCTCGGCCTGTCCGACGTTCCCGCCGCCGGCGAGGAAGCCATCGTGCTCGCCGACGAGAAGAAGGCACGTGAAATCGCGCTCTTCCGCCAGGGCAAGTTCCGCGACGTCAAGCTCGCGAAGCAGCAGGCGGCCAAGCTCGAAAGCATGTTCCAGCAGATGGAAGAAGGCCAGGTCAAGACCCTGCCGCTGATCGTCAAGGCCGACGTGCAGGGCTCGCAGGAAGCGCTGGTCCAGACGCTGGCCAAGCTGTCCAACGAGGAAGTGCGCGTCCAGATCATCCACGGCGCGGTCGGCGCCATCAGCGAATCCGACGTCAACCTGGCGCAGGCGTCAGGTGCGGTCATCATCGGCTTCAACACGCGGGCCGATGCCGGTGCGCGCAAGGTGGCCGAGAACTTCGGCGTCGATATCCGTTACTACAACGTGATCTACGACGCGGTCGACGAAGTGAAGGCAGCACTTTCCGGCATGCTGTCGCCGGAGAAGCGCGAGCAGGTCACGGGCATGGTCGAGATCCGCCAGGTCTTCAACATCTCGAAGGTCGGGGCCATCGCCGGCTGCTACGTCCTCGAAGGCTTCGTCAAGCGCGCCTCGCGCGTCCGCCTGATCCGCGACAACGTCGTCCAGTGGGATGGCGAACTCGATTCGCTCAAGCGCTTCAAGGACGATGTCAAGGAAGTCCGTTCCAACTTCGAGTGCGGCCTGTCGCTGAAGGGCAACAACGACATCCAGGAAGGCGACCAGCTCGAGGTGTACGAGATCCAGGAAGTGGCGCGGACGCTGTGATGGCGGCGGTTCGCGGCAGCGTGGGGCGCCGGGGAGCGGCATGAGGAAGAAGCAGCCCGTTCGCGGCTTCCAGCGCAGCGACCGCGTCGCCGAGCAGGTAAGGCGCGACCTCGCCGACCTCATCCGCAGCGAACTCAAGGATCCCCGCGTCGGCATGATCAGCCTGACGGCGGTCGAACTGACGCCCGACTATGCGCATGCCAAGGTCTTCTTCACGACCCTCGACAGCGCGCATCTTGCCGATATCGAGCAGGGGTTGCGGCGGGCGGCCGGGTTCCTGCGCCGCGAACTCGGGCGGCGCATCCATATCCACACCTTGCCCGAGTTGCATTTCATCTACGACAGTTCGCTGGAGCGCGGCGCCAGCCTGTCGAGCCTGATCGAACAGGCCAACGCCTTGTCCGACCAGACGCCCGAAGAATAAACGCGGATGCAGGAAGCAAGGGTCAAGAAGACCTGGAAGCAGGTCGATGGCGTCCTGCTTCTCGACAAGCCGCTCGGCATGACCTCCAACGACGCGCTGCAGAAGGCTCGCCGGCTTTTCTCCGCAGCCAAGGGTGGACATACCGGCACCCTGGATCCGCTCGCCAGCGGCCTGCTGCCGCTGTGTTTCGGCGAGGCCACGAAGTTCGCCGCCGATCTGCTCGATGCCGACAAGGTCTACGAAGCGACGCTGGCGCTCGGCAGCGAGACCGATTCCGGGGATGCCGAGGGGGAGGTGATCGCGACGGCTGCGGTCGACCTCGATGAAACCGCCATTTCCGGCGTCCTGCCCCGCTTTACCGGAAATATCGCGCAGGTTCCACCCATGCATTCGGCGCTCAAGCGCGACGGCCGTCCGCTCTATGAATTGGCGAGGCGGGGCGAGGTCGTCGAGCGCGCAGCACGTGCGGTCACCATCCATGGCATTGATCTGCTCGAATTCAGCGGATCGACGTTGCGCCTGCGGGTCGCCTGCAGCAAGGGTACCTATATTCGCGTGCTGGCTACCGATATCGGCCGCACCCTCGGCTGCGGGGCACACCTGGGCGGGCTGCGGCGGACGGCGGTCGGAAAACTCGGGCTGGATGCTGCGGTGACGCTCGATGCGCTTGCCGGTCTCGACGAAGATGCGCGCCTGCGATGCCTGCAGCCGGTGGATGCCTTGCTCAGGGAGATGCCGGCTGTCGTCCTGAGCGGCGAAGCGGCGTTGCGTTTCCGCCACGGCAATCCGGTCGACTTGCCTCCCGGCATGGCGGGGCGCCTCCGCGCCTACGACGGGGAGCGCCTGCTCGGCATCGGGGAACGCGGTGCCGATGGTCGTCTGTGGCCCAAGCGCCTGGTGCAATTGGCGGCTTGAGTGATATAATTTTAAGCTTTCGCATTTCGCGGAAAATATTTCACCGGGCGCTCGCTCTATCAAACCGGGGCCGCGTCGCTTTAACCAGAGAGGGTTTTGAAATGGCTATCAACACCGAACAGAAGGCCGGCATCGTTGCCGAATATGCCCAGTCCACGGGAGACACCGGATCCCCGGAAGTGCAGATCGCGCTGCTGTCCGCGCGCATCAATGACCTGCAGCCGCACTTCAAGGAGCACACCAAGGATCACCATTCGCGTCGCGGCCTGCTGCGCCTGGTCTCCCAGCGCCGCAAGCTGCTCGACTACCTGAAGGGCAAGGACGTCGAGCGCTATCGCACGCTGATCACCCGCCTCGGCCTGCGCAAGTAAGCGGCGGTCGATGCCACGCAAGAGCGGCCCGGAAGTTTCCCGGCCGCTTTTTGCTTTCTAGTTGCACCGTTGTTCTTTGTCGAGTTGTAAGTCGTTGTTATCGTTGTTAAATGTGATGAGAGTGAAAGGAAGTACATGTTCAACGTCGTGAAAAAGACCTTCGCCTACGGCGACCATCAGGTCACCATCGAGACCGGCGAAGTCGCCCGTCAGGCCGGCGGCGCCGTGTTGGTGTCGATGGAAGAAACGGTCGTGCTCGTGACCGTCGTCGGTGCCAAGAGCGCCAAGCCCGGACAGGATTTCTTCCCCCTGACCGTCGATTACCAGGAAAAGACCTACGCCGCCGGCCGTATCCCCGGTGGTTTCTTCAAGCGCGAAGGACGTCCGTCCGAGAAGGAGATCCTGACCTCGCGCCTGATCGACCGCCCGATCCGCCCGCTGTTTCCGGATGGCTTCTACAACGAAGTCCAGGTCGTCGCCACCGTGATGTCGCTGAATCCGGAAATCGACTCCGACATTCCCGCGATGATCGGCGCCTCGGCCGCGCTTGCCGTCTCCGGCATCCCGTTTGCCGGCCCGATCGGCGCCGCCCGCGTCGGCTACATCGATGGCCAGTACGTCCTCTGCCCGACCCTGAGCCAGCTCAAGGACAGCCAGCTCGACCTCGTCGTTGCCGGCACCGAGGCCGCCGTGCTGATGGTCGAATCCGAGGCCGACCAGTTGTCGGAAGACATCATGCTCGGCGCCGTGGTCTTCGGCCACACCGAAATGCGCAAGGCCATCGACGCCATCAATGCCCTCGTCGAGGAAGCCGGCAAGCCGGAATGGGACTGGCAGGCCCCGGCCAAGGACGAGGCGCTGGTCGCCCGCCTGAAGGATGTTGTCGGCGCCAAGCTGGAAGAGGCGTACAGCATCACCTCGAAGCAGGCGCGCAGCCAGACCGTCAAGGCATTGTCCGCCGAGGCCGTCGCCGCGCTGTGCTCTGGCGGGGACGGGGCGCCGGATGCCAACACGGTCGGCAACCTGTTCTTCGAGATGGAAGCGGCGATCGTCCGCGGACGCATCCTGTCGGGCGCGCCGCGCATCGACGGCCGCGATACCCGTACCGTCCGCCCGATCACCATGCGTACCGGCGTCCTGCCGCGCACCCATGGCTCGGCATTGTTCACCCGCGGCGAAACCCAGGCGCTGGCCGTCGCCACGCTGGGTACCAACCGTGACGAGCAGATCATCGATGCGCTCGCCGGCGAGTACCGCGACCGCTTCATGCTCCACTACAACATGCCTCCGTACGCCACCGGCGAATGCGGCCGCGTCGGCTCGCCGAAGCGCCGCGAAATCGGCCACGGCCGCCTCGCCAAGCGCGCGCTCCTGGCCGTGCTGCCGAAGCCGGAGGACTTCTCCTACTCGATGCGCGTGGTTTCGGAAATCACCGAGTCCAACGGCTCGTCGTCGATGGCTTCCGTATGTAGCGGCTGTCTGGCGCTGATGGATGCCGGCGTGCCGCTCAAGGCGCACGTCGCCGGCATCGCCATGGGCCTGATCAAGGACGGCAACCGCTTTGCCGTGCTCACCGACATCCTCGGCGACGAGGATCACCTCGGCGATATGGACTTCAAGGTCGCGGGCACCACCGGCGGCATCACGGCGCTGCAGATGGACATCAAGATCCAGGGCATCACCAAGGAAATCATGCAGGTCGCGCTGGCCCAGGCCAAGGATGCCCGCCTGCATATCCTCGGCCAGATGCAGGAGTCCGTCGGCGGCCACCGCGAGGAAATGTCGGCCTACGCACCGCGCCTCTATACCTTCAAGATCAATCCGGAAAAGATCCGCGACGTGATCGGCAAGGGCGGCGCCGTGATCCGTTCGATCACCGAGGAAACCGGCACCACCATCGACATCCAGGACGACGGTACCATCACCATCGCGTCGACGTCCGGCGAGGCTGCTGCCGCGGCGCGCAAGCGTATCGACGACATCACGGCGGAAGTCGAGATCGGCAAGATCTACGACGGCACTGTGCTCAAGATCCTCGACTTCGGCGCCATCGTCCAGTTGTTGCCGGGCAAGGACGGCCTGCTGCACATCTCCCAGATCGCCCAGGAGCGGGTCAACAAGGTCGAGGATTACGTCAAGGAAGGCCAGGTCGTGCGCGTCAAGGTCCTCGAGACCGACGACCGCGGCCGCGTCAAGCTGTCGATGAAGGCAGCCGCCGTCGAGCAGGCGGCGCCGGCCGAAGGCGTTGCCCAGCAACAGCAACAGCAACAGCAATAACCCGGTCCGGCCCCGCTGCGTCGGGGCCAATCGGGAATGACAAAGGGCACCTCGCGGTGCCCTTTGTTTTTGGCTCTTCCGGCGCGTCGACCGCAGGCGGGACGGACGCCGTCATTTTGCCATCTGGCGTTCCTTCATTTCCTCGAGCGTCTTGCAGTCGATGCATAGCGTGGCGGTCGGGCGCGCCTCGAGGCGCTTGATGCCAACCTCGACCCCGCACTTGTTGCAGAAACCGTAATCACCGGCTTCGATGCGCCCCAGCGTCTCGTCGATCTTCTTGATCAGCTTGCGCTCGCGGTCGCGGTTGCGGAGTTCGATGGCGATGTCGGTTTCCTGGCTGGCCCGGTCATTCGGGTCTGCGAAGACCGTCGCTTCGTCCTGCATCGTATGAACCGTGCGATCGATGTCCTCGCTGAGTTCCTTCTTCAGCGTCTCGAGGATCTTGCGGAAATGGGCGAGCTGCTTGGCGCTCATGTACTCCTCCCCGGCCTTCGGCTGGTAGGGCGGGAAGTGTTTGTGCAGAAGTTCTTCAGCCATGTTGCGCGTGCGTCCGTTTGACGAAAAAGGCGATTAAATATCAGAAAGCCGGAAGGGCTGCAAGGAAAGTTTCGGCTGCGGGAAAAGGGCTTTGATCTGGTGCGGTTTTTTGCGCGATGGTAGAATCCGCAGCCTCGTGTCGGGGCGTAGCGCAGCCTGGTAGCGCATCTGCTTTGGGAGCAGAGGGTCGTGAGTTCGAATCCCACCGCCCCGACCATTTTCCTTCGTTTTCTATATTCGGGTGCCCGTAGCTCAACTGGATAGAGCAGCTGCCTTCTAAGCAGCAGGTCGGGGGTTCGAGTCCCTCCGGGCACGCCATGAACCGCCCGAAATCCCTGCAACCAAGGCGATGCATCGGGAATGCGAATACTTGAAAAAGGGCATTTCCGGCGATTTGAGCGGCCGGCACCGGTCTGACGTCAGGCGCAGGCGGATAAGTGCCTGTAAGGCGCGGTAGGCGCCAAGGTGAAGGCGCTGGGTGCTATCTGGCGCAGGCTGCCCTGAGCAGTGCCGCATTGGCCGTGCCGGGTGCGATATTGACCCAGACGCTGCTGGGGGTCGACATCGAACCGAGCATACGCCCGCTTGCCATCGATTCTGAGTACTCGGAGAAGGAGACAGTTCTTGAGCGCTCCTCCTTACAGTCATACTCGCTCAGAATCAGCAGCGACATCCGGCCGTCCTCGTTCCGTTGCTTCTGGTTTTCCAGACGCCACATCCTTGGGAAGTTGCCATTCTTGTGAATCGTTGTCGGGTCAATGTAGAAAACTGCGTCGGCCGTTTCACCCACTATCACCAAATCAGCCGTCGCGGCGGTACTCATCGCTACCAGCAGCAGCGTCAAGATTGCCTTTTTCATTACCTCCTCCAGTTCTTGACGGGGACGCCACGCCCTGTACCGCCAAGGCCGGTTCAGCAAAAGAGCAGGGCAGCGGCAACCTTCCGCCCCTCGGCGGCAAGGATGTTGTACGTGCGGCAGGCAGCCTGCAGGTCCATGACCTCGAGCCCGATGCCGGCCGGTGCGAAGGGGCGCATCAGCGCCGCGGCGGGAAAGCGCAGGCGGTGGCCGGTGCCGAGCAGGATGATCTCGGATTCCAGCGCGAGCAGCCTGGCCATGTCGTCCGCACCCAGCGTCGCGATCGTCGCCGTCGTCCAGCCGGCAATCAGCGATTCCGGCAGGACGATCAGGTTCTGGTGGTGTTTTTCGTGGTTGACCGCGACGTAGTCCTCGCCGTAGGCGGTGAAGATGTTGAGCCCGGCGGTATTGGCGAGATGGAGCTTCACGTGGCGGCGATCCTGATTGAGGCCGCGCAAATTGCGGCGACTGGGGCGATAAAGTAGGATTATACCTTTGGCCTGACCGGGCCGAAGCCGGAACACCCGCCATGAAACACGTCAAGAAGTCCTCCAAGCTCGCCAACGTCTGCTACGACATCCGCGGCCCCGTGCTGCAGAAAGCCAAGCAGATGGAGGAGGAGGGCCACAAGATCATCAAGCTGAACATCGGCAACCTTGCCGCGTTCGGCTTCGACTCGCCCGAGGAAATCCAGCAGGACATCATCCGCAACCTGCCCAACGCGGCCGGCTACACGGACTCGAAGGGAATCTTCGCGGCACGCAAGGCGATCATGCATTACACCCAGCAGAAGGCCATCAAGGGCGTGACGCTGGAGGACATCTACGTCGGCAACGGCGTTTCCGAACTGATCGTCATGGCCATGAATGCCCTGCTCGATGCCGGCGAGGAGGTGCTCGTCCCGGCGCCGGACTATCCGCTGTGGACCGCCGCCGTCAGCCTCTCCGGCGGCAAACCGGTGCATTACCTGTGCGACGAGAGCAAGGACTGGCTGCCGGACCTCGACGACATCCGCAGCAAGATCACGCCGCACACGCGCGCCATCGTCATCATAAATCCGAACAATCCGACCGGCGCCCTCTATCCGGACGACCTGCTGCACGAGATCATCGCCATCGCCCGCCAGCACCACCTGATCATCTATGCCGACGAGGTCTACGACAAGGTGCTCTACGATGGGGCGAAGCACACGTCCATCGCGGCGCTGTCCGACGACGTGCTGACCATCACCTTCAACGGGCTCTCGAAGAACTATCGCTCCTGCGGCTACCGTGCCGGCTGGATGGTGGTGTCGGGCGACAAGCGTCACGCCAGGGACTACATCGAGGGACTCGACATGCTCGCCTCGATGCGCCTGTGCGCCAACGTGCCCGGGCAGCATGGCATCCAGACGGCACTCGGCGGCTACCAGAGCATCGACGACCTGGTGAAGGAGGGCGGGCGCATGCGCCGCCAGCGCGACGTCGCCTACGACCTGATCACCGCGATACCCGGGGTCACCTGCGTCAAGCCCAAGGCGACGCTGTACATGTTCCCGCGTCTCGACCCCAAGGTCTATCCGATCAAGAACGACCAGGCCTTCATCGCCGAGCTGCTGCAGGAGGAAAAGGTCCTCCTCGTCCAGGGTAGCGGCTTCAACTGGCCGCATCCGGACCATTTCCGCCTCGTCTTCCTGCCGCACGAGGACGACCTCAAGGAGGCGATCGGCCGCATCGCCCGCTTCCTCGAAAACTACCGCAAACGTCACCACACCAACCCAGCGAACTAAGCGAAGATCATGAAACCCATCAATGTTGGCCTCATCGGCATCGGCACCGTCGGCGGTGGCACCTGGACCGTCCTCAACCGCAATGCGGAGGAAATCACCCGCCGCGCCGGTCGTCCGATCCGCATCACGGCCGTGGCCGACAAGAACGTCGATCTGGCGAAGCAGGTCACTGCCGGTGCCTGCAAGGTCACCGACGATGCCTTCGCCATCGTCAACGACCCCGAGATCGACATCGTCGTCGAACTGATCGGCGGCTACGGCGTGGCCCGCGACGTGGTCATGCAGTCGATCGCCAACGGCAAGCACGTGGTCACCGCCAACAAGGCGCTGCTCGCCGTGCATGGCACCGAGATCTTCACCGCCGCCCAGCAGAAGGGCGTCATGGTGGCCTTCGAGGCCGCCGTCGCCGGTGGCATCCCGATCATCAAGGCGCTGCGCGAGGGCCTTTCCGCCAACCGCATCGAATGGGCGGCCGGCATCATCAACGGCACCACCAATTTCATCCTGTCCGAGATGCGCGACAAGGGCCTCTCCTTCGCCGACGTCCTCGCCGAAGCGCAGCGCCTCGGTTACGCCGAAGCCGATCCGACCTTCGACATCGAAGGCGTCGATGCCGCGCACAAGGCCACGCTGATCGCCTCCATCGCATTCGGCGTTCCCGTCCAGTTCGACAAGGCCTACGTCGAGGGCATCACCAAGCTCGAGGCTTCCGACATCAGGTACGCCGAGCAACTCGGCTACCGCATCAAGCTGCTCGGCATCGCCAAGCGCCGCAGCAAGGGCATCGAACTGCGGGTGCACCCGACGCTGGTGCCGGCCAAGCGGCTGATCGCCAACGTCGAGGGGGCGATGAATGCGGTCGTCGTCAAGGGCGATGCCGTCGGCACCACGCTCTACTACGGCAAGGGCGCCGGCGCCGAGCCGACCGCTTCGGCGGTGATTGCCGACATCGTCGATGTGACCCGCCTGGCGACCGCCGACCCCGAGCATCGCGTCCCGCACCTGGCTTTCCAGCCGGATGCCATGTCGACCCTGCCCATCCTGCCGATGAGCGAGGTCGAGACCGGCTACTACCTGCGCCTGCGCGTCGAGGACAAGCCGGGCGTGCTCGCGGACGTCACCCGCATCCTGGCCGACCAGGGCATCTCGATCGATGCGCTGCTGCAGCGCGAGCCGGAAGAGGGCGAGGGCGAGACCGACATCATCATCCTCACCCACGTGTGCAGGGAAAGCGCGGCCGACGCGGCGATCGCGAAGATCGAGGGATTGTCCGCCCAGAAGGGCAAGGTCAAGCGCATCCGTCTCGAGGAACTGCAATAACCTACGGTTCCCGGCCAGGGAAACAAAAGGGGCCTGCGGGCCCCTTTTTTCATGCCGTCGCGTCGCCCCCTGGCCAGGCTATGGCTGCAAGAAACAGGTAGCCCGCGCCATAGACCGTCTTGATGAACTCGGGACTATCCTCGCTGGGCTCGAGGCGGCGGCGCAGTCGCGAGATGCGCACGTCGATGCTGCGGTCGGTCGGTGACAGGTCGCGGGTGCCCATCAGTTGCTCGCGCCGCAGGATGCGGTTGGGGTTCTGGATGAAGACCTTGAGCAGGTCGGCTTCGGAGGTGCTCAGAACCTGTTCCTCGCCGCCAGGTGAATGCAGCGTGTTGTTGGCGAGGTTGAAGCGCCAGCCGCCGAACTCGGCGATGCGCCGGGAACGGCCCTCGGCTTCGGCGGCGCCTTCGCGGCGCCGGAGGATGCTGCGCACGCGTGCCACCAGTTCGCGGGGCTCGAACGGCTTGAGGACATAGTCGTCGGCGCCGAGTTCGAGTCCCATCACCCGGTCGCTGACGTGGGCACGCCCGGTGAGGATGACGATGCCGCAGGCAGACTGGCTGCGGACGCGCTGCATGACTTCGAGGCCGTCCATGTCCGGAAGGCCGAGGTCGATGATGCACAGGTCTGGGGCCAGGGTGCGCAGGCGGCGAAGGAGATCGGTGGCGCTGCGCGACCAGGCGGTCCGGAAGCCGAAATCGCGCAACACCTGCTCGATGATGCGGGCGACGTCGGGATCGTCCTCGACGATCGCGATCAGTTTTTGCGCTTCGTTTTCTTTCATGGCGTCTTCTCTCCGGCCTGGGCGAGGGCACGGGCCAGGTCGCGCCGGACGAAGGGCTTGGCGAGTACCGGCAGATCCTGGCCATGCCCGGGTTCGCCCTCGTCGCTGTAGCCGCTCATCAGCACCACGCGCATCAGCGGGTTGCGGGCAAGCACCTGCTCGGCCAACTGGCGGCCATTGATGCCGCCGGGCATGATCACGTCGCTGACCATGATCGCGATATCGGGGACCTGGTCGACCAGTTCGAGGGCTTGGGCACCGTCTTCCGCCTCGATCACGGGATAGCCCAGGTCGACCAGTTGCTGCCGGACAACCCGCCGGACGGCAGCGTCGTCCTCGACCAGGAGGACGAGTGCACCGTCCCCGGCCGAGGGCAGCTCGGTGCCGCCATCGTCGGCAGGTTCGGCGCCGGGGCGGATCAGCGGCAGCGCCATGAGGACGGTGGTGCCCCGCCCGGGCTGGCTCTGGATCGTGATGCCGCCGCCGGACTGCTTGGCGAAGCCGTAGGCCATCGAGAGTCCGAGTCCGCTGCCGAGCCCGAATCGCTTCGTGGTGAAGAAGGGCTCGAACACGCGGGCGAGGGTGTCGGCAGTCATGCCGGTGCCGTTGTCGGCGAACTCGATCATGACGTAGGTACCGGGCGGAACGTCGAAGAGCGTCGCGTCGGCGGCCAGGTCCACCGCCCGCGCGGCGATGTGCAGCTGGCCGCCATCGGGCATCGCGTCGCGGGCGTTGAGGGCGAAGTTGAGGAGGGCGCTCTCGAGTTGCCCGGGATCGACGAGGGCATGGATGGCGGCCTGCGCCAGGTCGGTCGACACGGCGATCGATTCCGGCAGCGAGCGGCGCACGAGCTTCGCGAGGCTGGCGATCAGCCGGCCGATCTCGACTGCCTGTGGCTCCAGCGGCTGCTGGCGCGAAAAGGTCAGCAACCGGCGAATCAGCTGGACACCGCGACGGGCGGATTGCAGCGCGGGATCGACGAATTCGTTGATTTCCGCGTCGCCGGGGTGGTGATCCTGCAGGGCAGCGAGGTTGCCGATGATGACGGTGAGCAGGTTGTTGAAGTCGTGCGCGAGTCCGCCGGTCAACTGGCCGATAGCCTCCATTTTCTGGGCCTGGATCAGGGCGGCCTGCATCCGCTTCTGCTCGGTGATCTCGTAGGAGAAAACGAAGAATCCGAGTGTCTCGCCATCCGGCGTGATTTCCGGCACCAGTGTGCTGCGCGCGAAGACGGTTTTGCCGAGCCGGTCCATCTGGTATTCGTAGGTGACCTGTTCGCCGGCCAGCGCCTTGCGCACCGAATCGCGTACCTGCCCGTAGACATGGGGGCCGATCACGTCGAGCACGGCGCGGCCTGTGACGGCGCCCTCGGGGTGACCGTACCAGTCCGAATAGCCCTTGTTGGCGTACTGGTAGACCTCGTCCTGGTCGACGTAGCCGATGAGGATCGGGATCGTGTCGTTGATCAGCCGCAGTCGTTCCTCGCTGCGCTTCAGGGCGCCGGCGATCTGCGTTTTTTCCTCGCTCGCCCGGGTCAGGCGGGCATTGGCGTTCTCGAGTTGGGCCGTGCGCCGCCGGACGCGTTCTTCGAGCTGGACGTTCTGGTATTCCGTCAGGTTCTCGATGTAGCGCTGCTCGGTGACGTCGGAGTACAGCGTGACGAATCCCTTGTGCGGCAGCGGTTCGCCGCGCAGCAGCAGGGTCTGCCCGTTGGGGCGCTGGCGTTCGGTGACGTGTGGCTCGAAGGTCGCCGCCTGGCCGACGCGCTCGGCGACCTGTGCGTCGGGATCGCCGGGTCCGTATTCCCCGCGCTGCGCGTTGAAGCGGATGAAGGCCTCGAAGGGGGTGCCGACCTGCGCCAGGTCCTCCGGAAAATCCAGAAGCCTCAGGAACGTTCGGTTCCAGGCGACCAGCCGCAATCCGGCATCGAACACGGTGATGCCCTGGTCGAGCAGGTCGAGTCCTGCCTGGAGCATCTCGTGGCGCTTGGCGTCGTCGAGCGGGGGCTGGGCCGGTTTCATGGCGCGATTCTAGTGCAGCCATGTGCACGAATCCGCCATGTAACCATTCGTTACATTTCACGAATAGTTGTGAAAGAGTCTTTTGTCATCCTCGCCGCAAACATAAACAGATACCCCAAAAAAGAGAACAGCGTCCTTTTGGCAATGTGCGAGGAGATTGAAGTGGCCAATCCGTATTCCGTCGGGCTCGACCAGAACCCGGCCAATTATGTTCCCCTGTCACCGCTGAGCTTCATCGAGCGCTCGGCCTTCATCTATCCGAAGCGCATCTCGGTCATCCAGGGCGCCCGCCAGTACACCTGGAAGGAATCCTACGACCGTTGCCGCCAGTTGGCGTCGGCACTCGCCGGCCGCGGCATCGGCAAGGGCGACACGGTCGCCGTCATGCTGCCCAACACGGCGCCGATGTTCGAATGCCATTTCGGCGTGCCGATGACGGGCGCGGTCCTCAACACACTCAATACCCGCCTGGATGCCGAAGCCATTGCCTTCATGCTGGCCCACGGCGAAGCCAAGGTGCTCATCACCGATCCAGAATTCTCGGCCATCATCAAGGGTGCGCTCGCTCTGCTGGAAGGGCCGAAGCCCATCGTCATCGATACCCTCGATCCCGAATTCACGGGCGGCGAGGTCCTCGGCGAGAAGGACTACGAGGCCTTCCTCAATGAGGGCAGTCCCGACTTCGCCTGGCAACTGCCGGCCAACGAATGGGATGCGATCGCCCTCAACTACACGTCGGGCACCACCGGCAATCCCAAGGGCGTCGTCTATCACCATCGCGGTGCCTACCTGAATTCCGCGTCGAACATCATCTCCTGGGGCATGCCCCCGCATTCGGTCTACTTGTGGACCCTGCCGATGTTCCACTGCAACGGCTGGTGCTTCCCCTGGACGCTGGCCGCCAATGCCGGCACCAGCGTTTGCCTGCGCAAGGTCGACCCGGCACTGATCTTCGGGCTGATCAAGGCGCACAAGGTCAGTCACATGTGCGGCGCTCCCATCGTCTACGGGATGATGATCAACGCTCCGGCCGAGCTGAAGCAGGGCATCGCGCACCAGGTCAACGGCCTGATCGCCGGCGCCGCGCCCCCGGCCGCCATCATCGAAGGCGCCGAGCAGATGGGTTTCAATATCACCCATGTTTACGGGTTGACCGAAACCTACGGCCCCGCCTCGGTATGCGCCAAGCACCCTGAGTGGGACAGCCTGCCGATCGACCTGCGCGCAGCGCGCAACGGGCGCCAGGGGGTTCGTTACCACATGCAGGAAGCGATCACCGTGCTCGACCCGGTCAGCATGGAGCCGGTGCCCTGGGACGGCGAGACCATGGGCGAGATCATGTTCCGCGGCAACCTGGTCATGAAGGGCTACCTCAAGAACGCCAAGGCGACCGAGGAAGCCTTCGCCGGCGGCTGGTTCCACACCGGCGACCTGGCCGTCGTCCATAGCGACGGCTACGTCAAGATCAAGGACCGCTCCAAGGACATCATCATCTCCGGCGGCGAGAACATCTCGTCGCTCGAGGTCGAGGACGTGCTCTATCGCCATCCCTCGGTGATCGCTGCCGCCGTCGTCGCCAAGCCCGACGAGAAGTGGGGCGAAGTGCCGGCTGCCTTCATCGAGCTGAAGCCCGGCGCCGGCTGCTCGGAAGCCGACATCGTCGAGCACTGCCGTGGTCACCTGGCGCGCTTCAAGGTGCCCAAGCAGGTCGTCTTCGGCGAACTGCCGAAGACCTCGACCGGCAAGATCCAGAAATACGTCCTTCGCCAGCAGGCCAAGTCGGCCCTGGCGATCGAGTAACCCCTACCCAACCCCAGCAGCAAGCCGGAACCCGTGCCGCCAGAAGCGGCACGGGGAATCGGTGCGCGAGACGACGGAGGCGAACATGAAGATTCTAGTACCCGTGAAGCGGGTGGTTGATTACAACGTGAAGGTAAGGGTGAAGGCGGACGGGAGTGGTGTTGATCTCGCGAACGTCAAGATGAGCATGAACCCGTTTGACGAGATTGCGGTGGAAGAAGC
>VEPL01000025.1:234594-748814 GCA_012026885.1 Betaproteobacteria bacterium | reverse complement strand
CCCCTGATTACGATCCATACCCCGCCCCCGCGTATTATGGTTACCCGCGGTTGCAATCTAATCCAATGTCGGTGTAATTACCAGAGGGAACGCGGCGACGGGCAATCAAAAGCAACGCAAGCTTCCGCCAAGAAAAAACCCGCCACCCAATTTCGGGGTGCGGGTTTCTCTCATATTGGCGGAGACGGAGGGATTCGAACCCTCGATGCAGGTTTTGCCCGCATGCTCCCTTAGCAGGGGAGTGCCTTCGACCTCTCGGCCACGTCTCCGG
Organism: Betaproteobacteria bacterium; assembly: GCA_012026885.1. Lineage (GTDB taxonomy): Bacteria > Pseudomonadota > Gammaproteobacteria > Burkholderiales > Rhodocyclaceae > Azonexus. The sequence goes on along the minus strand of VEPL01000025.1, from coordinate 748,543 downwards.
ATCCAGCTTCGAACGAGGCGCGGATGATAAGCGCCCGCGCCCTTGCGGTCAAACCGCCTGATCGAGCCCGAAGGTGCGATGCAGCACCCGCACCGCCAGTTCCAGGTACTTTTCGTCGAGGACGACGGAAATCTTGATCTCGGAAGTCGAGATCATCTGGATGTTGATGCCCTCGTCGGCCAGCGCCTTGAACATCCTGGAGGCAACTCCCGGATGCGAACGCATGCCGACGCCAACGGCCGAGACCTTGCAGATCTTGTTGTCGCCGGTGACTTCGCGCGCGCCGAGGTCGGCCTTGACCTTCTCGAGGATGCCCTTGGCCTTGGCGTACTCGCCACGATTGACCGTGAACGAGAAATCGGTAGCTCCATCGTGGCCGACGTTCTGGACGATCATGTCGACGTCGATGTTGGCATCGGCGATGGCGCCGAGGATGTGGTAGGCGATGCCCGGCTTGTCCGGAACGCCGAGGATGGTCAGCTTGGCTTCGTCGCGGTTGAAGGCGATGCCGGAAATGATCGGTTGTTCCATGTTCTTGTCTTCCTCAACAGTGATCAGGGTGCCCTCGCCTTCGTCCTGGAAGCTGGAGAGCACGCGCAGTTTGACCTTGTACTTGCCGGCGAACTCGACGGAGCGGATCTGCAGCACCTTGGAGCCGAGGCTGGCCATTTCCAGCATTTCCTCGAAGGTGATGGTGTCGAGCTTCCTGGCTTCGGGAACGACGCGCGGGTCGGTGGTGTAGACGCCGTCGACATCGGTGTAGATCTGGCACTCGTCCGCCTTGAGGGCGGCAGCCAGCGCGACGCCGGAGGTATCCGAGCCGCCACGGCCGAGCGTCGTGATGTTGCCGTCTTCATCGACGCCCTGAAAACCGGCGACGACGACGACCTTGCCGGCATCGAGGTCGCGGCGCATGGGCGCGTCGTCGATCGAGAGGATGCGCGCCTTGGTGAAGGTGTTGTCGGTCAGCACCTTGACCTGGCCGCCGGTGTAGCTCCTGGCCGGCACACCGATGTCCATCAGCGCCATCGACAGCAGGCCGATGGTGACCTGTTCGCCGGTGGCGCAGACCTGGTCGAGTTCGCGCGGGTCGGGGCTGGCCTGGACTTCCTTGGCCAGCGCGATCAGCTTGTTGGTTTCACCGCTCATCGCCGACACCACAACCACGACCTGGTGGCCCTGGGCATGGAACCTGGCGACACGCCGGGCGACATTCTTGATGCGCTCGGGGTTGCCCACCGAGGTGCCACCATATTTCTGAACAATCAACGCCATGGATTCATCCGTCTAAACGTTGGAAACATCGAAAAAGAGGGTGGATTTTACTCCACCCCGCTGCGTTTCTCCGAAAACGCGGAGGCTAGAGATCGGCCAGCGACCGCAGGTGGGCGCCGACGCTGCGCGCCAGCGAAGTCATCACGTAGCCGCCCTCGAGCATTGAGACGATGCGGTTGCTGGCGAACTCCCTGGCCAACTTCTTCAGTTCGTCGGTGCACCACGCGTAGTCGCGCTCGAGCAGCTTGAGGCCGCCCATGTCGTCCTCGTAATGGCCGTCGAAGCCGGCGGAGATGATGATCATCTGCGGCTTGAACGCGCGCAGCCGCGGCATCCAGACCTGGTTGACCGCGTCGCGGAACTCTTCGCCCCCGGCCCCCGCGGCGAGCGGCACGTTGCACATGTTGGCAGCCGGCTTATCGGCGCCGCTGTAGGGATAGAACGGGTGCTGGAAAATGCTGCACATCAGGATGCGCTCGTCGCCGGAGCAGCAATCCTCGGTCCCGTTGCCATGATGGACATCGAAATCGATGATGGCGACACGCTCGAGCCCGTGCGCCTCGAGTGCGTGGCGGGCGGCGATGCTGGCATTGGCGAAGAAGCAGAAGCCCATCGCGTTGGTCCGTTCGGCATGGTGGCCGGGGGGGCGGACCGCGCAGAAGGCGTTCTCGATTTCGCCCTTCATCACGAGGTCGACCGCAAGCACGCCGGCCCCGGCGGAACGCAGTGCCGCCTGCCAGGTGTGCGGATTCATCGCCGTATCCGGATCGAGATGGACGATGCCATGCTCGGGCGAAGCGCGCTTGATGCGCTCCAGGTGGGCTGCCGGATGCACCCGCAGCAGCTGCTCGAAGGTCGCCAGCGGCGCATCGTAGTACGTGAAATAGGCATCGATGCCCTGCGCGATCAGATGGTCGCTGATGGCCGTCAGGCGCTGCGGGCATTCCGGATGATGGGCACCCATGTCATGCAGATGGCAATCGCGATGGGTGATGTAGGCAGTGGTCGTCACGTTGTATCTCTCTCCGGATCGTCGCTTAGGGGAACTCGCGGCGTTCTGTCATTATCGGATGATTCAAGCATTAGAATCAAATCCGCATCCCTTCGAGAATCCCGTCAATGCTTCCTGCCCACGATCACCTTCTCGCCGGCCGCCCGCACGCGCTGGATTCCGTCGTCACTGCCGCCGGCCAGGTCCTTTTCGGCAAGCAGCGCGAAATCCGCCTCGCCCTCGCCTGCCTGCTGGCCCGCGGCCATCTCTTGATCGAGGATCTGCCCGGAGTCGGCAAGACGACACTGGCGCACGCCCTGGCCCGCCTGCTCGGGCTGCAGTTTTCGCGCATCCAGTTCACCAGCGACCTGCTGCCGGCCGACATCACCGGGCTCTCGGTCTATGAGCGCGAGCGCGGCGCCTTCCGCTTCCTGCCGGGACCGGTCTTCGCCCAGATGGTGCTGGCCGACGAGATCAACCGCGCAACACCCAAGACGCAGAGCGCCCTTCTCGAAGCCATGGAGGAGCGGCAAGTGACGGTCGAGGGCGAGACCCGCGCGCTGCCTGAACCGTTCTTCGTCATCGCGACGCAGAACCCTTCGCACCAGATCGGCACTTTCCCGCTACCCGAGTCGCAACTCGACCGCTTCCTGATGCGCATCGAACTCGGCTACCCCGAGCGCGGCGCCGAGCGCGCGCTCCTTGCGGCCGGCGGCCAGCGCAGCAACGCCGACCGGCTCGACGCCCTGCTCGCGGCCGAACGCCTGCCCGCCCTGCAGGCCGAAGCCGCCGCGATTCACGTTGCCGCGCCGCTGCTCGACTACATCCAGGCCCTGGTCGAAGCGACGCGGCGCGAACCCGCCTTCCAGCACGGCCTGTCGCCGCGTGCCGGGCTGGCACTGCTGGCCGCGGCGCGCGCCTGGGCCTGGCTGGCGGGGCGCGACATGGTCCTGCCCGACGACGTTCAGGACGTGCTGCCTGCGGTCGCCCGCCATCGCCTGCGCCTCTCTCAGGGCACAGGAATGGCCCGCGCCGAGGACATCGCCGGGCTCATCCGCGCGGTACCCATTCCCTGACGCCGTGGGATTCGCCGCCACCCTAGGCGAGCGCCTTTTCCGCTGGCGCAGCGACGGCAATGGTCCGGTGCGCCTCGGCCAGCGCCGCATCTTCATCCTGCCGACCCGGGCCGGCCTGCTCTATGCGGCCGCGCTCGTCGCCATGCTCACCGGCGCCATCAACTACGGACTCGCCCTCGGCCATGCACTCGTCTTCCTGCTGGCGAGCCTCGCCGTGGTCGCCAAGTTCCATACCTTCCGCAACCTCTACGGCCTGACGGTCACGCCGGGACGTTGCGACCCCGTCTTCGTCGGCGAGACCGCAAGCTTCCATCTGCATTTCGCCAACGACAGCGACCGCCCCCGCCTCGCCCTCGAGTTACGCGCCGGCGACAAGGGAACGGTGAGCACGACCCGTGTCGGCGCATCCTCTCAGGGGGAAGTTGTGGTCGCCGTCGCGGCCGGCAGGCGCGGTTGGCTGGAATTGCCGCGGGTGCGCCTGTCGACCATCTACCCGCTCGGCCTGTTCGTGGCATGGAGCTACCTGCAGCCGGCCATGCGCTGCCTCGTCTACCCGCGCCCGCTCGCCAGCGAATTGCCAGCTACCGATGCCATTGCGACTGCGGGCGAGCGCCGGGGGGAAGGCGGCCAGGAGGATTTCTCCGGATTCCGCGCCCACCAGCCGGCCGATTCCCCGCGCCATGTAGCGTGGAAGGCGGTCGCCCGCGACGCCGCCAACCGGCCGTTGCTGGTCAAGCAATTCGCCGGTGGCGCCAACGAGGAACTGATGCTCGACTGGCAGCTGACGTCCGACTCCGCCGACAGCGAGACGCGTATCGCCATCGTTGCCGGCTGGGTGGTGGCCGCCGACGCCGAGGGGTCACGCTACGGACTGCGCCTGCCAGGCCGCGAGATTCAGCCGGATACCGGCCCGGCCCACCGCCACCGCTGCCTCGAGGCGCTCGCCCTGCATCCGGCATGAGCACGCGCGCCGCCGAAGCCCTCGACCGTGGCTGCGCACCATGGCTCCTTGCCGCTGCGCTCGCCGCGACCGCGCCGCATGCCGAGCACCAGCCGCTCTGGTTGAGTGCCCTCAGCGCCGGATTATTCACTTGGGGGGCGTGGCTATGGTGGACCCATCGCCGCCTGCCCGGCACCTGGCCGCTGTTGTTGCTGGTGGCGCTGGCGACGGGCGGCATCCTCTTCGAATTCCGCACCCTGCTCGGACGCGATGCCGGCGTCGCCATGCTGGTCGTCTTCATGGCCCTGAAGCTACTCGAACTGGGCAGCCGGCGCGATGCCACGGTCGTCGTGACGCTCGCCTACTTCCTGCTGCTTACCCACTATTTCTACTCGCAGAGCATCGCCACCGGCGCCTGGCTGCTCATGGCAATGACGCTGGCGACGGCGGCCCTTGTGCGCCTGCACGGGGGCCCCGGCATTCCGGCGCGGTCGACGCTGCGCCAGGCCGGCGTGCTGCTCGCCCAGTCGCTGCCCTTCATGCTGGCGCTGTACCTCTTGTTTCCGCGTGTCAGCGGCCCGCTCTGGGGCCTGCCGCAGGACGCACACGCCGCCCGCACCGGACTCAGCGAGCAGATGGAACCCGGTCAGATCGCCAGCCTCGCCCAAAGCGGCGAAGTCGCCTTCCGCGCGCGCTTTACCGGCCCCCTGCCGCCCCGAGACAAGCTCTACTGGCGCGGCCCGGTGCTGGAGAACCACGACGGCAGACGCTGGCGACCGATACCGGGCCGCGGCCAGGCGCCCCGCATCGAGGCGCTGTCGCCGCCCGTTGCCTACGAGATCACGCTCGAACCGCACCAGCAGCGCTGGCTGCTCGCGCTCGATGCACCGGGTGCCTTGCCGGCCAATTTCGGCCTCGCGGCGACGTTGACCGCGACCGGCCGCGAACCGCTGACCTACCGCCAGCGTTTCGACCTGACGGCGACGGTCGACTTCCGCTTTAACGTCGATGAAGAGGCGGGCATCCTGCGCCGCAACCTCGCCCTGCCCCCGGGCTTCCATCCGCGCACGCGTGCGCTCGCCGAGGAATGGGCGCGCGCCGAAGCCGACCCGGCCGCGGCAGTCGGTCGTGCCCTCGCGCTGTTCACGCGCGAGAATTTTTTCTACACCCTGCAACCACCGCTACTCGGCGAACAGCCGGTCGATGAATTCCTGTTCGACACCCGACGCGGCTTCTGCGAACACTATGCCGCCGCCTTCGTCGTCCTGATGCGCGCAGCGGGCATCCCGGCCAGGGTCGTCACCGGCTACCAGGGCGGTGAAGCCAATCCGGTGGACGGCTATCTGGTGGTCCGACAATCGGATGCGCATGCCTGGGCCGAAGTCTGGCTGGCCGGGCGCGGCGGGGTTAGGGACCACCCCACCCGGGCGGTCTCCCCGGCCCGCGTCGAGGGCGGCGGGGCGACGGCCGTCGCCGCCGGCGAGCCACTGCCCGCCATGTTCCGCCTGCGCGGCGACTGGCTGCGCACGCTGCGCTACCGCTGGGAAGCGCTGGAGAATTCCTGGAACCAGCAGGTCATCGGCTACAACGTGCAGCGTCAGCGCGACCTGATGATGCGTTTCGGCATGGCGGATCCCGACTGGCGCAGCATGGGCGCCGCGCTGGCGGGAATCGGCGCCCTGATGCTGGCCGTCCTCGCGGCTTGGGCGCTGTGGCGCCGCGACCGCCGCGACGCCGCCTCCCGCTTGTGGGCGACTGCCCTGCGCAAACTGGCGCGGCACAAGGTAAACTGCGCGCCTTGGGAACCGCCGCTGCAGGTGGTGCGCCGAATTGAACAGGAGGCGCCCGGACTCGCACCGGCTTTCTCCCCGGTAGCCATGGCCTACATCGCCGCCCGCTACGGTGACCGGCCGGACATGCTCGACGACCTGCGCGCCGCGGTGGCCCACCTGCCCTGACGGAGAAAAGCCTTGAGAAACACCCTTGCCGCCCTGATCGCGTGCGCCAGTCTGCTTGCCCACGCATCCCCGGATTACGCCAGCTTCGCCGGCGACCCGGAGGTGATCGCGTTTGCCCGCGACCTCGAGCAGCGCGAGGGATTCTCGGCCGACGACCTGCTCGCGCAATTCGCCAGGATCCGTCCCAACGCGAAAGTCCTGCAACTGATCAAGCCGCCGGCCAGTCCGTTGCAGCGCTCCTGGGAGCGCTACCGTCCGCGCTTCATCAACGACCGGCGCATCGACGGGGGCGTCCGCTTCTGGCAGGAGAACCGGGCAGCCCTGGCGCGGGCTGGTACGACGTTCGGCGTTCCGGTCGAGGTCATCGTCGCGATCATCGGTGTCGAAACCGAGTACGGCGGGAATACCGGCACTTTCGGTGTCTTCGAGGCACTCGCCACGCTCGCCTTCCACTATCCGCGCCGCGCCGACTTTTTCCGTACCGAACTTGAGCAGTTCCTGCTGCTCGCCCGCGAGAACGGGATGAACCCGCTCGCCGTGCGCGGCTCGTTTGCCGGCGCCATCGGCATCCCCCAGTTCATGCCGGGCAGCCAGCGCCGCTACGCCGTCGACTTCGACGGTGACCAGCGCGTCGACCTGAGCGGCAGCGTCGAAGACGCAGTCGGTAGCGTCGCCCGCTTCCTCGAACAGCATGGCTGGCAAGCCGGGCAGCCGGTCGCCGTGCGCGCCCGCGTGAGCGCGGATCCCGAACCGGCACTGGTCGAAGCCGGCATCCGCCCGACCCTGAGGGCCGGCGACCTGGCCCGCCAGGGCATCGTTGCCGACATCGATCCGGATGCCGTCGTGACCCTGGTCGACCTGGTCTCGCCCGGCCGGCCAACCGAATACTGGCTCGGCTTCGAGAATTTCTACGTGATCACGCGCTACAACCGGTCGAGCTTCTACGCGATGTCGGTTTTCCAGCTCGCCGAGGCCATCCGCGCCCGTCTGCCGCGCTGAGCAAAGGGTTCACAGCACTGCGTCGCGCCGGATGCCACCACGCCGGATGATGTCGCGCAGCCGGGCAAGCGCCTCGGTCTGGATTTGCCGGATGCGTTCGCGCGTCAGCCCGAACTCCACCGCCAGCGCTTCGAGGGTCGCCGGCTCGCCGCCGCCCAGTCCGTAGCGGCGCTCGATCACCAGCCGCTGGCGTTCGCTGAGGTGCGCCAGCCAATCGGCGACCAGCGCCCCCGTTTCACGTGCCTCGAGGCGCCCTTGCGGGCCGGGATCGCCCTCGTCAGCCAGCATCTCGCCCAGCGTATGGGACGGATCGATCTCGAGCGGCGTATCGAGCGAGGCGATGTGTTCGTTGAGGCGCAGGATGCGCCGGACGTCGGCCGGGTCCCGGTCGATCAGCGCGGCGATCCGCTCGGCGCTCGTCTCGCGCCCCTCGGAGGACTCCAGGTGCCGGATGGCACGCAGGACGACGTTGATCTCCTTGACGACATGGACCGGCAGCCGGATGGTCCGCGCCTGGTTCATGATCGCCCGCTCGATCGACTGGCGGATCCACCAGGTCGCATAAGTCGAAAAGCGGAAGCCGCGTTCCGGATCGAATTTCTCGAGGGCCCGCATGAGCCCCAGGTTGCCTTCCTCGACGAGGTCGAGCAGCGGCATGCCGCGGTTGAGGTAATGCTTGGCGATGCTGACGACGAGCCGCAGATTGTGCTCGATCATCGCCTGGCGCGCGGCAAAATCCCCGTCGCGGGCGGCACGTGCCAGGGATGCCTCGGCCTCCGGCTGCAGCAGCGGCCGGGCCCCGATTTCGTTGAGGTAAAGCTGGGCGACGTCATCGATCAGGCCGATTTCCGGCGCCGCATCCTCCTCGGTGGAAACGTCCGGGCCGTCGTCTTCCGGCGGCTCATCAGCCGAATCCGCGACACCCGCCATCGGCTACCGCTTCGGCAGGAACTGCATCGGATCGACCGGCTTGCCCTGGCGGCGGATCTCGAAGTGGAGCTTGACGGTGTCGCTGTCGGTATTGCCCATCTCGGCGATCTTCTGGCCGCGCGTGACCTGCTGGCCCTCCTTGACGAGGATCTTGCGGTTGTGGGCGTAGGCGGACAGGAAAGTGGCGTTGTGCTTGACGATGACCAGTTCGCCGAGGCCACGGATGCCGGTCCCGACATAGGCCACCTTGCCGTCCGCCGCGGCGAGGACCGGATCGCCCGCCTTTCCGGCCAGATCGATGCCCTTGTTGCCGGACTCGCTGAACGGCGCGATCAGCCTCGCCGCCGCCGGCCAGGCCCAGACGACGTCATCCGGCCCGGCCGCTGCCGGGGCGGGTTCCGGCTTCGGCTCCGCCGGCGCCGCTGCGGGTGCCGGGGTGACCGGCGGGGTCGGGGATTTTGCCTCGCTTCCCGCGTCGACCGCAGCAGCCGTCCTGGCAGGTTCGGCGGTCCGGTTGAGACGGGCGTAGGCCTCGTCCGAATAGGGTTCCTTGCCGCCGCGCGGCTCCCGCTTCAGGCCGGCGCTGTCGGCCGCGGAAGAGGCCGGCGCAGCATCTAGCGGACGTGCCTCGACAGCAGGCGTCGTGACGACCGGCTGGGCGACGACCGGTCCACCCGCCTGCGACGCCGGTGCCCCCGGGGGCGTCACCCGCAACACCTGGCCCTCGCGGATCGAGGCTGGGTTGGAGATGTTGTTCCACGCAGCGATGTCACGGTAGTCCTGGCCGTTCTCGAGCGCGATCCTGTAGAGCGTGTCGCCGCGCTTGACGACATAGGTCCCGGCACTGCCCGGCGCCGGCGTCGCCGCAGCGGGCGGGCGCGGTGCCTGAGTCGTGCTGCGGTCGACGGTCGGCGCCGGCTGCTGCGTCGAGCAGGCGGCGGCAAACAAGGCGATGAGGATAATCAGGAAACGGGTCATTGCGTGCCTGGAAGCAAGGGAACGAAGCGGACGGGATCGAGCCGGGTCTCGACGAAAGCCTCCGGCGTCCGCTCGATGAGGGAAAGATACTGCTCCGAAGCGCCCACTGGCAAGCACAGGCGTCCACCCGGCGCCAACTGCGCGAGCAGGGCCTGCGGCACCTGCGGCGCGGCGGCAGCGACGATGATGCTGTCGAAGGGTGCCGCCTCGGGCAATCCGAACTGCCCGTCGGCATGCTTGAGGCGGACATTGAACTGGTTGAGCTGGCGCATGTTCGCCTTGGCCCGCTCGAGCAGCGGCGCCAGGCGCTCGACCGCATAAACTTCAGCCGTCAGGCGGGCGATAACCGCTGCCTGGTAGCCGCAGCCGGCACCGACTTCGAGGGTCCTGCCGAGCCCGGGGCGGCCGCTGAGCAGGAGTTCGATCATGCGCGCGACGACATAGGGCTGCGAAATCGTCTGCCCGAGCCCCAGCGGCAGCGCCGTGTCCTCGTAGGCCCGCGAGGCGAGCGCCTCCTCGACGAAGATGTGGCGGGGGACGGCGGCGATGGCCGCCAGCACGGTCTCGTTGCGGATGCCCTGCTCGCGCAGGCGCTCGATCATGCGCGCCCGCGTCCGCTGCGAGGTCATCCCGATACCGTGCAAGCCGTCGCCGGTCATTGCATCCAGCGCGAGACGGAGGCCATCTGGGCAGTATGGGTCAGGTCGATCTGCAGCGGAGTGATCGACACGCAACCGCGCTCAACGGCACCGAAATCGGTTCCCGGCCCGGCATCGGCCGCCGCCCCGGCCGCCCCGACCCAATAGACCGTCTCGTTGCGCGGCGACTGCATGCGCACGACCGGCTCGGCCTTGTGCCGCCGCCCGAGACGCGTGATCTCTACCGGGCCGACGGTCTCCCAAGGAAGGTCCGGGACATTGACGTTGAGCAACACCGGTTCGGCAAACGGTGAGCGGATGAAGCGCTCGACGAGTTGGCGGGCGACACGGCCCGCAGTGGCGAAATTGCGCCCCTCGAAACTTGCCAGCGAAATCGCGACGGAAGGAATTCCGAGCAGGAATCCCTCGGTGGCTGCCGCAACGGTTCCCGAATAAATGGTGTCGTCGCCCATATTGGCGCCAAAATTGATTCCCGAGACGATTATGTCCGGAAGATGGTCGAGCATGCCGGTCACCGCCAAATGGACACAGTCGGTCGGCGTGCCATTGACGAAATAAAATCCGTTCGCCGCCTTTTTCAGGGTCAGCGGCCGGTCGAGGGTCAGCGAATTGCTGGCGCCACTGCGATTTTGCTCCGGGGCCACGACGACAAGCTCGCCGAGCCCTGCAAGGGAATCGGCGAGCATGGCCAAGCCCGGCGCAAAATAGCCGTCGTCGTTACTGAGAAGAATGCGCATTTCAGACCGCGAGCGCCTCGATCTTTCCGCCCTTGGCGAGATACTCGACGACCCACTTCGGCTGGCGGCCGCGCCCGGTCCATGCAAGGCTCGCGTCCTTGGGATGGCGGTATTTCACTTTGACCTTGGTGCCGGCCGATTTCGCCTTGCCCTTGGGTGCCCCGCTGCCGACCAGATCCTCGAGATCGAATCCGAGTGCCTTGGCAGCGGCACGCAGTTCCTTGACGGCATTTTGTTTTTCCTTGTTCTGGCGACGCTTGATTTCCGCAGGAATCTGCTGCTGCAGGTCACGCAATTGGGCAACGGTCAGGTTCGACAAATCCATGGTTATCTCCTCGGGTTATGGTCGGCGCAATTTACCGGTTTTCATAAATACCGACAAGCATATTTAGGCCGCAGTACCCAGAATAAAAAAGGGGGAAATATTGCACATTTTCCGAAAACCCGTGCCGCCCTTCATTTCCCGATTAGAGGATCGACCGGGCGATTATCTCCGGCGTCCTGCCGCGAGGCACTCGAAGCGCGATCGCGACGATCAGAATTACCAGCGGCAAGCAGCGAATTGACGAGACAATGGACATCGGCGTTATCGAGAATGCTCATGTGGTCATCGTTGAATCCCCGCAAGCTCGCGGCCTGCACCTGCGCCTCGGTACGCAACTGGCTGTCCAGCAATATCACGCCGTCACCACTACCCGGGCGCAGCCGCGATTCATTGCGGAAACTGAAAAGCAGGTGGTGTTCAACGCCGGGAGGCAATGCCTGGTCGAACAGGTGGGCAAGAAACGGCGAACCCGGCGTCAGGTTGCGCCATACCGGCACGACGACCGGCGCATAGGCAACGCCCAGCCCGGCCGAAGCCTCCCCGGAAAATGGCGTCGAGATGGAAATGAACCGCCGCATGTAGTTGCAGCCATCGCTCCGCGCGCACTCCGCAAGGAATTCGCGACCGACCAGCCCCCCCATGCTATGGGCGACAACATGCAAGGCCCTGAAATCGTGGCGAAGCTGCAGCTCGGCCATGAGGCCGACGAGACCGTCGCCCATGGCACGCAAGTCGAGCCCGGAAGGATAGTGCATCACCCAGGCCTGGAAGCGTTTCCGGTCGAGAGCTGCGATCATCCTGGCAAAATCCCTGGGCGACCCGTTGATCCCGGGGATGAACAACACCGGGACGCGCCCCGGATCGTAGGGCTCGAGGAAGAAAATGCCCGCATAACCCCGCTTCATGAAGGCGATCGGTTCCCAGATGCCGCTCTCGGCCGCCGCCCGCGAAAAACGCTCGTCGTCGAGGGTAACGATTTCGCTCATCTGGACGTCGATGCTTCCCAGCGTCGAGCCGCGCAATTCGAAGAGGTTGGTCAGCCCGGGCGGCGCCGGCTGCTGCAGCGCCCCCAGCACGAGCTCGATGTCCCCTGCCGTCACGCCGGCGAAACGGAGGCTGGCGAGGTCGAGCCAGACAGCAGGCTCGCCAGCCTGGTAGGAAAAATCGCGGTTGACGTCCTGGAATGCGAAAAGACGCCGCGATTCACGCAATGCGGCGACACGGAAACTGCCGCTACCCTCGAATACCCGGAAATTGTGGATCGCCGGCGGCGACTCGTCGCCAAGCACGATGACGATGACCGGACAGTCAGAGCACGAGGGCGCCTGGAGGTTACCCTCGAGCAGGCGCACGCGCTCGCGCGTTTCCCGGGTATCGACCGAGAGCCGCCAGAGGTTGGCGCACCCTGCGAGCAGCATGGCGACGAGCAATACCGCCAGCCAGGCAAGACTGCCGTTCCGGACCCTAGTCACCGGCCGCTCCGTTCCCGGACGGCCGGTACCCGAATCCGCAATTGTCCCGTTCGCCCTCCCCTGCCAGCGGGCTTTGCGATATAATCCTCGGCTCGTCGGGGTGTAGCGCAGCCTGGTAGCGCACTTGCATGGGGTGCAAGGGGTCGCGAGTTCGAATCCCGCCACCCCGACCATCTGCTTCAAATGAAAAAGGTCACTCATCGCGAGTGACCTTTTTCAATTTGCGGCCATGCTGCCGATTCACAGGCTGAGCATGTCGATCACGTAGCGAAGTTCGCCACGCAGGCTGCCGTCCAGCACCGGAGCCGGCTTGGCTACCGGCACATCGGCCGCGGCGACCGCCGGTCCCTCGTCAAGCTGGTTGCGCGCGCCGCTGATGGTGAAACCCTGGTTGTAGAGAAGCTCGCGGATGCGGCGGACGAGCAGCACCTCGTGGTGCTGGTAATAGCGTCGGTTGCCCCGTCGCTTGACCGGCTTGAGCTGGTTGAATTCCTGCTCCCAGTAGCGCAGGACATGCGGCTTGACGCCGCACAGTTCGCTCACTTCGCCGATGGTGAAGTAGCGCTTGGCCGGTATGGGCGGCAAGACGTCGCCGCCCTGCCCCTTATGCCGATGCTCCGTCATAGATCAATTCCACATCGGACTTGAGCTTCTGACTGGCATGGAAAGTCACGACCCGGCGGGCGGTGATCGGGATTTCCTGCCCCGTCTTCGGGTTGCGCCCCGGCCGCTGGGGCTTGTCGCGCAACTGGAAATTGCCGAAGCCCGACAGCTTGACGCCATCGCCGGCCTCCAGCGCATTGCGGATTTCCTCGAAGAAGGCTTCGACCATATCCTTGGCCTCGCGCTTGTTCAGGCCGACGCGCTCGAACAGCAGATCGGCCAGTTCGGCCTTGGTCAGCGTCGCGTTCTTGGTTTCATCAGGCACGGAGTTGGGCACCGAATTCTCTCTCCAGCTTGGCCGTCAGCCGCTGCATTGCCGCGTCGACTTCCGAATCTTGCAAAGTACGTTGAGTATCTTGCATAACTATACGAAAAGCAAGACTTTTCTTGTTTTCAGAAACACCCTTGCCGGCATACACATCGAACAACCTGACGTCCTGCACGAGGTCCGGCTTGTCCGTCGCAAGAGCGTCGAGGAGTACCTGGATCGGGAGATCGTGGGCCACGACAACGGCCAGATCGCGCACCACCGGCGGAAATTTGGAGACCTCGGCGAAGGCCGGCACCCTGGCTTCGACGAGCGCGGCGAAATCCAGTTCGAAGACGACCGGCGCCTGCGGCAATTCGTACTTCTGGCACCACTCGGGATGGAGTTCACCGAGGCAGCCGATTTCGACTCCGTCGCGCAGGATGCGGGCCGCCCGTCCGGGATGCAGCGCCGGATGGGCAATCTTCTCGAAACGCAGGGCGCCAGGCGCCAGCAGCGCCTCGATATCGCCCTTGACGTCATAGAAATCGACGCGGCGCGACCCGCTGCCCCAACCCTCGGGCAGGGCGCCGCCCCACGCCAGGCCGGCCAGGCGCCATGGCTGGGCGAAACCGGCAACCGGGCCGCCCGTCGCGACGCGACGGAAGGTACGGCCTAGTTCGAAAAGGCGAACACGCTCCTGCTTGCGCCGCAGGTTGGTCACGAGATTTGAAATCAGCCCGCCCAGGAGGGTCGACCGCATCACCGCCATCTGGCTGGCGATCGGGTTGGCAAGGCGGATCAGGTCGTCTTCCGCAACGAGGCCGGCAAAGTCGGCCTCCCATTGCGCCTCGACAAAAGCGAAATTGACGACTTCCTGATAGCCGCGATCGACTAGGAACTGGCGGATACGCGGTGCCGGCCGCTGCGCCTCGGGCCGCGCCATCATGTCCATGCTACCCCGCGGCGCCGGTGCCGGGATATTGTCGTAGCCGTAGAGGCGGGCAATCTCCTCGATCAGGTCTTCCTCGATTTCCATGTCGAAGCGCCATGATGGCGGCGTCACCATGAAACCCTCATCTGTTTTATTAAAATCAAGCGCCAGGCCTTTGAACAGACGGGATATTGTTTCTTCACCAAGCTTCAGGCCGAGCACTTTCTCGGCCCGCGCAGTGCGCAGATGGACCGCCGGGCGCAAGGGTAGTGCCGCACGCGCCTCGACCACCGGCCCGGCCTCGCCGCCACAAATATCGAGGATCAGGCGCGTGGCCCGCTCCATGGCACTGCGCGTGGCGCCGAAATCGACCCCGCGCTCGAAGCGGTGCGAGGCGTCCGAGGTGAAGCCGAAGCGGCGGGCGCGTCCGGAAATCGCGTCGGGCGCGAAAAAGGCGGCTTCGAGGAACAGTTCGGTGGTAGCCAGCGTGATGCCGCTCTCCTCGCCGCCCATGATGCCGGCCAAGGCCAGCGCCTTGGCATCGTCGGCGATCATCAGGACATCGGCGGCAACCGGAACCGTCTGTTCGTTCAGTAGCAGGAGCTTTTCGTCGGGCCGGGCCATGCGGGCGTGGATGGAACCCTCGAGCCTGGTGTTGTCGAACGCGTGCAGCGGCTGGCCGAGCTCGAGCATTACGTAGTTGGTGATATCGACCAGCGCCGAAATGGCGCGGATGCCGCTGCGCTCGAGCCGGCGCTTCATCCATTCCGGCGTCGCGGCGAGGGCGTCGACACCCTTGACGATGCGTCCGAGGTAGAGAGGGCAGGCTTGTGGCGCATCGAGAACGATCGCGCGCACATCGGCGATGGTGGCCGGCACCGCCGGCACCTCGGGCAAGCGGGCCGGCGTGCCGGTGATGGCGCCGACCTCGCGGGCAATGCCTTTCAGCGAAAGGCAGTCGGCGCGGTTCGGCGTCAACTTCAGTTCGAAGACCCGGTCGTCGAGATCCAGATAGTCGCGAATCGGTTGCCCGACGGGCGCATCCGGCGGCAGGACGAGGAGGCCGGAGGCATCGTCGGCGATACCCAGCTCCTTCGCCGAGCAGAGCATGCCGGACGATTCGACGCCGCGGACCTTGGCGACCTTGATGCGGAAGTCCCCGGGCAGTTCTGCTCCCGGCAACGCACACGGGACCCGAAGGCCGACAGCGACATTCGGTGCCCCGCAGACGATCTGCCGAGGCACGCCCTCGCCGGCATCGACCTGGCAGACATTGAGCCGGTCGGCATCGGGATGGCGGACGACCTCCAGGACGCGGGCAACCACGACGTTACCGAAGGCCGGCGCGACCGGCTCGAGCGACTCGACCTCGAGGCCGGCCATGGTCAGGCAATGGGACAACTCATCACTCTTCAGCGCAGGATCGACGAGCGTGCGCAGCCAGGATTCGGAGAATTTCATGCGAATTGCCTCAGGAAACGCAAGTCGCCCTCGAAGAACAGGCGGAGGTCGTTGACGCCGTAGCGCAGCATGGTCAGGCGGTCGGGGCCGAAACCGAAGGCGAAGCCGGTGTATTTTTCCGGATCGATGCCGGCAATCTTCAGCACGTTCGGATGCACCATGCCGCAGCCGGCGATCTCGAGCCAACGGCCCTCGAGCGCGCCGCTCATGAAGGCGACGTCGATTTCGGCCGATGGCTCGGTGAACGGGAAGAACGACGGGCGGAAGCGGACCTTGAGGTCATCGGTCTCGAAGAAGCGCTTCAGGAAATCGGCGATGACGCCCTTGAGGTCAGCGAAGGAGACATTCTCGCCGACCCACAGGCCCTCGACCTGGTGGAACATCGGCGAGTGCGTGGCGTCCGAGTCGACTCGATAGACGCGGCCCGGCGCGATGATGCGGATTTCGGGCATTTTTTCCAGTTGACCGTAACGGGCCACATGCGCCTGCATGTAGCGGGCCTGGATCGGGCTGGTATGGGTACGCAGCAGCACCTTGTCGGCCAGGGAGCCATCCGGGTTCTGCAGGTAGAAGGTGTCGTGCATCGAACGCGCCGGGTGGTCTTCCGGCGTATTCAGCGCGGTGAAATTGAAAAAATCTTCCTCGATCTCCGGGCCGTCGGCGACCTCGAAGCCGATCGACGCGAACAGCGACTCGATGCGCTCCAGCGTACGCGTCACCGGGTGCAACCCGCCCCGGGCCTCGGCGCGGCCGGGCAAGGTGACATCGAGCGCCTCCTCGGCCAGGCGGGCCGCCAGTGCCGCCTTGCGGATGCCCTCGCGCCGCTCGTTCAGGGCGCCTTCGACGGCCGTCTTGGCCCGGTTGATCGCGGCGCCGGCGGTCTTCTTCTCTTCCGGCTGCAGCTTTCCCAGCCCCTTGAGGAGCTCCGTTAGCGCCCCGTTCTTGCCGAGGAAACGGGCCTTGACCTGCTCCAGGGCATCCGGGTCGGACGTGGCGGCGAACGCCGCACGGGCTTCGCTGACGATGTGTTCAAGATTGTCCATACGCTTCCAGCAACGAAACGGGGCTTCGGGATCGGTTCAGCCGGACATGCGCCGGCCGAAGTAGCATTGCGGCGGGCCGAAACTAAAAAAGGAGGCTTGCGCCTCCTTTTCCGGTTCAGCCGTTCGCTCAGGCGCCGAGCTTGGCCTTGGCCTGCGCGGCCAGGGCGGCAAAGGCCGGCTGGTCGAAGACGGCCAGGTCGGCGAGGACCTTGCGGTCGACCTCGATGTTGGCCTTCTTCAGGCCGTTCATGAAGGTGCTGTACTTCATGCCCAGCTCGCGGGCCGCCGCGTTGATACGGGCGATCCACAGCGCACGGAACTGGCGCTTGCGCTGGCGGCGGTCACGGTACTGGTACTGGCCAGCCTTCATCACCGCCTGCTTGGCGATGCGGTAAACATTCTTGCGGCGGCCGCGATAACCCTTGGCCTGGGCGAGAACCTTCTTGTGGCGCGCGCGCGCCGTTACACCACGTTTGACTCGGGACATGCTCTATCTCCTTACGCGTAGGGCATCATGGCGCGGACGGATGCTGCATCGCGCTCGTTAACACCGACGGCACCGCGCAGGTGACGCTTAACTTTGGTCGTCTTCTTGGTCAGGATATGACGCTTGAAGGCTTGGCCGCGCTTGATGCTGCCACCCGCGCGGATCGAGAAACGCTTCTTGGCGCTGCTCTTGGTCTTCATCTTGGGCATTTGAATGCTCCTTAATGTCATGCCGTCAGGTGGTTCCCTGCGGGAACGCTTCGACTACCCGAAAGCACTTGTGCTTACTGCCGGTACAACGTACTGCTAAATCTGCTTCTTCTTGCTCGGCGCGATGATCATGATCATCTGCCGCCCTTCCATCTTCGGCATCTGCTCGACTTGCCCGATGGCATCGAGATCCGCCTTGATCCGTTCCAACTGGCGCATGCCGAACTCCTGGTGCGCCATCTCGCGCCCCCGGAAGCGCAGGGTCACCTTGACCTTGTCGCCTTCCTCGAGGAAGCGCGTCATGTTCCTCAGCTTGATCTGGTAATCGTTCTCGTCGGTGCCCGGGCGGAATTTCACTTCCTTGACCTGCACCTGCTTCTGCTTCAGCTTGGCCTCATGCGCCCGCTTGGATTCCTGGTACTTGAACTTCCCGTAGTCCATCATGCGGCAGACCGGCGGCTTCGCCGTCGGCGCGATCTCGACCAGATCGACCCCGGCATCTTCTGCCATCTGCAACGCAGTACGGATACTGAAAATCCCTAACTGCTCACCTTCCACACCCTGGAGACGAATCTCCGGCACCATGATCTCTTCGTTGAGGCGATGCGCCTTTTGCTGAGCGATGGTTCAAACCCCCGAAAAAACAATAATTAAGCCGTGCCACTCCGCGCCGCGACTTCCCCTCGGAGTCGCTCGATCAGGGCTTCGACGGACATCTGTCCGAGATCCTGACCGCCGCGTGTGCGCACGGCCACCAGTCCGGCTTCCTTTTCCTTGTCGCCAACGACGAGCTGATAAGGCAGCCGGTTCAAGCTATGTTCCCGAATTTTATAGGTTATTTTCTCGTTGCGCAAATCCGCCTCGGCGCGGAAGCCGGCCTGATGGAGCTTTTGCGCAACGGTAGCGGCGTAGTCCGTCTGTTTCTCGGAGATATTGAGCACGACGGCCTGCACCGGCGCCAGCCAGAGCGGCAGGGCACCCGCGAAGTTTTCGATGAGGATGCCGATGAAGCGCTCGAGAGAGCCGAGGATGGCGCGATGGAGCATGACCGGCACCTTGCGCGTGTCGTCTCCCGCCACGTATTCGGCGCCCAGGCGGCCGGGCATCGAGAAATCGACCTGCATCGTCCCGCATTGCCACGAACGGCCGATGGCATCCTTGATGTGGAATTCGATCTTGGGGCCATAGAAGGCGCCCTCGCCCGGCAGCTCGATCCACTCCAGCCCGGACGCACGCAAGCCCTGGCGCAGCGCGTCCTCGGCCTTGTCCCAGACCTCGTCGGAACCGACGCGGCCCTCGGGGCGCAAGGCCAGCTTGACGGCGACGTCGTGGAAACCGAAATCGGCGTAAACCCTTTTGACCAGCGCGTTGAAGGCCGTCACCTCGGCCTCGATCTGGTCCTCGGTACAGAATATGTGGCCGTCGTCCTGGACGAAACCGCGCACGCGCATCAGGCCGTGCAGTGCACCGGCCGGCTCGTTGCGGTGGCAGGAACCGAATTCGCCGTAGCGCAGCGGCAACTCGCGGTAGGAGCGCAGGTCGGAATTGAACACCTGGACATGGCCCGGACAGTTCATCGGCTTGACCGCGTAGTCTCGGTTTTCCGAGGCCGTCGTGAACATGTTGTCCTTGTAGTGCTCCCAGTGGCCCGACTTTTCCCACAGGGTCTTGTCGAGGATCTGCGGGCAGCGCACTTCCTGGTAGCCGTTGTTGCGATAGACGGCACGCATGTACTGCTCGATTTCCTGCCAGATGGCCCAGCCCTTGGGGTGCCAGAAGACGAGGCCCGGCGCCTCGTCCTGCATGTGGAAGAGGTCGTATTGCCGGCCGAGGCGGCGATGGTCGCGCTTCTCGGCTTCTTCCAGCATGTGCAGGTAGGCGTCGAGATCTTCCTTCTTCGCCCAGGCCGTGCCGTAGATCCGCTGCAGCATCTCGTTCTTCGAGTCACCGCGCCAGTAGGCTCCGGCCACCTTCATCAGCTTGAAGACCTTGAGCTTGGCCGTGGTCGGCACGTGCGGGCCGCGGCAGAGGTCGATGAAGTCGCCTTCGCGGTAGAGCGAGACCTGCTGGTCTGCGGGAATCGCCCCGATCAGCTCGGCCTTGTACTTCTCGCCGAGGCCGAGGAAGAACTTGACCGCTTCGTCGCGCGCCCAGACTTCGCGGCTGACCGGGATGTCCTTCTTCGCCAGCTCGCCCATGCGCTTTTCGATCGCCTCCAGGTCTTCCGGGGTAAATGGGCGCTTGTAGGCGAAATCGTAATAGAAGCCGTTCTCGATCACCGGCCCGATGGTCACCTGTGCCTCCGGAAAGAGTTCCTTGACCGCGTAAGCCAGCAAGTGAGCGGTCGAGTGGCGGATGATCTCGAGCCCGTCCGCATCACGCTCGGTGACGATGGCCAGTTCGGCGTCCCGTTCGATCAGGTACGAGGTATCGACCAGCTTGCCGTCGACCTTGCCAGCCAGCGCCGCGCGGGCGAGGCCGGCACCGATGCTGGCCGCTACCTCGGCGACGGTGACCGCCTGTTCATAGCAGCGGACGGATCCATCGGGGAGCTTGATATCGGGCATGTTGGCGACTCGGCTGGGAACGGAAAGTTACGGGCGAAAAAAAAGTGCGGTACGAGCCGCACTTTTTTCAGTTGAACGAAGGCTGACCCGGTCAGGATTTCTGAACTGCGAAGCAAGTTCGGAAAGTGATCAAATCGGCTCCGTCGGATATTTGGTAGGCGGTATTGGAATCGAACCAACGACCTCCACGATGTCAACGTGGCGCTCTAACCAACTGAGCTAACCGCCTGAGGAAGCGCGCATTATACGGAGCGAAAACCCGAAGTCAACCGCCGTCCGGGATTGTCGGCATCCCCGCCTAGGCTGCCAACACGGCGCCCAGTGCGGCGATCATCCAGCCATGGTCGAGCACCCCGGCACTTTCGCGCAAGCTGTGCATCGCCCACATCGGCGAGCCGACATCGACACTCGGGATTCCCAGTCGCGCCGCGACGATCGGCCCGATGGTGCTGCCGCAACCAAGGTCGCTGCGGTGCGCGTATTGCTGGCAAGGCACGCCGGCCTGTTCGCAGGCGAGCACGAAGCGGGCAGCGCTTTCGGCGCCCGTCGCATAGCGCTGGTTGGCGTTGGATTTGATGACCGGACCGCCGTTGACCGCGACGCGGTGAGCCGGCTCGTAGGCAGCGGGAAAGTTCGGATGCCAGGCGTGCGCCATGTCGGCGCTGACGAAATAACTCGCGGCCAGCGCACAGCGCCAGCCCTCCTCGTCGCACCCGGACGCTGCCGCGATGCGACGCAGCACGTCGGCGACGAAACTGCCGCCGGCGCCGACGGCGCTCTCGCTGCCGACCTCCTCGTGGTCGAACAGCCCGCAAACCCGCGTCGAGGCGGATTCACTGCCGGCAACCAACGCCGACAATGCGGCGTGGCACGAGGCGAGGTTGTCGAGCCTGCTGGCGGCGACGAACTCCTGGTCGGCACCCCAGAAAGCGCCGGGCTGCGTGTCGCAGACCGCCAGTTCCCAGCCGAGCAGGGCGTTCGGTGCAACACCGGCGGCGTCCGCGAGCAGTTCGCGGAACGCGGTTTCGGCCGGCAATCCGGCATCGCGGCCGAGAAGCAACGGCAACTCGCTTTGCTTGTTGAAGCACAGGCCTTTCTCATTGACCTCGCGGTTCATGTGAATGGCGAGGTTGGGCAGGCGCAGCAGCGGCTCGCGGAAATGCACGAGCGGCATTTCGACGCCGCCACCGGCACGCACCGCCAGCCGGCCGGCAAGTCCCAGGTCGCGGTCGGCGAAGGTGGCGAGGATCGGGCCGCCATAGACCTCGACGCCGATGCGCACCATGCCGTCGGCGGCTTGCGCAGCCTTCGGCTTGACCCGCAGTCCCGGGGAATCCGTATGTGCGCCGAGCAGCCGGAATCCGGCCCGCTCGAGCGGCTCTGCACCGGCGACGAAGGCGACGATAGACGAGCCGCCACGCACCACGTAGCGGCGATCCCCAGGCGCCAGGCGCCAGCGCTCGTGCTCGCGCAACTCGCCGAAACCCGCCGCCTCCAGCAGGCGGCGGGCGCTGGCGACGGCATGCCACGGGCTGGGGCTGGCGTCGATGAAGGCGAGCAGGTCCTGAGCCTGCTGGCGGGCCGAGGTGGGAATTTCCATGGCGCTTCCGGGGTCTTAGTGAAATTAACGGAAAGATACCAAAGGATGCGGCAAATTACCGGTAACATCGGCACCCTCGTCTGGAGGAACCCCCATGAGCGAAGTCTGGCTCATCGTCATTGCCTGCGTCGCCGTCGTCGTCAGTGCCGCCATGCCGCTGCTGCGCGACCGCGGCACCCCGCCGCCGCCACGCAAGGAAACCCTGCGCGACTGGCGCAACGGAGACTGACGATGGACAATCGCATCGCCGACCTCGAGATCAAGATCAGCTTCCTCGAAGACCAGATGGACGAACTCAACCGCACCGTCTTCCGCCAGCAGCGGCGTATCGACCTGCTGGTCGAGGCAATCGCCGCGCTGCGCGAACAGTTGCCGGGAACGCCCGGCGAGGCGCGCAGCCTGCGCGACGAAATTCCGCCCCACTACTGAGCCATGACCGCCAATTTCCCCGTAACCGTGCTTTACCACGCCGATTGCCCGGATGGCTTCGGTGCCGCCTACGCCGCCTGGCTGATTTTTGGCGATGCCGCGATCTACCGGCCGATGCACCACGGTCAACCCTGGGAAATGGCCGAAATCGCCGGGCACGACGTCTATGTGCTCGATTTCTCCTTCCCCCCCGATGTCCTCGAGGCAATCGCTCGCGTCGCGCGCAGCACCATGCAGCTCGACCATCACGCCTCCGCCCGCAAGCCCTGGTCCGACCGCCTGCAAGAGACTACCGGCGGACTCGCCCGTTACAGCCATCCGGATCTGCCCCTGACGATCGCCTTCGACCTCGACAAATCGGGCGCGCGGCTCGCCTGGGAGCACTTCCACCCGGATACTCCCGTTCCGCTGCTGCTCCAGCACGTCGAGGATATCGACCTGTGGCGCTTCGCCCTGCCGGGGTCGCGCCCGATCGGACGAGCACTGCGCCTCCTGCCCTATGACTTCGCCGCCTGGGATGACCTCGCGCGCACCGCCACCGGCAGCGCCGCGCCGCGCTACCGCGCCCTGCTCGCCGAAGGCGAAGCCATCGAGCGCTTTTTCCAGACCGAAGTCGAGCGATTGGCCGACGGCGCGCTGGTCATGCCGGTTCGCCTGCGTGGCGAAGCCATCGACCCCCTGCAGGCCACGCGCCATGGCCTGCCGATCATCGCCGACGGCGACCGTGCCTGGAAATCGGTCGCCGGACTGGCGGTGAACGCCAATGCCCTCTTCGCTTCCGAGGTCGGCGGCCGCCTTGCGGCGCGCAGCGGCACCTTCAGCCTGGTCTGGTATCTGGCGGCCGACGGCGAGGTCAAGTGCTCATTGCGCGGCAACGGCACGGTGGACGTCTCGGAAATCGCCGCGAACTACGGCGGCGGCGGCCACCCGAACGCGTCGGGGTTCCGCCTGTCCTGGGCGCGCTTCGCGGCCGAGATACTCGGCGCCGCACCCACCGGCGCCGCCTGAGCACGCGCCGGCAAATCAGGATCGATCCAGGAGAACCGGGCGATGGCATCGAAAACGCCGCTCCCATCCTGGCTCTACGAGAGCCTTCCCTATCTGTACATCGCCTTCGGCCTGGCAGGGGTGTGGCTGGACACCGGTTGGGTCGTCCTGTTCTGTGGCGTTCTGCTCGTTTCGGCTGGCCTCCTGATCATCCACATGCGCATTGCCTACCGGCGCGCCCGAGCCAGAGCCACCAACGTGCAGACCGGTGAAGACAAGCCGGCTGCCGGCTCACCCGACGAAAGTGCCGGGCACTTGATACGACTGGTCTGGCGGCCGAGATACGAGTGCGGCGACCCGGTCATCGACGGGCAACACCGGAAGCTCTTCGGCCTCGGCAACGAACTGGTGAATGCGCTTGTCACCAGCCGCAATCGTTCCGACCTCGAGCTACTGCTCGATGAATTCCTCGAACACGTGGTGCATCATTTCGCGACCGAGGAGGAGATCGCCGAGCGCGAAGGACACGACGACCTGGACGTCCATCGCGCCGTTCATCGCGACCTGCTGTTCCGTGCACGCGGCATTTTCGGACGCTTCCGGCATGGCGAAAGCAACCACGGCGAGATCGTGACCTTCGTCACCACCGACATGATCGTCAAGCACATCGTGACCGAAGACCTGGCTTTCCTCGACCGCAGCACCTGAGCCGGTTCACTGGTCCCGGCGCCAGCGCGCAACGCCGACGCTCAGCGCGCTGCGAAAACCTCGCGTTCGCCGGCTACGTGGCCGGCCAGGACGTCCTCGCTGACGAAGCTGGCCAGTTCGGCCCGGATGGCCTTGCCACCCTGGAATTCCGCGAGCAAAGCGCTGGCTTTCGCCAGCAGGCTGCGATGCACCTCGCGGTGTTCGTCGAGATCCGGATGGGCAGCCGCTTCGGCGATCGCCTCCTCGGTGCGGAAATGCTCCTCGAGCTTTTCGATCAACTCGTCGATCAGCAACTCGATATCGGCACGGCTATGCTGGCCGCTCAGCGCCAGCAACAATTCGTTGGCCCGGCTGACCAGGTCGCGGTGCTGCCGGTCGATCACCTTGTGACCGCACTCGAATCCGGAATCCCACTTCAGCGTGCCTGAATCCACTGCCGCCGGCGCATGGGCCGGATGCACGGCCCCCTGTGCCGCGGCGGAGCGGCGTCGCCTGCCCGATTTTTTGGCCTCACGGCGCATCAAGAAAACAAGAGCTCCAGCCGCAATGAGCATGATGCCGCTGAACGTCGCCGCCCAATGGCTCGCAAAGACCAGCGCCAGAACACCGGCGAGGACGTAAAGAACCGGCAAGCGAGAGTACAGCCAGCCGGGAAGAATCCGCATGAGCATGTCGCCTCCCCCGGACGGCCGGAAATGTCCGCCCGATGCAGGTGACATGATAACGCGCGTGAAAATCCCGGCAAGCGGGGTGCTCGTATTCACGCGCTGGTGCCCAGGAAGGGACTCGAACCCCCACGCCTTGCGGCGCCAGAACCTAAATCTGGTGCGTCTACCAATTTCGCCACCTGGGCAGGCGGCCCGCATTCTAGCATCGTGGCGGCATCGCCTATACTTGCCGGCCCATGCCCGTCGACCACTACGAGAACTTTCCCGTCGCCTCGCTGCTCGTCCCCGCGGCGATGCGGCGGCCGATCGAGCTGATCTACCACTTTGCGCGCAGCGCCGACGACATCGCCGACGAGGGCGATGCCACGCCGGATCAGCGCCTGGCAGGCCTTGCCGCCTATCGGTCAGAACTCGACCGTATCTCGGCCGGCATGCCACCGCAGATGCCACTCTTCGCCGAACTCGCCGACGTGATCGCCCAACGCGGACTGCCGCTGCAGCTGTTCCGCGACCTGCTCGATGCCTTCGCGCAGGACGTGGTCAAGACGCGTTACGCCGACTATGCAGAACTTCTCGACTACTGCCGCCGCTCCGCCAATCCGGTCGGACGGCTGGTCCTGCACCTCGCCGGGCGTACTTCGCCGCTACAACTCGAACGCTCCGACCGTATCTGCACGGCGTTACAGCTGATCAACTTCTGGCAGGACGTCGCGGTCGACTGCCAAAAAGGCCGCGTTTACCTGCCGCAGGAAGACCTGCTGCGTTTCCGTATCGGCGAGGATGACATTGCGGCCGCGCGCTGGTCGGCGAATTGGGCGGCACTGATGGATTTCCAGGTCGAACGGGCCGAAGCGCTCATGCGCGCGGGTGCGTCGCTCGTGCACGACCTGCCCGGGCGCCTCGGCTGGGAGATCCGCCTCACCGTGCAAGGCGGCCTGCGCATACTCGAGCGCCTGCGCCGCGTGCGCGGCGATGTCTTCCGCCACCGGCCGGTGCTCGGCCCGTGGGACTGGGCGGTGCTCGCCGGCCACTCGCTTACAATGTGACCCCATGGATCACCACCAGTATTGTCAGGACAAGTGCGCCGCCAGCGGCTCGTCCTTCTATTACAGCTTCCTGTTCCTGCCCCTCGAGCGCCGGCGGGCGATCATGGCGCTCTACGCCTTCTGCCGCGAGGTAGACGACGTCGTCGATGAATGCCACGACCCGGCGCTCGCCGCGACCAAGCTCGCCTGGTGGCGGACCGAGGTCGACCGCGTCTTCGACGGCACGCCGCAACACCCGGTCGGACTCGCACTGCGCGACACGGCGCCGCGCTTCGACCTGCCGCGCGAGCAGCTGCTCGAGATCATCGACGGCATGGAGATGGACCTGCAGCAGACGCGCTACCTCGACTTCAAGGGCCTGTCGCTCTACTGCTACCGCGTGGCCAGCGTCGTCGGCCTGCTCGCTGCCGCCATCTTCGGCTACCGCGACCGGCAGACGCAGAAATACGCGCACGATCTCGGCATGGCCTTCCAGCTCACCAACATCATCCGCGACATCGGCGAGGACGCCCGCCGTGGACGCATCTACATCCCGGTCGATGAACTGAAGCAATTCAACGTTCCGGCCGCCGACATTCTCAACGGGCGCTATTCGGACAATTTCACGGCGCTGATGCGCTTCCAGGCCGAGCGGGCCGAGCGTTACTACGAGCAGGCTTTTGCCCAGCTGCCGGCGGTCGACCGCAAGAGCCAGCGCCCGGGGCTGATCATGGCGGCGATCTACCGCACCCTGCTCGACGAGATCCGCCGCGACAACTTCCAGGTGTTGCACCAGCGCATCTCGCTGCCGCCGCTGCGCAAGCTGTGGCTGGCCGCGAAGACCTGGGTCCGGGGCTGAGCCGGCCGATGCGCACGGCCGTCATCGGCGGCGGCTGGGCCGGTCTCGCCGCCACCGTCGAGCTGACCGCGCGCGGCGTCCCCGTCACGCTGTTCGAGGCCGGGCGTGTTCCCGGCGGTCGCGCGCGCACGGCCATTCTTGACGGGCGCCGGCTCGACAACGGCCAGCACATCCTGCTCGGCGCCTACCGCGACACTCTGTCAGTGATGCGGCGGGTCGGCGCCGATCCCGACGCCCTGCTCGACCGGCGCCCGCTGCAGGTGCATGACCGCAGCGGCTTCCGCCTTGCCCTGCCCGCCCTGCCGCCACCTTTCAACCTGGCCTGGGGCCTGCTTGCGGCGCGTAGCCCGCAGATGCGCGAGAAACTGGCGACGGCCCGCTGGATGCGCGGCCTCGAGGCTTGCGGCTTCCGCCTGCCCGTCGACACCACGGTCGCCGCCTGGCTCGATGCCGGCGGCCAGACTGGCACGCTGCGCCACCAGCTGTGGGAACCGCTCTGCCTCGCTGCGCTCAATACGCATCCCCAATGCGCGTCTGCCCAGGTCTTCGCCAACGTGCTGCGCGACAGCCTCGGCAGCCGCGCATCCGGCGCCACCGACCTGCTCCTTCCGCGCGTGCCGCTCGGCGCGGTTTTCCCCGAGCCGGCCGCCGCCTGGCTCGCCGACCGCGGGGCCGAACTACGCTTCGGCCACCGCGTCGCCGAACTGCTCGCTGACGACAGCGGCGTCAGCGTCGACGGCGAGCGTTTCGCCGGGGCGGTCGTCGCCACCGCGCCGCAGCACCTGCCGGCGCTGCTGCCGGGCATCGCCACGGCGACGGCCTTCGAGCCGATCGCGACGGTGTGGCTGCAGTACCCCGAGGCTGTCCGCCTTCCCTTCCCCCTTTTCAACCTCGGTGGAATTTGCGGCCAGTGGGTGGTCGACCGCGGCAACGGGCTGCTCGCCTGCGTGCAGAGCGCCAGCGGCGCGTGGGAGGTGCTGGCCGACGACGAACTCGTCGCGGCCCTCGAGAATGAGCTGGGTTTCGGCCATGCCGACTGGCACAAGGTGGTGCGCGAAAAGCGGGCGACCTTCTCGTGCCGCCCGGGCATCACTCGCCCCGGCGCGACGACCGCCCACCCGCGCATCGTTCTGGCCGGCGACCATACCTGGCAGGACTACCCGGCCACCCTCGAGGGAGCCGTGCGCAGCGGCCTGCGCGCCGCACACTCCCTGACCGGAACCGGCTACACTCCGCCGTCATGATCCGTGCGACCGGCCTGCTGACCGCCTTCCTGCTCGCTGCCGGCCTCGGCAACGGCAGCGCCGCGATGGCCACGGACACGGAAGCCGACCCCGCGGTTGCCCTCGGCCGCAATCTCGACCAGCTTGCAGCAGAACCCGGCAACCGCGATGCCCGCCTCGCCGCCTGGCGTGCAGCAGTGCGCCTCGGCCTGTTCGAGCAGGCGGCTTCCCTTGAGGCGCCGCTATCCGTCGCCGAGCAGCGTACGCTGGAGGGCGACCGCATCGCGCTGCAGGTGCGCTACGGGGTCATCGACGCCAACTCCCAGCGAGGGGAAGTGCGTTTCGCTGCACTCGACCGTTCACTAGCGGCGACCGACGACGATGCGGCAGCCTTCCTCGCCGGCGGCCCGGCCGACACCGAAACGCAGCGCCGGCTTACGGACCGCGTCAGCGCACTGTCGGCCCGCCGCCGGGCTGCCGACGCCTTCGCCCTCCACGACGCCCTCGTCGCCCGCGGGGTCGCCATCCCGCCATGGACGCAACGCGACCTCGCCGACAGCGCCCTGCAACTTCGCGAACCGGAGTGGGCCGCCGAGCTGTATCGGGCCTTTCTCGCCACGGCACCGGATGACTTCGTGGCCAATATCGGCCTCTTCTACGCCCTCGCCGACGCCGGAGACATCGATGCCGCCACCGCGCATATCGATGCCTACGCGGCGCGCCTCCCCGAGCGCCGCCACCGCGACGGGCGCTACAACGGCGAGCGCCTGAGCGCCGACATCGCCGGCGACCGCGCGCGCGCCTGGGCCAACCGGCTGGACGAAGCGCAGCGGCGCAGCGAAGCCCGCCTTGCCGCCGCGCCCTTCAACGCCGAGGCGCGCGGCACTGCCGCAAGCCTCGCACTGGCCCGCGGCTGGCCGCATTTGGGGGAGCAGACCCTGCGCCGCATCGTCGGCTCCGACCCCGACAATCCCGCGCTGTACGCCGACCTCGCCGAAGCGCGGCTGCAGCTGCAGGACTGGCTGGGCGCACGGGCCGCGCTGGCGGCCGGGGAAGGAATCGACGCGGAGAACACCGGGGTGCGACGCGCCCACACCTCGCTGGCACTGCACGACAGCTTCGAATTGTGGGTCGAGGCAGGCTACGGCAAGGGCGGCGATACCGGCGGCTTCTTCGGCAACAGCGACTGGCGCATCGACAGCTACCTCTACGCGCCGCCACTGGCCGAGAACTGGCGGGTCTTTGCGCACAACTACACGAGCAGTGCCGACTTCGACGGATCGACCACGAACTGGACGCGCACCGGCATCGGTGCGGAATGGCGCCATCTCGCCTGGCGGGCGACCGCCGAGGTCAATTCGGGCGACGGCGTCAAGCCGGGCCTGCTTGCGACCGCCCGCTGGAAGCCGGACGACCAGTGGTCGGTGTATGCAGCCGGCGAGACGGTCACCAACCAGATTCCGCTGCGCGCCGTCCGCGAAGGCGTCACCGCCGCCCGGGCCGAGGTGGGCGTCGACTGGCGCCTGGACGAATCGCGCAAGCTGGCGCTCGCCACCACGCTCACCGACTTTTCCGACGACAACCGGCGCAATGCCGTCAGCACCTCGTGGTTCGAGCGCTGGGCGAGCGGGCCGCGCTGGATGTTCGAGACGACACTCGGTGCCGATGCCTCGCACAACACCGCCGATCAGAGCGTCGCCTACTTCAATCCGAAAACCGACCATTCGCTGTGGTTGACCGCAGCCGTCGACAACCTGGCCTGGCGCCGCTACGACTTCGCCCTGCGCCAGCGCCTGGCGCTGACCGCCGGCAATTATTGGCAGAAGGACTACGGCAGCGGCGCAATCGAAGCGATCGAGTACGGCCACCGCTGGGAACTCGGCCGTGCGGTGGCTTTCAACTACAGCCTCGGGCGCCTGCTCCGCCCCTACGACGGCGTGCGCGAAGGGCGCACATTTGCGACGATGAGCCTGCTATGGCGTTTCTGACCCGTGCCCTTCTCGTCCTCTGGCTGGCCGGCGCCGCTGCACTCGCCGGTGCCGCCGATCCGGCCCGCTTCATCGCTCTCAGCTATCACGAAGTGCTCGGCGAAGGCGAGCCCGCAACGCCGACTTCCGTGACGGCACGCGACCTGGCGCAGCAGTTCGCCTGGCTCGCCGCCAACGGCTGGCAACCGGTCAGCATGGACCGCATCCTCGCCGCCCGCGCCGGCGGCCCGCCGTTGCCGGAGAAGGCCGTGCTACTCACCTTCGACGACGGCAAGAAGGACGTCTACACCCGTGTCTTCCCGCTCCTCAAGCTCTTCGGCTACCCGGCGGTGATCGCGCTGGTCGGCGAATGGCTGGAAGTAGCGGACGGCGGTACCGTCGACTACGACGGCCAGGCGCTACCACGCTCCGCCTTCGTCACCTGGGCTGAGGTGCGCGACATGATGGCCTCCGGATTGATCGAGGTCGCCTCGCACACCTTCACCATTCACCGCGGCATCCCTGCCAACCCGCAGGGAAACACCGAACCTGCGGCAATCACGCGCCGCTACTGCTCGGGAATCTACGAAGATGATGCCGCCTACGAAGCGCGACTGCGTGCCGGGCTCCGGGAACTGGTTCCCGAGCGGACGGGGTTCACGCCCAGAATCATCATGTGGCCCTGGGGCCGCAGCAACAAATTTACCCGGAATCTGGCCGCCGAACTGGGACGCCCCATCGGCTTTTCGCTGGAAGACGGCTGGAACGACAGCACCACGCCGCTCGCCGGTCTGCGCCGGCAACTCGTCGAGAACGGACCGTCGCTGCAGGAGTTCGTCGAGCTGCTGCGCGCCAGTTGGCCCGCCGACCCCGCACGCAGCGTGCGCATCGATCCGGGCACCTGGGGCAATCCGGAAGCCGGGCTATCGGCGACGCTCGACCGCCTGCAGGCACTGGCCCCCAACATCGCCTTCATCCGTCCGGCTGTGATCCGCGATGGCCTTGAGATGACCCTGTTTCCGACCAGTCGACGCCCGCTCGCCGCCGATATCCTCAACCACGTTGCCTGGCAGACCGAGCGCCGCGCGGGCGTGCCGGCATTCATCGACCTGCCGTCGCCCTGGCTGGACGACCCGGAACTGGTCGGCGACCTCGCCCGCCAGGTCAATTTTGCCGGACTGCGCCTGCCAGCCGCACCCGACGACAGGCGCATCGCCGCGCTGCGCGAGGCCGCTGGCCGCTGGCGCCTGCCCGTGCAGCTGGCTTTCGCGGTCGACCGTCTGCCCGGCCCGGACACCTGGGCGCGGCTGGCGGATGGCGACGTCGTCATCATCCCGGCTGCCCTCGCCACCCCCGGCGCACTGCCGGCGTCCGCCCGCGACAAGGTGCTGGTCGAGTTCGACGCAGCCGCGCCCGCCGGCGAAACCGCCCGCCGCATGCGCGAACTGGAGGCCGACGGCTTCCGCAGTTTCGGGCTCTCCGGCTTCCCCGACCCGCTGCCGGCGGAGGTCGCCCGCGTCCTGTCGCTGCGCTCGCAGCCGCAACTGCGATGACGATCACCCCCCTTCCCGTCCTGCTCGGTGACGCCTGGGGAGCCATCCTCGCCTTCGTCTTCCTCTATCCGGTGCTGATGTCGGTATTCTGGATGATCGGTGGCCTCGCCTTCTATTTCCGCTTCGAGCGCCACCCGCACCGGATAGTCAGCCAGCCGCCGGAGCGCAGCGATTACCCGCTGGTCGCCGTCTTCGTCCCCTGCTTGAACGAGGAAGCGCACGCCGAGGAAACCATCGAAGCGCTGATGGAATCGAAGTACCCGAACTACGAAGTCATCGCCATCAACGACGGCAGCAAAGATCGCACCGGCGAGATCCTCAACGGGCTGGCAGCCCGCTTCCCGCGCTTGCGGGTCGTCCATCAGATCGAGAACCAGGGCAAGGCGGTCGGTCTCAATACCGCGGCGCTCCTGACGCAGGCCGAGATCCTCGTCGGCATCGACGGCGACGCCCGCCTCGACCGCAATGCGCTGCACTGGCTGGTGCGTCATTTCGACGAACACGAAGTCGGCGCCGTCACCGGCAACCCGCGCGTGCGCAACCGCTCGACCATCCTCGGGCGTATCCAGGTCGGCGAGTTCTCCTCCATCGTCGGACTGATCAAGCGCGCGCAACGCGCACTCGGGCTGATCTTCACGGTGTCCGGGGTAGTCACTGCCTTCCGCCGCAGCGCGCTGCACGAAGTCGGCTACTGGAGCCCGGAAAAGCTCACCGAGGACGTCGATGTCACCTGGAAACTGATGCTCGCCAACTGGGAAGTGCGCTTCGAGCCGCGCGCGCTGTGCTGGATACTCATGCCGGAAACCCTGGGCGGGTTGTGGAAGCAGCGCCTGCGCTGGTCGATGGGCGGTACCCAGGTGCTGCTCGACTACTGGCCCCGGCTGATGACGCGCAACAACCTTCGCCTGTGGCCGCTCGCCATCGAATACGGGCTGAGTATCCTGTGGGCGGTTCTCTTCGTCCTGCTGGCAGCCTACCGCCTCATCGACTACATTCTGTTCCGGGTCGACCTGCAGAGCGCCCCCATCCTGCTGCTCGGGTGGACCGGCCTGATCATCGGGACGGTCTGCATGCTGCAGATCGTCCTCAGCCTGTTCCTCGACCGCCCCTACGACCGCGGCCTGCTCAAGAACTATTTCTGGGCGGTCTGGTATCCGACCATCTACTGGATCATCGCGGCGGCGACGGCCGCCGCCGCCATTCCCAAGATCCTGCTGCGCGACAAGGAGCGCCGAGCGATATGGACGAGTCCCGACCGGGGCATCCGACCCGACTCCCGCTGATCATCGACCGCCCTGACCTCGCCCACCCGGTGCGGCGGGTCGTCGGGGTCGCGCTCACCCTGCTCTGCTGGGGCATCTGGCTGGGCATGTGGTTTGTATTGCTCACCACCCTCGGCTACCACGTCGGCTTTGAACTGCCGCGCTTCCTCGTACCGCAGGTGGTCTCGCTGGAATCCTTCCGGGCACTGGCGCATCTCGTGCCCTACGCGCTTGCCACGGCGTCGGCGGTACTCTTCGCGGCTTACATCTACGAGCGCCTGAAGCGGCACTGGGGGAAGACCGACGAACGCTGGCACCCGGTCGGCATGGACCGTCTGGCCCGCGACGCCGCGCTCGACCCCGAAAACCTCGCGCGCTGGCAACGTACGCAAGTGCTCTATGTCGAGCACGGCCCGCGCGGCCGCGTCATGAATGCCTACAACGAGCCGCCTCGCCAGGCTTAAGCCGCTGGAAGCCGGCCGGCCAACCCCAACGTCACCTGACCGGTAACGACGCGCTCAGGAGCGCAGCGCCGGCAGCGCCGTACCTTGGGGAATGAACCGCAGGGCAACGCCATTGTTGCAATAGCGCTTGCCGGTCGGTTTCGGGCCGTCGTCGAAGACGTGGCCCTGGTGCCCGCCGCAATGTGCGCAGTGGTACTCGGTCCGCGGATAGATCAGCTTGAAATCAGCCGACGTGCCGAGCGCGCCGGCCAGCGGCTGCCAGAAGCTCGGCCAGCCGGTGCCGCTCTCGTATTTGGTCGCGCTGTCGAACAGCGGGTTGTTGCAGGCGGCGCAGACGTAGGTGCCAGCCCGCTTCTCGCCGTTCAGCGGGCTGCTCCCGGGGCGCTCGGTGCCATCCTCGAACAGCACGGCGTACGCCTCCGGCGAAACCAGCTGTTTCCATTCCTGTCTGGACTTGTTCAACGGAAAATTGCCGGCGGTGGCCCCGGCGTGATGGGGCAACACACCGGCAGCGGCCAGCCCGGTGATGCGAAAAAGCCAGTTGCGTCGGTTCATTTTGTTCTCCTGAATAGGGAGCGCGCCCCGGGAAACGCTCTGTCGCGGCGGTTCGCTCGTTCCCTTTGGTCGCGGCTGCCAAGTCTTTCATTACAACGAGACCGGGGATGTGGCCGGCGTGAAGCAGCCTTTGCCGTCGGAGCGTCGTCGCGGCCGGATAGTTCCGGCCGAAGCCGCTAGCCGCGCGTTTCCGGGGCGCCGGCCAGACGCCCGGACTGCAGGCGCAATAGCCGTCCGCAGCGCGCGGCGATCGCCTCGTCGTGGGTGACGAGGATGAGGGTCGTCCCCTGGCGGGCATTGAGGTCGAACATCATGTCGATGATCTGGGCGCCAGTGGCCGCATCGAGATTCCCGGTCGGCTCGTCGGCCAACACTAGGCGTGGATTTGCGGCGAAGGCCCGGGCCAGCGCGACGCGCTGCTGCTCGCCGCCCGAGAGATGCTTCGGATAATGCTTCAGGCGCTCGCCGAGGCCGACACGCAGGAGCCATTCGCGGGCGGTTGCGGTCGACCCAGGAAAACCGGCCAATTCCAGCGGCAGCATGACGTTCTCGATGGCCGTCAATGCGGGCAGCAGTTGGAAGGACTGGAAAACGAAACCGAGCAGGCGCCCGCGCAGGCGGGCGCGTTCGTCCTCGTCGAGCGCGCCGAGGTCGCTCCCGTCGAGGCGCACCGTGCCCTGCGTCGGCACGTCGAGGCCGGCCAGCAGGCCGAGCAGCGTGGACTTGCCGGACCCCGAAGCGCCGACGATGGCCACGCTTTCGCCGGGGGCCACCGAAAAGGTAATATCGGCGATGATGGTCAGCGGCGCGCCGCCGTTATCGACCGTCTTGCCCAACCCGCTCACTTCGACTACCGGTATGTCCGCCATGCGGATCCTGCTCCTCCTGTTCGCCCTGCTGTCCACCGCCTGCCCCGCGCTCGCCGCGCGCACCGTGCTGGTCATGGGTGATTCGCTGTCGGCCGGTTACGGCCTGCGCCCGGAACAGGCGTGGCCGTCGCTGCTCGCCCGCCGCCTGGATGGACGACCCGGCGATTATAGCGTCGCCAACCTGTCGATTTCCGGCGAGACCACCGCTGGCGGGCGCAGCCGGCTGCCGGAAGCCCTCGCCCGCCACCGGCCGGCCGTCGTCGTCATCGCCCTCGGCGCCAACGACGGCCTGCGCGGCCTGCCGCTCGCCCAGATGCGCGACAACCTGGCGGCGATGACGCAGGCCGCACAGGCGGCCGGCGCCCGCGTGCTGATCGCCGGCATGCGGCTGCCGCCCAACTACGGTCCGTACGCCGACGAATTCGCCGCCAGCTTCGCCACGGTCGCCAAGGCCCGCAAGGCGGCGCTGCTCGACTTCCTGCTCGCCCCGGTGGCGGCCGAGCGCCAATATTTCCTGCCCGACAACCTGCATCCGACCGCCGAGGCCCAGCCGCTGATCCTCGAGCACGTCTGGCCAGCGCTGCAACCCTTGTTGCGTTAGGCGGTCGCGTCAACCCGCCGCGCGCAGATCGCCTGGCGCATGGCCGGGCCGGGCTCGGCGACCAGGCCCTCGAACCAGGCGATCTCTTGCAAGCCTGCCGCGGCGGCCCGTTCGCGCAATTCGCCGGGGCGCAGCAGGAATTCGGGACGCGACGGACGACCGTATGCCTCGTGACCGACCATGAAGGTCTCGTAGATCAGCACGCCGTCCGGCGCGAGCAGGGCCAGCACATCGTCCAGCCGGGGCCGCCAGAGGTAGTTGGTGACGACGATGCCGGCGAATGCCTCGCCAGCCAGAGGCCAGATCTCACCCTCGAGGTCGGCATCCAGAACCTCGATGCCGACCTCGCCACGCAGCCCGGCCAGCGCCGCCGCGTCGCGGTCGACAGCCAGCACCGGATGGCCGCTCGCCGCCAGCCAGCGGGCATGGCGCCCACTGCCGCAGGCCAGGTCGAGAGCGCGGCCGCCGGCCGGGATCTCCAGGGCATGGCGGACGACCCACGGCGACGGCGCTATCATGGCGTGCAGTACATTCGCGGGGGCAGTCATGGCATTCCAGGTAGTCGTGCAGGAAAACGGTCAGGGAAGATACCAGCAGGAAGTCCTTGCCGGCCAGCACCGCCTGCTCGCCGACGAACCGGTCAGCGTCGGCGGTGCCGATGCCGGCCCGGCGCCTTTCGACTACCTGATGGCGGCACTCGGGGCGTGCACCTCGATGACGCTGCGCATGTATGCCGAACGCAAGGGCCTCCCTCTGCGCGGCATCAGCGTCGGACTGACGCACGACCGCATCGATGCCGATGGCGGCAAGCGGGACCGGATCGTGCGCACCATCACCCTCGACGGCGACCTGGCACCGGAAGTGCGCGCGCGGATGCTGGAAATCGCCAACCGCTGCCCGGTCCATCGCGCCCTTTCGCATCCGCTCGTCATCGCGACCCGACTCGCGGATTAGGCCGGATGCACTAGCTTTCCGGTGGAACGACACCTCCATCCGTGCTAGTATTTTGTGCGTTGCACAACAACACACCATCGACAGCCTTAACAAGGGGCGAACCATGTTGGAACAGCACTATCTCACGACGCTCTTCGAGCCCAAGTCGGTCGCCGTCATCGGCGCTTCCGACCGCGAAAACGCCGTCGGCACCATCATCTTCCGCAACATCCTGGCCTCCGGCTACAAGGGCCGCCTGTACGCGATCAATCCCAAGCACGAAACGGTGCAGGGGCAGCAGAGCTACAAGTCGATCGAGGAGATCGGCGCCCGCGTCGAGATGGCGGTGATCGCCACCCGTCCGCAGACCGTGCCGGCGATCATCGAGCAGTGCGGGCGCAGCGGTGTGCGCAACGCGATCATCATCTCCGCCGGCTTCTCCGAATCGGGCCACATCGGCGCCGCGCTCGAGCGCAAGACCCTCGAGATCGCCCGCTCGTACAACGTCCGCATCCTCGGCCCCAACTGTCTCGGCCTCATCCGCCCCGACCTCGGGCTCAACGCCACCTTTGCCCGCATGACGGCGAACACCGGCAACCTCGCGCTCGTCTCGCAGTCGGGCGCCATGTGCTCGGCCGTGCTCGACTGGGCCAAGAGCAACCAGATCGGCTTCTCCTCGGTGATATCGCTCGGCATGACCGCCGACGTCGATTTCGGCGAGATCCTCGACTACCTGATCTACGACAACCGCACCCACTACATCCTGATGTACGTGGAAGGCATCCGCAACGCCCGCCGCTTCATGAGCGCCCTGCGCTCGGCGGCGCGCATCAAGCCGATCATCCTGCTCAAGGCCGGCCGCCACGAGGCGGGCTCCGCCGCCGCGGCCACCCACTCCGGCATGGCAGCCGTGTCCGACACCGTCTTCGACGCCGCCGTGCGGCGCGCCGGCGTCGTCCGCGTACAGAACGTCGGCCAGCTCTTCTACGCCGCCAAGGCGCTCGCCTCCAAGTTCCGCCCGCAGGGCAACCGCCTGGCGATCATCACCAACGGCGGTGGTCCCGGCGCCATGGCCGCCGACCGCGCCGGCGACCTCGGCATCCCGCTCGCCCGCCTCTCCGACGAGACGATGGCGACGCTGAACAAGCTGATGCCGCCGACCTGGTCGCACAGCAATCCGATCGACATCGCCGGCGATGCGACGCCGGAACGTTACCGCGACGCCATCCTCGCGGTGACCCAGGATGCCAACGTTGACAGCACGCTGGTCATGCTCTCGCCGCAGGCGATGACCGAGCCGCTCGAGGTCGCCAAGGCCATCGTCGAGACCGCCGACAAGCTCAACCGTTCGATCATCTGCTGCTGGATGGGCGAGGAACAGGTTTCCGCCGCGCGCAAATACCTTGAGGATTCCGGCATCCCCGCCTTCCGCATGCCGGAGACGGCGATCGAGCTGTTCCACCACATCTCGAAGTACTACCGCAACCAGAAGCTGCTCCTGCAAACGCCCGAGCCGACCCGCCAGCACGGCCGCCCCGAGGCCGAAGGCGCCAAGATGCTGATCGAGGCGCTGCTCGCCGAGCGGCGCAAGGTGCTGTCGGAGATGGAATCCAAGGCCATCCTGCGCGCCTTCCGCGTGCCGGTGGCGCAGACCATGGTCGCCCGTACCGCCACCGAGGCCCTGCTGCTCGCCGAGCAGATCGGCTTTCCGGTGGCGATGAAGGTCGATTCGCCCGACCTGCCGCACAAGACCGACGCCGGTGGCGTGCGCCTCAACATCACCAACGCGCCGGCCGTGCGCAATGCCTACCACGACATCATCGACACGGTGGAGAAGCGCCATCCGAACGCCAAGATCAACGGCGTCTCGATCGAGCCCTTCCTGTCGCGCCCGAACGGTCGCGAACTGATGGTCGGCGTCTTCCGCGACCCGATCTTCGGGCCGGTCATCAGCTTCGGCGCCGGCGGTTACGACATCGAGATCTTCAGCGACCGCTCGGTTGCGCTGCCGCCGCTCAACCGCTTCCTGGCCAAGGACCTGATCGATTCGACACGCACCTCGAAGATCCTCGACCAGTTCCACAACATGCCGCCGGTCGACCGCGAAGCGCTCAAGGAAGTACTGCTCTGCATCTCCGAAATGGTCTGCGAACTGCCGTGGATCATGGAACTCGACCTCAATCCGCTGATCGTCGACGAGAACGGCGCCATCGCCGCCGATGCGCGCATCGTCATCGACCACGCAGCCGGCGCCAGCGGCGACCGCTACGCCCACATGTCGATCTATCCCTACCCCGTCCACCTCGTCCAGGAATGGACCATGAACGACGGCCAGGCCGTCACCATCCGCCCGATTCGTCCGGAGGATGCCGACATGGAGCAGGATTTCGTCAAGGCCATGTCCGACGAATCGCGCTACTACCGCTTCATGGACACCCTGCGCGAGCTGACCCAGACCATGCTGGTCCGCTTCACGCAGATCGACTACGACCGCGAAATGGCGCTGGTTGCCACCATCGCGCAGGAAGTCGAAGACGACGTGGACGGTATCGAGCCACCGGAAAAGCAGATCGGCGTCGCGCGCTACGTTCTCAACCCGGATGGCGAATCGGTCGAATTCGCACTGGCCGTCGGCGACGACTGGCAAAAGTGCGGCGTCGGCCGCAAGTTGATGACCGCGCTGATCGAATGCGCCCGCACGAAGGGCTACCGCGCCGTCGTCGGCGACGTGCTGGCGACCAACACCAAGATGTTCCGCCTGATGACCAGCCTCGGCTTCACCATCCACCCGCACCCCGAGGACACCGCCGTCAAGCGCGTGGTCAAGCCGCTCACCAACTGATTCCGCGGCAATCCGACCCGCTCGCGAGAGCCGGCCGCGTGCCGGCTCTTTCCTTTTCGGGAACGTGAAATATTTCACGGATTTTTCCGCAGCGATGCGTCTTCGCGTCCGCCGCCTGTACGATTTCGACTAGAATACGCCGAAGGTCATAGGTCTTAAGACAACAGGGGTTTTCGTTTGCATCTCGCCATGCTGGCCCGCGCTACCGGCGCACTCGTTCTCGCTCTCGCCTGCCAGCCCACCATTGCCGGCGCGCAGGCGGAGAAGGCGCTGGCAGCCGTCCAGGACCTGATCGTCAGGGGGGAAATCAAGCGTGGCGCCGTGATCAAGGTGGCCTTCAAGCCGGGCAATATCAATGCCTTGCTCGGACCCGACCTCGAGCTGCAGAAGGATTGGGAGCGCCTGACCGGCACCGTGGTCAATGCCCGCATCATCCCGCAGCAGCCGGCCCTGGCCAACCTGCGCGACAACCCCGATATCGACATCACGGTTGCCCGCACGCATGAATTCCCGGACCTGATCAAAGAGCGTCTGGTTGAGGAACTGACCCCGTACGGCAAGGAATTCGCATACCAACTCGGCGACGGTCCGCCCGATGGGTTTGTCCGCCTCGACCTCCAAGCCTATTTCGGTGACCGCCTGGTGGCAATTCCCGCCGACGGGGACGTGATTCTCTACTACCTGCGCAAGGATCTCCTCGAGGACCCGCAGGAGCGCGCGGCTTTCCGCAAGCGATATGGTCGCGACCTGGCCATTCCGACAACCTGGAAGGAGTTGCAGGATCTCGCCGCTTTCTTCCACCGCCCCGAAAAGGGCCTTTACGGCATCGCCGAGGAGCGCGACGAGGCCGGTGGCTGGATGTACTGGCTGCCGCGCTACCTTGACCAAGAGGCCCCCTACCGCCGTCTGTTCGACGACGCCATGCGGCCCCTGATCAATTCCCCGGCCGGCATCGCTGCCACCGAGAGCTACGTCGCTGCCGTCCGCTACTCGCCGCCCGACATCCTCGGCGAAGGCAAGGATTACGGCTACACGCTACCGCTGTTCATGCAGGGCAAGGCATTTGCCTCAGGTTTCACCATCGCTGCAGCCAAGCTCTTTAACGCCCCCGGGTCGGGAGTACGCGACAAATTCGTCGCCTTCCCCATCCCCGGTATGCTGGTCAAGGGCAAGCTGGTCCGTCACACGATCCCCATCTATGGCAACAACCTGGTCATCTCGAGCCGCGGCGCCCAGCGCAAGCTGGCCTACCTGTTCGCCATGTGGCTCACCGACCCCGACATCTCGCTCAGGACGGTCGGCGCCAAGGGCGGCCATACCGACCCCTATCGCTGGCATCAGCTGAACGACCCGCGCATCCGCGACCTGTACAGCGCACAGGCGCTCGAAGTGTTCGCCAGCGAATGGACCGCCGCCCTGCCTCCCGGGACCGGACTCCCCGGCGACGGCGAATACCTCGCCGCCCTCGACCACAACATCTGGCTGGCTGCCGCCGGCAGGCAATCGGCGGGCGAAGCAATGAAGCGTACGGCCGCCGAATGGGAAAAGATCACCGAGCGCTATGGACGCGCCAACCAGATTGCCTACCTCAAGCGCTTCCTCGGGCGCTTCCCCGCCCCGACCGGGCAATCCGGCCGCTGAAGAGGGCGATCCCGCGATGAAGCAAGTCTTCCGTTTTGGCCTCCTGCAACAACTGCTCACCGGCTTCGCTGCCGGCTGCCTCTTCGTCGCCATCCTGATCGGGATCGGTGCGCGCATGCTCGAGCAGATGTCGAGCCACCTCGTCGTGACGATCGAGCAGCATGTGCGCCCGCTTGCCCGCATCCACAACCTCGAGGCACAACTCGCCGGCCTGCGTACCCATGAGCTGGAGCTCGCGCACCAGAACGACATTTTCGTCATGCAAAGCCACACGGCACAGATGCATGCCGAGCTGGATCGCGCCGACAGCGCGGTCATCGCCTTCGCTGCGGGGCTCGAGGCGGCCGACCGCCAGCAGGCGGACCTGCTCCGCCAGCACTGGAACATTTACCGGCAGCGGCTGCTCATCCAGCTCAACCTGGCGGAACGGATGGAGACCGTGACGATCGAGCGCAACGTCTCTTCCGGGTCGCACCTGCCCTATCTCGCCATGCGCCGCCAGTTGTCCGACCTTGCCGAGGCGACACAGGCCGAGGCCGAAGCGGCTTACGAGCGGACGATCGCCGATCAGCAGTCACAGCAGTTCACCTTCCTCGCGCTGATCTGCCTGTCCAGCGCCATCCTCGTCATCGGCCTGGCGCTCTCCGGCCGCACCGTCGTGCGCCGTGTACGTGCCCTGCACAGGCATGCGCAGGAACTCGCCGCCGGCCGCGACGGCGGACGCATCGAGATTTCGCGGCACGACGAGATTGGCGACCTCGCCCTCGCCTTCACGGCGATGCGCGAGCAGGTCCTGTCACGCGAATCAGCGCTCACGGAAGCGCGGCGTGACCTCGAGGGGCGCGTCGAGGAGCGCACGCGCGACCTGACGCGGGCCAACCGGCGGCTGCTGCTATTTTCGCAACTGTTCGAGCAGAGCCCGGCCGGCATCCTCGTCGCCACGCTCGACGGAGTGATCGAATATGCCAATCCGGCCCACCAGCGCATTACCGGCCTGCCCTCGGCCGCGCTGCGCGGCAGCGAACTGGCCGATGCCCTGGCCGGCGGCGAGTCACTGGACATGCCGGCGCGCATTGCCGATGCCATCGACCGCGGCATGGAGTGGGACTGCGAACGCGAATGCCGGCTGGACGGCGCGCCGCCCCGCTGGGAGCGTCTGCGCCTCGTCGTCGTCGCCAGCGAGGACGGCGCCCCGGCCCATCTGGTCCTGACCCGCGAAGACATCACCGAACGCCATGCCCAGCAGGCACGCATTGCCTACCAGGCGCAGTACGATGCCCTCACCGGCCTGCCCAACCGCCTGCTCGCCCGGGACCGCCTCGAGCAGGCGATCCAGCACGGCCGGCGCAACGGCGACCAGACCGCCGTCCTCTACATCGACCTCGACAATTTCAAGGAAATCAACGACACCCTCGGCCATGCCGCCGGCGACATCCTGCTCGTCCAGGCCGCCGAGCGCCTGCGCGCGACGGTACGCGACGAAGACACGGTGGCGCGTCTGGGTGGCGACGAGTTCCTGGTGGTGCTCGGCGACATCCGCACGCGCGACGACATCGCGCCGATTGCCGAGAAGCTCATCGAAGCGTTCCAGCCGCCGTTCACCATCGACGAGCGTGCCCTGATGACGACGCCGAGCATCGGCATCGCCGTCTGTCCGGACGACGGCGACGACCCGACCGTCCTGATGCGCAATGCGGACCTCGCCATGTACGAAGCCAAGGAGGCCGGACGCAATACCTGGCGACACTTCAACCAGGCCATCCACGACCTGTCGCTGCGCCGCCTGGAGATTGGCCGCCACCTGCGCGATGCGCTCAACCGCAACGAACTGCGCGTCTTCTTCCACCCCCTTGTCTCCGCTTCCAGTGGCCGCATCATCGGTTCGGAGGCACTGGTGCGCTGGACCAGTCCGGAGCTCGGTCCGGTCGGCCCCGATGTCTTCATCCCGGTCGCCGAGCAGAACGGCCTCATCGTCGAGCTCGGGCACTGGGTCATGCGTACCGCCTGCGCCCAGCTGGCCGAATGGAGCCGCACGCACCCCGGCTTCATCATGGCGATCAACGTCTCACCGCGCCAGTTCCGCGCCCAGGGTTTCGTCGATTCGGTGCGCGCCTGTATCGCCGAATTCGGCGTCGCGCCTGAACAGCTCGAGATCGAGATCACCGAGGGCCTGCTGCTCCACAGCCACGACGAGGTCCGTTTCCTCATCGAGGAATTGCGCGAGGTCGGCGTGCGCCTGTCGATGGACGACTTCGGCACCGGCTACTCCTCGCTCAGCTACCTGCGCGAATTCCCCTTCCATACGATCAAGATCGACCGCAGCTTCGTGCGCGACCTGACCAGCGATCGCAGCGACCGCGCCCTGGTCGTCGCCGTCGTCCGCATGGCGCAGGCGCTCGGCCTGCAGATCATCGCCGAAGGCGTCGAGAGCGACGACCAGTGGATGTTCCTCGCCGCCATGGACTGCGACATCCTGCAGGGCTTCCGCTTCGGCAAGCCGATCCCGGCCGACGAATTCACAGCGCACTGGGTCAACGCCGAACTGACGCCGCCGCGCATCGAGGGCCTGCCGGTATGGACGCACGCCTGAGGGCCGGCGCTCAGTGAAAATCCCGGCTGGTCGTTGCCAGCCGGCCCAGCCAGGCTGACAGGTCGACCAGCCGCCCGGCGACGAGGTGCACGACTTCGCCTTCCACCTGCAACTGCCCGAAGACGCCGAGCAGCGACGATCCCAGCAAGGTCCGGCGCTGCCGTTCGACCAGCTGCGGGCGGACGACGACATTGACGAGGCCGCTCTCGTCCTCCAGCGTCACGAAGACGATGCCGGTCGCCGTGCCCGGCCGCTGGCGGCCGACGACGATGCCGGCGGCACGCACCAGCGCCCGGTCGCCGGTCCGCCTGAGCTCGGCGGCCGTGACGAAGCGGCGCGCAGCCAGCTGGCGGCGCAGG
This sequence comes from Betaproteobacteria bacterium, assembly GCA_012026885.1. Taxonomy (GTDB): domain Bacteria; phylum Pseudomonadota; class Gammaproteobacteria; order Burkholderiales; family Rhodocyclaceae; genus Azonexus. The sequence goes on along the minus strand of VEPL01000025.1, from coordinate 705,457 downwards.
AAGGTGAGCGGATGGCGGCGCAGGCTGAGGCCGAGGTGCCGGTAGTCGGCCACGAGGTTTTCCGCCTCGGCCGGCGCCGGCAGCGCGACAGCCTCCCCGGGCGCAGCGATGCCGGCGAACAGGTCGCCCTGGCGTGACGATGCCCCCTGCTCGACGCTCGCCGCCCAGGCGGCCTGCCGGCGATGGCCGGCTAGGCCGGCGAGCGCGTCGGCAGCGGCGAGCAAATCGAGTTCGCGGCACTGCAGGCCGGTCCGCGCAACGAGGTCGGCGATGTCGGAAAACGGCCGTTTTTCCCGGTCGACCGCAGCAATGCGCTCCGCAACCACCCGGGGCAATCCCTTGATCCCGCGCAGGCCGAGGCGGACGGCACCCTGCTCGTCGATGCGGCTGTCCCAGGCGCTCGCCGTCACATCGGGCGGCAGCACGGTGACGCCATGCCGGCGGGCATCCTGGACCAGCATCGACGGCGAATAGAAGCCCATCGGCTGGCTGTTGAGCAAACCGCACAAAAAAATGGCCGGATGGTGGCGCTTGACCCAGGCCGAGGCATAGACCAGCAGCGCGAAGCTGGCGGCGTGGCTTTCCGGGAAACCGTATTCGCCGAAGCCCTGGATCTGCAGCGCGATGCGCTCGGCGAAGGCCGGAGCGATGCCGTTCGCCGCCATGCCGGCGCGCAGTTTGTCCTGATGGCGCTGCAGGTTGCCCTTCTTCCGCCAGGCCGCCATCGCCCGGCGCAGTTCGTCGGCCTCGCCGGGCGTGAAGCCGGCGGCGACGATGGCCAGCTGCATGACCTGCTCCTGGAAGATGGGCACGCCGCAGGTGCGTGCCAGCACCTTGTCCACGTCCGGCGATATCTTTTCGATGCGCTCCTTCTTTTGGCGCCGCTTCAGGTAGGGATGCACCATGTCGCCCTGGATCGGCCCCGGCCGCACCAGGGCCACCTCGACGACGAGGTCGTAGTAGCAGCGCGGCTTCAGGCGCGGCAACATGGCCATCTGGGCGCGCGACTCGACCTGAAAGACGCCCATGCTGTCGGCGTGGCAAAGCATCTCGTAGGTTGCCGGGTCTTCACTGGGAATATCGGCCAGTTGCCACGGTCGACCGGAAATTTCACCCAGAATCGACAGCATGCGGCGCAGCGCCGAGAGCATGCCGAGCGCCAGCACATCGACCTTCATCAGCCCGACGGCGTCGAGGTCGTCCTTGTCCCACTGGATGACGGTGCGCTCGGGCATCGCCGTATTCTCGACTGGCACCAGCCGGGCCAGCGGCCCGCGCGACATGACGAAACCGCCGACGTGCTGCGTCAGGTGACGCGGAAAGCCGCGCAGTTGTTCGGCGATCCACAGCCATTTCGCCACGCGCGGCGCAGCCGGGTCCAGCCCCTGTTCGGCGAAGCGCTCGGGCAATTGCTCGCGCTTGTCCCACCAGGCCAGCGAAGCGGTCAGCGCGTCGATGCGCGCCACGTCGAAACCGAGGGCGCGGCCGGCGTCGCGCAACGCGCCCCGGGTCCGCCAGGTGATCACCGCCGCCGCCAGCGCGGTGCGTTCGCGCGTGTACTTGCCATAGATGTAGGCGATGACCTCGTCGCGCCGCTCGTGCTCGAAGTCGACGTCGATGTCCGGCGGCTCGCCGCGCTCCCGGGAGATGAAGCGCTCGAACAGCATGTCCGATAGCGCCGGATCGACCTCGGTGATGCCGAGCGCGAAGCACACCGCCGAATTGGCCGCCGAGCCGCGACCCTGGCAGAGGATCCGGGCCTGGCGGGCGAAGCAGACGATGTCGTACACCGTCAGGAAATAGGCCTCGTAGCGCAGCTCGGCGATCAGGGCCAGTTCGTGCTCGATGCGCCCGCGCACCGGAGCCGGCTCGCCCTGCGGGTAACGGCGGCGCAGCCCGGCCTCGGTCTCGTGGCGCAGCCAGGAGGCCGGCGTGTGGCCGGACGGGACGATTTCCTCCGGATACTCGTAGCGCAGTTCGTCGATGGAAAAGGTACAGCGCCCGGCGATTTCCAGTGTTTCAGCCAGCCAGTCGGGCGGATACAAACGCGCCAGGCGCAGGCGCGTGCGCAGATGCCGCTCGCCGTTGGCAAACAGCGCGTGGCCGGCGGCGAAGACGGTGGTTTTCAGGCGCAGCGCGGTCAGCACATCCTGCACCGGCCGCCGCGCCCGCACATGCATGTGCACATCGCCGGCTGCGACGACGGGCAGACCGCAGGCCTGCGCCAGCGCCTCCAGATCGCCGATGCGCGCCAGATCGTCCGGCCCGGCATGCAGTCCGGCGGCGATCCACAGCCGCCCGGGAAAACATCCGGCCAGCCAGCGCCCGTCCGCGACCGCCTGGCCGTGGTCGCGGACGGGCACCCAAAGCACCAGGCAGTCGGGCACGGCACCGTTCGGTGAAACGGCATTCAGGTCGTGGCGCTGCAAGGCATAGGCGCCCTTCGCCGCCCGCCGCCGGGCCAGCGTGATCAGCGCCGAGAGGTTGCCGTAGCCCTCGCGGTTTTGCGCCAGGAAAACCAGCTTGAGGCCATCGACAGTCGTCATCTCGCTGCCGGCGATGAGCCGCAGCGGCATTTTTGCCGCCTTCCGGGCGTCGACCGCAAGCGCCGTCCAGTCGTGCAAGGCCTTGGCTGCCCGGTGGGCGCGCACGATGCCGGCCAGCGAGCATTCGTCGGTCAGGGCCAGCGCCGCATAGCCCTGCGCCGCCGCCTGCTCGACCAGTTCCTCGGGATGCGAGGCACCGCGCAGGAAACTGAAATTGGACAGGCAATGCAGTTCAGCGTAGTCGGGAAGCGGCATCGCATCGCCTTACGCGAACAGGCCGTGCAGGAACCAGCCGCGCGCGTCGCGGAAAACCCAGGCCCACTGCCCCTGCGGATTGCGGGCGACGAAGTAATCGCGACGCACGTCGCCGATGGCGGCGGCCTCGCCACTGTCCCACCAGCCGCTCTCCAGGCGCTCGCCACGCGTCAGCAAATCCAGCGGGCCATGCCAGTGCGGCCGCCCTTCCCGCTCGCCGAGCGGCCGTGGCACCGGCAACAGCCAGAGCGGGCGCGGCGCGGCAAAACCCGCCAGCGGCGCCGATTCGCCCTGTGCCGGATCGGCAAGCGGATCGCACGCGATGGTCGCGGCTTCCGGCCGGTGCTCTGCACGCAGCCCGACGGCATGCACCGACGCTTCGCCCAGCCGGGCACGCAGGCGCTCGATGCAGGCCGGCCGTCCCTCGCCCGCCGCTGCCTCGGCGAACAAGCCGGGGCCGGCCGGCGCCAATGGCGTGGTTTCGTCCGCGCTCAGCGCCAGCGCGATGACCGGCGCGCCAAGCTGCAGCCGGCCGAGATGCTCGCGCAGGAGTCGCAGCAGGCGCCCCTCGTCGGCGCTCGGCTCGCCCAGGCGCAGCGCCACGGTGCTTGCCGGCCCGTCCTCGTGTTCGAGATGCAACGAGCACACCCGCACCTGCAACTGGCGCACGGCGAGCCAGCCAGCCAGCATGGCGAGCAGGCGCTGGCCGGCGAAGGCGAGCGCCGCGGCATCCTCGACACGCGCCGGCAATTCGAGGCGGGCGGCAAATACGTCGGGAAAAACGAAGGGGCGCTGCGGGTCGGGCAATTCCCCGCGGGCGCGCAGCAGGTCGTCCACCGCGTCGCTGCCGATACGGGCACGCAGGCCGGCAGCTGGCAGCGCCGCCAGGTCGCCGAGGCGATGCAGCCCGAAGGAAGCGAGCCGGGCAACGCTGCGTTCCGGCCAGCCGGGCGCGGTGCACGGCAGGACCGCGAGCGCTGCCGCCAGCTCGTCCGGGCCGGCAACGATGCGGGCAGCGCCGTGGCGCGCCAGCCAGCGCGCCGCAAGCGGCGTCGGTGCCGCAGCCCAGGAGACGGTCCAGCCCTGCCCGGCGCAGCCGGCGACGACCGCTTCGACGATGGCCGGCGCCCCGCCGAACAGGCGCAGGCAGCCGCCGATTTCGAGCAGCAAGGCAGCAGGCGGCACCGGCACGACGGTCGGCGTGAAGCGCCCGGCCCAGCAGGCGAGATCGGCGAGCGCCTGTGCCTCGCGCGCCGCATCACCGGCAAAGGTGCGCAACCCGGGCGCCAGCCCGAGTGCCGTCGACAAGCGCTGGCCCGCCAGCACGCCGGCCGCCGCGGCGGCGGCATCGACGGCCCACACCCGGCCGCGGGCGACAACCGCGCTAGGCGGCTGCCGTAGCGGCAGCGCTTCCAGCGGCAGCTTCGGCAAATGAAGGGCCAGCCACAACACGCGAATTCCTTCCCGGGCGCGGGACACCCAAGCGCAAGGTGCGCGACGCCGGCCGCCCGCGCCGCTTGAGGAGGCGGACCGACAAACCGGTGGCGTCGGCCGCCAGTGCAACGCGCAATGGGGCCGGCGACGGCGCCGTGCCGGTGGCGGTCGACCGCCACAAACCGGCAAAAACCGGACGCCCCTCGGCCGCCACCTGCAGGCGGCGCAGGGCACGTGCGTCGATGTCCGCCCCCGGCCAGGCGAGCACCCCGGCGAAACCGCCGCAGGCCAGCAATTGCTCCAGGCACCAGGCCGCGTGCCGGCCGGCACGTACGACCAGCAGCCGCTCCGGAACGAGGCCGGCGGCTGCCCAGGCCGGTGCGTGCGGCAACCAGGGCGGCGCCACCAGCGCCAGCCAGCCACCCTCGCCCGACAGTCGCGCGAGGGCCGGGAGCAACAGGCTGATTTCGCCGAGGCCGTCGCGGTCGACCAGGAATTCGGTCAGGCAACCCCGCGGCCAGCCGCCCCCGGGCAGTTCCGCATCGAGCTCGGGGTAGCCGCTGGAGATCGCCGCCCCGGGCAATGCTGCCAGGGCGTCGCCACGCCAGACATCGCCGCGGGCGAGGACAGCGTCCAGCGGGAGCGGTGCGCTTGCGGCAGCCATGGGATTCCCGGCCTCAGGCTGCGTTGCCGCCGCAGGCGCTCAGAGCGGCGAAACCGTGCCGCGTATGAGGCCGACGGCGATCCCCTCGATGGCGAAATCGACGACGGCCGGATTGACCACGATCGGCTCGAAATCGGGATTCTCGGCAATCAGGCGGATCTGGCCGTTGCTCCGTTCCAGGCGCTTGACGGTGACCTCCTCGTCGAGGCGGGCGACGACGATCTGGCCGTCACGCGCCTGGGCGGTCTTGTGCACGGCGAGCAGGTCGCCGTCGAAGATGCCGGCGTCGATCATCGACAGGCCGCGCACGCGCAGCAGGAAATCGGCACGCGGCGAGAACAGGTGGGCGTCGAGGGCATAACGCCCCTGCACGTTCTCGACCGCCAGAATCGGGGAACCGGCCGCGACGCTGCCGATCAACGGCAGGCCGAGTTGCTCGACCAGCCGGATGCCGCGTGCCGAGCCGGGCTCGAGGTTGATCGCCCCCTTCTTGGCGAGCGCCTTCAGGTGGTCCTCCGCGGCGTTCGGCGAGGCGAAGCCGAAGGCGGCGGCGATTTCCGCCCGCGTCGGCGGTGCGCCGAGCACCTCGACGGTGTTGCGGATGAAATCGAGTATTTCCTGCTGGCGTGGCGTAAGCTTCATGGCATCCTCGGCTGGGAATCGGTAACTGTATTTTTATACAGCAATCGGTTTTTGGCAAGTAATGATTCAGCTAGAATCAGGCCCTGTCCTTACCGCCCGGAACACGATGAAACTGGAACACCTGCCCATCGGCGCCCGCTTCGAGTACAACGGCAAGGTCTTCGTCAAGACCGGCCCGATCACCGCTGCCGCCGAGGCCGGCGGCCAGCAGATGATCCCGCGCTACGCCGTGCTGCGGCCGCTCGATCCGCCGCCCGCCGAGAAAAAGGAAGGTCCGCGCCGCAAGGTCGATGCCGCGGCCGTGCGGGCGGCCTTCGACGATTTCTACCGCACCTGCCTGCGCAGCGCCGACGAATTCTCGCGCCCGGAACTGGAAGCGGCACGCCGCCGTTTCCTGAGCGTTCTCGAATAGATCCCGCCCTACCGAGGAGACCTGCATGTCCAAGCCCGCCCTGGTCGTCATCGACCTGCAGAACGATTATTTCCCCGACGGCAAGTTTCCGCTGTGGAATGCCGACGGCGTCCTCGCGTGCGTCGAGGCGGCCATCGCCAGCGCCCACGCATCCGGCATCCCGGTCGTCATCGTCCAGCACGTCGCCGACCCGGCACGCGGCATCGCCCCCTTCTTCAACGACGGCACGCCCGGCGTTGCCGTGCATCCGGGCATCCTCGCCGCCGCACCGGATGCCCCGGTCGTCGTCAAGCGCTTCGCCGACAGCTTCCACAACACCACGCTGGAACAGGTACTGTCCGGTCTCGGTGTCGACGAACTGCTGCTCTGCGGCATGATGACGCAGAATTGCGTCACCCATACCGCCCTCTCGAAGGGCGCGGAAAAATACAGGATCACGGTGCTGACCGACTGCTGCACGACGGTCAGCGAGATCCTGCACCGCATCGCGCTCAACGCGTTGTCCACGCGCATCGCGCTGCAGCCGGCAACCACCGCGCTGGCCTCATGATTTCCCTCGATCCGGTCGATATCGTCGGCTACATCGCCGGCGCGCTGGTCCTCGCGACCTTCTACCTGCAGACCATGCTCAAGCTGAGGATGGTGGCGATCTGCAGCAACGTCGCCTTCATCACCTACGGCGCCCTGACCCATGCGGTGCCTATCCTTGTGCTGCATACCCTGCTGCTGCCGCTCAACATCACCCGCCTGCTGCAGATGAAACGCCTGATCCGGCGCATCATCGCCAGCAAGCATGCCGACAAGTCGCTGGCACCGATGATCCCTTTCATGAAGGTCATGCAGTTCCCGGCCGGTACCGTGCTTTTCAATCAGGGCGCCGCGGCCGATACGCTCTATTACGTGATCAGGGGACAACTGACCGCGGTGACGCACCAGGTCGACATGGGTCCGGGTTCGGTCATCGGCGAGATCGGCGTCTTCATGCCGGACCACAAGCGCTCGGACACCGTGGTCTGCAAGAGCGACGTCGAACTGGGGGCGATCAGCGCCGCCAAGGCCCGGGTGCTTTTCTTCGAGCACCCCGAATTCGCCGCCTTCCTGACGCGCATAATCGCCGAACGGGCGGCGCGGGCGATTCCTGCACCGCCGGCGCCGGCAGTCACGCCGGGAGGTCGAAACCCTTGAGCTTGCGGTAGAGGTCGACCGCGTAGGAATCGGTCATTCCGGCCACGAAATCGGCTACCTGCAGCAGGCGCACGTAGGGATCCGGGTCGGGCCTGCCGCCGTGGCCGAGGAACTGAACCGGCAGCAGGCGGAGCAGCATCTGCTCGCGGGTGGTCAGGCGGCCCTCGCCGGCACCGGCCTCGACCGCCTGCGTGAACAGGCCGAGCAATGCCCCGAGCACCTCGAAACCGGCCGTTTCGATCTCGAGTGCCGGCCGCGCCGTGTAGATGGTTTCCTTGGCCAGCCGCAGCACGGCCTGCAGCGGCACGGCGACCGGCGACTGCGCGAGCAGTTCCTCGTCGAACTCGCCGGCCAGGATGGCCGCCTCGTTCTCGAGAAAGACGCCGGCGGCACTTTCGAGCAGACGACCGATGGCCTTGGCACGCAGGTACTCGATGCGCTCCTTGGGATCCTGGAGGCGATCGAGTCGCCGGCCGCTGGCGGCGCTCCCGGCGAGGTCGGCGAGCAGGCACTCGGCGTCCTTGTAGGGAACGAAGCCGAGGCGCGCGGCATCCTCGAGATCGACGATCAGGTAGCAGGTATCGTCGGCCACCTCGACCAGGAAGGCGAGCGGGTGGCGGCGCCAGGCCGTGCCCGGAATCCGCTCGACGAGTCCGGTCGACCGCGCCACCTGGCGAAAAACCGCGGCATCCTGCTGGAAGAAGCCGAATTTGCTGCCGCTCTTGCCATCCAGTTCGCCATCGACCTGCGACGGCCGCGGATACTTGGTGAAGGCAGCCAGCACGGCACCGGTCAGTTGCAGGCCACCCGGGTTGGTCGGGCTCTGCAGGCGGGTGACGATGCGAAAGCCCTGCGCGTTGCCCTCGTAGCGCATGAAATCGGCGCGCTGCGCGGGTGTGAAATCATGCCGCTCGAGCAGCCCGGAGGTACGGAACCACTCGCGGATCGCGTCCTCGCCGGCATGCCCGAACGGCGGGTTACCGATGTCGTGGGCGAGGCAGGCGGCGGCGACGATGGCACCGAAATCACCGGACTCGACGTTCTTCAGCCCGTGGCGGGCGATGATCTCGCGGCCGACGACGGCGCCGAGCGAGCGGCCGACGCAGCTGGCCTCGAGGCTATGTGTCAGGCGGGTGCGCACGTAGTCGCTCTTGGAGAGCGGGAAGACCTGCGTCTTGTCCTTCATCCGGCGGAAGGCCGAAGTGAAGACGATGCGGTCATAATCCTGCTGGAAGGCCGTGCGTTCGGGCGTGCGCGGCGCCTTGCCGGCGCCGAGGCGTTCGGCGGAGAGCAGTTTCTCCCAGGTCTTGCGCTGGCTCATGGCCGGCAGTTTAACCGAGCTCAGGCACCTTCGAGCGCGCTGCGCACCTCGTCGGGCAACGGCACCGACTTGCCGGTGCGCGTATCCATCCACACCACCTTGGCCGCGCCCTCGGCGTAAACCATGCCGCCGATGGCCATTTCGACGTGGGTCTGGAAGCTGGAGCGGCCGATCGCGCCGACCGACGTGCGCACCTCGACCGTCCCCGGATAGGTCATGGGAATCTGGAAGGTACAGCTGGCGTTGACGATGACCGGTCCGTTGCCGCCCGGCCGGACCGCGAAGCGCATGCCCTCCAGCCATTCGACGCGCGCCTGCTCCATGTAGCGGAAATAGACGGTGTTGTTCACATGCCCGTAGGCATCCATGTCGCCCCAGCGGATGGGGATGCGGGTGACATGCATGAGTTTTCTGGCGTGTTCCATGGACTACACTTTCCGGGGGGTTGTCGAGACGGTTTCCATACTGTACCGTATTGAAATTCACCTCACAACATTCGTGGAGACAACATGCAACGCGAAGCAATGGATTTCGACGTCGTCATCGTCGGCGGCGGCCCCGCCGGGCTGGCCTCGGCCATCCGCCTGAAGCAGCTGGCGGCCGAAAAAGGGGCCGAGATATCCGTCTGCCTGATCGAGAAAGGTGCCGAGATCGGCGCCCACATCCTGTCCGGCGCCGTCATGGACCCGCGCGCCCTCACCGAGTTGCTGCCGGACTGGAAAGAAGCCGGCGCCCCGCTCAACGCACCGGTCAGCGAGGACCGCTTCTTCATCCTCAACGAGACCGGCGCCACCCGGGTGCCGAACAGCCTGCTGCCGCAGTGCTTCCACAACGAGGGCAACTACGTCATCTCGCTCGGCAATGTCTGCCGCTGGCTGGGCGAGCAGGCCGAGGCGCTCGGCGTCGAGATCTATCCGGGTTTCGCCGGTGCCGAAGTCCTGTTCGACGACAACGGCGCGGTGCGCGGCGTCGCCACCGGCGACATGGGCCGCCTGCGCGACGGCTCCGAAGGCCCCAACTTCCAGCTCGGCATGGAACTGCTCGGCAAATACACCTTCTTTGCCGAAGGTTGCCGCGGCCATCTCGGCAAGGAGCTGATGGCGCAGTTCAACCTGAACGACGGCGCCGATCCGCAGACCTACGGCATCGGCCTCAAGGAATTGTGGGAGATCCGCCCGGAAAGCCACCAGCTCGGCCTCGTCGTCCATAGCGGCGGCTGGCCGATGCAGCCCGACACCTACGGCGGCGGCTTTCTCTACCATCTCGAGAACAACCAGGTCGCGGTCGGCTTCGTCGTCGGCCTCGGCTACAGCAATCCGCACCTGTCACCGTACGAGGAATTCCAGCGCTACAAGACGCACCCGGAAATCCGCAAGTTCCTCGAGGGCGGCAAGCGCATCGCCTACGGCGCCCGCGCCCTGACCGCCGGCGGCATCCAGTCCCTGCCCAAGCTGGCCTTCCCGGGTGGCGTGCTCGTCGGCGACGACGCCGGCTTCCTCAACGCCGCACGGATCAAGGGCTCGCACTGCGCGATCAAGTCCGGCATGCTCGCCGCCGAAGCCTGCTTCGCCGCCGTCACCGCAGGTCGCCAGCATGACGAGCTGGCCGCCTATCCCGAGTCGTTCCGGAACAGCTGGCTGTACGAAGAGCTGCACAAGTCGCGCAATTTCAAGCCGTGGATGGCCAAGGGCCTCAAGCTGGGTTCGATTATGTTCGGCATCGACCAGATCGTTTTCGGCGGCAAGGCGCCGTGGACGCTGCGCAACAAGACGCCCGATCACGCCAAGCTCAAGCCGGCCGCCGAGTGCCCGAAGATCGATTACCCGAAGCCGGACGGCGTCCTGACCTTCGACCGGCTGTCGTCGGTCTTCCTGTCGAGCACCAACCACGAGGAAGACCAGCCCTGCCACCTGCAACTGAAGGATGACTCGGTCCCGGTCGCCGTCAACCTGGCGCAATACGATGCACCGGAACAGCGCTTCTGCCCGGCCGGCGTATATGAAATCCTGCGTGACGAGGCCGGTGCGCCCCGCCTGCAGATCAACGCGCAGAACTGCGTGCATTGCAAGACCTGCGACATCAAGGACCCGACCCAGAACATCAACTGGGTCGTGCCGCAGGGTGGCGAGGGACCGACCTACCCCAACATGTGATCAAATTACCGGAAGCCGGCGTCATCGTCCGGCTTCCGGTTATAATCCCGCGGCTAAAACCCCAGGGAGAACATGCATGGGCTTTCTCGCCGACAAGAAGATCCTGATTACCGGGCTGCTGTCCAAGCACTCGATCGCCTACGGCATCGCCAAGGCCTGCCACCGTGAAGGCGCGCAACTCGCCTTCACCTACCAGAGCGAGCGTTTCGAGGACCGCATCAAGAAGTTCGCTGCCGAATTCGGCAGCGACATCACCATCCCGCTCGACGTGTCCAGCGACGAGCAGATCGACGCCCTGTTCGTCGAACTGGCCAAGCGCTGGGACGGCCTCGACGGCCTCGTGCATAGCATCGCCTACGCGCCGACCGAGGCGATCGAAGGCGATTTCCTGAACGGCATCTCGCGCGAGGCCTTCCGCATCGCCCACGACATCTCGTCGTACAGCTACGCGGCGCTGGCCAAGGGCGCCCGCCCGCTGATGCAGGGGCGCAAGGCATCGCTGCTCGCCCTCTCCTACCTCGGCGCCGAGCGCACCATGCCCAACTACAACACGATGGGCCTGGCCAAGGCCAGCCTCGAGGCCGCCACCCGCTACCTCGCCTTCTCGCTCGGCCCCGAGGGCATCCGTGCCAATGCGATCTCGGCCGGCCCGATCAAGACGCTGGCCGCATCCGGCATCGGCAATTTCGGCAAGCTGCTCTCCTACAACGCGCACCATGCCCCGCTGCGTCGCAACGTGACCATCGACGAAGTCGGCAACGCGGCGGCCTTCCTGCTCTCCGACCTGGCTAGCGGCATCACCGGCGAGATCATGTATGTCGATGGCGGGATGAACACGACGGCGCTGGGCAACGCGGAGCCGCTGCCGGCCTGATTTGGAACCCGATTGCGGTCGACAGGCCGCAGAAGCAAAAAACGCCGGTCACTGACCGGCGTTTTGCTTTGCCCCGGAGTCTTCCGGCTTACTTGTCGCGCGCATCGAGGGCAGCCTGGTTGATCTCGACCTTGTAGCGGGCCCGCAGGGCTGCCAGGTAGGCCTGCAGGGCCTCCTGCGACTCGAACTGGGCGAGCTGGCCGAGCAATCCCTGCCGGCGTGCCGGATCGAGCGCCTCGCCGGCATCGACCTTGGCCAGCTTGTAAATGACGTAGCCGGTGCCGGGCAGTTCGACGCCGGCGAAGGACGGCAGCTTGCCCGTCTCCATGCGGAATACCACCGGAATGGCCGGCGCCGGCAAGGCGCGCGCATCGAGCCGCGATACGCTGCGCGCGGCGCCCCAGGCAATCGCGACGTCCTCGCCCTTCTGCAGGGCGACCAGGCGGGCTTCGCCCTCGTTACGGGCGAGCACCTGGGCTTCCTGGCGCTTGAGCAGGGTCTCGATGGCCGGCTTCACCTTGTCGAAAGGCTGCAGCGCCGCCGGCCTGTATTCCGCGATGCGCGCCGAAACGAGAGTGTTCGGCGCGACCTCGACCGCCTCGGTATTGCGGCGGCTCTTGACGGAATCCTCGGAGAACAACGCAGCCAGCAGCTTGGCATTGCCGAGCACGCCGGCAGCCGGATCAGCCTGGCGCCCCAGCCAGCCGCTTTGCTGGACAGGCAGCTTGTACTTGTCGGCAGCCGGCTTCAGGCTGTCGGACTGCTCGTAGACGAGGTTGCTGAAGACTTCGGCCGCCTCGGCGAAGCGGCGGGAGGCGCCGCTCTTGCGCAGTTCCTCCTCGATTTCCTTGCGCACTTCGGCAAGCGGCTTCTCGCTGGCCGGACGGATGGCCGTCAGGCGGATGACATGGAAGCCGAAATCCGACTCGACGATCCCGGAGATTTCGCCTTCCTTGAGCGCGAAGGTCGCATCCTCGAACGGCTTGACCATCATGCCACGCGCGAAGAAACCGAGGTCGCCGCCCTTGGCCGCCGAACCCGGGTCGTCAGAATTCTTGCGCGCCAGTTCGGCGAAGGCGCCCGGGTTCTTCTTCACATCCCGGAAGATTTCCTCCGCCCGTGCCTTGGCTTTCTCCTTGCCGATCTTCTCCGAAGCCACCAGGATGTGGCTGGCGCGCCGTTCCTCGGGCTGGGCATAGCGGTCCTTGTGGCCGTCGTACCAAGCCTTGATCTCGGCATCGGAGACGGTCACCTGGGCAGCGATCGCATCCAGGGAGAGGACAACGTATTCGGCCCTGGCCTGCTCGGGTGTCTCGAACTGGCGCCCGTTGGCGTCGTAGAATTTTTTCGCGGCATCATCGGCGAGCGCCACCTTGGCAATATAGTTGTCGCCGGCGAAGCGGAATTCTTGAACTTCGCGCCGCTCGGTCTGCAGGGCGAGGACCCGGTCGGCAACGGTGCGCGCGGTGAAGCCGGACTGGCCGATGCCGCCGGCGAGCTGCTGCAGGACGATGTCCTGGCGCAGTTGCGACTCGAAGGCGAGCGGATTCATGCCTTGGGCGCGCAGCGCCGCCTCGTAGCGTTCGCTCGAGAAGCCGCCATCGACCTTGAAGGCATCGATGCCGCTGATCACCCGGCGCACCGCATCGTCACCGGCGCTGAGGCGAAGCTTGCCGGCCTCCATCGCCAGCAGGCGCTGATCGACCAGGTCGTCGAGGATGGCCTTGCGCATGTCGGGCGAATCGAACAGCGCGGGGTCGACCTGGCCACCGGACTGGGCGCGCACGCGATCCTGCTGTTCGCGGATGGCCTGCTGCAATTGCTGTTTGGTGATGCGGGCGTCGCCGAAGCGGGCGACGTCGTCGCCGGTGCCGACATTGCGCACATAGGACTCGACCCCGAAGAACGCGAACGGCAGGGTAATCAGGGCCAGGAAAATCTGGACGATGCGCTTGTTGTTGCGTACTGCGTCGAACATGACTCGGGAAATCCTCGAAAACCTGTCGAAATGGCAGGCGCTTGCCTGCCGCAAACTGGCAATGATACCGCAAGTCGCGAATCCTGCCCCAGGCAGCGCCCGCCGTGGCAGTCGGCCACGCTTGCCCCGTATGCGCAAATCCGCGTTAGACTGGCGAACGCCAGCAAATCGGGGGATTGCCCGCGCCCATGTCCGCAGAGCTCGACGAGGAAATCCGCGAGGCCCGCAAGGACGTCGTCATGAGCACCCTTGCCACGACAGTCGTGGCAGGGGGCATCTTGCTGGCCGGGCATCTGGTGCGCAACCTCCAGCTCGGCAATTCGTTGAGCGTCATCCACCCGCTGCTCTACGGACTGCTGATCCTCATTTACCTCCAGCGCGAGCGCATCGGCGCAGCCCGCATCGCCTGGTTGAACGTTGCCCTGCTCTACATCGCCGCGACCGTCGGCCTCTTCCTCTACGGCCTGCTAGGGAACTCGGCGGCGATCTACATGGGGTTCTGCTTCGTCGCCGCCAACCTTTTCGGCAAGCGTGGCGGCATGGCCGCCGTAGCTGTCACCCTGACCACCATCGCCGGTGCGGGCACCCTCCTGCTGAGCGGGCGTATCGCCCTGCAGACCGACCCGGCCACATTCATTGCCAATCCGTTCAGCTGGCTGGCGGCCATCGTCACCGCCGGTGCCATCGCCTGGCTGGTGCTGAACCAGGTCGATGCCCTCCACACCCGCTTCCTCAAGCTGCTCGCCGAGCAGCACCATCTCGCCCGCCACGATGCGCTGACCGGCCTGGCCAACCGCAGTGCGCTCGAGTCGATACTCGAACAGGCAATCGCGCTGGCGCGGCGCGACCGGGCCTCGGTCGGCGTCATCCTGCTCGATCTCGACCGCTTCAAGACGATCAACGATTCGCTCGGCCACAACGTCGGTGACCGCCTGCTGGTCGAAGTCGCCGGGCGCATCCGCAACTGCATGCGCGAGGCCGACGTCGTCGCACGCCTCGGCGGCGACGAATTCGTCGTAGTCATTCCGCGGCTCGACTCGCCCGACGTGACGACCGTCGCCACCCGCATCGTCGAGTACCTGTCGCTCCCGTACATGATCGACGGTCGCGAACTGCGCACGCCGCCCTCCCTCGGAATCGCGATCTACCCGGAGGACGCCGAGGATGTCGAAACCCTGATGCGCTATGCCGATACGGCAATGTATTCGGCCAAGGACCTCGGTGGCGGCTGCTTCCGCTATTTCTCGCCGGACATGAATACGGCCGCGACCAAGCGCCTTCACATCGAGACCGAGCTGCGCGGGTCGCTGATCGCCGGGCATATCGAAGTCCATTACCAGCCCAAGGTCGACCTTTCCGGGCGCATCACCGGCCTCGAGGCGCTGGCCCGCTGGCGAATGGGCAACGAGGTCGCCATCGACCCCGCTGTATTCATCGCCATCGCCGAGGAAACCACCCTGATCAACGAACTCGGCGACTGGGTGCTGGGCGCGGTCTGCCGCCAGATCCGCGACTGGCAGTCAGCCGGAATCACGCCTCCGCGCGTCGCGGTAAACCTCTCCGCACGTCAGCTCAAGCTGGCCGACCTGGCCGGGCGCATCAGCCGCGCCCTTGCCGATGCCGAAGTGCCGGCGCGCCTGCTCGAAGTCGAGATCACCGAGACGGCAGCGATGGAGAGCATCGAGAAAGCCGAGCGCCTGCTCGGCGAACTCTCGCGCATGGGACTCACCATCAGCCTCGACGATTTCGGTACCGGCTACTCGTCTCTCGCCAACCTGCGCAGCCTGCCGATCGATGCCCTGAAGCTGGACAAGGCCTTCGTTCACGACATCGCCATTGACGCCAACGACCTCGCCATCGCCCGCGGCACCATCGCCCTCGCCCACAGCCTCGGGTTGCGCGTAATCGCCGAGGGTGTCGAATCCGCCGCCCAGTGGTCACTGCTGACCGACCTCGGCTGCGACGAGATCCAGGGATACCTGATCGCACGGCCGGCGCCGGCGACCAGCCTGGTCGCGGCCCTGCGCGCCGGCCGGATCGCCGTGCCGGCTGCCGATTCCTCACCTTTCCCGACCCCGGGCGCCCAATCAGAGAACCGGCCATGACCCGCTTCGACATCGATGCCGCGATCCGCTCGCACCACTACTGGCGGCGCCAGTTCATCAACGCCTTTGCGGGCGGCGACTACGCCGACATGCCGCTGTCCGAGCACCGTGGCTGCATGCTGGCCACCGGGGGTACCCAGGCTGATGACGCCCATCGCCGCTTCCACGCCCTGGCTGACGAAATCATCGCCCTGAGCAACAACGGCCTCGGCGACCAGGCCGACCTGCTCCTCCCCGAACTGAGCGAAGCCGCCCACCAATTGGTCGCCGCCCTCGACCGGCTGCGCTAGCGAGCGTCCATGCCGCTCAGTGCGTCCCGGGTAAAGGCGCCTGTGTCCGCCGCCCGGCGAAGATAACCGGCCAGACGTTGTCTGCCAGCAACAGTCCGACAGCCAGCACGGCACCGGTCAGGAGCATCTCGGTCATCAGCTGGACCCCGGCGAGGTTGTCCTGCTGCATCAGGGCATGCACCGCACGAAAGCCCATGCTTCCGGGAACCAGCGTGATCAGGCCGGGTATCTGGACCAGCGCCGCTGGCCGGCTGCTGGCCCTCTGGTAGATCTGCCCCGCGCTGGCCACCGCCAGTGCGGCAGCGAAAGCGGCGACGATATTGCCGACCCGGTCACCGAGCAGCGAAAAAACCGCCCAGGCAAGCAAGCAGGCACCGACCGAGACATGCACCGACGACCACGGGGCCTGCAGGACTGCCAGCAGCGAAATGCCCAGGGCCGCAATGGCCAGCCAGATGATCCACCCCGCCACCGGCAACGGTGCCGCGGGGACCAGTTCTGGCAGCCAGGCATGGCCCGCCTGCGTGCCGATCGCCAGCCCCGCACCCATCAGGAAGAGCAGGATGAAGGCGCCCGCCAGACGGCCGGTGCCAGCAAGGTAGTTCTGCGTGGCCAGTTCCGACATGGCGACGGTGAGCATGAAGCCCGGTAGCAGGAAGACGATCCCGGCCACCGCCGAGATGAACGGGAACTGCTGCGGCAAGACCAGCGCCAGCGCGTGCGCCAGCAAGGCCGCCAGCGCACAGAGAATGACCGGAACCGCGGGCGCCAGCCGTGGTACCCGCGCGAACCCGACGGCGCCGGCGACGAAAAGGACACCGATCAGCCCGCCGCACAGCATCTCCACCCAACCGCCGCGCAGGAGCAAGGCCACCGACCCGGAAAGCAGGAAGCCCATCGCCGCGAAAGACCAGCCCGACCAGGGCGCCGGCTGCGCCATGATTTGCGCGAGGCGGGCGGCGTAGGCGTCGAGGCGGGCCGGCGAATCGATTTCCCGGCACAGCGCCTGCAACTCGATGAGCCGCGCCATGTTGAAATCATAGGGCGGCAAACGCAGCATCTCGACCCGCCGCGATTGGCCATCGGCCGAAATGGTCAGCGCCAGGAAAGTCAGCACGGCGAAACCTTCGACCCGCACACCGAACCTTGCGCCTGTCTCCGTCATGCTGCGCTCGAGGTCGTGCGCCGGCGCGCCGCTGACATGCAGCGCGCGGCCCAGGTCGCGCAGGAATGCGGCGACAGTGGCGAGTGACGGTTTGGTGGAGGGCATCAACAGGCAGACACTGCGGAGGACTCGGACGCACACTGTACTCCACGCCGCCCCCGTCGGCGAAGCGGATGGCAAGCATCCTCGTGGCGTGTTACAAAGCGCTTTCTCCCCCACACGATGACGAAACATCATGATCGCCAAGCGCCTTGGATACGCCCTTCCCTGCCTCCTCGCCCTGACCGCCATCGCCGCCTCCGCCGCCGCGCCCGAACGTACCGCCAGCGGCCTGGTGTACGAATCGCTCAAGGACGGCAGCGGTGCGCAGCCGACCGCCCAGTCTTCCGTCCAGGTCCACTACCGCGGTACGCTGACCAACGGCAGCGAATTCGACAGCTCGTACAAGCGTGGCCAGCCCGCCACCTTCCCCCTCAATCGCGTCATTCCCTGCTGGACCGAGGGTGTCGCCAAGATGCGCGAAGGCGGCAAGGCGAAGCTCACCTGCCCGCCGGAGATCGCCTACGGCAGCCGCGGGGCTGGATCGGCCGTGCCGCCGAATGCGACGCTGACCTTCGAGGTGGAGTTGCTCAAGGTCATGCCCTGAGCGCCGAACACCGCACCCCCCGGCAATTGCGCGTATGAGAGGACGCACCGTGAATGTATGGATGCATGCCGCTCTTGGCATCCTCGCCGGACTGGCCATCGCCATTCCGGCGCGCGCCGCGCCGCCGTCGCCCGATGAAATCGCCCGGCTCAGTGCCGCCACGGAAGCCAGGGTCATCGACTGGCGGCGCCAGATCCACCAGCATCCCGAACTCGGCAATCGTGAATTCCGGACCTCCGCCCTGGTGGCGGAACACTTGCGTGCACTCGGCCTCAAGGTAACCACCGGCGTCGCCCATACCGGTGTCGTCGCCCTGTTGCGTGGTGCGCTGCCCGGGCCCGTGGTCGCCCTGCGCGCCGACATGGATGCGCTGCCGGTCACCGAACAAAGCGGCTTGCCCTTCGCGTCCAAGGTCCGCGCGACATGGATGGAACAAGATGTCGGGGTAGCGCACGTCTGCGGCCATGACGGCCACATGGCCATCCTGATGGGGGTGGCCGACGTGCTGAGCCGCGTCCGGGAAAACCTGCCGGGAACGGTCAAGTTCATTTTCCAGCCCGCCGAAGAGGGCCCGCCGCCCGGCGAGGAAGGCGGTGCAGCGCTCATGATCAAGGAGGGCGCCCTGCGCGAGCCCGTACCGGCAGCCATCTTCGGCTTGCACCTGAACAGCCGCACCCCGCTGGGCAAGGCCGGTGTCAGGCCGGGACCGTTCATGGCCAGCGGCGACACCTTCCGGATCGTGGTGCGCGGCGCCCAGACGCACGCAGCATTGCCATGGCTGGGCGTTGACCCCGTGGTCGTCGCCTCGCAGATCGTCATGGGGATCCAGACCATCCAGAGCCGGCAGGTCAATGTCCTGCAGGAACCCTCGGTCATTTCCGTCAGCATGATCCACGGCGGCCAGCGCGCGAACATCATCCCGGAAAGCGTCGAGCTGGTCGGCATGATCCGCGCACTCGACGAAGGCATGCGCCAGGACATCCAGCGGCGCCTCGTCACGACTGCCGAGTCGATCGCCCGCAGCGCGGGAGCCAGCACCGAGATCAGCATAACCCCGAATTACGACGTCACCCGCAACGACGAAGCGCTTGCCGAACTCGGAACGCGGTCGCTGCGTCGCACCCTGGGCGACGCCAATGTCTTCCTCAACCCCAAGGTAACCGTCTCGGAAGATTTCTCCGCCTACCAGAAGGTCGTTCCGGGCTTTTTCTTCTTCCTTGGTGTCGTCCCGGAGGGCACGCCGGCGGAGAAAGTGTTCCCGAATCATTCGCCGCAGTTCTGGATCGACGAACGTGTCCTCGGTGTAGGGGTCAAGTCACTGGCGAACCTGACCGTCGATTTCCTGAGCCAGGGGCAGAACAGTCGCTGAATCGCCTTCCCAACGGATGACACCCGCCGAATCCTTTCCAGGCGTGCCTCGCATTCCTGTCGCGCCGAGATCCATACAGAAGGGGGTTCCTCTGAAGCTTCTGCTCGGACCAGAAGCCGTAGATTGCCTGGCACACAACATCTCGCTCGTCCACCCGCGCTTTGATGGGGAGCGATTTCATCGCATTGCGCTGGATGGCCTCGAGCCGCTTGGCATACTCGAACGAGGGCAGCATCTGGCCGGCGCACTTCGTCAATGCCTGCCCGGCAACTACGCGGCAGCGATCGACATACTCCTGCGTTCCCTCACGTCACCCCTGAGCCAAACGGAGGATCTTGGATTAGCGGTGTTTTTCTACCTTCCGCATGTTTGCTTCGTTGCCGGTTACGGACTTGATCCAAAGGAAAACGGCGGACACGATCCGTTCGAGGTTTCGATGCTGGCGCAATATGAAATTACCAAGCGCTTCAGTTCCGAATTTTCGATCCGGCCATTCCTGATCCAGCAGCAAGAGCGAACACTCTCGCGCCTCCTGCAATGGACGACGGATCCTGACCCGCACGTGCGGCGGCTTTGCTCGGAAGGCACCCGTCCCCGCTTGCCATGGGCAATGCGCATTCCAGCGTTCGTCAGGAATCCCGACTTCACGTTGCCGATCCTTGAGCGGCTGAAGAACGATGAGTGCCTTTATGTGCGCCGCAGTGTCGCCAATCACCTCGGCGACATCGCCAAGGACCATCCAGAAACAGTATTTTCGACTTGTGAGCGCTGGCTGCCCGAGGCCTCACCCGGTGTGAAATGGCTGATACGCCACGCCATCCGGCATCCCGCCAAGAACAAGAATCCGAGAGCTCTCCGCCTGCGGGCGTGTGCCCGGTAGCCATCAGAATCTCAAGCCTGGCGAATTTCGTTCCGGGTTCCATGCTGCCGGCAGCACCAGCTGCAGGAAACCACGTTGCACCGACGATGCCAGGCAGGTAAGGTCAGGTCCACCGGGATTGCGAGAGCAAACCTGTCGGCATGACCCTCTGGAGGCATATCCTGTGAAGACAAACCGCGAACTTGCGCTTGGCCTCGCCATCCTTGCAGTCGCGGGCGCGCTATCGCAGTTCGTCTTTATAGGCCTTCTCGGCTTCGTGCTGTTTCCGGTTGCCTTTGTGCTTCTGTTCAAAGCCCAGCGTGGTGCTGGGTCCCCGGGAATATCATCGCCGACATCCACAGTGCTCCTGCCGACTATCGGCGCCGGACTCATTACCTACGCCGCGTATCGCGCCGGCGCCCTCGCCTATGCCGTCGCCATTCATCGCATACACCCCGGCAGCACGCTGGAGCGAGCCACAGCGTGGGGCTGGGGCCTCTCGTTCGCGCTGGGCGTCGGGGGCGGCGTGCTCGTCATCGGCGGCATCGCCCGTGCTCTGAACTGGCCCGCCACGCAACGGTTCGCCTGGTACGGCGCGGCGATCGCGGTGCATCCGGCGACCGCGGCACTCTTCTTCCTCCTCGCCTCCCGCCTCCCCTACACGGCCTGAGTCTGGAACCGGCCAGCGCACCTTCCGGCGCAAACGCGCAAGCTGGCGCTAGCGATGCTCCGTCGGCAACCCCATCTGCTGCCACTGGAGCATGCCGCCGTGCAGGTTGGCCACCTCGGCAAACCCCGCCTCGCGCAGAATCACGGTAGCCTGCCCCGAACGCATGCCCGAGTGGCAGACGGCGACCACCGGCCGGTCGCGGGGGACCTCGTCGACCCGCCCCTTGAGTTCGCCAAGCGGGATCGCACGGGCACCGGGAATCTTCCCGAGCCGCCCGTCGATTTCCTCAGGCTGGCGCACATCGAGCATGCAGAGCGTATCGAGGTGCTGCGCCACCCACTCCGGGTCGATCTCCAGCAGTCCGGCATAGCTCTTCCTGACCGGCCCCCACTCGGCCGGGTGCGGCACCTTGCCATCCTCGGGCTTGCCACAGCGCAGATTGGCGGGCACGGCAATAGCGATCTGCTTGGGGTGCGGCAGATTCATGTTCTGCATGTAGCCGATGAAATCCTGTTCGTCGGCCTGGCCGCCGATACGCGGGTTATGCGCCTTTTCCTCGCCGACCGAGGTGGCGGTGCGGCCACTGTAGTCGTGGGCGGGGTAGATCAGGCAATCGTCGGGCAGGCTGAATATCTGCCCGGTGATCGAGCGGAACAGCCGGCTGGCATTGCCCTGCTGGAAATCGCAGCGGCCGGCGGCCCGGATCAGCAGGCAGTCGCCGGTGAAGGCCAGGCTGTGGTCGTCGGCGACGAAAGTCAGGCAGCCGTCGGTATGCCCCGGCGTAGCACGGACTTCGAGATAGCGATTACCGAAACTGACGCGGTCGCCTTGATCGAGCAGGAGGTTGGCCTCCGGGACAGGAGCGCCATAGTGCCGGGAGATGCCGATCGCGCAGCCAGTCGCCTGGTGCATCAGCCAGCTTCCGGTCACGTGGTCGGCATGGCAATGCGTATCGAGCGAAGCGATCAACGTCAGTCCGAGTTCCTCAATCAGCGCCCGGTCGCGCAGATGCTGCTCGAACACGGTGTCAATGATGATCGCCTGGCGGCTCGCCGGATCGCCCAGCAGATAGGTGTAGGTCGACGAGGCCGCATCGAATAGCTGCCGGAAAATCAGGTTGCCGTACATGGATGAAGCCCTCCCGGAACACAACAACGCAATCGATGGGGCGGAACACAAATCAAGGGCATTTGGCGGAATGCGCCTATCCGCCCGCCCCAGACCCGCAACATCTTCGCTAGCGCGCGACTGGATTCAGAGTAGTACATTCTTGCGGATTCGTGGCTGGATGAGAACGCCACCGTTTCGGAACTGGCGACTGTGCGGATCTTGAAGATTACTGAAGCGCTGCATCAGCCCTTAGCATTTCTACCGCCAGGTCCACGAAGCTCCGTACCTTGGCAGAGCCATAACGCCCTTCGCGAAAGATGACGTGGATCGGTAACGACGCGCCCTCGTAATCGGGCAGCACGATCTTGATCGTTCCTGCATTGATTTCGCTTGATGCCTGATAGGAAATCAGCCGTGTCAGCCCGTAACCAAGTTTGGCGGCCTCGAGTGCGCCGTCATTCGTATTCACCAGAATGCGCGGGTTGAGCCTGACGGCAAGTTTTTCCCTTTTCTTGGCAAAGGACCATTCGGCCCCGGTGGATATGGATGACGCGGCGATAATGCGATGGTTGGCAAGGTCGTCCGGGGACTTGGGACTGCCATGCTTTTTCAGGTATTGCGGCGACCCGCATACGACGAGGCGAACCTGGCCGACACGAATCGCTCGCAGCGAGGAATCGGGGAGGTTTCCGATCCGGATGCCAACGTCAAAGCCTTCATCCGCGAGATTGACTACGCGATCGACAAACAGGGCCGACACCGTCGTTTCGCTGTAGGCCTCCTGGTAGGCCGTAACGATCGGCATCACGTAGATACGGCCGAACATCACCGGGGCGGTAACCGCCAGATGTCCGCGCGGCGCGGCGTTGATTCCGGCGGCCGCCTCATCGGCCTCGTCCGCCTCGTGCAGGATGCGCCGCGCATCCTCGAAGTAACGCGTCCCGGCGTCGGTGAGGCGCACCGATCGCGTGGTTCGCGTCAGCAGTCGCACGCCCAAGTGCCCTTCAAGGTATGCCACGGCACGCGTCACGGCCGGCGGCGACATGCGCAGCCGCCTTGCCGCGGCGGCAAACCCTCCCTCCTCCGCGACAGCGACAAACACGCTCATCAAATGAAATCGGTCCATGATTGTTCCGTTCAATGGAATAGTTGATTTCATTTTATGGCTATTCTTTTACTTCTGGCAATTCGGCAAAGTGACAAGCGTCGAATGAACGACGACACCTTCACCACCCAACAGGAGGCAACACCATGGCACGCATCAACCTCGTCACTGCCGAAACAGCTACCCCGGAACAGAAAGCCCTGTTTGACGCCATCCAGGCACAACTGGGCATGGTTCCCAATTTCCTCAAGGCATTTGCCAACTCGCCGGCTGCGCTCAAGGCCTTTCTGGGCTTGCACGGCATTGCCGGAGAGGGATCGCTCGACCCCCAAACCCGCGAGCGCATCGCCCTTGCACTGGCGCAGCAGAACAGTTGCGAATATTGCCTCTCTGCCCATACGGCAATCGGCCGCAAGGCAGGCTTGGACAGTGCCGAGATCGAAGCCAACCGGTCCGGCAGCAGTCGTGAGGCGAAGGCCGCTGTCGCCGTACGGTTTGCCCGTTCTCTGGTCGCCCACATGGGTGAAGTGACTACAGCGGAGCTGCTGGAAATGCGCGAGGCCGGGTACTCCGAATCCGACATCGTCGAAGTCATCACGCACGTCGGCATGAACATCCTGACCAATCTGTTGGGCAAGGCCGGCCGCATCGACATCGACTTCCCGAAAGTCGAATTGAAGCTCGTCGCTTGAACGACACTACACGGCCGGGAGGACACTCCCGGCCGCCAGGAGACATAGAATGGCTCGAGCCTTCGCCAAGATCGCATTCACCCCGAAAGTCCAGGCAGCCCAGGCCAGGATGGGCAGCCGCAGCGCCTATCGCTCGATCGAGCTAGGTGACACAGAGCCGGCAGAACTCGGCCCGTACGAGATCGAGTTTATCGGGGAACGCGATAGTTTCTATCAAGGGACTGTCGGTGAAAGCGGGTGGCCCTATGTCCAGCATCGTGGCGGGCCCGCCGGGTTCCTGAAGGTGCTGGATCCGCAGACGATCGGCTACGCCGATTTCTCGGGCAATCGCCAGTACATTTCGGTGGGCAATCTGGACGGGGATGACCGGGTCAGCCTGTTCCTGATGGACTACCCCGGCCAGCGCCGACTCAAGATCTGGGGGCGGGCCCGGCTCATCGATGAAGAGACTGAACCCGCCCTGATAGCCCGGCTTGAATCGCCCAGTTACCGGGCCCCGGTCGAGCGCGGGGTCGTCATCACGCTGGAAGCTTTCGACTGGAATTGCCCGAAGCACATCACCCAGCGCTTTACCGAGGCGCAAGTGAAAGACCTCTTCAGCCATTGGCAGGCGGAATCCTCGACACGGGAATCCGTGCGCCCTGTCGATGCTGAAACCGGCAGCGGTCCGCTCAAGCTGGTCGTCACCGGTATCCGGCAAATGACGCCGCGCGTTCGGGCCTACGAGCTGCGTGCGCCCGACTGGAGCGATTTGCCGCAGGTTACCGCCGGCGCGCACCTCGTTGTCCCGGTACGGTTACCGAGCGGCGCGGTCGTCAGCCGCCAGTATTCGCTGGCCACCCATCCGGAACGGCGCGACATGTACGAAATTGCCGTGCTGCGCGAGGAGTACGGCCGTGGTGGATCTGCCGCGATCCACGACCATTGGCATATCGGTACCCGGCTGGCTCTGGATGCCCCGAGCAACCAGTTTCAGCTTCATGAGGATGCTCGGCCGGCCGTATTGATCGCGGGCGGAATCGGCATTACTCCTGTCAAGGCCATGGCGCAGGCACTCAAGGCCCGCGGCGCGCCTTTTGAACTTCATTACAGTGGTCGGACCCCCGCCGAAATGGCGTATCGCGATCGGCTGGCCATCGAGTTTCCCGAGCAACTGCACTTGTATTTCACGCGCGCCGCCGGTGGTCGCCGCATTGACCTGGCGTCGATCCTGCGCACGGCCGCAACTGATGCCGTGTTCTATGTTTGCGGCCCGGAACGATTGATCGAGGCAGCCAAGGCGGCAGCCCGCGCACGCGGCATCAGCGCGGAACGCATCCAGTACGAGAGTTTCGCGTAGGAATGGCAGCATCCTCGTGACCCGCATGTCCTTTGCCCAACCCCAACCATCTTTAAAACCAGAGCACGAGGTAATCCATGGAAGCCAAGCCCCCCGTTCCGCCCTTCACAGATGAAACAGCGCGCCAGAAAGTCCGCATGGCGGAAGATGCCTGGAATACGCGTGATCCCGATCGCGTGGTGTTGGTCTATACCCCCGATACCCGCTGGCGCAACCGTGCGGAGTTTCCGGCGGGTCGCGAGGAAGTCCGTCGGTTCTTGCAACGCAAGTGGGCAAAGGAACTGGACTACCGCTTGATCAAGGAACTCTGGGCGTTCAAGGACAGCCGGATTGCCGTTCGTTTCGCCTATGAATGGCACGACGACTCCGGGCAATGGTTTCGCTCCTACGGCAATGAAAACTGGGAGTTCAACGCGCAAGGTTTCATGCAACGCCGGTTTGCCAGCATCAACGACTTGCCCATCAAGGTGTCCGAGCGCAAGTTCTTCTGGTCACTCGGCCGACGTCCTGACGATCACCCGGGGCTCAGCGATCTGGATCTATGACCTGAAATGACCGGATTTATCGTCTCGGTATCCGGCAGGTTTCAGAACGGAGCAGCCGTTCGAATGCCCCCGGAAGAAAACGGTTGAGCAATCGATCCTGGTCGGTTGCGGATTCCAGCAAACCGACACTCATCGCCGCAAAGCCAAACAAGAAGGCCGGGATCGCTCCCGGCCTTCTTTGATTTTTGGCCGATTTTGAGGGTCGACCGCGCCAATCAGCCCCTTTTGTGACTGGCGAGGCGCGTCCAGGTATCGACCACCGTATCCGGATTCAGCGAGATGCTGTCGATGCCCTGATCCATCAGCCATTCGGCCAGATCCGGGTGGTCGGACGGGCCCTGGCCGCAGATGCCGATGTACTTGCCGGCCTTGTTGGCGGCGGCGATGGCCATGGCCAGCAGCATCTTGACCGCCGGATCGCGTTCGTCGAAGAGGCTGGCAACAAGGCCGGAGTCACGGTCGAGGCCGAGGGTGAGCTGGGTCAGGTCGTTGGAGCCGATCGAGAAGCCGTCGAAGATCTTGAGGAAGTCGTCGGCCAGCAGCGCGTTGGACGGGATTTCGCACATCATGATCAGCTTGAGGTCATGCTCGCCCTGCTTGAGGCCGTGCCCGGCCAGCAGGTCGACCACCGCCTGGCCTTCGCCGACGGTGCGCACGAAAGGCACCATGAGCTGGACGTTGGTGAGGCCCATTTCCTCGCGCACCTTCTTCATCGCGCGGCATTCCATCTCGAAGCAATCCTCGAAGGTCTTGGCGATGTAGCGCGAGGCACCGCGGAAGCCGAGCATCGGGTTCTCTTCCTCGGGTTCGTACAGCTCGCCGCCGAGCAACTTGCGGTATTCGTTGGACTTGAAGTCGGAGAGGCGGACGATCACCGGGTTGGGCCAGAAGGCCGCGGCGATGGTGGCGACGCCCTCGACCAGCTTCTCGACGAAGAATTCCTTCGGGCTGGCGTAGCCGCGGGCGCGGCGCTTGATTTCCTCGCGCTTGGAGGACGGCAGCCGCTCGACGTCGAGGATGGCCTTGGGGTGGATGCCGATCACGTTGTTGATGATGAACTCGACGCGGGCGAGGCCGACGCCGGCATTCGGCAGCTGGGCGAACTCGAAGGCCAGTTCCGGGTTGCCGACGTTCATCATGACCTTGACCGGGACGTCGGGCATGGCCGAGATGTCGCGCGTGGTGACCTCGAAATCGAGCTTGCCGCGGTAGACGTGGCCGGTGTCGCCTTCGGTGCAGGACACGGTGACGATGTCGCCCTCGTTGAGCGTCTCGGTCGCGTCGCCGCAGCCGACGATGGCGGGGATGCCCAGCTCGCGGGCGATGATCGCCGCGTGGCAGGTACGGCCGCCCCGGTTGGTGACGATGGCGGACGCGCGCTTCATGACCGGCTCCCAGTTCGGGTCGGTCATGTCGGCGACGAGGACGTCGCCCGGCTTGACCTGGTCCATTTCCTTGGGGTCATGCACGACGCGGACCGGGCCGACGCCGATCTTCTGGCCGATGGCACGGCCCGAGGCGAGCACCTTGGAGAAGCTCTTCAGCTTGAACTTCTCCTGCTTGCCGGCATGCGCCTGCGACTGGACGGTTTCCGGGCGGGCCTGGAGGATGTAGAGCTTGCCATCGACGCCGTCCTTGCCCCACTCGATGTCCATCGGGCGCTCGTAGTGCTTCTCGATGATCTGGGCGTAGCGGGCCAGTTCCATGACTTCTTCGTCGTTGATCGAAAACTGGTGACGCTGGGCTTCCGGCACATCTTCGGTGATCGTGGACTTGCCGGCGACCTTTTCGGCGGCGAACACCATCTTGATCATCTTGGAGCCGAGATTGCGGCGCACGACCGCCTTCTTGCCGGCGTCGAGCATCGGCTTGTGCACGTAGAACTCGTCCGGATTGACGGCTCCCTGGACGACGGTTTCGCCGAGGCCGTAGCTGGAGGTGACGAACACCGCATCGCGGAAACCGGATTCGGTGTCTAGCGTGAACATCACGCCGGCGGCGCCCTTGTCGGAGCGGACCATGCGCTGGATGCCGGCCGACAGCGCCACGTCGGCGTGGACGAAGCCCTTGTGCACGCGGTAGGAGATGGCGCGGTCGTTGTACAGCGACGCGAAGACTTCCTTGATCGCGTGCATGATGTTTTCGAGGCCGACGATGTTCAGGAAGGTTTCCTGCTGGCCGGCGAAGGAGGCATCTGGCAGGTCCTCGGCAGTGGCCGAAGAGCGCACGGCGAAGGACATGTCGGCATTTGACTCGGCGACCAGGCGCTGGTACTGCTCGGTGATCGCGATGGTGAGCTCCATCGGGAAAGGAGTGTCGAGAATCCACTGGCGGATCTCGGCGCCCGTCCTGACCAGGGCGTTGACGTCATCGACATCGAGCGCGTCGAGCGTGGCGTTGATCTTCTGGTCGAGCCCCGACTGGGCCAGGAAGATGCGGTAGGCGTGGGCGGTCGTCGCGAAGCCGCCGGGCACGCGCACGCCGGTATCGGCGAGTTGGGAAATCATTTCGCCGAGCGAGGCGTTCTTGCCGCCGACCTTGTCGACGTCGTTCATGCGCAGCTTTTCGAAGGGGATGACAAGGGCTTCCATGTGCTGTCCTTTCAAGGGGGATTTCAAAAATTGGAAATTGACGGAAAAATCGTGACGGGCGAAATATCAGGCGCAAGGATTGCGCGTGCCGGCGGCAGAGTAAGCAGGCTCCCGGCCATGATCGTTACGAAGTTGAAAAATCGGTGCTCAGCCGGCGCTCGGCCGTCTCGCGGCGGGCGACGGAACGCAGCGTCTGGGCCAGCGTCTCGCGCACGAAGTCGATGTGCGTCTCGGCCGCGGCGCGCGCGGCCTGCGGCTTGCGCTCGCGGACGGCGGCGTGGATCGCGGCATGCTGGGTCATCAGCAGGCGGCTGGCAGCCGGGACACTCTTCAGTTCGCCCAGGTTGAGGCGGATGTTGTCGTGCATCAGGCGCAGCAGTGCAGCCGAAAGATGGCCGATGAGGACGTTGTGCGCGGCATCGCCGATCGCCTGGTGGAAGGCGATGTCGGCAGCCGAGCGCCGCTCGGTGTCGTCGGTCTCGAAGGCGGCCGCCAGCACGGCGAAGGCCTGGTCGAGGCGCAGCAGGTCGGCATCGGTGGCGCGCTCGGCGGCCCATTCGGCGGCCTGCCCCTCGAGCATGCGGCGGAATTCGAGCATGTCCTCGCGCAGGTTCGGGTAGCTGCCCATCATGTCCTGCCACGGGTCGAAGAAAGTCGACTCGAGCGCCGCGGTTACGTAGGTGCCGCCGCCCTGGCGGCTGTGCACCATGCCCTTCGAGGCCAGCTTCTGGATCGCTTCGCGCAGGCTCGGCCGCGACACCCCGAGTTCGACCGCCAGCTCGCGCTCGGGCGGCAGGCGGTCACCCGGCTTCAACGAACCCTCGAGGATACGCCGCTCGAGCGAGGTCGCGATGGCATCGGAAATCTTGGGAACCTGGACTTTGGCCGGCATTGGTAATACCACATTGATTGGTAAGACCGGACAATTCTAAACAGCGTGCGACGAATGCGCAAGGGTCAGGATTTCCCTAATGTGATTGACCAAGTATCGGTATTAACGTACATTTCTGTTCCAGCAGTATTTGGTCTTACCATTTTACCGCGCACGGCGCGAACGGAGGACGAATGAGCGACGCACCCCCGGGACGGCAACGGCCGACCGATGTTTATTTCTTCGCCACCTGCGTGGTCGACCAGTTCTTCCCCGGCGCCGGACTCGATGCCATCACCCTGCTGGAACGCCAGGGCATCCGCGTGCATTTCCCCGAGGAACAGACTTGTTGTGGTCAACCCGCCTACACCAGCGGTTTTCCCGACGAGGCGCGCAAGGTGGCGGCCCACCAGCTGACCCTCTTCCCCAACGACTGGCCGGTCGTCGTGCCGTCCGGCTCCTGTGCCGGCATGATGAAGCATCACTACCCGACCCTCTTCGCCGGCGATCCGGCGCGCCTGGTCCTTGCCGAGGAACTGTCGGGCCGCATCTACGAATTGACCCAGTTCCTCGTCGAGGTGCTCAACTTCAAGCCGCAGGATGCCGGCAGCGCCTGCACGGTCGTCCTGCACACCTCCTGCTCGGCGCGTCGCGAAATGGGCGTCTATCTCACCGGGCGCAAGCTGCTCGACGACCTGGCGCAGGTCAACGTGGCGCAACAGGATCATGAATCGGAGTGCTGCGGTTTCGGCGGCACCTTCTCGGTCAAGCAACCCGAGATTTCCGGGGCCATGGTCGAGGACAAGGTCGCGGCGCTCAAGGCGACCGGCGCCGAGCGCGTGGTCAGCGCCGACTGCGGCTGCCTGATGAACATTCTCGGCCACGCTGCCTGGAAGGACCGCCAGGAAGGTCGTGCCATCCCCTCCCTGCCGGGCGAGCACATCGCCACTTTCCTGCTGCGCCGCACGACCAAGGAGTCCGCCCGATGAACGCCCGCGACCGCATCCTTGCCAAACTGCGGGCCGCTGCGCCAGCGACCGCGGGCGACCAGCCCGACGTCGCCGGCTGGTACGTCACTCACCGCAGCGTCGAGACCGGCGCCGAGAAGGCCGCCCGCTTCCGCCATTTCATCGAACTCGCCCATGCCGAGGTTTACGCCGTGCCGCGTGGCGGCTGGCTGCAGAAGCTCTACGAGGTACTCAGCGCCAAGGCCATTGCCAGCCTGCTGGTCGCGCCCGGGACGCCACACGGCCTGCGCGCCCGCGAGGGCCTGGTCGAACTCGGCATCGCCTGCCCCGGCTATGACCGCCCGGTCGAGGAATGGAAGGCCGAGCTATTCACCGATACCCCGGCTGCCTTCACCGTCGCCCGCGCGGCGATCGCCGAGACGGGAACGCTGATCCTCTGGCCCGATGCCGACGAGCCGCGCCTGATGTCGCTGGTGCCGCCGGTGCATATCGTGCTGCTCGATGCCGGGCGCATCTACAACACCTTCTTCGAGGCCCAGCAGGCCGAGGGCTGGGCAGAAGGCCTGCCGACCAATGCCCTTCTGATATCCGGGCCATCGAAGACCGCCGACATCCAGCAGACGCTGGCCTACGGCGCGCACGGCCCGAAGGAACTGGTCGTCCTGATGATCGGCGAGGAATGACGATGAACGCACCGCAAACCCTGAATTTCATGCCCTCCGAAGGCTTCCGCGCCCGCTCCAAGGCGGTCGTCGAAAATCCCTTCCTGCGCAAGAGCTTCCGCGGCGCCATGGATTTCCTCACCGCCAAGCGCGCCGCCCAGTTCCCCGATGTGGAAGAGTTGGAAAGCCTGCGCACGCTCGGCGAGCGCATCCGCCAGTACAACCTCGCCAAGCTGCCCGAACTGCTCGAACGCCTCGAAATCAACCTGACCCGCAACGGCATCAAAGTGCATTGGGCGGAAACGCCGGACGAGGCCAACGCCATCATCCTCGGCATCTGCAAGGCCCACGCGGCGAAGCTGATGGTCAAGGGCAAGTCGATGGTCAGCGAGGAGATCGAGCTGAACCACGCCGCCGAAGCGGCCGGCATCGGCGCACTGGAATCCGACATGGGCGAATACATCGTCCAGCTGGCCGGCGAGAAACCGTCGCACATCATCATGCCGGCGATCCACAAGACCAAGGAGGAAATCGCCCGCCTGTTCGCCGAGAAGGTCCCGGGCGTCGCCTACACCGACAATGTCGATGAACTGATCCAGATCGGCCGCCAGGTCCTGCGCGAGAAATTTCGCGAAGCCGACATCGGCCTGTCCGGGGTCAACTTCGCGATCGCCGAGACCGGTACGTTGTGCCTGGTCGAGAACGAGGGCAACGGGCGCATGAGCACCACCGTGCCGCCGGTGCATATCGCCGTCACCGGCATCGAGAAGATCGTCGAGAAGCTCGAGCACGTGCCGCCGCTCTACTCGCTGCTGACCCGTTCGGCCACTGGCCAGAATATCTCGACCTACTTCAACATGATTTCCGGGCCGAGGAAGCCGGTCGAGAAGGACGGCCCGACCGAGGTCCATCTTGTCCTGCTCGACAACGGCCGCACCCAGGCCTATGCCGACGACCAGTTGCGCAAGACCCTGCAGTGCATCCGCTGCGGCGCCTGCATGAACCACTGCCCGGTCTACGCCCGCATCGGCGGCCACGCCTACGGCACCACCTACCCTGGCCCGATCGGCAAGATCGTGTCGCCGCACATGCTCGGGCTCGAGGCGACCGCCACGCTGCCGACCGCCTCCTCGCTGTGCGGTGCCTGCGGCGAGGTCTGCCCGGTGAAGATCCCGATCCCGGACCTGCTGATGCGCCTGCGCGAGGAATCGTTCAGCGCTCCCCGTGCCAATCCGGCAATGCGCGGCCAAGGCGCCGGCTACAACGCGACGATCAGCGCCATCTGGCGTGCCTGGGCGGCGGTCTATCGCTCGCCCCGGCTCTATCGGCTGGCCACCTGGCTGGGCAGCCGCTTCAACGGGTTGACACCGTCGCGCCAGGGCGGCTGGACCTCGGTGCGCGTACCGCTCAAGCCGGCCCCCAAACGTCTTCGCGACCTCGTGAAGGAGCGCCAGTGAGCCCGGTCGTCTCTGCGCTGGGCGAAGCGCTACCACCGGGGCAGGTCATCACCGACGACCTGCGCCGCCTCGCCTACGGTACCGATGCCAGCTTCTATCGGCTGGTCCCGCAAGTCATCGCCGTCATCGAGAACGAGGACGAAGCCCGTGCCGTTCTGGACAGTGCCCGCCGCCATGCGACGCCGGTCACTTTTCGCGCCGCCGGCACCAGCCTCTCCGGACAGGCGATCAGTGACGGCGTGCTGGCACTGATCGGCGAGGGTTTCGCCACCTGCGAGATCGGCCCCGATGCGGCTACCGTCCGCCTCGGCCCGGGCATCGTCGGCGGCGAAGTCAACCGCCGGCTGGCCCCCTTCGGGCGCAAGATCGGCCCCGACCCGGCCTCGATCGGCGCAGCCAAGATCGGCGGCATCGCCGCCAACAACGCTTCCGGCATGTGCTGCGGCACGGCGCAGAACAGCTACCGCACGCTGGCCGGCCTGCGCGTCATGCTCGCCGACGGCACCGTGCTCGATACCGAGGACGCGCTGAGCCGCGATGCCTTCGCCCGCTCGCACGCCGTCCTGCTCGGCGAGCTGGAACGGCTCGGTCGCGACGTCCGCGACGACGCCCAGCTCGCCGCCCGCATCCGGCAGAAGTTCAAGATCAAGAACACGACCGGCTACAGCCTCAACGCGCTGGTCGATTTCGAGGATCCGTTCGACATCCTCGCCCATCTGATGATCGGCTCCGAGGGCACGCTCGGCTTCATGACGCGGATCACCTACCGGACCGTCGTCGAGGATCCGTGCAAGGCGAGCGCGCTGGTCTTCTTTCCCGACATCCGCACCGCCTGCGAGGCAGTGATCCGCCTCAAGCCCCAGCCCGTCTCGGCAGTGGAACTGCTGGATCGCCCGGCCCTGCATTCGGTCGAGAACAAGCCGGGCCTGCCAGCAGTGATCCGCGAACTCGGCGAGGACGCCGCGGCGCTGTTGATCGAAGTTCGCGCTGCCGCGGTCGACGCCCTGCAGGACAAGATTTCCGCCGTGCACGCCGCGCTCGCTGGCATCGCCACCGTCGAACCGGTCAACTTCTCGACCGACCCGGCCACCTGCGACATGTACTGGAAGGTGCGCAAGGGCACCTTCCCGGCCGTCGGCGCCATGCGCCGCACCGGCACGACGGTACTGATCGAGGACGTCGCCTTCCCGATCGAGTCGCTGGCCGACGCGACGCTCGACCTGCAGGCGCTCATGCGCCACCACGGCTACCACGAGGGCATCATCTTCGGCCACGCGCTCGAGGGCAACCTGCACTTCGTCATCACGCAGGATTTCGGCGATGCCGCCGAAATCGACCGCTACGCCCGCTTCATGGACGAACTGTGCGAGATGGTCGTCAGGAAATACGATGGCTCGCTGAAGGCCGAGCACGGCACCGGCCGCAACATGGCGCCCTTCGTCGAACTGGAATGGGGCGCCGAGGCGACTGCCCTTATGCGCCGCATCAAGGTGCTATTCGACCCGGACGGACTGCTCAACCCCGGCGTCATCCTCAACGACAATCCGCACGCCCACCTCGAGAACCTCAAGCCGATGCCGGCCGCCGAGGACATCGTCGACCGCTGCATCGAATGCGGCTTCTGCGAGCCGTTGTGCCCGTCGCATCGCCTGACCCTGTCGCCGCGCCAGCGCATCACCAGCGTGCGCGAACTGGCGCGCCGCGCCGCTGCCGGCGAGCACGCCGGGCAGTTGGCCGCGGACTACACCTACATGGGTCTCGACACCTGTGCCGGCTGCGGCCTGTGCTCCACAGCCTGCCCGGTCGGCATCGACACCGGCGACCTCACCCGCCGCCTGCGCGGGCGCCGGCTCGGCAGCACCAGCCGTGCGGTCAACGCGTGGACCGGCCGCAATTTCGCCACCCTCGCCGGTTCCTCTCGCCTTGGGCTCAAGCTCGGCCATGCGGTCTCCGGCGTGCTCGGTGACAACTTCATGGCCCGCGTTTCCGGCGGCGCCTGGAAGAAGAACATGCCCTACCCCGGCCGAGCGCCCGCGAGCCGCTCGACACAAGGCGATCCGGTCGTCTATTTCCCGACTTGCGGCGCCCGCATCTTCGGGCCGGCAGGCACCGGTGAACCGCAACAGGGCGATGTCATCGTCACGCTGCTGGAACGCGCCGGCTACGCGCCGGTGTTGCCCGATGGGATCGAGCATCTGTGCTGCGGCCAGATGCTGGCGAGCAAGGGCATGCTGGAAGAGGCCGAGGACATGGCCAACGCCCTCGAGGCCGCCCTGCTGAAGGCATCGGACAACGGCCGCCTGCCGGTGGTCATGGATGCCAGCACGTGCACGGCCCGCATGCAGAAGCACCTCGCCGGCCGCCTCACCGTTCTCGATTTCCACGAGTTCGCCCACGACGCCCTGCTGCCGCGCCTGATGATCACCCGCCAGCCGGCCCCGGTGGCCCTGCACATCAACTGCAGCGTCCGCAAGAACGGCGCCGAAACCAAGCTGCGCGCCCTGCTCGCTGCCTGTGCCGAGCAGGTTATCGAGCCCGCTGGCGTCACCTGTTGCGGCTTCGCCGGAGACCGCGGCTTCGTGGTGCCGGAACTGAACCGGCACGCGCTGCGTCACATCCACAGCGAACTGCCCGCCGGCTGTGCCTGCGGCGTTTCCACCAATCGTACCTGCGAGATCGGCCTGACCGCCGAATCCGGCCTAGCCTACCGCTCGGTGGCCTACCTGCTCGAAGCCTGCAGCCGGCCGCCGGAGCCTTGTTGAGGATTTCCCTAACTGGCGAATCCGCCGCCTTTTGTTAAGTTTCGCCCGCCTACACCGACCTTTTAAGGAAGAACAGCCATGTACAAGAAGATCCTCGTCGCCTTCGACGACAGCGAAACCTCGCGCTGCGCCCTGACCGAAGCACTGCATATTGCCCGCACCAGCGGCGCGAAGCTCTACATCACCCACGTCGCCGACGAAACCCTGCTCAACATGCATGGCCGCACCTTCTCGACCACGCTCAACGTCGACCACGCCATCGCCGCCATCGCCGAGGCCGGCCGCAAGTTGCTCGACGACGCTCTGCAAAGCGCCGCCGGCATCGACGCCGAGACCGTGCTGCTCGAAGCCCGCCAGCGGCGCGTCTCGGAAACGCTGGCCGAGAAGGCGAAGGAACTCGGTGTCGACCTGATCGTCATTGGGCGTCACGGCCACCGCGGCCTGGCGACGCTGATCCTCGGTTCGGTTGCCGAGCAACTCGCCAAGATGGCCGACGCCTCGGTGCTGCTGGTCAGGAAGCACTGATGGCGACAGGCGGGCTCGACAAGGACGAACCCCTGCGCGACGACGTCCGCCTGCTCGGCCGCATCCTCGGCGACACGGTGCGCGAGCAGGAGGGCGAAGACGTCTTCGGTGTCGTCGAGCGTGTCCGCCAGACCGCGGTACGCTTCGCGCGCGACGGCGACCCCGCCGCCCGCGCCGAACTGGCCGCCCTGCTCGACCCGCTGCCGCGCGACACGACCCAGGCGGTCGTTCGCGCCTTCAGCTACTTCCTCCAGCTCGCCAACATCGCCGAGGACGAGCACCACATCCGCCGCCGGCGCGCCCATGACCTGGCGAACTCGCCGCCGCGCGAGGGCAGCCTGGTTTTTGCCCTCGATGCGCTGTCGACCGCAGCCGTCTCGCCAGAGGCGATCGCCGACTTCTTCGCCCACGCGCTCGTTGCGCCGGTGCTCACCGCGCATCCGACCGAAGTCCAGCGCCAGAGCCTGATCCGCAACCATCGCGACGTCGCCGCCCTGCTCGACGCCCGCGAGCGGCAGCAGCTGACCCCCGAGGAGCAGGCCGACAACGACATCGCGCTGGCCAATGCCGTCCTCACCCTGTGGCAGTCGCGCATGCTGCGACCGGTACGCCTCAAGGTGATCGACGAGGTCAAGAACGGCATCTCCTACTTCCGCGAGACCTTCTTCACCGAGCTGCCGCGCCTCTACATCCAGGCCACGCAGCAGTTGCAGAAGCGCTATCCCGGGCGCACCTGGGCATTGCCGCCCTTTTTCCGCGTCGGCAGCTGGATCGGCGGCGACCGCGACGGCAACCCCTTCGTCACCGCCGAGATCCTGCGCGAGGCATTGCGCCTGCAATCGGCCGCCGCACTCGAGCACTACCTCGCCGAGGTCCATGAACTGGGCGGCGAACTGCCGCTCTCCGACCTGCTGGTCAAGGTTTCCCCCGAACTGCTGGCCCTTGCCGCACACTCGACCGACCATTCCCCGCAACGCGCCGACGAACCCTACCGGCGTGCGCTGTCCGGCATCTATGCCCGCCTCGCCGCGACCGCCCGCGCCCTCGACGACGTCGAGCCGCTGCGCCACGAGATCGGCCACGCCGAGCCCTACCCGACACCCGACCTCCTGCGCGCCGACCTCAAGGTGCTCGCCCAGTCGCTCAAGCAGAACGGCAGTGCCGCGCTGGCCGGCGGCCGCCTGCGCCGCCTGCTGCGCGCCGTGCAGGTATTCGGTTTCCATCTGGCACCGATCGACCTGCGCCAGAACTCGGACGTGCACGCGCGCAGCGTTGCCGAACTGCTTCGCCTCGCCGGCCGCTGCGCCGACTACGAGGCGCTCCCCGAAAACGAGCGGATTTCGCTGTTGACCGCGGAAATCGCCACGCCGCGCCCGTTGTATTCGCCCTACCTCCCGTATTCGGAGGAAACCCGCGGCGAACTCGACATCTTCTTCGCGGCCCGCGAACTGCGCGGCAAGTACGGTGCCGCCGCGCTGCCCAACTGCATCATCTCGAAGACCGACGGCGTCTCCGACCTGCTCGAACTGGCCCTGCTGCTCAAGGAATCCGGGCTGCTGCTGCCCGGCGAGACGCCGCGCCTCGAGGTCAACGTCATCCCGCTGTTCGAGACCATCGAGGACCTGCAGAAGAGCGCGGCGACCATGGACGCCCTCTTCGCGCTGCCCGGCTATCGGGCACTGCTGGCCGGGCGCGGCGACGAGCAGGAAGTCATGCTCGGCTATTCCGACAGCAACAAGGATGGCGGCTTCCTGACCTCGGGCTGGGAGCTGTACAAGGCCGAAGTCGAGCTGACCCGCGTCTTCGCCCGCCACGGCATCCGCCTGCGCCTGTTCCACGGGCGTGGCGGCTCGGTCGGCCGCGGCGGCGGCCCGTCCTACCATGCCATCCTCGCCCAGCCGGCCGGTGCCGTTTCCGGACAGATACGCCTGACCGAACAGGGCGAGGTCATCTCGACCAAGTACGGCAATCCCGACACCGGGCGGCGCAACCTCGAGGTCCTGCTCGCCGCGACGCTCGAGGCCAGCCTGACCGACCACGAGAACCGCGTCGAGCCGGCCGCGCAGTTCCACGCCATCATGGACGACCTCTCGGGCCGCGCCTTCGCCGCCTACCGCGGCCTGGTCTACGAAACCCCGGGCTTCACGACCTACTTCCGGCAATCGACGGTCGTCTCCGAGATCGCCTCGCTCAACATCGGCAGCCGGCCCGCATCGCGCAAGGCATCCGACCGCATCGAGGACCTCCGCGCCATCCCCTGGGTCTTCAGCTGGGCCCAGTGTCGGCTGATGCTGCCTGGCTGGTACGGCTTCGGCAGCGCCGTCGACGGCTACCTGGCGGCGAACCCGGACGGCCTCGCCACGCTGCGCCGCATGCTGCGCGCCTGGCCATTCTTCGCCACCCTGCTCTCGAACATGGACATGGTGCTGGCCAAGACCGACCTCGCCATCGCCTCGCGCTACGCCGAACTGGTCACCGACGCCGACCTGCGCGCCGCCATCTTCGCGCGCATCCGCGGTGAATGGGAACTGACCCGCCGCCACCTCCTGGCCATCCTCGAGCAGGACGATTTCCTCGCCGACAACCCGCTGCTCAGGCGCTCGCTGCAGCTGCGCTCGCCCTACATGGACCCGCTCAACCACCTGCAGGTCGAGCTGCTCAAGCGCCACCGCGCCGGCGATACCGACGAGCGCGTCGCGCGCGGCATTCACCTCGCCATCAACGGTATCGCTTCCGGACTGCGCAACAGCGGGTAGAATCGCGCCTCATGCCCGTTCCGCTCAAACGCACCGTCTTCTTCGTCTCCGACGGCACCGGCCTCACTGCCGAAGCCCTCGGGCACAGCTTGATGACCCAGTTCGAGGATGTCGAATTCAAGCAGATCCGCATCCCCTTCCTCGACACCGTGGACAAGGCGCAGGACGCGGTCGCCCGCATCAATGCGCAGGGCGAGGCCGATGGCATGCGGTCCATCGTGTTCACGACGCTGGTCAATCCGGAACTCTCGGACATCGTCCATCAGGCCGACGCCTTCAGCCTCTCCTATTTCGAGAGCTTCCTCGCCCCGCTCGAGGCCGAGCTCGGGGTGCGCTCCAGCCACACCGTCGGCCGCTCGCACGGCGGCGCCAACAGTTCCGACTACAAGAAGCGCATCGAGTCGATCAACTACACGCTGGCCCACGACGACGGCATCACCGACCGCGACCTCGAGGAAGCCGACGTGATCCTGGTCGCCGTGTCGCGCTGCGGCAAGACGCCGACCTCGCTCTACCTGGCCATGCAGTTCGGCCTCAAGGCCGCCAATTTCCCGCTCATCCCGGAGGACTTCGATCGCGGTCGACTGCCGGGAACCCTCGAAAAACACCGCGCCAAGCTGTTCGGCCTGACCATCCAGCCCGAACGCCTCGCGCAGATCCGCGAGGAGCGCCGCGCCGGCAGCAAGTACGCCTCGCTGCCCAACTGCCGCTTCGAAGTCGCCGAAGCGGAAAAGATGATGCGCCGCGAAGGCATCCGCTGGCTCGACTCGTCGAGCAAGTCGATCGAGGAAATCGCGACCACCATCCTGCAGGAACTCAAGCTGCGGGATTAGCGAAAGCTCAGGATGTACGCGAATTCGTGTCTTTGCTACCTGCAATTTGGTAGCCCTCATATAACGGATGCAAGGACGACAGAAGAATGAGCTTGGTTGCCAGCCTGTCGAAAGTCCGGACAGAAGAGGATGTAAAGGACGCCTACATCAAGGCGCTCGGCCTCAAGAAATACAACAAGGGCCTGATCGACATTCAAACCGAGGAAATCTGGTTTGAGGCCAAAGAAGCTGCTACGGCGCCGGTGCTGATGTTCACCCAGCTTCTCTTTTACGTTCGTGACGCCCGCAAGAAGGGCGAGCACGTCCCGCCGTTCCTTGCCGTCATCGACCGCGAAAAAGCAGCCATCATGGAAACCGCCAAGGCGCTACCCATCATGGCCGACAAATCCATCAAGTGGCCCAAGTCCGGCTCCGCCGTGGACAAAGTCGTGGCCGCGCAAGCCGCGCCCTACATAGAAACGCATTTTGTGGTTTACCGCATGGAAAGCCACGAAAAGGAATTCATCGCCGCAGTCAAAAACGCCATCAAGGCGGGCAAGCTGGTGCGCACGCCCATCACGCCCGACAACCTGCGGCAGGTGTTCGACAAATGGGCAGAGATGGTGGGACGAGAACTCGAAGGCGTGGATGAAGTGGATTACGCCCTGCTGTTTTTCGCGGACATCATGCACGACGGCAACAAGGCGGCAATGGCCAACCTGCCTGCACGACTGCTGCACGAAGGCGACAGGCCGTTGTTCCTGCTGAACGGCAGGGCCTACGAACTTGCCAGCGACAAGGGCTATCGAAATTTCTGGGCGATCTACCATCGCCCGCCTGATGAAGAATACCGCGCCTACTTGCTGGAGCGGCGCGACAGCCTGCTGCCGCTGGACGAACGCAGCTTCAAGGGCGCGTATTACACGCCGCTGCACATCGTGGACAAGGCGTATGACCTGCTCGCGCAAACGCTGGGCAAGAACTGGCAGCAGAACTACATCGTGTGGGACATGTGTTGCGGCGTCGGCAATCTGGAAGTCAAGCACAGCAACCACCGCAACATTTACATGAGCACGCTGGACAAGGCCGACATCGACGTGATGAGGGCCAGCCATACTTGCGTCGCCGCGACCAAATTCCAGTATGACTATCTGAATGATGATGTGACCGATGCCGGTGAAATCGATTATTCGCTCACCGGGAAAATGCCGGAAACTTTGCGGCAGGCGATTGCCGACGCCAAGGCGAACAAGAAGGGCGCGAAGAAGATTCTGGTGCTGATGAATCCGCCGTATGGCGAGGCCGGAAGCACGGATACGATTTCCGGAGTTGGGCAGCACAAGACTGATGTGGCCGCCACAAAAATTGCAGCCCACATGAATGGCCTTGGCTACGCGGCACGCGAATTGTTCGTGCAATTTCTTGTGCGCATCCAGCGCGAATTGCCAAATGCAACAACGGCCTTTTTCAGCACATTGAAATATGTCACCGCACCGAACTTCGCAGAGTTTCGCAAACAATGGACAGCAAAATACCTGGGGGGCTTTGTCGTACATAGCCAAGCATTCGACGGCCTCAAGGGCGATTTTCCGATTGGCTTTCTGGCATGGGATACCGGAAAAAAAGAGCCTGTAGAACGCATCGTTACCAAGGTGCTCGATAAGGACGGCTATTTTTTGGGCGAGAAAACTTTCTACCGCGAAATAGGCCAGTTGCCGTTGAACGAGTGGATAGTGCGCCCGCGCTCGAACAATCAGGATGCCCTGCCGCTGAAAAACGCCATTACTCCTGCGACCGTAACGAAGGATCTGCGCGGAGACAAATGGGCCGACGGCGCAATCGGCAGCATGTTGGTCAATAGCAATATGCTGCAAAACGCCAGCACGCTGACAGCACTATTTTCGTCAGGGTTCGGCAGCGCCGGAGCTTTCTTTGTCACCGGGGAGAATCTGTGGAAGGCAGCTATCGTTTTCTCAGTACGCCGCCTCGTCAAACCGACGTGGCTCAACGACCGTGACCAGTTTCTCCAGCCCACGGGGGAATTGTCCGAAGCGTTCAAGTCCGATTGTCTGCTCTGGATGTTGTTCAATGGCTCCAACCTCTCCGCCGGTGCCGATGGCCTGGAATGGAACGGCAAAAAGTGGTCGCTGGTGAATCACTTCATCCCCTATACGGAACAAGAAGTAGGGGCGGCAGGCCGTTTCGAGTCCGATTTCATGTCGAGCCACATCGCCCAACTCAAGCTCTCGCCCGAAGCCAAGGCCGTACTCGACGAAGGCCGCAAGCTCTGGCGGCAATACCATGCGACGCAGTTCGAAAAAAAGATACGCGACGAATTCAAACTCAACCGGCCGGATGTCGGCTGGTACCAAATTCGCAAAGCGCTGGAAGCCAGCGACAACGGCAGCATGGTGGACTTCGATCCATTCAGGGAGGCCTACGACACCCTGACCCGCAAGCTGCGGCCACAGGTATATGAATTGGGATTTTTACGGGCGTAGTACGGGCGAAACGGCCCACTTAGATAGCAGTGGACCATCTTCCCTACTGAAGTTGCCATTGACCGTTCAAGGTTCGATACGGACATAGGCTTCTGGATCGGCAAGGGCGGCAGATGCCGTCGTTGCCGGGGAACTGCACGGCGTCGAGCAAAATCGCGTCTTTTTGCAGGTCGACCGCAACCAACGCCGGCGGGTAACGCTCGGGCGGATCCGCGAGGGGCGCCACGAGCGCATACGCTGCGTCATTTCACCATCGCGCGATCGATGCGGACCGACAGCAGCAGCCAGCCACCGACGGCGAGGAAGAGCGCCAGCGAGGCCATCGCCACCCGCTGGCTGCCAGTCAACAGGGCCACCACCCCGAAGAGGAGCGGCCCGAGCGCGGAGGACGCGCGCCCGGCCAGCGCGTGGAAACCGAAGTATTCGCCGGCGCGGTCGCTCGGGAACAGGCGCACGAACAGGCTGCGGCACAGGCTCTGCGTCGACCCCAGCACCAGCCCGAGGCAGCCGACGATGGCGAGCGGCGCCCATGCCCCGCTGGCGAACGCCATCAGCAACAGGACGATGGCCCAGATGGCAAGGCTGAGCAGCAGCGCGCGCTGCTGGCCCCAGCGGTCGCCAAGCCAGCCGAAGACGAGCGTGGCCGGAATGGCGACGAGCTGGAAAGCCAGCGAGTACCAGAGCACCTCCTGCACGCTGAGCCCGAAAGTGTCGCGCAGGAAGATCCCGGTGAAATAGACGACCGTCACCACGGCATCGTTGATCAGGTAATAGCCGAGCAGGAAGCGCGGCACCTGCGGCCGGCCGCGCCAGCTGCGCACGCTGTCCGCGATGCGCCGGTAGGGATTGCCCTGCCCCGCATCGTCCGGCTGCGTGGCCGGCAGGGCCAGTGCCGCCGGCAGCCCGACTGCCGCCACGAACGCGGCGGTGACGACAAAGGCCAGCGCATAGCGCCCTTCGCCGCCGGGCGCAATGCCGCCGGCAACGAAGGGCAGACAGATCAGCAGGCAGGCAATACTGCCGAGATAGCTCAACCCCCAGCCGAGCCCCGAAATCCTTGCGACGTTGCCGGACTCCGAAAGCTTCGGCAGGTAGGCGTTGTACAAGCCGCCCGCCAGCAGGAAAGCGAGGTGGGCAACCGTAAAGGTGGCGATCGCCGCCCCCACCGCACCCTGCCCCGGAATGGCAAGTGCCGCAGTCGCCGCAGCACAGGCGAGGGTGGCTGTGGCGAGCAGTGCGCGGTGGCGGCCGCGGGCATCGGCCAGCGCCCCGAGCAACGGCGCCAGCAACCCCGCGGCAACCAGTGGAATGGCAACGGCCATCGACCACAACACGCTGGCCTGCCCCTCGCCGGCAGCCACGAACGAGGTGAAGTAAAGCGCGAAGCCGACCGCCGGAATCATCAGCGC
This sequence comes from Betaproteobacteria bacterium, assembly GCA_012026885.1. GTDB lineage: Bacteria > Pseudomonadota > Gammaproteobacteria > Burkholderiales > Rhodocyclaceae > Azonexus. The sequence continues at coordinate 662,784 of VEPL01000025.1, read as the reverse complement.
GTAGCCGTGCAGGGCCATGTCATAGCCCACCCAGGCGGCAAGGTGCCGCCGGCCGGCCCGCGTCGCGGGCGCGTTCACCCGCTGTACGCCGCGCAACCGGCCCCCAGGTGGTTGGCAATCAGGCGCTGTTCTTCGGCCATCCCCTCCGCTTCGACCGCGCGCACACAGGCCATGTATTCGAGCGCCGCCGGCGACGGCGTGCGGCCGCGCCGGGTTGCGAACCCGTAAGCAGTTCGCTGCCAGGGCAGGTGCAGGTCGAGAATGGTCAATTCACCCCGTTCCAGGCCCTGAGCGACGATGCCGATCGTGGTCAGCATGATCGCATCCGAAGCCGCCGCGATCGCCGGCCCGAACGACAGTGCGTCCAGGGTGACTGCCGGCAAGAATAACCCGCTGTCCGCATCGACCTGCCCGGCGACCGGACAATCGCCGAGAAAATCCGCAATCTGCCGCGGCAATGCCGCGCTGATCATGCGATACGCAAGCACATCGGCCAGCGCGAGGCCTCGGCGGCCGGCCAGCGGATGGTCCGAGCGGGCCACCCAGAAACCCACATGCACGGGCAACATCTCTGCCTGCAGGCGTGAATCCCCCTCCCACTCGCGCAGGTCCGCGATACCGAGGTCGACCGATCCCTCGAGAACCTGCTCGACTGCTCCGCGCGGGCTCTGCTGGGATAACCGCACACGCAAGCCGGGGCGCGACGACAACAGGCGGGAGAGGGCCGGACCACCCGATATCGCATGCGGAAACGGACCGGCGACGACCGCCAGTTCACCGACCTCGACCCCCTGCATGAGATCCAGTTCCCGCTGCAACTCCTGGCTGCGGCGCAGGATTTCCACGCCGCGCTCGATGATGAGCCGCCCGTAATCGGTCGGGAAGACGCCGTCGCGGGCGCGGTCGAACAAGGTGACACCGAGCGTTTCCTCGAGCCGCGCGATGCTGCGCGACAGCGCCGGCTGGGAGAGGTGAAGGTGTTCCGCGGCGCGCGCGAAATTGTGGTGGCGGGCGAGCGCCAGCACGTGCCGGATGAAACGGATGTCGATATCCATGCGCCAATGTTATCCCCACCATAAATTATTGTCACTGGACTCATGAGTAACCCGGTGCTTCACTGGCGCGGCATCGTCGATGCGGCGGTCGTGGCCACCGGCAACGCGAAGAAACGCCGTGCGGTCGGCTTGTACAACATAGTGGTGGCGTGCAACGCTCAGGGCGGCGTGAACAGCGGCTTGGGCTTGCCACCTTGTCCATTTCAGGAGATCCCGCGTGAAACCCCGACTATTTGCTCCCTTGTTACTGGTCATCGCCCTTTCCCCGGCGCTCGCCAATGCGCAGGCTTCCGCACCCGAGGCGGCAACGCAGGCGACCCTGGTCGACCCGGGCGCTCTCCTCGCCCTGCGGGAGATGGGCGCCTACCTGCAAGGACTGGGCCGCTTCCGCGTCAGCACCGAACTGACCGGCGAACGCGTCCTTGCCGACGGCCAGAAGCTGCAGCATACGGCGACGGCCGTCATCGACGTCGCGCGCCCCGACAAACTGCGCGCCCGCATGACGAGCGCGCGCAACGAACGCGAACTGGTCTATGACGGCCGCCACGCCACCCTGTACATGCCGGCCCAGAAGGCCTACTCGACGGTGGCATTCACCGGCTCCCTGGTGGAACTGGTCGACAAGCTCGAACAGCGCTACGGCATCGAGGTGCCGCTCGCCGACCTCTTCATGTGGGGCACGCCGGCGGCGCCGGTCGATGGCATCGAATCGGCGATGAATGCCGGCCAGGATTTCATCGGCGACGATCTCTGCGACCACTACGCCTTCCGCCAGGGCAAGCTCGACTGGCAGGTCTGGATCAGTGCCGGCGGCAAGCCGCTGCCGCGCAAGCTCGTGGTCACCAACCGCACGGACGAGGCGCGCCCGCAATCGGTCTCGTCGATCGACTGGAACCTCAAGCCCGGCTTCACCGCCGCGGCCTTCACCTTCACGCCGCCCAAGGGCAGCCGGCAGGCCGAGTGGCGCACCGTCGACAGGAAATAAGGGAGAACGCACATGAAGACATCCTCGACCCGGCTTTTCGCGATCCCGCTCGTGGTGGTCGCCCTCGCCAGTCTCGCCGTCGTGCCGCTGGCCGAAGCCCGTGACGGTGGACGCGGCGGCGGTGGCGGCCAGCGGGCTGCAGCCAAGGCCGGCGGCGGTGGCGGCGGTCGCCAGATCGACAACAGCCGGCGCGACGCGCGCAGCACCAATGTGCGCAGCACCAGCGTCAACAACGTCAGCAACCGCAACACCAACGTCAACGTGAACAAGAACGTCAATGTCGACGTCGACCGCCGCGGTTGCTGCGGTGGTGGCTGGGACAACGACTACCACCCGATCGCCACGGCTGCCGCGGTCACGGCGACAGTGGCCGTCACCTCGGCCGTGGTCGGCTCGATCGTGCGTTCGGTGCCGCCCAACTGCGTGCCGGTGAATTACGGCGGGATGATCTACCAGCAATGCGGCAACACCTGGTACCAGCCGCAGGGCAGCCAGTACGTCGTCATCAACCCGCCCTACTGAGCACACGGGCGGGCCCATGCCCGCTCCCGTTTTTGCCCGTTTTCCGGCGTCGACCGCAGCAGGAGGCGCCAACGCCCGCTCCGCCCATGGATATCGCCCAGTCAACCCACCCCGACGAGGATTTCGACCTCCTGCGCAACGATGCGCTCCTGCGCTGGCAACGTACGCTCGGCATCGCTCCCCGCACGGGGCTCGGCGTCGTCCGCCGCGCCCTCTTCTTCGCGCTGTTCGCCTGGCTGCCGCTGGCCGTGTGGGCCGCCGTGAATCACCGCCTGTTCGATGGCGGCAGCGGCGAGCCACTGCTCGCCCACTTCGGCATCCACGTCCGCTGCCTCGTCGCGATCCCGCTGTTCATCCTCGCCGAGGGCATGGCCGCCCGCGTCGTGCGCGGGATCGTCAGCCAGTTCCGCACCACCGGCATCGTTCCTGACGCCCAGCACGCGGCCTTCCGCGCCGCCCTGCAAGCGACCGCGCGCCTGCGCGATGCGAGCTTTCCCTGGGTCGCCATCGTCGGCCTTGCGCTCGCCTGGTCGATCGCCGGTCCCGGCAGCGATCCGCACGAGATGTCGTGGGCGGAAAGCGGCGGCGAATTCGGCTTCGGCGGCTGGTGGTTCCTCGCCGTCGCCCGCCCCGTCTTCATCGTCCTGGCGCTCGGCTGGCTCTGGCGTATCGCGCTGGTCATCATTCTCTTCCACCGGCTCGCCCGCCTCGAGCTGGCCCTCGTCCCGACCCACCCGGACCGCCATGGCGGCCTCGGCTTCGTCCGCAAGCTGCCGTCGGCGACCTTCCTCGTCACCCTCGCCGTATCGACCGTCCTCGCTTCGCGCTGGATGCACGACGTCGTCTTCCACGGGCAGTCGCTGGCCGCCTTCAAGCTGCCCCTGATCGCCTTCGTCGTACTGTGGAGCGCGCTCCTTCTCCTGCCGCTGCTCGTTCTGGCGCCACGCATCGCCGCCATGAAGCGGCGCGCCCTGCTCGACTACGGTGTGCTGGTCGGCAACCACGGCGGGCTGGTGCACCAGCGCTGGATTCTCGGCCGGCCGGTCGCCGAAAACGCGCTGCTCGACGCGCCCGAACTCGGTCCGGTCGCCGACATCGCCGCCACCTACGAACTCGTGGAAAAGATCAGCCCGCTGCCGGCCGGCAAGAGCGCGCTGGCCGCCATCCTGGTGCCGATCGCGCTGCCCATGCTGTTGGTCGCGGCGCAGCAGGTGCCGCTGCGCGACATGCTGCTCAAGTTGCTGAAAACCCTGGTCTGACCCCGGCGACAGACGGAGATGCCATCGCAAGAGCGCAGCCGGAAGCCGACCGTCGGCACCGAAGCATGCCTGGCGGTCGAAACACGCTCTGCCCAGACTTGTCGAATGCAGCTTCGCCATGCATCGGTGTTATTGTTCCAAATATCTTTTGTCATTAGACGCATTCTGTTCCGGATGCTCTACTGTCGCCTTGTTTGTTCCGCACTACCTGCAGTGGATGCGAGTTGTTCGGCAACCGCCCTCCGTCTCGGCATCCACTCACACACGAGAGGAGAACACATGAAACGACCATTCCTGAGCGGCCTGCTCCGCGCCGTCGCCGCCGTGACGGTCGCGCTGGCAGCGACGACCGGCGCCTCGGCCCAGAGCAAGCCCAACATCCTCGTTCTCTGGGGTGACGACATCGGCACCTGGAACATCAGCCACAACAGTCACGGCATGATGGGCTACCAGACGCCGAACATCGACCGAATCGCCAAGGAAGGCGTCGCGTTCACTGATTACTATGCCCAGCAGAGCTGCACGGCGGGACGTGCGGCGTTCATCAGCGGTTCGGTGCCGGTGCGTTCGGGCATGACCAAGGTCGGCCTGCCCGGCGCCAAGCAGGGCTGGCAGAAGACCGACGTGACCATGGCCACCGTGCTCAAGGGTCAGGGCTATGCGACCGGACAGTTCGGCAAGAATCACCAGGGCGACCTTGATGAGCACCTGCCTACCGCGCATGGCTTCGACGAATTCCTGGGTACGCTCTACCACTTGAATGCGGAGGAAGAGCCAGAGAATTTCGATTACCCGAAGAATCCTGAATTCCGCAAGAAGTTCGGCCCCCGTGGCGTGTTGCACACCTGGGCCGACGGCAAGGGTGGCCAGAGGATCGAGAACACCGGTCCGCTGACCAAGAAGCGCATGGAAACCATCGACGAGGAAACCGTCGCCGCAGCCAAGGAGTTCATGCAGCGCCAGGCCAAGGCCGGCAAGCCTTTCTTCATCTGGTGGAACGCCTCGCGCATGCACTTCCGTACCCACGTCAAGGCGGAGAACCGGGGCAAGTCAGGGCAGGACGAGTACAGCGACGGCATGGTCGAACACGACATGCATGTCGGCGAATTGCTCAAGGCGCTCGATGAACTGGGTCTCAAGGACAACACCGTCGTCATGTACTCGACCGACAACGGCCCCCACTACAACACCTGGCCGGATGCCGGCACGACGCCGTTCCGCAGCGAGAAGAACTCGAACTGGGAAGGCGCCTATCGCGTTCCGGCTTTCGTCCGCTGGCCGGGCAAGTTCCCTGCCGGAACGACTCTGAACGGCATCGTTTCGCACGAGGACTGGCTGCCGACCTTCGCCGCCATTGCCGGCGACACGACGGTCAAGGAACGTCTCCTCAAGGGCACGACGATCAACGGCCGCAACTACCGGAATCACCTGGACGGATACAACCAGCTTGACTATCTGAGCGGCAAGACCAAGGAATCGCCACGCAAGGAATTCTGGTACGTCAACGACGATGCACAAATCGTCGCAGCACGCTACGAGGACTGGAAAGTGGTCTTCCTGGAGAACCGCGGTCAGGCCTTCGGTGTGTGGCGCGAGCCTTTCGTCGAATTGCGCGCGCCGCTGATCTTCAACCTGCGCCGCGATCCTTTCGAGAAGGCGCAGCACAACTCGAACACCTACAACGACTGGTGGCTCGACCGGGCCTTCGTCCTGGTGCCGATCCAGGGACTGGCCGCCAAGTTCCTGATGACCATGAAAGACTATCCGCCTAGCCAGACGCCTGGCGCCTTCAACCTGAGCCGGATCGAGGAACAGTTGAGGAATGCCGGCGGCGGTAAGTAGGCGAGGCCGCCGGACGGTGGCTGCCTGACGCCACTGCTTGGGCTGCCATTGCGACGGGCCACACGCCAAGGCGCTGTGGCCCGTTTTCATTCGATCACCGGAGAGCACCACCATGAACTGCCGTTCGATCAGGCGTTTTCTCGGGGCCATTGTCTTGACCGCCCTGTCGGCCGCGGGATTGGCCGGGGCCGTCGACCCCCTGCCGTCCTGGAACGACGGGACAGCCAGGCAAGCCATCATCGCTTTCGTGACGAAGACGACTACGCCCGGTTCGCCGGATTTCGTCGCCATTCCGGAGCGCATCGCCGTCTTCGACAACGATGGCACCCTCTGGCCGGAAAATCCGCTGCCCTTCCAGCTGGCTTTCGTCATCGACGAATTGAAGCGGCGCGTCCCCAATGAACCGGAACTGGCCAACGACCCGATGGTCAGGGCAGCCCTCGCCGGCGACCTGGAGAAGCTGCTGGCCGGCAAGCATCATGACGGCTTGTTGCATATCCTCGCATTGACCCATGCCGGCATGACCACCGGCGAATTTGCCGCCCGCGTCGAGCGCTGGCTGGCCTCGGCGCGCCATCCCCGCTTCGACCAACCCTACGACCGGCTGGCTTACCAGCCGATGCTCGAGGTGCTGGCCTACCTGCGGGCCAAGGACTTCAAGACCTTCATCGTGTCGGGCGGCGGCGCCGATTTCATGCGTGTCTTCAGCGAACGGGTCTATGGCATTCCCCCCGAACAGGTGGTCGGCTCGACGGCACGGACCGTCTTCGAACTGCGCGCCAGCGGACCGGTGCTGGTCAAGACCATGGACCACCTCTTCGTGGACGACAAGGCGGGAAAGCCGGCAGGCATCCATCAGTTCATCGGCCGCCGGCCGATTGCCTGTTTCGGCAACAGCGACGGCGACCTGGCGATGCTGCAGTACACTACGATCAACAATCCGCGTCCCAGCTTCGGCCTGATCGTCCACCATACCGATGCAAAGCGCGAATACGCCTACGATGCGGTGACCATGAGCAGCGGCAAGCTGATCGAGGCCCTGAAGGAGGCGCCGCAACGCGGGTGGACCGTGGTGGACATGGAACGCGACTGGAAAACCGTCCATTCCGTCCGTCGATGACCTGACCAAGCCCGATGACCCGAAAGAAGCGCCCGCCGCCCCGTCCCGCCGCTGCAGTTGCCCGCCCGCTGCCCGCAATCGCCCCGGCCGGTCCGGCGCCGCGCAATCGCTTGCTCCTCGGGTTGGCGGTGCTGGCATTGCTGGCGGCAGCGTTGTTCGCCTACGTCTATCTGACCGGCAACGCCAGGCCGGCCGGTACCGGTTCCGTGCCGGCAGCGTCAAGCCAGCCGCCGGCCAAGGCCGAGTATGTGGGTGCTGCCGCCTGCGCTCAATGCCATGCCGGCGAGGCCAAGGCATGGCAGGATTCGCAGCACGCGCGGGCCATGCAGCACGCGACGGAAGGGACGGTACTGGGCGACTTCGCCGATGCCCGCTTCACCCATGCCGGGGTAACGACCACCTTCTTCCGCCGCGACGGCCGCTTCATGGTCAATACCGACGGGCCGGACGGCAAGCGGGCTGATTTCGAAGTCACCCACACCTTCGGCCTCGCGCCGTTGCAGCAGTATTTGGTCCCGTTCCCCGGCGGCCGCCTGCAGGCGCTCGGCGTGGCCTGGGACAGTCGGCCGAAGCAGGCCGGCGGCCAGCGCTGGTTCCACCTCTATCCGGAGCAGAAGCCGAAGGCGGGCGACCCGCTGCACTGGACCGGAATCGACCAGAACTGGAATTACCAGTGCGCCGACTGCCATTCGACTAACCTGCGCAAGGGCTATGATCCTGCCGCCGGCAACTTCAGGACGACGGCGACCGACCGCAGCGTCGGTTGCGAGTCGTGTCACGGGCCGGGCTCGCGGCATGTGGACTGGGCCAGGAAAGAAAGCCCCCGCGAGGCGCTTGCCGGCAAGGGCCTGGTCGTTTCCCTAGGCGAGCGGCGGGGCGTGCAGTGGAACCTCGACGCCCAGAGCGGGAGCGCACGACGCTCGCGTCCGCGCGACACCAATCTCGAACTCGAAACCTGCGCGCGCTGCCACGCGCGCCGCGGGCAGTTCTCCGACGACTGGCAACCCGGCCAGCCCTTTGGTGATGCCTTCCGGACCTCGCTGCTGACGCCCGGTCTCTACTACGTTGACGGGCAGATGCACGACGAGGTATTCAATTACGCCTCCTTCCTGCAGAGCAGGATGCATGCGCAGGGGGTAACCTGTTCGGACTGCCACGAGCCGCACGGCGGCAAGCTGCGGGCGCCCGGCAACGCCGTCTGCGCCCAGTGCCACGCACCAGCCCGCTTCGATGTGCCCGCCCATACGCGTCATGCGCCCGCCTCGCCGGGCGCTGCGTGCTCCGCGTGCCACATGCCGACTACCACCTACATGGTGGTCGACCCGCGCCATGACCACAGTTTCCGCATTCCCCGCCCGGATCGCAGCGTGACCCTCGGTGTGCCCAATGCCTGCACCAACTGCCACACGAAGGAAGGCGCGGCCTGGGCGGCGGCCGCAGTGGCGCGCTGGTTCCCGCAGCGCAGTCCCGGCTTCCAGACCTTCGCCGAAGCCTTCCGCGATGGCGACCGGGGCGCCCCCGGCGCGCAGGCGGCGCTTGCGGCAATCGTCGCTGACGCCGCACAGCCGGGCATCGTCAGGGCCAGTGCGCTGCATCGCCTGGGCAGCTTCTTGGGTCCGCAGACCCTGCCGGTGATTGTCCAGGCACTCGCTGACCGCGACCCGCTGGTGCGCGCTGCGTCCGCCCAGGCCCTGGCTGGCGCTGACGCGCGCACGCGCACCCGGCTGTTGCCGCGTCTCCTGGACGACCCGGTCCGTGACGTGCGCATGGAATCGGCACGCAGCCTCGCCGGCGACGCCGAGGCGGGCCTCGCGCCCCACGAGCGAATCCGCTTCGACAGCGCGCTCGCCGAGTGGACCGCCGGGCAACGCTTCAATGCCGACCGCCCCGAGGCCAATACCGCGCTGGGCACCCTGCTCGCCCTGCGCGGTGACTTGGGTGGCGCCGAAGCAGCCTATCGGCGGGCGATCGCGCTCGATCCGACCTACATCGAGGCCGCCATCAACCTGGCCGACCTCTTCCGGGCCCAGGCGCGCGATGCGGACGCCGAGCGAACGTTGCGCGCGGCACTCGAGCGCTCGCCGAGCGCGGCACCGATGCACCATGTATTGGGACTTTCGCTCGTGCGCCAGCAGCGCCGGCAGGAGGCGCTCGCCGAGCTCGGCCGCGCTGCCCGCCTGGCGCCGGCCGATGCCCGTTTCACCTACGTTTACGGGGTGGCGCTCTACGATACCGGCAAGCGGGCCGAGGCGCTGCGCGTGCTCAACGCGGCCCTGGCGCGCAGTCCATATGACCGCAACCTGCTAATGGCCCTGGTCAGCTACGAACTTGCTGCCGGCAATGCCGCGGCAGCACGCCGGCACGCCGCCCTGCTGCGCGAACTTGAACCGGGCAATCCGGACATCGAACGGATGGCGCGGGAAATTGCCGGCGCACCGGGGTAAACGGTTCGCGGTGTTGTCGCAATCGGTCGAGAACCGGCAGGAATTCCCATCCGCGCATACGGGGCGGATGTCGTAGCAGGCACCGCTAGGCCGAGCGTCGGCGGACCATCTCGAACAGGCAGACCGCGGCGGCGGCGGCAACGTTGAGCGACTCGACCGCGCCAGGCATCGGAATATGCACGCGCTGGCTGGCGCCAGCGAGTAGTTCCGGGCGCACACCCTGCCCTTCGGAACCGAAAATCCAGGCAAGCGGGCCGGCGAGCTCTGCCGCATACAGCGAGCCGGCATCGCCACCGAGGGTGGTCGCGACGCTCGTTCCCCGGAAATCGGCCAAGAAGGTGGCCAGATCGGCATCCTCGACCACGTTCATGACGAAATGGGCGCCCTGCCCGGCGCGCAGCACCTTGGGCGACCACGCCGCGGCGCAACCGGGACCAAGGATAGCCTGCTTGACGCCAGCAGCCGCCGCGGTACGCAGCAGGGTGCCGACGTTACCCGGGTCCTGCACGCCATCGAGCAAAATGGCATCCTTTTGCGGGTCGACCGCAACCGGCGCCGGCAGCGCCGCGATGGCGACGAGGCCGCTCGGTGACTCGACGAGGCCGAGTTCGCGCATCAGCGCATCGGCGACGATCGTGATCTCGCGGCCGGCGACGAAGCGGGCAATCTCCCCGCCATCCAGGGCCGACGTGGCGACAATCAACGTTTCCACCAGCCCGCCGGCCTGCTCGCAGGCTTCGACCAGATGTACCCCGTCGAGGAGCATGCGGCCGGCCGCGCGCCGCTCGCGTCCGGAGCCGGCAAGCTTCCGGAGACGCTTGTAGAACGGGTTGTCGCGCGACGCGATGCGCTTCACAGCAGCGTCAGCTGGGCGACCGGCCCGAAGCTCCTGCGGTGCGCAGGGGTCGGCCCATGTTCCTGCAGAGCGCGGCAGTGGGCGGCGGTCGGGTAGCCCATGTGGCGCGCAAAGCCGTATTGCGGGTAGGCGGCATCGAGGGCGCGCATGCCGGCGTCGCGCACGGTCTTGGCGAGGATGGAGGCGGCGGCGATGGCGGCGATCTTGCCGTCGCCCTTGACCACGGCCTCGACCGGGATGTCGAGGCGCGGGCAGCGGTTGCCATCGACCAGCGCACGCTCGGGACGCACGGCCAGGCCGGCGACCGCGCGCTGCATGGCGAGCAGGGTCGCTTGCAGGATGTTGAGGCGGTCGATTTCCGCGACGTCGGCCTCGGCCACCGCCCAAGCCAGGGCCTGCGCACGGATAGCGGCGGCCAACGCGTCGCGGCGCTTTTCGGAAAGCTTTTTGGAATCGTCGAGCCCGGTGATCGCGCGCGCCGGATCGAGGATCACCGCGGCGGCGACCACCGGCCCGGCCAGCGGGCCGCGCCCGGCCTCATCGACGCCGCAGACGAGACCGGGAAAGACGATCAGTTCAGGCACGCCAACACCGCATCAGCGGCCTTCTCGGCGGTATTCTGGCGCAGTTGCAGGTGGATGTCGGTGAAGGTTTCCGCCACGGCCGCCGCGTTGTCCTTGTCCTCGTAGAGCTTGACCAGCGCCTCGGCGAGGTTGTCCGGCGTCGCCTGGTCCTGCAGGATTTCCGGGACGACGAAACGGCCGGCAAGCACGTTGGGCAGGCCGACGTAGGGCAGGTACACGAGGCGCTTGCCCAGCCAGTAATTGAGGCCGGCCATCTTGTAGGTGATGACCATCGGCCGCTTGATCAGCGCCGCCTCGAGCGTCGCCGTGCCGCTGGCGACCAGCGAGACGTCCGCCGCGCCAAGCGCGTCCCGGGCATGGCCGAAAAGCAGGCGGAACGGAATGTCGCTGGCACCGCAGGCGTAAATGGCCGCCTCGAACTGCAGGCGCGTCTCGCGCGTGGTCAGCGGCACGACGAACTGGGCGTTGGGCAGGTGTTTCTCGCGGATGACGCGGGCGGTCTGCACAAAGGTGGCCGCCATCTTCTCCAGTTCACCCCGCCTGCTGCCCGGCAATAGCGCGAATACCGGCAGGTCGCGCGGCAGCGCCAGCTTCTCGCGGACGGCACGGCGGTCGGTCTCGAGCGGGATCTGGTCGGCGAAGGGATGGCCGACGTAGGTGACCGGGATGCCCGCCTTTTCGTAGAGCGGCGGCTCCATCGGGAAGAGCGCCAGAACGCGCGAGACAGCACGCCCGATCTTCTTGATGCGACCACCGCGCCAAGCCCAGATCGACGGGCTGACATAATGGATGGTGCGCACGCCGGCGCGCTTGAGGTCGGCCTCCAGCGCCAGGTTGAAGTCGGGCGCATCGATGCCGATAAAGACATCCGGCTTCAGTTCGAGCAGGCGCTTCTTGAGCTGGCGGCGGATGCCGGTAATCTCGCGCGCATTCTTGAGCGCATCGACGAAGCCCATCACCGACAAGGCATCCATCGGCCACCAGGCATCGAACCCCTGCGCTTCCATGGCCGGACCGCCGATGCCGAAAAACACGGCATCAGGCAGACGGCTTTTGAGCGCCGCGATCAGGTGTCCCCCGAGAAGGTCGCCGGAGGCCTCGCCGGCCACCAGGGCGACCCGCACTACCCTGGCCATCAGCGGATGATGCTCCGTTTCGAGGCCTCGAGGAAATCGACCATGCGCTGGACGTCCGGCTGGGTTTTCGCCTGCTCGGCCAGCTTGGCCTTGGCTTCCTCGAGCAGCAGACCTGACTTGTACAGCGTGCGGTAAGCGCGCTTCAACTCGGTGATCGCCTCGGCGCTGAACCCGCGCCGCTTCAGGCCTTCGACATGGATACCGTAGGGGGTGGCGGTGTTGCCGGCGGCCATCACGTAGGGCGGCACGTCCTGCAGAACCAGCGACGAAGCAGCGGTGATGACATGGGCGCCAATGCGGCAGAACTGGTGCACGCCGGTGAAGCCACCGAAGATGACCCAGTCGTCGACCATGACATGGCCGGCCAGCGAGGCTCCGTTGGCGAAAATGGTCTTGTTGCCGACGATGCAATCGTGCGCGATGTGCACGTAGGCCATGATCCAGTTGTCGTCGCCAATCCTTGTCAGTCCCTGGTCCTGCACGGTGCCGAGGTTGAAGGTGCAGAACTCGCGGATGGTGTTGCGATCGCCGATCTCGAGCCGGGTCGGTTCGCCGGCGTATTTCTTGTCCTGCGGGATCTCGCCCAGCGAGCAGAACTGGAAGATGCGGTTGTCGCGACCGATGCGGGTGTGGCCGCGGATGACGACGTGCGGACCGATTTCGGTGTTGTCGCCGATCTCGACGTTCGGGCCGATGATGGAATACGGGCCGACCTTGACGTTGGCCCCGAGGCGGGCGCCGTCCTCGATGATCGCCGTCGGGTGGATGTTGGCGGACATCAGACGTCCTTCTTGGCGCAGATCAGGCGCGCTTCGGCGGCCAGTTCCCCATCGACGCGCGCCTCGGCCTTGAGCTTGAGGACATTGCGCATCCAGCGCTCGATCTCGACGTGCAGGTGCAACTGGTCGCCCGGCATCACCTGGCGCTTGAAGCGCGCATCGTCGATACCGGCGAACATGAACAGCGAACCCGGATGCGGCTTCTCGCCGGCGGTCTTGAAGGCGAGGATGCCGGCAGCCTGCGCCAGCGCCTCCATGATCAGCACGCCGGGGAACACGGGATAGTGGGCGAAGTGACCGGTGAAATGCGGCTCGTTGAAAGTCACGTTCTTGTAGGCATGGATCCACTTGCCCAACTCCATGCCGACAACCCGGTCCACGAGGAGGAAAGGGTAACGGTGGGGCAGATGCTCCATGATCTCGATAATATCCATTTTTTCAATCATTTGAAGCCATCTCTTTCAGTTTTTTCTCAAGTTCGGAAACCCGCTCGGCGAGGTGCGACAGGCGACGGATATGGGCCGCATTGCGTATCCATTCGTCGTGGCTGTCGAGCGGGAAGACGCTGGTATAGAGGCCCGGCTGGTTGATGCTCTTCATGACCAGCGAACCCCCGGAAATAGTGGTCCCCGGCGCCAGCGTAACGTGGCCCGCGATCATCCCGGCGCCACCGACGATACAGTGCTCGCCCATCGTGACGCTGCCGGCCACCCCGGTGCAGCCGGCCAAGACCGTATTCGAGCCGATGATGCAGTTGTGGGCGATCTGGACCAGGTTATCGATCTTGCAACCGTCGCCGATGACGGTATCGTCCAGCGCGCCGCGGTCGACCGTCGTGTTGGCCCCGATTTCGACATCGTCGCCGATCACCACGCCGCCAGTCTGCGGGATCTTGATCCAGGCCTTGCCTTCAGGCGCAAAGCCGAAGCCGTCGGCACCGATCACGGCGCCGGAGTGCAGGATCGCCCGCGCGCCGATCCGGCAACCGTGATAGATGGTGACGTTCGGATAGAGGATGCTGCAATCACCGATGGCGACCCGGTCACCGATCACGCAGCCGGCATGGATGACGACGCCCGCGCCGAGCGTGACCTCGCGGCCGATGCTGACATTCGCCGCAATCGCTGCATCGGCCGGCAGCGACGAGGCGACGACCGCGCTGGCATCGACGCCGGCAAAGCCGGCTTCGGCCGGATTGAGCAAGGCGGCGACGCGGGCATAGTAGGCATAGGGGTTGCCCGTGACGATGCGCGGCCCGGCGAAGCCGTCGGCGGCGTCCGGGGCGACGATGACCGCCGAGGCCCTGGTGGATTGCAACTGGGCCTTGTACTTGCGGTTGGCGAGGAAGGCGATGTCGCCCTCGCCCGCCGAAGCCAGCGTCGCAACCCTGGCGACGGCGGTTTGGCCATCCCCAAGCACATCGCCGCCCAAGCGGGCGGCGATCTCGGCAAGCGTGAGGACCGGACGACCCGGACGGGACATCACTTGCCGTCCGTCAGGACCTTGATGACGCGATCGGTGATGTCGAGCTTCGGGCTCACCCAGACGACATCCTGCAGGATCAGGTCGAATTTCTCGGCATCGGCAATCTGCTTGATCGCCTTGTTCGCCTTCTCGATAACCGCCGCGTTTTCCTCGTTCTGGCGCAGGTTGAGGTCCTCGCGGAACTCGCGCTGGCGACGCTGGAATTCACGCGACAGGTCGGCGAACTCCTTCTCCTTGTTGCGGCGCTCACCCTCGGACATGGTGACCGAATTACGCTCCAGGTTTTCCTGGAGATCCTTGAGCTGCTTCGCCATGCGCTGCAGTTCCTGGTCGCGCTTGGCGAACTCGCCTTCGAGCTTCTTGCCGGCCTTCTGGGCGACCGGCGCATCGCGGAAGATGCGCTGGGTGTTCACATAGCCGATCTTGAGCTCGGCGGCAGCCTCGCCGGCGAACAGGAAAAGGGGCATCAGCGATGCGATGGCGAGCGACTTGACTTTCGACATGGAAATGCGGGACTCCTGGTTAGAACGTGGTACCGACCTGGAACTGGAAGGCTTCGGTGCGATCACCGCTCTGCTTGTTGATCGGCTGGGCGAATACCAGCTTGAGCGGACCGAAAGGCGACAGCCATGACAGCGACAGACCCGTAGAATACCGCAAGTCGCCGAAATCGACAGGCTGGTAGGTGTTGAGGATCTGTCCGGTGACCGGATCGACTTCGTTGCCCCACACCCAGCCGGCATCGACGAACCAGCCAAGACGCAGGCTCTTGTCCATGCCGGGAACGCCCCAGAGCAGTTCGGCATTGGCAACGAAGCGGCGATTGCCGCCGAGGCGGGCATCCGGGTTGAGCGGGTCGCGCGGGCCCAGGCTGCCGGCCTTGTAGCCACGCACCGTGGCCACGCCGCCGGCATAGAAGTTCTTGTAGAACGGCAGGCCAATGGTGTCACTGTAGCCATCACCGTAGCCGACGTCGCCGTTCAGCATCAGGGTGAAGGCGCGGCTCAGCGGGACATAGCGCTGCAGCTGGTAGGACAGCCGGTAGAAGGTCAGGTCGCCGCCGGGCACCGCGACTTCGGCGGTCGCCTTCTGGAACCAGCCCGTCGTCGGGAACAGGAAGCTGTCCTTGCCGTCCATGATCCAGCTGGCGGTAACCGGTATGGTCAGGTTGGTCTCGCCATAGGTCGCGACGAAATTCTGGATGGTCTGGGCGCTCGACGTGAAGGCGGTGATGGACGTCTGGTCGATGCCAAGACCGAAGCCGAGCGATTGCTTCTCGCCGATCGGCACACCGATGCGCACCCCGGCGCCATAGGATTCGGACTTGTATGGCGTCACCGAGGTTGACGTCGAATCAACGCGGCGATTGTAGAGATCGAAGCCCTGGCTGATGCCGTCCGCGGTGAAATACGGATTGGTGTAGGAGAACGAGATCACCCGGTTGATCTTGCCAGTATTGACGATGATCGCGACGTTATTGCCGCTGCCGAGGAAGTTGCTCTGTGAGATCGAGCCGGAGAGGATCAGGCCTTCCGTACTCGACAGGCCGGCGCCGAGCATCAGGTTGCCGGTCGGCTTTTCCGTGACTTTAAGGTTGACGTCGATCTGGTCTGCGGATCCTTGAACCGCCGGCGTCTCGATCGAAGTTTCGGTAAAGAAGCCGAGGCGGTCGAGGCGCTGCTTGGACAGTGTCACGCGGTCAGCGTCGTACCAGCCGCCCTCCATCTGCCGCATCTCGCGGCGGATGACCTCGTCGCGCGTCTTCAGGTTGCCGGAAATGTTGATGCGCCGGACATAGACGCGCTTGCCCGGATCGACGAAGACGGTGAAGGCAACCTGGCGCTTCTCCTTGTCGATCTCGGGGGCGGCATTGACGTTGGCGAAGGCATAGCCGTCGCGGCCGAGGCGTTCGCCGATGGCCTTGGTCGAATTGTTGAGCTGCTCACGCGAGAAAACGTCGCCGGCCTTCACCGTCACCAGCTTCTGCAACTCTTCCTCCGGCACCGCGAAGTCGCCGGCCAGCTTGACCGACGACACCTGGTAGCGCTGGCCCTCGTTGATGCCGATGGTGATGTAGATATCCTTCTTGTCCGGGGAAATCGAAACCTGCGTCGAGTCGACCGCAAATTCGAGGTAACCGCGGTTCATGTAGAAGGACTTGAGCTTCTCGAGGTCGGCCGACAGCTTCTGGCGCGAATACTGGTCGTTCTTCGTGTACCAGGTCATCAGGCCCGGTGTCGTCAGCTGGAACTCGCCGAGCAGTTGCTTCTCGGTGAAATCCTTGGCGCCGACGATATTGATCTGGCGGATCTTGGCGGAATCGCCTTCCTCGATGTTGAAGTTGATGCCGACCCGGTTGCGCTCCAGCGGTGTCACGGTCGTGGTGATATTGACCGCGTACTTGCCGCGGGTCAGGTACTGGCGCTTGAGTTCCTGCTCGGCGCGCTCGAGCTGGGCCCGGTCGAAGATGCGCCCCTCGGCGATGCCGACTTCCTTGAGCGCCTTGATGACGACGTCCTTCTCGAATTCCTTGAGGCCGACGAAGTCGATCTGCGCGATGGCCGGCCGTTCCTGGACGACCACGACCATGACCTTGCCGTCGACCTCGATGCGCACGTCGCGGAAGAACCCGGTGGCGAAGAGTGCCTTGATCGCCTCGGCCGTCTTCTCGTCATTGAGCGTGTCGCCAACCTTGACCGGCAGGTAGCTGAACACGGTGCCGGCTTCGGTGCGCTGGATGCCCTCGACGCGGATATCCGAGACGGTGAACGGCTCGATGGCGGCAGCGGGCAAGGAGAAGAGCCCTGCAACGAGGACAGCGACTAGGGATTTCTTCATGTATCAGCCCGAAAAAAGGCGGTTCAAGTCGTTGAAAAATGCAAAAGCCATCAGGACGACAAGGATGGAAAGCCCCACCTGCTGGGCAATCTCCATCGCCCGCTCGGACAGCGGACGGCGTCTGACGACTTCGATCGCATGATACAGCAAATGCCCCCCGTCCAGAACCGGAATGGGGAGCAGGTTGAGCACGCCGAGGCTGACGCTGACCAGCGCCATGAAGCGGATGTAATAGTCCAGCCCGAGGCGCGCCGACTGGCCGGCATAATCGGCGATGGTGACCGGTCCCGAGAGGTTGCGCCAGGAGACTTCGCCGGTCAGCATCTTGCCGAGCATGACGAGGCTGAATACCGACTTGTCCCAGGTTTCGGCAAACGCCTTGGCGCCGGCATCGATGAAACCGTAGCGGACGAAGGTGCGTATCTTGCGGGCAGATTCCGGCGTCTCGGCGACCGCCACGCCGATCTTGCCGACCCTTGTGCCGCGCTCGGAAATCGCCTCCGGAACGACGTCGACCGTGACAACCGTATCGCCGCGCCCGATCTCGAGCTTCAGGGAGCGCCCCGCCGCCTCGCGCACGACGAGGACAAAATCCTGCCAGGTCGCGATATCAGCACCGTCGGCCGCGAGGATTTCGTCACCCGGAAGCAAACCTGCTGCCGCGGCCGGCCCGCCGGCGACACCCTTGCCGATCACCGGCGGCAGGTCCGGCCGGTAAAAGCGGATGCCGAGCCGCTCGAGGGCATCCCCCTCCCAGCCCTGCTCGCCCGCCGCCGCGAGATAGAGGCGGCGGACGGCAATCTCGCCGCGGGCATTGATTACCTCGAGCTCCGCGCTGTCGCGGTCGACCGCCTTTTGCAACAGCATCCAGCGCAGGTCGCCCCAGGTCACCACCGGCTGGCCGTCGACCGCGCGCACCTGCTCGCCATTGGCAATGCCGGCCGCCGCTGCCGGGCTGGCGGCCGGTGGCGCGCCGAGCACGGGCAGGAGTTCGCTGCTGCCGGCCATGAAGACGCCCCAGTAAAGGAGGATGGCTAGTGCAAAATTGGCTGCCGGTCCCGCCGCGACGATCAGGCTGCGCCGGCCGACGCCTTGGCGGTTGAAGGCACGGTGGGCCTCGTCCGGGGCAACCGCCTCCTCGCGCTCGTCGAGCATCTTGACGTACCCGCCGAGCGGAAAGGCGCACAGCGCCCATTCGGTAGCGTCCGCGCCGGCGCGGCGCGACCACAGGATGCGCCCGAAACCGACCGAAAAACGCAGCACCTTGACACCGCACAGGCGGGCGGCAGCATAGTGGCCGAACTCGTGCACCACGACGAGGACGCCGATGAGGAGAGCGAAAGCCGCCAGATAGAGCGGAAACTGGCTCATGCCGCGGCAGCTCCGTCGATACGCGTCCCGGCAAAACGGCGGGCCGCCGCATCGGCGGCGATCACATCCGCGAGGCTGCCTTCCGGCCCGGCCGGCACGGCGGCCAGCGTCGCCTCGATCAGTGCCGGGATGCCGGCGAACGACAGCCGCCGCTCGAGGAAAGCGGCGACAGCGACCTCGTTGGCGGCATTGAGGATGGCGGGAGCGGTGCCCCCTGCCCGCAACACGTCGTAGGCCAGTTGCAGGCAGCGAAAGCGTTCGAAATCGGGGGCATGGAAGTCAAGGCGGCCGACCGCAAACAGGTCGAGCGGCGCGACGCCGGCCGCGATGCGCTCGGGCCAGGCAAGCGCATGGGCGATCGGCGTGCGCATGTCGGGATTGCCGAGCTGGGCGAGCACCGAGCCGTCGCTGTAGCGCACCGCCGAATGGATGACGCTCTGGGGATGGACGACGACCTGGATCATGTCGGGCGGCGCCGCGAACAGCCAGTGCGCCTCGATCACCTCGAGGCCCTTGTTCATCATCGTCGCCGAATCGACCGAGATCTTGCGCCCCATGACCCAGTTCGGATGGGCGCAGGCCTGCTCGGGCGTAACACCGGCCAGCGCCGACAAGGGCAGCGTGCGAAAAGGGCCGCCGGAAGCGGTCAGCAGGATCTGTTCGACGCCGCAGGCGGCGAGGCCGCGCCGGAAATCAGCCGGGAGCGCCTGGAAAATCGCGTTATGCTCGCTGTCGACCGGCAGCAGGGTGGCGCCATGTTCGTTTGCCGCGTGCATGAACAGCTCGCCGGCCATGACCAGGACTTCCTTGTTGGCGAGCAGGATGCGCTTGCCGGCGCGGGCGGCGGCGAGTGTCGGGGCTAGGCCGGCGGCACCGACGATGGCCGCCATGACCATCTCGGCCTCGGGCAGGGTAGCCGCCGCGACCAGGGCTTCCTCGCCCCAGGCGACAGCGGTCCGGCAGCCGGCGTCCGCCAGGCGGGCGCGAACCAGCTCGGCGCTCGCGGGATCGCCGACGACGGCGACCTGTGGGGCGAACTCGAGGCAGTCGGCGACCAGACGGTCGACCTGCCGGTGGGCAGTCAGCGCGACGATGCGGTAGCGGTCGGGGTGGCGGCGCACCACGTCGAGCGTCGACTGGCCGATCGAGCCGGTCGCGCCGAGAACCGTGACTCCCCGCGCGCTCATCCCAGCCAGCCGAGCAGCAGGGCGATCAGGGGCAGCGCCGCCGTGTGGCTGTCGATGCGGTCGAGCACCCCGCCGTGCCCGGGCAGCAACTGGCTGCTGTCCTTGAGGCCGCCCTGGCGCTTGCGCATCGAGTCGAGCAGGTCGCCGGCAACCGAAACCAGGACCAGAACGGGCATCGCCAACGCCAGCAACACCAGGCGGAGGGGATCGGCAGCGCCGAAGGCGAGCTGCGCCGCCAGCGCCAGCACGGTGACGGTCGCCATCGCCCCGAACACGCCTTCCCAGGTCTTGCCCGGGCTGATATTCGGCGCCAGCTTGCGCTTGCCGAAGGCGCGCCCGAAGAAATAGGCGGAAATATCAGCCAGCGCGACGAACAGCAGCGCCGCGAACAACCAGACCGGAGCCCGCTCGCGCAGGTCGATCAGGGCGTACCAGGTCGGCAGCAGGACGACCAGGCCGACGAGCGACATCTTCCAGTGGGCGACACCCTGCCAGCGCGCACGCAGCCAGAAGGGCGCAAGGCCGATCCAGAAAGCCGCCGAAAGCAACATCAGGCCGTGTCCGGCCGCATCGAGCTCGGCCGGCGACAAGCCCGTAGCGGCTGCCAGCGTGAGCAGACCGACCAGTGCCCCGTAGCGCCACTGGCCCGTCGGGCAAAAACCGGAAAGGCGCCCGAACTCCCAGCCGCCGATTGCGGTGATCAGGCCCGTAACGACGGCCCAGGCCGTACGGTCCAGGAAGAAGATTGCTGGTACCAGCAGCGCCGCGATGGCCAGCGCCGTGATGATGCGCGTCCTAAGCATCCGCAGGATCCGTAAGCTGGTCGCCGGTGCGCCCGAAGCGGCGCTCGCGCCGGCCGAACGAGGCGATGGCGCCGGCGAACGCCTCCTTGCCGAACTCCGGCCAGAGTGCATCGGTGAAGTAGAGCTCGGTATAGGCGAGCTGCCAGAGCAGGAAGTTGCTGATACGCTGCTCGCCGCCGGTCCGGATGAACAGGTCCGGCTCGGGAGCAAAGTGCATCGCCAGATGGGGCTCGAGATCGGAATCGCTCCAGCCGCCGCTCTTTTCCGGGTGGCGCGACACCATGGCATTGACGGCCTGCATAATGTCCCAGCGACCGCCATAGTTGGCGGCAATGGTGAGGTGCAGGCGGTCATTGTGGGCAGTCTGCCGCTCCCCGGCGCGGATGAGGTCCCGCAGGCGCGGCTCGAAGCGGGACAGGTCGCCGACCACGCGCAGACGGACTCCGTTGCGGTCGAGCTTCTCGACTTCCTGTTCGAGCGCCTTGACGAAGAGTTGCATCAGGAGGGAGACCTCCTCCTGCGGTCGACGCCAGTTTTCCGACGAAAATGCGAAGAGCGTCAGATAGCCGACACCGCGCTCGAGGCACTCGCGCACCACCTCACGCACCGCTTCGACCCCCTTGGCGTGCCCCGAGAAGCGCGGCATGAAGCGCTTCTTCGCCCAGCGGCCGTTGCCGTCCATGATGATCGCCACGTGCCGGGGCACCGCCCCCGAATCCGGAACCGCGCGCGTCGAACTGGCGAACAGGGCCATGCCGACCGGATGCCGGTCAGACCTGCATCAGCTCGGCCTCTTTCTGGGCGAGCATCTTGTCGACTTCGGCGACGTACTTGTCGGTGAGCTTCTGGACGTCGTCCTGCGCCTTGCGCTCGTCATCCTCGGGAATCTCGTGCTTCTTCAGGGCATCCTTGAGGTGGGTGTTGGCGTCGCGGCGCAGGTTGCGGATCGCCACCTTGGCGTTCTCGCCCTCGTGCTTCACCACCTTGATCAGCTCCCTGCGGCGCTCTTCGGTGAGAGCCGGCATCGGCACGCGGATCAGGTCCCCCTGCGTCGCCGGGTTTAGGCCCAGGTCGGAGTCGCGGATGGCCTTCTCGACCTTCTGCACCATGTTCTTTTCCCACGGCTGGACACCCAGCGTACGGGCATCGACCAAGGTGATGTTGGCGACCTGGTTCACCGGAACCGGGGAGCCGTAGTAATCGACCTGGACATGGTCGAGCAGGCCGGTATGGGCGCGGCCGGTACGGACTTTCTGGAGGTCGTTCTTGAGCGCATCCAGCGATTTCTGCATCTTGTGTTCGGCAGTCTTCTTGAGCTCGGCAATCATCGTCGTCTCCCTCAGCAATACACGAGCGTGCCCTCGTCCTCGCCACAGACGATGCGCTTCAGCGCACCCGGCTTGAAGATCGAGAACACGTTGATCGGCAGTTTCTGGTCGCGGCAGAGCGCGAAGGCGGTCGCATCCATCACCGCGAGGTTCCGCGAAATCGCCTCGTCGAAGCTGATGCGGTCGAAGCGGGTGGCAGACGGGTCCTTCTTCGGATCAGCCGAGTAGATGCCATCCACCTTGGTCGCCTTGAGCACGATCTCGGCACCGATTTCCGAACCGCGCAGCGCGGCGGCGGTGTCGGTGGTGAAGAACGGATTGCCGGTGCCGGCGCCGAAGATCACGACCCGGCCTTCCTCGAGGTAGCGGATGGCCTTGCCGCGGATGTAGGGCTCGACCACCTGCTCGATGCGCAGCGCCGACTGGACGCGGGCATTGAGCCCGGCCTGGCGCATGGCATCGGAGAGCGCCATGGCGTTCATCACGGTGGCCAGCATGCCCATGTAGTCGGCGGTGGCGCGATCCATCCCGGTGGCCGTGCCGGCCATGCCGCGGAAAATGTTGCCGCCGCCGATGACGACCCCGATCTCGACACCCAGGTCGGCGACCGCCTTGATCTCCGCGACGATGCCCGCGATGGTCTGCGGATTGATGCCGTAGGCATCGTTGCCCATCAGGGCTTCGCCGGAAAGCTTGAGGAGGATGCGCTTGTACCTGGGCTCGGACATGGGGTCGTTCTCCGCGGACGGATTACTTCTTGGCGGCAGCAGCAGCGGCCTGGGCGGCGACTTCGGCAGCAAAGTCGTCGACCTTCTTCTCGATGCCCTCGCCGACCACGTAGAGCGTGAAGGCGGCAACCGAAGCGCCCTTCTCCTTCAGCAGCTGCTCGATGGTCTGCTTGCCGTCGGCGGCCTTGACGAAGACCTGGCCGAGCAGCGTGACGTCCTTCAGGTACTTCTGGACCGTGCCTTCGGCGATCTTCTCGAGCATCGCCTCCGGCTTGCCGGCTTCCCGTGCCTTCTCGATGGCAACGCGGCGCTCGAGGTCGAGCAGTTCGGTCGGGACGCCCGAGGCGTCAAGCGACTTCGGCTTGGACGCGGCGATGTGCATGGCCAGATCCTTGCCCAGCTGCTCGTCGCCACCGGTCACGTCGATCACGACACCGACCTTGGCACCGCCGTGAATGTAGGAAACCAGCCTGCCCTTGGCTTCGAAACGCGAAAAGCGGCGGATCGACATGTTCTCGCCGATCTTGCCGACCAGGGCGGAGCGGGTCGACTCGACGGTACCATCGCCCATCGGCAGCGCCGACAGCGCGGCGACATCGGCCGGATTCTTCGCGGCGACCAGCCCGGCGCAGCCGTTGGCCAGCGCGATGAACTCGTCGTTCTTGGCGACGAAATCGGTTTCGCTGTTGACTTCGATGATGGCGCCGGTCTTGCCGTCAGCCGCGATACTGACCGCGACGATGCCTTCGGCCGCGACACGGGCTGCAGCCTTCGAGGCCTTGTTGCCGAGCTTGACACGGAGGATTTCCTCGGCCTTGGCCATGTCGCCGTCGGCTTCGGTCAGGGCCTTCTTGCACTCCATCATCGGCGCGTCGGTCTTGCCGCGCAGTTCGGCCACCATGCTTGCGGTAATTGCCGCCATTGTTCTTTCTCCTGAGCTTTCAAATCAGGCGGGGCGGCAGCGCCCCGCCGTGCAACTTACTGGGCCGAGTTTTCCTCGACCTCGACGAACTCGTCGTCGCCACCAGCGGCGACTATTTCCTGGACGACCTGGCTGCGGCCCTCGAGGATGGCATCGGCAACGCCGCGGGCATACAGCTTGATGGCGCGCGAGGAGTCGTCGTTGCCCGGGATGACGTAGTCGACGCCGTCCGGGGTGTGGTTGGTATCGACCACGCCGATGACCGGGATGCCGAGCTTGCCGGCTTCGGTGATGGCGATCTTGTGGTAGCCGACGTCGATGACGAAGATGGCGTCGGGCAGGCCGGCCATGTCCTTGATGCCGCCGATCGACTTCTGCAGCTTCTCGAGCTCGCGACGGAAGGTCAGCGCTTCCTTCTTGGGCATCTTTTCCAGGTCACCGGCCTCGACCGCCAGCTCCATGTCCTTCAGGCGCTTGATCGAGGTCTTGACCGTCTTGAAGTTGGTGAGCATGCCGCCCAGCCAGCGCTGGTCGACGAAGGGGGCGCCGGCACGCGCAGCTTCCTCGGCGACGATTTCGCGCGCCTGGCGCTTGGTGCCGACGAAGAGGATGTTGCCGCGGTTGGCCGACAGCTTCTTGACGAACTCCATGGCCTCGTTGTACTTGGCCAGGGTCTTCTCGAGGTTCACGATGTGGATCTTGTTGCGGGCACCGAAGATATAGGGGGCCATCTTGGGCGACCAGAAACGGGTCTGATGGCCGAAGTGAACACCGGCCTCCAGCATTTGACGCATGGTAACGGACATGGAGAAACTCCTTTAAGGGTTATGCCGCCACCCGCCGGAAACGTCCGCCATTCTTGGATTTCTGGCGGACACCCTTAAACGGCGGGTGTGTGGATTTGGCCCCGCACACCTGTGCGCGGCCGTTTCGCCGGGCAAAGCGCCCGAAAAAACCTTTAAATTGTAACACCGCCCGGGCCGGCCGGAAAGACCGGAGATGCCTTCCGCGGAGACCAGCGCACCTCGGCGTTTTGCGAAATGACGGGCATCCTTTATTCTTCGCCCTCTCCGTAAGCCCTTTGCCGCACCTGCCATGGCCATTTCGATCAAGACGCCGGAAGAAATCGAGAAAATGCGCGTCGCCGGCCGCCTGGCGGGCGAAGTGCTCGACCATGTCGCCCCCTTCATCAAGGCCGGTATCACTACCGCCGAGATCGACAAGATCTGCCACGACTACACGGTGAACGTCCAGGGCGCCATCCCGGCACCGCTCAACTATGCGCCGTCGGGCTACAACCCCTATCCCAAGTCCATCTGCACCTCCGTCAACCACCAAGTCTGCCATGGTGTCCCCGGCGACCGCGTGCTCAAGAACGGCGACATCGTCAATATCGACGTAACCCCGATCAAGGATGGCTACCACGGCGATACGAGCCGCATGTACTTCATCGGCGAACCCTCGATCCAGGCGCGCCGCTTGTGCGAAATCACCTTCGAGTGCCTCTGGCTCGGTATCTCCGTCGTCCGCCCGGGTGGCCGCATCGGCGACATCGGCGCGATCATCCAGAAGCACGCGGAAAACAACGGCTATTCGGTGGTGCGCGAGTTTTGCGGACACGGCATCGGGGCAGGCTTCCATGAAGAACCGCAGATCACCCACTACGGCAAGGCCGGCACCGGGCCGGTCATGGAGCCGGGCATGATCTTCACGATCGAGCCGATGATCAACGCCGGCAAGGCCGGGATACGCGAGATGGCCGACGGCTGGACCATCGTCACCAAGGACCACAGCCTGTCGGCACAGTGGGAACACACCGTCCTGGTGACCCCCACCGGCTACGAGGTACTGACCCTTTCCGCCGGCTGCCGCCCGAAACCGGACTGGATCAAGGCATGAGCCTCGAGGTCGCGGCCCTGCGCAACGAAGTCAGGGCCGGCCAGCAGCGCCTACGTGAGGACTACGCGCGCACCGGCGACGCGGAAGCCTTGTTGCGCGAACGCTGCCGTCTGGTCGACGGGATCCTGAGCCGTCTTTGGACCGGCCTGGAATTTCCGGACAGCCTCGCCCTCGCGGCGGTAGGTGGTTACGGGCGCGGCGAACTCTACCCGGCCTCCGACATCGACCTGCTCGTACTGTTGCCGCGGGCGCCGGGCGCGGCATTGCAGGAGCGCATCGAGCGCCTGGTCGGACATTTCTGGGACATCGGTCTGGAGATCGGGCACAGCGTCCGCACCATCCAGGACTGTCTGGACGAAGCGGCCGGTGACATCACCGTGCAGACCGCCCTGCTCGAAGCCCGGTTGCTCGCTGGCAACGGCAAGCTCTTCGCCACGCTGGCCAAGCGCCTGCGCGGCAATCTCGACCCGCTCCCGTTCTTTGAGCGCAAGCGCCTGGAGCAGGAGGAGCGCCACCTGCGCTTCGCCGAAACGCCCTACAGCCTGGAACCCAACTTCAAGGAGGCGCCCGGCGGCCTGCGCGACCTCCAGGTCGTTCTCTGGGTCAGCCAGGCCGCCGGCTTCGGCAGGAACTGGGAGGAACTCGCCGCCAACGGATTCCTGACGCCGGAAGAACTGAAACACCTCATCGAGTGCGAAGGCTGGCTGCGCCACCTGCGCGTGCGCCTGCACCTCCTGCTCGGCCGCCGCGAGGATCGCCTGCTGTTCGACTACCAGAACACGCTGGCCGCACAGTACGGCTTCGAATCGACACCCGCCCGCCGCGCTTCTGAGCAGCTGATGCAGTTGTATTACCGGAACGCCAAGACGATTGTCCTGCTCAACACGATCCTGATGCAGAACATCGGCGCGGCGCTGGCACCGGAAAGCGAGCAGATGCCGCAGCCGCTCGACGAACATTTCCAGAGCGTCGGCGGCCTGCTCGACGTGCGAGACCCGGGCCTCTTCGATCAGAAACCGGCGCTGATCCTCGACAGCTTCGTGCTCATGCAGGAACAGCCGGACCTGCATGGCATGACCGCCCGCACCCTGCGCGCACTCTGGCGTTCGCGCGAGCGCATCGACGACCGCTTCCGCGCCGACCCCGGGAACCGTGCCGCCTTCCTGCGCCTATTCCAGAGCCCGCGCGGCATCATTCACGAGACGCGGCGCATGAACCAGCTCGACATCCTCGGCGCCTACCTGCCCGCCTTCGGCCGCATCGTCGGCCAGATGCAGCACGACCTTTTCCACGTCTACACGGTTGACCAGCACATCCTGCAGGTATTGCGCAACATCCGCCGCTTCACGATGAGCGAGTTCGCACACGAATATCCGCTCTGCGCCCGGGTCATGTCCGAATTCGAGCGGCCCTGGCTGCTCTACCTTGCCGCCCTCTTCCACGACATCGCCAAGGGCCGTGGCGGCGATCATTCCGAGCTGGGCACGGCCGATGCCCGGGAATTCTGCACCAGCCACGGGTTGACCGCGGAAGATACCGAACTGGTGGTGTGGCTGGTGCGCCACCACCTGACCATGTCGCAAGTGGCGCAGAAGGAAGACCTCTCGGACCCTGACGTGATTGCCGGATTTTGTCGCCTCGTCGGCGACGCGCGCCGCCTCGCCGCGCTTTACCTGCTCACCCACGCCGATATCCGGGGCACCAGCCCGAAGGTCTGGAACCAGTGGAAGGGCAAGCTGCTGGCGGACCTGTATCTGTTCACCGAACACCAGCTGATGCGTGATGCGCCGCTCGAGCCGCACGGCGTCATTGCCGAACGACAGACCGAGGCAATGCGCCTGTTGCGATACTTCGCGCTTTCCGACACCGTCCACGAACGGCTCTGGAAACAGCTCGACACGGTCTATTTCCTGCGCCATTCCGCCGAGGAAATCGCCTGGCACACGCGTTCGCTGCATTACCGCATCTTCAATGACCAACCGGTCGTGCGCGCCCGCCCCCATCAGGAGGGAGAAGGCCTGCAGGTGATGGTGTACACCAGCGACCAGCCCGATCTATTCGCCCGCATCGTCGGCTTCTTCGCCAAGGCAGGATTCAGCATCGTCGATGCCAAGATCCACACGACCGCGCACGGCTACGCGCTGGACAGCTTCGTCGTCCTCGATCTGGCCCGCCAGGCCAGCGAGCGCGAGATGGTCGCCTATATCGAACACGAACTGGGCGAGCGCCTGGTCCGCCAGACGCCGCCGGAAGCACCGGCGGCCGGCCGTCTGTCGCGTCAGGTCAAGCACTTCCCGATCAAGCCGGAAGTCAGCATACGCCGCGACGAAAGAGGCTCTTCCTACGTCCTCTCGCTCGTCGCCGCCGACCGGCCAGGGCTGCTCTACACCGTGGCGACAACGCTCGCCGGGCATGGCGCCAGCCTGCACACGGCGAAGATCACCACGCTCGGCGAACGCGCGGAGGACGTCTTCCTGATCAGCGGCGGCGACCTGGCGAGCAGCGATGCGCGCATCCGGATCGAAACCGAACTGATCGAACGGCTCAAGGTTTGAGCGGTGGCCGGCAGGCATCGCCGCAACCGGCGATGTGCTCGATGATCGTGCGAACCCTTCCCATCGCCTCGTGCAGGACCTGCTCGAGGCGTTCGAAATGGATGCCGTTGGCACTGCTTGCCCGCCCGGCCGCATGGTTGGCGACGACGCTGATCGCGGCATAAGGCAGTTCGAGTTCGCGTGCCAGAACCGCCTCGGGCATGCCGGTCATGCCGACGATGTCCGCCCCGTCGCGCTCGAGCCGGTTGATTTCGGCGGCCGACTCGAGGCGCGGACCCTGCGTGGCGGCGTAAACGCCACCGACCTTTACCGGCAGCGCCAGTTCGGCGCTGGCCGCGACGATGCGCTCGCGCAAGGCGCGGTCGTAGGGCTCCGTAAAATCGACATGGGTCACGGGGCTCCCGTTGCCGTCGAAGAAGGTCGATTTGCGCCCCCACGTGTAGTCGATGATCTGGTCGGGAATCAGGATGTCGCCCGGCTCGAGGTCGGCGCGGATGCCGCCGACCGAGGCGACCGAAATCACCGCGCTCGCCCTATGGTGGTGGATCGCCCACAAATTCGCCCGGTAATTGACGAGGTGCGGGGGAATCGTGTGGCCATAGCCGTGGCGCGGCAGGAACATGGCCGGATTGCCGCAGACCTGCCCGAAGACGAGGGCGCCGGAGGGTTCGCCGTAGGGCGTGCGGACGACCTCGCGATGCGAGACGTCGAGATTGGACAGCGTGGTCAGGCCGCTGCCGCCGATGATGGCGAGCATTCAGTTCTTCCTTTCCGCCAGCAGCGAAGCCAGCACTGGGGTCATTCCGCGCAGCGCCGGGTGGGCAGCCGCAGGCCGGGTTGCCGCGAGCTTGCGGTAGAGTGCGCCGGCACGGTGGGCCGCAAAAGGCAAGCCGGCCAGCGTCGTTGCGCCATGATAGCGAATCAGGGTGTCGCGGCCGATATCCTTGGCCTGCCATGCCATCGCCGTGCGGTCGACGAGGTGCAACCAGCGGACGCTGGCGAGCGAGGCCGCCAGTTCTGCCGTCCGGCGATGGATGCGCTCGCGATAGGCGGCAACTGCCTTGCCGCCATCACCGGCCGCGGCACTGGTCACGTCTGCGGGGGCCCCCATCAGCCAGCACGCGACGGTATCGGGAGCGAAGGCCGCGATGGCAGCCAGATGCCCGGCCGCAAGGGTTTCGATGTCGGCTGCCAGGAGCTGGAGGTTCGCTCCCGGGCAGCGCTCCCGGGTCTCGGCCAGGCATTCATCGAGGTTGTCCACCGTCATCACCGCGACCCCGCGCCCGAGCATCGCAGCGGTACCCCACCCCGGCCCGCAGCCGATCTCGAGGACCCGCTGGCCGGGCAGTTGCTCCGCCATCCACGCGTAGTCGCCCTGGCGGGCGAGTACCTCGCCCTCGTCGTGCCAGTAGGCGAGGAACTCGGCGACCGTCGCCCCGCTCACGACGCGTCGAGATAGGCCGAGAACGCTAGCCCGACCTCGGCATGGCGGCGGCCGAAAACGACCGTCGCCTGCAGGTAGCCGAGCTTGGAGCCGCAGTCGTAGCGGGTACCCGCGTAACGGTAGGCGAGGACCTGTTCCTCGGCGAGCAGCGAGGCGATGCCGTCGGTCAACTGGATCTCCCCGCCGGCACCCGGCGGCATGGTCTCGAGATGATGGAAGATGCGCGGCGTCAGGATGTAGCGGCCGACGACCGCGAGCGTCGAGGGCGCCTCCTCGGGCTTCGGCTTCTCGACGATGGCGTTGACCTGCTCGAGCGTGTCGTTGACCCGCCGCGCGTCCACGATCCCGTAGCTGCGGGTATCGGCGCGCGGCACGTCCTGGACGCCAAGCACCGAGCAGCGGTAGTAGTCGTAGGTGTCGGTCATCTGCTTCATGACCGGCGGCTCGCCGTCGAGCAGGTCGTCGGCCAGCAGCACGGCGAACGGCTCGTCGCCGATCACCGGCTTGGCACAAAGAACCGCATGGCCGAGGCCAAGTGCTTCCGGCTGGCGAATGTAGATGCAGTTGATGTCCTTCGGGATCATGCTCCGCACGAATTCGAGCAATTCGTGCTTGCCGCGCGCCTCAAGTTCGGATTCCAGCTCATAGGCCTTGTCGAAATGGTCCTCGATGGCGCGCTTGGAGCGCCCGGTCACGAACACCATGTCGGTGATGCCCGCGGCCACCGCCTCCTCGACCGCATACTGGATCAGCGGCTTGTCGACGATCGGCAGCATCTCCTTGGGACTGGCCTTGGTGGCCGGCAGGAAGCGGGTGCCCATGCCGGCGACAGGAAAGACCGCCTTTCTGACTTTGCTCATGTTTCTGCTCCGTTATTCAACAATTTCAAAAGGCCTGCCTCGTCGATCACGGGGACGCCGAGTTCGCGCGCCCGCTCGAGCTTTGAACCGGCTTCGTCGCCGGCGACCACACAATCTGTCTTCTTCGACACCGATCCGGCGACCTTGCCGCCGGCGGCCTCGATCATCGCCTTGGCCTCGTCGCGTTTCAGGTTGGGCAGGGTGCCGGTCAAAACAATGGTCTTGCCGGCCAGCAACTGTGGCGCGGCAGACGCCGGCTCACCTTCCGGCCAATGCACCCCGGCCGCGCGCAGGGCGGCGATCACCTCGCGATTATGCGCCTCGGCGAAGAACGCGACGATGCTCGCCGCGACCACCGGGCCGACATCGGGAACCTGCTGCAGCGCTTCGGCGTCCGCCGCCAGCAACGCATCCAGATTGCCGAAATGGCGGGCAAGATCGCGTGCCGTGGCTTCTCCGACATTGCGGATGCCGAGGGCGAAGATGAACCGGTTCAGCATGGTCGCCTTCGAGCGGGCGATGGCGGTGACCAGGTTCTCGGCGGATTTTTCGCCCATCCGGTCGAGTCCCGCAAGCGCTTCCACCGCAAGGCCGTAGAGATCGGCCGGAGTATGGACCAGGCCGGCATCGACCAGCTGCTCGACGATCTTGTCGCCGAGTCCCTCGATATCCATCGCCCGGCGTGCCGCAAAATGCCAAAGCGCCTGTCGGCGTTGCGCCGGACAATAGAGGCCGCCGGTGCAGCGCGCCACCGCCTCGTCCTCGCCGCGTGCCACGGTCGACCCGCATTCCGGGCAGGTTTCCGGGAGCGCGAACGGAGGATGCAGCGGCTCGTCGCCGAACAGGTCGCGCAACGGCCGTTTCTCCGCAACGACGGCCACCACTTCCGGAATCACGTCGCCGGCCCGTCGGACGATGACCGTGTCGCCGACCCGGACATCCTTGCGCCGGACCTCGTCCTCGTTGTGCAGGGTCGCGTTGGTCACCGTCACGCCGCCGACGAAGACCGGTTTCAGGCGCGCCACCGGCGTGATCGCGCCGGTACGCCCGACCTGCACGTCGATCGCCTCGACGATGGTCAGGGCCTCCTGTGCCGGGTATTTGTGGGCGACCGCCCAGCGCGGTTCGCGGCTGACGAAGCCGAGTTCGTCCTGGAGCGCCAGCGAATCGACCTTGTACACCACGCCGTCGATGTCGAACGGGAGGCTATCGCGCCTTGCCAGGATGTCGCGATGGAAGGCGATGAGGTCCCGGGCACCGCGCGCGACGGTGCGGAACCCACAGACCGGCAGGCCGAACGCGGCCAGCGCATCGAGGACGGCGCTGTGCGTCGCCGGCCGCTGCCAGCCTTCCGTTTCGCCGAGACCGTAGGCGAAGAAAGACAAGGGCCGCTCGGCGGCCAGCTTCGGATCGAGCTGGCGTACGCTGCCGGCCGCGCCGTTGCGCGGATTGACCAGCGTCGGCTTGCCGAGGCTGCGCTGCCGCGCGTTGTAGCGCTCGAAATCCGGGCGGCTCATGTAGACCTCGCCGCGCACCTCCAGCACGGTCGGCGCCGTGCCTGCCAGGCGCAGCGGCACTGCGCGGATGGTCCGGATGTTCTGCGTGACATCCTCTCCGGTTTCGCCGTCGCCGCGCGTTGCCGCCTGGACCAGCAGGCCATCAACGTAGCGCAGGCTGATCGCCAGTCCGTCGAACTTGAGTTCGGCCGCATAGCTTACGGGCGGGGCATCCTCCGGCAACGCCAGCAACCTGTGTACGCGGGCATCGAAGGCTTCGGCGCCGGACGGCCCGGTATCGGTTTCCGTGCGGATCGACAGCATGGGCACAACATGCCGCACCGGCGAAAACGCCGGCAATGGTCGGCCGCCGACGCGCTGTGTCGGCGAGTCGGGCGTCCTCAGTTCCGGCCAGGCTGCCTCGAGCGCCTGCAGTTCGCGGAACAGGCGGTCGTATTCGGCGTCCGGAATGGTTGGCGCATCGAGGACGTAATAGGCATGGTTGTGGCGCTCGATTTCGGCGCGCAGCGCCGCTGCGCGCGCCGCGTCCACCGCCGGAACCGCCATCAGGAGAACAGCCGCAGCGCCTGCGCCGAACCGGCCGGCACGCCGTACGCCGCCATCGTCGCCTGCGGCTTGCCGATGAATTCGCGCCGGATATGGTCGATCTGGACGTCGCTCAGCGGCTGCCGGTTGTCATCGACCAGCGTTCCCTGCAGCGTCTCGGCGAAGCGCCGGGCAAGTTCGGCCATCTGCTGGAACACCCGCTCGCCGTGGTCGACCCGCGGCACATCGAGAACGAAGGTAAGGCCGTGCGTCGCCACCGAACGGATGGAATCCGGCGTAAAGGGGGTCGTTTCGAGGTTGTGCAGCGAGAACTGGACACGCCCGTCGTCGTCGCTGCGCACGAAGGCACCGGCGTCGCCGAGCACCATGCCCGCCGCCTCGGCAAGCGCACGGATCTTGGTGCCGGTGAATGCCGTTCCCTTGCTGACCAGATTGATGCCGATTTCGAGGTCGACCGCAGCACAGAAGCGGTCCAGCTCCGCAGCCTGTTCGCGCAGCCGGGTCGATGGCATGTCGGCGGTGGCCGGCAATTCGCCGGCGAGTTCCTGCATGGCACCCGCGAAGGTGGCCAGATCGGCGTCTGAAACCGCTCCGGCCCGATCGACCAGCTGCAGCCCGGCGCGCACCCGGCGAACCGGCAGTTCGCTCGCCGTGCCGATGCGCTCCCACTCGCGCGTCGCATCGTTGTAGCCAACCCAGTGCACGACCTTGCCAAGACGCTCGAGCGCCGGCTGCTGGCGACCGATTACATCGGCCGCCGGCCGGAAATCGACCAGTTCCAGGGCCACGATGAACTCCAACCGTGGGTCGAGCAGACTGCCCGGCACCTGCCCGGCCGGCCGTTCTCCGGCCTCTGGGCCGCTGATCGCCGGGGCGGCCGGTTCCTCGAGCGCGACGCTCGTGTCATCCGGCGCCGGCACCTCGCCGAATACCGGCTCGCGCCGCTCCGCCGGCCGCGGGGCCGGCGTAACGGGCACACTTCCGGAAGCCGTCCCGGCGGGAGCATCTGCACCGGCGGGTTCGCCGCCGAGCAGGATATCGTCCTCGCGCGGCTTCAGCAGGGCCTCGGCCACCTTGCGCTGGCGCATCTCCTGCCACTTGTTGTAGCCGAACACGGCGACGACCAGTGCCACGCCAAGCCCGATCAGTCCCATCTGGAGTTCGGTCATCTAGGCCGCATCCCTCATCTTCAAGGCTTCCTCGATATCCACTTCCACCACGCGCGAGACGCCGCTTTCCTGCATGGTGACGCCGACCAGCTGCTCGGCCATTTCCATCGCGATTTTATTATGGGAAATGAACAGGAATTGGGTTGCTCCTGACATTTTCTTGACCATCCCGCAGAAGCGCTCGGTATTCGTGTCGTCGAGCGGCGCATCCACCTCGTCGAGCAGGCAGAACGGCGCCGGGTTGAGCTGGAACATCGAGAAGACCAGCGCAATCGCGGTCAACGCCTTCTCGCCACCGGATAGCAGGTGGATGGTCGAATTCTTCTTGCCCGGCGGCTGGGCGATGACCTGCACGCCGGCATCGAGGATCTCCTCCCCGGTCATCACCAGCTCGGCGCGCCCGCCGCCGAACAGCTCCGGGAACAACCGGCCGAAATGGCTGTTGACCGTATCGAAGGTCGATTGCAGCAGCTCGCGCGTCTCGCGGTCGATACGGCGGATGGCGTTTTCCAGTGTTTCCATCGCCTCGTTCAGGTCGGCCGCCTGCATGTCGAGGTAGCCCTTGCGTTCGGTCGCGGCGTCGAGTTCCTGGAGGGCAGCCAGGTTGACCGCGCCGAGTTCGGCGACCGCATTGGTCAGGCGCGTGATTTCCCCCTGCAGGGCCGGTGCCCGGGGTGCCGCACCGGCCGCCGCCATCGCGGCGACCTCGGCATCGAGCGCCGGCTCGTCGGCACCCGCCTCGACCAGCTGCAGGGCGAACTGCTCGGTATTCAGTGCCGCGGCCTGCTCCTTGAGGCGCAAGTCGCCGATACGCTCGCGCAGGGGTTCGAGGCCCTGTTCGATGCGCAGGCGCTGCTCCTCGAGCGCACGCAGGCCGCCGGTCGCCCCTTCGAGCGCGTCGCGCCGCTCGGCCAATACCATCTCGGCCGCCTGCCGGGCCTCGAGCGCCGCCTGCAACTGCCCTTCCATGACATCGGCCGGCGCCGCCTCGACCTGCTGGGCACACTGGGCGCGGTCGCGCCCGATGCGTTCCAGCTCGCGCTGCGCGACGGCCTGCTGGGCGAAGATGTCGTGCAGCTTGCCCTCGGCCTCGCGCGCCGAGAACTGTGCCTCGCGCAGCGCGCGGTCGAAATCGGCGTTGCGCTCTCGCTCCGCGCGCACGGCCCGTTCGCATTCGTCGAGGCGCCCGCGGGCACCGGCGACCAGCACGCGAATGCGCGCCAGCCCGTCGCGGATCTCCGCGATGCGCTCGTCGGCCGCCATGTCGCGCTCGCGTTCGCCCTCCTCTTCCGCAGCCAGTTCGGCGAGTTGCTCGGCGACGCGTTCCTTCTGTTCCCGATGACGCTCGATCGCCTGGGCAAGCTTGAGCACGTCCACCTGAACGGCATGCACGCGCTGCTGGCGGTCGGTCACGTACTGGCGGACTTCACCCATCTCTTCCTGCTTGTCGGCGACCTGCTCGTCGAGCACCGCCAGCCGCTCGCGCAGCGACTCGGCCAGCCCCTCGGCACGGTCGATGTCGCCGGCCAGCGCCTCGATCTCGCGCTGGCGCTCGAGCAGGCCGTGCTCGCCGGCATCCGGCGCGAAGAAGGTGACGCTGGTCGCCGTGACCAGGTCGCCCTGGCGGGTGACGACCTGCGCCCCGGGTGTGAGCGCGGTGCGCGCGGCCAGCGCCTCGGCCAGCGTCTCCGCCGCGTGAACGGCGGCCAGCCAATCGGCAAGCACGGCGGCCAGGCCGGCATCATCGCAGCGGATGCGCGCGGCGAGGCCGCTTGCGGTCGCCGCGCCTGCAGCCGGGAAATCCGCGCCTCCCGCCAGGGCCACCGCGAGGCGCGCCTCGGGCCGGTCGTGCAGCCATTCGTCGAGCTTGCCCGGGTCGTCGCAGGCGATCGCCGAGAGCCGCTCACGGAGCACCGCCTCGACGGCATCCTCCCAGCCGGCCTCGACATGCACCTTCTGCCAGAGCGGCGGCGCCGATTCGAGCCCGTGGCGGCGCAGCCAGTCCGGCAGCGCGCCGGCGGCGCGGGTCTTGGCCTGCATCTGCTCGAGCGCGGCGCGGCGGGCCTGCCCGGCGGCCAGCTCGCGCTCGAAGGCCTGGAGCTCGGCCTGTGCTTCCCGGCGGCGTGCATCCAGCAGCGGCATTTCCTGCTGCAACTGCTGCAGGTGATCCTGGTCACCCGCCAGTTCCTCGCGCAGCAGCGCCAGTTCTTCTTCCTTTTCGGCCAGCGCCAGTTCGTCCGGCGCGTCGCCGAAGGTTTCCTCGCGCAGCCGCTCGCGGCGCTGGACGATGGCCTGCAGCGCGCGCTGTGCGTGCGCCTTGTTGGTCAGCTCGACTTCCAGCTTCTGCTCGCCGTTGGCGGTGCGCGTCGTCAGGCGCTGCAGTTCCTCCTGCGCCTGACGGTGGTCTTCCTCGACCTGCGGCGCCAGATTCATGTGCGCCTGCAGCTGCCCCTCGGCTTCCTCGACGCGCAAGCGGGTGATTTCCTGCAATTCCTCCCAGCGCAGGCGATCACCTGCCAGGCTCTCGGCGCTGGCACGCCAGTGGGCCAGTTCGCCTTCGAGCTGGACGAGGCGTGCCTCGAGCTGGCTGCGCGACTCGCGCCGGTGACGGATCTCCGCCTCCAGCCGGGCGACCTCGGCATTTGCCGCATACATGCCGCTCTGCGCCGCATGCAGGGCATCGCCGGCGGCGAAATGTGCCTCGCGCGTCTCCTCGGCACGCGCCTCGACTTCGCGCAGCGCCGCGTTTTGCGCTTCCAGTTCGGTAACCGCCTTCTCCACCTCGGCCGCCAGGCGCTGCCGCTCGGCCTCCGCCTCGCGTTTGCGCAGCAGCCAGAGCAACTGCTGGCGCCGGCTCAGCTGCTCGTTGAGGGCGTGATAGCGGCGAGCGACTTCGGCCTGCGACTCGAGCCGTTCGATCTGGTGACCGAGTTCCTCGCGGATGTCCTCGACGCGCAGCAGGTTCTCGCGCGTGTCTTCCAGGCGCCCCTGGGTTTCCTTGCGCCGTTCCTTGTAGCGGGTGACGCCGGCCGCCTCTTCCAGGAAGACCCGGAGGTCGTCCGGTCGCGCCTCGATGATGCGCGAGATCATGCCCTGGCCGATGATGGCGTAGGCGCGCGGCCCGAGGCCGGTGCCGAGGAAGAGATCGGTGATGTCCTTGCGCCGGACCTTCAGGTTGTTGATGAAGTAGTCCGACTGGCCTTGGCGGGTCAGCACGCGCTTCACCGACAGTTCGGCGTACTGCGACCACTGGCCGAGGGCGCGGCCGAGCGAATTGTCGAAGATCAGCTCGACGGAAGCCCGCGACACCGGCTTGCGGTTGGTCGAACCGTTGAATATGACATCCTGCATTGATTCGCCACGGAGTTCCGAGGCTTTCGACTCGCCCAGAACCCAGCGCACGGCGTCCATGATGTTGGACTTGCCGCAGCCGTTCGGGCCGACGACGCCCACCAGTTGCCCGGGCAGGGCAACGGCGGTCGGATCGACGAAGGACTTGAAGCCGGCGAGTTTGAGGCGGGTCAGGCGCATGGGGTTTGCTGCGTCGCAACATGGCGGGCGGCGGCGGGCCCGTATAATAGCACCCGACCCCACAACCCAGAGCCGAGCATGTCCACGCAGCCCGCCAAGAGCCTCGAAACCTTCCCCAATCCGGCCGTCGACCGCGACTTCCACATCCACATGCAGATCCCGGAATTCACCTGCCTG
The DNA here is from genome assembly GCA_012026885.1 of Betaproteobacteria bacterium. Taxonomy (GTDB): domain Bacteria; phylum Pseudomonadota; class Gammaproteobacteria; order Burkholderiales; family Rhodocyclaceae; genus Azonexus. Next base: position 625,842 of record VEPL01000025.1, on the reverse strand, counting down.
TGCCCGAAGACCGGCCAGCCCGATTTCGCGACCCTGTTCCTCGACTACATTCCGGACACGACCTGCCTCGAACTCAAGAGCCTCAAGCTCTACATCTGGTCCTACCGCAACGAAGGCGCCTTCCACGAGGCCGTCACCAACCGCATCCTCGACGACCTGGTCGCCGCCACCGCCCCGCGCTTCATGCGCCTGACCGCCAAGTTCTTCGTGCGCGGCGGCGTCTTCACCAATGTCGTCGCCGAATACCGCCAGCCGGGCTGGCAGCCGGCACCGCGTGTCGATCTCGCGCAGTTCGACAGCGATACGAACACTCGGGGCTGATGAAGGACGACGAGCGCTTCCTCGCCCGCGCCATCGAACTGGCGGCCACCGGCAGTGCCGCCGGCGACGGCGGCCCCTTCGGCGCCGTCGTCGTGCGCGGCGGGCAGATCGTCGGCGAGGGCTGGAACCGCGTCGTCGCCGACCGCGACCCGACCGCCCACGCCGAAGTCAACGCCATCCGCGCCGCCTGTTCGGCGCTCGCCACTTTCCACCTCACCGGCTGCACCCTCTACGCCTCGAGCGAACCGTGCCCGATGTGCCTGTCAGCCGCCTACTGGGCGCGCATCGGGCGCATCGTCTTCGCCAACAGCCGCGCCGAAGCGGCCGCCATCGGCTTCTGCGACGACGAACTGTATTGCGAGCTGAACCGCGAGACGGGCGCCCGCCGTATCGTCATGGAACACCTGCCCCTGCCCGGCGCGCTCAATCCCCTGCGGCGCTGGGCTGCCAATCCCCGGCGCACCCCCTACTGAGTTGAGGAAACCCTGGGTGCCTGACCCCAACCGGGCACTCCGGTTCGAGTCCGCCCCTTTCAAGGCGATTCCGATTAACCCTCCGCGACTTCAGTCAGCACCATGACGGTCTGAGACCAGCCCGTATTTAACCGTGCAATATCTCCATTAATATGATAATTTGCACGGATGAACCCCCGTTTCGTTCAAGCCGACCTGGCAACACTGCTGGCCCAATTCCCGGCTGTCGTGCTGCTTGGGCCACGTCAGGCGGGCAAGACCACCCTCGCCCTCGCGGAAGCCGAACGGCGCGGCGATGCGCTGTACCTGGACCTCGAATTACCTTCCGCGCAGCGCCAGCTGGATGATCCGGAAGCCTTCCTGACCGGCCAGCGCAATCGGCTGGTGATTCTCGACGAAGTGCAGCGCCTGCCCGAGCTGTTCGCCGTCCTGCGCGGCGTGATCGATCAGCGCCGCCGTGCCGGAGAAGTGGCGGGCCAGTTCCTGCTGCTGGGCTCGGCCTCCGGCCTGCTGTTGCAGCAGGCAAGCGAAAGCCTGGCCGGCCGCGTGGCGCAATTGGAACTCACGCCCTTTCAGGCGCGCGAAGTGCTGCCGGCCGGGGCAGCCACGGCTGACCTGAACGCACTATGGGTGCGGGGCGGCTTCCCGTTGGCGTGGCTGGCCACGGAAGACACAACCAGCCTGCGCTGGCGCGAAGCCTTCATCACCACCTATCTGGAACGCGATATCCCGGCGCTCGGTCCGCGCATTCCGGCGACCACCCTGCGCCGCCTGTGGACCATGCTGGCCCACCAGCAGGGCGGACTGCTCAACCAGTCGCAACTGGCAGCGGCGCTGGCCGTGAGCGGCCAGACCGTGATGCGCTATATCGACCTGCTGTGCGACCTGATGCTGGTTCGTCGCTTGCCGGCATGGCATGGCAACGTCGGCAAACGCCTGGTGCGCGCCCCCAAGGTCTATGTCCGCGACAGCGGCATTGTCCATGCGCTGCTCGGGCTGGTCGACCTGGAGACCATTCTTTCCCACCCGGTGGCGGGTGCCAGTTGGGAGGGCTTCGTCATCGAACAATTGCTGGCCGCCGCCCCGACTGTCGAAGCCAGCTTCTATCGCACCGCGCACGGTGCCGAAGCCGATCTGGTATTGCGTTTTCGCGACGGCGAGACCTGGGTGGTCGAGGTCAAGCGCTCCTCGGCACCCACGGTGTCGAAAGGCTTCCATCTGGCCGCCACCGATGTCGGCGCCACACGCAAGCTGCTGGTTGCACCCGTAGCAACCGCCTATCCATTGCGCGATGGCGTCGAGGTCATACCGCCGCTGGAAGCCGTGCGAGACGTATCGCTGCGACAGCCGTGATCGGCGTTGCTCTGATCCTGCACACCGGCAACCGCATCGACGCCGTCCTCGGCAGCCAGGTCTTCCGTCACCTGCTGCGCTTGCCCTTGCCGTACTTCGAGTTCCGCCCCACCGGCACCCTGGTTGCCCGCCTGCACGGCGTCGAGACCATCCGCGAATTCGTCTCCGGCGCCGCCGTTACGCTGATCCTCGATCTCCCCTTCCTGCTCATCTTCCTGGCGGTGATGTTCGCCTACAGCTGGCAGCTCTCGCTGATCGCCGTCGGCCTGCTCGGGCTGATCTCGATCCTGAGCTTCCTCGTCGCCCCGCTCTTCCGCGACCGCCTCAACCAGCAGTTCATGCTCGGCGCCCGCAACCAGTCCTTCCTCACCGAGTACGTCTCGGGCATGGCCACCGTCAAATCCCTGCAGATGGAGCCCGACATCGACCGCAAGTATGGCGACTTCCTCGCCCAGTATCTCGCCGCCGGCTTCTCCACCAAGCAGGTCGGCAACACCTACAACGTCATCGCCAACGGGCTGGAACAGGTGATGACCCTGTCCATCCTTATCGTCGGTGCGCTATTGGTCATGCAGAACGACGGCTTCACCGTCGGCATGCTGGTCGCCTTCCAGATGTTCGCCAGCCGCATGAGCCAACCACTGCTCCGGCTCGTCGGCCTGTGGCAGGAATTCCAGCAGGCCAACATCGCCGTCAAGCGCCTGGGCGACATTCTCAACATGCCACAGGAGCCGCACACCCTGACCCCGAGCCGCGAGAGTGCCGGGCCGGGACGAATCGACCTGCAGCATCTCGCCTTCCGGTATTCGGAACATCACCCTTGGCTTTACCGCAATCTAAGCCTGACGCTGAAACCCGGGCACCTGACGGTACTGATGGGGCCTTCCGGCTCAGGCAAGAGCACGCTGGCTAAACTGCTGCTTGGCTTCTACCAGCCGAACGAAGGGCAGATCAACCTTGATGGCAAGGACATCCGGCATGTGGCGGCCAACGAGCTCAGACAGACCTTTGGCGTGGTACCGCAGGAAACTGTGCTCTTCTCGGGCACGCTTTATGACAATCTGGTGATGGCGCATCCGCATGCCAGCTTCGAGGATGTGATCCATGCGTGCAAGGCGGCGGAGATTCATGAGGTGATCGAGAAGCTGCCCAATGGCTACCAGACTGAGATCGGCGAAAGAGGCACCGGGCTATCAGGTGGGCAACGGCAACGGCTTGCCATCGCAAGGGCATTGTTGAAGCGTCCGAAGATTCTTGTTTTCGATGAGGCAGTTTCAAACCTCGATCAGAAAACGGCAGAGCAATTTTCGCGGACGATCAATAAGCTCAAGGGAAAGGTGACGATGCTATTTATCACACATCAGATTCCAAGGGGTTTGACGGTGGATGAGGTAATTGAGCTTGGAAATAACACAAGCCGTCTAATTTCTGTAACGGAAGATGAAAAATAGGCTAGTTATGACCAAAAGCCGCAAATTCTAAGCGCTGCGGTTGGAAAAATATTGCGGTTTTTACAATGACGCTGGAAATGGGATCGCAGTGGTTCCAGTTATTTTAATATTGGGGCAAACAAAATGGATAGATTCTTTATTTATATTGTTTTTTGCTTTGCGTGGCTGGTTCATATCTTACTTGCGTTTCAATGTCGGGGTGAAATCGAAAAAATTCGAGGCGGATATTTACTTAAAATGTGGTCGCTGATTAAGAAAAATTCTATTTTTTGCAAACTAACGACTATGTCGTTTGTTCTGGCGATAGCTTCCACGCTCGCCTTGATAAATAGCTCAAGCATCAATTAAAGGGGCCAGGCTCGAATTAAATCTGATCTAAAATCTTAAAACTATTTACTGCCCGATTTCGATGCCTCGCCGCCCCCGAATCCACCTTCCCGGTCTGCCCCTGCACGTCGTTCAGCGGGGCCATAATCGCGACGCCTGCTTTTTCACGGAGGAGGATTATCTGGCCTACCGTGAGTGGCTGGGCGAGGCGCTCAAGGCAACGGGTTGCCGGTTGCACGCCTATGTGCAGATGACCAACCATGTGCACTTGCTGCTTACGCCGCCAACACCGGAGGCGGTCTCCGGTCTGATGATCTCGCTGGGCAGGCGTTATGTGCAATACATCAACAAGACCTATCGCCGCACCGGCACTTTGTGGGACAGTCGTTACAAGTCTTCACTGGTGCAGGCCGACGCGTATCTTCTGCTGTGCCAGCGGTATATCGAACTCAATCCGGTGCGTGCGGGGATGGTCGATGACCCGGTGCATTACCGCTGGAGCAGTTACCGGGCCAATGGCATGGGGCAGGCTGATGCGTTGCTGACAGCCCACCCAGTCTATGCGGCGCTTGCACGTGACGATGACGGGCGACTGTCGGCCTATCGGGCGTTGTTTCGCCCGGAACTGGAGAACGAGGCCATCGGCGACATCCGCATGGCGCTCCATCAGGGGCAGCCACTGGGGGATTCGCGGTTCATCGACAGTATCGAGCGGGCTATAGGTCAGCGCCGCGAACCTCGGCCGCGTGAGCGCCCACGGAAAGTCGAGGGTGATGCGGGAACGCGGCTAGAGCAGCTTGGGTTGGATATATGAGCCTGGCCCCTTTTTTGCCCTTCGGGGCGCTCGAGCCCCTGCTGCGCTGGGCTGCCGACCCGGGTCGGGTCGATTACTAGCCCGGACTAGCGCGACAGCCGCTCGACGCGGAAGTCGAGCCGGTTGCCGCGCGTGTCAGCGCCGCTGCCGCGCCACGAGCGGCAGGTAATGGCCTCCCAGCTGATGTCGATCTCGCGCCCGTCGCTGCAGCGGACGATGCCCTCGCCCGCTTCGCCGGAGCAACTGCCGGGTTCGCCGGCACGCTTCGGCGGCCGCGCGACGCCATCGCAGGTGATCCGGCCATCGCGGTCGGCCAGGACGAAGCGGCCGCCGCCGCGCGTGTTGTCCGGATAACCCTTGCCGCGCATCTCGCCGGGGACGTCGCTCAGGGTGCCGCGCGCCTGGTAGCCGAAGGCACAGCCCGCGAGCTTGATGGCAATAGCGGCGAGGAGGACGAGGCGGGCAGCGGTCACGCGGCGGAAACGGCGTTTTCGGAGATAATCCGCATTCTTGCATCGAATCGGCCGCCGACGTGAATCCGCACCTCGCCCAACTCCAGCCCTACCCATTCGAAAAACTGCGCGCGCTGTTCGCCGGCGTCACGCCCAACCCGGCGCTCGGGGAAATCAAGCTCTCCATCGGCGAGCCGCAGCATGCGACGCCGCAGTTCATCATGGACGCGCTGGCCGGCGGCCTGAAAGGCCTGGCCAATTACCCGACCACCCAGGGCACGCCGGCGCTGCGCCAGGCGATTGCGGCCTGGTGCGGCCGCCGCTACGGCCTGGCGCTCGACCCGGAAAGCGAGATCGTCCCGGTCAACGGCTCGCGCGAGGCACTTTTCGCCTTCGCGCAGGCGCTGATCGATCCGAACCGCGGCGACACGCCGATCGTCGTCAGCCCCAACCCGTTCTACCAGATCTACGAAGGCGCGGCCTACCTGGCCGGTGCCGAGCCGCGCTTCCTCAATACCCTGCCGGAGAACGGCTTCGCCTTCGACTACGCGACGCTCTCCGCCGACGAATGGGCGCGCGTGCAGCTTTTCTACGTATGTTCGCCGGGCAACCCGACCGGCAAGGTGCTGTCGCTCGGCGACTGGAAGACGCTGTTCGAATTGTCCGACCGCTACGGCTTCGTCATCGCGTCCGACGAGTGCTACTCGGAGATCTATTTCGACGAGGCCAATCCGCCGATCGGCGGCCTGCAGGCGGCCAAGCTGCTCGGCCGGACGAACGAGCGGCTGGTGATGTTCTCCAGCCTGTCCAAGCGCTCCAACGTGCCGGGCATGCGTTCCGGCTTCGTCGCCGGCGACGCGAAAATCCTCAAGCAGTTCCTCCTTTACCGAACCTACCATGGCTGCGCGATGGCACCGCCGGTGCAGACCGCATCGGTCGCCGCATGGAACGACGAGGGGCATGTGCTGGCCAACCGCGACCAGTACCGCGAGAAATTCGCCGCCTGCACGCCGCTGGTCGCCGAAGTGCTCGGCACGGCAATGCCCGATGCGAGTTTCTACCTGTGGGCGCGCACGCCCATCGCCGACACCGAGTTCGCCCGCGGCCTGCTCGAACACTATAATGTGGTGGTCCTGCCCGGCAGCTTCCTCGCCCGCGAAGCCCAGGGCGTCAATCCCGGGGCCGGCTTCGTGCGCATCGCGCTGGTCGCATCGCTCGACGAATGCCTGGAAGCCACCGGGCGCATCCGCCAGTTCGCCCAACAACTTTAGACCGAACGAGAGAGTCACATGACCCATCCGCTGCAAGCCACCATCGAAGAACTCTGGGAACGCCGCACCGAGCTGTCGCCGCAGTCGGTGCCGACGACGATCGCCGCCATCGAATCCGTGATCGGCGACCTCGACGCCGGCCGGCTGCGCGTCGCCGAGAAGATCGCCGGCGAGTGGTTCACCCACCAGTGGATCAAGAAGGCCGTACTGCTCTCCTTCCGCGTCCGCGACAACCGCATCCAGGACGGCGGCGACGTGCGCTTCTACGACAAGGTCGACACCAAGTTCCAGGGCTGGACCGAGGAGCAGTTCCGCTCGGGCGGCTTCCGCGTCGTGCCCGGCACGATCGTGCGCAAGGGCTCGTTCATCGCGAAGAATGCCGTGTTGATGCCCTCCTTCGTCAATATCGGCGCCTACGTTGATGAAGCGACCATGGTCGACACCTGGGCGACGGTCGGTTCCTGCGCCCAGATCGGCAAGAACGTGCACCTGTCCGGCGGCGTCGGCATCGGCGGCGTGCTCGAGCCGCTGCAGGCCAACCCGACCATCATCGAGGACAACTGCTTCATCGGCGCCCGTTCGGAAGTGGTCGAAGGCGTCATCGTCGGCGAGAACTCGGTGATCTCGATGGGCGTCTACATCGGCCAGAGCACCCCGATCTACGACCGCGAAACCGGTGAAGTCAGCTACGGCCGCATCCCGCCGGGCTCGGTCGTCATCTCGGGCTCGCTGCCCAAGGCTGACGGCAAGTACAGCCTCTACGCAGCCATCATCGTCAAGAAGGTCGACGCGCAGACCCGCTCGAAGACCAGCATCAACGACCTGCTGCGCGCCTGACCCTAACCCGCCGGGGAAACTACGATGATTCTCGACAAGCTGTTCCAGCTGATGGCCGAAAAGCAGGCATCCGACCTGTTCATCGCGGCCGGCACACCGATCCACATCAAGGTCCAGGGCAACTCGATGCCGGTGAACCAGCAGGTGATGCTGCCCGACATGATCGAGAAGATCGCGCTGGAGCTGATGTCGCCGGAGCAGGCGAAGACCTTCGAGGAAACGATGGAGATGAACCTCTCCTTCGGCGTCCAGCAGGTCGGCAACTTCCGCGTCAATATCTTCCGCCAGCGCGGATCGATCAGCATCGTGGTCCGCTTCATCCTCGGCAACATCCCGACGCTGGAATCGCTCGACGTGCCGCCGGTGCTCGGCGACCTGATCATGGAGAAGCGCGGCCTGATCCTGATCGTCGGCGCCACCGGCTCGGGCAAGTCGACGACCATCGCGGCCATGCTCGACCACCGCAACACCAATCGCGCCGGCCACATCCTGACCGTCGAGGACCCGATCGAATTCCTCTTCCGCCACAAGAAGTCCATCGTCAACCAGCGCGAAATCGGCATGGACACGAAGGACTGGGCGGCGGCGCTGAAAAATGCCATGCGCCAGGCGCCGGACTGCATCCTGATCGGCGAAATCCGCGACAAGGAAACCATGCAGGCCGCCATCGCCTACGCCCAGACCGGCCACCTGTGCCTGGCGACGCTGCACGCCAACAACAGCTATCACGCGCTCAACCGCATCATCAGCTTCTTCCCGCTCGAGAACCGGCCTGCCCTCTTCCTCGACCTGTCCGTCGCCCTGCGCGCGATCGCCTCGCAGCGCCTGGTCAAGACGCCGAACGGCAAGCGCACGCCGGCCTGCGAAGTGCTCCTCAACACCCGCCACATCGCCGAGCTGATCGAGCGCGGCGAAGTCCAGGGCATCAAGGAAGCCATGGAGCAGACGCTGGCCCCGGGCTCGCAGACTTTCGAGCAGGACCTCTTCCGCCTGTTCAAGTCCAATATCATTACCCTCGAGGAAGCCTTGGCCAACGCCGATTCGCCGACCAACCTGTCCTGGCTGATCAACAACTCGGAGATCAGTCCCTCGAAGACCGAAGAGAAGCGCCTCGACCCGGCGCTCGATTTCGACTCCCAGTCCGGTGGCGCCTCGTTCAAGGAATTCACCCTCAGTCTCGGCGACGGCGACTGATCTCCGCCCATGAGTGATCCGACCCTGGCCCTGGCGCGCCGCCTGATGGCGTGCCCGTCCGTGACGCCCGACGATGCCGGTTGCCTCGACCTCATCGCCGGCCGCCTGGTGCCGCTCGGCTTCGCCATCGAACGCATCGACCGCAACGGCGTCAGCAACCTGTGGGCGCGCCGCGGCACCGCTGCCCCGCTGTTCGTCTTCGCCGGCCATACCGACGTCGTGCCAACCGGCCCGCTCGAGCAATGGACGTCGCCGCCGTTCGTCCCCGAGGAGCGTGCGGGCATGCTCTACGGTCGCGGCGCCGCCGACATGAAATCGTCCATTGCGGCGATGTTGACCGCAACCGAGGCCTTCGTCGCCGCCCACCCGGAGCATCAGGGTTCGCTCGCATTCCTGCTCACCTCGGACGAGGAAGGCGACGCCACCGACGGCACCATCGCCGTGGTCGAGGCCCTCACGGCCCGCGGCATCACGCTCGACTACTGCGTCATCGGAGAACCGACCTCGGTCGACACGCTCGGCGACATGATCAAGAACGGCCGCCGCGGCTCGCTCTCCGGCGTGCTGACGGTCAAGGGCATCCAGTGCCACATCGCCTACCCGGAAAAGGGCCGCAATCCGATCCACCAGGCCGCCCCGGCGCTCGCCGAACTCGCTGCGACCGCGTGGGACAGCGGCAACGAGTATTTCCCGCCCACCACCTGGCAGATCTCCAACATCCATGGCGGGACCGGCGCGACCAACGTCGTCCCCGGCCATGTCGAGATCAAGTTCAACTTCCGCTTCTCGACGGCGAGCACGCCCGAGAGCCTGCAGACGCGCCTGTGCGCCATCCTCGACCGGCACGGGCTCGAATACGACATCCGCTGGACCCTCGGCGCCCGTCCTTTCCTGACCGGTCGCGGCACGCTTGCCGAAGCAGCCTGCGCGGCCATCCGCGCGGTCTGCGGCATCGGCACCGAGCTATCGACGACCGGCGGCACCTCGGACGGCCGCTTCATCGCGCCGATCTGCAGCCAGCTGCTCGAGATCGGGCCGGTCAACGCGACCAGCCACAAGATCGACGAATGCGTCGACATCGCCAGCCTGCCCCGCCTGTCGGCGATCTACCGGCATCTCCTCGAGCGGATGCTGGCGCCGTGACCGACAACCTCCCACTCGCCGAACTGGTCACGCTCCGCGACTACCTGCGCCATGCCGTCAGCCGCTTCACCGCGGCCGGCCTGTCGTTCGGCCACGGCAGCGACAACGCCTGGGACGAGGCGGTCTATCTCACGCTGCACACCTTGCACCTGCCGCTCGACCGGCTCGAGCCCTTCCTCGACGCCCGCCTCCTGCCGCACGAACGCAGCGCGCTGCTCGACATCTACCGCCGCCGCTGCGACGAACGCCTGCCGGCCGCCTACCTGACGAACGAGGCGTGGCTGGGCGAGCACCGCTTCTATGTCGACGAGCGGGTGATCGTCCCACGTTCCTTCATTGCCGAACTGCTGCACGAAGGCCTCGTTCCCTGGGTCAGCGACCCGGGCGCGATAGGGTCGGTACTCGATCTGTGCACCGGCTCTGGTTGCCTGGCGATCCTCGCCGCCCTCGCCTTCCCCGACGCCCGCGTCGACGCCGCCGATCTCTCCGAGGATGCCCTGCGTGTCGCCGCACACAATGTCAGCGACTACGACCTCGGGGAACGCGTCGAGGTGATCCGCTCGGACGCCTTCTCCGGGCTGCAGGACAGGCGCTACGACCTGATCATTTCCAATCCGCCCTACGTCAATGCCGAATCGGTCGCCGCGCTGCCGCCGGAATACCTGAAGGAACCGGTGCTGGCCCTGGGCTCTGGCAAGGACGGCCTCGATTTCACCCGCATCCTCCTGCGCGAAGCCAGTCGCCACCTCAATCCCGGCGGCCTGCTGGTGGTCGAGATCGGCCACAACCGTGACGCGCTCGAGGCGGCCTTCCCTGAACTGTCGTTCATCTGGCTGGAAACCTCGGCCGGCAACGAGTTCGTCTTCCTGCTGCGCGCCGAAGACCTGCCGGCCGCGTAAGCGGCCGCTATTTTTCCCCGCCCGCCTGCTCCGCCCGCTGCTGGCTTTGCTGGCCGGCCGCGTCGATGCGCTGCTGCATCTGCTGCATCGTCGCCTTGCCCTGCTCGACTTCCTGTTTCTTGATCGCCGCCCCGGTCGCCGCCGTGCCGACGGTCTCGACACCGCAGGCTGCTGCGGTCGACAGCGCCAAAAGCACCAAAACGGATCGCATACATTCTCCCCAGGCTGTTCCGGCGTCTAGCTTACTGCAGCCAGGATGGCCTGCAACAAGTGCCAGCAGCGCCCGACCGAGGCGATCTCGACCGCCTCGCCCGGGGCGTGGGCACCGCGGATCGTCGGACCGAACGACACGGTGTCCATGCCCGGATGCTTGGCGCCGATGATGCCGCACTCCAGCCCGGCATGAATCACCTGCACGGCGGCGTCCGCCCCGAATTCGCGGCGGTAGGTTTCCTTGCACAGGGCCAGCAGGGCCGAGGCGGGATCGGGCGCCCAGCCCGGATAGCGCCCCGACACGCGCGCCGGCGTCCCCGACAGCGCGAAGAGGCTGACGATGCGCGATGCCAGCGCCTCGCTGCCGCGGTCGACCAGCGAGCGGACCATGAAATTGGCGCGTCCGCCGGCGGCGCCGAGCGCGACGACGCCGACGTTGTTCGAGGTTTCGACGACACCGGGAAGATGCCGGCTCCATTGCTCGACGCCGAACGGCGCCGCGTGCAGCGACGCCAGCCAGACCCGCTGCTCGGCCTCGCTCACCACCGGTTCCGGCGCCGCTTCCGCCGACGTCAGCACCAAACCCGGGTCGATATCGTTCAGTTCGGCGGACAGGCCGGCCTGCCAGTCCGCCAACCGGTCCGCCAAGGCCGCCTCGAACCCGGGCGCGATCGCCACGACGGCGTGGGCCTCACGCGGCAGCGCGTTGCGCGCGGTACCTCCGGCCAGCTGCGCCAGGCGCAGCGGCACGGCCGCCTCGAGGTCGCGCAGCACGCGGACAAGGAGCTTGAGCGCATTGCCACGCCCTTCATGGATATCGACACCGGAATGGCCACCGCGCAGCCCGCGCAGGTCGATCCGGCGGAAGTTCCAGCCCGGGGGCGGCGCCTCCGGGACAGCGGTCCGCTCGACATCAACATCGCAGCCACCGGCGCAACCGACAAAGAATTCGCCCCACGCCTCGGTATCCAGGTTGAGCATCAGTCGCCCCTGCAACGCCCCGGCCGCAAGGCCGTGCGCGCCGCCCATGCCGGCCTCCTCGTCGACCGTCAGCAGCGCCTCGAGCGGACCGTGGACGAGGCTGTCATCCTCGAGCGCCGCGAGGATCAGTGCGACGCCGATGCCGTTGTCGGCGCCCAGCGTGGTCTCCGGCGCCACCAGCCAGCCGTCGCGCACCAAGGGCCGGAGCGGATCACGGGCGAAATCGTGAACGACTCCTTCGTTGGCCTGGCACACCATGTCGAGGTGCGCCTGGAGGACGACCCCGCGGACATTCTCGCGGCCTGGCGTCGCGGGCTTGCGGACGAGCAGGTTTCCGGCGGCGTCGACGACCGCATCGAGGCCGCGGTCAAGCGCCCAGGCATGCAGCATGCTGCGCAGGGCTGCCTCCTGTTTCGAGATGCGCGGCGTCCGGCACAGTGTCGCGAAATGCTTCCAGACGATGGTCGGCGACAGGTCGGCAAACGGGGGCTGGCAATCCATGGTCTAGCTCCGGGGCGGGCCGCCACGGCCCGGACAAAGGGAAAGCCCCGCAAACCTTGCGGCCGCGGGGCTTTTGTCTGGGGCGACATACCGGGATCGAACCGGTGACACCTGGAATCACAATCCAGTGCTCTACCGACTGAGCTAATGCCGCCATCGCGAGAGGCGCGAATTGTAGCCAGACGCGCGGCCCGTGTCCAGCGGTCCATCTCGCTTCCGGCATACCGGCGCGGTCGCCCCGTGCTAGAATTCTCGGCTTTACTTTCGGCTCGACGTCACAAGGAAATCACATGGAAGCGACCCCCGCTCAAGCCAACGAACTGGAACGCCGCATCGATCTCGCCATCGCCATTGCCGATGTCGAGAAGGAAATGGAACAGCGCCTGAAGCGCATGGGCAAGAACATGAAGATGCCTGGCTTCCGTCCCGGCAAGGTGCCGTTCAGCATCGTCCGCCAGCAATATGGTGACCAGGCACGCCACGAGGTGCTGTCCGAGGAACTCGACCGCGTCTTCGGCGAAACCGTCACCGAGCGCAAGATGCGGGTCGCCGGTTATCCGCGCATCGAACCGAAGACCACCGACAGCACGACCCACCTCGAGTTCTCCGCGATCTTCGAGGTTTACCCGGAAATTACCCTCGGCGACCTGTCCTCCACGGAAATCGAGCGTCCGGTCCTCGAGATCGGCGCAGCCGAAGTCGACAAGACGCTCGACATCCTGCGCCAGCAGCGCGTTTCCTACGAGGCCGTCGAGCGCGCCGCCGCCGAAGGCGACCGCGTCGTCATCGACTTCCTCGGCAAGAAGGACGGCGTGCCGTTCCAGGGTGGCGAAGCGAAGGATTATCCGTTCGTCCTTGGCCAGGGCATGATGCTGGCCGACTTCGAGAAGGCGGTCAGCGGCTGTACGGCAGGCGACGCCAAGACCTTCGACCTGACCTTCCCGGCCGATTATTTCTCGAAGGACCTCGCCGGCCAGACCGTGCAGTTCGACATCACCGTCAAGGAGGTCCAGGGACCCAAGCTGCCGGAGATCGACAGCGAATTCGCCACGGGCATGGGCATCGCCGACGGCGACGTCGCCAAGATGCGCGCCGAGGTCGAAGCCAACCTGAAGCGCGAGGTCAAGCGCCGCATCGAGGGCAAGCTCAAGGACCAGGTCATGGAGGCCCTGCTCAAGGCCAACCCCATCACGGTGCCCAACGCCCTGGTCGAGATGGAGATCCAGCGCCTGATGCAGGCAGCCCGCCAGGACATGGAGCAGCGCGGCATGAAGACCAAGGACATGCCCATCCAGCCCGAGTGGTTCGCCGACCAGGCCAAGCGCCGCGTCACGCTCGGCCTGATTCTTGCTGAAGTCGTCAAGTCGGAGAAGCTGCAGGCCAGCCCGGAACAGGTGCGCGCCCTCGTCGAGGAAAATGCCGCCAGCTACGAGCAACCCGAGGAAGTCATCCGCTGGTACTACGCGCAGCCGCAGCGGCTGGGCGAGATCGAGGGTGTCGTCATCGAGGGCAACGTCGTTGACTGGGTGCTCGGCAAGGCCAAGGTCAGTGACAAGGCCGCCGTCTTCGACGAACTGATGGGCCAGAAGCAGTAATCCGTCGCTGCTGCGACAATTGTCCGAAACGCCACAAGGAAGGGCCGACATGAATTTCGACAACGCCAACCACCTCGATCCGCAGGCCCTAGGCCTCGTGCCGATGGTCATCGAGCAGAGCGGGCGCGGCGAACGCGCCTTCGACATCTATTCGCGCCTGCTCAAGGAACGCGTGATCTTCCTGGTCGGCCCGGTCAACGACGCCAGCGCCAACCTGGTCGTCGCCCAGCTTCTCTTCCTCGAGGCAGAGAACCCGGACAAGGACATCTACTTCTACATCAACTCGCCCGGCGGTTCCGTCACAGCCGGCCTGTCGATCTACGACACGATGCAGTTCATCAAGCCCGACGTGTCGACGCTGTGCATCGGCCAAGCCGCCTCGATGGGCGCTTTCCTGCTCTGCGCCGGCGCCAAGGACAAGCGTTTCGCGCTGCCCAATTCGCGCGTGATGATCCACCAGCCGCTGGGCGGCTTCCAGGGTCAGGCCTCGGATATCGCCATTCACGCCAAGGAAATCCTGTCGATCCGCGACAAGCTCAACCGGATCATGGCCGAGCATACCGGCCAGCCGCTGGAGCGCATCGAGAAGGACACCGATCGCGACAATTTCCTTTCCGCCGCAGAAGCGGCAGAATACGGACTCATCGACAAGGTGTTGACCCGCCGCGACGCGGCCTGACACGAAGGAAACCCCTATGTCCAAAGGCGGCCAGGAAAAACTCCTCTACTGCTCCTTCTGCGGCAAGAGCCAGCACGAGGTCAAGAAGCTGATCGCCGGCCCGTCGGTGTTCATCTGCGACGAATGCATCGCGCTGTGCAACGACATCATCCGCGACGAGTTGCCCGAGGAAGCGGCGAAGGCCGCCGGGTCGGACCTGCCGACGCCGCGCGAGATCTGTTCGATCCTCGATCAGTACGTGATCGGCCAGGAAGTCGCAAAGCGCATCCTCGCGGTCGCCGTCTACAACCACTACAAGCGCCTGCGCCACACGGCACGCAACACCGATGACGTCGAGCTGGCCAAGAGCAACATCCTGCTCGTCGGCCCGACCGGTTCGGGCAAGACCCTGCTCGCCCAGACGCTGGCAAGGCTGCTCAATGTGCCCTTCGTGATGGCTGATGCCACGACCCTCACCGAAGCCGGCTACGTTGGCGAGGACGTCGAGAACATCATCCAGAAGCTCCTGCAGAAGTGCGACTACGACATCGAGAAGGCGCAGCAGGGCATCGTCTACATCGACGAGATCGACAAGATCTCGCGCAAGTCCGACAACCCGTCGATCACCCGCGACGTATCCGGCGAAGGCGTGCAGCAGGCGCTGCTCAAGCTGATCGAGGGAACGGTCGCGTCGATTCCGCCGCAGGGTGGCCGCAAGCACCCGAACCAGGATTTCGTCCAGGTCGACACGACCAACATCCTCTTCGTCTGCGGCGGCGCCTTCGACGGCCTCGAGAAAATCATCCGCAACCGCTCCGAGAAGGGTGGCATCGGCTTCGGCGCCGAGGTCAAGAGCAAGGACGACAAGAGGGCCGTCGGCAAGATCCTGCAGGAAGCGGAGCCCGAGGACCTGATCAAGTTCGGCCTGATTCCCGAGCTGATCGGCCGCCTGCCGGTGGTCGCGACCCTGCAGGAGCTCGAAGAAGCTGCGCTGGTGCAGATTCTCACCGAGCCACGCAATGCGCTGATCAAGCAATACCAGAAGCTGTTCTCGATGGAGAACGTCGAACTGGAAGTGCGCCCCTCGGCGCTCTCGGCGATCGCCCGCAAGGCGCTCGAACGCAAGACCGGCGCCCGCGGGCTGCGCTCCATCCTCGAGCATTCGCTGCTCGACACGATGTACGAACTCCCCGGAATGGAAAATGTCGAAAAGGTCGTCATCGACGAAAACATGATCACCGGCGACACGCCGCCGTTGCTCATCTACGCTGACCAGCCAAAGGTGTCCGGCTCCAACTGAGCCGGCCCTTGAAAATCGGTTTCCAGGCCTCATCTGGGGGCCATTGACCCATTAGAAGGCAACGTCATGAGCAACCCCAACACCCTGCCGGAAACCGTCGAATTGCCCTTGTTGCCGCTACGCGACGTGGTCGTGTTCCCGCACATGGTCATTCCGCTCTTCGTCGGCCGTCCCAAGTCGATCAAGGCGCTCGAAATGGCGATGGAGGGCGGCAAGAACATCCTCCTCCTGGCCCAGAAATCCGCGGCCAAGGACGAACCCGAGCCCGACGACCTCTATCGCATCGGCTGTCTGGCCAACATCCTGCAGATGCTCAAGCTCCCCGACGGCACGGTCAAGGTGCTGGTCGAAGGCACGCAGCGCGCGCGCGTCGAGGCCATCGCAGTGCAGCCCGCGATGTTCATGGCAACTGCCACGCCGATTCCGCAGGCCACGGTCGAAGACCACGAGATCGAGGCGATGCGCCGCGCCGTGGTCGCCCAATTCGACCAGTTCGTCAAGCTGAACAAGAAGATCCCGCCGGAAGTGCTCTCCTCCATCGCCGGCATCGAGGATGCCGGCCGCCTGGCCGACACCATCGCCGCCCACCTGCCGCTCAAGCTCGAGCAAAAGCAGGAAGTGCTGGAAATGGAGAGCATCCGCGACCGCATCGACCGCCTGCTCTCGCAACTCGAATCCGAGATCGACATCCTTCAGGTCGAAAAGCGCATCCGCGGACGCGTCAAGCGCCAGATGGAAAAGAGCCAGCGCGAGTACTACCTCAACGAGCAGGTTAAGGCCATCCAGAAGGAACTCGGCGAAGGCGAGGAAGGGGCCGACCTCGAGGAACTCGACAAGAAGGTCAAGGCCGCCGGCATGAGCAAGGAAGCCTTGGCCAAGGCCCAGGGCGAACTGAAGAAGCTGCGCCTGATGTCGCCGATGTCGGCCGAGGCCACCGTCGTCCGCAACTTCATCGAGACCCTGGTCGGCCTGCCCTGGCGCAAGAAGACGCGCATCAGCAAGGACCTGCGCCAGGCCGAGAAGGTGCTCGACACCGACCATTACGGCCTTGAGAAGGTCAAGGAACGCATCGTCGAGTATCTCGCCGTGCAACAGCGCGTCGACAAGGTCAAGGCCCCCATCCTCTGCCTGGTCGGCCCACCCGGGGTCGGCAAGACGTCGCTTGGCCAGTCCATTGCCAAGGCGACCAACCGCAAGTTCGTGCGCATGGCGCTCGGCGGTATGCGTGACGAAGCCGAGATCCGCGGCCACCGCCGCACCTACATTGGCTCGATGCCTGGCAAGATCCTCAGCAGCCTGACCAAGGTCGGCGTGCGCAACCCGCTCTTCCTCCTCGACGAGGTAGACAAGCTCGGCCAGGATTTCCGCGGCGACCCGTCATCTGCCCTGCTCGAGGTGCTCGATCCCGAACAGAACCACACTTTCCAGGACCACTACGTCGAAGTGGACTTCGATCTCTCCGACGTGATGTTCGTGGCCACCGCCAACACGCTGAACATCCCGGCGCCGCTGCTCGACCGCATGGAAGTCATCCGCCTCTCGGGCTACACCGAAGACGAGAAGATCAACATCGCGATGCGCTACCTGCTGCCGAAGCAGATGAAGAACAATGGCGTCAAGGCGACCGAACTCTCGGTTGCCGACAGCGCCATCCGCGATATCGTCCGTTACTACACCCGCGAGGCAGGTGTGCGGGCCCTCGAGCGCGAGATTTCCAAGATCTGCCGCAAGGTGGTCAAGACGATCGTCCTCAAGAAACGGGCGACCAAGATCATCGTCAACGCCCGAAACCTCGACAAGTTCCTGGGCGTGCACCGCTACACCTTCGGCATGGCCGAAAAGGAAAACCAGGTCGGCCAGGTGACCGGCCTTGCCTGGACCGAGGTTGGCGGTGAACTGCTGACCATCGAGTGCGCGCTAATGCCCGGCAAGGGCAACACCATGCGCACCGGTAGCCTGGGCGATGTCATGAAGGAATCGGTCGAAGCAGCGCGCACCGTCGTCCGCGCCCGCGCGCGCCCGCTCGGCATTGCTGACGAGCGCTTCGAGAAGACCGACATCCACGTCCACTTCCCCGAGGGCGCCACGCCCAAGGACGGCCCTTCCGCCGGCATCGCCATCTCCACGGCGCTGGTTTCTGCCTACACCGGCATCCCGGTTCGTTGCGACATCGCGATGACCGGCGAGATCACCCTGCGCGGCGAGGTTCTGGCCATCGGCGGGCTCAAGGAGAAGCTGCTGGCAGCCGTCCGCGGTGGCCTCAAGACGGCCTTGATCCCTGAGGAGAACGTCAAGGATCTGGCGGAAATCCCGGACAACATCAAGAACCGCATCGAGATCGTCCCGGTCAAGTGGATCGACCAGGTGCTCGAACGCGCGCTCGAGCGTCGCCCGGAAGCGCTGCCCGAAGCGGCTCCCGCCGAAGCGGCGGCGACCGGCTCCGGCGAAAGCGCGGTCGGCAAGACCTTGCTTACCCATTGATTTGAATGGAATGCCCGGCGCCACCCCGCCGGGCATCGCCATCACCACCGTCCCGCAGGCCGGCAATCGCCGAAAATCCCCTTGACACAAGGATTTCGGCGGATATATAACTCTCCCCTTACAAGATTTTTCCGTCCATTTCCATCATGACAAGGGGATATCCATGAACAAATCCGAACTCATCGACCAGATCGCCGCCGCTGCCGACATCTCCAAGGCCGCCGCCGGCCGCGCCCTGGATGCCACTGTCGCTGCCGTCCAGGACGCCCTCAAGGCCGGCGACAGCGTCACGCTGATCGGCTTCGGCACCTTTTCGGTCGGCGAGCGAGCCGCCCGCACCGGCCGCAACCCGCGCACCGGCAAGACCCTGAAGATCAAGGCTGCCAAGGTGCCCAAGTTCCGCCCGGGCAAGGGACTCAAGGACGCTGTCAACTAGACGCACAGTATTCGGGTGCTTAGCTCAGTTGGTAGAGCGCTAGCCTTACAAGCTGGATGTCGGGGGTTCGAACCCCTCAGCACCCACCACCCAACTCCGGATAGCTCCGGATTTGCCAAAGACCCCGCTCCGGCGGGGTTTTTCAAGCCTAACCAGCCCCCGATACCACCAGCGGCAGTCCTCGTGTATGAGGGCGCGAAAGGCGTGGCACAAGCGCAAAAGCAAAAGGCCACTCGATTGAGTGGCCTAAGTGCTTGTTCTGAATGGCGCGCCCGGAGCGATTCGAACGCCCGACCCCTTGGTTCGTAGCCAAGTACTCTATCCAACTGAGCTACGGGCGCGCTGTCAGAGCCGCGCATTATACGGACAGGCGCGTAGAATGCAAGCCTTTCAGCCGGAAAACGCCGATGGACACGATCGCCGTGCGCATGCCGAAATACCCGGAGTGCTGGGAAAGTTGTGGCTCGTGCGCGAGTGGTGATGTCTTCATTCTGGAATTGCTGGTCAAGGTCGGCGATGTCATCGCACGCGACGACAACCTGCTGACTCTGGAGACCGGCAAAGTGGCGCTGGACATCCCCTCGCCCCAGGCCGGGCGCGTGGTCGCGATACACGTCATCGAGGGCGACTCGGTCGATGAAGGAGCGCTCCTGGTCACACTCGAGGCGCTGTAAACGCCCCGGCCCGCCGATGCTTTAGCGATCGGTCTCGGCTCCGTCGGGCCGGAACATGGCTGGCGTCAGGTCGTACTTCTGCAGCAGGCGATAGAACTCGGTCCGGTTGCGCTCCGCGATACGGGCGGCGTCGGCCACGTTGCCTTCGGTCAGTTTGAGCAACTGCACCAGATAACTGCGCTCGAAGCGCTGCTTGGCATCAGCGTAGCTCAGCGCCTCCAGCGCCGGGACACGCAGGGCACGCTGGATCAGGCCGAGCGGAATAAGGGGCGTCGCGGTCAGCGCGCAGCTTTGCTCGACGACGTTGTAAAGCTGCCGCACATTGCCGGGCCAGGACGCCTTGGCAAGCGCCTCGAGGCCATCCGGGGCGAATCCGGTGATCTGCTTGTCGTATTTTCCGGCAACTCGCTGCAGGAAGTGGATTGCCAGCAGCGGTATATCCTCGCGCCGCTCGTCGAGACGCGGCAGCGTCAATGAAACCACATCCAGGCGATAGTACAGATCCTCGCGGAAGCGTCCTTGCGCCATGGACGCATCGAGGTCGCGGTGGGTCGCCGAGAGCACACGGACATTGACGGCCTCGGCCTGTGTGGATCCGAGCGGACGTACAACACGCTCCTGCAGGACGCGCAGCAGCTTGACCTGAAGGGCAAGCGGCATGTCACCGATCTCGTCCAGAAACAGCGTTCCCCCGCTCGCCGCCTGGAACAGGCCGACCCGTGCGCCGGCAGCCCCGGTAAAGGCGCCCTTGACGTGTCCGAAGAGCTCGGACTCGAGCAACTGCTCCGGGATAGCGCCGCAATTGATGGCCACGAATGGCCCCCTGGCGCGTGGACTGGCCAGATGGATGGCGCGCGCCAGGAGCTCCTTGCCGGTACCGCTCTCCCCGCGTATCAGGACGCTCGCATCGGAGGCGGCCACCATGCGCGCCTCGCGCATCAGTTCCACCATGCGCGCGCTGCGGAAAACCGTGCCGGCATGCCAGTCCTCGGCCTCATCGCCGGAAGCAGCGGCCGTCCCTCCGTCGCTCGCGGGGGCGGAGACTTGCATGGCCAGCACGATTTTCTCGAGCAGCAGCTGACTGTCGAACGGCTTGGTCAGGTATCCGAAAACACCCCTCGACGTGGCATCGACCGCATCTGGAATGGTCCCGTGCGCGGTCAGGAGAATGACCGGCAAGGCCGGCAGCGTGCCCCGCAGTTCCGCGAACAGCGAGAGGCCATCGCGTCCGGGCAGGCGTACGTCGCTGACCACCACGCGCGGCGGATCGACCGCGATGCGGGCCAGCCCCTCTTCCGCCGAGGCCGCGGTCGACACCCTGAATCCCGCTGCACACAGTCGCATCGAGAGCAGGCGCAACAGGTCTTCGTCATCGTCGATGACGAGGACATGGCCTCCCCCACCACCGCTGGCCGCCGGCATCATCGCTCTGCCGCCCCGGCCGCCGGCCGGGTCTGGCGCGGCCGCTGCGGCAAGCTGCGCTCGATCTCGGCCAGGCTATCGATCTTTTCCTGCAACTCGACGACCCTGCGCTGGCTTTCCTTCAACTGCTGTCCCTGCTTGTCGAGCTGCGTATCGAGGCGAAGACGCTCACTGCAGGCATCGGCGAGGAGGCGCGCCAGCGGCTGCAAGGCGACGGCCGCCGGATCGCTCGACTTCAGCACGCCATCGAGCAACGCAAGCGCCTTCGGCAGATCCTGCTGCGCACGCGGATGTCCGAGCAGCATGGCCATGCGCAGGTTATTGAGCGGCGTGCCCGGCAACGCAGCCAGCATCTGGCGCTCGCGCGCGAGCTGCGCCCCGGTCATGCGCTGCAACATCTGGTAATACTCGAGCGGCGCAGCCGGACGCAGTTCGTCACCGCCCGCCGACCCGCTTACCGTGGCACTCACCGGCGCGCCTCCGGCACAACCGGTCAGGCTGCCCACCAGGCTCAGCAGCACGGCAGTAATGGCCAACCCGCGCAGGGCGCGATCCGACAAGGCGTCAGTCATGGGGCAACTCCACGCGCAAATGGGCGCCGGTAGCAGCAGGCACCACCTCGGCAGCGCCGCCCAGCGCACGCGCCAGCTCGCGCACGATGGACAGGCCGACACCGCTCCCCTGGCGTGGAATCGACGCGCTTCGCCGCCCCTGGACAAAGGGCTCAAAGATACGCTCGACATCCTCGGGGGCGATGCCGGGGCCTTGATCAATGACATCGATGCAAAGCGTGCGTGCAGCAAGCGTCGCCCGCAAGGAAATCTCGCCGCCTTCCGGGCTGAAGTCGATCGCGTTCGAGAGCAGGTTGTCCACAATGACCGCCACTTTTTCGGCATCGAGCATGACCGTCCTTTCGGGTGCCTCGATGCGCAGCACAAGCGCGCGCGACTGGCTATGCAGTTCGCGGCGGCGCACAATTTCTCGGAGAAAGGCGCGCAAGGCGACCAGCCGGCGGATCTGCGGGCCACGCTCGGGTAGCGCGGCATTGGCGCTGAGCAAGCCTTCGATCTGGCGTTGTAGACCGAGCACGTTGTGCTCCAGGATATCGACCACCTCGCGCTGGGCGGACCCGAGCGGACCGGGAACCTCGTCGCGCAACAAGGCCACCCCCTCGCGCAGCGCCGTCAGGGGCGTCTTCAGTTCATGCGAGACATGGCGCAACGTGCGTTCGCGATGCGCTTCGAGGTCGGCGAGGCGCTGCCTGAGCCAGTCCAGCTGCCGGCCGAGTTGCACCAGGTCGGCGGGGCCACCGACCGCAACGAGGGCATCGAAGCGGCTTTCCCCGAGACGGACAATCGCCTTTTCGAGCTGGCGCAACGGCCGCACGAACCACCAGCCAACCGCGAGCATGATGAGGAAGGCACCCGCCAGGGCGACGCTGATCTGCACAGCCAGGCGCGTTCGGGTGGCCTCCAGTTGGGCAATAAGTTCGCTGTTACGGCTGTCGATCCAGTGCTGCCCCACAGACCTCAGCAAGCTGCTACGGTCCATAAGGCGCGCCATGATGGGAACGAGATCTTCCCGGGAAACGCCCCGATCGAGCCCCTGGCGCAGATGCTCAGCCTGCTCGCGCCACTCGCTTAGCTGGCTCCGTAGCGGCTTGGCAGAATACGAATCCAGCCGGTCGACGACGATCAGGGCCTGCGCAAGATGTCCGTCAAAGCGCTCGCGCAGCATCGGCTCGTGCAGCACCAGGTACTGACGGACGCTGCGCTCGATATCGATGGTGCGCTCGCCCAGTTCCTGGATCAGTGCCGCAACCTGCAGTGCCTCATCGCCGTTTTGCCGACTCCGCTCCACAAACTGCTCGAGCACCAGCCAGCTGCGCAGCGCCGCGCCGCCGAGCAGGGCGACGATGAGCACGAAGCCGGCCAACAGCCCGGTGCGAAAGGAGACTCGTACCATGCGACTCGATTTCTGGAAAAACGGCAGTGTAGACCGCGGCAACCAATTCGTTAATCGGCGGCGGCGCCAAAACTCATTGATGAACGGGCAATCCAAACATAAAAACTGATTGTTAATCAATTATTTGAATTCGCGTCGCTTTTCAGCGACAGGCAATCGGCACCTATTTCCCGCCATCGGCAAATTAGCCGCGGAAATATGTCGCCAAATCCCGACAGCTTCTCGACCCAAGGCATCTTGCATTTGTCAAACGCCAGCACAACCTGTTGTTCTTGTGCGTTTTTCTTTTCTTGGCATGGATATCGCCATGGCTTCGCTTCCCTTCCAACACTAGCAAAGGAAATGCCATGTTCAACAAACCCGGTTTCGGCACGCGCAACGACGTCGTCACCCGCAAGGAAGTCCGCCCGGTACTGGGCGGGCCGAATGCATCGCCGCCGCCGAGCCCCGATCCGACCAAGACGGCCGCTGCGCAGGCCATAGCCGGTGATTCTGCTGCGGCCCCTGGCGCGACAAAGACGGGAACAACGCTGCCGGCCGAAGCGACCGGACACCCTTCGTCCGAGGCCCGCCTCATCGTCGGCCCCGATGTGAAACTCAAGGGTGCCGAGATTCTCGATTGCGACATGCTGGTCGTCGAAGGACGCGTGGAAGCGACCATGGACAGCCGCGTGATCCGCATCGCCGAACAGGGCTCCTTCACCGGCAAGGTCAGCATCGACGTTGCCGAGATCCATGGCTGCTTCGAAGGCGAGCTGACTGCCCGGCAACAGTTGATCGTCCATGCCACCGGCCGGGTCAGCGGAAAAATCCGCTACGGCAAGCTGGTGATCGACGAAGGCGGCGAGTTGTGCGGGGACATCAACACCCTGACCGAAAAGACGCTGCCCCACAGGGCGCGTAGCGAGACCACATCTGTCCTGAGCGCAGTTGGCGGCTAGGTACGCGCAAGGCCCCGCTGCCCCGGAACGGCCTCCGCTCCCCGGTCATCAGCGATGCCGGGGTTAATTGCCGTTCACCCGCCTCGCGGCTCACACAACACTGGTCAAGCATGGTGAAGCCCCGTAGACTTCGCCCTCTGGCCATCCTCTCCGGAACCATGAACAAACGCATTTCGATCACCGCCGTCATCGTCGCTCTCGCTACCCTGCTCGCCAGCCCGGGCGCTTTTGCCGACAAGGGCGGCAAGGGCGGCCAGGGCCGTCACGAACGCCACGATGACGATCACCGCTACGAACAGCGCCATGAAGACCGTCGCTACGACGACGGGCGTCACGAATGGCGCTCCGAACAGCCTATCTACGACGACCGGCGCGGCGATATCTCGATTCGGGCTTACTTCGGCAATAGCGATCGCCGCATCGTCGATGAGTACTATGCCCCGCAATTCCGCTCCGGCCATTGCCCTCCCGGTCTGGCCAAGAAGGGAAACGGCTGCATGCCGCCCGGGCAGGCGAAAAAATGGCGCCAGGGCTATCCCTTGCCCCAGGGCCTCGTCTATTACGATTTGCCGCCTGACCTGATCTACCGGATGCCGCCCCCGCCGCGCGGGCATCGCTACGTGCGCGTCGGGCCGGACATCCTGCTGCTTTCGATCGGTTCCGGCATCGTCATCGACGCGATGATCGATATCGGCCGCTGAATCCTCCGCTCGCCAACCCATTCCAACAACAGGTAACAACGCCATGGCTCAGTACGTCATGTCCATGCTGCGGGTCAGCAAGATCGTCCCGCCCAAACGACAGATCATCAAGGACATTTCCCTTTCCTTCTTTCCCGGCGCCAAGATCGGCCTGCTCGGCCTGAACGGCGCCGGCAAATCGACCGTGCTCCGGATCATGGCCGGCGTCGAGAAGGAATACGACGGCGAAGTGCAGTGGCAGCCGAACATTTCGATCGGCTACCTGCCGCAGGAACCCCAGCTCGACCCGGAAAAGACCGTCAAGGAAGAAGTCGAATCCGCCCTCGGCGAAGTGATGCAGGCCCAGGCCAAGCTGGACGAGGTCTACGCCGCCTACGCCGACCCGGACGCCGACTTCGACAAGCTGGCCGAGGAGCAGGCCCGTCTGGAGGCGATCATCGCCACGGCCGGCTCCGACACCGAGCACCAGATGGAAATCGCCGCCGACGCCCTGCGCCTGCCGCGCTGGGAGTCGAATATTGGCGTCCTCTCCGGCGGTGAAAAGCGCCGCGTCGCGCTGGCCAAGCTGCTGCTCTCCAAGCCCGACATGTTGCTGCTCGACGAGCCGACCAACCACCTCGATGCCGAATCCGTGGAATGGCTGGAACAGTTCCTCGTCCGCTTCCCGGGCACCGTGGTCGCCGTCACCCACGACCGCTACTTCCTCGACAACGCCGCCGAGTGGATCCTCGAGCTCGACCGTGGCGAGGGCATCCCCTGGAAGGGCAACTACTCTTCCTGGCTGGAGCAGAAGGAAGCGCGCCTCGAGACCGAGAACAAGCAGGTCGACGCCCACATGAAGGCGATGAAGCAGGAACTGGAATGGGTACGCTCCAACCCGAAGGCGCGCCAGGCCAAGTCCAAGGCCCGCCTCGCGCGCTTCGAGGAAATGTCCTCCTACGAATACCAGAAGCGCAACGAGACGCAGGAGATCTTTATTCCGGTCGGCGAGCGCCTGGGCGACCAGGTCATCGAATTTGACGGTGTCAGCAAGTCTTTCGGCGACAAGCTGCTGATGGACAACGTCAGCTTTGCCGTCCCGCCCGGCGCCATCGTCGGCATCATCGGCCCCAACGGCGCCGGCAAGTCGACGCTGTTCAAGATGATCACCGGCCAGCAGCAGCCGGATGCCGGCGCCGTCAAGATCGGCCAGACCGTGAAGATGGCTTACGTTGACCAGTCGCGCGACTGCCTGGATGGCAGCAAGACCGTGTTCGAGGAACTGGCCGAAGGCCGCGACATCCTGCAGATCGGCAAGTTCGAGATGCCCAGCCGCGCCTACATCGGCCGCTTCAACTTCAAGGGCGGCGACCAGGGCAAGCTGGTGGGCAACCTGTCGGGCGGCGAGCGCGGCCGCCTGCATCTGGCCAAGACGCTGATGGCCGGCGGCAACGTGCTGCTGCTCGACGAGCCGTCCAACGACCTTGACGTCGAGACCCTGCGCGCGCTGGAAGACGCGCTGCTCGAATTCCCCGGCTGCGCGCTGGTCATCTCGCACGACCGCTGGTTCCTCGACCGCATCTGCACGCACATCCTGGCAGCCGAAGGCGAGTCGCAATGGACTTTCTTCACCGGCAACTACCAGGAATACGAAGAAGACAAGCGGCGTCGTCTCGGTGAGGAAGGCGCCGCACCGAAGCGCATCCGCTACAAGCCGATCACGCGCTGAAATCCGGCCATTCCGGGCGGTCGACCGCGACAGCCCAAAGCAAGACGGGCGCCATTTCGGCGCCCGTCTTTATTTCCGCCCCCCGCCCTTGCGGAAGGCCGAAACCGGATGATCAGTGCTTGAGGTTGGCCGAGAAGACCGCCTTGGTCTTCTCCGGGAACTGGAATTCGCTGAAGGCGCGATCGATTTCGGCGCCGTTGCGACCATCGGAGTGATCCTCGAAGCAGATGCCGATGGTCTTGCCGTTGGCAGCGAGCGTCTGGAAGGCGTAACGCCAGCGCTGGGCCTCGGCGAGGCGCTCGCGCAGCTCGGCTTCGTTGGAAATCGTGATGCCGGCCTTTTTCAGGGAATCCAGGAACTGCTCGAAGGATTCGTTGCTCAGACTGCCCATTTTCTCGTCTCCGATTGACTGCGGTTTGATACCGCCATGTGCCGAATAACGATGCAGCCGCGATTCGGTTGACACGAAAGTGATAGACCGGAGATGCGATAATCGGCACCCATGAAGAAGGCCCCAGACACCGTCGCCATCCCCGAGATCCATGAAGGACAATCCGTTGAATTGCTTAAGGAATTGCACATCCTGACGCGCGACGGCCGGATCAACCAGGACACCCGGCGCAAGCTGAAACAGGTCTATCACCTGGTCCGCTTCATCGAGCCGTTACTGACCGATACAAAAATTCTCGTCGACCACGGCGCCGGCAAGTCCTACCTCGGCTTCATCCTTTACGACCTGTGCTTCAAGGCGCGTAGCGAGGGCGAGATCGTCGGCATCGAGACGCGCGCTGAACTGGTCGAGAAATCGCGTTCGCTGGCCGACCGCTGCGGCTTCCCGCGCATGCGTTTCCTCGCGTGCACCGTCGAGGATTCCCTGGTCTCGCCCGAATTGCCGACCGCGGTCGATGTCGTCACCGCCCTGCACGCCTGCAATACGGCTACCGACGATGCGATCCGCTTCGCCCTCGCCAAGGGCGCCCGCCATGTCGTGCTGGTTCCCTGCTGCCAAGCCGAGGTGGCCGCCGCGATGCGCGCCGGCAAGAACGAGTCGCTGTCGCAGACGCCGCTGTCGGAACTCTGGCGCCATCCGATCCATACCCGCGAACTCGGCAGTCACCTGACCAACGTGCTGCGCTGCCTGCTGCTCGAGTCACACGGCTACGACATCACGGTCACCGAGCTGGTCGGCTGGGAGCACTCGATGAAGAACGAATTGATCATCGCCAGCAAGCGCGCCCATCCGCGCAAGAACGGCCGCGAGCGTGCCGAAGCCATCCTGCGCGAGTTCAGGCTCGAGGCATTGGCGCCGCGCTTCATCTATTAGAAGAACATGACCCGCCCTCTGCACCCCCTCGAACTCCTCGCCCCGGCAAAGAACGCCGATTTCGGCATCGAAACCATCAAGCATGGCGCCGATGCCGTCTATATCGGCGGCCCGGCGTTCGGCGCCCGCTACGGGGCCGGCAACGAGGTGGCCGACATCGCCCGCCTGTGCGAATTCGCCCATCGCTACCGCGCCAATGTCTTCGTCGCGGTGAATACCATCCTGCACGACGCGGAACTCGAGCCCGGCCGGCGGCTGGCCTGGGACCTCTACGAAGCCGGCGCCGACGCGCTGATCATCCAGGACATGGGCCTGCTGGAGATGGACCTGCCGCCGATCCAGCTGCACGCCTCGACCCAGACCGACATCCGCAACCCGGCCAAGGCGAAGTTCCTCGAGGACGCCGGCTTCTCGCAGCTGGTGCTGGCGCGCGAAATGAGCATCGAGGAGATCCGCAAGGTGGCGGCGGCGACCACGCTGTCGCTCGAGTATTTCGTGCACGGCGCGCTGTGCGTCGCCTATTCCGGCCAGTGCTACATCAGCCACGCCCACACCGGGCGCAGCGCCAACCGCGGCGAATGCTCGCAGGCCTGCCGCCTCCCCTACACGCTGGTGGACGACAAGGGCAAGGTCATCACCGAGAACCAGCACCTGCTGTCGATGAAGGACAACAACCAGAGCGACAACCTGCTGGCGCTGATCGAGGCCGGGGTCAATTCCTTCAAGATCGAGGGGCGCCTGAAGGACCTCGCCTACGTCAAGAACATCACCGCGCATTACCGCACACTGCTCGACGGCATCCTCGCGGACCACCCGCAATACGCCCCCGCCTCGAGCGGCCGCTCGACGTTCACGTTCACGCCGCAGCCCGACAAGACCTTCAATCGCGGCTACACGGACTATTTCGCCGGCGGCCGCCAGGACGACATCGGCGCCTTCGACTCGCCGGCCTTCGTCGGCGAACTGATCGGCGAGGTCGCGGAAATCGGCGACGGCTGGATTGCGGTGAATACCGGGCAGGCATTCCACAACGGCGACGGTGTCTGCTTCCATGACGCGCACGGCGAGGTGCAGGGCATGCGCATCAACCGCGTCGAGTGCAACCGGCTCTACCCGGCCGAGATGCCCGCCGAGCTCGCCGAAGGTGTCACCCTGTTCCGCAACCGGGACCAGGAATTCGAACGGGCGCTGGAAAAGAATTCCGCCGACCGCCGCATCGCCCTGCGCGCCCGCTTCGCCGAGCATGAAGATGCCTTCACGCTGACCCTGACCGACGAGGATGGGGTCGCGGTTGCGGTCGACCTGAAAAAAAGCGAAAAAATCGGCCGCGAACTGGCGCAGAACCCGGAAGCGGCGCTGGCCAGGCTCGCGGAAAACCTCGCCAAGTTAGGCAACACGATGTTCCGCTGCATCGAGGTCGAACTGCCGCTCGAGCAACCGTGGTTTCTCCCGGTCAGCGCGATCAATGCACTGCGCCGCGAAGCGACGGAGCGGCTGATCGCCGCCCGTACCGCCAGCCATCCCCGCCCGGAACGCGCCCGGCCCGCCGCCAACCCGGTACCCTTCCCGCAGGATGAACTGACCTACCTCGGCAATGTCTTCAATGCCAAGGCCCGCGCTTTCTACGAAAGGCACGGCGTCAGACTGATCGAGGAAGCCTACGAAGCGGGCAACGAAAAGGGCATGGTCTCGCTGATGATCACCCGCCACTGCCTGCGCTACAGCTTCAACCTGTGCCCGAAGGAAGTGAAATACCTGAAGCCGGACCCGATGACACTGGTCAATGGCAGCGAGAAGCTGATCCTGAAGTTCGACTGCCAGGCCTGCGAGATGCACGTCATCGGCCGCATGAAAAAGGGCGTCAGGCTCAACCTCGGCACCATCCGCCCGGCATGAAGCCGCTCGCCTGCCCGTCTTGCCGGCAGACCATGGTCAAGCAGCGCTTCGAGCGGCTGCACCACGGCGAGGTCATCCTCGACCTGTGCTTTTCCTGCCAGGGCATCTGGTTCGACGGCTTCGAGAGCGTGCAGGTCACGCCCGGCGGCATCATCGCCCTGTTCGAGCTGATCCATGCGCATCGCGACGATCCCCGCCTGCCATTGCGCGAGCCGCTCGCCTGCCCGCGCTGTGCCGACACCCTGCTGCACGGCCTCGACGTCGCCCGCGGCGGGCGTTTCAACTACCACCGCTGCCTGCAGGGCCACGGCCGCTACACACCATTCGCCCAGTTCATGATCGAAAAGGGCTTCGTGCGGCAGTTGACCGCGACCGAGGTCGGCGCGCTCGCCGCCCGCATCGCCACCGTGCGCTGCTCGAGCTGCGGCGCGCCCGTCGATATCCGCAACCAGAGCGCCTGCGGACACTGTCGCGCCCCGGTTGCCATCCTCGACCCTGCGGCGGTCGAGCAGGCGCTGGCCCGCTACCGGCAGGCCGAAATCCGCCGTACGGCCGCGCCGGATGCTGAAATCATGGCCGACGCCATCCTGATGCGGGAAAAGGAGAGGTCACGCCGGCGGCGGGAGGCGAAGGTCGACGGCGACGTCACCGACATCGCCGACCTGATCGTCGACGGCGCCGAGATTGTCTGGAACCTGCTGATTCACTGAAGCCGCTGCGGCTTCAGTTCGATGCCCTCGAGATAGACGACGCCCTCCTGGATCGTGCAGGCCAGCTTCATGCCACGTTCGGCGAGTGCCGCCAGGGCAGACCCCTCTTCGGCTGTCAGGCGCAGGACGGTCAGCTTGTCGAGGCGGGCGAAGGCGCCGGCGTTGCGTTCCCACCAGACGTCGACCGAGCGGCCGCCATAAGCCAGAACGACCACGGCATCGGCACGGCCGCAGGCCTTGCGCACCCGGCTCTCGTCCGGGATGCCGACCTCGATCAGCCGCCGCACGACGCCGCCGGGATCGATTTCCTGCAAGGCGGGTTCGTCATCGCTCGACAAGCCTTTCCCGAAACCCAGGTCGGGCCCGGCGTGGAGCGCGAAGGCCAGCAGGCGCACCATCATGCGCTCGTCCGTCTCCGACGGGTGGCGAGCCAGCGTCAGTGCATAGTCGGCGAAGTGGCCGCGGTCGAGGTCGGCGACCTGCAGGTCGGCCTTGAAGATGGTGGATTTGAGCGCCATGCGGGAACCAAAGCAAAGCGCCGATTATCCCAGAACCAATGGCTGACATAATTTCGCCCACGCATCCTGAGGAGTCGCCATGCGCCCTTGCCTCATCGCCCTGATCGCTGCTCTGGCAGCTTCGCCGGCCTTCGCCGAGGTCATCGATATCGACAACGCCGAACTGGAGCGCCTCGCGCGCAGCGGTGTTCCCGTCATCGACATCCGCACGGCACCAGAATGGGCGGAAACCGGCATCGTCGCCGGCAGCCACCTGCTCACCTACTTCGACGAGAAAGGGCGCGCCGATCCGCCGGCCTGGCTGGAAAAGGTCAAGCCCATCGCCAAGCCGGGCGAGCCGGTCATCCTCATCTGCCGCAGCGGCAACCGCACGAAGGCGGCAGGCCAGTACCTGTCGCAGCAGGCCGGCTACGCCACCGTGTACAACGTCAAGAGCGGCATCAAGGGCTGGCGCGCCGAGAACCGGCCGGTGACCGCGGCGGCACCTGCCGTCGGCACCTGCCGCGCCGACAAGACTTGCTGAGCCAGCCGGTCGCCCGCCGGCGTTGTGCCAGCTGCGAGCGCTGGAGCGGTGAACGCCAGCCCGGGGAGACCCCGGACAGCGTCCTGATCGCCGCCGAAACGGCAACCGGCTTGTGCCAGGGCGGCCCGTGGGATGGGTCCGAACGCCGCGCGCGTTCGGCCTGCGGTCACTGGATGCGCTGGTCGCGGCTCACCGCGGGGCCTGCCGCAGGCACCTGAGCGTCCGCTCCCCGGATTTTCAGGGAGTTTCGGGGTCGACCGCGACGGGCACTGCTACGCTTGTCCTTTGAGCGCGCAATACCGGCGTTTCGAGGCTGATCCGGCCGAGCACGCCGGTCCGGTAATCGGTCAGCAGGATCTGCGCGGCCCGCTCGCGGTCGAATTCGCCGGGCCGCCCCTTGATCAGGCAGCCCCGCTTTTTCGCCACCGCGTCGATGACGCCGGCAGCATCCAGCGCAGCCGGCGCCAGACCGTAGCGCGCGGCAAGCAGCGCCGGGTATTGGTCGAGCAGGAAGCCGGCGAGCCAGGTCGCCACCTCCTCCTCGTGGTAGGCATTGACGCCGACCGCGTGGCTGGCCGCCAGCATCAGGCCGTCGACCGGGTGCTCGATCTTCGGCCACAGCATGCCCGGCGTGTCGAACAACACCAGTCGCGAACTGATGTCGATGCGCTGCTGGCTCTTGGTCACTGCCGGCTGGTCACCGACCGCCGCCACCTTCTTCTTGACCATGGCGTTGAGCAGCGTCGATTTGCCGACGTTGGGGATGCCCATGATCATCAGGCGCAAGGGCTTCACCGCGTCGTTGCGGTGCGGCGCCAGCTGCTGGGCGAGTGACGGCACACGGGCCACGTCGCCCGGCTTCTTGCACGAGATAGCGACCGCCTTCACGCCCGGCTGCTCGGCGAAGTGGGCCAGCCAGGCCTGCGTCGCAGCCGGGTCGGCGAGGTCGGCCTTGTTCAGCAGCTTGAGGCACGGCCGCTGGCGGAAGGCGCGCAGCTCGTGGATCATCGGGTTGCTGGAAGCGACCGGCAGGCGCGCGTCGAGCACCTCGACGACGACGTCGGCCATGGCCAGCGTCTCGGCCGCCTTCTTGCGGGCCGAGGTCATGTGGCCGGGGAACCATTGGATGGACATGGGCGAAGCCGATTGTTCGTCAGGGCGCGTATTATCGCAGGTCACAACGACAGCCGCGCCGCCATGCACATCTGGGTCGATGCCGACGCCTGCCCCGGCGTCATCAAGGAAATCCTCTACCGCGTGGCCGCGCGCACCCGGCTGCCGCTGACGCTGGTCGCCAACCAGTGGCTGAAGACGCCGCCCTACCCCGGCATCCGCGCCATCCAGGTCGGCCAGGGCTTCGACGTCGCCGACAATTACATCGCCGACAACGTCCAGGCCGGCGACCTCGTCATCACCGCCGACATCCCGCTCGCCGCTTCAATCATCGAAAGGGGCGGGCTCGCCCTCAACCCGCGCGGCGAGCTGTATTCAAAGGAAAATATCCGGCAGTCGCTCGACATGCGCAATTTCATGGACCAGTTGCGCAGCAGCGGCGTCGAGACCGGCGGCCCGCCCGCCTTCAGCCAGGCCGACCGCCAAGCTTTCGCCAACCAGCTCGACCGGCTGCTGGCGCGGCGGGTACCGGCCGCCGGCAACTCGTCCTAGGCGACCTCGCGCGCTTCGAGGAAGCGCAGGTTCGGGTACTTTTCCTTGACCATGTTCAGGTAGACGTTGTTGGGGGCCAGATAGACCGGGTCGTCGGCGCCGTCGAGCGCGACGTTGGCGCTGTAGCGCTCGGACAGCTGGCGCAGTTCGCCGGCATCGCCAGTAATCCAGCGCGCCGTCGCGCAGTTGTAGTGCTCGAAGATGACCTGTACGCCGTATTCGTTTTCCAGCCGGCTGGCCACGACGTCGAACTGCAGCGAGCCGACCGCGCCGAGGATCAGGTCGGAACCGGAAACCGGGCGGAACAACTGGGTCGCTCCTTCTTCAGCCAATTGCTGAAGTCCCTTTTGCAGTTGCTTGATCTTGAGCGGATTGGCGATGCGCGCCAGTTTGAACAGTTCCGGCGCAAAAGACGGAATGCCGGTGAAGCGCAGTTCCTCGCCCTCGGTGAAGGTTTCGCCGAGGCGGATCGTGCCGTGGTTCGGGATGCCGATGATGTCGCCCGGCCAGGCTTCATCGGTGGTCGAGCGGTCGCGCGCCATGAAGGTGATGGCGTTGTTGATCGACAGGGTCTTGCCGGTCGCCACCTGCTTCACCTTCATGCCCCGGTCGAAGCGCCCCGAGCAGACGCGCAGAAAGGCGATGCGGTCGCGGTGCTTGGGATCCATGTTGGCCTGGATCTTGAACACGAAGCCGGAGAACTTCGCCTCGTTCGGCTCGACCTTGCGCGTCACCGCCGGCCGCGCGATGGGCGCCGGCGAGAGATCGACGACGGCATCGAGCAGGCTCTGCACGCCGAAGTTGTTGACCGCCGAGCCGAAGAAGACCGGGCACTGCTTGCCGCTAAGATAGGCATCCGCTTCGAACGGGTGCGAAGCGCCGCGCACCAGTTCGATGTCGCTGCGCAACTCGTCGGCCTGGCTGCCGATCAGTTCGTCCAGACGCGGGTTGTCGAGCCCCTGGATCATTTCCGCCGTACCTTTCTCGGCCTGCGGGTCGAAGAAGGCGATGGCGTCGTCGTAGAGGTGATAGACGCCGCGGAAACGCTTGCCCATGCCGATCGGCCAGGTCATCGGCGCGCACTGGATGCCGAGCACCGACTCGATTTCGTCGAGCAGGTCGATCGGCTCCTTGCCTTCGCGGTCGAGCTTGTTGATGAAGGTGAGGATCGGCGTGTCGCGCATGCGGCAGACGTTCAGGAGCTTGATCGTCTGCGCTTCGACACCGTTGACCGAGTCGATCACCATGACCGCCGAATCGACGGCCGTCAGCGTACGGTAGGTGTCTTCCGAGAAATCCTCGTGGCCCGGCGTGTCGAGGAGGTTGATCATGCACTCGCGGTAGGGGAACTGCATGACCGACGAGGTCACCGAGATGCCGCGCTGCTTCTCCAGTTCCATCCAGTCCGAGGTCGCATGGCGCGATGCCTTGCGCGCGCGCACCTCGCCGGCGACCTGGATGGCGCCGCCGAACCACAGCAGCTTTTCGGTCAGCGTGGTCTTGCCCGCGTCGGGGTGCGAGATGATGGCGAAGGTGCGGCGGCGGGAGATTTCCTGGTCGAGTGCGGACACGGCGGGCTTCGGAATTGCGGAAAGGCGGCATTATACCGGTGCCGCACCGCAGCATCCGCTCAGCCCGGCGGCAGCACCTCGCGGTACAAGGCCCGGCTGGCGTAGGCCAGCCACGGCAGGGTCAGCAACAGCAGGGGCAGGAGCAGGACACTGGCGATGATCGCGGTCGACAGAAAGAAAGCCCAGAAAATCGCCGGCCCGAAGTTGCTTAGCACCACGCGCACGCTCGCCGCGACGGCATCGACCAGCCCGGCGCGCCGTTCGCACAGGAGCGGTACCGCGAAGGCCGAGACGCCATAGAGCAGCAGGGCGACGACCAGGCCCGAGACCGCCGCCCACTGCACGAAGCGGACGACACCGCCGGCGACCGGCACGAGGTCGGCGAGCCAGACCGGTTCGCCACCGACCATGTAGGCGTAAAGGATGGCCGCGTCGGTGACGAAGATCATGAACAGCAGGCCGCAGACCAGCGCCAGCGCCCAGGTCGCCCCCGCCGCCGCGCGAAAGCCGGCGAGCGGCGCGCCGGGACCCGCCGCACCACCATCCTCCAGCGCCTGCGCGATGCCGAAGAAGCCGGCGAGGATGGCCGGGCCGACCAGCATGAAGCCACCGGCTGCGGCGATGACGAAGGGCGCGTAGCCGAGCGCCAGCAGTCCGCCCATGATCGCCGCGCCGGCACCGACGAAGAATGCGGCGTAGACCAGGCTCGCGCCCCGGGTAGCGCCGACGATTCGCCAGCCGGCCGCGAGGGCACGCCCGATGGCGGCAAAGGTAAGCGGACGGATGGTCATGGTGACAAGCGTCATCGGCAATGAAAGCCGCAGGCTAGCCGTTCGCCGGCGCCCGCGCGCCGATGCAGATCAAGAATTTGCGAGCGACAGGCGGACGCGGAACACGGTTTCGCCCTCGCGCGAGCGCACGTCGATGCTGCCACCGTGTGCGTCAATGATGGAGCGGGCGATGGCGAGCCCGAGGCCGCTGCCCTCGTCGCCCTGCCCAAGCCGCACGAAGCGGTCGAAGATGCGCTCGCGGGCGGATTCCGGAATCGCTGGCCCGCCGTTGATGACGGCGATGCAAACGGCCCCGTCTTCGCCGGTCAGGCGCAGTGACACGGGCTCGTCGGGCGGGCTGTGGCCGATGGCATTGGCAAGCAGATTCCCGATCGCGCGTTCGAGCATCAGCGCATCGCCCTGCACCGGCGGGAGCGGCGCCTCGTCATCGAAC
Organism: Betaproteobacteria bacterium; assembly: GCA_012026885.1. Taxonomy (GTDB): domain Bacteria; phylum Pseudomonadota; class Gammaproteobacteria; order Burkholderiales; family Rhodocyclaceae; genus Azonexus. The sequence continues at coordinate 590,300 of VEPL01000025.1, read as the reverse complement.
GCCAGGCGGTCGGTCAGCACCCCGTAGTACTCGACCAGGCGACGGCAGAGCGCGCCGAGATCGACCGGTTCGCGGTGAGGAACCACCAGCCCGTGATCGGCCTTCGCGAGGAACAGCATGTCGGCGATGATGCGCGCCAGGCGATCGTATTCCTCGAGATTGGCGGCAAGCAGATCGCGGTATTCGGCGACGCTGCGCTCGCGGCCGAGCGACACCTCGGTCTGCATGCGCAAGGCGTGGATGGGCGTGCGCAATTCGTGCGCAAGGTCGGCGGAAAAATCGGACAGGCGGCGGAAAGACTCCTCGAGGCGGGCGAGCATGGCGTTGAATGCCTGCACCAGTTCCTCCAGCTCCGGCGGCACCCCGGCCGCCGGGATACGCTCGGCCAGGCGGCCGGCCGAGATGCGGCCGGCCGTATGCGCCAGGTCGAGTACCGGACGCATGCCACGGCGGGCGATCAGTGCCCCGACACCGACCGTCAGCGCCGCCGCCGCCAGCAGCGCCAGCCAGAAATCGCGGTTGAGGCCGGCCAGAAAATCGGTGTGATGGCCGATGTCGCGCGCGACGACGACGCGCGCTTCGCCGCCTGCCGGAACAGCCAGCGGTCCGCCGACGGCACGCACCTCGCGACCACCGACCGCGAGGCGCACAGGCGTTTCGCCGACGGCGCCCGCGGCAGCCGCTAGCGCCTCGGCTTCACCGGCATCGGGCCAGCGGAAAACCGGCCCCTGCGAGCCGTCGACCGCGACGATCACCCCGTGCTCGCCAGTCAGCGCATCGGCGAGCCGGTCCGCGAGTGCCGCAGCGTCCGTCTCGCGGGCAGCGAAATGGCGGACGAGCGCCAGCTTTCCCATCAATTCGTGGGCATCCAGCTCGGCCATGTGAGCGTCGGCGGCGCGGCCGAGGTAGATGCCGAGCACCGCGAACACCACGGCCGCCAGCAGCGCAAAGGCCAGCGCCAGGCGCAGGGTCACCGAATGGCGCCAGGCCGCCACGCTCAGCGCGCCTCCATCACGTAACCCATCCCGCGCACGGTATGGATCAGTTTGGCATCGAAATCGTCATCCACCTTGGCGCGCAGGCGACGGATGGCGACCTCGACGACATTGGTATCGGAATCGAAATTCATGTCCCAGACCTGCGATGCAATGAAGGTGCGCGAGAGCACTTCGCCCGGCCGCCGCAGGAACAGCTCAAGCAGCGCGAATTCCTTGGCGGTCAGGTCGATGCGCCGGCCGCCGCGGGTCGCCCGCCGGCGAAGGACGTCCAGTTCGAGGTCGGCGAGAACGAGCGCTCCGCCCTCGCGCGAGCGGCCGCGCCGGAGCAGCGTGCGTACGCGGGCGAGCAGTTCGGTAAAGGCGAAGGGTTTGACGAGGTAGTCGTCGGCCCCGAGCTCGAGCCCGCGCACACGGTCCTCGACCTGGTCGCGGGCGGTCAGGAAGAGTACCGGCAGGTCGCGGCCGGCTGCCCGCAAGGCCTTGAGTACCTGCCAGCCGTCCAGCCCGGGCAGGTTCACATCGAGGACGACGAGGTCGTGCACGCCGGAGAGCGCCTCGTGCATCCCGTCGGTGCCGTCGCGCACCAGGTCGACGGTGAACCCTGCTTCCGTCAGTCCCTGCCGGAGGTAATCGCCAGTTCGCACCTCGTCTTCGACAATGAGGATTTTCATGGGCCGCATTGTGCCCGAGACGCGCCGGGCGCGGCATCGATTACAGGTTTGTAATCTTGCCGTCAGGCCGGCGTCGACCGCGCGCGCCCACAATCGGCGCGTCGCCTTACTGAGGATTCCGCCATGCGCTTCGCCCTTGCCCTGCTCGCCGCGCTCGTCGCGCCCGTTCCCGCCGCTCTCGCCCAGCATGACCATGCCGGGCCGAAGCCGGCCGCCGTCAAGGGTGCCCCGCTCGCCGACGGCGTCGTCAAGAAGATCGACAAGGCAGCCGGCGAGGTCGTCATCCAGCACGGCCAGATCGACAGCATTGGCATGCCGCCGATGACCATGGCCTTCGGCGTCGCCGACAAGGCCTGGCTGGACAGGCTGAAGCCGGGCGACAAGATTCGCTTCGTGGCCGAGATGAAGGGCAGCAATGCCATCGTCAGCCGTTACGAACTGGCGAAGTAAAACCGGCTCATGCCCGACATCGTCCCGAACTGGCATCCGGCGGCGGTCCATTTCCCGATCGCCCTCGTGTTCACGGCAACGCTCCTGTTGCTCGCCGCGCGCATCTTGCCGGGAACGCAGGCAGCGGGCGTGGCCGGACGCCTGCTGCTGCCGCTGGCTGCCTTTTCGGCACTGGTCGCCGCCGGGTTCGGCTGGCAGGCATTCGCGACCGTCGAGCACGATGCCGCCGGCCACGTGGTCATGCTGCGCCATCGCGACTGGGCGCTTGGCGCGACTGCCGCACTGGTGCTGCTGGCCGGCTGGGACCTCGCCCGGCAACGCCGGGGCTATCCGGTACATGCCGGGCTGCCGGCTGCGCTGCTGGTGGTTTCCGGCGCCTTCGCCGTGACCGGCTGGCTGGGTGGCGAAATGGTCTACCGGCACGCCGTCGGCGTCATTCGGCCTGCGCCGGCGCCGCTGCCGCCCGCCCTGGCGCAACCGCAGGCCACCCCGGAAGCTGCCGCCCCCGCAAATGAAGCCGTGCCGGCGGAATCGGGGAAGGTGCACATTCACCGCGACGGCAGTCGCCATAGCCATTAACACGCCATGAAACGCGCAACCATTGCTCTCGCGGCCGGATTTTTCGGACTGGCGACCATCGCTACCGCCGAACCGCTTCCCGGTGCCGACGTCGAGTCGCTGCTGGCGATAGCCCGCGAGGCCAGCCCCGACCTGCGCGGCAGCCGGCTCGAGGCCGAGGCGGCGCGCGAACGCGTAGGCAGCGCCGGTGCCTTGCCCGACCCCTTCCTGCGCATCGAGCTGGAGAACATCACGCGCAACGACACGCGCAGCCCGACGCTGGCGCCTTCCCAGGTCGGCGAGACCAAGTACCTGCTCGCCCAGCCGCTGCCCTTCTGGGGCAAGCGCGACCTGCGCCGCGACATCGCCGCGGCCGAGGCGGAACAGGCCGGCAACCGCGCCGTCGAGGCCTGGGTCGAGGTGGCTGCACGCATCAAGCTGCTTTACGTCCAGTACTGGCAGACCGATCACTCGCTGCGCATCGCCCGCGAAAACATCGCGCTGGCCGGCCAGCTCGAGCGCATCGCCCAAGCCCGCTATGCCGGTGGCCTCGCCGCGCAGCAGGACGCCATCCGTGCCCAGGTCGAGCGCAGCCAGCTGGAATCCGAACAGGTCGTGCTCGAGACGGACCTGCGCCGCGCCACCACCCAGATCAACGCCCTGCTCGCCCGCCCGCCGACAGCGCCGCTCGCCGCCCCGGCCGCGCTGCGCCCGCTTCCCCCCGGACTTGATGCCACCGCCCTCGGCGAGCGCCTGCGCCGAGCCAATCCCCAGCTTGCCGCCGAGGCGGCCCGCGTCGACGGCGCCGACAAGAGCCGCGAACTCGCCTACCGCAACCGCTATCCGGATTTCATCGTCGGCATCCAGCCGATCCAGATGCAGAACAGCGTCGATGCCTGGAACCTGATGTTCGAGATGAGCATTCCGCTACAGCAGGGCGCCCGCCGCAGCCAGGAGCGCGAGGCCGAGCGCATGCTCGAAGCCGCCGCGGCCCGCCGCGAGGCGCTCGGCCACCGCCTGGCCGGCGAACTCGGCGGCACGCTGGCTGGGCTCGACGCGGCACGGGCGACGGAACGGATCGCCCGCGAGCGCCTGCTGCCGCAGGCCGAGCTGACCTTCCGCTCGGCGCTGGCCGGCTACGAGACCGGCAAGGTCGATTTCGCCACCGTGCTCGACGCCCAGCGCCAGATCCGCAACGCCCGCCTCGGCCTGCTGCGTGCCCAGGCCGGCCAGCAGGCTAGCCTCGCGGAAATCGAACGACTCATCGGAGAAGAATTGTGAAAGCCGCACCAACCCTTGCCATCGTCGCGCTGGCGCTGGCCGCCGGGTACTTCGCCGGACAGCGCTTCGCGCCGCCGATACCCGAGACAGCCGCCCCGACTGCCGTGGTCGACGCCGGAAAGGGAGGCAAAAAGCTCCTCTACTACCGCAACCCGATGGGGCTTCCCGATACCTCGCCGACGCCGAAGAAGGACCCGATGGGGATGGACTACATCCCGGTCTATGAAGGGGAGGCGGAAAGCGAAGGGGAAAGCGGCCTCAAGATCAGCGCCGAGAAGATCCAGAAAATGGGCGTCAAGGCCACGCCAGCGAAGCTTCAGATGCTGGACAGGACCGTGCGCGCCAGCGGCCGCGTCGACATCGACGAAAGCCGGACTTATACGGTGACCGCCAAGTTCGAGGGCTACATCGAGCGTCTCTACGTCAATACCAGCGGCCAGCCGGTCAGCCGTGGCCAGCCGCTGTTCGAGGTCTATAGCCCGGAACTGGTCTCGGCCCAGCGCGAACACGCGATCGCCGCCCAAGGCGTCGGCCAGTTGAACGACGCCGGCGGCGAGGCGCAGGGCGCGATGCAGCAACTGGCCGACTCCAGCCTGCAGCGGCTCAAGAACTGGGACATTTCCGAAGAACAGATCAAGGCGCTGTCCCGTTCCGGCAACGCGCGGCGGACGCTGACCTTCCGCGCGCCGGTGGCCGGCATCGTCACCGACAAGAAGGCGGTACAGGGCATGCGCTTCATGCCCGGCGAGATGCTCTACCAGATCGCCGACATTTCCAGCGTCTGGGTCCAGGCCGAAGTCTTCGAGCAGGACATTGCCGCGGTCAACGTCGGCCAGGAGGCAAAAATCAGGATCAACGCCTACCCCGGCGAGGTCTTCGAGGGGCGCATCGCCTACGTCTATCCGACGCTCAAGGCGGAAACGCGGACGGTCCCGGTGCGCATCGAACTGGCCAACCCGAAGGGCCGGCTGAAGCCGGCGATGTTCGCCGAAGTGGAGATTCCGGTGGCCGGCGCGAACGCCGTGGTCAGCGTGCCGAATTCGGCCGTCATCGATACCGGCAAGCGCCAGGTTGTCATCGTGCAGACCGGCGAAGGCCGTTTCGACCCGCGGCCGGTCAAGCTCGGCACGCACGGCGGCGACTTCGTACAGGTTCTGCATGGCATCAGGGAAGGCGACATGGTCGTCACTTCCGCCAATTTCCTGATCGACGCCGAAAGCAACCTGAAGGCGGCGCTGGGCGGCATGCAGAAGGCCGATTCTCCTGCCGCAGGCAAGCCGGCGGCGGTCGGGCACCAGGCGGTCGGCATACTGAATGCCGTCGACGCGGCGACGGGGACGGCGACCATTTCCCACGAGCCCGTGGCGAGCCTGAAATGGCCGGCGATGAAGATGGATTTCGTGTTCGCCAATCCGGCGCTGGCCGCCGCGATCAAGCCGGGCACGGCCGTCGACTTCGAGTTCGTCGAACGGCAACCGGGGGAATGGGTGATCACCGCGCTCCGGCCGCGCGCGCACCAGCACTGAGGCGGCCATGCTCAACACCCTGATCGACTGGTCGGCGCGCAACCGCTTCCTGGTCCTGCTGGCTACGCTGTTCATCACCATCGCCGGCATCGGCGCGGTGCTCAGGACGCCACTCGACGCCATCCCCGACCTTTCCGACGTGCAGGTCATCCTGTACACCGAATTCCCCGGCCAGGCGCCGCAGGTGGTCGAAGACCAGGTCACCTACCCGCTGACCACCGCGCTGCTCACGGTGCCGAAATCCAAGGTCGTGCGCGGCTTCTCTTATTTCGGCGCGTCCTTCGTCTATGTCATTTTCGAGGACGGCACCGACATTTACTGGGCCCGCTCACGCGTGCTGGAATACGTCAATTCGGTTTCCGGCAAGTTGCCTAAAGGCGTGACGCCGACCCTCGGCCCGGATGCGACCGGGGTCGGCTGGGTATACCAGTACGCGGTACTGGCCAAGGATAAAACCCTGGCCGAGCTGCGCACGCTGCAGGACTGGTACCTGCGCTACCAGCTGGCCAAGGCCCATGGCGTCGCGGAGGTAGCGAGCATCGGCGGCTTCGTCCAGCAATACCAGGTCACCGTCGATCCGGTGAAGTTGCGCGCCTACGGCATACCGCTGATGCGCGTCGCCGAGGTGATCCGCAATTCCAACCGCGACGTCGGCGGGCGCACGCTGGAGATGGCCGAGACCGAGTACATGGTGCGTGGCCGCGGCTACCTGCGCGGCACCGTGGACATCGCCAACCTGGTCGTCAAGGCGCAGAACGGCACGCCGGTGCGCGTCGCCGACATCGGCCGCGTCGAGCTGGTCGCCGATGAGCGGCGCGGCATCACCGAGCTGAATGGCGAAGGCGAGGTGGTCTCCGGCATCGCCATGGCACGCTACGGTCAGAACGCGCTGGAAGTGATCCACAATCTGAAGGCCAAGGTCGATGAAATCAGCGCCGGCCTGCCGGAAGGGGTCAGCATCGAGACCGTCTACGACCGTTCGGAGCTGATCCACCGCGCCATCGACACGCTGAAGCGCACGCTGGCCGAGGAAAGCCTGATCGTCGCACTGGTCTGCATCGTCTTCCTGCTCCACCTGCGCTCGGCACTGGTCGCCATCATCATGCTGCCGGTCGGCATCCTCGCCGCCTTCATCGGCATGCGCGCGCTCGGCATCAACTCCAACATCATGAGCCTGGGGGGGATCGCCATCGCCGTCGGGGCGATGATCGACGCGGCCATCGTGATGATCGAGAACGCCCACAAGCATCTCGAACGCCTGCAGCCGGGCGAGTCACGCAGCGAGGCGATGATCGCGGCGTGCAAGGAAGTCGGCCCGGCGCTCTTTTTCAGCCTGCTCATCATCACGGTTTCCTTCCTGCCGGTGTTCACGCTGGAAGCGCAGGAAGGCCGGCTGTTCGCACCGCTGGCGTGGACCAAGACCTTCGCCATGGCCGCCGCCGCCTTCCTGTCGGTGACACTGGTGCCGGTGCTGATGCTGCTGTTCATTCGCGGCACCATCAAGCCGGAGGCGCAAAATCCGGTCAACCGCGTGCTGATCCGCCTGTACCGGCCGATCATCGCCTGGGTCATGCAATGGAAGAAGGCGACCATCGTCGCCGCGCTGATCGGCATGGCGATCACTGTCTTCCCGGCCAGCCGCCTGGGCAGCGAATTCATGCCGACCCTCAACGAGGGCACGCTGTTCTACATGCCGACCACGCTGCCCGGCCTGTCGGTGACCAAGGCGGCCGAACTGCTGCAGACGCAGAACAAGATCATCAAGAGCTTCCCAGAGGTCGCGTCGGTGTTCGGCAAGGCCGGCCGGGCGCAGACGGCGACAGACCCGGCGCCGCTGGAAATGTTCGAGACGGTGATCAACCTGAAGCCGGAATCCGAATGGCGGCCGGGCATGACCACCGACAAGCTGATCGCCGAACTCGACAAGGCGCTCCAGTTCCCCGGCGTCGCCAATTCGTGGACGATGCCGATCAAGGCGCGCATCGACATGCTGTCGACCGGCATCCGCACGCCGATCGGCATCAAGGTATTCGGCAAGGACCTCGGCGAAATGGAGCGCCTGGCCAAGGAAATCGAGAGCGTCATCAAGGCCGTGCCGGGTACCAGCAGCGCCTTCGCCGAGCGCATCACCGGCGGCTTCTACCTCGACATCGTGCCCGACCGGGTCGCGCTGGCGCGCTACGGCCTCGGTGTCGGCGAATTGATGGACGTCGTCGCCGCCGCGCTTGGCGGCGAAATGGTCACCACCACGGTCGAAGGCCGCGAACGCTTCGGCGTCACGGTGCGCTACCCGCGCGAATTGCGCGGCGACCCGCAGACCATTGCCCGCGAGGTCCTGGTGCCGCTGCCCGGCGAGATGGGCGGCGTCACGAGCATGGTGCCGCTCGGCCAGCTGGCTGAAGTGAAGATCAGCACCGGCGCGCCCGCCATCCGCACCGAGAACGCGCTGCTCTCGGCCTACATTTACGTCGATATCCGCGACCGCGACATCGGTTCCTACGTCGCCGAGGCGCGCAAGGCAGTCAACGAAAAGGTGAAATTCAGCCCCGGCACCTACGTCACCTGGAGCGGCCAGTTCGAATACATGGAGCGCGCCACCGAGAAACTGAAAGTCGTCGTCCCGATCACGCTGCTGATCATCTTCCTGCTGCTCTACCTCAATTTCCGGCGCATCACCGAGACGCTGATCGTCATGCTCTCGGTGCCCTTCGCGCTGGTCGGCGGCATCTGGCTGATGTGGTGGCTCGGCTACAACCTGTCGGTCGCCGCCGCCATCGGCTTCATCGCGCTGGCCGGGGTGGCCGCCGAAACCGGCGTGGTCATGCTGATCTACCTCGACCATGCGTGGACGGCGGTACAGGCAAAATGCGCGTCCGCGGGCCGTCGACCGCAACCGGCCGACCTCTACGCCGCGATCATGGAAGGCGCCGTCGAGCGCGTGCGCCCCAAGATGATGACGGTCACCGCAATCATGGCCGGCCTGCTGCCCATCCTCTGGGGCACCGGCACCGGTTCGGAAGTCATGAGCCGGATCGCCGCCCCCATGGTCGGCGGCATGATCTCGTCGACCGTCCTGACGCTGGCCGTGATCCCGGCGATCTATGCGTGGATCAAAGGGCGGGACCTGGGGTAATCGGCCGGAAGCGACATCATCGGTCAATGGCAGCGGACTGTAACGGCAGCCTGCCTGAATCGCCCCGTGGCCTGGTCCAATGCGCCATCGACACGCTCAAGCGCACGCTGGCCGAGGAAAGTCTAATCCTGGCCCGCTCGGATGATATGGCCAGCCCACTGAGGCACGTTTCTGAAAAAAGCATGAAAGCCGCTGGAGAAGCTGCCAAAGACAAAACCATTATCCTGGGCAAGCCTCGCCAGTGATCTTCTTGAAAACAGACTGATATGTCCGTTGCGGGGAGAGGCATACCACCAGGCCAATCTCTGATTCGGAACGATGTTTCCATCCGAAAGCAAGGTAGAAAACAGCACCAGGCCATCTTTGGAAAGCACCGAACGCAGGTCCGCTACCAAGCTTTGCACATCGGGAACATGCTCGAATACCTCAAATGCAGTAATCAGGTCAAAATTTCCGAGCGACGTCAACGCAATGTCTCGATCCGCAAATGGATCGAACGAGACAGAATTCCAGCTCGATTCGCGCAGTAACCTGGCGAGAAGGCCGTTGCCGCCGCCATAATCAAGATGCCTTAGATGCGCTGGCAAACTCGGAAACATCGAGCGCAAATTATTGGCATTTACATTCGGTCTCTTTTCCAGATAGTCCGGATCCACCGAAACATAGTCATCGTTGTAAATCAATTCCTCGAACTTGCCCATCGGCCATTTGCATATTTCCGGAGCCCAGCAAAAACCGCAATTGCCGCACTGTGCATAGTAGACAGGGACTCCGGCGAGCGGCAGGAACTTGCCGCGTGGTTCTTCGCAGGACTTGTTCAAATCCACCACATCCAGCAGTGAACCCCTTCCTCTGCAAACAGGGCATATCAAGCTTTCCTTGTTCATCGGTACGGGACCTCACGAAGTATTGAAGACAGGACGATCGAACGTTTCGATGTCAATCCGATTTGAAAGGACGCAGGTCAGGCTGGAGTGCAAAACTCGGGATACAGCGAAATCATCAACGCAATTCGCATGGTCGCCCGGTACAGCAACCTGCTAAACCGCCACCAGCGTCTGCCGCCCCGCCCATTCTTCGCCGGGCGCTACGGTCACCGGCTGCTCGGCAGCGGCGGCTTCGACGCAGAGCATGTGGCGCCAGCCGTCTGGCGGCATGTCGGCGAGGGCGGCGCAGCGCTCGACCCAGGGGTTCCAGACGACGACATCCGGGAAGCCCTGCGCCTGGATGCCGAGGCTGAGGTTGCCGGCCTTGAGGAGTTGCGGTCGGCTGACGCCGCAGTAAATGCGGTCCGTCTCGCGGTCGACCGCGATTTCGGTGCCGGTTTCGCGCACGCGCCGGCCGCCGGCGGTCGCGTCGATGTAGGAAAAGCCGTAGAGGCCTTCCAGCGCCGCGTCTTCGACCTGGACGGTGCGCAGGTAGGTGTGCAGGGCGCCGGTGAAGGCCAGCGGGGCTTCGCCCGGATTGGTCACGCAGAGTTCGAGGTCGAGGCGGTCGGCTTCGAGCATCACCGTCAGTTCGAGGCGGAAGGCGTGCGGCCACAGCGCGCGGGTTGCTTCGTCATCGGCGGTGGCGAGCGTCAGCAGGGCATAGCCGTCGCCGGCGCGGGCAGCGGCCTCGTCCCACGGGCGGGTGCGCACGAAACCGTGTTTGGGCAGGCTGCCTTGCGCGGCAAACTGTGGAAAGCAGACCGGGATGCCGCCGCGGATCGGCGCGCTGCCGTCGAGCACCGCGCGCCCGGAGAGGAACAGGCGTTCGCGCCCGTCCGGCGTGATCCAGGAAAGGACCTGGCCACCCAGGCGTGAGACGACGGCGCTGGCGCCGCGCGGGCCATGCAGGCGCCAGGCGGCAAGGCCGCGAAAATCGATCGGTTCAATGGCAGGTTTCATCGGGCTTGGGCACCACGTAGAGTTGCGGGCGGACATGCAGGTACTCGACGATGCGCCCGAGCAGCGTGACGCTACCGGAACGCCGGTTGTCGCCGGTATCGCTGTATTCGAAGGCGTAGACGCGGCGCAGGCGCAGGCGCCCCTCGTCGTCGCGGGCCGGGCGCAGCGAGCGGATCGCCACGGTGTCGTCGAGGAAAAGCAGGCCTTCATCGGCACAGGCCTTGCGGGCAGCCTGCACGCCCGCCTCGCGGGCGCCGATGCTGTCCAGCCAAAGCCAGACGCCACCGGCGAGCAGCGCGAGGAACAGCAATTCGATCCAGTCCATGCGAGGAAGTATACGCAAGCGTGAAAGATGCCACGAATCGGAACGTGCTGTCTGGGGGATAATTCGCCCCACTGTGTCCAATTCCGTGCCATGAAATCGGCCCTTCGCCTCCTCCGCAACCTTAATCCCTTCGGCCAACCGCCCGATCGGCAGGAGACGGCCGACGTGCGCGAGCAGCTCGATTCGACGGCCGGGCTGTCGCCCTACGAAACGGCGATGGAACTGACCGGCCATATCCTGCCGGCGATCGGTCGCAAGCCGCGGCCGGACGAGCGTTTCAAGCTGCTCGAGGATGCCCGGGCGCAGGCCGACAAGGCGCTGCCTGTTCTCGAGCGCCATGTGGATTTCTCGAACCTGCCGCTGCCGCTGCCTGCCAGCACGTCGGCGCTGGCTGCCGACAACTTGCTCAAGGGCCTGGCAAACGGCTACCACCGCGTCGCGCGTGACCTCATCGATGGCGGTCGCAGTGCCGAGCAACGGCGCCTCGCGTTGCGTGCCATCCGGCGCGGCATCATCCTGATCGCCCGCCGCCAACATCTGGCCTACCGCACCTATTCGAAGCCGTCTTCATCGGCCTGGCTGTTGATGCACGAGCTCTACCAGATGGCCCGCCAGCTCCAGGACCACGCACCGCGCGAAGAAGTCGCACGGATCGAGCGCTACTACCTGGGCGCCCTGCTCTGCGCCTACCTCGACCCGGGCAAGTTGCCGCGCAACAATCTCCCTGCCGCCGTCGCCTGCACCGGTCGCCTGGCCCAGTACGCGCGCATCACCGAACTCATGCCTGACCTCAATACCCAGGGCAGTGGCAGCGCCTGCTTCCTCGTCGACCCCGAGAAGGGCGAGCCGGGCAATCCGGTTTTCCGAATGCCGAAGGGGACACCGGTTTTCGACGGCTTCATCGTCGACTGCAACGGCGTGCTCGATGCCCTCGCCAGGTCGCAGAGCATCGACCCCGGCGTGCCGCCTGAACTGCCGCTCGATTACCCGCAGGAAATCCTGCACGCGCTGCACGTGGCGATCGGTGGCAAATCGACGCGCCGCTTCCATCGCAAACGCTTCCGCCCGCGTGCCGACCTGGTCGGCGGCATTTCTGACGTCATCGCCTTCATCGACATCAATGCTCATACGCGGCGCGCGGCCGACGTTGCCCAGATGCAGCGGGCGGCCAACCTGCGCACCAGCGAGTGGTCGCTGCTCGACCAGAGCCCTGACGGCTTCCTCGTCCGCTTCCTGCAAGGCGACAAGTGGCTGACCGGGGTCGGCAACATCGTCGCGCTGCATCCGCGCGAATCGAGCCGCCTCCATGTCTGCGTCGTCCGCCGCATCTCGACCGACGACAAGGGGCGCCTCGAACTCGGCCTGCAGGCCCTGTCGCCGCAGGTGTCGGTGGTGGAACTGCCGGCCCAGGGGGAAATCCGCCGCGGCATCTACATGCACCGGCTGCCGGCCTTCGGCAACCGCCCGGGCCTGATCGCCCGCCCCGGCCACGTGGCCAGCGGCCTGCGCCTGCAACTGGACGTGGCGGGTACCGCCACCGAGGTCCAGGTCGGCCGCCGCATCGAATCCTCCGACGGGATGGAGTTCTACGCGCTGATTCCGCTGGCGTCCTGACCGACGCCGATGCTCAGCTACCGCCACGCCTTCCATGCCGGCAACCACGCGGATGTCCTCAAGCATCTGGTCCTGGTCGCCATCGGCCGCCACCTGGCGACCAAGCCGGCGCCGTTCTGGATCATCGACACCCATGCCGGCGCCGGGCGTTACGCGCTCGAGTCCGACCATGCGCAGAAGCTCGGCGAATGGCGCGACGGCATCGGCCGCCTGTGGGACTGCGCCGACCTGCCGCCGGCTGCGGTCGACTACCTGGAACAGGTGAAATCGCTGAACCCCGATGGCCGCCTGCGCCATTACCCGGGTTCACCGTGGATCGCCCGCTGCCTGCTGCGCGAAGGCGACCGCCTGCGCCTCTTCGAGATGCACAGTACCGACACCCGGCTGCTGCAGGAATGCTTCGCCGGCGCCGGCCGTCAGGTTGTGGTCACGGCCGGCGACGGCTTCGCCGGCCTCAAGGGCATCCTGCCACCGCCGCCACGCCGGGCCCGCGGTCGCATAGACCCCTCCTACGAGACCCGCGGTGACTACACGGCAGTGGTCCACTCGCTGCAGGATGCCCTGAAGCGCTTCGCCACCGGCACCTACGCGGTCTGGTATCCGCTGCTGGCCAAACCCGAGGCGCGCCAGCTGCCGGAGCGCCTGAAGAACCTGGGCGCGGCGAGCTGGCTCGACGTAACGTTGAGCGTGCGCGCACCCGCCCGCGACGGCTTCGGCATGCACGGCAGCGGCATGTTCGTCATCAACCCGCCGTGGACTCTGGAAAAGACGCTGAACGAGACCCTGCCGACGCTCGCCGCACTGCTCGCGCAAGACACGGGAGCACACCACACCCTGGTGAGTCGGTCGAACTGAGAAAATCAGTTGAGCCCGGCAGCCCTTTCGGCAAAGCTGATGATCTTGAAGCGGTAACGTTCCACGACGTGGCTGGCCTCGTTGAGGTTGGCCACGTAGCCGCCGTAGGGCAATACGGTGCACGGCTGGTGATTGACGAAGATGCGGTAGCCGCCGTGGAAGCGGCGCAGCACCAGGCTGACGCCATTAACGACTATGCCGGGGCCGAGCAGTCCGGGATTGAAGATCTTCACGCCGCGATCACCTCGATGACGTTGACGGGGCTATGACGCCGGCTGCGACCCCGGAGTTCCGCCCTCACAGTTCGCTGTATTTTGCCCGCGAGCCCCGCGCCTTGTCGACGGGGTACCGGGCGGCATTCTTGGCCAGCTTTGCCTGCGCCGCCGCGGCCAGGTCAAACTGGGCGGCATCGGCCACCAGCAGCAGGTAGAGCAGGATATCGGCGCACTCGTCGCGCAGGGCTTCGGCGGCAACCGGCTGGGCGGGCAGCGCCTCGATCTCGGCATCGCTCTTCCATTGCGTCAGCTCGAGCAGTTCGCCCGCCTCGAGGTTGAGCGAGACGATCAGGTTCTTCAGCGTGTGGAACTGCCGCCAGTCGCGCGCGTCGCGAAACTCTCGCACTGCCGCGGTCAACGCCTCGAAATCGCCCATTTTCACCTCGGCCCGGGATGAGCGCATGATGCCACATCCCGCAGCGGCTAGAATCCTGCATCTGCCATCGCCAACCCGCCCAGCCCCATGCCCTCGCTCAATACCCGCATCCTGATCGGCTGCGCCATCGGCATCGCGGCCGGCTTCTGGCTGACCGGCGCCGCCGGCACCCCGGCCGCGACGTGGACGCTCTACGGCGCGAAAATGGCCGGCAACCTGTTCCTCGACCTGCTGCGCATGGTGCTGGTGCCGCTGGTCTTCGCCTCGATCGTCACCGGCGTCGCCAACCTGCGCGCGCACGGGCAGATGCATCGCGTATGGACGACCACGCTCGTTTTTTTCTTCACGACGATGGGTATCGCCATCCTGATCGGCTTCGGGGCGGCAAACATTTTCCGCCCGGGAGAAGGGCTGCAGCTGGAGATGTTCGCCGAGGCCACGCGCAACCACCAGGCCCGGCAGATGCCGCTGCCCGACTACATCGCCCAGTTCCTGCGCGGGCTGTTCCAGAACCCGTTCAAGGCGCTGGCCCAGGGCGAGATCCTCGCCATCGTCATGGTCGCGCTCTTTCTCGGCATCGCGCTGGTCGTCGGCGGCGAGCGCTACCGCCAGATCCGCACGCTGATCGAGGAACTGCAGGAACTCTGCCTGCGCATCGTCGGCTGGATCATGCACCTCGCCCCGCTCGGCCTGGCGGCCCTGCTCGCGCAACTGGTCGCGACGCAGAACGCCGCCCTGCTCGGCAGCCTCGGCCACTTCATCGTGGTGGTCACCGGCACCACGCTGTTCCATGGACTGATCGTGCTGCCGGCCATCCTCTGGCTATTCACACGCATGTCGCCGCTCGCCTTCTTCAAGGGCGCGCGCGAGGCGCTGCTGACCGCCTTCGTCACCAGTTCCAGCGCAGCGACGCTGCCGGTCACGCTACGCTGCACCGAGCAGCACCTGCACGTGAAGAAGGATGTCGCCAGCTTCGTCGTGCCGCTCGGCGCCACCGTCAACATGGACGGCACGGCGCTCTACGAGGCCGCCGCGGCACTCTTCGTCGCCCGCCTGGCTGGCATCGAACTGGACATCGCCAGCCAGATGACCATCTTCTTCGTCGCCATGCTCGGCGCCATCGGCGCACCCGGCATCCCCAGCGTCGGCATGCTGTCGATGGTGCTGGTGCTCGAATCAGTCGGCCTGCCGACCGAGGCCATCGCCATATTATTGCCGATCGACAGGATCCTCGACACGACGCGCACTGCCGTCAATGTCGAGGGCGACATGGTCGGGGCGTTGATCGTGCAGAAGCTGGCAAACAGGAGCGAATCCGCTTAACGCCGGCAATGCCGCCAGAGCCAGCGGAAACAGGCCGGCGCGACAGCGATCCAGAGCAGCAGCAACGGCCACAGACGGCCGGCGGCGAGATCGTAGTTTGCCCGCAGTTCCGCCCACGCATGGCCGGTGATGTAGTGAAAGAACAGGAACTCGAAGGCAACCGTCAGCGCCAGCCAGAGCAGGCCGGCGCGCCAGGCCGAGGCTACCGAGGGAAACGGCCAGCGCCGGGCGTAGACGGCAATGACGACGCCGAGCAACGTCATGCCGTACAGTGTCGACAACTGATGCGCGCGCAGGGGATCCAGGCCCTGGCCATAGCCGACATCACGGGCGATGCCGTTGAGCACCGAAACCAAAAGCATCACCAGCCAGGCGAACAGCAGCCGCATTGCGCTAGCTTTTTGCCATTTCACCAGGCAACCGCGGTTAACCCGGAACACCGGCCAGAAAAGCCATCACGGCGCCACGGCTCATCGTTTGTCCGGCACCGCGATGCCGTGCCGGCGCAACCAGTCCCTGTCCAGTTCCCAGCGCACCGATGCGATGCCCGGCTCGCCGAGCACGATGTCCTTCGCCTCGTCCTGAACGTGCCCGAGCAGGCGCTCCACCTCGATGAACTTCGGGTTGTTGTTGTCCTTGACGTTGATGTCCGGGTAAAGCACCGCGAGCATGCGGAAGGCCGGCACATCGAAGTTGCGCGGTGTCGACATCACCACCGTGTTGCCTTCGACACGTAGCACCCGGAACTGGTAGGGGTACGCCTTCAGCTGCGGGCTTGCCTTGTCGACCAGCACGGCATTGAGTTGCCGCGTCTGCGCATCCGGCCGGCGGATGGCCCAGTCGAGCGCAATCAGGAAACTCAGCACGATGAGCACCCATTGCCACGACTTGATCTTGCGCTGCTTCATGCCGATTTCCGCCTGCCCGTTTAGAATCGGCTCCTGAACGATGCGTCGCCTGGAGCCTTGACGCCATGTTACGGTCGACCACCGAAACCCGCCAAATTCCCTTCCGGAGACTTTCCATGCCCACCTACCATCTCGGCGACAAGGCCCCGCAACTCGGTGCAGATTCCTGGATCGCCCCCAACGCCACCGTGATCGGCGATGTCCACCTCGGTAACGAAACCTCGGTCTGGTGGAATGCGACGTTGCGCGGCGACAACGACCCTATCCAGGTCGGCGCCCGCACCAACATCCAGGATGGCTCGGTCCTGCACACCGACGAAGGCGTGCCGATGCATATCGGCGACGACGTTACCGTCGGCCATCTGGTCATGCTGCATGGGTGCACCATCGGCGACGGCAGTCTGATCGGCATCGGATCGGTCATCCTCAACCGTGCGGTCATCGGCAAGGGTTGCATCGTCGGCGCCAACACGCTGATCCCGGAAGGGAAGGTCTTTCCGGACAGGGTGCTGATCGTCGGCTCGCCAGGCAAGGTGATCCGCGAACTTTCGGACGATGACGTCGCCAGGCTCCGGGCCTCGGCTGCGCACTATGTCGATAACGCGCGCCGCTACCGGACGACACTCGCCGCAACCTGATCCGAGGGAAGCCCAGCCCATGAAACGCAAGCTGCTGCTCATCCTGCGCCACGGGAAATCCGACTGGAGCACCGGGCTCGCGGACTTCGACCGTCCGCTGCTCGGCCGGGGCCGCAAGGGAGCCCGCAAGATGGGTGCCTGGATACGCCACCTGGATCTCGTTCCCGACACCGTGATCAGTTCGCCCGCCGCCCGCGCCCGGGCAACGGCCGAGGCGGCCTGCAAGGCCATGGACTTGCCCGCCGGAAAAATCCTCTGGGACGAGGGCATTTACGAAGCGCCGGGCACCCGGATCCTCGCCGCACTGGCCGGTGTCCCCGCGAAGGCTAAGCGGGTTTTGCTGGTCGGCCACAATCCCGGGCTCGAGGAGCTGATCCACCTCCTGGTCGGCGATCCGCCGACCATTCCTGCGGACGGCAAGCTGATGCCCACCGCTGCCCTCGCCCGGCTCGAGATCACCGGCGCCTGGCGCGACATCGGTCCGGGCTGCGCGAATCTCCTTTCGGTCACGCGTCCTGTGGAGGTAGCCGATGACCCGTCGACTTGGGCCAAGCCTGCATACCGCTCGGCGCTCGGCCCGATTCCCGACCATTTCTTCATGCAGTCGGCCGTGATCCCCTATCGGCGGACGAAGGGAGGCCTCGAGTTCCTGCTCGTCACGTCGCGAAGCGGCAAGCGCTGGGTGATCCCGAAGGGCGTCAAGGAGCCCGGCCTCAACGCGGCTGCGTCGGCAGCCAAGGAAGCCCTCGAGGAAGCCGGCGTGCGCGGCACTGTCGATCCGGATCCGCTGGGAACTTTCACCTATGAAAAGTGGGGCGGCACCTGCTCGGTTAACGTATTCGGCCTCGCGGTCAGCGAGTGCCTGCCCGAAGGCGAGCGGACCGAAAGCCATCGGAAGCGGTGCTGGCTTCCGCCCGAGGAGGCAGCCGAGCGGTTGGACGAACCCCGGCTGCGCTCTCTGGTGACACGCCTGGCGGCTCGCCTCGGCAGCGACTGAGGCAGGCACGGACCGGTTGAAATTCACCCGGCCTTTGCGCATCATTCGCCCCTTTTTTCCCGCACCGCCCTCATGCTCGCACCCATCGAACACCGCATCGCCGTCGAACTCAACGTCCGCCCGACCCAGGTCACGGCCGCCATCGCCCTGCTCGACGAAGGCGCCACCGTGCCCTTCATCGCCCGCTACCGCAAGGAAGCCACCGGCGAACTCGATGACACGCAACTGCGCACGCTGGAAGAGCGCCTCGGCTATCTGCGCGAACTGGAAGACCGCCGCGCCGCTGTGCTCGCCAGCATCGCCGAGCAGGGCAAGCTGACGCCGGAATTGAAGGTCGAGATCGAGGATGCCGAGACCAAGCAGCGCCTCGAAGACCTTTACCTGCCCTACAGGCAGAAGCGCCGCACCAAGGCGCAGATCGCCCGCGAAGCCGGCATCGAGCCGCTGGCGCTGGCGCTGCTCGCCAATCCCGAACTCACCCCGGACGAAGAAGCTGAAATGTTCCTCAACGTCGAGGCCGGTTTCGCCGACACCAAGGCGGTACTCGATGGCGCCCGCCAGATCCTGATGGAAAAGTTCGCCGAGGATGCCGACCTGCTGCGCGGCCTGCGTGAATACCTCAACGAGCACGGCCGCGTGCGGTCGACCGTCATCGAAGGCAAGGAAACCGAGGGCGCCAAGTTCCGCGACTGGTTCGACTTCGCCGAAGCCATCGCCGACATGCCTTCGCACCGCGCGCTGGCGCTCTTGCGCGGGCGCAACGAAGGCGTGCTGTCGGTGACGCTGGTACTCGATTCGGAACTTGACGAGGCAGCCGTCAAACCCGGTCCCAACCCGTGCGAAATGCGAATCGCCAGCAAGTTCGGCATCAGGGCGCAGGGCCGCCCGGCCGACAAGTGGCTGGCCGACACCGTGCGCTGGACCTGGAAGGTCAAGGTCTATACCCACCTCGAGCTCGAACTGATGAACGAGTTGCGCGAGCGGGCTGAGGAAGAGGCCATCCGCATCTTCGGCAAGAACCTCAAGGATCTGCTGCTCGCCGCCCCGGCCGGCCAGCACGTGACGATGGGCATTGACCCTGGCATCCGTACCGGCTGCAAGATCGCCGTCGTCGATGCCACCGGCAAGCTGCTCGCCACCGAAACCATCTACCCGCACGAACCGCGCAACGATTGGGCCGGTTCCATTCACACCATCGCCCGCCTCGCCTCGACGCACAGCGTCTCGCTGGTCGCCATCGGCAACGGCACGGCCAGCCGGGAGACCGACAAGCTGGTGCAGGACGTCATGAAGAAGTACCCCGAAGCGCGCCTGCAGAAGATCGTCGTCTCGGAAGCCGGCGCTTCGGTGTATTCAGCCTCCGAACTGGCCGCCAGGGAATTCCCGGAACTTGATGTCTCGCTGCGCGGGGCCGTGTCGATCGCCCGTCGCTTGCAGGACCCGCTGGCCGAACTGGTCAAGATCGAGCCGAAGTCGATCGGCGTCGGCCAGTACCAGCACGATGTGTCGCAGACCAAGCTGGCGCGCTCGCTCGACGCCGTGGTCGAGGATTGTGTCAATGCCGTCGGCGTCGACGTGAACACCGCCTCGGTGCCGCTGCTCACCCGGATTTCCGGTCTCAGCGCCGGGCTGGCGGCCAACATCGTCAGTTTCCGCGATACCCATGGCGCCTTCCGGACACGGGAAGATCTCAAGAAAGTGCCGCGCCTCGGCGACAAGACCTTCGAACAGGCGGCCGGCTTCCTGCGCGTACCCAACGGCGACAACCCGCTCGACGCCTCCTCGGTGCACCCGGAAGCCTATCCGGTGGTCGAAAAGATCATCGTTGATCTCAAAAAGCCGATCAAGGAATTGCTCGGCGACGCCCGCGTGCTGAAAAGCGTCAATGCCGGCCAATACACCGACGAACGCTTCGGCCTGCCGACCGTGCAGGACATCCTCAAGGAACTGGAAAAACCCGGCCGCGACCCGCGCCCCGAGTTCAAGACCGCCACCTTCGCCGACGGCGTCGAGAATGTCAGCGACCTGCGCCCCGGCATGATCCTCGAGGGCGTCGTCACCAACGTCGCCGCCTTCGGCGCTTTCGTCGACATCGGCGTACACCAGGATGGCCTCGTACACGTTTCGGCGCTGGCCGACCGCTTCATCAAGGACCCGCACACCGTGGTCAAGGCCGGCCAGGTGGTGAAGGTGAAAGTCCTTGACGTCGATCTCGCCCGCCAGCGCATCGCGCTGACCATGCGCATGAGCGATGAGCCGAAAAAGCACGATGGCGGCGGCAGTACCCAACGCGGCACGCCCCTGTCGCGCCAGCAGGCCCGCCACAATGCCCCGCCGCCGTCCGGGAACGCGATGGCGGCTGCCTTCGCCAAGCTGAAGCGCTGATGCCCGGTTTCCGGCGCCTCGGTGTGGCAGCCGTCCGGCGCATCGGGCGTTTCGGGATCCGTACCGCCGCTCTGGCAGCATCCATCGCCGCTGCCATGGTAATCGGCTTCACGCTTTACGCGGTCAGCGCGCTGCCGCCACTGCAGCCCTGGCATATCGAGCGACTCGACGGCGAGTTCGACGCCCTCTTCGACCGCGACCTCGATTTCGCCGGCTACCTGCACCTCGAGAAAGAGCTGTTCGCCGAGCTTGAGCGCACCGTGGCCGCCTGGCCCGACGGCGGCGAGGCCTTCGCCGCCAGCCGCTTCAATCGGAAAGGCACAGTCGCCCGTCTCGCCGCCGGCGCGCCATGGAACCGCTCTTTCCGCCTCGCGCGCAAGGGTGCCCGCGGCCAGGCATTACTCGTCCACGGCCTCACCGATTCTCCCTACTCGATGAAGGCGCTCGCCGAGTCGCTGCACCGGCGCGGCTTCGACGTCACCGTGCTGCGCCTGCCCGGGCACGGCACCCTGCCGTCGATGATGACAACGATGCGCCTGAGCGACTGGCAGGCGGCCGTGCGCATCGCGGCCCGCGACGTTGCCGGGCGTGCCGGCAACCAGCCTTTCTACATCGGCGGCTATTCCACCGGCGGCACGCTGGCCCTGCTCCATGCCCTCGAATCGCTGGGCGACGCAAGCCCGCGCCGCCCCGACCGGGTGCTCCTCGTCTCGCCCGCGATCGAACTGACGCCGGTCGCCGCCCTCGCGTCGATCATCGACGCGCTGAGCATCGTCCCCGTGCCCGTCCTCGAGAAGGTGCGCTGGCAGGAAATCGCCCCCGAATTCGACCCGTACAAGTTCAATTCCTTCCCGGTCAACGCCGCGCGCCAAGTCAACCGCGCCACCTCGGCATTGCAGGCGGCACTGGCCGGGGCACGCGAATCGGGGCGCATCGCCGCCCTGCCACCTGTCGTCGCCTGGCAATCGGTGGTCGATTCGACGGTCGGCGCGACCGGCGTCGCCGACCGCCTGTTCGCCCACCTCGCCGGCCCGCAGCATCGCCTCGTCGTCTTCGACGTCAATCGCAGCGAAGCCCTTGCCAGCGTCCAGCGCCCGCGCACGGCCGAGCTGCTCGACCGCCTGACGGCCGGCCCGCGCAACTACACGCTGGAGGTGATCAGCAACGCCGGCACCGGCACCGCGGAGCCCGAAATCCGCCGCTTCGCCCCGGACGGCAGCGAAGCCGCGCACGCCGGCGGCATCGCCTGGCCGCCGGCCCTGGTATCGCTAGGCCATGTCGCCCTGCCTTTCCCCCCCGACGACCCGGTCTACGGCATTGCCCCGGGCAGCGGCCACGCCGGCATCCCGAGCCTCGGCTCCTGGTTGTTGCGCGGCGAGAGCGGGGCGATCACCCTCTCGCTCGGCGCCCTTACCCGTCCGCGCAGCAATCCCTTCTGGCCACTGATCGACAGCGACGTGGGCGAACTGGTCGCTTCCGACCTTGCCGGGCGTTGATATCATCCCCTTTTCGACAGGATTCCCGAAATGATCAAGGTTTACGGCATCAAGAACTGCGACACGATGAAGAAGACCATGAGTTGGCTGACCGACAATGGCATCGCCCATGAATTCATCGACTACAAGAAGGCAGGGGTCGCCGAAGCCAATCTGCCTGACTGGGCAGCGCGGGCAGGCTGGGAGAAGCTGCTCAATACGCGCGGCCTGATGTGGAAAAAGCTCTCCGACCACGAGCGTGCTGCGGTCGACGAGCAAAAGGCCCTGAAATTGATGGCCCAGTATCCGGCGCTGATCAAGCGCCCGGTCCTCGACACCGGGGCGGAACTGATCGTCGGCTTCTCCCCCGACGATTACGCCGCTCGCCTGAAATGAGTGACAGCATCGTCCGCCGCTTCCTCTTCGAAGCGCTCGATATCCGAGGTGCCTTCGTCCAACTCGGCGATGCCTGGCACCAGCTGCAGGCAGGGCGCGACTACCAGCCCACCGTCGCCCGGCTGCTCGGCGAAACGGCCGCCGTCACCGCCTTGATCGCGGGCCAGCTCAAGCAGCCCGGCCGCCTGACCCTGCAGCTGCGGGGTGGCGGCCCGATCCAGCTGCTGGTCATGGACTGCAACGAGCAGTTGCAGATGCGCGGCATGGCGCGCAGCAACCCGGCCGTCCTGCCGGCACCTGTGCCCGACCTGCTCGGCGCCCATCTCGGCGGCCAGTTGATGCTCAGCCTGGATATGCCCGATGCACGCCACCCCTACCAGAGCTACGTGCCGCTGGTCGGCGACAGCATCGCCGCCATCTTCGAACACTACCTCGAGCAATCGGAGCAGCAGCCTTCGCGTCTGTTCGTCAGTGCCGGTCCGCAAGCGGCCGCCTGCCTCTTCCTGCAGAAAATGCCGGAGGCCGACACCCGCGACACCGACGGCTGGCACCGCATCACCCAGCTTGCCGCGACGGTGAAGCCGGAGGAACTGCTCGCGCTGGACGCCGAGGCCCTGCTCGGCCGTCTCTTCCACGAGGACATGGTGCAGCATGGCGTGCGCCTCTACGACGCGCAGCCGGTCGTCTACCACTGCCCGGAAGACTGGACCAAGGTGCGCGACATGATTCGCGCACTCGGTCGCGAGGATGCAGAAGCCATCCTGCGCGAACACGGCGAAATCGCGATCCGGGACGATATCTGCAACCACAGCTACCGCTTCGGACCGGAGGACATCGCTGAACTGTTCGCGGGAGACGCCGTCCAGACGCGCCATTGAGCAGGTGCCTGCCGCTTTGCACCCAGGCGCCAATCCCCCACGGCAGCAGTTTGCCGGCAGACAACATGGAAGCCCACGATGCGCAGGCCTGTTGCCGGAAGGGCTACCTGTGCCAAAATTCTTCACGGCATATTCCATCAGGAAGTCATAAATGAACCGCGAACTCATCGTCATGCCCGAAGACGGACCGCAGCCGTTGCTGGATCCGATCCTCAACGCGAAGGAATCCCTGCGCATCAAGATGTTCGTCTTTTCCGCCCCGGAGTTCATCGCCGCCACCATCGATGCGCAGAAGCGCGGGGTCAAGGTACGCGTCATGCTGAACCCGGCGCGGCGCAGCGGCGAATCGGACAACGAGGAAACCCGCAAAATCCTGCTCGAGGGTGGCGTCGAGGTTATCGACAGCAACCCGCATTTCGACATGACCCACGAGAAATCGGCGGTCGTGGACGACCGGCTGGCCATCGTCCAGTCGCTCAACTGGGAAACCAAGAACCTGACCAAAACCCGTGACTACGCGATCATCACCACGCACAGACATGAAGTGCAGGAGGTCGCAGACTGTTTCGACGCCGACTGGGAGCGCAAGCATTTCGGGATGAACGAGAACGGGCACATGATCTGGTGCAAGGGGAATGCACGCGAGCGCATCGCCCATCTGATCGACAATGCCAAAGAGACCCTCTGGCTGCAGAACGAGCGTTACCAAGACCAGGTCATCATCGAGCGCATCGTGCGTGCTGCGGTGCGGGGCGTGAAGGTACACGTCATGGCCCGCCCGCCGCACACCCTCAAGATCGACAAGATGATCGAGGGGGTCGGCGGAATGCGGCTGATGCGCGATGTCGGCTGCCATGTGCACCGCCTGAACGAGCATCGCCTGCACGGCAAGCTCATCGTCGCGGACGGCGAGCGGGCCATCCTCGGCTCGATCAACCTCTCTCCCGGCACCTTCGAGTCGCGCCGCGAACTGGCCATCGAAACCCGCGACGAGGCCATCCTCACCCGCCTAACCCACCTGATGCATCACGACTGGCAGCATTCGGAGGCACTCGACCTGAGTGACGAAGGGTTGATCGCCGAGATGAAGAAGCACGACAAAGGCGCTGCCGTCGATGCCCTCGTGCTCGACGGCAACGGAAAGAAGCACTAGCAACCGCTGGTGTCCGGACAGATTGGCTCCTGCGGTTGTCTTGTGCATGCCCGCCCGGCCAGGGCCGCCGGGTGAGCGGAGACAGGCATGAGTCGGCTTCCCGCTTTCGCCTTCGCTACCCTCCTTGCTCTTCCCAACCAGGCATCCGCCAGCGGCAACGTAACGCTCGACTACGCCGGTCCGTGCGATGCGTCGGCGGCGGTCGCCCTGGACGCCGGGCATTTCGTCGTTGGCAACGACGAGCGTAACCGGCTCCACATCTACCGGACGGGTCAACCGAAGCCAGTGGGCACGCTCGACCTCGATGCTTTCCTTGCCACCGCCCCCGATGAGGAATCCGACATCGAAGCGGCAGCCAGGGTCGGGAGCCGCATCTACTGGATTACCTCGCACGGCCGCAATGCCAAGGGCAGGTTCCAGGGCACCCGACACCGCTTCTTTGCAACGGAGGTCCTGCCCGGCAGCCCACCCGCCTTGCACCCGATCGGCCACCCCTACAGCGGCCTGCTGGCCGACATGCTGGCAGCCGGATCACTGGCTGGCTACGGCCTCGCAGCAGCAGCCAGGCGCGCTGCCGAAGCGGACGGCGGCTTCAACATCGAGGGGCTGGCAGCCAGACCCGACGGGACGCTCCTGATCGGCCTCCGCAATCCGTTACCCCACGGTCGCGCACTGGTCATCCCCCTGCTCAATCCGGAGCGTTTGATCGCCGGCGGACGCGCCCGCTTCGGCAGGCCGTTCGAGCTTGAACTCGACCAACGCGGCATCCGCAGCATTGACCGAGTCGGCGATACTTACTTCATCGTCGCTGGTCCGACCGCAGATCGCGGCACCTTTGCCATTTACCGCTGGTCGGGGAAAGCGGACGATCCGGCCCGGCTCGCTGCCGGTGTCAACCTCGGCACCCTGCGGCCCGAGGCCCTTTTCGCCATCCCGGAAAGCGACCGCCTGCTGATACTGAGCGACGACGGTGGCATCCGGCTCGACGGCATAGAGTGCAAGAAGCGGAACGCTCAGGAGCAGGCTTTTCGCAGTCTTATCCTTGAAATTGAGCCTTGACCCCCCGATGACGCACCCCATGCCGTGCAATCTCTTTGCCGGGATGTTATGTTTATGTCCTGTTTTTTGTCCGTTCTCGAGCCCATCAGGAAATCGCTATGTCAAAGGAAAGAGCCACCACCGGCATCGACGGCCTCCCCCTGCCCGTACTCCCCCCGGAGCGGGACGCGCGCGTATGGGGTCGCATGGTCCGCGTCATGTTTTACACCCCCGGTTTCCTTGCGCTGCTGCTCCTCAAGGCCGGTGAGCCGACCAGCTTCGGCATTTCCGTTGAACTCCTGATGCTTGCCAGCATCTCGGCGATCGTCGGCGGCCTGTTCATCAGCGCTCAGTCCTCGGAAACCGGCGCAGACCATGCGTCGCGAGTCGGCACGTGGAGCGGAGCGCTGGTGCTGGAGTTGCTCTCCGTCGTGCCAATTCTGTGTGCCATCCCCGCACTCTTCCATGAACTGGCCAATAGCCATTTGCTGCATGCCGCGGCGCCGGGCGCCGCGGACATTGCGCTGGGTGCCTCCGAGCTGCTCCCGGCAGTGGCGGTCCTACCCTTCATGCTCTACCAGCTGGCGGGATTCGGTACGCTCCATTACATTTTGCCGCGCGCTGCCAATTGGACGCTCAATTTCGGCATCCTTGGTCTGATCGTCGCCACGACCGCCGCCAACCGGCACGGCGCCTACGATATCGAAAAGGCCTGCGTCTCCGTACTCGTCCTCGCCATGGCGGCGACTGTTTTCTACGGCGTATTGAAGCTTCGCCAGATGCAGACGGTCTACGACATCAACAAGCCGCCCAAGGATGGCAAGTAATCGCAGGCGGCGCTGACGGCGCACCAGGGGTTTTCCGGCCGTACGCGCCGCACAAGGGAGAGCGAGATGGTTGCACAAGTGCCGGATCACCTGTTCCCCTACACCGAGCAAATCCTGTTCGCCCTGGTCCCGGTCGGCGCCACCGTCGTCTGCCATGGGCTCGGCATGAGCTTGGTGCGCCGCTGCTACCGACGCTTCGCCCCACCGCTACTCCTGAGAGACGACAACAATCCGGCCCGTTCGGCGTTCATGATCATGATCGTCGCCCTGATGCTGATCACCCACTTTGCCGAGGTCATCGTCTGGGCAGTTTTCTACCGCGCCATGGGCCTCCTCGAGAGCGCCCAGGACGCCATGTACTACTCGATGGAGTACTACACCACGCTGGCGATCAGCGTCCATAAGCTGCCCGGGACCTGGTCCGGTTTCGGCGGCTTCGAATCGATGACGGCAATGCTGATGTTCGGCTGGTCAACGGCCGTACTTGCCGCCGTCGTTCAGAAAATGCACTCGATAGACACGTAACCTTCGCCGGATTAGAGCAATTTTCCGGGGTTCATCAGGCCGCCGCGGTCGAGCGCCTGCTTGAGCGTTTGCATCAGCGCGATCTCGACCGGGCTCTTGTAGCGCAGCAGTTCGTCGCGCTTGAGTTGCCCGATGCCGTGCTCGGCGGAAATCGACCCGCCGAGCGCGTCGACCGCGTCATGCACGATACGGTTGACCGCGGGTTGCAGGGCAACGAAGGCGGCGTTGTCCTGGGCATCCGGCTTCGACAGGTTGTAGTGCAGGTTGCCATCGCCGACATGGCCGAAGGCGACGACGCGGATGCCCGGAAAGGCCGCCATCAGGGCTGCGTCGGCGCGGGAGAGGAAATCCGGGATGCGCGACACCGGTACCGCGATGTCGTGCTTGATGCTGATCCCCTCGATCTTCTGGGCTTCCGAAATGTTCTCGCGCAGCGCCCACAGCTTCTGCGCCTGTGCCTGAGAGCGGGCGACGACGCCGTCGGAGACGGTGCCGGCCTCGACGCACCCGGCGAGCCAGGCCTCGACATCCTCCGGCGCGGCATCGGAAAACTCTGCAAGGATGTGCCACTGGCCGCCCGGCGTCGGCGTAACACTGCCCGGGATGTGGCGCAGCACCAGCCACAGCGCCGGCCCGGAAACCAGCTCGAAGGCAGTCAGGCGTGCGTCGAACGCCGATTTTGCCTGGTTCAGCAGGTCGACCGCGGCAGCCGGCGACCCAACATCCAGCCAGCACGTCGTCTGCGTCCCCGGCAGCGGAAAGAGTTTGAGGACGGCGCCAGTGATGATACCAAGCGTCCCCTCGGCGCCGATGAACAGGTGCTTGAGGTCGTAGCCGGTGTTGTCCTTGCGCAGACCCCGCATGCCGTCCCAGACCTGGCCGTCGGGCAGCACCACCTCGAGACCCAGAGTCAGGTCGCGCGTGTTGCCGTAGCGCAGAACCTGCACGCCACCGGCGTTGGTCGACAGGTTGCCACCGATCTGGCAACTCCCTTCCGCCGCCAGCGATAGCGGGAACAGGCGCCCGGCCGCGCGCGCCGCTGCCTGTACCGCCGCCAGCGTGCAGCCGGCCTCGACCGAAATCGTGTCGTTTTGCGGGTCGACCGCAACAACGCGGTTGAGACGCCCCAAGGCAACGATCACCGCACTACCGCTCCCATCCGGCGTCGCCGCCCCGCACAGGCTGGTATTGCCGCCCTGCGGGACGATGGCGACGCCCGCCTCGACGCAGGTCCGAACCACCGTCGCCACTTCCGCTGTCGAACCCGGGCGGACGACACAGCGCGCCGCACCGCGATAGCGTCCGCGCCAGTCGACGAGATACGGGGCCAGGTCGTCCGGCGCGGTCAGCACGTGTGCCGCGCCGACGATTCCGGCGAGCAAGTTCACGAGCGGGTCATCGCGACGGTCGCCGGCCAAGCCCGGGAGCGGCGCGACCATGCGTCAGCCCTGCCCGACCGGCTCGGCGTAAAGGTCGTGGTGGTCGGCATCGACCACGCGCACCTTGAGGAAATCGCCCGGCGCGGCGTCGAAAAAGCCTTCGAGGTAGACCACGCCGTCGATCTCCGGTGCATCGGCTTTCGAGCGGGCGATGGTGCCTTCTTCGTCCACCTCGTCGACCAGCACCTCGATAACCGAATCGATCTTCGCGGCCAGCTTGTCGGCCGAAATATTCTCCTGCACCTGCATCAGCCAGCGCCGGCGGTCCTCGCGCACGTCCGCCGGCGGCAGACCGGGAATTTCGTTGGCCCTGGCGCCCTCGACCGGCGAATAGGCGAAGGCGCCGACGCGGTCGAGCCTGGCATTCTCGAGGAACTGGATCAGCTGGTCGAAATCTGCGTCGGTCTCGCCGGGAAAGCCGGTGATGAAGGTCGAGCGGATGACGATTTCCGGGCAGATTTCGCGCCATTTGGCGATGCGTTCGAGCGTGTTCTCGGCCGAGGCCGGGCGCTTCATCGCTTTGAGGATCGTCGGGCTGGCGTGCTGGAAGGGAACATCGAGGTAAGGCAGGATCTTGCCCTCGGCCATCAGCGGGATGACGTCGTCGACCGACGGGTACGGGTATACATAGTGCAGGCGCACCCAGATGCCGAAACTGGCGAGCGCCTCGCACAACTCCTTGAGACGGGTCCTGACCGGCTTGCCGCCCCAGAAGGCCGTGCGGTACTTGAGGTCGACACCGTAGGCCGAGGTGTCCTGCGAAATGACCAGGATTTCCTTGACCCCGGCGCGCGCCAAGTTCTCGGCCTCGGCCAGTACGTCGCCAACCGGGCGCGAGACGAGCGGACCGCGCAGCGACGGGATGATGCAGAAGGTGCAACTGTGGTTGCAGCCTTCGGAAATCTTCAGGTACGCGTAATGGTCGGGCGTCAGCCGCACACCCTGCGGCGGCACCAGGTCGGTGTAGGGATCGTGCGGCTTCGGCAGGTGCTGGTGCACATAGCCCATGACCTCGTCGGCGGCATGCGGGCCGGTCACCGCGAGCACCGCCGGATGAGTCGACTGCACGATGTCGCCCTTGGCGCCGAGGCAGCCGGTGACAATGACCTTGCCGTTCTCGGCAAGGGCTTCGCCGATGGCATCGAGCGACTCCTCGACGGCAGCATCGATGAAGCCGCAGGTATTGACGATGACGAGATCGGCATCGTCGTAATTGGGCGAGAGGTTGTAGCCCTCCGCACGCAGCTTGGTCAGGATGCGCTCGGTATCGGAACCGGCCTTCGGGCAGCCGAGGGAAACGATGCCGACGGTCGGCACTTCTTTGACGTTCACGGGATCACCTGCTTCGATGCAAAACAAAAAAGCCCGGATCCGGAATCGGGGCTTTGCGAATCACGGCCGGCCCCCGGGATGGGTGACGCTTCCGTTGCGGTGGATTGTCCGGCGAGCCGCCAGCAGTGTCAAACCCTTCGACGCGGGCGCCGCTTGGGTTAGCATCGCGGCGAAACCGGAAATCGCCATGGCCCTGCCCGTCCTCGTCCAGCATCTCGCCCGCACCAAGCTTGGCGCCTTCTGCGCGCGGCGCATTCCCGCGCACGCGGCCGGCGAAGTCCGCCTCGACATCGAGTTCGGAGACAGCCACGTGACACTGGTCGAATCCCGCCCCGACGCCCGCACGCCCGGCGCCTGGTTGCACCTGCCGGTCGCCCGTTTCCGCTATAACGGTGCGTCGGGCACCTGGACGCTGCTCTCGCCGGCCTTCTCGGGCAAGGAATCCTGGCGCCCTTTCCCGGCGCCACCGACGCGCGAACTCGAGCGCCTGATTATTGCGGTCGACGAAGATCAATCGGGTATTTTCTGGGGCTGATGGCACGCCCGGCCGCGCAACTGCTACGATGAGCCCATTACGCTTTCCGAGGAGGCCGCGATGTTCCTGAACCGCAAACCCGCCGCGATGATGCTGGTCGCGATCGCGCTGCCCTTCTGCCTGCCCGGCGATGCTGAGGCGCAAACGCCGGCGCAGGGCCAGGCCCAGAGCCGCGACATCCGCGTCAGCGGTGTCGGCAAGAGCCGCTGCAGCGAATGGAATGCCTGGAAGGAAGGCCAGAAGGGCCAGGAGCGCGCCACCGCGCTCGAATGGGCGCAGGGCTTCATCGCCGGCCACAACGTCTATGCGCGGGTCAATAACCTGCCGCCCAACTCGGTGGTCGCCGACAACCGCATCCTGATCCCGCTGCTCGACACCTACTGCCAGCAGTATCCCGACAGCCTGCTGCTCAACGGCATGATCGAGATCATCAAGAACCTCGGCGGCGTCGCCATCAATGTCGCCCCGAAGGCACCCGCCCGCCCGAATCCGGCCCCGGCCCCAGACAAGAAGGGGCCGCAGGCCTCCTAGGGCGGACTCAGCCCTGGTTTCCGGCCCGGCTGGAAACCAGCAGCGCCAACTGCACACGACCGGCGACATGGAGTTTCTGGAACACCGAAGTCAGGTGTGCCTTGATCGTCGCGTCGGAAATTGCGAGGTTCCGGGCGATCGCCTTGTTGCTGGCGCCCTCCGCTACCTGCCGCGCGATCTCGCGTTCGCGCGAGGTCAATTGCCCCCACGCACGCTCGAACTCCGGCCCGGCCGAAACGACTGTCTGGGCAACTGCCGGATTCGCCTCGCGTGCCGCCGCCAGCCCCTGCAGCCGCACAAGGAGCTGCGGCAGGGCTGCACGCGACACCCAGATACCGCCCTTGAGCACCACTTCGACGACGTTGGCCAGTTCATCCTCGCCCAGAGTATCTGCGCAACAGCCCGAAATTCCCGCCGCCAGAGCCGCCAGCTCCGATTCAACGGCGAACTCCTGACCAGCCAGGAGCAGCCGCCCGCCCCCGCACGCTGCCCGCAGCACTGGGTCGGTAGCCGACCAGCCGGGCGCCAGGGAAGCCGTATCGACGACCGTCAGCATCGGTGCCTTGCCGCCCGCCGTCAGCGCCGCCCGCACGACGACCTCCCCGCCGGCCCTGGCGAGCGGCGGCCGCCAGCGTGCCAGGAAAGCATCGCGCGACGAAACCAGCAGGTACATCGGACCCTCCTCCGGAAGACGAGTGCTGCAGAACAGCGCCTTGGCTACTGCCTATTGTATAGTTGCTATCGTACCGGATGATGACGGGGCTTGAGATGCCGTCGTCGTTTTTATGGCAGCCGGCAAGTCAGCGGGGGAGAAACGGGCGATGCCCTACGTCAAGCGGGACCAGCAGGGACAAATTACAGCGGTCTGGAAAGAGCAGTCGGAACCCGGGACCGAGTTCATCCATGAAGGAGATGACGAACTCGCCTTATTTCTCGGGTTCTCCCAGGGTGGCGGCAGCGGAGAATTTTCGATCGCCACCGACCTTCAGATGGTGCGGGTCATCGAGGATGTCATCAACCTGCTGATCGCCAAGCACGTGATCGTGCTGACCGACCTGCCCGAGGCGGTGCAGAACAAGTTGCTCCAGCAGCGCCACCGGCGCGAGAACCTGCTGGGCAGCACAACAATCATCCAGGAAGGCGAACAGCGGCTGTTCTGACCGCAGCGTCCCGACCGACGCCTCCGTGAATTTTTTCACGGTATCCGACAAATAGGGTCGGAATTAGACCTTGGTCGAATAGTCATTTGTCACAGGTTTGCTAATCTGCCAGACAGGATCATTCCTAATTCTCTGGAGACAAATCATGGCAACCAGCGTCAAGAACGTAGCTTCCGGCTCCAAGGCCGCCAGCGTCGGCACCGTCAAGAACATCATCGGTTCCGCAACCGCGACCGACGCCTCGGGCGTCACGCGCACCCTCCAGGTTGGCGACAAGGTTTACGCCAACGAAACGATCAAGACCGCCGAGGGCGGCACGATCCTCATCCAGTTCAACAACGGTGAATCCGCGACCCTGGGCCGTGGCGACAGCGTTGTCCTGACCCCCGACGTGTTCGGCGTCAAGGCGGCACTTGCCCCGAACGAGCCACCTGCCCAGTCGGCCGCCGATCAAGCCGCCCAGAAGGCGGATATCGATGACGTGCAGGCCAAGATCGCCGCCGGCTTCGACCCGACGCAGATCACCGAAGCTTCCGCTGCCGGCCCGAGCGCCGCCGGCGCCACCGGTACTGGCGGTGGTGACGAAGGTGGTTCCGATTTCGTCGTCGTCGGCCAGGATGCTGCGCAGGGCAACGTCACCAGCGGCTATCCGACCGGCCCGATTTCCACCTCGTTCCAGCAGCCGACCGGCGAACTGGGCATCCCGCAAGAACCCGTTCCCACCATTTCCGTGTCTGTTGCAGTTGGCGTGGATGTCAGCATTGCGGTTGGCAATCCTGGCGAGGGCGGTGTCAAGATCATCCCCGGTGACGCGGTCATCCCGGTGGCCGGCGTTACGGCGGTCGATATTCCCGAAGGTTCCTCGCCGGATGGTACCGGAACGCACCCGGTCACCTTCCTGATCACGCTCAGCCAGGTCGCAACTACCGACGTTACTATCACCTACACGATTACGCCTGTCAGTGCCGACCACCCGACGGACTTCTTCGACGGCGCGCTCACCGGCACGGTGACCATTCCCGC
Organism: Betaproteobacteria bacterium; assembly: GCA_012026885.1. Classification (GTDB taxonomy): domain Bacteria; phylum Pseudomonadota; class Gammaproteobacteria; order Burkholderiales; family Rhodocyclaceae; genus Azonexus. Next base: position 557,786 of record VEPL01000025.1, on the reverse strand, counting down.
CGGCAGTCTTGGTTTCACCGTTACTGAATTCATCGTCGAGGACAACCTGGTCGAAGGCACTGAGTCGTTCCAGATTGTGCTCAGCAACCCGATCGGTGCCACGCTGACCAATGACACGGCAACCGTCAATATCATCGACGATGACCACGCGCCGGTTGCCGTGGATGACGCCAATACCATTACCGAACCCGCTCAGTTCCAATACTACGAAGGCGAGGACGGTGGCTATGAGAACGCATCAGTTTCCGGCAACGTCATTGCCGGAACGCCTGCCCCCGGCGGCGGCGCCGATTCGGATGCCGATGGCAATGTGCTCACGGTCATCGCGGTTCGTACGGGTGCCGAATCCGGTACCGGTGCCGCAGGAACGGTTGGCATTGTCATTCAGGGCCAGTACGGCTCGCTGACACTCAACTCCGACGGTAGCTACACCTATGAACTGGACAGCCAGAATCCGGCGGTCATCGAACTCGGCAAGAACGATCCGCCGCTGCAGGATTTCTTCACCTATACGATCACGGATGGTTTCAACACCCCCGACTCCGCAACGCTGACCATTGACATCAATGGCGCCAATAAGCCGCCGAGCGTGCGCGTCGACCCCGATAGCGAAGGTGACACGAACGTTGTGAACGAGGCCGGCCTTCCTGCCGGGACCGTGGCTTCCGGCGATGGCGAATTCTCTTATGGCACCTTTACGCTTTCCGATGGCGACGGCCTCGCCGACCTTGATAGCGTGACTATCAACGGCACCACGATCGCGATTGGCGACCTTGGCAACAACAACGTCGTCAATGGGACCTACGGTACCCTGACCGTCACCGGCTACAACGCAGCGACCGGTGTCGCCGAATACACCTACGAACTGACCCAGCCTTTCACGACTGATCCGGCAGCCGACAACGGCACGAACACCGAGTTCGGACGTGACGTCTTCACGTTGACGACGTTTGACGGTGACGCGACCAGCGGTCCCGCCAGCATCGTTGTGGACATCATCGACGATGCTCCTGGCGTCACGGTCAGCGTGGCGGGCAGCGCCGACTCCCTGACGGTCGACGAGACTGTCCTGGCGGACAATGCCACGGCCAACTTCGCCGACAACTTCGCCAACACCGTCAGCTACGGCGCCGACGGCGCCGGCAATGTCAGCTCCGCCTACGCGCTCAACATCAGCGCAGCCGGTGTAGATAGCGGCCTCAACAACCTCGCCGGCCAGGACATCCTGCTGTACATGAACGGCGCCACGGTCGAAGGTCGTGTCGGCGGCACGGTGTACTTCACCGTCAGCGTCGATTCCGCCGGCCAGGTCACCCTGGATCAGAAGATCGCCATCCAGCATCCGAACACCAGCAACCCGGATGACGCGGTCACCCTGAGCAATGCCAACCTGGTCACCCTGACCCGTACCGACACCGTCGTCGATGCCGATGGCGACTCAGCCAGCAACTCGGCCACCATCAACATCGGCCAAGCTCTCTCCTTCGAGGACGACGGCCCGAGCATCAGCGTCCGTACGGTCGGCAGCGCCGACTCCCTGACGGTCGACGAGACTGTCCTGGCGGACAATGCCACGGCCAACTTCGCCGACAACTTCGCCAACACCGTCAGCTACGGCGCCGACGGCGCCGGCAATGTCAGCTCCGCCTACGCGCTCAACATCAGCGCAGCCGGTGTAGATAGCGGCCTCAACAACCTCGCCGGCCAGGACATCCTGCTGTACATGAACGGCGCCACGGTCGAAGGTCGTGTCGGCGGCACGGTGTACTTCACCGTCAGCGTCGATTCCGCCGGCCAGGTCACCCTGGATCAGAAGATCGCCATCCAGCATCCGAACACCAGCAACCCGGATGACGCGGTCACCCTGAGCAATGCCAACCTGGTCACCCTGACCCGTACCGACACCGTCGTCGATGCCGATGGCGACTCAGCCAGCAACTCGGCCACCATCAACATCGGCCAAGCTCTCTCCTTCGAGGACGACGGCCCGAGCGTCACAATCGCCCTCAATGGTGCCCCGGCACTGGTTCTGGACGAATCCGTCGGTGCCAATGCCTCCGACCCGAACGCAACGGTCGATGACAACGTCGCCGGCAATCCGTTCCCGGGTAGCTATGGCACGGCGTTCGGCCTGCTGAGCACCGTCGTCGTCACCACGACGGCAACGGCCGGCGCCGATGGCGCCGATTCCGGCGGCAAGGTGGTCTCGCTGAATGTGGTTGGCTTCTCGGGTACGGGTATTGATTCTGGGCTGAACGCCAACGGTACTGATGTGCTCCTTTACGAAGAAGCCAACGGTGACGTAACCGGCCGCACCGGCGGTGCCAATGGCCAAGTCATTTTCGCTATCCGCATCGCCGCGGACGGCACGGTGACGGTCGCCCAGTACGATGCCATCGACCACCCGAACGGTGGCGCAAGCTACGACGAGAGCGTCTCGATCACCGGCGGCGTTCTGCAAGCGGTCGTGACCCTAACTGACGGCGACGGCGACACCGCGACCGCATCGGTCAGCATCGGCGGCAACATCAGCTTCCAGGACGACGGCCCGAGCATCGCTCCGCAGAACGTGATCCTTGCCAACCAAATTAGCAACGCCGCAACTGCGAGTCTGAATCTGGATGGCGGCACGGATGGCGTCAGCTCGACGGGCGTCACCATCACCGGCCAGACCAATTCGCTCGGCCAGGCGGTGGACTCCAGCGGCAACGTCCTGATGTCCGGTTCCAGCACCCTGACCTACATTCAGGTCGGCGACACGCTTTACGCGACCACCAATGGCCAGCAATCCGGTGCAGTCTTCTCGGTCAATCCTGATCCGGTCACAGGCACCTACACGGTGACCCTGCTCGGAAGCCTGAACGCGCCGACGACGACCTTCACCTCCAACTTCGGCTCGACCGATGCGGGCGGACCGGCTGATCCTTACACGTCGTCCTTCACGTCGGCCGGCGGCCAGACCCAGACCGTGCAGATCTTCGGTTTCGGTTCATCGGTAGCGAATGCTTCGAGCGATGGCCTTGGGATCGACAACAACCTGGTCGATGTCAACAAGACCGGGCCGGAGAAGGTCGGCGTCTATTTCGGTGCCACGGTCGACAAGGCCATCGTGACGGTGGGCAACTTCGCCGGCGACAGCTACAACTGGAAAGCGGTCGACATCACGACTACCGCATCAGCCGCAATCGCCTTACTGCCCGATGTCGATCCGGCCAGCACCACCGCTTGGACGCTGCAGGAGTTCTACGATTCAATCACAATCGTCGGCACCGACATCTGGGCGAGCCTTAACGGTGGCGCTCCGGTCGACATCGGCAACGTAGTCGATTCCGGAACGGTAACAGCCCCGAACACGCTGGGGCAGAACGACAACCTGACGACAACGCTCAATCCGGCTGCAGCGTTCGACTTCCTCTATGTCGAGGCGGGAACCAACAGTTCGTTCAAGATCGTCCAGTTGGCGTTCGAGGGCGACACGGTAGCCTCCCCGGTCAGTGTCGGCTTCACCGCCACCGCGACCGATGCCGACACCGATGTCGCGACGAGCACCAGCTTCACCGCGGTCTTCGCCGGCAACACCAACGGCAACTACACGCTGACGGGTACCGCGGCTGATGAAGTTCTCGACGGCAGTACAGCCAACGACACAATCAACGGTGGCGCAGGCAACGACACGCTCTATGGCGATGCTGGTAACGACATCTTGGTCGGTGGTCTTGGCAATGACATCCTCACCGGCGGCGCGGGCGCAGACACCTACAAGTGGAGCGCCTCCGACAGTGGTGGTACCGACACCATCGTCGGCTTCACCAAGGGTGCTGGCGGCGACGTGCTCGATATCAGTCAACTGCTGGTTGGCGACAGCCCGAGCACGCTGCTTACCGGCGGATTCCTGACGATCACCTCGGATGGCACCAACACCACGATCGCTATCGACAGCAATGGGACGACAGCTGGTGGCACCACACAGTACCTCGTCCTTCAGGGTGTCGATCTGACTGTCGGCGGGTCAGTCAGCTCAGCCGCCATCATCACGCAACTCTTGGCTGATGGAAACCTCAAGACGGATTAATCGGTCTGCAGTAGCCAAAGCCAGCAGGCGCCTTCGGGCGCCTGTTTTTCTTTGTGCGCCCGCTTTCACCATTTCATTCGGTCCCTCATACTTTGGTCATACATAGACAGCCCCCCGCAAATAGGTGTAGAAAGTCACCTGTAGCGTTCAAAACAAGAACTGGACATTTCTTCGGAAGGGTAGAAAAACCATGAAATCAACATTCAGGCTCTCCAACAGCGCCTTGGCAGTCGCGCTCGCCCTCGGTTTTGCCGGGCTCGCGCACGCACAGTCCCTCAAGGACGCAGTACAACAGACGGTCAGCAGCAACCCCGATGTCCGTTATGATGCCACGCAGCGTCTCGCCAACGACCAGGCGGTCAACGTCGCCCGTGGCGGCTACCTGCCGAAGGTTGACCTGTTCGCCGGCTATGGCCGCGAAGGTAGTGACAACCTGGTAACGCGTACCTATTTCGCCAACCAGACACCGCCGCAACAGACCAACCAGTACCGCACTTTGACCCGTCGCGAAGCCCAGGCGACGCTGAGCCAGATGCTGTTCGACGGCATGGGCGTTTACAGCGAGGTCAACCGCAACAAGGCCCGCGTCGAATCGGCCGCGTACAAGACCTTGGGCACTTCGGAAATCTTCGGCCTGCGCGCGATCGAGGTCTATCTCAACGTGCTTCGCACGCGCGAAATTGTTGAACTGACCAAGCAGAACCTCGATTTCCACCTGAAAACGCAGGACCAGATCAAGGTCCGATCTGGCGGCGGTGTCGGTCGCAAGTCCGACCAGGAACAGATCGATGCGCGGGTTGCCTTGGCGAAAGCCAACTTGGGCGCTGCCGAGGCCAACCTCCGCGATGCAGAGATCCAGTTCCAGCGCATCGTCGGCGGCCGTCCTACCTCGCTCGTCAAGCCCGTGCTTCCGGAACCTTCAGCCCTGCCCAAGAATGAGGAAGAGGCCGTCAAGGTTGCCATCGAAAACCACCCGATCCTCAAGTCCGCACAGGCCGACGTAAAGGCTACCGAATACCAGCAAAAGGCAGCTGAATCCTTCATGTTCCCGCGCTTCGACGCGGAATTCGGCTACGGCAAGAACGACAACCTCGACGGCCAGCCGGGCCCCAATGACGAGCGCTATGCCATGGTGCGCATGCGCTGGAACATCTTCAAGGGACTCAGCGACGTTTCGCGCGTCAAGGAAACCGGCTACTTCAAGGTGCAGGCAATGGAAGTGCGCAATCGCACCCAGCGTCAGGTGGACGAGGCCGCGCGCCTGTCGTGGAATGCTTTGGTTTCGGTGCGGGAGCGCCTGCCGTCGCTGCGCGATCACGCGGTCAAGAGCCAGGAGACGCGTGACAGCTACGCCCAGCAGTTCAACCTCGGCCAGCGTACCCTGCTCGACCTGCTCGACTCGGAAAACGAGGTTTACACGGCGCGGACCGACTACCTGACCGGCGAGTATCTCGAGGCGTTCGCCCGCTATCGCCTGCTGGCAGATACCAACCTGTTGCTCACCAACCTCGGCGTTACCCCGCCCGAGGAGTCCGTGCTGACGGCCGACTGATCGCTCGCGACGACCTGCGGCGCAGCCGGTATTCCGGCGGTGCCCGCGGGTCGCCTTGCCATGCCGGCAATCCTCGCACTGTCCCCGACGCCCCTTCACGGGGCGTCTTCCTTGCCGCAGCGCGGCCGTAGACGTCTTGCCGTCGCCCTGGCGTTTGCCGGGCTGCTAGGCCTCTCAGCGGCGGCGAGCCTCGTCGTCCACTCGCAGGCGACGCGGATCCAGATCGAAGAGCGGGTCGTCGCCAGCGCCGAGAAGAAGTACGGGCCGATCGCCCGCAAGCGCCTGGAGGATTGGCAGCAACTCCTCGACACCGGCGGCGCCAAGTCCGAGTCGCAGAAGCTCGCCGCGGTGAATGATTTCTTCAACCAGGTGCCTTGGGTTTCCGACCCCGAGCACTGGAAAAAAGCCGACTACTGGGCGACGCCGATCGAGATGCTGGCCTCCAACGGCGGCGACTGCGAGGATTTCGCCATCGCCAAGTACTTCACGCTGGTCGCCCTCGGCGTCGCCGACGACAAGCTGAAGATTACCTATGTCAAGACCCGCGATCCGAACCCGATCAACCAGTCGCACATGGTGCTCGCCTACTACCCTAGCCCGACCGGCGTACCGCTGATCCTCGACAACCTCGTGCCGCAGATCAAGCCCGGCACACAACGCGCCGACCTGACGCCGGTCTACTCCTTCAACGGCTCGGGCCTCTGGCTGGCCAAGGAAAAGGGCGCCGGCAAGCAGGTCGAGGGCGGCTCGTCCAATATCGCCTTCTGGCGCGACCTGACGTCGCGCATGGGCAAGGAATTCAACTGATGTTACCGCGCAAGAGGAAGTCGAGATGACCCTGCTCCGCCAACTGATCCTCGTCATCGTGACGCTCTTCATTCTGCTCTTCGCAGGAACCTTCACGATCACGGTCAACAACACGCAGCAATATCTCTCCTCGCAGTTGCAGACTATTGCCCAGGATACGGCCACGTCACTCGGCCTGACCCTGTCGCCTCACTTCGTCAACAATGACCTGATCATCGTCGAGAGCATGGTCAGTGCGGTTTTCGACAGCGGCTATTACCGCGAGGTGATCATCCGCGACATGGAAGGCAAGCCGATCGTCGAGCGCGTGGCGCCGGTAGCGATCGAAGGCATTCCGGACTGGTTCATCCGTCTCGTGCCGCTGAAGACGCCGGCGGGCGAATCGCTGATCATGGCCGGCTGGCAGCAGGCCGGCGTCATCACCGTCGCGGCCAACCCCGGCCAGGCCTACATCACCTTGTGGACCAACAGCGTGCATTCGTTCTGGTGGTTCCTCGGATCCTCCCTTCTCGTCTTCGGCCTGGGCGTCGTCGCCCTGCGCATCGTGCTGCAGCCCTTGCGCGCCGTCGAGGACCAGGCCAAGGCGATCTGCGACCGCGAATACCCGGTGCAGAAGAAGGTGCCATGGACGCTGGAACTGCGCAGCGTGGTCGCGGCAATGAACCGCATGACGGTCAAGGTCAAGGACATGTTCCAGGAGCAGGCAGACGCGATGGAACGCATCCGCGCCGAGAATTTCCGCGACCCGGTGACCGGTCTGGGCAACCGCAAGTACTTCGACATGCAGCTGCGCCATCTGATGGCCGACACCGAAAAGTTCGAGACGGGCGCGCTGGTCATCCTGGAGATCAAGGACTTGAAGCGCATCAACGACGAACTCGGTTACGTGAAGACCGACGCCTTCATCGCCGAGGTCGGCAAGCTGATCTCGGAGCACTGCGACCGGCTCGAAGGGGTCGAGTCCTTTGCCGCACACATCGCCGGTGCCGACTTCGCCGTCGTGCTGAGCGACGTCTCGGAAAGCGAAGCCGAACAGTTCACCGACGCCTTGATGCAGGCCCTCCCGCGCCTGCACGACAAAGGCGTGATCGACACCGTGGACATCGCCCACGCAGGCATCGCGCACTATCACAAGCAGAACTTCGGCGAACTGATGTCGGAGGCCGATACCGCGCTGCGTGCCGCGCAAGGCAAGGGCGTCAATGCCTGGGTGCTCAATCGCGCCGCGCCCGATGCGGGCCGCTACAGCTACTCGGCGACGCAGTGGGGCGTGATCCTCAACAAGATCATCGAAGAGCGCAAGATTCTCCTCTTCCGTCAGCCCATCGTCAGCGCCAATGCGGAACGCGCGGTCGAGCACTACGAGACGCTGCTGCGCGTGCTCGACGAGGACAACAGCGTCATCCCGGCCGGCATCTTCATCCCTATGGCCAAGCGCCTCGGTCTCATCCAGGCGCTCGACAAGCTGGTCGTCAGCGAGGTGATGGCACGCCTGTCACGGGGCGGCGACGGCGTCCCCGTCGCGGTCAACCTGTTCCCGAACTCGATTCTCGACCCCGCTTTCAACGACTGGCTGGTCGCCGAACTGGAAAGCCAGCCCGCAGTAGCGAAGCAAATCATCCTCGAAGTCTCGGAATACGGCGCTGTCGAGGACGTAGACCGCCTCAAGAGCTGGGTCGACCGCATCCGCACCACCGGCGCCAAGACCAGCATCGACCACTTCGGCAAGGGCTTCTCGTCCTTCGGCTACCTGTGCGACACGCGCATCGACTTCCTGAAGATCGACGGCAGCTTCATTTCCGGCATCCAGGAAAATCGCGACCACCGCTTCTTCGTCGAGTCGGTGATCAAGATCGCCCACAGCCTCGATATCCGCGTCGCTGCCGAAACAGTCGAGAACGACCAGGAAATCGAAGCCCTCGCCAAACTGGGCATCGATGCCATGATGGGCTACGGCATCAAGCCACCGGCCAAGTGGGAAAGTACCTGAACGCTGCACCGGCCTGACCCGATGCAAAGAGGGCGCCCGGGGCGCCCTCTTCCATTTCGTTTTTGACCGTTTCCTGACGGTCGACCGCAACCCGCCGCCGTCCGGGCTTCAGCGCTCGCGCAACGCTTCGCTGCGTGCCTTCATGATCGGCTTCATGAAATAGCTGAGCACCGACTTCTCGCCGGTCTGGATATGGACGGTCGTCAGCATGCCGGGAATGATCGGCAGCGGCTTGTTCGACGACCCGAAGCGGTTGGTCGCGGTGCGCACACGCACGAGGTAGAAGCTCTCGCCCTTGTCGTTGGTGATCGAGTCGGCGGTGATGGTCTCGAGCGTGGCATCGAGGCCGCCATAGATCGAGTAGTCGTAGGCGGTGACCTTGACCATCGCCTTCTGGCCGGGACGCAGGAAGGCGACGTCGGCCGGGCGCACCTTGGCCTCGACGAGCAGGTTGTCCTCGATCGGGACGATTTCCATCACCTCGCTGCCGGGCTGGATGACGCCGCCGACGGTGGTGACCTTGATCTGCTTGACGATGCCATTCACCGGTGAGCGCACCGTCGTCCGCTCGAGACGGTCGATCATGGCGACGTTGGAAGCCGACGTGCCTTCCAGTTCCGCCCGCGCCTGCGACAGCTCGAGCGCGGCATCCGAGCGGAACTTGGCCTGGGCACCTTCGACCTTGTTGCGCGCCTCCTGCAGGGCTGACTCCAGCCGCGGGATAGCGAGGCGTGTGGCATCCAACTCGCCCTTGATGTCGCTGGCCTGACGTTCGAGACGGAGCAACTCAACGTCCGACAACACCTTCTGGGCCGCCATCGGCCGGGTCAACTCGACCTCCTTCTGGACGAACTTGTAGCTCTCGGCAAGTTGCGCGGCCTTGGCCCGCTTTTCCGAAAGCTCCTGTGCCCGCTGGTCGACCTGGCGGCGCAGGACAGACATCGTCGCATCCTGTTCGGCCTGGCGGGCCGCGTAAAGGGCCTGCTCCTCGCGCAGCAGGCGCGGATCTTCCTTCTGCAGTTCCGGGGGCGGCGCGAACGGCTTGCCTTCGACTTCGGCAGCGAGGCGGGCCGTCTTGGCACTCAAGGCGAGATACTTGGCACGCGTCTCGCCGAGCGACGACGAAAAACGTGTCTGGTCGATGTTGAGAACAATCTGGTCCTTCTGGACGATATCGCCGACCCGCACCGGGATGCGTGCGACGATGCCGCCCTCGAGGTTCTGGATGACCTGGACCTGGTTGGACGGAATGACCTTGCCTTCGCCGATGGTGATTTCCTCGAGGGTGGAAAAAGCGGCCCAGAGAAAGCCGACCACCAGCAAGGCCACCGTCCCGCGGATGATGAGGAAGGCCGGCCGCGGCGGGTTCTGCAGCAGGACCGCGATGCGGCCGGGCATGAATTCCGCCTCGGCACGCTGCTCGGGATCCGCTGCTGCCGGCGGAAAGAGGATGCGATCCAGGAGCGCCTTGGCGCGCGCGCGCAGTTCGGCCATATCAATTCGGGCTGACACGGATCTTCCCTCCCGAAAGTGCGTCGAGGACCTGTTCCTTGGGACCGTCGGCGATAATGCGCCCGCCCTCGAGGACGATGAGCCGGTTGACCAGTGACAGCAGCGAGGCGCGGTGCGTGATCAGCAGCAGGGTATGGCGCGGCGTCACGAACTCGGACAGGCGGGCCTTGAAGTTTTCCTCCGAGCGGTTGTCGAGCGAATTGGTCGGTTCATCCAGCAACAGGATAGGCGGATCGGTGAGCAGCGCCCGGGCCACGGCGATGGTCTGGCGCTGGCCACCGGATAGCCGCTCGCCGCGCTCGCCGATCTGCATGTCGAAGCCCTTGGGGTGGTTCTGGACGAAATCCATGACCCCCGAGATGCGCGCCGCGCGCAGCATCGCCTCATCGTCGTGGTAGGCGGCAGTCATCATGATGTTGTCGCGCACGCTGCCGTGGAAGAGATAGACGTCCTGCGGCACGTAGCCGATGCTGTGGCGGATGTCGGCTGGATCCATCTGGTTGAGGTCGAGACCGTCGAGCCATACCGAGCCTGCCGTTGGCTGGTAGAGGCCGAGCACGAGCTTGTGCAGGGTCGTCTTGCCGGAACCGACGCGGCCGATGATGCCGACCCGCTCGCCCGGCTTGATCGAGAAGGAAACGTCGCGCAGGGCACCGATTTCCTGCTCGGGATAGGAAAACGAGACACCGCGGAACTCGATGCTGCCTTCGATGTTCTGGCGATGGACGAAGTTCTTGCCCTTGGGACGCTCGACCGGCAGCTTCATGATGTTGTCGATGCCGCGCAGGGCCGAGGTGACCTGGTAGTAGCGCGTCATCAGGGCGGCGATCTGCGAGAACGGCATCATCGCCCGCGTGACCAGGAGGCTGCAGGCGATCAGGGCGCCGACCGAGATGTGCTGGGCACCGATCTGGTAAACACCGACGACGACAACGAAAACGACAGCGATGTTCTGCAGGAACACCGACATGTTGGTGATCATCGCCGAGAGGAGCTTGGCGCGCAGGCCCTGGCTTTCGATTTCGCCCAGCACCTGTTCCCACTTGCGCTGGGCACCGCTCTCCGCGCGCATCGTCTTGACCGTCTCGATGCCGCTCAGGGTCTCGATCAGCATGGCCTGCTTCTGGGTGGTCGCCCGCATCACGCGGCTGACGTGAACCGAAAGCGGTCCCTGCAGGGCAAACCCGAGCACGATCGCCAGCGGGATGGCGATCAGCGGCACGACGACGACCCAGCCACCGATCCACCAGATCACGAACAGGAAGAGGAAAGCGAACGGCAGGTCGATCAGGGTGACAATGGTCGCCGAGGTGATCATGTCGCGGAAACCATCGAACTCGTGCAGGCTGTTGACCAGGCTGCCGACCGAACGCGGGCGCACTTCCGAGCGCAGCGAGAGAATCTGCTCGAAGATGTTGGCGAGCAGGATCACGTCGATCTGCTTGCCGGCGACGTCGAGGAAATAGCCGCGCAGGGTGCGCATCAGCAGGTCGAAGCAGTAGGCAAGACCGATGCCGATGGCCATCACCCAGAGCGTCTCGAGCGCCTCGTTGGGGACGACGCGGTCGTAAACGTTCATGACGAACAGCGGTGAAAGCAGGGCGAAGACGCTGATCAGGAACGATGCGATCAGGACTTCCGAATACAGTGGCCACGCGCGCTGGACAACGCCCCAGAACCAGTTTTCGGGGCGCGGGATGTCCTCTTCACCGACGCGGTCGTCATAGTGGAATCCCGGCTTGACGTAGATGACGCCGCCATCGTGGCGGGCTTTGACTTCGGCATCGGGAAGCGTCACCTCGCCGCCGGATGCGGGTTCGATCAGGCGCCAGGTGGCCGCCTCGTCGTCGCGCGCGACGGCGACCATTGCCTCGCCGCCCTTGAACAGTAGCACGGCCGGCAAAGTCGCCGCCGAGATGCCTTCGACCGAGCGCCGGGTGACCCGCGCCGAGATGCCGGCACGCTCGGCAGCGCGGATGAAGAGCTCGGGCGTCAGACGGCCGTTCTCAAGCGGCAGCCCGGCAGTCAGTGTATGTGCCGAGAAAGGCTTGCGGAAATAGCGGGTGAGGATGACGAGGCAATCGGTCAACGCATCAGACGGCTGGTATGCCGTACGCGGCAAGGACCAGCCGTCCGTGGATTCGGGTGTCGTAGCGGTGCTCAGGAGAAACTCCTCTCATTACATGTCGGGCCGCCGCGGTGGGGCATTCTGGCCGCCACCCGGCATCCTTCCGGCCGCTGCAGGAGGCAGGTCGCCGAAGGCACGTCCCGAAAAATACAGCACCCGGCCGACATACGCCACCGTTTCGGCATAAGGCGGCACACCGCCGTGGGCTTCGACAGCGCGTTCGCCAGCATTGTAGGCGGCGATCACGCGCACGACATCGCCGGCGAAATACTGGTTCAGCCAGCGCAGATAGGCGAGGCCGCCACGGATGTTCTGCTCCGGCTCGAAGGGCCGCGCGACGCCGAAGCGCTCGGCCGTGGCCGGGATCAACTGCATGACACCCATCGCGTTCTTGGGCGACAGGGCCAGCGAATTGAAGTTGGATTCGGCGGAAGCCACCGCCAGCGCCAGCCGCGTATCGACGCCATAGCGCGGGGCGAGTTTGCGGATTAGGGCGACGACCTCATGCCGCGGTGCCGGCAGCGCCCGCGTGTAGGCATCGATGTCGAAAGGGGCATAACCGGGCAGTTGCGTCGGATCGCGATCGCACCCGGCCGCCGGAGCGACCCGGGCCGCCGCCTGGCGTTCGAGTGCCGCGGCGGCGCCGGCATGGCCGAGCTGGCTGGCCAGGGCGAACAGGCAGGAAGCCGTCGCCGCGTCGCCGCCATATTGCCGCGCGGCGAGGTGAACCTGCGCCAGCCGGAAATACCCCTCGCCGCTGCCCATTTCGCCGGCCTGGCGATAGAGGCTGGCAGCCAGCCAGGGGCTGCGCCCCATGCCCTTGCCGGACTCGGCGGCCCAGCCCTGCTCGAGGAGTGCTCGCACGCGCGGCGCCTCGCCCTCGACCACCGGCGCCGAGGCCGCAGCCGCCACACTGGCGAGCAGTGCACTCGACACGGCCAGCGCGCGGAGAACCCGTATCGCAGCTGGCTTGTTTCCTCGAAGCGTTGCTTCAGGCTGATTCATGCGCCCCCCGGAAAGCGTAGACCGCAGGAAGATTGCCCTCCGGTAATTTGCCCCCGCGTGATTTTTCATTTGGCATGCTTATTTTACATCGACCCTCGCGGCAGCGATCGGTTCCCGAAACCGCGGCCGCATCCGCTACACTCCCTCCGTCCGCCGCTCGCCCCCCGCAACCCAGCATGGATCCCGCCCCGCTCGCTTCCGACCTTGCCGCTGTCTGGCTGACGCTCAAGCTCGCCACGGTGGTGACCGCGCTGCTGATCCTGGTCGGTACTCCGGTCGCCTGGTGGCTGGCGCGTACGCGATCCCCTTTCAAGGGGATCATTGGTGCGGTGGTCGCCCTGCCGCTGGTCCTGCCGCCGACGGTCATCGGCTTCTACCTGCTGGTCGCGATGGGCCCGCACGGTCCGGTCGGGCACCTCACCGAAGCGCTCGGGATCGGCCTGCTGCCTTTCACCTTCCCCGGCCTCGTTGTCGCCTCGGTGATCTATTCGCTGCCCTTCGTGGTGCAGCCGATCCAGAATGCCTTCGAGGCGATCGGCGAGCGTCCTCTGGAAGTCGCCGCCACGCTGCGCGCCGGCCCCTGGGACGCTTTCTGGTCGGTCGCGGTGCCGCTCGCACGGCCCGGCTTCCTTACCGGGGCGATCCTCGGTTTCGCCCACACGGTGGGGGAATTCGGCATCGTGCTGATGATCGGCGGCAGCATCCCCGGCGAAACGCGCGTCGTCTCGGTCCAGATCTACGACCACGTCGAGGCACTGGCCTACACGCAGGCCCATTGGCTGGCCGGCGGCATGGTGCTCTTCAGCTTCGCCGTGCTGTTCGCCTTGTACACCTTCAACCCGCCGCGGCAGCGCCGGCCATGAGCGAAGGCATCAGCGCCCGCCTGCACGTCGACCACGGCGAATTCGCGCTCGACGTCGATCTCGAGCTGCCCGGGCGCGGGGTCAGCGCCCTCTTTGGCCATTCCGGATCGGGCAAGACAACCTGCCTGCGGGCGCTGGCCGGCCTCGAGCCCGGCGCCCGCGGACGCGTGAGCGTCGGCGGCGAGGTCTGGCAGGACGACGGGCACGGCATCTTCCTCCCGCCGCACCGGCGGGCGCTCGGCTATGTTTTCCAGGAAGCCAGCCTCTTTCCCCACCTGTCGGTGCGCGCGAACATGGAATTCGGGCAAAAACGAACGTCGACCGCAACAGGCGCCTACGGCACTGGCGATTTCGCCGAGTTGCTCGGCATCTCGGCCCTCCTCGACCGCCGGCCGGAAAATCTCTCCGGCGGCGAACGCCAGCGCGTCGCCATCGCCCGCGCCCTGCTCTCCGGGCCGCGCATCCTGCTCATGGACGAGCCGCTGGCCGCGCTCGATTACCGGCGCAAGCAGGAAATCCTGCCCTACCTCGAGCGCCTGCACCGGGAACTGGCACTGCCGGTCGTCTATGTCAGCCACGCGCCGGAGGAAGTCGCCCGCCTTGCCGACCATCTCGTTCTCCTCGATGGCGGGCGCGTCGTCGCTGCCGGTGCGCTCAACAATGTCCTCGGCCGCGTCGACCTGCCCCCGGCGTTCGCCGACGATGCCGGCGTCGTACTCGACGTCACCGTCGCCGGCCAGGAACCGGACGACCTGACGCGTTTAACGTTCGCCGGCGGCCACCTCCTCGTCTCGCGGCGCGCCGAAGCACAGGGGTCGGTCCTGCGCTGCCGCATCCACGCGCGTGACGTCAGCCTCGCCTTGGCGCCGCCGCAACACAGCAGCATCCTGAATTGTGTCGCCGCAACCGTCGTCGCGCTCGGATTCACCGAAACACCGGGGCACGTGCTGGTGCGCCTCGATGCCGCGGGCACGCCGCTCCTCGCGCGCATCACCCGGCGTTCGGCGACGGCGCTGGGTCTCCGGCCCGGGCTCGAACTCGTCGCCCAGATCAAGGCCGTGGCGCTGGTCGGCTAGCTGCCGTTCGCGCCCTCGCTCTCGCCCAGCCGTTCCAGTTCGTCATGCAGTGCCGGCAGGGCGGCTCGGATCTCCGCCGCCAGCCGCGCCAGCCCGGCTTCATCCGCCGCGGCTGCCGCGAATGCCTCGCAGCGCAGGAGTGCGGCGAGGAACAGCCGGCGGATGTCGCGGGCATCGTCGCTATCCATTAGACCTCCTTTCCCGGGCTCACTTTCTGCACCTGCAATTCGGTAGAGTATCGCCTTTCGCCCACAGCCGCACCGCAATGTCCCTCCGCCCCAGCACCGTCACCCAGCGCCCGCCCGCGCGCCCGGCACCATGAGCGCCGTGCCGCTCGCGCCGGGGCTGATGGTCATCCACGGCAACCGGCCGGAACTCCTGCGCCAGCTGGTCGTGACCTGGATGCGGGCGCATCCCCTCGCGCCGCTCGAGGACGAAATCATCCTCGTCCACAGCAATGGCATCGCCCAGTGGCTGAAACTGGCGCTGGCCGCCGATGCCGGCGACGGCCCCGATGCGGGCATCGGCATCGCCGCTTCGCTCGCCACGCTGTTGCCGTCCCGCTTCGTCTGGCAGGCCTACCGCAGCGTGCTGGGCGCCGCCGCTGTGCCCGATGCCTCGCCCTACGACAAGCAGCGCCTGCTCTGGCGCATCGCACGCCTCCTCCCCGAGCTCGCCCGTCAGCAGGTTTTCGCGCCGCTGGCCGGATTCCTCGCTGGCGACGACGATGCCCGGCGGCGTTGCCAGCTCGCCGAGCGGCTCGCCGACCTCCTCGACCAGTACCAGGTCTACCGGGCCGAATGGCTCGCCGCCTGGGATGCCGGTGAAGACGTGCTGATCGATGCGCGCGGCAACCGGCGCCGGCTGCCGCCCGATTCGGCCTGGCAGCCGGCTCTCTGGCGGGCGCTCGCACGCGACATCGGCGCCGGCAGCCCGAGTCGCGCCGGCGTGCACCGGCAGTTCCTCGCGGCGGCAGCCGACCATGCCGGCCGTCCGCCCGGACTGCCGCGCCGGGTCACGGTCTTCGGCGTCTCGTCGCTGCCGCGGCAGACGCTCGAGGCGCTCGCCGCGGTCGCGCGGTGGACGCAGGTGCTCATCTGCGCCAACAACCCCTGCCGACATTACTGGGGCGACATCACGACCGCGCGCGACCTCGCCCGCCGCCCACGGCACGCGCGCCGGCCCGCCGCCCCGGCTGCCACTCCGCCCGGGGCGCTGCACCTCGACGCGCATCCCCTGCTCGCTGCCTGGGGGCGCCAGGGTAGCGACACGCTGGCGCTGCTCGACGAGATCGACGAGGCGGATGCCTACCGCGAACGCTTCGCCGTCATCGGCCAGCGCATCGACCTGTTCGCGCCGACCGGCGGCGGCTGCCTGCTCCACCAGATCCAGGACGACATCCTCGACCTGCGCCCGGCCGCCGAAATCGCCTGGCCGCCAGTCGCTCCCGACAGCGACCGGTCGCTGCGCTTCCACATCGCCCACAGCGCCCAGCGCGAGGTCGAGGTCCTGCACGATGAACTGCTCGCGGCCCGTGACGCCGATGCGACCCTGCAGCCGCGCGACATCATCGTCATGGTGCCCGACATCGACGCCTACGCGCCCCACATCGAGGCCGTCTTCGGCCAGATCGAACCCGGCGACGACCGTTACCTGCCCTACTCGGTCGCCGACCGCGGCGAACGCATCCGCCAGCCGGTCGTGCGCGCGCTCGATCACCTGCTCGCCCTCGATACCGCCCGCCTTACCATCGCCGAAGTTCTCGACCTCCTCGACGTGCCGGCGCTGCGGGCCCGCTTCGGCATCGCCGCCGGCGACCTGCCGCTGCTGCGCCAGTGGCTGGACGGCGCCCACGTCCGCTGGGGGCTCGACGCCGGCCACCGGCGCAGCCTCGGCATCGATTTCGACTACGAGCAGAACACCTGGCGCTCGGGGCTGCGCCGCATGCTCCTCGGCTATGCCGCCGGCAGCGATCCGGCCGGGCGACGCGACTGCGACTGGCACGGCATCGAGCCCTTCGCCGATGCCGCCGGGCTCGATGCCGCATTGCTCGGGCCGCTGGCCGACCTCGTCGACCGTCTTGGCGAGCTCCACGCCCGTCTCGCACAGCTGGCCACCCCGGCCGCCTGGGGCGAGCGCCTGCGCGGGCTGCTGCAGGACTTCTTCAGCGCCAGCGACGGCGACGATGCCCTGATGTTGCTGCAGTTGCAGGAAAGCCTCGATGCCTGGCTTTCTGCCTGTGCCGAAGCCGGCCTCGACGAGCCACTGCCGCTGCCGCCCGTGCGCGAGCACTGGCTGGCCCAGATCGATGCCGGCAGCCTGACACGCCGCTTCCTGGCCGGGCGCGTCACCTTTGCCACGCTGATGCCGATGCGCGCCATCCCCTTCCGCATCGTCTGCCTGCTCGGCATGAACGACGGCGACTATCCGCGCACCCGGGTGCCGGCCGATTTCGACCTGATGGCCGGCGATCTCCGGCCCGGCGACCGCTCGCGACGGGAAGACGATCGCTATCTGTTCCTCGAGGCGCTGCTCTCCGCACGCGAACGCCTGCACGTCAGCTGGGTCGGGCGCAGCATCACCGACAACGCCGTCCGGCCGCCGTCGGTGCTGGTCGCCCAGCTGCGCGACCACATCGACGCCTGTTGGCGCCTGGCCGGCGATACCGGGGCGGCAAGCCGCCTGATCGCCGCACTGACCGTCGAGCACCCGCTGCAACCCTTCAACCCGGCGTATTTCGCCGGAACCGGCGGCCTGTTCACCTATGCCCGCGAATGGGAGGCAACCGAAGCCGCTCCCGCAGGCCCCTCCCTGCTCACGCTGCCGCCGGCCACCCTGGCCGAACCGGTGACCTTTGCCCGACTCGCCAGCTTTCTCCGCGACCCCGCCGGCGCCTTCCTCGCGGAACGCCTGGGCGTCCGTCCGGAACGGGATGACGAGGATGCGGAAGGCCACGAGCCCTTTGCACTCGACGGCCTCGCCCACTGGAGCCTGCAGGACCGCCTGATCCGCGCCCGCCTCGATGCGCTCGCGCGCGGGGAGGACGAATCCGCCGCCGTCGCCGCCGAAGCGGCCCGCATCCGCCGCGCCGGCAGCCTGCCCGCCGGCGCTGCAGCGGATGCCGCCCTGGACCGTGCCGTCGCGCCGATCGAAGAGATGTTCGCCCGTTACCGGACCGCCCTGTCCGATTGGCCGCTCAGCTTGCCGGATTCCGATGCCGGCCTCGTCATCGCCGACGGCGACCGCGAAATCGCCGCGGCGGGAAGGCTCACCGGATTGCGCGGCAGCGCCGCCGGCGCACGTTGCCGGGTCATCATCGGCAGCAGCCGTTATCTCGACGGCAAGCAGCAACACTACCGCCCAGAAAAACTCCTTGCCGACTGGATCGTCCATCTGGCCGGACACCTCACCGGCGAGCCGCTGGAATCCCTGCTGATCGGGCGCAACGGCGCCGTGCAGCTGGCCGCGCTGGATCCTGAGCTGGCCCGCGGCCACCTTGCCGAACTGCTTCGCGCCTTCGCCGATGGCATGCGCCGCCCGCTGCCGCTCGCGCCGGGGACCGGCTTTGCCTGGCTGGGTGCCGGCGGCACGCCCTCCCCGGAGAGCATCGCCCCGCCTGCCGGAAAGGCCACCGATGGGGCCCGCAAGGCCTACCAAAGCAGCCGCTGGAGGCAGGGCGAAGACACGCGCCTGCCGGGCGTTGCACGGTTCTACCCCACCTTCGCCGACCTCTGGGCCGGCGGCGAGTTCTCGCGGCTTGCCGCCGGCCTGCTGGCGCCGCTGGATGCCGCCATCGTCCGCGCCAAGGAAGGGAAGGCATGAACCGCGACGCGCCGCTCCTCGACCCGCTCGCCTTCCCTCTGGCAGGCAGTCGCCTGATCGAGGCGAGCGCCGGTACCGGCAAGACCTTCACCATCGCCGCCCTCTACGTGCGACTGGTGCTCGGCCTCGGCGGACCGCAGGATTTCCCCGGCGGGCCGCTGACGCCGCCACAGATCCTCGTCGTCACCTTCACCGAGGCGGCCACACGCGAGCTGCGCGACCGCGTGCGCGCCCGTCTCGCCCAGGCCGCGCGCTGGTTCGGCGCCGGCGCGGACTGCCCCGATGCGAGCGCTCCCGACGACTTCCTGCGCGGGTTGCGCACCGGCATCGCGGCCCCGCTCTGGCCGGACTGCGCCCGCCGCCTGCAGCTAGCCGCCGAATGGATGGACGAAGCGGCAATATCGACCATCCACGCATGGTGCAACCGCATGCTGCGCGAGCATGCCTTCGCCAGCCGCAGCCTGTTCAACCAGACACTGGATACCGATCCGGCGGCACTGCGCGCCGAAGTCGTCCGCGATTACTGGCGCAACCACTACTACCCGCTCGCCGCCGACGATTTTGCAAGCGTTGCAGCCTGCTGGAGCGACCCGGCCGTGCTGGAAATGGATGTCGCCGGCCTGCTCGCCGACGCCGAACTGCTGCCGGCAGCACCGCCGCCATCCGAACTCCTGGCAGCGCTCCGCCGGGAGCTCACTCCGCTGAAGGCGCCGTGGGCGGCATGGGCGGACGAACTGGAAGCGCTGCTCGATGCTGCCGTCGCCCGCGGCGAGGTCAACGGCAGCAAGCTGAAGCGCACCCATTACGCGGAATGGCTGGCGCGCCTGCGCAACTGGGCGAACGATCCGGGACTGGCGCCGCCCGATCTCAGCGAGGCGGCCTGGAAAAGGCTGTCCCCAGATGGACTTGCCGACGCCTGGCGCTCGGGGACGCCAACCCAGCACCCGGCACCGGCAGCGCTGGCTGTCTTGCGCCTGGCGCTCGCCACCCTGCCCCAACCGCGCCCCGGTTTCCTCGCCCACGCGGCCGCGACGATCGCAGCCGACTTCGCCGCTGCGCGCCGGCGCAAGGCGAGCATGGGCTTCGACGACCTGCTCACCGGTCTTGACGCGGCACTCGCCGGCCCGTCCGGCGAGCGGCTCGCCGTGACCATCCGCGGCCAGTTCCCGGTTGCGCTGATCGACGAGTTCCAGGACACCGACCCGGTGCAGTACCACATCTTCGCCCGCATCTACGACATCGCTGCCGACCGGCCCGACCATGCGCTCATCCTCATCGGCGACCCGAAGCAGGCGATCTATGCCTTCCGCGGCGCCGACATCCATACCTACCTGGCGGTCCGCCGCGCCGTCGCCGGCCGCCTGCATACGCTGGGCACGAATTTCCGTTCGACGCCCGCGATGGTCGTCGCCGCCAACCA
This sequence comes from Betaproteobacteria bacterium, assembly GCA_012026885.1. Lineage (GTDB taxonomy): Bacteria > Pseudomonadota > Gammaproteobacteria > Burkholderiales > Rhodocyclaceae > Azonexus. The sequence goes on along the minus strand of VEPL01000025.1, from coordinate 537,539 downwards.
TTGTTTCGCCGGCGCCGAGACCGCCGCCGACCGGCCCGGCGCCTTCCGCTTCCGTACCGGTGACGACAACCCGGTTCCCTTCCGCGCAGTTGCCGCGCACGGCCCCCCGTGGGAACTGGTCGTGGAAAACGGCCCGGTGGCGGCGTTGACCGCAGCCGTCATCGCCCACGCGCCCGATGGCCTGACCAAGGAACAATACCTCGCCGACAGCGCCGCCGCCTGCGCCACCCGCATCGTCGCCTGGCTCGACGGCGGCCGCCGCGGCATGACCGGCCTGCGCCACGCCGACGGCCGCTTCGCGCCCTTGCGCCCGGGCGACGTTGCCGTGCTGGTCGCCAATCGCGACGAGGCGGCGGCGATCCGCTCGGCACTCGCCGCACGCGGGGTCCGCACAGTCTACCTGTCCGACCGCGATTCCATTTTCCAGGCCGGCGCCGCCGGCGAAGTCCAACACTGGCTGGCCGCCTGCGCGGCACCGGACAACGAGCGCCTGTTGCGCGCCGCGCTGGCAACGCCGGCGCTCGGGGTGGCGTTTTCCGAACTCGACACGCTGGCCGGCAACGACGAGGCCTGGGAGGCGCGTGTTATCCAGTTCAAGGGCTACCGCGAGACCTGGATGCGGCGCGGCGTGCTGCCCATGCTGCGCCGCCTGCTCTTCGATTTCAGCGTTCCCGGACGCCTGATCGCCGCCGGTGACGAGCGCACCCTGACCGACTTCCTGCATCTCGCCGAGCTGCTGCAGCAGGCCAGCATGGGGCTCGACGGCGAACACGCGCTGATCCGCTGGTTCGCCGAGGAACGCGCGGCGCCGCCGGGCGAGGACGACACGCGCCGCCTGCGCCTCGAAAGCGATGCCGACCTCGTCCAGGTCGTCACCATCCACAAGGCCAAGGGCCTCGAATACCCGCTCGTCTTCCTGCCGTTCGCCAGCACGGCGATGGCAGCGAAGGGCGACAAGCCGCTGCGCTGGCACGATTCCGCCGGCGACCGGCGACTCGCCCTGGTGCCCGATGCCGCCGTGCTGGCAGTGGCCGAAGAGGAACGCCTGGCCGAGGATATCCGCAAAATCTATGTCGCACTGACGCGGGCACGCTACGCGACCTGGGTCGGCCTGGCTCCGCTCAAGGGGGCGGCACCTTCGGCGATCGCTTACCTGTTCGGTTGCGACGACGGCGACCCGGCCGGGTTCGCCGGGCGCATCGCTGCCTTCTCCGCCGGCTGCCCCGACATCACAGTGGACACGGCACCGGCCGTCAATGCCGACAGATTCCGCCCCGCGGCGGTCGCGGCAGTCGCGGGCAGCGCCCGCCGCCCCCGACGGACGACCGGCGACGGCTGGCGAATCGCCAGCTATTCGGCATTGGCGGTCGCGACGCAAGCCGAAGCCCCCGAAAGCGACGACGACACCGCCCGCGCCGGCAACCTGCAGGAACCACTGCGCGATGTACTGCCGGCGCATGGCGGCGGCAGCGCACCTCACCGCTTCCCGCGCGGCGCCGAAGCCGGAACTTTCCTCCACGAATTGCTCGAGTGGGCTGCCGCGCAGGGTTTTGCGGCCACGCTGGCCGACCCCGCCGCGCTGCGCGCCGAGGTCGTTCGCCGCTGCCGGCAGCGGCACTGGGACAAATGGGCGGATTCGCTGTACGACTGGCTTCTGGCACTCGTGCGTACGCCGCTGGCGCTGCCTGACAACGGGGCTTTCCGCCTGGCGGACCTCACGGAGTACCGCGCCGAGCTGGAATTCGCCTTCGCCGCGAGCGACGCCGATCTCGCCCGCCTCGACACCGCGGTCGTGCGCCACACGCTGGGCGGACAGGCGCGCCCGCGCCTGCGTCCCGATACGCTGAACGGCCTGCTCAAGGGCTTCATCGACCTCGTCTTCGTCCATGAGGGCCGCTACTACGTTGCCGATTACAAGTCGAACCGGCTCGGCGACGGCGACGAGGCCTATGCATCCGCCAACCTCGACGCGGCGATCCGTGCCCACCGCTACGACCTGCAGTACGCGCTCTACCTGTTCGCGCTGCACCGGCTCCTCAAGGCGCGCCTGCCCGGTTACGAATACGGGCGCCATGTCGGCGGCGCGGCCTATCTGTTCCTGCGCGGTGTCGCTGCGCCCGGGGCCGGATTGCACTTCGAGCGTCCGCCGGCAGCGCTGATCGATGAAATGGAAGCCATCTTCGGAAAGGACGGGCGATGACCGCCAGCGCCCTCCTCGACCTGCTCGCCGCCTGGGTCGGCCTCGGCTGGCTGCGGCCGGTGGATCGCGCGCTCGCGCGCTTCCTGCACGACGAATGCCCGGACGCGCATCCGCTGCTCCTCCTCGCCGCGGCGCTGGCCAGCCACCAGCTCGGACGCGGACACGCCTGCCTCGACTTGCGGGCAACCCTGGCCGACCCCTGGATGGCCCTGTCGCTGCCTCCCGAGTCGGCCGCCGCAGAAGCTGCCGGAGCGCCGCCCGTCCTGCCCGCCCAAGTGCTCTCCGGCATCAGCCTGAGCGAGTGGCGGGCGGCGTTGCATCACGCTGACCTCACCGCCGACGGTCCGGGACAGACACCGCTCGTGCTCGCCGGTGACCGCCTGTACCTGCGCCGCTACTGGCAATGCGAGCGCACCATCGAAACGGTGATCGGCGGCCTGCTGGCCCGCCCCGACGGGAGGGCCGCCGACCCCGGCAGCGACGGCTTCCGGCAACGCCTGGCTGAGTTGTTCCCGCCCACGCCGGCGGCCGGCGAACCCGACTGGCAGAAAATCGCCTGCGCGCTCGCCGCGCGTAGTGCCTTCGCGATCATCACCGGCGGCCCTGGCACCGGCAAGACGACGACCGTCGTCCGCCTGCTCGCGCTGCTGCAGGGCACGGCCCTGGCGACCGATCCGGCACGTCCCCTGCGCATCCGCCTGGCGGCGCCGACCGGCAAGGCGGCGGCGCGCCTGCGCGAGTCGATCGCCAGCGCCCTCGAACAGCTGCCCGTCGAACTGAGCGCCGCGATTCCCGCCGAGGTCACCACCGTGCACCGCCTGCTCGGCTCGAGGCCGGGCAGCCGCCGCTTCCGCCACGATGCGCGCGACCGCCTCGACCTCGACGTCCTCGTCGTCGACGAGGCCTCGATGATCGACCTCGAGATGATGGCCGCACTGCTCACCGCGCTGCCCGACCACGGCCGCCTCGTTCTCCTCGGCGACAAGGACCAGCTCGCCTCGGTCGAGGCCGGTTCGGTGCTCGGCGAACTCTGCCGGCGCGCCGGTGAAGGCCGCTACACACCGGCAACCGCGGCATGGATCGAAGCGGCGTGCGGCGAGATTATTCCCGCCTCGCTCATGGCGCCCGCCGGCGCCCTGCCCGATCAGGCGATCGCCATGCTGCGCCGCAGCCACCGCTTCACGGCCGACAGCGGCATCGGACAACTGGCTGCTGCGGTCAACACCGGCGATGAAACGAAAATCGCCGCGCTCTGGCAGGCGGCGGCGCCCGACATCGCGCGCATCGACATCCGTGACCCGGGCGCGGCGGCCCTCGCCGGGCTGGTGGTCGGCGACCCGTTTGCCGCAGGCGACCGTCCCGCCGGCTATGCAGCCTACCTGACGGCCCTGTCCGCCGGCCGCCCGGGACCTGGTGCGGACGGCGAGGCGCTGGCCGCCTGGGCAGACCGCGTCCTCGCCGCCCACGCCCGCTTCCAGGTGCTGTGCGCCGTTCGTGGCGGCCCCTGGGGCATCGCCGCGGTCAACGAGGGCATCGCCGCCGCGCTCGCGGCGGCCGGATTGCTCGCGCCCGGCGATGGCTGGTACGAAGGGCGGCCGGTGCTGGTGACACGCAACGATTACGCGCTCGGGCTGATGAACGGCGATATCGGGGTTACCTTGGCCGTACCGGGTGCGGTTGGCCTCGATGGCCGCCCGGCAACCGTGCTTCGCGTGGCTTTCCGCCGCGACGACGGGCGTGGTGGCATCCGGTGGGTGCTGCCCAGCCGTCTCGCGGATGTCGAAACCGTGTTCGCACTCACCGTGCACAAGGCCCAGGGGTCCGAATTCGAGCACTGTGCGCTGATCCTGCCCGGGTACCGCAGCCCGGTGCTCACCCGCGAACTCGTCTATACCGGCATCACCCGGGCGCGGCGCTGGTTTTCGCTGGTCACCGGCGGCAACCCGGCCATCGTCGCCGAGGCCGCCGGGCGCCCCGTTCAGCGCAGCGGCGGACTTTTTCCCGACCTCGACTGACGGCCGCAACTAAGGGGACGGATCCACCCAGACGTCGGTTGCCAGCCGGGCCGTCAGCACCTCGGCGGATTCGGGCACCCAGATGTCCGCGAACGGCGTCGCCAGCGCGCGGCGGATGAAGGCGTCGGCGATGCCCTGCGCCGCGAAGAACTCGCCCATGGCGAGATCCGTCCGCGAAAGGCGGCCGTCGTCGCGTTGCCAGCCGACACCCGAGCGGTGCAGGCCGAAGCGCGCGCCCGGCGCTGCAAACCGTTGCCCTCCCCCGGCGAAGACGAGCACGCAGGCGCTCACGCAGTCCCGGCGCACGTAGGTTGCCAGGCCGCTCTCGCGCACCAGTTCAGCCAGCACCAGGCCCTCGTAGGCACGGCCGCCCGGCCCCTCGAGCTCGATCCCGGCGATGGCCGGATGGCGCGCCAGCGCTTCGCGCACGGCGCGCGTCGTCCCGAAGCCCATTTCGCCGCTGAGCAGCAGCCGCCCGCCATCGGCGGAAACGGTCAGTCGCGGCCTGGGGTCACTGTCGGTGGCCATCGCGACCAGGGCGAACACCGTCATCTGGCGGTCGAAATCGGCCATCCGGTCGAAGGCGTAGAGCAGCGACCCCATGCCGGCCATCGCGAAAGCCATGCCGGCCAGCAGCGAGCGCCCCGAACCGAGCCAGCGCTGGGCGCTGCGCCAGGCGCCGACACCCCACCACGCCGCCGCCAGCGTGCCGGCGACCAGTTCGAGCAAGGTGATGAAGGCCCGGCGCTGGTAGTGCGCGACGACCGCGGCCGGCTCGCTCGGACCGCCCAGTAGTGCCCCGAACAGCACCGCCAGCAGGAGACCGCTCAACGCGAAGTGCAGCAACGGATGCTCGCCGCGCCAATGGCGGGTGACGAAGCCCACCGGTCGAGCAGCCGGATCATCGGCGGGGACGGACCCCGGGTCAGCCACCTGCGCGGTTCGCTGCCGGTGCAAGGGAACGAGTTCGCGCTCCATCCACGTCAGGAAGCGGTTAACCTCGGGGCGGAAACTGCCCGCCCAATGCCGGCGCACCGCCGCCGGGCTGATGAACCAGGCGGCAAGACCCGGGACCGCGCGCCGGTAGCCGTCCGGATAAGCGCCCGCCATCCAGGCATCGCTACGCTCGAGGCCGAGCAAGTGGCGCACATCGTCAGCGCGCAACCAGACCTCGCCCCCGCTGTCGCAGACCGCCCGGATATCGTGCCCGGCGAAGCCGTAGGGCAGCTCGCCGGACAACGGCAGTGCGTTCATCCGCGCATGCGCCTCGCCATGAAGCGCCTTGAGCGCCAGAAAAACCAGGACGACGACCATCAGGAGCGACGCCGGCCAGATGATGCGCCAGCCGAGCACCATGGCGAAGGGAACCAGCATCAGGAAGGCCAGCGCCACCGCGAGCTGCCAGGCGCCGCGGCGGTTGCCGCGCGGGCGGGAATTGCCGAAGGTCGTCATCGGGCGGAATCGGGTAGGTGAATCCTGAAGTGGGCACCGCGGCAGGCGGCAGAGCCGCGAGTATGCCGCAGGCCCGGCCATGCGTAAGCCGGCCGATTCGATTAAGCTGCACGTCATCCGACCCGGAGTGGACCACCATGGCCCGCATCGTTCCCGACGGCTGGCGCGAGCTCGCCGTCACAGGCGCCGCGCGGCGCGAAATCGAGACCCTGTCCGTCCTCGCCAACGGCCTGCCCGACAGCTACACGGTCTATCACGCCGTGCACTGGACGGGCATGGAGGGGCGCTACGCCATCTACGGCGAGATCGATTTCGCCGTGGTCAATCTGGCCGGCGACCTGCTGCTGATCGAGCAGAAAAGCGGCTTCCTCGACGAGACGCCCGACGGACTGGTGAAGCAGTATCCCGGTCGGACCAAGAGCGTGCCGGTCCAGATGTCGCGCATGGTCAGCCAGCTACGCGGCAAGCTCGCCGCGCGTGGCGACATCCCGTCGGTGCATACCGACGCCCTCCTCTATTGCCCCGACTACACGGTCAGGAGCCCGGAGACGGCCGGCATCGTGCCCGAGCGCATCATCGATGCCACGCGGCGCGGGCAGCTGTGCGCCATTATCGAACAACTGCTGCCGGCGCGCGCCGAATCGGCAGCCACCGCAAAGATCCACGCCTTCCTGCGCGACCTGATCGAGCTGGATGCCGATGTCAGCGCGCTGATGGGCCAGGCCCGCGAGCTGGTCACCCGGGTCTCCGGCGGCCTCGCCCGCTGGGCGCGGAGCCTCGATTTCGCGCCCTTCCGCCTGCGCGTGACCGGTACCGCCGGCTCAGGCAAGACACAGCTCGCACTGGCCGAGTACCGCGCCACGCTGGCAAGCGGCAAACGTCCGCTCTATGTCTGCTTCAACCGGCCGCTGGCCGACCATTTCAACCGCATCGCCCCGCCCGGCGGTGTCGCCTGCACCTTTCACCAGCTGTGCGACCAACGCCTGCGCCACGCCGGCGAAATACCCGATTTCACCCGACCCGACGCCTTCGCCCATCTGGCGATGCGGGCCGGCGAACTGCCCGTCGACGAGGCCTTCCGCTTCGATACCGTGATCGTTGACGAAGGCCAGGACATCCCGGCAACCTGGCGGGACCGGATCTTCCGACATGCCCGCGAGGACACCCGCCTGCTCTGGCTGGAAGACCCGCTACAGAACCTCTACGGCCAGCCACCGACGCCCCTGCCCGGCTGGGTGACGCTGCACGCCGACAGCAATTACCGCAGCCCGCGCCCCATCGTCGACCTGCTGCGCCGCCTCCTGCCCGACGGCCCGGCCATCGAGGCCGCTTCGCCAATCGCCGCGGAACCGGTCGAGATCCTCGACTACGCGGACACCGCCGGTCTCTACGCGCGCGTCAAGGAATCCGTCCGCCTCTGCTATTCGGCCGGCTTCAAGAAGCACGATCTCGCCATCGTCAGCTACCACGGCCGCGAGCAGTCGCACCTGATGGCGCTCGACCGCCTGGGACAGTGCAGCCTGCGCCGCTTCACCGGCGCCTACGATTTGTTCGGCCAGCCGGCCTACAGCGAGGGGGACGTGCTCGTCGAATCGGTCTACCGCTTCAAGGGCCAGGCCGCTCCGGCGGTCATCTTCGCCGAAATCGACTTCGACGAACTTGACGACAAGGCCTTGCGCAAGCTCTTCGTCGGCGCCACGCGCAGTTCGATGAAGCTGATCCTGGTCATCCACGAGCGCGCTGCCGCGCGTCTGCTGGAACGCATCGAACAGGCCGGCTGAACCGCCCCAGGCGGGAAAACCCGGTCCGGCTTCAATAGCAACGGGCGCAAATGGCACATGCCTGTCGTCAAGCGCACAAAACCGGTGCCGGCAACCTCCCCGTTTGCAATCACCCCCGCACCGTGGCGTTGGCGGCACCGCCGCCGAGGCAGGCATAGCGCGACGGCAGATCGCCGGGCAGAGACCAGCCGAAGAGCAGTTCCTCGGCATCGGACAAGGATGCGCCGGAAGCGAGCACGTGTTCCGACAGGCTGGCGAATGCCGCGAGGCGCATCCAGAACAGGGTTTCCTCGTTCAGTACGGGGACCATGGCGGCGCCCCCCGAGTGCGTGCCCTGCCGCGGAACGGCTGCAGGCCGCCGGCTGTCCGGACGTTTACTGGCAAGCGTTTTGCAATCATGGCAGACCTCCCGGATCGGACCGGGCGCAAGCGAAGCGCGTGCGCCTCATCACTTGCTTAGCAATTTCCGGTCCTGTCCGCAATCCACCGCGGGCCCTGTTGGCAAAACGTGAAGTCAGTAGGCAGCCGGTAGCGGCATTGCCCTCAAAGCCAACCCAGGCTTCGGTAGTAATCGTCTTGCTGCACGATGCGAGCCGCAATACGGTGCAGGCTCTGTCTCCGGGCGGCGGCATCCGCCCCGAACGAAGCGAAGGCCGGACTTTCGCGGTACCAGTTTCGTCGTTCAGCCTCCCGATGCATCGCATCACCCAGTTCGGCCATGTTTTTGCCCCCGGTTCCGCGAACAAAAAGGTAGAGGCGTTCCACATCATCGGCCGGCAAAGCGCCACCGTAAGTGCTGGACAGGAGCATATCGTCACGACGCGGACCTTCAATTCGTTGCCTGTTGATCCTATCGCACGCGGAATTCCCGGAGTTCATGCGGAATGGCGCTACCCATTGAGCGGCGAACAGCATCATCAACGCGTTGTACAAGGCGCGCTCGGGGAATCCGGAAAGAACCTGCAACAATTCGCGAAGCGGGCGCGGCTGCGTACGCAGCGTCCCGATGATCGCCTGGTAGACCGGGTGGTCGAACCGACATTTCCCGGAAGGAAAATCGAACTCGAGAGACGGACGCACGTTCGTCGCCATCAATCCCCAAACTTGATCACCGGCATCGCGAACTGGGCCAGACTCTGTGGAATGCCGCCGTACGAAGACGCTGCGCCGAAAGGTAGTGGCAAACAGATAGTCTTTCAGTGCTTCGCGCTCATGCGGGTCGTTCTCCCGCTCGATGTCTGCGTGCAGATTCGCAGGGACGCACAAGCGGAAGTTGTTGAGCAATGGCCGCGTATCGCCGGCGTACTGCAATCCGATGTCTGACAGATCCTTGGCCACGGTCTTGAAGGGCATCGGCGCAAGGCATGAAACAAGGTATTCGTGCGCGACGTAACGCGGGTCCTGTTTGAGCAGCGTGACGGCCCAATCCAGGACACTCGGGCTCGATGCCACGAAATTCGCCCGCTGATCAACCATCTGCTGCAGGCGACTCATCGCATACATCGTGCGATCCATGACCGATGTCTTTCCACTCTTCTCCGACTCGGCGAGCAGGAAATCGCGGATCGGCATCAACGCATGCCAGCCGGGCAAGACGTCATGAGAGAGGAAAACGCATCCGCCCGGCTTGAGCTTCGCCGCGATCAGATCAAGGGCACCTTTACGCACCGGCGCCGGCACCCATGAATACAAACCGTGCATGGTGACGTAATCCAGGTCCGGAAACCCCTCAGGATCGATTTCCATGACGTCACCGGCTATGAAGTGGACGTTGTCGAGCCCGAACCCCTTGCACTTCTCCTGCGCAACCCCGATCTGCATTGCGTTCAGGTCAATACCGAAAAAACGCCCTTCAGGATGAGTGGCCGCCAGATAGCTGGTCGTCAGGCCGAAACCACAGCCAAGTTCACAATAGGAGAAACCCCCGTCCCGGCGAGGCAGCGAGAAACCCGAGTTCAGCGCGATGCAATCGATCATCGCCGGGCTCATGAAATGGTAATAGTCGTTTGTATATTCGACTTCGGGTGAGTAGGTGTTATCCATGTATGAAGTAAGGCAAGAGCCAGGAGATGTGGCAGGATAAAACAAACCGCGAACAATCCGTGCCAAGGGCCGGGTCGTCACCCGCTGCGAAGGAATTATGGCGTGCTCGGCAAATTCCGGTTCAGTAAACCCGGGATTGCGGCGACTCTCGCCGCTCAGTACACCCGAACCTCATCGCTAGCCAACGCCCGATTCCGGCAAGGGGGCGCGCGGCAGCCAGATCACCCCGCAGATGCCATACAACGAGAGGGATGCGGGAAAGTTGGCGTCGCGCATCAGGGCGAGCGCCACCGGGTCGCGATAATGCCAGTAGAGCGCGTAGCCGCCGTCGACCGTGAACCATGTCAGGAAGAGCATCAGCGGCCAGTCGCGCCAGCGCCGCTCGATCAGCGTGCGCAGGCTCCACGGGGCGCTCAGGTAGGCGAGCGTCGCCATCAGGATGCTGACCGGCACATCCCAGTCCGGTGCGCGATAGTGGTAAGCCCCGACGATCAGCAGGCCCATGCCAGCCGTGAAGCTCAGCAGCTTCCAGGGCCGCCGCCACTCGGCAGCTTCCGTCCGCCATCCGCCGCCATTCGACGCCACCTGTGTCAAATCACTCCCACGGGCTCGTGCCGGACAGCGCCGGCAGGCAAAATGCAAACGGCCCGTGCGGGGCCGTCATGCGGTGGATCCTGGCGGAGAGGGCGGGATTCGAACCCGCGTTAGGGTATTACCCTAAACACGCTTTCCAGGCGTGCGACTTAAACCACTCATCCACCTCTCCGGGAGGCGCGCATTGTAGCAGAGGGGTCGAGGTAATCAAAGCCGGCCCGGCCGGGCAAGCCCCTAATCGTCGATGCCGGATTCTTCCTCGATCTTGCGCATGCGGTGGTTATAGATCGCGATCATGACGAGATAGACGAGTAGCGTCCCCTGTGCCGCCATGTAAAACCCGAGCGGAAAGCCCAGGAAGGCAAAGCGGTTGAGTTCGTCGGAGAACCAGCCGAGGCCGAAGGTGACGGCCACCCACGCCAGGATCACGGTCAGGGTAAGCCGGCGGGTTTGCTGCCAATAAGTACTGGCGCTCATCCGGCGCTCCGGCGCGTACGGGTATGGCGGATGCGGTCGAGAAAACGCTCGACCTCGGCCGCCGGCGCGCGGGTGAGCAGGCTGACTGCGACCATGGTCGCGAAGCCGGCGGAGACGCCGAAAACGCCGGCCGAATTGGAATGGATGGAGAACCAAGGTTCCATACGCAGGCCGGATATTCCCAGCCAGGGAATGCTGTCGAATTCGAGCCGGAAGATGTAGTAGACCGCGACAGCTACGCCGACCAGCATTCCTGCCAGTGCGCCCTGGCGGGTCGCCCGGCGCCAGAAGATGCCGAGCACGAGGGCCGGAAAAAAGGCCGACCCGGCGATCGAGAAGGCCCAGGCAACCATGGACAGGATGGTCCCGGGCTTCTGGGCGGCGACCGTGGCCGCAGAAACGGCGACGAGAAGAAGCATCGACTTGGAGATGACGAGGCGCAGCTGGGTTGACGAGCGCGGGCGGAAAACACGGTAGTAGACATCGTGCGACAACGCGCTGGTGATGGTGAGCAGGAGGCCGTCGGCGGTCGACAGCGCGGCGGCGAGGCCACCCGCGGCGACGAGGCCGGAAACGACGTAAGGCATGCCGGCAATTTCCGGGGTGGCCAGCACTATCACGTCAGGGTTGAGCGTCAGTTCCGCCAACTGGAGGATGCCGTCGCGGTTGATGTCCTCGATGCCGACCAGGCCGACCTTGCTCCACGCGGCGACCCAGCCGGGCAGTTTGGCGATCGGGATGCCGACGAGGTTGGCGAAGACCTCGTGCTTGGCGAAGACGGCATAGGCCGGCGCCGTGACGTAGAGCAGCAGGATGAAGAGCAGCGACCACAAGACCGACTCGCGCGCGGCCCGCACGCCGGGCGTCGTGTAGTAGCGCATCAGTACGTGCGGCAGCGCGGCGGTACCGATGGTCAGGCAGAAGATCAGGGCGAGGAAATTGACGCGCTGCTTCCAGCTCGCCTCCGGCTCGGCACCGGGAAAGGCTGCCGCGTGAGGCACTGGCGGGGTGGCGCGCGCGGCAGCCGCGAACATTGCCGCCTCCCAGCGCTGCCGCGCCTGCTCCGTGTCGAGCGGCAGGTCGCGCCGCTGCCGCTCAAGGGCGACGATCTCCTTCATCGCCGCATCGCCGGCCTTCAGTTCGTTGATGCGGGCAGTCAGGTCCTCGCGTTCCTGCGTCAGCGATTGCGGCAGCTGCATGATCTTGCGCGCGTAATCGTCGGCCCGCTCGCGATAAAGCTCGCGCGCAGCGGCTTCGGCGGGGCTGTTGAAGAGCCTGGCCTCCAGCCGTCCCACTTCGCCGAGAACCTCGCCGTAGGCAATCTGCGGCAACGGGTTACCGGTCACATTCCAGGAGAGGATAGCTACCGGCGTCACGTAGGCGACAATCAGGATCACGTACTGGGCCACCTGCGTCCATGTGACCGCCCGCATCCCGCCGAGGAAAGAACAGACGAGGATGCCGGCCAGGCCGACGAAGACGCCGATCTCGAACTGCAGTCCGACGAAGCGGCTGGTGATGACGCCGACCCCGTAGATCTGGGCAACGACATAGATGAAGGACGCCAGGATGGCCGCCCCCACCGCAACGAGGCGGATCGCGGTGCCGCCGTAACGGGCGCTGAGGAAATCGGGGATGGTGTACTCGCCGAAACGCCGCAGGTAGGGGGCCAGCAACACGGCTACCAGCACGAAGCCGCCGGTCCAGCCGATGACGAAGGCCAGCCCCTGGAAACCGGAAAGATAGAGTGTGCCGGCCAGGCCGATGAAGGAGGCGGCACTCATCCAGTCGGCGCCGGTCGCCATGCCGTTGAAGAAGGCCGGGACGCGCCGGCCGGCGACATAGAACTCGGAAACGTCCGAGGTACGGCTCATGATGCCGATCGCCGCGTACATCGTGATCGTGAAGGTCAGGAAGGAATAACCGATCCAGCGCGGCGGCATCCCGTGCTGCTCCAGCACCGCCAGCGCGGCGACGAACAGCAGGAAACCACCCGAATACAGCAGGTAGTAGCGCTTGAGGGCACTGCCCGCCGTGGCCGCCATCGTCGTCCGCTAGATGGTGCGACGCAGGCGTGTCGCCGCCTGCGATTCCTCGACAAGTTGCTGCGCCGTCGTCACGTCCTTGTCGTTGGCGCGGACCAGCAGCATCTGGAACAGGCGGCCGAGGACGAGGGCGTTGGTCATGGTGTCGCGGCGCCCGCCGGCACTGCCGACGATGCCGAGCATTTCCAGCCAGTCGTCGAGCGCCACCGGCTTGGCCGCCTTTTCCGGGAATAGCGACGGCAGCAGCCAGGCTAGGTCGATCCAGCGCGGCTGGAAATCGACGCCAAGGCGCTCGCTGTAGACCTTGTGCAGATGGCCGGCCACGAAGGGGCTGTGGAAGGTGACCAGCGGTGCCTTGTCGGCATAGGTCAAAAAGGCCGCCAGGTTGCGGTCGACCGCAACCGGGTCGCTTTCGGCACCGGCGAAGTCGCAGGCGAAGGCATCGCCTGGCAGGATGGCGCCGGCGCGCACCCCGAGCCCGACGATGCCGGCCAGTACCGCGTCGCCGCCCTGCCCGGCGGTCGCGACGTCGACGAGGACATAGCGGGTCAGGAAATGCGCATCGTCGAGCGACGGCGCCGGGCTCGCCCGCCAGGCCTCGACAGTCGCGCGAACTCCCGCGTCGAGGCCCGCAGGCCCTTTGGCCGCCCCGCGGCCCAACAGGCGCTTCAGACCGCCGACCATCAGTGCACCTGGTAGTCGAGCTTGAGCCGGCTCTGGATCTTGCGGGCCTGGCGGAACGACTCCTTGAGGATGCGACGATCCAACTCGTTCAGGTCGTCGGGATTGATGAGATTGTCACCTTGGCGCCCCGGCTCTCCCTCGAGATACTGGTGGCGCAGGCGCAGCAACTGGATGAAATCGAGGCCCTCGAGGATGGCGTTGATCTCCTCTTCGCGGATCGACAGGCGCTGTGCGGCGATGCGCAGGCGTTGCACCGAATTGGTGTTGTGCACACCGGCGGCAAGCGCGTAGATGCGGGCGACATCGACAAAAATGCGGATGCCGTATTTCTTGAGGTCGATCTTGCCCGGATGCCCGGGTTCGAGGTCGGTCAGGAAGTCGCGCAACTTGCCGAGCGGCGGCTCGACGTCGAGGGCGTTGCGCGCCATCGCCTGAAGGAAAAGGCCATTGGCGGCCGTCTGCGCGAGCAGGTGACGGCGCATGGACTCGGCCAGCTCGGCCTTGCCGTAGAGGCAGCGGAAGTCGAAGAAGATGCTCGCGTTGAGCAGGGCCTCCGGCTGCGGCATGCGAATCCACTGGGTGAACTGCTCCTTCCACTGTTCGAGCGTCAGGCACCACTGCGGATTGCTCGCCATGATGTTGCCCTTGCATAGCGGAAAGCCGCAGCGGTCGAGATCCTTGTTGACCTCGAGGGCGAAGGCGAGAAAGCGCTCCTTGATGGCGTCGGCTGCCTGCCCCTCGGGTACGGCGAAAACGATGCCGTTGTCCTGGTCGGTGCTGAAGGTCTGCTCGTCGCGGCCTTCCGAACCGAAGGCCAGCCAGGCCCATTCGATGCCGTCGAAGTGATGGCGCTCGAGGTTGAGCTGGAGGATGCGCTTGGTCAGCGCGTCATTGAGCGCCGAAATGAATTGCGTCAGCTGGCCGGCCCCGACCCCCTGGGCCAGCATGTTGAAGGCGAGTTGGCGGACATCGCTTGCCGACTGGCGCAGGGATTCGACATCTGGTGCGGACTCGATGGCCTGGCGGATCTGGCGGAGGCCGACGCGCTGCAGGGCGAACAGGTCGCGCTCGGACACGACGCCGGACAAGCGGCCCTCGGCATCCGTGACGAGGACGTGGCGAATGCCGTGGGTCGCCATTGCGAGCATGGCATCGTAGGCGGTCGCCTGCTCCTCGAGCATGAAGGGCGCCGGCGACATCGCCTGGCTGATCGGCGCGCTTTGCGGCAGATCGGCCAGCACCACCCGGTCGAGCAGGTCGGAGCGGGTGAACACGCCGACCGGCTTGCGGTCTTCACCGGCGATGACGAGCGAACCGACCCCGGCCGCCGACATCGTCTCGAGCGCCTGACGAACGGGGATGTCTGGGGAGACGGTCACCGGCGAGCGGGAACCGATGCCGGAAAGCGGGGAATTGAGTGTTTGCTGTTCGCTCGCCCGCTGCGCGAACTGTTGCTGCAGTTGCTGGCGCGACTGGTTGAGCAGGCTGGCGATGTAGCGCGTACAGAAGAGGTTGAACTCGCGGCTGGTCGCCATCAGTGTCAGGAAGTCTTCGGCCGGCAACTGGTAGCAGAAGGTATCCTCGAGCGCCAGATAAAGGTTGGTCGACGGCCGCCCCGCCGTCACGGCACCGATCGGGAAGCTCTCGCCGGGGCTGAGAGTGAGCACCGAATACTCGGTGACCGCGACCTCGCCGGCCTGGCGCGCCTGAACCTTGCCGCTCTCGATAAGGTAGAAGAAGCGGACGGGGCCGGATTCCGGCGTAACGATGCGGGCGCCCTCAGGGTAGAAGGACAGCTGTGCCTTTTCGGCGAACAGCTGGAGCGCCTCCGGCGCCATCTTGTCGAACGGTGCGTGCAGCTTCAGGAAGGCCTGGGTGCTGCCCGCCATGCGGCGGCTGCCCTGCTCGCGCAGCGCGGTCTCGGCCTCGACGGCCACCTGGTTTTCGGTGCTCACGGGAGTCTCTTGCAGATTAAAGTGCGTAGTTTACCTTGAGACGCTGCTGCAGGCGCCGTGCCTGACGCAAGGCCTCGCGCAGGACAGCGCGCTCGAAATCGTCGAGTTCGCCCAGCGGCACCCCGTGGTCCGCCGCATCCGGCCAGCGCCGCTGGCCGGCGACACGGATACGCAAGAGTTGCCCGAATGCCGCGTCGATCGCGTCGATTTCGGCGGCGTTCATGCCGGCAGCCGGCCCCGCAGCGCGCAGCCGCGCCGAGGTATTCACGGCCCGGGCGCCGGCAGCTAGGGCAAAAATGCGGGCCGCATCGACGAAAATGCGGCTGCCGAACTTCTTGAGGTCGACGGTGTGCCGGTCATCGCCGTCAGCCACGATGTCACCGCGGAAGTTGAGCGGAGCCGGCGCTTGCAGGGCATTGGCCGCCATCAGGTGGAGGAAGGCAGGCGCGTCGCTGGTCAGTGCCAGCAACAGGGTGCGCAGGTTCTCGCCGAGTTCGGTATCGCCGCACAGCGGGCGCAGGTCGAAGAAGATGCTGGCATTGAGCAGTGCCTGCGGGTCCGGGCGCCGTACCCACTCGATGAAGCGCTCGCGCCACTCGTCGACAGAGAGGCACCAGGCCGGATTGCCGGCCATGATGTCACCACTGCACAGCGGGAAACCGCATTCGGCCAGGCGCTGGTTGATGTCGCGCGCGAACGGGACGAACAGTTCGCGCAGCGCATCGGCCTCGCGCTTGTCGACTGCCGCGAAGACGAAGCCGTTGTCCTGGTCACTGACGAAGGTTTGCTCGTGCCGCCCTTCCGAGCCGAAGGCCAGCCAGCACCAGGCAACCGCCGGCAGCCGGTGGCGGCGCACGGTGAGTTCGACGACGCGTGTGGCGAGGCGGTCGTTGAAGGCCGATATCAGGCGCGTTGCCAGGGCCCCGCCGAGGTCACGCCCGGCCACGTCGAGGAGGTACCCGCGGATTCCGGCTGCCAGTGCCGGGGCCTCGCCGACTGCACCCAGCCCGTTCAGCGCCGCCTCGAGCTCGAGGCGGCGGCGACAGGGCAGGATGCCCTCCAGCGACCAGGGCATGTCAGTACTTGACGCGGGCGAATTGGGTCTTCGCCGAGGCCTCGATCGCCTGGCGGAGGGTGACGATACCCATCTCCTCGAGCAGCGGTACCAGCTTCAGGAAGACCTCGCCGGTCGCGAAAGCATCCTCGAGGGCATTGTGGCGCTTGGCGATGCCGATGCCGAGACGCTCGAGGATGACATCAAGCTTGTGCGATTCCTGGTTCGGGTGCACGACCGCAGAGAGCAGCAGCGTGTCGAGCACCGGCTGGGTGAAACGGACGCCGGTGCGTTCCTCCTTGAGCTGCAGGAAGCGCATGTCGAAGGCCGCGTTGTGGGCGATCAGCACCGTGTCCTCGCAAAACTCGTGGAAGGCCGGCAGGACGATGTCGATATTCGGCTGGCCGCGCACCATGTCCTCGCTGATACCGTGAATCGGTATGGACTCCGGCCGCAGCGGACGCTCGGGATCAACCAGCTGGTTGAAGATTTCCTGGCGCAGCTGGCGGTTGTTGACGATGCGCGCGGCGCCGATCTGGATGATCTCGTCGCCGTTCGACGGTTCCAGGCCGGTCGTCTCGGTATCGAAAACGGTATAGGTGAGCTCGCTGAGCTTGCGGTCGAGGTCGACGAACTCGTTGCGCGCCGCGAACAGGTCGAAGTCGTAGTACTCCGGCCGGCCGCTACCGCGCGAGCGCTCGTCCTCGGGCGCCACCTCGGGCGTCGCCACCGGCAGGACGAAACGGAAATAGGCACGATGGGCCGCCTTCTCGCGCTGGTACCAGATCTCGCCAGCGTGGCGGTCGATGACCTCGCGCAGCGTCATCGGTGTGGTCTCGCCGGCTACCTGCATCGACTCCATTTCCCATGTATAGAAGGTTTCCGACGACATCGCCGGGCCCGCCCAGATCAGGTCCAGGTAGGCGAGCTTGCCCTCCGAAGACAAGCGGAAGCGCAGCTCGCGCGGCTCATAGTGGTCGACCAGCTTGCCGGCCAGATAGAGGAGCGCGAAGACGAGCGAAAAGCTGTCGGCCTTGATCCACAATGCATCGTCGAGTTCCTCGGTCTTGGTCGGCAGGCCGAGGCGGTCCTCGATGCGGCGCTGCGCCGCGGCGATCATGTCGATACCGAGGATATCCTCAAGCGGCCAGCGCGTCTTCATCGAGTCCGAGAACTCGGCCATCGTCTGGTCGAGCCGCTGGCTCATCGCCGCAACCTCGTCGCCGACCACCTTGAGGAAGCGCTCGCGCAACTCGGCTTCCATTTCCGGGTAATCGATCAGGTTGGCCACCGCCGCGCGGATGTTGCCGAGCGCCGACCGGCTGCCCTCGGTCAGCGAGTGCAGGACCTGGTCACGGCGCGCCTCCTGCTCGATGTTGCGCGTGATGTTCTCGATGGTCAGCACGTAGCCGGTCATCGCCTCACCACCGTCTGCGGCGAGCACCGGCACCATCTGCACGCGCAGCAGCTGGCCGCCGCGCAGCGTCGTGATGAAGTTCGCCATCGCCGCCTTGCCGCCGGCGAGGCGCTGGCGGATCACCTCCTGCGCATGGCGGACCTGGCTCTTCTCGAGGATGGAGTGGATGGAGCGGCCGAGCCCGATCAGGGCCCCGCCCGATACCGAGGTCGGGCCGGTGGCCAGGGCCCGGAACTGCAGGCGGGCGCGATTGTTGTAAAGCAGGATACGCCCGTCGAGATTGCAGACGACCACCGCCTGCGCCAGCTCGGACATCAGGGCCGCCAGGCGGTTCTTTTCCTCCTCGACCGAGGCCTTGGCGGCGGCGATCTGCGAGTCGACATCATCCATCAGCGCATCGCGCTGCTGCGCGAGGTCGTTGGCCGCGCGCGCGAGCTGCTGCACTTCGGGCGGCCCATCCGGGGTGACGCGGAAATTGCGGTTGGCACCCAGCATCAGGCGCAAGGTCTCCGACATGCGCAGCAGGCCCTCGACATACTGCTTGAACAGCCTGTGGATGACGAAGACACCGAGGATGAAACCGAAGAGGGTCATCATCGTGCCGATCGGCAGGCGCGAAATCAGGAGCTTGGTCAGCATCTCGCGCTCGGCATCCTGCATGTCCAGCCAGACGAGCAACGAGGTCACGACGAACGGCCCGGTCATCAGCAACCCGAGCACGACGACGGCGAGCAGGAGACGGTGTTTGGCCTTCATGAAAGCGATCCGAAGGGATTTGAGGGATTTCGGGAGGTCGACCGCAACCGCCGCGGGTTCAGGCTGCCAGGAGTTCCTTGACCTTGGCGACCAGTTCCTTGGTCGAGAACGGCTTGGTAACGTAGGCGTTGGCGCCCAGCGCGAGCCCCTTCGCGACTTCGGTATCGCGTCCCTTGGCGGTCAGCATGACGATGCGCAGCCCGGCACGGGCCGGATCGGCGCGCAGCGCCTCGCATACCTCGAAGCCGGATTTCTTCGGCATCATCACATCAAGCAGGACGAGGTCCGGAGCGAAGGCGGCGACCTTGGCCAGTGCATCCTCGCCATCGCCGGCGACGGCGACCTCGAAGCCCTCCTTCTTCATCAGGAATTCCAGCGAGATGACGATATTCGGTTCGTCATCGACGATCAGGATCTTGTGTGCCATGTTGTCTCCCTTGTTATGTGCGGTCCGGCAGCGGGACGGTGAAGATGAAGCGCGCCCCGGCACCCGGCCGGCTTTCGACCCACAGGTTACCACCAAAATACTCGACGATCTGTCGGCTGATCGGCAGGCCGAGTCCAGTGCCCTGCGGCTTGTCGGTCATCGTGTTGCCGCCCTGGCGGAACTTCTCGAATATGACAACCGCTTCTTCCGGCGTCAAGCCGGGGCCGTTGTCCTCGACCTCCACGCGAACCCGGTCACCATCGCCGCCGACGCGTACCTGGACGCTACCCTTGTCGCGGTCGACGAACTTCACCGCATTCGACAGCAGGTTGATCATCACCTGGGTCAGGCGGTCGCGGTCGGCCAGCACCGTCGGCAGCCCCTCGGCAACCACGCACTCGAGCGCCACACCCTTGTCGCGGAACAGCTGGCCAAGCGATTCGCTCGCCTCGCGCGCCACCTCGCCGACATCGACCGCGCTGGTCGTCCACTCGGCGCGACCCGACTCCAGCTTGGCCATGTCGAGGATCTGGTTGATCAGGCGCGTCAGGCGCTCCGCCTCGACCACGATGATGCCGAGGAAGCGGGTACGGTCGTCGCTGGCGATTTCCGGATCCTCGTGCAGCATCTCCGACAGGGCCCGGATCGAGGTCAGCGGCGTGCGCAACTCGTGGGTCACCGTCGAGATGAAATCGTCCTTCATGCGGTCGACCTCGCGCAGCCGTTCATTCGCGGCGCGCAATTCGGCGGTCGCCGCCTCGAGCTCGAGCGACTTGGCTTCGAGCTCGCGGCTGTAGGCGCGCACCTGGGTGGCTTCGTCGAGGATGTCGAGTACCTCCTCGAGACCAAGGTTTTCTTCCTGCGCGACGGAGGCGACCATGACGCGGGCGCTGGCGGAACCGATGGCACCGGAGAGTTGCGCCTCGGCGAAGCGGACGAATTCTGCGTCAGCCGGCAGGGCCCGCCAGTCGTCGACCGAGCGGGCCGCCGCAAAGGCATCGAGCTGCTGGCGGGCGCGGGCGCGCCCGAGGAAACGTTCGAGGAGCGCCGCCAGCTCGCCCGGGGAAGCCGTACCCCGCCACAGCCGGGCATCCGCGTCTGCCGAACTGCGCCGGAAGACATCGACGAAACGCTCCGCCTGCCCGGCCTCGACGGCATCCGGCCGCGACAGAAGTGAAACGCCGATATAGAGGCCGAGGTTCACGAACAGGCTCCACCAGAGGCTGTGGGAAATCTCGTCGAGTCCCGTCAGCCCGAAAAGCGCCTGCGCCTTGAGTGCGGGGATACCGAAAAGGCCGGCGGCGACGAATCCGTTGTCGATCCAGCCCGATTTGGCGAAGGACGGTAGCAGCAGCGTATAAAGCCATACCGCGAAGCCGCCGACAAGGCCGGCGAGCGCCCCGGCCCGCGTTCCCAGTTTCCAGTACATGCCGCCGATCATGGCCGGTGCAAACTGGGCGACGGCGGCGAAGGAGATCAGCCCGATGCCGACCAGCGCGTAGGCTTCACCGGCCGCCCGGTAATAGATGTAGCCGAGCAGCAGGATGGCGACGATAGCCGCGCGGCGGATGCCGATCAGCAGCCCCGACAAGTCCTCCCCGGACCCGGCGCCGAGCCGGCGCGAGCGGAGCAGGAAAGGCATCACGAGGTCGTTGCAGACCATGGTCGACAGCGCGATGGTCTCGACGATGACCATGCCGGTCGCCGCCGACAGGCCGCCGATAAAAACGAGGAGCGCCAGCGCCTCGGCACCGCGCGAAAGGGGCAGCGTCAGCACGAAGGTGTCGGGATTGAACGGCTGTCCCTGGAAATGCAGGAGCCCGCCAAGCGCGATCGGCAGCACGAAGATGTTGATCAGCAGCAGGTAGAGCGGGAACAGCCAGACCGCCCGGCGCAGGTGCGACTCATCGACGTTCTCGACGACGATGACCTGGAACTGGCGTGGCAGGAACACGATCGCCAGCCCCGACAGCAGGATCAGCGCCGCCCAGGTCCCGGCGCGGCTGGCATCGAGGCGCAGCAGGTTCGCCAGGTCCGGATGCGCCGCAGCTCGCGCGAAGAGGTCGGCGAAGCCGCCGAACATGCCGTAGGTGACGAACAGGCCGACGGCTAGGAAGGCGACCAGCTTGACCACCGACTCGACGGCGACCGCCGCGACCATGCCCTCGTGGCGCTCGGTCGCATCGAGATGACGGGTGCCGAACAGGATGGTGAACAAGGCGAGGAGCGCAGCGACGACGAAGGTCGCATCCAGGAAGCCGGGAACCAGGTCGTCGCTCGAAGTCTTCAGCACGATTTCCAGGCTGGCCGACACCGCCTTCAGCTGAAGCGCGATGTAGGGGATGATGCCGACCACCGCGATCACGGTGACGAGGCCGGCAAGCAACTGGCTCTTGCCGTAGCGCGAGGCGATGAAGTCGGCGATCGAGGTGATGCGCTGGTCCTTGCTGATGCGGATCATCTTCACGATGACGCCGACGAAGAGCAGCATCAGCGTCGGGCCGAGGTAGATGGTGAGGAACGAAAGGCCGCCCGAGGTCGCCCGCCCGACGCTGCCGTAGAAGGTCCAAGAGGTGCAATAGACGGCCAGCGACAGCGCATAGACGTTGGCCGAGATGATCGATTTGCCGGCATCGGCACGGGCGTCGCCGTAGCGTGCGACGGCGAAGAGCAGCCCGAGATAGGCCGCCGACAAGAGCAGGACGAAACCGGCCGAGAGCACCGTCAGGCCCGCCGCTCGGCGACCATGGCGGCCAGCAGGATGAGTCCGGCCCAGACGCCGAACAGGTAGAGATAAACGGCCGGAAGGCCGTTCCAGTCACCGCCCGGCAGGCCGAGCAGCGGATAGGTGAGGAGCAGGACGCCGAACAGGCAGAGCGCAGCGAGGCGCTGCCGCATCGGATTGGAACGCTTCATTCCCTTCCCTCCCCATCAGTAAAAACGGCCGGCACGCGCAACGTGCCGGCCGCCGGATGCGTTCCCCGGCCGGCCCGCAGGCCATGCCGGAGTCCGCCGGGAGCCACCGCACGGGCGGCCCCGGATACAGCTTAGCCCTTCAACTGCTCGAGGATCGCCGGATTCTCGAGGGTCGAGGTGTCCTGCGTCAGCTCTTCGCCCTTGGCCAGGCCACGCAGCAGGCGGCGCATGATCTTGCCGGAGCGGGTCTTGGGCAGGTTGTCGCCGAAACGGATGTCCTTCGGCTTGGCGATCGGGCCGATCTCCTTTCCGACCCAGTCGGACAGTTCCTTGACCATCTTCTTGACGGCTTCCGGTTCGGTCGGACGCTGGCCCTTCAGCACCACGAAGGCGACGATGGCTTCGCCGGTCAGGTCGTCCGGACGGCCGACGACGGCCGCTTCGGCAACCAGCGGGTTGGCGACCAGCGCCGACTCGATTTCCATCGTGCCCATGCGGTGGCCGGAAACGTTCAGCACGTCGTCGATACGGCCGGTGATCGTGAAGTAGCCGGTGTTGGCATCACGGATGGCGCCATCGCCCGCCAAGTAGAGCTTGCCCTGGAAGTCTTCCGGGTAGTAGGACTTCACGAAGCGCTCGGGATCGCCCCAGATGGTGCGGATCATCGACGGCCACGGCTTCTTGCAGACCAGGATGCCGCCCTTGCCCCAGGGCATTTCGGCACCGGTCTCGTCGACCACGGCGAACTGGATGCCCGGGAAGGGCAGCGTGCACGAACCCGGCACCAGCGGCGTCGCGCCCGGCAGCGGGGTGATCATGTGGCCGCCGGTCTCGGTCTGCCAGAAGGTATCGACGATCGGGCACTTGCCGCCGCCGACGTTGTCGTAGTACCACTGCCAGGCGGCCGGGTTGATCGGCTCGCCAACCGAACCGAGGATACGCAGCGAGGACAGGTTGTAGTTCTTCGGATGCACCGCCGGGGTGTTCTCGGCAGCCTTGATCAGCGAGCGGATCGCGGTCGGCGCAGTGTAGAAGATACTGACCTTGTGATCCTGGATCATCTTCCAGAAGCGGCCGGCATCCGGGTAGGTCGGCACGCCTTCGAAGACGACTTCGGTGGCGCCGCAGGCCAGCGGGCCGTAGGTGATGTAGGTGTGGCCCGTGACCCAGCCGATGTCGGCCGTGCACCAGAAGGTGTCGGTCGGCTTGATGTCGAAGGTCCACTTCATGGTCAGGATGGCGTGCAGCAGGTAGCCGCCAGTGGAGTGCTGGACGCCCTTCGGCTTGCCGGTCGAGCCCGAGGTGTAGAGCAGGAACAGCGGGTGCTCGGCCTCGACCCATTCCGGTTCGCAGGTTTCCGGCTGGCCGGCGAGGAGGTCGTGGAGCCACTCGTCGCGGCCGGCGACCATGTTGCAGTCACCGCCGGTACGCTTGAAGACGATGACGTTCTTGCAGGATTCGCAGCCGCCCATGCCGAAGGCTTCGTCGGCAATGGTCTTGAGCGGGATCGACTTGCCGCCGCGGAACTGGCCGTCGGAGGTGATCAGCATGACGGCGCCGGCGTCGTTGATGCGATCGCGCAGCGACTGGGCGGAGAAGCCGCCGAAGACGACGGAGTGGATGGCGCCGACGCGGGCGCAGGCCTGCATGGCGACGATGCCCTCGATAGTCATCGGCAGGTAGATGACGACGCGGTCGCCCTTCTTGACACCCTTGGACTTGAGCAGGTTGGCCATCTTGCAGACCTTGGCCAGGAGTTCCTTGTAGGTGACCTTGGTAACGTCGCCGTTGTCGGCTTCGAAGATGATCGCGACCTTGTCGCCCAGACCAGCTTCGACGTTGCGATCGAGGCAGTTGTAGGAGACGTTCAGCTTGCCGTCGGCAAACCACTTGAAGAAGGGGGCGTTAGACTCGTCCAGGACTTGCGTGAACGGCTGCTTCCAGGTCACGAGTTCGCGGGCGCGCTTGGCCCAGAAACCTTCGTAGTCGGCCTCCGCTTCCGCGCACAGCGCCTTGTAGGCGTCCATCCCTGACACCGCTGCATTCTTGACGGCCTCTTCGGACGGATAGATAAGCTGCACGGACTCATTCGACATAAATTTCTCCTCTGCGGTACTTCGCATCTGTGATGGATCAAGCGATCGGATCCCGGGCGGATGCCGGGCATGCTAAAGCCGCGCAAGCGACGAGACGAAGTTTCGCCCATTGCCAGCGGTTGCGCGGCATTAGACGTCCATAATCTTACAAAGCGCTTACGAAATCACGCTGCGGCGCAGCAATTTGGCATATTCCGGCCGGTCGACCGCGGCATGGTAAACTCGCGCTCCCCTACTCCCCCGACTTTGCCGATGAATTCGCTCGTCAAGCATCTCGAATCCTTCATTTTCGCCAGCCGCTGGATCCAGGCGCCGCTCTACCTTGGCCTGATTGTCGCGCAGATCGTTTACTGCTGGCTGTTCATGATCGAGCTGAGCCACCTCGTCCATGGTGCGTTCTCCAGCAAGCACGTCAGCGAAACCGACGTGATGCTGGTGGTGCTCGGCCTGATCGACGTGGTCATGATCGCCAACCTGTTGATCATGGTCATCGTCGGCGGCTACGAGACCTTCGTCTCGCGCCTCGACCTCGAAGGCCACCCCGACCAGCCCGAGTGGCTGTCGCACGTCAACGCCGGCGTCCTCAAGATCAAGCTGTCGACTGCCATCATCGGCATCTCGTCGATCCACCTGCTGAAGACCTTCATCAACGCCGCCAACCTGACCGAGCACACGATCAAGTGGCAGGTGATCATCCACGTCGTCTTCCTCGTCTCGGCCGTCGCCATGGCCGCGGTCGATCGCATGATGACGCAGACCCTCGCCATGCAGCACACCAAACACCACTGACCCGGAGCCGCCCATGACCGCCATCAAACAGGAAGACCTGATCCAGTCCGTCGCCGACGCCTTCCAGTACATCAGCTACTACCACCCGCTCGATTACATCACTGCGCTGGGCGAAGCTTACGAGCGCGAGGAGAGCCCCGCGGCCAAGGACGCCATCGCCCAGATCCTGACCAACTCGCGCATGGCCGCCGAAGGCCACCGCCCGATCTGCCAGGATACCGGCATCGGCATGGTCTTCATCAAGGTCGGCATGCAGGTCACCTGGCCGGATGCGACGATGAGCATCCAGAAGATGATCGACGAGGGCGTCCGCCGCGCCTATGCCAACCCGGACAACCCGCTGCGCGCCTCGGTGCTCGCCGACCCGGCCGGCGCGCGCAAGAACACCAAGGACAACACCCCGGCCGTGGTGCACTTCGAGATCGTCGAGGGCGACCACGTCGAAGTCATCTGCGCGGCCAAGGGCGGCGGCTCCGAGGCCAAGTCCAAGTTCGCCATGCTCAACCCGTCCGACGACCTGGTCGACTGGGTGCTGAAGAAGATTCCGGAAATGGGCGCCGGCTGGTGTCCGCCGGGGATCATCGGCATCGGCATCGGCGGCACGCCGGAAAAGGCCATGTTGTTGGCCAAGGAATCGATCATGGCGCCGGTCGACATCCACGAACTGAAGGCCAAGGCGGCCTCCGGTGCGAAACTCTCGCGCGCCGAGGAACTGCGCCTCGAACTGTACGAGAAGGTCAACGCGCTGGGCGTCGGCGCCCAGGGTCTCGGCGGCCTGACCACCGTGCTTGACGTCAAGGTGCTCGACTACCCCTGCCACGCGGCCAACCTGCCGGTCGCGCTGGTGCCCAACTGCGCCGCTACCCGTCACTGCCACTTCCACCTCGACGGCTCCGGCCCGGCCAAGCTGGACGTGCCCAAGCTCGCGGACTGGCCGGCCGTGACCTGGACGCCGGACCTCAAGGCGGCGACCCGCGTCGACCTCAATACCCTGACCAAGGAAGCAGTCGCCTCGTGGAAGCCGGGCCAGAAGCTGCTGCTCAACGGCAAGATGCTGACCGGCCGCGATGCTGCCCACAAGCGCATCGCCGACATGCTGGCCAAGGGCGAGAAGCTGCCGGTCGACTTTACCAACCGCGTGATTTACTACGTCGGCCCGGTCGACCCGGTGCGTGACGAAGTCGTCGGCCCGGCCGGCCCGACCACCGCCACGCGCATGGACAAGTTCACCCGCATGATGCTCGAGCAGACCGGTCTGATCTCCATGGTCGGCAAGTCCGAGCGCGGCCCCACCGCCATCGCGGCCATCAAGGACAACCAGTCGGCCTACCTGATGGCCGTCGGCGGCGCCGCCTACCTGGTCGCCAAGGCGATCAAGTCGGCCAAGGTCGTCGGCTTCGCCGACCTCGGCATGGAAGCCATCTACGAGTTCGACGTCGAGAACATGCCGGTGACGGTTGCGGTCGACTCCTCGGGAACGTCGGTTCACGAAACCGGACCGAAGGAATGGCAGGTCAAGATCGGCAAGATTCCGGTCAAGGCCTGACCCGTCCCCGCCATCTGCAAACCCGGCCGCGGCCGGGTTTTTTATTGGCTATCCGGCAGACGGTGTCGGCTAGCCAATGGCTGACAGAGGCTATCGACCCACTGCCGACATTCAATCGTCGAAAACCCCAACAACAGGTAACGGCGTCGAGCCGTAGCACCAAGAGAATCTTCCATTACTGCACGTCGGCCTGAACGGCCGATCGACCATCAGCGATGTCTGGCAGGTTGATAGCAGGGAACGGACCTTCGAGCTAATGCCACGAAGAAGGTCAACTTACCGACCCGGAAAATTCACACCACAACCCATACCCGCCCGTGGTCGCGCAACAACGTGGTCGTTCAAGAGCATCCCAAGCGCTGTGCCAACTCGAGCAGGTTGCTGACGCTAATGTCGACGCTGCCGGCCGGCACGGTTTCGCCGATGCCGGCGCCGAATTCGTCCGGGCGGGAGACAAAGCAGGTCGAGAGTCCGCAGTTCGCGGCAGCTTTGAGATCCGAGGAGTGCGCAGCGACCATCATCACCTCGCCGGGCAAGAGATCAAAGGCGTCCGCCGCGCTGAGATAGACCGCCGGCTTCGGCTTGTAGTCGCGCGCAAACTCGGCGCCGAGAATCGCATCCCAGTGAAACCCGTTGCGTCGAGCCAGATCGACCATTAGCGAAATATTACCGTTGGAGCATGGCGCCAGCAGGAAGCTTGCGCGCAAGGCGGCGAGGCCATTGGCAACATCGGGCCAAGCATCGAGTCGGTGCCAAGCAAGGTTGAGCTCGCGTCGCGTATTTTCGTCGAGGCCGTCTAGTCCATGGGAGGACAGGACGATATCGAGATTTCGCCGGTGCAGCTGATCGAGCTTGGAAAAGGGAATCCTTCCTGTACGTACCTCCTCCATCGCCGGCTGATACTCTGCCCGCCAGTCATCGGCAAAAGCCAGCCAGTCAAGCTCGATCATCTTTGGCGCGAGTTGGCGCTCGGCTTCGCGCGCAATCGACTTGCGCCAATCTACGAGGGTCCCGAAGACATCGAAGATCAGGGCTTTGACTGTAGACGGATTTTGTGAAGGCATAGATGGTTTCTGAGTGACTTGAGTGTTGTATCGAATGATTCATGCGCCATCTGATGGAAGCAACTTGAATTATCACAGTTCACCCAATCGATAGTCGGCCCTTCAGGCCAAGCCGCATCTGAACGTCGGCTGACCGATACTTTACGGCCTGAGCCGAACCGTATGGCTACGGCTCCGATTGGCCGAGACTCGACATCGGCAAACGCCGATACCTTGGGATCTCAGCCGGACTGGGAAGCTGCCGTCCCGGTTCAGTTCTGCAAGCAGGGCACCGGGGTGGCGTCCCGCTTTTCGACCAGTTTCAGTATCGCCAGGAGGATGACGCCGACGCCCATTACCCCGCCGGCCAGATAGAGGCCGATCGAATAATTGCCAAGCCGCGTCGCCAGCCAGCCGACGATGGCCGGCCCGATGATCTGCGCCACGCCGTAGGAAAGGGTCATCTTGCTCATCATCTTGGCCGGCCGCGTCGGGTAGTAGCGCCCGGCCATGGTTAGAACCAGACTGACCATGCCAATGAAGGTGCCACCAAAGAGCAGCGCACCGAACAGCGTGGCATACAGGCCGCCGACGGCTACGGGCAGCACGATGCCGACGATCTGGAGCACGGCAGCGAGGATCAGTGCGTTGATGTCCCCCGTGTAGCGGGCAATCAGATCCCAGTTGAAGGCCGCCGGCGTCGCCGCCAGCCCGATGGCCAGGAACGCCAGCCCGCCTTGCCCGGCCAGTCCCGGCAAGCCGTCCACGATGGCGACGATGAAGGTGGCGCTGATGACATAGCCGAAACCGGCACAGAAGTAGGCCGCCATGAAGATGCGCAGAAAAACGGGGCTTGGCGGATTGTCGTGCATGGGCGCACCGCTCTTCGTCACCGCACTCGTGTCCGGAGCCGGCAACCAGGAAAGCGCCGGCACGATGAGCACGCAGGCAATGGCCGAAAATGCGAACCACTGCTCGCGCCAATCCAGCCAGCCGCCCATCAGCCAGACAGCCAGGGCGCAGCCGGCAATCCCGAGGCCGATGCCGGCGAAATGGATACCCAGTTCGGGCCGGTGGTTGTGGCGGATCAGCCAGTTGAGGATCAACCCGGTGCCAAGCAGCATCCCGGCCGCGCTCGACAGCCCGGCGATGAAGCGCGAGGCCATCCACAGCAGCGGATCGGTCGTCAGGCCCATCATCACCGTGCTGACAATGGCGACGACCAGCCCGATCCTGTAGAGCCTGTCCTTCAGGACGAGGTCGCTGATCTGCGAGGCGATCAGCGCCCCGCACAGATAGCCGGCATAATTCAGGGCCGCCAGCCATCCGGCTTCGGCCAGTCCCAGCCCGGCTTGCTGCTGCATGAGCGGCAACAGCGGCGTGTAGGCAAAGCGTGCGACACCGAAGGTCAGCAGCAAGCTGAAAATCCCGGCGCTCAACACCTGTAGTCGTTCTCTCTGTGAAGTCATGACAACGCTCCATTTATCGTTCTTGAGTTCGCACGATAACCAGTGTAAATTATCTGCACAAATGATTTGTTAAGAACACACCATTCTTATTTATAGATAAATATGGAACTCGTCGCCCTCCGCACCTTTCAGGCCGTCGTCGAAGAAGGCGGCATCCTCGCCGCTTCGCGCAAGCTCAACACCGTGCAGTCCAACGTCACTGGCCGCATCCGCCGCCTGGAAGAGGAACTCGGGGCGGAACTCTTCATCCGCAAAGGCCGCGGCCTCGAACTCGCGCCCCCGGGTCGGGTACTGCTCGACTACGCCCGGCGCATGCTCATGCTCGAACGCCAGACTGCGTCGGCCGTCCGGCAAGTGGGCGAAAGCGCCGGCGAACTGCGCATCGGCGCCATGGAGACTTTCGCGGCCCTGCACCTGCCGGGTGCCCTGAAAGCCGTGCGGACAATCCACCCCGGCCTCGAGCTGCGCATATTCACCGACACGACAAGCACGTTGACCGAGAAGGTGCTCGACCACAAGCTCGACTGCGCCTTCGTCGCCGGACCGGTCATCCACGCCGCTTTGCGGTTCGACGAACTGGTCGTCGAAGAATTGGTGCTGGTCCACGCCGCCGGCACCGACCCGGTCATGCTGCCGCTCATCCTCTTCCGCGAAGGTTGCGCCTACCGCACACGCGCCGTCGCCTGGCAGCGCAAGCAAGGCCACGCCGTGGCCGACGCCATGGAATTCGGCACGCTCGAGGGCATCCTCGGCTGCGTCGCCGTCGGCCTCGGCTGGACACTGATGCCGCGCCGCGTCGCGGAGCAATCCAGCCACACCGCCGACCTCGTCATCGAAACGGTACCGGAGGAATTCAGCCTGGTGCCGACCGGCATGATCTCGCTACGTGAAGCCGCGCCGATGGCGGCACTCAAGACCCTGAGCGAAGCAATCGTTGCGACGGCACAACGGAAATTCTGAACCCTCCACCTGAATCGCGGCTGCTTGCCGGAGGCCTTTTTTAGTTCGCGACCGACTGGAACTTGCCGGGACGCAGCACCGCGACATCCGAAACGAAGGCGACCATGTAGTAGTCGGCAAAATAGCGCGTCGCGAGCATCTCGAGCAGGCCCAATGCCGTGGGCTCGTCGCAAAGCACTTCGATACGGATATTGGCGCCGGATGACCAGCTACCGTCGCGATGCCCGTGTGCTCCCTGGCCGCGGGCATCGGTGACCGTGTAGCCGCAGGCACCGCCGGCGGCGAAGTCGGCCGCCAGTTCTTCCTCGAGTCCGGCCTCGCAGATGACGGTAAGCAGCTTGCGCGTATGGAGGTCTTGGCTCATGCGAAGAATCCGTGGGTGCGGACAGCCAGCCAATGATATAGCGGGATGCCGGCGAGCAGGTTGAACGGGAACGTGACGCCGAGTGCGGCGCCGATCGACAGCGCCGGGTTGGCTTCGGGGACGGCGATACGCATCGCCGCCGGCGCCGCGATGTAGGACGCGCTCGCGTACAGCGTGGCGAGCAGGACGGCGCCGCCGGTGCTGAGCCCGATGGCGTTCGCCGTCACGATGCCGAGCATGCCCGCGGCGACCGGCATGGCCACGGCGAAGACCAGGAGGAAGGCGCCGGCGCGGCGCAGGTCGCCGAGGCGGCTGGCGACGACCAGCCCCATTTCGAGCAGGAAGAAGGCGAGCATGCCCTTGAACAGGTCGATGAACAGCCGGTCCAGCGGCTTGATGCCTTCGGCACCGGCGATCCAGCCGATGACGAGGCCACCGAGCAGGAGCACGATGCTCTTGCCCGAGAGGACCTCGTGCAGCAGGTGTCCCCAGCGCGTCCCGGCCGCGTCGCGCCGGGCCAGGATGACCCCGACGATGAGCGCCGGGAACTCGAGGAAGACCAGGAAGACGACCAGATAGCCCTCTGCGTCGAGTCCGGTACGCGCGAGGAAGCTGACCGCCACGGCGAAGGTGACGACGCTGACCGATCCATAATGGGCGGCGATCGAGGCCGCGTCGGCACGCACCAGACCACCCGGGCCGCGCAGCAGCGCGAACGCGGTCAGCGGTATCAGCAGTGCCACGGCCACCACCACGGCCGCCTGCCCGGCGACGCTGGCGAGCGGCACCTTGGCCAGCTCGATGCCGCCCTTGAGGCCGATGGCGAGCAGCAGGAAGATGCTCAGCGATTCATAGAGGACCCCCGGTATCTTGAGGTCCGAGCGGATGACGCCGGCGAACAGGCCGAGCGCGAAAAAGAGGATGACGGGTTCGAAGGGCATGAGCATGTTCCGGCCGGCACGACGCCGGCATCCTGGGGATTCGCGGCATGCCCGTCACGGCTGCCGCCCGCAATTGGGGGCTGACCGCCGCTCAGGCGGTCAGCTCGACGCGCTCCGGCGGGCGGCGCATCGGAATGCCGACTCCGCCCGGCTCGAACAGGTCGACGCCCCAGCGTTTCATGGCCTTGCCGAGCAGTTCGGTCTCGCCTC
This sequence comes from Betaproteobacteria bacterium, assembly GCA_012026885.1. GTDB lineage: Bacteria > Pseudomonadota > Gammaproteobacteria > Burkholderiales > Rhodocyclaceae > Azonexus. The sequence continues at coordinate 506,305 of VEPL01000025.1, read as the reverse complement.
CGGTGAGGATGCCGTCCGAATGGCCGATGTCGTGGATGCACCGCACCATCTGCATCTGCAGCGCCGGACGGCTGATGTCGTCGAGCAGGCCAACGACCGTCTGCCCATCGAGCACCAGGCGTCCGTCGGGCAGGCGCTGGCCGCAGGCGAGCATGTCTTCGTGAAACTGGTAATAGACCGTATCGAAGCCATCCTGGTCGATGCCGATGCGCCCCAGCAAATCGTCGCGTTCGAGCAGGCCGAGCTCGTCGCGGTGCACCGAGCCGTCGGCAACAAGCGCCAGGGTCAGCAGGCGGGCCATCGCTTCGGGGCTGTCGGTCGGGTAGTTGCGCATGTCGCTCTCCTTGGCTGTTCCGTTTCGGACCGCAGGACCGCGGCCACGACGACAATATGCCCGCGGAAATCCATAAATACCAATTAAATATTTTCTTGCTTGTGATATGTTTTGGCTTATATGCCAAGACGCCGCATCACCTTCCGCCAACTCGAGACCTTCGTCGCCGTGACCCGGGCCGGAAGTTTCACGCGTGCGGCCGAAGCCCTGCACCTGACGCAGCCGGCCGTTTCCATCCAGATCCGGCAGTTGACCGAGACCGTCGGTTTGCCCCTCTTCGAGACCAGCGGTCGCGAAGTCGCCGTCACCGCCGCCGGCGAGGAACTGCTCGCCGCTGCCCGGGGCCTCGACGACGTCTGGAACCGCTTCGAGTCGGCGATCGCCGATCTCAAGGGCCTGCGGCGCGGCCGCCTGCGCGTCGCGCTGGTGACGACGGCCAAGTATTTCCTGCCGCGCATGCTCGGTGCGTTCTGCCGCAAGTACCCCGACATCGACATCGAGCTCGAGATCGCCAACCGCGAGCAGATCGTCCGGCGCCTGCGCGGCAACCGCGATGACCTCTACGTGATGTCCTACCCGCCGGACGACATCGACATCGCCATTCATCCCTTCCTGCCCAACGAGCACGTCGTCGTTGCCCCGCTTGGCCACCCGGCGATCGGCCACCCCCTCGCGCTCGCCGACCTGGCCGGCGAGCCCTTCCTGCTGCGCGAGTCCGGATCCGGCTCGCGCCATGCGATCGACCACCACCTCGCAACCCTCGGCATCCACCTCGACGTGCGCCTGTCGATCGCCAGCAACGAGGCGATTCTCGACCTGGTCGCCGCTGGCATGGGCCTCGCAGTGCTCTCGCGCCATGCGCTGGGTACCGACCCGGCCAGGGACGGGCTCGCCATCCTCGATGTCGCGGGCTTCCCGTTGCGCCACAGGTGGAACGTCGTGCACCTGCGCGGCAAGGTGCTGTCACTGCCCGCCCGCGCCTTCCTCGCCGAACTGCTCGAGGTCGCCGGCACACCGTCCACCTGAGACAGCGCATGTTCCGCAAGGTCCGCATCGCCATCCTGCTCCTCGTCCTCGCCACCGTCGCGCTCGGCGCGTGGCGCAGCCAGAGCCGCGTGACCGCCTGGGAACACAGCATCCATGTCGCCGTCTTCCCGATCGCCGCCGACGATTCCCCCGCCACCGCGCGCCACGTCGCGACGCTCGACGCCGCCGCCTATGCCGATATCGCGCAGTGGCTGCAGGGCGAAAGCGAGCGCTGGGGGCGCAGCGTGCTGCAACCGGTGATCCTGCACCGCGGGCCGACGCCGGCCACCATGCCACCCTTGCCGCCGCCGCGAGCCGACATGCTCGACGCCATCACCTGGAGCCTGAAGCTGCGCTGGTGGGCGTCGCGCCACGACCGCATCGACGGCCCGGCCCCTGCGGTCCGCCTGTTCGTGCTCTACCACGATCCCGAGCGAACCCCCACGCTGCCTCATTCGACCGGCCTCGCCAAGGGTCACGTCGGCGTCATCCACACCTTCGCCAGTCCGCTGCAGCAGCGCCAGAACGCCGTCATCATCGCCCACGAACTGCTGCACACGCTCGGCGCCAGCGATAAGTACGACCCGGCGAGCGGCATGCCCCTGTGGCCGCAGGGCTACGCCGAGCCGGAGCGCGAGCCGCGCCTGCCACAGCGACATGCCGAGATCATGGGCGGCCGCATCCCGGTCGCGCCCGACCGCGCGGATATCCCCGAAAGCCTTGCCGATACCCTCATCGGCCCGGAAACCGCGCGCGAAATCGGCCTGTTGCGGTCGACCCGCTGAAACGGCCGATTTTCGCGGGCGTGGCGAAGCGCCGCCGTGGCGCCTATCATGGAAGCCCTGTCACGCCCGCGACTGCCATGCCCGCCCGACACCCTGCCGCCGCGCTGATCGTCGCCAGCTTGTTGCTGGCTTTTCCGTTTGTCGCCGTCGCCCAGGTGTTCACGAGCGAGTTGCAGCGTTTCCGCGCCGTCACCGTAAGCGAGGGGCTGGAATTCCCGTGGGGCCTCGCCTTCCTGCCCGACGGCCGCCTGCTGGTCACTGAGCGCCCCGGGCGCCTGCGCGTGGTCGGCGCCGACGGGCGGCTCGATCCGCGTCCGCTCGATGGCATCCCCCAGGTTGCCGCCATCGGCCAGGGCGGTCTGCTCGACGTCGCCCTGCACCCGGATTTCGCGAAGAACCGCCTGGTCTACTTGTCGTACGCCGGCGAAGGCCCTGGCGGCTATGGCACCGAGGTGGCGCGTGGTCGCCTCGACGGCCACGCGCTGCGCGACGTCCAGGTCATCTTCCGCATGCAGCCGAAGACGCGCAGCGGCCACCATTTCGGCTCGCGCCTGGTGTTCGACCGCCGGGGTTTTCTCTACATCACCCTCGGCGATCGCGGCGACATGGCGCGCGCGCAGCGCCTCGACGACCACGCGGGCTCGGTCATCCGCCTGCACGACGACGGGCGCGTGCCGGCCGACAATCCCTTCGTCGGCAAGGCGGGGGCAAAGCCGGAAAAGTTCACCCTCGGCAACCGCAACCTGCAGGGTGCGGCCCTGCATCCGCAAACCGGCGAACTCTGGACACACGAACACGGCCCGCAGGGTGGCGACGAGATCAACGTGATCCGCGCCGGCGTGAATTACGGCTGGCCGGTCATCACCTACGGACTCAACTACGGCACCGGCACGCAGATCGGCGAAGGCACGGCCAAGCCGGGCATGGCACAGCCGCTGCTGCAATGGACACCATCGATCGCCCCTTCGGGGATGGCCTTCTACACCGGCGAGCGCTTCCCGAAATGGAAAGGCAACTTGTTCGTGGGGGCCCTCAAGTTCCAGATGCTGGTGCGCCTGCAGCTGGACGGCGAGCGTGTAGTGCGCGAGGAGCGCCTGCTCGACAAGGCGCTCGGCCGTATCCGCGACGTCAGGGCCGGCCCCGACGGACTGCTTTACCTGCTCATCGACAGCGAGCAGGGACGCATCGTCCGCCTGGAGCCGGCCTGAACTTCAGAACGCCATGTCGACGAGGACGATGTCGATGCGGCGGTTCTCCTTGCGGCCGGCCGGCGTGTCGTTCGGCGCTACCGGCTGGTACTCGCCGTAGCCTGCCGCCTCGAGCCGCTTCGGATCGATGCCCTGGGCCTGCAGGAAGCGGACGACGTCCGACGCGCGGGCAGTAGAGAGTTCCCAGTTGGTCGGATAGCGGCCGCGCAGGTGCGCACCGATTGGCTCATTGTCGGTATAGCCGCGCACGACGATGCGCTTGTCGGGAACGGACTGCAGCGTGCCGATGATCTTGCCCAGGGTTTCGCGACCCTTGGCGTTCATCTCGGCGCTGCCCGACGAAAAGACGATCTCGTCGATCATCGTCACGGTCAGGCGGCCCTGCAACTGCTTGATGCGGACCTGGTCCGCCTTGATCTCGTTCTGCAGTTGCGCGTTCAGGGCCTGGTAGGTCTTGTTCTGCGCCGACAGCGTGTCCACCTGGGCGACTTCCTGGTTGTACTTCCCCTGGCTGACGCAGCCGCCCAGCAGGGCGACCAGGGCAAGGGGAACGACGATGCGTGACAACATGAGTTTCTCCTTTCGCTGGCAATTGACCGGGAGAAGCGGGACAGATCCCGCCTCCACGTTTCGATCATATTCATTTTGGATGAACGGCGAATCACATTTCCCGACACATTGCTTACAATTCGCGACAGCCATCGACCGCAACCATCCCGCCCGCGAGATACTCCGGTAGGCTGGCGGCTTTCACGCACCGGCGCCGGCCGGCCGCTGGGGCCGTACCGTGACTTGTCGTAACCGTGAATCACCCGATACAACCGAGTGCAACGAGGAGGCCGCACCGTGACCTTGCCAGGCAAACTGACCCTGATCGCCCTTTCCACCGCATTCGTCGCCGCCTGCGCGCCTGACGCCTGGCGCTCATCGGACCCGGATGACCCGCTTTACGCCAGCATCCAGTCGCGTTGCCCGGACTTCATCCGCGACGCCGAGGGCGAGACCCGCCTGCAGGATCCCTGGTTCCTCGACATGACCGCGCGCTACTCGGCCGGACGCATCACCCGCGAAAACTACGTTTCGGGTCTGTCGACCTATTGGAACCTCGCGCCCGACTCGCCCCACATCCGCTGCGTCATGGCGGCAATCGCCGCAGCCCGGCCCGACCTCGCACCGCCCCGCTGAGCGACGACGGCCATCCGGCGAAGCGCGCCTGAGCGCGCTACGCCCGGACGCCTACTTGGGGAACATGAACTGCACCTGCAGGCGCAGTTGCCAGTCCGGCCCGTTGTCCGGCCGAACGACGTTGTAGTAGGCGCCGATCTGGGTATTGACCGGCAGGCGGCCGAGATGAAAGATGTGGCCGATGCCGCCGCCGAGCGGAACAGTCCAGCGCTCGCTGCTTGCCGCCTCCCAGTTCGCGGTGATGATCGGCGAGGTCGTCAGGTAGGTCCCGCCGGGGAAGTTGTAGTTGAGGAAGGGCTGGACGAGCAGGTTGTTGTAGCGACCGCCGCGCTGGCTGTCGGTCAGCGACCAGATGTTGTTGACCAGGACGCCATAGACCCAAGGGTCACCTTTTTCAAGGCGCAGCACGACCGCCGTCGGCCCGAGGCCCCAGTTCTTGTTGCCGAGGCCATCGGTGTCGGTCGGCATCTGGACGACCGCTCCCGCTCCCCAGATCAGCCCCCCGGGGCCCGGCTTGCTCGGCGAAACGAATCCGGACAGCTGAATATCGCCGAGCCCGAACGTCGTCCCTTCGCCAGCCGCGAAGCCCGGCTGCCAGATCAGCGGAACGATGGTGCGCGTGATCAGGTTCCAGTCCGCCGACAACTCCACGGGGATCACCGGCTGGATGTTGAGGATGTCCTGGGTACCGTTGCGCGGACCGACATTGAAATTCGTGTTGTTCTGGAACGGCACGCTGATCAGGTTGCCGACCGGGTTTTGCGCCAGCTTGGCCAGTTCCTCGCTGCTCAGCGCCGCCTGGACGGGCGTCGCGGCGGCAACTGCCGAGAAGACGGCCAGGCAACCGGACAGCCGCCGGCAGATAGTTTCCAGTAAAGTACGCATGGTCTTCTCCGCATCAGAAACGGGCGCCTGCGCATCAATGCGCAGGCGCCCGGAAGAGTCATTTCGCCTTAGGCTTCAGGCCGGGTTCAGTCCTTGCCCTTCATCGCCGCCTCGAGCTTCTGGATGTCCTGCGCCGACAACTGCGGGCGATCGACCGTGATGGTCAGCTTGTTCAGCTTGCCCGTGAAGGGGAACGGCGACTTGTAGTCGGCATCATTGACGCCGGTCAGGGTATCGGAACCGACATCGAAGGCCTCGTCCCACTGCAGGATCATCGGCAGCGTGCGCTCCATGGTCTGGGTATCGACCACCTTGCCGTCGACCTTCAGCGTACCGACGCCGGGGCGGCCGAGGCCGCTGAAGTTGTTGAAGGCGAGCGTGCCGGCCCCGAGCCCCTGGTACTTGAAGTCGAATTCGATGGTGTGCCGGCCCGGTGACAACTCGGGACCTTCCCACTTCATGCGCTTGAGATCGGCCAGATTCCACAGCCAGACCGGCTTGTTCTTCAGCAGGTAGAAGCCATAGCCGGCAAAGCGGCCGCCGGAGGTCACGATCATCCCTTCGGCCCCGCCCTGAGGCACCTCGATGTCGGCCGTAAAGGTGTAGGAGGCGTTCAGGATATTGGGCGAATCGCCTTGCGGCAGCCCGGTCATCGGCCGCGTATAGACGAACTCCTTGCGCCCGGCCGTGATGTTCGGGCGCGGCGCGACAATCCGCGCCCCCACCGAGGCATCGAGCGGCAGGGCCTGGTACTTTTTCGCCTCGGCCAGGAACTTGGCGCGCATCTCCTTGACCTTCTGCGGGTACTTGGCTGCGACGTCCTCCTCCTGGTTCCAGCTCTGGTTCAGGTTGTAGAGCTGGAACACGTGGTTGTTGAGCGGATCCGGATTGGCCGGGCCGAAGGCCTCCCAGGGCGCCCGTCCGGCCTTGGTGCTGAGCAGCCAGCCGTCGTCGTAAAGCGCCCATTGGCCCATCATCTCGAAGTACTGTGTCTTGTGGCGTGACGGCACCTTGGCGTTGCGGGCATCGAAGGTATAGGCGAAGCTGGTGCCCTCGATCGGCGCCTGCTTGATGCCATCCACCATTTCCGGTGCCTTGAGCCCGGCCGCCTCGAGGATGGTCGGCACGACGTCGATCACGTGAATGAACTGCTCGCGCAAGGCCCCCTTGTCCTTGATGCGGGCCGGCCACGACACCACCATGTTCTGGTTGATGCCACCCAGGCGGTTGGCGCTCTGCTTGAACCAGTCGAATGGCGTATCGAAGGCCCACGACCAGCCGGCGGACATGTGGTTGTAGGTCTGTTCGGTGCCCCAGACGTCGTACCACTTCATCTGCACCTCGGCGGGCAGCGCATTGATGCCGTTGAAGAAGGCCACTTCGTTCGGCGTGCCGAGCGGCCCACCCTCGGCGCTCGTGCCGTTGTCGCCGTTGATGTAGATGATCAGCGTATTGTCGAGCTTGCCGAGGTCCTGGAAATGCTGGACGACGCGGCCGATCTCGTAGTCGTTGTAGGCTGCGTAAGCAGCGAACACTTCGACCTGGCGGATGAACAGCTTCTTCTCGTCGGCCGTCAGCTGGTCCCACGGCTTGAGCATTTCATTTGGCCACGGCGACAGCTTGATGTCGGCGGGCACGACGCCAAGTTTCTTCTGGTTCTCGAAGATCCGTTCGCGCAACTTCTCGTAGCCGTCGTCGAAGAGCTTGAGCGCGCGGATCTTGTCGACCCATTCCTTGGTCGGGTGGTGCGGCGCATGTGTCGCCCCGGGCGCGTACTTGATGAACACCGGCTTCGACGGGTTGATCTGATGCATGCGCGACATGTAGTCGATCGCGTCGTCGGCCATTGCCGTCACCAGGTTCCATTGCCCCTCCTGGCCCTTGAACGGATAGATCTGCGTCGTGTTGCGGAACAGGTTGGGCTGCCACTGGTTGGCATCGCCGCCGATGAAGCCGTAGAAATACTCGAAGCCCATGCCGGTCGGCCAGCGGTCGAAGGGACCGGCCTGGCTGGCCTCGAAGGCAGGAACGTTGTGGTCCTTGCCGAACCACGCGGTCGAATAGCCGTTCTCCTTGAGGATGCGGCCGATGGTGGCCTTGTCCTTGGCAATGACGCTGTTGTAGCCGGGGAACCCGGTGGATTGCTCGGAGATCACGCCGAAGCCGGCAGAATGGTGGTTGCGCCCGGTGATCAGGGCAGCTCGGGTCGGCGAGCACAGGGCCGTCGAGAAGACGCGGTTGTAGCGCAGGCCTTCGCTGGCGATCCGGTCCATGGTCGGCGTCGGGATGACGCCGCCGAAGGTGCTCGGGACGCCGAATCCGGCATCGTCGGTGATGATGAGCAGTACGTTCGGCGCCTCCTTCGGTGGCACGACCCGCGGTGCCCACCAGGCCTTCGACTGCAGTGCACCGTCCTTGATGACGCCACCGAACCTGGGGTCGGGCGCCGGTAGCTGCTTGTTGCTGAGCGTCGTCGTCGCGCTGGGGGATCCGAGCGTACCGGTCACCTGTTGCGCCAACGCCGGTCCGGAAACGGCTGTTGCGGTCAACAGCGCCACCAGCCAGGAAACCACCTTGCCGTATTTCATGTTCATTTATTCACCTGCGATCATGTCGCCGCGTTGAGGATGGACGCTGGGTCAGAACCGGAAGTTGAGCCCGAGCGCCGGGCCGCCGAAACTGAGGTTATCCACCAGCTTGTCGCTGTCCTGGCTGTAGTACAGGTAGCGATAGTCGAGCAGGACATCGCCCCACTTGAACGCATAACCGATGCCGGCGACGCCCTGCCAGGTGAACGCTGACGATCCGCTGCCCACGTCGACGTAGCCGTTGGCGAACCACGGGCTGTCGCCGAAATGCACGCGCCCCTGCAGGCCGACGATCGCCGTCCAGATGTTTTCCTTCTGGCGAATGGTGCCGGTACGCCCGACAGTGACGCTGTTGCCGAGCGGCCCGGTACCGGTGACGGTAGCCGACAGGTTCCAGTCGGTTTTGGCTTCGAGGCCGAGGTAGCGGAAGCCGGCGAGCACATTGAGCTTCGCCTTCGGGTCCATGACCAGCGCGTAGCCGCCGGCCAGCGACCAGACCGTCCCGTCCAGCTTGACGTTGGCGCCGGCGCTGACCGCGGAGGTCGATACGTTGATCGGGCCGCTGCCGGGATTGACGTCGAAGCTCTTGACCTGGCTTTGGTCGCCGGACAGCTTCAGGTAGATCAAGTCGGTAGCGACGAGCCAGCGGCCCTTCTGCACTATGCCGCTGAGCATGCCGGCAAAGTCGAGCGCGTCGAGGATCTTCTCGGCATCGACGCTGACGTTGGGACTGCTGCCACCGGCACCCGGCTTCGCGTAATTGAGGTCACCATTGACCGCCGGCAGCCAGAGGTACGGCATCACCGAGAACGACCAGCCGTCCCCGGGCGTGGCCTGCGCGGCAGCGAGCCCCGGCGTCATTGCAGCAGCTCCGGCCAGCGCCAGCATGGAAATCGCCTTCTTCATTGCTTCTCCTTCTCGAATTGCGTGGTTACCGGTTCCGCGCCCGCAAGCTCAGGGGCGCTCGACGACATAGACGACATTCGGGCCGGAAAAGCCGGCTCGGTAATAGGTGCCGTTGCAAAGCTGGTAATCGACCCCGTTGATATTGACTGGTGTACAGCCGGGCGGCAGGCTGGCGACGACGGTACCGACCGGAACCCCCTGCGCCGGTGGCGGCGGCGGCGCATAATACGGTTGCGGATAGGGGTAGGCCGGAGCGCTGGCGGCGACCGCCGCCGTCGTGGCAACTGCCGCCGTGGTGGCGACAGCGGCCGTCGTAGCCACCGCCGCTGTATCGTAGGCGACGACGCGGCGGGTAGTCCGCCGGGCGACACCCGCATAGCTCATCGGCGTCAGCGGCCGGCCGATGATCGCCTGCGCTTCAGCCACGAAGGTGACCTGTGGCACACCGCCACCGCTGATCCCGGCTCCCCACAGCACCGTGCCGGCGCTCGCCAGCAGCACCGATTTGATTGCTGTCTTCATCGCGTTCCCTCCTTGTCGTTCTTCACTGCCGGACGGACGATGCCAACTCGCTCGGCACCCTTGCCGGGGCTGTAGGTGAAACGTTCGGCCGGCAGCTTCGCCTGGGCATTCCAGTCGCTGGCCATCATGGTGAATTGCGGCGCGCCGGTCATCCACTTCGAGGTAATGACCATCTTGCGCGGATAGGGCTGTGCCCCGTCGGCCACCCAGAGCTGCCAGTCGGTCTGCGTGCCCCGGAATGCCAGGTGATGGCAGCGCACGCCATCGACCAGCGTCGTACCGACATAGCGTGCGGCCACGACATCTTCCATCAGGAGGGCGTAGGCATCGCGATACAGCAGGTCACCACCCGGTGCCTCGAGATCGAACTGGGCGCGCGCCAGATCGAGCGCGCCCTCGATGGTGGCCGGCGCCGGCAGCGAGGCGTAGCGTTCCTTGCCGCCGCTGCGGTCGACCAGCGTCAGGGTGGCCCCGTCGTAATAGAGCGTCTGTGCCTGCTGATCGCCGTTGCGCACGGCGCGCAAGCGGTTGGGGCGCTGCACGGCGACTTCAGCGGCAGCGTCGAACTGCAGCTTCTCGCCCTCCAGCGTGACGACTTCGAGCGTATTGCGCGTGCTCGCGGAGAACTGGCTCAGACCGCCGATGTAGTCCGTCATCCGCTTCAGGACAGCCGTCGCTTCCGGGGCAATCGCCACCGCCGCACCCTGCGCGAACACCGCTCCGGTCATGCCCAGAAACAGCGCTGCGCATCCGGCGCGCGCGGAACGCGCCATGAAGCTTACCCTTCCTCTCATGTCATCTCCTTGGTATCTGCAATGCTGGGGCGCCGGCCGGTCAGGTCCGTGACAGACCCGGCCGGCAAACTATGTCAAGTTTATAGACGCGGGCCACCTGGCTTGTTTATCATTTCGCGACAGCTTGCTGACATTTTGCGACAACCGATCCTCTTGCCCGCCATCGATATCCCCCGCGCCGGACACTGGCACGCGCCGCCGCGTGCCGGCGCCATCCGCCTCGCACCGATCGCCCCGCTGCCGGCCATCCTGCGCGAGTACGGGGTCGCGCCGCGGCCGCTGCTGGCAGCGCACGGGCTGGATGAAGCGGCGTTTGCCGATCATGATCGGCCGCTTGCCTTCACCGCCATCGGCGCGCTGCTGGTCGACGCGGTCCGGGCGACTGCCTGCCCCCACCTTGGCGTCCTGCTCGGCCAGCGGGCGGATGCGTCCACCCTCGGGGCCGTCGGCTTCCTGATGGCCAGCGCGCCCGATGTACGGACCGCCCTTGCGGCAATGGTCGCCAACCTCGACCTGCACGACCGCGGCGCAGCTCCCTATCTCGAGATCGCCGGCAAGGCCGCGTTGCTCGGCTATGCCATCGAGGTACCGGGCGTCGCCGGGAGCGAGATCATCTATGATACCGCGCTGGCGGTAGGCTGGAACCTGCTGCGCGGCCTCTGCGGGAGCAATTGGGTGCCGCTCGAGGTGCGCTTCCGGCGGCCGCGTCCGGACAACATCGAACCCTACCGCCGGTTCTTCCAGTGCCACCTGCATTTCGACGCCGAGCACAATGCCGTGGTGTTCTCCAGCGACTGGCTGGATGCCGCGACACGGCTGGCGGATCCCGTCCTGCACAGCCATTTCCGCCAGCACATCGACGAAATGCGCCGCTACACCGAAGCGGACCTGGTGGAGCGCATGCGCAAGGCCCTGGTCCGCCTGCTCGAGACGCGCCGCTGTTCGCTCGCCGCACTCGCCGACGAATTCGCTCTGCACCCGCGCACCCTGAACCGGCGCCTCCGGGACGCCGGCACGAGTTTCCGCGAACTGCAGCAGTCGGCGCGCCACACGCTCGCTTGCCAGTTGCTGCGCGACACCCGCTGTACGGTTCCGACGATCGCTTCCCTGCTCGGCTACTCCGGGCCGACGGCGTTCACGCGCGCCTTCGTGCAATGGGAAGGCGAGCCGCCGGCCGCCTGGCGCAAGCGCATCCGGGCCGCGGAGAACTGATCCCGGGCGGGTCGCCAGCCGCGGGAATAACCCTGTTGCTGCCGGTGTTGATATTTTCCCGATGTTCGCGGATAGTCGCTCCACGTTGTTTCTCACCCTGCCATTCCCCGCCATGATCGCTGCCCGCAACCTCCGCTTCCTGTCCGCCTCCGGCGCGAAACCGGTCGTCCTGCGTGCAGTCGTAGGCATCGTCGTCGCGCACGCGCCGTCGCGGACCGGGTAGGCAGAAACAACGCAGATTATCCCGACCCCCGCCGGCGCCACCGGCGGGGGTTTTGCTTTTGGTCCCCGCCGGAAGCCACCAACCCCCAAGGAGACTTCCATGACCGAAACACTCACCGGCGCCCGGATCACCGTGCGCCTGCTCGAACGCCAGGGCATCGGCCTGGTCACCGGCTATCCCGGCGGTGCCATCCTGCCGATCTACGATGCCCTCGCGCAGTCGACGACGATCCGCCACGTACTTGCCCGCCACGAGCAGGGCGCCGGTTTCATCGCCCAGGGCATGGCGCGGGCAAGCGGGGAGGTCGCCGTCTGTCTGGCCTCTTCGGGCCCGGGGGCGACCAACCTGCTGACCGCGATTGCCGATGCCAAGCTCGACTCCATCCCGCTGGTCGCCATCACCGGGCAGGTGCCGAAGGCAATGATCGGCACCGACGCCTTCCAGGAGGTCGACACCTACGGGCTGACCGTGCCGATCACGAAGCACAACTTCCTCGTTTCATCGGCCGAGGAACTGCTCGAGGTGATCCCGCGCGCCTTCGCCATCGCCGCTTCCGGCCGCCCAGGTCCGGTCCTTATCGACATCCCGAAGGACGTCCAGAACCAGGCGATCGAAGTCGCCGCCTGGCCGGCGCCGGGCGGGCGCCAACTGCCCCCTCCGGCGCCCGGAGACGACCTCGCCGCGGCCGCCTCGCTGATCAATGCCGCCCGCCGCCCCCTGCTCTACCTCGGCGGTGGCGTCATCCACTCGGGGGCGGCGGCAGCCGCGGTCGACCTCGCCGAGAAGGCCAATCTGCCGACCGTGATGACGCTGATGGCACTCGGGGCAATGCCGGTCGACCACCCGCTGTCGCTCGGCATGCTCGGCATGCACGGTGCCCGCTACTGCAATCTCGCGCTCGACGAGTGCGACCTGCTGATTGCCCTCGGCGCCCGTTTCGACGACCGCGCCACCGGCAAGGTCGCGGCCTTCTGCCCGCAGGCGAAGATCGTGCATATCGACATCGATCCGGCCGAACTCGACAAGATCAAGACCGCTCACGTCGGGATCACCGCCGATGTCGGGGAGGCGCTCGCACGACTGCTCCCGCTGGTCGCCCGGAATCCCCGCAGCGCCTGGGTCGAGCGCATCGACCAGCTCAAGCGCGAATTTCCGCAGGCACTCCCCGGACTCGACGATCCGCGCTCGCATTTCGGGCTGATCCGCACGGTCGCCGCCTGCCTCGACGACGACGCCGTCATCGCCACCGACGTCGGCCAGCACCAGATGTGGGTGGCGCAGGCCTACCCGCTGCGCCGCCCCCGCCAGTGGCTCACCTCCGGCGGCCTCGGGACGATGGGCTTCGGCGTGCCGGCGGCGATCGGCGCCGCGCTGGCCGCACCGCAGCGCACCGTGGTCTGCTTCACCGGCGACGGGTCGATCCTGATGAACCTGCAGGAACTGGTCACCGCCGGCGAGGAAAACGTGAACATCAAGATCGTGCTCATGAACAACGCCGTCCTCGGGCTGGTCCACCAGCAGCAGACACTGTTCTACGGCGAACGGCTGTTCGCCTCGCAGTTCCGCGCCCTGCCCGATTTCTGCAAGGCTGCGCAGGCGCTCGGCATCGCCGCGGTCGACCTCGATGCAGCCGCCAATCCCTGCGCGGCCCTGGTTGAAGCCATCGCGCGACCAGGCCCCTGCCTGATCCACGCCAGCATCGATGCCGGGGAGAAGGTCTATCCCATGGTGCCTCCGGGCGCCGCCAACCGCGACATGATCGGAGCCTGAGATGAACGCCGTTAGCCGCAACGAACTTAAGGCACTGCGTGCCGTGCTGGAGATCGACGTCAACAACCATCCCGGTGTGATGTCGCATATCGTCGGGCTCTTCGCCCGGCGCGCCTGCAACGTCGAGGGCATCCTCTGCCTGCCGGTCGGAGACGGCCGGCAAAGCCGCATCTGGCTGCTGGTCAACGAGGACGGCCGGCTGGCGCAGATGATCCGCCAGGTCGACAAACTGGAGGATGTCCTCGCCATCCGCCGCCACGCCGGCGACCACGCGGTATTCGCCGGGCTCACCGACCATTTCCGTCCGTGAGTGGCGGGAAGGCGGGCGAAACCGCCTTCCCGCCTGTCATCTTGCCGTAATACAAACGCAACAAAATGACGGGCTTGGCGCTTATACTTCAACGAAAAGAGGAGACTGCGCAATGACCCGTCATGCCAATCGACCGCATTATCCGGCGGAAGACTACCTGAACCGCGAGCTGGGCATCCTCGCCTTCAACCGCCGCGTCCTCGCCCAGGCCCAGGACGAGAAAATGCCGCTGCTCGAGCGGCTGCGCTTCCTCTGCATCGTCTCGAGCAACCTCGACGAATTCTTCGAGATCCGCGTCTCCGGGCTCAAGGAACAGATCCGCGCCAAGGCGCCGGTCGTCACCACCGACGGCAAGACGGCACAGGAAACCTTCCGCCTGGTCTCGGCGGAAGGCCACGCCATCGTCGCCGAGCAGTACCGCCACCTCAACGCCGTCATCCTGCCCGCGCTGGCCGCCGAAGGCATCCGCTTCCTGCGCCGTTCCACGTGGACCGACGAACAGCGCGAATGGATCCGCCAGTACTTCATCCGCGAGATGGTGCCGGTGCTGACGCCGATCGGGCTCGATCCCTCACATCCCTTCCCGCGCGTGCTCAACAAGAGCCTCAATTTCGCCATCGAGCTGGATGGCAAGGATGCCTTCGGGCGCAGCTCCAATGCGGCCATCGTCCAGGCACCGCGTGTCCTGCCGCGCGTCATCCGCCTGCCCGAGGCACTCGCCGGCTGCGAATACGGCTTCGTTTTCCTGTCATCGATCCTGCACGAATTCGTCGGCGAACTGTTCACCGGCATGACGGTGCTCGGCTGCTACCAATTCCGCGTCACGCGCAATTCCGACCTGTTCGTCGATGAGGAAGAAGTGACCAACCTGCGCCTCAAGCTGCAGGGCGAACTGCCGCACCGCCACTTCGGCGATGCCGTGCGCCTCGAGGTCGCCGAAAACTGCTCGCCGGCGATGACCGACTTCCTCCTCGAGCAGTTCGGCCTCGGCAAGCCCGACCTCTACCGCGTCGAGGGACCGGTCAACCTGGCGCGCCTGATGCAGATTCCCGACTCGGTCGATCGGCCGGAAATGAAATTCCCGCCCTTCACCCCCGGCATGCCCAAGGGACTCAAGGGGACCACCATTTTCGACAGCATCCGCCGGCAGGACATCCTCCTCCACCATCCCTACCAGTCGTTCGCGCCGGTCATCGACCTGCTCAACCAGGCAGCGACCGACCCGCAGGTCGTGGCGATCAAGATGACGGTCTACCGCACGGGCACGGATTCCGTGCTGATGCAGTCGCTGCTGCGCGCCGCCCAGAACGGCAAGGAAGTCACTGTCGTCGTCGAGCTGATGGCGCGCTTCGACGAGGAAGCCAACATCGGCTGGGCAACCAAGCTCGAGGAGGTCGGCGCCCACGTCGTCTATGGCGTCGTCGGCTACAAGACGCACGCCAAGGCGCTGCTCATCGTGCGCCGCGAGGAAGGCGGGCTCAAGCGCTACGCCCACCTCGGCACCGGCAACTACCATCCGCGCACCGCCCGCCTCTACTCCGACTTCGGGCTGATGACCGCCAACGAGGAAGTCACCCACGACGTCGCCGAAGTCTTCAAGCAGCTGACCGGGCTGGGCAAGGCACGCACGCTGACCCACCTGTGGCAGGCGCCTTTCTCGCTGCAGCCGAACATCGTCGCTGCCATCCGCCGCGAGGCGGAGGCCGCGCGGGCCGGCAGGAAGGCGATGGTGGTCGCCAAGATGAATTCCCTGCTCGAGCCGGAAACCATCCACGCGCTCTACGAAGCCTCGCAGGCCGGCGTACAGGTCGACCTCATCGTGCGCGGCGTCTGCGCGCTGCGCCCCGGCGTTCCCGGACTCTCGGACAACATCCGCGTGCGCTCGATCATCGGTCGTCTGCTCGAGCACCATCGCGTCTTCTATTTCTATGACGGCGGCGCCGAAACCGTCTACCTGTCGAGCGCCGACTGGATGGAGCGCAATTTCTACCGGCGCATCGAACTCGCCTTCCCGATCCTCGACCCCAAGCTGAAGAAGCGCGTCATCACCGAGGGCCTCAAGTTCTACCTGGCCGACAACCAGCAGTGCTGGGACATGAACGGCGACGGCATCTACCAGCGCCGGCGTTCGACCCGCGCCAAGGCACACAGCGCACAGGGCGAACTGATGGCGACGCTGGGCGGCTGACCGAAGTTACAGGCTGTTACGGTCGACGGCCCGGGGTGGCCGAAAATGGCGCCTGTGCTGCGCCCCGATCCGGTGCCGCCGCCGACCCGATTTCCGATGCCTGACTTCCGCCCCGCTCTCCTCCTGGCCGCCTTCCTTCTCGCCGGCTGTGCCTCGGCGCCGCCGCCGGCCTGGCGCGCCGAGACCTTCGCCAGCGATTCGCCCTTCTACACGCACAGCGACCTGGCGCCCGCCGAATCCTGCGATGTCGGCCGCCGTGCCCTGCTCAGCCAGGGCTACGAGGTCGAGTCGCCGGCCAGCGCGACGATGCGCGGCAACAAGTTCTTCCAGCCGCAGCCGGACCAGATGATGCAGTTGAAGATCACGCTCGTGTGCATCGGCAACCGCGCCGGGACGACGGTCTACGCGAGCGCCCTGCAGACCCGCTACGAGCTGAAATCGACCGGAACCAGCACCGGCGTCTCGGTGGCCGGCTTTGGCTCCATCTCGCTGCCGCTGCCCACCGACAAGGGCTCGCTGGTCAAGGTCGGCGAGGAAACAGTCGGCGACCCGGCCTTCTACCAGCGGCTGTTCACGCTGATCGACACCCTGGCAATGGGCGCACCGCGCTCGTCTCCGGCAACCGACGAGCAGCCGGGCCCGGCGCAACACATCGCCCCTTCCGACGTCTCGAACAGCCGCTAGCAATGGCGGGGCAGGGGCCGCGGCAAGCGTTGAATTCCCGCTGAAACCGGGGGCGTTTTGTCATAATGAGCACCTGCCCGGGGCTGCCAGAAAATTGGGCGCCGCCAAATCACCCAATTTCGCGCCAACAACCGACTATGCATAATCCGACCCATCGGCACACATCCACGGGATACGCGCCGGCCAAGCGCGGGCTGCTTGCTGCAGCCTGTGCCATCCTTCTAGGCGGCGGTTGCGCGACGCTGGGTCCGGAAGTCCTCCGTGCCGGACGGCCGGCTTACAACGACGCGATTCTCGCCACCAGTGACGAGCAACTGTTGCAAAACATCATCCGCCTGCGTTTCGGGGACAGCATCGGCTTTCTGTCCGTTTCATCCGTTACCGCCAACGTTTCGCTTTCGGCGAGCGGATCGGTCAACGCCGGCGTCGGCCCAAGCGGCAATTTCGCCGGCAACCTCGTGCCGTTCGCCGGCACGATCGCCACCGAGCAGAACCCGACCCTGTCCTACGTGCCGGTCGGCGGTGACGCCCTGTTGCGGATGTTTTCCTCGGAAATCACGCTGGACCGGGCGATCCTTCTGCTGGGCGGAACGCATGACCCGACGCTGGCCTGGTACATGATCGTCGGCCGGGTCAACAACCTCCACAACCCCGCCTTCCCCGATCCGCAAGTCCTCGCCGTCGACCCGCGCTTCGACGAGATCGTCGGACTCGCCACGTCGCTGCAACGGCACGGCATGCTGTACTGGGCGCGTTCGGGCGAAGACGGCAAGGGAAGGATGATCGTCCTGCACAGCTACACCCCGGCCAAAACGCGCGAGGTAGCGCGCCTGCTCGACCTGCTCGGCGTAGCGCAGCCCCGCCGTAGCGGGGACGATGTCGTCATCCCGGTCCAGCTCTCGGTCGGGTCGCCCGCGCCCAATACCGTCTCGCTCGAAACCCGCTCCCTCTTTTCACTGCTGCGAATTGCCGCGGCAAGCGCCGAGATCGGGCCCGACGAACGCGGGGCGACACGCATGCAGCCTGCCGGACCTGCGGCCGGCGGGCTGCGCATCCGTTCCGCCGATGCCGCTCCGGCCGCAAGCCGCGTTGCAGCGCGCTATCGCGACCGCTGGTATTTCATCGACAACGAGGACGAAGCCGGGAAGCAGTGGTTTTCGCTGCTGCAGTTGCTGGTCGGCGCCCAGCTTTCCGATTCCACCGCCGCCGCTGTACCGGTTCTGACCATTCCGGTCGCCGGCCGCCGCTAGAGTCGTTCCCCGTTCAACGCAATTCGCCTCGCAAACGCCGCCTTCCCCATGCACGAATCTCTGACCTTCGCTTCCATTCCGATTCTCTTCGTCTTCATCGGCACACTGGCACTCTCCCTGCTCTCCGTCGAAGTTGGCTACCGGTGGGCACGCAACAAGCAGGCTCGCGCCGCGGCCGAAGATCAACGTGAAAAGGAGGCACCAGTTGGCGCGATGGTCGGTGCCACGCTCGGACTTCTCGCCTTCGTCCTCGCCTTCACCTTCGACATGGCCTCCGACGCCTTCCATGCCCGAAAATTGGCTCTCTTCCAGGAAGTCAGCGCAATCCGGATCTGCCACCAGCAGGCCGGCGTGTTGCCAGCCGCCCAACGCGACGAAGTGCGCAAGATCCTGCGCAACTATGTCGAGGACCGCCTGCACTGGGTTGGCCTGGATCAGGCCCGCTCGCCAGCCTCCGCCAATGCGCTCTTGAGCCGCCTGTGGGGCCAGGCCGCGATTGCCGGAACCGCCAGTCCGGGCGGCTACGACGTCTTTCTCGATTCGGTCAGCAAGGTGGTAGCCGCCCGCGACGAGCGCGAAATGGTCCGCGAGCGCAGCCGGATTCCTGGCGCCTTCTGGGCGACACTCTATCTGATGCTGATCCTGTCGCTGGCATCGATGGGTTACCACGGGGGCGTGGCAGGCACGGTACGCACGCCGGTCATGGTGGCCGTCGCCGTCTCGTTCTCGCTGATCATCGTGCTGATCGCGGACGTCGACAGCCCGGGCCATGGTCTGATCAACGTCAACCAGCAGCCGATGGTCGAGCTGTTCCGCGAGTTGACCGCATTCACTCCCTGAGCACGCCGCGCCGTGCGCGAAAGATCGCTACCCGGACCGCTGCCGGTCACCCGGGGTGAAGAAGAGCGCGAGGCCGATACCGATCAGGGCAAGCGGCCACCACTTGCGCAATAGCGCGATCAGGTCGACCTCGAACAGGTCGAGATTCACGGCGAGTGCCACGGCACCAATGACGATCAGCACGATCGCCGCAAAATTTCCCTTCATGACGTTCTCCTAGGCCCGGCGCACGGCGACGACGCCCTCGACGTCGTGGATCAGCGCAAGCGTGCGCTGCAACTGCTGCAGGTTGCCGATCTCGACGGTAAAGCCCATGTGCGCCTTGCCCTGCTTTGACTGCGTATTGACGCCGATGACGTTGAGCTTCTCGCGGGCGAAGATCTCCGAGATGTCGCGCAGCAGCCCCTGGCGGTCGTGCGCGTCGACGACGATGTCGGCGGCGAAGACGCCGGTCGTCTGCTGCCCCCAGTCGCACTCGATGACGCGCTCGGGATGCAGCGCGGCGAGGTTGGCGAAATTGGGGCAGTCGAGGCGATGGATCGACACCCCCTTGCCGCGTGTGACGAAGCCCTGGATCTCGTCCGGCGGCGCCGGCTTGCAGCAGCGCGCGAGCTGGGTGAGCAGCTTGTCGACGCCGACGATCAGGATGCCCTGGTTGCCTTCGACCGGCTTGCGCGGCCGCGCCGTCACCGTGTCGGGCGGCAGCGCTTCCTCGGCGGCATCGCCGCCGCGCGCGACGGCCTGGAACTGGCGCAGGTTGAGCTCGCCGCGCCCGGCCGCCAGGTAGAGGTCGTCGGCGCGCGTGAATCCGGCCTTGTGCGCCAGGTCGTCGAGACTGGCTCCCGTCTGGCCGAGGCGCTGCAGTTCCTTGCCGACAATGGCACGGCCCTCGGCCAGCGTCTCCTCGAGTGCCAGGTTGGCGAACCAGGAGCGCACCTTGGTGCGCGCGCTCTTGGTGTGGATGTAGCCGAGCACCGGATTGAGCCAGTCGCGCGAGGGACCGCCGTGCTTCGCGGTGACGACCTCGACCCGCTGCCCGGTCTCGAGCGGGGTATTGAGCGGCACCAGCTGGCCGTTGACCTTGGCGCCGCGACAGCGGTGGCCGAGGTCGGTATGCACCCGGTAGGCGAAATCGACCGGCGTCGACCCGTGCGGCAGGTCGACCACCCGTCCCTGCGGCGTGATCACGTAGATGGTTTCGTCGAGCGCCGCCTGCTTGTAATGGTTGATCCAGTCTGAACTGTCGGCGACTTCGTCCTTCCAGGTCAGCAGCTGGCGCAGCCAGGCGATCTTCTCGTCGTAGTCGTCCTCGGCGCTGCGCTTGCTGCCTTCCTTGTAGCGCCAGTGCGCGGCGACGCCGAGTTCGGCGTGGCGGTGCATGTCCTGCGTGCGTATCTGGATCTCGAGGCTGCGCCCGTCCGGACAGCGCACCGCGGTGTGCAGCGAACGGTAGTAGTTGCCCTTGGGATTCGAGATGTAGTCGTCGAATTCCTTGGAGATCGGCAGCCACAGGTTGTGCACGATGCCGAGCGCGGTGTAGCAGTCCTTGAGGTCGTCGACGATGATGCGCAGGGCGCGCACGTCGTAGACCTCGGAGAACTCGACGCCCTTCTTGCGCATCTTGTTCCAGATGCTGTAGATGTGCTTCGGGCGGCCGTAGATCTCCGCCTTGACGACCCCGGCCGCCGCCAGCTCGGCACGCACGCGGGCAACGGCGTCGGCGATGAAGGCCTCGCGCTCGCTGCGCTTCTCGTCGAGCAGGCCGGCGATCTTCTTGTAGATGTCGGGATGCAGGAAGCGGAAGGAAAGGTCCTCCAGTTCCCACTTGAGTTCCCAGACACCGAGCCGGTTGGCCAGCGGCGAATAGAGCTCGAGCGTCTCGCGCGCCACCTGCACGCGCAGGTCGTCCGGACTGGCCGCGTAGTAGCGCAGCGTCTGCGTGCGCGAAGCAAGGCGCAGCAGCACGACGCGGATGTCCTCGACCATGGCCAGCAGCATCTTGCGCAGGACTTCGACCTGGGCCCGCATCTCCGCCGGATCGACCTCGCCGCCTTCGAGGTCGGCGGCGACGAAGCCCTTGGTGATCGGCCGCAGCCGGTTGAGCCGTGAAATGCCGGCTACCAGATGGGCGACGGCCGGGCCGAAGCGCGCCTCGATCCGCTCGACGCCATGCTCGTCGTGCGCCGGAATCGCGAACAGCAGCGCCGCGATGCGCGAATCGGCGTCGAGCTTGAGGCCGGCGATGATGACGGCCATGCCCAGCGCGTGCGACCAGATCCGCTCGCCGCTGCCGAGCACCGCTTCGCCGTAGGCTTCCCACGCATACGCAACGGCGTCGTTGAGACGCGCCGTGTCCGCTTCCTCGAGTCCGACCGCAAGCGTTGCGAAGAATTTGTCGAGGTCGCTCTGCGCGGCGACGGAATGGACAACCGAAACCATGGCGGAATTATAGCGCCGGGGAGCGCCGGCACCGGGTAGGGCATAATCCGCGCCATGACTGACAAGCACCGTTCCGCCTTCACCAACCCCTACCTGCTGCTCACCCTGACCGTGCTCTTCTGGTCGGGCAACATGGTGCTCGGCCGCGGCATCCGCGCCGACGTGCCGCCGCTGGCGCTCGCCTTCTGGCGCTGGGCGATCGCCTTCCTGCTTGTCCTGCCGCTGGCGCTGCCCCACCTGCGTTCGCAGTGGCCGCAACTGCGGGCCGGCTGGAAACCCGTGGTCGCGCTCGGCATCCTCGGCGTCGGCTGCTACAACACTTTTGCCTACATCGCGCTGCAGCACACCTCGGCGACCAATGCCGTGCTGCTCAATTCCTTCATCCCGGTCGCCACCATCGCAATCTCCTGGGCCTTCCTCGGCAAGCGCCTGCGCCGGCCGGAGGCGATCGGCGTCTTCATCTCGCTGGCCGGCGCGCTGACCATCGTCGCGCGCGGCGACCCGGGCGTGCTGGCCGGACTCGACCTCAACCGCGGCGACCTGTGGATGCTGGGCGCCGTCCTCGTCTGGGCGATCTACACCGTCGGCCTCGCCTGGCGCCCGGCCGGGGTGCACCCGATGCTGATGCTCGGCGCGATGACCGCGGTCGGCGTCGCCTTCCTGGCCCCGGCCTATGCCTGGGAGCTGAGCCAGGGCCGGCACATCAACGTCAACTGGGGCTCGCTCGCCTCGCTCGCCTATGTCGGCATCTTCCCGAGCTTCGTCGGCTACATCTTCTACAACCGCGGCGTCGCCGAGGTCGGCCCCAACAAGGCCAGCCTGTTCATCCACCTGATGCCGGTGTTCGGCACGCTGCTGTCGGCCATCTTCCTCGCCGAGATTCCGCACGGGTACCACGCCGTCGGCATCGCGCTGATCTTCACCGGCATTGCCCTGACCATGAGGAAGTAGTGGGCCTCTTCGCCTGGCTCGGCCGGCGCCGCCGCAGCGCTATCCCGGACGCACTGTGGGCAGCGACGCTGGATTCACTGCCCTTCCTCGCGGCGCTCGCGGTCGACGACAAAAAACGCCTGAAAACGCTGGCCGAGGATTTCCTCGCCGAGAAGGAATTCAGCGGTGCCCGCGGCCTCGTCCTGACCGACGCGATGTGCGCCGCCATCGCCGCGCAGGCTTGCCTGCCTGTCCTCAACCTCGGATTGTCGGCCTATCGCGACTGGATCGGCATCGTCGTCTACCCGGATGAATTCGTCGTTGCGCGGCGCATCGAGGACACGGATGGCGTCGTGCACGAATACGACGACGTGCTCTCGGGGGAAGCCTGGGAAGGCGGCCCGGTCATCGTCTCCTGGCACGACGCCCAGATGGCCGGCGACGGCTATAACGTGGTCATCCACGAGTTCGCGCACAAGCTCGACATGCTCAACGGCGAGGCCGACGGCATGCCGGCGCTGCATTCCGGCCTGACGCCGGAATCGTGGGATGCCGCCTTCCTCCCGGCCTGGGAGGATTTCTGCCGGCGCGTCGACGCCGGCGAGGACACCGTCATCGACCCATACGCCAGCGACGATGCGGCCGAATTCTTCGCGGTCGTCTCGGAGCACTTCTTCGAGACGCCGGCCGTCGTCGCCGGCGACTACCCGGCGCTCTACGACCTGCTGCGCACCTATTACCGGCAGGATCCGCTGGCCCGCCTGCCGGCCTGACCTCCTTACTTGATGCAGACGGCGCGCACCTGCTTCATGTCGGTGACGCCGGCCAGCACTTTCTCGATGCCGTCCATCTTCAGCGTGTGCATGCCCTCGGCCAGCGCCGTGGCGAGCAGTTCGGCGACGCGCGCATGCTCCTGGATCTGCTTTTTCAGCGCATCGCTGCCGACCAGCAGCTCATGCAGGCCGACCCGCCCCTTATAGCCGGTATCGCCGCAGGCCTCGCAGCCCTTGGCCCGGTACAGCGTAAATTTTCCGTCCTTCGCATAGTTTTTCTGCCACTCGGCAAACAGGGCCGTCCCCGCGGCCGCCGGATCCTTCTTCCAAATCGGCGTCTCGCCGAGTTCCTCGCTGTATTCGCCGATCAGGTGGCGGATTTCCGCGTCGTCCGGGCTGTACGCCTCCTTGCACGACTTGCACAGCCGGCGGGCGAGGCGCTGGGCGAGGATGCCGAGCAGCGCATCGGCGAAGTTGAAGGGGTCCATGCCCATGTCGAGCAGGCGGTTAATCGACTCCGGCGCGCTGTTGGTGTGCAGGGTCGCGAAGACCAGGTGGCCGGTCAGTGACGCCTCGATGCCGATGGCCACGGTCTCGCGGTCGCGCATTTCGCCGACCATGATCACGTCCGGGTCGGCGCGCAGGAAGGCGCGCATGATGGTGGCGAAATCGAGCCCGGCCTTCTTGTTGATTTGCACCTGGCGCAAGCCCTTCTGGGTGATCTCGACCGGATCCTCGGCCGTCCAGATCTTGGTCTCCGGGGTATTGATGTGGTGCAGGATGGAGTGCAGCGTCGTCGTCTTGCCCGAGCCGGTCGGGCCGCAGACGAAGAACAGCCCGTAGGGCTTCGATATCACTTCCTTCAGGCGGCTGAGGTTGCCCGGCGCGACCCCGAGCTGGTCGAGCGGGATCGGCTCGCCGGCGGCCAGGATGCGCATGACGACGTCCTCCATGCCGCCGGCGGTCGGGATGGTGGCGACGCGCAGCTCGATGTCGAGCGGCCCGAACTTCTTGAACTTGATCTTGCCGTCCTGCGGGCGCCGCTTCTCGGAAATATCGAGGTCGCACATGATCTTGATGCGGGCGACCAGCGCGTTGCGATAGGAGGCCGGCACCTCGGCATGGACGGCCAGGATGCCGTCCTTGCGGAAGCGGATGATGGTTTTCTCGCGCCCCTGCCGCGGCTCGATGTGGATGTCCGAGGCGCCCTGGCGGTGCGCCTCGATGATCACGGTATTGACCAGGCGCACCAGCTCGTTGTCGGCCGCGGCACTGAGGTCGTCGCTGGCGGCTGCACCCTCGGGCAGCGGCTCGTCGTCGAGTTCCGAGAGCACGTCGCCGACCGTCTGCAGGTCGGCCAGCGCACCGTAGAAGAGGTCGAGATACTGGCGGAATTCAAGGACCGTGGTGACCCGGTGCAGGATATGGCTCTTCGGGAAGACGTTCTCGACGATGCGCGACATGCGCACCCGCTCGGGGTCCGGTGACACCACGACGATGCCCTCGGCGTTTTCCTCGACCGGCAGCCACAGGCTGCCCTCGACATAGTCGCGCTTGAGGTTCTTGAGCAGGTTGGTCGGCTTGATGCAGCCCGGTCTGAACGCTTCGTAAGGCACCCCGAAGAAGCCCGCGAGGGTATGGCCGATGTCGGCCGGCTTGACCTGGAATTCCTTGATCAGGACCTCCTCGAGGTCGCGCCCCTTCTGGCGGGCCGCCCGCCGCGCCAGGTTGAGTTCGTCGGCATGGAGCACGCCGTCGGTGACCAGCCCGTCGTACTTCGAGCGCACGGCCTGGCGCGGCTTCTGGCGCTGCGTCAGGGCAACGGCGAGGGTCTGCGCGAGGAGGTCGGCCGCATCGTCGATCTGCTTCGGGAAGGCGCTGCCGTCACGGTTGTTGATGAACTGGAGGACGCCGACCAGTTCGCCGCCGCCATCGATGATCGGCTCGACGAGCAGCTGGCGGGTACGGTAGCCGGTGCGCTGGTCGACCTCGCGCAGGAACCTGAGCTGCGGGCTGAGACTCTTCAGTTCCGCTTCGTTGTACACGTCGGAGATATTGACGCCCTTGCGCGTCATCGCGACGTAGCCGGCGATGCTCTGGTCGGAGATCGCCAGCTTGATCTGGCGGATCGAGTCGAGGCCGGTCTTGACCTTCGACAGCAGCGTCTGCCGGTCCTCGCCGACCATGTAGATGGTCAGCCGGTCGCAGCCGACCAGGTCGCAGATGTCGCGCGACAGGTCGACCATGATTTCCTCGGCATTTTCGGTCGCGTGGATCTTGTTGGTGATCGCCTGCAACCGGCGGGAGAATTCCAGGCGGTCCTGGACGTCATGCGATCCGGCAGCTTCCATGGGCAGGTCTTTCCGTTGCGCGCCGCCGCCGGGTTTGCCAGCCAGCGCCGCCAGTCGAGGGTCCGGCTGCCCGCAGGCATGACCGGTTCATGGGGCAATTTAGCAAAACTTCGCCGGCGCGTCACCGCGCCGTGGGCGCCCCGCCGAGTTCACGCACGAAGGCATCGAGCGCGGCGAGCATGGCGGCCGGCTGGTCGCGGTGCGGCGAGTGGCCACAGGCGGGCAACCTGAGCAGTCGGGCACCCGGTACCCGCTCGCCGATCACGTCGATCTGGCGCATCGTCGCGTACTCGTCGTCCTCGCCCTGGATAGCCAGCAGCGGGCAACGGATGGCCGGCAGGCTGTCCTCGATGTTCCAGTCGCGGAAGGCGGGACTCAGCCAGGTGTCGTTCCAGTCGAAAAACACCCGCTCCGCGTCGGCGTGGTAGCGGGCCAGCTTCTGTGGCAGGTCGGTGGCGCCCCACGCCGCGCGCGCAGCCGCAATGCCGGCGAGCGTCTCCGGCTCGACGAATTCGTGCGGTGCCATGACCACCGCACCGAGCGGCACGTCGGGGAAAGCCCCGGCGAACAGCAGCGCGATGCTGCCGCCGTCGCTGTGACCGAACAGCAACGGCCGCTCGATGGCGAGCGCGGCAAGCAAAGCGGGCAGCACCGCGAGCGCCTCGTCATGCATGTAGCGAGGCGTGCGTGGCACGGCATACGGCTGCGAATGCCCGTAGCCGGCACGCGACCAGGCGATGGTGCGGCAGCCGGTGACCTGGGCAACCCGCTCCGGGAAATGCCGCCACATGGCGACGCAACCCAGCCCTTCGTGCAGCATGACGATGGTCGGCCGACCGGGGACATGGCCCGGATGGTCGACGTATTCCAGACGCCGGCCGCCGATCTCGAGGTGCTTCACGGCGCCAGCAGGAAGTCGCGGGCGACCGCGATCTGGTCATCGACAAGGAACAGCGGCGCATGGCCGACGCCCGGGATTTCGGCCAGTTTCGCGCGTGGACCGCGACTGCCCATCTGCTCCCAGGTCGCCCGCGTCAGCAGGTCGGATTCGGCGCCGCGCACCACCAGCGTCGGGCAGCGCACGCGGTCGTAGAACGGCCACAGGTCGATCGGCCCGCCAGCAAAGGCCGCCTTGAACGGCTCGGCGATGCGCGGATCGTAGCGGAAGCGCCAGCTGCCATCGGCGTCGCGGATGACTGCGTGCTCGGTCAGATGATGCCAGCGGGCGTCGTCGAGCACGCCGAACGGGGCGCTAACCGCCCGGATGCAGGCCTCGGCCTCGGCCAGGCTGGCCCAGCGCGGATCGGTGCCAACGTAAGAGGCGATGCGCGCGATCGACTCGCTGGTGATTTCGGGACCGACGTCGCTCAGGACCAGCCGGCGCACCGGGGAACCCTCCATGCTCGCCAGCGCGATACCGATCAGCCCGCCCATCGAGACGCCGACCCAGTCGACCACCTCGACATCGAGGCGGGCGATCAGCGTCACCATGTCGGCGACGTAGGTCGGGATCGCGTAGCCGGCCGGATCCTTCAGCCGCTCGCTAAGCCCGCGCCCGGCGACGTCGGGACAGACGACGCGATAATGCGTGGCCAGCGCGCGCGCCAGGAAATCGAAATCACGGCCGTTGCGGGTCAGCGCATGCACGCAGACCAGTAAACGCGGATTGCGCGGATCGCCCCATTCCGTATACGACATCCGGTGCAGGCCTGATGGCCCGGCGCACTGGACGCTGCGTTGCCTGAACTCCATGACCACCTCCTCGTCCGCGACTGTAGCACCACCTTGGCGGCCTCCCTATAATGGTCTGGAAACGTCCGGGGAAAGCGGTGGTTGCACCATGAAACGGCCTGCCGGCAAACTGAAGCGCTGGCACATCGCTGCGGGACTCGCCGCCGGCGCCATCCTGATCGCCGGCGCTTTGTGGCTGGCTTTCACCGCCGCCTTCCCCCCCGCCCGCCTGGCGGCAATGCTCGGCGACGAGGTCCGGCGCACCACCGGCCGCGACTTCCGGATCGGCGGCAGCCTCTCCTTCCGCCTGCTGCCTACCCTCGCCGTGGTCGCCGAAGACATCACGATCGGCAACGCCGCGTGGGGGTCGCAAGCGGACATGGTCCGGGTGCGTCGCATCGCCTTCGAGATCGCCCTGCGCCCCCTGCTCGATGGCGAAGTCCGCGTCCTCCGTCTCGGGGTCGAGGATGTCGACCTGCTGCTCGAAACCGACCCCGCGGGGCGCGCCAACTGGCACTTCGCCACGGTCGACGCGCCGGGCGGCAGCAAATCCGGCCCGCCCCCCGCCATCGACCTGGAAGGCTTCAGCATTGCCGGCGCCCGCATCCGTTACCGTTCCGGGCCGGGCAGCGAGCATGGGCTGACGATAGCCGCGCTGCGGCTGGACAAAGCCGGGGAGCGGACCCGGATTTCCGCGACCGCCGAATTCGACCGGCGGCGCTGGCAACTCGACGGCCAGGCCGGCCATCCGGCGGATCTCCTGCGCAATGCCAGCGACTGGCCGTTCGACCTGCAGCTTGCGACGGAGGGCGCCCGCCTGTCCGCGCGCGGCCATCTGGCCGCCACCGAAGGCAATCGGCCGCTGCGGACCGAAGTTGCTGCCCATGTCGACAACCTGGCGGCCTTCGCCGGCAGCGCCCTGCCCGCCATGCCCTTCACCCTGGCTGCGACGCTGGCGCTCGCCGACGGAAACCTGCAGGCCGAACCCATGCGCGTCACCCTGTCCGGACAGGAAGTGACTGGCCGGCTGCACGTTGCCGACATTGGCGGCGCCAGGCGCATTGACGCGCAACTGGCGTCACCGCTGCTCGATCTGCGCAAGCCGCCCGCCCCGCCAGCTGCCAAGCCTGCGCCGGCCGGACGGCGGACCGTCTTGAGTACGGAGCCCCTGCCCATCGCTGCCGCCCTGCCCGGCATTCCCGTGCACATTGTTTTCGCGGTCGAGCGCCTGCTGCTGCCCGACCTGCCGCCACTGTCGGCGCTGGCCGGTGAAATCCGCGGCGACCCGGGGCAAATGGAGATCGGCCCGCTGTCCTTCGGCCTGGCAGGCGGCCGGATGGAGGGCCGCCTGGCGGTCGCGCAATCGAAAGAACTGCCACCCCATATCCGGCTGGAGGTTGCAGCGACGAACCTGGCGCTCGACGAGGCTCGCGCGGCAGGGGTGCCGAAAAATCTGCGTGGCGGCCGTGCCGACGTCAATGCCAGCCTCGAGGTGCGCGGCCTGTCACCGCATGCCATGGCCGAAACGGCCAGCGGCAGCATCCTCGTTACGGTACGCGACACCTCGCTGGCCGGCGGCAAGGCGCTCGACCGCAACCCGCTCGAGGCCCTGATGCAGGCACTCATCCCGGGGCGGCCAGCCGAGGAGCGCCTGGCCATCGATTGCCTGGTGGCGAACCTGCCTTTACGCGACGGCCGCGCCCGGATCGACCGCGGCATCGCCCTCGAGACCCGCGATCTGGCCGTCGCGGCCAGTGGCGAGATCGACTTCGGACGGGAAACGCTGACCCTGGTTTTCGAGCCGTACGCGAAGAAGGGCCTCGGCCTCAACCAGGCCAGCCTCGCCCAGCTGGTCATGCTCAAGGGGCCACTCGCCGACCCGAAGATCGGCCTCGACCCGAAAGGTGCGGCGCAGGAGATGGCGACGCTCGGGATCGCGTTCGCGACCGGCGGAATGTCGCTGGTCGCCGGCCGCATGCTCGGCGATGGCGGACAGGGGAATGCCTGCCGATTGGCGATTTCCGGCCGCCCAACGCGGTCGACCGCGACAGGCAAGGAAAAGGCCGGCAACATCCTGTCCGCACCAGCCGATCTCTTGCGGAAGCGTTAGGCAGCCAACCCATCGGCGGTGCGCGCACCGGCTCATCCAGCAGCCCCGCATGCCGTTGATCTTGATCAAGGAGGGGCCAGATCGACCAACGAAAGGACACTGGCATTGCCCGGAGAAGCGCATAATGAAGACGAACCGCCACAGCCATGGGTCGCTCTGTGTCCCTCTGCAGCCTCGGCGCAGAGGGTGCCGTTGCTGCTGAGCTGGCGGCCGAAACAACAATGGGGAGACCATCATGAGCGCCAGCAAGGAAGGCAAGGCAAAGAAGGCCAGGCACGACAAGGCAAGCTCCGGGAAGATGAAGGCGAAGGACTACGACCGTGAACTCGAGAAGCTGCACGTCGAGCTGGTCAAGCTGCAGGAATGGGTCGTCGCGAAGGGTCTCAAGGTGATCGTCGTCTTCGAAGGACGCGACGGGGCCGGCAAGGGCGGCACGATCAAGGCGCTCACCGAGCGCGTCAGCCCGCGCGTTTTCCGGGTCGTCGCCCTGCCCTCGCCGACCGATCGCGAGAAGAGCCAGATGTACGTGCAACGCTACATGCAGCACTTCCCGGCCGCCGGCGAGGTCGTCATCTTCGACCGCAGCTGGTACAACCGTGCCGGCGTCGAGCGCGTCATGGGTTTCTGCAGCGAGGCGCAGGCCAAGCGTTTCCTCGAGCTGGCGCCGATGGTCGAGAGGGCGATGGTGGATTCCGGGATCATCCTCATCAAGTACTGGCTGGAAGTCAGCCCGGAAGAACAGACGCGCCGGCTGACCCAGCGCATCGACGACGGTCGCAAGATCTGGAAGCTGTCGCCGATGGACCTCAAGTCCTACAGCCGCTGGTACGACTACTCGCGGGCACGAGACGAGATGTTCGCGAAGACCGATTCTTCGTGGGCGCCGTGGTACGCCGCCCAGTCCAACGACAAGAAGAAGGTGCGCCTCAACATCATTTCCCACTTCCTGAGCAAGGTGCCCTACGAGGAGATCAAGCGCGCTAAGGTCGTGCTGCCCAAGCGGCAGAAGCCGGAGGGCTACAAGGAACCCGATTACCCGTACAAGTGGGTGCCGGAGACGTTCTGAGGCCGCAGTCGCCGCGTTTGCACGCGGCGACCATGCATGGTCGGCATCGCCCCGGGGAGACAGGACATGGGCATTGGTGACTGGTTCAGGAACCGGACGGCGCGCTTCGACGACGACAGCGTGCCTGCGGAAACGTTGCGCTGGGCAGCGGACAAGGCGGTCACGCTGACCGACCCGAAGCTGCGCATGGTATCGGGGTGGGAGAAGCGCCTGATGCCGTCGATCGCCAATGCCATTCAGTTCATGCGCGGGCTGGTGCACGACTTTCCCGCGATGCGTCCGCTTTCAGCAAAGGTGTGGGCCGGCGACCCGGCCCTGCGCGCCTTTTTCGTCACCCCCAAGGACATCGACAACCTGCTCGCCCGCTCCGACCAGCTGCGTGCGGTATTCGAGAAATCGCCCGGGCTCGGACAGGCCGCCCTGGTGCTGGGCATGTCCATCGCCGAACAAAAGACCTTCGGCCTGGCGGTGCGCGGCGACACCATACAGCGCGACGTCGCCCAGAACGTCGTCTCATTCTCGGACCACAAGACACGCCTGTGCGCCGCCGACGAATCGGCGTTGCGCCGGGTCATCGGCATCGAAATCTTCGAATACCTGGTGTCGCGGGCGTTGGCCGAAATCGGCGCCGAGCGCACCGAACGCCATGAACTGCAGGGCAACCGCGCACTGATCCGCGCCCGCCTGCAGCTCCTGCAGCAACACGGCCCCGGTCTTGGCGCGATGCTCGGCGACGGCCCCGCCGCGCCCAGCGAGCAGGCCCGGCTGGAGGCTGAACTGCTCGACAACGAGCGCCAGCTGGCGGCGATGGGCGGCATCGAGGAACAACTCGCCGGCGAGCTGGACGCCCTGCAGTCCGTCTTCGACCGGCCGCAGGATTACCTGGCGGTGGCACCGAAACGCGTTCGCCTCAACACCATGAACGTGGTGGTCGGCGAATCGGAGGCCGGCACCGACATCGACTTCGCGGTCATCGACCTCAAGGGTCCGGCACCGGTACGCCGCGCCTTTGTCATTGCCTGCGTCGAGCGCAGCGACCTGCCGCCCCCGAAAACACTGGATTACTACGAAGCCATGCGCTACCTGTAACGTCTTCTGGGCGCACATGCCGGAAGCCGGAATGGTCATCCGCCGATTCACGATCCGGTCGCTGCCCTGTCGCTATCGCCACTTATAATTTCCATTCAAAATGAATTAACGAGGAGACCGTCATGACGCGCATCCAGGCTGGAGAAGTCACGCTCAACTACGTCGAACACGGCTCGGGCGACAACGTCGTCCTCGCCATCCACGGCAACCTGGGTTGCGCCAACTGGCTCGACCTGGCCATGCCGCTCCTGCCGGAGAACATCCGCGTCATTGCCGCCGAATGGCGCGGCTGCGGCGACTCCGACAAGGCCGAGCCGGCGCCCGACTACTCGAACTACACGATGCCCATCCACGCCCGCGACCACCTCGCACTGATGGACGCGCTCGGCATCGAGAAATGCCACCTCTACGGTCACTCGACAGGCGGCATCATCATCTCGCACATGCTCACGATGGCACCGGAACGCTTCGGCAAGGTGCTGATGCTCGACCCGGTCAGCCCGCTCGGCCTGCAGATGAATTCCAGCCAGGTCGGCGTCATCACCGCGATGAAGACCGACCCCGACGTCTGCTTTGCCGGTCTCGCCAGCGCGGCGCCGACCCTGTTCCGGCCCGAGACGATGGTCGCCGGCCAGATGCCGCAATTCGCCGATGCCACCAGCCAGCCCCAGCGCGACCTGTTCAAGAAGATCATCGAGCGCACGCGGGTGCTGTCCGACGGCATCTGGTTCGGTACCCCGCACAATCTCGGCCTCGAATGGGATTCCGGCGCGCTCGCCGCGCGCATGCCGGAAATGACGCACGAACACCTGATCCTGTTCGGCAAGGTCGACTACTGGATACCGCGCGAGCACCTCGACACCATGGCCGCGAAGCTGCCGAACGCCCGCCTCGAGGTCTTCCCGTATGTCGGCCACTCGATGAACCTCGAGCAGCCGCTGCTTTTCGCCCGCATCTTCAGTGACTATTTCCGCGGCTGAACCAGCCGGGAGGAATCGATGGAACAGAAACACGCCAAGTACCAGCGCCTGATCCAACACTGCCGGACGCTCCCGGCGACCACGGTCGCCGTCGCCCACCCTTGCGACGAAACCTCGCTGAGCGGCGCCATGGAAGCCGCCCGGCTCGGGCTGATCGCGCCCATCCTTGTCGGCCCGCGTGAGCGGATCGAAGCTGTCGCCCGGGAGCACGGCATCGATCTGGCCGGCGCCAGCATCGTCGATGTCGAGCACAGCCACGCCGCCGCCGAACGCGCGGTCGAGCTGGTACGCGAGGGCAAGGCCGAGGCGCTGATGAAGGGCAGCCTGCACACCGACGAACTGATGGGTGCCGTCGTGCGCCGCGACACCGGGCTGCGCACCTCGCGCCGTGTCAGCCACTGCTTCGTCATGGACGTACCGAGCTACAGCGAGACCCTGATCGTCACCGACGCCGCGGTGAATATCGCTCCGTCCCTGAAGGACAAGGTCGACATCGTCCAGAACGCCATCGACCTCGCTCACGCGCTGCGCATGGAAGAAGTGCGCGTCGCCATCCTGTCGGCGATGGAAACGGTCAACCCGGATGTCCCGTCCACCATCGAGGCGGCCGCCCTGTGCAAGATGGCCGATCGCGGCCAGATCACCGGCGCCATCCTCGACGGCCCGCTGGCGCTGGACAACGCGATCAACCTCGAGTCGGTCGCCATCAAGAAGATCACTTCGCCGGTCGCCGGCCGCGCCAACGTGCTCGTCGTGCCCGACCTCGAGGCCGGCAACATGCTGGCCAAGAGCCTCTCCTTCATGGCCGGCGCCGATGCGGCGGGCATCGTGCTCGGCGCGCGGGTGCCGATCATCCTGACCAGCCGCGCCGATTCGGTGATGACGCGCATGGCCTCGTGCGCCGTCGCCGCGATGGTCGCCCAGGCCCGGCGCGAAAAGGCCGGCCGCAGCGTCGCCTGATTTTCTGCCGTCACGCGGCGTTGACCGCAACCGGCACGCGCGCCGGCGACTTCATGCGGGCGAAGCGTTCTCCCCGGTAGTCGTCTGCAGCCCGCCGACGGGCGGGAGCGCCGTGTAGCGCTCGATGGCCACGCGGTCGTTGAACAGAAGCCGCTCCCTGCCCAATTGTTCGGCGAAGCCGGACTGCCGGACCACGTCGAGCACCGCGGGATTCAGGCCGGCCAGCCAGAGGGTGATGCCATGCTCGGCCAGCTTACGATCGCCATCGATCAGCATCTGCAGCGCGGAGTATTCGAGGTCGGGCACGCGGCTCATGTCGAGCAGCAGCACCCGTGGCGCATGCTCGTCGGCAAGCGCCTTGATGCGCAGGCCGATGATCGACGCGTTAACGAAGAAGATGCGCCCTTCCGGCCTGACGATGAGCAGACCGGGAAAGGTCTCGTCGTCCGGATGTTCCGGCGACAGCGGGCGCAGCACATCGGCCCCGCGCTTGCGTCCGATCACGTAGACGTGCGGGTGGGCAACCTGGCTGGCCAACCCGATCAGCGAGACGATGATCGCAACGAGGATGCCCTTCAGCGTACCGAGGACGAGCACGCCCAGGCAAGCGATGAACGCCCAGCGGAACTCCATGGTGCGTACCCTGCGGATCGCCGCGAACTCGCGCGGCTGGATCAATCCGACCGAATAGACGATGACCACGGCGGCCAGGGTCGCGTGCGGCAGCAGCCCGAGGACCGGCGCGAGCAGCAGCATGGTCGCCGCAGCGACCGCCGCGGTCACCAGGCCCGCCTTCTGGCTGCGCCCCCCCGCCGCGCGCACCACCGCCGTCTGCGATGTACCACCACCGGCCGGCATGGCGCCGAGCAGCGCGCCACCGAGGTTTGCGGCGCCGGTCGCCAGCAGTTCGCGGTTGGCATCGATGGCCGGATCGTTCTTTCCGGCAAAGGCTCGCCCCGCCGCAATGGACTCGGTAAAGCTCATCAGCGCGATGCCGAGCGCCCCCGGAGCGAGGTCGGCGAGCAGCCCGGGATCGGGCAGGGTCAGCGACGGGAGCCCCTGCGGAATCAGCCCGACCGTCGACACACCGAGCGCGGGGAGCCCGAGCAGCCAGACCGCCGCGATGCCCCCGCCGACCGCAACCAGCGGCGCCGGCGAATGCGGCCACCGCCATTCCATGCCGATCAGCACGAGCAACGTGGCCGCCGCCACGGCCAGCGTGACGAGCGATGTCTCCGGAAGGTGCTGGACGATGGCAAGGAGATCATGGAAAAAACCGTCCTTGCGGATATGGATGCCGAGCAGCTTGGGCACCTGGTCGAGCACGATAACCAGCCCGATGCCAGCCTTGAACCCGGTCAGGACCGGCGTCGAGATGAAGTCGGCGACGAATCCCAGGCGCAGGATGCCGGCCAGCAACAGCATGCCGCCGACCAGGACGGCCAGCGTCGCGCCGGCAACGACCAGGCGAGCCGGGTCGCCATCGGGCACGACGAGTCCGAGCTGGGTGCCGGCCAGGATCGCCAGCGTCGTCGTCGAACTGACGCTCAGCACGCGCGACGAACCGAGCAGGGCATAGATGACCATCGGGACGAAGGCGGTATAGAGACCGACGGCGACCGGCAGGCCGGCCACGGTGGCATAGGCCATTGCCTTGGGCACGACCACGGCGGCGGCAGTCAGGCCGGCAATGACATCGAATCGGATGGACGTACCGACCGGGGACACGGGTTCGTGCGTTGCGTTCATGGGCCTCTCCTGCGCCATTCGTCGTTCCGGACGACAGGCGTACTACGCTATATTGGCTAACTGCTTGCGGTTCCATCATGCAGCGTCACAATGCCTTCAGAATACGCCGTCACAAGACAGCCACCAATGACAAGAACATCCGAAATCCGCTCTGCCTTCTACCGGCACTTTGTGCAACAGGTCGGGATCGTCTGGCCGGTGCTCTCCGGCCTCATCGCCGTGATCGCCGGCCTCGGCGTCCTCGTCGCCCACCTGGAAGACTGGCCCCTGTTCGAAGGCATCTATTTCTCGTTCGTCACCGGCTTCACGATCGGCTATGGCGACCTCGCACCCAAGGGCGTACTGGGCCGCATGATCGCGATCGCGATCGGGCTGCACGGCGTCCTCCTCACCGCCCTGCTCGCGGCCATCGCCGTGCGCGCCCTGCAGACGGCGACCGAAACCGACCTGACCTGACGCGGGCAGCCATCGGAATCCGCGGCCCGTTGCGGCGCCGGCAACGGACGCCGATTTTGGCCCTCCAGGGCGGTCGACCGCGTCAGGCTGCCTTGATCTCGTTGCTCAGCGGCTGGCCGTTGGCGAACTCGGTCGCGCTCTTCAGGGTCGTCTCGCAGATGGTCGTGATTGCTTCGCGGGTAAAGAAGGCCTGGTGACCGGTGACGATCACGTTCGGAAAGGAAATCAGGCGCTGCAGGACATCGTCGGTGACGACGACGCTGGACAGGTCGCGGAAGAACAAGCCGGCTTCCTGCTCGTAGACGTCGGTCGCGAAGCCGCCGATCTGGCCGCTCTTCAGCCCCTCGATCACGGCCTCGGTGTCGACCAGGCCGCCGCGGCTGGTGTTGATCAGCAATGCGCCACGCTTGGCCCGGGCGATCGTGTCGGCATTGATGATGTGGTAGGTCTCCGGCGTCAGCGGCGCGTGCAGCGAGACGATGTCGGCATCGCGGCCGATCTCGCCCGGCTCGGCATAGTGTCCGCCGATTTCCTCGAATTCCCTGCAGGGATACTTGTCGTAGCCGATCACGTTGCAGCCCAAGCCGACCATGATCCTGGCAAAGACACGCCCGATCTTGCCGGTACCGATGACGGCCACCGACTTGCCGTGCAGGTCGAAACCCATCAGCCCGTCGAGCGCGAAGTTGGAATCGCGCGTGCGGTTGTAGGCCCGGTGGATCTTGCGGTTGATCGCCAGCAGCAGCGCAACGGCATGCTCGGCGACCGAGTAAGGCGAATAGTCGGTGACGCGCACGACCTTGACGCCGAGCGCTTCGGCAGCCTTCAGGTCGACGTTGTTGAAGCCGGTGCAGCGTAGCGCGACGAGCCCGGTGCCGCCCGCCTTGAGTTGTTGAAGCACGGCGGCGTCGGCCTTGTCGTTGACGAAGATGCAGACGGCATCGTAGCCGGCGGCCAGATGCACGGTATCGAGATCGAGCGGCGCCTCTTGGTACTTGAGAGTATGCCCTTCGCTGGCGTTGGCGGCGTCGAGGTAGTCGCGGTCGTAGCGCTTGGCGCTGAATACGGCGATTTTCATGATGTAACTCCCTGGGTCTGTCTGGACGAGTTCGGTCAACCGCCGAGCAGGGCGGCGGCGACCTGGACGAAGAGGATCTTGGCCACCGTCATCGACGGGAAGATCATCGCGTAGCCGACGTCGGGCTTGTCGGTCGGTGCGATCCGGCCGGCGAAAGCGAGGATGGCCGGGTTGCCGGTGGCGCCGCTGATGACGCCCGCCGTGGTATCGAATGGCAGGCGGAAGAGCCACAGCGCCAGCGCGGCCGTGATCAGCACCAGCGCCACCAGGATGGCGGCCCCGTAGAGCAGGAAGGCGATGCCTTCGGTACCGACGGTGGCGAAGAACTTGGGCCCCGAGGCGATGCCGACCTGGGCAAGGAAGATGGTCAGGCCGAAATTGCGCAGCACCAGGTTGGCCGACAGCGGCATGCTCCACACGAAGGGGCCGGTGCGCCGCACCTTGCCGAGATAAAGCGCGAGCAGGAGCAGCGCGGCAAGCCCGAGGGTCAGCCTGCCGACGCCCGGGATGGTCAGCGGGATCAGTCCGAGCCCGAGGCCGAGCGCGGCGCCGATGCCGATCGAGATGAAGCTCAGTTCGGCCGTGCCCTTGATCGAGTCGCCGAAGAACTTGCGCAGTGTCTTGGCATCGGCGCGATTGAGCAGCAGGCCGACGCGGTCGCCGAATTCCAGGGTCAGCTCGGGATTGGGCAGCAGATCGGCGTCGCCGCGACGTATATGCACGATCGAGGCATTGACCCCTGCGGGGAAGCGGATGTCGCCGAGGGCCAGCCCGACCACGGCCTTGCTCGAGGCAAAGACGCGCTGGTAGTCGAGATCCTCGCGGTGGCTGGTCATGCGCCCCGGCTGCAGTTCGCCGAACAGGGCGGCCGCCTGCCGGAGCATCTCCGGATTGGTGCCGGTAGCAAGCAGCACGTCATCGTCGCGCAGGACGAGGTTCTCGGACGGCAGCTGGTTGTGGTGCTCGCGGCGGATGGCGGCAATCGCCACGCCGGCCGGCAGCTTCGCGCTCAGCGCGGCAAGGCGCTGGCCGACGAATTCGGAATTCTTCAGCACGATCTCGGCCACCTCGATGACCTGGTTGGCCGGCTGCTCGATCTTCGGCTTGAGGATGGCATGCAGTGCGTAGATGCACAGGATGGGACCGGCGACCCCGAACGGATAGGCCACCGAGTATCCGACTGCGGCGCCGTCACTCTTCAGCGCGGCGATGATCGCCTGCAGCGTCGCCGTGCTGGTACCCGAGCCGGCGAACATGCCCAAGGCTTCGTCGAGGCTGATCCCGGCCAGCGGCACCAGTGCCAGCGCCACTGCGCCGGCGCCGAGCACGCCGAGGAAGGCGGCGGCATTGGCCTTGAGGCCCTCCGGCGTGGTCATGCCCCGGAAAAACTGCGCGCCGTACTGGATGCCGACGCCGTACAGGAAGAGCAGCAGGCCGAGGGTGCCGAGCAGCGCCGGCGGGGCCGCCTTGGGGGCGAAACCGCCGATCGCCAGGCCGACGAAGAGCACCGCGCCGGAGCCGAGCGAGAAACCCTTGATGTTGATCTCGCCGACCAGATAGCCGAGGGCCACGGTCAGGAATAGCGTCAGGAGCGGTTGGGTTTCGAGGAGTATCCGAATTTCCTGCATCGCAGTTTTCCTTGCGCAAACATGAAGCAAAAACCGCCTTGCCCCGTGACATGCACACGGCGCAAGGCGGCGATCAGGCCGCAGGCCCCCTTACTTGGCGAGCCCGGACGGCTTGGCGTCGGCGACCGGTGCACCGCCCCCACCGCCGCCGGCCCCGGCGATACCGGGAAGCCTGGTCGTGAAACTGTCCTCGACGAAGGCCTGGATGGTATCGCGGATGATGTTCGGCGCCTTGAACACACCGTAATGCGCTGCCGGATGCGGGAACGAGGCAAAGAAGGCACCCGGCACCGCATCGGCCGCCTTGCGGGCATTGGCCACCATCAGCCACAAGTCGGTATCGACATGCACTACCAGCGTGCGCGCCTTGATCCGCTTCAGCTCCTTGTTGATGTTGTAGCGGAAGCCGCCTTCGTTGCGGTACCAGTAGTCGACCGGATCCTCGTTCTTGGTGCGGGCGATCCAGGCGGCGGTTTGATCACCCTTGGGCTCCCAGTAGAAGACTTCCTTCTGGAGCTTGTCCCAAGGCGTCGCCGAACGGACCGGGAAGGTGTACCCGGTCAGCTGCAGCGTCGACCACATGAAGTCGAGACCCTTCTTCGGATGCTGATCCTCCGGCAGGTTGTAATAGTTGCCGTTGGTCTTGCGCCAGACCGGGTCGCTCTCGATGGCCGCCTGCGCGAGCCGGAAGGTCCACTGGCCGACCGGGTCGTCGCCGTCCGAAGCGGTCGTGCCGCCGATCGGCATGATCGCCTTGACGAAGCCGCTCGGCGAATGCATCACGCCCCATACCCACGACTGGGTCGCCCCCATCGACACACCGGTCGCCACCTCGACCTGGGCGACCTTGAGGTGGTCGCGCAGCAGCCGGTAATTCGCCTGCACCATGTCGAAATAGCTGTACTGCGGGAACTTGCGGCCGAGCCCGGCGGAAGGCTTGGCCTCGCCCCACAGGCCGAGCGCATCGAGGAACACCACGTAGAAACGGTTGGTGTCGATGGTGCGGCCCGGTCCGACGACGGCGCCGTCCGAGAAGGCATTCAGCGGCTGCCCCTCGAACCAGGTGTTGTACATCCAGGTCGAGTCGCCGGAGTAGAAGGTATTGATGATCACCGCGTTGATGATCTCGCCCCTGTCGTTCCGTTTCGGCGTGCCGACGGCGATGTAGCCGACCTTGAGGGGCGGCGCGCCGAGCGATTCGAGGGTGACCCCTCCCTCGCCGCCGTCACGCCAGGTGGCGGGGTCCGCGTCGAGGTTGTACTTGCCGCCGATGCGGAAGCCCGGGATCTCGTAATACTTCTTGTGCTGGTCCTGGGCCATGATCGACGACGGCGGCGTGATCGCGTGCATCTTGCCGGCATCGAAGGCCCACGCAGCGCCGGGCAGCGCGAAGGCGGCCGCCAGCGCCAGGGTGATGATCTGCTTGTTCATGGCGGATGTCCTCATGTTCGTTTTCATCGCGCACCTCACTTGGCAAGACCGGAGGGCTTGCCGGAAGCGGCGGCAGGTGCCGCGGCAAGCGGGGCCGAACCGTTGATCAGCGCGTCGATCACATCGGGCGACATGCTGTCCACACGCCGGGTCTTCATGAAGTCGACCGTGTCCTGGGCGAACTCCCACGGCACGTCGGTGTGGATGAAGTGCCCGACCTTCGGGTAGATCTTGATCTGCGGCGCGTTGCCGGCCGCCGTCATGCGCTGCTTGAACGGCGTCACGATGCTCTTGGCCATGTCGGTCCAGCCGTTGAGCGCGGTACCCGGGATGAACGGCTCCTTGGCCCCGAACGCGAGGAAGATCGGGGCCTTGATCGTCGGCAGGCGCTTGTAGATCGAGTTCGGATCCTCCTTGACGTTTTCCGAGCAGATCGAGTAGAGGTCGTAGGTGAACATGAATGCCCACTGCTCGAACTCGCGCT
This sequence comes from Betaproteobacteria bacterium, assembly GCA_012026885.1. Lineage (GTDB taxonomy): Bacteria > Pseudomonadota > Gammaproteobacteria > Burkholderiales > Rhodocyclaceae > Azonexus. The sequence goes on along the minus strand of VEPL01000025.1, from coordinate 466,340 downwards.
TGTTGCCGGTGATCATCGCGATGCGCTGATCGGTGTGCAGGCGGGCGTACTCGGTGTCGTTGAAGAAGTAGCCGGCCGGGCTCGGGGTCACGTTGCCGGCGGCGTCACGCTTCCTGAAGTAGAAGAAATCCTCGACCGCCTGCGCCGACTTCTTGATCTCGCCCTGCACCAGGCCCATCGGCTCGTAAGCCGCGTTCCACGCCTTGAGGTCGTAGGCGATCGACGGGTCGCAGATCGGGTAGGACTTGCCGTTCATCGCGAGGAACTTCGGATACTCCTCGAGACCGGCCGGACCTTCCAGGATCAGGCCCTGCACCGCGTCGGGGTAGCGCATCGCGTAGCCGATCACCGTCTGGCCGCCCAGCGAATGGCCGTGGTAGAAGGCCTTCTTGACGCCCAGCTTGCCGACGATCAGCGCATTGAACGCATCGCGCACGTCGTTGAGCGTCCGGGTCATCGGCTTGTCGATGTTGCCCGGGCCCGAGGTGCCCCATTGCGGCATGTCCGGCGCGATGACGCGGAAGCCGCGCTCGACGGCATGCTTGATCAGGTAGCCGTAGTGCGCGCCGAAGGCCCCCTTGCCGTGGACGACGACCAGTGTCGGCGGATTGGCCGCCTTGCCGCAGTATTCGTCCATGTAGCCGATTTCCCATTCGACGCCGCGCTTGTCCTTGACCTTGGCGTACTTGACCGGGAACGGCGAGACCATTTCGTCCTTCCAGAACGACTTGGCCGGGTTCGGGTTCATGTTGATCTTTGGCGAACGGTAGTTCGTCGCCTGGCAGACGATGCTCTTGTCGGCAATGATGCCGATGTCGCGCATGTAGCTGTCGAAGGCCGGGTTGGTCTTCAGCACGTTGAGTGCCTTGAACACGGCGTAGTGCGCCGTCGGGTCGGAGAAGCTGACGTACTGCCCGCCCGGGATGGCCTTGGCCGCCGCCTTCGCCTTGTCGGAAATCAGCCACTGGTCGTTCTCGATATGCACGACCATGGTGCGCGCCTGCATGTTCGGCAGCAGCTTGTTGATGTTGTGAATTTCGCCGACGGTATCGCGGTACCAGAGATCGACGCCGTCAAAGATCTTCGCGAGGTTTTTCAGGTTGGCGCCAGCATTGGCACCCATGCGCGGATCCGGCTCCCACGTGAACACCTCCTTCGACACCGAATCCCAGCCGAGCGACTGGCGGTAGCCGAGGTCGTAGCCGGTGATCGACAGCATCGACCAGTGGAACTCGACACCCTTGTTCGGGTGCTTGTCCTTGGGTAGCTTGTAGTAGTCGCCCTTGGTCTCGACCCAGACCGGATCGGATTCGAGCGCCGCCTTGGCGAGCTGGAAGGTCCATGCCGCCATCGGGCCTTCGCCGTCGGTCGCCGAGGCGCCGCCGATCGGCATAGCCGCCTTGACGAAGCCGGGATACATCAGGCCCCAGTAGTAGGCCTGCGTGCCGCCCATCGAGGCGCCGGTCGACAGCACGACCTGGCCGATTTTCAGGTGGTCGCGCAGCAGGCGGTAGTTGAGCTGGACGACGTCGTAGTAGCTGTAGACCGGGAACTTCATCCCCAGCCCGTCCGAGGGCTTCGAAGCGCCCCACAGGCCGAGCGCATCGACGAAGACGACGTAGAAGCGGTCGGTATCGAAGAGCAGCCCGGGACCGACCAGCGCGCCGCCGGAAAAGCCGTTGCCGGCCTGGCCGGCGTACCAGTTGTTGTACATCGCCGTCGCATCGCCCGAGTAATACGAGTTGATGACGATGGCGTTGATGATCTCGCCCTTGTCGTTCTTCTTGGGCGTACCGACCGCGATGTAGGCGGTCTTGGCGGGCGCGGCGCCGAGCGACTCGAGGGTCTTGCCACCCTCGGCGCCGAACTCGAAGGACTTCGGATTGGCGAGGTCGTACTTGCCGCCGATCCTGAAGTTCTTGACCTCGTAGGTCTGCTTCAGCTTGTCGAGCGCCGGGACGACCGAGCGCGGGGTCAAGGGTTGCTGGGCGTATGCCGCCACCGACAGGGAGAGCGCGACTGCCGCACCCCCAAGCCAGTTCACGAGACGCCGGTAGAACAGCGCACTGCTCTTCATCTCTCTTCCTCCCTCTTGGAAATATTTTTCTCCCCCGAAGCCTGTCCGGGGAAGCGAATGCCGCGCTATCATCATAGTCGCATTGAATATTCATTCAAGCTTTTTTCGGGGGATTTTTTCACCCTCGTCGCACGTCCCGGAGAGCCATGCCTACCGTCCCTTTCGGCCCGCACCAGGTGCATTACCAGATCGTCGGCGAAGCCGGCCGGCCGGTCATCACCTTCCTCAACGGGCTGACCCAGAACGCCAACCTGTGGGCGGCCTATGCCGACCATTTCGTGCCGCGCGGCTACCGCGTACTCGCCTTCGACATGCTCGGCCAGGGACGCTCGTCGAAGCCGGTGATCGACATCCCGCTCGCCGCCCAGGCCGACATGCTCGACCACCTGCTCGGTGAGCTGAATATCGACAAGACCCACCTCGCCAGCATCTCGTTCGGCGGCATCGTCGCGCTCGACTTCGCCATCCGCTACGGCAAGCGCCTCCACAGCCTGGTGGCGATGAGCACCTTCGCCGAACTGACGCCACAACTGGAACTCCTTGGCGCCGTCATGTTGCAGGGGTTGACCGACGTCGGCCTGCCCTACCTGCAGAGCATGCTCTACCCGATGAACATGAGTTCCGCATGGATCGCCGCCAACCGCGAGCGCATCCCGGCGATGAAGCGTGCCGGTTACATCGGCAACGACGGCTACGCCATGCAGAACCTGATGGAATCGTTCGTCGCCTTCAAGCCGCTGACCCCAGACCTGCACCGGATCAAGGTGCCGACGCTCATCCTCAATGGCGAGTTCGACTTCTTCACGCCGCGCGAATGCCACGAGGTCATCCGCCGGCATGTCGCCAACTCGCGCCTGGTGATCGTCCCGCGCGCCTACCACGCCTTCACGCTCGAAATGCCGGCCGTCACGATGCGCCAGATCGAGGTCTTCCTCGACCAGGTCCGCGTGGGAACCTGGCAGGGCGACCAGAGCGTCTGGCTGGCCAGCGAGGATCCGGCGGCGGCCGAACCCTGCCTGCCGGTCGCCGGTGACTGGCTGCGCGCCGTGCAACCGGTTGCCCGCCGAGCAGCGCCCCAGGCGCCGAAGCCGGCGCGCAAGCCACGTGCGGCGAAGGCCGCCAGCCCCACAGCCCAGGCCATCGCCAAGGCCCCCGCCCGGAGGAAGGCACCATGATCGACCCCGCCCTGTTCGACCGCGCCCGCGACCGCATCGCCGCCGACGGCTTCACGCCGGACATCCAGACCAAGATCGCCTTGCTGCTCACTTCAGCGAAGAACGGCAACCTGATCTTCCATGGCCAGCTGCAATGGATGCCCAACCTCGGCGTCGTCCAGCAATTCATCATTTCGCAATCGGCCCGCGAACTGGAAGCGGTCACCCTGCTCGCGCGCACCACCGAATGGTCGCAGAACCCGACGCTGGCGCTGGAAGCCAACCGCATCACGGCACCGATCGCGCTGGCCTGGACGGAGATCATGCTGCCGCCCGGGCCGCTGTTCAATCCACAGGCGGCCTACCGCGGCCTCTCGTTGGGCCACGCCCAGCTGGCGCGCATCCGCCTGCTGCCGGTCATCCCCGACAATGCCGACCCGGCCGCGCCCTTCGTCGTCGCACTCAACCGCATCGAGCAGGAAAACGGCCGCATGCTGCAAACGCAGATCCGCCTGCTCAAGAATGTCGGCGTCGAGATACCGCTCGAGGAGCGCGAGGCGCTGGTCGAGCGCGACCAGGAAATGGTCGACGCCGTTTTCAGCGAATTCCTCGCCTGGCTGGCGGCGCCATAGGCTGATTGCGGTCGACGCAAAAAGGACGGCCAAAATGGCCGCCCTTTTCGCTGGATTACGCCACGCCTACTTGAACGGAATGGTCAGCGCAAAGTCCCAGCGCAGGTCATCGGTGAACTTGTCGCCGACCAGCGTACCGCCGGATTCCTTGACCTTGGCGTAACGCAGGCGGGTACGGAAGTTCTTCAGGAAGCCTTCCCCGGGGAACACATAGACCAAGTCGGTCGCCAGTTCATCCCAATCCGGCAGCGCGGTCGAACCCGCATAACTGGCGGTTTGCCGGTTGTTGCGGTTGCCGTAGCTGACGTCGAAGCTCAGGCCCTTGGCGCCGAACGGACCGAAGTCGAAGATCGAGCCGATGATCCAGGTGCGTTCGCCGGCCTTCGAGTTCTCGCCGATGCGCTGCACCAGGTAGGACGGGCCGATCGAGTACGGCGCCCTGATTTCGTCGCCGTTCGCGGTCCAGCCGACCATGCCGTAGGGCACCAGCCACGGCAGCAGGCGCAATTCGCCGTAGCCGCCGACGTAGCCGGTGTTGAAGTCATTGCCGCCGGAAACCAGGTTGGCCCCATTGCCGCCCTGGTACATGTACTGGACGCCCAAGCGCGCGTAATTCTTGTCGGCCATGCGGAAGACGTAGTCGAAGTCGAGGTAGGCCATGTTGAGCATGTCCTGCAGGCCGTACCAGGAACCTTCCAGCATCATGTTGTTGCTCGGCTTCCACTGCACGCCGGCGTAGTAGGCACCGCTCGAGTCGTAGGCGGCGCCGTTGGGCGCGTTGGTCGCACAGGGCGAGGTGCCCATCGGGCCGCAGGTGGTCTGGTAGGCCGCCGCGTAGATATTGCGGAAATGGTTGTCGTTGATCTGGCGGGCATTCCAGATGTAGCCGCCGTAGTAGCGCAGCGTATCGTCGAGGACGCGACCCTGCACCGTCGCCGCCTCGTACTGGATCGGGTGCATGGCGCGCACGTCACGGCGGCCGATCATGCTCTGGTCGAGCTTGTTGTAGAAGCGGACGAGATCCGGCAGGTACCAGGCCTGGTTGATCGACTGGCGGCCGAGGACGGCGGCATGGTTGCCGAAACGCAACTTGGCGTAGGCTTCGCCGATGACGCTCACCGAATCCTGGTCGGGATCGCGCAGGATGTAGTTGTAGGCGAACTTGTTGGCCGGGTTCGGCCCCGGCCCCGGCGAATAGAGCGGCACGGTGAAGTTGTAGGTGCCGCCGAAGGAGAGGATGTCGGCGATTTCACCGGTATTGCCGTAGAGCCAGCCGCCGAGACCCATCGCCTGCTGGCGGAACATGCCCGTCCCGTTGGCATCGCCGGCCGAGCGCCGGTCGAAGTAGGAGGTTCGGAAAACGTAGCCGGCCTTGGCGTTGTCGATGAAGGCGTTGCCGGTGCCGGTGACGACGGGTTGCAGGGCGGCATCGGTCTGCTGCGCCTGGACGGCACCGGCGCCCAGCAGCAGCGCCAGGGCCAGCGCATTGGTCATGCCGGCGACGATGCCGCTCGTGGTGTACTTCCTGCTCATGACTCCCTCTCCTCTTGATTATCAGTCCGGAACCGGGAACGCCGGACATCCGAAACAACTGGGCCGCCTGTTTGCCGACGGCTAATGGAGTGGAGTCTTCTACTTATCGATACCGTTGGCAATACGCCAAAGGAATTATTTTGATGCTGCGTCGCGTCATTGTTGCGGCCATGACGAATGGCTGGCACCGGCCGTTCCCTGGATCCGTCGGGAACACGGCAACCCAATCTACTGGCTCAGCGTCATCAGGATGTCGGCATACCAGGCGCAGTTGAGTCCGAGCGCCTCGTCGAGCTGGAGGTCACGGGTGCCGACATCGAGTCGCGCCGAATGTACGCCGAGCAGCAGCCAGGGCAAGCCGGCGGGATCAGCGGCGGCCGCTGTCGCCGCTGACGGCGCACGCATGACCACCGGCGCCCCGCTGGTGCCGCGATGGGTACGCGCGTCGGTCAGGAAATAGCCCTGCCCCTGGAAGCGCAGCCCGAAGGAGGAGGCATTGACTGCTTGGCGGACGATCGGCAGGTGGTGCAGCGTATCGTGGAAGCCGAGCGGAAAACCGACCACGAGCAGCGGGCTGCCGATCTCGATGCGCTCGAAGTCGTCCGGCAGGTGTCGCGGCGTGAAGGCGCGGTAAACGACGCTGGCGGGCAGTGCGCTGCGCTCGATCTCGAGCATGGCCACGTCGATCTCGCCGGCGCTGTCGCTCCCGCTGCGCCAGACGCCCAGCCCGCGCGAATAGAGCGGAATCGAGAAACCGGTCGCATTGGCGAGCAGGCGCGCGTCGATGTGCAGTTCGATTTCGATGCGGTCGGGAAAATGCCCGCTCGCTTCGTCGACCAGGACGTGCCGGCTGGTAACGAGGAACAGCCGCCGGTCGCGCTCGAAGAAAAAACCGGTGGCGTTCGTCAGGTGCTGGCGCCCGAGGAAGGTGGATATCCTGACGGTGGTCAGGAGGATGGATTCGATCATGGACGCCTTTGTGCCCGGGGAAATGGCGGCAGGCTCCGCGCTGCGGGGCCCGACGGGGAACGCTGTGCGGCCCGCGGCGAATCTAGCACGTCGATGGCCGCCGCATGTCGCAATTTTCCTTGCCGGCGACCTGGCATCCCCGAAGTCGCTGGACTACGACGCGGCCATGCGCTATCTCTGAGCCGGCTAGCGCACGAGCGTCGCGAGATCCAGCTTCTGGAATTTCGTCACGATCTCGATGGCGACGGCGCGCGTTTCGGCTGCCGATTTGGTCAGCCCCAGCCCGAATTCGAGCGTCATCGCACCCTTGCGCGAGTAGCCGCGCAGCACCGTGCCGACACCTTTGGGATGACGGGCGCAGTCTTCCTTGTACTCGACATACAGCAAGCGTCCGGCAGGCAGTTTCTCGTCCTGCAGATCGCCGACGGAATGGGTGCCGCCGTTGTTCTTCAACTGGGTGGCAACCGATTTCTGCAGGGAACCGCGCTCCTTCTGGATGTTCGACTCGTAGATGTTGATGGCCATGTCGAGCATCGGCGGCTGCTCCCACGCGGTATCGCCCTTGATCGTCATGGTTACCTCGGCCGGTCCCGCCGTGCTGTCGCAGCTGGGTGGCATGCCCGCGAATTGCGCCGACAGGTTGCCGGTCAGGGTTTTGCCGAACTCGGTCGGCATAACGGCCCAACTGCCAGTCCTTAGGGTTGCCGATTCCGGCACCAGCCCGCGCACTTCGCGCGGCAGCTTTTCGCCCGCTGCCTGCGTCGACACGGCGAGCGCGGTGCCGAAGACAACCAGAAGGCTCTGGAGCGACGATCGCAAGATGGACAAACGCATAAGGGGATCCTCCAGAGGGAAATTCTCATTGGTCACGCGGCGCCGGACGGCTGAGCCGGCACCGCCACGGCATATTGGCCCGAAGCGGGCCGGAAGGGAAGCGCCACCCCCTCAGGGTAGCTGCGGCCGGGCGTCCGGGCCGGCCTGCCAGTAGCGCCGCCGCTCATGCCGCCAGGCCGTCGTCACGATGCCAGCGGCATCCATGCGGATGCTCACCGCGCCGTCGCGGTCCGTGCGCCAGAGGCGGGTACCGGCCGCCGCCAGGCGCTCGACGACCGCCGGCCTGGGGTGCCCGAAACGGTTGCGGTAGCCGGCGGGAATCACCGCTTCCCGGGCGTCGACCGCAGCCAGGAAATCCGGCGTCGATGAGGTTCCCGAGCCGTGGTGCGGCACCAGCAGGACGTCGGCTGCAAGCGCCGCGCGGTCGCGGGCGAGCAGCGCCGCTTCGTCGCGCGCCTCGATGTCGGAGGTCAGCAGCATGGCCTGGCCGCCGGCTTCGACGCGCAGGACGCAGGACAGGTTGTTGGCCTTGCGCTCGTGGCCGTAGTCCTCCGCCGCCGGATGCAGCACGGTGAAGCGCACCGCGTCCCATTCCCAGGCCTGCCCGGCGCGACAGGGTTCGCTGCCAGGCTCGCCGGTCGAGGCGACGATGCGGCCGACCGCCAGCGCCGAGCGCACCGAGGCGCTGCCGCCGGCATGGTCGCTGTCGCGGTGGGTGATCATCAGCACATCGACCCGGTCGATGCCGAGCGCGCGCAGATAGGGCACGACGACGCGCTGGCCGGCATCCGACTCGGCGCTGTACAGGGGCCCCGGGTCGTAGACCAATGTGTGCGCATGCGTGCGCACCACGGTCGCCAGGCCCTGCCCGACGTCGAGCACGGTGATTCGCGCTTCCCCCGGCGGCGGCCGTTCGGCCGGCCAGAAGAGAACGGGCAGCAGCAGGATGGCCCCGAGGAGGCGGCCGGGCACGCCGCGCGGCAACAGCAGCACGGCAACGCCGAAGGCCGCCGCGAGAGCTGCCCAGAGCGGCGGCGCCGGCGCATTCCACACCGGCCAGGCCGCACACCAGCCGAGAAAGAGCATCAGCCCGTCCATGACCGTGTGCGCCAACGCGAGCACCGGCCACCAGGGCAACAGCGCCCCGAACAGCGCGAGCGGCGTCACGACGAAACTGATCACCGGTATCGCCAGCGCATTGGCCAGCGGCGAAACCAGCGAAAACTGCTGGAAAACGAGCAGCAGTACCGGCAGCGAGGCCAGCGTCGCCGCCCACTGGACGAGGCCCCAGGCCCGGACCCGGGCGCGCCAGCCCCGGCCCTCGCCCGGAAGGTTGTTGCCGACATAGAGCAGCGCGCCGACCGCGCCGAAGGAGAGCCAGAAGCCGGCGGCGAGCACCGCCCACGGATCGGCCAGCAGCACGGCCAGCAGCGCCAGGCACAGGGTCCGGCTGGGTGCGATGCAGCGCCCCGAGCCCATCGCGGCGGCGGCCACCGCCAGCATGTAGAGCGTGCGCTGGGCCGGCACGGCAAAGCCCGCCAGCAGCGCATAGACCATTGCCGCAACGAGGCCGGCCAGCAGCGCCGCCCGCTGGGCCGGCAGGCGCAATGCCAGCGCCGGCACGCGCCGCCACGCCCAGCCGGCGGCCAGGCCGAACAGTGCCGCGACCATGGTCACATGCAGTCCGGAGATCGACATCAGGTGTGTCGTGCCGGTGCGGTTGAAGGTCGTCCACAATTCGCCGTTGACCGCCTTCTGGTCACCGATCGCCAGCGCGACCAGGATGCCGGCCCACGGATGCTCCGCGGGCGGCAGCGTGGCGAAGAATTGCCTGCGGATCGCGTCGCGCGCGCGCTCGATGACGTAATCCGGCTGCCAGACCATGGCCGCCAGCCGCTCGGCCGGCGCCGGGCGCACGTAGCCGGTAGCACGGATGTCGCGTTCGAGCAGCCAGGCTTCGTAATCGAAGCCGAACGGATTGGCGTTGCCGTGCGGGCGCTTGAGGCGCACCGTGAAACGCCAGCGCTCGCCGGGACGGACCGGCTGGCGCACGAAGTCCTCGTCGTCGCGGCGCCCCTGGTACCACGACAGCGTCACCCGGGCCGGCACCTGCGCTGTCGCGGTCGACACCGATTCGACGGCAAATTCGAAACGCGTCCCGTTGGCGAAATCCTGCGGCAGGCCGGCGATGACGCCGGTCACCGCGATGTCGCGTCCTTCCCACGCGCCCGCCAATTCGTCGGCCAAGCGCAGGTCGGCGCGCCAGGCGGCCCAGGCGAAGCCGAGCGCGAGGCAGGCCAGGATCCCGGCGATACGGAACGCCCGGCGCAGCACGACGGTCGATACCGGCAGCACGGCGAACGCCGCGCCGGCCAGCCCGGCCAGTGCCCACGGCCAGGCCGGCGGCAGCTCCGCCTGCTGTTGCAGGGTGATGACGCCGGCGGCGAAAGCGAGTATGGCGAGGCGCATCCTGCAATAATAGAGGCCACACCATGCGCAAGCACCTGAAGAAATACCTGCCCGACCATGAGGCGGTGCACGGCAACCGCTGGCTGCGGCCGTTCCGCAACACGCTGCTGCACCCGCGCCTGTGGCACCTGAACCGCCATTCAGCGGCCGGCGCAGTCGCCGCCGGCCTCTTCTGCGGACTCATTCCCGGCCCGCTGCAGATGGGCGGCGCCGCTCTCTGCGCCGTCGTCTTCCGCGTGAACCTGCCGCTCGCGCTGCTGACGACGCTCTACACCAACCCGTTCACCATCGTTCCGCTCTACCTCGTCGCCTACCAGTTCGGGCGCCTGGTCACCGGCGACACGGCCGGCTTCGTGGCGCCACCGGATGTCGACATCGCGCGCTTCGTGCAGTGGACGCAGGCCATGCAGGCCTGGATGCTGAGCGTCGCCAAGCCGCTCGGGATCGGCCTCATCGCCCTCGCCGCGACGCTCGCCGCGCTCGGCTACGTGGCCACCAAGGCTGCCTGGCGCATCTGGCTGATCCGCGCCTGGCGCCGGCGGTCGCAGCGGCGTGAAGGCTGAAACGTGATCCAAGCAGCCGACCCCATTATTTGATGACAACCGCGCATCTCGCGTTGGAATTCAGTAATATCCCCCGCCTGACCGCACTCAAATTCGCGAGACTCGTCATGCATGCACCCAGGCGCCTGACACCGCTGCTGTTCCCCCTCTTGCTCCTGCCCGGCCTCGCCGAGGCGTCTTTCCTTGCCGGCGAGGCGCTCGACACCATGGCCGAGGTCATGTCGTGGTTCGTGCTGATCGTTGTGCCGATCGGCGGCATCTACCTGTTCTGGATGGTGCATATCCTTCCCGAAAAGATTGCCGAGAAAAACCAGCACCCGCAGAAGGACGCCATCCACATGTTGTGCATGCTCTCGCTGGTCTTCGGCGGCATGCTGTGGCCTTTCGCCTTCCTTTGGGCGAAGAGCAAGCCGGTGCTCTACAAGATGGCGTACGGTGTCGACAAGCTCGAAAAGGAACTGCACGACGACGAGGCGCGCATCGCCAAACTTGAAGCCGAACTCGCCAGGCTGAAGACCCCCCGTGACGCGGGAGGAAACGCCTGATGGATGCCCTGATACTCGGCACTTATGCCTTCCTCGTCTGGCTGATCTTCTTCAAGTACAAGTGGCTGCCGTGGAACAAGACCTCGATGGTGATCGTCATCACCATCCCGGTGGTGGGCATGACCGCGCTGATCCTCACCCTCAATGTCGTCGCGCCGTCGAGTACCGACGTGCGGGTGATCAACAAGATCGTCCAGATCGTGCCGCAGGTACGCGGGCGCGTCGTCGAAGTGCCGATCGAGGGCAACCGTCCGTACAAGAAGGGTGATGTGCTGCTGCGCATCGACCCGACGCCGTACACCGCCGAGGTCACCCGCCTCGGATCGCTGCTCAAGGCCGACCAGGCCCGTCTGGCCGACGCCGAGGCGCAGGCCCGCGAGTTGGCGCAAAGCATCAAGGCGGCGGCCGGCAAGGTCGGCGTCGTCCAGGCCAAGCTGGAACTCGCCCGGCGCCGCCTCAAGGAATACACGGACCTGGTCGCCGCCGGGGCCGGCGAGAAGTTCGCGCTCGAGGAAGCTCGCGCCCGCGTCAATGAACTCGAAGCCGACCTGGTCAGTGCGCAGGCCACCGAAGAACAGGCCAAGCAGAAGCTGTCGGCCAAGAGCCAGGGCGAATACGCGGCGATCGCCGACGCCCGCTCGAAGATGGCCGCCACCCAGGCCCAGCTCGACAATGCCAAGTGGGAGCTCGAGCAGACCGAGGTGCGCGCCCCGGCCGACGGTACCGCGGTCAATGTCCAGGTCCGTGCCGGCACTTTCCTCGTGCCCATGCCCTTCCAGCCGGCCTTCACTTTCCTCGAGAACGAGCAGGAACTGATTGCCCTCTACCAGCAGAACGAATTGATCAACGTCGAGGCGGGCAACGCGGCCGAGGTCGTGCTCAAGACGCACCCCGGCGAGGTGTTCAAGGCGCGCGTCGATTCCGTGGTCTGGGCCAATTCGCTCGGCCAGGTCGCCCAGGGCGGCATGGTCCCGAGCACGGCGGCGCCGGCGCCGATGCCCGCGCAGCGCTTCGCGGCCAAGCTCAAGCTGGACGGCAAGAGCGCCGGTACCGTGCTGCCGGCCGGCGCCGTCGGCGATGGTGCCATCTACACCGAGCACGCCAAGGCCATCCACATCCTGCGCATGGTGCTGCTGCGCATCACGGCCAAGACCAACTACCTCGTACTGAAGCTGCACTGATGCGTCCCCTCCGCCCTGTCATCCTGAGCGCGGCACTGGCAGCGGCGCTCGCCGGCTGCGCGCTGGCGCCACCGCCCGAGCGCAGCGAGACCACGGCGACGATCTACGCCGAGGGCCTGCCGCAAGGCTGGTCGTCGGCGCCGCCGCTGGCTTACGCCGACTGGATGGGCCTGACGCCTGAACCCGCGCTGGTCGCGCTGGTCGGCGAAGGGCTGCAGCAGAGTCAACGCCTGCAGGGCATCGCGGCGCAGGTGCAGGCGGCCGGCGAAATGGTCACCGTCGCGCGCGGCCCTGCCCTGCCGCAACTGGGCCTGGGCGGATCGACGCAGCAGAACCTCAAGGAAGGCACGACGGTCCTCACCGCCGGGATGTTCGGCATCACCTGGGAGATCGACCTCTGGGGGCGCATCCGTTACGGCGCCGCCGCAGCCGAGGAGACGTATTATTCGGCCGCCGACGACTACCAGTTCGCCCGCCTCTCGCTCGCCGCCGGCATCGGCAAGACCTGGTATGCCACGACCGAGGCGGATGCGCAGCTCAAGATCCTGCGCGAAAGCCGGGACCTGACGGCATCCCTGCTCAAGCTGACCGACACGCGGGTCGAGATCGGTGCCGCCAGCCCGTACGAAGCCGCGCAGTTGCGCCGCTCGCTGGCCGAGCTGGACCGCCAGGCCGAGAGCGCCAGGCTCGCCGTGCGCCAGAACCGCCTCGCGCTGGAAATGCTCACCGGGCGCCGGCCGCAGGGCGTGATCGCGGTCGCCGAGGAACTGCCTGCCGTCGCGCCGGAAATTCCCGGCGGCCTGCCGGCCGAACTGCTCGAGCGCCGTCCTGACCTCCGCGCTGCCGAACGCCGTGCCCGCGCCGCCTTCAACATCGCGCGCCAGGCGGAAGCCGCCCGCCTGCCGTCGATCTCGCTGACCCTCGGCATGAGCACCATCAACAGCGACATCTATGTGCTGCAGAACGTCAAGAACCCGTCGCTCTCCGGCGGCATCGGCCTCAATGTGCCGCTGTACGCCGGCGGCGCGTTGTCCGCCAACGTGCGCGCCCAGAACGCCCAGCAGGAAGCCGCCCGCGCCTTCTACCTGGACAAGGCGCAGCAGGCCTTCGGCGAGGTCGAGCAGCGCCTGTCGGCCAACATCAGCCTGATCGACCAGATGCAGGCGCAACGCGCCCAGCTCGCCGCCGCCCGCCAGGCACTGGCCATCCGCAAGACGCAGCGCGAGGTCGGGCAGGTCGACGACCGCGCGGTATTGAGCGAGCAGTTGAACGTCCTCGCCCAGGAAAGCGCCCTGCTCCGCCTGCAGAACCGCCAGATCGCCGAACGCATCGACCTGCAGCTGGCGCTCGGCGGCCCGCTCGGCATGCAGGCGCCGAAGGCGGACTGACGTCCGCGCCCGGACTCAGCCGAAAACCGCCGGCTCGAACAGCGAGCGCAGCGTCACCTTCGTGAGGTCCTGCCGGTCCGGCACCGCGTAGAGGACCGGGGTCAGCATTTCCTCGAAGATGCCGCGCAGGCTGCGGGCGCCGACCTTGTATTCGAGCGCGAGGTCGGCGATCTGGCCGAACACCGCCGGCTCGATGACCAGCTCGACCCCCTCGTTGGCGAGCAGCGCCCGGTACTGACGGTAGAGGGCATTGCCCGGCTCGATCATGATGCGCACCAGCTGGTCGCGGGTCAGCTGGTCGAGCCGCGCGACGATGGGCAGGCGCCCGGCGAACTCGGGGATCAGCCCGAAGCGGAAGAGGTCGGTCGGCTTGACGCGGGCGTTCAGGCGGTCGAGCACCTTCTGGTCGTCGTCGGCATTGGCGGCGATGAAGCCGAAGGCCTGCGTCTCGGCGAGGATGGATTCGAGCCCGACAAAGGCACCGCCGCAGATGAAGAGGATCTGGGCCGTATCGAGGGTCGCGCCACCCTTGAGGCGCACCGTCGCGCCTTCCATGATCTTGAGCAGCGCGTGCTGGACGTGCTCGCCGGCCGCGGCGCGCGCCTGGCCGCTGATCGCCTTGAGCTTGTCCACTTCGTCGATGAAGACGATGCCGCGCCCGGCCGCCGCCGGATCGCCGCCGGCGCGGTCGATCAGGCGCTGGAGGACGGCGTCGAGCTCGTCGTTGACGAATTCGCTCTGCGCCAGCGAGGTCGCATCGGCAGTCACGAAGGGTACGGCCAGTACCCGCGCCAGCGTCTCGCAGAGCAGCGTCTTGCCGGAGCCGGTCGGCCCGATCAGCAGGACGTTGCTCTTGAGCATGTCGAGCCCGTCGGCCGCGGCCATCTCGGCCTTGCGCCAATGGGCGTACACGGCGACAGCCAGGATGCGCTTGGCGTCGTCCTGCCCAACTACCTGGCGGTCGAGGCCGGCGACGATTTCACTGGGTTTCATGGCGTTGGCTCCGCATGCAGGGCCCCGTCGCGCAGGTGCAGCACGCGGTCGGCGCGGGCGGCGAGTTCGGGATCGTGGGTGACCATGACCAGGCTGGCGCGGCGTGAGCGCACCTGGCCGAGCAGCAGGTCGAAAACGACGCCCGCCGTTTGCCGGTCGAGGTTGCCGGTCGGTTCGTCGGCGAGCAGGCAAGAGGGCCGGCTGACCAGCGCCCGGGCGATCGCCGCGCGCTGGCGCTCGCCGCCGGAAAGTTCGCCTGGCCGGTGCTCGAGGCGGTGGCCGAGGCCGACCGCCGCAAGCATCGCGCCGGCCGCCGCCAGGGCTTCAGCGCGCGCCGCGCGGCGGAGGCGCACCGGCATGGCGACGTTCTCGAGCGCCGAGAACTCGGCCAGCAGATGGTGGAACTGGTAAACGAAACCGAGGTGGCGGTTGCGCCAGTCGCCGCGGTCGACCTCGCCCAGGGCCGAAAAATCGCGCCCCATCAGGGTCACGCCGCCGGCGCTCGGCGCATCGAGCCCGCCGAGCAGGTGCAGCAGCGTGCTCTTGCCCGAGCCGGAGGCGCCGACGATGGCGACCGTCTCGCCGGCGGCGACCGCAAGGTCGATGGCGGCCAGCACCGGCACTTCCAGCCCGCCGCCGCGGAAGACCTTACCCAGCCCGGTCGCGCGCAGGATCGTCTCACTCATAGCGCAGGGCCTCCGCCGGATTAACGCGCGCGGCGCGCCAGCTCGGGTAGATGGTGGCCAGCAGCGCCAGCACGAAGGCGATGCCGGTCACCCCCCAGACGTCGCCCCATTGCAGGTCGGACGGCAGGTCGGAGATGTAATAGACCTCCTTCGAGAGGAACTGCACGCCGAAGAGGTTCTGGATGAAGGGCACGACGACATCGATGTTGAGCGCCAGCGCGACGCCGCCGGCGATGCCCAGCCCGAGGCCGATGAAGCCGACCAGCGCGCCCTGGATGACGAAGACGGCCATGATCGAGCGCGGCCGCGCCCCCAGCGTGCGCAGGATGGCGATGTCGGCCTGCTTGTCGGTCACCGCCATGACCAGCGTCGACACCAGGTTGAAGGCGGCCACCGCGACGATCAGCGACAGGATGATGAACATCATCGTCTTCTCGATCTGCACGGCGCGGAAGAAGTTGGCGTGGCTCTTGGTCCAGTCGCTGATCCACGCATCGGCCTGGACGATGCCGGCCAGCTCGCGCGCCACGCGCGGCGCGTGGAAAAGGTCGTCGAGCTTGAGGCGCACCCCGCTGACCCCGTCGCCGAGCTGGTAGAGCTTCTGCGCATCGGCGAGGTGGATGAGCGCCAGCCCCGAATCGTACTCGTACATGCCGACCTCGAAGATGCCGACCACCTTGAACGACTTGAGCCGCGGCACCACACCGGCCGGCGTCACCGTGCCCTGCGGCGCGATCAGCGTCACTTTCTCGCCGACGAAGACGCGCAGCAGGCGGGCAAGGTCGGCCCCGAGCACGACGCCGAACTCGCCGGGCTTCAGGTCATCGAGGCTGCCGCTCTTGATCGTCTTGCGGAAATCGGCGACGCGGTCCTCCTGGTCCGGCAGGATGCCGCGCACCAGCGCCCCGCGCACGCCACCCTCGAAAGAGAACATGCCCTGCGCCTGCACGTAGGGCGCCGTCGCCCGCACCGCCGGATGCTTCGCGGCCTGCGCAGCCACCGCCGGCCAGTCGGCCAGCGTGCTGTTGATGCCGCTGATCTGGATGTGCGAGGCCACCCCGAGGATGCGCGTGCGCAACTCTTTCTGGAAGCCGTTCATCACCGACAGCACGACGATGAGCGCGGCGACGCCGAGGCCGATCCCGAGCATCGAGATCGCCGAGATGAAGGAAATGAAGTGGTTGCGGCGCTTGGCGCGGGTGTAGCGCAGGCCGATCAGGAGTTCGTAGGGAAGCGCCATTGCGCGTGGAGGAAGCGACGGAAGCGCCATTCTACAGACAAGGCGCGGCATTGCCGCATCGGACCCACACTGCGCGGCGCCAGCCGTTCCGGCCGGCCAGCCTCACCGGGGCCGGTGCCCCACCTTGCGCAGCGCGGCAACCGGATCCGCATCGGCCGCCAGGCCATCCACCGTGGCACGAAACACCAGACTGCCCTTGGCGACGGCACATGCATGCGCCGAACGATAGCCCCCCGTACCCACCGAACGGACAATGACGATGATTTCCTGGCGTCCGTCGCGATCGATGTCGGCCAATTCGACCTTCTCGACGACACCGTCGCGCCGGCGCACCAGCCCGGCGGCGAAGAAGGTCGTCTCGTCGGGCGCCGGAGCTGCATCGTAGAGCCTCACGCTGAAACTCCCGGTCGACCGCGCCTCGAAATCGCCTTCGGCAACGACAACCGTCTCGCCCGACGGCAGCGCAAGCTTCGCCACGAACCGCTCCGCCCCCGCTGCATGACTGGACAGCGCCAGCAACAGGCCTCCCAGAGCTACCAACATTCGAATCATCACGTGGTTTTCCTTCCCGTCCGCCGGCGGATCGCGCCTCCCGGAACGCATGCCGACACACCCGATACCACGGGATTGTCACATCTTCGCTTGGTGTTGCCCACCGGGAGGGAAACGCGACGGCAGGGGCGCGAATTCGCCCTGTCCTGAAGGCACCGGAAAGCCATGGCAGGGCGATGCTAAACTGTGCCCCCCCTCAGGACACCCCCAGCCGTGCATCTCACCCTCCTTGTCCCCGAACTGGTCTGGCCCGAGCCCGCCGATGCCTTCACCCTCGGCAAGCTTCCGCTGCCCGGGCTCGAGTGGCTCCTTGCGCGGGCCGTCGCCGAGCGTGCGCCGGCGCGTCCCTACGAGGCGGCGCTGGCCGGAACATTCGGCGTCGCTGGCGCTCTCGGCGCGCTGCGCTTGCTCGGCGAGGGCGAGGAGGCCGCGCGCAGCGGCCACTGGCTGTGCGCCGACCCGGTGCACCTGCGCTTCCACCACGAGCGCATCATCCTGGCCGATGCCGGCGCCTTCGACCTCGACCGTGCCGAAGCCGATGCCCTGGCCGCCGCGCTCAACGCCGAGTTTGCCGATGTGGGCACTTTCCACGTCGGCGATGCGCGGCGCTGGTACCTGCGCCTGCATGACGCGGTCGACCACCCGGTGCCCCCCCTTTCCGCCGTCGCCGGACGCCGCGTCGACGGCGCCCTCTCGGCGCTGCCGCTGGCGCGCTGGCTTAACGAAGTGCAGATGTTCCTGCACGGCCAGCCGGCGAACGTCGAGCGCGCGGCAGCCGGCCAGCCGGCCGTCAATTCCCTGTGGCTGTGGGGCGGCGGCACCCTGCCGGCGCCGGCATCGACCTTCACCAGCGTGTTCGGTGGCGGCCCGCTGGCCGCCGGGCTCGCCCGGGCCTCCGGGATGGCACACGCGGCCGCACCGGACTCGCTCGCCGAGCTGCCCGCCACGGCCGGCGAGCGGCCGCTGGTCGTCCTCGACGCCTTGCTGCCGCGCGTCATCTACGAGGACGGCGATGGCTGGCGCACGGCCCACAACAGGCTGGACGAAACCTGGTTCGTGCCGCTGAAAAACGCCCTCGGGCGCCGGGTCGACCGCGCCAGCCTGATCGCGCCGACCATCTACGGCGAAATCCACTACACCGTCGGCAGTGGCGAGCGCTGGAAATTCTGGAAGCGCGCCCGGCCGCTGGCCGACACCGCGAAGGAACTCGCTGCATGACCCGCATCGTCGCCCGCCCCGTGCCTACCCGTGCTGCCCTGCTGCTCGAGCAACAAGGCCTGCACCCCTTGCTCGCCCGCCTCTACGCGGCGCGCGGCGTCACCGACAAGGCCGAGCTCGACTACGAACTGAAATCGCTGCTGCCGCCCGCTGCGCTGACCCACGCCACCGATGCCGCCGTGCTGCTGGCCGACGCCATCGAGGCCGATGCCAAGCTCCTGATCGTCGGCGACTACGACTGCGACGGCGCCACCGCCACCGCGCTCGGCATGCGCGCACTCAAGGCGCTCGGCGCCGACGTCGATTTCCTCGTCCCCGACCGCTTCAAGCTCGGCTACGGCCTCTCGCCCGAAGTCGTCGACGTCGCCGCCCGCCAGTCGCCCGACCTGATCATCACCGTCGACAACGGCATCGCCAGCCTCGAAGGCGTCGCCCGCGCCCGCGAGCACGGCATCGCCACGCTGATCACCGACCATCATCTGCCCGGCTCGGCTTTGCCCGACGCCGAATGCATCGTCAATCCGAACCAGCCCGGTTGCGCCTTCCCGTCGAAATGCATCGCCGGCGTCGGCGTCATGTTCTACGTGATGCTGGCGCTGCGCGCCGAACTGCGCGAGCGAGGCTTCTTCGCGGAGCGGCCGGAACCCAACTTCGCCGACCTGCTCGACCTCGTCGCACTGGGCACCGTCGCCGACGTGGTCAGGCTCGACCGCAACAACCGCATCCTCGTCGCCCAGGGGCTGAAGCGCATGCGCGCCGGCCGCCTGCAGCCGGGCATCGCGGCGCTGTTCAAGGCGGCCGGCAGCGATGCCCGGCGGGCGACCGCGACCGACCTCGGCTTCCGCATCGGCCCGCGCCTCAACGCCGCCGGGCGGCTCGCCGACATGCGCCTCGGCATCGAATGCCTGGTCACCGATGACCCCTCGCGGGCGCTGCAGATCGCGCAGGAGCTCAGCGCCCTCAACGTCGAGCGGCGCGAGATCGAATCCGGCATGCAGGAGACGGCGCTCGCGCTGCTCGCGCAGATCGACGCCGACGCCGCGGCGCCCGGCATCGCGCTGTTCGACGCCGGCTGGCACGAGGGCGTGGTCGGCATCCTCGCCTCGCGCATCAAGGAAAAGCTGCACCGGCCGGTGTTCGCCTTTGCGCCGAGCGAGGGCGGGCTGATCAAGGGCTCCGGCCGCTCGATTCCCGGCCTGCACTTGCGCGATGCGCTCGACCTCATGGCCAAGCGCGCCCCTGGCCTGCTGCTGCGCTTCGGTGGCCACGCGATGGCCGCCGGTGTCACGGTCGACGCCGAAAACTTCGCCAAATTCCGCGACCTCTTCGCCACCGTTGCCGGCGAACTGCTTGCTCCCGCCGACCTCACGCGCACGCTGGAAACCGACGGCGGCCTCGAGGGCGGCTACTTCTCGCTCGACGTCGCCCGCCTGCTGCAGGCCGAGGTCTGGGGCCAGGGCTTCCCGCCACCGCTGTTCGTCGATGAGTTCGACGTCGAGCAGCAGCGCGTGCTCAAGGAGAAGCACCTCAAGCTGCGCCTGCGCAAGGGCAACACGCGCATCGAGGGCATCCAGTTCAATTTCGCCGCCCAGCCCGGCGCCCGAACGCGGCTGGCCTACCGGCTCGACATCAACGAATACATGGGCGTCGAAACGCCGCAGCTGATGGTCGAGCACCTGGAATAGTCGGGGCGCGCCTTCCGGGGCGGACTGCGCTACCATGAAACACTCGCAGTCGAAGACCCCAGGGAGAAGAACATGACCATCATTCGCATCGCCCCGCTGCTCCTGGTGATGGCTTCAGCCGCCGCCGGTGCCCAGCAATTTGTCTATCCGGCACACGGGCAATCGCCCGAGCAACAGAAAAGCGACGAGGCCTCCTGTTATTCCTGGGCGGTCCAGCAGACCGGTTTCGACCCGGCCAGGCCGCCACCCGCCGCCGCCGCGCCCGCCCAGCCGACTACCGCAACCGGGACAACCCCGGGTGCCGGCATCCGGGGCGCGGCGCGTGGCGCCATCGTCGGCCAAATCGTCCGCGGCGCGGCCGGGGCCGGCGCCGCGGCCGGGGCGGTCGCGGCGCGCGGCCAAAGCCGGCGCCAGAATGCGGCCGCCGCCGGGCAGGCCCAGCAACAGCAACAGGCGGCGTCGCAACAGCAGCAGGCCTCGTTCGGCAAGGCCCGCGCGGCCTGCCTGGAGGGCCGCGGCTATACCGTCAAGTAGCGCTCGCCGCCTGCGCTGCCTTCTCGCGGCCTGCCTGGCGGGATGCAGTGCCGTCGCCCTCGGCGAGACACCGGCCGCTGGCGAGGAATCCGTCCAGCCGGCCACCACCGAATCCCGCCGCTTTCGCGGCGACGACGGCTGGCTCGACGTCAGCGGCTTCCTTGACGAGGCGTACGGTTTCGTCCCTATGGCCGTGCCGATCACCGAGCCGGCCGTCGGCCTCGGTGGCGCCGGAGCGCTGATGTTCATCGACAAGCCGGTCGGCGACGCTGCCGCCGGCTTCGGGCGGCCGAACATCACGGTGGTCGGCGGCTTCGGCACCGACAACGGCACCAAGGGCGCCTTCGCCGGCGACATGCGCCACTGGCTCGATGACCGGGTCAAGACCCTGGTCGCCGTCATGCAGGGTTCGATCAACCTCGATTTCTACGGCATCGGCCGCGACCCGCTGCTCGACCGCGACCCGAAGTCCTACAACCTCGACACCCGGGCGGCCGTCGGCCAGGCGCGCTACCGCATCGGCGACTCGCCGGCCTGGGTCGGGCTCGGCTACGTCTACGCGACGACTACGGTCGGCTTCGACATCTTCCCCGCACTGGCCAGCCTGCCCGACTTCCAGCGCGAATCGCGGGTCGGCGGGCTGCTGCCGCACTTCAGCTACGATTCCCGCAACAACATGTTCACGCCGACCGCGGGCAATTACCTGGAAGCCTCGGCCGGCATCTTCGCCAAGGGCCTGGGCGGCGACAGCGACTTCCAGCGCGTCAACCTGACCGGCATGCATTTCCGGCCGCTGGCCCGCGACCTCACGCTTGGCGTCATGGGCAGTTCCATCCTCAGCTACGGTGATGTCCCCTTCTACCTGCGCCCCTATGTCGCGCTGCGCGGGGCCCCGGCGATGCGTTACCAGGGCGACTACACGGCGCAGGCCGAAGCGGAACTGCGCTGGCAGCTCTGGCAGCGCTTCAGCCTGCTCGGCTTCGCCGGCGCCGGGCGCGCCTGGAACGAGGGGGGCTGGAGCCAGCGTGCGCAGGACGTCACCACCGGCGGGGTGGGCTTCCGCTACGAGATCGCCCGCAAGTATGGCCTGCACATGGGCATCGACGTAGCCTGGGGCCCGGACGGTCCGGCGTGGTACGTGCAGGTCGGCAGCGCCTGGGCGCGACCGTAGGACCCGTCACGCCTCACCCCGGCGCTTTACCAGCAATTTCGACCGGCAGCGGCCCCTTGAGATCGAGATGGACGTCGCGCTGCGGGAACGGGATGGCGATGCCGGCGTCGGCCAGCCGCTTATCGATGGCGAAGCGCAGGTCGCTGTCCACCCGGCGTGCATTGAATCCCGGCGCGAACTCGACCCAGAAGACCAGCGTTAGCATGAGTGCGCTGTCCCCGAAATCCTCGAAATACACCTCCGGCTTCGGATCCTTGAGCACAAGGCCATGGTCTTCGGCGCAGCCGGCGACGATTTCGGCCGCCCGGCGAACCGACGAACCGTAAGCGACACCGACCTTGACCTCGCGCCGGATGCTCGGATTGGAGTAGGTCCAGTTGACCACCTGGTTCTCGAGGAACAGCGAATTCGGCACCAGTGCCTCGACGCCGTTGAAACCGCGCACAGTCGAGGCGCGCATGTCCACGGCCGTGACGTGGCCGGTGATGCCGTTGAGTTCGACGATGTCGCCGACCCGGATCTTGCGCTCGAAGAGGATGATGATGCCGCTGATGAAGTTCCTGATGATGGTCTGCGTACCGAAACCGATGCCGATGGCCAGCGCACCGCCGAGAAAGGCAAAGACCGTCAGCGGGATGCGCGCCAGGTTGAGGACGAAGACGATCAGCACCACCATGGCCAACGCCATGACCCAGCGCCGGATGACGACGGCGAGTTGCTCGTCGACGCCGAAGCGGCGGACGATCAGGCGTTGCAGCCAGCGTGCCAGCACTGAAAATGCGAGGTAACCGAAGGTGAACAGCGCCAGGACGCCGATGCTCTTGCCGACCGTGACGCCGTAGCTGACGGTCACCGTCCTCCCATCGACGACCGTCGAGTCCTCGACGGCGAACAGCTCGAAATCCCAGATCCTGCGCGCCAGATGCGCCACGCGGGCACCGGCCTCCGACCATGACAAGCGGTCCGGGCGCCGCTCACCGACGCCGAGGTCTGCCAGCCAGCGCTGCAGGTAGCGCTCGAAGCGCGCCCCGGCAAGGTCGACGCGCTGGTAGGCCAGCGCGCGCTGCTTGAGGAGATCGAGTATGGCCGATTCGCGTGCGGCGGCTGCCGTGTCGAGCAGTGCGCTCTCCAGTCGCACCTCCTGTTCGCGGGTTGCCGCGCGGGCGGCACGCTCCATCTCGTCGACGATGCGCTTGCGTCCGCTCACCTCCTCGCGCAGCCGCTTCATGGACTCGATCGCCTGCTGCCGGGCTTCGCCCTCCTTGGCGCTGTAGGCCGTGAAACGCGCCTGCCACGCGGTGATGGCGCTCTCGGTCAGGGCCTGCAGCCAGCCCAGCGTGGTCTGCTGGACCCGCAGGGTCTCGCTGCGGATGTCGAGCAACTGGACGCGCTGTTCGTCTTCCGGACCGAGCTTGGCGCCGGGCGGCGCGATACGGCTACGCTCCGCGCCCAGTTTGCGGCTCTCTGCCACGAGTGCGTCGCTTTCGGCGGCAAGCCCGGTCAGGACGCCGCGCAAGCGCCGCAACTCGCCGTCGAGTTGCTCGCGGCCAAGAATCTGACCCGGGAGGGCTCGACTGACGACCGCCTGCACCTCGGCGATTTCCTCGCGCTGGCGGCGGGCCGCTTCGCGCAACGCCTCCACGCCGACTTCCAGGTTCGACAGCGAACCATCGGCGACCTTGAGGCGCAGCTCGGCCAGGCCGCGATTGCGCGACTCGGCGTCGGCCGCCGGCGTACCGGCGGCACGGGCCAGGCGGTCCTCGGCGAGGCGCAAGGCCTCCGCCGCCCGCCGCTGCTCGTCGACGAAGCCCGCCTTCTGCGCCTCGGCAGCTTGCAACTGCGACTCGAGGTTGGCCAGGTTGGCCTGCATGCCATCCAGTTCCTCGCGCAGCAGGTCGAGGCGGACGACAGGATAAGGCGGCTGGCCGGAAAATTCCGTCATCAAGGCATTGCGCGTCTCGTTCGCGGCCGCCTGGCGGCCGGCGCTGTCGCGCTGGTCGAGCATCCTGAGACGCTCGCCATAGAGCGCGACCAGCCGGTCGAGCAGACGCTGGCGGTCGCTGCCACCGACGCTGTCGGCACCTGCCCGCCCTTCCTCGAGCCGGTTCTCCGCCTGCCGGCGACGCGCCTCCGCCAGCTGTTCCTCGGCCTGCTTGCGCGGATCGGGCGCCGGCTTCACCTCCGTCTTCGGCGGCGCGGCCGCCACTCCGGGCAGCGGGATCTGCGCTGGTGCCGCCGACGCGACGGCAGCGAGCGCCAGCGCTGCGACGAATGCCCGCACGGTCAACCGGCGACCTTGACGACGACGCGGCCGCGCACCTTGCCTTCGAGCAATTCACCGCCGACCCGGACGGCATCGGCCAAGCCGATCTCGGTCGTGATGGCGCCGAGCCTGGCAATGTCGAGGTCGCGCGCCAGGCGCGCCCACGCTTCCTGGCGCACCGGCAGCGGCGCCATGACACTGTCGATGCCGTAGAGGGTGACGCCCCGCAGGATGAAGGGCGCCACCGAGGCCGGGAAATCCATGCCGCCGGCGAGCCCGCAGGCAGCGACGGCGCCGCGGTATTTCGTCGTCGCGCAGGCGTTGGCCAGCGTGTGACTGCCCACCGTATCGACAACGCCGGCCCAGCGCTCCTTGCCCAACGGCTTGCCGGGAGTCGCCAACTCGGCGCGCTCGATCACCGACGCGGCGCCGAGCGCCCGCAGGTGGTCGGCCTCGGCCGGGCGCCCGGTCGAGGCGACCACCGTATAGCCGAGCTTGGCCAGCAGCGCGACAGCAACGCTGCCGACGCCACCGTTGGCGCCGGTGACGAGGATTTCGCCGTCAACCGGCTTGATGCCGTGTTTTTCCAGTGCCAGCACGCAAAGCATCGCGGTGTAGCCGGCAGTGCCGATGGCCATGGCCTGGCGGGCGGAGAACGCTGCCGGTAACGGCACCAGCCACTCGCCCCTGACCCGCGCGACTTCAGCGAGGCCGCCGCAGTGGGTCTCTCCGACACCCCAGCCGTTTAGCACCACCTTGTCGCCCGGCTTCCAGGCCTGATGCGAACTCGCCGTAACGGTGCCGGCGAAGTCGATGCCGGGGATCATCGGGAAGCGGCGCACGACCGGTGACTTGCCTGTGATCGCCAGGCCGTCCTTGTAGTTGAGCGTCGACCACTCGACGGCGACCGTGACGTCACCTTCTGGCAGCACGGCATCGTCGATGGTCTGCAATTGCGCCCGATAGACGCCTTCGTCCTTGGTAATCAGGATGCCCTGGAACATGTTCGCTCTCCTCGCTTATGTGCAATTTGTCTTCGGGAGGCCATGATGCAGCCAAATCGGCAGTTTGCAAATCACCCCGGCATGCGGGAACGCCGGCCCGCCACGCTTGTCTGCACATCGGTCATGCACAGGAAATCCGCCCTGCCCGAGAAAACCTGCGCCGTCTGCGGTCGACCCTTCCTTTGGCGCAAAAAATGGGCCGCCGCGTGGGCGGCCGTGCGCTACTGCTCCCAACGCTGCCGCCGCCAGCGGAGCCGGGTATGACGCGCACCCTGCGCCTGCTCCTCGGTGACCAGCTCGACCCGCAGCATGCCTGGTTCGCCCGCCCCGACCCGGCATTCCGCTACGTGCTCATGGAGGTGCGCCAGGAAACCGACTACGTGCTCCACCACGGGCAGAAGATCCTTGCCATCTTCGCCGCCATGCGCGCCTTCGCGGCGCGCTTGCGGACGACTGGCCACACTGTCGATTACCTGGCCATCGACGACCCGGCCAACCCCCAGTCGCTGCCGGCCAACCTCGATGCGCTGATCGCCCGCCACCGAATCGGCCGCTTCGAATACCTGAAACCCGACGAATGGCGCCTCGACCGCCAACTCGCCGACTACGCCGCCGGGCTCGCCATCCCCGCGCAGGCCGTCGACAGCGGGCATTTCTTCACCGGGCGCGACGAAGCCGCCCGCTTCTTCGGCACCCGGCGACGGTGGACCATGGAGCCCTTCTACCGCCACCTGCGCCGGCGCCACGGCATCCTGATGGCTGGCCCGGCTCAGCCGCAGGGCGGGCGCTGGAATTTCGACGCCGAGAATCGCAAGGCTTGGCCGGGTACCCCGCCGGTACCGGCGGACTGGCGCGCCGGCCACGACCACACGGAACTCTGGCGCCGCATCGAGGCCGCCGGCGTGGCGAGCTTCGGCAACCCCGACGCCGCCGACCTGCGCTGGCCGCTCGACCGCGACGAGGCGCTCGCCCACCTGGAGGCCTTCCTCGAGCAGGCGCTGCCGCATTTCGGCGACTACCAGGACGCCATGCACTCGCGCGCGCCGCGCCTTTTCCACGCGCTGATCTCTTTCGCGCTCAACACCAAGATGCTGTCGCCGCACGAGGTCGTCGCGCGCGTCGAGGCAGCCTGGCAATCCGGGCAGGTCCCGCTGGCGGCCGCCGAGGGCTTCATCCGCCAGATCCTCGGCTGGCGCGAATACGTGCGCGGCGTCTATTGGGCGGCCATGCCCGGCTACGCTGCGGAGAATTACTTCGCCCACACGCAGCCGCTGCCCAGCTGGTTCTGGACCGGCCACACGCAGATGCGCTGCCTCGCCCACGCCATCGGCCAGTCGCTGGAAACAGCCTACGCCCACCACATCCAGCGCCTGATGGTGATCGGCAACTTCGCGCTGCTCGCCGGGCTCAATCCGGCCGCGGTGCACCGCTGGTATCTCGGCGTCTACATCGACGCCTTCGAGTGGGTGGAACTACCCAACACCCTCGGCATGAGCCAGTTTGCCGACGGCGGCTGGCTGGCGACCAAGCCCTACATCGCCAGCGCCGCGTACATCCATCGCATGAGCGACTACTGCAGCGGCTGCCGCTACGACCGCAAGGCGCGCACCGGCCCCGACGCCTGCCCGTTCAACGCCCTCTATTGGGATTTCTTCGCCCGCCATGCCGGCACGCTGGCCGGCAACCACCGGCTGGCCATGCCCTACGCCCAACTCGCGCGCATGGACCCGGCGGAAAAGGCGGCCATCGCCGAGAAGGCGGAAGCGCTGCGCGCCAATCTCGATAGTCTCTGAGCGCCCCCTGCCGCGCCAGCCCTCATGCCGTTAGAATGACGGCCGCGCCAACTGGCGTCGCAGGTTTCCAGGGAGATAACAACATGCAGGCGATCGAATCGCTGATTGCGAACGTCGAAAAGGTCATTGTCGGCAAGCGGCCGGTGATCGAGCTGGCTGCCGTCGCGCTGCTCTGCCGCGGCCACGTGCTGCTCGAGGACGTACCGGGCACCGGCAAGACCATGCTCGCCCGCGCGCTCGCGCGCTCGCTCGACATCGGCATGAAGCGGCTGCAATGCACGCCCGACCTGCTGCCATCGGACATTACCGGCGTGCCCATCTACAACCAGAAGACCGGCGACTTCGAGTTCCGGCCCGGGCCGGTGTTCACCCACATCCTGCTCGCCGACGAGATCAACCGCGCGACGCCGCGCGCCCAGTCGGCACTGCTCGAGTGCATGGAGGAATTCCGCGTCAGCGTCGACGGCACCGGCTACGAGTTGCCCACCGTGTTCATGGTGCTGGCGACGCAGAACCCGATCGACATGGCCGGCACCCATCCGTTGCCCGAGGCGCAGCTCGACCGCTTCTTCGTTCGCCTGCCGGTCGGCTATCCCGACCTCGACGAGGAAGTGCGCATCCTCGCCGCGCAGGCGCAGGCCCACCCGATCGATTCGCTGCAGCCGGTGATCGGCGAAGCCGACATCCTCGCCGCCCGCGACGCGGTCAAGGCCGTGCATGTTGCCGCCGATGTCGCGCGCTACATGGCGCGCATCAGCGCCGCGACGCGCGCCCATCCCGACCTGCGCCTCGGCGTCAGTCCGCGCGGCACGCTGGCACTGGCACGGGGTTCGCAAGGCATGGCCCTGCTGCGTGGCCAGGAATTTGTCACCCCCGACATCGTCAAGGCGATGGCCGGCGCCGTCCTCGAGCACCGCCTGATCGTCCGCCCGCAGGCGGCGGCCACCGGGCGCACGGCGCGCGACATCCTCGCCGAAATCCTCGCCGAACTGCCGCCGCCGGTCTGAACGTGGCCGCCGAAGCCCGCCCCGACTGGCTGCGCACGCATCGCAAAATCGCCATCCTGGCGGCGTTGACCGCGGTCGCCTACCTGGCCGCCATCAACCGTGCCCAGCCCTTCGTCTGGCTCGTCCCGGCGCTGCTCGTCGCGACGCTGGCCACCGGCTTCCTGTGGCCGCGCTGGCTGGTGCGCGGGCTGACGGTCACGCGCAGCGGCCCGGTCCGCGCCACCGAGGGCGAAGCCATCGAATTCGCGGTCAGCGTCGAGAACCACGGCTGGCAGCCGCGTTTCATGGTCGAGCTGGTCGACCGCCTGCCCTTCGTCGGCAGCGCCGACCCCGAGGGCCGCGGCGGCGCCCAGGTGCTCGGCCTGCTCGCCTTCCTGCCCGGCCGCCGGCGCCAGCAGTTCGCCGTGCGCGTCGCCTGCGAGAAACGCGGCTTCTACCAGCTCGGCCCGGTGGGCTTGGCCTCGGGATTCCCGCTCGGCCTGACCGAGGCGCGCACCACCGCCGCCGACAGCATCCGCACGCTGACCATCTATCCTGAAGTGTTCGCTATCCTCGACCTGCCGCTGCGCGGCGCCCCCAGCCAGGTCCATCGGGGCGGCTACCTGCTGCCGGAGGGCACCGGCGCCGCCGAGTTCGCCGGGCTGCGCGAATACCGGCGCGGCGACAACCCGCGCCACGTGCATTGGCCGACCACCGCCCGCGTCAATGAACTGATGGTGCGCGAGTTCGAGCCGCTCGCCTCGGCCTGCCTGACGCTGGCCATCGACCAGTCGGCAGCGGCCAACGTCGGGAGCGGTCGCGACGCCACTTTCGAGGTCGCCGTACGCATCGCCGCCTCGATCGCCCGCTTCGCCTGCGGCCAGAACATCCGCACGCGCCTCGCTGGCGACGGCAGCCGCTCGCTGCGCGGCCTGCCCGGCAGCGGCGACCGCCATTTCCAGTCCATCCTCGACGAGCTGGCAGTGATCGCCGCCGACGGCGCGACGCCCTATGCCCGCCTGCTCGACGACCTCGGCCCGCAGTGCGTGCGCGGCGAGACGGTCGTCGTCTTCCTGTCCGGCACCGCCGGCGACTGGGACGAAACCCTGCGCGCGCTATCGACGCTGCGCGCCCGGCAACTGCACCTGCTCGCCATCGTCTTCGAAACCCCGGGCTTCGCGCCGCCCGGCAATCCGCTGGCCGCGACGCCGGCCGATGCGGCGACGATGGCCGCCGCCCTGCTCGACCTCGGCGCCCACTGCGTGACCGTGCGTCACCGCGACGACCTCGTCCGCCTGTTCAACCGATGAACGCGCCGCTCACCCATCTTCCCGCCTACCTCGGCCTCTGGGCCTCGCTGGTGCTGGCCGTCACCTGCAACGCCTTCCTCGACATCCGCTTCGGCATCTTCGGCTTCGAGGTCATTGTCTGGACCGCCGTCTTCGCCTGGACGACCCTGGTCGGCTACGGCCAGCGTGGCATCGCCGACGAGCGCGGCAGCGGACAGCAGAAGATCGTCCTCCTGGTCGGCGGCGTCCTCACCGTGCTCATCGTCATCCCGGTGTGGGGCTTCCCGCGCGCCGGCGTCTACATCCTCGCCATCCTGCAGGCGGCAATGAATTGCGTCACGACGACGCGCCGCCAGTTGCACTTCGGCCTGCTCGTCTCGGTCGTCATGGTCATGTTCGCCGCGGCCCACCATCGCGCCGACTGGACGATGCTGTTCTATCTCGTCCCCTACATCGTCGCCGTCGTCTTCACCCTCGTATCCGAGCAGGTCAGCCGGCGCGCCGAGGACATCCGTGCCGCCAGCCTCGGCAGCCCAGCCGCCGCCGGCCAGGGGCTGGCCATCGCCGCCGCGACCATCCTCATCCTGGCGCTGGCCGGCGCCCTATACATGGCGACCCCGCAACCGAACTGGCTGCACCTGCGCTCGTCCTGGGGCCAGCCGACGCCCCCCGGCCTCGCCGGCAAGCCGGACGATCCGGGACAGGCGGGACAGCGGCCCGGCTCCGGCCAGTCGGGCGGCCAGGGCGGCGGCATGGCCGGCAACGGCGAACCGCTCGAGGGTGGCCCCGGCGACCTGATGCCGCAGTGGGGCTGGCCGGGCAGCGCGGCGATGCGCGAGGCGGCCGGCCGCCCGGGCATGCCCGCCTGGCAGTCGGGGCTCATCGAGCAACTGGCCGACGCCGGAGACTGGGTCGGCAAGACCTGTTCCCCGCTCAAGCGCGAGATCGAAGACCTGATCGAGCGCCTGCGCGAATGGCTGAAGGAACACCGCAAGGAAATCGCCGCCGCCCTGCTCGCGCTGATCGCGGTGGCGCTGCTCGCGGCCTTGGCCCTGCTGCTGCGCGAGGTGCGGGCGGTCACCTGGCTGCGCACCCGCCTCGATTACCTGCGGCTGGTGTCCTTCGACGCCGGCGCTGCGGGCACCGATGGTGCCGCGCAGTATTACGCGGCGATGGAGCGCCTCTTCGCACTGCGCGAAACCCCGCGCCGGCCGACCGCGAACGCCCGCGAATTCCTCGCCGAAGCCACCGAGTTCCGTCCCCACCTGCGCCCGCAGGCCACCGAGCTGACCTGGCTGTTCGAGCGTGCCCGCTATGGTGACGCGCCAACCGGGCCGCAGGAACGGCGCTGGCTGCGCGATCTCTACCGCGCACTGTTCAGGGAACTGGGTTAGCCCGCCCGGCACCTCCCCGGGTAGTCGGTTCCGCGAGGTCTCCGGGTGGATATGACATTGCGCCGGGACACTGCTAACCTGTCGTGGCGACCGAACGAGCGCCGGGAATTCCGGCCGCAACCGATCCGGCGGCGCCAGGCATCGACGGCACTGCCAGCCTGCGTAGTGATTCATCGAGGAGCCAGCACATGAAGCCGTCCATCGCCATTTCCATTGCCAGCCTGGGGTGCGTCCTTTTCGCCCCGAGCGCTGGTGCCGTGGTCTATTGCAAGGAGGTCGGGATTCCAAAGGGTTGTGTCGCGCGCCCTGTCGGCGCACCCGGGGTCGGCGTACGCGACCCCGGCATCAACCAGCCCGGCGCTGTCGGCAATATCGGCGTGGGTGCACCGGGCGTAGGCGCACCCGGCGTTGGCGCTCGCGACCCCGGTATCAACCAGCCGGGCGCCATCGGCAATACCGGCCCGGCCAATCGCGGCGGCCCGGTCAACCGGCCCGGTCGGTTCTGACGTCCGGTTTCCCCGGACGCAGCCCCGATCCTTCTGCGGCGTGTGCCAAGGCGCCGCAGGATGGATGCATGCCATTCGGTTGCCCCGTCGCAAGCAACGCCCTTTAGAAAATATTACAATGCCATCGTGCCGCCGCGCCCCCATGCGGTGGCAACCCAACGAGGACCGAGACCATGAAGAAGACCCTATCACTTGCCGCGACCGCGTTCTGCCTGGCCGCCACCCCCGCCTTCGCGCAATTCACCAATCCGCTCGACAAGGTCGAAAACACTGTCGAAGGTGAATTGCATCCGACCGATGCCGCTATCGTCCAGGGCCGGCAGCAGGTACGCGAACTGGCGCACGAGTCGCTCGCCGGGCTCTACGAGATCGCCCCCGGCGCCCGCCGCGCGGTCGAACGTTCCGCCGGCTACGCGGTGTTCAGCACTTTCGGCGTCAAGATGTTCTTCGCCGGCGGCACCACCGGCAAGGGCCTGGTGGTCAACAACCTCTCGGGCCGCCAGACCTTCATGCGCATGGCACAGGTCCAGGGTGGACTCGGCTTCGGGGTCAGCCAGAACCGGCTGATCTTCGTCTTCGCCACGCAGCAGGCGCTGCGCAACTTCATCAACCAGGGCTGGGAATTCGGTGCCCAGGCGAACGTCTCGGCCATGGCCGGCGGCCAGGGTGGCATGTTCAGCGGCGCGGCCTCGGTGGCGCCCGGCGTCTACCTGTACCAGCTGACGCAGAACGGCCTGTCGGCGACCCTCACCGTCGGCGGCACCAAGTTCTTCCGGGACCCGGAACTCAACTGAGCGCTGCGCGCCGCGGCTTCAGCCGGGCGCGGCTCACTCGCTGACTCCACCGCGGCGGGCCGCCGAAAGAACCGCCCAGGTCGAGTGGGCGCGTAGCGGCGAGCTGTCTACCGGGCCGGTGGCGCCGCAGTCGTGGCAGGCGACGAACCAGCGGTCGCGCTCGGCCTGGAGGAACTCGGTCTGCCCGGAGAGGCAGAAGGGGCAAGGGTCAGCGAGATGGGTCGGAGGCGGGTTCATGATGTGCCTTCTCGATACTGCCCGCTCAACTGCCGCGTGAAGCGGCAGTCGATAGCGTATGTACGGTGGCACCAATGCCGCCCTCGGATCGCACGACAACCGGCGGCTCGAGATCGAGTTCGCGCAGCTGCCGGGCGATGGCAACCAGCTTGCGGGCATCGACGTTGGCGAGATCGACAGTCAGCGTGACGCGGGCATGACCGACGATCCGCTCGGCAGCCAGCGTGACGAGCAGGGAACGCACCAGCGTGACGTCATCCTTGATGCCGGATTCCGGCTCGGCGCCACGACGAGTTCCTTCCGGAGAATTGATGGTGATGAGCATGATGGACTCCTTGTTTGCGTGTCACCAATGTAGCGACACGCGAAGAGTCCGGCTTGACCGGCGGCGCCAATCGCTTGACCGTAGGCGCCAGATTGCGACGGAGGGCGCTAGCCGACGCGCCGGCGTTCCTCGCGCCAGGTCACCGGCGACTGTCCGTTCCAGCGCTTGAAGGCACGACTGAAGGCGCTCTGCTCGGAAAAGCCGAGCAGAAAGGTGATCTCGGTGACCGACTTGGTCGGATCGTCGAGGTAGCGCAGCGCCAGTTCATGTCGCGTGCGCTCGAGCAGGCCGCGGTAGCTGAGGCCGGCTTCGCCGAGGCGGCGCTGCAGGGAACGCACGCTCATGCCCAGCGCGCGAGCGAGCTCTTCGTCGAGCGGCTCGCCGGAGGTGAGCTGCTCGAGCAGCCAGGCGCGACAGCGCGATTCGAGGTCGTCGCGCTTGAGCTCGGCGAGCTGCTGCTGCAACAGGGTATCGCAGGTGACCGCCAGCTCGTGGTTGGACGTGGCGAGCGGCCAGTCGGCAACATGCCAGGCCAGCGCGAAGCTGTCCTCGGCGGCGCCGAATTCGACCGGGCAGTCGAAACAGTCATGCCAGGGCGCCGGATCGGCCGGTGGCGGACGGCGCAGCGTGACCTGCAGCGGCCGCAGGGTGGGCCCATAGTTGCTGCGACACAGCGAGAGGACCAGCGCCAGGTGGAAATCGGCCATCGCGTGCCCTACCGGCGTATCGCCGCGACCGGTGACGTGCACGTAGCGCAACCCATCGCCGCCTTCTTCGAGGCGGCTCGACATGCGCTGGCCGATGATGCGGATGTAGCGCGTGAGGCGCTTGAGCGCGGTATGCAGCGAGCCGCTCGACAGCCAGGCGTAGCCAACAGTGCCGAGGTGCGACGGATGCCAGCAGTCGCCGGCGCGCAGCGCGAAGGCGGGGTCGGGAATGTGGTGGACGGCGCGCGCGAAGCCGCGATCGAGCAGGCTGCTGGGCAGGCGGCTGCCGGCCGCGGGCGGGTTGGCCGGGTCGATGCCGAGCTGCGCGGCGAAGGCGCGCGGGTCGATGCCGTTCAGTTCGACCAAGCGCAGGCCGACGAGGCCGAAAGTGGCGAGGAAGGTCTCCGAAGCCAAGGGCTCCCTCCGACGAAGCAGCGATGACGGATGCGAACGATCACGCATCTGTCGCTGGCGGTCAAGCGCCGGCAGGTGAGCGGTCAGCCGGTATAATCGCGTCTTTCGATTTTGCGACACGGAAACCGGCATGGAAGCGGAACAACTCAACAGCATCTCCAACCAGCTCGACGACCTGGCGCAGCGCGCCGCCGAGCTGCGGAGGTATCTTTGACTACGATCACAAGCGTGAACGCCTGACCCTCCTCAACCAGGAGCTGGAAGACCCAAAGATCTGGGACGATCCCAAGCGCGCCCAGGATCTGGGCCGCGAGAAGAAGTCGCTGGAGGACGTCGTCCTCGTGCTGGAAGCGGTCGATGGCGGCCTCAAGGACGGCCGCGAGCTGTTCGAGATGGGCCGCGACGAGAACGACGACGACACCCTGCATGCGGTCGAGGCCGATGCCGCCGAGGTCGAGCAGAAAGTGGCCGCCCTCGAGTTCCGCCGCATGTTTAACAACCCGCAGGATCCGTCGCCCTGCTTCCTGGAAATCCAGGCCGGCGCCGGCGGCACCGAGGCCCAGGACTGGGCCGCGATGCTGCTGCGCATGTACCTGAAATTCGGGGAAAAACGCGGGTTCACCGTGGAAGTGATGGAAGAATCGGAAGGCGACGTGGCCGGCATCAAGAGCGCCACCGTCAAGTTCAACGGCGACTACGCCTACGGCACCCTGCGCACCGAGACCGGCATCCACCGCCTGGTACGCAAGTCGCCCTTCGATTCCAACGCCCGTCGCCATACCAGCTTCACCTCGGTGTTCGTCTACCCGGAAGTCGACGACTCGATCGAGATCGACATCAACCCGGCCGACGTGCGCACCGACACCTTCCGCGCTTCCGGCGCCGGCGGCCAGCACATCAACAAGACCGACTCGGCGGTGCGCCTGACGCACGTGCCGACCAACATCGTCGTCCAGTGCCAGAACGACCGCTCGCAGCACCGCAACCGCGACGAGGCCTGGAAGATGTTGCGCGCCCGCCTCTACGAGCACGAACTCAGGAAGCAGCAGGCCGAGCAGCAGAAGCTCGAGGATGCCAAGTCCGACATCGGCTGGGGCCACCAGATCCGCTCCTACGTGCTCGACCAGAGCCGCATCAAGGACCTGCGCACCAACTACGAGGTCGGCAACACCCAGGCCGTGCTCGACGGCGACCTCGACGGCTTCATCGAGGCGAGTTTGAAGCAGGGCGTCTGAGCGACCGGCAAACGCCGGGGAACCATACGGCCCCGGCGCTTTCAATACTGACTCTTCGGTCAATAACGCGACCATGCTGAAACCATTTCCCCTGCTCCTCCTCGCGCTTGCACTCGCCGCCTGCGGCGACGCACCGCCGCCCAAGGCCGCGGCGCCGGCCGGCAAGCCGGCGCTGACGGTGACTGCCGTTGCGCCGCAGGCGGAGGACTGGCCGCGCACGCTGGCTGCCAACGGCAATGTCGTCGCCTGGCAGGAGGCGGTGATCGGCCCCGAGATCGCCAACTACCGCATCACCGCGGTCGAGGTCGATGTCGGTGATGCCGTGAAGAAGGGGCAGGTGCTCGCCCGCATCGCCGACGACACGGTGGCCAGCGAGGCAGCCGAAACCCGCGCCGCCGTCGCCGAGCTGGAAGCGACCGCTGCCGAAGCGAAGGCCAATGCTGTGCGGGCGAGGGAATTGCGCGAAAAGGGCTTCTACAGCGCCCAGCTGCAGACCCAGTACCAGACCGCCGAGCACACCGCCAATTCCCGCCTGGCCGCGGCCCGCGCCCGCCAGCAGGCAGCCGAGCTGAAGCTGGGCAAGACCCGCGTGCTGGCGCCGGACGACGGCATCATCACGGCGCGCGACGCGACCGTCGGCTCGCTGACCCAGCCCGGCCAGGAGCTTTTCCGCCTGATCCGCGGCGGTCGCCTCGAATGGCGCGCCGAAGTCCCCGCCGCCGACCTCGCCCGCATCATGGCCGGCGGCGCTGCCACGCTCATCGGCCCGGATGGCGCAACGGTACGCGGCACAGTGCGCCGGGTCGCCCCGAGCGTCGATCCGCAGACGCGCAACGGGCTGGTTTTCGTCGATATTCCGGCGTCGACCGCAGCCGTGCGGGCCGGCATGTTCGCGCGCGGCGAGTTCGAACTGGGACGCGCCCCGGCGCTGACCCTGCCGCAATCGGCAGTCGTGCTGCGCGACGGCTTCGCCTATGTCTTCCGCCTCGCGGGCGACGGCGAGCAGGCGCGCGTGGCGCAGGCCAAGGTGGTGACCGGCCGCCGCCTCGGCGAGCGCATCGAGATCGTCTCGGGGCTGGATGCGCAGGCACGCGTGGTGGCGACAGGCGGCGGCTTCCTTGCCGACGGCGACCCGGTGCGGGTCGTCACAACTGCCACGAAATGAACGTTTCCGCCTGGTCGATCCGGAATCCGATCCCGGCGATCCTCCTCTTCGTCCTGCTCACGCTCGCCGGCATCCTCGCCTTCAAGGCGATGAAGATCCAGCAGTTCATGGACATCGAGCTGCCGACGGTGACGGTCACCGCCACCCTGCCCGGCGCCGCGCCGGCGCAGATGGAAACCGAGGTCGCACGCAAGATCGAGAACTCGGTATCGACCGTGCAGGGCATCAAGCACATCTACACCAAGGTGCAGGACGGCACGGCGACGGTGACCGTCGAGTTCCGCCTCGAGAAGCCGGTGCAGGAGGCGGTCGACGACGTGCGCGACGCCGTTTCGCGCATCCGCTCCGACCTCCCCGGCGACCTGCGCGACCCGGTGATCGGGCGCATCAGCGTGTCCGGCGCGCCGATCCTGACCTACACGGTCGCCTCGCAGCGCATGGACGACGAGGCGCTCTCCTGGTTCGTCGACAATACGGTAACCAAGGCCATGCTCGCCGTGCGCGGGGTCGGCGCGGTGGCCCGCGTCGGCGGCGTGACGCGCGAGATCCGCGTCGAACTCGATCCGGCCCGCCTGCTCGCGCTCAACGCCACCGCCGCGGACCTTTCGCGCCAGCTGCGGCGCATCCAGCAGGACGCTTCGGGCGGGCGCGCCGACGTCGGCGGCATCGAGCAGTCGGTGCGCACCATCGCCACGGTGCAGTCGGCCGAAGAACTGGCGGCCATGGACATCGTTCTCTCGGACGGCCGGCGCGTCCGTCTCGACCAGGTCGCGACCGTTTCCGACACGGTCAGCGAGCCGCGCTCGGCAGCCCTGCTCGACGGCAGGCCAGTGGTCGGCTTCGAGATCACGCGCAGCCGCGGTGCCGGCGAAGTGGAAGTGGCCATCGCCGTGCGCAAGGCGCTGGAAAAGCTGAAGGCCGAGCATACCGACATCACGATCACCGAGGCCTTCAACTTCGTAGACCCGGTGGTCGAGAACTACGAGGGCTCGATGGCGCTGCTCATCGAGGGGGCCATCCTCGCCGTCATCGTCGTCTGGCTCTTCCTGCGCGACTGGCGGGCGACCTTCGTCTCGGCCACGGCGCTGCCGCTGTCGGTGATCCCGACCTTCGCGGCCATGTACCTGATGGGCTTCACCTTCAACGTCGTCACCGCGCTATCGTTGTCGCTGGTGGTCGGCATCCTGGTCGACGACGCCATCGTCGAGATCGAGAACATCATGCGCCACCTGCGCATGGGCAAGACGCCCTACCAGGCGGCCATGGAAGCGGCCGACGAGATCGGCCTGGCGGTCATCGCCACCACTTTCACGCTGATCGCCGTCTTCCTGCCGACCGCCTTCATGAGCGGCGTCGCCGGTAAATTCTTCGTCCAGTTCGGGTGGACCGCGGCGATCGCCGTCTTCTTCTCGCTCGTCGTCGCCCGCCTGCTGACGCCGATGATGGCCGCCTACCTGATGAAGCCGGTGGCCGACAAACCAACGCCCGGCTGGCTGGTCCGCTACGAGGGCTGGGCGGCCTGGTGCCTGCGCCATCGCCTCGTCACCCTGGCCGCCGCGGCCGTCTTCTTCGTCGGCTCCTTCGCCCTGGTACCGCTGCTGCCGACCGGCTTCCTTCCGGCCGACGACCTTTCGCAGACGCAGGTCCATGTCACCCTGCCGCCCGGCGCGACGCTTGCCGAAGGCATCGCCGCTGCCGAGCAGGCACGCGCCATCATCACCGCCAACCCGCAGGTGAAGATGGTCTACACGGCGGTGGGCGGCGGCGCCTCGGGCAGCGACCCGTTCATGCCGCGCGGCGCTGCCGAGGTGCGCAAGGCGACGCTGACGCTCAACCTGACCCCGCGCGGCGAGCGCTCCGGCACCACCAAGCAGGATATCGAGCGCCAGCTGCGCGA
This sequence comes from Betaproteobacteria bacterium, assembly GCA_012026885.1. Taxonomy (GTDB): domain Bacteria; phylum Pseudomonadota; class Gammaproteobacteria; order Burkholderiales; family Rhodocyclaceae; genus Azonexus. The sequence goes on along the minus strand of VEPL01000025.1, from coordinate 428,907 downwards.
GGCGCTCGCCGTCCTGCCCGGGGTTCAGGTCAAGGTCGGCTTCGGCGGCTCGAGCGGCGAGAAGTACATCCTCGTGCTGGCCAGCGAGAACGGCCCGCTGCTCACCGAGCACGCCCGCGTCGTCGAGCGGGAACTGCGTACCCTCCCCGGCATCGGCGCCGTGACGACGACGGCCAGCCTGGTGCGCCCGGAACTGGTCATCCGCCCCGACTTCGCGCGCATGGCCGACCTCGGCGTGACCTCGGAAGCAATCGCCGACACGCTGCGCATCGCCACCGCCGGCGACTACGACCAGGGGCTGGCCAAGCTCAACCTCGCGCAGCGCCAGGTGCCCATCGTCGTCAAGCTGCCGCCGGGCGCCCGCCAGGATCTCGCCCTGCTCGAACGCATGACGGTACCGGGCAAGCACGGGCCGGTGGCCATTGCCAATATCGCGACGCTCGAGATTACCGGCGGGCCAGCCGAGATCGACCGCTACGATCGCCTGCGCAACATCAACTTCGATATCGAGCTGAACGGCCAGCCGCTCGGCGAAATCGAGCAGAAGGCACTCGCCCTGCCCAGCCTGAAGAACCTGCCCCCCGGTGTGCTGCAGGCCACGGTCGGCGATGCCGAATCGATGGCCGAGCTGTTCCAGAGCTTCGGCCTGGCCATGGCCACCGGCGTGCTCTGCATCTACATCGTGCTGGTCCTGCTGTTCAAGGATTTCGTGCAGCCGGTGACCATTCTCGCCGCGCTCGTCCTCTCGATACCCGGCGCCTTCCTGGCGCTGTTCGTGACCGGCAAGGCCATCTCGATGCCCTCGATGATCGGCCTCATCATGCTCATGGGCATCGCCACCAAGAACTCGATCCTGCTCGTCGACTACGTGATCCTCGCCCGCCGCGAGCACGGCCTCGACCGCTGGAACGCCCTGCTCGACGCCTGCCGCAAGCGGGCGCGGCCGATCGTCATGACCACCATCGCAATGGGGGCCGGCATGCTGCCGATCGCCATCGGTATCGGCACCGATCCCAGCTTCCGCGCGCCGATGGCCACCGTCGTCATCGGCGGTCTGATCACCTCGACCTTCCTCAGCCTGCTGGTCATCCCGGTCGTTTTCACCTTCGTCGACGACGCCATCGTCTGGATCCGCCAGCACCTGCCGAAGCCGCACGCATGAGCGACAACCTGTTCGCCGGCCTGCCGCGGTCGACGCTCGAAAACGAGCATTTTCTGGAATTGCTGTCCCGTCCCGGGCTGCGTATCGAGCGCATCGTGTCAACCGGCCAGGCCAACCCGCCCGGCTACTGGTACGACCAGCCCGACGGCGAATGGGTATTGCTGGTGCAGGGCGAGGCGCGCCTGCGCTTCGCCGACGAAGCCGGAGACCGCCGTCTCGTTGCCGGCGATTTCGTCGACATCGCCGCGCACCGCCGCCACCGCGTCGAATGGACGCAGGCCGAGCCGCCGACCGTCTGGCTGGCCATCCACTACGCCGCCTGACGGCGGTCCACGAAAAACGGGGCCGCAGCCCCGTTCGCTTGAGCCGTCAGCGCGGCTTACTTGCCGGCGGGCGGCAGCACCACGAGCGAGAGGACCTGGTCGTAGACGCCTTCGACCTGGTCGCCGACCTTGATCTCCTTGAGCACAGCCTTGTCCTTGACCTTCAGGTCGACGATGCGGCCCTTGGCGCCCTTGATCGTGACGACGCTCTTCTTGCCATCGACGGCGATGACGTCGGCGACGAAGTGCGTTTCCTTGGCCAGGACAACGCCCGGCTTTTCGCCGGCGGCGGCACGGGCACCACCTTCACGCTCCTCGGTGACGCGCAGGCCAGGGGTCTTCTTCAGGCGCATGGCGACGACCTGGTTATATTCGGCGACGACGCGATCACCGACCTTGACTTGCGGCAGGTTGCGCATTTCCTTGCCGACGACGATTTCCTGGATCGTGCCCTCCTCGCCCTTGAGGGTGATCTTGCGCGCCTTGACGTCGACCGCGACGACTTCGGCCTCGGCCTTGATGGCGCCGCCGACGATCATCGCCGGAATCGCCTTGTCCGCGGGAGCGGGCTTCGCCGCGTCGGCGGCAAGAGCGGTGCCGGCGACCAGGCCGGCAGAGACGACGAGAGCGGCAACAAGCTTGTTCATTCTGTATTCTCCGTGAGTTTTTCGATGTACCGCCGGCGATGGCGCCAGCGGTAACGCAAAGCCTAACACGGCGGCATGAAAAACGGGACTGCAGTCCCGTTGTGGATTCGCCTGCGGACCGCGCTCACTGGCCGCTGAGCGCCAGCATCAGGTCGTTGATGCGCTTGACGAAACCGGCCGGATCGTCGAGCTGGCCGCCTTCGGCGAGCGTGGCCTGCTCGAAGAGGAGCGCCGCCCAGTCGGCGAAGCGGGCTTCCTCGCCCTTGAGGCGTTGCACGGCCGGGTGGGACGGGTTGATCTCGAGGATGGGCTTGACGTCCGGCGCCTTCTGGCCGGCGGCCTTGAGGATGCGCGCCAGGTTGCCCGACGGGTCGTACTCGTCGGACACCAGGCAGGACGGCGAATCGGTCAGGCGGTGGGTGACGCGGACGTCCTTGACCTTGTCGCCGAGGGCGGCCTTCACCTTCTCCAGCAACTCCTTGTATTCGTCGGCCGCCTTCTCGGCTTCCTTCTTCTCTTCCTCGTCCTCGAGCTTGCCGAGGTCGAGGCCGCCCTTGGCCACCGACTGCAGCGGCTTGCCCTCGAATTCCGTGAGGTGACCGACAACCCACTCGTCAACGCGGTCGGTAAGGAGCAGCACCTCGATGCCCTTCTTCTTGAAGATCTCGAGATGCGGGCTGTTGCGCGCGGCGTTGAAAGTCTCGGCGGTAACGTAGTAGATCTTCTCCTGGCCTTCCTTCATGCGGCCGATGTAGTCGGCCAGCGAAACGGTCTGCTGCTCGCCGTCGCCGTGGGTGGAAGCGAAGCGCAGCAGGCCGGCGATCCTGTCCTTGTTGGCGTGATCCTCGCCGACGCCTTCCTTGAGGACGCTGCCGAAGGCTTCCCAGAATTTGGCGTATTTTTCCTTGTCGACCGCATCCTCGCTGGTCGCCAGGCCTTCGAGCATGGCCAGCACCTTGCGCGTGCAGCCGCTGCGGATGGTGTCGATGTCCTTGCTCTGCTGCAGGATCTCGCGCGAGACGTTGAGCGGCAGGTCGCTGGAATCGACGACCCCGCGCACGAAGCGCAGGTAGAGCGGCATCAGCTGCTCGGCGTCGTCCATGATGAAGACGCGGCGCACGTAGAGCTTGATGCCGTGGCGGGCATTGCGGTCCCACAGGTCGAACGGGGCGCGCGCCGGGATGTAGAGGAGCTGGGTGTAATCCTGCTTGCCCTCGACGCGGGCGTGCGACCAGCACAGCGGATCCTCGAAATCGTGGGCGACGTGCTTGTAGAACTCGATGTACTGCGCGTCCGTGATGTCGGACTTGGCGCGCACCCAGAGGGCGCTCGCCTGGTTGACCGTTTCGTCCTCGTCGGTCGTCACCTGCTCGCCCTTGTCCTGGTTCCACTCTTCCTTCTTCATCAGGATGGGCAGCGTGATGTGGTCGGAGTACTTGCGGATGATCGACTTGATCTTCCAGCCGGAGAGGAACTCGTCCTCGCCGTCACGCAGATGCAGGATGACGTCGGTGCCGCGCGTGGCTTTTTCCACCATCTCGACCGTGTAGTCGCCTTCGCCGCCCGACTCCCAGCGCACCGCCTGGTTGGCCTCGACGCCGGCGCGGCGCGAGATCACGGTGACCTTGTCGGCGATGATGAAGGAAGAGTAGAAACCAACGCCGAACTGGCCAATCAGGTGGGCATCCTTGGCCTGGTCACCGGTCAGCGCGGCAAAGAACTCGCGCGTTCCCGACTTGGCGATGGTGCCGAGGTGGGCGATCGCCTCGTCGCGCGAGAGCCCGATCCCGTTGTCGGAGATGGTGACGGTGCGCGCATCCTTGTCGAAGGCGACGCGGATCTTCAGTTCCGGATCGTCGCCGTAGAGGGCGGCGTTGTTGAGTGCCTCGAAGCGAAGCTTGTCGCAGGCATCGGAGGCATTCGAGATCAGCTCGCGCAGGAAAATTTCCTTGTTGCTGTACAAGGAATGGATCATCAGGTGCAGCAGCTGCTTCACTTCGGCCTGGAAGCCGAGGGTCTCGCGGTTCTGGGTCGCGGTATCGGACATGGGTGGGAACTCCATCAGGAAACATACGGTGTTGCGAGAGATGGGGTCGGCCGTCGGGATTTCAAGGGCTTTGCTGAGGCACAAATGAAAAACGCGGCCGCAGCCGCGTTTCCGGGACCGTCGCGGGGACGATCAGCAATTGCCTTTCTTGGCCTGGCCAGGCGGGCAGCCCTGGTTGCCCTTGCCCTTGCCGTAGTTCTTGTCCCAGTAGACGGGATCACGCCAGGTCTTGCCATCCCAGTAGTAACCCCGCTTGTCGCGGTCGCCGAACTGTATGGTGGTCGAACCCGACTGGATCCTGACGCCGTCGACATTGACGCGGACATCGCTGGCCTGGGCCAGCACGGGTACGGCGGCAAGGCAAAGAGTGGCTAGCAACCTGATCATGGAAAACCTCCGGAGCTTGGCAGAACTTGGGACGATCAGTCTATCGCTTCGTAAAGGACTTCGACAATATCGATTTCGCGAATGCCGACCGGGCTCTGGAAGCGCACCGTATCGCCTTCGCGCGCCTTGATCAGCGCGCGCGCCAGCGGCGAGATCCAGCTGATGCGACCGCGCGCGGCGTCGGCCTCGTCGACGCCGACGATGGTGTAGGTGTTCTCCTGCCCCGCCGCATCGGCCACGGTGACGCGGGCACCGAAGAAAACCTGGTCGTTGCTGCCCTGGCGCAAGGGATCGACCACTTCCGCGACTTCGAGACGCTTGGTCAGGAAGCGGATGCGCCTGTCGATCTCGCGCAACCGCCGCTTGCCGTAGATATAGTCGCCATTCTCCGAGCGATCACCGTTCGACGCGGCCCAGGCAACGACTTCGACGACGTGGGGACGCTCGCGCTTGACCAGGTGCTCGAGTTCATCCCGCAGCCTGGCATGACCGGCCGGGGTGATGTAGTTGCGCGTCCCGGGCGGCAAGCGCAGCGACGGCCCGGGATCGTCGTCCTCGTCGCCGTCGCCCTCGCGGACGAAGGCCTTGTTCATGGGCCGTTCAGTAGCCGATGCTGTAGTTGTCGACGTCGACGCGGATCAGGTCGCGCCCGAGGATGGCCGCCGTATTGCGCGCGAACTGCTCGGCCCACGCTGCCTGGTCGCGAAAACGCGCTTCGCCGCCGTACTTGGCGACGCTGAGGATGCGGTCGACGGCGAGGATCTTGCCGGTCGGCGTGGCAACGTCGCATTCCAGCGCGACGAACTCGCGGTCGAACCACTGGCGTGCTTCGTCGGCCGGGGCGCCGCCGGCCAGCTTGAACTCGTATTCCCGGTCGCGACCGAACGAGACGATGACGTGATATTGCATGTTCTCTCTCCTCCACCCTTTTCTGGTTCGGGTTATTCTAGCAAAACATTGCGCAGCGAAAGGACCACCCCATGGGCAACGAGACGCTCGGCGACGACGACATCGCCGGCATCCGCCACCAGCTGAGCGAACTGCAGGTCGAACACCGCGACCTCGACCTGGTCATCGCCCACCTGACCGAGAACCCGCCGCCCGATGAACTGCTGGTCCGCCGCCTGAAGAAACGCAAGCTGCTCCTGAAGGACCGCATCCTGCAGCTCGAGCGGCTGCTGGTGCCCGACATCCCCGCCTGAGCGCAACAGTCAGCGCCGCGGGCGAAAGAAGAACCACCAGGCGCCGCCGATGGCGGCGGCCACCGCCAACTCCCAGAGAAACGGCCACTGCCGCACGCCCAACGCAAGCGCAGCAAGCAACGACAGGTAGCCGACGGCACCCAAGCGTCAGAGAATGAGTTTGCCGAGATACCAGGCGATCGCTGCCATCGCGGCGCTGCACGGGATGGTCAGGATCCACGCCCAGACGATGTCGCCGGCGACGCCCCAGCGCACGCGCCGGGCGCCGCGGGTGGAACCGACGCCGGCGATGGCGCCGGTGATCGTATGCGTGGTCGACACCGGAATGCCGAGGGAGGTAGCGAGGAACAAGGTCAGCGCACCGCCGCTGTTGGCGCTGAAGCCCCGCGCCTGGTTGAGCTTGGTGATGCGGTTGCCCATGGTCTTGACGATGCGCCAGCCGCCGAACATCGTGCCGAGGCCCATCGCCGCGTAGCAGGCGAAGATTACCCAGGCCGGTGGTGCCGCGTCGCTGGCCTGTGAGACACCGGCGGCAATGAGCAGCATCCAGATGATGCCGACCGTTTTCTGGGCGTCGTTGCCGCCGTGACCGAGGCTGTAGGCGGCAGCGGAGAGGAGCTGGAGACGGCGGAACTGCTTGTCCACCTTGCGTGGCGCCATGTTCCGGCACAGCCAGGAAACGATCACCATGATGGTGCCACCGATCAGGAAGCCGAGTGCCGGCGCGATGAAGATGAAGGCGCAGATCTTGAGCACCCCGGACATGATCAGCCCGGAGAAGCCGACCTTGGCCAGCGCGGCGCCGACCAGGCCGCCGATCAGAGCATGCGACGACGACGACGGGATGCCGTAGTACCAGGTGATGACGTTCCATGCGATGGCGCCGACCAGGGCCCCGAAGATGATGTAGTGGTCGACGATCGCCGGCTCGATGGTGCCCTTGCCGATCGTCTTGGCCACGGTCAGCTTGAAGATGAAATAGGCGAGGAAATTGAAGGCGGCCGCCCAGATGACGGCATGGTGCGGCTTGAGGACGCGGGTCGAAACGATGGTCGCGATCGAGTTGGCGGCGTCGTGGAAGCCGTTCATGAAATCGAACAGCAGGGCGACGGCAACCAGGGTGATGATGACCCACAGGCTCATCTGCAGCGTATCCATGGCCGGGCCCGGATCAGGAGTTTTCGAGGACGATGGCTTCGACCGTGCCGGCGACGTCCTTGCAGCGGTCGGTCACCGATTCGAGCAGTTCGTACATTTCCTTGAGCTTGATGACCTGGCGCACGTCGGCCTCCTCGCGGAAGACCTTGGACATCGCCTCACGCAGCATGCGGTCGGCGTCGGACTCGAGGTCGTCGATCTCGTGGCAGAGCTTGAGGATGGCCGGCGCGTTGTCCATGCTGTGCAGCAGTCGGACGAGCGCTTCGATGCGCGCACAGCATTGCTCGGTAACCTCCGCCAGCGCCTTGGCGTCGGCCGGCACGCGATGGATGTCGTAGAGGGTCATCGATTCCGCGACGTCCTGGATGATGTCGAGGATGTCATCCATGCCGTTGATGAGCTGATGGATCTCGTCGCGGTCGAAGGGAGTGATGAAGGAGGTATGGAGCTGGGCGAGGGTATCGTGGGTGATTTGATCGGCCGCGCGCTCGATGTCGTCGATGGCATCAGCATGGCGGGCCGCCTGCTCGGGCGTGTCGGCAAGGGCGCCGATCAGCGCCGTGAGTTCCCTGCCGCCCTTGACGATCAATTCCGCGTGCGCGTTGAAGAGATCGAAATACTTGCCCTCCCTGGGCATCAGCCGTCCGAACATGACCGTCCTGTTAATTTTTTGTGACTTTTCCATTCTACTACTACGGCCCTGCCCTGTGCCTGACGGAAGTTAGAATGAGCGCATGGCCCCCGCGCACTATCCCGCCGACGCCTTCGGTGACCCTTTTGACCTTGACGACCTCCCGCTGCCCCGTACTGCCTGCGGCTATGGCGTCCAGTTGCTCGACACCGACCGCTTGCTCGACGCCACCACCGGGGATCTGCTGCCGGTCCGTTCCCCTGAATTGCGGGCAGCCTTCGCCAACTTTGCGGCAGCCCACGCCGCAGCGGCGTCCTGGGCCGCGCGAAATGCCGTCGCGCCCGATGCCCACCGTCTGGCCATCGTTCCCGTCGGCTACGACGAGGTCCTGCAGAGGCATGTCCTGATCTACGGCGTGCTCTGCGGTGAACCCTGAAAAATCCCTGATTCCGGAGCCCCCGATGCCCGACACCCTGCGCAACAAACTCCTTGGCCGCAACGGTCCGAGCATCCCCGAGATCTGCCTCGGCACCATGACCTTCGGCGAGCAGACCAGCGAGGCCGACGCCCACGCCCAGCTCGACTACGCACTGGCACGCGGCATCAATTTCATCGATACCGCCGAGATGTACGCGGTGCCGCCGCGCCCGGAGACCTACGGGGCGACCGAGGCCATCGTCGGCAACTGGCTGAAGCGGCAGCAACGCGAGCGGATTTTCCTCGCCACCAAGGTGGCCGGCCCGGCGCGCAGCCTGACCTGGATCCGCAATGGCCCGCCCGCGCTCGACCGCGCCAACATCCGCGCCGCCATCGAAGGCTCGCTGCGCCGCCTGCAGACCGACTACATCGACCTCTACCAACTGCACTGGCCCGAACGCAACCAGCCGATGTTCGGACAGTGGCAGTTCGACCCCGCCGCCGAACGCGGGGCGACGCCGATCCGCACCCAGCTCGAGGTGCTCGCCGAACTGGTTGCCGAGGGCAAGATTCGCCATGTCGGCGTTTCCAACGAGCACCCGTGGGGCATCATGCAGTTCGTCCGCCTCGCCGAGGAATTCGGCTTGCCACGCATCGCCGCCACGCAGAACGCCTACAACCTGCTCAACCGGACCTTCGAGGCGGGACTCGCCGAGGTCTGCCACCGCGAGCAGGTCGCCCTCCTCGCCTACTCGCCACTCGCCTTCGGCCACCTGACCGGCAAATACCTCGCCGACCCGCGCGCCGTCGGCCGCCTGACCCTGTGGGAGAGCTTCGGCCAGCGCTATACCAAGCCCAACGTGCACCCGGCGGTCGCCGCCTACGCCGGACTGGCCCGCCGCCACGGCCTTTCGCCGGCACAACTCGCGCTCGGCTTCGTGCGCTCGCGCTGGTTCGTCGCCAGCACCATCGTCGGCGCCTCGTCGCTGGTTCAGTTGCAGGAGACGCTGCCGGCGACGCTGACCCCGCTCCCGCCTGAGGTGCTCGCCGAAATCGACAAGATCCACCTGCGCTACACCAACCCCGCGCCGTGAGCGAGGCGCTGTTTCCTCGCCTCGCCGCGGCGCTGGCCGCCACGGAAATCGGGCAAAAACTGGCGTTGACCGCAGCAATCGCCGCCGACTGGCAGGCCGGCCGCCTGGACTGGACCAACCCGGCGCCGGTGGTCTTGTCCTGCGGATGTCCGCCGCGCCCGCTGCTGGTGCCACACCGTGAGGTACCGCAGCGCAGCCCGGCTACTCCGGAAGGGCGCGCCCGCCTGCTGCACGCCATCGCGCACATCGAGTTCTCGGCAATCAACCTCGCCCTCGACCACGCCGCGCGTTTCCGGGGCCTGCCGCGCGACTACTACGCCGACTGGATCGGCGTCGCCGCCGAGGAAGCCGAACATTTCATCCTGCTGCGCGGGCGCTTGCAGGCACTCGGGCATGACTACGGCGACTTCCCGGCCCACGCGGGGCTGTGGGACATGGCAGAAAAGACGGCGCACGACCCGCTCGCCCGCATGGCCCTGGTTCCCCGCCTGCTGGAGGCGCGCGGGCTGGATGCGACGCCGCCGATCCAGCGGAAGCTCGAACAGTCCGGTGACCATGAATCGGCAAGTGCCCTCGACATCATCCTGCGCGACGAGATCGGCCACGTCGGGCTTGGCGACCGCTGGTTCCGCTTCCTGTGCCGCGAACGCGGCCGCGAACCGGAGGGAACCTACCGCGAGCTCCTGGCCGCCTACGAGGCGCCCCGCCTGCAGGCGCCGGTGAACGTCGAAGCCCGCCTGGCAGCCGGTTTCACGGCCGCCGAACTGGCAGCGCTGACCGAAAAAAGGTAGAATAATCAACTCAATGCGTTGATGCATCGCCCGCTTTGCCCCGAGCAGCCCCCGCTTCACCAGGTTCTTGTGCAGGTTTCACCCCATTGATTCGCTCCCCGGCATGGCTGCGTCGGGGTACACAGGCCGCCCGACCGTCGGGCCAGGCGTCGCCCTCCATAACAAGTTCAAGGCGGCGCGGAAAGGAAACAGCATCATGACGACTCCCGTCGACAGCTTCGCCGAACTCGGCTTGAGCGACGGCCTCCTGCAGGCTCTCGCCGAAATCGGCTACGAAACCCCCTCACCCATCCAGGCCCAGTGCATCCCCGTCCTGCTCGACGGCCGCGACCTGATCGGCATGGCCCAGACCGGCACCGGCAAGACCGCCGCCTTCGCGTTGCCGCTGCTCGAGCGCATCGACGTCAAGGTGGCGCGCCCGCAGGCGCTGGTGCTGACGCCGACGCGCGAACTGGCGATCCAGGTCGCCGAGGCGCTGCAGAAGTACGCCCGCCACCTGCCCGGCTTCCACGTGCTGCCGATCTACGGCGGCCAGAGCTACACCATCCAGTTGAAGCAGCTGGCGCGCGGCGCCCATGTCATCGTCGGCACCCCGGGCCGCGTCATGGACCACCTCGAGCGCAAGACGCTCAAGCTCGACGACCTGCAGACGCTGATCCTCGACGAGGCCGACGAAATGCTGCGCATGGGCTTCATCGACGACGTCGAGTGGATCCTCGAGCACACGCCCGAGCAGCACCAGACCGCGCTGTTCTCGGCGACCATGCCCGAGCCGATCCGCCGCGTCGCCCAGAAGTACTTGGTCGAGCCGCGCGAGATCAAGATCAAGTCGGCCACCACGACGGTCGAGGCGATCCGCCAAGTCTACTGGCAGGTTTCCGGCCTGCACAAGCTCGACGCACTGACCCGCATCCTCGAGGTCGAGGAGGATTTCGACGCCGCCATCATCTTCGTGCGCACCAAGACGGCGACCGTCGAACTCGCCGACAAGCTGGCGGCGCGCGGCTACGCCGCCGCGGCGCTGAACGGCGACCTCAACCAGCAGATGCGCGAGCGCGTCATCGACCAGCTCAAGTCCGGAGCACTGGACATTGTCATCGCCACCGACGTCGCAGCCCGCGGCATCGACGTCCCGCGCATCAGCCATGTCGTCAACTACGACATCCCCTACGACACCGAGGCCTACGTGCACCGCATCGGCCGCACCGGTCGCGCCGGCCGGGCCGGCAACGCCATCCTCTTCGTCGCCCCGCGCGAAGTGCGCATGCTGCGCACCATCGAGCGCGCCACGCGGCAACCGATCGCGCCGCTGACGCTGCCCAGCCGTGCCGATGTCACCAACAAGCGCGTCGCCGACTTCAAGGAAAAGGTCGCCGGGGTCCTGAACGCCGAGGGCCTCGATTTCTTCGCCAACATCGTCTCGCAGATCGCCGAGGAGCAGAACGTCGGCGCCGAGGAAATCGCCGCGGCGCTCGCCCTGATGGCGCAGGAAGGTAAGCCGCTTCAGGTCGCCGGCGAGGATCCGCCGCCGCGGCCGCTACGCGACGATCGCCGTCCGCCCGCCTTTGCCGACCGTGACGAGCGCCGTCCGCGCTTCGGCGAGCGCCCGGAGCGCCCCGCCTTCGCCGACCGTGGCGCCGACCGCCCGCATACTGGGGAGCGGCCTCGCCGCGAGGAACGTCCATCCCGCCCGGCACCGGCCGGCGAGATGGTGCGCTACCGCATCGACGTCGGCCGCGACCACGGTGTCGAAGTGCGCGACATCGTCGGCGCGATCGCCAACGAAGCTGGTCTCGACAGCCGCTTCATCGGCCGCATCGGGCTCTACGACGAGTCGAGTACGGTCGAACTGCCGGCCGGCATGCCGGCCGAAGCCGCCAGCGCGCTGAAGCGCACGCGCATCCGCGGCGTGCCGATCAACCTGCGTCCCGATAACGGTCGCCCGGCCGGAGCTGGCGGGGAGCGCCCGCGCTTCGGCGGCGATGACCGTCCACGCCGCAAGAAGCCCGGCACTACCTGAGGAGCATACGCGCGGCTAAAGCCAGCACCCGGACCCGGCCGCCTTGATTGATGGCCGACACAGCCGGCACAGGAAAAACCGCGGACCACCGCGGTTTTTTTATTGCGCATAAATGCGAATGATTTTTATTGACAGAGCAAAGCCTCGCTGCAATAATGCGAATCATTCTCAGTTTGTGTGCGAGCCATGTCCTCCTTCCTATTCAATCTTTCGCTGGCAGGCACCCTCCTCTGGTGCCTGCTGGCAGTTGGAGCGGCCTGACCACGCTGCGGGGCGCGCCACCGGCACCAACTGATTTCAGCCTGTTTCGACCAACGTCCCACTTCTGACCCATCGCCATGACCTGCCCGGCTACCATCCGCCCAATCGCCCCGTCCGCCGCACCGCCGGCCGAACGCCCGCCCCTGCAGAGCCGCGCCCTGCTCGGCGAAGCCTCGGTCGTGACGATCGAGCACGCCGGCCAGCGCTATGTGTTGCGCGTCACCCGCGAGAACAAGCTGATCCTCACCAAATAACCCCCACTGTCGTGACTCGACACCCCCGGCGGGGCACTTTCCGCCGGGGCGTTTTTTGCGACAGATCACCCGCCGATGATGACCTACGCCCTGTCCTCCACCATCGCCGCCCGCCGCACCAGCCTGCTCGGGATCGTCATCGGCCTGCATGTCACCGTGTTCCTGATCGCCGTCACCGTCCGCTCGGTGGCGCCCAAACTTGGGGAACAACCGCTGCTCGTCGACCTGCTGCCGGCCCTGACCGCGAAGGAACCCGAGGTGAAGCCACTGCCGGTCATCCGCCCGCAGACGGTCCGCCCGCAGACGGTCCGCCCGCAGACGGTCTCGGTGCCCAGGCAGCAGGCCCCGGTGATCGAGGCGACCCGCAGCGCGGTCCAGGCCGTCGAGGCCGTCACCGCCTCGCCGCCGGACACCCGGCCTGCCGAGCCGGCCGTCACTCAGGCCCGTTTCGACGCCGACTACCTGAAAAACCCGGCGCCGCCCTATCCGCCGCTTTCGCGGAAAGCCGGCGAACAGGGCAAGGTCGTGCTGCGCGTCGCCGTCACCGCACAAGGTACGGCCGAGCAGGTGGAGATCCGTACCTCGTCGGGCAGCCAGCGCCTCGACGATGCCGCCCTCAACACGGTGCGCAACTGGCGCTTTGTGCCTGCACGGCGCGGCGACGGCGCCGTGCCGAGTTCGGTCCTGGTTCCCATCATCTTCAAACTGGAGCAATAGCATGCAGGAAAACGCCTTCGGCTTCGCCCACCTGTGGGCCTCCGGCGACGCGATGTCGCACGCGGTCGCCATCCTGATCGTCGTCATGTCGGTCGCCAGCTGGTACCTGATCCTGGCCAAGGCCTGGGACTGGTGGCGCGTGCGCCGCTCCGCCCGCGCCGTCGCCGGCTTCTGGGCGGCCAGCAGCGTGACGGAGGGGATCGAACGCCTGCGCGCGGCCGGCGCCGACAGCCCCTACGCACAACTCGCAGCCCAGGCGGACGCCTGCCACCACGACTGCGAAACGGTCGCCGGCCGTCTGGCTTCGCGCCTCGATCCGGCCGAGCAGATGGAGCGCGCCCTGCGGCAACAATTGAGCACAACGCAGGCGGGCATGGAAAACGGCCTGACCTTCCTCGCCACCACCGGTGCCACGGCGCCTTTCGTCGGCCTCTTCGGTACCGTCTGGGGCATCTACCACGCGCTGCTTGCGATCGGGCTGTCCGGCCAGGCGGCGCTCGAGAAAATCGCCGGTCCGGTCGGCGAGGCACTGATCATGACCGCTGCCGGCCTCGCCGTCGCACTGCCCGCGGTCTTCGCCTACAACGCCTTCGCACGCGCCAATCGCGTCATCCTGGCCGACCTCGACGGCTTCGCCCATGACCTGCATGCCTTCTTCACCGTCGGCAAGCCGTTCGCGGCCAACAGCGCGCAGATCCATCCAATGCGCGCGCGCGCGGCTGCGGAGGCCGCGTAAATGGCAATGGGGAGCTTCAACGCGTCCGGCACACCGATGCCGATCGCCGACATCAACACGACACCGCTGGTCGACGTGATGCTCGTCCTGCTCATCATCTTCATGATCACCGCACCTTTGATGACCCATTCGGTCAAGGTCGAACTGCCGCGGGCCGCCAGCGCGCCAACGCCGGACAAGCCACAGACCCTGCAGGTCGCCATCGACGCCGACAGCCACGTTTTTATCGGTTCCGCGGCGGTCGACCGCAACAGCCTGGAAAGCCGCTTCCGCGAGGCGGTGGCGCTGGATGCCAACGTCGAGATGCACCTCAAGGCCGATCGTGCCACGCGCTACGACGCCGTCGCCGAGACGATGAGCGCCGCGCGCCGGGCCGGGCTGACCCGGATCGGCTTCGTCACCCAGCCGGGCGACGCTGTGGCACGCTGACCCTCGCCAGCCGGGAACTTGGCCGCCGGGCGGCGGTCACGTCCGAGGTGCACCAGATTTTGCGTCGGTACATCGTGCCGCCCCGGCGCTATCATGGCGCCAGCAGTTTCCGATTTTTCCCAGCCAGCGAAAGGAGTCCGCCATGAAAGGCGACAAGAAAATAATCGATATCCTAAATGACTTGCTGGCCGGCGAACTCACCGCCGTCGACCAGTACCTGATCCACGGCGAAATGTATGCCGACATGGGTCTCGGCGAGCTCGCCGGGAAGGCCATCCACGAATCCGACCACGAGCGCCAGCACGCCCGGGCGCTGATCCAGCGCATCCTCTTCCTCGAAGGCAAGCCCAATCTCGCGAAACGCGATTCCTTGAAAATCGGCAAGACGGTACCGGACATGCTGAAGGCCGACCTCGCCCTGGAATACAAGGTGGTCGGTGACCTGAAGGCGGCCATTGCCGCGTGCGAGGCGGCCCAGGATTATGTCAGCCGCGACATGCTGCAGGTCCAGCTCGGGGATACCGAGATGGATCACGCCTACTATCTGGAGAAGCAGCTTGGCCTGATCGGCCTGGTTGGCCTCGAGAACTTCCTGCAGAGCCAGATGGGCTCGGGCAGCCCGAGCTGAGGAGCGCACGATGAAAGGCGACAAGAAGGTCATCGATGCCCTCAACAAGGTTCTGAAGAACGAGCTGACGGCGATCAACCAGTATTTCCTGCATGCCCGCATGTTCCGCAACTGGGGTCTGGAGAAGCTCAACGACTACCATTACCGCCAGTCGATCCGCGTCATGAAGGAAGCCGACGAAGTGATCGAGCGCGTCCTCTTCCTCGACGGACTGCCCAATCTGCAAAACTTGGGCAAGCTGCTGATCGGCGAGCATGTCGTCGAGTGCCTGCAAGGTGACCTCAAGTACGAGCGCGAAGTCCAGCGCCCCCTGTTGGTCGAATCAATCGCCCTGTGCGAGTCGCTGCAGGACTATGTCAGCCGCGAACTGCTCGAGGATCTGCTCGAGCACTGCGAGGAAGCCATCGACTGGCTCGAGACGCAGCAGAGCCTGATCGCGGACGTGACTCTGCCCAATTATCTCCAGTCGCACATGGAGACCGGCGGCGACTGAGCCATACCGCCCCTTCACGCACCCGAGCCGCAGCCTTGCCTGCGGCTTTTTTTCTGCCCCGCTTTCCCGGCTGGCCCGTCATTTGCTGCACGAGACGACTGCTGCGGTCGACTGTCGGAAACGACACAAAACCACGGCACTCGGACTACCCTGAAATTGTTGTTGACAATCGTTCTCAACTCCATACAATGGGAATAGTTCGCATTTGCATCGAGTATGCAGGAGACCCCGGATGTATGTATGTGTCTGCCAGGCCATCACCGACCGCCAGATCCGCGAGGCCGCCGCCAACGGCGTCCGCACGCTGAAGGACCTGCGCCGCGAACTCGGTATCGGACGCGACTGCGGGCGCTGCACGGGCTGTGCCCGCGAATGCCTGGCCGAAGCCAGCAGCGGTCACTGCGACAATCATTTGGCCACGCTGCAGCCGGCCTAGGAAGCAGCTGCGGCCGACCGGTAGCGGTCAGCCCTCCCCTCCCGTAATGCCGTCGCGGCGCTCGCCGCGCGCGATTCAGGCTGTATCGAGCACTACCCAGTGGTTATCCAGCGCCATCGGCTCGGGCCACGGCAGGAAGGCCGGCTTCGTGCCGGGGTGCCAGCGGATAAGGCCGGGCGCAGTGGCGACGAGGACGCCGCCGCCGGGGCGCGGCCCGGCCCAAGGCGCCAAGGCGTAGGCTTCCTGCATTTCGACGACCGGCGTCAGCCGCTCCGGGGCACCGGCATGCCATAGCTGCGCGACGCCCGCCTGGTTGCTCGACAGCACGAATCCGCCGTTGAAGGCGGCAGCGATGTCTCCCGCATAGCCGACGCCATCGTTGGCCGGCGTCGGAATCCGCAGTTCGCCATCCTGGAATACTGCCAGAATCGGGGCAGCGGCCCGCCGTGCGGGATCGTCGTGCTCGGCCTGCATGGCGATGCCGAGAGCCGGCGCGGCATCACCCGCCGCCTGGTTCCAGACGAGATGGCGCAGGCTCAGGCGCGGGTCGTCGAGCCGCCACTGGCCGACGAGACGTCCGCTGCCGCCATCCAGGCGGACCAGAGAGGCATCCATCCGGTGCAGGTCGTATTTCTTGTCGGCCGCCGTGCGCGGCACGCCGCCATTGGCGACCATCACGTTGCCGTCCTGATCGAGCAACAGCTGATGCGGGTCGATACCGCCGCTATCCCATTCATCGACCTTGTGCAGGCCGGCGCGGTCGCGCACGCCAATGCAGCCACGCCCAGTGCCGATGTCGGTTTCGGTCGCCAGCAGGAAGCGGCCGTCCCGGCTTGTGATCACATGGCCGTTGAAGCGCGTCGCGCAGCCATCGGCCTCGAGGTCGCGCCGCCGCTCGATCCGGCCGTCACCGTCGCAGCGCAGGATCCAGCCGCCGGGACGGGCTCCGGTAACAACCAGGCCGCCGCCCGTCTCGGGCAGCAGGCCGTGCGGACGCGTCGGCAGCGGCACTGCATGACGGATCGCCAGGGTCCGGCGCTGCCAGTCGGCGACCAGGACGCCGGCACGGTAAGGATCGCCTGGGCGGGGACCGCGCCAGGCCGCCCCGATCAGCGTGGGCGGCAGCGCTTCGTCCGCGGAGGCCAGTGCCCTGCCGCCTGCGGAAAGCAAGGCACCTCCCCCAACCGAGAACAGGAATTGGCGGCGATTCAGGCACATCATGGCTTTCTCCTTGGTGATCGTTCGTCGCTGCACCGGCATTCGCTCAGAAGCGGTATTCGCCGCTGAGGATGAAGCGGCGCGCCTGGCCGGGCACGGTGAAGCCACCGTTGTCGTAGAGCGCGTCGTAATACAGCTTGTCGAAAAGGTTCTGGACGTTCAGGCGGACGGTGTACCGCGGCTGCTCGTAAGCGACCATCGCGTCCCAGCGGGTAAAGGACGGAATCGCGTTCGGGTTGTAAGGATTCGCGCTGCTGGGCACGTAGCCGAGGCGCTCGCTCTTGTAGTCGAAACCGCCGCCGACCTTCCAGCCGCCGCCGAGCTTGTAGGTGGTCCACAGGTTGGCCGTGCGCTTCGGGGTATTGCGCGGGAGCTTGCCGACATAGGTCGGGCTGGCGGTGGCGATGGTCTGGAGAATTTCGGCATCGATGAACGACACCCCGCCGAAGACCTCCCAGGCATCGGTGATGCGGCCAGCGAGTTCGAGTTCGATTCCGTCCGACTCGCGCTTGCGGGTCAGGACGGAATTGGCGGAGTCCGCTTCGAGGTCGGTATTGCGCTCCCATTCCTTGACCGCGTGGTAGAGCGCGGTGCGGAAAGCCAGGTTGCCTTCGAACAGCAGCCACTTGGCACCGATCTCGGTGACCTGCGCCCGCTCGGCCGGAAACTGGTTGCCGGACAACTGGTAAAGGTCGGCGGTCGGGCTGAATGAATCGCTCCAGCCGAGGTAGTAATGCTGAGCCGGGTCCGGCTGCCAGGACAGGCCGGTCCGGTAGCTGTTCTCGCCGAAATCGCCGCTGAAACTGCGAACGGCCTGCGGCGTTCCGGTCGCCGAAACGTAGTCCGCCTTCATCACGTCGCGCCGGATGCCCGCGGTCAACCGCCAGTCGGTGACGAATTCCAGCGTATCCTGGACATAACCACTGATCGTATCGCCGTCGTAGGTGCTCGGCTGCCCGAGGACCTGTCCCGGTGAGTAGAAGGCACGGGCCGCGGTACCCTGGTTGCGCAGGCCCCAGCGTTCGGATTTTTCCTTCAGGTATTCGACGCCGGTGACCACCTCGTTCTTCATCCCGAAAACGGTGAAGGCGGTGTTCAGGTCGCTTTGCAGCACGAAGTTGTCGGTATCGAATTCGCGCGTCTTGGCCTGTCCTGCGGTCGTCACCGCCGCCGGCGGCAACACTGCCGACGGCGCGACAGCCCAGTACGAGCGCTTGTAATTGGCCGAGCGCAAGACGGTTCGCCACTGCGTATCCGGGGCGATGCGGAAGACGTAGTTGGCGGTTGCGATGCCCGTCTCGCTGTCGTCGAAACTGTCGGCAATGCCCCAGTACTTGCGCTGGTTGCCGGCAATCGCGTCCGGCCGCCGGTTGATGAACGGAATGCCGTAGTCGGCGCGGTCCTGCGTGTTCAGGTAGTAGTAACTCAGCGTCAGCTGATGTTCCGTGCCGAGGCCGAAAGTGATGCTCGGCGCGACTCCCATACGGTGCGTTTCCGGCTCGGTTCCGGTAACCGGATTGACGCGCGCGCTCCCCTCCTCGCGGGCCATCAGGTTGATGCGCAGCGCCGTGTTCTCGCCGACGCGCCGGTTGAAATCCACCTTGGTTTCCAGATAACCGTCAGTACCGATACCGGCTTCGATCTTGCTGCCGCCATAAAGCGTCGGCATCTTGCTGACCTGGTTGATGACACCGCCCGCCTGGCCGCGACCGAAGAGCATGGCGGCAGCGCCGCGCAGGACGTCGACCTGCTCCAGGTTGAACACTTCGCGGTTGTACTGCGCGGTGTCGCGGATGCCATCGAGGTAAATGTCGCCGAAGGTATAGAAGCCGCGCAGCATCATGTTGTCGCCCGAACGGCCGCCCTCGGCGGCGTTGAAGGTGAGGCCCGAGACGTTGCGCAGCGCCTCGCGCAGGGTATTCGCGTCCTGTTCGTCGAGCAGCGAGCGGGTCACGGTGGTGATCGCCTGGGGTATGTCGTGCGGATCCTGCTCGACCTTGCCGACCCGCGTACGGCTGGCCCGATAGCCGTCGCTCGCCTCGCCAGTGGCGGTCACGGTGACCGGTGCCAGCGTCGCCTCCTCGTCGGCGAGAACGGGGGGTACGGTCGACACCAATGCAGAGAATATCGCCGCCGTCAGCGGGCGCGCAGAGCATTGCCCGGCGAATCGACGGGGGGAGACAGGCGACGCCTGCCAGCGGGCGCGGTGGCCCGGAACGTGATGGAAATCCACGGCAATCCTTCAGCGAGTCAGTTTGATTGGCTGGCTGGCGATGAAGGCTGGCTTGCCGGGCGACGAGCTGTCACGGCGGATGGTCCGCAAGGACCAAGGCTATCCGCACCGACGACTCAAATGCGAATCTATATCATTCAACGAATTGGCGCAAGCAGCGCTGGCCTGCTGTTTCAGGATGCGTCGAAACCGGCATCCTCGACCGCGGCGATGAGGTCCTCGCGCGAAACGGCCTGGGGGTCGAATTCGATGCGCGCCTCGCCGGGATCGAGCAGGACTGCCACGCGGCTGACACCCGGCAAGACGGAAAGCACCGCGGTCACGTTGCGCACGCAGCCGTCGCAATGCATGCCGAGCACTTGCAGGCTGCAGGTTTCCCGGCTCATGCTGCGCCCTGCCCCACGCGGTTGCGGACGAATGCAGCGAACTCTTCGGCAGGCAGCGGCTGGCTGTAGAGGTAGCCCTGCACCAGCTCGCAACCCATGTCGCTCAGGATCTTCGCCTGTTCGGCGCTTTCGACGCCCTCGGCGAGCACCTTGAGATGCAGGCTGCGCCCCATGCTGAGGATGGTCGACGCGATAGCCCGGTCCTCGGCATCGGCCTCGAGATCGCGGACAAAGGAACGGTCGATCTTCAGCTTGCTGACGGGGAAACGCTTGAGATAAGCGAGCGAGGAATAACCGGTGCCGAAATCGTCAAGAGCCAGTTCAATGCCAAGGTCGGCTAGAGCCGCCAGCGTACCGATGTTGTGCTCGGCATCGTGCATCACCGTGCGCTCGGTCAGTTCGAGCTCGAGGAAACGCGGCTCCAGCCCCGATTGCGCAAGAGCAGCGGCAACCGAATCGACGAAGCCCGGCTGGCGGAACTGGACTGGCGAAACGTTCACGGCAACGACCATGGGCGGCAATCCCTCGTCCTGCCAGGCCCGCGCCTGGCGGCAGGCCTCGCGCAACACCCAGTCGCCGATCGGGTTGATCAATCCGATATCTTCGGCAACATGGATGAACTGGTCCGGGAAAACCAATCCGGCATCCGGATCTTTCCAGCGGATCAGCGCCTCGGCGCCGATGACCGTGCCGCTTCCGGTCTCGACCAGCGGCTGGTAGTGGAGGACAAATTCGCGTGCCCCGAGGCCGCGGCGCAGGCCGCTTTCGAGCAGCAGATGGCGCAAGGTGGCGAGATTCATCTCGCTCGAATAGAAGCGCACGCCATTGCGCCCCGACTCCTTTGCCTTGTACATGGCGGCGTCGGCATTGCGTAGCAGGGTATCGAAATCGCCGCCGTCGTTGGGATACAGCGCGATGCCGAGCGACGGTGTCACGGTCAACTCGTGGCCGCCGACGAAATAGGAAGCCGAACAGACTTCGGCGAGGCGCGCCGCCACTTCCGCCGCCCCGGCGGCGTGCGTTCCCGGCAGGACGACGGCGAACTCGTCGCCGCCGAGGCGCGCGAGCGTATCGATCTTGCGCACGACGGTGCCGAGGCGGATGCCGACGTTGCGCAGCAACTCGTCGCCGACGGTGTGCCCGAGCGAGTCGTTGACACGCTTGAAATGATCGAGGTCGATGAAGATCAGCGCTAGTTCGCTGCCCTCGCGCTCGGCTGCCGCGATCAGCTGCAGGCAGCGGTCGCCCAGCAGGCGGCGGTTCGGCAAGCCGGTCAACGGATCGAAATATGCCAGTTCGCGCGCGCGCTCCTCGGCTTCCTTCTGCACCGAGATGTCGAGCAGTGTCCCGACCGAGGCCGGCTGGCCATGGTAGGTCGCGGGCGCCCCCATGATGATGACCGGGAAGGTCGACCCGTCCTTGCGCAGCGCCGTCAGCTCATATGGCCGCCCGGTTTCGCCGGCTGCCCGCCGGCGCATCTGGTCCCGCACGCGCTCGCGCTGCCCCGGTACGACGAGATCGGGTGGCCCGAGCTTGTCGATGATTTCGTCGGCCGCATACCCGAAACGTTCGATCAGGAAGCGGTTCGCATAGCGGAAAACACCGTCCTGCAGGACGAAGATGCCCACCTGGGCAGCTTCCATGGTCGCACGGAACTGCGACTCCTTCTCGCGCATCGCCGCTTCGGCCTCGACACGTTCACTGACATCGACCGCGACGCCGAAAACGGCTGTCGGCACACCGGAACCATCGACCTCCAGGGTCAGGGTATCGTGGCAATGGCGGATGCGGCCGTCGGCCCCGCGAATGCGGTAATGCACCACGAGGGAAACGCGCTCGCCGGGGTGCCTGGAAGCGACATCGGCGATGCGCGCCATCACCGCATCGTAGTCGCCGGGCTCCATGTGGCGGCCAACCAGGTCCATGCCGCCACCATCTGCCGTTGTCGGATTGACCCCGAAGACACTGGTGGCGGCACCCGAGATGTACTCGAATTCGCCATTGACCAGATTCAGGCGATAGACGACGCGTTCGATGTTCTCGAGCAGCGACTCGAAGAACGAGAGCTTGTTGTCCTTTTCCAGATAACCCCCTGATGCCCCTGTCTATTGGCCATGCGGGCGCCAGCGCTTGAGCAGCAGCGAACTGGTCACCACGGAAACCGAACTCATCGCCATGGCCGCCCCGGCGATCACCGGATTTAGAAATCCGAGCGCCGCCAGCGGAATTCCGAGGACATTATAAATAAACGCAAAGAAGAGGTTCTGGCGAATCTTGCGCAACGTCGCGCGCGACAGGTCGATCGCGTCGTCGACCGCCCGCAGGTCGCCGCGGATCAGGGTCAGGTCGGCGGCCTCGATTGCGGCATCGGAGCCGGCTCCGATGGCGAAGCCGACCTCGGCTGCCGCGAGCGCCGGGGCGTCGTTGGTGCCGTCACCCACCATCGCGACCAGGCCATGTCCCTTCAACTCCACTACGGCGGCCGCCTTGTCGCCGGGCAGGATGCCGGCCCTGAATTCCCCGATGCCGGCCTGCGCTGCGATCGCTGCGGCGGTCTGCGGGTTGTCGCCGGTCAGCATGACGATACGGATTCCCCGTGCCTGGAGGCAGCGGACGGCATCGCGCGACGTCGGACGCAGGGCGTCGGCGATCGCGATAAGCCCCAGCAGGCTGCCGTCCTCGACCAGCGCGACGACGGTCTTGCCCTGCGCCTGCAACGCGCGAAGACCGGGGCACCCTGCTGCACCTGCCCATTCCGGCGAGCCGAGGCGCAAGCTGCGCCCATCGACTTCCCCCGCCACCCCGTGACCGGGCGCCGCGATGAAATTGGCCACTTTCGGCAGGTCGACCGCGACAGCCCGCGACAGGATTGCTTTGGCGAGCGGGTGTTCCGACCCTTGCTCGAGCGCGGCCGCCAGACGAAGCAGGGTGTCACCGCTCTCGCCATCGGCAACGACATCGGTGACCTCGGGACGACCAGCCGTCAGCGTGCCGGTCTTGTCGAGGGCGATGACCGCTATGCGCTCCGCCCGTTCCAGAGCCTCGGCATTGCGGACGAGGATTCCCGCGCTGGCGCCGCGCCCGGTGCCGACCATGATCGCCGTCGGCGTCGCGAGACCGAGCGCACAAGGGCAGGCGATCACCAGCACGGCGACGGCGTTGGCAAGCGCCTGGGCGAAGGGAGCACCGGCCAGCAGCCAGCCCGCCAGGGTAAGGAGCGCAATCGTACAGACCACCGGCACGAACACGGCCGCGATGCGGTCGGCGAGGCGCTGAACCGGCGCCTTTGACCCCTGCGCCTCGCCAACCATGCGGATGATGCCGGCGAGCAGCGTTTCGTCACCGACGCCGGTCGCCCGGCAACGCAGGGCCCCGCCCGTGTTCGCCGTCGCCGCATAGACCTTGTCACCGGCCGCCTTGGCGACCGGCATGCTTTCGCCAGTCAGCATCGCTTCATCGACCCTGGAGGCGCCGTCGAGCACCAGACCGTCGACCGGAACCTGCTCGCCGGGACGCACCATGAAAATGTCGCCCGGCATCAATTCATCGACCGCCACCTCGACCCAGCGGCCTTCGCGTTCGATCCGCGCCTGCCTTGGCTGCAGGCGGATGAGCGCTTCGATTGCCTCGGCAGTGTGGGCCTTCGCCCGCGCTTCGAGCAGCTTGCCGAGCAGAACCAGGGTAATGACTGCGGCGCCGGCCTCGAAATAGACATGCTGGTCGAGCCCGAGCACGGTAACGACGGCGGAAAAGCCCCAGGCCATGGAGGTACCGAGGGCAACCAGCACATCCATGTTGCCGCCGCCCCCGCGGATGGCCTTCCAAGCACCGTCGTAGAACCGCCAGCCGATCCAGAACTGGACCGGCGTCGCCAGCGCGAGCTGTAGCCAGCGCGGCAGTTCGGCGTGGCCATCGCCGGCACCGAACATCGCCAGCATTTGCCCGACCAGCGGCACCGTAAGGATTGCAGCGATCAGGAAACGACGACGCTCGGCGTTATACTCTGCCGCCCGGCGCTCCCTCTCACGCGCGCGCGTTCCGGCGTCCACAACGCTGGCCGCAAAACCTGCCCTGGCGACCGCCGCGATCACGGCATCTTCGCCAACGGAATCGTCAAGGCGGACACGGGCGCGTTCGGCAGCCAGATTGACCGTCGCCTGCATGCCCGACTGGCGGTTCAGAACCTTCTCGAGGCGGGCCGAGCAGGCGGCACAGGTCATCCCGGCGATCGCGAATTCGACGACGCGGCCGCCGGCCGCTGGGTTCACTTGACCAGAAGAACCGGACATTCCGCCTTTTGCAACACCTGATTGGCGACGGAGCCGAGCACCAGGCCGGCCAGTCCGCCACGCCCGTGCGTGCCCATGACGATGAGGTCGGCGCCGAGTTCAAGCGCGACCTTGACGATCACTTCCGCTGGCAAGCCGACATGAAGGTGCAGCGTATGAGCGCAGCCGGCAGCCTCGAGACAGCGTTGCGCATCGACGGTATGCGGCCGGCCTTCTTCCTCGTAATGGCTGCGCAGGGTCTCCTTGCCGACATGGGCAAGCGCACCGGCGATCGGCACCGGCGGCTGTACGTGCAGCAGGTGAATGTCCGGCCGCTCGCGGTACCACCCAGCGTGGGTTGCCATGTGTTCGACCGCGCGCAAAGAGCAGGGCGAGCCGTCGACCGGTAGCAGGATTTTCATGCTCATCGGATTCTCCTAAAGCGGTTCCAGCATACGCACCCAGCCGATCAGGCCGTGGATGCCGAACCCGAGCACCAGAAGCCCGGATGCGGCACGCACCAGCGGCCGTCGCACGAATGCGTTCATTCTTGCGAACAGGATGCCGGCGGCGAGCAGATTTGGCAACGTGCCTAGCCCGAAAGCGAGCATGGCAACCGCGCCGCTGGCCGCCGAACCGCTGGCCAGCGCCGTCGCCAGGCTGCTGTAGACGAGGCCGCAGGGCAACCAGCCCCAGAGTAGTCCGAGCGGAAAAGCATGGGCGACCGATCGGGCCGGGAGGAAGCGCCGCGTCAGCGGCTGGATGCGCTGCCACAGGTACTGGCCGGCCCGTTCGGTCAGGGCCAGCGCACGCGTGACGCCGAGCAGGTAGAGGCCAAGGGCGACCAGCATCAGGTTGGCGAAGAGATACAGGGCAAGACGGGCCGACACCCCGCCGCCGAGACCGATCCCGGCGGCGCCGATGCCGCCGGCCAACGCGCCGGCAAGCGTGTAGGAGACGATGCGACCGCCGTTATAGGCAAGATGCAGAGACCAGCGGCGCTGACCGCCCATCGACAGGGCACCGACGATGCCGCCGCACATGCCGATGCAATGAGTACCGCCAAGTAGCCCGACGAGAAACAGGGCCGGATACGCGGTTTCGGGCATCGTCAGGCGTTGTCAGGGAAGGCCGGCAGCGCCGGGGGTCGTGCCGCTCAGATCACCTTGGAATAGCGGGTGCGCTGGCGGTCCGCACGCAGGTAGCGATCGAAGACCATGGAAATGATGCGCACCAGCATGCGTCCGGGCGGTAGCACGGTGATCCACTCGCGATCGACGCGTACGAGGCCCGCCCTTTCCATTTCCTTGAGATCGTCGAGTTCGGCCGCGAAATACTTGCGGAAATCGATCAGGTGGGAACTCTCGATCGATTCGATCGAAAGCTCGAAATGGCACATCAACGCCTGGATGATCGAACGCCGCAGGATGTCATCGGCGTTGAGCTCTATGCCGCGGAACACCGGCAACATGCCGGCATCGAGGCGGTCGTAGTATTCGTCCAGCGTCTTGACGTTCTGGCAATAGGTCGGACCGACCTTGCTGATCGACGAGATGCCGAAGGACAACATGTCGCAGTCAGCGTACGTCGAATAGCCCTGGAAATTGCGGTGCAAGCGCCCTTGGCGCTGGGCGACCGCCATTTCGTCGTCCGGTTTGGCGAAGTGGTCCATGCCGATGAACACGTAGCCTGCCTCGGTCAGCTTGCGTATGGCGAGCGCGAGGATCTGCAGCTTGGCGTCGGCCGAGGGCAGATCGTCTTCGGCGATGCGCCGCTGCGGCTTGAACAGGCTGGGCAGGTGCGCGTAGTTGTAGATGGAGAGGCGGTCCGGGTCCATCGCCAGGACACGCTCCAGGCTGCGGTTGAAACCCATGACCGTCTGGTGCGGCAAACCGTAGATCAGATCGATCGAAACCGACTTGAAGCCGTTCGCGCGCGCCGCGCGGATGACGTCGGCCGTCTCTTCCTCGCTCTGAACACGATTGACGGCCAGTTGCACGCTCTCGTCGAAATCCTGGACGCCGACGCTCATGCGGTTGAAGCCGAGTTCGCCGAGCAACGCGACGGTGGCGGTATCGACCTTGCGCGGATCGACCTCGATCGAATACTCCCCATCGTCGAGCAGCCGGAAATGGCGGCGCGTATGGGCCATCAACTGGCGCATCTCGTCGTGCGAGAGGAAGGTGGGCGTACCGCCACCCCAGTGCAGCTGGATGACCTCGTGTTCGCCGTCCCGGCCCTCGAGGCTGGCACTCTGCAGCGCCAGTTCCTTGGCCAGGTACTTGATGTACTTGGCGCTGCGCCCGTGATCCTTGGTGATGATCTTGTTGCAGGCGCAGTAATAGCAGATGGTGTTACAGAACGGGATGTGGAAGTATAATGAGAGCGGGCGGCTGATGCCGCCTATGTTCCGTTTGCCGAGCCAGAGTTTCGCCGCGTCCGAATCGAAAGCTTCAACGAAGCGGTCCGCCGTCGGATACGAGGTGTATCGTGGTCCGTTAACATCGAACCGGCGGATGATCTGAGGGTCGAATACGAGGTTTTCAGTTGCGAAATTCATTGAACAGGTGGCCCGATGCAATCCGGATTATCTTGGGATGCCTGATCTGCCCCGTTGACATGGATCAAGCACGCGCAGGTTGATGATGCCACAACGCTCTCCGGGCGGCCCCATTTCCCTCTCCGTCATCAAGACAGCCTGTTCCGGCTGCAACCTGCGCGAGCTTTGCCTGCCTCTCGGGCTGAGCGCCGAGGAGCTCGAGCGCCTTGATGATCTCGTCTCCGTTCGCCGCCGCGTCAAGCGCGGCGAACACCTCTACCGCTCCGGGACGCCCTTCGATTCGATCTTCGCGATCCGTAGCGGCTTCTTCAAGACCGATGTCCTGATCGAGGACGGACGCGAGCAGGTGACGGGCTTCCAGATGGCCGGCGAGTTGCTGGGCCTCGACGGCATCAGCAGCGAGCACCACACCTGCAATGCCGTGGCGCTCGAGGACAGCGAGATCTGCGCCATTCCCTTCGCGCGACTCGAGGTGCTTTCGCGCGAAATCCATACGCTGCAGCACCACTTCCACAAGGTCATGAGCCGGGAAATCGTGCGTGACCACGGGGTGATGATGCTGCTCGGCACCATGCGTGCCGAGGAACGCCTTGCCGCATTCCTGCTCAACCTCTCGCAGCGCTTCACCGCACGCGGCTTCTCCCACGCCGAGTTCTACCTGCGCATGACGCGCGAGGAAATCGGCAGCTACCTTGGCCTGAAGCTCGAGACCGTCTCACGCGCCTTCTCCCGCTTCCAGGAGGAAGGCTACATCGCCGTGCAGCAGAAGCACATCCGCATACTCGACGTTGCCGGCCTCAAGGCTCTGATGAACCATCACAGGTAAGGATGCGGACTGCGCGTCAGGGCAACGCTGACGATGTAGGCAAAAGCCAGCAACGCGAGCACCAGGAAGCCGGCCCGTACGCCCGGAGTACGGCCGCGCTTGAGCGCCATCGAGCCGCAACCGATGTAGGCAAGCAGCCCGCAGACCTTGGCAGTGAGCCAGTCGACGGCGAACGGGTATTGGCCCGTGACCCAGACAAGGCCGAGCGCACTGGCAAGCAGCACGCTATCGACGAGGTGCGGCACGGTGCGTGCGGCGCGCCCTGAAAGACGCGGCGAATCGGTCAGCATCCAGTAGGCGCGCAGGCAGAAGCCGAACCCGCTCAACACGACGCAACTCACGTGCAGGTGCTTCAACACCAGATAGGCGTTCACCGCCCTCCCCCGGCCGCCGCCAACTCACGGTAGCGACGCATGGCCCCGGCGAGATTGGCGAACATCCAGGCGGATGCCGATGCCAGGACAAACCCCGCCGGGCGTGCCAACCACTCAGGCCACAGGCAAGCGGCGGCGAGCAGGAATACCGCGAGGGCATGGACGCGGGTCTGGGCGAGCATCGGACGGTCGGCGAGAATGCGGCTTGCGCTGCTGACACCTGCCCCGCAGTTCTGCAGATGCAGCCAGGCGAGAAAAGGAACGATCTTGTAGAGCATGCCGGTGATGAACGACACATAGCCGCCGACGATCAACAGGACGCCACCAAGCACCGCCCAGCGGGGATGCTCGCCGAGCGCGGGATGCACTGCGCTGGCGAGCAGCATGAGCAGCGCAAGCAGCGTCGCCACCAGCGCGACCTGCCAGCAGCGCAGCGTCGCATCCGCCCGCGCGCGGCGCCGCCGCGACTGCAGGCGCAGTGTCAGCGCCGCAAAAGCGATGCCGGCGAGCGCCGTGGCGCCCTGCGCGACGCGCACCCAAAACGGCATCTGAAAACCAGCCCCCACTGCCCAAAGCACAGCCAACCCGAGCACCAGCGGCGGAAAAAGCCACCCCGGCCGCGCGGGATAGCCAGGCGTCAGCTGGAACATCGGCACGACGACGTAAGCCATCGCTGCCAGCAGCACACCGCCCCAAGCACCGAGTGCCCAGCCGGCATGGAGGTCGACGAGGTCGGGCAAGGCATGCGGGAGCGGCCAGCCGAGCGCGACGGCGACCGCGATCAGGCAGCCTGCCGCGGTTGCCACGGCCAAGCCAGCGAGCGCGATCTTGAGCCCGCGGATCGTCGGACTGGTCGACGCCACCGCAAAGAGCGGCCGTCCGGCCGCCCAGAGGAATCCGGCGACGACGGCGCCAAGCAGGCCGGCCGCGCCGGCCAGGAAGCGTTGCTCGCCGGACGCGAGCGCAGCCGCAAGCGCGAGGGCACCACCGGTCAGGCCTGCATGCAGCCAACGGGCGGTACCCAGCGGTTCAGCCAGGTTCGCACCAGCGACAACCGGCAGGATCTGGATTAACGCACCGCACATGACCATCAGCATGAAGCCGACCGTGACCAGATGCGTCACGGCCACGAGCGCCGGCGACCAGCGAGACTCCAGCAGTTCGGGGCCACTGGCCAGCAGCACTAGGGCCGCTGCGAGCAGGAACAGGGGTGCGGTCAGGAAGAATCGCGCCGGCGCAGCGAAGGGCGGCGCCTTGTCGAACGAAAGCAGGGCCTGCATGCGCTCGGCAGTCAGCGCCAGATGAGGATTTCGAAGGTGCCGTCGGGTTGCAGCTCGGTCGCGCGCGAGTAGCCGTTCTGGTCGAGGACCTTGTAGAGCGGGTGCGGCTCCCGGTACAGGAGCAGCAACATGCGCTCGCCGTCCGGCAGGGTGTCGAGCATCTCCATGGTCTGCACGAAAGGCTCCGGTGGCGGCAGGAACCGCGCATCGACAACGTGCCGCGCCTTCGAGTGGCTCATGGCTCGGCCGTGTCGACTTCGAGCCGGGCGAGGACTTCGCCTGCGACGTCGGCAAGATGCTCGTCGCACATCGGATAGAGGATGTTCTCTTCCTTCATGTTGTGCTGCTGCATCATGATCAGCAAGGTTTCGGCGATGCCGAGAAACTCCTCGGAATCAGCCGCTGCCAGCGCGTCTACCGCATCAGCGAGCAGCGCCCTAATCTGCTCGTGTTCCATGCGCATCACCCGGGTGGGGCCCATCGCCATGCCGGTACGTGCCTCGAAGGCCGGGAACAGGGTGGACTCCTCGGCGGCGAAGTGGGCAAGAACCGCTTGCCGGAAATGCCCAAATTCGGCGCGGGCGACATCCAGTTGTCCCTTGCCGGCGGCCTGCTCGGCATCGGCAAAGAGATCGTCGCAATGGCGATGATCGTCGGTCATGAAAGCGCGGATGGTGGTCATGGCAGGGCTTCGGCAGGAGGACGCGCCGATTCTCGCGGCCGCAGTGGGCGGCCGCCTTGACGACCATCAAAATGCACCGAATCAGCGCTCGTGGACGTAGGTACCGGGCGCGTCGGCAAGGGCTGGCCAGGAGCGGCTGGCAGCCGGATACGCAGGAACCTTTTCACCGCAACCGCCGGCGAGCCATTGCGTCCAATCGGTCCACCAGCTGCCGGCGCGTTGCTCGGCACGACCGAGCCAGTCTTCCCAGTGCTCGTTGCGCTCGGGTTCGCCGATCAGGTAGGTGCGCTTGGGCGGCTTGACCGGCGGATTGACGATACCGAGGATATGGCCCGACGACGAGCGGACGAAGCGGACCGGTGCCTTCACGTTCACGAACTTGCGGATGCGATAGCACTGCTTCCACGGCGCGATGTGATCGTCTTCGGCAGTCACCACGTAGAGCGGCTGGACGATGCGGTCGAGGTCGATCGGCTCGCCGGCGATGGTCAGCCGGTCGCGCTTGATCAGATTGTTGTGCAGGTACATCTCGCGCAGGTAATACGAGTGCATCGCGCGCGGCATGCGCGTCGTGTCCATGTTCCAGAACAACACGTCGAACGGTGGCAGCGGCTCGCCGAGCAGGTAGCTGTGCACCCAGTAATGCCAGACCAGGCTGTTCGAGCGCAGCATGCGGAAAGACGTCGCCATCTCCGCCCCGTCCAGATAGCCCTTGCGCGCCATCGACTCCTCGAGTGCATCGATGCAGGCCTCGTCGATGAAGACGTCAATGTCGCCCGGATGGGAGAATTCGGTCAGGGTGGTGAACAGCGTCCAGTGGGCGACCGGGAGCTTCTTGCCAGCAAAATGCTTGTTCGCCCAGGCCATGTAGGTTGCCACCAGGGTACCGCCGATGCAGTAACCGACGAGGTGTGCCTGCGGGACGCCGCAGAACTGGGTGGCAACCCGTACCACTTCGTGGACGCCTTCGAGCAGGTAATCGTCGAAGCGCACCTCGGACATGCTGGCGTCGGGATTTTTCCAGCTGGTGATGAAGACCGAGAAGCCCTGGTCGGTCAGGTGCTTGACCATGCTCTTGGCCGGCGTCAGGTCGAGGATATAGAACTTGTTGATCCACGGCGTCACGATGACGATCGGGGTGGCATGCACCTTTTCGGTCGTCGGTGCGTAATGAATGAGCTCGACGAGGCGGTTGCGGAACACCACCTTGCCCGGAGTCGTGGCCAGATCGCCACCGACCTTGAAGGCATCGGGCTCGACCATCAGGATGTTGCCGGCGCGCAAGTCGCGCTGGAAATTGGCCATGCCGTCCTGCAGGCTGCGTCCCTGCGACGACACGAAGCGCTCAAGCGCCTTCGGGTTGAGCCAGAAGAAATTGGTCGGCGCCACCATGTTGAGCCACTTGCGCAACCAGAAAGCAGAACGGCGACGCTCACGGTCGGAAAGGCCGGGCGTCTCGAAGAACATGTCCTCGAGACGGTGGGTGAAGGCAAGGTACCACTCCTTGATGATGTCCCAGGATGCGGACTCGGTCCACGCGGGATCGGCGAAACGGGCGTCGTCGGCATGCGGCTCGATGACATCCTCGGAAGGCATGCCGATGGCGCGCCGGGCAACGTGCGCCTGCAATGCGAAAAGGTCGCCCGAGAGGGCATTTGCCGCGCGCGCCAATTCGAGCGGGTGCATCATCCAGGCCATCTGCGCGTTGATCAGGGAAGTCGTCACCCCGAACGGATCGATCGCCCGGCTGACCTGCGCCCCGAGATTCTCGAGCGGGCTCAATGCGCCCAAACCGGCGCCATTACCATGCGAAGATGCATTTGCGGACATTCCGAACCTCCGACCATCGTGAGCTTGCATCTTGTAATTATCCCACAGGCAAGGTGACCGGATTAGGTGCGACCGCCCACATCACCGCCGCCACGGTAGCTGGTTTGCAACGAGGGCGACTTGGCGTAGCATGAATCCGGAATGGCGCTGTAGCCGCCATGAATCAAACGGGAGGCAATCCATGTTCAAGCATATTTTCGTTCCGACCGACGGTTCCGACCTGTCGCGCGCTACCGTGCGCCGCGCGGTCACCTTCGCCAAGGAAGCCGGCGCCAGGATCACGGCCTTCTTCGCCAAGCCGGAATATCCGATCGCCTATTTCGGCGAGGGTGCATTGATCGACCCGACGACGCCGGAGAAATTCGCCGAACTGGCTGAACAGCAGGCTACCGAATACCTCGGCGAGATCCAGAAGTTGTGTGCCGAGGCGGGCGTTCCCTGCGCGATCGCTACGGCCACCAGCGATGTCCCCTACGAGGCGATCATCGAAGGAGCCGAAAAGGCCGGTTGCGACCTGATCTTCATGGCTTCGCACGGCCGTCGCGGCTTCAGCGGATTTCTGCTGGGCAGCGAGACCAACAAGGTGCTGACCCACTCCAAGGTACCGGTGCTGGTCTATCGCTGACCCCGGCATTGCTTGCTTCAAGCCGCCTGCTCCTCCCGAAGGGGCAGTTCCGGTGCGCGGCAAAGCGCTTGCAGCTTGGCAAAGGCCGCGTCGGCATTGATTCCGGCTGCTGCGGTCAACGGTTCGCCAAGGCCGAATGCCGCTCCGGCCACGCAGAGGACATAGGACGGCGGCGGCTCCTGCCGCATGGTCCGCCGAAAAACCTCGAGCACGGCCTCGGGCGCCAGCGCGTGGGTCGAATGCGCCACTGCCGCGGACGGAGCGATGCGACGGAGGACGAACGGAGCGGGGGTACCTGCGCCGGCATCGATGAAAAGCGCCAGTTGCCTGCCCTCGAGATCCAGCGCGTGCTCGATCTGGAGTTGGAAATCCTCGACAATCTCGATCCGCCCCCGCAATCCCTCGGCTTCCAGCCACGCAGCGAGGCGCCCGGCGAGAAGCGGGCCGAGCGCATCGTCACCGCGACTCGGATTGCCGACGGCAAAGATGACGACGGGTGCCGTCACGACCGGCTGAGGGCGTGAACGAGGCCACCCTCGGCATCGACCAGTTCGACCTCGAGCGGCATCTTGCCGAGCGCATGCGTCGCGCACGACAGGCAGGGGTCGAAGGCACGGATGGCGACCTCGATGTGGTTGAGCAGCCCCTCGGTCACCTCGCGCCCGTTCAGGTAGCGACGTGCGACGTGGCGGATCGCCTCGTTCATCGCCTGGTTGTTGTTGGTCGTCGACACGATCAGGTTGGCCATAGTGACGACGTCGTTTTCGTCAACCTGGTAGTGATGGAAAAGCGTCCCGCGCGGCGCCTCGATGACGCCGACACCCTCCATCTGGCGCTCGCCGTGCACCATCAGATCATTCGAGAGGATATCCGGATCGTGCAGCAACTCCTTGATCACCTCGGCGGCATGCAGCATCTCGATCATCCGCGTCCAGTGGTAGGCGAGCGGCGCATGCATCGGCGAGCCACCGGCGTAGTCGACGAACTCCTTGCGCTCATGCTCGGCGAACGGCGTCGAGATCTGGTTGCAGTTCTGCACCCGCGCCAGCGGCCCGACCTTGTACCAGCCCTTCTCGCGGCCCAGCGCCCTGAAGAAGGGAAACTTCATGTAGCTCCAGGGGCGCACTTCCTCCTCGATGTACTTGGCGTACTGCTGGTAGTCGACGCCGTCGAAGATCAGCGTGCCGTTGTCGTCGCGGGCACGCAGGCTACCGTGATAGAAGTCGAGGTCGCCGTTGTTGCCGACGATGGACATGAAGTTGGAGCGGAAGATGCCGAAGCTGTTATAGAGGCCGGGGTCCTGCATGTGCACCTTTTGAATCAGGTGTACCGCTTCCCGCGACCATTGCACGATGTGGTAAATCTCCTTGAGCAACTCGTCACGCTCGGCAATGGTCAGCGACTTGTTGACGCCCCCCGGCACCGCCCCCGTCCCGTGCACCCGCTTGCCGGCGGTAACGCGGATCACCTCCTGGCCGAACTTCCGCAGCAGGACCCCGCGCTTCGCGGTTTCCGGATGCGCGGCAGCGACACCGACGATGTTGCGCCGGGTGACATCGCTGTCGAAGCCGAACAACAGGTCAGGCGAGCACAGGTGAAAGAAGTGCAGCGCGTGCGACTGTAGCATCTGGCCATAGTGCATCAGGCGGCGCAGCTTCTCTGCTGCCGGTGTCAGCTTCTTCGCACCGACCACGAGATCGAGCGCCTTGGAGGCGGCGAGATGATGCGACACCGGGCAAATCCCGCACAGGCGCTGGACCATGACCGGCACTTCCCAGTACGGGCGCCCCTGGATGAATTTTTCGAAGCCGCGGAACTCGACGATATGCAGGCGCACCTGATGCACCTTGTTCTGGTTGTCGAGGAGTATGGTCACCTTGCCGTGCCCCTCGACGCGCGATACTGGGTCGATGGCGACGCGGCGCAGGCGTTCCGGATGCGCGGCGGTTTCGAGTTGGAAGCTCATCTTTCTGCCTCGTTCAATCGTAGTGCATCAGGCCGTGGCCCAGTTCCGGCTCGCGCCCGGCGAGCAGGTCGGTGAGCACCTTCCAGATCGCATCGCCGGAAGGCGGACAGCCGGGGATGAAATAGTCTATCTTCACGACCTCATGGATCGGGTGCACCTTGTTCAACGGCAGCGGCAGCTCCGGATCGTTGGGAATGAGGCCGTTCGCCAGTCCCGGGCTGGTGTGGTAGACCTCCTCGAGGATGACCGGCAACGGAAGGTGGTTGCGTTGGGCCGGCAAGCCGCCGTTCACCGCACAGGCCCCGATCGCAATCAGGATCCGGCAGTTCTGGCGGAACTCGCGCAGGACATGGACGTTCTCGGCATTGCACAGCCCGCCCTCGATGATGCCGATGTCGGTACCGGGGCTGACGTGCTTGATGTCGGTCAGCGGCGAGCGGTCGAACTCGATGTGTTCGAGCAGCGTAAAGAGGCGCTCGTCGATGTCGAGGAAGGACATGTGGCAACCGAAGCAGCCGGCGAGCGACGTGGTCGCAACCTTGAGCTTGCGCGGGGCATCCATGTCAGGCCTCCTTCGCCGAGGCTTCGATCGGCGCCTTGTCGAAGCGGCGCTCGCCGATCGGCACGGCAAACCCCTGGCGCTTCCGGAGGATGACGCCTACCGGGCAGACCGAAGCCGCCTTGTCGGCGAGAGAGAAATCGGTATCGGCGAGGCGGCCCGACTTCGCATTGACGATCAGGTGGGTCTTGATGCCGCGTCCCGACAGCGCGAAGACATTCTTGCCATCGACATCGCGGCTGGCGCGCACGCACAGCGAGCACAGGATGCAGCGATTGAAGTCGAGCAAAAACTCGGGATGCGAGGCGTCGACCGCGCGATTGGGGAAAAAATGGTCGAAATGCGGACTCATCATGCCGAGGTGGTAGGCAGTGGCCTGCAACTGGCAATTGCCGCTCTTCTCGCATGAGGGGCAGAAGTGGTTGCCCTCGACGAAGAGCATCTGGGTCAGCGCTCGCCGTTCGCCGTTCAACTCCTCGGTATTGCTCTCGACCACCATGCCCGGCATGGCGCGCATGGTGCACGATGCGGTGTGACGGCCATTGACCTTGACCGTGCACAGCTTGCACGAACCGTGCGGCTTGAACTCCGGGTGAAAACAGAGGTGGGGAATGAAGACCCCTGCATTGCCGGCCGCCTGAAGGATGGTCTGCCCATCCTCGAAAGGGATGCCCTTGCCGTCGAGAACGAAGCTCTGGCTCATGCTCTACCTCCATGCACGCTAGCTAGGTGTGCGCCGGCGTCGTCGCGCCCGGTCATCTGACGGGCTTCGGCCAGCTCCCGGTCAAGGTCGAAGGCCGGCGTGAATTCACTATGGATCATGTGTTTCTCATAGGCCGGGCGGAACTTGGCGATGGTGTCGAGAACCGGGTTGCAGGCCGTATGCCCGAGGCCGCAGTGGCTCATCGACTGGAGCAGGCGATTGAGGTTTTCGATCTCGGCAAAGTCGTAGGGCGAGCCGGCGCCGTTGTGCAACTTGTCCATCAGGTTCTTGAGCAGCGAGGTGCCGACCCGGCAAGGCGTACAGAAACCGCAGCTTTCGTGCTGGAAGAAATGCACGTAGTTGCGGGCCACCTCGAACATGTCGCGGCTGTGATCGAAGACCGTGAAGGCACCGGCCGTCGGGATGTCCTCGAAACCGATGATGCGGTCGAACTCGTCGGCGGCGACGCAGATGCCGGAGGGCCCGCTGACCTGCACCGCCTGCGTGTCACGGGCGCCGCAATCGTGGAGCACCTGGCGCACGCTGACCCCGAACGGGTACTCGTAGATGCCCGGCCGCTCGCAATCGCCCGATACCGAGAGGATCTTCGTCCCGGCCGAATGCTTCGTCCCGATCCCGGCATACCAGTCGCCGCCTTTCAGGGCAATCATCGCTGCAGCCGCGAAGGTCTCGACGTTGTTCACGATGGTCGGCTGGTCGAGGTAGCCGTTGGTCACCGGGAAAGGCGGACGGTTGCGCGGCGTGCCGCGCTTGCCCTCGAGCGACTCGATCAGCGCCGACTCCTCGCCGCAGACGTAGGCACCGGCCCCGACATGGATCTCGATGTCGAAGTCGGCCCCCGGATTGCCGAGGATGTCCGCGCCAAGCAGGTTGGCGCGCCGGCGCTCGGCGAGAACCGCGTTGAGCCGGTCGAGCAGGTAGCGGTATTCACCGCGCAGATAGACGAACCCCCTGGTCGCGCCGACCGCGTAGGCGGCTACGGTCATGCCCTCGAAGACAAGGTCGGGATAGGTATTTAGCAGGACACGGTCCTTGAAGGTACCGGGTTCCCCTTCGTCGGCATTGCAGACGACGATGCGCTGCTGCCCGGCCTTCAGCGGTGCATTGCGGCAAGCCTCCCACTTGAGGCCGGTGATGAACCCGGCGCCGCCCCGCCCGCGCAGGTTGGCGCGCTTGATTTCGTCGAGCACCGCCACCGGGCCCCCGAGGCCAGTCGGCAGGCCCTCGCGCCAGGAGCGCATGTTCGAGGCCATCAGCCCTTCGTCCGGAGCGCGGGCGCGCGCCGCGCGCAGGGCGTCGCCCGGTGTCAGCTCGCTGCCGAGCAGGATATCCGTGCGCCGGATATTGTCCTCGACACGAAAATACTCGGCCGGCCATTCCGGTAGTGGCGTACGGCTGCGGATCAGTTCGGCGATCTCGTCGATGCGCTGCGGCGTCAAACCGCCGATCGCATAATTGTTGACCAGCAGCGCCGGCCCCTGGTCGCAAAGGCCGGTACAGGCGGTCTGCGCGACGCTGACGAGGCCGTCCTCGGAAACCTTGCCCAGTTCGACCCAGAGGCTGTTGCACAGGCGGTCGATCAGCGCCTTGCTGCCGAGCATGCGGTCGGTGATGTTGTCCGAAAAAAGGATGCGGTACCTGCCGCGCGGGTTCAGGTAGAAGAAGGAATAGAAGCCGGCGACCCCCTCGACCTTGGTGCGCGGCAAGCCGAGCGTGGCCTGCAACCGGTCGATCGCTTCCGGCGAGATCCAGTCGCAGGCTTCCTGAATTTCGCGCAGGATCTGCACCATGCAGGTCGGATCCCGGCGGTACCGGGCGGCGACGCGGTCGACCACCCCGGCGACGCCTTGGGCATGCATCTCGTCTCGCGCCACGGCGGACTCCCGAATGTTTCGAAGACGCGAACAGCCTAGCACCGGGACATGACAATGTGTTGTCAAAGATCAAGGAAAGGCGCTTTACACAGCCCACAATGCTGCGCCACAACACGCGAAAACTCCCTTAAAAGCGATCGCTTGCGAACCTTTTGTGGCGACGCAACATCGAGCTGACGGCACTCATGAATCACACGCCCGCGATCGGCCGGAGCACCAAAAATTGCCTGGCCGCTCGCGCTGAATGAAAGGATGCTTCCTTCCCCGGGGCGGCCAGCAAAGCGGCACCAGTGCCGTGAAAGTTGAGTGTTGCACCGCAGCAACCTATACTCGCGATGTCGGTAGCACAGGGGATCGAGGAGCACATGCAGCAGGACACCGAAAAACGCCACGTGGTCAACAAGACCTACGACGAGATCCGGGTCGGCGAATCGTCCAGCCTGACCCGGACGCTCATGCCCGAGGACGTCCGCCTCTTCGCTGTCCTCACCGGCGACATGACACCGGCGGCCGGCCGTCCCGGTTACGCCGAGACCGGCATGTTCCGCGAGGTCATGGCGCACGGCATGTGGAGCGGCTCGCTGATCGCGACCGTCCTTGGTACGCAGTTCCCTGGACCGGGCACCATCCTGGTCGACGAATCCCTGCACTTCTCCCGCCCGGTAACCATCGGCGACACCGTTACCATCACCGTCACCGCGAAGCAGAAATTCGACCACAACCGCCACGTCGTCCTCGACTGCGTATGCACGAATCAGGACCGGTTGCAGGTCGTGCGCGGAACGGTCGAGGTTCGCGCGCCCAGCGAGAAGATTTCACTGGTCGAGAATGTTCACGTGACGTCGGTGAGCATCGACGACAAGCATGCGCGCTTCCAGCAGATGCTCGCCCTCGTCCGCGGCCTCGAGCCAATCCCCACCGCGGTTGCCCACCCCTGCGACAAGGAGTCGCTCAAGGGGCCGGTCATGGCGTTCCAGGAAGGCATCATCGAGCCCATCCTGGTCGGTCCGGAAGCGAAAATCCGGTCCTTGGCCGAGGAATTCGCCATCGACCTGCACGGCATCCGCGTGGTCAACGCGCGCCACAGCCACGATTCCGCGGCGATCGCCGTGTCTCTGGTCCGTACCGGCGATGCCGAAGCGCTGATGAAGGGCAGCCTGCACACCGATGAACTGATGAGCGAGGTCGTCTCGCGCGCCAACGGTTTACGCACTGCGCGCCGCATCAGCCACGTGTTCCTGATGAGCGTACCGACCTACCATCGTCCCCTGCTGATCACCGACGCGGCGATCAACATTGCGCCGACGCTCGAGGACAAGGTCGACATCATCCAGAACGCGATCGACCTCGCCCACATCATCGGCATCCCCGAACCCAAGGTGGCCATCCTGTCGGCGGTCGAGACCGTCAACCCGAAAATCCAGTCCACGCTTGACGCTGCGGCGCTGTGCAAGATGGCCGACCGCGGCCAGATCCGCGGCGGCATCCTCGACGGACCGCTGGCCTTCGACAACGCCGTTTCGATCGTCGCCGCCAAGACCAAGGGCATCAAGTCCGCCGTCGCCGGTCACGCCGAGATCCTCGTCGTTCCCGACCTCGAATCGGGCAACATGGTCGCCAAGCAGCTCGAATACCTCGCCAACGCGCTGACCGCGGGCATCGTCCTCGGTACGCGCGCGCCGATCGTCCTGACCAGCCGTGCCGACAGCGCCGAGACACGCACCGCCTCGTGCGCTGTCGCAGCATTGGTCGCCCATGCCAACCGCAGCAAAGGAAGCGCCTGATGTCCCGTGGAATCCTCACCATCAACGCCGGATCGTCGTCGATCAAGTTCGCCCTCTTCGAACTCAATGGCGGCCTCAATCCGCAACCGGTCGTTTCTGGCCAGATCGACGGCATCGGCGCCGATGCCCGCCTGGTTGCCAAGACTGGCCACGGCAAGCACGAACTCCCCCTCGCCCTCGACGGCGAACAGGAGGCGCAACACCAGGCGAGCCTGGCCGTCCTGCTCAAGTGGCTGGGCGATCAATACAAGGGCTGGACACTGGCCGCTGTCGGCCACCGGGTGGTCCACGGCGGCGAGCTTTTTTCCGCCCCCATGGTCGTCGACCGCGACAGCGTGCACCAGCTCGAGCAGTTCATCCCGCTCGCCCCGCTGCACCAGCCGCACAACCTCAATGGCATCCGCACCATCGCCGCAGTGGCCGCCGATGTGCCCCAGGTCGCCTGCTTCGACACAGCCTTCCACCGCAGCAACCCGGCGGTCGCCCAGGCCTTCGCCATCCCGCGCGCCCTGTCTGCCGAGGGCGTGAAGCGTTATGGCTTCCATGGCCTTTCCTACGAGTACATCGCGCAGGCCTTGCCCGGACACAGCGAACGCGCCGAGGGCCGCGTCATCGTCGCCCATCTCGGCAATGGCTCGTCGATGTGCGGCATGGTCGGCCGACGGAGTGTCGCCTCGACCATGGGCTTCACCGCCATCGATGGCCTGATGATGGGGACCCGCAGCGGCGCCATCGATCCCGGCGTCCTCCTCTACCTGATGGACGAGAAGGGCATGGGATCGGTGGAGCTGACCCGCCTGCTCTACAAGGAGTCGGGCTTGCTCGGCGTCTCCGGCATCAGCCAGGACATGCGCACTCTGCTCGCATCGGACCGCCCCGAGGCTGCCGAGGCGATCGATCTGTACTGTTACCGCATCCTCCGCGAGATCGGGTCGCTCGCGGCCGCGATCGGCGGAGTCGATACGCTCGTTTTCACCGGCGGCATAGGCGAACACGCCGCTGCCATCCGTGCCAAGGTGGGCACCGGACTCGGCTGGCTCGGCGGCCGCATCGACGATGCCGCCAATGCGGCCGGCTCGGCGCTCATTTCGGCACCCGGCAGCGCCCTCGAGATCCTCGTCATCCCGACCAACGAGGAATGGATGATCGCCAGCCACACCCGCCGGCTCCTCTCGCTCTGACATCGTCCCGCCAACGCCGCCCCGGTCGCCGCAAGGTGCCCGGGGCGTTGTTTTTCAAGCGCTTCCGGGCAAATGGCGCCCTCTTCCCGGGCAAGTCTTGAATACCATATTTAGTTGATATATTGCGCTGACCTACTATATGTAGTAGCTTTGCAAAAAAACGGCTTCGCCAATCCGATTCACCGACACCTTTCCGAGGAGACGACATGAGCCCTGTCGCAGAACAGCTCTCGCTGACCGATATTCCCGCACCACCGAAGTTCGCCCCGCTCCCGGACCAGGAAATTTCCGGCGAAGTGCTCATCGAAAAATATGCCAAGGGCAAGGAAACCAATGTCCATGACGTGCGAAAGCGCGTCGCCTGGGCGCTGGCACAGGTCGAACAGGAAAAGGATCGTGCGCATTGGGAAGCCCGTTTCCTGTGGGCCCAGGAAAACGGCTTCATCCCGGCCGGCCGCATCAACTCCGCTGCCGGAACCGACCTGCAGGCGACGCTGATCAACTGCTTCGTTCAGCCGGTCGGTGACTCCATCGTCGAGACCACCGACGGCAAGCCGGGCATCTACGCGGCGCTCGCCCAGGCCGCCGAAACCATGCGCCGTGGCGGTGGCGTCGGCTACGACTTCTCGTCGATCCGCCCGCAGGGCGCCCACGTCAAGGGCACCCAATCGCGTGCATCCGGCCCCGTCTCCTACATGCGCGTCTTCGACCGCTCCTGCGAGACCGTCGAATCTGCCGGCGCCCGTCGCGGCGCACAGATGGGCGTGCTGCGCTGCGACCATCCGGACATCGAAGACTTCATCCACGCCAAGGACCATGGCGACCTGACCAATTTCAATATCTCCATCGGCGTCACCGACGGCTTCATGGAGGCTGTCGACGCCGACACCGAGGTGGAACTGATTCACCGCGCCGAACCCAACGCGGACATGAAATCCTCCGGCGCCTACCAGCGCGAGGACGGCATGTGGGTCTACCGCAAGCTGCCCGCGCGCGACCTGTGGGACCAGGTCATGAAGTCCACGTACGATCATGCCGAGCCGGGGATTCTTTTCCTCGACCGCATGAACAAGGACAACAACCTCAATTACTGCGAGGTGATCGAGGCAACCAACCCCTGCGCCGAGCAGCCGCTGCCACCGTACGGCTGCTGCTGCCTCGGCTCGATCAACCTGACGCTGTACGTAACGAATCCGTTCTCCGAACAGGCCGAATTCGACTTCGAGGCCTTCGCCGAAGTGGTCCGCGTTTCGACCCGCATGCTCGACAACGTGCTCGACGCCACCCACTGGCCGCTCGAGCGGCAGGCGCAGGAAGCCGCCAACAAGCGCCGCGTCGGCCTCGGCTTCACCGGCCTCGGCGACGCGCTGGCGATGCTGCGCCTGCGCTACGACAAGCCGGAAGCCCGCGCCATGGCCACCCGCATTACCGAAGCCATGCGCGATGCCGCCTACCTCTACTCGGTAGAACTGGCCAGGGAGCGCGGTCCCTTCCCGTTGTTCAATGCCGAACTCTACCTCTCCGGTGGCAACTTCGCCTCGCGCCTGCCCAACGAGGTCAAGGCCGAGATCCGCAAGATTGGCCTGCGCAACTCGCACCTGCTGTCGATCGCGCCGACCGGCACCATCTCGCTGGCCTTCGCCGACAACGCTTCGAACGGCATCGAGCCGCCCTTCTCGTGGACTTACAGCCGCAAGAAGCGCATGCAGGACGGCACGCTCAAGGAATACTCGGTCGAAGACTATGCCTGGCGCCTGTACAAGCACCTCGGCGGCGATGTCGGCAAGTTGCCCGACTACTTCGTCACCGCGCTCGAGATTTCGGCACAGGCGCACAAAGACATGGTCGCCGCCGTCGCGCCGCATATCGACACCTCGATTTCCAAGACGGTCAACGTTCCCGCCGACTACCCGTACGAGGAATTCCAGGATCTTTACATGACCGCCTGGAAATCGGGCCTCAAGGGCCTGGCGACCTACCGGCCGAACAGCGTCCTCGGCTCCGTCCTTTCCGTCGAGGCACCGAAGGCGGAAGCAGTGACGGCCGATGCCAAAGCACCGCAGGATTTCGTGTCGGATGCCAACCGCCGGCTGTCGATCAAGGATCTTCCGGCCCCGGTTCTGTCCAGCCTGCGCTGGCCGAACCGGCCGAACCTGCCGGAAGGCAACCTGTGCTGGACCTACATGCTCGACTCGCCGATCGGCAAATTCGCCCTCTTCGTCGGTCATGTCGAACCCGAAGGCCGCGCCTGGCCGTTCGAGGTCTGGTCGAACGGGCCGGCCGAGCCGCGCGGCCTCGGCGCCGTCGCCAAGACCCTGTCGATGGACATGCGCGCCAATGACCGAGCCTGGCTGGAGATGAAGCTGGACGCCTTGGCCAAGACGCCGGGCGAATCGTTCGAGATCCCGATGCCGCCGCATGGCGAGCGCAAGCGGGTTCCCTCCGTCGTCTCGGCGATGGCGCAAATCATCCGCTGGCGCGTCGAACAACTCGGCGCCTTCCAGCAGGAAGGGCCGACCCCGGTCAAGGACGCCCTGTTCAGCAGCAAGGAGCCGAAGACCGGCACCGACGGCACGCTCTCCTGGACCGTCGATGTCAGCAACGCCTCAACCGGAGAGGACTTCGTCCTCGGGCTGAAGGAAATCACGCTGCCCGACGGCAGTTCCCGCCCCTACTCGATGTG
The DNA here is from genome assembly GCA_012026885.1 of Betaproteobacteria bacterium. Taxonomy (GTDB): domain Bacteria; phylum Pseudomonadota; class Gammaproteobacteria; order Burkholderiales; family Rhodocyclaceae; genus Azonexus. The sequence goes on along the minus strand of VEPL01000025.1, from coordinate 386,021 downwards.
GCTGTCGGGCAATTACCCGCGCGCCCTCGACGGCCTTTCCAAGCTCCTGTCGCTCGATATGCGCGTGCTCGACCCCGCATGGATCGGCATGAAGCTGCGCAAGCTGCTCGACTACCCCGAGCCGCTCGGCGACTTCATGGCCTTCGTGCCGGGTTCGCGCAAGCAGCAGACCTATCCGTCCACCGTCGCCTATATCGCCAACCTGATCATCCACCGCTATGCGATGCTCGGCATTCTCGACGAGTCGGGCTTCCCGTTGCAGCAGATGGGCATCCTGAACGCGCCGGAGGACGCCAGCAATTCGGTGCATCCGACCCAGGGCAAGCTGTGCGGCGAATGCGGCAACCACACCATGATCCGCAAGGATGGTTGCGATTTCTGCACCGCCTGTGGTGCCGTGGGAACCTGCGGCTGACCCATCGGCCCCGTCAAGCAAGAAGCCCCGGCAGGTCCGGGGCTTTTTTGTCGCTGTCGCGGTCGACCTGCCGGAAAGCCCGATTTTCACCCGTCAGGGGCGGTTGAGCCAGAACAGTGCCGTGACGGTTTTCGCGTCGGTGATGCGGCCGTCCCAGACCGCCTGTTTCGCTTCTGCCGGTGACAGCTCGACAACCTCGAGGAACTCGTTGTGGTCGAGCCGTTGCTCACCGGCCAGGCGCAAGCCGCGCGCGGCGAATATCTCGATGCGCTCGTCCGAATAGCCGATGCAGGGATGCATCACGCCGAGGTATTCCCATTCGTTGGCGACGTAGCCGGTTTCCTCGAGCAGTTCGCGCCGCGCGGTATCGATGATCGACTCGCCGGGATCGATCTTGCCGGCGGGCAATTCGAGGAATACCCGACGCAGCGGATAGCGGAACTGGCGCTCGAAGAGCAGGCAGCCGTTGTCCAGCTCGGCAAGCACGACCACCGCACCCGGATGGACGATGTATTCGCGCACCGACTCCCTGCCGTCCGGAAGGCGCACGCGATCCTTGCGCACTTCCAGCAGGGCGCCCTTGAAGACGGTCTCGCTGCCCGCTTCGGTCTCGATGAGGTGGGTATCGATAAGACTCATGGCAACTCCGGAAACGAAAACGCCCCGTCGACCGGGGCGTTGGAGGATTCTTCCGGCGATCCGGTCAGAGCGAACGCAACAGGGCGTAGGCGCACAATGACATGATGGTCTGCGGGAAGATGCCGAACAAGGCCACTGCAAGGCCGTTCGCCGAGATCAGGATGCGCATGTCCATTCCCGCCTCGAGCGGCGCCGGGTTGGTCGGCGCATCGAAATACATCAGCTTGACGACACGCAGGTAGTAGAAGGCACCAATAAGGGAGAACAGCACGGCGACGATGGCGAGCCAGTACTGTCCGCTCGCGACCACCGCCTCGAGAACCGAGAACTTGGCGAAGAAACCGACGAAGAAGGGAACGCCGGCCATCGAGAACATCAACATCAGCATGATGCCGGCGAACCACGGGCTGCGCTGGTTGAGGCCCTTGAAATCATCGAGCTCGTCGGCCTCGAAGCCGGCGCGCGCCATCATCAGGATCATGCCGAAGGTGCCGGCCGTCATCAGCACGTAGGCGATGACGTAGAACATCGCGGAACTGTAGGCATTCAGCGCCGGCCGCGCGTCGAGCATGCCGCCGGGGACGCTCAGCACGCCGGTGGTGATGCCGAGGAGCATGAAGCCCATGTGGGAAATCGCCGAATAGGCGAGCATGCGCTTCAGGTTGGTCTGGGCGATGGCCGCCAGGTTGCCGATGGCCATCGAGAGGACCGACAGCACGATCAACATCTGCTGCCAATCGACAGCCAGCGTGATCAGCCCGTTGACCAGCAGGCGCATGACGATGGCGAAGGCCGCCAGCTTGGGCGCCGAGCCGATGAGGAGCGTGACCGAGGTCGGAGCGCCGTGGTAGACGTCGGGAATCCACATGTGGAAGGGCACGACGCCGAGCTTGAAGGCCAGGCCGGCGACCAGGAAGACGAGGCCGAAGATCAGCACGCCCTTGTTGACGTTGCCGCCCATCAGCCGCTCGGAAACCCCGGTGATCTCGAGGGTGCCCGTGGCGCCGTAGATCATCGACATGCCGTAGAGCAGGAAACCCGATGCCAGGGCGCCGAGGACGAAATACTTCATTGCCGCCTCGGTCGACACCACCGAATCGCGGTTCATCGCGACCATCGCGTAGAGAGACAGGGACAGCAGTTCGAGGCCGATGTAGATGGTGACGAAGTGGTTCGCCGAGATCATCACCATCATGCCCAGCGTCGCGAACAGGGTGAGCACGTAGTACTCGCCCTTGTTCAGCGTCTCGCGGTCGAGCAGATAGTTGCGCGAGTAGAAGAGGACCACCATCACCGTCGCGTAGAGGAACAGCTTCAGCAGGTCGGCCATCAGATCGAGCACGAACATGTTGCTGAAGGTGTAGACGATCTCCGAGACTTCGCTGAGCGCCTCCGGGTTGTTGCCCGCGATCGCTGCAAGGTAGGGAGCGCCGCGCCAGACGAGGAGCGCAAGCAAGGTGCCCTGCGTCGCCAAGTAGGTCAGCGAACGCCGGCTGTCCTTGACCACGAGATCAATGAACAGGATCAGCAACGCCATCGTCGCCAGGAAAATCTCCGGCGCTGCAGGCATCAGCTTGGGAACAACAAAATGGTCGAACATGTCGGCTACCGTCTAGGGAATCGGATGATGGCTACATCGGGATCTTGCTGGCAGCCACATGGCGCAGCAGTTCGTTGACCGAGGCATGCATCACTTCGGTGAACGGTTGCGGGTAGAGGCCCATCCACAGCGTGCATGCAGCGAGCACGCCAAGGATCGCGAATTCGCGCATGTTGATGTCACTGAGTTCGGCCACGTGCTCGTTGGCGACATCGCCGAAGATAACGCGCTTGTACATCCACAGGGTGTAGGCCGCCCCCATGATCATCGAGCTTGCAGCAGCGAATGCCACCCAGAAGTTGTACTTGACCGCGCCGAGGATCACCATGAATTCCCCGACGAAGCCGGAGGTCGCCGGCAGGCCCGCATTGGCCATCGAGAAGAGCATGAAGAGCGCGGCGAACTTCGGCATGGTATTGACGACGCCGCCGTAATCGGCGATCTGCCGGCTGTGCACGCGGTCGTACATGACGCCGATGCAGAAGAACATGGCGCCGGAGACGAAGCCGTGGGAAATCATCTGGACCAGTGCGCCTTCGATGCCCATAGCGCTGAACATGAAGAAGCCCAGGGTCACGAAGCCCATGTGCGCGATCGACGAGTAGGCCACCAGCTTTTTCATGTCCGCCTGGACGAGCGCGACAAAGCCGATATAGACCACCGCGATCAGCGACAAGGCGACGACCAGCGTCGACAATTCCTGCGAGGCGTCGGGCGCGATCGGCAGCGAGAACCGCAGGAAGCCGTACGCGCCGAGCTTCAGGGCAATGGCCGCCAGCACGATGGAGCCGCCTGTCGGCGCCTCGACGTGGGCATCCGGCAACCAGGTGTGAACCGGCCACATCGGCACCTTCACTGCGAAGGCGACGAGGAAGGCGAGGAACAGCCAGATTTGCGCCGTCAGCGTCAGTGGGGTCTGATGCCACTGGAGAATGGAAAAGCTGCCGCCGGACTCGATGAAGAGATAAAGCAGGGCAATCAGGAAGAGCAGAGAGCCGAACAGCGTGTAGAGGAAGAACTTGAAGGCCGCATAGACGCGGTTGGGACCGCCCCAGACGCCGATGATCAGGTAGAGCGGAATCAGCGATGCCTCGAAGAAGACGTAGAACAGCACGCCGTCCAGGGACGTGAAGATCCCGTTCATCAGACCCGACATGATCAGGAAGGCGGCGTTGTACTGGGCCACCTTCTTCTCGATAACTTCCCAGCCGGCGGCGACGACAATGATGGTGATGAAGGCGTTGAGGACGACGAACAGCATCGAGATGCCGTCCACCCCGAGGTGGTAATTGATATTGAAGCGCGGAATCCAGGTGCTCAGTTCTTCGAACTGCATGCCCGCCTTGGCGATATCGAAGCCGGCCCACAGGGGCAAAGTCACGACAAATCCGGCGACCGCGCCCAGCAGCGCCAGAATCCTCGCCAGGGGGGCATTACGGTCACCGCCGGTAGCCAGGACGATCAGGCCGGCCAGGATCGGAATCCAGATTGCGAGAGAAAGGAGGTGGTTCGACATGTTATTCCTTGCTTTTCCGCGAACTGATCACGTTAGGCGCGGTTGATCCACAGAGTCATCAGGACGAAGACGCCGATGATCATCGTGAAGGCGTAGTGATAGACGTAGCCGGTCTGGAAGAAGCGCGTGACCGAGGCGACCAGACCGACGAAGCGCGCCGACCCGTTGACCACGACGCCATCGATGACCGCAACGTCGCCCCCCTTCCAGAACGCGGTGCCGAGCAGGCGGGCGCCGCCGGCGAAAACGGTCTCGTTGATCTTGTCGAAGTAGTACTTGTTCTCGAACAGGGTATGAATCGCCGAGAAGCGACGCTGGATCGCAGCTGGAATATCCGGGCGCTTCATGTAGAAGAACCACGAGAGGACGACGCCGGCGAGCGCCAGGTAGAACGGCGGAGTCGAGAAGGCATGCAGGCCCATCGCCGCGGCACCATGGAAATGCTCGAGGAACTGGGCCAAGGCGGGGTGGGCCTGAGCGTCGACATGGATGACGCCCTTGAAGAAATCCCCGGCGACCATCGGGCCGATACCGATGTAGCCGATGACGACTGAGGGAATCGCGAGCAGGACGAGGGGGAGCGTCACCACCCAGGGGGTTTCGTGCGGCTTCTCGCCCGGCGCCAGGCCGTGATGGTGATCGTGCGCGACCTCCTCGTCATCATGATCGCCATGGTGCTCGTGATGGTGCGCATCATCGGCCTTGCCGAAGCGCTCCTCGCCGTGGAAGACGAGGAAATACATGCGGAAGGAGTAGAAGGCCGTGACGAAGACACCGGCAAGGACCGCAAAATAAGCGAAGCCGGAGCCCGGGATATTCGAGAACTTGGCCGCCTCGATAATCGAATCCTTGGAGTAGAACCCGGCAAGGAACGGTGTGCCGATGAGTGCCAGCGAGCCGATCAGCGACGTGATCCAGGTAATCGGCATGTACTTGCGCAGGCCACCCATGTTGCGGATGTCCTGATCGTGATGCATGCCGATGATCACCGAGCCGGCGGCAAGGAAGAGCAGCGCCTTGAAGAAGGCGTGCGTCATCAGGTGGAAAATCGCCACCGAGTAGGCCGACGCACCCAGCGCGACGGTCATGTAGCCGAGCTGCGACAAGGTCGAATAGGCGACGACGCGCTTGATGTCGTTCTGGATGATGCCGAGGAAGCCCATGAATAGCGCAGTGATGGCGCCGATCACGATGACGAAGGAGAGCGCCGTCGTGGACAACTCGAACAGCGGCGACATGCGCGAGACCATGAAGATGCCGGCGGTAACCATCGTCGCCGCGTGGATCAGTGCGGAAATCGGCGTCGGGCCTTCCATCGAGTCCGGCAGCCAAACATGCAGGGGCACCTGGGCCGACTTGCCCATCGCGCCGATGAACAAGCAGATGCAGGTCACGGTCATCAGCGACCATTCGGCACTGCCCCAGATGTTGATCGTCGTGCCGGCCAGTTCGGGTGCCTTCTGGAAGACGGCAGCGTAATCGAGGGTGCCGCAGTGGGTCAGCACCAGGCCGATGCCGAGGATAAAGCCGAAGTCGCCGACGCGATTGACCAGGAAGGCCTTCATGTTGGCGAAGATGGCGGTCGGCCGCGTGTACCAGAAGCCGATCAGCAGGTACGAGACGAGACCCACCGCTTCCCAGCCGAAGAACAGCTGCATGAAGTTGTTGCTCATGACGAGCATCAGCATCGAGAAGGTGAACAACGAGATGTAGCTGAAGAAGCGGTTGTAGCCGGGGTCTTCTTGCATGTAGCCGATGGTGTAGATATGCACCATCAGGGAGACGAAGGTCACGACCAGCATCATCGTCGCGGTCAGCGTATCGATCAGGAAGCCGACCTCGAAGGTGTAGTCGCCGCTGGTGAGCCAGGTGTAGACCGACCCGTTGAAGGTGTTTCCGGCCAGCACATCCTTGAAGATGACGACGGATGCGGCGAAGGCGATCGCGACACCGGCGATCGTCACCGTATGGGCCACCCAACGCGGAATGACGCGGCAGAAAAGCCCGGCGACGATGGCGCCGAACAGCGGCGCGAGCGGAACGAGCAGATAGAGTTTTTGCATTTCCATCTTTAGCCCTTCAGGGTACCCAGATCATCCACGTGGATGCTCTTCAGGTTGCGGAACAGCACGATCAGGATGGCGAGGCCGATCGCTGCCTCGGCGGCGGCGACGGTCAGGATGAAGAAAACGAAGACCTGGCCGGTGATGTCCTGGAGGAAGTGCGAAAACGCCACGAAATTCATGTTGACCGCGAGCAGCATCAGTTCGATAGCCATCAGCAGCACGATCAGGTTCTTCCGGTTGAGGAAGATCCCGACGATGCCGATCGCGAAGAGGATCGCGCCGAGAATCAGGAAGTGGGAAAGGGTAAGTGTCAGCATGGGCGTCCCGTGGATCAATCCTTCTCGACCGGCATCTGCAGGACGCGGACGCGATCCTTGGCCTTGACGAAAACCTGCTTGTTCGGGTTGGTGTTCTTCGACGCCTTCGGACCGCGGTAGGTCAGCACGATCGCCGCCACCATGCCGACCAGCAGCACGATCGATGCGAGTTCGAACGGATAGACGAAGTTGGTGAACATCTCCACCGCAATTTCCCTGGTATTCGAGACACCGGCCGGGAGCACGGCACCGGCGGCAGGCACCTGGAAATACTTCTGGCCAAGGACCAGCCCCATCTCGACGACCATCAGGATGCCGAGGATGGCCCCGAGCGGCAGGTAATTCCAGAACCCTTCGCGCAGGCGATCGACGTTGATGTCGAGCATCATGACCACGAACAGGAAGAGCACCATCACGGCGCCGACATAGACGAGGATGATCGCGATGGCGAGGAACTCGGCCTGCAGTAGCGCCCATATCCCGCCGCAGGTGAAAAACGCCAGGATCAGGTGGAGAACGGCATACACCGGATTACGCGAAGTGATCACGCGCAATGCGGCAAAAATGAGTATCGCCGAGAGGAAGAAGAAGACGAAAGTCTGGAAATCCATCGCTGTTACCCGTTATCGGTAGGGAGCGTCCTGGGCACGGTCGGCGGCGATCTGCGCCTCGTACCTGTCCCCATTGGCCAGCAGCATCTGCTTGGTGTAGTAGAGATCGCCGCGCCGCTCGCCGTGGTACTCGAAGATGCGGGTCTCGACGATGGCATCGACCGGGCAGGCTTCCTCACAGAAGCCGCAGAAGATGCACTTGGTGAGATCGATGTCGTAGCGTGTCGTACGGCGCGAACCGTCGTCGCGCGGCTCGGCCTCGATGGTGATGGCCAGTGCCGGGCAGATCGCTTCGCACAGCTTGCAGGCGATGCAGCGCTCCTCGCCGTTCGGATAGCGGCGCAATGCATGCAGGCCGCGAAAGCGCGCGCTTTGCGGCGTCTTCTCTTCCGGATACTGGACGGTGATCTTGCGGGCGAAGAAATACTTGCCCGTGACCGACATCCCTTTCAGCAGCTCCTTGAGGAACAGGCTGTTGAAGACTTCCTTCATCGAACCCATGACCTCTCCTTACTTCCAGATACTCAGCGGGGACATCATCCACACGCCGACGACGACCAGCCAGACCAGGCAGATGGGCAGGAAGACTTTCCAGCCCAGACGCATCAACTGGTCATAGCGATAACGGGGGAACGTGGCGCGGAACCAGAGGAACAACACCAAGACGAAGAACATCTTGGCGAAGAGCCAGAGCATGCCGTCGGGCAGGAAGCCGACCGGCGAAAGCCAGCCACCGAGGAAGAGGATCGACGTCAGGGTGGCGACGAGGATCATGTTCGCGTATTCGGCCAGGAAGAAGAGCGCGAAGGCCATGCCGGAATATTCGACGTGGAAACCGGCAACGATCTCGGACTCGCCTTCGGCGACGTCGAATGGCGCGCGGTTCAGTTCGGCCGTGCCGGAAATCAGGTAGACCAGGAACATCGGCAACAGGGGCAGCCAGTTCCACGACAGGAAGCCGAGACCATATCCGGCAAAGCGTCCTTCAGCCTGACCATTGACGATCTCGACGAGATTGAGGCTATTCGAGACCATCAGCACGCAGATGAGCGAGAAGCCCATGGCGACCTCGTAGGACACCATCTGCGCGGCCGAGCGCATGGCGCCGAGGAATGCGTACTTGGAGTTGGAGGCCCAACCGGACAGGATGATGCCGTACACCCCGATCGAGGTGATGGCCATGATGTAGAGCAGGCTGGCGTCGATATTGGCCAGCACCAGCGTGCCATTGAAGGGAATGACTGCCCACGCGGCGAGCGCCGGGGCGATCGCCAGCATCGGCGCGATGATGAAGACGGCCTTGTTGGCACCCGACGGGACGACGATTTCCTTCAGCAACAGTTTCAGGCCGTCGGCGATCGGCTGGATCAGACCCCACGGGCCGACACGGTTGGGGCCGATACGGACCTGCATGTAGCCGATGACCTTGCGTTCGAGCCAGGTCAGGTAAGCCACCCCGAGCATCAGCGGGGCGACGATGAGCACGATCTTGATGAGCGTCCACACGGCCGGCCAGACGCCGCCGAAGACGCCCTGACCGAGGTTCATGACTGCATCCATTTACGCACGCTCCACGGTAATCGTCGCGAACATGTCGCCGAGTCCGGCAGTCGTCGCGTGCGCTGCGGCGACGCGAACACAGCCGACCGGGACGCGTACGTCCGCAGCGGCTAGGAGAGTTGCCTCGCCCGACCCCTGGCGCACGCGCACCGTAGTGCCGGCCGCGATCCCCAGATCGTCCAGCGTCAGCGGATTGACCCGGGCCGCCGGTGCCATGGCATCGCTGGTCTGCTGCAGGGCTGCCGCTCGGCGCACCGTCGCATCGGAAAAATTGACCGGTACGTCGGCGATGCGCTGGAGACCGGCAGGCGTCGCCGGAAGGACGAGCGGCGCCGCCTTGAGGCCGTTGTCGAGACCGTTGCAGAACTCAGCACCCTTGCCGAGCACTTCGTCACGGACACGCTCGCTGGAATCCTGACTGAAGCCGTTCAGGTTCAGGACGTTGCCGAGGACGCGCAGGATTTTCCATGCCGGGCGGGCATCGCCCTGCGCCTTGACGACCCCATTGAAGCTCTGCACACGTCCTTCGGCATTGACGAAGGTGCCTGACGTCTCGGTGAAAGGTGCAATCGGGAGCATCACGTCGGCGTAGGCCAGGGCCGGCGCATGCTTGAAGGCGGACATGAATACCACCAGACTGGCTTGGCCGAGGGCATTCAGCACGAGCTGCGGGTTGGCACAGTCATATTCCGGCTCGAGGCCCATGAGAACATAGCCCTTGCGGGGCTGCTCGAACATCTGTACGGCATTCGCAGCAGTCGGCAACGCACCGGCGACATAACCGCCAACCGAGTTTGCCGCCTCGCCGAGAACACCGACCGTAGCGCCGGTAAGGCCGGCAAGTTCGTTGGCCAGTTGCTGCAATGTCATCGCATAAGGCGACTGCACTGCCGCGTTGCCAAGGAAGACGGCAACCTTTTCGCCCTCGATGAGGCTCTTGGCGATGGCCCGCGCGACTTCGCAGGGTTCAACATTTTCGAGGCCGGCCGGAACGGCGGCCCCCTTCGCTTCGGCGGCGGCCCGGACGACAGCGCCTAGGGTCGCCGGCAGGGCAGCAGGCGACACTGCCAGACGCGACGAGAAATTGATCAGCTGGTCATCGGCGGAGAGCGCGATCTCGCTGACTTCGGCACCATGCTTGGCTGCCTGGCGCAGGCGCTGGGCGAGCAGCGGGTGATCCTTGCGCAGGAAGGATCCGACGACGAGCGCAGCGTCCAGGTTGCCGATGTCGGCAAGTCGCATGCCGAGCCACGGCGTCCCCAGGCGCTTGCTGTCGGCCGAAAAGTCGACCTGGCGCGGACGGAAGTCGATATTGCCGCTGCCCAGCCCCTTGATGACCTTGGCCAGCAAGGCCAGCTCCTCGACGGTCGAATTGGGCGAAGCCAGTGCGGCAAGTGCATCACCGCCATGCTCGCGGGCGATGTCCTTGAGGCCGTGCGCGACGTAGTCAAGGGCGACATTCCATTCGACCTCGCGCCATTCCCCGCCCTGCTTGACCATCGGCCGCGTCAGGCGCTCGTCCGAATTCAGGCCCTGGTACGAGAAGCGGTCACGATCGGAAATCCAGCATTCGTTGACGGCCTCGTTCTCGCGCGGCAGTACGCGCATGACCGCATCGTGCTTGACCTGGACGACGAGGTTGGAACCCAGCGAATCGTGCGGACTCACCGACTTGCGTCGCTGCAATTCCCACGAACGCGCCGTATAGCGGAACGGCTTCGAGGTCAGCGCTCCGACCGGACAGAGGTCGATCATGTTTCCGGAAAGCTCGGAATCCACCGAGCGACCGACGAAGGTCATGATCTCGGAGTGCATGTTGCGGTTGGCCATGCCGAGCTCCATGACACCGGCGATCTCCTGGCCGAAGCGTACGCAGCGCGTGCAGTGGATGCAGCGGTTCATCTCCTCCATCGAGATCAGCGGACCGACGTCCTTGTGGAAGACGACGCGCTTTTCCTCGCTGTAACGGCTCTTCATCGGGCCGTAGCCGACGGACATGTCCTGCAGCTGGCATTCGCCACCCTGGTCGCAGATCGGGCAGTCGAGCGGGTGGTTGATGAGCAGGAATTCCATCACGCCCTTCTGGGCCTTGACCGCCAGTTCCGAGTGCGTGAACACCTTCATGCCGTTGGTGACCGGTGTCGCGCAGGCCGGCAGAGGCTTCGGCGCCTTCTCGACCTGCACCAGGCACATGCGGCAGTTGGCGGCAATGGAGAGTTTCTTGTGATAGCAGAAGTGCGGGATATAGACGCCCACCTGCTGCGCGGCATCCATCACCGTGCTGCCATCGGGCACTTGCGCCTTCTTGCCGTCGATTTCAATTTCCAGCATGTCGCTACCTTGTTGCCAGTCTCTGGTTCACTCGTTCGGAAGGCTGCCGCTCAGTTGGGAGCCTTGTGGAAGCCGCTACCCGCCCATTGCACATCCTTGGGGACGAGGCAGGTCTTGTGTTCGATGTGGTGCTCGAATTCGGCGCGGAAATGCTTGATGAAGCTCTGCACGGGGAAGGCCGCGGCATCACCCAGGGCGCAGATCGTGCGACCCATGATGTTGCCGAGGACGCTGTTGAGCAGGTCGAGGTCCTCCGGACGACCCTGGCCGTTCTCGATGCGGTGGACGACCTTGTACATCCACGATGTTCCCTCGCGGCACGGCGTGCATTGGCCGCAGGATTCCTCGTAATAGAAGAAGGCCAAGCGCTCGAGCGCCTTGACCATGCACACGGTCTCGTCCATGACGATGACCGCGCCCGACCCGAGCATCGATCCTGCCTTGCTGATCGAGTCGTAATCCATCGTGCATTCCATCATCACGTCGCCGGGCACGACCGGCGCGGACGACCCGCCGGGAATCACAGCCTTGAGCTTGCGGCCGCCACGCATGCCGCCGCACATCTCGAGCAGGGTTGAGAACGGGGTCCCCAACGGAATCTCGTAGTTGCCCGGGCGATTGACATGGCCGGAGACCGAGAACAGTTTGGTGCCGCCGTTGTTCGGCTTGCCGAGGTTCAGGAATTCCTCGCCGCCCATCTTGAGGATGAACGGAATGGAGGCGAAGGTCTCGGTGTTGTTGATCGTCGTCGGCTTGCCGTAGAGACCGAACGAGGCGGGAAACGGCGGCTTGAAACGTGGCTGCCCCTTCTTGCCCTCGATCGATTCGAGCAGGGCGGTTTCCTCGCCGCAGATGTAGGCGCCATAGCCGTGATGGGCGAACAGCTCGAAATTGAAGCCGGAGCCGAGGATGTTCTGGCCGATGAAGCCGGCCGCGCGCGCTTCATCGAGCGCCTCCTCGAAGCGCTTGTACTCCAGCCAGACTTCGCCGTGCACGTAGTTGTAGCCGCGGTTGGCACCCATCGCATAGGCGGCGATGGCCATCCCCTCGATCACCGAATGCGGGTTGTAGCGCATGATGTCGCGGTCCTTGAAGGTACCCGGCTCGCCCTCGTCGGTATTACAGACGACGTACTTGTCACCCGGGAAGGAGCGCGGCATGAAGGACCACTTGAGACCGGTCGGGAAGCCGGCGCCGCCGCGGCCCCGCAACACGGACTTCTTGACTTCGCTGATGACCTCTTCCTGCGACATCTTGCTTTCGAGGATGCGGCGCAGCTGGGCATAGCCGCCGCGCGCGACATAATCCTTGAGGTGCCAGGTATTGTCGCCGTCCAGCCCCTCCATCAGGACGCCGTTGATCGAGCCGAGCATCGCCATTACTTGCACTCCTCCAGCAGCTTGTCGATCTGCTCGGGCAGCATGTGGCTGCACATCTTGCGGTTATTCACGATGAAAACCGGCGCATCGCCGCAGGCACCCATGCACTCCCCTTCTTTCAGCGTGAATTTGCCGTCGGGAGTCGTTTCGCCGTAGCCGATGCCGAGCTTCTCCTTAACGTATTCGCCGGCATGATAGCCACCCGACAAGGCGCACGGGAGATTGGTGCACACCGTGATCTTGTACCTGCCGATCGGCTTGAGGTCATACATGTTGTAGAAGGAAGCCACTTCGTAGGCCGCAATCGGCGGCATGCCGAGATAGACGGCGACGGCTTCGATCGTCTCCGAAGCGAGCCAGCCCTTTTCTTCCTGGGCGTGGGCAAGACAGGCCATCACGGCCGACTGCTTCTGGTCGGCCGGATACTTGGCGACCTCGCGGGCAAACTTATTAAGGGTTTCAGCGGAAAACATCAGCGGTCGATCTCGCCAAAAACGACGTCCTGGGAACCGATGATCGTCACGACATCGGCAATCATGTGGCCACGCGACATCTCGTCCATGCCGGCCAGATGCACGTAGCCGGGGGCACGGATCTTCATCCGGTAGGGCTTGTTGGCACCGTCGGAAATGAAGTAGATACCGAACTCGCCCTTCGGATGCTCGACGGCAGCATAGGCCTCGCCCGGTGGCACATGGATGCCTTCGGTGAAGAGCTTGAAGTGGTGGATCAACTCTTCCATGTTCGACTTCATCGCTTCACGCGACGGCGGAGCCACCTTGTGGTTCTCGGTGATTACCGGCCCGGGATTCTTGCGCAACCAGGCGATGCACTGCTTGATGATGCGGTTGGACTGCAGCATCTCCTCCATGCGCACCAGATAGCGGTCGTAACAATCGCCATTGACACCCACGGGCACATCGAAGTCGACCTTGTCGTAGGCGGCATAGGGTTGCTTCTTGCGCAAGTCCCAGGCAAAGCCAGAGCCACGCAGCATGGCGCCGGTGAAGCCCATCTGCAGGGCCCGCTCGGGCGACACGACACCGACATTGACCAATCGCTGCTTCCATATCCGGTTATCGGTCAGCAGGGTATGGTACTCGGCGTGATAGGTCGGGAAGCGGTTCGTGAAATCCTCGAGGAAATCGAGCAGCGAACCCGAGCGGTTCTCGTTGAGCTCTGAAGCCTTCTTCGCGCTCGTCCAGGTGGACTCTTCGTACTGCGGCATGCGGTCGGGCAGATCACGATACACGCCACCGGGACGGTAGTAGGCAGCATGCAGGCGCGCGCCCGACACTGCCTCGTAGGCGTCCATCAGGTCTTCGCGCTCGCGGAAGGTGTAGAGCGCCATGGTCATCGCCCCGACGTCGAGCGCATGACACCCGATCCACAGCAAGTGATTGAGGATCCGGGTGACTTCGTCGAACATGGTCCGGATGTACTTGCCGCGCTCCGGCACCTCGATGCCGAGAAGCTTTTCGGTCGCCATGCAGTACGCATGCTCGTTGCACATCATCGAGACGTAATCGAGGCGGTCCATGTAGGGAACCGACTGGACCCAGGTACGTGTCTCGGCAAGCTTCTCCGTTGCCCGGTGCAGAAGGCCGATGTGCGGGTCGGCACGCTGGACTACCTCGCCATCAAGCTCGAGGACGAGACGGAGCACGCCATGGGCCGCCGGGTGCTGCGGACCGAAATTGAGGGTGAAGTTGCGGATGTCAGCCATGTGCCGGATCCCCGTAGGTATCTTCGCGCACGATGCGCGGTGTGTTTTCGCGCGGCGCGATGGTCACCGGCTGGTAAATCACGCGCGCCTGATCCGGGTCGTAACGCATCTCGACATGGCCGGAAATCGGGAAATCCTTACGGAACGGATGGCCGATGAACCCGTAGTCGGTCAAGATACGACGGAGGTCATCGTGACCCGGGAAGGCAATGCCGTAAAGATCGAACGCCTCGCGCTCGAACCAGTTGGCACTTTTCCAGACACCCGTGACCGAATCGACCGACGGGAACTCGTCGTCGTCGGCGAAGACGCGAACGCGCAAGCGCCAGTTGCGCGCAATCGAGATCAGGTGCGACACCACGGCGAAGCGCCGTCCGGACCACGTCCCGTCACCATAAGTCGAGTAATCGACGCCACAAAGATCGATGATCTCCTCGAAGCCCAAGTCGGCTTCGTCACGCAGCGAGGTCATCACTTCGAGATAGTCGGCCGCGCCGACTTCGATGGTCAATTCGCCGAGAGCGAGCTTGAGCGACTTCAGCTTGTCGCCGAAGTGCTTCTGCAGGTTCTGGCTGAGCGTTTCCAGCTTGGCGGACATATAAGATCGGCCTCGGGCTTAACGGGCAATGGTGTTGGTGCGACGGATCTTGTTCTGCAACTGGATGATTCCGTACAGAAGCGCTTCCGCCGTCGGCGGGCAACCGGGCACATAGATATCCACCGGAACGATGCGATCGCAGCCGCGCACGACGGAGTAGGAATAGTGGTAATAGCCGCCGCCATTGGCACAGGAGCCCATGGAGATCACCCAGCGCGGCTCGGCCATCTGGTCGTAGACCTTGCGCAAGGCCGGCGCCATCTTGTTGGTCAGGGTCCCGGCGACGATCATCACGTCGGACTGACGGGGACTCGGCCGGAAGACGACCCCGAAGCGGTCGAGGTCGTAGCGCGAGCAACCGGCATGGATCATTTCGACCGCACAGCACGCAAGACCGAACGTCATCGGCCACATCGAGCCGGTACGCATGTAATTGATCAGCTTGTCGGCCGTCGTCGTGACAAAGCCTTCCTGGAGGACGCCTTCAATGCTCATGGTGGTGCCCTACTCCCATTCAAGCGCACCCTTGGCCCAGGCATACGCATAGCCGACGACCAGGATGGCGACGAAAATCAGCATCTCTATGAAACCGAACAACCGGATCGACTCGGTAGCGGCGATATCCTTGAAGATCGTAGCCCAAGGGAACAGGAAGGCCACTTCAAGGTCGAAGAGGATGAAAAGAATGGCGACGAGGTAATAGCGCACATCGAACTTCATGCGCGCATCTTCGAATGCCTCGAATCCGCATTCATAGGGAGAAAGCTTCTCCGGGTCGGGCCGGTTGGGCCCCGCCAGAAACCCCAATGTGATGGGCAATACGCCGACGGCGATACCCACCAGGACGAACATCAGAATTGGAAAGTAGTTTTCCATTATCCGCCGCCAAATTTCAGTTCTTGTTCTGGGTCACGATTCACCGGATGGCGATCATGCCCGATTGTGGTGCCGACGGCGAGACTCGAACTCGCACAGCTTTCGCCACTACCCCCTCAAGATAGCGTGTCTACCAATTTCACCACGTCGGCCCTGCCCTACCAGGCCAGCCTGCGAAACAACCGCCGGCGGCCTTAAAACAAATTACTTCGGCACCTCCTGCGCCTTGGAAGCCGCTCCCTGCGGCGCTGCAGGCGCCCCGCTACCGGCCGGAACCGGGGGCGAAACAGGGTGCGATTGTACCGTTTCCTGCATCACACTGCCAGTCGTTTTTGGCTTGCTGGAACCTATGTAGGCCAAGCCAAGGCTGGTCAGGAAGAAGACAGCCGCGAGGATGCCGGTCGCCCGGCTGAGGAAGTTGGCGGAACCCGTCGCCCCGAAGAGGCTGCCCGATGCGCCGCTACCGAAAGCGGCCCCCATGTCGGCCCCCTTGCCGTGCTGCATGAGGACGAGCCCGATAATCACGAGGGCCACGATGATATGGACCGCCAGCAGTACCGAAAATACCCAGTTCATCAATCCGTTCCTAATTTGCTCGCCGCCTGGCAGATCGCCAGGAAGTCACCGGCCACGAGGGCCGCTCCACCAATCAAACCACCGTCGATGTCCGCCTGGGCGAACAACTCCGCCGCATTTTGCGGCTTGACACTCCCGCCGTAGACAATGCGCAAATCCGCCGCCAGCGCAGCATCGGCCAGCGCGACGCGCGCACGGATTGCCGCGTGCACCGCCTGTGCCTCGCCCGGCGTCGCGGTCACTCCCGTCCCGATCGCCCAGACCGGCTCGTAGGCGACGACCGCACCGACCAACCCGGCGCTGCCGACATGATCGACAACCGCCTGCAACTGCCGTGATACCACGGCTTCGGTTTGGCCGTCGCGCCGCTCGGCGAGCGTTTCACCAACGCAGAGCACCGGCACGAGACCGACGCGCCTTGCCGCCGCGAACTTCCTGGCGATCGCGTCATCGCCTTCGCCATAGAGCGTGCGACGCTCCGAATGCCCGACCAGCACGTAACGGCAACCGAAATCGCCAAGCATCGCCGCCGAAACTTCGCCGGTAAAAGCACCCGCGTCGTGCTCGCTGACCGACTGCCCACCCCACGCGACCGGCGTTCCCGACAGCACACGCTGAGCTTGGGCAAGATACGGACAAGGTACAAATACGGCGATATCGCAACGCATCCCGCCGGCGCCGGCCACCAATGCATCGAGCAGCCGCGCGTTCTGCCGGAGACTGCCGTGCATCTTCCAGTTTCCAGCGACCAGCTTCTTGCGCATTGACCCGAGGCCCCGTCGGACAAAAACTTTGCGATTTTAGTCGTTCGAGGCCAATCAGGTCAATGTGCCGCGGCCAGGACCCTACCCGGCCACCGCCGCCCTGACAACGCCTGCGAGTTCCTCCGCTGCATTCGCGACGTCGTCGGCATCCTCGCCCTCCACCATGACTCGCAGCAGGGGCTCCGTGCCAGAGGCGCGCAACAGGACCCGGCCGCGGCCCGCCATGCGCGCCTCGACAGTCCGCAGCCCACCCTGGATGGCCGCATCATCCTGCCAGCGGAAGCCCCTGGCCATGGCAACGTTGACCAGGGTCTGCGGGTACAGCCGCAGACCGCCGAGAAGATCGCCCAGCGTGCCGCCGCTTTCACGCAGCGCGGCAAGCACCTGCAAGCCTGCAACAATGCCATCACCCGTGGTGTGCCGGTCGAGCACGAGGATATGACCCGAGTTCTCGCCGCCATAAAGCCAACCGTGCTCGCGCAACATTTCCATCACGTAGCGATCGCCGACGGCAGCCCGGCGGAACGGAATGGCAAGCCCGGCGAGCGCATGCTCGAGCGCCAGATTGGTCATCAGCGTACCGACAACGCCGGCGACGGGCCCGCGTGTCGCGCGGCTGCGAACGATCGCGTAGAGGAGCTGGTCACCGTCGTAGAGCACGCCGCCGGCATCGACCATCTGGATGCGGTCCGCGTCGCCGTCGAGCGCGATGCCGAGGTCGGCTCCGTGCGCCACGACCGCTTCGCAGAGCGCCTTCGGCGCCGTGGCGCCAACCCTGTCGTTGATGTTCAGGCCGTTCGGCTGCGCACCGATGGCGATGACATCGGCGCCCAGTTCGTGAAAAACATCCGGTGCGACGTGGTAGGCGGCACCGTGCGCGCAATCGACGACGATCTTCAGGCCGCGCAGGTCGAGGTCATTCGGGAAAGTGCTCTTGCAGAACTCGATGTAGCGTCCGCGCGCATCGTCGATGCGGCGGGCGCGCCCGAGATCGGCCGGGGCAACGCAAGCCATGGGCGCATCGATGCCGGCCTCGATGGCGCGCTCGACTTCGTCCGGGAGCTTGGCCCCCTGCGCCGAGAAGAACTTGATCCCGTTGTCGTAATAGGGGTTGTGCGAGGCCGAAATGACGATGCCCGCCTGCAGGCGCAGGGCGCGCGTCAGGTAGGCGACTGCCGGTGTCGGCAAGGGTCCGACCAGGCAGACATCGACGCCGGCCGCCGAGAACCCGGCTTCGAGCGCCGATTCGAGCATGTATCCGGACAAGCGTGTGTCCTTGCCGATCAGGACCGACGGACGCTCGCCGGGCGGCATCGATGTTGTCTCGCGCAAGGCGCAGCCTGCAGCATGGCCGAGGCGCATGACGAAGTCGGGGGTAATCGGTGCTTCGCCGACACGACCCCGCACACCGTCGGTTCCGAAATATTTCCTGCTCATTCTCCGCCCCCCTGTTCGACGGCCGCCAGGACCGCCAGCGCGTCGCGCGTTTCGGCGACATCGTGCACACGCAGGATTTTCGCACCTTTCTGTGCGGCGAGCAGCGCCGCCGCGATGCTTGCCGCCAGGCGCCCCTCGACGGGACGGCCGGTAATGGCCCCGAGCATCGACTTGCGCGAAACCCCGGCGAGCAGTGGCAAGCCATCCCAGCCAGTCGCGGTCAACCCGTGAAAAAGCCCCAAATTGTGCGCCAGCGTCTTACCGAAACCGAAGCCGGGATCGAGGACGATGCGCTCGTCGGCGATTCCCGCCGCCCGGCACGCCTCGACCCGCGCCGCCAGGAATGTCCGCACTTCGGCGACCACGTCGCGATAGACCGGCGCTTCCTGCATGGTGCGCGGCTCGCCGCGCATGTGCATCAGGCAGACGGCACACTCGCTCGCAGCCACGAGCGCAAGGGCACCCGGCGCCGCGAGCGCGGTGATGTCGTTGATCATCGCAGCCCCGGCCTCCAGCGCCGCCTGCATGACTTCGGGCTTGCAGGTATCGACCGATACCGGCACCCCCCAGCGGCACACCTCTTCCAGAACGGGCAGGAGCCGCCGCAACTCTTCCGAAGCGCTGATCGGCAGGGCTCCCGGGCGCGATGATTCGGCGCCGAGGTCGAGAAGGTCGGCCCCCGCCTCCCACTGGCTGCGGGCATGCGCCACGGCACGGCCGGCATCGCTACCGACGCCGTCTCCGGAAAAAGAGTCGGCGGTCAGATTGACGATGCCCATCACCAGGGGGCGCCCGAGGTCAAGCGTGTAGCCGGCGCAACGCAAGCGTTTCATGTCGTGCAATGAAAAGGGCCGGGAACAGTTCCCGGCCCGCAGATGGAGGATTGCTCAGGCCGTCGCCGGCGCGCTCGGTTCGGGTCCGGAAGTACTCGCCGGCGGCTCGGCGCGCGGCACACTCTGGCTCGGCTTGGGCGGCCGCGGCGGCTTGCCGGCCATGATGTCGTCGATCTGCTCGGCATCGATGGTCTCCCACTCGAGCAAGGCCTTGGTCATCGCCTCGACCTTGTCGCGGTTGTCCTCCAGCAGTTGCCTGGCCAGCGCGTACTGCTGGTCGATGATGCGGCGGATCTCGGAATCGACCTTCTGCATCGTCGCTTCCGAAACGTTCTTGTGCTGCGTGACCGAGCGCCCCAGGAAGACCTCGCCCTCGTTCTCGCCATAGACCATGACGCCGAGATCCGACATGCCGTAGCGGGTGACCATGTCGCGCGCCATCGCCGTTGCCCGCTCGAAGTCGTTCGAGGCACCGGTGGTCATCTGGTTCATGAACAGTTCTTCGGCGATGCGTCCGCCGAACAGCACCGCAATCCTGCTCATCAGGTACTGGCGGTCGTACGCGTAGCGATCCTGCTCCGGCAGCTGCATGGTCAGCCCCAGCGCCCGGCCGCGCGGGATGATGGTGACCTTGTGCACCGGGTCGGACTTGGGCACCAGCTTGGCGACCACGGCATGACCCGACTCGTGGTAGGCCGTGTTCATCTTCTCTTCCTCGGTCATGACCATGCTGCGGCGCTCGGCGCCCATCATGATCTTGTCCTTGGCCATCTCGAAATCGTCCATGTCGACCAGGCGCTTGTTGCGACGGGCGGCGAACAGGGCGGCCTCATTGACCAGATTGGCCAGGTCGGCGCCCGAGAAGCCGGGCGTGCCGCGGGCGATCACGTCGGCCTTGACGTCGCCGGCGATCGGCACCTTGCGCATGTGCACCTTGAGGATTTCCTCTCGGCCACGGATATCCGGCAGCGGCACGACGACCTGGCGGTCGAAGCGGCCCGGGCGCAAGAGCGCCGGGTCGAGGATGTCCGGACGGTTGGTCGCGGCGATGACGATGATGCCGGCGTGGCCCTCGAAGCCGTCCATCTCGACCAGCAACTGGTTCAGCGTCTGCTCGCGTTCGTCGTTGCCGCCACCGAGGCCGGCGCCGCGATGGCGGCCCACCGCATCGATTTCGTCGATGAAGATGATGCACGGCGCATGCTTCTTGGCGTTCTCGAACATGTCGCGGACGCGCGCGGCACCGACGCCGACGAACATCTCGACGAAATCGGAACCGGAAATGCTGAAGAACGGCACCTTGGCCTCGCCGGCAATGGCCTTGGCGAGCAGGGTCTTGCCGGTGCCGGGGTTGCCGACCATCAGCACGCCCTTGGGGATGCGGCCGCCAAGTTTCTGGAACTTGGACGGATCACGCAGGAAGTCTACGAGTTCCTGGACTTCCTCCTTGGCCTCGTCGCATCCGGCGACATCGACGAAGGTGATGTTGTTCTGCGCCTCGTCCATCATGCGGGCACGCGACTTGCCGAAGGAGAAGGCGCCACCGCGACCGCCACCCTGCATCTGGCGCATGAAGAAAACCCAGACGCCGATTAGCAGCAACATCGGGAACCAGCTGACGAAGATGTTCATCAGGAAGGAAGGCTCTTCTTCCGGCTTCGCCTCGATCTTGACGCCATTCTTGAGGAGGTCGGAGACCAGCCACAGGTCGGGCGGCGCGTAGGACGTGATGCGCTTGCCCTCCGTCGTCGTCGCCTTGAGGGTACGCCCCTCGATGACCACCTTGGCGATCCTGCCCTGCTTCACTTCCTCGATGAACTGGGAGTACTCAATCGACCCCGTCGGTGCCTGGCGCCCGTTGAACTGGTTGAAGACGGTCATCAGCACGAGGCCGATGACGAGCCAGATGGCGAGGTTTTTGAACATGTTGTTCAAGCTTGAACTCCTTTTGCGGCGTCGAGCAGCGAGGACGCCATTCTAAACAATCTGTCAGCGCAATGCGCGACCCAGCAGGTACAACTCGGCACTGCGGTCTCGCGACGCTTCGGGCTTGCGCACGACGACCTTCCGGAACACCTCGCGCATGGCGCGCAGGAAAGCGTCATAGTCGCTTCCCTGAAATACTTTGACCAGAAACGCCCCGTCGGGTTTCAGACGGGAGCGCGAAAAATCGAGCCCCAACTCAGCCAGTTGCATCACGCGCGCTTGGTCGACCAGCGGTACACCCGACATATTGGGGGCCATGTCCGACATTACAAGACCCACCCGGCGCTCGCCGAGGACTTCCTCCAGGCGCTTGAGCACGTCGTCTTCGCGAAAATCCCCCTGGATGAAGGTGACCCCGTGAATCGGCTCCATGTCGAGCAGGTCAAGGGCGACAACCAGTCCGCCGTTACCCACCCGGCGTGCCGCCACCTGCGACCATCCGCCGGGAGTCGCGCCGAGGTCGACGACGGTCTCGCCGTGCCGGAGCAGGCGCTCGCGATCATCGATCTCGATCAGCTTGAAGGCCGCGCGCGAACGCCAGCCTTCCTTTTTCGCGCGCTGCACGAAAGGATCGTTGACATGCTCCTGCATCCAGGCTTTGCTGGTTCGGGTCCGCTTCATTCGGTAAAATCCGGTTTTTGAAAGGTTTTCGATGCTTCCATTATCACCTGCTGCGCGCCGCGACCTGCGCGCCCGCGCCCATCCCCTCCATCCGGTCGTCGCCATCGCCGAAAACGGGCTCACCGATGCGGTTCTCCGCGAAATCGACGCGAGTCTCAAGGCGCACGAGTTGATCAAAATCCGCGTCTTCGGCGACAGCCGAGAGGAGCGGGCTGCCTATCTCGAACGCATTTGTGCCGAACTGGATGCTGCAGCCGTGCAACAGATCGGCAAGCTCCTGATCGTCTATCGCCCCCGACCCGTTGAGCCTGCCGCGGTCAACCCCGCGAAAAAGGCCAAAACGCGCGACACGGCCCAGGCACCGCGACGCACCAAGCGCAGCTTCCAGGGCTGATCAACGCAGCCCGCGGCCGCACCAGGCGACGAGCCACAATCCGATCAGGCTTTGCACGAGGTAAAGCCCGCTCGAAATGCCGTGCCAGGTTGCAAAGCGGTCGCGCAGCACGCTATCCATCACGCCGCGCGGCAAGGCATCGGCCTTCAGCTGGGCCATTAGCGGCTGGATGCCGAACTGGCTCGCGGCGGCGAGGAGCACCATCAGAACTACCAGCCAGAATACCGACCGCCGCCAGACCTGACCGCCCCAGCGTCCGATGAGGAAAATGGCGAGGTAGGCGGCACATCCCAGGCCGATCCAGCCGCCCAGGGCAAACAATTTTCCCGCCAGCATGCCCGCCAGTTGGCGGTCGCCGAGGCTCGAGAAAAGGACGGGCGCGGTGAGGTACCCGGTCGTCCACAGGCTGCCGACCCATAGCGTGATCGCAACCAGGTAGAACGCCTCGGCGATGCGTCGCATGATCTACTCGTAGCGGACGTCGATGATCTCGTATTCGCGCAGGCCTCCGGGCGCCTGCACCTGGGCGATATCGCCCGCATACTTGCCGATCAGTGCCCGGGCGACGGGAGAGTTGACCGAAATCTTGCCGCTCTTGATGTCGGCCTCGTCCTCGCCGACGATCTGGTAAGTGACGCTGTCGCCGCTGTCCTGATCCTCCATCTCGACCGTGGCGCCGAAAACGCAGCGGCCGTCGGCATCGAGCAACTTGGGATCGATGATCTGGGCGTTCGACAACTTGCCCTCGACTTCCTGGATGCGCCCTTCGATGAAGCCCTGACGCTCCTTGGCCGCATCATATTCGGCATTTTCCGACAGGTCGCCGTGTGCGCGCGCTTCGGCGATCGCGGCAACGACGCTGGGCCGGTCGACGGTCTTCAGCCGGTGCAACTCCTCGCGCAGTCTTGCGGCGCCGGTCACGGTCAACGGAATCTTGCTCATGTTTCCCCCTCTGCAAAGGCAAGGCCGCCGGCGTCCATAAAGGGACGTCCGGCGGCCCCGAGAGTCTTCAGTGAAGCTGCGCGTGCAGCGCCTGGATCGGGTACACCACCAGCTCGCCCAGATGCCGGATACCCTCGGCGGCAGCCTCCGCACCCCAGATCGTCGTATACATCGTCACCCGCGCCTGCAGGCCGGTGGTACGGATGGAACGGGAATCGTTGATGGCGCCGCGCTTTTCCTCGACAGTATTGATAATCAGCGCAATCTCGTTGTTCTTGATCATGTCGACGATGTGCGGCCGCCCTTCGGTGACCTTGTTCACTGCCTGTACCGGCAACCCAGCCGCTTCGATCGCCTTCGCCGTACCGCGCGTGGCGACCAGGTGGAATCCGGCTTGGTGCAGGTGGCGCGCGACCTCGATCGCCTTGGCCTTGTCGCTGTCCTTGACCGACAGGAAGACCTTGCCCGACCTCGGCAGCCTGACTCCGGCCGCGAGCTGCGACTTGACGAAAGCCTCGGCAAAGGTGGCGCCGACCCCCATGACTTCGCCGGTGGACTTCATTTCCGGTCCCAGAATCGTGTCGACCCCGGGGAACTTGACGAAGGGGAAGACGGCTTCCTTGACCGAGAAATAGGGCGGAATCACTTCCCGCGTGACGCCTTGCGCCCGCAGGCTCTTGCCGGACATGCAGCGCGCAGCGATCTTGGCCAGCTGCAGGCCTGTCGCCTTGGAAACGTAGGGCACGGTGCGTGATGCGCGCGGATTCACTTCCAGCACATAGACATCGTTGTCCTTGATCGCGAACTGCACGTTCATCAGGCCGCAGACATTCAGCGCCCTGGCCATCAGCCGCGTCTGGCGGCGCAACTCGTCCTGAACCGAAGGCGACAGGGAATAGGGGGGCAGCGAGCAGGCCGAATCGCCGGAGTGCACCCCGGCCTGCTCGATGTGCTCCATGACGCCACCGATGAGCACTTCATCGCCATCGGACAGGGCATCGACGTCGCACTCGACGGCATCGTTGAGGAAGCGGTCGAGCAACACCGGCGAATCGTTGGAGACCTTGACCGCTTCGCGCATGTAGCGCTCGAGATCCTTCTGCTCATGGACGATTTCCATGGCGCGGCCACCGAGCACGTAGGACGGGCGAACCACCAGCGGGTAGCCGATTTCCTGCGCGAGGCGCAACGCATCCTCTTCGGTACGGGCGGTGCGATTCGGCGGCTGCTTGAGGCCGAGATCGTGCAGCAGCTTCTGGAAGCGCTCGCGGTCTTCGGCGATGTCGATCGATTCCGGCGTCGTGCCGATGATGGGCACGCCGTTGGCTTCGAGGGCCAGCGCCAGCTTCAGCGGGGTCTGGCCGCCGTACTGGACGATGACGCCCTCCGGCTTTTCGATCGCGCAGATCTCCAGCACGTCTTCCAGCGTCAGCGGCTCGAAGTAGAGACGATCGGAGGTGTCGTAGTCGGTGGAGACGGTCTCCGGGTTGCAGTTGACCATGATGGTCTCGTAACCGTCCTCGCGCATCGCCATCGCCGCATGCACGCAGCAGTAGTCGAACTCGATACCCTGGCCGATGCGGTTCGGACCGCCGCCCAGCACCATGATCTTCTTCTTGTCGGTCGGGTTGGCCTCGCACTCGTCCTCGTAGGTCGAATACATGTAGGCGGTGTTGGTCGAGAATTCGGCGGCGCAGGTATCGACGCGCTTGTACACCGGGCGCACGTCCAGTTCGTGGCGACGCCTGCGGAACTCGGCCTCGCTGGTTTTCAGCAGGTAAGCCAGACGCCGGTCGGAGAATCCCTTTTTCTTGAGGAAACGCAGCTCTTCCGCTGTCAACGACGAAAATTCGCGCTTTTCCACGGCCAGTTCGAGATCGACGATCTCCTTGATCTGGACGAGGAACCACGGATCGATCTTGGTCAGCTCGAACACCTTCTCGACGCTCATGCCGACGCCGAAGGCATCGGCGACATACCAGAGGCGATCCGGCGACGGGCGGGCCAGTTGTTCGTCGATGGCTTCCGGATCGACCGACTTCAGGTTGAAGCCATCGACGCCGACTTCGAGTCCACGCAGGGCCTTCTGCAGCGATTCCTGGAAGGTGCGGCCCATGGCCATCACTTCGCCGACCGACTTCATCTGCGTGGTCAGTGTGGAATCGGCCTGCGGGAACTTTTCGAAGGCGAAGCGCGGAACCTTGGTCACGACGTAGTCGATGGACGGCTCGAACGAGGCCGGCGTCTTGCCGCCGGTAATATCGTTGGCCAGTTCGTCGAGCGTGTAGCCGACGGCCAGCTTGGCAGCGATCTTGGCGATCGGAAAGCCGGTGGCCTTGGAGGCCAGCGCAGACGAACGCGAGACGCGCGGGTTCATCTCGATGACGATGCAGCGACCGTCCTTGGGATTGATCGAGAACTGAACGTTGGAACCGCCGGTATCGACGCCGATCTCGCGCAGCACGGCGATGGAGGCGTTGCGCAGCAGCTGGTATTCCTTGTCGGTCAGCGTCTGCGCCGGGGCGACGGTGATCGAGTCGCCGGTATGCACGCCCATCGGATCGAGGTTTTCGATCGAGCAGACGATGATGCAGTTGTCCGCGCGGTCGCGGACGACTTCCATCTCGTATTCCTTCCAGCCGAGCAGTGACTCCTCGATCAGGAGCTCGTGCGTCGGCGAGGCCTCGAGACCGCGCTTGCAGATGGTCTCGAACTCTTCCATGTTGTAGGCGATGCCGCCGCCCGAGCCGCCCAGCGTGAACGACGGGCGGATGATGGTCGGGAATCCGACCATGGCCTGCACCTGGTAGGCTTCCTCCATCGAATGGGCAATGGCCGAGCGGGCCGAGCCGAGCCCGATGCGGGTCATCGCCTGCTTGAACTTCTCGCGGTCCTCGGCCTTATCGATGGCTTCCTTCGATGCACCGATCAGCTCGACACCGAACTTGGCAAGGACGCCCTCGCGGTCGAGGTCGAGCGCGCAGTTGAGCGCCGTCTGGCCACCCATGGTGGGCAGCAGCGCGTCCGGGCGCTCCTTCTCGATGATCTTGGCCACCACTTGCCAGGTAATCGGCTCGATGTAGGTGACGTCGGCCATTTCCGGGTCGGTCATGATGGTCGCCGGATTGGAGTTCACGAGGACGACCCGATAACCCTCCTCGCGCAACGCCTTGCAGGCCTGGGCGCCGGAATAGTCGAATTCGCAGGCCTGACCGATGACGATCGGGCCGGCACCGATGATGAGGATGCTCTGTATGTCTGTACGTTTCGGCATGTTGTTCTCGCTTATTGCGCCGTTTGCAGGGCGGCGACGCCGCGGGTCATGGTGTCGAGGAAGCGGTCGAAAAGATAGGCGACGTCGTGCGGCCCCGGGCTCGCTTCCGGATGCCCCTGGAAGGAGAAGGCCGGGACGTCGGTCCGCGCGATGCCCTGCAGGGAACCGTCGAACAACGAGACATGGGTGGCGCGCAGGTTTTTCGGCAGCGAATCGGCGTCGACCGCGAAACCGTGGTTCTGGCTGGTGATCAGCACCTGGCCCGTATCCATGTCCTTGACCGGGTGGTTGGCACCGTGATGGCCGAACTTCATTTTCAGCGTCCGGGCACCGGAGGCCAGGGCCAGCAACTGGTGGCCAAGGCAGATGCCGAAGGTCGGCACACCGCGGTCGAGGAACTCGCGGATCGCCGCGATCGCGTAATCGCAGGGCTCCGGGTCGCCCGGGCCATTGGACAGGAAGACGCCGTCCGGCTTCAATGCCAGAACGTCGGCCGCCGGCGTCTGCGCCGGCACCACCGTCAGCTTGACGCCGCGTTCGGCCAGCATGCGCAGGATATTGCGCTTGACCCCGAAATCGTAGGCCACGACGTGAAAGCGCGACTCGCCGGCTTCCTTGTAGCCCTGGAGGCTCCATTCGGCCTGCGTCCAGGAATACCCCTCCGTAACCGAAACGACCTTCGCCAGATCCATGCCGGCCAGTCCCGGAAAAGCCCTTGCCATCGCCAGCGCCTTCGCCTCGTCGGCATCGCCAGCGAGGATGCAGCCGGCCTGCGCGCCCTTCTCGCGCAGGATGCGGGTCAGCTTGCGGGTGTCGATGCCGGCGATGGCGACGATACCGTGCTTCCGCAGATAGTCGCCGAGATCGTCCTCGCAGCGCCAGTTCGACGCACGGCGCGGCAGGTCGCGGATGACCAGACCGGCAGCGTAGTTGGCGGCCGACTCGAAATCCTCCGCATTGCAACCGGTATTGCCGATGTGCGGGTAAGTGAGGGTAACGATCTGCCGGCAGTACGACGGGTCGGTGAGAATCTCCTGGTAGCCGGACATCGCGGTGTTGAACACCACTTCACCGCTGGTAACGCCATCGGCACCGATGGACTGCCCTCTGAAGATGGTTCCGTCCGCGAGCGCGAGAATGGCTGGAGTGAAAGTGGGCAGCAACGACACGACGGCTCTCCTGAGATTCCTGTTCTTGATGTGCCAAGCGGGGAGGCTCTCGCCCCCCCGCTTGTGCTTTTTCAAACCCTTGAATTTTAGCCGAAAGCGCCTTTTCAGGCAAATCCGGAGACCACCCGTCCTAACGCAAGCCGAGCACGTCCTGCATGTCGAAGAGACCGTTCCGGCGCCCGGCGAGAAAGCGCGCTGCACGCATGCTACCGGACGCATACGGCATACGGCTGGCGGCCTTGTGGGTGATCTCGACACGCTCGCCAATGCCGCAGAACATGACGGTATGGTCGCCGACGATGTCGCCTCCTCGCACGGTTGCGAAGCCGATGGTCGACGGGTCGCGCTCGCCGGTCACGCCCTCGCGCCCGTAAACGGCACACTCCTCGAGGCTGCGTCCGAGCGCCGAGGCGACGACTTCGCCCATGCGCAGCGCGGTTCCCGACGGCGCGTCGATCTTCATGCGGTGATGCGCCTCGACGACCTCAATGTCGTAACCTTGGTTGAGGATGCGGGCGGCGGTATCGAGCAACTTGAACACGAGATTCACCCCGACTGCCATGTTCGGTGCGAAGACGACCGGAATGTCTCGGGCAGCCTCGGCGATGCGCGCCTTGCCCTCGGCTTCGAAGCCGGTGGTGCCGATCACCATGGCGACGCCGGCGCGCCGGCACAAATCGAGGTGACCGAGCGTACCCTGCGGCCGGGTGAAATCGATCAGGCAATCGACGCCGGCCAACCCGCCCTCAAGGTCGCTGCTGACCACCACATCGCTGGGCAGCCCGGTCAACTGCGCAACCGTCTGGCCGATGGCAGCGCAGCCCGGCACATCGAAGGCAGCCGCCAGCTCGACCCCCTCCTCCCGAAGCGCGGCCTCGAGCAGCATGCGGCCCATGCGACCGCCTGCCCCCACCACACCGATTCGCACATTTGCCATGATCAGAATCCCACGGAATTGAGCAGGCCGCGAATGAATCCCGGGCCTTCGGGCGGCGGCAGCGGAACCTCGGAATCAGCAGGCAGCGAGCTCAGATCGACCACCCGGTTGCGCACCGGTGGCGCCGCCAACTCATCCGGCGTCGCCGGCTCGACATCGCCGGTGACCTTGTCGAGCCGCCCCGTGCTGTCGAAATAGGCGGAGAAGCGGCGGGACTCGACATTGCCGGTCCGGCCATTGCGGTAGCTGTAGACGTAGTCCCAGCGCTCCTGGTGGAAGATGTCCGCCAATAGCGGCGTTCCCAGGATGAAGCGGACCTGGTCGCGGGTCTGGCCCGGCCGCAGCTGCGACACCATTTCCTGGGTCAGGACATTCCCCTGCTGGACATCGATCTTGTAGGCATTGATCGATCGCACCGGGTTGCTGCAGGCGGACAGTGCGACGCAACAGAGCGCGCCGATGAGCGGCATTCGGAGGGAAAACATACGAAAATCCGGAGTTTCTCAAACGTTCGGGAAGCGTTATATCATACTCGAAATTGCCACCGGCCCTGCCCGGCCCAACAAGGAAGCCCCGACGATGAGCGATGCGCAAAGCCTCAAGACCATGGGGCTCAAGGCCACCTTCCCGCGCCTCAAGATCCTCGAACTGTTCGAAACCAGCAACGTCCGCCACCTCACCGCCGAGGACGTCTACCGCCTGCTGTCGGCCGAGCACGCGGATATCGGGCTGGCGACGGTCTACCGCGTCCTCACCCAATTCGAGCAGGCCGGATTGCTCGAGCGCCATTTCTTCGAATCAGGGAAGGCGATCTTCGAGATCAAGCGGGGGCAGCACCACGACCACCTCGTCTGCATCGACTGCGGCAAGGTCGAGGAGTTCTACGACGCGGAAATCGAGCGGCGGCAGAACCAGATTGCAGCGGAACGTGGTTTCGCGATCCAGGATCACGCACTGTACCTCTACGCGCACTGCACCAAGGACAACTGCCCCAGCCGGAAAAAGCCGAGCAAGCCCTGATACCCGCCCATGACCGATAACCTGATGCCTGTCGGTGGGGCATGGCTGGCTTCGGCCGGCACGACCTACCTGCTCGTCGCGCTTGCCGAATTCGGGGACAAGAGCCAACTCGTCTGCATGACGCTGGCTGCCCGCAATCGCGGATTGCCGGTGGTGCTCGGGGCGATTGCCGCGTTCGCGATTCTCAACCTGCTCGCCGTCCTGTTCGGCGCTGCGGTCGCCGCCTGGCTGCCGGAATGGCTGGTCGTGGCATGCGTCGCCATCCTCTTCGCCGTGTTCGGCATCGGTGCCTTGCGCTATCAGGACGAAGATGACGACGAAGCGGTTGGGGAGCGCCCGGGCCATGGTGTCTTCGCCACTACGTTCCTGCTCATTTTCCTTGCCGAATTCGGGGACAAAACACAACTGGCGGTCGCCGGACTCGGCAGCACGGCGGATCCGCTCCCGGTCTGGGCCGGCGCCACGGCTGCACTCGCCACCACCTCGGCGCTGGGCGTCATCGCCGGTCGCAAGCTGCTCAACCGCCTACCGCTCGCCTGGATCCACCGGATCAGCGGCATTTTATTCCTCGCCCTCGCCCTGGCTGCCGCGTGGCGCCTGTGGCAACTGCTTGCCGCCTGACAGGCAGCCAGCCGGATTTCAGGCTTCCAGCGGCGTCGACCGCAACATCTCGCGTGCGTGGTCGCGGGCGATCCCGCTAACGTCCACGCCGCCCAGCATGCGCGCGATCTCGCCGACGCGCGCATCGTCGTCCAGCGGTTCTATCGAGCTCAGGACCGCACCGTCATGCGTTTCCTTGCTGACCCGCCACTGCCAGTCGGCGCGCGCTGCAACCTGCGGCAGGTGGGTCACGCTCAGGACCTGCCGCTCGCGCCCGAGTTCGGCCAGCAGGCGCCCGACGATCTCGGCGACGCGTCCGCCGATGCCGACATCGACCTCGTCAAAGATCAGTGTCGGTACGCGCGCGGAACGCGAGGTCAATACCTGGATCGCCAAGCTGATACGCGACAGTTCACCACCCGATGCGACCTTGGCCAGCGGACGCGCATCGTCCGCCGCCAGCCCGGCAACGCGGAACTCGACCTGCTCCAGCCCGGTCGCCAGCCCTTCTGCAAGTGGCAACAAGGCCACTTCGAAACGCCCGCTGGCGAGCGCCAGCTTGTGCATCAGGGCACTGACCTGCGGACCCATTTGGCTGGCGGCGGCGCCTCGGGCGGCCGACAGGCGGCCGGCCAGCGATACATACGCATCGCGGGCCTGCTGCGACCGCCGGGCCAACGCCTCGGCATCGGCCGCGACGGTCAGTTCGGCGAGGCGGGCCGACGCTTGCTCCAGCATCGCGGGCAGGGCTTCCGGCGAGACTCGGTACTTGCGGGCGCAAGCGAGAACCGCCTCGATGCGCCGCTCGACCTCGCCGAAGCGGGCCGGATCGAGATCGACGCGGTCGCCGTAGCGGCGCAATTGCGATACCGCTTCGCCAAGCTCGGTCTGCGCCGAACGCAGGAGTGCGGCCACCTCAGCAAGGCGCTGGTCATAGCCCGCCAGTTCTTCGATGCGGCCGGCGACGCGCTCCAGGCCATCATCGCAGGCACCGTCACCATCCGCCAGCAGCGCCAGCCCGAACTGCGCCCCCTCTGCCAGGGTCGCCGCGTGCGCCAGCCGGCGATGCTCGCTTTCGAGTTCCGGCCACTCGCCGGCTCCCAGCCCCAGCATCTCCAGTTCGCGTACCTGCCATTCGAGCTGCTCGCGCTCGCGAGCCTGCGCTTCGCCATCCGCCGCCGCGGCCCGCAGCGCTGCGTCGGCGTCGCGCCAGACACGCCAGGCGGCAGCGACATCCGCCACCAGGGCGAGGTGGCCGGCATGCGCGTCAAATAACTGCCGCTGCGCATCACCACGCAACAGCGACTGGTGGGCATGCTGGCCGTGGATGTCCACAAGGCATTCGCCCAGCTCACGCAACTGCTGGACAGTTGCAGGCGAACCATTGATGTAGCCGCGTGAGCGCCCCGCCGCATCGACGACGCGGCGCAGGATCAGTTCTTCGTCATCGGCGATGTCGTTCGCCGCCAGCCACTCCCGCACCGCCGGGATAGCGCCACCCGCGAAGGTGGCGGCAACCTCGGCACGCTCGCAACCGGTCCGGATAGTCGCCGGATCCGCCCGCGCGCCCAGGGCCAGCGCCAGGGCATCGATGAGGATGGATTTGCCGGCACCGGTTTCCCCGGTCAACGCCCCGAATCCCGGCGAAAACTCCAGTTCCAGGCGATCGACGATAACGAAGTCGCGGATGACCAGCCGGCGCAGCATCAGGTGCCCTTGGGACGCTCGCTCCACTGCAGCTTCTGGCGCAGCATCGCGAAATAACTGTAGCCGGGCGGGTGCAGGAAGCAGATGGAATATTCGGAACGGCGCAGGCGGACGCTGTCGCCCGGCTGCAGATCCAGGGTCACCTGGCCGTCGAAATGAACCCGCGGATCGTCGGCATGGGCAATACGCAATTCGATGTCGGCCCGGTCATTGACGATGATCGGCCGGTTGGTCAGCGCATGCGGGCAGAGCGGGACGAGCGCGATGCCTGTCGAGGTCGGGTGCAGGATGGGGCCGCCGGCGGACAGCGAGTAGGCCGTGGACCCGGTCGGCGTGGAGACGATCAATCCGTCGGAACGCAGGTTGTAGATGAATTCCCCGTCGATGAACAGCTCGAACTCGATCATCCGGCCGATGGCGCCCTTGTCGGCGACGACATCGTTGAGCGCCAGGTTGGTGGCGATCTCGCGGCCATCGCGCAATACCTCGGCGTCGAGCAGCATGCGGTTCTCGGCGGAAAAACGGCCGTCGAGCAGGTCGTCCATGCAGGTCAGCATGTCGCTGCGCGCGATGTCGGTCATGAAGCCGAGGCGCCCCTGGTTGACCCCGACCAGCGGCACCCGGTAACGCGCCAGGCGGCGCGCGGCATTGAGCATGGTGCCGTCACCGCCAAGAACGATGGCAAGGTCGGCGTGGGCACCGATGTCGTTGAAGCCGCAAGTCACCCAGCGCGAGAGGTCGACCTGGCGTCCGACCTGCTCGGCCGTCTCGCGCTCGATGAAGACCGAAACGCCGCGCTGGTGCAGGTACTCAGCCAGCCGGCTCAGCGACTCCGCGATCTCGCGGCTGTGGTACTTGCCGACCAGGGCGATGGTGCGTGGCAGGCGGTAGGGGCCGAAGCTGGTATGCATGGCCCGAATTCTTGCATAAAAATCCCCGCTCGCAGTGCAGCGGCTTTTTGTAGAATGCCTGCCATGCTTGACGAACGCGCCCGCACCCTGCTCAAGGCCCTGGTCGAACACTACATCGCCGACGGGCAACCGGTCGGTTCGCGCGCTTTGTCGAGATTTTCCGGCCTCGACCTGTCGCCGGCCAGCATCCGCAACGTGATGGCCGACCTCGAGGAAGCCGGCTTCGTTGCCAGCCCCCACACTTCGGCCGGGCGGGTGCCGACCTCGCGCGGCTACCGCCTGTTCGTCGACAGCCTGCTCACCGTCCGCCCGGTCGAGGCCGACCAGCTCGGGCAGATGGAGGGGGCCCTGCATGGCCGCCCGGCGAGCCGGGCCATCGCCACCGCGTCGCAACTACTGTCGCAGCTGACGCATTTCGCCGGCGTGGTCATGGCCCCCCGTCGCCCCGCCAGCCGCATCCGCCAGATCGAGTTCCTCGGCCTGTCGGACAAGCGCATCCTGCTGATCATCGTGACTGCCGACGGCGATGTGCAGAACCGGGTTCTCGTCAGCGAGCGGAGCTATTCGGCGAGCGAACTTGTCGCCGCCGCCAACTACCTGAACCACAATTTTGCCGGCCTCGACTTCGAGCAGATCCGCACCCGCCTGTCGACCGAGATCCGCCAATTGCAGGACGACATCCGGCCGCTCATGCAGCTCGCCCTCGCGGCCGGCGACGAGGCCATGTCCGGCGAGGGGTCTCCCTACGTGATTTCCGGCGAGCGCAACCTGCTCGACGTCGAGGAATTGTCGTCGAACATGAAGCGCCTGCGCGAGTTGTTCGAGCTCTTCGAGCAGCGCACGAGCCTGATGCGCCTGCTCGACATCTCGAACAATGCGTCTGGCGTCCAGATATTCATTGGCGGCGAATCCGGCATCGCACCCCTCGACGAGTGTAGCGTCATCACCGCTCCCTATGCCGTCGACGGGCAGGTGGTGGGCTCGCTCGGCGTGATCGGCCCGACGCGAATGGCCTACGAGCGGGTCATCCCGATCGTCGACATCACCGCCCGCCTGCTCTCGAGCGCCCTTTCCCAGCCGCAGAATTGACGATGCCCCGCTTCCAGCCCGAACCGCCCCGCCAGCACGGCACCCCCGCCCGGACCGCCGTGCTTGTCGTCAACCTCGGCACCCCCACCGAGCCGACCGCCCCTGCCCTCAAGCGCTACCTTCGCCAGTTTCTCTCCGACCCCCGTGTCGTCGAGATTCCGCGCGCCCTCTGGTGGCTGATCCTGAACGGCATCATCCTCAACGTCCGTCCAGGCAAGTCGGCAGAGAAATATGCCTCGGTATGGACCAGCGACGGTTCGCCCCTCAAGGTTCACACCGAAAGGCAGGCGAAGCTGCTGCGCGGCTATCTCGGGGAGCGCGGCCACCATGTCAGTGTGGACTGGGCGATGCGCTTCGGCGAACCGTCGATTCCCGCCGCACTGTCGCGACTCAAGGCCGAGGGGGCGACGCGCATCCTGCTGGTGCCGCTCTATCCGCAGTATTCGGCGAGCACGACGGCGACCGCCATCGACGAAGCTTGCCATTGGCTGCTCGGCCAGCGCAATCAGCCTGAGATGCGCTTCGTGCGAAGCTATCCCGATGACCCCGGCTATCTGGCGGCGCTGGAACAAAGCGTCCGCGACAACTGGGTCCGTTGCGGCCCACCCGGCCCGGGGGACCAGCTGTTGATCAGCTTCCACGGATTACCCAGGCGCAACCTGGGACTGGGCGACCCCTACTATTGCGAGTGCATGAAAACTGGCCGGCTGCTAGCCGAGAGGCTCAATCTCGCACCGCAACAGGTGCAGGTCTGCTTCCAGTCGCGCTTCGGTCGCGCCGAGTGGCTGCAGCCCTATACCGCGCCGACGCTGCAGGCGCTGGGCAAGGCTGGAACCCGGCGCGTCGATGTGATCTGCCCGGGCTTTTCCGCCGACTGCCTGGAAACGCTCGAGGAGATCGCCATCGAGGGAAAATCGCTATTTCTCGCAGCCGGCGGCAGGGAATTCAACTACATACCTGCGCTCAACGAAGGCCATTTGTGGATCGATGCACTCGCCGCCCTCGTCGAGAACCACCTCGCCGGCTGGCCGACGCGTACCGTCCCCGACCCGCGCGAACTTACCGCCAGCCGCGACCGCGCCCGTGCGGCAGGTGCCCAGGCCTGATCCTGCCCGGGTTCAGGGGGCGAGCGTAAGCCCCGGTCCGCCCGCCGTCTCGGCGGGCGTTGCCGGCATGACGCGAGTCACCGCAGGCGTCCCGCGGGCCGAGGCAATCCGGCTCACTTCGCGCAGGCGATCGATGAGGCGCCCGATCAGCGCCGAACGCATGTGCTCCTGCAGTTCCTCGGACGAAAGTGCCAGCGCGGCGGCGTTGATTTCGAGATAAAGAACCGGTTCCAGCGTCGACACGCTGGCCGACCGTTCATGCCGCTGCGGATGAAGGTAGGCCACCTCGCCGATCACCTCGCCTGGCCCCAGGCGGCAGAGGACGCGCCCGTCGATCGAGACCTCGACGAAGCCGCTGACGAGCAATCCGAAGTTGAGTGCCTGCTCGCCCTGGCGGATGAGCAGGACGTTCGGCGCAATCTCCCGCCAGGTCGAGATGCGCAGAACTTCCCAAAGCTCGACGTTCTCGAAATCGGCGAAGAACTCGAGCTTGCGCAGGACGTCGAAGCGCGCGCTGTCCTGGACGACCTGGTCGTCGCGGAGGATCTGGTAACGCACCGAGGCCAGGTCCTTGGCGAACTCCGCGCCATTCCGGTAGCGGCTGAACAGATCCTTCTCCAGCGCCCGCTTGAGGATGACGTTGAGTTCCTCGGGCAGGTTCGGGTTGAGCGCGGTCACATCCGGCGCTTCGGTATTGATGATGCGATAGATCAGCGTTGCCTGGTTCTTCGCACGGAATGGCAGGCGCCCGGTCAGCAACTGGTAAAGAACGACGCCCAGTGAATAGAGGTCGGTCTTCTGGTTCAGCTGGTAGCCCTTGATCTGCTCGGGCGACATGTAGGACGGGGAGCCGACGCCCATGATGAAGGTCGATTCGTTGCCGATTTCCTTGTTGATGTT
This sequence comes from Betaproteobacteria bacterium, assembly GCA_012026885.1. GTDB lineage: Bacteria > Pseudomonadota > Gammaproteobacteria > Burkholderiales > Rhodocyclaceae > Azonexus. Next base: position 350,121 of record VEPL01000025.1, on the reverse strand, counting down.
TAGCGACAGGCCGAAATCGAGGAGCTTGGGCTCGTCACCCGCCGTGACCAGGATATTGGCCGGCTTGATATCGCGATGGATGATGCCCTGCCGGTAGGCGCTGTCCAGCGCCATGCAGCACTTGAAGACGATGCCGATCACGCGGTGCAGCGGCAGCAGGTTGTCGATGCGCGTATAGTCCTCGAGCGAGAACCCATCGACGTATTCCATTGCCAGATAGGCGTGGTCCGCCTCGACGACGCCGTCGTAAACTTTCGCGATATTGGGATGCTGCAGCCGGCCCGACACCGCGACCTCGTTGCGGAAGAGCTTGCGCAGGCGGCGCGACATGTTGGCGCTGTCCTTGTCGAAGCTGATCAGCTTGACGGCCACCGGCAAATCGGAATCCGGGCTGACACAGAGGTAGACCGTGGCGGTCGCCCCCTTGCCCAGTTCCCTGACCACGCGATACTTGCCGATACGTTCCATGACCTGCGGCGAAGATTCCAATGGGAATATCCTAGCACGCTCCTAGCACGCGCGGCCGCGGGAAGCGGCGATCGAAAAATTCCCGTGGTGGTCCCTTGAAATGCCGGATTGCGCCCCAAGGTAGGCTTGCGTTGAAGGGAGAAACCAATCCATGTCCGAACCTACCCCCCCGCAGGAACCTCTGCTCGATGCGGCTACAGCTGCCGACCAAAGCCCGGCTGACGCCATTGCCGGAGAACCTGCCGATGCTGCCGCCAGCACGCCGGTTGTCGATACCCTGCCCAGCATCGAGGAACAGTTCCGCGCCCTCGAACTGAAGGCAGCCGAACACTACGACGCCTGGCTGCGCGCCAAGGCCGATGCCGAGAACATTCGCCGCCGCGCCCTGGAAGACGTCGCCAAGGCGCACAAGTTCGCGGTCGAGAAATTTGCCGGCGAACTGCTCGCGGTCAAGGACAGCCTCGAGGCGGCGCTCGCCGTTCCCGAGCAGACCGTGGACAGCTTCAAATCCGGCGCCGAACTGACCTTGAAGCAACTCGTCGCGGCCTTCGAAAAGAATTCGCTCACCGAAATCAACCCGGTGGGCGAGAAATTCGATCCGCACAGGCACCAGGCGATCGGCATGGTCGACTCCGACCAGGAGCCGAACACCGTCGTCACCGTGCTGCAGAAGGGCTACTTGATCGCCGAGCGCGTCCTGCGTCCGGCGCTGGTCATGGTCGCCAAGGGAAAATGACGAAAATGCCGCGTTTTTCGCGGTCGACCGCGACAGGCGCTTGAAATCGGGCACTCCGCCCCCACCTCACGAACATCGGTAATTCACTTTAGGACAATGAACATGGGCAAGATCATCGGCATCGACCTCGGAACGACCAACAGCTGCGTGGCCATCATGGAAGGCGGCACGCCGAAGGTCATCGAAAACTCGGAAGGCGCACGCACCACGCCGTCCATCGTCGGCTACACCGACGATGGCGAGATTCTGTGCGGCGCGCCGGCCAAGCGCCAGGCCGTCACCAACCCGAAGAACACGCTGTACGCCGTCAAGCGCCTGATCGGCCGCCGCTTCGAGGAAAAGGAAGTGCAGAAGGACATCGCCCTGATGCCCTTCAAGATCGTCAAGGCCGACAACGGCGACGCCTGGGTTGAAGCCCGCGACAAGAAGATCGCCCCGCCGCAGGTTTCCGCCGAAGTGCTGCGCAAAATGAAGAAGACCGCCGAAGACTACCTCGGCGAGGAAGTCACCGAAGCCGTCATCACCGTGCCGGCCTACTTCAACGACAGCCAGCGCCAGGCGACCAAGGACGCCGGCCGTATCGCCGGTCTGGAAGTCAAGCGCATCATCAACGAGCCGACCGCTGCCGCACTGGCTTTCGGCATGGACAAGGTTGCCGGCAAGGACAAGAAGATCGCCGTGTATGACCTGGGCGGCGGCACCTTCGACATTTCCATCATTGAAATCGCCGACGTCGATGGCGAAAAGCAGTTCGAAGTGCTGGCCACCAACGGCGACACCTTCCTCGGCGGCGAAGACTTCGACCAGCGCCTGATCGACTACATCATCGACGAATTCAAGAAAGAATCCGGCGTCGACCTGAAGAAGGACGTGCTGGCCCTGCAGCGCCTGAAGGAAGCCGCCGAAAAGGCCAAGATCGAGCTGTCCTCCAGCCAGCAGACCGAAGTCAACCTGCCCTACATCACCGCCGACGCCTCCGGTCCGAAGCACCTGGCCCTGAAGATCACCCGCGCCAAGTTCGAGTCGCTGGTCGACGAGCTGATCGAGCGCACCGTCGCCCCTTGCGTCACCGCGCTGAAGGATGCCGGTTGCAAGGTTTCCGACATCGACGACGTGATCCTTGTCGGCGGCCAGTCGCGCATGCCGAAGGTGCAGGAGAAGGTCAAGGAAGTGTTCGGCAAGGAGCCGCGCAAGGACGTGAACCCGGATGAAGCCGTTGCTGTCGGCGCTGCCATTCAGGGCGGCGTGCTGCAGGGCGAAGTCAAGGACGTGCTGCTGCTCGACGTCACCCCGCTGTCGCTGGGTATCGAAACCCTGGGCGGCGTCATGACCAAGCTGATCCAGAAGAACACCACGATCCCGACCAAGGCCTCGCAGGTCTTCTCGACCGCCGACGACAATCAGGCCGCGGTGACCATCCACGTGCTGCAGGGCGAGCGCGAAATGGCGGGCGGCAACAAGAGCCTGGGCCAGTTCAACCTGGAAGGCATCCCGCCGGCCCCGCGCGGCACGCCGCAGATCGAAGTCATTTTCGACATCGACGCCAACGGCATCATGCATGTCACCGCCAAGGACAAGGCCACCGGCAAGGAAAACAAGATCACCATCAAGGCCAACTCCGGCCTGAGCGAGGAAGAAATTCAGCGCATGGTGAAGGACGCCGAACTGCACGCCGAGGAGGACAAGAAGGCGCACGAGTTGGCCGACGCCCGCAACCAGGCCGACGGCATGGTGCACATGGTCAAGAAGTCGCTGACCGAGTACGGCGACAAGCTCGACGCCGCCGAGAAGGAAGGCATCGAGAAGGCGATCAAGGACGTGGAAGATGTCCTGCGCGACGGCGACAAGGATGTCATCGCCGCCAAGACGGAAGCCCTGTCCGCCGCTGCCCAGAAGCTCGGCGAGAGGATGTACGCCCAGCAGCAGGCCGAAGGGGCTGCGGCCGGCGGCGCCCAGTCTGGCGGCCAACAGGCGAAAAAGGATGAAGGCGATGTCGTCGACGCCGAGTTCACCGAGGTCAAGGACAAGAAGTAATTCCTGACGCAACCGCCCGGCGCCGAGCCTCCCGGACTTCTCCGGCGGCGCTCGGCGCCTTTGTCACTTGACGGGACGAGACATGTCTAAGCGCGATTTTTACGAGATTCTCGGGGTCAACCGCGACGCCTCCGACGACGAGATCAAGAAGGCCTACCGCAAGCTGGCCATGAAGTACCACCCGGACCGCAATCCGGACAATCCCAAGGCCGAGGAGCACTTCAAGGAAGCCAAGGAAGCCTACGAAATACTCTCGGACAGCCAGAAGCGGGCGGCCTACGACCAGTTCGGCCATGCCGGTGTCGATCCGCAGGCCGGCATGGGCGGCGGTTTCGGTGGTGGTGGTGGCGGCTTCGCCGATGCCTTCGGCGGCATCTTCGACGAAATCTTCGGCGGCCGCGGGGGCGGCGGTGGTGGCGGCCGCAGCAACGTCTATCGTGGCGCCGACCTGCGCTACAACCTTGATATCTCCCTCGAGCAGGCCGCACACGGCACCGAGACCAAGATCCGCGTGCCAACCATGGAGGAATGCGGAACTTGCCACGGCTCCGGCGCCAAGGCGGGAACCCAGGCCAAGACCTGCCCCACCTGCAACGGTGCCGGCCAGGTGCGCCTGCAGCAGGGATTTTTCTCGATCCAGCAGACCTGCCCGAAGTGCCACGGCACCGGCCGCATCATCCCCGACCCCTGCAAGGATTGCGGCGGCGCCGGCCGCGTCAAGCAGCACAAGACCCTCTCGGTAAAGATTCCCGCCGGTGTGGACGAGGGCGACCGCATCCGTCTTTCCGGCGAAGGCGAGCACGGCGTCAACGGCGGCCCGCCGGGCGACCTCTACGTCCAGATCCACCTCAAGCAGCACCCGGTCTTCCAGCGCGACCACAACGACCTGCACTGCGAAATGCCGATCTCCTTCACCACCGCGGCACTCGGTGGCGATATCCAGATCCCCACCCTGGACGGCGCCGCATCGATCAAGATTCCGGCCGAAACCCAGAGCGGAAAGGTTTTCCGCCTGCGCGGCAAGGGCATCAAGGGCGTGCGCAGCCATACCCACGGCGACCTGATGTGCCACGTCGTCGTCGAAACGCCGGTAAGCCTGACGGAGCGGCAGAAGGAACTCCTGCGCGAACTCGAGGAATCCAGCCAAGGCAGCGACCGCCAGCATAATCCGCGCGCAAAATCGTGGATGGACAAGGTACGGGAATTCTTCGGCGAGTGATTCCAGCTGCGGACAAGCCGGCGCCTTTCGGAGACGACCTGCCGCCCAGCGCGCCCAGGCGAACAATCCGTGACGGCGATTGATCGGCTGCGGGCGTCACCCCTGCTTGCGTTTCGTTCGCATTTCCGCTGCTAGAATGCGCAGGTATTCCAAAAGGGGGAGACCGGACAATGATTCAAATGATCAAGCGGCTCGTCATTGCGGCACTGCTGGCAGCATCGGGGCTGACAATGGCCGAGACGGGAGTTTCGGACAGCCGCATCGTGATCGGCATGTCGGGACCATTCTCGGGCCCGAATGGCGAATACGGCATCGAGATGCGCCAGACCATCCTGGCCTACTTCGACCAGATCAACAAATCCGGCGGCATCCACGGGCGCAAGCTCGAGCTGGTCGCCCTGGATGACGGCTACGAAACCGACCGCACGGTAGCCAACACCAAGGCGCTGATCAGCGAGAAGGGGGTTTTCGCCCTCCTCGCCTATTACGGTTCCAGCCCCACGACCGAAGCGATGAACAAGGTATTCGGGCCGGCCAAGGTCCCGCTGGTCGGGACGATCTCCGGCGCCGGCACGCTGCGCGAGCCGTTGGCGAAGAACCCCAACGGGCGCTACATGTTCAACGTGCGCGCGAGCTATGCGGACGAAACTGCAGCCATCGTCAATCAGCTGGTCTCGCTGGGAATCCGCAAGATTGCTGTTTTCTACCAGAACGACGGCTTCGGCAAATCGGGCCTCGAGGGAACAACCGCCGCCCTCAAGAAGCACGGTCTGGTTCCGTCGTCCGTGGCGACGGTCGAGCGCAATTCGGTCGACGTCGCCAAGGCGGTCGAAATCATCGCCAAGGACACTCCCCAGGCAGTCTTGATGGTCACCCTCGTCAAGCCGACGGCCGCCTTCGTCAAGGCCATGCTCAAGACCCCGCAACGTCCGACCTTGATGACCCTGTCACCGGTCGGCACCGAGCAACTGGTGGCGGAGCTTGGTCCCGATTCGCGCGGCGTCGGGATTTCCCAGGTGATGCCCTACCCCTGGAACGACACGGTACCGATGGTGCGCGACTACCAGAAGCTGGCGCCCAAGAAGAATGCCTATTCCTACTACGGCATCGAAGGCTACGCCATGGCCCGTGTCCTCGTCGAAGGAATCAGGAAAGCCGGCCCCAAGGACCTGACGCGCGAAAAGCTCGTTACGGCCCTGGAAGCAACCAATGTCGATCTCGGGGGATTCCGCGTTGCCTTCGACAGCAGCCAGCGTTCCGGCTCGAGTTTCGTTGAGCTGACGGTCCTCGGCCCCGGCGGCAAGGTCCTCAAGTAGCCAGTTTGCGCAGCTACGCCCGGTGCCTGACCGGATACGGAATGAAAGCGGGGCGCCTTGGGCGCCCCGCTGCTTTCATGCGGCCGGAGAAGCTTATTGGCCTGCCGGTTTCCTGGCGTCCAGCTTTTCCTTGATGCGCGCCGACTTCCCCGAGCGGTCACGCAGGTAGTAGAGCTTGGCACGACGCACGTCGCCACGGCGCTTGACCTCGATCGAAGCGACCAGCGGCGAATAGGTCTGGAACGTACGCTCGACGCCCTCGCCCGAGGAGATCTTGCGCACGATGAAGGAAGAATTCAGGCCGCGGTTGCGCTTGGCGATGACCACGCCTTCGTAGGCCTGCAGACGTTCGCGGTTGCCTTCCTTGACCTTCACCTGGACGACGACGGTGTCGCCGGGGGCGAATTCGGGAACGGACTTGCCCAGACGGGCGATTTCTTCCTGCTCGAGTTGCTGAATCAGGTTCATGTGAGATCCTAGTTTTAAAAAAAATTACTCACCGCATTGCTCCTCTGCGGAAATCTCCGCGAGGAGTTGCGTCTCTTCCGCGGTCATCCCGCGGTGCGCCAGCAAATCCGGGCGGCGCTTCCGGGTCCGCGCCAGCGACTGCTTCAGTCGCCAGCGACGAATTCGCTTGTGGTCGCCGGAAAGCAGAACCTCCGGCACCCCTTGTCCTTCATATACCTCGGGCCTCGTGTAGTGCGGGCAGTCGAGCAGGCCCGTCACGAACGAATCTTCCGCCGCCGAAGCGGCATCGCCCAGCACTCCCGGCAACTGGCGGACGACGGCGTCGATCAACACCATCGCCGGCAACTCGCCGCCGGAAAGCACGAAATCCCCGATCGACATTTCCTCATCGACGCAACGCTCGATCAGACGCTCGTCGATGCCTTCGTAGCGGCCGCAAAGGAGAATCAACCCCTCGTCAGCGGCCGCGAGGCCCATGACCCGTTCGTGGGTCAGCCGTACACCCTGTGGCGAGAGGCAGATGACCCTGCTGGCCACCATCCCCGCCGCACTCTGCGCCGACCTAGCCGCAGCAATCGCCCTCTCCAGCGGCGCGGCCTGCATCACCATGCCCGGCCCGCCCCCGAAGGGTCGGTCATCGACCCGTCGCCACGTGTTGTCGGCAAAATCGCGGGGATTCCACCCCTGCCACGCCCAACGCCCTTCCTCAAGCGCCCGGCGGGTGATTCCGCATTGCGTGACCGCTGCAAACATCTCCGGGAAGAGGGTCACGCAGTCGAACCGGATCACCAGTCCAGACCCCACTCCACGCGGATTCGCCCCGCTTCCTTCTCCACCGTCTGCACCACTGCTGCCACGAAGGGCAGCAGGCGTTCGCTGCCATCCTCCGCGACAACGCGCAGGACGTCATTGGCACCGGTCTCGATCAGCCCTGCCACCCGGCCAAGCCGCTCCCCCACGCCATTGACGACCTCCATGCCAACCAGGTCTGTCCAGTAGAACTCGTCTTCCCCGGTCGCCGGCAGCGCCTCGCGCGGCGCGGCGACCAGCATGCCCTTCAGAGCCTCGGCAGATGTTCGGTCACTGACGCCTTCAAGGAGCGCGACCACGCCATCGCCGTGCGCCTTCAGGCTTACCAGCCCGGTTTCGCGCCACGGCCCGCCTTCCGTCCCGACCCACCAGGCAGGCATGCCGGCCCAGGCGAGCGGATCATCCCCGTAGGGATGCAGCCTGATCCAGCCGCGAATGCCGTAGGGCTCGGCGAGCCGACCCAAGACGACCATTTCGCCGGCAGACAAGGCCAGAGCTGCTTTATGCAGCCTGCTTGGCGGCGTACTGCTTGACCAGACGGGCCGCCGTCGGCGACAGTTGGGCGCCGTTCTGCTGCCAGTAGGTCAGGCGGTCCATGGCCACGCGCAGTCCTTCTTCGTGGGCAGCCGCAACCGGGTTGTAAAAGCCGATACGCTCGACGAAACGGCCATCGCGGCGGTTACGGGAATCGGTGACGACCATGTTGTAGAACGGGCGCTTCTTGGCGCCGCTACGGGCGAGGCGGATGACAACCATCGGAATTCTTTCGACGCTGAAAAACCTCGAATTATAGCCTTGATTCCCGCAAAAACAATAGGTTCCCGTGCAGACCCGGCGAATTGCCGGATGTGAGTACCGGCGCACCGGGCCTCAGCCGGAAAATTTGCGGTCAATCTGGCGGGGATGCCAAGAATTGGCTATCCTCCGCCCATCATGCCCGACCAGAACCCGGCGACTACACTCCCCAGCGGTGCGCAAGCCCGTGGCGCCCATGCACGCCTGTATCCAGACGACGGCAATGTGCGACAGTGCGATGCCGACGAACTGCTCGAGCAACTGAGGCTCTTGCGCGATTCCCCGCTTTCCGGAGCGAGCCGCGCGCAATTGCTCGATCTGCTGTACAACCACCTTTCACGCCTCATCGCAGCCGAACTGCCGATGTTGGAAGGTATCGCCCTGCCGGTACCCGGCACACTGAGGCAGCGAACGACCACGCTACAGGCCCTGCTCGCCCTGCTTGCCGAAATGTACTTCGCCGGGATAACCCCCCAGACTCCGCCTTCAGAGAATCTTGTTCCCCTGCAGCGTTGCGTGCGCTGCTATGGCTGGCACATCGGCATCAGCCAACTCGTCGCCGCGCCCACCCGTCCGGGAATCTGGCGTGATCTCCATACCGCTTACCGCCGCGCGCGCCAACTGGGGCTCGCACACACCGCGATCGGCCATGGCGAACCCACGATCGAAGCGAATTACATCCGCATCCTGATGGCGGGCATCGCGCAGCCAGCATCGTTTTCGGCCGGCGAGCTGGCGCTGGTAAGCGCCTACATCGACAACTGCCTCCGCCTGCCGGAAGTCTCGGACATCCCTCCCGGCGATCGCGGTGGCGTCTTCTGGATCGACCTTGACAGCGATTTGCCGGCCCACGCAATGAGCCGGCGCACGCCGACCAGCGACGTTCCGGCACTTTTTTTCGCCTGCGATGTATCGGCCCGTGTACTGCGCGACCACCTCGCACAACTGCGCAAGACCGGAAATGCTGGGTCCCTCGGCTTGCCGCCGCAGGCCGGAAGCGCAGCCGGCCTGGGCGCCCTCGGGCGTCTTGCCGGAATCTGGGGGAACCCCGCGAAGCGCCGCTTCCCGCGACGCCGGCAGTCCTACCGCGTCGTGCTCTGCGCCGCCTTCGACCCGCTCTGGCAAGCCCTGCGCAATCCCGACGGGCCGGTGCGTACGAGCGAATGGATGGTTACCAACGAGAGTCCGGACGGATACCTGCTGATGCACGTTGCCGGTCCCACCGACAATCTCCGGGTCGGGGATGTCATCGCAGTGCAACCCCGTGGCGAGACATCGGGGGGCAAGCCGGCATGGCACGTCGGCATCGTGCGCTGGGCAATGTCGGAAAACCCCGAGCACGTCGAAATCGGCATGCAACAGGTGGCAACGCGCGCGCAGGCGGCGACAATCGTGCGCCCGAGTTCGCCCGAGGACGGGACGCCCGCGATGATCCTGCCGGAGATGCCCCCGATCCGTTCAACGCCGGCCCTGCTCGTCGAGACCGGCACCATCTCCAGCCGGCCGGGTGACCGCTTCCTGCTGATCGACCACAGCAGCGGCAGCGTCAGCGATGTCCGGGTAGTCGGGATTACCGAGGAGACGGCGCAGATCGAGATACTGAACGTCGTTCCGGACGAAACGATGTAGCGGCAATCAGGCCGCCGGCAAGAACTACCGCCCAACTCATCTGTAGCCAGACGAGAAACACCGGCAGCGCCGAAAACGCGCCGTAGATGCTCTTGAGGACAGGAACGGCAGCGAGGTACGCCTCGAAGGCGCGTTGCATGGCAGCGAACGCAAGGGCTGCGAAAATGCCGCCGAGCGTGGCGCCGCGACGGTCCACCGCGGCATTCGGCACTGCCACATAGAGCAGTGACAAGGCAAACGCGATCAGCCCAACGGATAGCAGTTTCAGCGCCAATCCGCGCATCATGCCGCTCTCGTCGAGCAGCCCGAGCGAGCGCGTCAGCGCGAAATAGCTGACCGATGCAACCGCTGCCAGGATGAAGGGCCATACCAGCACAGCCGCAAGATAGAGTCGCAACCGGAGCAGGACCGGCCGCGGCTTGACCTGCCAGACGTGGTTGAAGGCCCGCTCGATGGTATGCATCAGGATGAGTGCCGTCGCCCCCAGGAAAATCAGGCCTGCTGCGGTCAACTGCTGCGCACGGTGGGAAAAGCGAATGATGTTCCCCGAAATCGCCTTGCCGGTTCCAGCCGGCAGCAGCGCTTCCTGGATCAAGCCCTCGAGCCGCATCAGGAGCACGTCCAGATAGGGAACCGCTTCGGCAACCGAAAGCACGACGGCCACCAGCGGGACAAGTGCGAGCAAGGTCGTGAACGCAAGTGCAGCGCTGGTCTGCATCATGTTTTCAGAGCGGAATCGGCGAACGATCGTCGCCAGGCGCCCGGCACCCTTGCGGCGGGTCGGACGCTGTCGCTGAGGCTCCTGCATGGGGCCTTATAATACATCCCATGCTCGAAATACTGGTTCTCTACTACAGCCAACGGGGCTCGGTCCGCGCCCTCGCCGAACGGATCGCGCGGGGTATCGAGTCGGTGCCGGGAGTGCAGGCGCGAATTCGGACAGTCCCGCGCGTCTCGACGGTATGCGAAGCGACCTCCCATGCCGTTCCCGGGGAAGGCGCTCCGTACGTCGAGATGAGTGATCTTGCCGAATGTGCGGGCGTAGCCCTCGGCAGCCCTGTCCGTTTCGGCAACATGGCGGCGCCGATGAAGCATTTCTGGGACGCCACTACGGCGGCCTGGCAGAACGGCACGCTGGTCGGAAAGCCTGCCTGCGTTTTCACCGCGAGTGGCAGCCAGCATGGCGGCAATGAGGCCACCCTGCTGACGATGATGCTCCCGCTGCTCCACCACGGGATGCTGGTAACGGGCCTGCCTTTTACCGAGGCCGTGCTGCGCGAGACACGCACTGGCGGGACACCCTACGGAGCCAGCCACGTCTCCGGAGCTTCCGGCGACCCCTTCCTGTCGGACGATGAGAGCCGGCTCGCTTTTGCGCAAGGCAAGCGGCTCGCGGAAATCGTCCTGAAACTGGGGCGACCGTGACTGCCGGCCGCAGCCGCACGCTGGCCAGCGCAGCCCTCATTGCGCTGATCTTCCTCTGCCTCGCCTGGGAATTGTGGCTGGCGCCGCTGCGCCCCGGCGGCTCGTGGATGGCGCTCAAGGCAGTGCTTCTTCTGGCGCCGCTGTTCGGCATCCTGCGCGGCAAGCGCTACACATACAAGTGGACATCCCTGCTCATCCAGTTCTACCTGCTCGAGGGACTGCTGCGGACAACCAGCGACACCGGAACCGCCCAATGGCTGGCCGTCGCGGAAACCGTGCTGGCCACGACCCTCTTCGTCAGCGTCATCCTTTACCTGCGGGCGACCCGCAACCCGCCGGCAGCGAACTGACGCCGGCGGGCGCTTTCAGACGTCGCCCTGGGCACGAACCTTGTCCAGGCTGGAGTGAAGCTTGTTGAGGGCGTTCAGGTACGAGCGTGCCGAGGCAATCACGATGTCCGTGTCGGCCCCGTTGCCATTCACGATGCGGCCGCCCCTGGACAACCGGGTCGTCACCTCGCCCTGCGCATCGGTACCCGTCGTGATCGCATTGACCGAGTAGAGCAGCAATTCGGCGCCGCTGCCGGCAATGTGCTCGATGGCCTTGAAGGTCGCATCGACCGGGCCACCTCCCTCGGCTTCCGCCTTTTGCTCGACGCCGCCGACATTGAGAATGACCGAGGCAACCGGCATCTCGCCGGTTTCCGAGCAGACACGCGAATAAACCAGCTTGTAGTGTTCCTGCTCCGGCGTCACGACTTCGTCGGAAACGAGGGCATGCAGATCCTCGTCGAAGATCTCGTGCTTGCGGTCGGCCAGCTCCTTGAAACGCGCGAAGGCAGCGTTGAGCGCCTCGTCGCTGTCCAGCTCGATGCCAAGTTCCTGCAGGCGGCTCTTGAAGGCGTTGCGGCCCGAGTGTTTGCCGAGGACGAGCTTGTTCTGCTGCCAGCCGACATCCTGGGCGCGCATGATCTCGTAGGTCTCGCGATGCTTCAGCACGCCGTCCTGATGGATACCGGATTCGTGTGCGAAGGCGTTCGCCCCGACCACAGCCTTGTTGGGCTGCACCGGGTAGCCGGTGATCTGCGAGACCAACTTGGAGGCGGGAACAATCTGCGTCGTGTCGATGCGTGTCTCGACCGGAAAGACATCGGCCCGGGTGCGCACCGCCATGACGATTTCCTCGAGCGACGCGTTACCTGCCCGCTCACCGAGGCCGTTGATCGTACATTCGACCTGCCGCGCACCGGCCAGCACAGCGCCGAGCGAGTTGGCGACGGCAAGGCCAAGATCGTTATGGCAATGCACCGACCAGATGACCTTGTCTGAATTGGGGACGCGCTCGATCAGCCGTCGCATGGTCTCCGCGTACTGGTAGGGAATGTTGTAGCCCACCGTGTCGGGAACATTGATCGTTGTGGCGCCGGCCTTGATCACCGCCTCGAAGATGCGGCACAGGAAGTCGATCTCCGAACGCCCCGCATCCTCGGCGGAGAATTCGATATCGTCAGTGTAGTCACGAGCCCAGCCGATGGCCCGAACAGCCTGCTCCACGACCTCATCCGGGGTCATGCGCAACTTTTTCTCCATGTGGATGGGCGAAGTCGCGATGAACGTATGAATGCGCCCGGAAACAGCCGGCCGGATGGCCTCGCCTGCACGCCGGATGTCATTCTCGTTGGCACGCGCCAGCGAGCAGACCGTGGACTCCTTGATCGCCTGGGCGATGGCGTGGATGGCATCGAAATCGCCGGGGGAAGCAGCCGCGAATCCGGCCTCGATCACATCGACCCGCATTTTCTCGAGCTGGCGGGCGACACGGAGCTTTTCCTCGCGCGTCATCGACGCGCCGGGGCTTTGCTCGCCGTCGCGCAGCGTGGTGTCGAAAATCACAAGATGTTGCTTCATGAAGACTCCGGAGAATTACGCGGGCTTGCGCTTCAAGAGATTGATGGCGGCAAGGACATAGCCGGAAAGCCCGTATACGACGAAGAACGCGAACAATGCGATTTCCGGACTATAGGCAACCAGGGCGAAACCCAGTGCGATCGCCGCGATCACGAAGAAAGGCACGCTCTTCTTGAGGTTAACGTCCTTGAAACTGTAAAAGCGGATACTCGAAATCATCGTCAGGCCGGCGAAGATGGTGACACCACAGGCCAGCCAGCGGACGTCGGTTCCCGGCACGCGATTCTCGATCATCACCCAGACCAGCCCGGCGACCAGCGCGGCGGCAGCCGGCGACGGCAAGCCCTGGAAAAAGCGCTTGTCGACGACTTCCAGCGTGGTGTTGAAGCGAGCGAGGCGCAACGCGGCACCGGCACAGTAGATGAACGCGGCAATCCAGCCCAGACGGCCGAGGTCGCGCAGCGCCCATTCGTACATAACGAGCGCCGGCGCCGCGCCGAAGCTGACCATGTCCGACAGCGAGTCATACTCCGCGCCGAAGGCCGACTGGGTATTGGTGAGGCGCGCGACGCGGCCGTCGAGGCCGTCGAGAACCATGGCGATGAAGATGGCCATCGCCGCGCGCTCGAAATCGCCCTGCATCGCCTGGACGATGGCGAAGAATCCGGCGAACAGCGCTGCCGTTGTGAACAGATTGGGCAGCACGTAGATACCGCGCCGCTTGAGCTCGGGATTGAACAATGCCTTGCGGGGCTTGCGTTCGTTCATGGCTAGGAATTTCTCAGGCAACGTTTGAAGGATACACCCGGAAAACGCGTCCTGCCTCAAATGACAAGGGCGGCACGGTCTCCCGCGCCGCCCCGTGGGCGACATTGCCCGGCCGAACCGGTCTGGTGCCGGTCAGTTCTTGGACTGGTCGACCAGCTTGTTCTTCTTGATCCAAGGCATCATGTCGCGCAGCTTGCTGCCGACCTGCTCGATATCATGCGCCGCGGTCAAGCGACGGCGCGCAGTCATCGCCGGGTAGTTGGTGCGGCCTTCCAGGATGAACATCTTGGCATACTCGCCGGTCTGGATGCGCTTCAGGGCATTGCGCATGGCGGCGCGCGACTGCTCGTTGATGACTTCCGGACCGGTCACGTACTCGCCATACTCGGCGTTGTTCGAGATCGAGTAGTTCATGTTGGCAATGCCGCCTTCGTACATCAGGTCGACGATCAGCTTCAGTTCGTGCAGGCACTCGAAATAGGCCATTTCCGGTGCATAACCGGCTTCGACAAGGGTTTCGAAGCCCATCTTGACCAGCTCGACGGCACCGCCGCAGAGCACGGCCTGTTCACCGAAGAGGTCGGTTTCGGTTTCTTCGCGAAAATTGGTCTCGATGACGCCACCCTTGGTGCCGCCGTTGGCAGCCGCGTAGGACAGGGCGATATCCTTGGCCTTGCAGGACTTGTCCTGGTAGATGGCGATCAGGGACGGCACGCCGCCGCCTTTGAGGTACTCGGAACGGACGGTGTGGCCGGGACCCTTCGGGGCGACCATGATGACGTCCACGTCATCGCGCGGGATGACCTGGTTGTAGTGAACGTTGAAGCCGTGAGCGAAGGCGAGGGCGGCGCCCTTCTTCAGGTTCGGCGCAACTTCCTCGTTGTAGACCTGCGGGATGTTCTCGTCCGGCAGGAGGATCATGACGACATCGGCACCCTTGACTGCCTTGGCGATCTCTTCGACCTTGAGGCCGGCCGCTTCGGCCTTCTTCCAGGAAGCGCCGCCCTTGCGCAGGCCGACCGTGACCTTGACGCCCGAATCCTTGAGGTTCTGGGCGTGGGCGTGGCCTTGGGAACCGTAACCGACGATGGTGACCTTCTTGCCCTTGATGAGGGAAAGGTCGGCGTCCTTGTCGTAATAAACTTTCATGAAATCCTCTTTATTTGCAGATAGTTAGACTTTAAGAATGCGATCCCCGCGGCCGATGCCGCAGACACCGGTGCGGACGGTTTCCAGAATCAGGCCCCCGTCGAGCGCCGCGATGAAGGAGTCGAGCTTCGAACTGGCGCCGGTCAACTCGATCACGTAGGTGGATTCCGTAACGTCGACGATGCGACCGCGGAAAATGTCGGCCATCCGCTTCATTTCCTCGCGGTCCTTGCCGGTCGCGCGCACCTTGATCAGCATCAGTTCGCGCTCGACGTGGGCTGCCTCGGACAAATCGACAACCTTGACGATGTCGACCAGCTTGTTGAGCTGCTTGGTGATCTGCTCGAGCACATCGTCCGACCCCCAGGTCAGGATGGTCATGCGCGACAGGGACGGATCTTCGGTCGGGGCAACAGTCAGCGACTCAATGTTGTAACCGCGCGCCGAGAAAAGGCCGGCGACGCGCGAAAGGGCGCCGGCTTCGTTTTCGATGAGGATGGAAATGATGTGTCGCATTATTGGTATCCCTTCCCCGCTCACAGGTCTTCGGCGAGGATCATTTCGGTGAGCCCCTTGCCGGCCGCCACCATCGGGAAAACGTTGGCTTCCGGATCGATGATGAAGTCGAGGAACACAAGGTCGTCCTTGTGCTCGGTAAAGGCTTTCCTCAACGCCGGTTCGACATCTTCCGGCTTCTCGATCTTCATGCCGACATGGCCATAGGACTCGGCCAACTTCACGAAATCGGGCAGCGACGTGACATACGATTCGGAATAGCGCTTGGAGTAGAACATCTCCTGCCACTGGCGCACCATGCCGAGCATGCCGTTGTTCAGGTTGATGATCTTGACCGGCAACCCATACTGCTTGCAGGTTGACAGTTCCTGGATGCACATCTGGATCGAAGCCTCGCCGGTAACGCAGGCCACCGTCGCGCCCGGATTGGCCATCAGCACACCCATGCCATAGGGCAGCCCGACCCCCATCGTGCCGAGACCGCCGGAATTGATCCAGCGACGCGGCTTGTCGAACTTGTAGTACTGAGCGGCAAACATCTGGTGCTGGCCGACATCCGATGTCACGAAGGCGTCGCCGCCGGTCACCTCGTAGAGCTTCTCCATCACGAACTGCGGCATGATGTACTGCTCCTGCCGGTAACGCAGGCAGTCGCGGCCACGCCACTCCTCGATCTGCTTCCACCAGTCGCCGACACCGGCATCCGCGCGGAAACCAGCTTCGACGAGCTTGATCATCTCGTCGAGAACATCGGCAACGTTGCCGACGATGGGGACATCCACCTTGACGCGCTTCGAGATCGATGACGGATCGATGTCGATATGGATGATGCGGCGTTGCTCTCCGCCAAAATGCTCCGGGTTGCCAATGACGCGGTCGTCGAAGCGCGCACCGACCGCCAGGATCACGTCGGCGTAATGCATCGCATTGTTCGCCTCGTAGGTCCCGTGCATGCCGAGCATGCCAACGAAAAGGGGGTCCGAAGCGGGGAAGCTGCCAAGCCCCATCAGTGTATTGGTGACCGGGAACTTGACTTTGCGTGCCAACTCGGTGAGTTGCGGCGCGGCATCCGACAGGATGGCGCCGCCGCCGGCGTAGATGATCGGCCGCTTAGCCTCCTGCAGGAGCTGTACGGCTTTCTTGATCTGGCCGAGATGCCCCTTGACGACCGGATTGTACGAGCGCATCTGGATCGACTTCGGATAATCGAATTCGCAGACCTGCGCCGTCACGTCCTTGGGGATATCCACGACGACCGGGCCCGGACGGCCGGTCGCCGCGATGTGAAACGCCTTTTTCAGCGTCAAGGCCAGCTCGCGAACATCCTTGACGAGGAAATTATGCTTGACGCAGGGGCGCGTGATACCGACCGTATCGCATTCCTGAAACGCGTCCTGCCCGATATAGGCGGTCGGCACCTGGCCGGTGATGACGACCAGCGGCACCGAATCCATGTAGGCGGTGGCGATGCCGGTCACGGTATTGGTGACGCCCGGTCCGGATGTGACCAGCGCGACGCCGACCTTTTGCGACGAGCGCGAAAAAGCATCGGCGGCATGAACCGCTGCCTGCTCATGGCGCACCAGGATGTGCTTGACCTCGTCCTGCTTGAATAGGGCATCGTAAATGTGGAGTACCGAGCCGCCGGGATAGCCGAACACGTAATCGACCTTTTCTTCCTGCAGGCACCTGACTACAATTTCTGCACCGCTGATCATCATTCTTGAGCCCAAAAAGCTGCTGCGTAAAAGGGCGTAACCTTAATCGACCGCCCGTTTCCGGTCAAGGTTGGCCGCCATAACCCCCCGTCGTTTAAGGTTTTTAGCCAAGAGGCCCCCCACTGGCATCATCCCGCGAACTCTCGCATTTTCTCGAGTCAGTCGAACGCCGCGCCTTCAAGCAGGCGATGTTCGCGGTCCATGAGGAGGAAGCCGCACTCGACATCGTGCAGGACAGCATGCTCAAGCTGGCCGAAAAGTACGGCGACCGGCCGTGCGACGAGTTCCCGATGCTCTTCCAGCGCATCCTGCAGAACACGATCCGGGATTACTACCGGCGGAGCAAGGTCCGTTCGATGTGGACAACCCTGCTTTCGGCCTTTTCGCCGGACGACGACGAGGAGCACGATCCACTGGAGACGCTCGCGGTCGACGACGGAAACAGCCCCAAATCCCCGGAGGGCCAGTTGCTCCAGGCGCAGACGCTGGCCGCCATCGACGAAGAGATCAAGAAGCTGCCCGCACGTCAGCGCGAAGCCTTCCTGATGCGTTACTGGGAGGACATGGACGTCGCCGAGACGGCGGCGGCGATGGGCTGCTCGGAAGGTAGCGTCAAGACCCACTGTTCGCGCGCCACGCACGCCCTGGCAAGTGCCCTGTCGGCAAGAGGCATCAAACTATGAACGAAGAACGTTTTGCCTTGCGGATCGGGGAAGCGCCTGAACATTGCCAACAAGCAGTTTCGGTGGCCTCCGCAACCGAGTCGTCGACACCATGACTATTTCGCAAGCGTCCTTCGGCCGCCGGCTAGCGGCCATGCTCTACGAGAGCCTGGTGGTATTCTCGGTCCTGTTGATCGGCTTCCTGCTGCCGGAAATCGTCCTGAGCAGTTTTGGACTGGGGCTCAGCGGCCGCGGCATGTGGCTCCACGTTTTCCTGGTGCTGATGGTCTATTTCACGTGGTTCTGGCTTCATGGCGGCCAGACCCTGCCGATGAAGACCTGGAAATTGCGGTTGACCGACGAAGCCGGGGGTCCGCCGCGTCCGGCCCAGGCGGTGCTGCGCTATCTCGCTGCCTGGCCTAGCCTCCTGATCTTCGGGATCGGCATCCTGTGGGCGCTGTTCGACAAGGACGGGCGTTTCCTGCATGACCGCATCGCCGGCACGCGCATAATTCCCGCCTGAAACTGAAGCAGCCGCCTAGCGGCGTTCCGCCCACCAGATCATGGCGGTGGCGGCCAGCAGGAAAAGGGCTGACGGCGCGACGGCGCTGGCGAACGGCGGCCAGGCATTGATCACCCCGAGATTCGAGAACAATCCGTTCAGCATGTAGAAGAAGATGCCGAACATGACCCCGGCGAACAGCTTCAGGCTGACCCCGCCGACCCGGTTGTGCGAATAGCCGAACGGCAAGGCGAGAGCGACCATCACCAGCGTACTCAAGGGGTATATGAGCTTTTTCCAGATCGCGATCTCGTAGCGACCGGTTTTCTGTCGGTTGTCCGAGAGGTGACGCGTGTAGCCGAGCAGGTTGAGCATCGACATGTGTTCCGGCGCAACAGTCAGGACCGCCAGCAGGGTCGGCGTCAAAGCCGACTGCCAAGTCAGCGATTCGAAGCGCTCGACGCGCGTGGCATCCCGCTCGACAAGCGTACGCACGACGCCGTCCAGTTGCCAGTCACCTGCTTCCTGCCGATACTGAGCCGCCGCTACGTCGGTGACGGATTGCAACGCATTGCGCTCATCGAAACTGTAGATACGGACACCTTCCAGTTGCGCCTCGGGGGTCGCCTTGCGGATATTGATGAAATTGCGGCCGTCCTTGATCCAGAAACCCGACTCGAAGCCTTGCTGGACGACAGTCCGCCCCAGCGTGCGCGCCTTGACCTGCTGGCCGAGCTGCTCCGCCGCCGGCACCAGCAACTCGCCGACCAGCACGGTCAACACGGCGAGCATGAGAGCGACACGGAAGAGCGTCAGCAACAGCGTGCCGGTCGCCAGTCCGGACGCCCTGAGTACCGTGATTTCTGAGTGCCGCGCCAGGGTTGACAGGGCGTATAGCGTGCCAATCAATGTCGCGATCGGGATCAGCTCATAAACCACGCCCGGCAGGCTCAGCGCCACGAGAATGGCGGCATGGGCGAACTGAAACCCGCCGCTACCCACCCGGCGCAGTTCGTTGATCAGGTCGAAAAAGCTGAACAGGGCGACAAACGCGAGCAGCACGAGAAAGATTGCGGCGAAGGTCTCGCGCATCAGGTAGCGCTGATAAAGTTGCCGGGCCAGCCGCATCAGCCGCCCCTCCTCTGCCAGGGCAAGACGACGGCGATACGCCGGTAGAACAGGAACAACAGCGGCAACGCCATGAGTGCATGGGGTACCCAAAGCCCGATTCCAAACGGCACCTTGCCTTGGGCAACCCAGGCCTGACTGATCGACAGCAGATTGCTGTAGACCGCGTAGATCAGGATTGCGATAAGCAGGTTGGCCGAGCGACCGGCACGCGGATTGACATAAGCGAGCGGAATGGCGAAGAGCGCGAGGATGACGGCCGACAGCGGGACACCGATCCGCCAGAGCAGCTCGCCGCGCGCCGGATCGCTGTCCTGAGCGATCAGTTCGGTCAACGACAGGTGGTTGGGATAGGGTTCGCTGCTCTTGGCCTCGCCATCCTCGACGCGAACCTTGTAGCGCTCGAACTCCATGACGCGGAACGCAGGACTTCCCGGCTCGACCTCATAGCGACGCCCCGATTCGAGAACCACGAAACGGTCACCGTTCGGCATGAACTCGAGGAACCCCGTGTCGGAGGCGACGACACCGAGTTTGCCGTCCTGCATGGACGCGACAAAGATGTTCCCCACGCGCGACGCATCGTCGGCGACGGATTCGACGAAAAAAACCCGTTGACCGCGGCGGGCCTCGCGAAACGATCCCGGCGACACCTGGGACACCTCGCTGCGTGCCGAGAGCTGCTGGCGGTATTCAACCGAAGCCCGCTTCGCCCAAGGCGACAGGAATGCCGAAAGCACCGCGATCGCCACGACGATGGGCAGTGAAAAGCGCATCACCGGTCGTATCCAGGCTGTCAGCGGTTGCCCGCAGGAAATCCACACGACCATCTCGGAATCCCGGTAGGCGCGCGAGATGCTGAGCAGGATGGCGACGAACAGCGTCAGCGAAAGCAGGATGGGCATGAAACCCAGCGCCGCGAAGCCGAGCAGCGACGCGACCGCCTCGGGAGCGATCTTGCCGCCGGCCGCATCCTTGAGGAGCCGGATCAACTGCGTGGAGGTGAGTATCGCCAGCAACGCGACGCTGATGCCCGCTGCGCCCTGGGCGAACTCGCGCCGGGCGGCGCGCTCGAATATCATGCTTTGACGAAACCGAAAAATTGCAGGGATAATCCTGCCGACATTGGCACAGCGAAGCTCGGGAGCAGCGCGTGGAATTTAGCATAAAAAGCGGGAGCCCGGCCAAGCAGCGAAGCGCCTGCGTGGTCGTCGGGGTCTTCGAGGCGCGCAAGCTCACAGTGGCGGCAGAAATGCTCGACCGCGCGGCAGGCGGGCGCATCGGCGAAATCCTTCGGCACGGCGACATGGACGGCAAGGCGGGATCGACCCTGCTCCTGCACGGCTTGCCGGGCACCTTGTGCGACCGGATACTGCTCGTCGGACTCGGCAAGGAAAAGGAATTCCGCGAGAAGGAATTCAGCGCGGCGATCAGGACGGCCATCCGCACGCTCAACGACACCGGCGCCTTCGATGCATGCCTGTTCCTTACGGAGGTCCCCGTGCGCAAGCGCGGCACGGCCTGGCGAATCCGCCAGGCCGCCATGGCGGCTCGCGACGCGGTTTATCGATTCGATCAGTTCAAGAGCCGCAAGGACGATGTCCGTCGCCCCTTGCGCAAGATTACCTTCACGGTCGAGCGGCGCAGCGAACTTGCTGCTGCCGAAGCGGCCATGGCGCAGGGCAATGCTATCGCCGAAGGCTCCGCGCTCGCTCGCACGCTGGGCAACCTGCCGCCCAACGTCTGCCATCCTTCCTATCTGGCGGACTCGGCCCGGCGGCTGGCCGACGAGTTCGGCCTCGCCTGCGAAATCCTCGAGCGGCATGACCTCGAAGCCCTCGGCATGGGCGCCTTCCTGGCGGTTGCGAGCGGCGCCCACCAGCCGCCGAAATTGATCGTCGTTTCCTACCGCGGGGCTCCCGACGACGAGGCACCGGTCATCCTTGTCGGCAAGGGGGTCACGTTCGACACCGGCGGCATTTCCCTGAAGCCGGCAGCCGACATGGACGAGATGAAGTTCGACATGTGCGGCGCCGCGGCCGTAATCGGAACCCTGCATGCCGCAGCACGCCTAAGTCTGCCCGTCAACCTGACGGTGATCGTGCCAGCCACCGAGAACATGCCCGGGGGCAATGCCAGCCGTCCCGGCGACATCGTTACATCGATGTCGGGGCAGACGATCGAGATCCTCAATACCGATGCCGAAGGGCGCCTGCTGCTTTGCGATGCGCTCACCTACGCCGAGCGGCTCGGTCCGGCGCTGGTCATCGATGTCGCCACGCTGACCGGTGCCTGCGTGGTCGCCCTCGGCAACATTGCGACGGGCCTGTTCAGCAACCGCGAGACCCTTGCCCGCGACCTCCTCGCCGCCGGCGATGTGGCGCACGACCGTGCCTGGCATCTGCCGCTCTGGGATGACTACCAGGAATTGCTGAAGAGTCCTTTCGCCGACATGGCAAACGTCGGCGGCCGCTACGGCGGCGCCGTGACGGCCGCCTGTTTCCTGTCGCGATTCACCCGGAAGTTCCCCTGGGCACACCTCGACATCGCCGGAACGGCCTGGAAATCGGGAAGCGACAAAGGGGCAACGGGGCGCCCCGTGCCGCTGCTCATGCACTTCCTCCTCGAACGTTGCGGCCGTCTCAGTTGACCGAAGTCTTCTTCTATCATGGTGCCAGCGACCGCCTGGCGGCGGCCACCGCCCTGCTCGCCGGTGCCTGGGCGAAGCGCCGGCCGGTGGTCGTGTTCGCACCGGACGCGGAGACGGCAGGGATGCTAGACCGTCAGCTATGGACGCACGCGGCACTCAGTTTCGTACCGCATTGCCGCGCCGACTCGCCACTTGCCCCGGAAACGCCCATCCTCATCGCTTCCCGCCTGGACACCGTGCCGCAACGGGAACGCCTGATGAATCTGGCCGACGCGGTACCGCCCGACTTCCAGCGTTTCCGCAGCCTCATTGAGGTGGTCGGCCAGGACGAAGGTGGACGCAATTCCGCCCGCGCCCGCGTCAGCACTTACCGTGAACAAGGATGCGCGGTGCGCTACTACGACTTGACTGCGCGCTAGGCCATGGACGACACCATAATTGCCCGCGCTGACGCCCTGATGCAGCGTCGCCGCCACAGTGCGCTCGAAGCCGAAGACCTGCCTGTGCTCACCGAGGTCGCGCTGCCCGCGACCGCGACCCCCGCGTCCGGCGAGGACGACGATATCCCGACGCTGACGAGGGCTATCGAAGCACCGGTAACCGCAAGGCCCTCGTTCGAGGCGGGGCCGGTGCCTACCCTGGTCGACATCCAGGCACTGGGGGCGCAACTTGCAGCGCGGATCGAACAACAGATCGTTGCCCAGTTGCCCCGCCTGATCGACGAGGCTGTCGCGGAAGCGCTCGCCGAACACAAGTCCGCTTTTTCCCCTACGCCCCCCACGCGGCCATCTTCATGACGGCCGGGCCCTACCTGCACAAGTTCCGCAACTAGACACTGTCAGGGTCAAGGGGAATTTCCGGCTTTCGCTTGCGTCGACCGCAACGTTACAGCCGTCAAGCCGCGTAGGGCGTTACCGAGCCAGAAGCCGTCGGCAAGATCGGCCGGCCGCAATACGGCCTCCCGCGCCCGGCCGGCTGCCAGCAACTCGGCACGCAGCACACCGGGCAAAGCCCCGCTCGCCAAGGGCGGCGTCAGGAAGAAGCCATCCCGCTCGACGAAAACAGTACTCCTGGCGCCTTCGGCCACCTCGCCGCGCCGGTTGAGGAATACGACATCGAACGTGCCCGGGTCGTCTGCCAGCCTGGCCAGGGCACGATCGTAGATGGGCCGCATTGTCGTCTTGTGGCCGCGCAGGGGATCATCGGCATCGATCGTCTCTGACGCCATCCGTGCGAATCGGGGTGATTCCGGTTCCGCAGGCAGTAGCGCCGCTTCCACGGCAACCTCCCCGTCATGGGCCAGAGTCAGCCGCACGCGCCAGACACCTTCGTCCGGTTGCAGCGCCAGCGCCCGACATACCTTTGCTTCGTCGAAGGCGAATCCCAGCCAGGCAGCGGAACGACGCAACCGCTCCAGATGCCCGGCCATGCGGGGATAGGCGCCGGATTCCCGACGCAGTGTTTCGATCAGGCGCAGGCCGGGGTCGACCCCGGCAAGGAATTCCGCCTTGAGCAGGCATTCCCGCCACTCGGCTGCCGGCTGCGAATCGGCAACGATGCCGCTACCGACACCGAGCGATCCGCATCCGCCGGATTCCAGGTCGAGGGTACGGATCGCAACGTTGAAGCGGAAATCACCGTTCGGGGCAATCCAGCCCAAGGCACCGGTGTAGACCCCGCGCGATTGCCCTTCGAGTTCGGCGGCAATCTGCATCGCCCTGATCTTGGGGGCACCGGTAATCGAACCGCAGGGAAACAGCGCGGCCAGCGTGGCCGCCAAGCTGCACTCACGTGCCCGAGCGGAAACCTCGGAAACCATTTGCCATAGCGTCGGGTAGGCCTCGATCGCGAACAGGCGCTCTACACGCACGCTACCGTTCGTGGCGATGCGGCCGAGATCGTTGCGCAGCAGATCGACGATCATGAGGTTCTCCGCCTGATCCTTGGCCGACTCCGCAAGCTCCCCGGAACTGCGGTCACGCGACAGCGTGCCCTTCATCGGCCGCGTCAGGAGCCGGTCGCCGTGCCGCTCGAGAAAGAGTTCAGGAGACAGGGAAACCAGCCCGCCATGCTCGTCGCCGACGATACCACCATAACGGACCGGTTGCCGATCACGCAGGCGCCGGTAGAGATCGAGCGGTCGGCCGAACCACGAAAAGGCACAGCGAAACGTGTAGTTGACCTGATAACAATCGCCATCTGCGATCAGACTGCGGATGCGCTCTACGGCAGCCGCATGGACATCCGCATCGATCCCGGGATGGAGGCCACCGATCCCGGCCGGAGCGGCGCCGCAGCTATTTGCCAGCCAACGCTCGGCTTCCGCCGCACCCATTTCCCGACAACGGCGGTACCGCCAGAAGCGCGCCAGCGGACGCCCCGGCCGGGTCCGCAACGCATCGGCGACCGCTGGCTCCAGCAGGACTGCCAGTTCATAATCGAGCGCTGCAACGGTCCACAGGCCATCTCGTTCGACATCCGCCAGTGCCGATTCGAGCCCGGCGCGGTCGAATACCTCAAGGCGATCGACCGGTTCATCAAACAGCCAAGCTGCCGGAGCACCTTCCGGGGCGAAACGGTCCTCGAAAAACGCCTGGATGGGAAGACCTACTTGCGCTTCAGGAAGAACTCGTAGACGCGGTTTTCTTCCTTCTGGGCCAGCAGTTCGTTACCTGTCTGACGCGCAAAGGCCGGAAAATCCTTTAGCGAACCCGGGTCGGTCGCCAGAACGCGTAACACCTGCCCCGTGTCCATATCTGCCAGCGCCTTCTTGGTGCGCAGGATGGGCAGCGGGCAATTGAGCCCCTTTACGTCGAGTTCGCGATGAAAATCCATGTTGCCTTACCTCGATGACGATGTCCCATTCTACCGCTAATTGCGCCGCTCACGTTCCTTTAGCTCCTCGAGTTGGCGACGTTTCACCTCGCGCATGCGGGCATCCACCACTGACATCTCCTGAAAACTGGCGTCACCGGCCCTCTGGGCGAGTTCGAGCTGCTCCAGCGCGCCCGCCGTCTGCCCCTTGAGCAGCGACATCTCGGCCAACGCGAGATGGTATTGGGCACGCCGCCCCAGCCCGGCATAGGCGTCGGCACGCACCATGTTGAGCCTGAGATCCTGCGGAAATGCCTGCAGCTGTGCATCTGCGAAGCGCAGGGCCTCTCCGAATCGACGTTCGCCGAGCAGTGCCGATCCGTAACCGTAGAGCAGCGGCAAATTCATCGGATAGCGCGCCAGGGCATCCCGGTATAGCGCAAATGCTCCAGAGGAGTCGCCGCGCGCGAGGCGTACTTCGGCCTCGAGGCGGTCGATCATCGGCGCCGAAACCTTCAGGCGGCGAACCTCGCCGATCTCGCGCAAGGCCGCATTCCAGTCACCGGCACGCGCCAGGGCGACCGCAAGGCCATAGTGCGCTGCAGCCTCCGATGGATACTTCTTCTCCAGCACCAGGAGCGAAAAGTCCTTCACTGCATCCGCCGGCCGACCCTGCAGCGCCCTGGCCCGCGCACGCACCAGCTGGAATTCGGGCGAATCGGGAACCTGCCGATATGACTCCATCTGCTCGCGGTTCTGCATGTCGGACATCCGCTCGGTCGTCAAAGGATGGGTTCGCAGGTACTGCGTCGCGTTGTTTTCGTAGAGACGCGAGGCCTGTTGCAGGCGCTCGAAAAAGTCGCCCATGCCGCGGACGTCGAAGCCCGCACGGCGCAGCATCTCATAGCCCAGACGGTCCGACTCGCGTTCGAAATCCCGCGAGAAAGCAAGCTGCGCCGATGCCGCTCCCGCTTGCGAGGTCGTGATGGCAGCGCTGGCCACCTGCGGATTGGAACGCGCGGCGAGTAGCGCGAGACCCATCGCCACCATCGAGGCCATCGAGACTTTCTTCGACTGGTAAATCTGCCGCGCGATGTGCCTCTGGGTCACGTGCGAAATTTCGTGGGCCAGGACGCCGGCCAGCTCGGACTCGGACTGTGCCGAAAGCAACAGCCCGGTGTGGACGCCAATGAAGCCGCCCGGCATGGCGAAGGCGTTGATGCTCGGATCGCTGATCGCGAAGAAGAGAAACGGCATGCCGGGATCGGCGCCGACAGCCACGAGGCGGCCGCCGAGCTGGTTCAGATAGGCCTCGATGTCCGGATCGTCGAGATAGGATGGCTCGCGCGCACGGATCTCGCCCATGATCTGCTGGCCGATGCGTCGTTCGGTCGCCAGCGAAAGCTCGGAACTGGCCACCTCGCCCAATTCGGGCAACTCGTCCGCCCGCAACGGAACGACGGTCGCAAGCGCAGCGAGCAGGAAGGCAGAAAGGCGGCGACGAATACCCACGGTGCTATGATATCGCGCCCGGCAGAGCCGTAGCGCCGGGAACTCGTAACCGAACGTTACCGACCGTGACCCGATCCGAACTGACCCATTTCGATGCCGCCGGCCAGGCCCACATGGTCGATGTCGGCCACAAGGCGGAATCCCGGCGCATCGCGCGTGCGGGCGGCAGCATCTACATGCTGCCGGAAACGCTGGCCCGCATTGCCGCCGGCACCGCGGCCAAGGGCGACGTGCTGGGCATCGCCCGCATTGCGGCGATTCAGGGTGCGAAACAGACCGCTTCCCTGATCCCGCTGTGCCACCCCGTCGCATTGACCCGCGTCACCGCCGACTTCAGCATCGACCCGGCAGCTAGCGCGGTCCACTGCCTGGCAAGCGCCGAATGCACCGGACGCACCGGCGTCGAGATGGAGGCACTGACTGCCGTTTCGGTCGGCCTGCTGACAATCTACGACATGTGCAAGGCCGTCGATCGCGGCATGCGAATCGAAGACGTGCGATTGCTCGAAAAGTCGGGTGGCAAGTCGGGGCACTGGCTCCCTGACGACGGCGGCGAGGCCGCGCCATGAATGCACTCAGGCGCCGTCTTCTGGCCACCGGGTCCAGTTCGCTGCTGCTCGCACCCTGGCTCGGCACCGGGTTATTGCTTCCCGGTCGTGTAATCGCCGCCGACTGGAACCGCCCTGCATTTACCGCACGCAGCCCGGGCGAAGCACTGCGTGCCTATGGGGCAAACCTGCCGCAGGAGTCGCGCGAAATCGTTATCGGTGCCCCGGAGATCGCAGAGAACGGTGCCAAGGTCGATATCGAGATCTCCAGCCAGTTGCCAGAGACCCGCAGCATCGCGCTATTCGCCGACCGCAATCCGATGCCGCTGTGTGCAGCGCTCGACCTTTCCGCGGGTGTTCTCCCCTGGTGCAGGCTACAGGTCAAGCTGGCCGAATCGACACGACTGCGGGCCGTCGTCAGGACGGCGGACGGCAAGGCGCACGTCGCCTTCCGCGACATCAAGGTCACCCTCGGCGGTTGCGGAGGTTGAGCATGCCGGAGGCCATCCGCATCCGCACACAGACCCAGGGCGACATCGCCGAAATCCGGTTCCTGATGAACCATCCCATGGAAACGGGCCAGCGCAAGGACGAACGCGGCCAAGCGGTTCCTGCCCACTTCATCCAGACATTCACGCTGACGCACAACGGCAAGGTTCTGGTCGAGGGGCAACTGAACACCTCGATCGCCCGTAATCCGCTCTTCGCACTACGGGCGCGCGGCATCCGCAGCGGGGACCGGATCGGTGTCGCCTGGCGAGACAGCCGTGGCGAACAGCGCCAGGACGAAACAACCGTCCCCTGAAACAAAAAACCCGTCCGGAGGACGGGTTCAACGGCTGGCGGAGAACCGCTCAGGCGCGCTGGATATTCGAAGCCTGCTTGCCCTTGGGGCCCTGCACGACCTCGAAGGAGACCTTCTCGCCCTCTTTGAGGGTCTTGAAGCCTTGCATGTTGATCGCCGAGAAATGCGCGAAAAGATCTTCGCTGCCATCATCAGGCGTGATGAAGCCAAAGCCCTTCGAATCGTTGAACCACTTGACGGTGCCGATTGCCATATCCACAACTTCCCACAAAAAACGTAAATACCCCCGGGTCTCCCCGACTCCCTGTTTGAGCTCAGCGACCCGGTGCCATCGGCAACCTTGATGCAACTTGAATCCAAACACGACGCTTTCTACCCCCTATCAAGCCGGCGCGTCAACAGGTTTTCGTTGCGCGCCGCAGCATTTTGCGCAAAGCCGCAACACTCCCGCTGCGCGGGGCATCCATTTCCATGTTGCACTGCGCGGATGAGTGTATAGAATCGATTTCCATGGCTACCCGGATTCAGGACGAAGGCTCGCTGGCGGCACAGCGCGAAAAGGTCAAGCCGCCGAGGATGTTCAAGGTATTGCTGCTCAATGACGACTACACCCCGATGGAATTCGTCATAGTGGTTTTGCGGCGTTTTTTTTCGATGGATGCTGAACAAGCGACGCGAATCATGCTCAAAGTTCACAACGAAGGCCGAGGCGTATGCGGGATGTACCCGCGTGACGTCGCTGCCACCAAGGTCGAGCAAGTCAGCGCATTCGCGCGGCAGAGCCAGCATCCGCTGGCCTGCGTCATGGAGGAAAACTGATGATCGCCCAGGAACTCGAGGTCAGCCTGCACATGGCCTTTGTCGAGGCTCGCCAGAAGCGCCACGAATTCATCACCGTGGAGCACCTGCTGCTGGCCTTGCTCGACAATCCGTCGGCAGCGGAGGCCCTGCGCGCCTGCGGCGGCAAGGTTGACCCGTTGCGCAAGGAGCTCGGCAATTTCATCGGCGAGCACACGCCCACCGTCTCCGGCGAGGACGACATCGACACCCAGCCGACGCTTGGCTTCCAGCGGGTGATCCAGCGCGCCATCCTGCATGTCCAGTCATCGGGAAAGAAAGAGGTTAACGGCGCCAACGTCCTGGTGGCCATTTATGGCGAGAAGGATTCGCACGCGGTCTATTTCCTGCAGAAACAGGGAGTCACCCGCCTCGACGTCGTGAACTTCATCTCGCATGGCATCAGCAAGGTACCGCAACAGAAGGCGCCGACCGAGGGCGAAGCCGAAGCGGACGGCGAGAAAGCCGATGCCGGACCGCTAGAGCAGTACACCATCAACCTCAATGCCCTTGCGCTGCAGGGCAAGATCGATCCGCTGATCGGGCGCGACAAGGAGCTCGAGCGCGTCATCCAGACGCTCTGCCGCCGGCGCAAGAACAACCCGCTGCTGGTCGGCGAAGCCGGGGTCGGCAAAACGGCGATCGCCGAGGGCCTCGCGCGGCGTGTCGTCGAGGGCGAGGTTCCCGAGATCCTCGCCGGTGCCAACGTCTATGCACTCGACCTCGGATCGCTGATGGCCGGAACGAAGTACCGCGGTGATTTCGAGCAGCGTCTGAAGGGCGTGCTGAAGTCGCTCCAGGACAACCCGAACGCCATCCTTTTCATCGACGAAATCCACACCCTGATCGGCGCCGGCGCCGCCTCGGGCGGCACGCTCGATGCATCCAACCTGCTCAAGCCCGCCCTCTCCTCGGGCCAGATGAAATGCATCGGCGCCACGACCTACACCGAGTTCCGCGGCATTTTCGAAAAGGACAGCGCGCTGTCGCGCCGCTTCCAGAAGATCGACGTCAACGAGCCTTCGGTGGCCGAGACGGTCGAGATCCTCAAGGGGCTCAAGTCCCGTTTCGAGGCACACCACGGCATCAAGTATTCGGCGACGGCGATCTCGTCGGCGGTCGAGTTGTCGGCCCGCTACATCACCGATCGCCACCTCCCCGACAAGGCGATCGACGTCATCGACGAAGCGGGGGCAGCGCAGCGCATCCTGCCCAAGTCGAGGCAGAAGAAGGTGATCGGCAAGACCGACATCGAGGAAATTGTCGCCAAGATCGCGCGCATCCCTTCGCAACACGTCACCACCGACGACCGCGGCGCGCTCAGGAACCTCGACCGCGACCTCAAGGCCGTCGTCTTCGGCCAGGACAAGGCGATCGATGCACTGGCCAAGGCGATCAAGATGGCGCGTTCCGGGCTCGGCAACCCTGGCAAGCCGATCGGCTCCTTCCTGTTCAGCGGCCCGACGGGGGTCGGCAAGACCGAAGTGGCCAAGCAGCTTGCCTACTGCCTCGGCATCGAGTTGCAACGCTTCGACATGTCGGAATACATGGAACGCCATGCCGTCTCGCGGCTGATTGGCGCCCCGCCGGGCTACGTCGGCTTCGACCAGGGCGGCCTGCTGACCGAGGCGATCACCAAGAAGCCCTACTGCGTGCTGCTCCTCGATGAAATCGAGAAGGCGCACCCCGACATCTTCAATATCCTGTTGCAGGTCATGGACCACGGCACGCTGACCGACAACAACGGGCGCAAGGCTGATTTCCGCAACGTGGTCATCATCATGACCACCAATGCGGGCGCGGCGGACCTGCAAAAATCGAGCATGGGTTTCACCAGTTCGAAGCAGACCGGCGATGAAATGGCCGAGATCAAGCGGTTGTTCACCCCGGAGTTCCGCAACCGTCTGGATGCGACGATCTCCTTCGCGCCGCTCGACCACGAAGTCATCCTGCGCGTCGTCGACAAATTCCTGATGCAGCTCGAGGAGCAGTTGCACGAGAAGAAGGTCGAGGCGCACTTCTCGGATAGCGTCAAGGGCATGCTGGCCGAAAAGGGATTCGACCCGCTCATGGGTGCCCGCCCGATGGCGCGCCTGATCCAGGACACGATTCGCGCTGCACTCGCCGACGAATTGCTGTTCGGGCGTCTCGCCAACGGCGGCAGTGTCACGGTCGACCTCGATTCCGAGGGCAAAATCAGGCTGCTTTTCAGCGAGGAACAGAGCGAAGCGACGGTCTGACGGTTTGCCTGACCGGCCAAAGCCGCGCATCATGTCGCGGCTTTTTTATTTGCGGAGACAAGAATGACGAGCTTCAAGACCCCTGATCTGTGCGACCAGTTCGAGCGCGAACTTGGAAAGTCCGTCCGCGTCGTCGCGCCGATGTTCCAGCGCTACGGCGGCCGCCCGGCCTTCTGCGGCGAAGTCGTCACGCTCAAGCTGTTCGAGGACAATTCGCTGGTCCGCGAAGCGCTCGGCGAGGGCGGCGTAGGCAAGGTCCTCGTCGTTGACGGTGGCGGCTCCCTGCGCTGCGCGCTGGTCGGCGACCAACTTGCCATCCTTGCGCAAGGCAACGGCTGGGAAGGTATCGTGGTCTATGGCTGCATTCGTGATTCCGGCGACATCGCGGCAATCGACATCGGTGTGCGCGCCATTGCAACGCACCCGCAAAAGAGCATCAAGAAGGGCATTGGCGAGCGCAACGTGGCCGTCACCTTCGGCGGCGTCACGTTCGCCCCTGGCAACCACCTCTATGCCGACGAAGACGGCATCCTTGTCAGCGAGCAACCGCTCGCCTGATTCGCGCCGCCGCATTTTTCACGAGCGCAACAATCTTTCCGTATTGTGAAACACGGTAGGCAAGATACTGAATTAAAATGACAAAATTTTGTCTTATGTCTTATATAAGACTATTGATTCCCGGCACCGAACCTTCTATACTTTCCCCCATCGACGCGCCCGTCCTGAACCACGTAGCCGCCGAAACCCAACAATTCAACGCCACTGAGGAAATCACATGAGCACTCGCGAACAGCAAATCGCCGCCCTCGAAAAAGACTGGGCAGAAAACCCCCGCTGGAAGCTCGTCAAGCGCGGCTACTCCGCTGCCGACGTCGTCCGCCTGCGCGGCTCCCTGCAGCCGGAATACACCCTGGCCCAGCGCGGTGCCAAGGTCCTCTGGGACAAGGTCAACGGCGGCGCCAAGAAGGGCTATGTGAACGCTTTCGGCGCCATCACCGCCGGTCAGGCCATGCAGCAGGCCAAGGCTGGCCTGGAAGCCGTCTATCTGTCCGGCTGGCAAGTCGCCGCCGACGGCAACACCTCGGAAACCATGTATCCGGACCAGTCGCTGTACGCCTACGACTCCGTGCCGACCATGGTTCGCCGCATCAACAACACCTTCAAGCGCGCTGACGAAATCCAGTGGTCCCGTGGCGTCAATCCGGGCGACAAGGAATTCATCGACTACTTCCTGCCGATCGTCGCCGACGCTGAAGCCGGTTTCGGCGGTGTCCTGAACGCCTTCGAACTGATGAAGAACATGATCGCCGCCGGTGCGGCCGGTGTTCACTTCGAAGACCAGCTGGCGGCTGCCAAGAAGTGTGGCCACATGGGTGGCAAGGTGCTCGTCCCGACCCGCGAAGCCGTCGAAAAGCTGATCTCCGCCCGTTTCGCCGCCGACGTCATGGGCGTTCCGACCCTGATCCTGGCCCGTACCGATGCCGAAGCCGCCAACCTGATCACCTCCGATTACGACGCCAACGACAAGCCTTTCCTCACCGGCGAACGCACCCAGGAAGGCTTCTTCCGCGTCAAGAACGGCCTCGAGCAGTCCATCTCCCGCGGCGTTGCCTACGCTCCCTACGCTGACCTCGTCTGGTGCGAAACCGGCGTGCCCGATATCGGCTTCGCCCGCGAATTCGCCCAGGCCGTTCAGGCAGCCTGCCCGGGCAAGCTGCTCTCCTACAACTGTTCGCCTTCCTTCAACTGGAAGAAGAACCTCAACGACTCTCAGATCGCCTCCTTCCAGGAAGAACTGTCGGCGCTGGGCTACAAGTACCAGTTCATCACCCTGGCCGGTATCCATATCAACTGGTACAACACCTTCCAGTTCGCCCACGCCTACGCACGCGGCGAAGGCATGAAGCACTACGTCAACATGGTCCAGGAACCGGAATTTGCTGCTCGCGAGAGCGGTTACACCTTCGTCTCCCACCAGCAGGAAGTCGGCACCGGTTACTTCGATGAAGTCACCACCGTCATCCAGGGCGGTTCCTCCTCGGTCAAGGCCCTCACCGGCTCGACCGAAGAAGAGCAGTTCCACTAAGCTCATCCGGCTGTCCATCCGGCAGCCCGGGGCCGGCGCTCACAAGGCGCCGGCCGTTTCCCGTTCACGAGCCATGACAGAACTTGCCACCGGGTTTCCGCCGATCGCCGCTGCCAGTGCCCGCGTCCTCATCCTCGGCAGCATGCCAGGGCGCGCCTCCCTCACTGCCGGGCAGTATTACGCCCACCCGCGTAATGCCTTCTGGCCGATCATGGGCGCCCTGCTCGGCTTCGACCCGGCCATTGCCTACGGGGAACGCTGCGCACGCCTCAGCGGGGCCGGGATCGCACTTTGGGATGTCATACAGACCTGTCGCCGGCGCGGCAGCCTGGATGCAGGGATCGAGGCCGGATCGCTGATCGGCAACGATATCCCGGCATTCCTGGCGGCCCACCCCGGCATCAGGACCATCTTCTTCAACGGCGCCGCAGCGGCGACGACCTTCCGCCGCCAGCATGCCGCAGAATTTCCCCGCGAATTGGCCTTGATCCGGCTGCCATCGTCCAGCCCGGCGTACGCCGGGCTGGCGTTTCCCGCCAAACTGGATGCATGGTGTGCCATCAGCAAGGCGCTCCAACAGTCCCCAGTCGCAAGCGGCGATACCGGTGCAGGACCGGTCAAATTGGTAGATACTTGAAGAAAGCGTTTGCGCCAACCCTCGCCACAACAAAACAGCATCGCAATTGGGAGAGAACAACGGGGTGACCCTTCGTACCCTTGCCCGGTTATGCGCCGGAAACCTCCGCTGTTGCCTTCGCCGCCTTGCTACGGCAGGGAGGTGGGGCATTCTTGCCCTCTCTCTGGTGGCCTGCCCGGAGGCAGTGCTGGCGAAGGACGAAGCGCTGCCGACCGTAACCCTGGGCGTCCTTGCCTTCCGCGATCTCGATGCCACCACCAGCCAGTGGAGCGGCGTCGCCGACTATCTCCAGGCAGCGTTGCCGGATCGCCGCGTCAGGCTGCTTGCCCTGCATCTCGATGACCTGAGCGCGCGGGCCGAGCGCGGGGAACTCGATTTCATCCTCACCCAGCCGGAACACTACGTGCTCTTGCGCCCGCGCCATGGCCTGGCGGCCATCGCGACGCTGACCTCGAGTGCCGGCGGAAGGCCCGTAAATCGTCTGGGCGGGGTCATCGTCGCGCGCGCGGGGCGCCAGGACCTCGACACTGCGGCCGACCTGCGCGGCAAAACGATCGCGGCGACCCACCAGAATGCGCTGGGCGGCTACCGCGTCCAGCAGTGGACGCTGCGGCAGGCCGGTATCGAACTGCCCGACGATGTCCGCCGCCTGGAATTCACCGGCCAACCGCAGGACCTTGTCGTCGATGCCGTCCTTGCCGGGCGCGTCGATGCCGGCTTCGTCCGTACCGGCTTGCTCGAATCCCTGATCGCCAGCGGCCGGCTCGCGCCCGCCGACATCAAGGTCGTCAATTCCCGGATCGTTCCCGGCTTCCCGCAACTGCTCTCGACCGACCTTTATCCGGAGTGGCCCTTTTCCGCCCTTCGCCATGTCCCCGACGACCTCATCAAGGACGTAACCCTGGCCCTCCTGCAACTCGCCGCCGACCATCCGGCAGCGACACGTGCAGGCATCGCCGGTTTCGCGCCGCCGGCGGATTACACGCCAATCGAATCGATGATGCTGCAGCTGCGCGCACACCCCGGGCGCCTCGACCACATGAATTTGCGCGATTTTCGCGACAAGTATGCGAACGAACTGGCCATGGGGCTCGCGGCAGCCCTGGCCGTTTTGCTTTTCGTCATCCTGATTCTGCACCGCTCGCGTCACTCTCTCGCTGCTGCCCTCCATCAGCGCTCCAGCCTGCTGAACTGCCTCGGCGAGGGCGTCTATGGCGTCGATCCGCAGGGACGCTGCACGTTCATCAACCCGAAGGCGCTGGAAATGCTCGGCCTGACGCAGGAAGAGACGATCGGGGCGAATCCGCACGCACTCTTTCATTCGCGCCACCAGGACGGCTCCAGCTACCCGGTGACCCAATGCCCGGTAAGCCGCACCCTGATCGACGGCCAGCGCCGCGATGGCGAAGAATGGTTCCTGCGCAAGGACGGCACCGGCTTCCCGGTCCAGTTCTCGGCGACGCCGATCCAGACGGGGCGGCGGCGGCGCGGTGTCGTCGTTTCGTTCCGCGATATCACCGAGGACAGGAAAGCCGACGAGTTGATCCGCATCGCCGCCATCGCGTTCGAAACCCAGGAAGCGATCGCCGTCACCAATGCCGATAGCCGCATTCTCCGCGTCAACCAGGCGTTCACGGACATTACCGGATACAGCGCTGAGGAGGTCATCGGCAAGAGTCCGTCCATCCTCAAGTCCGGCATGCACGACGAACATTTCTACGCGGCGATGTGGGAGGCCCTGCGTGAATACGGCCACTGGCACGGCGAAATCTGGAACCGGCGCAAGAACGGGCAGCTATTCCCGGAATGGCTGACAATTTCGGCGGTTACCGGGGAATTCGGGCGCATCACCCACTACGTCGCCTCGTTTGTCGACATCACGCAGCGCAAGGAAGCGGAAGAGCAGATCCAGTTTCTCGCCCTCTATGACCCGCTCACGCACCTCCCCAACCGCCGACTGCTCCAGGAAAGGCTGGAAAAGGCCTTGTCGGCCTGCCAGCGTCGCGGCAACCATGCCGGCCTGCTGTTCATCGACCTCGACAACTTCAAGACATTGAACGACAGCATGGGGCACGACGTCGGCGACCTCCTGCTGCGTCAGGTGGCAAAGCGCCTGACCGACGCGGTGCGGGCAACCGATACCGTATCGCGCCTCGGCGGCGACGAATTCGTGATCCTGCTCGAGGACCTGAGCAGCGACCTGCACGAGGCGATCGGCCAGATCGAGCAGGTCGGGCGCAAGATGCTGGACGATCTCGCCACACCTTACGAATTCGGCACCCTGCGCCATCACTGTACGGCGAGCATCGGCGCCATCCCCTTCCGCGACCAGGGCAGCACGGTCGAAAACCTGCTCAAGGCCGCAGACATGGCGATGTACAAGGCCAAGGCGGCGGGGCGCAACGCGCTCTGCTTCTTCGACCCGAAGATGCAGATCGAAGTCGAGCAACGCGCCGTGCTTGAGCGCGAACTGCGCGAGGCCGTGCACGCCGGCCAGTTCGTTCTCGCCTACCAGCCCCAGGTCGACCTCGCCGGCCGCATCCGCGGGGCCGAGGCACTCATCCGCTGGCGCCATCCGACGCGCGGCCTGGTCGCGCCCGGTGAGTTCATCGGCATTGCCGAAGACACCCGGCTGATCCTAGAGATCGGCCAGTGGATCATCGAGGAAGCGTGCCGGCAACTGGTCGCCTGGCAGGTAGATCCCGAAACCGCCGAACTGACGATCGCGGTGAATGTCAGCCCCTTGCAGTTCCGCGACGAACGCTTCGTCGACAGGGTGGCCGCTGCGCTGGCCGCAAGCGGCGCCCCGCCCTCACGGCTGAAGCTGGAAATCACCGAATCGCTGCTGCTCGAGGACATCGAGCATGCCGCCGGGCGCATGGATCATCTCAAGCGCGAACTCGGCATCGGTCTCTCCCTGGACGACTTCGGCACCGGCTACTCGTCGCTCAGTTATCTGAAGCGCCTGCCCCTGGACCAGGTCAAGATCGACCGCAGCTTCGTCAATGACATCGGCAGCAATCCCAACGACGCCGCCATCACCGAGGCCATCATCGGCCTCGGGCGGACCTTCGGCTTCGAGGTGCTCGCCGAAGGTGTCGAGACTGCCGACCAGTGGAAGGTCCTCATCGCGCTCGGCTGCGAGGGCTACCAGGGCTACCTCTTCGGACGCCCCGAGCCGATCGCGAATTTCCCGCTCGGACGGCCGCGGGACAAGGCTGCCTGACCGGCCGCCGCCAGAAATCCGTTTACGACGGACGGGCTCAGCGCGACGGCCGCGTCCACATCCACCCGAGCACCACGACAGCGACCGCCGCCGGCACGTAGCGCCAGGGCGCGTCCAGGGCCAGAAAGCCGCTGATCGCGCTGATCGCCAGCAGGACCGTCGCCAGCCGCTTGGCGACAAGCGGGATGGCACGGTGGTCGCGCCAGGCCAGGATGGCCGGACCCCAGCGCGGATGGGCGAGCAGTTTCGCCTCCCACTCCGGGTGCGAACGGGCGAAAAACCAGGCGGCGAGGAGAAGAAAGGGCGTCGTCGGCAGCAGCGGCAGCACGGCACCGAGCGCGCCAAGGGCGACCGAAAGGATGCCGAGGACGCGGTAGGTCGGCACTTTCACCGCAGTTCCCAGTAGCTCGGACGCCCGTAGTTTTCCTTGAGCAGGTCGATGAACAGACGCACACGCAGCGGCAGGTGGCGGCGCTGCGGGAAGACGGCGTAAATGCCCATCGGCGGCGCCTGCCAGGCGTCGAGCACCGAGGTCAGCCGGCCTTCCTTCAAGTCGCGGCCAACTTCCCACAGCGAGCGCCAGGCGAGGCCGCGGCCGGCGAGCGCCCATTCGTGCAGGACGGCACCATCGTTGCATTCGAAGGGCCCGCCGACCTTGATCGTGTCGACTTCGCCGGAGTCCGGGTTGCGAAACACCCAGCCACGCTGCTGGCCCAGCGACAGGCAATTGTGGCGCGCAAGGTCGTCGGGCGTGCGCGGGACACCGTGCTCGACCAGGTAGGCGGGGCTGGCGACGACCATGCGGCGCATCTCGCCCAGGCGGACGCTGACCAGGCTGGAATCGGTCAACTCGCCGATGCGGATGGCGCAGTCGATGTTCTCGTTGATCAGGTCGACGAGGCGGTCGCTCAGGTTGAGGTTGACGCGCACCTCCGGGTTGGCGGTCATGAAGTCGCCGACCAGCGGGGCAACGTGCTGGCGGCCGAAACCGGCCGGGGCCGACAGTTTGAGGTAGCCGCCTGCCCTGAGGCCGCCGAGCGACACCGCGGCCTCGGCGTTGGCGAGATCGTCGAGCAGTCTCTGGCAGTCTTCCAGGAAGGCCTGCCCCTCGAAGGTCAGGGTCAATCGCCGCGTGGTGCGCAGCATCAGGCGCACACCCAGGCGCGCCTCGAGCGCATCCAGCCGGCGACCGATGATGGCCGGCGTCACCCCCTCGGCGCGCGTTGCGACACAGGCGAAGGCTTCAATCTGCTTGAGGCGATCCATTCAATACTTTTTGTACAAAATGAAGTGATTCTAGACCTATTTTTCCCTCGATCAATAGCTCCTAGAATCCGTTCCGTCGCAGCATTCCAACAACCCCCTCCGAGGAGAACCGCATGGCCCTGAACCTGCCCGCCGGCTTGCAAATCACCGCCCCCATCCAGCCGCAATACGAATCCATCCTGACTACCGAGGCCCTCGAATTCGTCGCCAGGCTGCACCGCGCCTTCGAAGCCCGCCGCCAGGAACTGCTCAAGGCGCGCGTCGCCCGCCAGGCGCGCATCGACGCCGGCGAAATGCCGGACTTCCTGGCGGAGACCGCCCACGTCCGCAGCGGCGACTGGAAGGTCGCCCCGGTGCCGGCCGCCCTGCAGTGCCGCCGCGTTGAAATCACCGGTCCGGTCGAGGCCAAGATGATCATCAACGCCTTCAACTCGGGCGCCGACTCCTACATGGCAGACTTCGAGGACTCCAACTCGCCGAACTGGGACAACCAGATCCAAGGCCAGGTCAACCTGTACAAGGCCATCCGCCGCGAACTGTCCTTCACCAACGAAGCCGGCAAGGAATACAAGCTCAACGACAAGATCGCCACCCTGCAGATCCGTCCGCGCGGCTGGCACCTCGATGAAAAGCACGTGCTGGTTGACGGCCAGCGTGTTTCCGGCGGCCTGTTCGACTTCGGCTTGGTCTTCTTCCACAACGCCAAGGAGCAGGTCGCCCGCGGCGCCGGCCCGTTCTACTACCTGCCGAAGATGGAGAGCCACCTCGAGGCCCGCCTGTGGAACGACGCCTTCGTCATGGCCCAGGACCTCGTCGGCCTGCCGCAGGGAACGATCAAGGCGACCGTGCTGGTCGAGACTATCCTCGCCACCTTTGAGATGGAAGAAATCCTCTACGAGTTGCGCAACCACTCTGCCGGACTGAACGCCGGGCGCTGGGACTACATCTTCTCCTGCATCAAGAAATTCAAGAAGAACAAGGACTTCTGCCTGGCCCAGCGCGGCGCCATCACCATGGAAGTGCCGTTCATGCGCTCCTACGCCCTGGCCCTAGTGCAGGCCTGCCACAAGCGCGGCGCCCCGGCCATGGGCGGCATGTCGGCCCTGATCCCGATCAAGAACGACCCGGTGGCCAACGAAAAGGCCCTGGCCGGCATCCGCCACGACAAGACGCGCGATGCCAACGACGGCTTCGACGGGGGCTGGGTGGCCCACCCGGGCCTGGTGCCGATCGCCATGGAAGAATTCGTCAAGGTGCTGGGCAACAAGCCGAACCAGTTCGAGAAGCAGGTCGAAGGCACGTTTGGTCCGCAGCAGTGGCTCGACTTCCGCCCGACCACGCCGATCACCGAAGCCGGCCTGCGCAACAACATCAACGTCGGCATCCACTACCTCGGTTCCTGGTTGGCCGGCAATGGCTGCGTGCCCATCCACAACCTGATGGAAGACGCGGCCACCGCCGAAATCTCCCGCTCGCAGGTGTGGCAGTGGGTTGTCTCGCCGAAGGGCATCCTCGACGACGGCCGCAAGGTCACCGTCGAGATGGTCCGCCCGATGATCGCCGAGGAACTGGCCAAGGTTAAGGCCACAGTCACCGGCCAGGGCGAAGACACCGCCTCCTACGACCAGGCTGCCGGCATCTTCGACCGCATGTCGCTGACCCCGGACTACCCGGAGTTCCTGACCCTGCCACTGTACGAAGCGATGGCATAAGGCTGTCGCGGTCGACGCCCGGAAAAGGGCAAAAACCGGAGCGGCGCGCGGGAGTTCCCGCCGCCGCTTTTTCTTTGGAGGAAGACCATGCGCGCGTCGCTCACTACCCTGCTCGCACTCCAGCTCGCCGGCGAAATCGTCACCCGCAGCCTCGGCCTGCCGGTTCCCGGCCCGGTGATCGGC
This sequence comes from Betaproteobacteria bacterium, assembly GCA_012026885.1. GTDB lineage: Bacteria > Pseudomonadota > Gammaproteobacteria > Burkholderiales > Rhodocyclaceae > Azonexus. The sequence continues at coordinate 310,355 of VEPL01000025.1, read as the reverse complement.
ATGCTCCTGCTGTTCATCGCGCTGATGCTGCGCGGCGGCCCGGGGCACGAACTGCAGGGCACCAGCCATGGCCTGCTGCAACACCTGTCGCTGCTTTTCGTCCCGGCCGGCACCGGGATCATGGCGCACCTCCACCGCGTCGCCGATGAATGGCTGCCGCTGCTCCTCTCGCTTTTCGTCAGCACCGCCGCGACGCTGGCGGTGACGGCACTGGTGATGAAACTGTGCCTGCGCGACCGCGCCGCCGGGGAAGCACCATGAACCCGCAACTCGGCCAGCTCTGGGTCTACCTCGCCGCCTCGCCCCTGCTCGGGCTGACGGTCACGCTGCTCGCCTACCAGGGCGCTTTCTGGCTCTACCGGCGCAGCGGCATGAATCCGCTCGCCAACCCGGTGCTGATCGCCGTCGCCGTACTGGTGCTGTTGCTGACGGCGACCGGGACCGCCTACGAAAGCTATTTCGCCGGCGCCCAGTTCGTGCATTTCCTCCTCGGCCCGGCGACGGTGGCGCTCGCGGTACCGCTCTACACGCAGTTCCGGCGCGTCCGTGCGATGCTGCTGCCGGTGCTGGCCGGCCTCGTCTCCGGTTGCATCACGGCAGCGCTATCCGCGGTCCTCGTCGCCCGGCTGTTCGGCGCTTCGCTGCCGACGCAGCTCTCGCTCGCGCCCAAGTCGGTGACGACACCGATTGCCATGGGAATCGCCGAGCGCATCGGCGGCATTCCGTCGCTGACCGCGGTGCTGGTCATCGTCACCGGCATCCTCGGCGCAGTCGGCGCACGCTGGCTGTTCGACGCGCTGCGGCTGCGCGACCCGGCCATTCGAGGCTTTGCGATCGGAATCGCCTCGCACGGCATCGGCACTGCCCGCGCCTTCCAGGTCAGCGAAGAGGCTGGTGCCTTCGCGGCGCTGGCGATGGGCCTCAACGGGGTGCTTACCGCCCTCCTGGTGCCGGCTTTCGCCGGCTGGTTAGGGTAAGCACCAATGGTCCGCCGGCGTCAGCGGGCGAAGAATCTGGGCATGTTCGTCCGCCCCCCGCCCGCGCCGCCGCGCCAGCCCTGGCTGTGGCTCGCGCCCTATGTCGCGATCGGTGTCTTCGCACTGGCCATGCTCGTCGTCACCGCGCTGCTGCAATGGCGCGAACTCGACACTGCCCGCTCGGCGCTCGAGGCCGACCTGCACTGGGCCGAGCGCACGATCGAGAGCCGCCTGCACGCCCACCAGGACTTCCTGGAGGAACTCGCCCGCGACCAGGAATTCCGCCATCTTGAATACGAGTCCTTCCAGGTCCGCGCCAGCCGCTACAGCCGCGACAATCCGGAAATCCTGGCCATCGTCTGGGTCAATACCGAGGGCAAGGTCGAGTGGGTGGCCCCCAACGAGTCAACCGCGACTTTCGTCGGCGAACAGCTGACCGGCGGCCGCCTCGCCGCGCTCGAGGAGGCGCTGCGCATCCGGCGCGAGTTGTGGTCGCCCGCCTACGCGGCCGGCAGCCAGCGTCGCGCCAACGATCTCATCCTGCCGGTACAGCGCGGCAGCAGCGACCTCGGCGCCTTCATCGCCGTCCAGTCCCTTGAGGCACTGCTGCGCGCGACCCTGCCCACGGTTTTCACCGCCCGTTACAGCCTGACGCTGGTCGACGCGGATAACCGCGAGGTACTGAGCAATACCTCGGTGACGCCGACCGAGCGCGACCTCTCCGGACGCATCAGCCTCGAGCTGCCCGGCAACTCGCTCGGCCTCAATATCGTCGCCTACCGCAGCGGCGGGCGCTGGCTGCTCATCCTGCCGGCAGCTATGATCACCTTCCTGACCCTGGTCGCCGCCGCCACGCTGGTCCAGCTGCGTCGCCACGCCCGCCGGCGCGCCGAAACCGAGGAGCAGCTGCGCGCCGCCTACGCCTTCCGCCAGGCGATGTCGCAGTCGCTGATCACCGGATTGCGCGCCATCGACCTCGAGGGAAGGATCACCTTCGTCAATGCCGCCTTCTGTCGCATGACCGGTTTCGACGAAGGCGAGCTGGTCGGCGTCAAGCCGCCCTACCCCTACTGGCCGCCCGAGGAGTTCGAACGGCTGCAGCACAACATCGATACCGCCCTTGCCGGCAAGGCCCCGGCAAGCGGCTACGAGATGCGCATCATGCGCAAGAGCGGCGAACGCTTCGATGTGCGCCTCTACTTTTCACCGCTGATCGATACCGACGGCCAGCAGATCGGCTGGATGGCGTCGATGAACGACATCACCGAGCCCAAGCGGGCGCGCGTCGAGCTGGAGCGGGCGCACGAGCGCTTCGTGACCGTGATCGACGGGCTCGATTCGGCAGTGCACGTCGCCGACGCCACAAGCGGCGAGATTCTCTTCGCCAACCGCGCCTTCCGCAACATCTTCGGCCATGACGCCGTCGGCCGCGATGCCGCACTGGTGACGGCCAACTGCCGGCCACACCCGGACTCGCTCCTGCGCGACATCCGTGACATCGGCTCCGAATCGCTCCCTTGCGACCTCTTTGACGGCGAGCTGCAGCACGCGCTGTCAGGACACTGGTACCACCTGCACGAGCGGGCAATCCGCTGGGTCGACGGGCGCACGGTGCGCGTCCAGGTTGCCGCGGACATCACCGACCGCAAACACATCGACGAGGTCAACCTGCAGCAGCAGAAGCGCCTCGAGCAGACCTCGCGCCTGATCACCATGGGCGAGATGGCCTCGTCGCTGGCGCACGAGCTAAACCAGCCGCTATCGGCCATCGCCAACTACTGCGCCGGCTGCGTCAAGCGCATGCAGGCCGGCAACTACCGGATCGACGACCTGCTGGCCGCCATGCAGAAGGCTTCCGACCAGGCCGAACGGGCCGGCAAGATCATCCGCCGCATGCGCGACATGGTGAAGAAAAGCGATCCCGTCCGCTGGCCGATCGCGGTCGGCGCCCTGGTCGATGAAGCCCGCGCCTTTGCCGATATCGAGGCGCAACGCAGCGGAACGCAGATCATCCTGGACATTCCCGAAAACCTGCCCAATGTCGTGGTCGACCGCATCATGATCGAGCAGGTGCTGCTCAACCTCGTCAAGAATGGCATCGAAGCGATGAGCGATGTACCCTTCGAACGGCGCCGCCTGCTCATTCAGGCACGCCAGGTCGATGAACGCATGATCGAGGTCGCCGTAAGCGACAACGGCCACGGCCTCAACGAAAGCGACATGGAAAAGATATTCGCCCCCTTCTACACGACCAAGCCCGAGGGCATGGGCATCGGGCTGGCCATCTGCCGCTCCATCATCGAGTTCCACCAGGGCCGGCTGTGGGCCGAACCCCGCCACGAAGGAGGCACCGCCTTCCGTTTCACCGTACCGATCGAGGAGGATGCATGAAGACGCCGGAACAGATCGTCCATGTCGTCGACGACGACGAGGCCATGCGCGACTCGATGTCCTGGCTGCTCGAGGCCGAAGGCTACAAGGTCGCCTGCTACGACTCCGCCGGTGCCTTCCTCGCCGCCTGGCGCAGCAGCCTGCGCGGCTGCATCGTCCTCGACGTGCGCATGCCCGAGATGAGCGGCCTCGAACTGCAGGAAAAACTGGACAGCATCGGCTCGCACCTGCCGATCATCTTCGTCACCGGCCACGGCGACGTACCGATGGCAGTCAGCGCCCTGCAACGCGGCGCCTGCGATTTCATCGAGAAGCCCTTCAACGACGAGGACCTGCTCGAACGCATCGAGCGCGCGCTCGCCCTTGAAAAGGAGATCGCTGCGCGCCAGCAGCGTGACCACGCCATCGCCAGCCGCCTGGAGCAACTCACCCAGCGCGAGCGTGAGGTGATGAAACTGGTCGTCGCCGGCCGCCTCAACAAGCAGATCGCCGACGAACTCGACATCAGCATGAAGACGGTCGAAGCCCATCGTGCCCGCGTCATGGAGAAAATGGGCGTACGCACCCTGGCCGAGCTCGTCAAGGCGGTCATGTCGGTCGACTGACCGGCCTACTTTTTCTTTTCCTTGCCCTTGGCCGGCTTGTCCGGCGTCTTTTTCGCCGCAGCGGGCTTGCGCCCGTCGTCGACAATGCGCGCCGACTGATCCTGCGGCGCCTTGCGGCTGGCCGTGATCTCCAGCGTGACCGCCCGCGCCGGTCCGACCGGACGCTCGCTGGCCGTGCGCATCAGCCGCGCCCGTTCGGAAGCGATGCGGCGGTCGATCGCCTCGGTCGGCTGGCCGCGTTCGACCAGCTTTTCCCGCATGTCGATCAGCTCCTCGAGTTCCTTCGACATGCGCAGCGAGCGCTGCGGCTCGCCCCAGATCTCCTTCGGCTGGCTGACGGCCGCCGCGTACTGGTCGGAATCGGTGACGAGGCGCGCAATGTTGAGGTGGTTGTAGCGCATCGCCCATTCCAGCGCCCCGTCGCCGTAGTCATTGCGGGCGCCGGTGCCGGCCCCGCGTTCGAGCAGCAGGCGGGCCATGTCCTCGCGGCCTTCGTACACCGCCATCATCAGGACGCTGGAACCGTTGGTGCTGAGGGCATTGATGTCGGCCCCCTCGCCGAGCAGATATTCGGCAATCTCGCGGTGGCCGGCGAACACCGCATAGTGCAGCGGCGACCACTGGCGCGGCGGCGGATTGATGCGCGCACCCCGCTCGATCAGCCACTTGACTGCCGGGAGGTGCCCACGCCAGGCCGCCAGGATCAGGGCGGATTCGCCGTTGCCGTTGAGGCGGTTGATGTCGGCACCGCGCGAGATGAACAGGCGCATCAGGTCGATATTGCCCTCCCAGGCACCGATCATCAGGCCGCTGCCGGTGCGGCTGCCCATGAAGTCGGGCGGCAGCCCGGCATCCAGCCACGCGCGGGCTTGCGCGATGTCGCCGAGTTCCAGCGCATTGACGAAGGCCGTCGGGGTCGGCAGCGCCGCCGGATCGCGCGACCAGAATTGCGCTGCCGCCGGCCAGGCGAGCGCCATCCCGATTATCATTGCGCCCAGTTGCCTTGCCCAAACCGCCTTCATCGACGCTCCACCCCTTGCCGGCCAGCCTGCATTTTCTCATGACCCGGACCGATTACCGGCTGCTGGCCGCCTTGGCATTGTCGCTCGCGCTGCACGCCTTGCCATTCCTGGCCGACGGGCTGGCCGTGCGCGAACCGGCAGAGCCGATAGCGCCACCATTGCTGGCCCGGCTGCGTGAACCTACCCCGCCGCCGGTCCCGGCCCCGCCGCCACCACTGGAAATGCCCGAACCCGCAACCTCCCCGGCGGCGCCGAAGCCAAAACCCGCTGCGGAAAAGCCGCGAGACAAGCCAGCACCGAAGGCAACGAACTGGACGCAAACGGTTCGGCGCCACCTCGAAAAGCTCAACGATGCCGGCCAGTTCTACCCGCCCGAAGCGATTGCACGCGGGCTCGAAGGCGAAGCGCTCGTCCTCATCGTCATCGCGCCGTCGGGCCAGGTCGTCGCCGCCCGTCTGGAGGAGAGCAGCGGCCACCGTCTGCTCGACGAGGCGGCGCTGCGCGCGGTCCGCTCGTTGAAGTCGCTGCCGGCCGACGCACCCCGCGAAGCCCTGCTGCCGGTCCGCTTCCGCCTGCGCTGAATCAGACCGCACCGGCCGCGCGCAGCGCCGCGATGCCCTCCGCATCGTAGCCAAGCCCGGCCAGTACCGCGTCGGTATGCGCGCCCAGGTCGGGGCCGATCGAATCGGCGCTGCCCGGCGTCAGCGACAGCTTGGGGACGATGCCCGGCATGCGACAGGCTGTGCCGTCCGGCAGGCGCGCCGAGAGGAGCATTTCGCGCGCAAGGAATTGCGGGTCGGCGAACATGTCGACCGCCGAATAGACGCGCGACGAAGGAACCTCGGCGGCGGCCAGCAGTTGCAGCACTTCAGCCTCGTCGTGCTCGCGGCACCAGGCATCGATCAGCGCGTAAATCTCGTCGCGGCGGGCATCGCGCCCGGCATTGTCGGCCAGCGTCGGATCGTTGGCGAGGTCGTCGCGTCCGATGGTGTGCATGAAGCGGCGGAAAATCGCGTCGCCGTTGGCGCCGATCGTGATGTGCTTGCCATCGCGCGTGGTGTGCGTATTCGACGGCGTGATGCCGGGCATGATGTTGCCTGTACGCTCGCGCACGAAACCGAAGACATCGAATTCCGGCACCAGCGATTCCATCATCGCGAACACCGCCTCGTAGAGCGCGACATCGACCACCTGCCCGGCGCCGCCGTTGACCTCCCGGTGGCGCAGCGCCATCAGGGCGCCGACGGCGCCCCACAAGGCGGCGATCGAGTCGCCGATGGAGATGCCGGTGCGCACCGGCGGCCGGTCGGGAAAACCGGTCCCGTAGCGCAAGGCGCCCATCGATTCGCCGACCGCGCCGAAGCCCGGCTGGTCCTTGTACGGCCCCGTCTGCCCGAACCCGGAAAGGCGCACCATGACCAGCCCGGGATTGTCCGCCCTGAGCGCTTCCCAGCCGAGCCCGAGCTTCTCCAGAACACCGGGACGGAAATTCTCGACCAGGATGTCTGCCCCGGCGATCAGGCGACGGACGAACTCGCGGCCTTCCGGGTGCTTGAGATTGGCGGTCACCGATTGCTTGTTGCGCGCCTGCACATACCACCAGAGGGAAGTGCCTTCGTACAGCTTGCGCCACTTGCGCAACGGATCGCCGCCATCGGGCGACTCGACCTTGACGACCTCGGCGCCGAACTCGGCCAGGATACGGGCGCAGAACGGGCCGGCGATCAGCGTGCCGAGCTCGACCACCTTGAGGCCGGACAGGGGTTTCGGTGCTTCGCTCATCTCAGGGCTCCCAGTGGTCGACGGGCAAATGCCGGCCCCACAGGCGGTCGACCGTGGCAGCGACGGCCGCCGGCGCACCGCTGGTCGCCACGCTCAGGCGTCCCGACCCTCCCAGCAGGTTGCCGGCCGCGAGCAGGCGTTCGAGTTGGCGTGCCACCGCTTCGCCGGTATCGAGCAGGGTCGTGCCGGGCGGCATGCGCCGGGCAATCGCTTCCGCAACCCACGGGTAGTGCGTGCAGCCGAGTACCACGACATCGGCGCCGGCAGCCGCCAGCGGCGCCACGTAATCGTCCAGCAGTGCGGCCGCCTGCGCGCTTTCGGCACCGTCGTTCTCGATCGCCTCGGCCAGCCCCGGGCAGGGCTGGGCCAACACCCGGCGGCCGTTGCCGTGTTCCGCGACAAGGCGGCGGAAACGTTCGCTTTCCAGCGTACGCGTCGTCGCCAGCACGCCGACGACGCCGGACCGGGTCAGTGCCACGGCCGGCTTGACCCCCGGCTCGAGCGCGACGACCGGGATGTGTGTGGCGGCGCGGATGGCCTCAGCTGCCGCAGCGGTTGCCGTATTGCACGCCACCACCAGCGCCTTGGACCCGCGCGCCGCCAGCGCATGGGCTATGGCGACGCCGCGTTCGCGCAGGAAGGACTCCGGCCGGTCGCCGTATGGGAGGAAGCGGGTATCGGCGAAATAGAAAAAGTCCTCGTGCGGCAGTCGACCGCGCAAGGCATGCAAGACGGTCAGGCCGCCGAGGCCCGAGTCGAAGACAGCGATCGGTTGGTGGTTCAAACGGATGACCGGGGAAAGAGCCCCCCGCGCGGAGGGCTCGCTCAATCACAAGAGACGGAGGTTCACATGCGCGCGATCATCGCGTCGCCGAACTCGGAACACGACACCTCGGTCGCCCCTTCCATCAGACGGGCGAAGTCGTAGGTCACGACCTTGTCGCCGATGGCGGCTTCCATCGCCTTGATGACCAGGGTTGCCGCTTCCTTCCAGCCGAGGTGGCGCAGCATCATCTCGGCGGAGAGGATCAGCGAGCCCGGGTTGACCTTGTCGAGGCCGGCATACTTCGGGGCTGTTCCGTGCGTTGCCTCGAAGCAGGCATACTGGTCGGAGATATTGGCGCCCGGGGCGATACCGATGCCACCGACCTGCGCGGCCAGCGCGTCGGAGATGTAGTCGCCGTTCAGGTTGGTGGTCGCAATCACGTCGTATTCCGCCGGACGGAGCAGGATCTGCTGCAGGAAGGCATCGGCGATGGAGTCCTTGATGGTGATCTCGCGGCCGCTCTTAGGGTTGGTGAAATGGCACCACGGGCCCCCGTCGATCGGCTGGGCGCCGAACTCCTCCTGCGCCAGCTTGTAGGCAGTGTCACGGAAGAGGCCTTCGGTGAATTTCATGATGTTGCCCTTGTGCACGATCGTCACCGACTTGCGGTCGTTGTCGATCGCATAGCGGATCGCGGCACGGACCAGACGCTGCGTCCCTTCGATCGACACCGGCTTGATGCCGATGCCGGATGATTCCGGGAAGCGGATCTTCCTGACGCCCATTTCCTTCTGCAGGAAATCGACCACCTTCTTCACCTGCTCGGTATTGGCCGCCCACTCGACGCCGGCGTAGATGTCCTCGGTGTTCTCGCGGAAGATGACCATGTTGGTCAGTTCCGGGTGCTTGAGCGGCGACGGCACGCCCTTGAAATACTGCACCGGACGGACGCACTGGTAGAGGTCGAGCTCCTGGCGCAGCGCGACGTTCAGCGAGCGGATGCCGCCGCCGACCGGCGTCGTCATCGGTCCCTTGATCGACACCGAGTATTCCTTGAGCGCATCGAAGGTTTCCTTCGGCAGCCATTCGTCCGGGCCGTAGATGCGGGTCGATTTCTCGCCGGCATAGACCTCCATCCAGTGGATCTTCTTCTTGCCGCCGTAGGCATTGGCGACTGCCGCATCGATGACCTTGATCATCACCGGCGTGATGTCGATGCCGATGCCGTCGCCTTCGATGAACGGGATGATCGGGTTGTCCGGGATCGCCTGCCCCGGGACGATTTTCGAACCACCTTGCGGAACCTTGATGTGCGATGCCATATCCACTCTCCTGAGTTGTTATCGGACGATCCCGGGCTCTGCCGCCTCCCGCGGCAGGCCATGCCTTGCAGCAAGGGCCATTATGAGGGAAAAGCAGGGTGGGTGTCAGTCGTCCGCCACATCGGCGGCGTTAACGAAAAAGCCCGGCAAACCCTTCTCGGGCCTGCCGGGCCATCCGGATCCGCGACGTCAGGCGCGTAGTGCCGCGAGCGCCGTGTTCAGGGTCGGGCTGGGACGCATGACCGCCTTGCACTTCTCGGAATCGGCCTTGTAGTAGCCACCGATATCGATCGGCTTGCCCTGAACCGTCTTCAGCTCGGCGACGATCTGCGCTTCGTTGGCCGTCAGGGTCTTGGCCAGCTTGGCGAAGTGGGCCGCCAGCTCGGCGTCTTCCTTCTGTGCCGCGAGTTCCTGCGCCCAATACATGGCAAGATAGAACTGCGAGCCGCGGTTGTCGAGCTCGCCGGTCTTCGGCGACGGCGACTTGTTGTTGTCGAGCAGCTTGCCGGTGGCGGCATCGAGCGTCTTGGCGAGCAGGATGGCGCGCTTGTTGCCGTCCTTGATGCCCTGCTCTTCCAGCGAGACGGCAAGGGCGAGGAATTCGCCCAGCGAATCCCAGCGCAGGTGGTTTTCCTGCACCAGTTGCTGCACGTGCTTCGGGGCCGAGCCACCGGCACCGGTTTCGTACATGCCGCCGCCGTTCATCAGCGGGACGATGGACAGCATCTTTGCCGAGGTGCCCAGTTCCATGATCGGGAACAGGTCGGTCAGGTAGTCGCGCAGGATGTTGCCGGTCACCGAGATGGTGTCGAGGCCGCGGGCGACACGCTCAAGCGTGAAGCGCATGGCGCGGACCTGGCTCATGATCTGGATGTCGAGGCCGCTGGCGTCGTGATCCTTCAGGTACACCTTGACCTTCTTGATCAGCTCGGCTTCGTGCGGACGATAGGGATCGAGCCAGAAGATCGCCGGCATCCCGGAATTGCGGGCGCGGGTGACGGCCAGCTTGACCCAGTCGCGGATCGGTGCGTCCTTGACCTGGCACATGCGCCAGATGTCACCGGCTTCGACGTTCTGCGTAAGCAGCACTTCACCGGTGGCGATATCGACGATGTTGGCGATGCCGTCCTCTGCGATCTCGAAGGTCTTGTCGTGCGAGCCGTACTCCTCGGCCTGCTGGGCCATGAGGCCGACGTTCGGCACGGTGCCCATGGTGCGCGGATCGAAGTTGCCGTGCCACTTGCAGAAGCTGATCATCTCCTGGTAGATGCGGGCGAAGGTCGATTCCGGCATGACGCACTTGCTGTCGTACTGCTTGCCGTCGGCGCCCCACATCTTGCCGCCCTGGCGGATCATCGCCGGCATCGAGGCGTCGACGATGATGTCGTTCGGGGAGTGGAAATTGGTGATGCCCTTGGCCGAATCGACCATGGCCAGACGCGGACGGTGTTCCTGGCAGGCGTGCAGGTCGCGGATGATCTCGTCGCGCTTCGATTCCGGCAGGTTCTTGATCTTGTCGTAGAGGTCGACCATGCCGTTATTGACGTTGATGCCCAGTTCGTCGAAGGTCTTGCCGTGCTTCTCGAAGGCTTCCTTGTAGTAGATCTTGACGCAGTGGCCGAAGACGATCGGGTGCGAGACCTTCATCATCGTCGCCTTGACGTGCAGCGAGAAGAGGATGCCGGCCTCGCGGCAATCGTTCAGCTCGCGCTCGTAGAAGTCGCACAGCGCCTTCTTGCTCATGAACATCGAGTCGATGATCTCGCCGGCCTGCAGGGAAACCTTCGGCTTGAGCACGCTGATCTTGCCGCCCTTGGCGATCAGTTCCATGCGCACGTCGCGTGCCTTGTCGAGGGTCATCGACTTTTCGCCGTGGTAGAAGTCGCCGCCGTGCATGTGCGAGACGTGGGTCTGCGACCACTGCTTCCATTCGCCCATGGAATGGGGGTGCTTCTTCGCGTAGTTCTTGACGGCACCGGGCGCGCGGCGGTCGGAGTTGCCCTCGCGCAGGACCGGATTGACGGCCGAACCGAGGCATTTGCCGAAGCGGGCCTTGAGCGCCTTCTCTTCCTCGGTGTGGGCGGATTCGGGATAGTCGGGGATCGCGTAGCCCTTCTCCTGCAGTTCCTTGACGCAGGCCTTGAGCTGGGCGACCGAAGCCGAAATGTTCGGCAGCTTGATGATGTTGGTTTCAGGCAGCAGGCACTTCTTGCCCAGTTCGGCCAGTGTATTGGGCACCTTCTGGTCATCGGGCAGATAGTCGGAAAACTCGGCCAGCACGCGGGCGGACACGGAAATGTCGGCCTTCTCGATCTCGATGCCGGCCGGCCCGGTAAAGGTACGGATGATCGGCAGGAATGCGCAGGTCGCCAGCAGCGGCGCCTCGTCCGTGAGCGTGTAAATGATCTTCGACTTGCCTTCGGCCATGCTACCCCCTCGGTTGGTTTGATCGGAAACCTATAATTTTACACACCTCCGCTTGCATCACGCTTACAAAGTACCGGGCGCTCCCGGCGGGGCAATTGCCATGCTGCAATGCTAAGATTGGCTGCAGAACGCGGAGAGAAACCGATGAAAATTTCGGTCGGCCTGTACGGCACCAACGCCCACCAGATCGCCCTGGCGATGATCCAGGGCTTCAACAAGCACTACACCCTGTTCCGCCAGACCTGCCGCGACGCAAAAACGCGCTTCGAGAACGCCGACTGGCTGGGCGTGCACAAGGCGGTCAAGGAGCGCATCCGCTTCTACGATGACCGCGTCGATGAATGTGTCGTGCGCCTCAAGCACGAGTTCGATGCACAGAACGTCGACGATGCCACCTGGCAACAGGTCAAGCTGCTCTACATCGGCCTGCTGCTCAACCACAAGCAGCCGGAGCTGGCGGAAACCTTCTTCAATTCGGTAACGACGAAGATCCTGCACCGCACCTATTTCCACAACGATTTCATTTTCGTCCGGCCGACCATCTCCACCGAAAACCTCGAGGCCGACAGCGACCCGACCTACCGCAGCTACTACGCCAACGACGACGGCCTGCGCGGCGCGATTCGCGCCATCGTTGCAGATTTCCGCTGGCAACGACCTTTCGCCGACCTCGAGCGTGATGTCGAGCGCGTGTACGGGGCCGTGCTCAAGCACGTCAAGGACATGCCGCGGCGCGAGGTCAATTTCCAGATACAGGTTCTCGGCTCGCCCTTCTACCGCAACAAGGCGGCCTACATCATCGGCAAGGCGATCAACGGCGCGACCGAGTACCCGTTCGCGGTACCCGTGCTCCACGATGACGAAGGTCGCCTCTACCTCGACACCATACTGCTCGACGCCTGGCGCATCGGCCTCCTTTTCTCCCTGTCGCGCGCCTATTTCATGGCGGACATGGAAGTCCCGTCGGGCTACGTCCAGTTCCTGCGCTCGATCATGCCCAACAAGCCGCGCTCGGAGATCTACATCATGCTCGGGCTAGGCAAGCAGGGGAAGACGATGTTCTTCCGCGATCTCATCTACCACCTGCACCATTCCGAAGACCAGTTCACCATGGCTCCCGGCATCCGCGGCCTGGTCATGCTCGTCTTTACGCTGCCCTCCTATCCCTACGTCTTCAAGATCATCAAGGATGTCTTCGGCAGCTCGAAGGAAATGGACCAGGCCACGGTCAAACGCAAGTTCATGCTGGTCAAGCAGGTCGACCGCGTCGGCCGCATGGCCGACACCCTGGAGTTCTCCAACGTCCTTTTCCCGCTCGACCGCTTCGACGCAGAGGTACTCGAGGAACTGCGCACGCTGGCCCCTTCCAAGTTCGAGATCGACGGCGACCAGCTGATCATCAAGCACGTGTATATCGAGCGGCGCATGGAACCGCTGAACATCCATCTCGATCGGATGGACCGCAGCAACAACGTCGACGGCCTCGAGCACGCGATCCGCGAGTACGGCAGCGCCATCCGCGAGCTGGCCCAGGCCAACATCTTCCCGGGCGACATGCTGTGGAAGAACTTCGGCATCACCCGCTACGGCCGCGTCGTCTTCTACGACTACGACGAAATCGAATACATGACCGACATCAACTTCCGCAGTATCCCGCCGGCACCGGATTTCGAGACCGAGATGTCGGGCGAGGTCTGGTATCCGGTCAATCGCGGCGACGTCTTCCCGGAGGAATTCGCCACCTTCCTGCTCGGCTCGCCGCAGGTGCGCAAGCTCTTCATGAAGCACCACAAGGACCTGCTGCAGCCGGGGTTCTGGCAGGATGCGCAGGAGAAGATCCGCAGCGGCCATGTCGAAGATTTCTTTCCCTACCCGCAGGAACTGCGCTTCTGCAATCAGCCGGCTTAGGCTATGCTCGCCCGCCCGACAGGTTAGGGGGGAACGCCTAACCGCACGGCCCGCCCCCGGGCAGAATCGAACGAAAAAATCTCTGGAGATCACAGCATGCCGCTCACTATCGCGGTTTCCCGCGAGCGTGCGCCCGGTGAACACCGGGTCGCCCTGGTTCCCGAAACGGCCAAGAAATTTGCCGCGCTGGGCGCAGTCCTGCGCATGGAGCAGAGCGCCGGCACCGAAAGCCATTTCCTCGACTCGGACTACGCCGGCGTTACGCTCGTCGACGGCATTCCCGAGGCCTACGGCACGGCCGGGCTGATCCTGCGCGTGACGCCGCCGTTGCCCGAAGAAATCGCGGCCATCCCCGAGGGGTCGGTGCTCATCGGACTGCTCCGGCCCTTCGAGGACAAGGCGCGCCTGGCCGCCCTCAACGCACGCCGGATCACCGCCTTTTCGCTGGAACTGCTGCCGCGCATCTCGCGCGCCCAGAGCATGGATGCCTTGTCCAGCCAGGCCTCCTGCGCCGGCTACCAGTGCGGCCTGATCGCCGCCGCCCGCTGCACCAAGTTCTTCCCGATGCTGACCACAGCCGCCGGCACCATCCGTCCGGCCCGCGTACTAGTCATCGGCGCCGGCGTTGCCGGCCTGCAAGCGATCGCCACCTGCAAGCGCCTCGGCGCAATGGTCGAAGCCTACGACGTGCGCTCGGCGGCCCGCGAGCAGATCGAGTCGCTCGGCGCCAAGTTCGTCGATACCGGCGTCGCGGCCGACGGCGCCGGCGGCTACGCGCGCGAACTGACCGCCGAGGAGAAGGCCGCCCAGGCCGAGAAACTGGCCAAGGCCATCGCCGCGGCCGACGTCGTCATCGCGACGGCGGCAATCCCCGGCAAGAAGGCGCCGGTCATCATCACCCGCGAGATGGTCGGGCGCATGAAATACGGTGCAATCATCGTCGACATGGCGGCCGAGTCGGGCGGCAACTGCGAACTGACGCAGCCGGGCGAACACGTCGTCGCCAACGATGTGAACATCCACGGCCCGCTCAACCTGCCGTCGCGGATGCCGACCCATGCTTCCGAGCTGTACTCCAAGAACCTGTACAACTTCCTGTCGCCCTGGATCAAGGACGGCGAACTGAACATCGACTGGAGCGACGACGTCGTCGCCGGCACCCTGCTGTGCAGGGATGGCGCCACGGTCCACGCCACGGTCAAGCAAGCCATGGGAGAAGCCTGATGGACGGCCTGCTCGCGCTCTACATCTTCATGCTCGCCGCCTTCACCGGCTACGAGATCATCGCCAAGGTGCCGGTCATCCTGCACACCCCGCTGATGTCCGGCTCCAACTTCATCCACGGTGTCGTCGTGGTCGGCGCCATGATCGTACTCGGCCAGGCCGACACGCCGCTGCAGCAGGCCATCGGCTTCTTCGCCGTCGCGCTGGGCGCGGCCAATGCCGCCGGCGGCTACGTCGTCACCGAGCGCATGCTCGCCATGTTCAAGAAGAAGGAGAGCTGAACATGGCAATGCCTCTTTACGTGCAAGGCGCCTGGTTCGCCGGTGCGCTGCTCTTCATCTTCGGCCTCAAGGGCATGAGTTCGCCGGCCTCGGCCCGGCGCGGCATCGTCATCGCCGGCTACGGCATGCTGATCGCCATCGCCGCCACTTTCCTGATCCCCGGTTTGCAGAACCTCGGCCTGATGGCCCTGGCGCTGGCCGTCGGCGGCGCGGCGGCGTGGATTTCCGGCCAGAAGGTCAAGATGACCGACATGCCGCAGATGGTCGCCATCTACAACGGCATGGGCGGCGGCGCCGCTGCCGCCATCGCGGCGGTCGAATTCGCCCGGGGCGAGGCGCACGCCATCACCACCATCATCCTCGCCGTGGTCGGCGCCTTGATCGGTGCCGTCTCCTTCACCGGCTCCTGCGTCGCCTGGGCGAAGCTGCAGGGCGTCCTCAGGAAGGCCTACCGCCTGCCGGCGCAGAATGCGGCCAACGTCGTCCTGGCGCTGGCTTCCATCGCCCTCGGCATCGCCATGGTTGCCCTAGCGCCGGCCCGGCCGGAACTGATCGTCGGCTTCTTCGTCGTCGCGCTCGTCCTCGGACTGATCGTCACGCTGCCCATCGGCGGCGCCGACATGCCGGTGGTCATCTCGCTGTTCAATGCCTTCACCGGCCTCGCCGTCGGCTTCGAGGGCTACGTGCTCGGCAACCCGGCGCTGATCATCGCCGGCATCGTCGTCGGTGCCGCCGGTACGCTGCTCACCCAGCTGATGGCCAAGGCGATGAACCGGCCGATCTCCAATATCCTGTTCACGCCGATGACCGGCGGCGGCAGCGGTGGCGGGGAAATCACCGGCACGATGAAGGAAGTCGGCGCCATCGACGCGGCGGCGATGATGCGTTACGCCAGCAAGGTCATCATCGTGCCGGGCTACGGGATGGCCGTGGCGCATGCGCAGCACAAGGTCTGGGAGATGACGTCCATCCTCGAGGAGGCCGGGGTTGAGGTGAAGTTCGCCATCCACCCGGTCGCCGGGCGCATGCCGGGCCACATGAACGTGCTGCTGGCGGAGGCTGGCGTCCCCTATGACAAGATCTTCGACCTCGAGGAGATCAACGGCGAGTTCGCCCAGGCCGACGTTGCGCTGATCATCGGCGCCAACGACGTGGTCAACCCGACGGCGCGCACCGACAAGTCGAGCCCGATCTACGGCATGCCCATCCTGAACGCCGACATGGCGCAGAACGTCATCGTCGTGAAGCGCGGCAAGGGCACCGGCTACTCGGGGATCGAGAATGCCTTGTTCTACACCGACAATTGCCGCATGCTCTACGGCGACGCACAGCCGATGGCCGGCGAGATCATCCAGCATCTCAAGGCCATGGGCTGACGCTCGAATCCGCCAAACCCAACAACAGGAGATCTCCCCATGGCAACAGTCACCCTCGGCGGCAACCCGGTCGAAGTCGCCGGCACCCTGCCCGCACCCGGCACCACCGCACCCGCCTTTTCGCTGGTCGGCAAGGACCTCGCCGACGTCACGCTGGCGAGCCTCGCCGGCAAGCGCAAGATCCTCAACATCTTCCCGAGCATCGACACCCCGACCTGCGCCACGTCGACGCGCAAGTTCAACGAGGCCGCCGCCGGGCTCGCCAACACCGTCGTCCTCTGCATCTCCGCCGACCTGCCATTCGCTCAGGCACGCTTCTGCGGCGCCGAAGGGCTGAACAACGTGCAGACGCTGTCGACCATGCGCGGCGCCGGGTTCATGGAAGCCTATGGCGTCGCCTTCAAGAGCGGCCCGCTGGTCGGTGTTACCGCCCGCGCCGTGGTCGTTCTCGACGAAAACAACCGCGTCCTGCACAGCGAACTGGTCGGCGAGATCAAGGACGAGCCGAACTACGCCGCCGCGCTGGCCGCGCTCGGCAACTAGGCGGCCCTTTCCAAGAGCAGAAGGCACGGTGGCGTCTCCATGCCGGATGCGCCACCGTGCAGACCGACGAACACGTGCCTGCCGGTTGCAGCGTGGCACGCGGCGTGACCCAAGACCGGCCGGACCGGAATTCGATGATCGATCCTGACCGGGGCGCATGACATCGTCTCCCCTTCCCCGTGGCATCGCCATCTACCTTGCCGTCGTGCAGTTCTGCTTCGCGCTCGGGTGGACGGTGTACGTCATCTTTCTTCCCGAACTGCTCGAGCGCGCGGGCATCGGGCGTAGCTGGACACCGTGGATCCTGGCCCTGGACCAGGCGGTGTTCGCGGTCACCGACCTCGCGATGGGCATGGCCATGGACCGCGCCCGCCGCGCACTGCGCCTTGTCGGCCACTGGCTGCTGGGCCTGGTCGCGCTGTCGTCGGTTGCCATGCTGGCCATGCCGGCGGCAACGGGGCTTGGCAGCGCCCTTTTCCTGGCACTGACCCTGGTCTGGGTGGCCAGTTCGGCGGCCCTGCGCGCGCCGCCCTTCGCGCTGCTCGGACGCTACAGCGCCACGGCATCGGTCCCGTCGCTGGCCGGCATCCAGTTGGTCGGCCTGGCGGCGGCGGCCGCACTGGCGCCTTATCTGGGGCTGCAACTCAAGGGACTCGACCCGGCCCTTCCCTTCGCCGCCGCCAGCCTTGCCATCCTCGCCAGCGCCGGCGGTCTGGTCGTCGCCGAGCGACATCTGGCGGGAAATCCGCAGGCATCCGCGGATTCGCACGAAACGCCGCTACCGTTCAATTCGGCGGCGACGATCATGCTGGTGGCGGGATTGGTGTTTGCCGTCCTCGGCTTCCAGGTCCAGGTTGCCCTCAATGCCGCCGCACAAATCGGACGCGTTGCCGGGGTCGCAGCCTTGCCCTGGCTGCTGCCGGTTTTCTGGGGAGGCTTCGCCTTGGGATTCGTGCCAGCCGCCCGAATCGGCAAGCGACTGGGAGCGGCGCGCGCCGCCGCAACCGCCTGTGTGCTGGGCGCGCTGGCGCTCATGGCGGCAGCGGAAGCCGGCAGCGCTGCGGTACTCGCCAGCGCACACGCCCTCGCCGGTGCCGCCTGGGCCGTGGCTATCGCAAACGCCTTCGGCATTTCCGCGGCGTTCGGACGAAGCGGTGCGGAAGGCCGCTATACCGCCATCCTGTTCGCCGCCATGGCGGTCGGCACATTGACCCGCATCGGGCTGTCCCTGGCCGGCGTCCCGCAGGCGCTGCAATCCGGCACCGACTGGCTGGCTATCGTGGCCTGGGCCGGTGCCGCGGCACTGCTCTTCCAGGTTGCCCGCAAAGCCCCGCGCTAACCCTTGCCGGTGCTGCCGAAGCCGCCCTCGCCGCGGGTGCTGGCGTCGAAATCCTCGACCACGTTGAAACCCACCTGCAGGACCGGCACGACCACGAGTTGCGCGATGCGCTCGAGCGGGTTGAGCGTGAAAGCAGCCTGGCCGCGGTTCCACACCGAGACCATCAGCTCACCCTGGTAATCGCTGTCGATCAGGCCAACCAGGTTGCCGAGCACGATGCCGTGCTTGTGGCCGAGGCCGGAGCGCGGCAGGATCATCGCCGCGAGGCCCGGGTCGGCGAGGTGGATGGCCATGCCGGTGCGCACCAGCGTCGTTTGTCCGGGAAGGATTTCCAGCGGCGCATCGATGCAGGCGCGCAGATCGAGGCCGGCGGAGCCGGGCGTGGCGTAATGCGGCGGACTGTCGTGCAACCGGGGATCGAGGATCTTGACGTCGATGCGGTGCATCAGGCGGCTCCTGTTAGCTTGGCAATATGCTCGACCAGCTGGCGGGCGAGGACGGACTTGGGGGCCGGGGTCAGCGGATGCGCACCTGTGTCGTCGAACAGCACGAGCCGGTTGTCGTCGCTGCCGAAGCCGTCCTGGATCAGGTTGCCGGCGATCAGCGGGATGTTCTTCCGCCGCCGTTTGGCCTGCGCGTATTCCTCGAGGTTGTGGCTCTCGGCGGCGAAGCCGACGCAGAAAGGCCCATCGGTCAACGCCGCGACCTCGGCCAGGATGTCCGGGTTCTCGATGAGCTCGACCGGCGGGATGCCACCCTCGTCCTTCTTGAGCTTGTGGCCGGCGGCATTGGCGACGCGGTAGTCGGCCACCGCGGCGACGCCGATGAAAATGTCGGCAGCCTGTGCCCGCGCCATCACCGCGGCATGCATGTCGAGGGCGCCCAGCACGTCGATGCGGTCGACCCCCTGCGGAGCCGGAATTCCGACCGGGCCGGAAACCAGGGTCACTTCGGCGCCGGCATGGCGGGCAGCACGAGCAACCGCGTAACCCATGCGTCCCGACGACAGGTTGGTAATGCCGCGCACCGGGTCGATGGCTTCGAAGGTCGGCCCGGCGGTGATCAGCACGCGGCGCCCGGCAAGCACCTTGGGTGCGAAGAAGGCGACGACCTCCTCGACGATTTCCTCGGGCTCGAGCATGCGCCCGGCGCCGACCTCGCCACAGGCCTGCTCGCCGCAGGCGGGGCCGAGGATGGCGACGCCGTCGGCCGCAAGCTGCGCCACGTTGCGCTGCGTCGCCGGGCTTTCCCACATCTGGCGGTTCATCGCTGGCGCCACCAGCAGGGGGCAATCGCGCGCCAGCACCATGGTCGCCAGCAGGCCGTCGGCGAAGCCGTGCGCAGCACGGGCGAGGAAATCGGCCGATGCCGGCGCGACGACGATGCAGTCGGCCTGGCGCGACAGGTCGATGTGCGCCATCGCATTCGGCATGCGTGCATCCCACTGGTCGGTGAACACCGGCCGGCCAGAGAGCGCCTGGAAGGTCGTCGGCGTCACGAAGTGCATCGCCGCCTCGGTCATTGCCACCTGCACCTCGGCGCCCTGCTTGCCGAGCAGACGGACCAGTTCGGCCGCCTTGTACGCCGCGATGCCGCCGGTGACCCCGAGCACGATGCGCTTTCCCTGTAATTCCATGACCTTGCCGTTAGAATGCGTGACCGCCCATTCTAATGGAAAGCGCATGGCAATCAGCGACTGGCCGGAAGGCGAGCGTCCGCGCGAACGCCTCCTCGCGCTCGGCCCCGAAGCCCTCTCCGACGCCGAATTGCTCGCGATCTACCTGCGCATCGGCGTGCGCGGCAAGAGCGCGGTCGACCTCGCCCGCGACCTGATTTCCGCCTTCGACGGCAGCCTCGCGCGGCTGGCCGAGGCACCGCTCGCCGAGATGGCCCGCGTTCCCGGCATCGGCACGGCCAAGGCGGCGCAGCTCAAGGCCAGTTTCGAGCTGGCGCGGCGGGCGCTGGCACAGGACATGACCACCCGCGAGACCATCTTCTCCGCCCCGGGCAAGGTGCGCGACTGGCTGCGCCTCAAGCTCGCCACCCGCCCGCACGAGGTGTTCATGGCCCTCTGGCTCGATGCACAGAACCGGCTGATCCGCGCCGACGAACTGTTCACCGGCACATTGACCCAGACCAGCGTCTATCCGCGCGAGGTGGTCAAGGCCGCGCTCGCCTGCAACGCCGCCGCCGTAATCCTCGCCCACAACCACCCTTCGGGCGTCGCCGAGCCTTCCCGCGCCGACGAACTGCTGACGCAGAGCCTCAAGTCGGCGCTGGCCCTGGTCGACATCAAGGTGCTCGACCACTTCATCGTCGCCGGCAACGCTGCGCCACTTTCCTTCGCGGAACGCGGGCTGCTGTGACGCGCCCTGACCCGGGCATGCCGTTGATTGCAAAAAGTGCTTGAAGCACAACGGACTTTTTCGCTATACTCACGGGCTTTCTTCTAGCGAATTCTGGAGCACCCCATGGCGCGTGTCTGCCAAGTAACGGGCAAGAGCCCGATGGTCGGGAACAATGTTTCCCACGCCAACAACAAAACGAAGCGCCGCTTCCTGCCCAACCTGCAGTATCGCCGCTTCTGGGTCGAGAGCGAGAACCGCTTCGTCCGCCTGCGCGTTTCCAACGCCGGCCTGCGCACGATCGACAAGGTCGGCATCGAGGCCGTTCTGGCGGACCTGCGTGCCCGCGGCGAAATCTGATCAGTAAAGGATAAGAAAAATGGCTAAAGGCGGTCGCGAAAAGATCAAGCTGGAATCCACGGCTGGCACCGGGCACTTCTATACCACCTCCAAGAACAAGCGCACGACGCCGGAAAAGCTGGAGATGATGAAGTACGACCCGAAGGCCCGCAAGCACGTGGCCTACAAGGAAGTGAAGCTCAAGTAACCGGCTCCGTTCCGGTTCGCGCAAGGCCCGCCCCCGGCGGGCCTTTGTTTTTTCAGCGCCCCCTGGCGGCGAGGAGCAGCGCGTAAGCCGTTATCCCGGCGAAGACGATGACCGACCAGTTGGCCATGGACAGGCCGAGGAAAATCCAGTCGCGGCTTGTGCAAAAGCCGGTCGCCAGGAAGAGCGATGGCCAGCGCGTGCCCAGCCAGTCCACCAGCCGCTCGATTGCATTCGGATCGGTCAGGCTACAGGCCGGCGCCAGATGCGGATACGCCTGCATCCAGGTCTGGTAGGCGGCAACCGCGGTCCCGGCCAGCCCCAGCAGGGCGACCAGCCCCCACCAGGCGAGGCGCGCGCACGGCCAAAGCACGCCGCACAGTGCAACCACGGCAACCGCAAGGTAGAGAACGCGCTGGAAGATGCACAGGGGACAAGGGGCCAGGCTCAGCTGCAACTGCAACTGCAGGCCGGCGGCAACCAACCCGACACAACCCAGCGCGAGGGTCGCGAACCACGCGCGCGCCGGCACGTCATGCCAGAACATGGACTTTCCTTCGAGCGGCTTCAATTGGGTGGAACGGGAACATGGCAGGCTCGGCGATGCTTGAACAGGGCGATATTTTACTCCAGCCGCCCGGCAGGCTGGACCCGGCCAAGGCCGGCCGCTAAGATTGCCCCATGAGCACACGCATCCTACTCGTCGAGGACGACGAACGCCTGGCCGAACTGACGGCCGAATACCTGACCCGCAACGACCTCGAAGTCGCCATCGAGCCCCGCGGCGACCGCGCCGAGGCACGCATCCTCGCCGAGCGTCCCGATCTGGTGATTCTCGATGTCATGCTTCCCGGCAAGGACGGATTCGAGGTCTGCCGTGCCGTGCGTCCGCACTACCATGGCGTCATCCTGATGCTGACGGCCCGGGACGAGGACTTCGACCAGATCCTCGGGCTCGAGATGGGGGCCGACGACTACATCGCCAAGCCGGTGCAACCGCGCGTCCTGCTCGCCCGCATCAAGGCGCTCCTTCGCCGCCTGCCGGCCGCCGGCGAAGGCAGCACGGGCGACAGCGAGCAAATGACCTTCGGCCAGTTCGCCATCAGCCAGTCCACGCGGACCGCGTCCCTCGCCGGCCAGCCGATCGACCTGACCACCGCCGAGTTCGACCTGCTCTGGCTGCTTGCGACCCACGCCGGCAACGTCCTGTCGCGCGACGACCTTCTGCAGGAATTGCGCGGCATCGGCTTCGACGGCCTCGACCGCTCGATCGACGCGCGCATCTCCCGCCTGCGGCGCAAGCTGAACGACGACCCGGAAAACCCAACCCGGATCAAGACCGTGCGCGGCAAGGGCTACCTGTTCAGCAAGCATGACTGGAACTGAGCCGGACCCCGGCCAGGGCGGCGGGGAACGCAGCCAGGGCCTTGCCCGCTCGCTCTTCCGCGTCCAGCTGCCGCGCTGGCGCGGGGGCCGCTACAGCCTGTCGCGGCTGTTCTTCAATTTCTACCTGCTGGCGATGGGCTCCTTCGTCGCCATCGCCTTCACCGCCGATTTCGTCATCTCGACCGCCCAGCGCGGCATCACCGACGACTACGCGCGCCGCTTCATGCGCGGCACCATCACCCTGATCGAGGACGAGCTCTACCGCACGCCGCGGAGTGCCTGGCAAAAGAAGATCGCCGACCTCGACGAGAAATTCTCCTATCGCCTCGGCATCGTCGAGCGCATCACCCTCGACCGTGTCCTGACGCCGGCCCAGGTAGTCAAGCTCGACGCCGGCGACATCGCGATCGACCACGACGGCGACGTCATGTACCACCGTCTCGGCACCAGCAGCAAGGTGCTCGTCGTCGGACCGCTGGCCGGTAGCAGCAATCCCGAGATCAAGGAGACGCTGCCGCTCGAGCTGCGCCTGCGCCTCCTGACCTGGAGCCTGATCGGCGTCATCTTCGGCATCGCCCTGTGGTTCTGGGTGCGCCCGGTATGGCGCGATCTCGAAACGCTGCGCCAGACCGCCCGCGACCTCGGCGACGGCGATTTCGACGCGCGCGCGCCGGCCGCCCGCAGCCAGCTCTTCGCACCGCTCTCGGACACCATGAACGGCATGGCGGAGCGCGTCCAGCAGCTGATCGCCACCCACCGCGAACTCTCCTCGGCCATCTCGCACGAACTGCGCACGCCGATCGCGCGCATGCGCTTCGCCCTCGAAATGCTTTCCGGTACCGACGAGCGCGCCGAACGCGAACGCCTGTGGGCAATGATGGAGGCCGACCTCGACGAACTCGACCACCTCATCGACACCAGCCTGACCTACGCCCGCTTCGAACGCGAAGCGCCGGAGCCGCACTTTTCCAGTGTCAATTTCGCCGAATGGCTGGCCGATGAAGTCGATTCCGTCCGCCTTCTCGGCCGCGAACTGGCAATCACGGTCGACACCGGAAACCTGCCGGAAAACCTGCAGGTCGACCTCGACCGCAAGGCGATGCCCTATGCCCTGCGCAACCTGCTGCGCAATGCCTTCAAGTACGCGAACCGGCAGATCCTCGTCAGCACCGCGATGGACGCCGACGGAAACATCGTGGTCCATGTGGACGACGACGGCATCGGCATCCCGCCCGAGGATCGCGAACATGTCTTTTCGGCCTTTACCCGGCTCGACCGTTCGCGCGACCGGGCAACCGGCGGCTACGGGCTCGGCCTGGCAATCACGCGCCGCGTCCTCGAACTGCATGGCGGCACGGCGACCGCCGATGCCGCTCCACTCGGCGGCGCACGCTTCACGCTGACCTGGAAAGCCAGGCAGTAGCGCCGGTTACAGTCAGTCACACGGCATCAAGCGCGGTTACCACCCCGCCACCGTCCTCCAACAGACGGCAGCGTGTGTCGCCCCTAGAATTGCGGTCATGCATCAAACGCAGAACCCATTCAAGGAAAACGACATCGTGAACGACATCCGCATCCAACAGTTTCTTGACGCCGCCCGCGCCTACCTGTTCGGTATCGCGTCGCCGCAAGTTGTACTCGCCACCATTCCCGTCGCGGTCTGCCGCCCCGTCTGATGGCCTTCGCCGACAATTTCCCGATCAGTGAAAGCCTCGGCGTCTTCGTCGGCGTCGCCGGTTTCGACTGGCTGGCCGACGGCCATGCCGAGGTCACCAACGCAGCAATAGTGGCTCTTGCCGCCGGCGCCGTCATCCTGACCGCGCGCTATCTGCTCAAGGCCCGACGCAAGGACTGAAGTTTACCCTCCTCTCGAAATCCCCCCGTTTCGAGACTCCCTGTTACCCCGCCCGCGTGGCGGGGTCTTTTTTTGTCGGGCCATTACCACCGGAAATCCGCAGCCGCGCCTTGGCCAGGCGCCACGGCGCTGCGTAGCGGCATGGGTGGCCTCCTGCCAAGCACTGAGTCGCGTCAGACTGCAGTCGACCCTCAGCCGTCACTCACCCCAGCGAGGCCCCAGCGACAAACAGATGACCGAAGCGGCCGTTCGTGACCCGAGGCCGGCCGTGTCTCAGCCGTGGAGTTCGGCGATCTCCCGCTCGATCTTTTCCAACTCGGCTTCCAGTACTTCGTTCTCCTGTGCCAGTGCTGCCGACTGCTCCTGCGCGACCTGCACGAGAAAGCCGGACTTCGCTGCGGCCAGCGCGTGCAGTTCGTACTCGGCTGAACGGTGCAGCGCGTCGAGCGCCTCGAAGAGCATGATGATCTGGCCTTCCAGGGCTTCGTACAGTTGCTTGAGCTTGTCGAGTTCCTCGGCATCGTCGAGCGCGATGACGCCCCAGCCCTGGCGCGCCATGAAGCCCTGCGGGTCGTTGGCGATCTCGCGCATGAGTTCGATGTCGCCATCGTCCCGCGCCCGGTTGATCGCTGCGGTGAGCTGTTGGTAGGCGGCCTGCTTGTCTTCTTCGTCATCCATGAAGCGATCGGGATGGAAGAGGCGAACCAGCTTGCGCCAGAGCGCTTTCAATTCGGTCGCTTCGTCCTCGGTCAGTTCCCGTCGGCCGGCCGATGCCTCAGCGGCGCGCTCGTAGTCGGCATCGCGCTCGCTGCGTGCCTGCTCAAACGCCTCATCCACAGTCGCGGCTTCCTCTTCTCCGGCGGCGAGGAGGGTGTCGAGGAAGCGGCGGCGATACTCCAGGCGCAACCTGAGCTGGTCGCGTTTCTGGAACAGCGGGCGCAGCAGCTCGAACAGCCGGGCCTGGGTGACGGAGACAGCATGGCGCTCCCGGGTGTAGTCTGCCTCGAGCTCTGCCAGCCGGGCGCGGGATGCCTCGATCAGCGCCTTCAGGCGGGCGATGTCCGGGTGGGCAAAGACCACCAGCCCGCTTTCCTTCGAGAGCGCCTCCAGCGGGACACCAATGACGAAATCGCCCTCGCCGGAGGCTTCGAGCTGGTCGAGATACCAGCGGCCCATGCCGGCACTGCGGGGATTGGACGATTCGCACAGCCATTCCAGCCACTCGTGCATTGCGCGGTCGCTGGTTGCCTCGCGAAAGAGCCGGCCCTTAAACTTGCCGAACGGAATGCGTGCGGGGAACCAGGTTGCTTCCGAAAACCCGACCAGGGCATTCCATGTGGTCAGTCCGCGTACTTCAGCAAGCGGCCGCAGCACTTTCTGCCCAAGGTCGATCACAGTTTCGACGTCGCCCAGTGCCGTATGGGCGCCGCGGGCTGGAAGGTTGTAATACTGGCGCAGCGTTTGCAGTTTGCAGTTGCCGGCCGGAACAGGGTCGAGCAGGCGCTGGGCAAGCTGCATCATGCACAGCCCGCGGCTTCCGCATGGTGATAGGCCGAGTCGTTCCCACTCGGGCTTGAGGACATCATCCCAGTCGTAGGCAAGGTTATAGGCGGCGACCGGCCGCTTGCCGACATATGCTGCGAAATCACGATAGACATCCCAAGGTGGTTCGCCATCGCGCTCGAGTATCTCCCGGGTATATCCATGCACGCGGGAGGCTTCCGGGGGAATCGCCGTCCCATGGTTCAGCATCCGCCGAAAGGGCGGGCCATCCGGCTGCCAGCCCCGCATCCGCTGCGCGGCCAGTTCGACGACGAAGATGGGCGACGCGAACCCGGTCGTTTCCGTGTCGAGGACTATCCACTCGGTGTCCTGCATGGGGCCTGGCTCAACGGATGATGCGAACATCATCGTCGCAATATACCGGGATGTTCGGATTGCCGAGCGGACGGAGGTCAAGTTCGGTCAGCTGGTTTCCTTCACACATGAGCCAAGTCAGCCCCGGGACCGGCGACAGGTCAAGTTCGGTCAGCTCGTTGTTTTTGCACCAGAGTGAAGTCAGTCCCGGGACCGGCGACAGGTCAAGTTCGGTCAGCTGATTTCTGCCACACCAGAGCTCAGTCAGCCCCGGGACCGGCGACAGGTCAAGTTCGGTCAGTGACAAATCAGGGACAACCAAACGTTTCAGTGAGGGCAAGGGCGCGCTGGCCGGCCAGGCGGGCATGCGCCCCTCGACGATCAACCTTTCCAGGCCCAATTCTGCTTCCCACAGGAAGGTGTGGATGGGCAGCTGCTTTCCATCCAGAACGAGCACCGTGATGGTGCCGTTATCGATACGCAGTTGTGGTAAGGTCTCCAAACATTTCGCTTGCGAATTCCATTCTTCCGACTCAAGCGAAGCCAGCTCCTCCATCAGGTCCGATGGGGTTTTGCCAAGCTCGTCTGCCCAGCGGCAAATCTGCCGGTAGTCGGGTTCGGCCAGCTCGAAGCGACCGACCGTGAATAACTTCCGGCTCGATTGCAGCGCCTGGCGCCGTGCGATCTCGAGCGCCTCGCTGACCATCCGGGAAACGACGACATCGCCCCGGTTGGCCACGACGGGAGAATGGTTCGGCCGTAGAATGAGCGCGCCGCGTGGTTTGTCGTTGGGAGAAGTCACGTCTCTGCTGGCGTTCGCATGGATTCGGCAAGATTGTGCCACCGAATCGGTTCAGTATTCACTCTGGGTTTTCCGAGTGAAAGCACGGTTTGGTCTGAAGCCCTTGTAAGTTGGTCGCTGCGGCAAATGGCGGCCGTGAGACCGGGGCATGGATTCGGCGGAGAAGGAACCTGGTGGTCAGCCTGATTTGCGATCAAACGGCAGGTTGCGGAATGCTACTGCCATCCAGACGTCCGGTTTGGGAAAATGATGAACGACCGCAGATGGCCGTTTGTTGCCCATGCAACATAGCCGAGACCATCGCCTTTAATAGCTGACAATCCGAAAGCCGGCAACCACCAGAATTGGCAAATTGCAACAGGCGTAGCCACGATGGCGAGCGCGAAAAAAAGGGGCTCCCGCGGGAGCCCCTTCATTGCTCTGCTGCGCTTACTGGACTTGCTGGATTCCGGCCAGTACCCAGCCACCCTTGCCGTCGCGCGGCTTGACCAGGTGCCAGATCTCGTCGAACGGTTCCGCCGCTGCACCCGATTCGCGGATCAGGCCGGTAAAGCGGGTGCTGACAATGTAGCGGTTGCCCTCCTCGGTCACATCGAGGACTTCGGCATCGACCTGGACGACGTCCGTCTCCTGCGCACCAGTGCCACGTTCGCCGAAGGCCAGCTTGATCTCGGCGAACATTTCCGGCGTCGTGAATTCGCGGATGTCGTCGAGGTTGCCGGCATCGTTGGCAGCCTGGAGGCGGATGAAATAGACCTTGGCGTTACGCACGAAACCTTCGGCGTCGAAGTCGGCAGGCAAACGCGCCGGGGCGGCGGATGCGCTGCCGCCGGCCGGCAGGAAATCAGTTTGACGCGGGGCAACGCCGCCGGCCGAGGCACCGGCGTACTGCAAGCCGCCCATGCCGCCGGCGCCACCCTGGGCAGCCGCACGGCGACGCATGACGAAGCCGATGACCATCACCACGGCCATGACCAGCAAGCCGATCATCAGCATGGAGGCCAGTTCTTCGCCGAAACCGAAATGCGAGGCCAGTGCGGCGAGGCCGAGGCCGGCGGCAAGGCCGGCGAGCGGGCCCATCCACGAGGATTTCGGCTTGGCCTGGGCTGCGCCTGCCGCTGCCTGCGGAGCGGCTGCCGTAGCGGGCGCTGCCGACTGGTTGGGCGCGGGTGCCGCCGAGGGGGATTTCTGCGGCGCCGTCACGGCTTCACGCTGCATCCCGCTGGATTTTCCGGAACCGAGGCGCTTAGCTGCTTCGGCATCGCCGGCGGCGAGCGTGACGCCGAGCACCAGGGCGGCGGCCATCAGGGCAAAGGATTTCATGGAGGTCTCCGTAGGTTGAGTCGATACAGGCGCGACGATACAGCAGGATTATCTTCGATTAAAGCAGCTCAAAATTGACAATCAATCATGTTAAACCGAACAATTTCAGATCCCGATCAGTTTCGGAGCACATCCACCAATCCGGGCCCGAAGGCCATTCATGCAGTTCACCCTGAAGCGAGGGTGGCCGGGTCCGGCGCCAACGCCATTGCCCAGCGCGGATCCGGGTGCCATTGCGCGCGCCAGGCCGGCAGATCGGTGGCCGGCATGGGCCTGGCGATGCCATAGCCCTGTGCCACTTCACAACCGAGGCGCAACAGCGCCTCACCATGGGCGACCGTCTCGACGCCTTCGGCTACCACCTCGCGGCCGAAGGAACGGGCCAGCCCGAGGACACCGGCGATGATCGCCAGGTCGTCCGGGTCGCTGAGCATGTCGCGCACGAAACTCTGGTCGATCTTGAGCACGCGTACCGGCAGGCGCTTCAGATAGGTGAGCGAGGAGTAGCCGGTGCCGAAATCGTCGAGGGCAAAGCTGACTCCGAGATCGGCGCAGGCAGCGAAAAGGGCCGGCATGTGACCGACTTCCTCCAGCGCACTGGTCTCGAGGACCTCGAGCGATAGCCGGTCAATCGGCACGTTCGGGTGTCCGCCGAGGAGCGTGCGCAGACGCCCGACGAAATCCGGCCTCTGCAGGTGATGCGCTGCGATATTGACGCTGACGGGAAGGTCGATTCCCTGCGCCAGCCAGACCTCGATCTGGGCCAGCGCGGTATCGATGACCCATTCGCCCAAGCGGATGCCGAGCGGGTGATCGCCGATCTCAGGCAGGAATGTGCCGGGCATCAGCAGGCCGCGGTCCGGATCCTGCCAGCGGATGAGCGCCTCGGCACCGACCAATTCGCCGGTGCGCAAATTGACCTTGGGCTGGTAATGCAGGACGAACCGGTTTTCGGCAAGGGCGCGCCGGATCCGGCGGATGTTCTGGTGCCGGTCGCGCACAGCGCGGTCATGGGCGGCATCGAAGACCATGAAGCGGCTCTTGCCCGACTGCTTGGCCTGATACATCGCCTGATCGGCGTGGCGCACGAGTTGTTCGGCATCGCTGTCGTCGCCGGCCGCGTAGTAGGCGATGCCGATGCTCGACGAAACCCGGATCGGCATGCCGTCGACCACGACCGGCTGAGCCGTGGCCGCCAGCAGGCGCTTGACCAGCGGGATGCAGGTTTCCGTATCCGGCAGATCGACGAGGATCGTGACGAATTCATCGCCACCCAGCCGGGCGATCGTATCGCCCTCGCGCAGGCACTGCCGCATGCGGCTGGCGAGTTCCATCAGTAGCCGGTCGCCGACGGCATGGCCATGCGAGTCATTCACTGCCTTGAAGCCGTCAAGGTCGATATAGGCGACCGCGAGTTGGCGACCATGCCGGCGGGCCTGATACATGCCCTGACGCAGCCGGTCGGCGAGCAGGATGCGATTGGGCAGACCGGTAAGGACATCGAAATGGGCGACGTGCTCGAGTTGCCGCTGTTGCTCCTTCTGCGCCGAGATGTCGTAGCAGAAGCCGATGTAGCCGATGAAGGCGCCGGCGGTATCGAAGCGCGGATTCCCGACGTCCTGTATCCAGTGATAGCTCCCGTCGGCATGATGCAGCCGGTATTCCATGCTGAACGATTCACGCCGGTCGAAACTTTCGCCATAGATCTGCATGGCCCGCTCGAAATCCTCGGGATGGATACCCTCGGTCCAGCCGTTGCCAAGCTCCTGCTCGAGCGAGCGGCCGGTAAAGCGCAGCCAGGGCTCGTTGAAATATGTGCACAGCTTGTCGACGCCGGACGTCCAGATCAGCGCCGCACCACCGTTTGCAAGCGTGCGGAAGTGCTGCTCGCTCTCCCTTAGTGCCCTTTCGGCACATTTCCGCTCGCTCACGTCGATCAGGACACCATGCGTCGCCGCAACCTCGCCGTCGGGCGAACGCGTCAGCCACATGCGGACTTCCACCCAGATCCAGCGTCCGTCGCCGTGCCGGAACCGGTATTCGTGGCGGTAGTCGTCAGGGCCGTTGCGGACATGCCCGGCGAAATCGCGCTCGAGGCCCGCACGGTCTTCGTCATGAACCAGCGCCATGAAGGACAACCGGCCCGACATGAAATCCTCCGGGTCATGGCCGAAGCGGACGATGTTGCCGCTGACGAAGTCAACCGGCCAGCCCGGCTCGTTGCGCCAGGTGACGGCGACGACTGGCGAGTGCTCGATGATGCCGGCAAGGTGGCGCAAACGCGATTCGAAGGCTGACTTCTGCCGCTGGTACATCTCCGCCATTTCCTCGGAAGAAATGTCCAGCGAATGCTCGAGCATCCCGCGGTCCTGATCCGCCTCCTCATACGTGCGCTGCAGGACGGCGAGCAGCGCCTGCCAGCCCTCGCCATCCGGCGCCTGCGCCGCGCTGAGGCCGAGGCGGCGCAGCTGGCGGACAAGCAGCGGGTGGGTCGCCATGCTCACGCTTCCCAGAAGACGGTCAGCGTCATTGTCTGGTTGTGCAGGTCGCAACGACCGCTGCCCAGAGGCGACAACTCCCCGTACGAGTAATAGCCGATCAGGCGGCTCGCTGCGGGCAGCGTATCGAGCACCGCTTCGATCTCCTCTTCGCAGCGCTGGCCGAGAACCAGCCGGCGCCCGATGCAACTGATGGCGATGCACAGGCGCTCGCCGGCAACATCGCCGGGAAGATCCATGCCGGCAGCGGCACCGGTCGCACCGTCGATGAGTCGGTCGCGGTTGGCGCGCATCAGCCGGACGAAGCTGCCCTGCGGAATGTCGCCGGCGAAGGTTATCGACTGCTCGTTCTCGTCGATGCCGAGGATCGTGCGTACCGTCAGACCATCCGCCTCGAGTTCGTTGCGGATCGCCAGCGGGAAAAGCAGTCCGGTGGCCGGCAGCCCGGCAGCCCGGTCGCCGAGGTATTTCCGGTACAAGGCGAGCGCGGGCTGGTCGTCGAGCGTGTAAAGAACGTTTCCGCACGAACGAGTGACTTCGCGCTCCGGCCCGAACAGATCCCATCCGCCCCGATAATTGCAGGCGATCCCGACATGGTCGCCATAGAACCCAATGGCCGCGACCCGGCCTGCCCTCGGCGTCCGGCCGACGATCACCCAGGTCTGCTCGAAGCGGTCACCATCGGCGGCGAGTCCGCCCGCTACCGGCAATCCCGGCGGCAATCCGCCGGCCAACCCCTTGGCCAGTTCCGAGCCATTGACGGAGAGTCCGTCGGCAAGTACGAACACTCCCTTGAGGTCGGCGGCAGCGAGTTCGCCAGCGATCTCGCTGCCGGCCGCGCAGGCATCGCATTCCGGCCCGATCTGGCGGTGGACCGCCCGGACCTTTGCGCGCGAAAACCGCAGGACGGCGACGACCACGCTATCGTCGTCCAGCGTCCTTGCGCAGATTTCACCGGCGGTCGAACAGCCTATCCAGCAGGCAAGCGGAAAAGCCGTGCGCAGATCCGCGAGCGCCGCTTCGAGGACGGCCGTCTGCCTGCCCGCGAAAATGAACAACACCGTATCAGGGGAATCGAGGCCCGGATCCGGCGCCAGGTCCCATCCGCCCTCGGACGTGCATTTATGGATTGCCAGCTGCATGGATTCCTTCCGGAACTCTCCCATCCTGCATACGCTACGCTAGCACAATTATGCCAGTGGGCACGCAAGGACCCGCCGTCGCTACGGAATCGGCAATCGGTCCGGCATCACGCAGCGCGCCGGAAATTCGCTATCCGGTGCCTCCCGCGGCGTGCCGGTCGCCGAGCGCAAGCCGCAGATCGACGGCGCCCGGATCATCGCCGCCGCGCACCGAGAAGCCGAGGCTGCGCGCCAGCGACTGCATGCGCAGGTTGCCTGCCAGCGTCTCGCCGCGCAACTCCCCGATGCCCTTCGCGCGGGCATATTCGATGATCTCGGTGAGCAGCAGGCGGCCGAGGCCGCGACCTTTCATGGCGGAATCGACGACGACGGCGAAGTCGGCAACCGTATGGTCGGGATCCGCCATCGCCCGGACCTCGCCCAGCGAGCGTTCGCGCCCCGCGGCATCGCGCTCGATCGCCACCAGCGCCATCTCGCGGTCGTAGTCGATCTGCGTGAAGCGCGCCAGCTGCGAGCGGGGAAGCTTGCGCATGGTATCGAAGAAGCGCATGCGCGAATCTTCGGGCGCGAGCGAGTTGAGCAGGTCGCCGAGGGTTTCCTCGTCCTCGGGCCGGATCGGGCGGATGAGGAGGTGACGGCCATCCCAATCGATGCGGCGCTCGAGTTCCTTGGGATAAGGCCGGATGGCGAAGCGGCGCACACCCTGCCGCCGCTCGCGCCGGACGATCCGGACATCGGCGGCGAGCACGCGGGCCTCGCCCGCAGCGACGACCACGGGATCGAGGTCGATGCCGCTGACGCCGCCGACATCGGTGAGGAGTTGCGACAGGCGGACCAGCAAGCCCGCTGCCGAAGCCGCCAGGGCCGGCCGGTCGGCCGGCGGGATGTCGTCGAAGCAGGCGCCGCGCTCGACCAGTTCGCCGGCCAGCGCAGCATTCAACGGCGGCAAGCCGATCGCCATGCGTGCACCGGGGGTGGCGCGCGCCACATGGATGACCGGACCGAAGACGGGATCCTCGGCGACGCCGACCCGCAAGGCGACGCTGCCACCCCAGGCCACCCCGCGCCGCAGGCGATAACCGGCGATGCGCACGCCGGCGTGGCGCGAATGCGCCGTTGCCCGCAGTGCGCGCGCGGCAGCCTGCAGCTCGGCCGGCGAATGGAGATTGCTGGCCAGAGTGTCGAAGCGGGTCGCATCGCCGAGCACAAGGCCGAGATCGACCGGATAGCCCAACCCGTTGGCGGCCTCGACGGCTGTATCGACGCTGGCTGCCGTGACATAGTCGACGGCGTCGATCGCGTAGCACTCGAGCAGCCGGCGCGCCTGCCGCCAGGTCAGCGCCGCCGCCCCCCTCTCCAGGGACTCGGCGACCAGCGCCCGCGCGCCGTCGCCATCGGTGACGAAGCCTTCGGGAAGCGAAGGCGGCATCTGCATCAGCAGTTCCCGGTTGTGCTGGTAATGGACGATGCCGAGAAAAACGGCCACGGCGCGCTCCGGCGAATCGTGGCTGAGCACGCCGTAGGCCGAGGCGATTTCCTGCGCCGACAGCATCGAGGCGCCGCCGACCCAGCAGGTGAAGACATTCGCCTCGGTCCCGCGCGACACCTTGCAGATCTCGGTGGCGATGTCCGTACTGGCGGCGAACGGCGACGGCGAGCATACGGTCAGGGCGGCATCGACGCCGGGATCGGCAAGCACCGTCGCGAGCGCCCCGGCCCAGCCATCGGCACGCACGTCGGCCGGCAGTGCCAGCGGGTTGGTGAGGGTCGCCCGCGTCTGCAGCTGGCGGCCAACCTGCTCCAGCGTCGTGCCCGCCAGCGTCGCCAGGCTGCCGCCCCCGGCCACCAGCGTCGCGGCGGCGATATTGCCGAGGCCGCGGCCGTTGGCAAGGATGGCGAGACGCTCGCCGCGCAATGGCCGCACGCGGTCCATCGCCTCGGCCGCCTCGAAGACGTCGTCGAGGGTCTCGATCTGTACCCAGCCGGCGCGCCGCAGGGCGGCATCGTAAACCTCGGTAGCCAGGAAGGGCGTTCCGGCAACGGGCCCGGCCTCGATCCGGCCACCGCGGATCGCCACTACCGGCTTGTTGCGCGCCGCCGCACGCGCGGCGGACATGAACTTGCGGCCGTTGGCGACGGTATCGAACTGGACGAGGATGCGCTCGGTGTCGGGATCCTCGGCCAGCCAGTCGAGCGTGTCGGCAAGGTCGACATCGACCATGCCGCCGAGATGGACGACCGTCGAAAAGCCGACGCGGCGGCTGAAGGCACGATCGACGACGGCGCTCGCGACTGCGGTCGACTGTGTGACCAGGGCGATTTTCCCGGGCAGGCCGCCGGCCGGGGCGACGCTGGCATTGAGGCCGAGGGCGGGGACCATCAGTCCGCCGCTGCCGGGCCCGAGGACACGCATCAGGTACGGACGTGCCGCTGCGAGGATGGCGTTGCGCAGTGCTGCTGCCTCGCCGCGCGCAAAACGCTCGCGCAGGGACGGTCCGACAAGGATCGCCCGCGTCCCGCGCTCGCCGAGCTGGGTGACGATGTCCGGGATATTCTCGAGCCGGGCGCAGATGACCGCCAGGTCGCACGCCGTGCCGGCCGGCTCGAGGCGCATTCGCGCCCCGAGTGCAAGACGCGAACGGCGATGCGCCGATACCGGCACGACCGGCCCGGAAAAGCCCCCGGCGGCGAGGTTGCGCTCGACCACCTCGGCGTAGCGGCTCGGCTCGTCGGGCTCGGAAACGACGGCGACGGAACGCGGGCGGAAGAGGAATTCGAGGTTGCGGACGGTCATGGCTCAGGCAAGTCTAGACCGATCCGGGTGCATCCGGGCCGAGGATGGTCTCTAAAGCCACGCCCGCATCAGGCTTGCGGCCCGACCGGTGCCGCGTCGCGGATGTGGACGTCGCGCTGCGGGAAGGGAATCGTCACACCGTTTTCGCGGAAGGCGCGCCAGACGGCGAAATTCACGTCCGACAGGACATTGCCACGGCCCTCTTCCGGATCGGCGATCCAGAACCCGAGTTCCAGGTTGATTGCGCTGTCGGCGAAGGCGACCAGGAAGGCACGCGGCGCCGGGTCGGCGAGCACGCGGGGGGTCGCCCGCGCGGCATCGACCATCAGCTTCGAAACGCGCTCGAGGTCGCTGTCGTAGGCGACGCCGATCGTCGTCGCCAGGCGCAGGCGCTTGTCGGAAAAAGTCTGGTTCTGCACGGTCGACGCGATCAGCGTCTCGTTCGGCACGATGAACTCGGCTCCGCCCGGGTGGCGCAGGACGGTATAGCGCGTCGTAATCTGGGTGACCTCGCCGGTGTCGTTGCCGATCTGGACGAAATTGCCGATGCGGATCGAGCGGTCGAGCAGGATGATGAAGCCGGAGACATAGTTGCTGGCGATCTTCTGCAGGCCGAGGCCGAGGCCGACGCCGAGCGCGCCGGTGAATACCGAGAGTGCGGTCATGTCGATGCCGACCAGCGAGAAGCTGGTGAGAAGCGCGGCGACCGCCAGGAGCGCCTTGGCGACACGGACGCCGACGATGCGCAGGCTGCTGTCGATGTGGTCGACGCGCATCAGCTTGCGCTCGATGACGCCGGCCACCCAGAGCGCGACGACGACAGTCAGGAAGACGGTGATCGCCCCGTGGACGATCATCCACAGGTTGAGCTTCTGCTTGCCCAGGGCGAACTGGACACTTTCCATGGCGTCGATCACGTCGGGCGCCAGGTCGGTGATATAGAGGGCCAGCCAGCCCCAGACACAGGCCGCAATGACACGCTCCCAGGCGGTCAGCCAGGTCGCCTTCGGGAAGGCCTGGCGCAGGACAAAGACGACCGAGCGCACGAGTGCCAGCGAACCGAGCAGCGGCAACGCGATCTTGAGCAGGTTGACGTGAATGATCGGCTTGAGGGCGAGCAGGGCCACCCCGACCAGGACCATCGCGCTGATCGGAAAGGCCAGGCGGGCACTCGCATCGCGCAGGCGACCGGCCCCCTCCTCCTGGCGCCCCTGCCACCAGCGCGCAATGACCCAGGCGACACCCAGACAGGCGGCGACCACGGCGATCTGCATGAAAAGATTACCCTCGCGCAGATCGGCGAGCAGGTCATTGAACAGGCTGAGCGCGGGATTTCGGGTCATGCCGTCCTTTCGAGCGCGACGGCGAAGAAACCGTCGGTATCGTGTTCGTGCGGGAGCAGGCGCAGACGGTCGCCGTCGAGCGCAACGCCCTGCCGGCCGAGGATACCCGTTGCCGGAACGATGCGGAAGGCCGGACGACGTGCGAGGAAGGCATCGACGATGGCGTCGTTCTCTTCCGCCAGCAGGCTGCACGTGGCATAGACGAGGCGGCCGCCGGGCTTGATCAGGTTGGCCGCCGAATCCAGGATGGCCGCCTGCTTGGCTGCCAGTTCGGCAACGGATGCCTCGTCCTGGCGCCACTTGAGGTCGGGGTTGCGGCGCAGCGTGCCGAGTCCCGAGCAGGGTGCATCGACCAGGACGCGGTCGACCTTGCCGGCCAGGCGCTTGATCTTGGCGTCGCGCTCGTGCTCGATGCGTGCCGGATGGACATTGGACAGGCCGGAGCGTGCGAGGCGCGGCTTCAGCTTGGCCAGCCGGCGGTCGGAAACGTCGAAGGCGTAGAGGCGGCCGGTGTTCTTCATCAGCGCACCGAGCAGCAGCGTCTTGCCGCCGGCTCCGGCGCAGAAGTCGACGACCATTTCGCCGCGCTTCGGGTCGACGAGAAGGCCGAGGAGCTGGCTGCCCGCATCCTGCACTTCGACGCTGCCGTCGAGGAAAAGCCGGTGCCCGGCCAGCGCAGGCTTATCGCGCAGGCGCACCGCCATCGGGGACAGCGGCCCCGGCCCGGCGGCAATGCCGTCGTCCGTCAGCTGCGCCAGAACGCCAGCCCGGTCGGCCTTGAGGGTATTGACGCGCAAGTCGAGCGGCGCCGGCTGATTGAGGGCGGCGGCGAGCGCCGTCGTGGCGGCATCACCGTACTGGTCGACCAGGCGGCCATGCAGCCAGTCCGGCAGGTCGCAACGGACGGCAGGCGGCAGGGTGTCGTCGGCAACCGCGCTGGCCTCCGCCAGCCACGCTTCCTCGCCGGCCCGGAGCACCGGCGCCAGGTCGCGCAGGCTCCAGCCGCGGACGACCGCCAGCGCGACGAGCAGGCGGCGCCGGTCGGACAAGCGGCCGGCGCAGCGCGCCTCGATGCTGCGACCGCGGCGGAGGACGGAGAACACCGTCTCGGCAACGAAGGCGCGGTCGGCATGGCCAAGCTGGCGGTGCTCGCGGAAATAACGGGAAACGACACCGTCGGCCGGATACTCGAAGCGCAGCAGGAGGCCGAGCACGGCCTCGGCATGGGCAAAGAGGGCCGGGGTAAAGCGGGCTTTCATTCGGATCCTATCTCGGTGGCGATCTGCACAAAGCTATCGCCTTTCTTGTCGGTGAAGCGGATTTTAACCGGCAGGCGTTGGCGGTCGAGCGCGATCCAGACTTC
This sequence comes from Betaproteobacteria bacterium, assembly GCA_012026885.1. GTDB lineage: Bacteria > Pseudomonadota > Gammaproteobacteria > Burkholderiales > Rhodocyclaceae > Azonexus. The sequence goes on along the minus strand of VEPL01000025.1, from coordinate 273,140 downwards.
GGTGACGCTGTCGGTCATCGCCCGCAGGTGCAGGGTGCGGAAGGTGCCCGCCGGTGTCTCGAGCGTTTCCTCGCCGAGCGAATCGAGCGCATAGAACGCATACTTCTTGCCGGTGACGACACCGATGCCGCTCCCTTCCTCCAGCCGGCCGAGCCACGCGAGCTGGTAGTTGAGCGAGAGGAGATCCTGCGTACCGCGCGCTACGGATTGCACGCTGCCGTCGCGCGCCAGCCGGACCTCGCCGGTCGACCAGTCGAAATCGGCGTTTTCCGAGGTCTCGCGCCCGTTGCGCAGGGTGCGGAAGCTGTCCGGGCGCAAGCCGCCGGCGACGAGACGGCCGCGGCTCTCGTTCTCGATGCGCACCGGCTTGAAGACCGCGACGAGGCCGCTGGTCTCGCTGATGCCAAGCAGCCGGTAGCTGCCGTCGCCGGGAAATTCCCAGCGGTGTTCTGCGCGCCCGACCGGCATGCCGAGCGATTCCTTGTAGATGGCGAAGCGGATGACCCCGGCGGCCGGCAACAGTGCGGCGGGCGGTGGTGCTTCCGTGGCGGCTGCGGTAGACGGGCTGACGGGGTCTGTTTCCATGGCGGCTCCGGACGGGGGCATCGCACCGGCTGGGGGCGCCGGTAGGCTGTTCGCAGGTACCGCCATCCGCGGCGCCTTCCGCGCCGGAACGGTGCGGGCAGCCGCGGGTGGCGGAGGTGGCTTTCCGGCATCCGGCGCCGCATTCGCCGACGCCGGCGCCACCGGCGGCGGACGCAGTTCGGCACGCAGGGGCGGCGGCTCGGCGGGTTCGGCTAACAACTCGAAATCGCTGCCGAACATCGCCGCGGCGTGGATCGCCAGGGAGCCGGCCAGGGCCATCAGCAGGGCCAGCGGCATTGCCGCCTAGCGCTCCTGCGGCGCGACAAGGGCAGCCCCCTCAGCCTGCTCGCCGGTCACCCGCACGCGTCCGTCCGCGACGACCAGGCGACCCTGCGCGAACCAGCGCACCGCCTGCGGGTAGATGCGGTGCTCCTCGCGCAGCACGCGCGCCGCCAGGCTCGCCTCGTCATCGCCGTCGAGCACCGGCACCGCGGCCTGAATGACGATGGGCCCGTGGTCGAGCGCCGGCGTCACGAAGTGCACCGTGCAGCCGTGGATGCGCACCCCTTCCGCGAGCGCGCGCCGGTGCGTGTGCAGGCCGGGAAAGGCGGGCAGCAGCGAGGGATGGATGTTCATCAGGCGGCCCGCGTAATGGCGCACGAAACCGTCGGAGAGAATTCGCATGAAGCCGGCCAGCACGACGAGGTCGGGGTCGAACTGGTCGATGCACTCGGCCAGCGCCGCGTCGAAGCGCTCACGGTCGGCGAAGCCCCTGTGGTCCACGTAATGGGTGACAATACCGGCGCGCGCCGCCGTCTCCAGCCCCGCCGCGTCAGGACGGTTGCTGATCACCGCCGCGATGTTGACCGGCAACGTGCCGGCGTCGCGGGCGGCGATCAGGGCATCCATGTTGGAGCCGCGGCCGGAAATCAGGATGACGATGTTCTTCATGTCTAGAAACTTACCGGAAGGAAGATGTAGGTGGCGACCGACTGGGTGACCCGCGACAACGAGCGCCCGTGCCGGTCGGCGACGATCTGGGCCATCAGGTCGAGTAGGCCGATCTGGCGGCCGAATTCGCGCTCGAACGAGAGGTTGCGGTTGGCCGGGTCGAGCTCGTTGGCCAGCAGGTAGGGCTCGCCGGCGGCCGTGCGGTCGCCGTTGAGCTTCCACAGCGCGATCTCGAAATTGCGCGCGGTGTTGTAGAGCTTGCCTTCGTCGAGCGAGTCGAGGATGAAGAATTCCTCCTTGTGCCCGAAAGCGGCGTCGGTCATGGTCAGCAACCCGAAAACCAGCGCAGCGACGCGGTCGCCGCCGTAGCCATCGCTGAAGGCGAGCGCTGCCGCCTGCCGCTCGCGGGTGCCGCCGAGTTCCGGGAAGGACTGGGTCTGGCGGTTGCGCAGCCGCGCCACCGCGGCCTCGCGGCTGGCGGCACCGGACTTCTTCCATTCGCGCGGGTTACGCCGGTAGAGCTTGTCGGCGATCAGCAGCAGGCCGGTGTTGACCTCGGAACGTACCGTGTCGGTGATGCGGTCGACCTCGGTTTTGGCCAGATATTTGACGTCGACCGTAGTCTCCGTGCGCCCGTCCTTGCCCACCTTGGTCGCGCAACCGGCGAGCAGCGCGGCGAGGACTATGGCAGCCAGGCGCATCAGGCCGTCCGGTGTTTCAGCCAGCCGATGGCGACCGGCACCAGCGAGACGACGATGATGCCGACAATGAGGAGCGACAGGTTCTGCTTGACCCAGGGCAGGTTGCCCAGCCAGTAGCCGCCGAGGCAGAGCGAAACCACCCAGGCCGCAGCGCCGATCAGGTTGAAGATCGTGAATTTGGCGTAGGACATTGCCCCGATGCCGGCGACGAAGGGCGCGAAGGTGCGGAAGATCGGCAGGAAGCGTGAAATCACCAGCGTCTTGCCGCCGTGCTTCTCGTAGAAGGCGTGCGTCTTCTCGAGCGCGGCCCGGTTGAAGAAGCGGGAGTTCTCCCAGTGAAAGACCTTGGGGCCGAGGTAGCGGCCGATGTGGTAATTGACCGTGTTGCCGAGGACGGCAGCGACCAGCAGCACGACGATCAGCGTCGTGACGTCCATGCCGCCCTGGCCGATGGCCGCCAGGGCACCGGCGACGAAGAGCAGCGAATCGCCGGGCAGGAACGGGAAAACGACGAAACCCGTCTCCGCGAAGACGATGAAGAAGAGGATGCCGTAGATCCACAGCCCGTATTGCTGGACAAGCAGCGCAAGGTGCTTGTCGAGGTGAAGGACGATGTCCATGAATTGGGCGAGGAGTTCCATGCGGCGGGACGGAGGTGGCGGAGGCCGCATTATAATCGTCGCATGCCCGCCATCGCCCTCCTCCCCGACCTGCTCATCAGCCAGATCGCCGCCGGGGAAGTGGTCGAACGCCCCGCCTCGGTGTTGAAGGAACTGCTCGAGAACAGCCTCGATGCCGGCGCCGGCGCCATCCAGGTCCATCTCGAGGAGGGCGGCGTCAAGACCATCCGCGTCACCGACGACGGTTGCGGCATCGCCCGCGAGCAGCTCGCACTGGCGCTCACCCGCCACGCCACCTCCAAGATCGGCAGCCTTGACGACCTCGAGCATGTCGCCACCCTCGGCTTCCGCGGCGAGGCGCTGGCTTCCGTCGCCGCCGTCGCCCGCCTGGCGCTGACCAGCCGCGAACGCGGCGCCGCCCATGCCTGGAAGCTGCGCGGCGAGCCGGGGGTCGCTCCGGAGCCCGCGGCGCTGATGGCCGGCACCGTGGTCGAGATGCGCAACCTCTATTTCAACACCCCGGCCCGGCGCAAGTTCCTCAAGGCCGAAGCCACCGAGTTCGCCCACTGTGCCGATGCCGTGCGCCGGCTGGCGCTGGCCCGCCCCGATGTCGCCTTCGCCCTGAATCACAACGGGCGCAGCCTCTTCCAGCTCGCCCCGGCCGATCGCGCCCGCCGCATCGCCGACCTCCTCGGCGAGGAATTTGTCGCCGCCTGCCGGCCGCTCGCCGCCGCCTCGGGTCCGCTCTCGCTCGAAGGCTTCGCCGTCGATCCCACCCGCGCCGGCAACGCCCGCGACAACCAGTATTTCTTCGTCAATGGGCGCTTCGTCCGCGACAAGGTGATCGGCCATGCGCTGCGCGAAGCCTACCGCGACGTCCTCCACGGCGCCCGCCAGCCGGCCGTCTGCCTGTTCCTCAACATCGACCCCGCGCTGGTCGATGTTAACGTCCACCCGGCCAAGACCGAGGTGCGCTTCCGCGATTCGCGCGCCGTCCACCAGTTCGTCTTCCACGCCATCCAGCGCACACTGGCAGCGCCGGTTCAGGCGGCCGATTTCCCCGGATACGGGCCGCCACCCGCAGCGCGGACGCCGGTTGCGGTCGACGCGGAAAACCGGCCGATTTTCGCCACTGCCCCGGCGCCCCCCTGGCAGGCCAGCCTGGGCGTCGCCGAACCGGCGGCAGCCGCCTACCTCGCCTTCGCCCGCGCGGCACAGGCGGGCGCGCCCGCCGCCGACATGCCGGCCACGGCGACCGGGATTCCGCCCGCAAGCGCCGACGACCGCGACGGCCCGCCGCTCGGCTATGCCCTGGCACAACTGCACGGCATCTACATCCTCGCCCAGAATGCGCGCGGCCTGATCGTCGTCGACATGCACGCCGCACACGAACGCATCCTCTACGAAAAGCTGAAGAGCGCCTTCGACGCACAGACGGTGGCCACGCAGGCATTGCTCATCCCTGCGGTGTTCGCCGCCGACCCGCTCGACGTGGCGGCCGTCGAGGAACACGGCGAAGCGCTGGCAGCGCTCGGTTTCGCCATCGCCCCGCTCGGCCCCGGTCAGCTCGGCGTGCGTGCGATACCCGCGGTCCTCCAGGCTGGCGACCCGGTGGCGCTCGCCCGCGCGCTGCTCGGCGAACTGCGCGAGCACGGCATCAGCGAGCTGGCCGCTGCCCGCCGCAACGAGCTGCTGGCGACCATGGCCTGCCACGGCGCGGTGCGCGCCCGCCGCCAGCTGACGCTGCCCGAGATGAACGCCCTGCTCCGCCAGATGGAAGAAACCGAGCGCGCCGGCCAGTGCAACCACGGTCGCCCGACCTGGACCGAACTCAGCCTCGACCAGCTTGACCGCCTGTTCCTGCGCGGGCGCTGAGCCGATGGCGCGAACCCGGAACCGCCTTCGGCGTCTGACGAAATGGAAAGGGGAGTAATCGCGTGCCTGCCGTCGTCGGACTACCGCTCTGGAGCATCGCCGTACCGCCTGCCGGCTGCGCGCTGCTCGCCGTGTTTTTTTCAGCGCCGCCCGCGGGGGGCGGCCTCGCGCTGGTCGGCGGGGCGCTGGTCGCCAGCGTCCTGGTCGCGGTTTTCCATGCCGAGGTGATCGCCCACCGCGTCGGCGAGCCCTTCGGGACGCTGGTCCTGGCCCTGGCGGTGACCATCATCGAGGTCGCCCTGATCGTGTCTCTGATGCTGGCGCAGGGGCCGGGCGTCGACACGCTGGCGCGCGACACGGTCTTCGCGACGGTGATGATCGTCTGCAACGGGGTCGTCGGCATCTGCCTGCTCACCGGCGCCATCCGCCACCACATCGTCGCCTTTCGCGTCGAGGGCACCGGCTCGGCGCTTTCCGTGCTCGTCGCGCTGACGACATTGACGCTGGTCGTCCCCGAATTCACGACATCGACCAGCGGGCCGACCTACGCGCCGGCACAACTGGCGTTCGCCGGACTCAGCTCACTGCTGCTCTACGGCGTTTTCGTCTTCGTGCAGACGGTACGCCATCGCGACCAGTTCCTGCCGGTCGGCCTCGCCGACGACCACAAACCGGAACATGCCCCTCCGGCGGCCCAGGCCTGGCTGAGCCTCGCGCTGCTGCTCGCCTCGCTGGTCGCCGTTGTCGGGCTGGCCAAGGTGCTGTCGCCCGGCATCCAGGGCGGCCTCGCGGCCATCGGCGCGCCGCCCGGGGTGGTCGGCATTGCCATCGCGCTGATGGTCCTGATGCCGGAGACCATCGCCGCGCTGCGGGCCGCGGCGCGCAACCGCATGCAGATCAGCCTCAACCTCGCGCTCGGCTCGGGGCTGGCGACCATCGGCCTGAGCATCCCCGCGGTGGCCCTCGTGTCGCACCTGCTCGACACGCCGCTGACGCTCGGTCTCGACCCCAAGGACATCGTGCTGCTGGCGGTGACGCTGCTGGTCAGCGCCATCACGCTGGCCGGCGGCCGCGCCACCGTGCTGCAGGGCGCCGTGCATCTGGTCCTGTTCGCCGCCTTCCTGTTCCTCGCCTTCGTGCCCTGAGGAAGGGCCGGCGCTATTGCGCCGGCTTCGACAGCTGCGCCTTGACGATCGGGCCGATTTGGTTCCACGCCCAGTTGCCGGCGACGAAGAGCAGCCCGACGCCGACGATGAGTTGGATGAGCAGCACGACGAAATCGGATTGCTGCTTGCTCAGCTTGCGGCCGGGGTTGGTGGCACCGCAGCCCGGGCAGGCCTGGGCCGAGGTGTCGACGCTGTGGCCGCAGGCGCGGCAGGGAACCAGGGGCATGGCTACTCCTTAGATGATGACGGAATTATAGGCCGGACCTGGCGTCCGCTGCCTGCGTGATAGCATTCGCCGCCATGTCCTCCGCCCCGCTGCCGCCCGCCATCCTGCTCATGGGCCCGACCGCCTCGGGCAAGACCGCGGTCGCGCTGGCGCTGGCCGAGCGCTTCCCGGTCGAACTGGTGAGCGTCGATTCGGCGCAGGTATTCATCGGCATGGACGTCGGCACCGCCAAGCCGGATGCTGCCACCATCGCCCGTTACCCGCACCGCCTGATCGACCTGATCACCCCCGAGGAGCGCTATTCCGCCGCCCGCTTCCGCACCGATGCGCTGGCGGCCATGGCGGAGATCACCGCGGCCGGCAAGGTCCCGCTGCTGGTCGGCGGCACCATGCTCTACTTCCGCGCCCTGCTGCACGGGCTGGCCGACCTGCCGCAGGCCGACCCGGCGCTGCGCGCCAGCATCGATGCGGAGGCCGCCGCCTCCGGTTGGCCGGCGCTGCACGCGAAATTGGCCGTTCTCGACCCGTCGACCGCAGCCAGGCTGCATCCCACCGACAGCCAGCGTATCCAGCGCGCCCTCGAGATCTGCCGGACAAGCGGTCGGCCGATGTCGGAGCTGCTCGCCACGGCCGGGCGCGAAACACCGCCTTACGACATGCTGCAGATCGCCCTGCTGCCCTCCGACCGCAGTGTTCTGCACGAGCGCATCGCGCGGCGCTTCGACGAAATGCTGCTCGCCGGCCTCGACGCCGAGTTGACCGCGCTGCGCCGCCGCTATGCCCTGGATGCCGGCCTGCCGTCGATGCGCTGCGTCGGCTACCGCCAGGCCTGGGAGGCACAGGAGGGGATCATCCCGCGCAGCGAATTGCGCGATCGCGGCATCTTCGCGACCCGCCAGCTGGCCAAGCGCCAGATCACCTGGCTGACCAATTCCTTCGCCGCGGAGACCTTCGACTGCCTCGACCCGGCGCTCGCCGAACAGGTCGGTGCGCGGGTTTCGCGCTTCCTCGACTAGGCGGGCGCTGCGCCTTCGCGGCCGGCTGGCACGATGCGGGCGGCAATCAGCGAATAGACCGTCGGCACGACGAAGAGCGTGAAGAAGGTGCCGAGCAGGAGACCGCCGACGATGACCCAGCCGATCTGCTGGCGCGACTCGGCCCCGGCGCCGGTAGCCAGTGCCAGCGGCACGGCACCGAGGACCATGGCGCCGGTGGTCATCAGGATCGGGCGCAGGCGCAGCGCGGCCGACTCGATCACCGCGGCCCGCAGTTCCAGCCCCTTTTCCTGCAGCTGGTTGGCGAACTCGACGATCAGGATGCCGTGCTTGGTAATCAGGCCGACCAGGGTCACGAGGCCGATCTGGCTATAGACGTTGAGCGTGCCGCCAGTCGCCCATAGCGCGCCAAGTGCGCCGGCCATCGACAGCGGTACGGTGAGCATGATGATGAAGGGGTCGCGGAAGCTCTCGAACTGGGCGGCCAGCACCAGGTAGATGAAGGCCAGCGCCAGCACGAAGGTCAGCGCCAGCGAGGAAGAGGACTGGCGGAATTCGCGCGACTGCCCGTTGTAGTCCACCGCGTAGCCGGGCTTGAGAATCTGCGCGGCAACGCCGTCCATGAAGCTCAGCGCTTCGCCCATCGTGTAGCCGGGTGCGAGGTTGGCCGTTATCGTCACGGCACGGCGCTGGCCGAAGTGGTTGAGCTCACGCGGCGCGATGGTCTCGTCGACCGCGACCAGGTTGTCGAGCGAGATCATGCCGCCGTCGCGCCCGCGCACGTAGATGTCGCGGATGTCGTCGGGGTTGGTGCGGCCGGCATCTGCCACCTGCACGATGACGTCGTACTGCTCGCCGTCGCGCTTGAAGCGGGTGACCTGGCGGCCGCCGAGCATCGTCTCGAGCGTGCGGCCGATGGTCTCCACCGGCACGCCCATGTCCGCCGCCTTGTCGCGCTTCACGGCGATCGACAGCTCCGGCTTGTTGAGCTTGAGGTCGGTATCGACGTTGGTCAGGCCGGGATTCTTCGCCAGTTCGCCGAGGAACTGGTTGGTGACCTTCTGCAGTTCCTCGTAGGACGCCGAGGTCACGATCACGAAGTTGACCGGCCGCTCGCGCGGGCTCTGGCCCAGCGACGGCGGCGTCACCGGGAAGGCGAGGACGCCGGGAACGCCCATGAAGCGCGGGAACAGCTCCTTGGCGACGTCCGGCGATCGGCGGCTGCGCTCGTTCCAGTCGGTCAGGCCGATGAAGGAGATGCCCTGGCTGACCGTCGGGTTGCCGGCGACGACGAAATAGCGCTCGACGTCTTTCGTCTGGCTGTAGATGCCCTCGATCTGGCGCGCGTACTTGTCCGTGTACTCGAGGGTCGCGCCGTCCGGACCGAGGAAGACGCCGAGGATGACGCCACGATCCTCGACCGGCGCCAGCTCCGACTTCAGCGCACCGAGCAGCACGACACAGGCACCGGCAACCGCCGCAAAGCCGGCCATGACGATCCAGCGCCGGGCGAGTGCCGCGGTCAACACGCGCTTGTAGCCCGAATTCAGCCATTCGAGGAAGCGCTCGATGGCCATGAACGCCTTGCCGTGCTTTTCCTCGTGGCGGAGCAGCAGCGAGCACATCATCGGCGACAGGGTCAGCGCCACGAATCCGGAAACCAGCACGGCGCCGGCCAGCGTCAGCGCGAATTCGATGAAAAGCTTGCCGGTGCGCCCGGTCATGAAGGCGACCGGGGCGTAAACGGCTGCCAGCGTCAGCGTCATGGCCACCACCGCGAAGCCGATCTCGCGCGCACCCTGGATCGCGGCCTGGCGCTTCGGCATGCCATCTTCGATATGGCGGAAGATGTTCTCGAGCACGACGATGGCGTCGTCGACCACAAGGCCGATAGCGAGCACGAGCGCGAGCAGTGTCAGCGTATTGATCGTGAACCCGAGCACGAACATGATCGCGAAGGCGCCGACCAGCGACACCGGGATGGTGACCAGCGGGATCAGCGTCGCCCGCACGTTGCGCAGGAAGAAGAAGATGATGGCCAGCACGAGCAGGATGGCCTCGCCGATGGTCTTGAACACCGCCTCGATCGAGCGGTCGATGAAGACCGACGAGTCGTAGGCGATATTGACCCGCATGCCCGGCGGCAACTCGCCGGAAACCTTGGGCAGATCGGCGCGCAGGGCCTTCGAGAGCTCGAGCGGATTGGCCGTCGCCTGCTTGATGACCCCGAGCGCCACGGCCGAGCGCCCGTTGAAGCGCACCGAACTGCGCTCCGAGGCGGCACCGATCTCGACGCGGCCGAGGTCGGCAACGCGCACCGGGTAACCATTCACGGTCTTGACGACGATGGCCGCGAACTCCTCCGGCCGGGTGAGGTCGGTATTGGCGACCACCGAGAACTCGCGCTCGCGGCTCTCGATGCGCCCGGCCGGCACCTCGACGTTCTGCTTCCTCAGCGCATCCTCGACATCGGCCGGGGTAAGCTGGTAGGCGGCGAGCCGCGCCCGGTCGAGCCAGATGCGCATGGCGAACTTGCGGTCGCCGAAGATGCGCACGTCGGCCGCCCCCGGCAGCGTCTGCAGGCGCGGCTTGACGATGCGGCTGGCGACATCGGTAACCTCGAGCGCCGAATGCTGGTCCGACGAAAAGGCGAGCCAGATGATCGGATTGGCATCGGCCTCGACCTTGGCGATGACCGGCTCGTCGACCGAATCAGGCAGCTTGTTGCGCACCCGCGAGACGCGGTCGCGCACGTCGGCCGCGGCCGAATCGGGCGCCCGCTCGAGCTTGAAACGCACCGAAATCTGGCTGTTTTCGGCGCGCGAGATCGAGGTGATGACCTCGACCCCCTCGATGCCGGCCAGCGAATCCTCGAGCGGCTTGGTCACCTGCGACTCGATGATCTCGGCCGAGGCGCCGCGGTAGGTCGTATCGACCGTCACCACCGGCTCGTCGATCTTCGGGTACTCACGCACCGGCAAGCGTGTGTAGGAGACGATGCCGATCAGCATGACGACGAGCGACAGCACGGTGGCGAACACCGGCCGCTCGATGCAGATTTCCGAAATCCTCATTTGCCGGCGGCCTTGTCGCCGGCCATCCCGGCCATGCCCGCTGCCTGGCCGTCGCCCGCCATGCCACCGCCGGCCGGCTGCGGCGCACCTTCGCCAACCGGCCGCACCGGCGCGCCATCGCGCAACTTGAGCTGGCCGGCGGTCACCACCAGGTCACCTGCCGCCAGCCCTTCAGTCACCTCGACCTGGGCCGCACGGCGCACGCCGAGCTTGACCGGCGTACCGGCCGCCTTGCCGTCGACCACCTTGAAGACGCTCGGCGACGCTCCCGGGACGACAGCCTGCTCGGGAATCATCAGCGCGCCCTTGCGCTCGCCGAACTGCAGGCGCACGCGGACGAACATGCCCGGGCGCAACTTGCCGGCCGCATTGTCGAGACGCGCACGGCTGGAAATCGCCCGGCCGCCGGCGTCGACGAGCGGATCGACGGCATCGAGCTCGGCCGCGAAACGCTCGCCGGGCAGCGCGTCACTGGTCACTTCGACCGTCTGGCCCTTGCGTACGCGGCCCATGTAGGTTTCCGGCAGCTTGAAATCGACGCGCAGGGTCGCGATGTCCTCGATGTTGATCAGGTCCTGGCCTTCCTTGACGTAGTCGCCGGCGCTGACGTTGCGCAGCCCGACCATGCCGGCGAACGGTGCCCGCACGCGCGTCTTGCCGACCTTGGCCTCGGCCAGCTGGACTGCCGCCTCTTGGACCTTGAGGGTGGCGGCCGAATTGTCCAGCGCCTGCTGGCTGACGAACTTCTTCGCCAGCAGGTCGGCGTTGCGCTGGTGATTGCTGCGGGCCAGTTCGAGGTTGGCGCGCGCCTGGGCCAGTTCGGCCTCCTGGACTGCCGCATCGAGGGCGACCAGCACGGTGCCACGCGCGACGATTGCCCCGTCGCGGAAATTGATCGCCGCGATGCGCCCTGCCGTTTCCGGGCGCAGGACTACCGATTCGTTCGATTTCAGCGTACCGACCGCCGCCGCCTCGTCGGCAAAATCGACCGGCGCCGCACGCGCCACCTCGACGGCGACTGCAAATGCCCCGGGCGGTCCGCCAGCCGGCTTGCCGCCACCTTGTGGCGCCCCGGGCGCAGCTGGGGCACGGTAGGCGTTGAAGGCGTAATAGCCGAGGCCGACGAGGCCGGCCAAGGCAAGGACGATGATCGCGGATCGCGGAATGGGCTTCATGTAGGCTCGCGCATTGAGATACTGACTATACGGTCAGTAAAGTACCGCATTGTACTCCGACGTGCATGAGCGTCGGAAGAGAAATGTGCCGGATCGGCCACCGGTTCCACGCGCGGAACGCGACCCGCTTTCAGCTATTGGACTCCTTGCATCGTTGCCGGCAACACCACCGGGATGCTGAGGATCAAGGCAATCAGTTCCGCCTGTTTGGTTGTGGCCGTCTTGTGCATCGCCACCTGCAACTGGCTTCGCACGGTGGCAGGGCTGACGTTCAGCTGTTGCGCGCAATGCGCAATCGATCCTGTCCGGCTGAGCGCGAGGCAGGTTCTGGCTTCCGCCGGCGTCAGGCCAAACAGGGAGGCAAGGTGCTGGGGCTCGGTCAGCGGCGCCTTCCCGCGTTCCTGCATCACCAGCAGTGCGCCGCCACGGCGCCCCAGAACCCCGGTTTTTCCCTGCTCGTGCGACAAGGGCATGATGTCGATCAGAAGATCTCGCTCCGGAACGCTCCAGATCGCCGGCTCGGCGCCGGCAAGCCTGATCCGGTCCGCCAGCCTCCCCTGCAAGCGCAACCGCTCCCCGGCCCGGTCGGCGGAACGCGCCGGGGCGAGAAGTCCGCTTTCGCCGAGATAGCGGCGCGCCGCGGCATTTGCATACATCAGGTGCCCGCTGTTTCGGGTCACAGCGATCCCGACGCATACCATCTCCAGTACGCCCTCGAGCATAACAATCAGCCATGACGATGCTGTTAACGCTTCTGGCATGGGCAATCCTGTAAGTAGGTGCGGCACAGGCAAGCTCACACAGATTAGTACGAGTCAAGAATCGCCGTTCGGTTTCATCTTTTTGGATGATGACGGGAGCCGGCAGGCAGGGACAGAATCTGTCGGTCGGTAAGTCCGGCATGGTTGACCTCTTCCATCCGGCCGTCGCCGACAACCAAAAGTTACTCTAATCAGCGGAAGGAGAAGAAAAATGAAGTCTTCCCGAATTGGATTCGCCGCACTTTTCGCGCTCGCTACCGTCAGCTCGTTCGCCGCCGAAAGCAATTCGCGGCAGGCGCAGCCGACAGTGAAAGTGGTCAATTACGCTCCCGCCACGAACTCGGCGAAGCCGCTGAAGAAGGCATCTCTGAGTCCGCTTGACAGCAACGTCGCAGCGATCTTGGTCTTACCGCCGTCAGCGGCCGGCCCGGCGTCCTCGTCGACCGGACTTGAACCCCGAGTTCCCGACATCAACGAGCAGTTCACCCGCGCCTCCTGCTGCCCGTGACCCGAACTGGCCGGCGGACCGCAGTCGAAGCCCGCCGTTAGCTGTCCAGCGCCCGCGTGGTTCTCGTTAGTCCAGGCCCCGGACTCGACTTCCAGCCCTTGCCGGGCCGATTGAGTCCCCGGCCCTAGGCGCGGGCACCACGTCGTGGCCTGTGTTCACCGACGAGACCTTGCGCCGGCCTAATCGGCAGCATCGAGCGACGGCGGCGGCGCCGGTCGCCACCATTCCGCCTCCAGGTCAGGGACAGGCTCCGTCAGCGGCGGTTCCGCAGTTGGGCACGCGACCGGGTCGCGCGGCCCGTTGAGCGGCACGACGCGGACGAGGACGACCCCGGCATTGACCATGCCGAGCGTATCGGCCGCCGCACGCGAGACATCGATGATGCGCCGGCGGTGGGCAGGATGCATGCGGTCATTGACACGGAGGATCACGCAGCGCTCGTCGTCGAGGCGGCGCACGGCCACCCAGGTTCCCAGCGGGAAGCGGTTGCTGGCGGCCGAGAATCCGCGCTGGTCGAAGATTTCACCATTGGCCGTGCGCCGGCCGTGGAAGCCGGGGCCGTAGAAGCTGGCCTGGCCGTGCAATCCCGCGACCTCGGGATCCAGGATATCGGCGCCGCCGATCGCGTCCGCCGGGAGACCCGGGCTGCGCGTCCCGGAGCGGTCGCGGACAGGCGAAGCGGCCGTCGCGACCGCCGACAGCAACAGGCCGGCGCCAAGCGCCGCGGCCCGTCGCGGGAAATCAGACCACCACGGTCTGCGCTTCGTCACCCTGGCGCGCCCGGATGCGGCCGATGCGATGGACAGCCTCGCCCTGCGCCTTCAGTTCGGCTTCGGCAGCATCCGCCTCCGCAGCCGAAACGATGACGACCATGCCGATGCCGCAGTTGAAGGTGCGATGCATCTCCTTCTCGGCGACGCCGCCTTCCTTTTGCAGCCAGTCGAACAGCTTCGGGCGCGGCCAGGCCGACTTCTGCAGTTCGGCGACGGTGTTCTCCGGCAGCACGCGCGGCACGTTTTCGAGCAGGCCGCCGCCGGTAATGTGGGCCATGCCCTTGATCGTCACTTTGCCCATCGCAGCCAGCACCTGCTTGACGTAGATGCGGGTCGGCGCCATGACGACGTCGGCCAGGGAACGCTCGCCGTCGAAAGGCGCGTTCATGTCCGGATTCGAGCGATCGATGATCTTGCGCACCAGCGAGTAGCCGTTGGAGTGGGCGCCGGAAGAAGCGAGGCCGAGGACGACGTCGCCGGGCACGATGGACTTGCCGTCGATCAGCTGCGACTTCTCGGCAACACCGACCGCGAAGCCCGCCAGGTCGTACTCGCCCGGCGGATACATGCCCGGCATCTCGGCGGTCTCGCCGCCGATCAGCGCGCAGCCCGCCAGCTCGCAGCCCCTGGCGATGCCGCCGACGACGGACGCAGCCGTATCGACGTCGAGCTTGCCGCAGGCGAAGTAGTCGAGAAAGAACAGCGACTCGGCGCCCTGCACGAGGATATCGTTGACGCTCATCGCCACCAGATCCTGGCCGACCGTATCGTGGCGATTCAGTTCGAAGGCCAGCTTCAGCTTGGTACCGACACCATCGGTTCCGGACACCAGCACCGGCTCCTTGTAGCGCTTGGGCACCTCGAACAGGGCGCCGAACCCGCCGATGCCGCCGAGCACCCCGTCGCGCAGCGTCTTCTTCGCCAGCGGCTTGATGCGGTCGACGAGGGCATCGCCCGCGTCGATATCGACGCCGGCATCACGGTAGGAAAGGGGGGTGTTCTGGGTCATGGCGGCAGCGGTTGCGGTCGACGGGTGGAAAGGGCCGGATTTTACCCCAAGCGCTCGCCGGCCGCCCCGCGGCAGTGACAACGGCAATTCATCCGGCGATCTCCAGCTCGACCAGTTGCGCCAGCTGGAGGAGCGATTCCTGCCAGCCGAGATAGCACATCTCCGGCGGAATGGCCTCCGGAATCCCCGCCTGCTCGATGGCGACCTCGGTACCGCAGGAAACACTGCGCAAGGACACCGTGACCTGCATCTCGCCTGGCAGGTTCGGGTCGTCGAAGCGATCCACGTAGCGGATGCGTTCCCCGCGCACCAGTTCGAGGTACTCGCCGCCGAAGGCGTGGCCGGCGCCGCTGGCAAAGTTGGCGAAGGCCATCCTGAAGGAACCACCGACCCGCGCATCCAGGTGATCGACGCGGCACGTGAAGCCGAAGGGCGGTAACCACTTGGCCAGGGCGTCCGCCTCGAGGAAGGCCCGGTAAATCCGCTCCGCAGGCGAGCGGAGAACACGATGGAGGTGAATGGTGCTGGCGGGCATGGTGAATTCTCCTTGTCATGCGGGAAGCGGCAGGTCCGACGCACAGGTTACGCCGGTTTTTGCAAATCGCGCATGCCCCCCGCGGAATCGAAGGGGACCGCCGAATGTTAGAATCCGCCCCCTCTCCCGGACCCGCTTCGATGCGCCAGCTGATTCTCGACCTCCTGCCGGAAAGCCCGCCCTCGCTGGACAATTTCGTTCCCGGCGGCAATGCGGAAGTGCTCGCCGCCTTCTCCGGCTGGCTGGCTGGCACGCCGGCGGAGACCGCCTTCTGCCTGTGGGGGGAAGCCGGGTCGGGATGTTCGCACCTGCTGCTGGCCAGCGGCTTCACGTACGTCGATGCGCTGCGCGACCCCGGCCTGCTGGCAGCCCCCGCAACCGACCAGTTGGCGGTCGATCATGTCGAAGCGCTCGACGCGGCCGGCCAGATCGCCCTGTTCAACGCCTTCAACCGCCTGAAATCAAGCGGTGGAAGATTGTTGACCGCAGCAGCGCAACCACCGGCTCACCTGAAACTGCGCGAGGACCTGCGAACCCGCCTCGGTTCCGGGCTGATCTGCCGCCTGCAACCGCTGACCGATGCCGACAAGGCAGCCGCCCTGGCCACCCAGGCGCGCGAGCGGGCGATGAAGCTGCCGCCCGAGGCGATCACCTGGCTGCTGCGCCATGCGCCGCGCGACATGCGCACGCTCTCCGCCTTCGTCGTCGCACTCGACCGCTACACCCTCGAGCACAAGCGCGCGATCACCCTGCCGTTGCTGCGCGAACTGCTCGCCGAATCGCTGCCACTGGACTTATGAGATGAACCTCGCTCTCTTTGACCTTGACAATACCCTCCTCGCCGGCGACTCGGACTTCGAGTGGGCCCAGTTCCTCATTTCCCGGAGGGTGGTCGACCGCGAACTCCAGGAAGCGAAGAACCTCCAGTTCTACGAGGACTACAAGGCCGGCACCCTCGACATCCAAGCCTTCCTCGCCTTCCAGCTGGCGCCGCTCGCCCGCCACACGCGCGCCGAGCTCGACGCCTGGCACCGCGAGTACATGACGCGCCACATCCGCCCGCTCATGACCACCGCCGCGCGCGCGCTGGTCGATCGCCACCGCGCGGGCGGCGACCTGTGCGCCATCGTCACCGCTACCAACACCTTCGTCACCGGGCCGATCGCGCGGGAATTCGGGATTCCCCACCTGATCGGCACGATACCCGCGGTCGACGTCGCCAGCGGGGCATTTTCCGGGGCGCCGGCCGGCGTACCCGCCTTCCGCGAAGGCAAGATCGCCCGCGTCGAGGCCTGGCTGGAATCGCTCGGCCTCTGGTGGGGCAGCTTCGCCGACAGCGCCTTCTACAGCGATTCGCACAACGACCTGCCACTGATGGGCAAGGTACGCACCCCGGTCGCCGTGGACCCGGACCCCACCCTGCGCGCCCATGCCGTGGAAATGGGCTGGAAAATCATCACTTTGCGGTAGAATCCGCGCTTTTCCGCGGCGCTCCGCGCCCCCTGCACCGGCATCCCGTGATCCGCAAACTCATTTCCCGCGTTTTCGGCGGCCGCAAGGCCACCGCCGGCCACCGCGAACCGGCCGTCATCCCCGTCGCCAGCCACCGCATCACCCGCGACCGCATCAGCAGCGGCAGCCGGCGCGTCTGCGAGACGCTGCAGCAGCATGGCCACAAGGCCTTCGTCGTCGGCGGCGCCGTGCGCGACCTGCTGATCGGCGCCGAACCCAAGGATTTCGACGTCGCCACCGACGCGACGCCGGAGCAGGTGCGCCGCGCCTTCCGCCGTTCGCGCATCATCGGCCGCCGCTTCCAGATCGTGCACGTGATGATGGGGCAGGAAACCATAGAGGTGACCACCTTTCGCGGCGAGCTCGATGCCAACACCAAGAAGGACGAGCACGGCCGCGTGCTGCACGACAACGTCTTCGGCTCGCAGGCCGAGGACGCCGCCCGCCGCGACTTCACCGCCAACGCGCTCTACTACGACCCGGCCACCGAGGCCGTGATCGACTACCACCATGGCGTCGGCGACCTCAAGGCGCGCACCTTGCGCATGATCGGCGACCCGCGCGCCCGCTACCGCGAGGATCCGGTGCGCATGCTGCGCGCCGTGCGCCTCGCTGCCAAGCTCGGACTGATCATCGACCCGGCGGCGAAGAAGCCGATCCGCGAGATGGCGGACCTGCTCGAAAACGTGCCGGCCGCCCGCCTGTTCGACGAGATGCTCAAGCTGCTGACCTCGGGCCACGCGGTCAAGTGCGTGACCCAGCTACGCGACGAGGGCCTGCACCACGGCCTGCTGCCGCTGCTCGACGTGATCCTCGAGCAGCCGATGGGCGAGAAGTTCGTCATGCTGGCGCTGGCCAACACCGACGAGCGCATCCGGCGCGGCAAGAGCAGCTCGCCGGGCTTCCTGTTTGCCACCCTGCTCTGGCACGAGGTCCTGGCGCACTGGGAGAAGCTCAAGGCGCAGGGCGAAATGAAGATCCCGGCGCTCTACCAGGCCATGGACAATGTCCTCGACGTGCAGGCCGAAAAACTCGCGATCACCCGGCGCATCGCCGGCGACATCAAGGAGATCTGGTCGCTGCAGCCGCGCTTCGAGGCACGCGCCGGCAAGCGCCCCTACGGGCTGCTTGAGCAGCCGCGCTTCCGCGCCGCCTACGATTTCCTCGTGCTGCGCGCCGAGGCCGCCGAAATCGAGCGCGAACTGGCCGACTGGTGGACGCGCTTCCAGGCGGCCGATCCCGACGAGCGGGCGCAGATGCTGCTCCCCGAAGCAGCCGGCGACAAGAAGAAGCGCCGCCGCCGGCGCAAGAAGCCGTCTGGCCCCGGCGGCGAATCCGGCCCGGAATCCGGCGTCGACCGCGACAGCCAAGCGGGATGACCACCGCCTACGTCGCCCTCGGCGCCAATCTCGGCGACCCGGGGGCCACCGTGCGCGCAGCGCTCACCGCACTCGCTGCCCTGCCTGACAGTCGCGTCGTGCGCGCGTCGTCGCTCTACCGGACGGCGCCGGTCGGCCTTGCCGATCAGCCCGACTTCATCAATGCCGTTGCCGAACTGGCGACCGGGCTCGAGCCGCCCGCGCTGCTCACCGCGCTGCTCGCCATCGAGCAGGACTTCGGCCGCCGCCGTGCCGGCCGCAACGGCCCGCGCACCCTCGACCTCGACCTCCTGCTCTACGGCGACCGCGAGATCCACCTGCCCGGCCTGAGCGTGCCGCACCCGCGCATGCACTTGCGCGCCTTTGTCCTGCTGCCCCTGGCGGAAATCGCGCCTGCCCTGGCGATCCCCGGACGCGGCACGCTTGCCGCCTGGCTGCCGGCCGTGGCCGGGCAAGGCATCGAACGGCTGTGAGCACCCTCGCCGGCATCCCGGTCATCTGGCAGACGGTAGTCCTGCTGGCGCTATCCAACGTCTTCATGACCTTCGCCTGGTACGCGCACCTCAAGCACCTCAACGAGAAGCCGTGGTGGATCGCCGCGCTCATCTCGTGGGGCATCGCGCTGTTCGAATACCTGATCCAGGTGCCGGCCAACCGGATCGGCAACACCGAGCTGACGCTCGCCCAGCTCAAGATCCTGCAGGAGGCGATCACGCTGGCCGTCTTCGTTCCCTTCGTCGTCTTCTACATGCAGCAGCCGCTCAAGCTTGACTACTTGTGGGCTGCCCTGTGTATCCTAGGCGCCGTCTATTTCATCTTCCGTTCGTAATGTCCGCCCAAGTCGCCACCCGCCGCCTGACCCAGGCCGACCTCGCCAAGCTCTACGCCGCCAGCGAGAAGGTCGTCATGTTCACCTGCTACGACGCAAGCTTCGCGCGCCTGCTCGACGGCGCCGGCGTCGAGGTGCTGCTGATCGGCGATTCGCTCGGCAACGTCATCCAGGGCCACGACACGACGCTGCCGGTCACGGTCGCCGACATCGCCTACCACGTCGCGGCGGTGAAGCGCGGCTCCGACCGCCCCTTCATCATCGCCGACATGCCCTTCGGCAGCTTCCAGGAATCGCCGGAGCAGGCCTTCCGCAATGCCGTCACGCTGATGGCCGCCGGCGCCCAGATGGTCAAGCTCGAAGGCGGTGCCGAAATGGCCCCGACCGTGCGCTTCCTGGTCGCCCGCGGCATCCCGGTCTGCGCCCACGTCGGCCTGACGCCACAGTCGGTGCATGCGCTCGGTGGCTACAAGGTCCAGGGCAAGGGCGAAACTGCCGCCCGCCGCCTCAAGGACGACGCACAGGCGCTGCAGGACGCCGGGGCGACGATGATCGTCCTCGAAGCCATTCCCGCGGTGCTCGCCACTGAGGTCACGGCACAGCTTTCGATCATCACCATCGGTATCGGCGCCGGCAAGGACTGCTCCGGCCAGGTCATGGTCGTGCACGACGCCTTCGACATCCCGCCGGGCAAGAAGGCCAAGTTCGTCCGCAACTTCATGGATGGCGCCACCTCGCTCCACGACGCCGCCTGCCGAGCCGTCGCCGCGGTCAAGGACGGCAGCTACCCGGGCCCGGAACACACTTACGCCGCCTGACCCGGCCCTGCCTAAGGCAGGCACCGAACCGGATCCTCACGCCATGGACATCCATTCCGCCATCGCCGACCTGCGCGCCGCGCTGAAGAACCGCGGCCGCGTCGTCTTCGTCCCGACCATGGGCAACCTGCACGCCGGCCACATCAGCCTGATGACGCAGGCGCGCGCCCACGGCGACACCGTGGTCGCCTCGATCTTCGTCAATCGCCTGCAATTCGGGCCGAACGAGGATTTCGACAAGTACCCGCGTACCTTCCAGGCTGATTGCGACCAGCTCGTTGCTGCCGGCGTCGATATCCTTTTCGCGCCGACCGAGGCCGACCTCTATCCCGAGCCGCAGGAATACCACGTCGAGCCGCCGGGCATCCAGAACGTGCTCGACGGCGAATTCCGTCCCGGCCACTTCCGCGGCGTCGCCACCGTCGTGCTCAAGCTGTTCAACTGCGTGCAGCCGCAAGCCGCCCTGTTCGGCAAGAAGGATTACCAGCAACTGATGGTAATCCGCAACATGGCCCGCCAGCTGGCGCTGCCGATCGACATCGTCGGCGGCGAAACCGTGCGTGCCGACGACGGCCTCGCGCTGTCCTCGCGCAACGGCTACCTGAGCGCGGCCGAGCGCTCCGAGGCGCCGCGCCTCTATCGCCTGCTGAACGATATCCGGGCCGCGGTCCGCGCCGGCGAACGCAACTTCGCCGCCCTGGAAAATGCTGCCATGGCGGCGTTGACCGCAGCCGGCTGGAAGACCGATTATGTTGCAGTGCGGCGACAGTCCGACCTCGGCATCCCCGATGCCACGGGCATCCCGCTCGTGGCGCTGGCCGCCAGCCGCCTCGGCAACACCCGCCTCATTGATAACATTGAGATTTAGCGCTTTTGTTCAGCACCAAGAAAGGCGTTGACAGCACACTTGATGCCGCTACAATTCGCTTCCCCCAACCTAGTCCATAGGTGAAAGCATGCAGAGAACTATGCTGAAGTCCAAGCTGCATCGTGTAACCGCCACCCACGCCGACCTGCATTACGAAGGTTCGTGCGCCATTGACGAAGACCTGCTCGAGGCCGCGAACATCCGCGAGTACGAGCAGATCGACATCTGGAACGTCAATAACGGCGAACGCTTCACCACCTACGCCATCCGCGCCGAACGCGGATCGGGCGTCATCTCGGTCAATGGCTCGGCCGCCCGCCGCGCCGCGCCTGGCGACATCCTGATCATCGCCACCTTCGCGATCTACAACGAAGTCGAACTGGCCAAGTACGAGCCGGAACTCATCTACGTCGATTCGCAGAACCGCATCACCCGCCGCGGCCACAAGATTCCCGTCCAGGCTGCCGCCTGATCCCGGCCTGGTCCGGCCCGCCGAAAACCCGCCGCTAGGCGGGTTTTTCATTTTGGGTACAATGCCCTGCAAGAAAAACCAACAAGGACAGGGAACCTCATGGCCGTCGTATTCGCGAAAACCCCGAAGGGCACGGAGGAAATGACTAACCGGTCCGGCGCGCTGGGCCCCCGCGTGCGCCGGGTGCTGATCATGATCGATGGCAAGCGCACGGTCGAGGACCTGCGCGCCATGCTACAGGCCGACGACCTGCAGACCACCCTGGGATTGCTGGAGGAAGACGGATACATCGTCGTTGCTGCCGCCGGAACAGCCGGCGGGAAGATGGCCGCACCGGCGGCTCCGCTGCCATCGATCACCGCCTTCACCGAACTGCCCGCGACGCACGACCCGGTCCGCCTGCAGCGGGCACGCAACTTCATGGTCAATACGCTGAACACCTTCGTCGGCCGGCTCGGCACCAGCGCACTGCTCGACCGCCTCGACGCGGCGAAAGACCATGCCGAACTGCGCGCGTCGTTCGACGAGTGGTACCACGCCATCGTGATGTCGCGCGAAGGCCGGCGCGAAGCCGAAGGGCTGCGCGCCAAGCTGCTCGAGGTAATCTGAACCCCGGGTGCCGGCCGGCAGTTATCCGTTGCCGACGGGCGCCTTCACAGCCTTCGGCTTGCGCGCGCGTGAAGTACGAGCCCGCTTCTCCGGGGCGGGCTGAGCGGCAGCATCGGCTACCGGTGCCGCAACGGCCGGCTCGGACGGAGCCTCAGCCGCCTTAGCCTCTCCCTTGGCCTGGCGCCCGCGCCGCCGCGGTTTTTCGGCAGGAAGCGGAACGATCGCCGACGTATCCGGAGTTGCCACCGCAACGCCAGCGACCACCGGTATCTCCCCTTCTGCTGCCGGCACCGGCGCTTCGGCGCTTTCGGCTGCATCCCTGGCACCGCGTCCGCGCCGTCCGCCCCGCCGGCGGCTGCCCGTCGCGGCCGGCGCCTCGGCAGTCGCCGCGGAAATCGGCTCGCCGGGGGCGTCTACCGCAACCGGCGCAACTTCGACAGCCACCGGGGCGGTCACCTCTGCTTCTGCCGTCGCGACCCGCGCCGGCGCCCGGAAGACGAAGGCACCCTTGTCGTCGCGCCCGAAACCGAGCAGGCCGCGGCTGGCGGCTTCCTCAAGCAGGTTGCCGAAGGTGCGGAAGCCGAAATAGCTCTCGTTGAAGCCGGGATTGCGGCGCTTGATCACTTCCTTGAGGACGGAGGCCCAGATCCGCTCGCTCTCGCCGCGGTCGGCAATGAGGTCGGAGAAGGTGGCATGGACCATGTCCATCGCCTTGGCGATGCGCTCCTCCTGCTTTTCGCGACGCTTCGCTTCCTCTTCCGGCGAACGCTTCTCGCGTTCGCGGCGCTGGCCACCGCGGCCCGCCTCGCGGTCGCGCACGAGGTCGTCGTAATAGATGAACTCGTCGCAATTGGTCACCAGCAGGTCCGAGCACGACTGCTTGACGCCGACGCCGATCACCCGCTTTGCGTTCTCGCGCAACTTGGACACCAGGGGCGAGAAGTCGGAGTCGCCGGAAATGATCACGAAGGTATCGACGTGGGCCTTGGTGTAGCAGAGATCGAGGGCATCGACGACCATGCGGATGTCGGCGGAATTCTTGCCCGACTGGCGGACATGGGGAATCTCGATCAGTTCGAAATTGGCCTCGTGCATCGCGGCCTTGAACCCCTTGTAGCGGTCCCAGTCGCAATAGGCCTTCTTGACGACGATGCTGCCCTTGGCCAACAGACGCTCCAAGACCGGGCGGATGTCGAATTTTTCGTACTGCGCGTCGCGTACGCCGAGCGCAATGTTCTCGAAGTCGCAGAAAAGCGCCATGCTGGCGGTATCGGCGGAAGCAGCCATGTTCAGGTTCCGGTGAGGAAAGGCGCCAAGTATATACGGCGCCACCCTGCTGCCCGCCGCCATTCACCGGTTCGGCGGGAACCCCTGTGCATGCCTGCCCGCTCCGGGCACTTCCGGCCGCAGGGCCGATGGGCGCCGCTGCGGCTCGGTAGCCTACTTGGTGCTCTTCTTCGTCGAGCCGCTCTTCTTCGTGGACGATGACTTCTTGCTGCTCGAGCCGCTCTTCTTCGTGGTCTGCTTGCTAGCTGAAGAGTTGCTTCCGGACGCGGCCTGGGCGGCCGGCGCTACCGCCAGCACCGAGAATGCGAACAGGCCGGCAACCAGCGAAGCGAGGATTCTGGACATGATGTCTCCTTGAGTAATCGGCACCGAAGTGCCCGGTTTGGCGATCGGACCGGCCGGCGTCCTGAACTGGCGCACCTGCCTGCCGGGGAGTATAGGCAGCCGATCCTGCCGGCAACCTGACAGGGCGCGGCAAGACACCGCATCGCGAATCCCGTTGGCGTTTTTAGCAGGCATCAAAGCCTCGCCTGAACCGATGCCAATAACATCGGCTCGCCAAACATTTTCCGAAAAGGGGGCATAACAATGAGTGGCGCGTTCACCAAGTCGATGGCGCGGAACATTTTCTACGGGGGGACGGTTTTCTTCTTCCTGTTGTTCCTGGCGCTGTCCTTCGATACCCATTCGCAACTGCCGAAGCGCGACATGCGGGCCAACATCACGCCGCAAATCGCCGAAGGCAAGAAGCTGTGGGAGGTCAACAACTGCATCGGCTGTCACACCCTGATGGGCGAAGGCGCCTACTTCGCACCGGAACTGGGCAATGTCGTCGCCCGCTACGGCGAGGAAGGCACCAAGGGCTTCATCAAGGCGCGTCCTAAGGAGGGCGTCCCCGGGCGCCGCAGCATGCCGCAATTCAACTTCACCGAAGAGCAGCTGGATGCCATCGTGGCCTTCCTGAAGCACGTGAATTCGATCAACGACGCCAACTGGCCGCCCAACATCCAGGGCTGATCGAGAGGAGACCAACGTCATGCAATTCAAATCCCAGGCGGTTGCAAAACCCTACTTCATCGCGGCGATCGGCCTCTTCGTCGGCCAGATCCTGTTCGGCCTGATCCTCGGCCTGCAGTACGTGATCGGCGATTTCCTGTTCCCGGCGATTCCCTTCAACGTGGCCCGCATGGTCCACACCAACCTGCTCATCGTGTGGCTGCTGTTCGGCTTCATGGGCGGCGCCTACTACATGATCCCGGAGGAATCCGAAACCGAGCTGTTCAGCCCGAAGCTGGCGCTGGCCATGTTCTGGATCTTCCTGGTCGCCGGGGCGCTCACCATCGTCGGCTATCTCGCCGTGCCGTACGCGACGCTGGCCGAGTTGACCGGCAACAACATCATCGAGACCATGGGCCGCGAGTTCCTCGAGCAGCCCCTGCCGACCAAGCTCGGCATCGTCGTCGTCGCGCTGGCCTTCCTGTTCAACATCACGATGACCGTGCTGAAGGGCAAGAAGACCGCCGTCTCGATCGTGCTGCTGATCGGCCTCTGGGGCCTCGCCGTCTTCTTCCTGTTCTCCTTCTACAACCCGGTGAACGTCGTTCTCGACAAGTTCTTCTGGTGGTGGACGGTGCACCTGTGGGTCGAAGGCGTGTGGGAACTGATCCTCGGCTCCTTCCTGGCCTTCGTGCTGATCAAGACGACCGGGGTCGACCGTGAAGTGATCGAGAAATGGCTGTACGTGATCGTCACCCTGACGCTGATCACCGGCATCATCGGCACGGGTCACCACTACTACTGGATCGGGACGCCGGAATACTGGCAGTGGTGGGGTTCGATCTTCTCCGCACTGGAGCCGATCCCGTTCTTCGCGATGACCGTCTTCGCCTTCAACATGGTCAACCGTCGCCGCCGCGAACACCCGAACAAGGCCGCCGTCCTGTGGGCCCTGGGTACCGGCGTGATGGCCTTCCTCGGTGCCGGCGTGTGGGGCTTCCTGCACACCCTGGCCCCGGTGAACTACTACACGCACGGCACGCAGATCACCGCTGCCCACGGCCACATGGCCTTCTACGGCGCCTACGCGATGGTCAACCTGATGATGATCTCGTACGCCATGCCCATCCTGCGCGGCCGTGCCGCCAACAGCAACAAGTCGCAGGTGCTGGAAATGTGGTCGTTCTGGCTGATGACGGTCGCCATCGTCTTCATCACGCTGTTCCTGACCGCCGCCGGCATCCTGCAGGTGTGGCTGCAACGGGCCGCCGAATCGCCACTGCCCTTCATCGCCGCCCAGGAAAAGATCGCGATCTTCTACTGGATGCGCGAATGGACCGGTGTCGCCTTCCTGATCGGCCTCGTGATCTACATCATCAGCTTCTTCGTCAAGGGCGACGAAGAGAAGGCTGCCTGATCGCCGGCACTTCGCGGCAAAACAAAAACGGCGCGGTTATCCGCGCCGTTTTCTATTGTCCGGGGCGCGCTCAGGCGGGCGGCAACAGGACCTCGATGGTCTGCCAGTAAGCCTCCGCCTTGCGCCGCCCGCCGACCGAGGCGATCAGGTCGCGATGCTTTTCCGCCAGAGTACGCAGATCGGCTTCGCTGGCTGCCTTGTCGACCTTGAGCGAGAGCTCGTCGGCATCGGGCCCGAAGATCTCGCGCAGCGTCTGGTTCATGAAGCGCCGCACTGTCGCCAGGCTGTCACCTGCCGGGGCTGCAGCCACCGGCGCCGCGGCAGCAGCCGGGCGCGGGATCGCTGCGGCGGCCGGTGCGCCGGCCACTGCGGCAATGTAGCCGCCGTCCTCGAGGATCTGCAGCAACTCGGCGCTGTTCGGAAAGGCGGCGAACTTGTCGAGCAACTGGGCGCCGGACGCCTTGCCGTCGATCATCAGCAGCAGGGAGCGCGCCTTGTTCGGGATCGCCTGGCTGCGCTGGGCAACCTCGGCAGTTCCCTTTTCGGTGCGGGCGTAGATGGAATTCGGATTCATTATTGTGCCCTCCCTCGCAGGCGGTGTTTGAATGCCTAGCAGGCCAGCCCCTCGGCAGCACAGACGACGCGGCGCAACCAGGCGAGCGCGATCCACAGCCAGAAGAGCAGGAAAAAAGCCACGACCGGGACATGGCGGTCAACGATCACCTTCGGTGTGATCAAACGCACAACGCGAACCACCGGCCCGGTGACGATCAGGAACAGGCGATAGACGACGTTGGCATGGCGCTTCGCCCCGGCGAACAGGTAGAGCACGCCCTGCCCGAGCAGGAACATGCCCGCCACTTCGACCAGCGCACGCGCGATGCTGATAATCAGTAATTCCGTTGAAGCCATGAGCCCCACCCCCTGTTGCGCTAAGATTCTAGCCTGTCTCTGCAAACCCTACTTCAGCCATGAACTACGGACAATGGCGCCATTCGGCGCGCGCCTGGCTCTTCCACTTCTTCGGCAAGGAAGACCTCGCCTACGACGAATACGTCGTCGCCTTCCGCCACGCACCCAGCGCACCCGCCGCGCGCAGCATCGCCTTCATCGCCGCGACGCGCGAAAATTTCGCCGAGGCGGTTTCCTGGTTTGAAAAGGCCGTCGCCCTCGAACCGCAGGACAACGACACCTGGTTCAACCTCGGCTTCGTGCGCGACCGAGCCGGCCAGCGCGAGGCAGCCATCACCGCCTTCGACGAGGCGATCCGCCTCAATCCTGCACATGACCGCGCCTGGTACGGCCTCGGCCTCGCCCACGCCCACCTCGGGCAGCATGCCGAAGCAGCCGCGGCGTTCGAGAAGGCAGCCAAGCTGCAACCGATGAACGGCGATGCCTGGTACCACGTTGGCATGGCGCAGCACCTTGCCAACAACCCCGACCGGGTCACCCGCGTCATCGAACACCTGCGCAGCTTCGACCCCAAGCGCAGCAACCGGCTGATCCGGGAAACCGAACGCAGCGACCTCGCACACCTGATCCGCGAGGAACTTCCTTATTCGAAATAGGGGCTGACGGCAAACCTCCCCGGCGCCAACCAAAAAAACAGCCCGCCGGAGCGGGCTGTTCCATCTGGCCGATCCGGAGATCAGGCCGCGCTGGTATTGATGTCGGCTTCCAGATTCGGGTAGCGGACATGGTCGACCAGTTCCTGTACTTCCTTCGACGGCGCCGGAGAAATCAGCGAGCCGAAGATCACGCCGATGAAGCCGGCCGGGATGCCGAAGATGCCGGCTGCGATCGGGTTGATGTCCCACCATTTCGGCGCATTGACCCCGAAGAACGGGTAGGTCAGGTACATGTAGTAGCCGCAGATGATGAGGCCCGCCGACATGCCTATGATGGCCCCGAGCTTGTTCGCCCGCTTCCAGAACACGCCGCAGACGAGTGCCGGGAAGAAGGCGGAAGCCGCCAGCGAGAACGCCGCACCGACCAGGAACAGGATGTCGCCCGGTTTGAGCGAGGTCACGTAGGCGGCCACCAGCGCGACCACCAGCAGCAGGGTCTTGGAGACCAGGATGCGGCGGGTCGTCGGCGCGTTCGGGTCGATCATCTTGTAATAGACGTCGTGCGAGAGCGCATTTGCGATGGTCAGCAGCAAGCCGTCGGCGGTCGACAGCGCCGCCGCCAGGCCGCCCGCGGCAACCAGTCCGGTGATCACGTACGGCAGTCCGGCGATCTCGGGCGTCGCGAGGACGATAAGGTCGCCGCCGATGGTGATTTCGGCCAGCTGGACGATGCCATCCTTGTTGATGTCGGTGATCGCCATCAGCGTCTTGTCTACCGCAGCCCAGTTCGATACCCATGCCGGTAACTGGGCGAACGAGGAACCGACCAGGCTGCTGTACACCTCGTACTTGACGAGGATGGCCAGCGCCGGTGCGGTGAAGTAGAGCAGGAAGATGAAGAACAGCGACCAGCCTACCGAGCGGCGGGCTTCGGCGACCGACGGCGTCGTGTAGAAGCGCATCAGGATGTGCGGCAGCGCAGCGGTACCCACCATCAGGCAGAGGATCAGCGCCAGGAAGTTCTTCTTGGCGATGTCGCGCGCCTTCTCGTCCTTGGCCGGGAAAGGCTCGCTGTGGGCGCGCACGGGTGCCGTCTTGGCGGCGGCTGCCGTCTTCTGCGCGGTCCACGCCTTCTTCGCCGCAGCCGGGTCGGCCGGGAAGTCCTTGACTGCCTTCTCGGCCGCTTCGATCGCCTTCGCGTCGGCGCCCGCTGCCTTCAGGTCCGCCACCTTCGCTTCGAGCTTGCCGCGCTCGCCGGCGAGGAAGCCGGTCCCGCCGGTCTCCAGGCCCTTCAGCTTGGCATCGGCGTCGGCGACGCGGTCGCGGAAGATTTGCCGCACCGAGTCCTCGGCCGCGCCCTTGGGCGTCGTCTTGTCGTTGAATTCTTTCTCGAGCGCCGTCACCTTGGGCAACTCGGTCGTGTAGGCGACGATCTGCGGGATGGGGATACCGGTATGCTTCACCGACAGCCAGACCACCGGGATCATGTAGGCGACGATCAGGATGATGTACTGCGCCACCTGCGTCCAGGTCACCGCCTTCATGCCACCGAGGAAGGAACAGACGAGGATGCCGCCGAGGCCGACGAATACGCCGATGCTGAATTCCAGGCCGGTAAAGCGGCTGGTGATCAGGCCGACACCGTAGATCTGCGCGACGACATAGACGAACGAGCAGATGATGGCCGCCAGCACGCCGATCAGGCGCGGGATATGGCCACCGTAGCGGGCGCCGAGGAAGTCGGGGATCGTGAACTGGCCGAACTTGCGCAGGTAGGGTGCGAGGAACAGCGCCACCAGGCAATAACCGCCGGTCCAGCCCATGATGAAGGCGAGCCCGTCATAGCCGGTCAGGTACAGGGTGCCCGCCATGCCGATGAAGGACGCTGCCGACATCCAGTCGGCGCCGGTCGCCATCCCGTTGAAGAGCGCCGGGACCCGTCGCCCCGCGACATAGTACTCCGATACCTCCGCCGTCTTCGACATGAAGCCGATGCCGGCATAGAGCAGGATGGTCGCGGCGAGGAAGATGTAGCCCAGGATTTTGTTCGGCACACCGGCGAACTCGAGGATGCCGACAATGACGACGAAGGCGACGAAACCCCCGGTGTAGAAGCTGTAGTACTTCTTGAGCTGCTGGTTGAATGCTGATTGGGATGCGGAAGCCATCAGTCGTCCTCCCCTTCATGCACGCCATACTCCTTGTCCATCGCGTTCATGGACTTGGCGTAATAAACGATGATGAGGACGTAGACGATCAACGCCCCCTGCGCGCCCATGTAGAAACCAAGCGGCCCGATGATGGTGATTTCATTGAGTTCACGCGCGAAATAGCCCGCCACGAAAGTGACGACGAACCAAATCGCGAGCAGGATGCCGGTAAGGCGCAGGTTCTTCTGCCAATACTCGACGTGCTTTTGCGTCAGTTGCATGGAAGCGTCCCTCCTCCTAGAAGTACTTCCGGTCTATACCAACCTCCGGGCTTGCAACCCTCGGGCCACCACCACTCTGCAAGGCTTGCGGAATCTTGCGTTCCGTCCGCCATGTCTCCCGTTCCGCAAGCCGTTGTCGAACCATCCTGATCAAAACAATTGCGGTTGCGGCAAGGATAAATGGCTGATTCTTACGCCAACCTGACAAAACTGACTTGTATCTGACATTTCTGCGATATTTGACATTTAGTGCGTATCAAGTTCCCTAACCGTGATCACCGCTACCATCGGCCGCATGGATTCCACGCTCGCCCCGGCTGCACGGAGCACCCCGCAGCGGGCCTCCCGATTGCCCGGCGACCTCGCCATCTGGTTCTTCATCCTTGCCGAGCTGCTCGCCTTCGCCGTGTTCTTCGCGGCCTACGCGTTCGCCCGGGCCGGCCACGTCGAGGAATTCAACCTTTACCAGCAGACGCTGGACCGCAACGCCGGCGCGCTCAACACGGTCCTGCTGATCAGCGGCTCGTGGTTCGTCGTCCTCGCCGTCCAGGCAGCGCATCGCGACGACCGGCCGGCGATCCCGCGCAACCTGCTGCTGGGCTTCCTGTGCGGGGGCGGCTTCCTGGCCGTCAAGGTGTTCGAGTACGCAGCCAAGTTCGGTGCCGGCATCACGCTGTCGACCAACACCTTCTACATGTTCTACATCTCGCTGACCTTTTTCCATTTCATGCACGTCATCCTCGGCATGGTCATCCTCGCCATCCTCTGGGTGCAGGCGAGGAAGGACGTCTATGGCGCCCACGACGCGCACGGCCTGGAGAGCGGCGCCGCCTACTGGCACATGGTCGACCTCCTGTGGATCGTTCTCTTCCCCCTCGTCTACGTGATGCGCTGAGATGAATGCCCTCCGCAACCCCGCTCACCGCGCCTGGCTCGTCCTGCTGGTCGCCACCGGCATTACCTGGTACCTCGGCGAAGCCGGCGCCGCCGGCACGGCGGCCATCGTCGCCATGCTCGCCATCGCCTTCATCAAGGGTCGCCTCGTCATCCTCGACTTCATGGAACTGCGCGCTGCGCCGCTCCTCTGGCGGGTCCTGCTCGAAGGCTGGCTCATACTCGTTTCTTCCTTAATCCTGCTGGCCTACTGGATTTCCCTCCGATGACCGAACTTCCCTTCTACGAGCCTTCCGGCAACGAGATCGCCCTTTTCGAGCACGCCTACCGCGAGCGCCTGCCACTATTGATCAAGGGCCCGACCGGCTGCGGCAAGACGCGCTTCGTCGCCCACATGGCGGCCCGCCTAAAGCTGCCGCTATACACGGTGGCCTGCCACGACGACCTGACCGCCGGCGACCTGGTCGGCCGCCACCTCATTTCCGACCAAGGCACCTGGTGGTGCGACGGCCCGCTGACCCGCGCCGTGCGAGAAGGCGGCATCTGTTACCTCGACGAGATCGTCGAGGCGCGCAAGGACACTACCGTCGTCCTCCACCCGCTGGCCGACGACCGCCGCATCCTGCCCATCGACCGCACCGGCGAAACGCTGGCAGCGCCCGACAACTTCATGCTCGTCGTCTCGTACAACCCGGGCTACCAGAACCTGCTCAAGGGCCTCAAGCCGTCGACCCGGCAGCGCTTCGTCTCGCTACGCTTCGACTTCCCGGGTGCCGAGCGCGAGCAGTCGATCCTGATCGGCGAGACCGGCTGCGACGCCGACCTCGCCCGCCGCCTGGTCGGCATCGCCCGCGCCTTCCGCGCCCTCAAGGACCGCGACCTCGAGGAAGTCGCCTCGACCCGCCTGCTGGTCTATGCTGCGACCCTGATCAAGTCCGGCTTCGACGTCAGCGCCGCCTGCCGGGCCGCGCTGGTCGAGAGCCTGACCGACGACGAGGAAACGGTCGAGGCGTTGATGGAAATCGTGAATGCCACTTTCGGACGATAACTTCGGCTACACCGAGGAAAAGGCCGGACAGGCCCTGGCCGTCCTCGCGGAAGCGCTGTTCCTGATCAACCTGCTGCTCCTGCCCGGGCTCGCCTTCCTCGCCCTGCTCGGGCTGTGGCTGCGTTTTCGCCACGACGCGCCGCCGCTCGCACGCCATCATCTGAAGCAGGCGACGCTGGTCAGCCTGTGGGGCGGGCTGCTCATCGCCGTCTTCGGCGCCACCATCGTCGGTCTCGGCGGGCTCGACTGGGAATGGACCTGGGTCGCGCTCATCCTCTATTTCACCTGCATCCACTCGACACTGATACTGCTCGGCATTTTCGCGCTGATCAAGGCAATGGCCGGCCAGCTCTGGCGTTACCCACTGATCGGCCCCCGCCTCGAGGGGCCCGGCGCATGAAGAAGCCGGCACTGCAACGCTACCGGGTCTGGGCGCAGATCGGCTTCTTCACGCTGTTCGCGCTGACGCCGGTGTTCGACCTGTTCCGTTACGACCTCACCGAGAAGCATGCCTATTTCCTGACCATCCCGTGGCACCTCGGCGTCGACGACCTGATCGCCGGCCGCGTCGGTGCCGGCACGGCTGCGGTCAACATCGTTCTTTACCTGTTTTTGCCGGTCCTCGGCACGCTGGCGCTGATCATCGGCGTCGCCTGGAAGTGGGGCCGCCTCTACTGCGGCTGGCTGTGCCCGCACTTTTCGGTAGTCGAGACCATCAATCGCCTGATGCTCTTCGCCACCGGCAAGCACTCGATCTGGGACACCAAGAAGACACCGCCCTGGGAGCCAGACGGCACCCCGGCGACGCGCGACCCGCGCTACTGGTTCGCGGTCGTCCCTGCCGCAATCGGCTTCGCCTTCGCCTGGGCCGTGGTCGGGCTGACTTACCTCATGCCGCCCTTCGGCGTCTACCACGGCCTGCTCACCTTCAGTCTCAGTCGCTACGAAGTCATCTTCCTGACCGCGGCAACCACGGTGCTCACCCTCGAATTCCTTTTCGCACGCCACCTGTTCTGCCGCTACGCCTGCGCCATCGGGCTGTTCCAGAGCTTCGCCTGGATCGGCAACCAGAAGGCCATGGTCGTCGGCTTCGAGCGCGACCGGCTGTCCGACTGCGCCAGCTGCATGAAGGGCTGCGGCAGCGCCGCCAACACGGTCATCGCCCGCCACGAGCGGCACACTGCCGCCGCCGAACCTGCGCCGCCCTCCGGCAGCGCCTGCGACGCCGTCTGCCCGATGCGCCTGAAGCCGCGCAACGTCAAGCGCTGGATGTTCGCCTGCACCCAGTGCGGCCAGTGCGTTTCCGCCTGCGCCACGGTGAACCGCGCCAACCCCGATGGCCCGCTGCTGCGCTGGGTCTCCGGCGACGCGGCGCAAAGGAACGAGGCGCGCTTCTCGGCGCTGTCGCAAACCGACGAGGACGCCGGCGCGCGGCGCTGAAGGGAACGGCATGGAAGAATTCATCGGCAAGCTCTGGCACAACTGGGTCACCAAGGCCGCCGGCGGCCATTACCCGCAGGCCGCGGTCAAGCTCGCCGAGGTCGAAAAGGCGGCCGGCATCCTCTTCCGCGGCTTCGGCGGCGACCCCGGCCTGAACGTCGCTTCCGCGACACTGGAACAGCACGGCGCCCGCCGCGGCTGGATCCAGCGCCTGGCCGGAAGCGGCGAGCGGGTCGCGCAGGCCCGACGCGACGCCGAGACCCTGCGCCTGCCGCCCGAGATCGCCGCTTTCCCCGAGCAGGCGCTCAACCGCGACCTCTACCTCTGGCTGGCCGCCCTTGCCGCCTGCGATGTCGCCCCGAACCGCGGCTGGTTCGTCCGTAACCAGATCGCCGCGCGCACCGCGCTCGAACGTTTCCCCGGCCTCGCGCCGCGCTATCGCCGGCTGGTCGACGCCCACCTTGCCGCCCGCCTCGACCGGGCGCAAATGCTGCCCGACGAGGCCGCACAGGAAAACGCCATCCGCCGCGCCCTTGACGCGCCGGGCACGGTCGACGGCCTGCCACCGCTCAATTCCCTGAAGTCGAAGCCGCCCCACCCGGTGCTGCTGTGGCTGGTCGCCGCCGAGGAGGATGCCCCCGGTCTGCTGCGCGCCGGCGACCCCGACGGCAACCTGCCGCCGGAAGGCAGCGGCAGCGTCGATGCCCGCGAGGACGCGCACAAGGCCGAGCAGGTCGAGACGCCCGAAAACAAGGCGCCGATGCTCGCCATGTTCCGCGCCGAGAGCCTGCCGACCTGGGCCGAGTACGTACGCGTCAACCGCGCCTACGACGAGGACGAGGACCCGAACGCCCGCAACGCCGCGCGCGACCTCGACCGCCTGTCGCTGACCCGCGACGGCCAGACCGCCAAATCGCGCGTCAAGTTCGACCTCGACCTGCCCTCGGCGGCCGAGGACGACATGCCCATCGGTCCCGGCATCGCGCTGCCCGAATGGGACTACCGCAAGGATGTCCTGCTGTCCGGCCACTGCCTGCTGCAGCCGATGATCGCCCACGATGCGGCCCCCGGCCCGCTGCCGGCAGAACTCGCTGCCACGGCGAAGAAGCTGCGCGGCCAGTTCGCCGCCCTCGCCCCGCAGCGGCGCTGGCTCAAGGGCCAGCCGGACGGCCCCGAGCTCGACCTCGACGCCTGCGTGCGCAACCGTGCCGACCGCGCCAGCGGCCACACGCCCGTATCCGGCGGCTATCTCGCCCAGGCCCGCTGCGAGCGCGACCTCGCCTGCCTGCTGCTGGCCGACCTGTCGATGTCCACCGATGCGCCGATCTCCGACAGCCACCGCATCATCGACGTCATCCGCGACTCGCTTTTGCTCTTCTCCGAGGCGTTGACCGCAACCGGCGACCGCTTCGGCATCTACGGTTTCTCCTCGCTGCGCCGCCAGAACGTCCGCTTCCACCTGCTCAAGGATTTCCACCAGCGCTACGACGCGGCCGTGCGCGGCCGCATCCTCGCCATCAAGCCCGGCTTCTACACGCGCATGGGCGCCGCCCTGCGCCAAGCCGCCGCCGTCCTCGGCGAGCAGCCGGCCGGCCGCCGCCTGTTGCTGATCATCACCGACGGGAAGCCCAACGACCTGGACCTCTACGATTCCCGCTACGGCATCGAGGACACCCGCATGGCGGTGCATGAGGCGCGCCGCCTCGGACTCACTCCGTTCTGCGTCACCATCGACCGCGAGGCCGGCGCCTACCTGCCCTACCTGTTCGGCCCGGCCGGCTTCTGCGTGATCAGGAAGCCCGAGGAACTGCCGCGCCGCCTGCCCCTGCTCTATGTCCAACTCACCCGCACCTAGTGCGAACGGGCTATTGCCCATCGCCCGGGTGGATGACACCATCCGCCCTCACCCGACTACCCAAGAATGACGATGCATACCCACCCCCCCGTCAATGTCGAAGCCCTGCTGACCCACATCCCGCTCTTCAACGGCCTGGCCCCCGAGGAGATCGCACGCATCGCCCGCGCCACGCGCGAGGTGCATGCCGACAAGGGCGAGATCCTGTTCCACAAGGGCGACCCGAGCAGCGGCTTCCACCTTGTCGTCTACGGGCAGATCAAGCTCGCCTTCACATCGGCGCAGGGCGGCGAGAAGGTCGTCGAAATCATCGGCCCGAGCCAGAGTTTCGGCGAAGCGATCATGTTCATGGACAAACCCTACATCGTCTTCGCGCAGGCGCTCACCGACTCGCTGCTGCTGCACGTTTCCAAGAACGCGGTCTTCGACGAACTGCAGCGCGACCCGTCGTTCGCGCGCAAGATGCTCGCCGGCATGGCGATGCGCCTGCACCAGCTGATGAGCGACGTCGAATCGTATTCGCTGCGCTCCGGCAAGGAACGCATCATCGGCTACCTGCTGCGCGACATCCCGGAAGAAGATTTCGACGCCACCAATTTCGCCGTCACCCTGAGCACCAGCAAGGGCGTCATCGCCTCGCGCCTGAACCTGACCCAGGAACACTTCTCGCGCATCCTGCACGAACTGACCGAACTCGGCCTGATCGTCGTCGAAGGCCGCAAGATCCACATACCCAGTGTCGCCCGGCTGCGCCAGCACGCCGGCTGAAATCGCCGTTTCCCTGACGGGCGGACCAGCAAAAAGGGGCGATGAAAATCGCCCCTTTTTGCTGGTCGGCCGCGACAGGCCTCAATCGGTCTGCAGCTTGCCCTTGTTGAGCAGGTCCTGGATGATCTGCTGGTCGTTCAGCGTACCGCCACTGGTCAGATCGACACCCTGCAACACGATCTGCTGGGTCATCTCCCCGCCGGCGCCGGTCGGACGGATGTTGATCACAGTGTCGCTCCCCTGCTTGGAAAAGTCCAGGTAACCATCCAGCACGGCAGCCGTCGTCGCCCCAGTACCGGACAGAATATCGCGCAAGTCGAGGCGATCGCCGCCCGAGGCATAGGCAGCGGTATCGAAGTCGGTAATGACATCGCGCGCAGGGTTTGCCAAGGTACCCCGGTCCGCGAGATACCAGACGAACGTGTCGGCACCCAGACCGCCAGTCAGCATATCGTTGCCCGCGCCACCGATGAGCGTATCGGCACCGCTGCCAGCCGTGCTGACCAGGACGTCGTTACCGGCACCACCGTCCATGGTCGTGGCGCCTGTCAATGTATCGACGAGGATGTTGTCGCCAGACGTTCCATCCATGGTGCCTGTAGCATCCCTGCTAACAGTGACCGATCCCGTCGTCGTCCTGACAACCGTCGAATTCGTATCGAGATCGAATACGCTGGTCGTGGCCGTGTAGTTGAACGATCCGCCGGCAGGGCTTGCGTCATTGATGATGACATTTGAGCCACTCAGGCTCGCGGTCAGACCGTTGGGGGCCGACAGCGCCGTAATACTGGATGCACCCACATCGTTGTACAAGAACGCGGAGATCGGCACGGTAAAGTTCGTGCCAAGCGCCGTGTTGGTGATGACTGTATCGACCCCGCTACTTTGCGGGTGGGTGATAACGACGTTGACCGTGCTCGAGATCGAGGCGACATCTAGGTTGGACGTCTCGGTCGCCGTGGCCGTAGCGGTCAGCTGCGCCGTTCCCTGGACGTTAGCTGGCACGATAAGCTTGATCGAGGAAATCGACCAGGTCGACACATCGACACTGCTCCGGGCGCTTGGCGCGCCGGTAGCGGTGAAGGTATTGGTGCCATCGGTCAATGTGAATCCGGACGGAATGCCGCTGATCATGACCTTGAGCGTTTCTGAACCATCGGTATCGGCCAGCGAAGACGTCAGGCCCAGATTGACGACACCATTGTCATTCGTGGTCACCGAGCCGGAGCCGCTACTGGTGACCCGGTCGAAGACGATCTTGTTGATCAGGTAGTCGTTATCACCGGCCGGGGCGCTGAAAATGATCTGGTTGAATTGAGCGCCGGTGACCGGCTTGAGCGTGGTGACCGCATCGACTGCATCGGTGCCGCCAATGGAACTCGTATAGCTTCCCACAACGGTGCCGGAATTCAGGAACTGCACCGAATACCGCTCGCCAGCGGCCAGCCAAGCAAACGACACATCGACCGACGAGACGAGGTTGTCGAGATTGACCACCAATCGCTCGGAGGCGCCCGCAGAGGCAGAATAGCCAAGCTCGGTCGTATCGCCGGTTGCGACCCCCAGGACCCCGAATCCATCGGGGCTTCCTGTCTTGAGGCTGATGGCCCCCGCGCTGCCATTGGGATTATAGGCAAGCATGTTAAAGCCGTTGTTGGTCGTAGTAGCGTTGGCGGAAGTGATGCTTGTAGCGGTATAAACCAGAGCGCCGAAGCTGAGGGTCGGGGTATCCGCAACTGGGGCGATGTCAATGCGCATCGTGGCGGCTGCCCCATCCACCGAGCCATCATTCGGCGTGTAGGTGAATCCCGCGTAATCCGCCTGGCGATTGCCGGTTCCAGTTCCGCCAAAAACGTTGGCTCCCGACTCGTTGGCATCCGGGACGAAGCGCAACCAGCCGCTATCGATCGTTGCCTTCGCGATCAACTGCCCGGCCGAGACGGCAGTCCAAGTCGCCCCGTTCGTCGAGAACTGCAACACGCCATCGGACGGCAAAACAGATATCTTGACCCCGAGGGAAGCCGATGGTGTATCCACGTCGCCAACGTTGAAATTGGACCAACTGAATACGTAGTTGGCATCCTCCGTGCCATTGACTTGCCCGCCGCTCGCCACGGGCGCGTCGTTCACCGGATTGACATTGACCGTCGATGCAATCGACAGCGTTGTGGCATTGACGCCGCCATTGGCGGTGCCACCACTGTCCACAACTTGGGTCAGGGTGAAGACGCGGTTGCCGTCCGTCGGGTTGTCAATATTGGTGTTCTGGTAAGTGATGCCGTTGACGAGGGTATCAAGGTTGCTGGTCGAAACGCCCGCCGGCTTGCTCAGGACAACCGTGGCAGTGCCTCCGGAGATCGTCACCGTATAGCTCATTCCGTTCGTCGCCGTCGTGCCCGCGGAATTGCCACCCAGGGTGATCGCGGTGCCATCGACCACAATCCGCTCGTTGGCCCCATCGAGCAGCCCGCCCACCGTGAAGGAGAACCCGGTGATGGTTTGCCCGCTTTCGACCGTACCGCTAGCCGCGCCACTGAAGACGCTGACCGCAGCCGCCTGGGTCGAGCCCGCGCCCTCGGCGAAGATCGGACTAGACGCCGTGGCCGTCAGGGTCGGCGCGTCATTGACCGGTGTCACGTTGATGGTCGATGTGACCGTATTGGAGTTCGCCGCGCCGTCATTGACCGTGTAGCTGACAATACGCGAAACCGTGTTCGGATCTTCCGAACTGTTCGCGTACTGCACCGCCCGCAAGGCTGCCTGCCATTGGGCCAGCGTCGCCGTGTTGCCCGCAGAACTGAGGCTCATCACCCCGGTTGCAGCATTGTAAGTCCCGGAAATGTTGCCCATCGTCGCCGGCACATTGGTGAAGCTCAGTAGATCCTGGCCCGCTTGGAAATTGCCGGTGATCGCGACGGTCGCCGTCGAAAGCGTCGAGCTGTCCGCATCAGCAACTGTAATCAGCGTGTTGATCGCCGTAGCACCGTTCTCGGTGTAAACCGCCGTGCTCGTCCCCGTGATCACCGTCGCGTCGTCGGTCCCGGTCATCGTCACCGTCAGCACCTGCGTCGTGCCGTCGGCCGTCGCCACCGTGATCGAGTCGCTGTAGGTCTGCCCGCCCACAAATTCGTTGTGGGCGCTGTCCATCGTGTAGGTCCAGGTGCCGTCCGCGGCAATGCTGAACTTGCCGTAGTTGTTGCCCCCCGCCACGTTGGTCTGCACCACGAAGGCGTTCGAGCTGTCCGGGTCGGTCGCCACCAGCGTGCCGCCGGTGTTTTGGACCGCGTTCGTCTCGGTCAGCGCCGCCGTGCTCGTCCCCGTGATCACCGTCGCGTCGTCGGTCCCGGTCATCGTCACCGTCAGCACCTGCGTCGTGCCGTCGGCCGTCGCCACCGTGATCG
>VEPL01000025.1:0-234584 GCA_012026885.1 Betaproteobacteria bacterium | reverse complement strand
CCGCCGTGCTCGTCCCCGTGATCACCGTCGCGTCGTCGGTCCCGGTCATCGTCACCGTCAGCACCTGCGTCGTGCCGTCGGCCGTCGCCACCGTGATCGAGTCGCTGTAGGTCTGCCCGCCCACAAATTCGTTGTGGGCGCTGTCCATCGTGTAGGTCCAGGTGCCGTCCGCGGCAATGCTGAACTTGCCGTAGTTGTTGCCCCCCGCCACGTTGGTCTGCACCACGAAGGCGTTCGAGCTGTCCGGGTCGGTCGCCACCAGCGTGCCGCCGGTGTTTTGGACCGCGTTCGTCTCGGTCAGCGCCGCCGTGCTCGTCCCCGTGATCACCGTCGCGTCGTCGGTCGGCACAACATTAACGGTCGCAACCGCCACATTGCCGTTGCCACCACCATCATTGACCGTAATGTTGATGACCCGGGCCGTCGTGTTCGGCGTATCGCTGGTGCTGGCAAACGTTATCGACCGAACCGCCGTCTGATAGCTCGCCAAAGTAGCCGAACCGCTCAGGGTGATAACACCGGAGGCAGGATTGTAGGCACTCGCCGTGATCCCCGGCGGCAAAGAGACAGCAGCCAGAACATCGCCCGCCTGCCGATTGGTCAGCGTGATAGTCGCACCGGTCAAATTTACGCTATTGCTGTCGGTGATCACCACATCCGCGTCGCCCAGGGCAACGGCCGGGCCGTTCTCCGTGAACGTAGTCCGGTACCCCGTTCCGGTCGCACCACTGCTGTCATTGGCATCGAGGTCGGTGACCGGCCGGTCGCCGGCGCCGAGGATAGTGACCGTCGTGCTGGCCGCCACACTGGTTGCCGAACCATCGGTCACCGTCACGGTGATCGTTCGCGTTGCGGCATTCGTCGAATTCGAGTCGAAGCTGACTGCACGGATCGCGGTCTGGTAGTCGGCAAGCGATGCCGCCCCGCTAAGCGTTAGCACGCCTGACGTTGCATTGTAGGCACTCGCCGTGATCCCCGCGGGCAGTATGCCTGCCGTCAAGAAGTCAGTTCCCTGACGGCCACCAGAAATGGTGATCGTCGCGCCAGTAATGCTCGTGCTGTCCACGTCGGTAATGCTAACGTCGATATCGCCAACCGGAATGGCGGCACCGGTATCCAGATTGAACACCGTCGCATAGCCTGTGCCGGCCGAACTCGCATCGAGATCGAGGACCGGCACATCGTTAACCGCAGCCACATTGACCGTGCTGGAAATTGTGTTGCTGGCGTGGCTGAGCGGTTGGCCATCGTCAATCTGGTAGGTGACGGTACGCGGGAGCGTGCTCGGATTGTCCGACGTGTTCGCGTAGGTCACCGCGCGCAACGCGGCCTGCCATTGCGCGACCGTCGCCGTGCTGCCGGCAGAAGCGAGCGTCAGGACGCCAGTCGTGGCGCCGTAGCTGCCGGTGATGTTTCCGTAAGCCGCCCCACCGGCGAAGCCGAGAACGTCCTGATCTGTCTGGAAATTGGCAGAAATGCGGACAGTTGCCGTGGACAGTGTAGTGTTGTCCGGATCGGCGACCGTGATCGCGGTGTTGATCGCCCGACCGGCCTGGTTCTCGACATAGTTCAGCGTACTGCCCGCAGCGAGAACCGGGGCATCATTGACCGCCGCGATATTGATCGTCGCCGTGTCCGACCCGGTAAGCGTCCCGCCGGTGCCGGTGTTACCAAGATCGCTGGCAGTGAGCGTCAGGGTGGCCGTCGCCGGAGGGTTATCGGCGCTATTGATGTAGGTCAGGGTAGCGCCGCTGTTGCCCGCCAACAGGTTATTGATCTGGGTTGTCGTACCGCTGATGGTCAGCGTCGCTGTCCCGTTGCCGGAAACGATCGTCACCCCAGTCGTACCTACCGCGGCGCTGACAATGCCGCTGGTCACCGAAAGGATGGCGCGAACCGTTGCCGAGCCGGCATCGACATCGGCAATCGATAGGCCGGAACCGGCCAGGTTGAGCGCCGTCTGCTCGGTAGCGACATAGCTCGCCGGAATGATAGTTGCCGTCGGTGCGTCGTTGACCGCAACAACGTTGATCGTTGCGACCGCAGTATTGCTGTTACCGCCGCCATCGTTAACGGTAACGTTGATCGAGCGTGCCGTGGTGTTTGGCGTATCGCCACCGCCAGCGGCGAAGGTGATCCCACGGATAGCCGTCTGATAATCCGCGAGCGAAGCCGATCCGCTCAACGTGATGACGCCGGTCGCCGGATTGTAGGCGGAGGCCGTGATGCCGGCCGGCATCGTTCCGGCCGCCAGAAGGTCGCCGGCCTGCCGATTGGTCAGCGTAACCGTCGCGCCGGTAAGATTCAGACTGTTGTCGTCCGTTATGACGATGTCCACATCGGCGATCGCCACCGCCGGCCCGTTCTCCGTATAGCTGCCCAGGTATGCAGTGGCATTCGCACCACTGCTGTCATCGGCGTCAAGGTCGATAACAGAACGCGCGCCAGCGCCGAGAATCGCTATTGAGGTCGTCTGCGCAACGCTATTCGTCGAACCGTCGTTGACCACCACTGTTACGGTACGGGTCGTCGCATTGGTACTGCTGGTATCGAAACTGACCAGCCGGATCGCATCCTGATACTGCGCCAGAGTCGCCGACCCGGTCAGCGTGACGACATTCCCGGAAATCGTGTAGGCGATACCGCCGGGAAGCGGGCCGCCGACCGTGAAAAAGTCGCCTGCCCGGGCGTTGGTCAGGGTAATCGTGGCGGACTGGATGTTGGCGCTATCGACATCGGTAATGATGATGTCGGCATCCGCGACAGACACCGCGTTGCCGGTGTCGACATTGAAATAGGTGGCATATCCGCTGCCGGTAGCGGCGGCACCATTCAGATCGACGACCGGTGCATCGTTGACCGGCGTAATTGCCAGCGTCAGGGTCGCATTCGCTTGTTCGTTGGCAGCGGTTCCGGTCAGACCCGGATCAATTCCCGTATTGCCTTGGTCATTGATGTTGATTGAAAGCGCAACGGCACCATTCGCGTTTGCAGCCGTCGTGTAGAAGACACCATTCCCCGAGGTTAGAAAGGCATTGATGTCGGCAAGCGTGCCCGTCAGGGTACGGGTTGTCGCCGTCCCGCCGACGGTCACCCCCCCCCCAGCCGTCGCCCGAAGAGTGCCGGTTGGCGCGGGCATCGTCACGACGACAATCCCGCTACCCGCATCGGCATCACCAAAGCCAAGGCCCGTCAGGCGCGTTGCAACATCTTCCGTCACCGCGATGCTCGCCGGGACAGCGATGGTCGGCGTGTCGTTAATCGCATTCACCGTCACGTTGACCGAGGCAGTCTCCGCCACCCCGCCCGAAGTCACCGTGTAGGTGAAGCTGGCAGACCCGTTGTAGTTTGCAACCGGGCTGAAGATTAGCTGCCCTGATGCGTTAAGGCTGACGAAGCCGTTGGCGACGGCAACTGGAGCGCCGCCGACGCTGATTGCGCTACCGTTGACCGCGGTGATGGTTCGACCAGCGCTCTCGAACGTATCGTTGCCGAGCACGTTGATAGTGACGGCACTATCCTCGTTGGTCGTAGCCACATCGCCGACGATGTCCGAAACCGGGTTGATGGTCAGGTTCACCGTGCGCGTCAGGCTTTCGCCGCTGGCCGCGTCGGTCACCGTGTAGGTGAAGCTGTCCGGACCGCTGTAGTCGCCGGTCGGGGTGTAGGTGTAGCTGCCGTCGCTGCCGACCGTGACCGTGCCGTGGCCCGGATCCGTGGCTTTGGCATAGCTCAGGCTGCCGCCCGAGGTGGTACTGTCGCCCGCCGCGACCGTGCCGCTGATGCTGCCGTCCTCGTTGCCGCTGCCGCTGTCGTCACTGGCCGTCAGATCCGTGACAGCATTGACCGTC
Source organism: Betaproteobacteria bacterium (assembly GCA_012026885.1). Taxonomy (GTDB): domain Bacteria; phylum Pseudomonadota; class Gammaproteobacteria; order Burkholderiales; family Rhodocyclaceae; genus Azonexus. The sequence goes on along the minus strand of VEPL01000025.1, from coordinate 230,733 downwards.
ACCGCCAGGGTGTCGACCGTGGTCGCCGCCGTCGCCGTGCCGTCCTTCGAGGTGGCAGTGACCGTCAGGCTGAAGTCGGCATCGCTGTTGGCCGGCGGCATGATCTTGAGGCCGGCCAGCTGGGCAGGACTCAACGTGATGCTGCCGCCGCTGATGGTCAGCGTGTCACCATTCGTGTTCGAGAGCGTGGCCCCCGCCGGAATCCCGCCAATCGTCACCGTCAGCACTTCGCTGGCATCGACATCGGTCTGCGCCGCGCTGATCGACAGCGCAATCGCCGTGTCCTCGTCGCCGCTCGCCGCACTCACCGCCAGGCTCGGCGCATCCGAAACCGGGGCCACCGATATCGTTGCAGACGCAACAGGAGAGACGTTGCCAGCCAAATCCGTCGCACGATAATCAAACGCCGTGCCGCCGCTCCAGTCGGTGGCGGGCATGAAATAGAGGGTCAGCGTACCGTTGACCGCAACCGCATAGTCAGTGCCTGCCGCGACCATGGTCGAACCAGCGGCAGAAGTGTAGAGCGTTCCGTTGAGCGGCAGGCTGTCGAGGCGATAGGAGACGACGCCTGAACCGGTATCGGTCGCCTGCAGGGTGATCGCGATGCGGCTGGCCGGATCTTCGGCACCGGATGCAGCAACAGCAATCGCCGTCGGCGGCGTGCTGTCGCGGCTTGCGGAGTCGGAACCTGTCGGCGATACATTGCCCGCGCGATCGGCAAGTCCGGCTGTCACGGCCAACGTCGCGCCGTCGGCCGGATTCGCAAACGTGGTATCAACAAAACCGGCAGTGATATCGGCTGCCGTCAGCACAAAAGTCCGCGAAACGGCGCCATCGCTGACGGTCAGCGTATCCCCGGCCACGGCGTTGCCGGGCAGGGTGACGCGGACATCGGCGTCGCCGCTGATTTCGGCGGCGCCAAGACGGCCATCGTTGTTGGCATCCTCGCGGATTTCGACCATCGGTGCGCCCGGGGGCGTGGTGTCGATGGTGAGGTCGACGGTCGCCGACTTGGTGTTGCCGGCGGCATCGCGCGTAACTACGTCAAAGCGGGCGGCGCCATCGGGCAGCGGGATGCCGGTGGTCACGCTCCAGGTGCCGTCGGCGGAGACGGTGGTGGTCAGCACCTCGCCGGCCGGGCTGGTTACGGTGATGCTGGCGCCGGGTTCGCCGGTGCCGCGCAGTGTCGGGGTGTCCTCTCGGGTGAGGTTGTCGCCGATGAGCGCCGTGTCGGAAGCCGGGGCGAGTTCGGCGGTGAGGCTGATCGCCGTATCGACGCTGAAGCTGATCGTGGTGGTGGCGACGCCACCGAGCGCGTCGCGGGCGGTAACGACAAGCGAGACCGCGCCGTCGGGCAGCGGCGACGGCAGGGTCAGGGTCCACGTGCCGGCCGCGGTGGCGACGGTGGTTATCACGCCGAACGGGGTGGAGACCTCGACGGTGGCGCCCGGGGTCGCTGTGCCGACGAGGGTCGGAGTCGAATCATTGGTCAGCAGGTCGCCGGCGATGCCGGTATCGGAGGACGGATCCAACTGCCCGGTGACGACAACACCGGCGGAAACCAGCACGATCGGGGCGATTGCGCCCTGAATGGTATCCGTGAGCGGGAAGCGGGTGGTGCTGAACTGGAAGGCCAGCGGATCGACCAATTCGATAACGCGCACCAGCTCGACGAAACTGTGCCCATTGGAATTTTCCGTACCGGACCCGCGGCCGCCATCGTCATCGAAGCTGAAGGTACCGTCCCGCCCGACCACGGTACGGCTGACCTTGGCCAGCACGGGTTGCGTCGCCTGCACCGAACTGGTCGTCGCATCCGGCTGACCGCCGGGCGCCGCCACCTCGGCGTCGAGCTTGATCGCCTCGCCCGCTCCCAGACCGACCGTGCGCCCGTCGACGGTGGCGAGCTGGACACGGCCGCCATCAGCCGCCTGGACGACGTCGCCCTCACGGATCGGGTCGCCGTTCCTGATCTCGCGGACGTTGTTGTCCGGATCGCGGGCGAAGGCCTTGCCGGTGAGGTTGGTGACGAGGGCGACGATATCGGCCATGACGGAACTCCGGGGGCATTTTGGAATTCCCGCAGTCTAGGCAGGCCGGCGCCTTCCGGCTATTGGACGAAGGTACAGTCGCTACCGTCCGGCGTGAAGGACTTCACGCCCCGGGGTCAGATCTTCAGGCCGTTGACCCGGAGCGAGAGCTGGAGGCGGTCACGTACGCCCAGCTTCTCGAAGATGGCAGTAAGATGGGCCTTGACGGTCCGCTCGGTGATCTTGAGGCGTGCGGCGATTTCCTTGTTGGCAGCACCTGCCGCCACGAGGCGGGCGACCTCGGCTTCGCGTGCCGAGAGCGATGCCGTCCAGCCATCGTTCGCACGCACTTCGCCAAGCTGGGCGAGGCGCCGCGTAGTGGCGCCGACAAGTTGCGTGAGCAGCGACTGGCCGACCCAGAGACCGCCGTTGCCGACGACCAGGACCACCTGGCGCAATACGGCCGGCGCGGCATGGCTATTGCAACAGCCGGCGGCGCCGGCCGCCAGGGCTTCGAGGACGACGCGCTCGTTGGGATCGTCGGCGAGCACCACGAGCGGCTGGCCGCCGCTGCGGTCGACTCCGGAAACGGCCTGAATCACGGGCTCGCCAAAACGCATGCGCACCCAGATGATGCCGTCCCCGGCGAAGCGCACACCGGCGAGCGCCTCGCGGCCGAGCACTTGCGCCCGCGGGAGCGCCGCGCGCCAGTTGTCGAGGGCCACGGCCTCGCGGTCGATGATCCAGTGCTGCATCAACGCTCGGTCAGGGCGACGCTCTTCGCCCGCAGGACGGGCTTCATCAGGTAGGCCAACACGCTTTTCTTGCCGGTCACGATATCGACCTCGGCGACCATTCCCGGGATGATCGGCAGATTGGCATCGCCGAAGCCCGGCTTGTTGGTGCGGACGCGGACGGTATAGAAGGCGTTGCCCTTGTCGTCGGTGACGGTATCGGCACCGATGTGCTCGAGGGTGCCGTCGAGTCCGCCATAGATCGCGAAATCGTAGGCGGTGAACTTGACGATGGCCGGCTGCCCGGGGCGCAGGAAGGCGATATCGCCGGGCTGGATGCGCGCCTCGAGCAACAAGGCGTCTTCGAGCGGGACGATCTCGATCATGTCCTTTCCGGGCTGCACGACCCCGCCGACGGTGTTGACCAGCAGGCGCTTGACCGTCCCTTTCACCGGCGAGCGGATCGAGGACTGCTTGACCCGGTCAGACAGCGCCACGCTGCCCTCCGACAGGCTGTTCAGCTTGGCGATGGTTTCGGACAGCTCCTTGCCGGCCTCGTTGCGGATCGTCAGCTCGACTTCCTCGATTTTCCGCTGCGCCTCGCCGATCGCCGCCTGCACCCGGGTGATCTGGGCAGCCGCCATGTCGCGCTCGCCACGGTAGCGTGCAACATCCCGTTCCAGGCGCAGCAGCTCGACCTCGGAAACCGCTCCTGAATTGATCAGCGGCTTGGTGACCGCCAGTTCGCGCGAGGTCAATTCATAGCCCTGCACGGCCTGCACCCGCTTCGCCTGGATCTCGTTCAGCTCCTGCTGCCGTTGGGCAAGCTGTTGCCGGGCAATCGACACGGCCGCATCGAGTTCGGCCTGCTTCGCCTGATAGTGCTGGGACTCCTGACGGGCAACCTCGGGTGCCTCGCTCACCACTTCCGGCGGCGGCGCGTAGGGCTTGCCTTCGGCCAGCGCCCTGAGCCGCGCCGCCCTGGCCAGCAACCCGAGGACCTGGGCGCGGTTCTCCTTGACCGATGACACGAAACGCGTCTCGTCGATCTTGACCAGCAACTGATTGGGCTGGACGACCTCGCCTTCACGGACGAGAATTTCGGAGACGAGGCCGCCATCGATGCTCTGCAGGATCTGGACCTGGCGCGACGGAATCACCTTGCCCTCGCCACGTGTCACCTCATCGAGCGGCGCGACTGCCGCCCACATCACGAACACCGCGAAAACGATGCCCGTCGCACGCAACAGAACGCGGGCGGCGAGCGGCTCCTGACGGATCATCGCGACATCGGCGTCGGTCGCGAAATCCACCGCCTCGATTTCCTCGCGGCTGGGCAAGCGGCCGAGCACCCGCTCGACGGCCGGCTTGGCGCGCTCGGCGACCATCTCGAGGCGCCGGTGCAGGGCGAAGAGAACATCCCTGGCGCGGCTCATGCCCCTCTCCCGATCTGCCCGCTCTGCAGGGCCTGGATGATCTGGTCGCGCGGGCCGCTGGCGACCACCTGGCCGCGATCCACGACGACGATACGGGTGGCGAGATCGAGCAGGCTGTTGCGGTGAGTGACGATGATTACCGTCTTGTGGGCAGCGTAGGTCTTCAGGCGGTCCTTGAACTGCTGCTCGGAGCTGAAGTCCATCGAGCTGGTCGGTTCATCGAGGAGCAGGATGGGCGGGTCCATGAGGAAGGCCCGCGCGATCGCCACACCCTGGCGCTGGCCGCCCGACAGCGACTCTCCGCGCTCGCCGATCGGCATGTCGAAGCCGTCCGGATGCTGGTTGACGAACTCGGTCAGGCCGGCCACCTCGGCCGCGGCGACGATGGCCGCGTCGTCCGCATAGGGCGCCCCGATAGCGATATTCTCGCGCAGGGTGCCATAGAACAGGGTCGGATCCTGGGAAACATAGCCGATATTGCGGCGCAGGTCGGCCGGATCGAGCTGGCGGACATCGACACCATCGATGCTGAGCGCCCCTTCGGTGGGTTGGTAGAGCCCGAGCAGCAGCTTCTGCATGGTCGTCTTTCCGGAACCGACCCGCCCGATCACGACGACCCGCTCGCCCGCGGCAATGCGGCAGTCGAAACTGCGCAGGGCCGCCACCGGCGACCCCGGGTAGCTGAAGCCGACCTTGTCGAAAACGATGTCGCCACGAAGCTCGGGGCGCTGGACGAAGGTTGCGTCGGCCGGTCGCTCGACCCGCCGCGTCATGACCTCCGCGGGCGCGGGCAGTGACCTCGTCGCGTTGTGGTACTGCATGAGCAGGCCGACCATCTGGCCAAGCGGCGCCACCGCCCGCGAGGCCAGCATCGTGCAGGCGATCAGCCCGCCCATGCTCAGCTTGCCATAGCCGATCATGTAGACGCCGCCGATGATGACGACGACGTTGACCAGTTGCTGCGCCTGCATCGCCCCGTTGGTCGCTGCCGCCGAAAGGAAACGCATCTGGTTGTTGACCCGCGCGACGAAGGCGACCGACTTTTCCCAGCGCGACTGCATCACCCCTTCGGCCCCCTGCGTCTTGATCGTCTCGAGCGCGGTCAGGCTCTCGATCAGCGTTGCGTTGCGCAGCGCGCCTGCCCGGTAGGTCGTCTCCGACAGCTCGTGCATCTTGTGCTGGAGGATGTAGGCATAAACCACGACCGCCACGATGGCGAGGAGGACCGGGATGATCAGCGGCCAGGCGATGACGGCGATGACCAGCACGAAAATCAGCGCGAAAGGCAGGTCGATGAAGGCGGTGACACTGGCCGAAGTAATAAAGTCGCGAACCGTTTCGAAAGAGCGCAGGTTGGACGAGAAGGCGCCGACCGCGGCCGGCCTGGCTTCCATGCGCACACCGAGTACGCGCTCCATGATCCGGGCCGACAACTGCATGTCGATGCGGGCACTGGCGAGGTCGATGAAATAGCCGCGCAGCAGGCGCATCATGAGGTCGACCCCGATCACCAGGGTGAGTCCGAGCGCCAGCACCCACAAGGTCTCGAGCGCCCGGTTGGGAACGACGCGGTCATAGACGTTCATGGTGAACAACGGCATGGCCAGCGCCATGACATTGATCAGCAGGGCCGCTCCCATGACGTCGCGATAGACCGGCATCTGCTCCGCGAGGGAACCCCAGAACCAGTGCCTGAGTCTGACTTCGCCGACCTGCGGGGTACGTTGGTCGAAGCGGAAATGCGGCCTCGCGAAGATGGCAATGCCGTTGTAGCGGCGCTGCAACTCCGCGCGTGTGAGCTGCACCGAGCCTTGGCCGGTATCGGGAAAAAGGAGACGGGCCGAAGTGCCCGTCTCGTCCCAGCCGAGGAGGACACAGGCTTCTTCGTCCTGCAGGAGCAGTACGGCCGGGAGCAGTGCGGCGTCGATTTTCTCGAGCGGCCGTCGTGCCAACTTGGCCGACAGTCCGGCACGGCTCGCGGCCCGGGCGAAGAGCGAGGGAACCAGCGACCCGTTCTCGAGCGGCAAGCCGGCCGTCAGTGCCGCGCGCGTGCTCGGACGTCCGTGGATGCGCGACAACTCGACCAGACAATCCAGCAGGGGATCGTGGTGCAGGATATCCTCGCGGACGCCGGCCTTGGTGGCGCCTGTCCCAGGCGCGGCCTGTTCTTGCGGATCGCTCATGCTGTCTCCATATACCTGCGATTCTAGCCGAAGGCAGAGGCCGGAACAGCCGCTCATATGACAAAAAAGGGGCGGCCGCAGCCGCCCCTCGGATCAAACCTTCCCCGGACCGGTCAGACCATCAGCGGCACGATCAGCAGTGCGACAAGGTTGATGATCTTGATCAACGGGTTGACTGCCGGGCCGGCCGTATCCTTGTACGGATCGCCGACCGTGTCGCCGGTAACGGCGGCCTTGTGGGCTTCCGAACCCTTGCCGCCGAAATGGCCGTCCTCGATGTACTTCTTAGCGTTGTCCCAGGCACCGCCGCCGGTGGTCATCGAGATGGCGACGAAGAGACCGGTGACGATGGTACCGACGAGCAGGCCGCCGAGAGCCACCGGGCCGAGAACCAGTCCGACGACGATCGGCACGGCGACCGGCAGGATGGACGGGACCATCATTTCCTTGATCGCGGCCACGGTCAGCATGTCGACCGCACGGGAATAGTCCGGCTTGGCCGTGCCTTCCATGATGCCCGGGATTTCCTTGAACTGGCGGCGCACTTCGACAACCACCGCACCCGCCGAACGACCGACCGCCTCCATCGCCATGGCGGCGAAAAGGAAGGGGATCAGGCCGCCGAGGAAGAGGCCGATGATCACCAGGTGGTTGGACAGGTCGAAGGTGAACACCTTGCCCGAAGCCGCCTCCAGGCCATGCGTGTAGTCGGCGAAGAGAACCAGCGCAGCGAGGCCGGCGGAACCGATCGCGTAGCCCTTGGTCACCGCCTTGGTCGTGTTGCCGACCGCATCGAGCGGGTCGGTGACGTCGCGCACTTCCTTGGGCAGACCGGACATTTCGGCGATGCCGCCGGCGTTGTCGGTGATCGGACCATAGGCGTCGAGCGCAACAACGATGCCGGCCATCGAAAGCATAGATGTGGCAGCGATGGCAATGCCGAACAGGCCAGCCAGTGCATATGCCGCGTAGATGGCGGCACAGACGGAGATTACCGGCAGCGCACAGGCCTTCATCGAAATGCCGATACCGGCAATGATGTTGGTCGCGTGGCCGGTCTGACAGGCTGATGCGACATGCTTCACCGGCGCATAGTCCGTGCCCGTGTAGTACTCGGTGATCCAGACCAGCGCCGCCGTCAGCACCAGGCCGACGACACAGCAACCAAACATGGTCGTGGTATTGATGACCGAACCGTCAGGAAGCGTGGCACCCGCACCGATCAGCCACTGGGTCACCGGATAATAGGCAGCCAGGGCCAGCACGCCGGCCACAGCCAGGCCGCGGTAGAGCGCCGACATGATCTTGCCGCCTTCGGTAGCCTTGACGAACATGCACCCGACGATGGAGGCGATGATCGACACGCCACCCAGCGCCAGAGGATAGAGCAGCAGGTTCTCGCCGAGGCCCGGCGAAGTCTTGATGATCAGCGCCGCCAGCACCATGGTGGCAACGACCGTCACCGCGTAGGTTTCGAAGAGGTCGGCCGCCATGCCGGCGCAATCGCCGACGTTGTCGCCGACGTTGTCGGCGATGACCGCCGGGTTGCGCGGATCATCCTCGGGGATGCCGGCTTCGACCTTGCCCACCAGGTCGGCGCCGACGTCGGCGCCCTTGGTGAAGATGCCGCCGCCGAGACGGGCAAAGATGGAGATCAGCGAGGAACCGAAGGCGAGGCCGACAAGCGGCTCGATCATGTGGTGCAGGTCGGCGGTACCGCCCATGCGCAACACGGCGTAGTAACCGGCAACGCCGAGAAGGCCGAGGCCGACGACCAGCATGCCGGTGATGGCGCCCCCCTTGAACGCCACATCCAGCGCCGGGGCGATGCCGCCGCGGGCAGCCTCGGCCGTGCGCACGTTGGCGCGGACCGAGACGTTCATGCCGATGAAGCCGGCAGCACCGGAAAGCACGGCACCGATCAGGAAGCCGATTGCCGTCGGCCAGCCCAGCTTCGGCACGAAGCCGATGACGAGGAACATCAGGCCGCCAACGATGGCGATCGTCTTGTACTGGCGCGCCAGATAAGCCGATGCGCCCTCCTGGATCGCCTTGGCGATTTCCTGCATCCGGGCATTGCCGGCCGGCAACGCCAGGATTTGTTGGCTGGCTATCCAGCCGTAAATTACAGCAAGCACGGCGCACCCTAGCGCCAAAATCAACGCGGTAGACATCGACTCCCCTCCTCCTTGAAAAAAACCAGCATCAAATCGTGTAAGTCCCCAATTTTTTCTTTACGGCTGAACCGCGCATTCTCACATAGTCCGGCAGGCCGTTGCGATAAGGCGGCGGATCCTCGCCGTCGATCAAGGGCTGCAGATAGGTACGGCAGGCAGCGGTTATGTGGAAACCGTCGTCCGAAATGAACTCGCGCGGCATCTTGCGCTCGACGTTGGCGACCTCGGCGAGCGGCGCCTCGCCGATTTCCCAACGGTAGGGCGCATCCGCAAGGCGGCGGATGGTGGCCATCACCGCGTTTTTCCCCTGCAGGGCGAGGTCGACCGCAGCAACGCCGAGCGCGTATGCCTGCTCGACATCGGTACGCGACGCGAGATGGCGTGCCGAACGCTGCAGGTAATCGGCCAGCGCCCAGTGGTACTTGTGGCCCAGCTTGTCCTTGATCAACTGGGCAACGACCTGGCCGACACCACCCAGTTGCGCGTGGCCGAAGGCATCGCGGCTCCCGGAATCGGCGATCAGCCGGCCGCCGGCGTCGCACAACCCCTCCGAGACCGCCACCGTGCAGTAGCCGTAACGGCGCACGCATTCGTCGACACGGGCGAGAAAACGTTCCGGCTCGAAGGGAATCTCCGGGAAAAGCAGGATATGCGGCGGCTCGCCGGCGCCCTCGGAAGCCAGTCCGCAGGCGGCGGTGATCCAGCCGGCGTGGCGCCCCATGACCTCGAGCACGAAGATCTTGGTCGAGGTGCGCGCCATCGAGGCCACGTCGTAACCGGCCTCGCGGATCGAGGTGGCGACATACTTGGCAACCGACCCGAATCCCGGGCAGCAGTCGGTGTGCGGCAGGTCGTTATCGACCGTCTTGGGAATCCCGACGCAGGTTAGCGGATAGCCCAGCGCACCGGCGATCTGCGACACCTTCCACGCGGTGTCCATCGAATCGTTGCCGCCGTTGTAGAAGAAATAGCCGATATCGTGCGCCCGGAAGACCTCGATCAGGCGCTCGTACTGGGCGCGATGCTGGTCGATGCCCTTGAGCTTGTAGCGACATGAGCCGAAGGCCCCGCCCGGGGTATGCCGCAACGCCGCGATCGCCGCATCGGACTCGCAGCTGGTGTCGATGAGATCCTCGGTCAGCGCGCCAATGATGCCGTCGCGCCCGGCGAAGACCTTGCCGATCCTGTCCGGATGACGCCGTGCCGCCTGGATCAGGCCGCAGGCGGTGGCATTGATGACGGCAGTAACGCCCCCCGACTGTGCGTAGAAGGCGTTGCGTGCCGTCACCCTTTGGCTTTCGTTACTTCAGGGCGGCGAAGACGCTGGCGGTAATGCTATCGACGCTGCCGACGCCCGCCACCTTTTTGACCTTGGGCGCCTTGCCATCGCCGGTCGCCGACCACTTGCTGTAGAAATCAACCAGCGGCTTGGTCTGCGAGTGGTAGATCTCGAGGCGCTTCTTGACCGTTTCTTCCTTGTCGTCGTCGCGCTGGACGAGCGGCTCGCCGGTCACGTCATCCTTGCCCTCGACCTTGGGCGGGTTGAACTTGACGTGGTAGGTGCGACCGGACGCGAGATGGGCGCGACGGCCTGCCATGCGCTCGATGATGTCGCTGTCGGGAACATCGATCTCGAGTACGAACTCGATCGGCACGCCGGCCTCCTTCATCGCCTCGGCCTGCGGGATGGTGCGCGGGAAGCCATCGAACAGGTAGCCGTTCTTGCAGTCGTCCTGGGTCAGACGGTCCTTGACCATGCCGATGATGACGGCATCGGGAACCAGGCCGCCCGCGTCCATGTGCTTCTTGGCTTCCAGCCCGAGCGGTGTACCCGCCTTGACCTGGGCGCGCAGCATGTCGCCGGTGGAGATCTGCGGAATGCCGAACTGCTTGCTGATGAAAGTCGCTTGCGTTCCCTTGCCGGCGCCGGGTGCGCCCAACAGAATCAACTTCATGGAATGTCCCTCGGTTTCAGGTATTGAAAATCGTTCTTGTATGTTCTTGCCCGCTTTGCGGGGCGCCGTCCCAAGGGCGAAAAATTACCTGCTATTTCCGGCCCGGTCAAACAGTTTGCGCATTCTTTCGGCATCGGCCGGCGTATCGACGCCGGGGGCCGGTGCCGAATCGATGAGCGCCACGCTGATCCGGTAACCGTGCCACAGCGCGCGCAGCTGCTCGAGCGCCTCGAACTGCTCGGTCGGTGCCACGGTCAACCCGGCGTAGGCCTTCAAAAAGCTCGCCCGATAGGCGTAGAGGCCGACATGGCGGTATGCGGGCAACCCGGCCGGCAGGGTTTCGCCACCGCCCTCGCGGGCGAAGTGGTCGCGGGCGTACGGCACCGGTGCGCGCGAGAAATAGGCAGCATCGCCGTCGGCCCGGCAAACCACCTTGACCACGTTCGGGTTGAAGAAATCGGCCGCATCGGTGATGGGATGGGCCACGGTCGCGATGTCGGCACCGCTGGCGGCGAGTTGGCGGGCCGTCTGGACGATGACTTCCGGCTCGATCAGCGGCTCGTCGCCCTGCACGTTCACGACGATCGTGTCGCCGCCCCAGCCGCGTTGGGCCACAACCTCGGCCAGGCGGTCGGTGCCTGTCGGATGATCGCTGCGGGTCATCAGCGCGGCGACCTCGTGCGCCTCGGCCGCTGCACGCACCTCGGGATGGTCGGTCGCCACCCAGATTTCCTCGGGCCCCGCCAGGCGCGCACGCTCGGCGACGCGCACGACCATCGGCTTTCCGCCGAGGTCGAGCAGGGGTTTCGCCGGCAGGCGCGTGGAGGCGTAGCGGGCCGGGATGACGACCTTGAAGGCGACGCCGGTCATTACTGCCCGTCGGCGGGAAGCTGGCGGGCCTCGTCCTCGAGCATGACGGGAATGTCGTCGCGGACCGGGTAGGCCAGGCGGCACGGCTTGCAGACCAGCTCCTGCTCCGCCTTGCGGTATTCGAGATTGCCCTTGCAAACCGGGCAGACGAGGATATCAAGCAGCCTTGCGTCCACGGATTTTCTCCAAAACGAGTTCGATGAAGGCCGGCGGCAGCTCGGCCTCGACAGGCAGGACCCAGGCTTCGCCCGTCGTCAGTCCGGCGCATTTTACTGCATCCTTCTCGGTCATCAGCAGTACGCCCGTATCGGCCACGGCGAGATCGGCAGCCGCATAGGCGTGGTGATCGGGAAAGGGATGGCGCACGATCGCCAGACCCATCCCCTCGAGCGTCCTGAAGAAGCGCTCGGGGTCGCCGATCCCTGCCAGCGCGTGCAATTCACGTCCGGCCAGTGCCGCCGCGACACAGGTCTGCTCGGGATCGCCGAGCCGGTAGAAGTCGCCGGGACGCAGGCGCATCGCGAATGCCGGCACCGCCGGCGGCACGGCCAGTGGCGGGGAATCATGGCAAATCACGGCGTCGACCGCAGCCAGCCGGGCCAATGGCTCGCGCAGCGGACCGGCCGGCAAGAGACAGCCATTGCCGGCGCCACGCCCGTCGAAGACGGCAACCTCGACATCGCGCGCCAGCCGGTAGTGCTGCAGGCCGTCATCGCAAAGCAGCACGTCGACTTCGGGATGCCCGGCCAACAGCGCCCGGCCGGCGCCAACCCGGTCGCGGCCGACATAGACTGGACAGCCCGTGCGGCGCGCGATCAGCAGCGGCTCGTCGCCGACGGCCGCAGCCGTCGCCGCGGCATCGACTGGCCGCGGCCGCGCGTTGTCCCCGCCGTAGCCGCGGCTGACGATGCCGGGGCGCCAACCGCGGGCCACCAGGGCGGCAGCCAGGGCGATGGCCAGGGGAGTCTTGCCGGCGCCGCCGACGGTCAGGTTGCCGATCACGATGACAGGCACGGGCAGGCGTTGGCCCTGGGTACGCCGGTTGCGCGCCGCCGCCAGCCCGAACAGGCCGCTGAACGGGAGCAGAAGCGACAACGCCGGCGTCAGCCGGCGTTGAAACCAGGAACGCTGCAGCCAGCGCGCGATCATCGTCGATCAGCGCGCGGGCGCCTGCGTCGCAAAGGAAATATGCGGGTAGCCCGCGCTCTGTGCGGCCTGCATGACATCGACGACGCTCTGGTGGGTGGCCTTGGCATCGGCATTGATGACGATGACCGGATCCTGGCGCGACCCCGCCGCCCGGCGCAGCCCGTCGGCAATGGAACGGACATCGGCTGCCGCCAGCGCCGACTTGTTGACCAGTATCTGGCCGCTGGCCGTGACCGCAACGTCGATCTCGTTCGGCTGCTCCGCCTGCTTGCTGGCATCCGCTGTCGGCAGGTTGATCTCGAGCCCCGAGAATTTCGAATAGGTCGTGGTCAGCATCAGGAAGATGATGATGACCAGCAACACGTCGATCATCGGAATCAGGTTGATTTCCGGTTCCTCACGGCTGCGTCCGCGCTGGAAGTTCATCGCCTACTTCCGGTCGCCATGCATGTATTCGACGAGGCGGATCGCCTGCTGCTCCATCTCCACGACGAAGCCGTCGACCAGCGCACGGAAGTGGCGCCAGAAGATCATGCTCGGGATCGCGATGAAGATGCCGAAGCCCGTGTTGTAGAGGGCGATCGAGATGCCGTGCGCCAGCTGTTGCGGGTTGCCGGTGCCCGGCGCCTGCGAGCCGAAAATCTCGATCATGCCGACGACGGTACCGAACAGGCCCATCAACGGGCTGATCGAGGCAATGGTGCCGAGCGTGGTCAGGTAGCGGCTCAATTCGTGGGTCACCGCGGCGCCCGCTTCCTCGATAGACTCCTTCATCACCTCGCGCGAACTGCCGACGTTGCGCAGGCCGGCAGCAAGGACGCGACCGAGCGGCGAATGGCGCTCGAGCTCGTCGAGCATGCGGCTGTTGTCGGCACCTCGCTTGAATTCACCGACCGCGCGCTGGAGCAGGCCGGGCGGGGCGACTTTGGCGCGGCGCAGCGCGACCAGGCGCTCGATGATCAGTGCAACGGAGATGATGGAGGCCAGCAGCAGCGGCCAGATGGGCCAACCGGCGGCCTGGATGATTGCGAACACTGGAGAGCCTCCCTGATTTCAGCCCGTCATTCTGCCTATGCCCCCCGTCCGCGGCAAGCCCGGCAGTGCCATCCTTATCCCCAATTCCTGTGGATAAACCTGTGCACTTGCTGTCATCAACCCATCGCAAACGGCGCCGACAAAGACTTCCGCCTGCGCTGCCGATAAATTAGGCATCCCGTTTCCGGCGCCGGCCGGCTGCACCCGGATGCCGGGCCGGAGTAGAATCACCGGATGCCCTCGCCCGCCACACCCGCCGATATCGTCAGCGTTTCCGCCCTCTGCCGGCGTGTCCGCGAGGCGCTCGAGGCGTCGTTTCCGCTGTGCTGGGTCGGCGGCGAAATCAGCAACCTGACTTTCGCCGCCTCGGGACACGTCTATTTCACGCTGAAGGACGCTGACGCCCAGGCGCGCTGCGTGATGTGGCGCAGCCGCGCCCAAACACTGGGCTGGCGCCCCGAAAATGGCCAGAAGGTGGAAGTGCGGGCGCTGGTTTCGTTCTACGAGGCACGCGGCGAATTCCAGCTGGCCGTGGAAGGCATGCGGCAAGCGGGCCAGGGCGACCTCTATGAGCGTTTCCTGCGGCTCAAGGCCAGGCTGGAAGCCGAGGGCCTCTTCGCTGCCGGCGACAAGCGCCCCCTGCCTGCGTTTCCGCAAGCCCTTGCCATCGTCACCAGCCTGCAGGCAGCCGCCTTGCGCGACGTCATCGCTACGCTCCGCCGCCGGGCACCCCACATCCGCATCGACATCCATCCGGCGCCTGTCCAGGGCGACGGCGCCGGCCTGCGCATCGCCGCGGCCGTCACCGCCGCCGCCGCCGGCGACTGCGCGGCAATCATCCTTTGTCGCGGCGGCGGCAGCCTCGAGGACCTGTGGGCATTCAACGACGAAGCTGTCGCCCGCGCCATCCGAGCCAGCCGGCTGCCCGTCATATCCGGGGTTGGCCACGAAACCGATTTCACCATCGCCGATTTCGCGGCCGACGTGCGCGCCCCGACGCCCACGGCTGCGGCCGAGCTGGCGACCCCCGACCGCGACGCGCTGCTGGCACGCCTTGACAACCTGCAGCGACAGGCCATGCGGCAGATCGAGCGGCAGATTGCCGGGCGCGCCCAGACGCTCGACTGGCTGGCCACGCGCATCCGCCATCCGGCCGAACGCCTGCGCGAACGTCGCGAAGGAATCGCCCTGCTCGCATCCCGCCTGAACCGCGCCGTCCGGCTCGTGCGCGACCAGGGCACGGTCCGGCTGGCCTCGCTCGCGCACCGCCAGCGACATTCCCGGCCGGATGCCGCAGCAGGCGTCACCGCCCTGCGCGACCTGCAGGGTCGCCTCGCGCGCGCCGCCCGGGTCGACCAAATGCGGCGCAGCGGGAAACTAAATGCGCTGGACCTTGGTCTGATCCAACTGGACCCGCAGGCCGTGCTTCGCCGCGGCTATGCCATCGCCTTCACGGCCGACGGTCGGGCAGTGCGTGATGCTGCCACCCTCGCCTGCGGCGATTCCCTCAATCTGGCCCTTGCCCGCGGCACAGCCGCCGTCTCGGTCACCCAGGTTGTCGCGCCGGAAGAAGCCCAATAGAATTTTTCCTTTACCCCTCACTCAGACAACGGAGAAAACACAATGGAACATCAACTGCCCCCGCTGCCCTTCGCCAAGGACGCCCTCGTCCCGCACATGTCGGCCGAAACCTTTGATTACCACTACAGCAAGCACCACAACGCCTATGTGGTTAACCTCAACAACCTGATCAAGGGCACCGAATACGAGAACCTCGAACTCGAAGCCATCGTCAAGAAGGCCCCGGCCGGCGGCGTCTACAACAACGCCGCCCAGGTCTGGAACCACACCTTCTTCTGGAATTGCCTGAAGCCAAACGGCGGCGGCGCCCCGATCGGCGCGCTGGCGGCAGCCATCGACAAGAAGTGGGGCTCGCTCGACGAATTCAAGAAAGCCTTCCAGGCTTCCGCCGTCGGCAACTTCGGCTCGGGCTGGACCTGGCTGGTCAAGAAGGCCGACGGTTCGGTCGACATCGTCAACATGGGTGCCGCCGGCACTCCGCTGACCACCGGCGACAAGGCCCTGCTCTGCATCGATGTCTGGGAACACGCCTACTACATCGATTACCGCAACCTGCGCCCGAAGTTCGTCGAGACCTTCCTCAACAACCTGGTCAACTGGTCGTTCGCCGAAGCCAACTTCGCCTGACCACAGCGATTGGCCATCGGGGCGCCCGCTTCGCCCCAGCAGAAGACACCCCGGCAAGCCGGGGTGTCTCTTTTTGGCAACATGCAAAAGTCATAATGCCACAATGCAATTCGTTGAAGCGCCATTAATAAACAAGGGGTTTCATTAACCGTAATCGATTTCGCCAGCGAAACATGCCGTTCCCGCGATATTCCACAAGGACTTCAGGGCCAAATCGAGTTAGCATCCGGCCCGCAAAGCTTTCCAAAATTTGATGGAGATCAAGCCGTGAACAAGTTTGTCAAAGCCCCGGCCACCGTTGGCATCTGCGCCCTCCTGCTTCTTGGTGCGGGCAGCGCCAGCGCCCTCAGCGATAGTGAAGTCAAGTCGCTGATGAAGAAAAGCAACTGCTTCCGCTGCCATGCCGAGGACAAGCCCAAGGACGGCCCAACCTACAAGGAAATCGCCGAGAAGAACCGCGACAAGCCCGATATCGAAGCCAAGTTCTACAAGCGCATCACCACCTTCGAGAAGGTCGAGATCAAGGGCAAGAAGGAAGACCACGAGCCGCTCAAGACCAAGGATGACGAGGAAATCAAGGCCGTCGTGAAGTGGATTTTGAGCCGCTGATCCAGTTTTAACAGGGGGAATCACCATGAAGCACATGCTGCGCAGGGGTGCGCTCGCCGGTCTCATCGTGCTCGCCGCCGGACTCGGGATGACCGTGTCCGCCGCAGAGAGCAAGTTGCCGGTCGCCGCCAACAAGGACGTCATCTACAAAGACGACGCGCAA
Source organism: Betaproteobacteria bacterium (assembly GCA_012026885.1). GTDB lineage: Bacteria > Pseudomonadota > Gammaproteobacteria > Burkholderiales > Rhodocyclaceae > Azonexus. The sequence continues at coordinate 214,184 of VEPL01000025.1, read as the reverse complement.
TGTACGCGTTGCCACGACGAGAACGAGGTCAAGCCCGTCCTCTCGATCGCCAAGACCAAGCATGGCGTCGCCAGTGACGCGCGTACGCCGACCTGCATCACCTGTCACGGCGAGAGCAAGGCGCACGGCGACAAGCCGGAGGAAGTCCAGGTCCGTCCGGCGACCGACCGCAATTTCGGCGCCAATTCCAAGTTGACCGCGGAGCAGAAGAGCAAGGTGTGCTTCGACTGCCACCAGGGCGGCAAGCACATGAACTGGAACACCAGCCTGCATGCTGCGCGCAACGTGGCCTGCACGAACTGCCACCAGGTGCACACCGGCCATGACAAGGTGCGCGACAAGCGTGCGCAGCCCGATGTCTGCTACACCTGCCACAAGCAGCAGCGCGCCGATGCCAACAAGCCGTCGCACCATCCGATCCCGGAAGGCAAGATGACCTGCTCGGACTGCCACAACGCGCACGGCTCGCCCGGCCCGAAGATGCTGGTCAAGGACACGGTCAACGACACCTGCTACCTGTGCCACGCGGAGAAGCGCGGCCCATTCGTGCATAACCACCAGCCGGTCACGGAAAACTGCGGCAACTGCCACAACCCGCACGGCACGACGGCCGAGGCGATGCTCAAGACGCGCATGCCCTTCCTGTGCCAGCAGTGCCACGGAAGCTCCGCCCACCCCGGCAACATGGCCGGCACGCGCACCGGCATGCCCAACGCGATCAGCACCAACATCGGTCCCGGCATGGGCCAGGCGCGCGCCTGCGCCAACTGCCATACCAACATCCACGGCAGCAACAGTCCGAGCAACCAGACCTCCAGCGGTCCGGCGCGCTTCTTCCGCTGATCGCCAAGGAGAATGACCATGACCATGCACAAGCGTTTCCGGCAGACCGCCATCGTCGTCGCCCTGTCGTCGCTGTTCCCGGCAGCGGTTTTCGCTGACGAAGTCGAGGAACTGACCAACCCGAACGTCGCCGACGCGGCCTTCAAGCTGCCCTACATCAACCAGATCAACCCGTTCTACCGCCAGTACAACGGCATCAACCACGAGGGCGTCAACGGCAATCTCGACCTCGACTATTTCCGGCGCAGCCCAGACGGCACCTGGATTCGGATGAATGCCTGGAACCTCGGCCTGAGTACCCAGGAATTCGGCGCGTCAGTCGAACAGCAGGGCAAGTGGGCATTCGGGATCGACTACAACCAGATCCCGCGCTACGCGCCGTATGAGGTAACCACCCGCGTCCAGGGCGTCGGCTCAAACAACATCAGGCAGCCGAATGTGACATCGGGCACCGTCCTGAACGGCGTCCAGAGCCCTACACCACAGCAGGAAATCACGCTCAAGACGCAGCGCGACATCACGACGCTGTCGGCCAGCGCCTACCTGATTGAGGGGCTGAAGGCATCGCTCTCGTTCAAGAACGAGAACAAGACCGGCACGCAGATGTACGGCGTGCGTGGCGTGGCGGGGACCGGCACGCCCAATCTTTACAGCGGCTTCCTGTTCGCCCCGCAGCCAATCGACCAACTGCATCAGCAACTCGAAGCCGTTCTCGACTATGCCGACAAGAAGCTCCAGATCAGCGGCGGCTACTACGGCAGCTTCCTGAATGCCAACCCGGATTCGCTCAACGTCTACGGCGGCACCAACACCGCGACAGTGACCGCCAACCTGTCGCCGGTCGCCATGCCGCCGGACAACGCCATGCAACAGCTCTACGTGAGCGGCGCCTACAATTTCAGCGACACGACGCGCGGCAACTTCAAGCTGGCCCGTTCCGAAGGCCGCCAGACCAACTCCTTCTTCACGGGACAGCCGACCCAGCCGGGCATCGGCGCCAACCTCGAGGGCAAGGTCACGACGACGGAAGCGTATGCGGCGATTACCTCGCGCGTTACCAGCGACCTGCGCTTGCTTGGCTCCTGGCGCTTCGAGGACAAGCACGACCGGACTCCGGTCCGCGTCTTCTACACGGACGGCTCGACGAACAACCCCGAGTCGCACCAGGCCAACTGGGGCAAGCTCGAGGCCGACTACAACATCGGCGCCGGCTACAGCGCTGCGCTCGGCGTCGACTACTTGCGCAAGTTCAGCTACGAGTGGGAGCGGCTCAGCGTCGAGGAACTGACCTATCGCGCCACCTTCAGCAAGGCGATGAGCGAGATGGTGAATGGCTTGCTAACCCTTTCTCACACCGACCGTACCGGCGCGGAATGGACACCGACGAAGCCGAACATCTTTCCGAACTATCTCGCCAACCTGTCGCGCAACAAAGCGCGCGCCATGCTCGACACGTCGTTCTCCGACGCGCTCAACATGCAACTGGCGTACGAGGCCTATTTCGACAACTACACGCGCAGCGACTTCGGCCTCTCCAGCGGCCAGGGGCAGATCATTTCGCTGGACGGCAGCTATGGAATCAACGACAACTGGAAGCTGAACGCCTGGTATTCCCACCAGTGGGGCGATTCTCTGCAGAACGCCCGCGGCGCCGTTTGCACGACGGCGAACGGCGTCAACTGCCAGGGCAACCTGGGCGCCACTTCGCGCACGCCGCCAGAGCTTAACGAAATCTGGACCGCTAAGCTCGCGCAGAAGTCCGACCAGTTCGGTATCGGCGTAAATGGCAAGATCGCCGAAATCGTCACCGTTGGGGCCCAGTATCTGTACGCCAATGACCGCTTGGACCAGGACTCCGGTCCCGTCCCAGCAACTACGATCAACGGGAACGGAACACGGGTTCCGGTTGCCGCCAGCAATGGCGTCCTGCCGGAAACCCGCTACACCCAGAACACCTTCAAGGTATACGGCGTGTATCCGGTCAGCAAGGCGACACGCATCCGCCTCGACTACATCTTCGATCAGCGCAAGATGGACGACTACACTTGGACCAACTGGGTGTATGCGGACGGCACCAAGGTCTATGTCGATCCGAACCAGATCACGCAGATCTTCGGCGTCAGCCTGATCCAGTCCTTCTGATCGGCACAAGCAACCGGGCCGGAAACGGCCCGGTTTCCGTTTCATTCCTGGAAAACAGCACATCATGAGCGAACAACAAGATAACCACAGCGCGTCCGAGCGCGTCTACGTCAAGGTCTGGGACCCCCTCGTCCGCATCGGCCACTGGACCATGGTCCTCGCCTTCTGCGCCCTCTATTTCCGCTCCGACAAGTTCCCGTTACACGTCTATGCGGCCTACATCGTGGCGGCGATCATGCTCTTCCGCATCGTCTGGGGATTCGTGGGCCCGCACGCGGCGCGCTTCAGCACCTTCGTCTTCGGTCCGAAGACGATGATCAAGTACGGGATCGACTCGGTGGTCGGCACGCCGATGCATACCATCTCGCACAACCCGCTGGGCGCGGCGATGGTCTTCGCCCTGATCATCGCCATGCTCGGCACCAGCGTGCTCGGCCTCATGCTCTACAGCGCCGGCCAGGAACTGGGCCCGCTCGGCGACAAGGTGCCGGCCGACTGGGAAAACGAGTTCACGACGCTGACCGTCTTCGGCGAAGCCGTCACCATCGGCCTCAAGGACCTGCACGGCTGGTGCGGCAACATCGCGGCGGCGCTGGTCACCTGCCACGTGCTCGGCACCCTCTGGGCGACCGCGGTACACAGGACGGCGCACGTGATCGGCATGATCACCGGCATCAAGGATGCGCTCAAGGACGACCCCGAGTTGCGCTTCTACAAGCAGGTCCCGAAGTTTCGCTTCGCGCGCAACCTCAACGATGCGGCCGGCCCGGCGGTCACCGAAATCGTCCTCGTCGCCGGCATCCTGGTCTGCATCGCCTGGCCGCTGGTCGAATTGCTCACCTGGCTGAACCGTTACATGCCGTCCTACTGACCGCGCTACCGAGGCAACACCGCGAGGGCCTGCCGGGTTACCGGCAGGCCCTTTTTTCATGTCACAAGACCTCGAAAAACGATCAATCTATGACCGCGCATATGACCAAGCGGATAAGCCGAAAGGCTTGTCCCCCAATGATTTCGGCGGATTTCCGGTAATATTCCACAGTCATTTATTACGCATATGGAATAGGATTCACCTCACGAGCAGTCTTGCCCGGGTGACTTGAGAGCCGCAACATGAAAACCTCCGCCCTGTTTTCCACGATGCTGCTGACGGCGTTCCTCTCCTACAACGCCGCCATGGCCAACACGGTCAGCGACGAGGATGTGAAGACGCTGATGAAGAAGAGCGCCTGCTTCCGCTGCCATGCCGAAAACCGCACCAAGGACGGTCCCGCCTACCGGACCATCGCCGAAACCCGGCGCGGCAAGCCGGGGATCGAAATGGCCCTGTACCGGCACGTGACGACCGCCGCCACCGTGCCGATCAACGGCCGCATGGAAGACCACGAGCCGCTGCGGACCGGCGACGAAGCGATGGCCAGGGCTGTCGTGCAGTGGATCCTGACACGCTGATGCCATTCCGCTGACAACGGGCGGCGGCGTGTCGGGCTGGCGTGCTAGAATCGCGCGCCCGCTTCGCCGGCGACTTCCCGGCCGGCTTCAAGACCCCGCATGACCCTCCTTTCCCGCACCCTGCTGCGCGCCGCCGCAGCCCTGCTCGCCGCATTTGCCGCTGCGCCGGCCGCGGCCCAGTTCTCGTTGCCCGGGGAACGGATCAAGAAGCGCGCCGATGGCGTCCTGGCGCTGATGTCGTACTCGGTCGTCCCGGACCTGACCAGCAGCTTCCTGTCGATCAGCGGCGCGCAGAGCGGGAACAACCATCTGGCGATGACGCAGTTCGCCGGTGGCGACATCGTCAGCAAGGATTTCCCGCTCTACATCGAAGGCGGCGCCGCCTATATCCGCTACGACCCGGAGTTCGTCGCGACTCGCGGCGAGGAGACCCGGACCATTCCGCTCAAGTGGAATTCCTTGGCCCTGTCGGGCGGGGTCGGCTGGGACTTCTTCATCACCCCGGAGCTGAAGCTGCGGCCAATCTTCAATTTCGCGCTCGGCCAGGTCGCATCGGACCTTTCGGTCGGGGCGCGCCTCCTCGAATTGAAGTTCGACCGCAACATCGATTTCCTCGACGGCGGCTACCTGAACGCCTACGGGTTGGGCGGCTCGCTGATGCTCGACTACGAACTGGTACGCCCGGACTACGAGGTCGATGTCGAATTGCGCTACACCAACATCCGCCTGCAGTCCTTCGGCGGCACGTCCGACGCGGTCAAGGGCTCGGCCGACGCCGAGGCCGCCAGCCTCTATGCCCGATATAGGGCGCCGACCGGCCTCGCCTTCCTGCAGCGCCCGCTGCGCTACGTGCTGGAAGCGGCCAACACGACCTATCTCGGCGACCAGCGCGGCATCCTCGGCTTCAATTACCTGAGCTCCGTAGGCGTCGGCCTCGAGGTGGACTCCTCGGCCTACGACATCTTCGTGACGCGCACCCGACTGGTCGCGCGCTGGGCCTTCGGCGACAACGTGCGCGGCTTCGCGCTCGGCCTCGCGATGAGCTTCTGAGGCCGGCGCCTCAGTCCTGTCGCCGGCCGCCCTGCGCCAGCGCTCCGATGGCCGGCAGGAACGCCTCGGTGACCAGCACCTCCTGAACGCCCAGCCGATGACGCGAGCGGCGGGCCCAGAGCTCAGGTCCGACCGGCGCCACGGCAGCCACGCGACGGTAGAGCGGATGGCGCGAATCCAGCCGGCAGTATTCGATGCCGCCACGCACGAAGCCGGGATGGGCGAAGAGCAGCGAACCCAGGGAACGGCTGCCGAGGCGGGCAATCCAGCGCGACAGGCGACCGCCGGTTGCGGTCGACAGCGTGGTATGGGCAAAAATCACCGGCACACCGTCGCATTCGAGAAGCACCTCGCGCACCTGCACGGCCGGCCGGCCGCAGCCTTCATCGGCCAGCGCCCGCGCCCGCCCGAAGCGCAGCAGGCGCACACGAAAATGCGTGCAGGCGGCCTGGCAGCGGGCGGTCAGCGAACCCGATTCAGTCAACCAGCTGCGCAGCGCCGGCGCAGGCGCGCGCCCCGCGAAGCAGCGGCGCCAGACAGAGCCGCCGCTCACTGCGGACGCGGCGCCCGCTCGAGGCCGCCGACCCTGGCCCCCGGGCCGAGACCGCGCTGGGCGAACCAGCCGAGATTCATCTCGAGCGCATAGCGGGCGGGCTTCCTCGCGCAGTGGCTGTTATCAGTCTGCGGCTGCATGTCCTCAATGTTGAGGACCGCCCCGCTCTCGTCGAGAAAGGCGACCGACAGCGGGATATGGGTATTGCGCATCCACATGCAGTGCGTGCGCGGCTCCGTGAAAACGAACAGCATGCCGCGCTGCGGTGGCATCGCCTTGCGATTCATCAGGCCGACCTGGCGATTCTGGTCGGTCGCCGCGACCTCGGCCTCGATGCGGTGAAAGCCGGCGGTCAGTTCGACCACCGGCATCGGCGCCTGCGCCAGCGCACCGGTGGCGAACGTCGTCGTGGCCAGCAGGCCGATCATTGTCTTGTTCATGCGAACCTCCCCAGCAATTCGTCGTGGCGCCCGTCGATTCGTCGCCATTCTCCTGGCGCCAGGCCGGCCAGCCCGGCACCTCCGATGGCGGCGCGTACGAGGCGGAGCGTAGGATACCCGATGGCCGCCGTCATGCGCCTGACCTGGCGGTTCTTGCCCTCGGCGATGCGGATTTCCAGCCAACTGGTCGGGATCGCCGCCCGGAAACGGATCGGCGGGTCGCGCGGCAAAAGCCCGGTCGGTTCCCCGATTCGGCACACATCCGCGGGCCGCGCCGTAAAATCCGGCAGCGCGATCCCCGTGCGCAGGCGGTCGAGCGCCGCTTCATCCGGAATGCCCTCGACCTGCGCCCAGTAAGTCTTGACCAGCTTGTGTTTCGGATCGGCAATCCGCGCCTGCAGGCGGCCGTCATCGGTCAATACGAGCAGGCCTTCGCTGTCGGCGTCGAGCCGCCCGGCGACATATACCCCCTTGACCGGGATGAACTCGGCCAGTCCGCGCCAGCGGCCTTCGGCGGTGAACTGGCTGAGGACGCCGTAAGGCTTGTTGAACAAGACGAGGCAGGACACGGCACGCGACGGGGAAGACAAAACATGATTTTCGCCCATTTTCTCCCGTCGACCGCAGCTACTGGCGCGACTTTTCCCCGCTCGGAGGAGCATCCCCGATTTGCCATTCACGCATTTTGGGCGCATAGTTCGCCCGCGATTTTCAGGCAGTGCTGTCATTTTGCCGGTCCGGCACCCCGCCGCTCCGTGGCCTTGCGCCCCATCTTTACCTCGCCGCCCTGATTCTCGCAGCCCGGTTGCGGCACACTTTCGCTCCCGGTTCAGCAAGATTTGGCACCAGACACCGGCTTACCGGCCTTGACGGCCGCTCACGTTCCGCGCCCCTGACGCCTTTCCGGCTGGCGAATCCGCTCGCCCGCCTAACCCGCAGCACTCCAGGAGGCGCCACATGGCCAAGGAAGAACTCATCGAAATGCAGGGCGTCGTCGCCGATGTCCTGCCGGACTCCCGTTTTCTCGTCACCCTCGACAACGGTCACTCGCTCGTCGCCTACACGGCAGGCAAGATGCGCAAGCACCACATCCGCATCCTGGCCGGCGACAAGGTGACGCTGGAACTCTCGCCTTACGACCTGAGCAAGGGACGCATCACCTTCCGCCACATCGAGGGGCGGACTCCCGTCGCTCCGCGGCCGCGTCGCTTCTGATCCATACCGTTTTCGCCCGGCTTCCGGAGTTGACCGCAGCTGCTCAGTGGTAGAACGCGTAGGCGATGAGAATGGCGCCGACCAGCCCGACGGCGTCGGCGATCAGCCCGCCGGCGACCGCGTAGCGCGTCTTCGTGATGTTGACGCTGCCGAAATAAACCGCCAGCACGTAGAAGGTCGTCTCGGTCGAGCCCTGGATGATGGCCGCCAGCTTGCCCTGAAAGGAATCGACACCCCAGGTGGTCATCACGTCGACCATCAGGCCGCGGGCCCCGCTGCCGGAGAGCGTCTTCATCATCCCGACCGGTAGCGCGGGGACGAAGTCGTCGTTCAGCCCGAGCGCCAGCACGACGCTGCGGATGCCACCGATCAGGTAGTCCATGCAGCCGGTGGTGCGGAATACGGAAATCGCCGCCAGCATGGCAACCAGGTAGGGAATGATCTGTACTGCGACGCCGAAGCCCTCCTTGGCGCCTTCGACGAAGCTCTCGTACACGTCGATGCCGCGCCACGCGGCGACACCGACGAAAAGCACGATCAGCGAAACGATGACGCCGCTGCCGAGCAGCCCGATCATCTGCGCCATTTCCGCCGGGGGCAGGCCGGCGAGCCACCACCAGAGCCCGCCCATCAGCGTAGCAAAACCGGCGAAGAAGGCGAGCACCGGCGCGCAGAACAGGTTGATGCGCTGCCAGACCGCCACCACCACCAGCCCGGCGCAGAAGGAGATGAAGGTGGCGAGCAGCGTCGGCAGGAAGATGTCGGCGGCGTTGAAACCGGTCAGCCCCTGCTGCATGGCGATGCTCTGCCGTATGGCGATCACCGAGGTCGGGATCAGCGTGATGCCCGCGGTATTGAGCACAAGGAACATGATCATCGGGTCGCTCGCCGTATCTTTCTGCGGGTTGATCTCCTGCAGCTCGCGCATCGCCTTGAGGCCGAGCGGCGTCGCCGCGTTGTCCAGCCCGAGCATGTTGGCGCTGACGTTCATGACGATGCTGCCGCCTGCCGGGTGACCCGGCGGTATGCCCGGAAAAACGCGGCGGAAGAACGGCGCCACCAGCCAGCCGAAGAGCTGGATCAGCCCGCCCTTCTCGCCGACCTTCATGATCCCCAGCCACAGGCTCATGATCCCGACCAGCCCGAGCGAGATGTCGAAGCTGGTCTTGGCCGTGTCGAACAGCCCGGTCATGACCTTCGAGAACATCCCGAGGTCGCCTTGCAGCGTATGGATGACGGCGGCGACGAAGCCGACGAGGAAGAAAGCGACCCAGATCCGGTTGAGCACGGTGGCGTAGCAGGCCGCCAAGGTCGCGGCCGCAAGAATGGCGACCCCGCGAGTCTAGTGGATGGGCCAAAGCGCCGGCAACCGCGATCGCCGCTGCCCCTGTCCGCCCGCCGCGATTTTCGCTACCCTGCGCCGGTCGACCGCAACCGCCCGCCCGAGGAACCCGCATGGATACCGCCATCAGCCGCTTTTCCGTCCCCGACCTGAACGCCCTGCCCGACGACGTGCGTACGCGCATCCTCGCCGTCCAGGAGAAGGCCGGTTTCATTCCCAACGTCTTCCTGATGCTCGCCCACCGCCCGGCCGAATTCCGCGCCTTCTTCGACTACCACGACGCGCTGATGGAGAAGGACACCGGCCTGACCAAGGCCGAGCGCGAGATGATCGTCGTCGCCACCTCGGGGGCCGGCAACTGCCTCTACTGCGTGATCGCCCACGGTGCCGTGCTGCGCATCCGCGCGAAGAACCCGCGCATCGCCGACCAGCTGGCGACCAACTACCGCAAGGCCGAAATCACGCCGCGCCAGGGCGCCATGCTCGATTTCGCGCTCAAGCTCTCGACGCGCGGCGGCGAAGTCGAAGACGCCGACCTCGCCCGCCTGCGCGAGCACGGCTTCGACGACGAGGCGATCTGGGACATCGGCGCCATCACCGCCTTCTTCGCGATGAGCAACCGGCTGGTGCACCTGACCGGCACACCCCCCAACGAACCCTTCTACCTGATGGGACGCCTGCCAAAGCCTTAGCGGCAAGGAAGGGGTGCCTCAGGCGGGGAAATCCGGCAGCCGCCACGGCCCGCGCAGTCGCTCGTAGGCCGCGCGCGGCAGTTGCACCAGCACTGGCGACCGGGCGCCGTCGAGCCACTCGGCGACACGCGCCACGTCAGCCAGCGCCATCGCGGTACACCCCGCGGTCGGCACGCCTTCGCCTGCCCACACGTGCAGGAAGATGCACGACCCGGGGCCCGGCAGCACGGGGTCGCAGTTGTACCCGACCACCGCGCCGAGTTCGTAGCGGTCGTCACGACGCAACATGTCCTCACAGGACGACCAGTCGATGTCGCCGACAGCCCGCTGGTCGATGATGCGGTTGTAGTGGCGCGAAGCCGGATCGTCGATGCACTTGAGATCTGGCGTTGCACGCAGGTAAGGCAAATGGCCGGAGCGTGCGGCCCGCTCGGATTCCGGGGCGTAACCGAACAGGGCCGTGATCGGAAAGATGCCGGCCGGCGAACAGCCATCGCCTTCGCGCTTCAGCGGCGGCGCGCCCGCATTGTCGCCGGGGAGGCAGGCCGCCGGCGCCAGACCGGATCGCCCGAGGATGACCGGAATCGGCGTGCCGACCGGGCGCCACGGCGCCGGTCCGGGGGGCCGCGCGAAGTACTGCAGAACGCCTGCGCTGGCACCCCAGTCCGGCGCGATGACAAGCAGCATCGATTCTGCATCGTCAAGCAACGGGGAAGTCCGGCACGGAGCACTCATAAATAGGGGAGATGAAACTGCAATGCCTCGATTCTGGCCGATTTTCCGCGTCGACCGCGCGCACCGTTCAGACGCTCCCGGCGAAGCTGACTATACTTTGCCCATCCCCTCCCGCAAACCATCGCCACAACACAGGCTGCCGATGAACCGCTCGCTATCCACCTTGATTGCCCTCTTCTGTTTCTGCCTTGCCGCGCCCACCCGCGGCGAAGAAGTGGTCGATATCCCGACCCGCCCGGGAGTCAGCCAGCGCCTGCTGGTAGCCAAGGCGGCCGTGCCCAGGGCGACGGTGATCCTTCTCGCGGGCGGCCATGGCGGACTCGGCATCTTCGCGAACGGTTCGCTGAAATGGGGTGACGGCAACTTCCTCATTCGCAGCCGCCCATATTTCCTCGAACAGGGATTGACCACCATCGTCGTCGACGCGCCATCCGATCGGCCCAACCTGGCAGGATTCCGCCAGACCCCCGAGCACTTGGCGGACATCAAGGCAGTGATCGCCTGGGCGCGGCAACAGGACAAGCATCCCGTCTGGCTGGTCGGCACCAGTCGCGGGACGCAATCCGCCGCCTTCGTCGCGACCCAGGCACACGCACCGGAGGGACCGGACGGACTAGTCCTCACGTCGACCATTCTCACCGACAACAAGGGCCGGCCGGTACCGGCGATGCCGCTCGAGCAACTGTCCGTGCCGACGCTCGTCGTTCACCACGAGGAAGACGGCTGCTCGCATTGCCGCTATGCCGACATCGGCAGCCTCAGCAGCAAACTTACGCATCTGCCGCACCAGCAACTGCTCACGATCCGCGGCGGAACGAGCCGCGGCGATCCCTGCGAAGCCTACGCTTACCACGGCTTCAACGGTTTAGAGCGCGAAGTCGTCGCGCAGATTGCGGACTGGATACTCGCCCCGTCGCGCTAGGGCACCGGCCGGCTCCGTACGCACCGCTGCGGACAGCCGGGACGATTGCGCATTCCCCCCGCGATATCTAGACTGCATGCTCCCCGACCGCGAACGGAGCGAATGCCATGCAATCCATCCGGCGACTTGTCGCCTGTACCCTGTTCATCCTGCCGGTCTGTGCCGGTGCTTTCACGCTGGGCGGAGGCGGCGACCCCCTGCCGCTCGACCGCACGCAAAAATTCGATCTCGCCGCCGACCCCAAGGCGCTGGCCGAAACCTATGTCGCCACACAGGCCGAAGGCAAGCTGAAGAACATCAAGCGCATCGCCATCACCAACATGTGCGTCCAGTTCGTCAGCGGCAAGGAAGCCAGCGGCTTCTCCGCGGGCGCCACGCGGGGCTACACGCGCACGGCCAGCGCCGCGATACCCGGCGGACTGGACCCCGCGAAGATGCAGGCTGTCGCCGATGCCTGGCTGGAGCAGATGGAGGCCGACCTGAAGGCGGCGGGCTACGAAATCCTCCCCTACGACCAGCTTGCGGCAAACGACCTGTTTCGCGACTTCGCCGCCAAGTACGAAAGCGGGATCCGCGAAGGTTCGCGCGCCGACAACAACAACCAGAAAGGCAGCACCGGCGAGACGGTGGTCTTCGTGAGCCCGCGCGGCCGCCCCTTCGCCCCCGACTGCGGGACGATCAGTCCGGCCTCCACGGGTACCTTCGTGCGCATGTCTTACCCGCTCGACGCCGAGTTCCTCACGATCAGCGGCGTGGTCGACCTGGGCGATGCCAAGGCGACCGGTGGGCTGCTGCGCGGCGCAAGCGCCTCGGTAGACCACGTGCAGTACATCCGGGCCGGGGATTCACAGTTCCAGTTCATCGGCAAAATGGGGCCTGGCGCCAGGGTCTGGCTGAAGCAGTCGATTGTCACGGCGCGCGATCCGTTTTCGCTCGGGGCGACCAGCACGGAGAACACGGGTTCGTACGACGCGGCAAACAAGACGACGACAGTGACGACGACCACCGCTCAGGCTGTCGGATTCGACGAGACCCTCTACTACGACAATGCGCTGACATACCTCGTGGCCATGCACCGCATGTTCCTGCAGAAGATGCCCTCCCGCTAGCCGCGGCCAAGCCGGGACGGCCGGCCCCGCTCAGTGGCTGGTCCCCTCCGACCTGGTGATCTTGTTCCAGACGTTGTACTTGCCGACCGGCTTCTTCATCGGCAGGCGCTTCACTTCCTTCAAGGTCGCCGCGTCGTAGATAATCAGCGCGCCATCCATCTCCCACAGGCTCGCCAGCACGTACTTGCCGTCTTTCGTGAACTCGACGTGGGCGAAGGTCTTGCCCGGCTCGGGCTTGAGTTCGGCGACGACTTCCAGCGTCTGCTTGTCGATGACCTGCATGGTGTCCTTGAACTCCTTGCTCATCATCGAATCGGACCACGCGTAGCGGCTGTTCTCGTGGCTGCGCATGAAGAAGCCGGGGCCGCGCGTCCTGATCTGCCGGATCGTCTTCCAGTCGGCCATGTCGATGATGCTGATGACGCCTTCGTTGAGGTTGGGCGTGGCCATGACCGTGCGCTCCCTCCCGGCGGCATCCTTCCATTTCCAGCTGATGCCGGAGCCGAGGTGGGGCATGCCGGGAAGCTCGAGGTCGGCGATCTTCTTGCGCGCGTCGAGATTGATCACCTGGCCGGTAACCACCGCCTTGGAATCGTTGCGCGAGGCGCCCATCACTTCGTCGTAGCCCTGCGTAAAGTAGAAATCGTCGAGATAGTCGTCGAGCTGGCTGCGCTGCGGGTTGAGGAAGCCCGGGATGAAGCTGCCCTCGCGGTACTTGAAGTCGTGGATCATGCCGGCCGGGATCTCCGGCGCGGTCGGGTTGTACGAGACTTCCCAGATCTCCCTGACGTCCTTCAGCGCGGCAACGAAGCTGCGCCGCGGCGACGCGTCGTAGACCGCCGAGACGCGCGAGGTCACCTTGCCGTCCTTGTCGGTCACCGGCAGGATTTTCTTCAGGTTGAGGTCGGCGTCGAGGATGACCAGGCTGTGCGGCAGGTAGTTGGCTACCGCCACCCATTTGCCGTCGCCGGACACCGCCGCGTTGCGCGTATTGATACCGGCACGCACTTCGGCCACCACCTTCAGGTTCCACAGGTCGTACTTGGTGATCCAGCCATCGCGCGAGGCGAAATAGACGAAGCGGCCGTCCGGCGTGAATTTCGGCCCGCCGTGGAGGGCGTAGCGCGACGGGAAGCGGTGGATGGGATCGAGCTTGTCGCCGTCGAGGATGGAGACATGGTGGTCGCCGCTCTCGACGACGACGAAGAGGTTCATCGGGTCCGCCTTGAATACCGGCTTGTCCGGCAGCGGCTGCGCCTCGTGGGCAACGCGCGAGGCAGAAATCTCCTTCTCGCCCCACCCCGGCATCGGGACGATGGGCGCGTAGGCCAGGTCGACCAGCGCCTTGATCGCGGCCGCGTCGATCACTTGGCCGAACGCCGGCATCTGCGTCGCCGGACGACCTTCGCGGATGACTTTTTCCGCTTCCGCCTTGCGCAGGCGGGCGAGGTTTTCCGGAATCAGCGCCGGGCCGATGCCGCCCAGGCGGTCGGCACCGTGGCAGGCGGCGCAGTGCTGCTGGTAGGCAGCCGGCGCGTCGCTCGCCAATGCCGGCACAGTTGCGGTCGACAGCAGGAAAAGGGCAAAAACCAGACGCCCCGTGGTGTTCGCATTCATCGCCCGATTTCCTCGTCGGTCAGGTAGCAGCCCGGGTCCTCGGCCCACGGGTTGCCGGTCAGCTGCTGGGCACGCACCCGCGTATTGCCGTTGCAGATTTCCAGCCAGGCGCAGCTGCCGCAACGGCCCTGCACGGCTCGCGGATGCTCCTTGAGCCCGGCCATGACCGGATCGGACGTATCCGGCCAGATCTGCGAGAACGGGCGCTCAAGAACGTTGCCGAGCGTGTGGTGCCACCACATCGTGTCGGGATGCACGTTACCGAGGTTGTCGATATTGGCGACATTGACGCCGGACGAATTGCCGCCCCACTGGCGCAGCTTGGCCTCAACATGCGCCGCCCGTTCCGGGAAGCGTCGGCGTACCCAGTGCAGGAAATAGACACCGTCGGCGTCGTTGTTGCCGGTGGTGAATTCCTTGTCTAGGCCGCGCTGCCGGTAATCCCAGCAGGTCTCGAAAAGCAGGTCCATCGCCTGCCGCGTCAACTGGTGGCGGGCGTCGTCCTTGCGGTTCTTGTTGCCGCGCCCGGCGTAGTTGAGGTGCGAGAAGTAGAAGCGGTCGATGCCTTCGTCCTCGACCAGCTTCAGCAGGCCGGGCAGGTCGTGGGCATTGTCCTGCGTCATCGTGAAGCGCACGCCGATCTTGAGGCCGAGGTCGCGGCAGAGGCGGATGCCCTGCAGCGAGGCCGCGAAGGCGCCGTCGAGGCGGCGGAACTTGTCGTGCGTCGCGCCGAGCCCGTCGAGCGAGACGCCGACGTAGTTGAAATCACACTCGGCGATCCGGCCGATGTTGCCTGCGTCGATCAGCGTGCCGTTCGACGACAGTCCGACGTAGAAGCCCCTGGCCTTGGCCCGCTTGGCGATATCGTAGATATCGGGACGCAGCAGTGGCTCGCCGCCGGAGAGGATGAGCACCGGCACGCGGAAGGCCTTGAGGTCATCCATGACCGTATAAACCTGTTCCGTCGACAGTTCGCCGGGAAAGTTCGTGTCCGCCGAGATCGAGTAGCAATGCTTGCAGGTCAGGTTGCAGCGGCGGATCAGGTTCCAGATGACCACCGGCCCCGGCGGATTGCGCCTGGGACCGGACGCGGTCGGGGTGACGAGTTCGTCGAGATACTGCGAGATGCGGAACATGGCAGGTTTTCTTGCTGAAGTCGCATCATTCAAGGCGAAAGCTAGGCCGCCGGCCTTGATGTCGGTCAATCGCCGCCGGCCGCCCGCGTTACCCGGGCCTGACCCACCCTTGCGGTATACTCCGCCGATGACCCCCGACGCCCTACGCCCCGCCGGCAGCGAACCGGCGTTGCCCGCCGCCTTTGCCGGCGAACTTGGCGCCCGCCTGGCGCCGGACGAGACCCTGCAGGCCTGGCTGGAAATCGACCTCGATGCCCGACTGCGCTTCGCCAGCGGGCTGATCGCCATTACCGACCGCCGGCTGCTCGCGCGCGGGCCCGGCGAAACGGGTTGGCAGGAATGGGCGCTCGCCGATGGCCTGGTGCTGCGTCATCACGACCATGCCGGCGTCGGCATCCTCGAACTGGTCGATGGGCAGGGCCGGCTGGCGGCGTGGCGCTACACGCTTAGCCGCAACCTGGCGGCGCTGCGCGTCATCGCCGAATTCGACCTGCACCGCGACAGCTGCGTCTCGGGGCGCCCGGTAGCCCGACCGGCCGACGATATCTGCCCCAAATGCAAGGCGCCGATTCCCCCCGGCGAGGACGACTGCCCGATCTGCAGCCGCGAGGAAACCGTCGCCCCGTCGACGTGGACGCTGTTCCGCCTGTGGCGCTTCGCCCGTCCCTACCGCTGGCAGCTGTTCGCCGGCTTCGCGCTGACCCTGGCGTCGACCGGCGCGACACTGGTGCCGCCCTACCTGACCATGCCGCTGATGGACAACGTGCTGATCCCGTTCCAGAACGGCAAGCCCATCGACTGGCCGCTGGTCAGCATGTACCTCGGCGGCCTGCTCGGCGCCGCGCTGGTCGCCTGGGTGCTCGGCTGGATCCGCACCTACATCCTGGCGCTGGTTTCCGAGCGCATCGGCCGCGACCTGCGCACCACCACCTACGAGCACCTGCTCGGCCTTTCGCTCGAATACTTCGGCGGCAAGCGCACCGGCGACCTGATGGCGCGCATCGGCAGCGAGACCGACCGCATCAACGTGTTCCTGTCGCTCGACCTGCTCAATTTCGCGACCGACGTGCTGATGATCGTCATGACCTCGGTCATCCTGTTCAGCATCAATCCGTGGCTGGCACTGGTCACCCTGTTGCCGCTGCCGGTCATCGCCTGGCTGATCCACGTCGTGCGCGAGCGGCTGCGCACCGGCTTCGAGAAGATCGACCGCGTCTGGGCCGAAGTCACCAACGTGCTCGCCGACACTATCCCGGGCATCCGCGTGGTCAAGGCTTTCGCCCAGGAGAAGCGCGAGGCCGATCGCTTCCGCACCGCGAACGAGCACAACCTGGCGATGAACGACAAGCTGAACAAGACCTGGTCGCTGTTCAGCCCGACCGTCACCCTGCTCACCGAGATCGGCCTGCTCGTCGTCTGGATCTTCGGCATCTGGCAGATCTCGCGCAACGAGATCACGGTCGGTGTGCTGACCGCCTTCCTCGCCTACATCGGCCGCTTCTACACCCGCCTCGACTCGATGAGCCGGATCGTCTCGGCGACCCAGCGCGCGGCCTCGAGCACGAAGCGCATCTTCGACATCCTCGACCACGTTTCCAGCGTGCCCGAGCCGGCCCGTCCGGTGCACCTGCCGCCGGTGACCGGCCGCATCGAGCTCAAGAAGGCCAGCTTCCGCTACGGCACGCGGGCCGTCACCCAGGATGTCGATCTCGTCATCCAGCCCGGCGAGATGATCGGCCTCGTCGGCCATTCCGGTTCCGGCAAATCGACGCTGGTCAACCTGATCTGCCGCTTCTACGACGTCAGCGAAGGCGCCGTCCTGATCGACGGCGTCGATGTCCGCTCGGTGGCGGTCGCCGAATTCCGCAGCCATATCGGCCTGGTGCTGCAGGAACCCTTCCTCTTCTTCGGTACCATCGCCGACAACATCGCCTATGGCAAGCCCGACGCGACGCGTGCCGAGATCATCGCCGCCGCCCGCGCCGCCCACGCCCACGAGTTCATCCTGCGCCTGCCGCACGGCTACGATTCTCTGGTCGGCGAACGCGGCCAGGGCCTCTCCGGCGGCGAGCGCCAGCGCATCTCGATCGCCCGGGCACTCCTCATCGACCCGCGCATCCTCATCCTCGACGAGGCAACTTCCGCGGTCGACACCGAAACCGAGAAGGAAATCCAGAAGGCGCTCGACAACTTGGTCAAGGGGCGTACAACCATCGCCATCGCCCATCGCCTGTCGACGCTGCGCAAGGCCGACCGGCTGGTGGTCATGGACCGCGGCCGCATCGTCGAGATCGGCAACCACGACGAGCTGATGGCGGCCGAGGGGCACTACTACAAGCTGTACATGGCGCAGGCACGCAACGTCGACACCGAGGAGCAGTTGCCGCGCGCCCCCGAACTTCCGCGAACCGTCACAGTTTGAGCAGCGCCATGGCCAACACCGACTTCCAGTTGCAGCGCGACCGCTACGGTCGACTCGTCCTGACGGCCGCAAACGGCGAGCGCCACAAGGGCGTGACGCCGGTGCGCGCCTTCCCCATCGCCGCCCCGGACGAGGGCCTGTCGCTGGTCAGCTTCGAGGGACACGAGGTCGGCTGGGTGGAACGCCTCGCCGACCTGCCGCCCGCCGCCCGCGCCCTGATCGAGGAAGAACTGGCCAGCCGCGAATTCGTCCCCGAGATCGAGCGCATCACCGACGTTTCCAGCTTCGCCTGCCCGAGCACATGGCGCGTCGTCACCGACCGCGGCGAAGCCGACCTGGTGCTCAAGGGCGAAGAGGACATCCGCCGCCTTTCGCGCACCCGCCTGCTGATAGCCGACAGCCACGGCATCCAGTTCCTCGTGCGCGACATCGGCCAGCTCGACCGCCACAGCCGCAAGCTGCTCGACCGCTTCCTGTGAACGCCGCGTGTAACGGCGCGTACCGGGTTGTGACATTTTTTCGCCGCGGGTAATCCACGGCTGCGCGAAAGCGTTAATAATTGCCAACTGCCCCATGTTTCCACTACGCGGCGAACGAGCGCCGGGCGAAACCAGCATGAAGAAAAAAGACATCATCATCCGCGACATCATCAGCCTGCGCGGTCCCAACATCTGGACCTACCGTCCGGTGTTCGAGGCCTGGATCGACATCGGCGAATTCGAGGACTACCCGTCCGACAAGCTGCCCGGGTTCAACGAGCGCCTGACCGGCCTGTTGCCGTCGCTCGTCGAGCACCGCTGCAATTACGGCGAACGCGGCGGTTTCCTGCGCCGCCTCGAGGAAGGCACGTGGATCGGCCACGTCCTCGAGCACGTCGCCCTCGAGCTGATGACCCTGGCCGGACTTCCGGGAGGCTTCGGGCGCACCCGCGAGACCAGCGAGCGCGGTGTCTACAAGCTGGCGATCCGCAACTGGCAGGATGACATCACGCGCATCGCACTCGACCAGGGCATCGCCCTCATTCTTGCTGCGGTCGAGGGGCAGGAATTCGATGTCGCCGACGTCGTCGACACGCTCAAGCGCAAGGTCGACCGCAAGTACCTCGGCCCGTCCACGGCCGCCATCGTCGGCGCCGCCGCCGCCCGCGGCATCCCGGAGCTCCGCATGCTCGCCGACGGCAACCTCGTCCAGCTCGGCTACGGCGCTGCGATGCGCCGCATCTGGACGGCCGAGACCGACCGCACCAGCGCCATCGCCGAGACCATCTCGCGCGACAAGGACCTGACCAAGGAACTGATCTCCTCGGTCGGCGTCCCGGTACCGGAAGGCCGCGAGGTCGACAGTGCCGAAGACGCGGTCGAGGCCGCCGAGGACATCGGCTATCCGGTCGTCGTCAAGCCGACCGATGGCAACCACGGACGTGGCGTCTTCATCGACCTGACCAGCCGCGACCAGGTGATCAAGGCCTACGATGTCGCTGTCGAGGAAGGCTCGGGCGTCCTCGTCGAGCGCTCGATACCCGGCATCGAGCACCGCCTGCTGGTGGTCGGGGGCAAGCTCGTGGCGGCCAACCGCAGCGACCTGGTCACCATCACCGGCGACGGCACGTCGTCGGTACAGGATCTGATCGACAGCCAGATCAACACCGACCCACGCCGCGGCGCCACCGAGTTGCACCCCCTGTCGGTGATCCGCATCGACACGGCCGCGCGCATCGAACTCGAACGCCAGGGACTCGCCGCCGACAGCGTTCCGGAACTGGGACGCGAGGTGCTGATCCAGCGCAACGCCAACCACGCCTTCGACTGCACCGACGAAGTCCACCCCGAAACCGCCGCCCTCGTCTCGCTTGCGGCACGCGTCGTCGGGCTCGACATTTCCGGCATCGACCTCGTCTGCGAGGACATCTCCAAGCCGCTCCGCCAGCAGGGCGGCGCCATCGTCGAGGTCAACGCCGGCCCCAGCCTGCTCATGCACATCAAGCCCGGCATCGGCAAGCCGCGCCCGGTCGGCCAGGCCATTGTCGACAACCTGTTCGCCGCGGACGAATCCGGCCGCATCCCGCTGGTCGGCGTCACCGGCACGCATGGGCGCAAGGCCGTCGCCAAGCTGGTCGCCCGTTTCCTCTATCTGGCCGGACGCCATGTCGGGCTGGCCTGCAGCGACGGCATCTACCTCGGCCGCCGCCAGGTCCAGAAGAGCGACGCGGCGAACTGGACAGGCGGCCGCCGCCTGCTGCTCAACCGCGCTGTCGAAGCGGCCGTGATCGAGAACGGCGCCCCGGTCATCCTTGGCGATGGCCTGTCCTACGACCGCTGCGCGGTCGGCATCGTCACCAACATCGATTCCGCCGGCGAGGACCTCTCGCGTTGGGACGTCCAGCCGACCGGCGGCGAGTACTACACGACGCCGCGCTCCATCTACCGCTGCCAAGTCGACGTCGTGCTACCCGGCGGCTGCGCTGTCCTCAATGCCGAGGACGAACTGGTCGCCGATTTCGCCGAGCTGTGCGATGGTGAGGTGATCTTCTTCGCCCTCGACCCGGCCAACCCGGTGCTGGCTGCCCACCTCGCCGCCGGCAGGCGTGGCGTCACCGTCGTCGATAACCGCATCGTGCTGCGCTCCGGCAGCAGTGAAATCCGCGTCTGCCGGCTGGTCGATGCGCCCTATATCGGCAAGACCAGGAAGCCCGCCCACATCGCCAACGTACTGGCCGGCGTCGCCGCCGGCTGGGGCCTCGGCCTCGACCACGACGTCCTCGTCACCGGGGTCAAGACCTTCGGCCTCGAGTTGCCCGACCAGGTGACCGTCCTCTCGCGAGGCGCTACCCGACCGCTGGCCGCCAAGCGACCGGCTGTTGCCCGCTAAACCCAGGATACGAGTTCATGGACGTTTCCCGCATCCGAGCCCTGCGCGGCCCCAACCTGTGGAGCCGCCATACCGCCATTCAGGCCATCGTCACCTGCGAGGGCAACGAGTCCGCCATCGCCGGACTGCCCGGCTTCGAAACCCGCCTGCGCGAGCGTTTCCCGGAACTCGGCGACCTCATCCCGGCCGACCATCTCGATACCGTGTCGATGGCGCACGCCCTCGAATTCTGCGCCCTCGGGCTGCAGGCCCAGGCGGGATGCCCGGTCACCTTCAGCCGCACGGCCCAGACGGTCGACACCGGGGTCTACCAGGTGGTCGTCGAGTACACCGAGGAAGACGTCGGCCGCCTCGCCTTCGAGCGTGCCGAGCAACTGTGCCTGGCGGCACTTAACGATACCCCGTTCGACCTCGACGGCACACTGAAGGAACTGCGTGAAATCGACGAGGACATCCGCCTCGGCCCGTCGACCGGCTCGATCGTCTCGGCTGCGGTCGCCCGCGGCATCCCTTTCCGTCGCCTGACCCAGGGCAGCCTGGTCCAGCTCGGCTGGGGCAGCCAGCAGCGCCGCATCCAGGCTGCCGAGACCAGCTTCACCAGCGCCATCGCCGAGTCGATCGCGCAGGACAAGGAACTGACCAAGAACCTGCTGCACGCTGCCGGCGTCGCCGTCCCCTTCGGCCGACCGGTCGCCGACGAGGACGACGCCTGGGCCGCCGCGCAGGAAGTCGGCCTCCCGGTCGTCGTCAAGCCGCAGGACGGCAACCAAGGCAAGGGCATCTCGGTCAACCTGACGAGCGAGGAGCAGGTGCGCCACGCCTACCGCGTCGCCATCGAGTTCCGCGATGACATCCTGGTCGAGAAATATCTCCCCGGCCACGACTGGCGCCTGCTGGTCATCGGCGACAAGCTGATCGCCGCCGCCCGCCGCGACCCGCCGCTGGTGGTGGGCGACGGCACGCACACGGTGCGCGAACTGGTCGAAATCGTCAACAGCGATCCGCGCCGCTCGGATGGCCACGCCACCTCGCTGACCAAGATCCGCTTCGACGAGATCGCTCTCGCCCGCCTCGCCGAACAGGGCTATGACGCCGACTCGGTGCCGCCGCGCGGCGTGCGCGTCGTGCTGCGCAACAACGCGAATCTTTCCACCGGCGGCACTGCCACCGACGTCACCGACGACGTGCATCCCGACCTCGCCGCGGCCGCGGTCACCGCCGCCCAGACGGTCGGCCTCGACATCGCCGGCATCGACGTCGTCTGCGACACCATCCTCAAGCCGCTGGAGGACCAGGGCGGCGGCATCGTCGAAGTGAATGCCGCCCCCGGCCTGCGCATGCACCTCGACCCGTCGTTCGGCAAGGGCCGCGATGTCGGCCGCGCCATCATCGACATGATGTTCGGTCCCGGCGACGACGGCCGCATCCCGGTCGTCGCGATCACCGGCACCAACGGCAAGACGACGACCAGCCGGCTGATCGGCCGTATCTTCGAAAGCAACGGCCTGCGCGTCGGCATGACCAGCACCGACGGCATCTACGTCCAGGGCCGCCAGATCGACGACGGCGACTGCTCCGGGCCGCGCAGCGCACGCAACGTCCTGATGCATCCGGACGTCGACGCCGCCGTGTTCGAGACCGCGCGCGGCGGCCTGCTGCGCGAAGGCCTCGGCTTCGACGTGTGCGACGTCGCCGTGGTCACCAACATCGGCGTCGGCGACCACCTCGGCCTCAACTACATCACGACCGTCGACGAACTGGCCGTCATCAAGCGCGTCATCGTCGAAAACGTCGCCCCGAGCGGCACGGCCGTGCTCAACGCCGGCGACCCGATCGTCGCGCGCATGGCCAACCATTGTCCGGGCCGCGTCATCTTCTTCGCGCGCGACAAGGCGAACCCGGTGCTCGCCACCCACCGGGCCCAGGGTGAGCGCGTGCTCTACGCCGAGCGCGACGCGTTAATCTGTCAGGAAGGGCGCAAGAAGCGGCGCATCCCGTTCGCCCAGATCCCGCTCACCCGCAATGGCACCATCGGATTCCAGGTCGAGAACGCGATGGCCGCCGCCGCTACCGGCTGGGCGCTCGGCTACGACTGGGCAGTGATCGAGAGCGCGCTGGCGGGCTTCGTCAGCGACGCCGCCAACGCCCCCGGCCGCTTCAACGTCTTCGATTACCGGGGTGCGACGCTGATCGCCGACTACGGGCACAACCCGGACGCGATCCAGGCACTGGTGCACGCCGTCGAGGCCATGCCAGCCGGGCGCCGCTCGGTGGTCATCAGCGGCGCCGGCGACCGCCGCGACGAGGACATCCGCCAGCAAACCGAGATCCTCGGCGAAGCGTTCGACGACGTCATCCTCTATCAGGATGCCTGTCAGCGCGGGCGCGCCGATGGCGAGGTCATCGCCCTGCTGCGCGAAGGCCTCGCCAATGCCAGCCGGACCCGGCAGGTCGATGCGATCGACGGCGAATTCGTCGCGATCGATGCCGCGCTGGCCCGCCTGCAACCGGGCGACCTGTGCCTGATCCTGATCGACCAGGTCGAGGAGGCGCTGGCCCACATCGCCGGACGGATTCGCGAAAACGGCTGAGCCGCGATGCCATCGCTCGCTCGAGAATCAAATAAACCCGGCTTGGCCGGGTTTATTTTTGGCAATCCGGCGAGACGTGTGGGGTTTCTAGAGTCTGCAAGCGCCCAGAAACAGACATAGCCGGCTTTTGCTCCAATGCGGCACTTGCAGAGTGCCCTGGAGCGAGCTTGTTGAGTAGCACGCGGGACTAGCGGACAATTGGCTCTCTGTTTCTAGTCTCAGCACCCTGCTCACCGGTAATTCGGGCGCGATTTATGACCATTACAGACAGCACAACATCATGCGGATGATCTGGCTGCTGCCGATTGTCGCGGCAATGTTGCCGAGCTGTTCGGTAATCCCAGCATATCCCGAGAGCTTCCCTCTGCTTGCGGTGGCTAACACGGCGCTTGAGGAGTGCCCGTCAATCGCTGGGCGTTTTTCAGATGTTGGGATCGCGACCACGCCAGATGGAAGCCCTCTCGGGAGTGTTTCACTAACTCAACTCTTACATCCAGCTCTACCAAGCTCTACGAATGCTGATGCGGTCGTCGTCAGAGGACCTGAATTTGATTTCGTTGAGGTTGAGTCGTTTAGGGAAGGGACAAAGGTGTCGACCTGGCGCCAACCAAAGGTGACGAAGGATTCCTATGCTTCCAAGGGGGATCGCGTGGTCGCCGAGACTTATCTTTGTCAGGAAGGTTTCGTTCGCCTCGGTCGAAGGTACGATGTTGGAGGGGGAGGCGCGCCCGGTCTATTGATTG
Source organism: Betaproteobacteria bacterium (assembly GCA_012026885.1). Classification (GTDB taxonomy): domain Bacteria; phylum Pseudomonadota; class Gammaproteobacteria; order Burkholderiales; family Rhodocyclaceae; genus Azonexus. The sequence continues at coordinate 190,312 of VEPL01000025.1, read as the reverse complement.
TTGGTTTCCATAGCGATTTCCTCTGGCTTCGGAAATCTGTGGATGGATCACTAATCGTGCTGCACACAATAGGCAAAGGCGCCGTAATAAACCTTGCGCTGCCCGTGTGGCAGGGCGACAAAATTTGGTACCGCTTTCCAAGCGTTACCTCACCACGTGGGGACGCGCCTAACACGCAGATGTAACGAAACCTTCTGGCGATGGGTCGTGCTCCACGTCCGCTTTCTTAAGGTCAGAATGCCCGCAAAGGGTCGATAGCTGCTGCGCCGCACGCCACTCACACTGTCTTAGGGGCAGCCTTCCCCTTGGTGCCGATCAGGCGCCCCGCCTGCCCTGGCCGGTCTCTTCCGCGAATTGCTGCGGCGCCTCGCCGGCATCCTCGAGCGCCTGGCGGACCGGCACCTCGCAGCGTCCGCGCTTGCAACTGCCTGGTGCCGCGATGTCGATCCCGTCCTCGCTCATTTTCTTGAGCAGCAGGTAGATCACGCCGACGCCGGCGAGCAGGAGGATGAAGGCAACGATGATGGCAAACATGGACAGTGCTCAGGAGGATAGTGGGTTGAAACTATACACGGCGGACCAACAATCGCCGTCGCGGGGGCCACGAAAATCGGCGCTTTTCCGGGGTTGACCGCAGCCGGGCGGCAAGCGCGCCGGCCTCAATCGACCTTGCCCTTGCCGTGCGGGACGAAGGCGATCGACGGCCCGGTCAGCGCCGGGTCGGCCATGTTCTTCACCTGGCGCACGACCTTGTCGGCGGCCCCGACGGCCGTGGTCTTGAAAGTCCCCTGCCAGATCCGGTCGATCGGCCCGACGTCGAGTACGCGCATCATGCAGGCCATGACGCAGTAGGGCTTGCGCCCGGCCTGCAGTTCATCGATGCACAGGTTGCATTTCTTGATCACCTGCTCCTGCGGGTCCCACTGCGGCGCGCCGTAGGGGCAGGCGGCCTCGCAGCGGCGGCAGCCGATGCACAGCGTCGAATCGATGTCGACGACGCCGTTGTCCGGCCGCTTCCAGATCGCGCCGGTCGGGCAGGTGGGCAGGCAGGCAGGCTCCGCGCAATGGTTGCAGCTCATGTTCACCTTGTAGGCGAACACGTCCGGATAAGTGCCGCCCTCGATGTACATGACGCGGCGGAAGCGCGGCCCGGGCGGCAGCCCGTTCTTGTCCTTGCAGGCGATCTCGCAGGCGCGGCAGCCGATGCAATCGACGTTGTGATGGACGAAGCCGAGCTGTTCCTTGGGCTTCACCGGCTCGTAGGTCTGCGCCACCTTGCGGCGGATGGCGCTCTCGAGTTCCTGCTTGTCGACTTTCCTGACCATGGCCGCCTCACTTGTCCCGGCGGAAGATCGCCGCGCGCGAGGTCGCCTGCACGTCCCAGCCCGGGCGATGGTCGAGCGCCGTCTTCTTCAGGTCGACGAGGATGGTGTTGTAGGCGAAGGCGCCGGCCGGGCTCGGCTCGTCGAGCGTCAGGAAATCGGGGTTCCCTGCCCGGTCGCTGCCGTCCTTGGCGAGGTCCATCCAGGCGCCTTCGAAGAGAACGACGACACCCGGCATGCAACGCTCGGTGACGTAGGCCGGGACGACGACCTTGCCGCGCTCGTTCCACACCTCGACGATATCGCCGGTGCGGATGCCGAGCCTGGCGGCATCGCCGGCATTCAGCGTAATCTCCTGCTGGTAGGTCTCGCGCAGCCACGGGATGTTGTGGAAGATCGAATGCGTGCGCCAGCGTGGATGCGGGGTCACCATGTGGAAGGGGAATTTCTTCGCCTTCGGGTGGTTGAGCGACTCGAAGGGCTCGACCCATTTCGGGATGTACGGGATCTCGTAGCCGTACTGCGTGCGGGTCCAGTCCTTGACGTTGGCGAGCGTCGTCGACAGGATTTCGATCTTGCCGGACGGCGTCTGGAAGGGCTTGCCGTCGCGGATCTGCTCCTCGAAGGCGACCAGCGGCCGGTCAAGCTTGAACTTGTAGACGCCGTGCTTCTTGAAGTCCTCCCAAGACATCTTGACGCCCTGGTGGGCCTGCACCTTGTTTTTCCACCAGTCGACGAGATAGGACTCGTCGGTGGCGTCGTTGTCGCGGAAATACTCGCGCGATGCCTTCGGGTTGTAGCGCTTGCCGAAATCCTTGACGGCAGGATCGATCGCCTCGATGCGCAAGGCCAGCTCGGTAAATACCTGGAAATCGGTCTTCGATTCGCCGAGCGGTTCGATGACCTTGGGCCGGTGGATGTAGTAATGGCCCTTGTACCAGGGCAGCGCAACGTCGTGGCGCTCGAAATGGGTGGCGATCGGGAACAGCACGTCGGCCCAGATGGCCGACGGGGTGATCGTCGAATCCATGCACACCACGAGGTCCAGCTTCCTGATCGCGGCGATTTCCTTGTTGATGTTGGTGAGCTGATTGAACCAATCCGAGCCGTGCCAGAAGATCGCCCGGATGTTGGGGATCTTGCCGTCGAGTGCATCACCGCGCGGCCACAGGCCGACTTCCTCGCGCTTCACGTCGGGATAGTTGAGCACGCAGTGCGCCCAACGGTCCGACTTGATCGAGGCGTACCAGACATTGGCGAACTCGTCGTACGGATAGGCGACCGATTCGGCGTGCCAGCCCTTGCCGACGCCTTCGGCGCAGCCGCCGAGGATGCCGATGTTGCCGGTCATCGCCTGCAGGGCCGCGGCCATGCGGTTGTACTGCTCGCCGTAGCTGGCGCGGCCCGGCGCCCAGCTCGCCTTGAGTGCCGCCGGCTTGGTCGTCGCGTACATTTCGGCCAGCTTCCGGATGTCGGCCGCGGGAACACCGCAGATCTTCTCGGCCCACTCGGGCGTCTTCGGCGTGTTGTCGTACTTGCCGAGGATGTAATCCCGGAAGTTCTCGCGGTCCTTGAACTGATCCGGCATCGTGCCGGCATCCATGCCCTGGCAGAAGCGGTCGATGAACTTCTGGTCCTGCAGTTTGTTGGCGAAGATGTGGTGGGCCATGCCGGCCAGCATGGCGGCATCGGTATTGGGCTTGATCGGAATCCACCAGGCGTCGTAGCTGGCTGCCGAATCGGTGTATTGCGGGTCGACGACCACGAACTTGCAGCCGCGCTGCTTGGCCAGCCGCATGTAGTAGAAGGTGTTGCCGCCGTGGAAGGTATAGGCCGGGTTCCAGCCCCACATGATGATCAGCTTGCTGTGGGCGAAGGCATCGTCCTCATTGCCGTCGGTGATGGTGCCGAAAGTCATGCGCGAGCTGAAGGTCGTCCCTTGGTAGCTGGGCACCGACCACGAGTTGGTGCGGCAACCGAACATGCCGAGGAAGCGGGCGAGCAGCCCCTCGATCTGGTCCGACTTGTGCAGCACGCCGTACGACGTCCCGGCATAGGCCTGGTCGAGGATGGCCGTCGGCCCGTACTTCTGCTTGATCTCGACCATGCGCCGCGCGACGAAATCGAGGGCCTCGTCCCACGACACCCGCTTGAACCTGCCCTCGCCGCGCTCGCCGACGCGCATCATCGGGTAAAGCAGGCGCTCGGGCGAATAGAGGCGCGAACGGTAGGAGCGGCCGCGCAGGCAGGCGCGCAGTTGCGGCACCTGCTCGCTCTCGAAGCCATAGGCGCCGCCTTCCTGGTAGCGGCCGTCGTCGGTCGACAGGCGGACGATGACATCACCCTTCTTGTGCGCGACGAGCATGTGGCGCGAGCCGCAGTTGTGGTCGCACGAGGTCACCACGGTGGTCAGCTGGTCGTCGGTCGGATACGGCTCGTAGGCGAAGGCCTGCGCCTGCTGGCCGCCGCCGCCGACTTCGACGAGGCCGCCCGCCCCGGCGACCGCGACGCCCGCCCCGGCCGCCTTGAGGAAGCTGCGCCGGTTCGGATTGAGCAGGTTGCGCCAGTCGGGTTTGCGATCCATGGATTTCGGCCTTTATTTCGGGTTGACCGCAACCGTGCGGAAGCGGGACTCGCTCTCGGTCGGTCGCTCCTTCGCCCAGGCCGGCACCTCGGCCGGCATGCCCTCCCAGGCATGGCGGGGATAGGAATAGGCGAGGCGGTACCACGGCCGTCCGCCGTGGCAGCCATGGCATGTCTCGGCATCCTTCTGCCCGGCCGCCTCGATGGCATCCGCCTTGAGATAGGAAACGCGGTGGCGGTTGGTGCGGATGGCCGCATGGCAGAGCAGGCAGGAGTTGTTGAACGTTGCCTTGACGTCTGGCCACGCACCCGGCAGCCCCATGACCGCACGGTTCAACTGGCCGTGGCACTTGAGGCAGGTCGCTGCCGTATCGACCGTCTTGCGCAGCGTGAAGCGGGCCGCGCCCGGTGCCGCTCCGGTCGCCGATGTGCCCGGCGCCTCGTCGCGCGGGTCGCTGCCCTCGTGGCAGGTGGTGCAGGACAGGTTCATCAGCTCGCGCGCCAGCGGCGTCACGAGATGGCGGCGATGGAAGGTTTCCTGGTCGCCGGCGTAGACGGTGGTCTGCTGGTACCAGGCCTTGCTCGCATCGGCACGGATGCCGGCCGGCGAGCGCTCGCGCACCCGGTCATCGAGGACTTCGCGGTGGCAGGCCAGGCACTGCTCGTCGCGGGCCGTGGCGATGGCAGGCTGGAAATGGATGGGGTCATAGGTGGCGCGCAGCAGGTCGCGCTCGGGCACGGCCGCCACTGGCTGCGCCAGCGCAACCTCCGGCTTCTGCGCATCGCCGCGCAGCTTCAGGCCGGCGATGGTGCCGACCACGCTGACCGCCGCGACGAGTAACAGCAACCCGATGCCCTTGCGCACGCCGGCCATCTCAGTCGCGCCTCCCGCCTTCGCCGTAGAAGCCGCGGATATCGTAGACACCGGTGCTGCCGGGCCGGTCAAAAGGCGTATACCAAGCTCCTTGGTCCTTGAGGAAGGCGGTGCCGTTGCGTGGCTCGGCGATCCCGCGCAGGGCACGCGCCTGCCAGCCGGGCGGCGGTTCGAATGCCCTGATCACCGGCGCCTCGGGCGGGCGCCGCGACGGATCGAGGCCGGCAACGAGGGGTGTGCTGATGTCAGCAAACACATTCCCGGCCAGCAGTGCGATGCACCCTGCCATTCGCCACGCCATCAATGTTTTCCCCTCGAAGGCCACCTTGCCCGGGCACTACCTGCTACTGCCGCGCTTCGCCCATTGACCACGATCATAGACGGCCGCCCATCGCCGAATTTCGATCCTGGTCAACATTTGACGATTTCGCATCGGGCAATGCCGACGCGGACCGAGCGCCGGTTCAGGAAACGAAGCGAGGTTATACGGCATCGGCCGGAATCTCACCCTGCACACCGAAAGTTATTGCGAATATAAATACGAAGCATTATCATTACTGTGCCAAAAGGGAGATATAACACCATGCCGACATCCAGATTTCTCGCCGCCGCTGCGCTCGTCACGCTGGCGCTGACCGCCCAAGCCGCCGACACCGAGGTCAGCCTCGTCATTCGTGACCATCGTTTCGAGCCGGAGGAAATCACGGTCCCCGCCGGGCAGAAGATCAAGCTGGTCGTTCACAACCAGGATGCCACGCCCGAGGAATTCGAAAGCCACGAACTGAATCGCGAAAAGGTGATTCCGGCGGGCGCAAAGGCGACGATCTTCGTCGGTCCGCTCAGCCCCGGAAGCTACCCCTTCTTCGGCGAATTCAACCCGAAGACCGCGCGCGGCAAGATCATCGCCAAGTAATGCCATGCTGAGCGCTGCCATCATCGTCTTCCGCGAAGTGCTGGAAGCGGCCCTGATCATCGGCATCATCGCCGCAGCAACGCGTGGCTTGCCGGGACGCAACCGCTGGCTGGCAGTCGGCGTGGTGGTCGGCGCTGCGGGATCCGCCCTGGTCGCCGTCATGACCGGGCAGATATCCGATCTTGCGGAGGGCACCGGCCAGGAACTGTTCAATGCCGGAATTCTCGGGATCGCTGCGCTCATGCTGGCCTGGCACAACATCTGGATGGCGCGGCACGGTGCCCAGATGGCACGCGAAGCCAAGCAGATCGGTGCCGACGTCGCTTCGGGCAGTCGCGAAATGTCGACCCTCGCCCTTGTCATTGCACTGGCCGTCCTGCGCGAGGGCTCGGAAACCGCGCTCTTCCTGTTCGGCCTGGCCACCAGCGGTGAGAGCCCGCTGGCCGTGGCGGGCGGCGGACTGGCCGGCCTGCTGACCGGCGTCGCTGCCGGCTTGGCGCTTTACGCCGGCATCCTCGGCATTCCGGCACGCCTGTTTTTTGCGGCGACCAGCGGACTCATCCTGCTCATGGCCTGCGCCATGTCGAGTCAGGCTGCTCAATTCCTGGTCCAGGCCGACCTCCTGCCAAGTCTCGCGGACCCGGTATGGGATACCTCCTGGCTTCTCGACATGAGTTCGCTGACCGGCCGCTTCCTGCACACGCTGGTCGGCTACGAAGCTTCGCCGTCCGGCATCCAGCTCGTTTTCTACCTTTCGACGTTCATCGTCATCCTTGCCGGTATGCGCATATTCCGCTTCCGGCCCGCCTCTTCTCCATCCACCTGAGGAATTCCGCCGTGAAATCGTATGCACCGATCCTGGTTGCAGGGCTCCTGCTGACCCCGGTTCTGGCCAGCGCCGGTCCCGCTGACTATGTTTACACCCCGATCGTCGAGGAAGGCGAACGGGAAATCGACTTCAAGTTCGGCACGGCCAAGAAAGGCGATGACCCGCGCGAATCCGCTGCCAGCATCGGTTTCGGCTACGGTGCCACGAGCTGGTGGTTCACCGAGGTCTACCTCAAGTACAAGCGCGAAAACGGCGAAGGCACCTTCCTCGATGCGTTTGAATGGGAGAACCGCTTCCAGCTCACCGAGACCGGCAAATATCCGGTCGATATCGGCTTCCTGCTGGAAATCGAGCGCCCGAAAGACCATGCGGAAGGCTGGGAGGTGAAATGGGGCCCGTTGTTCCAGAGCGATTTCGGCAAGATCCAGCTCAATGCCAACCTGCTCTTCGAGCGAGCCTACAAGACCGAGGAGCCAACCCACATGGAATTCAAGTACCAGTGGCAAATAAAGTACCGCTGGCTGCCCCAATTTGAATACGGGTTGCAGGGCTTCGGCGACATGGGCGAATGGAATCACTGGGAACCCAGTAACGAGCAGGTCCACAAGATCGGCCCGGCTGCGTTCGGCAAATTCGCCCTTGGCGGACGCCAGGCGATCAAGTACAACACCGCATGGCTTTTCGGCACCACCAGCGCATCGCCGGACAACACCTTCCGGCTGCAGCTCGAATACGAGTTCTAGGATCGCTCGCAGGCTCCTGCGAAACACGCGCTCGCCGGCCGCCCGGCGGGCAGCGTGGTCACTCCTCAGATGCGCAGGCCGGCCTTCTTCAGGATGCGACTCGAGAAAAGGATATCTCGGGCGCGGCAGTGCGCCCCGAGCCGGCCGGCGATGATTTCGGCCTTGGCGCGCACTTCGTCCGGCGAACCGCCGTGAACCATCGCAAAGAGGTTGTACGGCCACGCCGGCAGCGCGCGCGGTCGCCGGTAGCAATGGGTCACGAAGGGCAAGGCGCCGATTTCGCCACCGAGGGCATCGACGACTTCGTCTGCCACATCCCAGACGGTCATGCCGTTGGCCGTCCAGCCGATCGCGTAATGGTTTGGCACGACCCCGATGCGGCGAACGATGCCGGCCGTGAGCAGTGCGGCGAGTCGGTGGCGAACCTCGGCGCCAGTGATGCCGATGCTTGCGCCGACGGCATCGTACGGCCGCGGTACCAGCGGCAGGCCACCCTGGGTGGCGACGATGAGGGCGCGGTCGACGGGATCCATCAGGCGCGCGCCTCCAGCTTCATCTCGACGAAGTATTCGCGCTCCTTGGGGAAGGCATGCACGGCGAGGCCGGTCTCGCTTTCGATGCGGGCAATCGCCGCACCGATGCCGGCCGGCGTTTCGGTGGCCAGCACGAACCACATGTTCAGCACGTGCTCGCGCCGGTAGTTGTGGGCCACTTCGGGCAGGGCATTAATCAGGGTGGCAACCGTGTCGTAACGCGGCTCGGGGACCGCCAGCGCGGCGAGCACGAAGGCTCCGCCCATGCGCTCAACCTGGAGAAGCGGCCCGAAGCGGGTCAGGATGCCGTCGTCGAGCAACCGGCGCAAGCGGGCCAGCAGGTCCGCCTCGCCGATCCCCAGGGAAGTTGCAGCGTCGGCGTAGGGCGTCTCCGAGAGCGGGAAGCCGCCCTGCAAATCGGCGACGATGCGGCGGTCGACCGCATCCAGTTCACGCATAGCGGGCGCCATTCTGCTTGAAGCGGGTGGTGGAAAACAGGACATCGTGGGCGCAGCCGGCCAGCCCGTGCTGCTCGCGCAGGGCCGCGACGGCCGCCTCGACCTCGCTGCGCGCCCGCCCGTGTACCATGCAGAACAGGTTGTAGGGCCACTCGCCGCCAATGCGCGGCCGCCGGTAGCAGAGCGTCACCGCCGGTTCGAGCGCAAGCGCGCGACCAAGCGCAGCGACGCGCTCATCCGGGATGTCGTGGACCACCATCGCATTGGCGGTGTAGCCCAGTTCGCGGTGGCGGACGACGACGCCGAAGCGCTTGATCGCACCGTCCTCGAGCCAGCGCCCGATGCGCGCCAGGACTTCGCTCTCGGAAGCGCCGATGCGCTCGGCGATCGCCTGGAAGGGGCGGATGAAGAGCGGCAATCCTTCCTGCAGTACCGAGACGAGCCGGCGCTCCGGTTCGCCGATGGGTTGCCGGGGACTCACCGGGCAAGCCGTCACCGTGCGCGGCGACGGCTTGCCGTCCAGGCTGAAGCCGAGGTCGATGTGGAATTCCTCCAGCAGCGGCAGGTTGAGCAGCGGATAGCCGGCCGCCTGTTCGATCGCGCCCAGTGTCGCCTGCAGCCGACCCTCGCTGGCGGCCGTGACGACGAACCAGAGGTTGTAGCGATGCTCGCGCTCGTAGTTGTGATTGACCTCGGCGAAGCGGTTGACCGCAGCCGCCACGGTCTCGAGCTTTTCCGGCGGCACCGCCATTGCCGCCAGCGTCGAGGCGCCGATGCGCTTGGGCGCGAACACCGCCCCGACGCGCGAGATCTTGCCTTCGCGGCGCAGGCGCTCGAGGCTGCCGAGCACGGCCTTCTCGGCGACGCCCAGGCGCGCCGCAAGTTCGGCGAAGGGCGCCGGGCAGAGCGGAAAGTCGCGCTGGAATTCGTTGAGCAGGCGGAACTCGAGGGTATCGTCCATGGGCCGGTCAGAAACCGATGCGCGCGGCGCGTGCGGTAAAGAAAATGCCGGACGGGTTGTCGGCGGCGATCTCGCCCAGCTTGGTGAAACGTTGCGTATCGTAGATCAGCACCTTGTTGTCGTCACGCGCCGAGAGCCAGACCGTCTCGCCGCGCGGCGCGAACTCCATGTGCAGGATGCCCTTGCCCGGCTCGAAGGCGTGCACGACCTTGCCGGCCAGGGTGTCGATGACGTCCATCTTGCCGTTGTCGGGGAAGGCGAAATTGACCCAGACCTGGTGTCCGTCCGGCCGCGCCATGACGAAGACCGGCTGGCCGCGCACCGGAATGCGGCCGACTTCCTTCCACGTGGCGACGTCGACGACCAGCACCTCGTGGCGACCGATCGCCGGCAGGTAGGCCTTGCCCTGCGCCACCGACCAGCCGCGCAGGTGCGGCATCTTGAACACCGGCAGCTTTTCCTGGCCGCGCCCATAGTTCTCGAGGATCTTGCGCGCGCCCTTCTCCGGCTGCCAGAGGTCGAGCAGCGCCACGCCATCCTCGCCGAACAGGCCGGCCAGGAAGTAACGGCCGTCCGGCGTCACCAGCCCGTCATAGGGCTGGTTGCCGGCCGGGAAGCGCTGCGTCGTCGGCTGGCGCGGGTTGCTGAAGTCGGTGACGCGGATCTCGCCGCCGTCGAACAGCGCATAGGCGAACTTGTTGCCCGGCGCATCGGCGAGGCCGACCACCTTGGAGAACTTGCCCGGCGCGTATTCGGCCGGTACCTCCGCCAGCAACTCGAGGGTCTCCGCATCGAAAGCCTTGATGCCGCCCGGCGTGTAGTTCTGGGCGACGACGATACGCCCGTCCTGCGAGATCGAGCCGCCGATGGCGTTGCCCGACTGCATCACACGTTTGACGATCCGCGCCTCCAGCAGGTCGATCTTGGTCAACCCGCCGTCGCGGCCGAAGACGAAGGCATAGCGGCCGTCGCGCGAATAGACGGCGGATGCGTGCGAGAGGTCGCCGAGGCCGCCGATGCGCGCATAGGCCTGGCGTGCCGTCGTGTCCACCAGCGTGACATGCCCGCTGGCCCGTTCGATGACCAGGCCGAGATCGCCGGTGCCGCGCAGCGGCGTGCTGCCGCAGGCGGCGAGCAGGGCAGCCGCAAGAATCAGGGTCAGGGCACGCAAGGTTTTCATCGGGGAAACTCGCTCTTCAGTTGATCGACGATCCAGGCCGCCTCGGCCTCGCTCATGAATTGCTTCCACGGCGGCATCGGCGTGCCCGGGCGCCCTTCGTAGATCGCCGCCTTCAGCCCGTCGCGCGACTTGTCGCGCAGGTCGGCCGGCAACAGCGCCGGTCCGAGGCCGCCTTGCAGCGTCATCCCGTGGCACGAGCCGCAGTCCTGGCGGACGAGGCGCACGAGTTCCTGCTGGCGGACCGCGTCGGGCGGCGTTGCCGCTGCTGCGGTCGACAGCCAGAAAAGGGCAAAAACCAGCCTAGTCCCCGACAAGGACCACCCCCGTCATTTCCGGATGCGGACCGCAACGGTAGACGTGGCGACCCGGCGCATCGAAGCGGCGCTCCCAGCTCTCGCCGGGGAAGATGCGCTCCGACTCGCGCCCGCCCTCGGCGGGAAACAGGATCGAATGGCTGGTGCGCTTCTCGTCGTTCACCCAGCGCACGCTGTCGCCCGGCTTGATGCGCACTTCGACCGGATCGTAGCGATAGCCGGCGATGCGCACCTCGACAACGCTCTGTGCCAGCGCGGGCAGCGGCATGAGCGCCGCCAGCAGCAGCGCCCAAGCCTGGATGGAGCGCAGGGGTAGCATCGCCTCGCTCCGCTTGCCCCTATTGCTTGGCCGCCTTCACGTCGCCGTCGACGCCGAGGCCGATGGTTTGCCCGAAGGAGACATGGTGGAAGCGGCCGCCCGCGTTGTCGGCATGGACCGCGACCCCGAACGGTACCGCCTTGCCTGCCACCAGGTTGACGCCGCCGGCCAGCTTGCGCGTGAAGGTCACCGTCCAGATGTCACCGGACTTGGCCCCCTCGGCGGTCACGCCGGCCTTGCCGCCGTCCATGGCGCGCTTGTCGGTCACCGTGCCGTCGACCGCCTTGCCGCCACCGCCGCTCTTCCATTGCATCAGGTCCATCGCCCCCGGCGTCGCGTACTTGGTCTTGCTCTCGGAGGCGCCCGGCATGGTGCGGGCATCCTTGTGACAGGCAGCCCAGCAGCCGGCCTGGTCGCCGAGCGGCACCTTGTCATTGGGGAACATGACCGTCGCCTTGAGCTCGTTGTCCTTGTCGGAATGGTCGGCGCCGCCGGCCGGTGCCTTGAAGGTCAGCCGCACGTAAAGATTGTTGGCGTCGTAGGCGGCCTGCACGGTGACCGGGAAGGTCATCGTCTTGGGCGCCCCCTTCGGCTCGAGTTCCTTGCTCGCCAGGCGCTTGAGGTCGAGGCTCAGCTTGCCGTCCTCGATGTGGCAACCGGCGCAGGTCTCGCCCTTCTTCAGGCCGGCGGCGCCACTGTGCTCGCCTTTGCCCTGCAGCCATTCGATCGGCGTCACGCCGGCATGGAATACGTGCAGGTCCTTCTTGGGCACCTTGCTCCAGTCCGGTGCCGCCAGCGCCGATCCGGCGCCCAGTGCGAAAACCGCGCCGGCCACGGCGAGTGCAATGCTGTTCCGCTTCATTGAAATGCTCCCCACGAAATTGATGTCGTTGCGACCCTGTGGTCACGCGCTTTAATACAGCTCAGCTCGCCGACAGGATAAAGGGGCTTGCGCCCCCCTATCCTTGTGTCACATCAAGACTTCCGGCACTGATCAGTAGATGTCGTGCTGGGTGTTATAGACGTTGAACTTGCCGGTCGGCGTGATCATCTTCGGATCGGTGATCACCTTCTTGACCTTCAGCGTCGCGTCGTCATAGACGACGATGGCCGACTGGTCGGTCTTGCCGCCCCACAGCGAAATCCAGACCTCCTTGCCGTCAGCCGAATATTCCGGGTGCACTGCGCGCTTGACCGCCTTGGTCGGCGGCAGGCCGGAGTCCTTGGCCACGTTCAGGAGCGCCTTCGGCTTCGACAGGTCGGCCATGTCCCAGACGGCGACCGACTCGGCGAGGTCCTTGTCCGGATTCTGCGGCGAGTCGGCCCACAGGTTCTTGGACTTCGGATGCGTCTTGACGAACAGGTTGCCCGGCACGTGCTTCACCTCCTGGACCACCTTCCAGTTGTACTCCTTGTACTTGGCGTTCTTCTTGTCGTCGGAAGGCGTCGAGATCAGCGTAACGACATCCGCGCCAAGGTGGCCGGTCGCCCAGACCGGGCCGAACTTGGGATGGACGAAGTTGGCGCCGCGCCCCGGGTGCGGGATCTTGGCGACATCGACCAGCGCTGCCAACTTGCCCGTCTTGGTATCGACCGCCGCGATCTTGTTTGAGGCATTGGCCGCCACCAGGAAGTAGCGCTTGGATGCATCCCAGCCGCCGTCGTGGAGGAACTTGGCGGACGCGATGGTGGTGGTCTTCAGGTTCTCGATGTCGGAATAGTCGACCAGGATGATCTGTCCGGTTTCCTTGATGTTCACCACCCACTCCGGCTTGATCTCGGACGAAACGATGGAGGCGACGCGCGGTTCCGGATGGTATTCGCCATCCACCGTCATGCCGCGGGTCGACACGACCTTGCGCGGCTTCAGCGTGTCGCCGTCCATGATCACATACTGGGGCGGCCAGTACGAGCCGGCGATGGCGTACTTGTCGTCGTAGCCCTTGAACTTGGAGGTATCGACCGAGCGCGCATCGAAGCCGATCTTGACTTCGGCGACGACCGCCGGCTTCTCCATCCACAGGTCGATCAGGCTGAGGCGGCCGTCACGTCCGATCACGTACACATAGCGGCCGGATTTGGACAGGCGCGAGATGTGAACCGCGTAGCCGGTCTTGACGATGCTGCGGATTTCCTTGGTGTCGCCGTCGATCAGGGCGACTTCGCCGGTATCGCGTAGGGTGACCGAGAACATGTTCTTCAGGTTGAAGTTGTTCATTTGCTTCTTCGGACGCTGGTCGACCGGGACAATCACCTTCCACGAATCCATCGTGTCCTTGAAGCTGTACTCGGGCGGGACATCCGGCGTGTTCTGGATGTACTTGGCCATCAGCGCGATTTCTTCCTTGGTCAGGATGTCGTCGAAGTTGACCATGCCGCCGTCGGTGCCGTAGCCGATGATCTTCTCGAGGCGGTTCTGGCCGAGCTTGAGGGTGCCGCCCTCCTGGACGTTGCCATCTTTGTCCTTCTTCGACCAGTGCGGCTCGAGGTTCTTGCCGGTGGCGCCCTTGCGCAGCACGCCGTGGCAGCCGGCACAGCGCTCGAAGTAGATTTTCTTGGCCTGTTCCTTCTCGGCAGCGGTCAATTCCGGTGCTGCCTTGGCGGCATCCTGGGCGAAGGCGCCACCCATCGCGGCAGCCAGCGCGGTCAAAGCCAATACCCCCATCACGTTCTTCTTCATGGTCCTCTCCTGTAAAGAAACGAAAGTGCGCCAATGACAGCGCGATGGGGCGCAGATTGAACTTCGGCCATGCCGTCATCCTTAACTTGAATCAATCTTTCGGCCATGCAAACGTTCTAAGATTCAGACACTTGTAATTCCATCGAACTAGCTGCCTAGCACTTTTTGACTATCTCGCACCTTCCGGCACCAGGCCCCCTTGGCAGGGCAGGCGACCGGCATTAGCATGCGGGGCCCTGACCGGAAGTCGATGATGATCCACTCCCCCTTGCCCCCCGGAAAAGTCTGGCTCGTCGGAGCCGGCCCGGGCGATCCCGACCTGCTGACGATCAAGGCCGCCCGCCTGATCGGCGCCGCCGATGCGCTGGTTTTCGACCACCTCGTCGGGGAAGGGGTCATGGCGCTGGCGCGGGCCGATGCCCGCCGTATCTACGCAGGCAAGGAATCGTCCCGCCACACGCTGCCGCAGGACAGGATCAACACCCTGCTCGTCGATCTGGCGCGCGAAGGGCTCGCGGTCGTTCGCCTCAAGGGCGGCGACCCGTTCATCTTCGGGCGCGGCGGCGAGGAACTGGAAACCCTGCAGGCCTCGGGCATTCCGTTCGAGGTCGTCCCCGGGGTCACGGCGGCGGCCGGCTGCGCGGCTTACGCGGGCTTTCCGCTCACCCACCGCGACCATGCCCAGGCCGTCACCTTCGTCACCGGCCACCTCAAGGATGGCACCGTCAATCTCGACTGGCCGGCACTGGCCCGCCAGCGCCAGACGGTCGTCTTCTACATGGGCATCGGCGCCGCCGGCGAAATCTGCCGGCAGATGGTCGCCCACGGCCTGCCTGCAGCGACCCCGGCCGCCGTGGTGCGCAACGGCACCCTGGCCGACCAGCGCACCATGCTCGCCGACCTCGGCACGCTGCCCGCACGCATTGCCGAAGCCGGCATCCAGCCGCCGGCGCTGATCGTCGTCGGCAGCGTCACCGGGCTCCACAAGCACCTCAACTGGTTCGAGACAAATCGATGAAATGGCTCTTGCTCGCCTTCGCTACCCTGGCGCTGCCGGCGCACGCCTACACGGCTGCCGAACTGCGCCGCGACTGCACCGCCGCAGATGATCTCTTCAATGCCGGCAACTCGCCGCTCGCCGAGGGACCGACCGGACCGGCCCGCTGCGTTGGTTACGTGCAGGGTTTCGTCGATGGTTTTGCGGTCGGCGAATATCTCGCCGATTCGGTCGGGGTAAAGCTCAACGCCATCTGCCCCCCGGATGGCCCGGATGCGACGCGCCGCCTGGTGCGCGCCGTCATGGCCCATCTCGACCGGCAGCCGCCCGACACCAGGGCGACCAGCGCCTCGCTGGTCGGTGGCGCCCTGAGCCGCGCCTTTCCCTGTTCCGGTTCGCTTGAACCGCGCAAGTGATTCGGGGATAATCCGGCCTCCCCTGCCGGGGTGGCGGAATCGGTAGACGCAGCGGATTCAAAATCCGCCGCCGAAAGGTGTAAGGGTTCGAGTCCCTTTCCCGGCACCACGCCCGACCCCGGCGCGCTCCGCCACATTTCCCCGCGGCGCCCATGATCCCGCTCTCGGTCGACGATTTCGATTTCCCCCTCCCGCCGGAACTTATCGCCCAGCACCCCGCGCCCGAGCGGACCGGCAGCCGGCTGCTGCACGTCGCCGGCGCCGCACTGCACGATCGCCGCTTCGCCGACCTGCCCGCGCTGCTCGGTCGCGGCGACCTGCTGGTCTTCAACGATACCCGCGTCATAAAGGCCCGCATTTTCGGATGCAAGGAGAGCGGCGGCCGCGTCGAGGTCCTGCTCGAACGCATCGTCGACGACCGCCATGCCATCGCCCAGGTACGCGCCAGCAAGGCGCCGAAGCCGGGGACAAAGCTCTGGCTGGCCGATGCCTTCACTGTCGTGGTAACCGGCCGCGCCGGTGCCGCCGGCGAATTCTTCACGCTGGAACTGGTCGACCGCGACAGCCTGTGGGATCTGGCCGAAGCGCACGGCCGGCTGCCCCTGCCGCCCTACATCACGCATCCGGCCGACGCCAGCGACGAGGCGCGCTACCAGACGGTCTACGCCCGCGAGCCGGGCGCCGTGGCGGCGCCAACCGCCGGCCTGCACTTCGACGAGGCATTGCTCGCCACCTTGCGCGCGCAGGGCGTGAATACCGCCTTCCTGACCCTGCACGTCGGCGCCGGCACCTACCAGCCGGTACGCGTCGACAAGGTGGCCGAGCACAGGATGCACAGCGAGCGTTTTGCTATCCCGCAGGCGACCGCCGACGCCATCGCCGCGACGCGCGCGGCCGGCGGCCGGGTCATCGCGGTCGGCACGACCAGCCTGCGGGCGCTCGAGTCCGCCGCAGCGGCCGACGGCACCGTTCACGCCGGCAGTGCCGAGACCGACATCTTCATCACGCCCGGCTACCGCTTCAAGGTCGTCGACCGGCTGATCACCAACTTCCACCTGCCGAAGTCGACGCTGCTGATGCTCGTCTCGGCATTCGCCGGCATGGCGGCCATCCGTGCCGCCTACACCCACGCCGTTGGCGAACGCTACCGCTTTTTCAGCTACGGCGACGCGATGCTTCTGGAGCGCTCCGATGCGGTTTGAACTCCTGTCCTCCGACGGCGCCGCCCGCCGCGGCACCCTGACCCTGGCCCACGGGGTGGTCGAAACGCCCGTCTTCATGCCGGTCGGTACCTACGGCACGGTCAAGGCGATGACGCCGCAGGCGCTGAACGACATCGGCGCACAGATCTGCCTCGGCAACACCTTCCACCTGTGGCTGCGTCCGGGACTGGATGTCGTCGCGGCGCACCGCGGCCTGCACGACTTCATGGGCTGGCAGAAGCCGATCCTGACCGATTCCGGCGGCTTCCAGGTGTTCTCGCTCGGCGCCCTGCGCAAGATCACCGAAGATGGCGTCCGGTTCAGTTCGCCGATCGACGGGGCCAAGCTTTTCCTGTCGCCGGAAATCTCGATGCAGATCCAGCACGTGCTGAATTCCGACATCGTGATGATCTTCGACGAATGCACGCCCTACCCCGCCACGCGCGACGAGGCAGCCAAATCGATGCGCCTCTCCATGCGCTGGGCACAGCGCTCGCGCGCCGAGCACAACCGGCTGGAGAACCGCAACGCGCTGTTCGGCATCGTCCAGGGCGGCATGTACGAAGATCTGCGCGACGAATCGCTGGCCGGCCTCGACGCCATCGGCTTCGACGGCATGGCCATCGGCGGCCTCTCGGTCGGCGAGCCGAAGGACGACATGGCGCGCATCCTCGCCCACACGGCACCGAAACTGCCGGCGCACAAGCCGCGCTACCTGATGGGCGTCGGCACGCCGGAAGACCTTGTCCATGCGGTAACGGCCGGCATCGACATGTTCGACTGCGTGATGCCGACGCGCAACGCACGCAATGGCCACCTGTTCACCCGCTTCGGCGACATCAAGATCAAGAACGCCCGGCACAAGGCCGACACCGGCCCGCTCGACCCGTCCTGCACCTGCTACACCTGCCAGAACTTCAGCCGGGCCTACCTGCACCATCTCTACCGCACCGGCGAAATCCTCGCGGCGATGCTGCACACCACGCACAACCTGCACTTCTACCAGACGATCATGGCCGAGATGCGCGCCGCCATCGCGGCCGGGACGTTCGCAGCCTGGGCGACCAGCTTCGCCCGCGACCGTTCGTCCGGCGAGTGATAGAATCGCGCGTTTCGAATTTTTCGCCTTGCTGGAGATAACCCGATGATTAGCCTCGCCCACGCCCAAACCGCTGGCGCTTCCGACCCGACCGGGGGCCTGATGCAGATGCTGCCCCTGATCCTGATGTTCGTCGTGCTGTGGTTCCTGATGATCCGCCCGCAGATGAAGAAGGCCAAGGAGCACAAGTCGCTGCTCGAAGGGCTGGCCAAGGGCGACGAAGTCGTCACCCAGGGCGGCCTGGTCGGCAAGATCACCAAGGTCGGCGACAACTACGTCAGCCTGGAGATCGCCGAAGGCACCGAAGTCGTCGTCCAGAAGCCGGCCATCGGCCTGGTGTTGCCCAAGGGCACGCTGAAGACGCTGTAACCCCCCGGAGGCGGCCGCGAGCCGCCTCTTCCGCTTTCAGGAAGCCATGAACCGCTATCCCCTCTGGAAGTACATCACCGTCGCCGTCGCGCTGGTGCTGGGCTTCATCTACACCCTGCCCAACTTCTTCGGCGAATCGCCGGCCGTCCAGATTTCCAGCGCCAAGGCGACCCTCAAGGTCGATGCGAAGACGCAAGCCCGCGTCGAGGAGTCCCTGAAGTCGGCCGGCATTGCCCATGAAGGCATCCAGCTCGACCTGAACGGCGTCAAGACGCGCTTCGCGGATACCGACACCCAGCTGAAAGCCAAGGACCTGCTCGAGAAGGCCTTCAACCCGGATTCAGCCGACCCGCAGTATGTCATCGCGCTGAACCTGCTGTCGGCCTCGCCGCACTGGCTGACCAGCCTGCATGCGCTGCCGATGTATCTCGGCCTCGACCTGCGCGGCGGCGTCCATTTCCTGCTCCAGGTCGACATGAAGGGGGCGCTGACCAAGCGTCTCGACTCGACTTCCGCCGACATGCGCTCTGCCCTGCGCGACAAGAACATCCGCCACGCCGGCCTGTCGCGCGAGGGCGAGCGCATCGTCATCAAGTTTCGCGATGCCGAAACCCGCGCCAAGGCGCGTTCGACCATCGCCGACAGCCAACCTGACCTGACCCTGGCGGAAACCGGTGAAGGCGACGAGTTCCGCCTCGTGGCGACCCTCAAGCCGGAGGCGACCAAGAAGATCGGCGAATTCGCGCTCAAGCAGAACATCACGACGCTGCACAACCGGATCAACGAACTCGGTGTCGCCGAGCCGGTCATCCAGCAGCAGGGCGCCGACCGCATCGTCGTCCAGTTGCCCGGCGTGCAGGACACCGCCAAGGCGAAGGACATCCTTGGCCGCACGGCGACCCTCGAAATCCGCATGGTCGACGACGCCCCCGGCTCGCTCGAGGCAGCCATCGCCGGCAGCGCCCCGTTCGGTACCGAGGTCTACACCGAGCGCGGCGGCCAGCCGCTGCTGGTCAAGAAGCAGGTCGTGCTGACCGGCGACCGCCTGACCGATGCCCAGCCCGGCTTCGACGGCCAGACCAACGAACCGGCCGTGCACCTGACGCTCGACTCCGCCGGCGCCCGCATCTTCAAGGACGTGACCCGCGACAACGTCGGCAAGCGCATGGCCATCCTGCTCATCGAGAAGGGCAAGGGCGAAGTCATCACCGCGCCGGTTATCCGCACCGAAATCGGCGGTGGCCGCGTGCAGATCTCCGGGCGCATGACCACCAGCGAGGCGAACGATACCGCGCTGCTGCTGCGTGCCGGCTCGCTCGCCGCGCCGATGGACATCATCGAGGAACGTACCATCGGCCCGTCGCTCGGCGCCGAGAACATCAAGAAGGGCTTCAACTCGACGCTGTGGGGCTTCGCCGCCATCGCCGTTTTCATGATCCTCTACTACCAGATGTTCGGTGTCGTCTCGGTTATCGCGCTGGCCTCCAACCTGCTGTTCCTGATCGCCCTGCTCTCGATGCTGCAGGCGACGTTGACGCTGCCCGGCATCGCCGCCATCGCGCTGACCCTGGGCATGGCGATCGACGCCAACGTGCTGATCAACGAGCGGGTGCGCGAGGAACTGCGCAACGGCATGCCGCCGCAGGGGGCGATCTCGGAAGGCTACGAGCGCGCTTTCGGCACCATCCTCGACTCCAACATCACGACGCTGATCGCCGGCCTCGCCCTGCTCATCTTCGGCTCCGGGCCGGTGCGCGGCTTCGCGGTCGTGCATTGCCTCGGCATCCTGACCTCGATCTTCTCGTCGGTGGTGGTCTCGCGTTCGCTGGTGAACCTGATCTACGGCCGCCAGAAGAAGCTGACCAAGGTCGCCATCGGCCAGGTCTGGAAGCCCGGCAACAGCGCGGGCGCTGCTGCGGTCAACGGCAAGAACGAAGGATAAACGGCCATGGAATTCTTCCGCATCCGCAAAGACATCCCCTTCATGCGCCATGCGCTGAAGTTCAACATCATCTCGCTCGTCACCTTCCTGCTTGCCGTCTTCTTCCTGGCCACCAAGGGCCTGCACCTCTCGGTTGAATTCACCGGCGGCACGCTGGTCGAGGTCAAGTACGAGCAGGCGGCCGACCTCGAGAATATCCGCGGCGCGCTCGGCAAGGCGGGCTTCACCGACTATCAGGTGCAGAACTTCGGGTCCTCGCGTGACGTCATGATCCGCCTGCCGCTCAAGGGCGAGCAGAACACGGCCCAGCTCGGCGAGGTCGTCATGAAGTCGCTGGCAGCCGACGCCCCGGGCGCATCGCTCTCGCGCGTCGAGTTCGTCGGCCCGCAGGTCGGCAAGGAACTGGCCGAGAACGGCGCCATGGCGCTGCTGCTGGTCGTCATCGGCATCGTCATCTACCTCGCCTTCCGCTTCGAGTGGCGGTTCTCGGTATCGGCGATCATCGCCAACCTGCACGACGTCATCATCATCCTGGGCTTCTTCGCCTTCTTCCAGTGGGAATTCTCGCTGTCGGTGCTGGCCGCCGTGCTCGCCGTGCTCGGCTACTCGGTCAACGAGTCCGTGGTCGTCTTCGACCGCGTGCGCGAAACTTTCAAGAAGGTGCGCGGACTGACCACGCCGGAAGTGCTCGACCACGCCATCACCAGCACCATCAGCCGAACCATCATCACCCACGGCAGCACGCAGCTGATGGTCCTTTCGATGCTGATCTTCGGCGGCGAAACGCTTTACTACTTCGCGCTGGCGCTGACCATCGGCATCTGCTTCGGCATCTACTCGTCGGTGCTGGTCGCTAGCCCGCTGGTCATGTGGCTCGGCGTCTCCCGCGAGCAGTTCATGGCCAAGCAGAAGAAGGTGATCGAAGGCGCCAACGAGGAAGGCGCGGTAGTCTGACACGCGCACCACAAAGGCAACGCCCGCCAGGAAAAAGCCACCGGATTGCGGTGGCTTTTTCCTTTCTCGGGGGTGCCTACCAGGCCGGTGTCTCGGCCGCCGGCGGGGGCGGAGGCGGTGGCGGCATCCAGGCACCGCTGGCGCCAAAGGCGACTGCAGCGGCGAACAGCGCAGCCGCAATGAAGCGGGCCACGCCGCCACCTCGCGCAGATACACCCTCACCGTCCTGCCAGCCGGTGAGCATCGGCTTCACCAGATTGTCCTTCTTCACGTGCGCGTAGAAAACGATGGCGCCGACGTGCAGGGAGACGAGCGCGAACAGGACGTTGGCCGACAATTTGTGCCAGCCGGTCAGGCGATCGCTGAGTTCCTTGCCGACGAGGTCATAGAGATAGCCGGTAAAGGCGATGTCGTCGTTGGCGAACAGACCCGAGCCCGCCTGGAACAGCAGCAGCGCAAGCAGGCCAAACACGGAAAACGCGCCGAGCGGATTGTGCCCGGCGCCCTGCCAGCGACCGGCAAGATAGTTGCGCAAGCGGGCAGGCGTCGGGAAAAACTGCGCGAAGCGGGCATAGGTCGAGCCGATCAGTCCCCAGGCCAAGCGGAACGTGACCAGCGCGACGATGGCGAGGCCGAGACAGCCGTGCCAGTCGATCAGGTTGCCGCCGATCAGGCCGCTGATCACGCTGCCGGTGACGCAGAGAACGAGCAGCCAGTGGAATAGCCGGGTCGGGAGATCCCAGACCAGGAAACGTTTGTCGCTCATCGCTTTCTCCCGAGGAAAACCTGGCAGCGAAACGGGCGCCCGCAGGCGCCCGTCGCTGACCCTGCAGAACAGCCGCTTACTTCTCGTCGCGACGATAGTTGTCGTGGCAACCCTTGCACGACTCGCCGAGCTTGCCGAACTGGGCCTTGACCGCCGCCGCATCACCGGTGGCCGCGACCTTGGCCATCTCGTTGGCTTCCTTGTTGAAGGCGCCGGCGACCTTGCCGACACCTTCCTTGTCGGTGAACAACTCGGGCAGGACGCGCGTGTCCTTCCAGCCCTTGCCCTTGTCGGTGCCGGGCAGGTAAAGCGCGCCCATGCCGGAATTGGCGATCGCCTGGATCACGTTGGCGGCCTTGATCACGTCTTCCTTGTTGTAGTTGCCCTCGATGTTCATCTTGATGCGCCCCATGTTCCAGGCCATCGTCGTGTAGGCGGATTGGCGGAACTTGATGGCGTCTTCCGGCTTCATCTGGGCAGCGGCGGAACCGGCAATCGTGGCGGCGACAAGGGCGAGAGCGAGCTTGGTTTTCATCGGGTCATCTCCGTGGTGTTGGTAAGAATCGGGACTGCACTCGGTATACGCGGGGGAACCGCAATTTATTCCCGATGGATCATACACGCCGCCGGGCTTCGGGCAAGAGCAGCGCCCGCTGCCAACTCAGACGGCGAAGACGTGCTTGACGCGCAGCGCCATCCCGCCACCCTCGACGGCCAGCAGACGGGCGATATTGGGATGCTTTCCGGGGTGAGCGCGCTCGTCGTCCGCGTGCTCCGCGAAGATCTCCAGCCCCTTGCGGGCCGCTTCGGCATTGATGCTGCCGTAGGTCTGCGCCAGGTGGTTGTAGACGGCGAGCGAGCCCTGGCTGCCCGGCTTGTTCTCGATCGTCGCGACGACCTGGCCGTCGGCATCGAGCAGGTTGATGGCCGACAGGTGCGAAATGCCCGGCAGCTTCTTGAGGTTTTCGGCGAATGACATTTATTTCCAGTCCCGTTTGGCTTTGACGAGGCCGATGATCAGCCCGGTGGTGAAAGTAGCGACCGGCAACGTCAGCGCGATGGCCTTGATGCCGCGCTCGGCCCCGAACTGGAGGAGCAGCCAGATCGACGGCAGCAGGCCGAGGAAAAGGCCCTTGATCCCGCCGACGATGCCACCGCGGATGACTTCGCGATCGGTCGTCTTGCGGTCGCCCGTGCAGTGCGGGCAGTAGATCGCGTCCTCGGGCACTTCCTGCCCGCACTTGCTGCACTTCATCAGATACGCTTCGCCAGTTCCGCCGCCTTGCCGGTGTAGTCCCACGGCGTCAGCTTGAGCAGTTCGGCCTTGGCGGCTTCCGGGATGTCGAGCGTCGACACGAAAGCCTGCATGCCTTCACGCGAAACGCGGGTACCACGGGTCAGTTCCTTGAGCTTTTCGTAGGCGTTCGGCACGGCGTAGCGGCGCATCACGGTCTGGATCGGCTCGGCGAGCAGCTCCCAGTTGGCGTCGAGGTCGGCCTTCATCAGGTCGGCGTTGATTTCCAGCTTGCCCAGGCCCTTCAACAACGAGTCGTAGCCAAGCAGCGTGTAGCCGAGGCCGACGCCCATGTTGCGCAGCACGGTAGAGTCGGTCAGGTCGCGCTGCCAGCGTGAGATCGGCAGTTTCTCGGCAAGGTGCTTGAGGACCGCGTTGGCGAGGCCGAGGTTGCCTTCGGAATTCTCGAAGTCGATCGGATTGACCTTGTGCGGCATCGTCGATGAACCGATTTCGCCGGCTTTGACCTTCTGCTTGAAGAAGCCGAGCGAGATGTAGCCCCAGACGTCGCGATCGAGGTCGATCAGGATGCTGTTGGCGCGGGCGAAGGCGTCGAACAGTTCGGCCAGCGCGTCGTGCGGCTCGATCTGGATGGTGTACGGGTTGAAGGTCAGGCCGAGCGACTCGACGAAGCGTTTGGCAAAGCCTTCCCAGTCGTAGCCCGGATAGGCGGCCAGGTGGGCGTTGTAGTTGCCGACCGCACCGTTGATCTTGCCGAGCAGTTCGACCTGGGCAATGCGGGCGCGGGCACGTTGCAGGCGATAGGCGGTATTGGCCATTTCCTTGCCCATGGTCGACGGCGTCGCCGGCTGGCCGTGGGTGCGGCTCATCATCGGGATGTCAGCGTAGGCATGGGCCAGCTCGCGCAGCTTCTCGGTGACCTTGTCGAGCGTCGGCAGCATGGCCTGCTCACGGGCGCCCTGGCACATCAGCGCGTGCGACAGGTTGTTGATGTCCTCAGAGGTGCAGGCGAAGTGGATGAACTCGCTGACCTTGGTCACTTCGGCGTTGCCCCTGGTGTTCTTCTTGATCCAGTATTCGAGCGCCTTGACGTCATGGTTGGTGACGGCTTCCTCGGCCTTGACCTCGGCGGCCTGCGCAACCGTGAAGTTGGCGACCAGCGCATCGAGTTCTGCCACGGTCGACGGCGAAAAAGCGGCAATTTCCGAAAAGTGCGGCTCGGCGGCCAGCGCCTTCAGCCACTCGATCTCGACCTTGAGGCGAGCACGGATCAGGCCGAATTCGGAGAAATGCTCGCGCAGGGCGTCTACCTTGCCGGCGTAGCGGCCATCGAGCGGTGAAAGGGCGGTCAGCGGGTTGAATTCCATGGGCGGTTCCTTTTCGGCAAGGGCATGATTTTAACCGCCCGGCCAAGCCCCGCGCCATACGCTATAATCGCTTTCCCCAATCCTGAGAGCATACGATGAAGCTGATCGGCTCCCACACCAGCCCGTTCGTCCGCAAGGTACGCATCGTGCTGGCCGAGAAGAAGATGGAAGTCGACTTCGTGATCGACTCGCCGTGGCTGGAAGGCACCGGCGTCCCGGCGCTCAACCCGCTCGGCAAGATTCCCGTCCTCGTCCTCGATGACGAGACCCCGCTCTTCGACTCGCGCGTCATCGTCGAATACATCGACAACGTAACGCCGAACAACAAACTGTTCCCGGCCACCAACCGCGAGCGCATCGAGGTCAAGCGCTGGGAGGCGCTCGCCGACGGTGTCTGCGACGCGGCCGCCATGGCTTTCCTTGAAGCGAAGCGGCCCAAGAAGGAACAGAGCGCCGCCTGGATTGCCCGCCAGCGCGAGAAGGTGACGCGCGCACTCGAGTTCATGGCCGAAGAACTCGGCGAGAAGCCGCATTGCATGGGCACGCACCTCTCGATGGCCGACCTTGCGGTCGGCACGGCGCTCGGCTACCTGTGTTTCCGCTTCCCGGACATCACCTGGCAGGAAGACCACCCGAACCTGGCCCGCCTCTACGCGAAGCTGATGCAGCGCCCGTCGTTCGCCGATACCGTCCCGCACGACTGAACGGGCGCCGGGGAGTCCTGCCCGCCGGATTAGGCGGAAGCGCCCATTTCCGGAACGAAACGGGCGCACAGTGGTCCCATTCCGAACACGGCCAGCCCGGGATGAACCAGCACCCAACCCTTATCAACGCGTATTACACGCTGCGCGAAGAAATCGCGAACAGCGTCACGCATGGATTCGGCATCGTGCTGGCGATCGCCGCCCTGGCGACCATGGCCACGGTCGCGGCACGCAACGGCGACTTGTGGCATGTGGCCAGTTGCAGCATCTTCGGTAGCACGCTGGTACTGCTGTATACCGCGTCCACCCTCTACCACAGCATCCAGGCCGAGCGCTTCCGGCCCCTGCTCCGCGCCCTCGACCATTCAGCGATCTTCCTGCTGATCGCCGGCACCTACACCCCATTCACACTGGTCACGCTGCGCGGCCCGTGGGGCTGGTCGCTCTTCGCCGTGGTCTGGGGCTTCGGAATCACCGGCATCATCCTGCGTCTCCTGCTGCGCGAACGCCTGCACTGGCTGTTCGTTTCCCTCTACCTCGCCATGGGCTGGGTCGTGGTCATCGCCATCCAGCCGCTACTCGAACGCCTCGAAGCCGGCGGCCTCGTCCTGCTTGCCGCGGGCGGCATCGCCTACACTGGGGGAATCGCCTTCTACGTCTGGGATCGCCTGCCCTACAACCACGCGATCTGGCACGGCTTCTGTCTCCTCGGCAGCGCCCTGCATGTCTGCGCGGTGCTGTTCTACGTCATCCCGTAAATCGGACGCCTTTTCAGGACGCCGCCAGGCCGGCCATAGCCTCGCCGAGACGGACCGGCTTGGCGGGCGCCCATGACGCATCGAATTCCGCCACCCCGCGCGGGAACAGCAACACGACCGTCGAACCCAGCAGGAAGCGCCCCATCTCGTCACCCCGCGCAAATTCAATCACTTGGTCTTCATAGCGCCAATCGCGGATTTGGCCCGGCCGCGGCGGGTTGACCACGCCATGCCAGGTCGTCGCCATGCTGCCGACGATGGTGGCGCCGACCAGGACCAGCACGAAGGGGCCGTGCGTCGTGTCGAAGACGCAGACGACCCGCTCGTTGCGCGCGAAGAGTCCAGGCACCCCGCGCGCCGTCGCCGGATTGACCGAGAACAGTTCGCCCGGCACGTGGATCATCCGGCGCAGGCGGCCGGCACAGGGCATGTGGATGCGGTGGTAGTCGCGTGGGCTGAGGTAGATCGTCGCGAAGGCGCCATCGTCGAACTGCGCCGCCAGCGCACGGTCGCCGCCGACCAGCGCCGTCGTCGAATAGTGATGGCCCTTGGCCTGGAAAACCTGGTCGCGCTCGATCGGCCCGAACTGGCTGATCGCGCCATCGACCGGGCAGACGAAATCGGCATCAGCCAGCGGCCGGGCGCCCGGCTTGAGCGGGCGCGTAAAGAATTCGTTGAAGGTCGGGTAGGCGGCAATGTCCGGATTCGCCGCCTCGTCCATATTGACGCCATAGCGGGCGACGAACCTGCGGATGACTGCCGTGGTCAGGCCACCCGCGCGGGCGCCGGCGAACTTGCCGGCCAGTGAGGTCAGCGCCTGCTTGGGCAGCAGGTATTGCGGGAGAACGGCGAGGAAGTCAGACACTGGAAAACCCGGAAAATGATCAGCAGATGATGCCGCCGCCAAGGCAGACACGGCTCTCGTAAAGGACGACCGACTGGCCGGGCGTCAGCGCCCATTGCGGTTCGGCGAAGCGGATTTCGCAGGATGCGCCATCCACGCGCTCGACTTCGCAGGGCTGGTCCGCCGTCCGGTAGCGCGGCTTGGCGGTATAAACCCAGTGCGTGTGCGGGCGCTCTCCGGAAACCCAGGACAGCTGGTCGGCAACCAGGCTGTCGCGCAACAGCGCCGGATGGTCGTGGCCCTGGACGACGTACAACACGTTCTTCGCCATGTCCTTGCCGGCGACGAACCACGCTTCGTGATCGCCGCCGCCCGGCTGGCCCTTCTCCTTGAGGCCGCCAATGTGCAGCCCCTTGCGCTGGCCGAGGGTGTGGTACATCAGGCCGTCGTGCTCGCCGAGGACCTTGCCGTCGTCGAGGCGGCGGATCTCGCCCTTCGACGGCGGCAGGTAACGCGACAGGAATTCCTTGAACGGCCGCTCGCCGATGAAGCAGATGCCGGTCGAGTCCTTCTTGGCCGCCACGTGCAGCCCTTCGGCCTCGGCGATCCGGCGCACGTCGCGCTTGTAGATGTCCGCCAGCGGGAACAGCGTTTTCGCCAGCTGCGCCTGGTTGAGGCGGTAGAGGAAGTAGCTCTGGTCCTTGGTGCCGTCCTCCGCCTTGAGCAGCTGGAACTTGCCGTCGAACTCGCGCACACCGGCATAGTGGCCGGTGGCGATCTTCCCGGCGCCCATCTTCAGGGCATGGTCGAGGAAAGCCTTGAACTTGATTTCCGAGTTGCACAGCACGTCGGGGTTCGGCGTCCGTCCCGCCCGGTACTCGGCAAGGAATTCGGCGAATACCCGATCGCGATACTCGGCGGCGAAATTGACCACCTCGACGTCGATGCCGATCCGGTCGGCGACGCTCATCACGTCGACCAGGTCCTGGCGCGACGAGCAGTACTCCTCGGTATCGTCGTCCTCCCAGTTCTTCATGAACAGTCCGATCACCTTCCAGCCCTGCTGCTTGAGCAACAGCGCCGCCACCGACGAATCGACGCCGCCGGACAGGCCGACGACCACGGTTCCCTTAGACATCGGGCCCAGCCCCTTTCTTCCAGTCGGCCAGCGGCAGCACGAGTGCCGGCTGGCCGTTGTCGACGAACCAGCTGTCGACCGCGAAGCGGCCGTCGGCGCCCGCTTCCTTCTCCTCGATCACCGCCGACCAGTGGTCACCGAAGACCAGCACGAAATGGCGCAGGGCCGGGTCGCGCACGCGATGCCAGCGCAGCAGCGCGCGCTCCTCGAGCAGGCGCAGCAGGCGGGTGGTGGATGTCGAATGGTCGATGCAGTCCATCTTGCCCGGTACGTGGCCGTCGGCGTAGTTGCCGCCGCGATCGTTGCGGATGTCGGACTGCTCGCCGGCCCAGCCGTAGAGGCGGCCGATCGCGTCGCCGAGGATTTTCCGCTCGTTTTCGGCGTCAACCGCAACCGCCAGTTCCTGCGCAACCTCGGCGATCTGCCGCTCGCTGAAGACGATCTCGGCCTGAGCCTGGCAGCCGTAGCCGTAACAGACCGGCACCGTCACGTCGGCGCGTGCCGACGCCGCGGCCAGCAGCAGGAACAGGAGGGCCGCTTGCCTCATGCGTAATGCACCAGCAGGTCGAGCGGGTGCCGCTTGCCGGCGCGCAGGTCCTCGATGCAGCGCAGGATCAACGGGCTGCGATGGCGCTCCTGCGTTGCCTTCACCTCATCCAGCGTCAGCCAGTGCGCGGCGACGATGCCGGCATCGAGCTTGCGCTCCGCCTCCCAGCCGCGCAACTCGCCGGCGAAGGCGAAGCGCAGGTAGGTCACCTCGCCGTCCGGTCGCGTCCAGTTATAGATGCCGACCAGGTGCGTCGGCCGGAAATGGTAGGCGGTTTCCTCGAGCGTCTCGCGCACCACCGCGTCGACCAGCGACTCGCCAGCCTCGAGGTGGCCAGCCGGCTGGTTGAAGGCGAGGCCGCCCGCGGTCTCTTCCTCGACCAGCAGGTACTTGCCGTCGCGCTCGACAACGGCGGCGACGGTCACGTTCGGCTTCCAGATCATGCGCGGCTCACAACGGCAAAGGCGTTATTTTACCCGCTGAATTCGGCTAGAATTGGCGGCTTTCACGAGCGCAACACGGAGAATCACCATGTCGATGGCGGATCGCGACGGCTTCATCTGGCAGGACGGGCAACTCGTGCCCTGGCGCGAGGCGACCACCCACGTCCTCACCCACTCGCTGCATTACGGCATGGGCGTCTTCGAGGGCGTCCGCGCCTACAAGACCGGGCGCGGCACCGCGATCTTCCGGCTGGAGGACCACACCGACCGCCTGTTCAATTCCGCGCACATCTTCCAGATGGCGATGCCCTTCGACCGCGCCACGATCAACGAGGCGCAGAAGGAAGTGATCCGCGCCAACAAGCTCGAATCCGGCTACATCCGGCCGATCGCCTTCTACGGATCGGAAAAGCTCGGCGTGTCGCCCAAGGGCGCCAAGGTGCACATCGCCATCGCTGCCTGGCCCTGGGGCGCCTACCTCGGCGAAGAAGGCATGGAACGCGGCATCCGCGTCAAGACCTCGAGCTTCACGCGCCACCACGTGAACATCAGCATGGTGCGCGCCAAGGCCTGCGGCCACTACATCAACTCCATCCTCGCCAACAACGAGGCGACCAACGACGGCTACGACGAGGCGATGCTGCTCGACCCCGAGGGCTACGTCGCCGAAGGGGCCGGCGAGAACCTGTTCATCGTCAAGAAGAACAAGCTGTACACGCCCGACCTGACCTCCTGCCTCGAAGGCATCACCCGCGCCACCGTGCTCCAGCTCGCCGACGAACTCGGCCTGCAGGTGCTCGAGAAGCGGATCACCCGCGACGAGGTGTATGCCGCCGACGAGGCCTTCTTCACCGGCACCGCCGCCGAGGTCACCCCGATCCGCGAACTCGATGGCCGCCAGATCGGCATCGGCCGCCGCGGCCCGGTCACGGCGCAGATCCAGAGCAAGTATTTCGACGTGGTCTTCGGCCGCTCGCCGGCACATGACGACTGGCTGGCCTACGTCTGAGCAATTCCAGGGAGAAAAGACCATGTCCGACCAACGCACCGTCGAAGTCACCGCCCACGACCTGCCGCTGCACTGCCCGCAGCCCAACGCCCCGCTCTGGTGCCAGCACCCGCGCGTCTTTCTCGACGTGCTGCACACCGGCGAGGCCGAGTGCCCCTACTGCGGCATGAAGTACGTGTTCACGGGCGAAAAGCCCAAGGGCCACCACTGAGCCCCGGTTGCCGGCCGCCGCCGGCACCCCGCCGCCCCCGCCCGGGCTGACGGCCCTCGTCGTCGCCCCGTCGTGGATCGGCGACACCGTCATGGCACAGCCGTTGTTCGCGCGTCTGCACGAGCGCAATCCCGGCCTGCGGCTCGACGCCCTCGCGCCGCGCTGGGTCGCCCCGGTATTGCAGCGCATGGCGGAGATCACCGCCGTCGTCGACAGCCCCTTCGCGCATGGCGAGCTTTCGCCCAAGGCGCGCTGGCGCCTCGCCCGCGACCTGGCGGCACAGGGCTACGACGCCGCCATCGTCCTGCCCAATTCACTGAAATCGGCGCTGGTGCCTTTCCTCGCCGGCATCCCGAAGCGCATCGGCTTTACCGGTGAATCGCGCTATGGCCTCGTCAATGTCCGCCATGACCTCGACAAGGCCGCCCTGCCGATGATGGTCGAGCGCTTCGCCCAACTCGCCGAGGCACCCGGTACGCCGCTGCCGCGCCCGGTTGCCCACCCGCTGTTGCGGTCGACCGCCTCCGAGCAGCAAAAAACACTCGCCGACCTTGGCCTCGAGCGCCCGGCGCGGCTGGTCGCCTTTTGCCCGGGCGCCGAATACGGTGCGGCCAAGCGCTGGCCGGCCGCCCATTTCGCCGAACTCGCCCGCCGCCTCGCCGACGACGGCTGCACCGTGTGGCTGTTCGGCTCGCCAAAGGACCATGCCGTCGCCGAGGAAATCGTCGCCCTCGCGCCCGGCCTCGCGCGCAACCTGTGCGGCGCGACCACGCTCGCCCAAGCCGTCGACCTGCTGGCGCTCGCCGACCTCGTCGTCTGCAACGATTCCGGCCTGATGCACGTTGCCGCCGCCCTCGGCCGCCCGCTGGTGGCTCTCTACGGATCTTCGTCGCCCGGCTTCACGCCGCCGCTCTCGGAACAGGCTGACATCCTCAGCCTCAAGCTTGACTGCAGCCCGTGCTTCAAGCGCGACTGCCCGCTCGGTCACCTCGACTGCCTGAACAAGCTGATGCCCGACCAGGTGCATGCAGCCTGCCGCAAATGGATCCCCCGATGAGCAAGCCGACCCGCTACGCCTCACCCGAGGATCTCGAACAAGCCTTCTACGAGACGCTCGGGCGCGGCGATGCCGACCTCCTGATGTTGCTCTGGGCCGAGGACGAAGAAACCCTCTGCGTGCACCCGACCGGTGTCCGCCTCGCCGGCCTGGCGCCTATCCGCGAGAGCTGGCGCGGCATCTTCGCCAATGCCCGCCTGCGCGTCGAGGCCGACACCGTGGCGCGCTGGCAGGGCTCGGTTCTGGCCATCCACCACCTGACCGAGATCCTCTACGTCGGCGACGATCCCAACCCGCACGGCCCGCTGCACGTCACCCACGTCTATGGGCGCGGCGCCGACGGCTGGCGCCTGGTCAGCCGCCATGCCTCGGCAGCCGACGACGGCCACCAGGCGATGGCCGAAGCCAGCCCGCATACGCTGCATTGAAACCCTACTGCGCCCCCGCCTGGCTGCCCGGCGGCCACGCGCAGACCCTCTGGCCGTTGCTCATCAAGCCGCGGCCGCTGCCGCTCCGGCGCGAGCGCGTCGATGCGCCAGACGGCGATTTCATCGACATCGACTGGCTCGACGGACCGCCGGGCGCCCCCCTCCTCGTCCTCTTCCACGGACTCGAGGGCAGCGCCCAAAGCCACTACGGGCTGTCCGCCGCCCTTGCCTGCAAGCGTCACGGCTGGCGCCTGGCACTGCCGCATTTCCGCGGCTGCTCGGGCGAACTGAACCGGCGCCCGCGCGCCTACCACTCGGGAGATTCGGAGGAGATCGACTGGATCCTGCGCCGCCTGCGCGATGGCGCCGACCGCCGCCTGCATGCGGCCGGCGTCTCGCTCGGCGGTAACGCCCTGCTCAAGTGGGCCGGCGAGTGCGGCAAGACAGCCGGCGAGGTGGTCACCGGCGTTGCCGCCATCTGCCCGCCGCTCGACCTCGCCGCCTGCGGCCACCACCTGGCGCGCGGCTTCAACCGCATCTACACCCGCCACTTCCTCGACACCATGAAGCACGTGTCCGCCGAGCGCCTGCGCCGCTTCCCCGGCCTCTTCGACGCCGCACGCATGCGCCGGGCCGCCACCCTGTGGGATTTCGACGATGCGGTGACCGGCCCGGTGCACGGTTTTGCCGGCGCCGACGACTATTGGCGCCGCTGCTCGGCCAAGCCGTTCCTCAAGTCGATCGCCGTGCCGGCGCTCGCGGTCAACCCGAAAAACGACCCGTTTTTGCCCGCCCGCTTCCTGCCGGCGCCGGCCGAGGCCAGCCGCACGGTGCGCCTCGAACAGCCGGCCGAAGGCGGCCATGTCGGCTTCGTATCGGGAAACTTCCCGGGAAATCTGGACTGGCTGCCGCAAAGGCTTCTACACTTCTTCCTTCACGAAACCGCGCAAACACCATGACCACCCTGCCCGCCGAAATCTTCAAGGCCTACGACATCCGCGGCATCGTCGACAAATCACTGACCGCCGAGGTCGTCCGCCGCATCGGCCACGCCCTGGGCTCGCTGGCCGTCGAGCAGGGGCAGACCGCCATCGCCGTCGGCCGCGACGGCCGCCTGTCCGGCCCGGAACTTGCCGGCGCGCTGATGGACGGCATTTGCGCCGCCGGCTGCGATGCCATCGACGTCGGCTGCGTGCCGACCCCGGTCACCTACTTCGCCGCCTACGAACTCGGTTGCAACTCCTGCGTCTCGGTCACCGGCAGCCACAATCCGCCCGACTACAACGGCCTCAAGATGGTCATCGGCGGCACGACGCTGGCCCTCGACGCCATCCAGGACCTCAAGGCGCGCATCGAGGCCGGCAACCTGAAAACGGGACGGGGCCAGAAGCGCAGCGCCGACGTCAAGGCCGCCTACGTCGACAAGATCGTCTCGGACGTGAAACTCGCCCGCCCGCTCAAGATCGTCATGGATTGCGGCAACGGGGTCGCCGGCGGCATCGCGCCGGAACTCTTCGCGCGCCTCGGCTGCGAGATCGTGCCGCTCTTCTGCGAGGTCGACGGCACCTTCCCGAACCACCATCCGGATCCCTCCAAGCCGGAAAACCTCGCCGACGTCGTCAAGGTGCTCCGGGAAACCGACGCCGAGATCGGCATCGCCTTCGATGGCGACGGCGACCGCCTCGGCGTCGTCACCAAGGACGGCGAGATCATCTTCCCCGACCGCCAGCTCATGCTCTTCGCGGCCGACGTGCTGGCGCGCGTGCCGGGCGGAACCGTCATCTACGACGTCAAATGCACGCGCCTGCTCGCCCCGTGGATCAAGCAGCACGGCGGCGTCCCGCTGATGTGGAACACCGGCCACGCCCTGGTCAAGGCCAAGCTCAAGGAAACCGGCGCACCGCTGGCCGGCGAGATGAGCGGCCACACCTTCTTCAAGGAGCGCTGGTACGGCTTCGACGACGGCCTCTACACCGGCGCCCGCCTGCTCGAGATCCTGAGTCGGGCGGCAGACGCCAACCCGGTCCTGAAAACCCTGCCGAATTCCCCGTCGACGCCGGAACTCAACATCAAGATGGCCGAAGGCGAGCCCTTCGCGCTGATCGACAAGCTGAAGGCCGCTGGCAAGTTCCCCGGCGCCGAGGAGATCATCACCATCGACGGCGTACGCGTCGAATACACCGACGGTTTCGGCCTCGCCCGCCCCTCGAATACGACACCGGTCGTCGTGCTGCGCTTCGAGGCCGACGATGCCGCCGCGCTCGCCCGCATCCAGGACGGCTTCCGTACAGCGCTCACGCAGGTCTGGCCCGGCCTCCCGCTGCCCTTCTGAGATGTCGACCGAGATCGAACTCAAGCTTTCGCTCTCGCCGCAGACCGCGCGCCGGCTGCCGGCGCACCCGCTGCTGGCCGGCCTGCGCCCGCGCCGCCAGCATCTGCTCAACACCTATTACGACACGCCCGACCTCGCCTTGCATGGCCGCTGCGTCGCCCTGCGCTTCCGCAAGAAGGGCTGGCAGTGGCTGCTCACCGTCAAGTCGGCCGAACCGGCGAGCGGCGGCCTCGCCGTGCGCAGCGAATGGGAAACCCCGGCGCATCCCGGCGCTTTCGATTTCGGCCACGTCGATGCCCCCGACCTGCGCATCTTCCTCGAGGCTGCCGTTCCCGTGCTGGAGCCGGTGTTCACCACCAATTTCCGGCGCACGCTCTGGCAAGTGCCGTTCGGCGAGTCGGTCATCGAACTCGCGCTCGATCGCGGCAATATTGAAAGCAGCGTGCGCCGCACGACCATCTGCGAGATCGAACTGGAGCTGGTCAGCGGCCGCATCGCCGACATCTTCGCGCTGACCCGCGCGCTCCAGGAAGACCTCGACCTGCGCCCCGCGGTCGCCAGCAAGGCGGAGCGCGGCTACGCCCTGTTCCTCGGCCACGACGAGGCGCCCTTCCGCGCCAAGACCGCCGCAATCAATGCCGGCATGACCCCGGTCGCCGCCTTCCGCACCATCGCGCTCGGCTGCCTCGAACATTTCCAGCGCAACGAGCGCGGGCTCGCCACCGGCAGCAGCGACCCCGAATACGTGCACCAGGCGCGGGTCGCCCTGCGCCGGTTGCGCTCCGCGCTCCGCCTCTTCGCCCCGGCGCTGCCGCCCGAATTCGTCGCCGCCTACGGCCAAACCTGGCAGGCACTGGCCAGCGCGCTGGGCGATGCGCGCAACTGGGACGTCTTCCTCGAGGAGACTTTGCCTCCCATCCTGGCCGCCTTCCCGCAACACCGCGACGCCCGCCGCCTGCAACGCGAAGCGATCCGGCGCGCCCGCCAGGCGCGCTCCGCCGTGACCCACCTCGCGGCGCTGCCCGAGTGCCCGCGCCTCGTCGTCGAATTCACCGCGGCACTCTACGCGCTCCACAACCTCGTCCCGCAGGACCTCGGCGAGTTCGCCCGCCAGCGCCTGCGCACCCGCGCCCGCCAGGCGCGCCGCCTCGCCGCCCGCCATGCCGAACTGACGCCTGAGGAACGCCACGCGATGCGCATCAGCTTCAAGAAGCTGCGCTACGCCGTCGAATTCTTCGCCCCGCTGCTGCCGCCCAAGCCGCTCAAGCGCTACCTCGCCGCGCTCACCCGACTGCAGGACGAGCTCGGCCTGATCAACGACCACGTCACCGCCGTGGCCCTGCTCACCGAGGCCCTCGACGGCCGCCCCGCCGGCCCCGTGCACGGCTGGATGGCCGGCCGTCATGCGCTGCTGGTGCATGAGGTTCCGGGGGCTTTGCAAGCTTGGCTGGCAACACCGCCCCCATGGAAATAGAAACGCTCTGGCAAGGACAAGCGAAGTCTTGCCCATACCTGTCCAGCGGGTGCAGCTTGTAAGACAGGAAACCCTGTCGGCCAATCAGGATTCCTGTTCACCCATGGAGATACAATGACCGGCGTTTCGATCTTCTCGTTTCCAAACGGATCTTGATGAAAGCAGTCATTCTGGCCGGCGGCCTCGGCACGCGAATCAGCGAGGAATCGCACCTCAAGCCCAAACCGATGATCGAAATCGGCGGCAAGCCGATCATCTGGCACATTCTGAAGATCTATGCCGCGCACGGCATCAACGACTTCATCATCTGCCTCGGCTATCGCGGTTATGTGCTCAAGGAGTATTTCGCCAACTACTTCCTTCACACATCGGACGTCACCTTCGACCTCGCCAACAACCAGATGGAAGTTCACCATCGGCATGCGGAGCCTTGGCGGGTCACGCTGGTCGATACGGGAGAAAACACCCAGACCGGCGGACGTTTGAGGCGTATCGCGAAATTCCTCGAAGGTGAACGGGAATTCTGTTTCACCTACGGCGATGGCGTCGGTGACATCGACATTTCGCGCGCCATTGAATTTCATCGGCAACAGGGCACCTTGGCCACGGTCACTGCTGCCACCCCGCCGGGGCGCTTCGGAACCCTCGAAATCGAGGGGACCCGGGTCAACCGCTTCAACGAGAAACCCCATGGCGCTGACGGCATGATCAATGCGGGCTTCTTTGTCCTCTCGCCGGCAGTCATCGACCTTGTCGAGGGCGACAACACGATTTGGGAATCGCACCCGCTCGAGACACTGGCCCAGCGCAACCAGTTGTCGGTATGGCGCCACCGCGGATTCTGGCAGCCGATGGACACGCTGCGCGACAAAAACCTTCTCGAAGAACTCTGGCAGGCCGGCAAGGCCCCCTGGAAGACATGGTGACCCCGGGCTTCTGGGCGGGCAAGCGCGTCTTCCTGACCGGCCATACGGGCTTCAAGGGAAGCTGGCTCAGCCTGTGGCTCCAGTCACTCGGCGCGGAGGTTACCGGCTACGCGCTGGCACCGGCGACCACGCCGAGCCTGTTCGACCTCGCCCGAGTCGGCAACGACATGCCATCGATAATTGCCGACATCCGGGACATCGACAGTCTTTTTTCCGCGGTGCGAGCTGCACGTCCGCAGATCGTCCTGCACCTCGCCGCTCAAGCGCTCGTCTCCGATGGCTACCGCGACCCGCTTGGCACTCTCTCGACCAACGTCCAAGGGACCGCCAATCTGCTCGAAGCCCTCCGCGAAGAATCCAGGGTTGAAGCGGTGGTGGTGGTAACCAGCGACAAGTGTTACGACAATCGCGAATGGCCATGGCCCTATCGGGAAAGCGACCCGCTCGGCGGCCACGACCCCTACAGCGCCAGCAAGGCCTGTGCCGAACTGGTCACGGCCAGCTACCGCAAATCATTCCTGGCCGAACACGGCATCGCCGTCGCCACCGCACGCGCCGGCAACGTCTTCGGTGGCGGCGACTGGTCGCCGAACCGCCTTGTTCCCGACCTTCTCGCCGCCTTCGCCGGACGAACTCCGGCCATCGTCAGGCGACCCGGTGCCATACGACCCTGGCAGCATGTGCTGGAGCCGCTCCAGGGCTACCTCATGCTGGCGGAGCGCATCGCCCGCGAACCCCGCTTGGCCGGCGCATGGAACTTCGGACCCTGTGAGAGCGACTGCCTGACAGTGGGTGATATCGCCACGCGCCTTGCCGCCATCTGGGGCGAAGGTGCAAGCTGGCATCCCGAATCGTCGACCTTCCCGCACGAAGCCAGCATGCTCCGACTCGACTCCTCGCAAGCCCGCGAGCGCCTGGGCTGGAGGCCATGCCTGACCATTGACTCGGCTCTCGCTGCCACGGTTTCGTGGTATCGCGCCTGGTTAACCGCAGCCGACATGCAGGCCGTCACCCTCGCCCAAATCAGGGATTTCCACACCCATGCTTCCCGTTGATCAGGAGCGCGCGCAACTGCTCGAACTCGTGCGCGAATTCGCACGCAGCAAGCTCTCGCCTGCGCCATTCTCCCCGGGAAATACCCCGGTACCCCCCTCGGGGAAAGTCCTCGGCGAAGAAGAACTTGTCAACCTGGTCGATGCCTCGCTCGATGCCTGGCTGACTACAGGCCGCTACAACGATGCCTTTGAACGCAAGCTGGCCGACTACCTCGGTGTCCGGCACGCACTCACCTGCAACTCCGGCTCCAGCGCCAACCTGCTGGCACTGACCGCCCTCACCTCGCCCCTGCTGGGCGAACGCGCGCTAAAACCCGGCGACGAAGTCATCACGGCAGCTGCCGGCTTCCCCACCACGGTAAACCCGATCCTCCAGAACAACCTCGTCCCGGTCTTCGTCGATTCGCACATCCCCACCTACAACCCGCTGCCCGAGGCCATCGAGGCCGCGATTTCCGGCAAGACCCGCGTTATCATGCTCGCGCACACCTTGGGCAACCCCTTCGCGGCCGAGGAAGTGCGCGCAATTGCCGACAAGCATGGCCTCTGGCTGGTCGAAGACTGCTGCGACGCGCTCGGCTCAACCTACCGGGAGCGCAAGGTTGGCACGTTCGGCCACCTCGGCACCCTGTCTTTCTACCCCGCGCACCACATCACCATGGGCGAAGGCGGTGCCGTCTTCACCAATGACCCGCTGCTCAAGCGCATTGTCGAATCCTTCCGCGACTGGGGCCGCGACTGCTGGTGCAACCCGGGCTGCGACAACACCTGCGGCAAGCGCTTCGACTGGCAACTCGGCGACCTGCCAGCCGGCTACGACCATAAATACATCTACTCCCACCTCGGTTACAACCTGAAGATCACCGACATGCAGGCGGCGATCGGCCTTGCACAGCTTGACCGCATTGATGACTTCGTCGCGGCACGCAAGCGCAACTTCGCAGAACTCTACGGTCGACTCGCGGATATTGCCGATTTCCTGACCCTTCCCGAAGCGATGACAGACAGCGATCCTGCATGGTTCGGGTTTCCGGTCACGTTGAGCGCCGACGCCCCATTCGACCGCGTGACGCTGTTGCGTTATCTCGATGAGCACAAGATCGGCACCCGGCTGCTCTTCGCCGGCAACCTGATCCGGCAACCCTACATGGCAGGCCGGCACTATCGCGTCGCCGGATCGCTGGAGAACGCCGACCGCATCATGAACGACACCTTCTGGCTGGGAATCTGGCCAGGATTGAACCCGCTGCATCTCGATTACGTGGCAGAAAAATTGCGTGGCTTCTGTCAACCCGAGTTCTAATATCACCTGAGAAACCCGCCAATCCCGATGAATTCATCTATCCGGAAACAGAACGAGATCTTCGAGAACCTGTTCGTTCTCGAACTTGCAAACAACCACTGGGGCGATCTGGAGCGCGGCATGAAGATTATCCGCGACCACGCAACAGTCGTTCGCTACAACAACGTCAAGGCAGCCATCAAGTTGCAGTTCCGTGACGTTGATGAATTCATCCATCAGGACTTCAAGGGCAACCAGTCCATCCGCTATATCAAAAAAACGGAAGACACCAGGCTATCCAGAGAGGATTTCGCCAAGATGGTTGCCGAGATCAAACGCCTGTCGGCAATTCCGATGGCCACGCCGTTTGATGAGCGGTCTGTGGATTTGTGCATCGAGTTCGGTTTGCCGATCATCAAGATCGCGAGCTCCGACCTCAACGATTGGCCACTAATCGAAAAAATCGCCTCCAAGCGACTCCCCGTCATCGCCTCCTCCGGCGGCGCCTCGGAAAAGAACCTCGACGACCTGGTCGCCTTCTTCGAGCGGCGCAACATCCCTCTGGCGATTAACCATTGCGTCTCGCTCTACCCGTCCGAGGACGACGACCTCGAGATGAACCAGATCGATTACCTCAAACAGCGCTATCCGAACCACGTCATCGGCTTCTCGACCCATGAATATCGCTCCTGGGATGCGTCCATGTTCATCAGCTACGCCAAGGGTGCCCGGACCTGGGAGCGACACATCGACATCGAACACAACGACGTCCCCGTCTCGCCTTACTGCTCGGTCCCCGAACAAGTCGACCGCTGGTTCAAGGCATTCCACAAGGCGCGAGAGATGTGCGGCGGCACCTCGAGTGCCCGCCGGGTTTGCTCGAGGAAGGAAATCGAATACCTCGATGCGCTCGTCCGCGGCGTTTATGCGCGACGCACCCTTCCCGCCGGCTACACCTTCTCCAGCGAAACTTTCGAACGCGATTTCTACCTCGCAGTGCCATTGCAAAAAGGGCAGCTATCGTGCCGTGAAGTCATGAATGGCGAGCAACTGACGAAGGCCTTGGCTGCCGACTCGCCATTGACGATTCACGACATCGACGGCCCTTACGCCGAGAATCCTGCCCTGCGCGGCTTGATCGAAGGACGGGGCACGTAGGCCAAGGATGGAAATCGCGCGCCGCTGCATCTATTGCGACCACGATGCACCGGAGTCCTCCCCGGCAATCATCATGCCCTTCGTCGCCCATCGGGCGCTCGGCTATGCTGCAGTCGAAATCACCCCTGACTGGGGCCTGCGCGACGTTCCCGTCGGCCCGTGCCAGGCCCGCTGCAATACGCTGCACTGCCCCCGCTGCGGCGGCCTGTTCATGGACCTGCGCTTTGGCGAACCGGAATTGTCAGCCCTCTATGCCGACTACCGCGGTCCGGCCTATACCGCCTTGCGCGAACGATATGAGCCCGGCTACGTGCAGCGCAACGAAGCCCTCGGGCGACTAAGCCATGCCATGGCAGTCGAGAGCCAGTTTCGCGGCAGACTCCCCGATCGGCCACGCATCCTCGACTGGGGTGGCGATGATGGCAGGAACACGCCCTTCCGCATCACAGCCGACTGTTGCCACATCGTTGATATTTCCGGCAAGGAAACCCTGCCCGGCACCCAGGCAATCACCCCGGCCCTGGCCCTGGCCGGAGATTACGATCTCGTCGTTCTCAGCCACGTGCTGGAGCATCTGTCCTCACCGATTTCGCTGCTCGAGAAAATTGCCCCGCTAACAGGTCGGGGTGCCCTCCTGTACATTGAAGTCCCGTACGAAAAGCTGATGGGAGAGCTCGCGCGTGGTAACACCAGTGCGCTCTGGCAGAGCAAGCGCCACTGGCACGAACATGTCAATTTCTTTTCCAGGGCAGCCCTGGAGGCCCTGATCACGCGGGCTGGACTGGACGTAAAACAACTCGTCGAACGCCAGGACTCGCCTGAATCTTCAGTACTCTGCGCAATTTGCTCTAACGCTACGGCCTAATTTGGCAAAACCACGGATCATGGACCAGAAAGAAAAGATAACTCAAGCGTACAAGGAAATCCGGAAACAACCGCCCTGGCATCAGCCTTCGACGCCGAATATTCAGCATCATCGCGTTCTTCCGCATGCGACCTATTCACCATGGCTCTCGGACTCTGACTTTCTGGAAATTTTCCACGCAATTGAGTCCAGCACCTTGGTTGATATTTATCGATGCTACGAACTGTGGCAACTTGCTGCGCAGTCACTTCAGGTCGAAGGTGACATTCTGGAAGTCGGCGTATGGCGAGGAGGAACGGGGGCGTTGATAGCGCATGCGGTCCGCAATTCACAAAAACAGGTATTTCTCGCGGACACCTTTAGCGGGGTAGTCAAAGCCTGCGAGAGGGATCCCGTATATCAAGGCGGGGAGCATTCGGACACCTCTCTCGATTTGGTCAATGGATTGATCAAGACGCTGCGATTGAGAAACACATCAATATTGAAAGGCATCTTCCCGGACGAAACAGCCAACAAGATCCCGGGAAAACTTGCTTTGGTGCATTGTGATGTAGATGTCTACACGTCGGCCAAGGAAGTATTTGATTGGTCCGCACCACGGCTATCAGGCGGCGGAGCCATCGTATTCGATGACTATGGATTCTCGACCTGCGAGGGGGTAACAACATTCGTGAATGAGATTCGAAGCGCCCCGGGTTTCACTTTCATTCACAATCTAAACGGACACGCAATCCTGATAAAAAAGTAGATATTCAAGGTGAAAAACATATCCGAACAAATCGCCGACTGGCTGGCTGAGCAAGGCGTCACCGAGAACTTCACTGTCACCGGGGGCGGGGCGATGTTCCTGAATCAGGCCTTCGGCTCCCACCCGCGAATCCGTTCGACCTACATGCACCATGAGCAAGCCTGCACCATGGCTGCCGAGGGCTATGCCCGGACGGCCCGCAAACCTGCAGTCGCGGTATTGACCACCGGACCTGGGGCGATCAACGGCCTGAACGGGGTGTTCGGCGCCTATACGGACTCGATCCCGATGATCGTGATCTCCGGCCAGGTCAAGCGCGAAACCTGCCTCGGGTTCCATGATCTGCCGGCCCTGCGGCAACTGGGAGACCAGGAAGGACCGACTGTCGAACTAGCGACTCCGCTGTGCAAGTTCGTCCGCCAGATCCGCAGCCCAGAGGATATCGCCGAGTTCCTGCCCAGGGCCTTCGTCGCGGCGGTGAGCGGCCGGCCCGGTCCGGTCTGGCTCGATGTCCCGCTGGATATCCAGTCGTCGACGGTGCAAGTCGAGATTCCACAGCCACGCTTCCCGCCCCCCCCGGCGCCGGACATGGCACAGATCGAGGAAATTTGTGCACGCCTGCGCGGCGCCCATCGCCCGCTGATCCTCGCCGGCACCGGCGTTCGCCTCGCCGGTGCGACCCGGCAGTTGCTCGACCTCGTCGAGCGCAGCGGCATTCCGCTGGCGACGGCTTGGACGCACGATCTGATCGACTCCTCGCACCCGCTGTTCGCGGGGCGCCCGGGCAGCATCGGCACCCGCGCCGGCAATTTCTGCACGCAGAACGCCGATTTCGTGCTGGTGCTCGGCTCCCGGCTCAACATCCGGCAGACCGGCTACAACTGGAATGCCTTCGCCGAAAACGCCTGGGTCGCGCAGGTCGATATCGATCCTACAGAACTCGACAAGCCCCTGTTCCGCCCCGCACTGGGCGTCGTCGCGGATGCCGGCAAATTCATCGCGGCCTTGGCAACTGCCCTTGAGGGCCATCGCCTGCCCGACTTCTCACCTTGGCAGGCATGGTGCCAGCAGACCGCCGACAAGTATGCCCCGGCGGCAGAACACCATCAGGCCGACAACGCCCCCCTGAACCCCTATGCTGCCGTCGCGGAAATTTTTCGGCGGCTACGTGGCGACGACGTCGTCGTCTGCGGCAATGCCTCGGCCTGCATCCTGCCCTTCCAGGTCGGTCACCTGCGGGCTGGCCAGCGAATGTTCAGCAACTCCGGCGCCGCCTCGATGGGCTACGACCTGCCGGCAGCGATCGGCGCTTCGCGCGCCGCTCCCCGGGTCGTCTGTTTCGCCGGCGACGGCAGCCTGCAGATGAATATCCAGGAACTGCAGACGCTCAAGACACTGCAGGCGAGGATCATCGTCATCGTGCTCAACAATGCCGGTTACCTGTCGATCTGGCAGACACACGAGAATTTTTTCGGCAAGGTCGTCGGTGCGACCCCGGCCTCGGGCGTCGATTTCCCCGACTTTGCCGCGGTCGCCCGCGCCTACGGCCTGGCCGCCGCGACGATCAGAGACATCGACGAAATCGGATATTGGCTGGCACAGGATGGCCCGCTTCTGCTCGACCTGCGGGTCGACCCAGCGCAGGGTTTCGCGCCGCGGATCAAGTCCCGCGTAGACGATACCGGGAAATTCGTGTCCCCTGCGCTGGACGACATGTACCCCTTCCTGCCCGCCGAGGAACTGGAAGCGGTCCGCCGCTCGGCCAGAGCAATCCGCGCACATGGCGATGACTGAGCTGAGCGCGGGCGTGATCCCGGACGCCGCAGCCTACGACGCGCTCGGACAGCGTGCAGCGGCAACCCCGGCGCTCGATCTGCACCCCGACCGGCCTGTCTGGATCTTCGGCGCCGGCCGCTTCGCCCAGGACGTCCACGCCACGCTGCTGGCCGCACGGTTCACGATCCGCGGTTTCATCGAAACGCAGCCGCAGCGGGGCGAATTCCTCGGTCTCCCGGTGCTGGGTTGGGCGCAAGTCGCCCCCGCTGCGGAGGACCAGCTGGTAATCGCCATCCACAACCGGACAGCCCCGCTCGACCAACTCGCGAAGCTGGCGCGCATGCACGCTTTTGCACGCATCGCCTACCCTTGGGATATCCATCGCCGCTACGCGGCCGAACTGGGCTGGCGCTACTGGCTTTCCGGGCCAGAGTCCCTGCTTGCCGGGCTGGAGCGGTTGAAGGCCCTGCACGCCCGGCTGGCGGACGATGAAAGCCGTTGCTGCCTGTATCGCATCGCCGCCTTCCGCCTCGGTCTCGACGACGCCTATGCAAGCTTCCGGCACGACCTGACGCAGTATTTCAATCCGCTGACGCTGGCTGCCCTGCCCTCGCGGCCAATCAGCTACATCGACGGCGGTGCCTACGACGGCGCCTCGCTGCTGCAGCTGGCGGCCTGTCATCCGATCGCGCAAGCCCATCTCTTTGAGCCGGACCCCGAGAACTACCGGAAGCTCGCTGATCGCCTGCAGGCCTCGCCCTTCCCGGTCCACTGCCTGCCGCTCGGTCTGATGAACAGCTATCAGGTCCTGAGCTTCGCGGGCGGCCAGGGCGAAGGGGGCAATCTCAGCGACAGCGGCAACATCCATGTCGCCTGTGCCGCGCTCGATGACCTGATCCCGAATACGCCGATCGATTTCATCAAGCTCGACGTCGAAGGCGCGGAGATCGCGGCCCTCCGCGGAGCATGCCGGCTACTCGAACGGCATCGGCCGATGCTGGCAATATCGCTGTATCACCGCCCGGACGATCTTTGGGCGATCCCGGAAGCGCTGGACAGCTTGTGCCCAGACTATCGCCTGTTCATTCGCCAACATTACTTCAACAGTTTCGACTGCGTGCTCTACGCGATTCCCGGAGACGCCCGACCATGAGCACATGGAAGCTGGCGGACGATCTTGACGCGATCCTGGCTGCCCCCCAGATCGACTGGGAGGCTTTGCGCCATGGCCGGCTGCTGCTGACAGGCGGCACCGGCTTCATTGGCCGCTGGCTGCTCGAAGCCCTGCAGCAAGCCAACGATCGCCTGGGACTCGAACTACGGATCACGGTCCCCAGCCGCCAGCCTGAGGCTTTCCGCCAGCGCGCCGGCCATCTGCTGGCCAACGGCAAACTCACACTGGCGCCACTGGATCTCGCCGCGACCCCGCCGG
Source organism: Betaproteobacteria bacterium (assembly GCA_012026885.1). Classification (GTDB taxonomy): domain Bacteria; phylum Pseudomonadota; class Gammaproteobacteria; order Burkholderiales; family Rhodocyclaceae; genus Azonexus. The sequence continues at coordinate 146,049 of VEPL01000025.1, read as the reverse complement.
ACGGCGAGTTCACCCATATCATCCATGCAGCGACCGATGCCAGTGCAACACTGAACGAGGAGGCGCCGCTGACGGTGTTCCGGACCATCGTCCGCGGCACCGAACACGTGCTTGAACTGGCCACCGTGCAATCGGGCGTGAAGCTGCTGTTTCTCAGCTCGGGCGCGGTCTACGGGCAGCAGCCCCCAGAATTGGCCGGCATCCCCGAACACTGGAACGGCAGCCCGGACCTGCAAGTCGCCAGAAACGCCTATGGCGAAGCCAAGCGGGCAGCCGAAATGCTGTGCGCCATCTATCGCAAGCAGTTCGGGGTCGATGTCGTCACCGCCCGGATTTTCTCGTTGCTTGGCCCCTTCCTGCCATTGGGAACCCATTTCGCTGCGGGAAACTTCATCCAGGACGCACTGTCGGGTCGAGAGGTCATCGTCCGTGGCAGCGGCCGAGCAGTTCGCTCCTACCTTTATCCAGGCGACCTCGTTGTTTGGTTATTGACGCTGCTGACGCGTCGGAACAAGGCGGCCGCATACAATATCGGGTCTGAACACGCGGTTTCGATCGCTGAACTCGCACGCATGACATCGTTACTCCTGGGCAACGGTCAGTTTTCCATCCTTGGCAAAGACGATACGGGCTGGAACCCGGGGCGCTACGTTCCCGACACAAGCCTTATCCGCAACGAGTTCGGCCTTCGCGAATCCATACCCCTCGAGACCGCATTGGCGAATACCGCCTCCAGCATCCATCAAGGACTTTGTTCCAGGGCTACAGGGTCCCCATGAAGAAGCTGATCACCATCGTCACCCCGTGCTACAACGAGGCCGGCAACGTCGAAGAACTCGTCACGCGCATTCGCTCGGTCATGCAGGGATTCGTGGAGTACGACTATGAACACCTGCTCATCGACAATGCCTCGGACGACGACACGGTAACGATTCTGCGGCGACTGACCGCAGCAGATCCGCATGTTCGGGTAATTGTAAACAGCAGGAACTTTGGTCACCTTCGTTCGCCGATTCACGCGATCTTCCAGGCCAGGGGCGATGCCGTGATCGGCATGGCATCGGACCTGCAGGATCCGCCCGAAATGATTCCTGAATTTCTCAGGCAGTGGGAGGCAGGCTTCAAGGTCGTGATCGGCGTCAAGCCGAAGAGCCGGGAGACGGCGACGATGTTTCTCCTGCGCCGGGCCTACTATCTGACAATCGGACGGATCTCGGATGTCCCGTTGATCGAAAACTTCACCGGCTTCGGGCTCTATGACCGCGAAGTGATCGCGACCATTCGCACCCTCGACGACCCCTACCCTTATTTCCGCGGCCTGATCGCAGAATTGGGCTACCCGCGGGCCGAAATCCCCTTCGAGCAACCCCGCCGCGTTCGCGGGGTTACCAAGAACAATTTTTACTCGCTCTTCGACATCGCGATGCTGGGTCTGACCAGCCATTCGAAAGTTCCGATCCGGCTGGCAACGATCGCCGGCTTTACCCTTTCCGCACTGAGCATGCTTCTCGCCGTGGGCTATCTGGTGGCGAAACTGATCTACTGGGACAGCTTCGCTCTCGGCATGGCGCCGGTCCTGATCGGCATGTTCTTCTTCGCCTCCGTACAACTCTTCTTCATTGGCATCATCGGCGAATACATCGCCTCGATCCACACCCACGTCAAGAAACGGCCGCTGGTGATCGAGAAGGAGCGCATAAACTTTGGCGATGCCGATGCCAGTGCCCAGCGGGATGGTGATGAAGCCCGCTAGCCAGTGCATCATCTTCGACCTCGACGGAACCTTGATCGACTCATCCGCGAGCATCCTCAAGGGTTTCGCCAACGCGCTCGAAAGCCACGAAATCGCCCCGAAATTGCCGTTGACCGCAGCACTGATCGGCCCACCCCTGCGCCAGACGCTTTCCACCCTGACCGGAATCTCGGAGCCCTCGGTCATCGATTCGCTGGCCTCCGCATTCATGACGTATTACGACAGCGAGGGTTACAAGGCAACCGAGGCGTTTACAGGGGTCGACGAGATGCTGCGTTCCCTCGTTCACCAGGGCCGGATGCTCCACATTGCAACGAACAAGCGGCAGTACCCGACGCTGCGGATCGTCGAACACCTCGGCTGGAGCGAACTCTTCGCATCCGTCTGGGCGCTGGATTGCCGGCGCCCCCCATATCCCTCCAAGGCAGCGATGATTGCCAGCCTGCTCGCCATGCATGAAATCGACCCGGCCTCGGCGGCTTACGTTGGCGACCGCCCCGAGGATGGCGAAGCAGCTGATGCAAACGCCCTGCCGTTCTTCGCCGCCGACTGGGGTTACAGCAGCTTCCCGGACGAAGGCCTGCCAACCGCCTGGGTTCGCCTGACGGCGCCAGGCGAACTGCCAGGCTACCGCTAGCCGATGCTGTCGCCCAGTCAATGGCCAAGACTCTGGCGGGATAACCGACAACTCCGCTATCTTGTCGTCGGCGTCTGGAACACCGCTGCGGGTTATTGCATCTTCGCCCTGTTTTATCTGGCAGTAGGCAAAAGCGTCGACTACATGGCCATTGCGGTACTCAGCCATATTCTCGCGGTTACGCAGTCGTTCTTCATGCAGCGCCGCGTCGTGTTCCGCTCGCAAGCGAATGTCTGGGCGGAATACCTGCGCTTTCATGTCGCCCACCTGGGGTCGCTCGGACTCGGCCTGATCCTGCTAACGCTTTTCGTGGAAGTTGCCGGCCTCGACCCGCTGCTCGCCCAGGCCATTGCGACCGCCATCGTAGTCTTTACGAGCTATTTCGTTCACCGGCACTTTACGTTCAGGCAGGCCAACAATGGGTAGCATGGGTAGGTTTCGAACCATCCATGTGGCCGGCGTTTTCGCTCTTCTGTTTCTTGCGTACCACCTGATCTTCCGGCATTACTTTCCGTTGCCGAATGGCCGCATGGGTCACGATTACATGCTCACGCTAGCCGGGCTCCTGGACGGATTCCTTTGGTACCGGAACAACGGCTTCATAACCCCGCCGTGGTTTTCGCCGACGTTCTGCGGCGGCCAGGCACTTTTCGCCGACCCGCAGTCGGCTTTCTACTCGGTTCCGCAGTTCCTGACCTTCCTGGTCGATCCTCTGCGGGCAGCCTATTGGTCGTTCCTGCTTTTCGCCGGCCTCGGGTTCTGGGGGATGTACCTTTTTGCGAGGCACTGCCTCGTGCTGGGCAGGCTACCTGCCGTCGTCGCGGCCACCGTGTTCATGTTCAACGGCTTTTACGCCCACCGCATGATCATTGGCCACTACGGGTATCAGTCTTTCATGTTGATGCCGATGGTTGCGCTTCTCTTGCTCAAGGCACCGCTATCACCCACGCTTTCCCGAAAAGGGATGACCGCTGCCGTACTCGCCGGAGTTCTCCTCGCCTATTGTTTCCACTCGGGACTCACCACGCTGCTGGTGCCCACAGGCCTTTCCGTTATCGCGCTGGGCTGCATCCTGGCCATTCGACACGGGCAGCCCGTCCATCGAATTCTCGCTGCCAGGGGGACGGTCGCCACCGCGGTTGCGCTCGGGCTCAGCGCATCGAAACTGAATGCCGGCATCACCCTGATGTCCGGCTTCAGCCGCGACTACTACCCATTGCCCGGCATCGCGAAGCCGCTGGACATCCTGATTTTTGTCTTTCAGGCCCTCACCAACTCGAGCGAGCAAGTTTTCAAAACCGTAACACCCATGTGGACCAATATGCGCTGGTCGGCCTTGCCGCACGAACTCGCCTACGGTCTGACACCCATTCCCATCGGGATATGCCTCATCGCGCTCGTGGTTTTTCTGGCACGCCGCAAGGAAGATCGGGCAGCCTATTCACGGAAGTCCCACCAAACGCTCGCATGGATGATCCTGGCTACCGTCCTGCTACTCCCGTTGTCCATGCTCTACTACTCACCCGCGTGGAACGCCGTCCTCAAAGCCCTGCCGCTAATCGGATCAACGACATCGCCCTTCCGCTGGCTCATCATATTCATTCCAGTCGCTGCAATACTCACAGGCTTGGCAGTTCAGTCTCTGCCCCATTACCAAGTAATGGCGGCTGCCGTCGCGTTGTTTGGTATCCCCTTGCTGCATGCGCTCGAAAACAGGAGTTTCTACGAGAAGCAACAGTACGACTCGCGGCCGGTTACATCGTATTACCGCGATATTCGCAACGGGCTGTCTTCTCCAGCCATCGCTGAACTTGCGCCTTATCAAGCCCCCGACAATGCCCAGATAGCCCACGGGCAATCGCCGCTTCGCTGCTATAACCCGCTTTTCGGTTATCGGCTCGAGAAACTGCAAATCTCACCCCTCGTTCCCGGACCCGTGTTCGCGATCACTCCGCAAGGTACGCTCAACCTGCGCAATCCCGCCTGCATGACATTCCCGGATGAAAATCATTGCAGCAGCCGATGGGACGCCTTCACGACCGACCAGTCTGTGCAGGCCGAAGCGTTTGCAAGCTACCGGCCATTCCAGTTCGAAAGAAGCACCCGTCAGAAAATAGCCGACTGGATCAATTGGCTTACCTTGGCAATTACGTCGGCCGCTCTTCTGGCATGGTCTCTTCGCTGGAGGAGACGATAGCAGCCCTGCCTTTTGCTCCGGCGCATGAGCGCCAAACTGCCGGCGCCGGCCGGGAGAAGGCCATCCGGTATAATGCTCGGTTTTCTCCAGCCCCACCCGTAGCGATGGAACTCGCCAAAGCCTTCGAACCCGCCGAAATCGAAAATCGCTGGTATCCCGAGTGGGAGAACCGGAATTACTTCGCTGCCGGGGTCGACCGCAGCAAGCAGGACAATTTCTGCATCCTGCTGCCGCCGCCCAACGTTACCGGCACGCTGCACATGGGCCATGGCTTCAACCAGACGTTGATGGATGCCCTCACCCGCTACTACCGGATGAAGGGCCACAACACGCTGTGGCAACCGGGCACCGACCATGCCGGCATCGCGACGCAGATCGTCGTCGAGCGCCAGCTCGATGCGCAGGGCGTCTCGCGCCACGACCTCGGCCGCGCGAAGTTCCTGGAGAAGGTCTGGGAATGGAAGGAATACTCCGGCGGCACGATCACCCGCCAGATGCGCCGCATGGGCACCAGCCCGGACTGGACGCGCGAACGCTTCACGATGGACGCCGGCCTCAACAAGGTCGTCAGCGAAACCTTCGTCCGTCTCTACAACGAAGGCCTGATCTACCGCGGCAAGCGCCTGGTCAACTGGGATCCGAAGCTGCACACCGCAGTATCCGACCTCGAAGTGGTGCAGGAGGAAGAAGACGGCTTCATGTGGCACATCCGCTACCCGCTGGCCGACGGCTCGGGCAGCCTGGTGGTCGCCACCACCCGTCCGGAAACCATGCTCGGCGACACCGCCGTGATGGTTCACCCGGAAGACGAGCGCTACAAGGCCATGATCGGCAAGATGGTGAAATTGCCGTTGACCGAGCGTGAAATCCCGATTATTGCCGATTCCTATGTCGATCTCGAATTCGGCACGGGCTGCGTCAAGGTCACGCCGGCACACGACTTCAACGACTACGCCGTCGGCCAGCGCCACGGGCTGCCGATGATCTCGATCCTGACGCTGGACGCCAGGATCAACGACGCCGCCCCGGAAAAATACCGCGGCCTCGACCGTTTCGATGCCCGCAAGGCCGTCGTCGCCGATCTCGAAGCCCTCGGCATCCTCGAAAGGACCGACAAGCACAAGCTCAAGGTGCCGCGTGGCGACCGCACCGGCGTCGTCATCGAGCCGATGCTGACCGACCAGTGGTTCGTCGCCATGTCCAAGCCGGGCGCCGATGGCAAGTCGATCACCGAGAAGGCGCTGGAAGTCGTCCATTCCGGCGAGATCAAGTTCTATCCGGAAAACTGGGTAAACACCTACAACCAGTGGCTGAACAACATCCAGGACTGGTGCATCTCCCGCCAGCTGTGGTGGGGCCACCAGATTCCGGCCTGGTATGGTGTCAATGGCGAAGTATTTGTCGCCCGCAACGAGGAAGAAGCGCGCAAGCAGGCCGACAAGGCTGGTTACGCCGGCCAGCTGACGCGCGACGAAGACGTGCTCGACACCTGGTACTCGTCCGCCCTGTGGCCGTTCTCGACACTGGACTGGACCGGTGACGAAGCGGCTGACGCGCAAAATCTGGTTTTACAGCAATATTTGCCGTCGACCGTGCTGGTCACCGGTTTCGACATCATCTTCTTCTGGGTCGCCCGCATGGTCATGATGACCACGCACGTCACCGGCAAGATCCCGTTCAAGCATGTCTATGTGCACGGCCTGATCCGCGACTCGGAAGGCCAGAAGATGTCCAAGTCCAAGGGTAACGTGCTCGACCCGATCGACCTGATCGACGGCATCGGCATCGAGGCGCTGGTCGAGAAGCGCACCTTTGGCCTGATGAACCCGAAGCAGGCCGAGAGCATAGCCAAGAAGACCCGCAAGGAATTCCCGGAAGGCATCCCGGCCTTCGGCACCGACGCGCTGCGCTTCACCTTCGCTTCGCTCGCCTCGCCCGGCCGCGACATCAAGTTCGACCTCAACCGCTGCGACGGCTACCGCAATTTCTGCAACAAGCTGTGGAACGCCACCCGCTTCGTGCTGATGAACGTCGAGGGCCATGACCTGGCGCTCGACCACCAGCAACTCTCCGGAGGCCAGTGCGTGACGGTCGACGGCGAAAAACGGCTGGATTTCAGTTTTGCCGACCGCTGGATTGTCAGCCAGTTGCAGCGCGTCGAACAGGAAGTCGCCCAGCACTTCGCCGACTACCGCTTCGACCTGGTCGCCCAGGCCATCTACAAGTTCGTCTGGGACGAATTCTGCGACTGGTACCTGGAAATTGCCAAGGTCGAAATCCAGACCGGCGACGAAGCCCGGCAGCGCGGCGCCCGCCGGACGCTGGTCCGCGTGCTCGAAGCGGTTCTCCGCCTCGCCCATCCGCTGCTCCCGTTCATCACCGAGGAACTGTGGCAGACCGTCGCGCCCATCGCAGGTCGCAAGACACATGGCTCGATCATGCTTTCCGCTTACCCGCAGGCCGACCTGACGCGCCTCGACGAGTCCAGCGAGGCCAAGGTCGAGCGCCTCAAGGCGCTGGCCTATGCCTGCCGCAACCTGCGTGGCGAAATGAACATTTCCCCGGCCCAGCGCACGCCGCTGCTGGTCGCCGGAGGCGGTGACGAAATCGCCGAGTTCGCACCCATCCTGCAAGCTCTGGGTAAGCTCTCCGAGGTACAAATCGTCGACGACATGCCGGCCGATGCTGTGGCACCGGTCGCCGTCGTAAGTGAAACGCGCCTGATGCTCAAGGTCGAAATCGATGTCGCGGCCGAGAAGGAGCGCCTGAAGAAGGAAATCGAGAAGCTCGAAAAGCAGATTTCCATCGCCCAGGGCAAGCTCTCCAACGAAGGCTTCGTCGCCCGCGCCCCGGCCACCGTCGTCGAACAGGAAAAGCAGCGCGTCGCCGACTTCACCGCCACGCTCGACAAACTCAAGCCGCAACTCGCCAAGCTCGGCTGACCCAGGAAATCCCCATGCAAGACAACCGCAGCTTCTTCTCGACGATCTTCACCGCCCTGATGATCTTTTCACTGCTCGTCGGCGTCTGTACCGTCGCATTCATCTACTCGTGGCCCTGGGAAAAGTCCGACCCCGTCTGGAAACCGGCATTCCGCCTGGCGGCCACCTGTGGCGACAAGAAAGACGCCTGCGGCATCGCCTACAGCGAGTTGGCCGATGCCAAGGCCAAGGGCAGTCTGGTGTCACTCGAGCCGCCCGAACCTAACGGCGAGATTGAGGAGCCGGACAACTGGCTCAAGTGGACCTTTGACAATGGCGTATATGAAGTCAAGACGTCCTCGTGGCATTTCCAGACCGTCGTCCGTTACCGGATCGAGAAGGAGACGCCGGTCCTCGTTGCCTACCAGGATGTCGAAGTCTCCAGGGCCTTCACCTACGGAATCGGCGCCGCCATCTTCATGATGGTCGGACTCTACCTGCGCAAGCTGCGGCAATAGGCTTACTAATCGCGATCGAATACGGGGTGTTGGCAAGGCAGCACCGAATATCCGTCATTCTCGGCGGCCGCCTCAACTGATGATATCTTCCAGTTCGCGCAGTCATCCGACGAAACCATGGACCAGACACCCGTTCACGACATCCACAACGCCGACCTGCTTCGCTTGATTCCGCCGAGCGCCAACCGGCTGATCGAAGTTGGTTGCAGTTCGGGCGCGCTGGCGCGCGAGTTCAAGAAGATCAATCCAGCGTGCCACTACTACGGCATCGACATCGTCCCCGACTACATCGATCTGGCCCGCCGGCATTGTGACGAAGCCATCGCGATGGACATCGAAAGTGCCGACGCCGCGTTCTTCGTCGCCCACCGCGATCGTGACTGCTGGATCTTCGCCGACACCTTGGAGCACCTGAAGGACCCGTGGCGCATCCTGCGCGAGATCCGCAAGGTCATTCCGGAACATGGCAGCATCGCCGCCTGTATCCCGAACGCGCAGCACTGGTCAGTCATCGTCCGGCTGGCCCTCGGCGATTTCCGATACGAAGACGCCGGCCTGCTCGACCGAACCCATTTGCGCTGGTTCACGCGCCAGACCATCATCGAGCTCTTTGCCGATACGGGATTTCAGATCGATGAGGGACAGTCGCGCATGGTTCCGGACCAGAATCGCGAGGCCTTCCTGCCAGCGATAAGCCAAATTGCAATTGCTGCGGGCCGGGATCCGGACGCCGTGCTTGCCGACACGACGGCCTTTCAGTATGTAGTTCGCGCAATCCCGGTCTGATCGGACTGGTCCATCGCCCCTACAGTGATCCAGCACCGCTACCTGCTCGGCCAACTGATCAAGCGCGACGTGCTGCTCCGTTACCGTGGCGCCATGTTCGGCGTGGCCTGGATGTTCCTCAGCCCGCTGTTGATGCTGGCGATCTTCGCCTTCGTTTTCGGGCACATCTTCGAGGCGCGCTGGCCCCAACAACCCGACGGCATGCCCTTCTGGCTGATGCTCTACGCCGGCCTGATAGTTTTCAACATCTTCGCCGAAACGGTCGGGCGGGCGCCGGGTACGGTGCGTGGCTATCCGGCCTACGTCAAGAAAATCATATTTCCGGTCCAGATACTGCCCTTGGTACCCCTGGGTTCCGCTCTGGTTCATGCCGCATTCAATCTGCTGATTCTCGTTGCCGCACTGGCGTGGTTCGGTCAGCTTTCGCTCGGGCTGCTGCTTTTTCCGCTGCTGATCCTGCCGGTTCTTCTGCTCGCTCTTGGACTGACGTGGTTTCTCGCAGCCTGGGGAGTCTTCATCAAGGACATGAACCAGATCGTGCCGCTGTTCGTGCAGATGCTTCTTTTTCTTTCACCTGTTTTTTATCCGGTCAGCGCTGTTCCACCGGCGCTGCGTCCGGTGTATGAACTGAACCCGCTTGGCGCCGTCATCGAGGCTTCGCGCGCAGCAATTCTTGGACAGGTCATCCCTTGGTCCAATTGGGCCGCTGCCCTTGGACTTGGCATCGCTGGTACCTTGCTCGGTCTGGCATTCTTCAACCATGCCCGCGATGAGTTCGCCGATGTCCTCTGAAGACATCGCGATCTCGGTTCGGAATCTGACCAAAACTTATCGCCTGTTTGGCCATCCTGGCGACCGGGTCAAACAATTCATGAGCTTGGGGCTACGAAAGTACCATCGGCCGTTTACCGCCCTTAAAGGTGTCTCTCTGGACATCCGGAAAGGTGAAACAGTCGGCATCATCGGACGCAACGGTGCGGGAAAAAGTACCTTGCTTCAGTTGATCTGCGGCGTCCTCAAGCCGACATCGGGCCAGATCCGGATCAACGGCAGAGTCTCTGCCCTCCTCGAATTGGGCGCCGGTTTCAATCCGGAGTTCACCGGCCGCGAGAACGTCTTCTTCCAGGGTGCAATCCTGGGCATCGGGCGTGAGGAGATCAAAGCCCGCCTGCACGAAATCATCGAACTGGCTGATATCGGCGACTTTATCGACCAACCCGTTCGCACATATTCGAGCGGCATGTTCGTTCGCCTTGCCTTTGCCGTCGCCATTCATACCCGACCCGACATTCTGGTAGTCGATGAAGCCTTGGCTGTAGGTGACCTGGCTTTTCAGGAGCGCTGTTTTCGCAAAATCCGCGAACTCAAGGATGCGGGCGGAACGATTCTTTTCGTGAGCCATGCGCTCGAACAGGTGGCACACCACTGTAATCGGGCTGCTCTGCTTGAACGAGGGGAACTCGTCGCTTTCGGTCCTGTTGCCGAAGTGCTGAATCGCTATCTTCATAAAGCACATAGTGTCACCGCTCACTTCGCGACCGAAACTTTACCCGTAGCGGATCGCGTCATGCTTCACCCAGCCTATAACCCGGAGGAACGCCGATGGGGTGACGGAACTGCGAGGATCAGCGATGTCAAAATCATGCAGGGAATTAAGGAAAACCCGGGACACATCATTCCTGGGAAAGCTGTAATTATCCGTTTGGAAGTAAGATTTCTTTCCGACGTTAACCAGCCGATTATCGGATTTGCCATTAAATCCCCAGATGGCGCGCTTTTACTCGAAGCCAATTCGCGAGAAGCATCCAGCGAACTTTCAGTCCAAAAAGCAGGCGACTCAATAACGTTTGAAATTTCGTTCGACCCGATTCTTGAGCATGGCGACTACTTGTTGTCCTTTGGAATCGTAAGCGAATCCAGTGAAGGGTTGATCGTCCATGATCGGCGCTACGATGCAGTCACAATTACCATCGAACGCCCAGAGCTTGACTCAGCATATCAACTGCTCAATCCGCGCTTCATCATCGCAACGAACGCGTGACTCTCTCGGAACACCGGGGCACACCACTTGGCATCCGCAGTTTCGATGCATCGGAAAATACGGGCGCCTTAACCTACGGAAATCTGCGCGATGTCGAGGCGATAGACCCCTGACAAGAGCCTCCCAAAGCCCAGATGCCGCGAGAACATTCAATCTTTCCTAGCAGCCTGTTGCGTTGCGCAGCACCTCAACAACGCGATGCTGCTGCTCCGATGACAATCCAATCCACAATGGCAATCGGACAAGTCGCTGAGACTGGCGTGTAGTTATGTCCAATCGTCCATGCGCACGACCATAACGCACGCCCGCAGGCGATGAATGCAGGGGTACGTAGTGAAACACCGACAAGATCTCGTGTCGCTTGAACTCGTCGAGAACTCTCTGGCGGTCAAATTCCGGCGCGATCAGTACGTAGTACATGTGGCCATTGTGTTGCAGTTCGTCAGGCACAATCGGGCGCCTTAGTGCACCCTTTGCCTCCAGCGGTTCAAGAAGCTCATGGTAGCGCTGCCAGCTTGCCAGCCGGGTTTGGGTTATTCGATCAGCTTCTTCCAGTTGAGCCCAGAGGAATGCTGCAATCAACTCCCCGGGAAGAAACGATGAGCCCACCTCCTGCCAGGTGTATTTGTCCACGTCACCCCTGAAGAAGCGGCTGCGATCGGTGCCCTTCTCGCGAATGATTTCTGCGCGCAAGGAAAGGTCCGGAGCGTTGACCAACAGCGCCCCGCCTTCGCCGGAAATCAAATTCTTGGTCTCGTGAAAGCTGTAGGCTCCTAGGTCGCCAATGCTTCCAAGCGCGCGCCCCTTGTAACTGGACATAACGCCCTGCGCCGCATCTTCAATCACCTGCAACCCGTGCCGGCGGGCGATCGCCATGATCGTATCCATCTCGCACGCGACACCCGCGTAGTGCACGGGCGCAATTGCGCGTGTACGCGGCGTAATGGCAGACTCAATCAGACTTTCGTCCAAATTCAGTGTGTCTTCTCTGATATCGACAAACACGGGGACGCCACCGCGAAGGACAAAGGCATTGGCAGTAGAAACGAAGGTGTACGACGGCATAATGATCTCGTCGCCAGGCTGAATCTCCAATAGCAAGGCAGCCATCTCGAGTGCCGATGTGCAAGAGTGGGTAAGCAGTCCCTTATTGCATCCAGTCCGCTCCTCTAGCCAGCCATGGCAGCGCTTTGTGAAGGGCCCATCACCTGCCAAACTACCGTTGAAGTGTGCTTCAGCGATGTAATACAACTCCTTGCCTGTCATGTAAGGCCAATTGAACGGGATGTGGTTATTTGTCTTTTTCATACTCGCTCCCGAACCATTCCTTGATACTCCAGCCAAGACTTAAACCCGGCCAAAACGACCAGCAGAACCCAGAAAACATGTGCAATCCAGGCGTGGCGGGCAAGAGGCTTGAAATCGAGACGCACCCGGCGAGTCTCTTGAGGCAACATCACCCCTTGAAACACGCCATTTACCTCTACGGTCTGAACTGTCTGCCAACCCTGATTGGTTTCTGCCAGCGCCTCCCAGTCGTGATGAAACTTCTGACTCAATAAAAACACAGATGGTGCCGATGGCTTTACCTCAAACTCGAGAACATCACCCGAATCCAAGATCTTTACAGGTGTGTTCGTAACCATTCCTCTCGGGTCATCGAGCACTAGTTTCGCCAAGCTCAAGTCAAGCTCCGGGCGGGGAGACACCACTTGCAGGCTTTCGCCCATCCGAGAAACGACCCGGTAAAGGTGGATGCCCGACTCTTCGCCCAAAAACTCCAGATTTTCATGGGCCAATTTTCCCGGCGAGAGAATCAGACTGATATTGCTCATCCAAAACATTTGACCTGCAAAGTCTGGTGAAATGGCTCCATTCCAGCGACCATATGTCTTTACTTCCCCACCAAGCGATTTGATCAGGCTGTGGTAACGGGTGGAAGAGAGGCTGTTATAACTGTGAACAGAGGCAAGACCGAGTGTAGCGTTGAGGTTTGGAGGAAGTACTGAGACTCCTGGGGCCGCAACTGCGTAGCGGCTACCGGGCGGAAGACTTTCCCTAACTTTCTCGACCAAGGGGGATGTCTGGGCTATCTGCGCCGGGTCTTGCTTAAGCATCAGCGGATAAGACGTCATAACAAGGACCAGAGCTAGAGCCAATACCAAAAGTGTTGAGCGAATTCGATCGTATTGAGCGATTAGCAGGCCGGACACCGTTAGCATAACAACGACTAGCTCCCAATGAATAGGGACACGTTGTGAAAAGCCGAATGCGACACCAATCGCAATCACTACCAGTGCAACCATCCCTGAAAACAATACTGTTCCCGAAAATTGACTGCGATGCGTGCGCTTGGCAAGAGCGTCAATACTGAATGCAGTGATGACGGTAAGAGGGAGCATGATGCTGGCTAGGGGGGTGCCTCGGGAAAGATTGAAGCCAAAATATTTAACGCCCAGCACGTAAAGTTGTGGAACGAAGGCAAGCAGGCATAACACCAGAATCGCCAGCCACCATCCCCAGGTTTTCTTAAATGAAATGAGTAATGCAACCGCTCCGAAAAAAATGACAATAAGCGTTACGCTCAGACCGTCGTAAGAAAATGGAAAAGACGGTGCGATCGGGTTACCAAAGATTTCAGGGACCGTACTTAGTACAAAAAGGCGAACCAGGTCAGTAAAGCTGGCGAGCTTTGGGAGCACAACTAGGAAAAAGGAGGAATCGGGAGCAACTCGCGCAGACTCGGACGAGAGAATGAAGAGATCTCGATATACAGGAAACGCGAGAGAAGCTCCAACAACCGAGGCAGATGCAGCAAGGGAAAGGAATTTAACCATTGCACCGCGGCCGAAGCGTGCCCGATTGTAGGCCAACCACAGGCCATAGCCGCCCAGCAAGTAGGCATGAAATACAACCGGCTGAGGGTAAGCCGTCATGAGAAGACTGTACGTGCTAAAGGCCAAAGCACTCCAACCAAGAAGGTCACTGTGTTTGGCCAGTCGAGTAACTGCCCACAACGCGCCTGCTGCCCAGCACCATACGGCCGGAAACATCGGGAAGGTGAGCCAGTACATAAAAAACGGGCTTGCCGCAAGGCTTGTTCCTGCGATTAAACCGGCCAATGGCGAAAACCTCAGCTCCCTACAGAAAAGAATTATAAAAAGTCCGGCAGAAAAACAAGTGGCAAGAGATAGGGCGGTAATGAAGTACCACGGACTATTGGCAATCTGAGCAATCATCCACGATGGCATGTAAGCCGGACTGAAACCCGAAGTATGATAAACCGGCCTCCCCAACTCGTTCTTATTTGTCCAGGTAACCAACCAGCCCGAGCGAGACCCCTTGAAGTGCTCTAAAATCTCCGGAATATAACCGTTGGAAAAGTCACTGAATTTGCTGTTTTCAAGTTGCTTGACCCTCGCCTGATCCGCCATCGCCAACTCGGTAAATTGGCGATTAGGTGCGACCACATCTCCACTCAGCCAATACGGCCAGATAAGTACAAGGAAAAGTAGCCCATAGGAAAACAGTGCCCCCCGATAAGTCAACTTCATTAGTGGGCCCTTTTCATTAGCCTCGAGCAGCTATCACGGTACCGAGGACGATAAATCCAACCCCAAGCACTTTCTGCATGGTCATTGGTTCACTCAAAAGCCAACCACTTAACAGCAAAACCACGACGAAGTTGAGGCTCATGAAGGGGTAAGCATGACTCAACTCAAATTTAGTCATGGCTGCAATCCATGCAAGAGACGCAAGAAAGGCCGCGGCGAACCCGGAGAAAATTGCTGGATCGAACAAGAGGCCAACAAGAAATTTGATCTTTTCGATGTTATCTGAGGGGAGTAGCCCAAACTTTGATATTCGCCACTTGAGAATTAGTTGGCCATAAACCGTGAAGGCAACAGTCAAAACAATGTAAATATAGTCAATCGGACGCGACATCAGGCCGGCTCCAATACAGCTAGTCCAAATCCAGCTATGCCGCAGACATTCCCGTAATAATGTCTAAGACTGTGGCCTGCCTGAAAAATAGCGAACGAATGCTCGATCATTTATATATCCAATCTTTCTAGTTACCTTGGCGCGGACTCTGATGTTGAGATTATTCTTCAGTCAAATTTATACTCACATAAATCCGCTTGCCGGATTCTTTATCTAAAAAATAGAGCGACTTAGTCTCCGGAAGAAATGTTTTACCTCTCAGCAAGTTCAGAAAATCGATCGCACGATACCGTCGGGTGAGATCAATTTGATTTGTTTGTACATAACTTGCGCGCGATTTGTAGGACCCGAGCTTTATAGCATCATGATTAATTTTGCTTATATTGCCTCGTCCTTCATCAATCACCCATTTCAATACATCATCGAACATCTCGAATGCGCGATCGTCCAACCGGAGCTGCAACGACCTTGCCGTGTCGCTTGACCTAATTGGCTCTTCAGCTTGAAAAATAATCTGACCACCGTCAATTTTTTCATTTACAAGATGGTAAGTGACACCAGTAACTCTCTTTCCCTCGATAATTGCCCAATTCACGGGGTAGACCCCGCGATATTCGGGAAGTAGACTGTAATGAAGATTAATAACGCCACGCAACGGATGGCTTATTATCTGTGGCGGAATAATATATTTCCAGCTAAGAAGAAGGTACCAATCAATTTCTTTGCAATCGAGTATATCCTGACGCTGCTCTGGATATCGCAACAACCGGACTCCTGCGCGGGCACATAGATCAGAAACTCCACGCCACCATAACTTACCGTTTTCTTGAGTTGTAACCACAGACACCAATAAAATTTCATTCTCGCCCTGGGTCGATGTAATTTTCTCAAGTAGTCGCCAGCCAATTTCATGGTCGACAAATGCAATGATTCGAGGTTTCAAATCTATTTTCTCACCAATAACGTAAACTCATAGAGTCCGTAGTCATGCAGCAACGCCACATTGCGCGAATAGCGGCGTTTGCAGAGATCGAAAAGAGCACAAGGGTCCGCGTAGTAGAGGTAGTCGCGCATCTTTTCGCTATCCGAATACGATGTAAGGCAATTAAAGGAAAAACCGAGCCTGCTGGTGCGATCGAGGATATCCAGAGTATTTTCAAGATACGTCCGCCATTCAGCGTCTGACCGTCCCAATCGTACGTTGAAGATGCCGCTTGCAACGCCGTAATCGGCCTCAATATCGGGCTCGCTGGCGACAACGAATCGCGCATGCGTCCGACCCCGATGACGTTGTTCGGCAGACCGGACCATGCGTTCAGAAACATCGATTCCCGAGTAGGAAAACTCAGAATAGCGATCCGCCAGAAATTCGTTAAGCGCCCCGTAGCCGCAACCGAGATCATTTAGTGAAAACCGAGTTCTGGCATCGATGATCTTGCACAGTTGTTCGAAGCGCAGTTCTTGGCCGTCTGCGCCATTCCAGTCGACACCCCGCGGGGTTTCCCCGTGCTGCGCCAACTTCTCAGAATAGTAGTTGGCGACATCGGCAATCAGGTCAGTCCTGTTTTCTTGCATGGACCTGCCTCACGATGGTGTAGGGGCGCTGCTTTGTCTCGGAGAAGATTTTTGCTAGATAGATGCCCACCACGCCGATGAAAGAAATAACCATCCCACCCAACAGCCAGATCGAGGCCATCACTGATGTCCAGCCACTCAACGGTCTGGCGAGGAACAGCCAGTGGATGACCAGGTAGCCTATGTAGAAGAGCGCAAATATCGAGATCGCGACACCGATATAAAAGATGCTGACGAGCGGCGCATTGCTGAATGACGTAACCGAGTTCACCAGCAGCGACATCTTGCGGCGGAACGTATAGGTCGTCTCGCTGGTGCTGTGCTTCTTGATCGTTTGCGGATGTTGAACGAAGCCGGTGATGTGCCAGAGTCCGGCCATGAAGACCTCTCTTTCTTCATGACGCAAAAGTGCATCGACATATCGGCGAGACATCAAGCGTGCCGTAACGACATTTTCCGGCAACGCCATGCCCGTCAACGCCTTGAAGAAGCGATAGAACCACTTACCGCTCCAGCGCTCGAACCAATTTCCTTTGCGCTTATTCTGGACGCCATAAACCACATCACATGGGTTGCTCTGCATCTTCTCATCAAAGACAATCAGGCACTCCGGCTCCTCCTCGAGATCGCTATCGATCAGGAAAATCCGGTCACCCTTGGCGTGGGCAAGCCCCGTCATCATGGCCTTGTGGTGCCCAAAATTGCGGGACAAGTCGACTACGATGACGTGCGCATCCTCTTCGGTCAGTGCAATAGCCAGATCCAGACTATCGTCAGGCGACCCGTCATTTACCAAAACAATTTCATAATCGTCGCCGACGAGTAGTTTGGCCGCGGCACTGGCCCGTTGGTGAAACTCGGCAATGTAGGCCGCGGACTGATATAGGGTTGCTACTATGGACAACTTCACGACTGCACGAACCTCATGTAGCGGGGGGCATCCTTACCGCGGTTGAAGAGCAAATCTAGCATGGTAACCCCATGGGTGAATTCACCCCAGAGTTGCTGATACTCAGGATAACCGGTGTAATCAAACCACGTCAGTTTGATACCGCGCTCTTCGAAGGCTGCCTCGTCGATGTAGTTTCTGGCAGCCGGGCCAGAGATGTATTCGCCGCCGCCGGCTGAAGCACATAGATCCGCCAAGCGTTCCGATTTACCCACAGACAGAGGGTAGTCCCACGAATTGGTGAGGATTGTCTTGATGCCCAGGTAACCGCATATCGCTTCTAAGAAACGACGATTTAATTGGGAAAGAAGCATTGGCGGCTCGGCAAGATAGAGTGGCTCGAGCCAGGCCGCAATCTCGGGAAAGCATGGAGCACGGCGGTAGTTCTGAGATAGTGCCTTCCAGTGCTCCTTGGCCCATTGGGTGCCATCAATCTCCGTCTCGCGAATGGTCTGGTAGTACCTGCCTTTGACCTTTATCGGAACCGTCAGCCACTGCACGCCATGCGGCGTCTTGATCTGGTTTCGATTTCGCCAGTCGCGCCGGGTGTATTGCATGTCGTCGTAGAGGATAAATTCATCGACGGCGGCGATCATGTCGAAATAGCCCTTCCAAGGAATATAGTTTGATTGGAGAATGGCCACCTTCTTCATTGCCCGACATCCTTCGCTTTGTAAATTTCGTAAGCGGAATTATTAGGGCTTGCCACCTTATCAAAACGATTCAAAATGTATTCGTAAATCAAAGGATGCGTATTTCGATAGCGCAATTCGTCACGCCCATCAAGCGCCATGTTAAATATGATCGCAAATCCAAGCCTAGACTCCTCAATGCGTTCGATCTCTTTTTTCTGAAAGGCTTCGGAGCGAGGAAATAGTGCATAAATTTCCCACATCGGCGATTTGCGCTCCAGTAAAGCATAAGCTCCGGGCCAGAAGGGCGTGGCAATAAACCCTTGACCACTTGGGGTATATGACTCGGATAGTTGGCGCAGCAACGCTATGTCGCGGGCCGTGCCACGATCGATCTGGAGTGCGCTACCAGAGACTTCAACACTGACGCATTGCTTGCTCGCAAAACATTGCCAGCCGGGATGATGTCCATGAGTCACCCAAAAACTGATGCCGCATAACGCCAATGCAAGGGCTAACCTGATCCTCGCCCGAGTCGTTGCCAAGATGACAAAGCATCCAACAAGCAGCGGGAAGATACCTTGGGCGAGATGCCCAACGTCTGCGCGAGAGAACGCGAAGTGCGCATATGGAAGCGCGAGAAATGCTGTTGCAACCAATACAGGCGGCACCGGTTCTTGATTCAGCTTTCGATACACCACCCAGAGAACTGAAATTCCTCCGAATAGCAAAGTCCCAATGAAGAAAAGACCGATCAACACACTGCGGAAAGCATCTCCGACGGATGCGGCAACAACATTAACAGTCCACGGCCAAGGCACAGGCAACGGCAAATTAGTGGCTTTCTGCTCGAACAAGAATAGAATACTTTCCCAGAATGCAACTGCGAAGCCTGGAATAAGAAGTGCCATTAAAGCAATGGGAAGAAATCCGACCAGAACCCCAATGCCCCAAAGCACGAGACCGTTGATTATTCCTGGAGCAGCATGATTTTTCAGGCTCAGCCAAGCGATGGCTCCCATACTCGCAACCGCGCCGTAAACGCCATGGTTTCGCCCAAAAACCGCTACCAAACCAACGAAAGCACCCGTAATAAAATAGCGCCTCGGCACTGGATTGCTGGCGAGAAATGTCAGCGACCCAATCAGGAATATTGAAATTGAAATATCGAAAAGCTTGTGACGCGGAAACATCCACATCGCAAGAGTAGCTGCTGATATGATAAAAAAACTAGAGCGATATTTATCCTCAGGTTTTCCAGACGACGCAATCAATAAAAGCCCAGCAAATAGACCGAGCGCTTGAAATACAGCTACAGCAGCACGCAAACTCATGATGCCGCTGTCCCCAGAAAACCTTAGCATCACCGCAGACCAGTAATAGCGCCCGGGATCGTAGGCCATAAAGTCAAGGATTGGAACTTCTCCCAACCAGACTCGTTGGACGCCATACCAAAGAAACCCCTCATCCCATAGATTAAATCCTTTATTTCCCTGCCAAAGGAATGAAGCAAAAACAACCAGGCATGAAATAGCTAGCGCAGTGATAACCATGTAATTATTCTTCTGAGTCAATTGATTCATGCTTCAGCGCCAATCTGTTTTTCATCCTATAGGTCAACGGCGCTATGCCACCTTTTCAGGCTCATGCTGCTGTTTGACCGAAGACACAGGCTTCCCGTGCCAACGCTTTCAATTCTGCCCCGTCATGAGGCATGATGCCAGCACACCTCCCCTTGCTAGCGACTGATGCCCGAAGGACAGCCGACCTACTGTTACAACGCCGACACCCGCGTCTGGAGTCGAAGTAATGGCCAATCGATAGCCTACTCTGACGGCGACGAGCACGAATCCTACCTTCTGGAGACCATGCAGCGCGCCAAGGATGTTAGTTGTTTCTCCGAGGAACTTGCCGAAGCCATACGTGACTGGCCCAGCGAATATCATTTGAGCCGCTCTCGTCACAACCTGCTTCGGCCGTTCGAGTTCTCCCCTGAACACCGGATTTTGGAACTCGGGTGTGGCTGCGGTGCGATGACCCGCTATCTTGGCGAAACTGGCGCAAGAGTCATAGCAGTGGAAGGCAATCAGCGTCGGGCAGCAATCGCGGCCGAGCGATGTCGTGATCTGCCGAATGTCTCGGTGGTGTGTGACAACCTGGCGGATTTCACCTGTGACGACACGTTTGATTACGTCACTCTCATCGGGGTACTCGAATATGCGCCAATTTATATCGGCGGGGACAACCCCGTCGGGCGCTGTCTGGCGTATGCGCACAGCCTTTTAAGAAACGACGGCTCCTTGCTGCTAGCCATCGAAAACCAGCTAGGACTCAAGTACTTCAATGGTTGTGGCGAAGACCATCTCGGAAAACCTTACTACGGGATTCACAGCCTCTACGCACCGTGCGAGCCGGTAACTTTCGGCCGGAGCGCACTCCAAAATAAGCTCTCCGCCACCGGGTTTGTCCATTCAGAATTTTTCTTTCCCTTTCCGGACTACAAGCTTCCAAATGTGGTGCTTGCAGAATCGGCCTTTTCACAAGTTGGGTTCAGCGTTGCCGATCTTTTGTCCCGTTCAGGCGCCACCAGCCATCAGCCACGCTACTCCCCATCCTTTCATGAGGGACTGACTTGGCAAGCCATCGTAGAAAACGGACTGGGACCGGAACTTTCCAACTCCTTTCTCGTTTTCGCAAAGAAAGCACCCTGTAAGCACGAATGCAATTGGCTGGCAAAAACTTACACCGCAGAGCGCATGGCAATATTTGCCACTGAAACCAGCTTTATCCCAGAACAGGAAGGCTTACAGGTATACAAGCGCCACCTGCTAGACAGCCAGTCCGATAAACGTGTAGCGCAACTGCCCGGCGCAGTATTACATCAGGAGCTGGACGTATCAACCTATCGACCTGGCCGGCTTTACCTAATTGCCCTGCAGGAAAGCCTTGCCAGAGGCGGTGATCTGAATAGTTTGATTGAATGGGCTTCTCGCTGGATTGATTCATTGCGCCCTCACTTTGAATATGATTTTGGCGAATTGTTGATATGCGGCGAATGGGTTGATGCGACACCAGGAAATTTTGTAGAAGATCACCAAGGAAATCTGCACCTCATCGACGCCGAATGGCGATTAACCCATCCAATTCCAGCAGCCTGGCTTGTGGTTCGCGGAACAATCAATTCAATCGCGTCCAGCCCGACATCGCCCAATCTCGCAAAATATAGTTACCGCCATGTTGTCTCCGAAGTGCTACACCGCAATCTAAACCTCGAATCGAAATCTATTGAAAACGCACTTGATATAGCCAACGACTACGAGAATGCTCTTCAAATGGCGGTGTTCGGCAGCAAACGGGAGCCCTTCTCGCTTAATAGCTTATATGCTGCACCCGCAGCATCATTGACGCACATCACGGCAAGCGAGCAAATTGGCACCTTAGAACTAGAGATCAGACGCATCAAATCAACTTTATCGTGGAGAATCACCAAACCAATCCGGCTGATTGGAAACATGTCAAAATTCGCAAGGAATTTATGCCGAAGCAAGAATTCTATTGCCAATCCTGCGTTTAAATGAAATGCTCCACTTATACATGATTCATTATGATGCGCAAACCATGGCATCAATACCTGACGGATTCAAAGGATTGCCAAACACACACCCATCAAGGCCTGATATATTCGAAATAGAACCCATCGTTAGGCACCTAACTGAATCCGATATAATTGATAATGATTTTTATGGCTTTCTTTCGCCACGATTCTTTGAAAAAACCGGACTTACGGCGAGCGACGTCACAGGAATTTCTCAACAGGAATTAAGTAAATTTGATATAGCATCATTCTCTCCCGGGCCATTATATCTTAGCGATTTTTTAAATCCGGTGACTCATGCGGAAAAAATGCATGGCGACTTTACAATGCGGTTCAAGCATTTTGTTTCAAGTATTGACAAAAACAATTCCTTAAAATGCGAAGAGTTTGTCGAAGCCCGGGTGCCGCAGCGATTTTTTCTCCTCTCACACTACATTCTGGCCCGAGGTTCATTCTGGAAGACATGGGCCAAGTACATCTCCCTATTCATCGAAGCCGAAGCAAGCAATCAGAAATTGAAACTCCTACTGGATAGCCCATGTCAATACCCAGGCAGATCTGGAATTTACACGTACACGATATTTATTCTTGAACGCTTGGCAGGACTGATCGCTTTCTCCAGAGAACTTAAAATATACGAAGCCTGCTTCTTGAAGCGCTGTCTTTTCGATTTTGAAAGATCGAACCCATGGCCACGATGGATTATCCACTTAGCCAAACCGTTATTTTATTTTGAAGAAAAATTTCATGGCAACGGATACATACCCATAAAAAGCATCGACACTCTGACATTACTTCGCAATGAATACATCAAACTGGACCGACTGGTATCCAAGGGCAGTTTGCGCAAGTGACAGATGCGGAACCGGTGTGGTTGACAAATCCGGAACATGAAGACTGATTTCCTCGCCCAGATTATAAGATTATGAAATTGGCCAGATTCGTCAGGAACGCACTCGAATTCGTCGATCGACAGCGGTCATCGGGCCTTGCTTTCCTTCGAAGGCGGCAACCCACGGCACCATACGCGGACTCATTTCCATTGATATCAAGCCACAATCCTGATTATTTGACAGCAATTTCCATTAAGGGAGATCGGCAACCCCTTATTCCACTTGGCCCGGCATACGACTACCTTGGAACTGAAACACATACGGACCTTTCCTCTCTCGTGACACCGGAATCCATTGACCGGATCATTCAGAAAGATAGCTATCCTTTACCAGCCACTTGTGACCGCGAGGGTTACCATGGCGAAAGGCATTATGATTGGTGGCTATCCGGACTTAAGGATTTCCTTCAGATTCAGGACAAACTTGCTGAACACGGCGCGACACTCAAGGCAGGTGACAGGATTTTTGAGTTAGGGTGTGCATCGGGCCGGGTTCTAAGACACTTCGCCATTCAACGCCCGGAACTCGAATGCTGGGGCGCTGACATCAAGCTTCGTCATATTGAGTGGATGAGAAAGTTCCTGCCACCTAATCTGAAAATCTTTCACAATACTATCCTTCCCAATTTGCCGCTTGAAGACAATAGCCTGGCCCTGGTGGCTGCGTTCTCAGTCTTCACCCACATTGACGACCTCGAATTTGCCTGGCTAGCGGAAATCAAGCGGATCCTTAGGCCGGGCGCATTTTTCTATGCATCCATCCACTCAGAGCGCACCTGGGGCTTAATGAAACCCGGGATACCGATTCATGATGCTCTGATGCACATGCGCAATCACATCCCCGACTATCGAGTTACTGAGGCTTTTCTCCAAGGAGCCATGCCGCGAGAGAAGACCGTCCTTTATTGGGACATTGCTGAGAATTACAACAGCAACGTCTTTCACCATACGGATTACATCAGACGGGAGTGGGGACGCTTCTTCGATGTCGTCGAGATCATTCCATGCGGCTCGGACTATCAGGACGTAGTGCTACTACGCAAGCGGCCATGACGTCCGAACGTTCCGACAACGGCTGAAAAATCCAGACTCGCCGATGATCGACGCTGCCCGGCCTGATTACACCAAACACCCGGCCTCACCCTCAAGGCGCACTTGGGGATATCGACCCTTAGGAGCTACGCCACCGCCGACGGTATCGGTGTTGACGCCGTTCTATAACACTGCCGACATTTTCTTGGAAACGGTGTGCTCGGTCCTTGAACAGTCCTTTCAAGAATGGGAATGGATCATCGTCGATGATGGTAGCGATGATGTGAACTCCTCGAGATTATTGGCACAGGCAGCCTCGATGGATGAACGTATTCGCGTAGTACGCCAAGCCAATCAGGGCCCGGGTGCGGCACGCAATCGTGCCTTCAGGGAGGCAAGAGGCCCCTACCTTTGTCTTCTGGACAGCGACGACATCCTAGAGCCCACATACCTTGAAAAGTCGGTGTGGTTCCTTGAGTCGCAGCCCAATTTCGCTTTCTGCAACAGTTGGATTGTCTATTTCGGTGAGAAACAATTCCTCGGCAAATCCGGGTTCGAGCGCAGTCGCGAATTCATCGATGCAAACAGTAGCCCACCCATCTCGGTGATTCGCCGAGACGCCTTTGTCAGCGCGGAGGGTTTCGACGAGGGAATACGTTTTGGGCACGAGGACTGGGATTTCTGGTTGAGGATGGCTGCGGCAGGTCACTGGGGCTACACGCTGCCAGAATACTTGGAATGGTATCGCGTCACGAATGACGGTCGGTATGCCCAGATCCTTGCGGCTGGTGAAGCCCACAAGGGCTTCGTCCAATACATCAAGAAAAAATATGGCCACTTGGCAAAGCGCTTCCCTCGTCCTCAGTTGAAGGTACTACAGCCTTTCGAGACGCCATCAACCAACCTGCCTTTTCGCAATCTGTTGAAAAAGCCAGAGGGCCGCCAGCGCATCCTTTTCCTTGTTCCTTGGATGGTCATCGGCGGAGCCGACCGAGTCAATTTGGACTGGATCCGCGGGCTCAGCGAGCGCGGATATCAAATTTCCGTCTGCGCCACACTACGCGCCAATCACGAGTGGCTCCCAGAGTTCACCGCCCTCACATCCGACGTATTTGTACTACCCAATTTTCTTCATGCAAGCGACATTCCTCGTTTCCTGGCCTACCTGATCCAGTCGCGCCAATTTGATACCGTACTGATCTCTCATTCCACCCTAGGCTACCAACTCCTACCGTATCTGCGCAGCGCTTGCCCGATGACAGCCTTCGTAGACCTTTGTCACGTGGAGGAACTTCACTGGCTGAACGGCGGACATCCTCGCTTCGCGGTCGGTTATCAGGATACGCTCGACCTCAACATAGTCACTACCCGCCACCTTCGCGACTGGATGATTGCGCGGGGCGCATCTCCGGAACGGATCGAGGTTTGCTACTCAGGTGTTACTAAAGTCGAACCTGATGAGACCGTTGCAGCGAAGAGGGCCATAAGGGCAGGGCTGGGGATATCTGACGACACTCCACTAATTAGCTTTGGTGGTCGCCTTTGCGCACAAAAGCGCCCGGAAGTGCTTCTTGAAGTTCTTGAGGAACTCGCAAACCAGAAAATCCCTTTCCACTGCGCTATCGTTGGCGATGGGGATTTGCGCAATACCTTGGACAAGCGAATTCGCCGATCAAGTTTGAAGAGCCGCGTGACCATGCTTGGTGCCGTCCCGCATCCACAGTGGCTCAAGATCTTGTCGGCCAGCGACATTCTGTTGATGCCATCCATGTACGAGGGAATTTCCGTGGCACTGTACGAGGCAATGGCGGCAGGTGTCGTACCAGTAATGTCGCAAATCGGTGGTCAAGCCGAACTGGTAACGCCTGACTGCGGTGTACTGGTTCCCTTGGGCGAAGGGGAGATTGCCAGGTACGCAGCCGTTCTGCGCCAGCTGATCGAAAATCCGGGCCAATGCCAGGCCATGTCCACTTCTAGTCGCCAACGTATCGAGCAGAAATTCACTTTGGATCAGACTATCGAAAAACTGATAGCAATCCTCGATCGTGCCCACAACCTTGCCCGCACTGCCCCACGGCAACCGCTTCCAACAGGACTAGCATTGGAACTCGCAACTTCAGCAATCGAATACAGTCGCCTGACCACTCCGCGCCAGATGCCGACAGCCTTAGCCCGAGGGCTGGCATTCATCCGCTCCTACAAGCATGGCCGCACCACTCTTAATGCGAGGCCGGTTCGTGTAGCCGGACAGTGGGTGCTCGGCCAACTCCGGAAGTGGCACAACTAGAAGCGCCAGACCCAGTCTGTTTCCGTGCGAATACTCCTTACCACTCACGTGTTCCTACCGGATTACTCGTCCGGCACGGAGATCCTCACTCTCAACACGGCCAAGGAACTTCAAAGAATCGGGCACGAAGTCGCAGTTTGCACAGGTTATCCTGCCAAGGCAGGTTTGGATGATTCAGATCGTTTCGACACCTACGAATACGATGGCCTAAGCGTTCATCGGTTTCACCACAATGCCGTGGCGATGGGGGGGCAGCAGAACGTTGCCGAGGCCGAATACAACAACCTTTTCTTTGCGCAATGGTTTCGTGGCTTCTTGAAGGAATTCCGGCCTGACGTAACACATTTCTTCCACTTGGGATTGCTGTCAGCCTCGGCCATCGATGTTTGCGCGGAACTTGCCGTGCCAATGGTAATGACTCCCACCGATTTTTGGCTGATTTGTCCGAACAATCAGCTTCGCCTCCCCGATAACTCGCTATGCAGGGGCCCGGATAAAGATAGCGTCAATTGCATGAAACACGCGGTAGCGAATAACCAGCCCCGGACTGTGGCGAAGGCTTTCAACGGGCTGCCCCACACTGCGGTTGCGCTGATGATCCGGGCGATTAGGCACGGCGCGTTCGCCGGCTCATGGTTCTCACCAATGGTAAGCGCACTTGACCGACGCGCCAGCTTTCTCAGGGAACGAATGAACCGGTTGGATCGAGTTGTGGTACCAACGCGGCTCATGGAGGAGCTGCTGGTTGCAAACGGCCTTCACCCTGACAAAGTGGTGCACAGCCGATTCGGTATCCGCCCGCAGCCGCATGAGTCGCATCGCCCTGATGCAGCCGGCAGAGTTCGCATCGGATTCATCGGTGGCCTGAGCGAGCACAAAGGCACCCATTTGCTAATTTCTGCGGTAACCCGCCTGCAGTCGCTAGCTCAGCTGGAACTTAGAATCTACGGCAGGACAGATCTGTACCCGGCCTATTTCGAGAAATTGCGGAGCCTCGCTGATGGCGATGAACGCATTCATTTTCGCGGAACGTTCGAAAACGATCTGATCGGCCAGGTCTTTGCCGAACTGGATGTTTTGGTCGTACCTTCAATCTGGTACGAAAATACGCCACTGGTGATCTACTCGGCACAGGCCGCCGGATGTCCGGTGATCGCGTCAAATCTCGGTGGAATGTCCGAGGTAATCGAACACGAGAAGAATGGCTTGCTGTTCGCGCCGGGTGATGTCACAGCACTGGCCGCTGCGATCGAACGGCTCGCCAACGACCGCCAACTTCTCGAGAAATTGTCAGCGAATGCGGTTCCCCCCAAATCGATCTCTACCTATGTGAGCGAGTTGGAAGCCATCTACCATAGCGTGCTCGAGGTACGGTGCAGACAGAAATGAAGTGTCTTATCCTAGGCGGCGGAGGATTCTTGGGATCTCACCTTTGTGAGGCCCTTTTGGCACAAGGTCACTGCGTCCGTATCTTCGATCGTCCTAACTTGAGCCGCTTCATTTCAGCCAACTCTACTCCAAAGCTGGAATGGTTCGAGGGAGACTTCATTAATCAGGATGACGTTTCCCGCGCAGTGGCAGGATGCGAGGTCGTTTATCACCTTATCTCCACCACGCTGCCCCGCTCTTCCAACGAGAACCCGGCTTATGACGTCGAGACGAACGTCGTCGGGACACTTCACATGCTGGAGGCCGCGAGAAGGAACGGCGTCCGCAAGATCATATTTATCTCATCCGGCGGCACCGTTTATGGCATACCGCAAACAGTGCCAGTCAAGGAATCCCATCCAACGGAACCCATCTGCTCTTACGGAATCGGGAAACTCGCCATCGAAAAATATCTGAGCCTGTTTGATCGGCTGTACGGTATGGATTATTGCGTTCTGCGCCTGGCCAATCCCTTCGGTGAGCGCCAGCGTATCGCAGCTGACCAGGGCGCCGTCGCCGTCTTTCTCGACAAGGCCCTGCGCAACGAGGAAATTACGATCTGGGGTGACGGCTCTGTTGTACGCGACTACTTCTATGTCGGCGATGCCGTAACGGCGATGACAAAGGCTCTTGCCTACACCGGGCCCAGCGGCGTCTTCAACATCGGCAGTGGAGCGGGCCAGAGCCTGAATCAGATTCTCGATGCCATCGAGACCTTGCTTGGCACCACTGTTAGGAGGGCCCATCTGCCTGCCCGGGGATTCGATGTTCCAATCAGCGTTCTGGACATCTCTAAAGCCGCCGAATTTCTTGATTGGCGACCACACACGACTTTCGCCGATGGGCTCAGCCGGACGGTGCGATGGTTACAAATGGGCTGAGTTACTGGCCGGTCATTTTTGTGCCACCAGCAAGAGATGGTGAGGCGCTACCGATTCTGAAGCTTTCCTCCTGAAGCCGGCATACTCGACAAGGGACATCGCTAGTTCCATGTCAAATACATGGTGATGAAGGCAGCGGTTCTCGATGTTCTTCAGGCAGCGCAACTCGAATGCTTCCGGGCCGCCCGCTTCCGGATCCCGCGCCAGGTCATGAAGCGTCAGAATTTCCGGCAAATGGGTGAGGTCATCTTCCGCAACATTGGCCTTGTAATCGTCGATCAAGTGCGCGAATGGCGTGACGGGGCGCCTGTGGTCGAATGTTAGTTCGCGGTCCGGTAGCAGCAGAACCAGAAGCCCGCCTTCCTTCAACAAGCGCTTCCACTCCAGCAATGCCCGAATCGGGTTAGCCGTGTGTTCCAGCATATGCGAGGAAAGTACAAAGTCGTAGGCATTTGATGACAGACCGCTCATGTCTGTCGCTTCCGCCACATACTGCCGGCCAGCTGGCTTCCCTGGATCGAAGCGGTAGCCACAGCCCGCCGGAACCTTTCCGTCCCAGACCGTTGCAGCCGAGAAATTGCAGTTATCCAGCGATCCGACCAGCGGATAGACCGGGAATATCCCCTTCTTCGAAAAAACCTGGCTGGGCCCGCCGACCTCGATGCCGGCTTTGCCAGCAAAGCAATCCCCGAACATCAGGAAGGATCTCGAAGGCTTGGCAAACATGCTTAGCATTCGGGACCTGCTGGCTCGTAGCACGGCAGCCAGCCCCCCGGCACGGAATAACCTGACCGCTCTTGGAATCACCGCATTACCCGAAGCTCGTCATTTGAATGAATGCCGGCACGGCCCCATCCTGCCGCGAGTGGCGTCGGCCACCCCGGCGAGGAAAGCGCGAAATTTTGGCCAGCCCTGGCGTTCGCACAATGCCATCAACGGCACCCCAAGAAACAGCCTTACCGCACGCCGCAGGCACCAGTCGGAATCGGAGCGCCAGTAATTGGCAATGGTTACGAGGGAGTTTCGGGCCACATAGTACTTTCGCAGCGGCGAGCTGTTTGGCAACCTGCCCAGCAACGGCAGGCGGACGCCCCCCTCCTCGCCGACGCTGTGTTCCATCACCGGTTTGCGGCAAATGACCACCCCCCCACCCTTCGCTCGGGCCCTGAGGCAGAACTCATGGTCGATCTGGTCGATGAAATAATCCGCTCTAAAGCCGCCGATGGCTGCGGCAAACCGCACGTCGATCAAACTGCCGGAGGTGATGACTGTCTTCTGGCAAACAAATGCGCCTGCACCGCTCACAGGAACTTTCGTCAAACCGTTTCGCGTATCCAGATAGTTGCTGCCGACCACGGCCGGCCGGGCTTGCGCAACCGCTTCCAGGAGAGTGATCACCTGATCACCGTAGCACCGCGTATCCTGATCGAGCGTCAGCAACCAGTCGAATCCTTCGCCTTGAGCGAAATCCAGGGCCTGGTTGAGTGCCGAGCCAAGGCCGGCGTTGTCAGCGTTTTCAATCAAGTGCGCAGATTGTCCTTCCACAACCGGCAGCTGAATTCGCCGCGTACGTGCTGACTCCGGTGTATTGTCGATTACGAGCAGATGCTCGACTTGGGGGAGCACCACCGCGATTCGCGATTCAAATTCCGCATCCGGATGAAACGCAACGACGGCAGCGCACACGCGATTGCCAACCATCAGGGCCGCCCCAGGAGTTCGGCATACGCCCGACAATACTGACCAGCCGTATCGGGCCAGGATCCGATCTCCGCCGTTGCCCAATCCCGTGCAGCAGCCCCCATTGTCATGTTGAGGGCGGAATCATCAAGACGCGCCATGGCTGTTTCGGCTTCAGCTACCGACCTCACCAGGAATCCCGTTTGGCCATCGCGGACAAGATCGCAATGCCCGGGAAGATCGGTAGCGACGACCGGAAGTCCGGCGGCCATCGCTTCCATCATTACCTGCGGACGCCCCTCGTCATGAGTACTCAGCGTAAGCAGGCCCTGAACGCGCGGAAACCATTCCCGCGCCAGCACCTCCGGCGTGGCTGGCCCGTGGCGGATCGCCCATGCCGGCAAGTCGATCGACTCCTGCGCCGGGCCGATCAGGTGCAGCCGTCTGCGGCCATCCCCGAACAGCGCATGGCCCCAGTCAGACAAACGGCCGAGCTTGGCCCGCGTCACGCGCGACACCATCAGCCAGTCGCCGCTGGCCGATGCTCCAGGCTGACGCTCGACGGCAAACCAGCGCTCGTGTAGGCCGAAAGGGATGGCCCGAACTTCTGCCAGGTCACCGAAGCGGCGGTGTAGTTCCGGAAGCATCCATTCCGCATTGGGCGCGAGGATCGCGCGCCGACCGCGCAGTGCGGAGCGAACCAGCGCCGTCATGCCGGGCAGGCGCAGCAGGCCAAGATCGCTGCCGAGCACCGTGATCAGGGCCGGCAAGCCTGTGCCGCGCAGCGACAAGGCATTCTGCAGCCAATTCACGTGCGCCACGGTCGACCGCCTGGAACCGGCGAAATCGACACAGGCCCGGTTCAGTCGACGCACCAGTCTGATGCCGGCGAGGCAGCCAGCCAACGGACGCCGGCGCAGCAGGTGCGCGATACCCCCACTCTCTGCCAGTCCTTTCAACCAGACTGCATCTCCGGCGCCGAGAGCGGAAGCGACATGGTCAGGCAAGGTACCGGGTGGAGCCCAAAGGGAAAGGTCGACGTTTCCGGAAGCGCCAATGGCCGCGGCCATGTCGTGGATGAAGCGGCCGCGCCAATCGTCCGCGTCGGCAGGAAAGGAAGTCGACGCCATCAACACGCTGATCGTCGACGTATCCCCTTCCGGGCTGTTCAATGCGGACCCTCGCCATCATCCATGCCCTTGTAGTGCAGCGCGGATATCTGTTCGGACACGATGCCGATCAGGAAGGTGAGGATGGCGGAGATGAACATCAGTGCGCTCATGTTGGTGAAGCGCCCGGCGGTCGAGAACGTGTAGCCGTAGTAGGCCAGCCCGGTCAGGAAAAAACCGGCGCTCACCGGCAAAAAGAGCTTTTGCGGCGAATAGAGCGTGCCGACCTTGATGATGATGAGCAGGAAGCGGACGCCATCCCGCAAAGGGCGTATGTGGCTGGTACCGATGCGCCGCGGTGTGTGGATGGGTACGTAGGCGATGCTGTAGCCCGCCCGGAAGAAGCTCATCGTGATCGTGGTCGGATACGAGAATCCGTTGGGCAGCAGGTAGAGAAATTTGCGGAACTTGTCGGCACGGACAATACGGAAACCGCAGGTGAGATCCTCGACGGTCTGCATGACCATCCAGCTCGCGAAACGGCTGAAGAGGTCATTGGCAACGGCACGGTGTGCACCAGCATGCGAACCCGATTCGCGGGCACCGACGACCATGTCGTAGCCTTGGGCGAACTTCGCGAGCAGCTGCGGGATGTCTTCAGGCTGGTGTTGCCCGTCGGCGTCCATGAAGACGATGACCTCTCCGGTAGCCGCCCGGGCGCCCGCCTTGATCGCGGCGCCATTGCCCAGCGGGTAGTGGTGGCGCAGGCGCCGCACCGGAAACTCGGCGCAAACTGCAGCCGTATCGTCGTCTGAACCGTCATCGACCACGATAATTTCCGCATCGGGCAGCAACCCGACGAGCGGCGGCAGAATCCGCCGCAACCCCGCCGCCTCGTTGCGCGCCGGGATGACGACCGAGAGGCTTTGCGGAACGCTCACCGGCTCCCTGCCAGTCCAGCCGACTCAACCATTGATAGCCACGGTCAAAACCGAAACAACCTTGTCCACAAAGGCATCGTCGTTCCCGGTCTCGCGCAAACCCCATTTGACCGCATTCAGGAATTTGGCCTTTTTGTAGACGTTGAGGCGACGGCCCTTGGCAAAGATGCGCGCATCGTTGATGAGCTTTTCGAATTTCTCCGTAAGCGCCTTTTCGCTCTTTTCAGGCCGCCAGCCCTTTCCGGATCCACTTTCCTTCAGGGCATTGATCTTGCCGACAAGGCCTTCGGCATAGGAAACCGCTTCGCTCGCATCGAACCAATCTAGTAACATCTCGCCACCATCGTTCATCCCACCGGTTACGCTGGCCTGGACGCCCACTGCGCCATGCCCGACCGGCGGAGTCTAACAAAATTTGACCGGATACCTTAGCGTGGGCTTCTTCGACCGATTTCGCAAAAAGACCGATGCACCGCATTCCGCGAGCCCGGAAACTACCGACTCCCCGGAAGCAATTCGCCTGATCGATCAGGGCAATGCCCTCGAGGAGGAAGGCAAACTGGATGAGGCAATGACCCTGTACCAGTCGGCCGCGAAACTATGCCCGGGTCTGGCACGCGCTAGACTCAATCTCGGCAACGTTCATCTGGCCAGAGGCGAAACAGTCGAAGCGATCGCCGCCTACCGGCAGGCAATCGAACTCGACGATGCCTATGCCGCAGCCTATTTCAATATCGGCAATGCCTACGTTCAAGTTGGTGATTTCGACAGTGCTATCGCCAGCTATCGAAGC
The DNA here is from genome assembly GCA_012026885.1 of Betaproteobacteria bacterium. GTDB lineage: Bacteria > Pseudomonadota > Gammaproteobacteria > Burkholderiales > Rhodocyclaceae > Azonexus. The sequence goes on along the minus strand of VEPL01000025.1, from coordinate 113,457 downwards.
GCCATCGACCGCAAACCCGATTTTACCGAGGCGCATGTTGCCCTGGGCTACGTGTTCGACGAGTCCGGCCGTTTCGATGAAGCCATCGCCTGCCATCGTCACGTTCTCGTGAGTCAGCCCGAATACGACGAAGTCCGTTGCAACCTGGCGACTTCGCTACGCAATAGAGGTCTTCCCGCCGAAGCCCTCGATCATTACCGCGGCGTATTTGGTCGCAAGCCAGAATTCCAGCCTGCCCTGCAAGGTTACATTCAGACTTCCATCGAATTGGGGCAGGACGAAACACTGATCACGGAATTGCGCGCAGCGGTCGAACGCGATCCAGGCTCACCACAGGCCCACAGAAATCTGGCTGCCGCCTTGGCGTCTCTGGAACGCTTCGACGAGGCTATCGCAGCCTACCGCCTGGCGCTCGGAAAGGAGGGGGAACTGCCCCTCTCCTACTACGGCATCGCATGCTGCCTGCAAGCGCAAAACAAGTATGAGGAGTCCGCAGAGTACTTCCGGAAAGCCGTCGATATCGACGGCGCTTTCTTCGAAGCACGCAATGAACTCGGGAACGTATTGCTCAAAATGGATGAGTCCGAAGCGGCGGCCACGATATTTCGGGAACTCGCAGAGCTTCACCCACAATCATCGATAGCGCACAGCAACCTGGGCAATGCCCTCCAGAAACTAGGCCGCCTTCAGGAAGCCGCGGAATCCATTCGAACCGCGATTCGCCTGCAACCGGACTCTGCCATTGCCTATGGAAATCTGGCCGGGGTACTCAACCTTCTTGGCCGCCTCGATCTGGCAATAGAGAACTATCGCCGTGCGCTGGAACTGAATCCCGAGCATGTCCAGGCCCACATCAATCTCGGGATAACGCTTTGGCAGGTTTGCCGCCCGATCGAGGCAACGGAGGCATTTGAAACCGCCATTCGGCTGGATCCGGAAAATATCGACGCGAAAATAAACCTTGGCATGGGCTATGCCACGCTCGGTAAACTCGATCAGGCACTCGAGGTACTCCAGGATGCGATCAAGTCCGAGCCACAGCACCTTACAGCACAAAGTACGCTGATCTTTCTCCACAACTATCTGAGCGACCAGACCCCGGAAGCCCTTCTGGCCGAGGCCAGGCGCTACGGAGAACTGGTTACGCGCAAGGCGACAAACCGGTTCGACCATTGGGAAAACTCGCCGCTGCCAGAGCGTCCCCTGAATATCGGTTTCGTCTCGGGGGACATGTGGGAGCATCCGGTCGGCTTCTTCCTCGACAATGTCATTCACGCATTGTGCAAATCGCCCAATCTCAAGCTCTTCGCCTATTCGAACTCGCACACCGACGATGCACTGACTGCCAGGCTTAAATCGGCATTCGCCGGCTGGCGTTCGCTGCTCGGCCTCCCCGACAAGGCCGCAGGCGAACTGATACGGCAGGACGGCATCGACATCCTGATCGACCTTTCAGGGCACACGCTTCACAACCGCATGCCGATGTTCGCCTGGCGCCCGGCGCCAGTACAGGTGACCTGGCTTGGCTTCTTCGCCACAACCGGCGTTGCCGAGATCGAGTACCTGATCGCCGATCCCTGGACCCTGCCGGAATCGCAGGAGCGGTATTTCACCGAGAAGATTGTGCGCATGCCCCAAACGCGGCTCTGCTTCACGCCGCCCAAGGACGATGTCGTGGTCGGGCCGCCGCCTGCAGTTGCCAATGGTTTCGTGACATTCGGCTGCTTCAATAACCTGACCAAGCTGAACGATGGCGTTATCAGCTTGTGGGCAAGAATTCTCAAGGCTGTGCCCGGCAGCAAGCTCTGCCTGATGGCCGGCATGTTCCAGGAAGAAGAAAATCAGCGCACCTGGCGCCAGCGCTTCGGTGAAAAGGGCATCGACCCGGATCGCCTGATTCTGAAGCGCGGTGTCCCGCGCAAGCAATATCTCGAGGCCTACAACGACATTGACATCGCGCTCGACCCCTTTCCCTATACTGGCGGAACGACCACGGCGGAGGCTCTGTGGATGGGCGTTCCCGTGCTGACCCTTGCCGGGCATCGCTTCCTCTCCCGACAGGGAGTCGGACTGCTGGCCAACACCGGCCTCCAGGACTGGATAGCAAACAGTGAAGAGGAGTATTTCGAGAAGGCCGTCGCATTCGCCGGCGCCCTTGACCGCCGCACTGAACTGCGGGCACGGCAACGCGCGCAGGTCCTCGGATCACCGATATTCGATGCTGAGCGCTTCGCTCACAATTTCGAGGCAACCATTCGCGACCTCTGGCGCAATTGGTGCGCTAGGCTGGGGAGTTCAAACCTACCGTCCTGACGGCGCTCCGGGAGCAGCTGCCAGCAGTTGCGTGACCAATGCCCGTTCGGACGGAAGGAGGCGTGCAGAAAGTAGCTGGCGCATCTCCTGAACAGCTGCCTCGCGTTCATCCTCGCCACCGAGGTACTGCAATTGCGCGCGCTTGAGGCGGTTGCTAGCGTTCCACGGAACCAGTGCCAGCGATTGATCGATTGCCGAGAGTGCTGCCGCCCTGTCGCGAGCGACCAGCCAAAGGTAATCCGCATGCCAGGAATGAATCCGTGCTTTGAACTGGGGTGCAACACGCGCGCTCCCGGTACCGGCCTGGAACAATGTATCGATCGCAACTCGCCCGGGACACGGCGCATGGCCGGCACCTAGTTCCTTCAAGCTGAAGAAGAATCCGGTATCCCCGGGCGCAAAGGGCTTCGATGTCAGGCGCAAGACGATTTCATCGAGCATTGCCGCCGAGGGTTGCTGTCCTTGCAGGCAATCGAGACGAATGATCCCGAGTCCGGCAGATTTCATCGCCGGATCAAGCGCCATCGCCCGTTTGAAATGGTGGCGCGCGGCTGCGTAGGCAGGCAAAGCCGCATCAGCTGACGTTGCGCCGGCAATCGACATCAACACCAGCCCGGCTTCGTATTGAGCCCGGGGCGACGATTCATGATTCAGCGCCTCGGTTTGGGTTCGCCGCAGGTCATCGCCGAACTGATAGGCCCGCGCCGCCGTCGTCGCCGAAAGCGTTACCACTAGCACTCCCGTCGCCAAAAACAGTATTCGTTTGATTCCTCCGCCAGCAGACACCGCCCGAGATATCAGCACTCCAATGGCGATCGCGATGCCAACCGACGGGAGATAGTTGCGATGCTCATAGGCGAGCTCCAGCGGCAATACCGTCGATTCCACCAGATGCCCGAAGAGGAACCAGGCGAGCGCGAAGGCCACGACTGGCTGCGCTTTGCGGATACGCCAGGCGCCCATGACGAGCGCGAGAATCCCCAAGATCGCGGGAAGCGTCGTCCAGGGCTCGAGGAAGGCGCCGGACAGACCGAAGTCGTCGTGATAAAGACCGAGGACACTGTTGCGGGGGAAGAAAATCAGACCCAGATAGAACCAGATCACCCGAGCCTGTGTGAGCAGACGTTCAGTCAACGTGAATGGGCGGAAATCGTAGCCGGCCCATAACCAGGCACCGGAATCCGACACCAGATAGCCTAACGCCACGATGGACGACAGTACCACACCCACAATAATTGCCCACGCGCCGCGATCGAACGCTCCGGTCTGCCTCGGGCGCACGAAGACCTCCCAAACCAGCACATAAAACGGAAAAAGAATGGCTGTTTCCTTGGAGAAACAGGCCAGCGGCCAGCAAATCAACCACGCTGTTGCCAGGCAGGCTGGCCTCGTCCAACCGCTGCGCTCCCGTCCGGCCAGATGCAGTAGCAGGCCGCCGAGAACGAACAAGGCCGACAAGCTGGTCATTCTCTGGACAACGAACAGCACGGTAGTCAGCTGTAGCGGATGCAGGGCCCAAAGGGCGGCCGAAACCATGGCCCCCCGTGCAGCACCTCGTTCGCACAACCCCAGGGAAACGCCAACCCGAGTTGCCAACATGAACACCAGGCAGGCGTTCCCCCAGTGGATGGCAAGATTGGTTAATTTGAACGCGAAGGGATCAAATCCGGAAACGTAGAATCCCAAGGCGAAGGTCAGTTGCGCCAGCGGGCGCCCCCCCAAGCCCGCCGCACCACTGTGCCATGCAGCGCTCAGGCTCCCAAAATCCAGTCGGCCAAGGCGCACCCCGTCGGATAACAGGAGATTGGCCGTGTCATCAAAAAAGAAGCCACCGTATAACCCTGCAGCATAAATCAGGCAGAGAAGGATACCGAGCAGAAGCAGAAACGCCGACGGACGCCTGAACATTGCATTACTCTGGGCGGATCAGAAACCTTCGTACGTAGATACGACAAAAAAAATGCCCCGAGCGGGGCATTTTTCAAGAACGGTTGAGAATTACTTGCAGGAAGCCGGCAGGTACTTGCGCGGCATCTGCTTGGTACCCGCAGGACCACAGGTCCAGTTGAGCACGGCATTGCCAGCGGTGGACTGCGGAAACAGGTTGATCTGCGCAGCGTCTGCGGCCGAATTGCCCATGTTGGCGGTGGCGGCAGTACCGAGAATCGCCGTACCGGTCCACGTAACCGCGCTCACGTAGTTGGAGCTTTGAGAGTCGATGCTGACCGAACCAACGGGCGGCAACGAACCCTTGATCTGGTAATACTCGGCCACCGGCGTTTTGCCGGCCGAGACGGCGAGCATGAGTTCGCTAACCTTGGAGCGGACGGTGTAGTCCTGGTAAGCCGGCAGCGCGATGGCCGCCAGAATGCCGATGATCGCCACAACGATCATCAGTTCGATCAGCGTAAAGCCTTGTTGAATCCGTTTCATGTAAATCTCCTTTTTTCGCGAAAAGAGCGGAAAACCGCTGACGTGTTGTTAAACAAGTTCCATGCCAGCCCGGGCAGCCAAACCGAAGCGCAACAGCGCAACACAACCGATTGATTTCCATGCAATTACCAAAGGAGCCAACTCGGCAGAGCAATGAACCGAAGCGCACAGTGACAAAAATCGTCACCAGGGCGACATGCACCGACACACACTCCTCAATCACCCCACTTCCCGATATAGCGGTCATAGCCCCTGCGCCACCCCTCCGTTCCGAACGCGCTGCGACTCTGGTGCGTCAGCGCGATCGGCCAGGTACCAATGCGCAGTCCCTTGCTGCGTGCGACCCGGCAAAAATCCATGTCGTAAAAATGGAAATCGAACCGTGGATCGAAACCGATTTTCGCGCCACGCAGCAAAGATCGCCGCGCCGCCAGCATCACCCCGTCGAGCAACTCGCACTCCCTTGGAGATGGACCAAATTGCAGTATCGAACCCCACGCCGCTTCCCCGTGGGCTACCGCACCACTCAGCGTCGCCCGATCCCCCCATTGCAGATCGAGGGTATCGAAAGCCCATGCCGGTTGCCGCGGCAAGCGCCGGGCATTACCTGCCACGCCGACCACATCGAAATGCGTTAGGCCCTCAATGATGCGGTCGGCAAAAAAGCAGTCGTCCAGCCATACATCATCGTGAATGAACACCACAATGTCGTTATGCGAGGGCTCCTCGAGATACGTGTTGTAGATTGCCGCCAAACCCTCGGTGTTCTCGAAGGCAATCCTCGGAAAATAGCGCGGATCATCTGCCATTCGCCTTAGCGAAATGCCGAGCGCCGACTTTTCCCAAAACTCATCCTCGGAAAGCCGAGTTGCGCTGATCAAATCGATAACTTCCATAGCGGGCATGTGCAATCAAATGGTAGAGGGAACAAGCGACCCCGCAGAGGTTTCCGGTTCGCGACCCGACAACATTTCCGGGAACTTGAAAGGAACCGAGGCACGGGCTTGGTAATACAGCTCCAGGAATTCGCGGTTTCCTGTTGCCAGATACGCTCTCTTATGACGGTCGCATTCGACAAGAGCCGCCCGCGTCTCATCGCCAGGAACAAAAATTTCGTCATATATTCTCAACCTATCATGCAACGCATAGGTGGTCGTCCGGTAACCCCCGGAAACGAGAATCACGAAAGGCATGCGCTCCTGAATAAATGTGCGAAACGGAGCCTCGGCGGCATGATCCGTCAGGTAACGGGTATCGCCCCGGATCACATCGGGAACTCCACCCTGCCAATTCTCAACGAGGTCGTAGAAAAAATTGGCGAAGCGTAACCACTCGGCCCAGTAGCGCAACTTGGCTACGATGAAATTCGAAAAGGCAAAGTTACCCGTATGACCAATTGACCTCTTCAGGTCGAGTTTGTAGCCGAGGCGATCGACAACGTATTGGCTGAACTGAGTGATGCCGGGATGGAAGAAGTCACCCTGCTCGAACGGGTTGCGAAAAAACGATAACTGATCCCATCCGACAGAAATAAGCGCAACGTCCGCCTTACCCTCCGAGAACTCGACAAACCGACGAATCTCGTCGTAGGTCAACGTCGACTTGTCTCGCACCTTGGTAGAAAAAAATCCGTACCAGGCATTGTCGGACAGCTGATTGGCAAGCAGAAATTGACGGATGACATGAAACTCGAACCATTCAGGTCTAAGGTTCTCGGTGTTGTCGAGCGGAACGTAGCCCTTCTCGAGGCCCCCCTTGGAGTTCTCGTCGTAATATATCTGGAAAAGATTGATCGCAACCATTCAGCGCCCGGTGACCTTCAGGGCATTCTCAAGGATGATTCGAATATCGCGCCTGCTGAAAATATCGCACCCATCACGCTCCAAGCGTCGGCGGGAATCGGCATCTTCGACGAGCTGACGGCAATCGCTAACGAGATTCTGTGGTGAGGAGGTTTTTATCGCTGCGCGAATATCATCGTCGATGCGGGTGTCGTCATCGACAATCGCGATAACCGCCTTCTGATTGGCCAGCAAATAGGATACGCGGACGATCTCGAAAATCTTTGAATGCGAGTAAAGATTCACATTGAGGATCAGCTTGGACCTTGCGATCAAATCGTCCCGTGCTTGCCCGTAAAGGCCACACACCAAAACAGTAGTCAAACCCGCTTCCGCAAGGTGATAAAAGGCATAGAGCCGGTCCTGCCCCGGGCTACCATAAAGCAGAACATCGATATCCTGATCCACGGGGTCAGGCAATCTATTCAAGATCGGCGCATAACCTACCGGGACGAGTACAACGTTAACAGCGCCTAATTCGTGCCATTTTTCAACATTCGCCTCGCTGTAGTCCCAAATGACAAATCGGGATGCCATGGTCTGCACACATGGCCTTACATCTGCAACACCAATGCCGCTCATCTGCTCGAAGTTATAGACAATCGTTTCCGCGGGCAGGCTATTCAACACATCGTTCGGAAGCATCTGCGCACCAAATACAATATTGGTAGCGGCACTGGAGAGCGTATTGAGGCCGTATTCCGCGGCATGACCAAGCTCACGCAAACCCCATTGCACCGAATCGATTACTTCCCGGTAGCCGTTTAACCCGTGCTGCCGCGGATCGGGGATGATGTGCGCCAGGTGGAAATTCATTTATTTGGGTTTTGCGGTGCGTCCGGACAATGTCGGGGTCGCATGAAGAGAAAGCCGCCTAAAACTCCAGAACCTGCCCGTTCCTCAGCATGCGCGGCTGGAACTGTCCCAGGCGCTCTTCGATCTCGGTCATCGTGACCTCCATCTGGCTCGGCTTGAGGTGGGTCAGGTAAAGGTCGCACGCACGGTGGAGCTTGCACAGTTCCAGAACGAGCGAATCCGGGCACAGGTGCTTGGAGCGATAGGCGAGTTCGCATTCCGCAATCGGGAAGGCGCACTCGACGATCAGGTGGCGCAGGTTGGCGATGTCGTTCACGGCGGCCCAGAAGGCGCTGCACGGTCCGGTGTCGCCGGAGAAAACAAGGCTGCCATCCCCAGAGTCGATGCGGTAGCCGACCGCCGGAACCGTATGCGTGACCGGCAGTGCCGTAAAGCGGCGCCCGCCGAGCGAAACCGGCTGCCCGATTTCCAAGGGTTCATAGCGCAGGAACGGCGCCGAGACAGAAGGAATGCGCGAAAAATCCGGCCAGATCGCGTGGTTGAAGATATGACTGCGCAAGGCATCGAGAACTTCGGGAATCGCATGCACGACCAGGGGAGCGCTGCGGCGGTCACCGACCGAATCGATCATCAGCGGCAGGCAGGCAATATGATCCAGATGGGCGTGCGTCACGAACAGGTGGTCGATGCGCGCCAGGGCGTCGAGGTCGAGATCGGCCACACCCGTGCCGGCGTCGACGAGCACGTCATCATCGACGAGCAGCGCCGTGGTCCGCATGCGGCTACCGCCGATGCCGCCACTACACCCGAGGACTGTGAGCTTGATGGTCATAGTTTCGTGATCGTTCCCGCACTCCGCCGGCACATCCGGCACCGCCTGCGGTTGGCAATGTTAGGCAGGATATCCGCAGCCGCGCAATCGTTTCGTGAAGTATTGCGCGCCGAACTTCTCGTCAGCGTCGTTTTCAGGGGACGATCGACACTTCCATGCTCACGCCGGCGATCTCCAGCATGTCGCCGCTCTTCAGGGGATGCGGCTCGCTGCCGATCGGCACGCCGTTCACCGTCGGGTAGCCACCGCCTTCGACGTGGGTCAGGAAAACACCCTCGGTACGCCGGGCAACGACGGCAACCTGGACGCCCGGCTTGCCGAGCGAGGTCAGCGCCTTGACGAGTTCCAGCACCTTGCCTTCGAGCGGTCCGCTGGCGATGCGGATGCTGGCCTGCGGCATGCTGGCCGGCGCCGGCGCCGGTCGCGGCGTCGTCACCTGGGCCTCCGCGAAGGTGGGCGGGCGCACCTGCGGCGGGGCTGCCGGACGGGCCGCACGCAACGCCTCACCCCCCGGCTGGGCCCCGGCGACATCGTCGGCGATGTACTTGAGGCGGTACTTGACGAGCTCGATGACGTCGTTGTTCTTGAGCGCGTGCTTGGTGATGCGCTGCCCGTTGACCAGGGTTCCGTTGGTGCTGTCGAGGTCTTCGAGGAAGGAATCGTTGAGGATGGTGACGATGGCGGCATGTTCGCCGGATATGGCCAGATTGTCGATCTGGATATCGTTGTGCGCCTTGCGCCCGATGCTCATCCGCTCCTTGTCGAGCGGGATTTCCTTGAGCACCAGACCATCCATCGAGAGTATCAGTCTCGCCATGCCTGCCCTTCCCCTTGGCTACCCGGCAATCATGCCACGGCGGCGGCGCCGATGTAAGGCCCCGCTACTGCAGCGGCACCTCGGTTCCCAGGCCCCGCTCGCGCGCGGTGGCGACCACGCGCAACGCCACCGCGAGATCCTGGATCGCCATGCCCTGAGACTCGAATACCGTGATCTGCTCGTCCGACGTCCGTCCGGCGGCCCTGCCGGTGAGCACATCGCCCAATTCGACCAGCTGGCGGGCATGCAGCCGCCCCTTCTCGAGCAGCGGCAGCAGATCGCCGGCCTCGGCCAGTGCCGCGGGCACCGAGTCGACGACAATGACGTCGCACCGCTTGAGCGTCGCCTCGGATAGCTCCCTGCGAATCAGGGCATTCGACCCGGCCGCGTTGATGTGCGCGCCCGGCTCCAGCCAGGCAGCGTCAAACAGCGGCTCGGCAGCGGTCGTCACGGTACCCACCAAGTCGCTGCCAAGCACCGTCGCCTCCGGGGTCGCCGCCGGCTCGACGGCAACGCCCGTCGCCTCGCCCATGCGCCGGCAGAAATCGGCGACGCGCTCGGCATTGCGCGCGAAGACCTTGATCCGCTCGAGCGGCAGCGCCGCACACAAGGCGCGCACGTGACCCTCGGCCTGCCAGCCGGCACCGAACACGCCCGCGACGCGGGCGCCCGGCCTGGCCAGCGCGCGGGCAGCAACGCCGCTGGCGGCACCGGTGCGCATCATGCCCATGAAATCTGCCTCGACGACAGCGATGTGGCTGCCGCTGACCGCATCGAAGAGGTGCACATAGAAGCGGTTGCCGCTGCGGTTGCTGGTGTAGGCCTTGTAGCCGAGGACACCCTGGGCCGGCAGGGCGCCGTGCAGGATGTGCAGCACCGTCTGCGGGAGGCGCGTGCGGGCGCGCGGCGTGTCCTGCGCCAACCCGAGCGACAAGTCGCGATGCGCTGATTCCACGGCCTCGATGGCCATGGTTGCGGTCAACACCTGCTGGACGTCGTTTTCCGAAAGAAAGAGCGCCATGGAAATTCCTAGACGATGGTCACGTCCTGGCGAGCCAGCATGCGCCGCTCCAGCCAGCGACCGACGATGACGACGATCACCGCACCGACAGCGCCCGCTGCCTTGGCCGACCAGCCGGGCAGCGGCGGCAGCAGCCCCAGCACGCCGGGATCGGTAAACAGCATCTGGCCTGCGACATAGCCGAGCAATCCGGCGCCGAGCAGGACGATCCAGGGCCAGCGCTCCATCCAGCGCAGGATGAGCTGGCTCGACCAGACGATGAGTGGGATGCTGAAGGCCAGCCCGAACAGGAGCAGCGCCAGGCTGCCGTGCGCCGCCCCGGCCACCGCGATGACGTTGTCGAGGCTCATGACGAAGTCGGCGACGATGATGGTCTTGACTGCTCCCCAAAGATTAGACGAAGCCTCGATGTCGTGCCCCTCCTCCTCGCCAGGCACCATCAGCTTGACGGCGATCCACAGGAGCAGCAGGGCACCGACCGCTTTCAGCCAGGGCAGGTTCATGACCACCGCCGCAAAGGCCGTGAGCACGACACGCAGGCCGATGGCACCGGCGACACCCCAGAAGATGCCCTTCCTGCGTTGCTCTGGCGACAGGTTGCGGCAAGCCAGTGCGATCACCACGGCGTTGTCGCCGGACAGCACGATGTCGATCAGGATGATCTGGCCGACAGCGATCCAGAAGACGGTGGAAGTGAGGTCGAGTTCCATACGGGACCGGAAAATGAAAAAGGCGGGCACGCGGCCCGCCTTTCGAGTTTGGGCAATGGCCCGATATTACAGCAAGGCCTTGAGCAGCTTGGCCATTTCCGACGGGTTGCGCGTCACGGTGAAGCCGCACTCTTCCATGATGGCGAGCTTGGCATCGGCGGTATCGGCACCGCCCGAGATCAGGGCGCCGGCGTGGCCCATGCGCTTGCCGGCCGGCGCGGTGACACCGGCGATGAAGCCGACGATCGGCTTCTTCATGTTGGCCTTGCACCACATTGCGGCTTCGGCTTCGTCCGGGCCGCCGATTTCGCCGATCATGATGACGGCGTCGGTATCCGGATCGTCATTGAACATCTTCATGACGTCGATGTGCTTGAGGCCGTTGATCGGGTCGCCACCGATGCCGACGGCGGACGACTGGCCGAGGCCCAGTTCGGTCAGCTGGCCGACGGCTTCGTAGGTCAGCGTGCCGGAACGGGAGACGACGCCGATGCGGCCCTTCTTGTGGATGTGGCCGGGCATGATGCCGATCTTGACTTCGTCCGGAGTGATCAGGCCGGGGCAGTTCGGGCCGAGCAGCAGGGTCTTCTTGCCGCCCTTGGCTTCCTTTTCCTTCATCTTGTTGCGCACCATCAGCATGTCGCGGACGGGGATGCCTTCGGTGATGCAGATGGCCAGGTCGAGGTCGGCCTCGACGGCTTCCCAGATGGCGGCAGCGGCGCCCGGGGGCGGCACGTAGATGACGGAGACGGTGGCGCCGGTTTGCGCGGCAGCTTCCTTGACGGAACCGAAGATGGGCACGTCGAAGATCTTCTCGCCGGCCTTCTTGGGGTTCACGCCGGCGACGAAGCAGTTCTTGCCGTTTGCGTACTCGATGCACTTCTCGGTGTGGAACTGGCCGGTCTTTCCGGTGATCCCCTGGGTGATGATCTTGGTGTCTTTGTTGATCAGGATGGACATTCTGGGTGCTCCTTACTTGACCGCGGCGACGATCTTGGTGGCGGCTTCGGCCATGGAATCGGCGGAGATGATGGGCAGGCCGGATTCAGCCAGGATCTTCTTGCCGAGGTCTTCGTTGGTGCCCTTCATGCGGACGACCAGCGGGACGGAGAGATGCGTCTCGCGCGCAGCGGCGACGACGCCGGTGGCGATGGTGTCGCAACGCATGATGCCGCCGAAGATATTGACCAGGATGCCCTTGACCTTGGGGTTCTTGAGCATGATCTTGAACGCTTCGGTGACCTTCTCGGTCGTGGCACCGCCACCGACGTCGAGGAAGTTGGCCGGCTCGGCGCCGAACAGCTTGATCGTGTCCATGGTCGCCATGGCCAGGCCGGCACCGTTCACCAGGCAGCCGATGTTGCCGTCGAGCGAGATGTAGGAGAGGTCGAACTTGGAGGCTTCGAGTTCGTCCGGGTCTTCTTCGTCGAGGTCGCGCATGGCGACGATCTCGTCCTGGCGGTAGAGCGAGTTCGAATCGAAGTTGAACTTGGCGTCGAGCGCCTTGACGGTGCCGTCGCCCTGATGGATCAGCGGGTTGATCTCGGCCAGCGAGGCGTCGGTTTCCATGTAGCAGGTGTAGAGCTTCTTCAGGGTGTCGACGCACTGCGCGATCGAGCCTTCCGGCATGCCCATGCCCTTGGCGAGGGTCAGCGCCTGCTCGTCGGTCAGGCCGACCAGCGGATTGACGAAGACCTTGATGATCTTTTCCGGAGTCTTGTGGGCAACTTCCTCGATGTCCATGCCGCCTTCGTAGGAGGCCATCATCGCCACCGACTGGGTGGCGCGGTCGGTCAGCGCGGCAACGTAGTATTCGTGCTGGATGTCGGCGCCTTCCTCGATCAGCAGGTTGCGGACCTTCTGGCCTTGCGGACCGGTCTGGTGCGTGATCAGCTGCATGCCGAGGATCTGGCCGGCGTATTGACGCACTTCATCCAGCGACTTGGCGACCTTGACGCCGCCGCCCTTGCCGCGGCCGCCCGCGTGAATCTGGGCCTTGACTACCCAAATCTTGCCGCCCAGGGTTTCCGCTGCCTTGACTGCGTCATCGACGGTCGTACAGTGGATCCCGCGCGGAACGTTGACGCCGAATTTCTTCAGGATTTGCTTGCCCTGATATTCGTGGATTTTCATGCGCTTTCCTTGCGTTTAGTTGAGTTGCGAGCAATGGATGGTCACCGGACTCTGCTCCGGCCCACCCGGTGATACGGAATTGGAACGCGCGATATTAACACACGCGCCATAAGGAAATAGGGCAAAAATTCATAATTACAGAGACTTTTCGTGTTCGCGGACCACTCGCCACAGCAGTGGCCCGAGTAATGCCGCGGCGAGCACCAGGCTGATCACCGCGGCCAGCCAGAAGCCCGCGACGCCCAGCGGCTCGGGCGCGCGGTAACAGAGCCACGCGCCGCCGCCAAGGCCGACGCCCCAGAAGCAGAACGTCTGCACGAGCATCGGCACGAAGGTGACGTGATAGGCGCGTAGCGCATGACCGGCCACCGTCTGCAGGGCGTCGAAGAACTGATAGACGGCAACGTAACCGATCAGCGTCAGCGCGACCGCACGCACGGCAGGGACGTCGGTATAGGCGCCGGCCAGCGGCTCTGCGGCGAGCCAGAGCGTGGCGCCGACCAGCAGGGAAGCGCCGCCGGCGAGCCACAGCCCGGCGGCGATCACCGTGCGGGCACGATGCCGGTCGCGGGCGCCGACCGCCTGGCCGAGTGCGGCAAGGACGGCGATGGCGAGCGACAGCGGCACCATGTAGGCCAGCGCCGACAGGTTGGCGACGATGCGATGGCCGGCGACCACGGTCGCGCCGAGCGGCGCCACGAACAGAGCGATCAGCGTAAAGGCGGTGATCTCGACCAGGTTGGAAAATCCCATCGGCAGGCCGAGGCGCAGGAGCGTCTTCCAGACCTGCCAGCGCGGCGGCTGCCAGCCGGCGAATGGACCATAGCGGGCGGCAAGCGGGCCGCGGGCGAGATAGAGCGCTGCCGAGGTGCACGCCAGCCAGGCGATGATCACGTTCGAAAGCGCACAGCCGGCGACGCCCAGGGCCTCCCCGGTCCAGCCCGAGAAGGCCAGACCCCAGGCGAGGACGGCATGCAGCGCCAGACTGGCAACGCCGATGGCCATCAGCACACGCGGCCGCCCGAGCGCATTGCAGAAGGCGTAAAAGGTGCGGTACGCGAGCGCCGGCGGCAGCCCCCAGGCGAGCAACGCAAGGTAACTGCGCACCTTGGCCTCGACGGCCGCATCCATGTTCACGAGGCCGAGCATGGCGCCCGGATGCATCAGGAAGGCAATGCCCGGCAGTGCCAGGACCAGGGCGAGCCAGAGTCCCTGCTGCAGCACACCGGCGACTTCCTGGTCACGCCCTCCCCCATGCAGACGGGCAACGACCGGTGCGACCGCCTGTACGATGCCGACCAGCGCGAAAACGACCGAGATGTGGATGCCGCCGCCAATCGCCACGGCAGCCAGGTCAATGGGGCTGACATGGCCCAGGATGACGGTATCGACGACCATCATGCCGATCGAGGCAAGTTGGGCAACAAGGATCGGCAGGGCGTGGGCGACCAGCCCGCGGGCGGCGGCAAAGGGCATGGGCGGCGATTTTCGCATGGCGGTTGCGGTCGACCGGCAAAAAGGCTCGAAATTGATCTGCCTCAACCGGTGCCGGGCGCACGCACCCGAGAATCGCCGGCTCAAGGGGGAGAAGACGATGACAACGGGCCTGCACGCCATCGAGACCGCCAGCCGCGACGAGATCGCGGCCCTGCAGACCGAGCGCCTGAAATCGACGCTCCGCCACGCCTACGATAACGTGGCCCACACCCGCGCCAGGTTCGATGCCGCCGGCGTGCATCCGGACGACTTCCGCACCCTCGCCGACCTCGCGAAATTCCCCTTCACCACCAAGCAGGACCTGCGCGAGAACTACCCGTACGGGATGTTCGCCGTGCCGCGCGAGGAGGTGGTGCGCGTCCATGCCTCGAGCGGCACGACCGGCAAGCCGACCGTGGTCGGCTACACGCAGGCCGACATCGACATGTGGTCCGACCTGATGGCCCGCTCGATCCATGCCGCCGGCGGGCGGCGCGGCGACATCGCCCACGTCGCTTACGGCTACGGCCTGTTCACCGGCGGCCTGGGGGCCCACTACGGTGCCGAACGCCTGGGCTGCACGGTCATCCCGATGTCGGGCGGGCAGACCGAGAAGCAGGTCCAGCTGATCTGCGACTTCAAGCCGAGCATCATCCTGGTGACGCCGTCGTACATGCTCAACATCGCCGACGAATTCCGCCGCCAGGGGATCGATCCGCGCAGCACGGCGCTACGCATCGGCATGCACGGCGCCGAGCCGTGGACCGATGCCATGCGCGGCGAGATCGAGGCGACCTTCGGGATCGACGCGATCGACGTCTATGGCCTCTCGGAAGTTATCGGCCCTGGCGTCGCCTGCGAATGCGTCGAGGCCAAGGACGGCCCCGTGCTCTGGGAAGACCACTTCTACCCCGAGATCATCGATCCGGCGACGGGCGAAGTGCTCCCGGACGGCAGCCACGGCGAACTGGTATTCACATCGCTGACCAAGCAGGCGATGCCGGTGATCCGTTACCGCACGCGCGACCTGACCCGCCTGCTGCCGCCGACCGCGCGCAGCATGCGGCGCATCGGCAAGATCACCGGGCGCTCCGACGACATGCTGATCATCCGCGGCGTCAATGTCTTCCCGTCGCAGATCGAGGAACTGATCCTCCGGCAACCCAAGCTGTCGCCACACTACCTGATCGAGGTGACGCGCGACGGCCATCTCGACGCGATCACGGTCGACGTCGAATTGAAGCCGGAATTCCGGTACGCCAGCGGCCCGGAAAAGGAATTCGTGGCACTCGACCTGCAGCACCACATCAAGTCCTACATCGGCATTTCGGCCAGGATCGACATCGTCGAGGTCGGCGGCATCGAGCGCTCGATCGGCAAGGCCCAGCGCGTCATCGACAAGCGGCCGCAGTAAGCCCTCCAGCCGTTCAGACGATGCGCGCGGCGAGCGTGCCGACACCGGCGATGCGGCCAGCCAGCCGGTCGCCGCGTTGCAACGGGCCGACACCGGACGGCGTTCCGGTGTAGATCAGGTCACCTGGCGCAAGACCGACGAGCGTCGACAGGTTGGCGATGATTGCCGGCACCTTCCACATCATGTCCGCAAGGTCGCCACGCTGGCGGGTCTCGCCATTGACCTCGAGGCGGATTTCCCCGCTCGCCGGGTGGCCAACAGCGGTCACCGGCTGGATGAGGCCGCACACCGCCGACTGGTCGAAACCCTTGCCCATGTCCCACGGATGCCCTTTTTCCTTGGCGCGCGCCTGCAGGTCGCGACGGGTCAGGTCGAGACCGACGGCGTAGCCGAAAATCAGCCCCGGCGCGGCGTCGACCGCAACATCCGCACCGCCGCCGGCAAGCGCGACGACCAGCTCGACCTCGTGGTGCAGGTTGGCCGTCGCCGGCGGGTAGGCGACGGCCAGTTCGCCGTCGCCACCGACGACCGCGTCGCCCGGCTTCATGAAGAAGAAAGGCGGCTCGAGCCCGGCCGCCTGGTCGGCCGCGCCCATTTCGCGGGCATGCTCGGCATAATTGCGGCCGACGCAGAAGATGCGGCGCACGGGAAAGCGCGCGTCGCTGCCAGCGACCGGCAAGGCGACGACAGGACAGGGCGTGAAAACGTAGGTCATGGCAAAGACAGGGAGAGCCGGAAGGGTGCCAGTGTGCAATAGTTCCTGACGAAGCGCACCCCCAACTGCTAACATTGACATCGGAATAACCTCGCCAGAAACAGGAAATCAGCAATCGTGAGCATCAGGCAGCCTTGGATTGTCTTCGCCGCCGCGCTTCTGCCGGCAGCCCCTGCCGCCGCCGTCGGCTTCGGGGACATTGTCCTGCACTCGCGGGTCGGCGAGCCCCTGCGTGCCGAGGTTCCCATCCTTTCCGAGCCGGGCGAGGAAGTCGCGTCCCTATGCTACTCCCTGGCGCCGCTGGCCGGCTCCGACCTGCCCGTCATCTCGACCGCGCGGACGCGCCTGGTTCGCAGCGGCAACCGGAATATCCTCCAGATCACCGGCAGCAAGCCGGTCGGTGAGCCAATCTTCCTGATCGGGCTGCGGGCCGGCTGCGGCGCCGACCTGCAGCGCGACTATGTCCTGATGCCGGCCGAGCCCGTCGTCTTCGTCGGCGCCGGGCCGGTATCCGGCGAACCGCCTGTGGCGAGCGCCGCGACGGCTTCCGCTACGGCGGTGCGCAAGGGCCCAACTTCAGGCCAGCAATTGCGCGCCAGCGAGGGCGAAACGCTCGATGGCATCGCCGAGACCCTGGTCCCCGACGACCTCGCGCAGCAACGCCGGATGCTCGCAGCCCTCAAGCGGGCCAACCCCAAGCTGGCCGGCAAGGCCGCGATCCCCGAGGGCACACAGATCACGGTCCCAGACCTGCGCCGGCGCGTGGCGGCCGAACGCGACGCATTGCCCGAGCAGCAAGCGGAGGCGACGCGTGACATCGCCCGGCCGGCAGCGCCCGCCGAGCCACCCCGCCGCACGGTACGTCCGCCGGCGCCGAAACCGAAGGCGGCCGGGCCCGACCGCGTTACGCTCGGCGCGCCGCCAGCCGACGTCGCCGGCGCCGCAACTCCACCGCCCAAGGGCAGCCGCGCCGAACTCGACGAACGCATGCAGAAGCTCGAGGCGACGATCCAGTCGCTCAACACGCAGATCGAAGCACTCGACAAGGCCCTGGCGCTGACGACCGAGTCCATCGCCCTGCAACAAAAGCTGCAGGCCGCGCAAAAGGCTGCCGAGCCGGCGACGGTCGCCGCCCCGCTGGCGGCCCCGGCGGCGCCACCGCCTCCGGCATCCGGCGGCGGCTGGCTGGAGATCCTGACAGCTGCGTTCGCCGGCGGCGTACTCGCGGCCGTCATCGCCTACCTGCTCGGTCGCCGCGACCGTAGCCGCGACGAGCGGGATATCCCGCTCGCCATGGCCGTTCCGGCCGCACTCCGGAGCAACATGCCGGCGCCCGCCGGCACGGTCGCGACACCGCCGGCAACCGGCGAGCCCTCTGTCCGCCCCGACGACCTGCAGGCCCGCGAAATCATCCTCGACGAGGACGAAAGCGCGATCGCGCTGGCGGAGATCATGCTCTCCTTCGGTCGTCCGGAGGCGGCAGCTCAGACGCTTGCCCAGTACATCGAGGAGCATGCCCCCGACAATCCGCGTCCTTGGCTGCTGCTCCTCGATCTCTACCGGCGGGCCAGGCTGCGGGCCGAATACGCCCGTCTCGCGCCCCGTCTCAAGGAACGTTTCAATCTTTACGTCGCGCCGTGGGACGATATCGGCAGCCCCGCGCCCGGCCTCCAGTCACTCGAGGAATACGCCCACATCACCGGCCGCATCAGCGCGACCTGGGGAACGCCCGAATGCGCCGAGTACCTGCGCAGCCTCGTGCGCGAAACGCGACACGGCGAGCGTGGCGGCTTCCCGCTCGAGGTCATCGAGGAAATCCTGCTGCTGCTGCACACCCTCGAAGCGGGTTACAACCTCCCTGCGGCAGCACGCACGGCTGCCTGAAGCGCCCCAGCCTCAAACCGGGTTGTCGATATCGATGAAGCGGCAGTCGATGCCGCAATGCGCCGCGAGATGATCGGCGAGCGCCGCGACGCCATAGCGCTCGGTCGCGTGGTGGCCGCAGGCGAGGTAGGCGACGCCGCTCTCGCGGGCGAGGTGGACGGTCGGCTCGGAAATCTCGCCCGAGATGAAGGCATCGACGCCGAGCGCGATGGCCTGCTCGAAATAGCCCTGCGCCCCGCCGGTGCACCAGCCGATGCGCCCAAGCAGCCGTTCCGGATCGCCGACCAGCAAAGGCTGGCGACCGAGAACGAGATGCGCCATCGCCGCCAGGCTGCCGGCCGTCGTACCCGAAGCGGCTCGCCCCAGCCAGGCGATATCCTGTTCGCCGAAACGGCCTTCCGGCACCAACCCGAAGCGGAGGGCGAGTTGCGCGTTGTTGCCCAGTTCGGGATGCGCATCGAGCGGCAGGTGATAGGCCAGCAGGCTGATATCGTTGGCCAGCAGCGTGCGCAGGCGCCCGCGCCGGATGCCGGTGACCCGCCCGTCCTCGCCCTTCCAGAAATAGCCGTGATGAACGAGGACGGCGGCGGCCCCGCAGTCGACGGCGGCGTCGAGCAGGGCGCGGCTGGCGGTGACGCCGGCGACGATGCGGGTGACATCCCGGCGTCCTTCCACCTGCAGGCCGTTTGGGCAATAATCCCGGAACAGCGCCGGCTGGAGCAGGCGATCGAGATACCCCACCAGTTCTTCAAGTTTCATCGAGACATTCTTCCATGCGCGGCTTGTGGCTGATTTTTGCACAAACGGTGACCATTGCGGTCGCTGCGCTGTTCACCATCGGCACACTCAAACCCGAGTGGCTGCCTGACCGCCGTGGCGCAGTCGTCGTCCGCGAGACTACGCCGGCCGCCGGCGACGATGATGCCCGGGCCCCCGTATCCTACCGCGAAGCGGCGCGCGCGGCGCTGCCGGCGGTCGTTCACATCTACACGACCCAGGAAACGCGGCAGCCCAAGCACCCGCTCTTCGACGACCCGGTTTTCCGGCACTTTTTCGGCGACCGCGAGGACAGGCCCCAGCGCTCGTCAGGTCTCGGTTCCGGTGTCATCGTCAGCCCCAGCGGCTACATCCTGACCAACTACCATGTCGTCGAGTCGGCCAGCGAAATCCAGGTTTCCCTGAACGACGGCCACGCCCATCGCGCCCGCCTGATCGGCAGCGACCCCGAATCCGATCTCGCCGTGCTGCAGATCCAGGGCGACAAGCTGCCGGCAATCACTTTCGGGCAAATGGAGAACCTGCGCGTCGGCGACGTCGTGCTCGCCATCGGCAACCCGTTCGGCGTCGGCCAGACGGTCACCATGGGCATCGTCTCGGCACTCGGCCGCTCGCACCTGGGCATCAATACCTTCGAGAACTTCATCCAGACGGACGCCGCCATCAATCCGGGCAACTCGGGCGGCGCACTGATCGACGTCCAAGGCAACCTGGTCGGCATCAATACTGCCATCTACTCGCGCAGCGGCGGCTCGCTCGGGATCGGCTTCGCCATCCCCGTCTCGAGCGCGCGCAACATCATGGAGCAGATCATCCGCAGCGGCTCGGTCACCCGTGGCTGGATCGGCGTCGAGGCCCAGGAGATCACCAGCGAACTTGCCGAATCCTTCGGCCTCCCCAATACGGACGGCGCCCTGATCGCCGGTGTCGTCAGGGGCAGCCCGGCCGACAGTGCCGGCATCAGGCCCGGCGATGTCCTGCTCTCGGTCGACGGCAAGACAGTCAAGGATCCTCAGGTCATGCTCGAACTGATCGCCGGGCTCGCGCCTGACGCGCGCGTTCCGTTCAAGCTGCGGCGCGACAAGGGCGTCGTCGACCTGGCCGTCAAGATCGGAAAGCGGCCGGCCATGCGCGCCGAGCGGGACTGAGCCATGTGCCAGTTGCTCGGCATGAACTGCAACGTGCCGACCGACATCTGCTTTTCCTTCACCGGCTTCCAGGCCCGCGGCGGCGCCACCGACGTCCATTCCGACGGCTGGGGCATCGCCTTCTTCGAGGGGCGCGGTACCCGCGTCTTCCTCGATCCGCAGCCCTCGTGCTCGTCACCGGTCGCCGAACTGGTACGCCGCTATCCGATCCATTCCACCAATGTCGTCGCCCACATCCGCAAGGCGACCCAGGGTGCGGTCGGGCTCGAGAATACCCATCCCTTCATGCGCGAGCTCTGGGGCCGCTACTGGATTTTCGCGCACAACGGCAACCTCGCCGATTTCGCCCCCGCATGCGACGGCAGCTTCGTGCCGGTCGGCCGAACCGACAGCGAGCGCGCCTTTTGCTGGATTCTCCAGGAACTGCGCCGGCGCTTCGGCAGCACGGCGCCGGCCACCGATGTGCTGTTCGCCGCGGTTCATGAACTAACCCTGGCCGTCGCCGGTCACGGCGAGTTCAATTTCCTGCTCTCCAACGGCGACTGGCTGTTCGCCCATGCCTCGACGAAACTCGCCTACATCGTGCGTCAGGCGCCGTTCGCGCGAGCGCACCTGAACGATCAGGACGTCTCGGTCGATTTCAGCGAGGTCACGCGTCCGGATGACCGCGTCGCGGTGATCGCCACCTTGCCGCTGACCGACAACGAGACCTGGACGACGATGGTGCCGGGCACCCTGTGGTGGTTCGCCGAAGGGGAACCGGTGCGCACTTTCGCGACGCTGCCTGGACCGGAAAGGAAAGCTGGCGCCTGAGCGTTTGCCCGGCCTAGTGGCCGGAGAGGTCGCGGATCGCACGCGCGGCGGCATCGCCGTCCGGCGTGGATTCTGCCCCCGGCGCCACGTCGACCGCGTCAGCCGCGTCCTTGCCGGCCGGACGCGAAACGAAACGGGCCGCGAGGATGCCCAGTTCGTAGAGCAGGCACATCGGAATCGCCAACGCCAGTTGCGACACGACGTCGGGCGGCGTCACCACCGCCGCGACGACGAAAGCGCCGACGACGAAGTACGAACGCCATTCCCTCAGCTTCTCGACGGTCACCACGCCGAGCTTGACCATCACGACCAGCGCCACCGGCACCTCGAAGGCAATGCCGAAAGCGAGGAACATGGTGATGACGAAGGAAAGATAGGCCTCGATGTCCGGCGCCGGTGTAATGCTTTTTGGTGCGAAGCTCGAGATGAAGGCAAAGACCTGCCCGAAGACGAAGAAATAGCAGAAGGACATCCCGAGCAGGAAGAGCAGCGTGCTCGAGATGATCAGCGGGATGCCCAGCCGCTTTTCATGGGCATAGAGGCCGGGCGCGACGAAAGCCCAGGCCTGGTAAAGAACGAAGGGCAGCGCCAGGACGAAGGCGACCATCGCGGTGACCTTGAGCGGCACCATGAAGGGCGTGATGACGCCGATGGCGACCATCTTGGTCCCCTCGGGCAAAGCGGCGGTCAGGGGCGCGGCTAGGAGGTCGTAGATCGCCCCGGGTCCGGGCCACAGGCAGAGTCCGCCGAGCATGACGGCAATCGCGATGATGCTGCGCAACAGCCGGTCGCGCAGCTCGACGAGGTGTGAGACGAAGGATTCTTCGGGCGCGACGCCCTGCGGGTCGCTCATGCGGACCCCTTGTTGCCGCCGGTCGCACCCAGGGTAACCGCCTCGGCCACCGGCACGGAGGCCGTCACCGGGACGGTGGCCGCCACCTGCGCTGCCTCGGCAATTTCACCGGCAGCTGCCGCGGCCGGGACTTCGACGGCGCTCCGCGCCGCTTCATATTCCTGGCGGACGCCGCTCTCGATGGCGCGGGCCGATTCGGCAACCTGGGACTGCAGCTTCTTGAGCTCGTCGAGCTGCATTTCGCGGTTGATGTCGGACTTGACGTCGCTGACGTAGCGCTGGGCGCGGCCGAGCAGGTGCCCGAGGGTGCGCGCGACCTTCGGCAGCCGCTCGGGGCCGATCACGATCAGGGCAACGACGCCAATGACCAGCAGTTCAGAAAAGCCGATGTCGAACATGGGCAGTCAGGAACGGAGCATCAGGAATCGGGGGCGCCGCAGTGACACTTGCGCCCCGGCATTCCCGGGCTTCAGCTCTTGGTCTTCTCCTTGACCTCGACGTCGATGGTCTGGCCACCGACCTGCTGCGCCGGCGCTGCCGGGCTATCCGCCGGTTTCTCGCCGGCGCCGGCATTGGCATCCTTCATGCCGTCCTTGAAGCCCTTGACGGCGCCGCCGAGATCCTGGCCGACATTGCGCAGCTTCTTGGTACCGAAGATGAGCATGACGATGACGAGGACGATCAGCCAGTGCCAGATGGAAAAGCTGCCCATGTTTGTCTCCTAGAGGCGTTTCAGCATGGGTCCGACCGGATCCGGCCCGCCCACGATGTGGATATGCAGGTGCGGCACTTCCTGGTTGCCCACCCGCCCGGTATTGATGATGACGCGGAAGCCGTCCGGGCTGCCCTGCTCGGTGGCGACCCGGTTGGCCAGCGCAAGCATGTGCCCGAGGACCGGCGTGTCTTCCGGTGCAGCCGTCGCCAGCGAGGTGATGTGCTTCTTGGGAATCACCAGCACATGCACCGGGCGCGCCGGGTTGATGTCGTTGAAGGCGAGGACATCCCCGTCTTCGTAGACCTTCTTCGCCGGGATGGTTCCGGCGACGATGCGGCAGAAGATGCAGTCGCTCACTTGGCGCTCCGCGCGGCCTTCTCGTCGATGCCCGAGATGCCTTCGCGCCGGCGCATTTCCTGCGAGACGTCCTCGATGCCGAGGCCATAGAAGGAGAGGAGAACGAGGACGTGGTAGATGACGTCGGTGGATTCCCAGACGATGTTGAGGCGCTTGCCTTCCTTGCCGGCCATGATCAGTTCGGCGGTTTCCTCGCCGATCTTCTTCAGGATGGCGTCCGGGCCGTTGGCGAACAACTGCGCGGTGTAGGACGTCGACGGATCGGCGTTGCGGCGTGAGGCGAGCGTCTCGGACAGGCGGTGCAGGATGTCATGCGTGCTCATTTGTAGATTTCCTTCGGGTCTTTCAATACCGGATCGACGGGAACCCAGCGTTCCCCCTGCAATTCGTTGAAGAAGCAACTGGCGCGCCCCGTATGGCAGGCGATGCCGCCCGCTTGCTCGACGCTCAGGAGGAGGACGTCGCCGTCACAGTCGGTACGGATGTTCAATACCCTCTGGACGTGCCCCGATTCCTCGCCCTTGCGCCACAGCCGCCGCCTCGAACGGGACCAGTATACCGCGTTGCCGCACGCCACCGTTTCCTCGAGCGACTCGCGGTTCATCCACGCGAACATGACCACGCGGCCGGCCGCGTCCTGCGCGATCGCCGGGATCATGCCGTCATTGTCCCATTTGAGGGCGTCGAGCCAGGGCAGCGCATGGTCAAGGTCAGCCATCTTCTGCCTAAAGGCGCACCTCGATGCCGCGGGCGGCCATGTATTCCTTGGCCTCGCGCACCGTGTATTCGCCGAAGTGGAAGATCGAGGCGGCGAGTACCGCGTCGGCGCGCCCTTCGGTGACGCCGTCGGCCAGGTGCTGCAGGTTGCCGACGCCGCCCGAGGCGATCACCGGAATACCGACGGCATCGGCGACCGCCCGGGTCAGCGCGAGGTCGAATCCGTTCTTGGTCCCGTCGCGGTCCATGCTGGTCAGGAGGATCTCGCCGGCGCCGAGCGATTCGACCCGTTTTGCCCAGTCGACCGCATCCATGCCGGTATCGTTGCGCCCGCCGTGGGTGAATACGTTCCACTTGCCCGGCGCCGTCTGCTTGGCGTCGATGGCGACAACGATGCACTGGGAGCCGACCTTGCTCGAGGCGTCGAAGACGAGATCGGGGTTCTGCACGGCCGCCGTGTTCATCGACACCTTGTCGGCCCCGGCATTGAGCAGTCGGCGCACGTCCTCGACCTTGCGCACCCCGCCGCCGACGGTCAGCGGGATGAAGACCTCGGCGGCGCAGGCCTCGACGATGTGCAGGATGATGTCGCGCTGGTCGCTGGAGGCGGTGATGTCGAGGAAAGTGACCTCGTCGGCGCCCTGCGCGTCGTAGCGGCGGGCGATCTCGACCGGATCGCCGGCATCGCGCAGGTCGACGAAGTTGGTGCCCTTGACGACGCGCCCGGCGGTGACGTCGAGGCAGGGAATGATGCGCTTGGCGAGCATCAGGTGCCCGATTTGGGCAACAGCGCGTCGGCGAGATCCTGCGCCGCTGCGAAATCGAGCGAGCCGTCGTAGATCGCCCGCCCGGCGATGGTGCCGACGATGCCCTCGCCCTCGACCGCGCACAGCGCCTTGATGTCGTCAAGGCTGGACAGGCCGCCCGAGGCGATCACCGGGATGGTAAGCGCCTGCGCAAGGCGGACCGTAGCCTCTACATTGATGCCCGAGAGCATGCCGTCGCGGCCGATGTCGGTGTAGATGATGGACTCGACGCCGTAATCCTCGAATTTCTTGCCGAGGTCGACCACGTCGTGGCCGGTGAGCTTGGACCAGCCGTCAGTCGCCACCTTGCCATCCTTGGCGTCCAGCCCGACGATGATGTGGCCGGGAAAGGCAGTGCAGGCGTCGTGCAGGAAGCCGGGATTCTTGACCGCGGCGGTGCCGATGATGACGTAGGTCAAGCCACCGTCGAGGCAGGCCTCGATGGTATCGAGGTCGCGGATGCCGCCACCGAGCTGGACCGGAATGTCGTCGCCGACCTCGGCCAAGATGGCCTTGATCGCCGCCGCATTCTTCGGCTTGCCGGCGAAGGCGCCGTTGAGATCGACAAGGTGGAGGCGGCGCGCACCCCGTTCGACCCAGTGCCGGGCCATCTCGGCCGGGCTATCGGAAAACACGGTGGCCTGGTCCATCAGGCCCTGCTTGAGGCGGACGCACTGGCCGTCCTTCAGGTCAATGGCGGGAATAATCAGCATGGTGTGGCGTAGGGAAGGGAAAACGGCGGGGCCGGTCAGGGTCGCCAGGCGACGAAATTTTCGAGGAGTTGCAGGCCGTCGCGGGCGCTTTTCTCGGGGTGGAACTGGACGGCGAAAATGTTATCCCGCCCCACCGCGCAGGTAAAGGGCACGCCGTACTCGCAGGTGCCGGTCACCAGTGCCCGATCGGCTGGGTCGACGAAGTAGCTGTGCACGAAGTAGAAGCGGGCGTCGTCGGCGATTCCCGCCCACAGCGCATGCGGCTTCTGGCGCACCCGGTTCCAGCCCATGTGGGGGACCTTGAGGCGCGCGCCGTCGCGGTCGACCATGCCGGCGTCGGGAAAACGCCGCACCCGGCCGGGGAAGACGGCCAGGCCGGGGACGTCGCCCTCCTCGCTGTGCTCGAACAACATCTGCTCGCCGACACAGATGCCGAGGAAGGGCTTGCTGCGCGCAGCCTCGAGCACGGCAGCGCGCAGCCCGCGCGCGTCGAGTTCGCGCATGCAGTCGGGCATCGCGCCCTGGCCGGGGAAGACGACGCGCTCCGCCGCCGCCACGACCGCCGGGTCGTGGGTGACGACGACGGCGCCGCGGCCGGCGACGTGTTCGAGCGCCTGCGACACTGAGCGCAGATTGCCCATGCCGTAGTCGATGACGGCAATGGTCACAGGGTGCCCTTGGTCGACGGCATCGCACCGGCCATGCGCGGATCGGGCGTTGCCGCCATGCGCAGAGCGCGGCCGAAGGCCTTGAACACGGTCTCCGCCTGATGATGCGCGTTGTGGCCGCGCAGGTTGTCGATGTGCAGGGTCATGCCGGCGTGGTTGACCAGCCCCTGGAAGAACTCGCAGACGAGGTCGACATCGAACTGGCCGACCATCGCCCGCGTGAATTCAACGTTGAAGATCAGCCCGGGACGCCCGGACAGGTCGATGACCACGCGCGACAGCGCCTCGTCCAGCGGCACGTAGGCGTGGCCGTAGCGGGTCAGTCCCTTCTTGTCGCCCCACGCCCTGGCCAGCGCCTGGCCGACGGTGATGCCGATGTCCTCGACGGTGTGGTGAGCATCGATGTGCAGGTCGCCCTTGGCGTCGACCGCGAGGTCGATGAGACCATGGCGGGCGATCTGGTCGAGCATGTGGTCGAGGAATGGCACGCCAGTGGCGAACTTCCCCTGGCCGGAGCCGTCGAGGTCGAGACGCACGGTGATCTGCGTCTCCAGCGTGTTGCGCGTGATTTCGGCTTGCCGCATGGCGAGAGTCTGCGAAAACGTTGAAACGGAGGGTCATGATACCATTTCGCCCTGTTTTTAAGCCTTCCGTGATACCCCCGATGAGCCGCTTCTGGACCCAGGTCGTCCGCGATCTCACCCCCTACGTTCCCGGCGAACAGCCGAAGATCGCCAACCTGATCAAGCTCAACACCAACGAGAACCCCTTTCCGCCCTCGCCGGCGGTGCTGGCGGCCATCCGCGCCGAACTCGGCGACGACGCGGCGCGCCTGCGCCTCTACCCGGACCCCAACGCCGATTTGCTCAAGGCGGCGATCGCCCGCCGCCATGGCGTCGAACCCCGCCAGGTCTTCGTCGGCAACGGCTCGGACGAGGTCCTGGCGCACGCCTTCCAGGCCCTGCTCAGGCACGATGCGCCTATCCTCTTCCCGGACATAACCTACAGCTTCTATCCGGTGTACTGCGGGCTCTACGGCGTCGACTACGAGACCGTCCCGCTCGCCGCCGACTTCTCGATCGACCCGGAAGGCTACTGCGGTCGACGCTGCGGCGGGGTCATTTTTCCCAATCCGAACGCGCCGACCGGCCGCCTGCTCGGCCTCGACGCCGTCGCGCGCATCGCCGCCGCCAACCCGGATGCGGTGGTGGTCACCGACGAGGCCTACGTCGATTTCGGCGGCGAATCAGCCATCCCGCTGGTCGCCCGCCACGACAACCTGCTGGTCGTGCACACCCTGTCCAAGTCGCGCTCGCTGGCCGGCCTGCGCGTCGGCTTCGCGATAGGGCACCCCGACCTGATCGAGGCACTCGAGCGGGTCAAGAACAGCTTCAACTCCTACCCGCTCGACCGTCTGGCCATCGTCGGCGCCGTTGCGGCGATCGAGGACGAAGCACACTTCATCGACTGCTGCCGCAGGGTGGTCGCCACGCGCGACGCGCTGACCGCCGACCTTTCGGCGCTCGGCTTCGACGTCCTGCCCTCGGCCGCCAACTTCGTCTTCGCCCGCCACCCGCAGCACGATGCCGGCGAACTCGCCGCGGCGCTGCGCGAACGCAGCATCATCGTCCGCCACTTCCGGCTGCCGCGCATCGACCAGTTCCTGCGCATCACGGTCGGCACCGACGGCGAGTGCGCGGCACTGGCGGCGGCGCTGCGCGCCATCCTCGCCTGACCCCGGAAGCCGCGTCATGTCCGCCGGCTGCGATTCCTGCACCGTCTGCTGCAAGATCATGAAGGTGCGCGAGCTCGACAAGCCGGCCGACACCTGGTGCACCCACTGCCACATTGGCGCCGGTTGCACGATCTACGAAACCCGCCCGCAGTCATGTCGCGAGTACGCCTGCCTCTGGCTACGCACGCAGGCACTTGACAAGCCGATCGTCCCCGCCCTGCGCCCGGACCGTTCGCGCGTCGTGATCGGCACGGTAGACGACGGGGAAGGCGTCGTCCTCTACGTCAGCCCTGACCGCCCCGATGCATGGCGCAAGCCGGAGTTCATGCGTCTGCTCGGCGAATTCCGCAGTCGCGGCATCCACGTCCTGTTGAGCTGCAACGACAAGGTCGGGGCGCTGCCGGACTGACTACAGTCCTGCCCGGCCGGGCAGGACTGTTCCCGCGGCGAGGAAACGTGACAGCGCGGGATCGCTCCGGGGTCAGTCCACGAAGCGGGCCCGTATCTCCCTGATCTCCGGCAGGATGGCAAGAAAGCGCGCGACCAGGTCCGGATCGAAGTGCTTGCCTGCCTGTTCGGTCACATATTTGACCGCCTCATCCCAGGACCACGCGGGCTTGTAGGGCCGGATCGAGAGCAGCGCGTCGAAGACATCGCAGATGGCGACGACCCGTGCTTCGACAGGGATTGCATCGCCGGCGGCACCGGCCGGATAGCCGCCGCCGTCCCAGCGTTCGTGGTGTCCGAGGGCGATGCGGCAGGCCATCACCATGACCGGGGCCGGATGCCCGCCAAGGATTTCTCCACCGATCTCGACATGGCGGCGCATCTGCGCGAGGTCATCGCCCTCGAGCCTCCCCGGACGCAGGAGGATGTGGTCGGCTATGCCGATCTTGCCGACGTCGTGCATCGGGCTCGCACAGAGTATCTGGTCGGCAATCGCTTCGTCGAAGCCGGCCGCAACCGCCAGCGCCCGCGCCGTGTAGGCAACACGGCTGACATGGTTTCCGGTTTCATTGTCACGGAACTCTCCGGCGCGGGCGAGGCAGTTCACGATTTCCCGCTGCGTCTCCTCGAGTTGGCGCGTCCGCTCGCGGACCAGCATCTCGAGGGTCACCGCCTGCTGTTGGCGGTCGCGGTAGGCAAGCTCGACCTCGAGGAGGTTGCGCAGGCGTTGCGCCAATTCGGCAACGACGAAGGGTTTCGTCACGTAATCGCGGGCGCCCAGTTCGAGTGCCTTGAGGCGCATGGCCTGATCGGTCTGCGCCGTGATGACGAGCACCGGCAGGTGATCGCCGGCTGCGTCGGCACGCAGCTGCTGCAGGACGCCGAGCCCGTCTAGGCCGGGCATCTGCATGTCGAGCAGGATGGCCGCAAAGCGGTGCTCCCGGTGCAGCGGGGCGACGGAAAACGGGTCGCTCGTCGAGCGCACGTTGCGATATCCGCGCTGGCGCAGCAGGTTCTCGAGCAGCAACACATTGGCTTCGATATCATCGACTATGAGAATGGCGGCCGTGGCGAGGCGTTCCTCGAAGGTCATCATGACGCCTTTCCCCTTGCCTTAAGGATTTCGCGGACAGTCCGCATGAACGCCTCGACCTGGATCGGCTTGGTGTGATAACTGCGGAATCCGGCGGCCAGGCCGCGGGAGATTGCCTTCGGCATCGCGTTCGCGCTCAGCGCGATGACCGGGATGTCCTCTGTCTCGCGGGCGCTGCGCAACGCGGCCAGCGCCTGGAAGCCGTCCATGCCGGGCAGGTTGATGTCCATGATCACGAGGTCCGGGTGTTCCTGGTGAGCCAGCGCAATGCCGATCTCCGCCGTGTGCGCCGACATGAGCCTGACACCACGCAAGCGCCCGACCAGCCCTTCCATCAGCAACACGTTGGCGGGGTTGTCCTCGATATAGAGGACACACTGTTCGGCATCGGGCAGCACGCTCATGGCGCCCCCGGCCGGTGCCGGCTGGAGCGCGACGGCATCCCGAGACTGCACGGGCGCTGCCGGCAGGCACACATGGAACGTGCTGCCGCTGCCTTCGACGGACTCGACCTCGAGGGCACCACCCATCGCCTCGACCATGCGCTTCGTCACCGCCAGCCCGATGCCGGTTCCTTCGATGGCCGTCGACTCGACGCCCAGTCGGCTGAATGGCTGGAACAACTCGGCCATGCGCTCAGGCGCGATGCCGCGACCGGTGTCTCTGACAGCAATGCGCACATGCCCGTCGGCCGGCACTGCACTCACCGATACGCTGCCTCCGGGCACGTTGTACTTGATCGCGTTGGACAGCAGGTTGAGCAAGACCTGTTTCAGGCGTCCGTAGTCCGCGACGACACCGAGTTCGCCGACATCGACATCGACCGGGCCGATCCCCTTCTGCCGGGCGAGATGCTGGACCATGGGCAGCGTTTCGTCGAGCACCCCGGCGATGCTCACCGTCTCTAGCGAAAGCGTCATCTTGCCAGCCTCGATGCGGGCGAGGTCGAGCACCTGGTCGATCAGCGCGAGCAGGTGCTCGCCGGCCTTGATGATCTGGCGCACGAAGCGCTGCTGCCCTTCCCGCAAGGGCGCGTCGGGCTCGCTTTCGAGCAGCTGTGCGAAGCCGAGGATGGCGTTCATCGGCGTCCGCAGTTCGTGGCTCATCGACGAGAGGAATTCGGACTTGGCCCGGCTCGCGGAGGCCGCCAGTTCCTCGCTGCGGCGCAGGGCTGCCTCGCTCTCGCCGAGGGCGCGGTACTGCCCCTGGATAATCCGGTCGGCACGCGCGACGATTGCCAGCAGGCTGAGGTAAAGGACGAAGAATGCTGCCAGCAGGATCACCAGCAGACGCATCGTCACCCGCTCGATATGGGCAACGGTGGCAGTAACGTCGGAATAGAGCTCGAACACCGCCATCACCTCGTCGTCGGATTTGTCGCCGCGGATCGGGATGTAGGTCGACACGACGTCGACGTTGTAGCTCTCGCCTTCCGTCCCGCTTATCCGTCCGCGGTGGGTCAGTTCGTTGACTTGCTGCCCGTCCCGGGCCGACCGGAAACCGCTGTTGCCGCTCTTGTCTTCGCCAATCTCACTGCGAACCGTCGAAAACACGGCGACCCCGTCACGGTTGAAGGCCTTGATCTTGATGACCTCTACCCCGCGCGACATCTGGCGGACATGCTCGTCGAGGATCTCGGTCACATCGGCCCGTCGGCGTGCCGCGGCGTCGAGGTCGCCGCGCAAAAGGAATTCCCCGACCGCCGGCCACAGGGTATTGGCATAGGTCTGGGCCAGCGCTGCATTACGCATGCCGACGAGTTCGGTCATCTCGCGGACCTCGCTCCGGTAGTAGCCGTAAGTCAGCGGGAGCGTCACCGCCAACATCAGCAACCCGGCCGCTATCGAGAAATAGCGGCGCAGCCGGAAGCTGTCATTCTTCTGCCCGATCATCGCAACGCCTCCCCGACGTCCGTGGGCCTCCCCTCTTGCGCCGGTTCGGCGCGGGAGATACCGGTCCATTATGACACGCGCCTTGGTCGGTGCGAACACCTCCCGGCGGGAACCGGTCAGATCACTGCGGCTGCCCCGAGCGCAGCGCCGGCAGCAATCAGCCAGAGCGGATGCAGCGAGCGGAACCGCAGGTTCGCCACCGCTGCCACGGCTACGGCCAACCAGCCGGCGAGCGACAAACCGGCCGCGTTGGCAATCAGAGTCGCTCCCGAGAACACCAGCCCCACGGCCAGCGGTGCGACGCCGAGGCTGACCGCCTGTTGCCAGCGCTTGCCGGCGAAGGCGTGCCAGCGGTCGATGAGCAGGTAGATGACGACACTCATCGGCAGACACATTCCCAGCGTCGTCGCCAGCGCGCCACCCAGCCCGGCGACCTTCCAGCCGATCAACGTCACGACCAGCACGTTCGGGCCCGGCGCCGCCTGGGCGATGGCATAAAGATGGGTGAAGGTGGTGTCGTCGAGCCAGTGGTGATGCTCGACGACGACGCGGTGCATCTCCGGCAGCAGCGCCGTCGCGCCGCCGAAGGCAACGAAGGAAAGCAGCGCGAATTCGAGGAACAGCTCGACGACGATCATTTACGCGCCTTACCTGCCCAACCGCCAGTACGCCACCCCGCCGGACAGGACCAGGCCGGCGACCATGACCCAGGGCATCGGCCAGCGCAGCCAGGCGATCGCTGCCACGGTCAACACCGTGAACGGCAGGAAAAAGAGCTTGTCCTTGAGCGCCGACCCCATGCGCCAGGCCATCGCGAAGAGCAGGCCGCAACCGGCCGCGGCGATGCCGCGCAGCATGTCCTGCGCCAATGGCAGGCTGCCCCAGCGATCGTAGAGAAGAGCCAGCACCAACACGATGAGGAACGGCCCCGCCATCAGTCCCGCCGGCGCGACGATCGCCCCGGGCAGGCCGCGGTAGCGCTTGCCGACGAGGACAGCGAGGTTGACGACGTTCGGCCCGGGCAGGAACTGGCAGAGGCCGAGCTGGGTGTTGAAGTCCTCGGCTGTCATCCAGCGCCGCTCCTCGACCAGCATGCGCCGCGCAAAGGGCAGGACGCCGCCGAAGCCCGACAGCCCCACTGCCGAAAACCCTAAAAAAAGCGCCCGGAGGTCCGGGCGATTCTGGTTTTCGGTACTTGCTGCGGTCAACGCCGTTTTCCGGTCAGTTTTCCAGCCGGAACTCGGCCGACTGTGCGTGTGCCGGCAGGCCCTCGCCCTGCGCCAGGGTCGAGGCGATCCGGCCCAGCGTCTGCGCGCCGGCTTGCGAGACCTTGATCAGGCTGGTGCGCTTCTGGAAATCATAGACGCCCAGCGGCGACGAGAAACGCGCCGAGCCGGAGGTCGGCAGGACGTGATTGGGTCCGGCGCAATAGTCGCCGAGCGACTCCGAGGTGTAGTGGCCGATGAAGATGGCACCGGCGTGGTGGATTTTCTCGACCCACGGATCGGGATCATCGAGCGCCAGTTCGAGGTGTTCCGGCGCGACGCGGTTGGCT
The DNA here is from genome assembly GCA_012026885.1 of Betaproteobacteria bacterium. GTDB lineage: Bacteria > Pseudomonadota > Gammaproteobacteria > Burkholderiales > Rhodocyclaceae > Azonexus. The sequence goes on along the minus strand of VEPL01000025.1, from coordinate 80,763 downwards.
ATGGCAACCGCTTCGTCCATGTCGCGCACCAGGATGAAGGCACCGCGATTGGTCAGCGAGGTACGGATCACTTCCCGACGGGGCATGGTCGGCAGCAGGTTCTCGATGCTCGCCTGGACGCGCTCGATAAAGGCGGCGTCGGTGCAGATCAGGATCGATTGCGCCAGTTCATCGTGCTCGGCCTGCGAGAAGAGGTCCATCGCCACCCAGTCCGGGTTGCCGGAGCCGTCCGAAACCACCAGGATTTCCGACGGGCCGGCCACCATGTCGATGCCGACGATGCCGAACACCCGGCGCTTGGCGGTGGCGACATAGGCGTTGCCCGGGCCGACGATCTTGTCGACCTGCGGCACCGTCTGCGTGCCGTAGGCCAGCGCGCCGACGGCCTGGGCGCCGCCCATCGTGAACACGCGGTCGACACCGGCCAGGCAGGCGGCGGCCAGCACCAGCGGGTTCTTCTCGCCGCCCGGCGTCGGCACGACCATGATCAGTTCCTTGACGCCGGCAACCTTGGCCGGAATCGCGTTCATCAGCACCGACGACGGATAGGCGGCCTTGCCGCCCGGCACGTAGAGGCCGACGCGGTCGAGCGGGGTGATCATCTGGCCGAGCATCGTGCCGTCGGCCTCTACATAGGACCAGCCCTCCAGCTTCTGGCGCTCGTGGTAGGCGCGGATGCGACCGGCAGCGGCTTCTAGGGCAGCACGGCGCTCGGCCGGCAGGCCGTCGAGGGCGGCCTGCAGTTCGTCCCGGCGCAGTTCGAGGTCGATAATCGCGGTGGCCGACAGCCGGTCGAAGCGGTTGGTGTACTCGATCACTGCGGCATCGCCGCGCGTCTTCACGTCGGCGAGGATGCCGGCGACGGTGCGCTCGATGTTCTCGTCGGCTGCCGCCTCGAAGGCGAGCAGGGTTTTGAGTTTCGCCAGGAAATCGGCGTCGACCGTGGCCAGACGCTGTATCGCAATGCTCATGAGCTACTTCTCCACCGCCCGGGCAAAGGCATCGATGATCGGCTGCAGGATTTCGCGCTTGACCTTGAGCGAAGCCTGGTTGACCACCAGGCGGCTTGAGATGTCCATGATGTGCTCGACGGCGACCAGCTTGTTCGCCTTCAGCGTACCGCCGGTCGACACCAGGTCGACGATGGCGTCGGCCAAGCCCGCCAGCGGGGCCAGTTCCATCGATCCATACAGCTTGATCAGGTCCACATGGACGCCCTTGGCGGCGAAATGTTCGCGCGCCGTCTGGATGTACTTGGAAGCGACTTTCAGGCGGGCGCCCTGGCGAACTGCCCGAGCGTAGTCGAAGCCTTCCGGAACAGCGACCATCATCCGGCAGGTGGCGATCTTCAGGTCGAGCGGGGCATAGAGACCGGCGCATCCGTGCTCGATCAGGACATCGCGCCCGGCCACGCCGAGATCGGCAGCGCCGTACTGGACATAGGTCGGCACATCGGTGGCCCGGACGATGACGACGCGGACACCCGGCCGGTTGGTGTCGATGATGAGCTTGCGCGAGGTTTCCGGATTTTCGGCCGGAACGATGCCAGCAGCTGCCAGCAGGGGCAGGGTCTCGTCGAAGATGCGACCCTTGGAGAGGGCGATGGTGATGCCGGTCACGGCGCTTCCCTGGACAAAGAAGCGGATTTTACCGCAAGAGGGACCGGCATCCGGCGGCCTTCGGTCAACGAAAAAGCCCGGCAGTTGCCGGGCTCTTCTTGCCGGATCAGCGCCGCTTATTCAGCCGGGCGGATGTTCGCAGCCTGCTTGCCCTTCGGGCCGGTGACGACGTCGAAGGTGACCTTCTGGTTTTCGGCCAGGGTCTTGAAGCCGTTGCCCTGAATGGCCGAGAAATGCGCGAAAAGATCTTCGCCGCCTTCGGACGGGGTGATGAAGCCGAAGCCCTTGGCGTCGTTGAACCACTTGACGGTACCAGTTGCCATGTATTTTCTCCTAGGAAAAGATTGAAGATGTACGAGAATCTGGACCGAGGAACTGACAAACCGATACGGCGCAGGACAACACACTGCCCGGAAATCCCGAATGGCGGAGCATGGACCATAAAGGCGCCCCGTGCAAAGGGTTTTTCCTGCCGGCGAAAAAAATGATGCGATTTCAGCGGGAATACAACACCCCGCAGCTTCCGCCAGGGGCTATCAGGTGACGCGGCGGACGGCCGCGCCCAACGCTGCCAGCTTTTCCTCAATACGCTCGTAGCCGCGGTCGAGATGGTAGATGCGATCGATCAGGGTCTCGCCGCGCGCGACCAGGCCGGCGATGACGAGCGAAGCCGAGGCGCGCAGGTCGGTCGCCATCACCATCGCACCCTCGAGCGTATCGACGCCGCGCACGATGGCGTTGTTGCCCTCGATCTGGATATTGGCGCCGAGACGCATCAGCTCGTTGACGTGCATGAAGCGGTTCTCGAATATCGTCTCGCGGATGGTCGCGACGCCGTCGGCGACACAATTGATCGCCATGAACTGGGCCTGCATGTCGGTCGGGAAGGCCGGATACGGCGCCGTGCGCAGGCTGACTGCCTTCAGCCGGGCCGGGGCGGCGAGGCGGATGGCATCGCGCTCGACGACGATGTCGCAGCCGGCATCCATCAGCTTGTCGACGACAGTATCCAGGTAGGCAGCCGAGGTGCGGGTCAGGCGGATGTTGCCGCCGGTTGCCGCTGCCGCACAAAGGTAGGTGCCGGTCTCGATGCGGTCGGGCATGATCGAGTGGGTCGCGCCGTGCAACCGGTCGACGCCCTGGATGCGGATGACATCGGTGCCGGCGCCGGAAATGCGGGCACCCATGCTGACCAGGCAGTTGGCGAGGTCGACGACTTCCGGCTCGCGTGCCGCATTCTCGATGATGGTCTCGCCATCTGCCAAACAGGCTGCCATCATCAGGTTTTCCGTGCCGGTCACCGTCACCATGTCGGTGCAGATGCGCGCCCCCTTGAGGCGTGCCGCCCTGGCATGCACGTAGCCATGCTCAACGGTGATCTCGGCGCCCATCGCCTGCAGCCCCTTGATGTGCTGGTCTACCGGCCGGGCACCGATGGCGCAGCCACCGGGCAGCGACACCCGCGCCTCGCCGCAGCGGGCGACGAGTGGCCCGAGCACGAGGATCGAGGCGCGCATGGTCTTGACCCGCTCGTAGGAGGCGACCGGGTTGTCGAGGCCGGCACCGGCGAGCGTCAGGCCGTCATCGTCGCGATCGACGCCGACGCCCATCTCGCCCAGCAGGCGGAGCATGGTAGCGATGTCGTTGAGTTGCGGGACGTTGGTCAGGTGCAACGGCTCGGCCGTCAGCAACGACGCGCACAGGATGGGCAGGGCGGCATTCTTGGCGCCCGAGATGACAGCCTCGCCGGAAAGCTCAGTTCCGCCGGAAATCAGCAGCTTATCCACGGGCAGCACTCCATTCTTCGGGCGTCAGCGTCCGGAAAGAGAGCGCATGCAGCTCGCCGGTCGCCAGCTTGTCCTGTAGCGTCTGGTAGACGCGTTGCTGACGCTGCACGCGGCTCTTGCCGGCAAACTCGCGGCTGACGACAACAGCCTGAAAATGCTGGCCGTCGCCATCGAGTTCGAGGTGTTCGCAGGCCATGCCGGCGAGGATGAGTTGCTTGATCTGGTCGGGATGCATCATGGGGGTCAGGTTCTGAGTTTCCAGCCACGCCGGAGCAGGGCCAGGGTCAGCCAGGAAACGGCGGCGAAGCAGGCGACGACCACGGCCAGGCTCAGTTCCGGCGCCACGTCGGAGACGCCGAAGAAGCCGTAGCGGAAGCCGTCAATCATGTAAAAGACGGGATTGTAATGCGACACGCCCTGCCAGAAGGCAGGAAGCGTATGGATCGAATAGAAGACGCCGGACAACATGGTCAGCGGCAGGATCAGAAAATTCTGAAAGGCCGCGAGCTGGTCGAACTTGTCCGACCAGATGCCGGCGATCATGCCGAGGGCACCGAAGAGGCCGCCACCGAGCAGCGCGAACACGATGATCCAGCCCGGCGCCACGACCTTGAGCTCGGCGAACCAGACCGTTGCGACGAGGACACCGATGCCGACCAGGGCGCCGCGCAGGACGGCCGCCAGCACATAGGCCGCAAAGAAGGCGCTGTAGGGGATAGGCGGCAACAGGACGAAAACGATCGAGCCGGTGATCTTGGCCTGGATGAGGCTCGACGACGAATTGGCGAAGGCGTTCTGCAATACCTGCATCATCACCAGGCCGGGAATCAGGAAGCTGGTGTAGCGCACGTCGTGCACGCGGACGTGGTCGTCGAGCACATGGCCGAAGATGAGCAGGTAGAGGAGCGCCGTGAGTACCGGTGCCGCGACGGTCTGGAAGGCGACCTTCCAGAAACGCAGGAATTCCTTCTCGAGCAGGGTCAGGAAACCGATCATCGCTGCAATGTCCGCACGAACACTTCCTCCAGCGAGGCGCCCGGATAGGCCGCCATCAGATTGGCCGTCGTGTCGAGCGCGACGACGCGGCCCTGCTTCATCAGCGCGATGCGGTTGCACAGCGCCTCGGCCTCCTCCAGGTAGTGCGTGGTCAGGATGATGGTGTGCCCTTCGCCGTTCAGGCGGCGAATGAAGTGCCACAGGCCCTGGCGCAACTCGACGTCGACGCCGGCGGTCGGCTCGTCGAGGACGATGACCGGCGGCTTGTGCACCAGTGCCTGGGCGACCAGCACGCGGCGCTTCATGCCACCCGACAGGCGGCGCATGTTGACGTTGGCCTTGCCGGTCAGGTCGAGGTTCTCGAGGATCTCGTCGATCCATTCGTCGTTGTGGCGGATGCCGAAATAGCCGGACTGGATGCGCAGGGTTTCGCGCACATTGAAGAAGGGATCGAAGACCAGTTCCTGCGGCACCATGCCGAGCAGTCTGCGCGCCGCGCGAAAGTCACGCCCCACGTCGTGGCCCATGATCGCCAGCGACCCGCTGTCAGGCCGCGCCAGGCCGGCAAGGCAGGAAATCAAGGTCGTCTTGCCGGCGCCATTCGGACCGAGCAAGCCGAAGAACTCACCCTGCTCGATCTCGAGCGAGACCCCGGCCAGCGCCTGCAGCGTTCCGAAACGCTTGCACACATCGGCAATGGAAACAGCAGGCGTCACGCGACCCGGCTCAAGCGAGAGGCAGGAGTTCGGCAACCCCGTAAAGTTCGGCGAGGGAAGCGACACCGGACGGCACCGCGGCAAAACGCAGCTCGGCCCTTACGGTGGTGGCAGTGCGGAGCCAGCCGAGCATGACGGCGAGCGCGGAGGAATCGGCCTCGGCGACGCGCCCAAGATCGACCACGCACGTCCCCGGTTGCAGTCCGGCACTGCCTGCCGCCAGCAACGCACGTGCATTCGCGGTCACCATCGGCACCGTCACCACCAGGCGGTTTGCCTGACGCTCGATCACTTTGCCGGAGCCTTGGCGAGGCTTCCCTCGAGAGACTTGTTCTTGGCCGCGATCGAGGCGATCAGCCCGTCGATGCCGCCGTTGCGCACCTCCTGGGCGAACTGCTCGCGATAATTGGTCACCAGGCTGATGCCCGCCACGGTCACGTCGAAGACCTTCCAGCTGCCCTCCAGCTTCTCGAGGCTGTAGTCGATCTGGACCGGCTTGTGTCCGGGCTGCTGGACTTCGGTCCGCACGAGTGCATCGCGGTCGTCGGGATTCATCTTGAACGGCTTGTACGCGATCTTCTGGTCACGGTAGCTGGTCAATGCATTCGAATAGGTGCGGACCAGGAGCGTCTTGAATTCGCCGGTCAGCTGCTGCTGCTGCGCCGGTGTCGCCTTGCGCCAGTCCTTGCCGACGGCCAGCGCGGTCATGTGAGCGAAGTTGAAATGCGGAATCACCTTCGCGTCGACCAGGGCGATCGTCTTCTCCGAATGACCATTCTGGATGTCCTTGTCGGCGCGGACGATATCGAGAACCTCGTCCGACACGCGCCGGACGAGCGCGTCCGGCGCCTCCTGGGCAGTGGCAGAAAGGGAAACGAGGGCGAGCAGGAGAAAGGCTAACTTGCGGATCATGGTCTTGGCATGGGGGATCAGTAGTCGTCATCGAGGCGTGGCGGGCGGCCATCGAATATCAGGTTGCGCCGGCGCTGCAGGTAGGCGTCGCGAACATAGGCATACTTGTCGAGCGCAGCTTCCTCGACCACCGCATCGGCAGGAAGTAGGTCCGCGCGCGTATCGACAAAACGCAGGCCGATCAGGCTGTTGCGTGCAGCGACCGACTTGTAGACGGTCCCCCACGTCGGATCGGTGTAGGCATCGACGACGAAGCCGCCGGTATCGCGCACGGTGCGCGGACCGAGCAACGGCCAGAAGATGTAGGCACTGTCGCGATAGCCCCAGACCGCCAGCGTCTGCCCGAAATCCTCCTCATGGCGCTCGAGGCCGAGTTCGCTGGCGACATCGAAGAGGCCAAAGATTCCGACAGTCGAATTGATCGCCAGGCGGCCGAGATCGCTGGCGGCATCGGCCACCTTGCCCTGCAGAAGGTTGTTCAGGGCATTGCGCAAATCGAGGATGTTGTCGAAGAAACTGCCGATGCCGGCCCGCGCCGGCAATGGCGTCACCGTGTCATAAACTTGGGCGAGCGGCTTGGCGACCACCTTGTCCACCCCTTCGTTGACCGCGAACATCGCACGGTTGAAGCCCTCGTATGGATCGCCGGGGTTCTCCCCGGCAGCAGCCGGAAGCGCCCCGGCCAATGCCAATGCCGCGGCAAGGGCGGCGAACGTGCCGCGCAAGCTCCGCTTTCCCGTCACCCTCATTTCTTGCCATCCCCCTCTGCGGCCTTGTTGAACATGAACTGGCTGATCAGCTTCTCGAGCACCACGGCCGACTGCGTCTTGCGGATGACTTCGCCCGGCGCCAGGACCGCCTCCTCGCCACCAACATCAAGCCCGATGAACTGTTCGCCGAGCAGCCCGGAGGTGTAAACCGAAGCGAAGGTGTCCTTCGGGAAGCGGTAACGGCCATCGATGTCCATCCTGACGACCGCCTCGTAGGAAGACGTATCGAAACGGATATCGATGATGCGACCGACCACGACGCCGGCGCTCTTGACTGGACCGCGCACCTTCAGGCCACCGATATTGTCGAAACGCGCCTCGAGCTGATAGGTGTCGGACAGGCGCGCCGACGAAAGATTCCCGACCTTGAGCGCGAGGAACATCAGTGCGGCAATGCCGATGGCGACGAAGACGCCGACCCAGAGGTCGAGTACGGTGCGATTCATGAGGTTCCCCGGAACATGAATGAGGTCAGGACAAAATCGAGGGCCAGGATGGTCAGCGCCGACGTCACTACGGTTCTCGTGATGGCGCGCGACACACCCTCGGCGGTCGGCACCGAATCATAGCCTTCGAAGACGGCAATCAACGAAACGGCGACGCCGAAGACAAAACTCTTGATGACCCCGTTCCAGACGTCGTAGCGCCAATCGACGCCGGATTGCATCTGCGACCAGAAAGCGCCGTCGTCGACCCCGATGAAGATGACGCCGATCAGCCAGCCACCGAGCACCCCCATGGCCGAGAAGAGAGCAGCCAGCAACGGCATCGAGATCACTCCGCCCCAGAAGCGCGGCGCGACGACGCGGGCAATCGGGTCCACCGCCATCATGTCCATCGCCTTCAACTGCTCGGTCGCCTTCATCAGGCCGATCTCGGCGGTCACCGACGAACCGGCGCGCGAGGCGAAGAGCAGCGCAGCGACGACCGGCCCCAGTTCCCGGGTCAGCGACAGGGCGACGAGAATGCCGAGCGCCTCGGTCGATCCGTAACGCTGCAGCGTCTCGTAGCCCTGTAGGCCGAGGACGAGTCCGACGAAAAGGCCCGAGACGACGATAATGATCAGCGACAGGACGCCGCTGAAGTAGATCTCCCGCAGGGTCAGCGGCAGGCGCCGGAAAGAGGCGCCCGACTGCGCCAGCACGGCGACGAAGAAACGGGCCGCGAAGCCGAGGCGCCAGACGCGCTCGGTCACGGCACCACCCAGCCGGCGCAGCAGCACTGCCGGATCAGCCATGCGCCGCCCCGGCGAGGAAAGCGGCACGGACGGGCGGCGCCGGATAATCGAAATGCACCGGCCCCTCGGTTTCGGCATGCACGAACTGATGCACGAAGGGGTCGGAAGAGGCACGGATCTCGTCCGGCGTGCCTTCGGCGACGACGCGGCCGCCATTCAGGAAGTAGATGTAATCGACGATCAGCAGTGACTCATGGACGTCGTGCGTGACCATGATCGAGGTCGCGCCAAGGGCATCGTTGAGCTTGCGGATCAGCTGGCCGATGACGCCGAGTGCGATGGGGTCGAGGCCGGTGAACGGCTCGTCATACATGATCAGCATCGGATCGAGCGCGATGGCACGAGCCAGCGCGACCCGGCGCGCCATGCCGCCGGAGAGTTCGGCCGGCATCAGGCTCGCCGCGCCGCGCAGGCCAACCGCCTCCAGCTTCATCAATACCAGGTCGCGGACCATTTCCTCGGACAGGTCAGCGTGCTCGCGCAACGGGAAAGCGACGTTGTCGAACACCGTCATGTCGGTAAACAGCGCGCCGAACTGGAAAAGCATGCCCATCTTGCGGCGCAACCGGTAAAGTTCCGGCCGCGACATCGAATCGACCTGGTGCCGCTCGAGGCGCACCGAGCCGCCGGTGGGTCGTAGCTGGCCGCCGATGCAGCGCAGCAGCGTGGTCTTGCCGCAACCGGACCCGCCCATGATGGCGATGACCTTGCCACGCGGGATGCGCATGTTCACGCCCTGCAGCACGGGACGGCCGTCGTAGTCGAACTGGAGCTCCCGGATATCGACCAGGATGTCTTCGGACAAGGCGAATTTTCCGCAAAAAATGACCGGCGATTGTATCAGATCGACCGGTGCCGACGCCGGGCGCGTGGTTATAATGGTCCGCAACCTCCCCGCCCGGCCACGCCTTGTCCAGCAAGCCCCTGCTCCTGATAGTCGACGATGACCCGCTGATCGGGGACTCGCTTGCACACGCCTTCGCTGCGGACTTCGACGTCGTCACCAGCCACGCCCGCGCCCATTGCCTGGCGCTGCTCGAGCAGCTGCGCCGCCGGCCGGAAGCGGCACTCGTCGACCTCGGCCTGCCTCCGCTGCCGCACCGGCCGGACGAGGGGTTCGCACTGATCGGCGATCTGCTGACCCAGGCGCCGGACATGAAGATCATCGTCCTTTCCGGCCAGAACGAGGAAGAAAATGCCCGCCATGCACGCACGCTCGGCGCCATCGAGTTCGTCGGCAAACCATGTGACCCGGCCACCCTGCTCCGCCTGCTCGGCGAAGCGCTGGCCTTCGCGGGAGCCGAGAACAAGTCCGCCGCGGGCGGGCTGATCGGTGAGAGCGCCGCGATGCAGCGCCTGCGCCTGCAACTGGCGCAATACGCCGACCTCGACTTTCCGGTCCTGATCGAGGGCGAGTCCGGCAGCGGCAAGGATATCGTCGCGCAACATCACCTGCACCGGCTGTCGGCGCGCCGGGAACACCCTTTCCTCGCCGTGAACTGTGCCGCCATCTCGCCGGCGCTGCTCGAGCCGACGCTGTTCGGCCATGCCCGCGGCGCCTTTACGGGGGCGAACCAGGCGCGGGCCGGCTATTTCGAGGAGGCCGGGGAAGGCACGCTCTTCCTCGACGAAATCGGCGAGTTGCCGCTCGACCTGCAGCCCAAGCTGCTGCGCGTACTCGAGAACGGGGAGTACCAGCGCGTCGGTGAAACGCAGACGCGCACGGCACGGGCGCGGATCATCGCGGCGACCAACCGCGACCTGCGCCAGGAGGTGCGCTCGGGCCGCTTCCGTGCCGACCTCTACCACCGCCTCTCGGTGTTTACGGTCGGCGTTCCACCGCTGCGCGAGACCGGGCGCGACCGCCTGCTCCTGCTCGACCATTTCCGCAGGCTCTACGCCGATCAGGCGCGAGTGCAGCCATTCACGCTCGACACGCCTGCGGAGGCCCTCTGGCTGGCATACGGATTCCCCGGGAACGTGCGCGAACTGCGCAACATCGCGATCCGGCTGACCGCCCGCCATGCGGGCAGGGTCGTCGATGCCGCGACGCTCGCCGGCGAATTCGACTCCCTGGAGCCGGTCGACCGCGACAGCCGCCCGGCGCCAGCCGCCAATGACGATGACGCGCGCCGAACAGCGGCCCGCCGCCATCTCCAGGGTGCCGAACGGGTCGACCTCGACGCCACGCTTGCCGCCTGGGAACGCGGCTATATCGATGCCGCCCTCGAGTTGGCCGGCGGCAACGTCAGCGAGGCGGCCCGGCGCCTCGGCATCAGCCGCACCACCCTCTACAGCCGCATGGAATCCCGGCACCGCTCATGAGCCTTTACCTCGAACACTTCGGACTGCGCGAAGCCCCGTTCCGCATCACGCCGCACACCGATTTCTTCTTTACCGGTGCCAACCGCGGGCCGACGCTCGAGGCGCTGATCTATGCGATCACCCGCGACGAAGGCATCGTCAAGGTAACCGGCGAGGTCGGCAGCGGCAAGACCATGCTCTGCCGGATGCTCCTCGAGCGCCTGCCGACGGAAGTCGAGTCGCTCTACCTCGCCAACCCGTCGCTGTCGCGCAGCGAAATCCTCGGCGCCATCGCCGACGACCTCGGCATTCCCGCCGGCGACAAGACCACCCATTCGCTCGTGCGTGCCCTTCAGGACGCGCTGGTCGCCCGCTACGCGGCCGGCAAGCGCGTCGTGCTGCTGATCGACGAAGCGCACGCGATGCCGCCCGAGTCGCTGGAGGAAATCCGCCTCCTCTCCAACCTCGAGACAAAGTCCGAGAAGCTGTTGCAGATCGCCCTGTTCGCCCAGCCGGAACTCGACGAGAGGCTCGTCGCCGACGACATGCGGCAACTGCGCGAACGCATCACCCAGCATTTCAACCTCGCCCCGCTCAAGGCCGGGGAGGTAGGCGGCTACATCGATTTCCGCCTGCGCGCTGCCGGCTACCGCGGCCCCAACCCGTTTTCCGGCAAGGCACAGGAAATGATCGCCGACATCTCCGAAGGCCTGTCGCGGCGCGTGAATATCCTCGCCGACAAGTCGCTGCTCGCCGCCTTCTCCGAGGGAACGCACGCCGTCGATGTGCCGCAGGTACGAACCGCCGCGGCCGATGCCCGTTTCGCGCCGATCCGCCAAGGCTCCGGCGGGCCCGGAGTTTGGCTGTGGCCGGCTGTCGCGGCCGTCGCCGGGGCGATCGCGCTGGCGGCAGGAATCGCCCTGGTGAAGCCGCCCGCCGACGCTCCGCCCGCCCAGGCGCCGGCAACGGCAACCACGCCGGCCACCGATCGCCCGGTGCAGGCGACAACCGCCCCGGCCGGTCGCACGGAGCGGGGGAAATGACGAAGGTATGGGTTGAGTGCAGGGAGCCCGTCCTGTGCTAGCATCGCCCCTACCCGGAACCACCGTGCCAGTCAGGTCGAACGCATGTCCCGTCGGATAACGCCGAGTCTCTCCTTGACCGCCCTGCTGGCGGTCGCGCTCGCGGCTTGCACGGCCCCGTCCCCGCGCGAACCGCTCGAAGGCCACATCAGCAGCGCCACCCGGGCGGCCGCCGCGACCGGCGACATCCCGCCGCCGGTCGAGCAGACCGCGGCATTGCCCAAGCCGCGCCCGGCGCCCCGGGCTGAGACCTACAGCGTCGTCGTGAACAACGTGCCGGTACGCGACCTACTGTTCGCGCTCGCGCGTGATGCCAAGGTCAACGTCGACATCCATCCGGGGATTAACGGCACGGTATCGCTGAATGCGATCAACCAGACCCTGCCGCAACTGCTGACACGGATCGCCAAGCAGGTCGACATGCGCTTCGAGATGGACGGCCCCAATCTCGCGGTCATGCCCGACTCGCCCTACCTGAAGAGCTACAAGGTCGACTACGTGAACATGGCGCGCAGCGTCACCGGGACGGTTTCCGCCAATACCCAGATCGCCACCGGCGTACCCGGCAGCGGCGGCTCGGCCGCGCCTGCCTCGACGCCCGGGGCCGGCGGCAACACGTCGCGCACGGAAATCGTGAATACCTCGCGCAATGCCTTCTGGGACTCCCTCGACCGCAACATCAAGGACATCCTGCGCGAAACCGACAAGGTACTTCCCGAGGGCTCAAGCGAGACCGTCGTCGAGCAGAACAGCAGCCAGACGGCGAGTGGGGCTGCCGCGCTCCCGCAGGGCGTCGGCCAGCGTGCCGCCCAGGCCATCGCCAGCGCCCTGCAGGCCAACCCGACGCCGGGCTCCGCCAGCCAGGCGAGCGGCAACTCCGTCGTCCGCCGCAGCACCTTCCGAGAGGCGGCCTCGGTCATCATCAACGCCGAGACCGGGGTTGTCACGGTGCGCGCCACCGGGCGCCAGCACGAGAAGGTTCAGGAATTCATCGACCGGGTCACCCTCGCGTCAAGGCGCCAGGTGCTGATCGAGGCGACCATCGTCGAAGTGGCGCTGGGCGACGGCTACCAGCAGGGCATCGAGTGGACCAAGGTGATCACCGGCGCCACCGGCAAGGGTTTCTCGCTGACCCCCGCCTCGATCAATTCCAATGTCGGCAGTGCAGTATCGCCCTTCACACTGGCATTCCAGAACAAGACCGACAGCTTCGACGTGAACGGCATCGTGAACATCCTGCAGGCCTACGGAACGGCCAAAGTGCTCTCCAGTCCGCGCCTGTCGGTGATGAACAACCAGACCGCGCTGCTCAAGGTGGTCGAGAACTTCGTCTATTTCAACGTCAAGGCCGATACCACGACGACCGCCAACGTCGGCACCACGGTGGCGGTGACGACCACGCCGCAGTCCGTCTCGGTCGGCCTCGTCATGTCGGTCACGCCACAGGTCGGCGACAGCGACACGGTCATCCTCAACGTGCGGCCCAGTATTTCCAGCGTCGTCGAACTGAAGGAAGACCCGAATCCGAGCATCCCGCCGGGCGTCAAGAATTTCGTCCCGCAGATCCGCACGCGGGAAATCGAGTCGATCATGCGCGTCAACAACGGCGAAGTGGCGGTCCTTGGCGGCCTCATGGAAGACAGCATCAACTGGAAGACCGGTCGGGTACCCTTGCTCGGCAACATCCCGGTACTCGGCGAGGTATTCACGACGCGCAACAATGCCGCCACCAAGTCCGAACTGGTCATCTTCCTGCGCCCCGTGATCATCCGTGATGCCAGCCTGGATGGGGACTATGCACGCTACCGCAACCAGTTGCCGGGCGACGAGTTCTTCGCGCAATCGCCGGTAGCGCAACCGCTCAACAACCTGCCGTCGCGGTGAGGCCTCGCCGATGAGCCTGCTGATGGACGCCCTCAAGCGCGCCGAGGCGAGCAAGCAGGAGGCAGCGCGCACCCGCGCCGGCGAAGATCCGGGCGCGGCGTCAGGCCCGCCGACACTGGCGCTCGAGCCGGTCGCGCCACCGCCCGGCAGGCCCTTGCCCGACCTCGCCGCCCACATCGAGGCCCTCGATGCCGAGTTGGCCGCGACCGCCCCGCCACCCGCCGCCGTTTCCCAGGCGCGCCCGGACGCTACCGAGGCTGCAGTCGCCGAAGAAGCCCGTCGCGCCGCCGCGCGCAATGCCTTCGCGGCCAGGCAAGCGGCGCCGCCGTCACGGCGCCCGCTCTGGCTGGCCCTCGCGGTGCTGGGCGTCGCCGCCACCGGGATCGGCGGCTACGTCTGGTTCCAGATCCAGTCGTTGGGCAACAGCTCGACACTGGCCACGCCCTCCGGGCAACAGGCAACCGCGCGCCCGCCACAAACCACCCAGGCGCAAGTTGCGCCGGCCGTGCCGCTGCCGCCGCGCAACACGGCGCCCGCGGTTTTGCCCGATTTTCCCGCGTCGACCGCGGCAGCGCCGCGCCCGGCCGCCCCCGCGCGCGCGCCGGTGCGCGAGCCGGTCCGGCGCACGGCAAGTACCGACAGCAGCGGACCGGCGATCCGCCTCAGCCGAACCCGCCCGGAAGCGGACCCGGCGCTGCAGTCGGGCTGGTCCAAGCTGCAGGCCAGCCAGTTCGACGCCGCCCGCCAGGACTACGAAAGGGCACTGCAGAACGACCCCAACAATGTCGATGCGCTCCTCGGCCTCGCCGCAATCGCCCGGCGCGAGGGCCGCACTGCCGACGCCGAGCGGCTGCAGCGGCGGGCAGCCGATGCCGATCCGGCCAACCCGGCCGCGCAGGCCCTGCAGGCCGGTGCCAGCGGCGACCCGCTCGCCGCCGAGAGCCGCCTGCGTTCGCTGCTGGCCAGCCAGCCCGAATCCGGACCGCTGAACTTCGCGCTCGGCAACCTGCTCGCCCGCCAACAACGCTGGCCGGAGGCCCAGGGCCACTATTTCAATGCTGTCGCTGCCGAGCCGGACAACCCGGACTACCTGTTCAATCTGGCGGTCAGCCTCGATCACCTGCGCCAGCCCAAGGTCGCAGCCCAGCATTACCGCCTCGCACTCGAGGCGGCGCAGCGCCGCCCGGCCGCCTTCGACAGCGCCCGCGCCGCGGCCCGCCTGCAGCAGCTGGCGCCCGCATCGCCATGAACGTCCCGGGTACGCCGCGCCGCCCGCTCGGCCAGGTCCTGGTCGCCAAGGGCATCCTGTCCGAAGACCAGTTGCGCATCGCCCTGCTCGAGCAGATGAAGGCCAACCAGCCGGTCGGCAAGTTGCTCGTCTCGCTCGGTTTCGTCTCCGAGGCGACTTTGCGCGACGCCCTCTCGGAAAGCCTCGGCCGGCAGAGCATCGACCTGTCGAACGCCATCGTCGATCCGCAGGCACTCAAGTTCGTGCCGCGCGACACGGCCATGCGGCACCACATGCTGCCGCTCGACTATGACGAAGGCAGCCGGCGCCTGACCCTGGCCATCGCCGACACGCGCGACATCGTCGGCCTCGACAAGGTGCGGGCGGCGCTGCCCGACGATGCCGAGATCGAGATGCTGCTGTCCGGCGAATCCGAGATCGACCGGGCGATCGACCAGTATTACGGCCACGAGTTGTCGATCGACGGCATCCTGCACGAGATCGAAACCGGCGAAATCGACTGGAAGAGCCTGGCGGCGGTCGAGGACGAATACAGCCAGCCGGTCGTACGCCTGATCGACTCCATCCTCACCGATGCGGTCAAGCGCGAGGTGTCGGACATCCACTTCGAACCGGAAGCCAACTTCCTGCGCATCCGCTACCGGATCGACGGCATGCTGCGGCAGATCCGTGCCCTGCACAAATCCTACTGGCCGGCGATGACGGTGCGCATCAAGGTGCTGGCCGGAATGAACATCGCCGAGATGCGGGCGCCGCAGGACGGCCGCATCGGCCTCACCGTCTCCGGGCGCCAGGTCGATTTCCGTGCTGCCTGCCAGCCGACCATCCACGGCGAAAACATCGTCCTGCGCATCCTCGACCGCCAGAAGGGCATCGTTCCGCTCGAGAACCTCGGACTGTCGGGCGATCATCTCAACGACCTCAAGCTGATGATCGCCCGTCCCGAAGGCATCATCCTGGTCACCGGGCCTACCGGCAGCGGCAAGACGACGACGCTCTACTCGGTGCTCAACCATATCAACTCCGAGGGCATCCATATCATGACCCTCGAGGATCCGGTCGAGTACCCGATGGCGCTGGTCCGCCAGACCTCGGTCGCCGAAACCTCCAAGCTCGATTTCGCCAACGGCATCCGCTCGATGATGCGCCAGGACCCGGATGTCATCCTGGTCGGCGAAATCCGCGATGCGGAAACCGCCGAAATGGCCTTCCGCGCCGCAATGACGGGCCACCAGGTCTACTCGACGCTGCATACCAATTCGGCTATCGGCGCAGTGCCGCGCCTGCTCGACATCGGCATCGTGCCGGACATCATGGCCGGCAACATCATCGGCATCGTCGCGCAACGCCTGGTCCGCCGCCTGTGCGACCACTGCAAGGCGCCCTACCACGCCGAAGCTCACGAGCTGCAGTTGTTCGGACTCGGCGCCGACGCACCGCGCCCCGTCCTCTACCGGGCGACGGGCTGCGAACGCTGTGATTTCCAGGGCTATCGCGGCCGTCTGGCGATCATGGAACTGTTGCGCTTCGATCGCACCATCGACGAGTTGATCGCGCGCCGGGCCACCGCCCACGAGATCCGCAGCTACGCCATCGGACGCGGGTTCATCTCGCTCGCCGACGACGGCCTGCGCCGCGTCCTCGAAAGCGTGACTTCGCTCGAGGAACTCGGGCGCGTCGTCGACCTGACCGACCGGATGTAGCCATGCAGTTCGACTACAAGGCGGTCAGCGCGGAAGGTCGCACCATCCTCGGGCGCCTCGACGCCCTCAATGTCGTCGACCTCGAAATGCGCCTCAAGCGCATGGAACTCGACCTGATCACCGGCAAGCCCGTCGAGACAGGGCGCCGCTTCGGCAGCCGCCGGGTTCCCCGCCGCGACCTGATCAATTTCTGCTTCCACCTCGAACAACTGGCCCGCGCCGGCGTACCCATACTCGAGGGACTCGCCGACCTGCGCGATTCGGTCGAGAACCCGCGCTTCCGCGAGGTGATCGCCGGCCTGATCGAAGGGATCGAGGGCGGCCAGACCCTGTCGCTGGCGATGGCGGATCAGCCCGCCGTCTTCAGCCAGGTCTTCGTCAGCCTCATCCGCGCGGGCGAAGCGACCGGGCGACTGCCGGAAGTCCTCGCCAGCCTGAGCGAGTCCTTGAAATGGGAGGACGAACTCGCCGCGCATACCAAGAAGCTGCTGATGTACCCGGCCTTCGTCGGCTCCATCGTCCTCGCGGCAACCTTCTTCCTGATGATCTACATGGTGCCGCAGCTCAAGATGTTCGTCCGCAACATGGGCCAGGCGCTGCCGCTGCAAACGCAACTGCTGTTCGCGCTATCCGACGCGCTGGTCGCCTACTGGTGGGCCTTCCTGCTCGTCCCGCTGGTCGTTGCCATCGCCGTCCAGATATCCCTGCAGACCGATCCGCTCGCGCGCCTGCGCCTCGACCGCCTCAAGCTCACCTTGCCGGTGGTCGGTCCCATCCTGAAGAAAATCATCCTTTCCCGCTTCGCTGCCACCTTCGCCATGCTCTACGCATCCGGCATCCCGGTTCTCGACTCGATCCGTGCAACCCAGGACATCGTCGGCAACCGGGTTGTCCGCCGGGCGCTGGAAGAAGCGGAGCAATCCGTGCGCGACGGCCAGAACGTCGCCGGCGCCTTTGCGCAGGTCGGCCTCTTCCCGCCCCTGGTGGTGCGCATGCTGCGCATTGGCGAGAATACCGGCGGACTGGACAGGGCGCTCGCCAACGTCAGCTACTTCTACAACCGCGACGTCAAGGAGTCGGTCGAAAAGGCCCAGGCCCTCATCGAGCCGATGCTCACGCTGTTCATGGGTGCCCTTCTCGGCTGGATCATGCTGTCGGTCATCGGCCCCATCTACGACGTCATCAGCCGGATCAAGATGTGAGCGCCCGCCGCCTGCTCTACCTCACCGCGCACCACTTGTCCGCCTATCTGTGGCGACAGGGACGTCTCGAACACGAAGGCGATTTCGAGGCCAGTCCCGAGTCACTCGCGCGTTTTTCCGACTACCTGGCCGGACACCGGCACAGCATCTACCGCCTCCTCGTCAACACGGCCGAAGAGGAACTGGTCGTCGAGGTCATCCCGCATGTCCAGGGCAGTGACCGCAAAGGCCTGCTCGAGCGCAAGCGTGCGCAGCATTTCCCGGGCCATGTGTTGACCACGGCCGTTTCGCTCGGCACGGAGCGGGGAGCACGGCGCAACGAGCGCGTCCTGCTCGGCGCCCTGACCAACGCGGCGCATATCGATCCGTGGCTGGAATGCCTGCGGGCAGCCGACGCGGCGCTCGCCGGCATCCACTCCGTCGCCCAGATGGCTGGCATCCTGTTGCGCCGGCTCGGACGCAAACCCGCCCAGGCAATGCTCCTCACCTGGCAGGACCACACCCTGCGCGAAAGCTTCGTCGTCGATGGCCAGGCCGTTTTCTCGCGGCAAACCCCGCTCGCCGACACCAGCGTGGCGGGCCTTGCCTCCCGTTTCGCCGCCGAAGCCGCCAGGCTGCAGCAATACCTGGCCGGGCAACGCATGGTCCAGAAACACGCCCCCCTGCCGGCCATCGTGCTTGCCCATCCGCGGGCCCTGCCCGCCATCCGCGACGCATGCAAGTCACACGGAAACCTCGCCTTCGAATTCATCGACTGCCACGAAGCCGCGCGCCGCCTGAAGCTGCAGGACATGCCGTCGTCAAGTAACGTCGAGCTGATCTACCTCCATCTCCTGGCGACAGCGCCGCCGCGCGCGCAATTTGCCCCCGAGGCCCAGCGGCGGGATTACTTCATCGCCCGCAATCGCAAGGGCTTGCTGGCACTGGGCGGTGTGGCGCTGATCGGCGGCCTCCTGTTCACCGCCCGCAACCTGATCGAACTACGCCAACTCGAGGAAGAAACGAGCGAATTGACCGCCCGTGAAGGCGAGCTTAGCTGGCGCTACCGCGAAATCACCGCCACCTTCCCGCAACTGGACATCGACAACGCCACGCTGCGTCGCCTGACCGATCGCCACAACGAACTTCTGCGCCGGCAGCGCCTGCCCGACCGGGCGTTCATTCTGGTCAGCCACGCCCTCGACGACGCACCGAACATCCAGCTCGACGCCATCGACTGGTCGCTCGGCGCGCCGGCAACGGCATCCATGCCGCCAGGCGCACCCCGGGCCGGCGACGACGGCCGCGAAACGATCGTCGTGCGCGGCACGGTCCGTCACGGCCCGGCGAGCACGGCACGCCAGACCCTGGCGACCTTCGAGCATTTCGTCGATCTCCTGCGCGTCGACCGCAACAACGACGTGAGCGTGCGCAAGCAGCCGCTCGACATCGAGCCGGGACGCGCGCTGCGCAGCGGCGAACTCGACGAGTCGAAGCAAACCCGCGATTTCGTCGTCGCCGTCACACGCAAGGCGGCACCATGAATTTCCAGACACGCGACTTCATCAAGCTCGTGTGGCACGCGATTGCCGCACTCGCCATGATCGCTGCGTCCGGCCTCGTCGTCTTCTGGAGCGCGACGGCCGAACGACAGGCAAGCGCAAGGCGAGACGCCGCCGCCAGCGCCAGGACCCAGATCGAACAGCGACTGCGCCAGGTGCGCACCGAGGAGCAGGAGATCAAGGCGCGCACGCTGCAGTACCAGGGCATGGAGGAACGCGGCATGACCGGTACCGAAAGGCGCCTGGAATGGACGGAACTGCTGCGCGACCTGAATGCGCAGATCGGCCTGCCCGGGATCAGCTATGAACTCGGCGCCCAGGCGCAACTGGAGCCCGCTGCGGCAGGAAGCCCCGCCTACCACGTCAGCACCATGAAGCTGCAGCTCCACCTGCTGCATGAAGAAGACCTGCTCAATTTCCTGACCCGCCTCCGCCAGCAGGCGAGCGCGCTCACGCTCGTTCGCTCGTGCCGCGTTGCGCGGGCCGGCAGCGCGGCACCGGCTCCCGCCGGCGCGCAGCTGACCGCCGATTGCCAGATCGACTGGATCACCCTGCGCAAGGCAAGCGTGGAGACCCGGCCATGAAACGCCTGAAGGAACTGGCGCTGATCCTGTGCCTGGCCGGCCTGCCCGGCATCCCCGCTCACGCCGACGACACGCTCGGGCGCCTGTTCTTCACCCCGGCCCAGCGCGCCGCCTTCGACCGCGAACGACTGCTCGGCATCGCCCGCAACCCGAGCGCGCTCGAGGGCGAATCGAGCTACACCTTCGACGGCCAGGTCCGGCGCAGCAGCGGCCGCAACACCCGCTGGATCAACGGCGAACCGCAACCCGGCGACGGCCCGGCGCCGCCGGTGGCTCCGGGAGACACCTATCATCCGGCCACCGGCGAACGCGACAGCCTGATCGGCGATGGCCGCATCACGGTGCGCCGCCCCCGCGCGCAACCATGAGAGTGCGGCACGACGCGGGCAGGCGCGAGCGCGGCGCGGCGCTGGTCCTGCTGCTGGTTGCCCTGATCCTGGCCGGCACCTACGCGCTCTACCGCGGCGCAAGCCAGTCCGGCGCGCGCGCCGAGCGCGAAGCTCGCGTGGCCCGGGCGCTCGCCGCGGCGAAGGATGCGCTGATCGCGCGTGCGGTTGCCGATGCCAACCGTCCCGGCAGCCTCCCCTGTCCCGACCTCGTCACCAATAGCGCCGGGCTGGCGAACATCCCGGGCGACGGCAAGGCCGACCTGTTCACGATGACCCAATGCCCCAGCTACGTCGGCTGGCTGCCCTGGATCACCCTGGATCTGCCGGAGCTCCAGGACGATACCGGTACCCGCCTGTGGTACGTGCTCGCGCCGTCATTGCGCGACGACGACAGCGCGCAGCCCATCAACAGCGATACCGTGCCTGCGCTCAGCCTCGATGGTGCCGGCGGCATCGCTGCCCTTGTGATCGCGGCGGGCACCCCGCTGGGCAGCCAGAGCCGCCCGTCCAACAATCCCGCCGACTACCTGGACGGAGAGAACGGCAACGGCAGCGACGGAATTTATGTCAGCGGCCCCCGCTCCGCCACGTTCAACGACCAGGTCGTCGCGATCACCCGCCGGGAACTGATGGCTGCCGTCGAGAAGCGTGTCGCCGGCGAGGTGCGCGCCTGCCTTGAGCAGCACGCATCCACCGCGGCAAATACCGCGCATACCTATCCGTGGCCTTCCCCTTTCGCCGCAACCGGCCTGCGTGGCTCGGCGGGCAGCCTGTTCGGACAGATCCCGGCCACCCAGGCTGGGCCCGGCCCGGAACAGCAGTTGCGCGAGGCCGCCAACAGCCTCGCCAGCGCAAGAAACACCCTGGCCACGGCGTCGACCGCAGCCGACCAACTGGCGGCGACACAGGTTGTTGCCGATGCTGCGGCCTTCGCGCGCGCCTATTTCGACAAGCTCTATGTCGTTGCCGCCACGCTCGCAACCACGGCGACGGCAGCCCGAGGGGCATTTGGCACCCTCGATGGCGACATCGACGTCGCAGCATCCAACAATCGCATCAGCCGTACCGAACGGACGGCACTGCGCGCCGAGGCGATTACGGTCATCGACAGCCTGACCGCCCTGCAATCCGGCCTTGCCGACAGCGGCATCGACCCTTATCCCGGCGAGCTGCTGGCCCGTTCGCTCGCCTTGCAACAGGGGCGAGCGGCCGTTATCTCCACGCCGACGGCGGCAACCTTGGGCGCACTGGCCGCCCTCGCGGATGGCGCCACCGCCCTGTTCGCCCTCAGTACCACGCCCAATCCGGACATCACCGCCGCGCTCGCCAGCGCGACCACGGCTTCGGCCAGTGCTGCCGCCGCGTCCCGCAGCGCCGCCGCCAGCGCCTCGGATACGACCCTGCTCTCTGCCGCAGTGACTGCCGCGCAGTCGCTCGAGAGCGCCATCGGCACGCTGCGCGACACCATCACCACGCGCCGGGTTAACGTTGTCGGCGACGAAATCAGCGCGGCGGCAACGCGCGTGACGACCGCGCGCACCGCCTTCGCGTCCGCGCCGGGCAATGCGACGGCATCGACGCTCGCCACAGCGGTATCCGACCTGAACACGCTGGTCAGCGGCGTCACCACCGCTTCGTCTCCCGTCGTCGCTGCCCGCGCCGCGAGCCTGGCCGCCAACACCGACGCCACCGCCGCACTCGCGGGCGCAAGCGACAACACGGCGATCCTGACGACCACCGCCACCGTCGCAACGTCGGCCGGCAACCTGGCGACTGCCATTGCCGGCAACGGGGACAATGTCGCGCGTACCAGCCTCGATGCCGCGCGGGGACGATACGTCACGGCGCAAACCAGCTTCAATAACGTCACCGGCATCACGCAGGCGGCGATGGTTCCCTATGTCCGGGCGCTGCAGGGCCCCGGCGACGAGATCCTCTTCTGGTCTGCCCTGGTCGCGAACAACGCCACCGACATCGCGAGCCGTGCCCGCAAGGCCCCGGGCGCCGCGACCGATGACAACGCTTCGGCCTACGTCGCAGCCGATAGCCTGCTGACCGGCATTACCGGCAGCGGTGGCACCCAGGCCGCCCTCCAGGCCTATATCGATTCACCGACCAGCGCTTCCCGGCAAGCGGTGGCCGCTGCCTCGCTCGCCACGACCCTGAGCAACATCGATAGCCTTCAGGGACTGGGCACAGCGCTCGACGGCGCGCTGGACAGCGGTGCCGCTGCGGCCCAACCGACCGTCTGGTACGGTACCGCCTGCGATTTCCTGCAGCCAACCAGCGGGACAAGCTCGTGGTGGACGGCGAACAACTGGACAGCCACGGTGTTCTACCAGATCAGCGACCGGGTACGCCCCGCGACCGGACGTCTCACCGTCAACGGGGCCGGCGCCAACCGCGTCATTGTGGCGGCGGCAGGAGGTGCGCTTGCCGGGCAAAACCGCGGCACGCGCATCTCGGCCAGTTTCCTCGAAGGGATCAATGCGGATGCATCGCGTGACGGACCGGCTGACAATCCATCCGTCGCCTTTGCCAACATGCCCGCATCGGCAACCTTCAACGACCGGCTCTCCTACTGAAAGGGGTTCGCGACGTGAACGTCACCCACCCTCCGGCGAGCACGCGAGGTTTCTCGCTGGTCGAACTGACGATCGTCCTGGTGATCGTCGCCCTCCTTGCAAGCGGCCTGATGTTCGGCATCTCCGCGCAGCGGGATGCCGCCGACCAACTCGAGGCCCAACGGCAACTCGAGGCCGCACGCGAAGCCCTGCTCGCCTTCGCCATGAGCAACGGCCGGCTTCCCTGTCCGGCACGCCCCAATCTTGCCACCGGAACCGAGGACTGCGCCCTGCAGCACGGCGTCCTCCCATGGGCCACCCTGTCTCTGCCGATGACCGACCCCTGGGGCCGGCGCCTTACCTACTACGCGAGCAGCGCCTTCACGGGAGCCGTGCCGGCCGGCAGCCTGGCGAGCTTCTCCATGGCGACCAACGGCAACGCCAACGTCCGGGAATCCTCTGCCACCACCAACAATCTTGCATCGGACCTGCCTGCCGTGATCGTCAGCCATGGCAGCCGCGGTGCCGGCGCCTGGCTTGCCGACGGCACGCAAATCTCCGGGGTAGCCGGGGACGAAGCCGAAAACGCTGACGCCGACCTGCTTTTCTTTTCGCGGCCCCCCGGGCCGGCTTTCGATGACCTCGTCGTCTGGGTGGCGCCCGCCATCCTCAAGGCCCGCATGGTCGCCGCCGGCCGTCTGCCCTGACAGTCCTCAGGCAGTTTCCTCGCGCGATTCGCGCGCCATCAGGATTTCCAGTTCCTCGGCGGCGCTGACGCGGCCCTCGAGAATGGCCGCCACTGCCGTCGAGATCGGCATGTCGACGCCCAGGCGCGCTGCGAGTGCCGCGACCTCGCGGGCGGTCGGGACGCCCTCGGCCACATGCCCCAGTTCATCGAGGATCTGCGCCGGCGTCTTGCCGGCTGCCAGTCCGAGACCGACCCGGCGGTTGCGCGAAAGGTCGCCGGTGCAGGTCAGGATGAGATCGCCCATGCCGGCCAGCCCCATGAAGGTGTCGCGATGGGCGCCGAGCGCCACGCCGAGGCGGGCAATCTCGGCAAGGCCGCGCGTCATCAGCGCGGCGCGCGAATTGAGGCCGAGTCCGAGGCCGTCGCAGATGCCGGTGGCGATGGCCATGACGTTCTTGACCGCACCGCCGACCTCGACGCCGACGAGATCGTCGTTGGCATAGACGCGCAGGCGGCGCCCGTGCAGTTCGCGCGCGATCCGCCGCGCGAACTCGGGATCGTTGGCGGCCAGGGCGACGGCAGTCGGCTGGCCCTCGGCGACCTCCTCGGCAAAACTGGGCCCGGACAGGACGCCGCAGACCAGGTCGGCACCGAGGACTTCAGCGACCACTTCGTGCGGCAGCTTGCCGCTGCCCGCCTCGAATCCCTTGCACACCCAGAGCAGCGGCAGGCGGCAGCCGGCGCTGCGCAGCGCTTCCGCCGTCGGCCGCAGGCCGGCGATCGGCGTCGCCACGAGCAGCAGGTCGGCTCCCGCCAGCGCAGAAGCGAAGTCATCGGCGACGCTCAGGCTGTCCGGAAGGCGATAGCCGGGGAAGAAGCGGCGGTTTTCGCGGTGTTCGCGCAGGTCGACCGCGACATCCTCCTCGCGCGACCACAGCGTGACCGCGTGGCGTCTGGCGAAAGCGATGGCGAGGGCCGTGCCCCAGGCACCGGCACCGAGGACGGCGATATTCACAGGCCCCAGACCTGCTGGGTGCGCACGAACCCGCCGACCCCGTCGCGGTGGCGCACCTTGACCCAGCCGGGCGCGGCCGCCTCGACGAAGTCGACCACGACCCACTTGTCCAGCCAGGCGACGACCGGCGCCTCGGCCCGGTCGGCATCACGCAGCTCGGCGCGCGGCGCGACGACGACGAGCGTGCGTCGCTCGCCGAGATTGGCCGTCTCGATCCAGGCAATCGTGCCTTCGGCATCGCGCACCTTGACCCAGCCCTCGAGGCGCACCACGACCTCGACCGGCGTCTGGGCACGGATAAGGTAGAGCCTCTTTCCCTTTTGCGACGGCGAGTCGTAAAGGACCGCGGCCGGCACGGCGACCGACCGGTAGTCGAGCGCCACCGCCGCCCCAGCCACAGTCACGAGAACCAGCGCCGCAAGGATCCGCCGCAGCATGGCCCGCCCCTTACTGGATGGGCACTTCGGCCGGGGCCGATTCCTGCTGTTGCAGGCGCTGCATGTACATGGCCTCGAAATTGACCGGCTGCAGGACGATGGGCGCGAAGCCGGCGCGCCCGACGGCATCGGACACCGCCTCGCGGGCATAGGGGAACAGGATGTTCGGGCAGGCGACCGCCATCAGCGGCTCGAGTTGCTCGTCGGGGACGTTGACGATGCGGAAGATGCCGGCCTGGCCAACCTCGACGAGGAAGACCGTCTTGTCGCCGATGCGCGCCGTCACGGTCACGGTCAGCACGACCTCGTAGGCGCCGTCGCCCAGGCCCTGGCCGTTGGTGGCGAGCTGGATCTCGACCTGCGGACCCTCCTGCTCGAGGAAAATCTGCGGCGCATTGGGCACTTCGACCGAGAGGTCCTTGACGTAGAGCTTCTCGATGCCGAAAACGGGTTGTTGGTTCTCTTCCATGGCTTTCTTTCGGTTGTGGATTCGTGGGTCAGGCGGATGCGGCCAGCAGCGGCTGCAAGCCGCCGGCCCTGTCGAGGGCGACGAGTTCGTCGCAGCCGCCGACATGGGTTTCGCCGATGTAGATCTGCGGCACCGTGCGCCGCCCGGTGCGCTGCATCATCTCGTCGCGGCGTGCCGGATCGAGGTCGACCCGCACCTCCTCGATGGCGGCAACGCCGCGCGCGGCCAGGAGCTGTTTGGCGCGGATGCAGTAGGGGCAGACCGCGGTCGTGTACATGAGGACAGGCGCGCTCACTTGCCCGCCTTGCCCTTCTTGAGCGGATAACCAGCGCCCGACCATGCATCGATGCCGCCGGCCAGGCTATGCAGCTTGGCGAAGCCATGCTTCGCGAGTTCGCCGCAGGCCTTGCCGGAGCGCATGCCCGAGGCGCAACAGACGATGACCGGCTTGTCCTTGTAGCGCTCGATCTCGCCGACGCGCTCGCCGATCCTGGCGAGCGGAATGTTCTTCGCTTCCGGCAAGTGGCCGCGGGCGAATTCGTCCGGCTCGCGCACATCGACGATCACCGCGTCCTCGCGGTTGATGAGCAGGGTCGCCTGCCCGGGATTGACCGAGCTGCCGCCCCCGCGGGACAACAATGGCGAGAGCAGGGCGCCGCCGCTGATCACGACGAGCGCAATGAGGAGCAGGTTGCTGGTCTGGGTAATGAAATCCATGGGCATCGGTCAGGCCTCCACGCCGCAAAATACTTCGCGCATCATCACGACGAGTTGCAGCGTACGCTTGTCGCCAACCCGGTAATAGACGCGGTTCGCATCCTTGCGCGTCATCAGGACGCCCTTGTCGCGGAGGATCGCCAGATGCTGCGAAATGTTGCTCTGCGAGGTACCGACCGCGCTGACGATATCCTGCACGCAGGCTTCCTGGTCGCCGAGGACGCAGAGTATCTTCAGGCGCAGGGGATGCGCGATCGACTTGAGCGCGCGCGCCGCCGTCTCGATGTGCTCCTGCTTGTCGATCAGGTTGAAAGGCAGTTTTTCCAAGGGGAAACCTCGTTACCGGTCAAGCGGACCATTATAAAATATTGGTTTGCTTTTCGCCGACTTGATTCGAACGCGACCAGGACTCCCGATGCAGGAGATCGTCCAGCCGGGCCGGCCAGCGTCCGGGTTCCCCGACCGTTGCCCGCTGCGCCTTGCGGCGACATGCGTCACCGCCGTGCTCGCCCTGTCCGTCGCAGCCGCTCCCGCGGCAGGCGCGCGCAATGGTGACGGGCGCCCCCGCCCGGCAGCGGCGAGCCCGGAGATCGCCGAGCGCGAAGCCGACCTCGGCGAACTGCGCAGCCGCATCGAGGCGCTGCGCAAGGAGCTTGGGGCCAGCGAGGCCAGTCAGGCTGGCGCCGCGGATCGCCTGCGCGACACGGAACGACGCATCTCGCAGCTGCAGCGCGAACTCCACGAGCTCGGCGAACAGCGCATCCGCCTGCAAAAGACACTGGACAACCTCGAGTTGCAGTCGCGCGAGCTTGCCGGAACGCTCGCCCAGCAACAGGCGCGTCTGGAGCGCTTGCTTTTCCGCCAGTACCTGCGCGGCAACCCGGATGCGCTGCAACTCCTGCTCAATGGCGACGACCCCAGCCAACTCGCCCGCGACCTTTATTACCTGGCGGCGATCGCCCAGTCGCGCAGCGCCCTGATGGGAGAAATCAACGCGACGCTGGCGCGCAAGCGTGCGCTGGCGGAAGACGCGCGTGCGCGCGCCGAAGACATTCTCGAGGTCGAGGCCGGGCAGCGGGAACGTCAGGTGGCACTCGAGGAAGAACGGGCACAACGGCGCACCCTGCACGCCGAGATCGCCGGCAAGGTCGCTGCTCAGCGCAAGGAAATCGGTACCCTGCAACAGGACGAAAAGCGGCTCACCAACCTGATCGAGCGGCTGTCGAAAATCATCGCCCAGCAGAAAGCCGCCGAGGAAGCGCGTTCCGCGCGCGCCGCCGAGGCGGCCCGCCAGGCCGAGGCGAAGCGCCAGCGGGAAAGCGAGCGGCAAGCGTCCCGGGCACCCGCCGAAGAGCCGGCACCGCCGCGTGGCGACCCGGGCGAACCTCGGCGCACACGGACGGTCGAAGCCGAGAACCGCCTCGAACCGGTCGTCTCCGACAAGGCATTCGCCAGCCAGAAGGGCAATTTGCGGCTGCCCGTGCGCGGGGCGGTAAGCGGCCGTTTCGGAGGGGCGCGGGAAGGTGGCGGCACCTGGCGCGGTCTTTTCATCAAGGCGGCGCCGGGCACCGAGGTCAAGGCCGTCGCAGCCGGCCGCGTCGTATTCGCGGAGTGGATGCGCGGTTTCGGCAACCTGATGATCATCGACCACGGCGATGCCTACCTGAGCATCTACGGCAACGGCGACTCGCTGCTCAGGCAGGTCGGGCAGGCAGTGAAAGGCGGCGAGACGATTGCCACCGCCGGGAGCAGCGGGGGCAGTCCGGAATCCGGTTTATACTTTGAACTCCGCTATCAGGGGCAACCGATCGACCCGATGAAATGGGCCAGTTTGAAATGAGCAAAATGAAGACCATCAGCTTGGTGCTCGGCGGATTCGTGGCCGGCGCTCTCATCAGCCTGCATGTACCGGCGCTTGCCGACAAGGAAACGAAGTCGGGGCTGCCGATCGAGGAGTTGCGCACCTTCGCCGAGGTCTACAACGCAATCAAGCAGGGTTATGTCGAACCGGTCGAAGACAAGGCGATGATCACCAACGCGATCGCCGGCATGCTCTCCAATCTCGACCCGCATTCGGCCTACCTCGACGCCGACGGCTTCAAGGACCTGCAGGTCGGCACCCAAGGCGAGTTCGGCGGCCTCGGCATCGAGGTCGGCATGGAGGATGGCCTCGTCAAGGTCGTCTCGCCGATCGAGGACACCCCCGCCTACCGCGCCGGCATCAAGACCGGCGACCTCATCTTCAAGCTCGACGAAACCCCGGTGAAGGGCCTGACCCTCAACGAGGCGGTCAAGAAGATGCGCGGCAAGCCGAAGACCTCGATCAAGCTCTCCATCCTGCGCAAGGGCGAAACCAAGCCGCTCGAGATCACCCTCGTGCGCGAGGTGATCAAGGTGCAGAGCGTCAAGTCCAAGGTGGTCGAACCCGGCTACGGCTGGGTGCGCATCACCCAGTTCCAGGAAAACACGACGGCTGACCTGGTCCGCCACCTCGCCAACCTTTACAAGCAAGGCCCGCTGCAGGGACTGGTCCTCGACCTGCGCAACGACCCTGGCGGCCTGCTCAACAGCGCCATCGGCGTCTCGGCCACTTTCCTGCCCGCGGATGTCAAGGTGGTATCGACCGATGGTCGGACCGGCGACGCCAAGCAGGAATTCCTCGCGCGGCCGCAGGACTACCTGCGCGGCACGCGCGAAGACCCCTTGCGCGCACTGCCGGCCGAGGTCAAGAAGGTGCCGATGGTCGTGCTGGTGAACAGCGGCTCCGCCTCTGCCTCCGAGATCGTCGCCGGCGCGCTGCAGGATTACAAGCGCGCCACCCTGCTCGGCACACAAACCTTCGGCAAGGGCTCGGTGCAGTCGATCATCCCGCTGCCCGGCAATTCGGCGATCAAGCTGACGACGGCGCGCTATTTCACGCCGCTCGGCCGCTCGATCCAGGCCAAGGGCATCGAACCCGACTTCATCGTCGAGGAAACCGCGAACAGCAGCGGCGCCCCGCATCGCGTTCGCGAAGCCGACCTCGAGCGCCACCTGAGCAACGGACGCGAGAAGGAACAACCCGTGGCAGCCAAACCCGACGCTGCGAAGCCGGCTGCGAAGGAAAAACCCAAGGAAAAGGGCAAGGACGGCGACGACAGCAGCGAGAGCGAACTGCCGCCACGCCTCGAATATGCAGGCAAGGACGACTTCCAGTTCCAGCAGGCGCTGAACCTTCTCAAGGGCAAGGAAGTCATGCAGAATAAAGCCAAGTGACGCCACCGGACAGGGAGTAACGATGCGCGATCCGGACATCAGGAAAAAGCGCGAAATCCTCTTCGCCAAGTTCCCTCCCGGGCAGGTTCCCGAGGCGGCGGACGACCTGAGTCACATCGACGCGGTAGCCGTCGAGCCGAAATTCGAAAAGCGCTCCGTCGGCGTCGCCTACGACCTTTCCGACCATACCCTGCAGGAACTCGACGAGCACCTGATCGACAAGGGCTACCACCTCGACAATACGCTGCTGAGCAAGCTGACGCGCGCGCTCATCTACTATGTCGAGGAAACCCAGCTGCACAACATGGGCGCCCCCGAAAAGCGCCTCAAGCGCTCATCCCAGGAAGCCTACGTGCAGGCCTGGGAGCACCACCCGCACGGCGATCACGACGATACGCCGCCGGAGTGGCGCGAATACAAGTGACCGACGAACAACTGCTGCGCTACAGCCGGCACATCCTCCTCGACGCCCTCGGCATCGAGGGGCAGGAGCGCATCCTCGCCGGCCATGCGCTGGTCGTCGGCGCCGGCGGCCTCGGATGCCCGGCGGCGCTCTACCTGGCATCGGCCGGTATCGGCCGCTTGACGCTGGCTGACAACGACACGGTGGACCTGACCAACCTGCAGCGCCAGGTTCTCCACACTTCGGAACGGGTCGGCATGGGCAAGGCCGAATCGGCGCGCATTGCCCTGCGCGCCATCAACCCGGATGTCGATGTCGTTCCCCTGCAGGAACGGGTGGCCGGCCAGCGGCTCGCCGACCTCGTCGCAGCGGCCGACGTCGTACTCGACTGCAGCGACAATTTCGCCACCCGCCATGCAGTCAACCGCGCCTGCGTCGAGCTGCGCAAGCCGCTCGTCTCCGGCGCCGCGATCCGCTTCGACGGGCAGGTCAGCGTCTACGACCTGCGGTGCGACGATGCGCCGTGCTACCACTGCCTCTTCCCGGAGGGCGATGACGTCGACGAAGTACGTTGCGCCGTGATGGGCGTCTTCGCCCCGCTGACCGGCATCGTCGGGAGCATGCAGGCCGCCGAGGCGCTCAAGCTGGTCGCCGGCATCGGCGAATCGCTGAGCGGACGCCTCCTGCTTCTCGATGCCCTCGCGATGGAATGGCGCAGCGTGAGCTTCGGCCGCGACCCGGGCTGCCCGGTCTGCGCCCGGCAAGCCTAGCGGAAACGGGCAAGCAGGCGGATATCGTCGCCGACCCGGCGCAGGTCGCCGATGGCGAGGCGCTGACGGTCTGACAGCGCCGCCAGTGCCGGCAAGTTGAACAACCCCGCGGCATCGTGGCCGATCAGGCAGGGTGCGAGGTAGAGCAGCAACTCGTCGATCAGCCCCTCGCGCAGCAGCGAACCGTTCAGCTTGTGGCCCGCCTCGACGTGAACTTCGTTGATCCCGCGCCGCGCCAGTTCCGCCAGCAGCGCCGGCAACTCGACCTTGCCGGCCGCGTTGGGCAACACCAGCACTTCGGCACCTGCCGCACGCAGCAATTTTGCCCGGCTTTCGTCGTCGACCGCGGCAGCGACCAGGACCGGCCCGCCATTGAGGATCTTCGCGGTCAATGGCGTTTCCAGCCTGCTATCGACAACCACGCGCAATGGCTGGCGCGATGTCTCGACTGCGCGCACGGTCAGCTGCGGATCGTCGTCGCGCACCGTGCCGATGCCGGTCAGGATGGCGCAGGCGCGGGCACGCCAGCGATGGCCGTCGGCGCGCGCTGCCGGCCCGGTGATCCACTGGCTGGCGCCTTCGTTGAGCGCCGTCTTGCCATCGAGGCTGGCGGCCGCCTTGAGGCGCAGCCACGGGCGGCCGCGGGTCATGCGCGCGATGAAACCGATGTTGAGTTCACGCGCCTCGGCTTGCAGCAGGCCGCTCGCGGTCTCGATGCCCGCCGCCTGCAGCAGTGCCAGCCCCTTGCCGGCGACCAGCGGGTTAGGATCGGGCATCGCCGCCACGACACGGCCGACACCCGCAGCAACCAGTGCCTCGGCACAGGGCGGCGTGCGGCCGTGGTGACTGCACGGCTCGAGCGTCACATAGGCCGTGGCGCCGCGCGCCTGCGCTCCGGCAGCGCGCAGGGCATGCACTTCCGCATGCGGCTCGCCTGCCCGCTCGTGCCAGCCTTCGCCGACGATTTCGCCGGCGTGCGCCAGCACGCAGCCGACACGCGGATTGGGGGTCGTCGTCCACAGGCCGCGTTCCGCCAACTGCAGGGCACGCGCCATCAGCCGAAAGTCGACGGCGGAAAAGCTCACTTCTTCCTGGAGGACGGGGAAACTTCGCGGATCGCCTGCGAGAAGGCGTCAACGTCCTCGAAGTTGCGATAGACCGATGCGAAGCGGATATAGGCGACCTTGTCCAGCTTCCTGAGCTCGCGCATCACCAGCTCGCCGACCTGCTGCGACGTCACCTCGCGCTCGCCCGAGGTGAGCAGGCGATCCTCGATGCCGGCCACCGCCGAATCGATCGCCTCCATCGACACCGGCCGCTTGCGCAGCGCCAGCTCGAGGCTGGCGCGCAGCTTGGCGCGGTCGTACTCGGTGCGCAGGCCATTCTTCTTGACCACCTGCGGCAGGTGGATCTCGGCGCGCTCGTAGGTAGTGAAGCGCTTGTCGCAGGCATTGCACTTCCTGCGGCGGCGGACGACGTCGCCCTCGTCATTCAGGCGGGTATCGGCAACCGCCGTGTCCTCCGTGCCGCAGAAGGGGCACTTCACCGGCGCTCAGGCTCCATAGACCGGGAACTTGCGGCACAACGCGGAAACCTTGGCGCGCACCTCGGCGGCCACTGCGTCATCATTCGGCGCCTCGAGCACATCGGCGATCAGGTGAGCGATGGTTTCCGCCTCGATCTCGGTGAAGCCGCGCGTGGTCATCGCCGGCGAGCCGATACGGATGCCGGAGGTGACGAAGGGCTTCTGCGGGTCGTTCGGGATGCCGTTCTTGTTGACCGTGATGTGGGCGCGGCCAAGCGCGGCCTCGGCATCCTTGCCGGTGAGGTTCTTGGGACGCAGGTCGACCAGGAAGACGTGGCTCTCGGTACGCCCGGAGACGATGCGCAGGCCGCGCTCTTCGGAAAGCACGCGAGCCATGACGCGGGCGTTGGCGATCACCTGCTCCTGGTAGTTGCGGAATCCCGGAGTCGCTGCCTCCTTGAAGGCGACGGCCTTGGCCGCGATGACGTGCATCAGCGGGCCGCCCTGCAGGCCCGGGAAGATGGCGGAATTGATCGCCTTTTCATGCTCGGCCTTCATCAGCACGATACCGCCGCGCGGGCCGCGCAGCGTCTTGTGCGTGGTCGAGGTGACGACGTCGGCGAAAGGCACCGGGTTCGGGTAGAAGCCGGCAGCGATGAGGCCGGCATAGTGCGCCATGTCGACCATGAAGATGGCGCCGACTTCCTTCGCCACCTTGGCGAAGCGCTCGAAGTCGATGCGCAGGGCGTAGGCCGAGGCGCCGGCGATGATCAGGCGCGGCTTGTGCTCGCGGGCCAGCGCTTCCATCCGCGGATAGTCGATTTCTTCCTTGTCGTTGAGGCCGTAGGAGACGACGTTGAACCACTTGCCCGACATGTTGAGCGCCATGCCGTGAGTCAGGTGGCCGCCTTCGGCGAGGCTCATGCCCATGATGGTGTCGCCCGGCTTGCAGAAGGCCATCAGCACCGCCTGGTTGGCCTGCGAACCTGAGTTCGGCTGGACGTTGGCGGCTTCGGCACCGAACAGATGCTTCAGGCGATCGATGGCCAGCTGCTCGGCGACGTCGACGTGCTCGCAGCCGCCGTAATAGCGCTTGCCCGGGTAGCCTTCGGCATACTTGTTGGTCAGCTGCGACCCCTGGGCCTCCATGACCGCCTTGCTGACATAGTTTTCGGAAGCGATCAGCTCGATGTGGTCTTCCTGGCGCTGCACTTCAGCCTGGACGGCCTGCCAGAGTTCGGGATCGACTTTCGCGAGGGTGTCTTGCGCAGAGAACATGGGGAGTGCCTCAAGCCTTTGAAAAAGGGCTGGATTTTATCATGACGGGAGTTCGTCGAGGGCGCCCGGTTCGAGGTGCGCGGTATCGCCCCAGGATTCGATGTACCAGGCGCCGTCGACCGCGACGATCCAGTTCAGGCCCGCGTTGGGAATCAGGAAATCGCGCGGCATCTCGAGCGGGTTGCCGCGCACGAAGCGGTTGACGATGTCGAGGACACCGCCGTGGACGACGATGGCGATGGCCTGCCCGGCATGGGCTGCCGCCAGCTCGACCAGCTTGCCGGTGACGCGGTCGAACAGGGCCCGGAGGCTCTCGCCGTTCTCGAAGTCGTAATCGGCATTGCGCCCCTCGAAGGCGGCATAGCCCCCGGGGAAGCGTACCTGTGCCTCGGCATAGGTGAGTCCCTCGAAGACCCCGTAGCAACGCTCGCGCAACTGCGGGTAGAGCACCGGCGCAAGGCCGAGCGCGGCGCCGATCGCCTCCGCTGTGTGCCGGGCGCGTTGCAGGTCGCTGCTGTAGAGCGCCGCGATGCCAGCTCCGCGCAACCAGCGGCCGGCGGCGGCAGCCTGGCGCTGGCCGGCAGCGTTGAGGCCGATGTCGATCTGGCCCTGGATGCGCCGTTCAGCGTTCCACGGCGTCTCGCCGTGGCGGACGAGACAGATGCGCGTTCCGGTTGTAGGGATTTCCACCATGTTGGCCCCGTCGCGTTCAAGGTACATTCGCGGCCGAAACTGTCAATAAACCAGCCGGCGCGCCCTGCAAGCCGGCGATTCTATCAACCGAGGAGGACTTCCGTGACCCTTCTGCTCAAGCTGTCGCAGTTGATCGACTGGATCAACGAGCGCATCGGCAAGGCGGCATTCTGGCTGGTGCTGGTGATGACCGTCATCAGCGCCGGCAACGCCAGCGTGCGCTTCGCCATCAACTACAGTTCCAACGGCCTGCTGGAAATCCAGTGGTACCTGTTCGCCGCCGTCTTCCTGCTCTGCTCGGCCTACACGCTGCAGAAAAACGAGCACGTGCGCATCGACGTCGTTTCCAGCCGCTTCGGCCCGCGCGGCCTGGCGGTGATCGACATCATCGGCAGCGTCTTCTTCCTGCTGCCGATGGTCGTCGCCGTGCTCTGGCTGTCGTTGCCGCTGGTTGCCGAGTCGTACAAGATCAACGAAATGTCGGCCAACGCCGGCGGCCTGATCCGCTGGCCGGTCAAAATGCTGTTGCCGATCGGCTTCACGCTGCTCGCCCTGCAGGGCGTATCCGAGCTGATCAAGCGCATCGCCTTCCTGATGGGGATGATCGACGACCCCAACAGCAAGGCCAAGGAACCGACCCCGGAAGAAGAACTGGCCGCCGCCATCGCTGCCGCCAAAGCGCAGGAGGGCAAATAATGGAGTGGGTCATCGCCAACATGGCGCCGCTGATGTTCGGCGCCCTCGTCCTCTTCCTGCTCTTCGGCTACCCGGTCGCCTTCGCGCTGGCTGCCAACGGCATCGTCTTCGGCCTCATCGGCATCGAGCTGGGCCTGCTCCAGCCGGCGCTCTTCCAGGCGCTGCCCGAACGCATCTTCGGGATCATGGGTAACGACACGCTGCTCGCCATCCCCTTCTTCACCTTCATGGGACTGATCCTCGAACGCTCGGGCATGGCCGAGGACCTGCTCGACACCATCGGCCAGCTGTTCGGCCCCATGCGCGGCGGCCTCGCGCTGGCGGTGATCTTCGTCGGCGCCCTGCTCGCCGCGACGACCGGCGTCGTCGCCGCCTCGGTGATCTCCATGGGCCTCATCTCGCTGCCCATCATGCTGCGTTACGGCTACGACAAGCGCCTCGCCTCGGGCGTCATCGCTGCCTCGGGCACGCTGGCGCAGATCATCCCGCCGTCACTGGTGCTGATCATCATGGCCGACCAGCTCGGGAAGTCGGTCGGTGACATGTACGAGGGCGCGATGATCCCCGGCCTCATCCTCACCAGCCTCTACGTTGGCTACGTCGTACTGCTTGCCCTGTTCAAGCCGACATCCTGTCCAGCCCTGCCGCCGGAAGCGCGTACCCTGCGTGGCGTCAAGCTGATGGTGCGCGTCATCACCACGTTGGTGCCGCCGCTGGTGCTGATCTTCCTCGTGCTGGGCACCATCTTCCTCGGCGTCGCGACCCCGACCGAAGGCGGTGCCATGGGCGCTGCGGGCGCACTGATCCTCGCCGTCGTCCGCAAGCGGCTGTCGTTCAAGCTGCTCAAGCAGGCGATGGAAACGACCGGCAAGCTGACCTCCTTCGTCGTCTTCATCCTGGTCGGTTCGACCGTGTTCGGCCTCGTCTTCCGCGCGGTCAACGGCGACCTCTGGGTCGAGCACCTGCTGCTCTCCCTGCCCGGCGGCCAGATGGGCTTCCTCATCGTGGTCAACATCTTGGTCTTCGTGCTCGCCTTCTTCCTCGACTTCTTCGAACTGTCCTTCATCATCGTGCCGCTGCTGGCGCCGGTGGCGGACAAGCTGGGCATCGACCTGATCTGGTTCGGCGTGCTGCTCGCGGTCAACATGCAGACCTCGTTCATGCACCCGCCCTTCGGTTTCGCGCTGTTCTACCTGCGCTCGGTGGCGCCGGCCTCGATCAAGACGACGGACATCTACTGGGGCGCGGTGCCGTTCGTCTGCATCCAGATCATCATGGTCGCCATCGTCATCATCTTCCCGGGCATCGTCAGCTACGGCGACCCGGCCGAGCGGGCACGCATCGAGCAAAGCGGTGATGTGGACCTGAGCACGATGATGCAGCAGGAAGGCATGGGCAGCAGCGAACAGAAGGATCCGTCCGAACTGCTCAAGCAGCTGCAGCAGGAAGCGAAGTAAGCCGGTAATTCCGCGCTACGCAAGAAAGGACGGGGCCGCGGCCCCGTCCTTTCTTTTTGGCGGCGGCAATCGCGCCGATAGCACAAGCCAAGTTGCCTTCCGCTCAGCCCGGGCAGAAAATGATCCCTTAATCGCAGACGACGGGAGACCATCATGGATATCGGCATCAACAAGAAGGACCGGGAAAAGATCGCGGACGGCCTTTCGCGGCTGCTCGCCGACTCATTCACCCTCTATCTCAAGACCCACAATTTCCACTGGAACGTCACCGGCCCGATGTTCAACACCTTGCACGTGATGTTCATGGGGCAATATACGGAACTGTGGAACGCGCTCGACGAAATCGCCGAACGCATCCGCGCGCTGGGCTTCCCGGCGCCCGGCACCTACCGCGAATTCGCCAGGCTGACCGTGATCAAGGAAAGCGAGGGCAAGGTCAGCGCCGAGGACATGATCCGGCAGTTGGTTGCCGGCCAGGAAGCCGTGGTCAAGACGGCGCGCAGCATCTTCCCGCTGGTCGACAAGGCCGCCGACGAACCGACCGCCGACCTGCTGACCCAGCGCATGCAGATCCACGAGAAGAACGCCTGGATGCTGCGCAGCCTGCTCGAAGGTTGATCGGCAAGCCCCAAAGAAAAAGCCCGCGAAATTCGCGGGCTTTTTGCCGTCGACCGCAACCGACTTACTTGTGCGACTGCAGGAAGCCGTCCATCCGGTATTCCGCGACGCTGAACCAGGCGTTCTGCGTCTTCCGGTACTTGTCCCACTCGGTGTAGATCTTCTTGAATGCCGGGTTCTTGTTCGACTCGTCGGCGTAGAGATCCTGGGCAGCCTTGTAGGCGGCCTCGAGCACGTCCTTCGGGTAGGCCTGCAACTTGACGCCGGACTGCAACAGCTTGGACAGGGCCGTCGGGTTCTTGTGGTCGTATTCGGCCATCATCGTCACGTTGGCTTCGTACGCGGCAGCCTGGAAGGCCTCCTGGTATTCCTTGGGCAGCTTGTCCCATTCCTTCTTGTTGACGAAGAAGTGGATGACGGGACCCGGCTCCCACCAGCCCGGATAGTAGTAGTTCTTGGCGACCTTGTAGAAGCCGAGCTTCTCGTCATCGTACGGACCGACCCACTCGGCGGCGTCGATGGTGCCCTTTTCGAGCGCCGGATAGATGTCGCCGCCGGCGATCTGCTGGGGCACGGCACCGAGCGCCGCGAAGACGTTGCCGCCGAGGCCGGCGATGCGCATCTTGAGGCCCTTGACGTCGTCGAGACCCTTGATTTCCTTGCGGAACCAGCCGCCCATCTGGACGCCGGTGTTGCCGCCGGCGAAGGAGATGACGTTGTAGTTGGCGTAGAACTCGTCGAGCAGCTTCTGGCCGCCGCCGTAGTAGATCCAGGCGTTCATCTGGCGGGCGTTCATGCCGAACGGGACGGCGGTACCGAAACCGAAGGTGCGGTCCTTGCCGACGTAGTAGTACGAACAGGTGTGGCAGCACTCGACGGTGCCCTGCTGCACGGCGTCGAGCGCCTGCAGGCCGGGGACGATCTCGCCGCCCGGGAAGACGCGGATGTTGAACTTGCCGCCGGTGATCGCCTTGACGCGGGCGGCCAGCACATCGGCGCCGCCGTAGATGGTATCCAGGCTCTTCGGGAAGCTGGAGGTCAAGCGCCAGTTGATGGTCGGCAAGGACTGGGCGATGGCCGGGGCGGCCAGCGTGGTGGCGGCGCCGGCGGCGGCGCCGACCGAGGCCTTCTTCAGAAAGTCACGACGTTGCATATTGTCTCCTTTGGATGGGTGCTGGACTGCAAAACGCTGAAACGAAGCGGATGCACACTCTATTCTTGCCGAATCGCGCCGTGCCTGCGAATGGTGGAAAACCCTTACGCGTCGCCGGCAACGGTCATCCGGTCGACGAGTATCGATCCGGTCTGCTTCGATCCGCGCACCAGGACATCGCTCCCGACGGCGACGATGCCGGCCAGCATGTCCTTCAGGTTGCCGGCGATGGTGATTTCCTCGACCGGGTAGGCGATCTGCCCGTTCTCGACCCAGAAACCCGCTGCGCCGCGGGAATAGTCGCCGGTCACATAGTTGATGCCGTGGCCGAGCAGTTCGGTCACCAGGAGGCCGCGCCCCATTTGCGCGAGCAGCCCGGCGAGATCGTTCCCGCCCGGCTCGATGACGAGGTTGTGGCTGCCGCCGGCATTGCCGGTCGTCTGCAGGCCGAGCTTGCGGGCGGTGTAGGCGGACAGGAAGTAGCCTTCGAGGATGCCGCCGCGCACGACCATGCGCTCGCGTGTGGCGACCCCGTCGCTGTCGAAGGCCGCGCTGCCGAGCCCGCGCGGGATGTGCGGGCGCTCGGCGACATTCACGAAGGCAGGCATTACCTGCCGGCCAAGGTGGTCGACCAGGAACGACGACTTGCGGTACAGCGCGCCGCCGCTCGCCGCGTGCACCAGGCTGGAGAGCAGACCGGCTGCCAGCGGTGCTTCGAACACGACCGGGAACTCCCCGGTCCTCGCCTGGCGGGCACCGAGGCGCGCGACAGCGCGTTCGGCGGCAATGCGACCAACCCGCGCGGGATCGTCGAGATCGGCCGCCCGCCGGCTCGTCGAGTACCAGTCGTCGCGCTGCATCGCGTCCTGCTCGCCGGCGATCACCGAGCACGAAATATAGTGGCGCGAGGTCGGGTAACCGCCCATGAAGCCGTGGCTGTTGGCGGAGACGAACTGGGCCTGCTGCGTCGACACCGTCGCGCCTTCCGAGTTGGCCACCCGCGGCGAGGCAGCGAAGGCCGCCTGCTCGCAGCGACGGGCAATCTCGATGCCATCTTCCACGGTCGACCCCCACGGATGATGCAAATCGAGATCGGGACATTGTGCCGCCATCAACTCCCGGTCGGCCAACCCGGCGCAATCATCCTCGGCGGTATAACGCGCAATGGCGAGCGCCGCCGCGACCGTCTCGCGCAGCGCCTGCGGCGAAAAATCCGAGGTACTGGCGTAACCCTTGCGTTGCCCGGCATAGACGGTGACGCCGATGCCCTTGTCGCGATTGAACTCGATGGTCTCGACCTCGTCGCAACGCACGGTGACCGACTGGCCGAAACCTTCCGACACATCGACCTCACAGGCCGTCGCACCGCCGGCACGCGCATCGGCCAGCACGTCGGCGGCAAGCTGCTGCAGGGTCGAGAAGGGATAGGAGAAGGCTGTGGCGTCGGGCATAGGCAGGCCGGTCGGGCGGGAAAGCCGCTATGATAGCAGTCCCGCCCGACCCGCCTGCCCATGCACGACGACTCCGCCGAAGACCTCGCCCCGCTGTCCAAGACCAAGCAGAAGGAAGCCATGCACGCCCTGCGCGACCTTGGCGCGGAACTTGTCGAACTGTCCGCCGGCCAGCTCAAGCGCATCGACCTGCCGGAGGATCTGCTCGCTGCCGTTCGCGACTGCCAGAAGATCACCGCTCACGGCGCCCGCCGCCGCCAGCTGCAATACATCGGCAAGCTGATGCGGGGTGTCGATGAAGAGCCGATCCGCGCCGGGCTGGCGCTGCTGCGCGGCGAATCGGCCGCCGAGACGGCGCGCCTGCACCGTCTCGAGCGGATGCGCGAGCGTCTGCTCGGCGACGAATCCGTCCTCGCCGACATCGCCGCCACCTGGCCCGCTGCCGACCTGCAGCATTTGCGCCAGTTGCGCCGCAATGCGCTCAAGGAACAGGCTACCGGCAAACCGCCGAAAAATTTCCGCGCCATCTTCCAGGCGCTCCAGGAACTCGACCGCGAAGGACATGGGCATGCCGCAGAATGAGGAACTTGTCGTCGGCCTGGTCTCGATCAGCGACCGCGCAGCGACCGGCGTGTATGAGGACAAGGGGATTCCCGCCCTCGAGGAATGGCTGGGCCGGGCGCTGATGACCACGTGGCGCGCCGAGACGCGGCTGATCGCCGACGACCGCACGACCATCGAAAATACGCTCGTCGAACTGGTCGACCGCGCCGGTTGCCATCTGGTCCTGACCACCGGCGGCACCGGACCGGCGCCACGCGATGTCACGCCGGAGGCGACGCTTGCCGTCGCCGACAAGGAAATGCCCGGATTCGGCGAGGAGATGCGCCGCATCAGCCTCAATTTCGTGCCGACCGCCATCCTGTCGCGGCAGGTCGCTGTCGTCCGCGGGCACTGCCTGATCATCAACCTGCCTGGCCAGCCCAAGTCGATCCGCGAAACGCTCGAGGGTGTGCGTGCCGCCGACGGAACGGTTTCCCACGTCGGCATATTCGCCGCCGTGCCCTATTGCATCGACCTGATCGGCGGTCCCTATGCGGAAACCGATGCCGCGGTCGTCAAGGCGTTCCGGCCGAAATCGGCGCTGCGCAACTGAACCGTCAGGCTTCGTCGGGCAGGCGGTAGCGGGCCAGCTCCCAATCGCTGCCCGACTCGACGAGCGCGACCGGGTGCAGGATGATCCGGCGTCCGGCGACGAAGCACTCCATGTCGTCGCGCAAGCCGAACGAACCGCCAGGCATCAGCGCCCGCCATTCCCCGGGGTGGCAGTCCTCTTCGACAACCAAGGTCGGGATGCCGTCGACGGCCACGTAACTCGACGACGTCAGCACGCGCATGTCCACCATGTGCGGGCGCCGTGCCAGCGTCTCGATGCCGACCCGGGCCGCCCCCCCGGCCGGCCGCTGGCAGCGGCGCACGACGCCGACCAGCCAGTTGGTGCCACCGTCCGGCTGCAGCGCCAGCAATGCACCGACCTTTAGCCATTCGCCCGGCTTCGCTTCGACGACAGCGCCGAACCCGCCCCGGCTGACGTTCTCGACTACCCAGCTCTCGGCCTGCGCCAGCACCGGGCGTGCGGCCTCCGCCGATGCAAAGACGGCGGAAACCGCCGCCATGCCGCTGACGACCGTGGCGCGCTGGCGTACGTCGTGCCGCGGATGGCGCCGCTGCGGCGGCACCGGTGCCAGGTAGAGCACGAGGTGGCGGAGGACGGGGACCAGCGCTTGGGGAGGATACTGCCCGCCCAAGTTGATCTCGGGTGGCACGTCGTGGCCACGCTCGAGGTCGTGCAGCAGGGCGGCCAGGATTGCATGCGCGCCGGCCGGCCTGAAGAAGCGCTGGCCGGGTGCCACGCGCTCCGGCATGTCGGCCATGCGCCTAGGCGGCTCTGGCACAGCGAGGTCGACCCAATAGACGCTGTGGTGCTCCGCCTTGTCGGTGAGCACCAGAGCGGGAAGGACATGAGCGATCAGGCGCTCGGCCAGCTCGATCTGCAGCGGCAGCAGGGAATCGAGCGCGGCAGCCTCGAAGGCGACGCGGCGCGTGAATTCGCGCCGGGCACTGGTCGGACCGCCGGGCGTGGCGGTGAGCGACACCACGCGCTCGCCGGCGTCCGCTCCTTCCGCGGCCTGGAGGGCAGCGCCGAGGCGTCCCCAGAGCGCGCCATCGGGTGGCGCATAGTGGAAGCGCTGCCACTTGAGCACCTGTCCGAGTGCAATCAGGAGGCGCACCGCCAAATCGGCAACGAGCGTCGCGTCAAAGCCTTCGCCAGCGGCCAGGGCGCGCTCGTAGCCGGCGGCAAGTTGCTCCCAGCAGGCGCTGTTGAGGCTGCGCAGGCGCTGTTCCTCTGCCCGGGAAAGGCGGGGCGCCTGCAGGTAATTGCGCGCGAGGCGGCGCAGGTGCGGCTGGGCGGCGTCATCCAGTTGTGTGAGGGCGTCGGCAAGCCGCGCCGGCGGCAGGTCGCCCGCACCCTGCATCGATTCCAGCCAGCCGAGTATCTCGTCGACCGCCTTGAAGGCATCGTCGCGCGGAATTTCACCGACGATCCGCCGCAACTCGCGCGGCGTGGCGAGCGGATGGTCGGAGCGCGCCCCGCCCAGGCTGGCCTTCCCCAGTTCCCGCAGTTTGTCGAACATGCTCATGTGTTTCCCCCGCCGTCGAGTTTACACCGGTGGGCGCGGACGGCGTAGGGGAGTCGCCGGCGATGTAGAATTGCCGTTTTCGTTTTCGCGTCATGCCCCATGCAGCAATACCTCGACCTGATGCGCCATGTGCTGGCACACGGCCACGACAAATCCGACCGCACCGGAACCGGCACGCGCTCGGTTTTCGGCTGGCAGATGCGCTTCGACCTGGCCGCCGGATTCCCGATGGTGACGACGAAAAAGCTGCACCTGAAGTCGATCATCCACGAATTGCTGTGGTTCCTGCAGGGCGACACCAACATCGCCTACCTCAAGGAAAACGGTGTGCGCATCTGGGACGAATGGGCCGATGCGAACGGCGACCTCGGCCCGGTTTACGGGAAGCAGTGGCGGCGCTGGGAAACACTGGACGGCCGCCTGGTCGACCAGATCGCCCAGCTCGTCGACGGCCTCAAGCGCAACCCCGATTCGCGGCGGCATATCGTTTCCGCCTGGAATCCCGGAGACGTCGACCGCATGGCGCTACCGCCCTGCCACTGCCTCTTCCAGTTCTATGTTGCCGACGGCAGGCTCTCCTGCCAGCTCTACCAGCGCAGTGCCGACATCTTCCTCGGCGTGCCCTTCAACATCGCCAGCTACGCGCTGCTGACAATGATGCTGGCGCAGGTCTGCGGCTACCGCCCGGGTGAATTCGTGCACACCTTCGGCGACGCTCATCTCTACGCGAACCATTTCGAGCAGGCGCGGCTGCAGCTCACGCGCGAACCGCGGCCCTTGCCGACGCTGTGGATCAATCCTGCGGTCGACGACATCTTTGCCTTCAAATTCGATGATTTCCGCCTCGACGGCTACGACCCGCATCCGCACATCGCGGCGCCGGTGGCGGTCTGACTGCAGCACCTGTGCTATCGTGCGCGGCCCGATATTTAAACACCCGTTTGAACATGCATAACGTCGTCATCAGCGGCACCGGCCTGTGGGTCGCCCCGGAAGTCATCACCAACGAGGAACTGGTCGTCGCCTTCAACGCCTATGCCCGCGGCTTCAATGCCGATAACGCCGCGGCGATCGCGGCGGGTGAAGTCGCGGCGATCGCCGAGTCGAGCGCCGAGTTCATCGAGAAGGCTTCCGGCATCAAGCGCCGCTACGTCGTCGACAAGGCCGGTGTGCTCGATCCGGCGCGCATGCGCCCGCGCTTTACGCCGCGCGCCGATGACGAACTCTCGCTTATGGCCGAAATCGGCGTCGCCGCCGCCCGCGATGCGCTGGCAGCCGCCGGCCGCACCACGGCCGACATCGACATGGTGGTGTGCGCCGCCTCCAACATGCAGCGCCCTTACCCGGCGATGGCGGTCGAGATCCAGAATGCACTCGGCGCCGGCGGCTACGCCTTCGACATGAACGTCGCCTGCTCGTCGGCCACCTTCGGGCTCGAGCAGGCGATCAACGCCGTGCGCAGCGGGACTGCCCGCGCCGCACTGGTCATCGACCCGGAAATCTGCTCGGCCCACCTCGCCTGGCAGGACCGTGACTGCCATTTCATCTTCGGCGACGTGTGCACGGCCATCGTCGTCGAGCGTGCCGAGGATGCCGTCTCGGCTACCCGCTGGGAAGTGCTGGGCACGCGCCTGGCGACGAAGTTTTCGAACAACATCCGCAACAACGCCGGCTTCCTGTCCCGCTGCGAAGACCGCGACCCGGCCGACCGTGACCAGCTCTTCCGCCAGGAAGGGCGCAAGGTCTTCAAGGAAGTCTGCCCGATGGCGGCCGACCACATCGCCGGCCACCTGCAGTCCCTCGGCTTCGCTGCCGCCGACGTGCGCCGCTTCTGGCTGCACCAGGCCAACCTGGCGATGAACCAGCTGATCGGCAAGCGCCTGCTCGGCCACGACGCCAGCGCCGACGAGGCGCCGGTCATCCTCGACGAGTTCGCCAACACCGCATCGGCCGGCTCGATCATCGCCTTCCACCGCCACAGCGCCGACCTGCAGGCCGGCGACCTCGGCGTCATCTGCTCCTTCGGCGCCGGCTATTCGATCGGCAGCCTCGTCTTGCGCAAGGTCGCCTGACCGCACAACCCCGACTGTTCATGGCCCTCTCCGAAAGCTCCCCCTGGCGCGCCCTCTCGGCTCATGCCGAAAACCTGCGCGACCGGCACCTGCGCGAGCTGTTCGCGGCAGACGGTGAGCGCTTCGCGCGTTTTTCGCTGCGCCACAACGGCCTGCTGGTCGATTTCTCGAAGCAGCGCGTCGAGGAGAAGACCCTTGCCCTGCTGCACCGCTGTGCCGCGGCCGCCGACCTCGACGGCTGGAAGGCACGCATGCGCGCCGGCGAAGCTATCAACCACACCGAGGGCCGCGCCGTGCGGCACGCCGACCTGCGCGCCGGCGACCGGGCACCATCGGAAGTGCGCGACGTCCTCGCGCGCATGCGCCGCTTCTGCACGAGCATCCATGACGGCAGCTGGCGCGGCTACTCGGGCGAGCGCATCACCGACGTCGTCAATATCGGCATCGGCGGCTCCGACCTCGGGCCGCGCATGGCCGTCCATGCGCTCGCCGCCTTCCAGCAGCCGGACATCGCCGTCCATTTCGTCGCCAACCTCGACAGCGCCGACTTGGCACCGCTGCTGGCGCGCCTGAATCCGCGCAGCACCCTGTTCATCGTCGCCAGCAAGACCTTCACGACGCAGGAGACGATGGCCAACGCCCACACTGCCCGCCGCTGGCTGCTCGCTGCCGCCGGTGACGAGGCTGCAGTCGCCCGCCATTTCGTCGCCGCCTCTACCAATCTCGAGGCTACGCGCGCCTTCGGCGTCGCGCCGGAAAACGTCTTCGAGTTCTGGGACTGGGTCGGCGGCCGCTTTTCGCTGTGGTCGGCGATCGGCCTGCCGATCGCGCTCGCCGTGGGCTTCGGGCACTTCGAGCAGCTGCTCGCCGGCGCCCGCGACATGGACGAGCACTTCCATGAAGCCACCGCCA
The DNA here is from genome assembly GCA_012026885.1 of Betaproteobacteria bacterium. Lineage (GTDB taxonomy): Bacteria > Pseudomonadota > Gammaproteobacteria > Burkholderiales > Rhodocyclaceae > Azonexus. Next base: position 35,913 of record VEPL01000025.1, on the reverse strand, counting down.
AAGCCAACCTGCCGCTGACCCTGGCGCTGCTCGCCCTGTGGAACACCAATTTCCTCGATGCGCACAGCCACGGCGTCTTCCCCTACAGCCAGTCGCTGGCGCTGCTGCCTGCCCACCTGCAGCAACTGGAGATGGAAAGCAACGGCAAGCGCGCCAACCGCGAGGGCATCGCGGTTGGCTATGCGACCAATCCGATACTGTGGGGCACGGCCGGCACCAACGGCCAGCACTCCTTCTTCCAGTTGCTCCACCAGGGTGGCGCGCTGGTCGCCAGCGACTTCATCGCCCTCGCCAGCCCCGATTTTCCCCTGCCCGGCCACCACAGCGGATTGCTCGCCAACTGCCTCGCCCAGTCGTCTGCCCTCGCCTTCGGGCAAACCGCCGACGAGGCGCGGGCAGCCGGCATTCCGGAACAGCTGCTGCCCTTCCGCACCTTCCCCGGTAACCAGCCGTCGACGACCATTGTCCTACCGGAACTGACCCCGTTCACCCTCGGCCAGCTGATCGCCCTCTACGAGCACAAGGTCTTCTGCCTCGGCGTGCTGTGGAACCTCAATTCCTTCGACCAGTGGGGCGTCGAGCTGGGCAAGCACCTCGCCGGGCGCCTCGCTCCCTGCCTGCGCGGCGAAACGGGCACAGAAGGGCTCGACGCCTCGACACGCGGCCTCATCGCTCACCTGCGCGACGCCCGGGGCTAGCGGCGTGGGGGAAATCGTGATCGTCGCCGCGGTCGCCCGCAACCGGGCGATCGGCAGGGATAACCAACTGCTCTGGCACATCCCCGAGGACATGGCGCATTTCAAGGCGCTGACCGCCGGCCATGCGGTGATCATGGGCCGCAAGACCTGGGAATCGCTGCCGCCCCGTTTCCGCCCGCTGCCCGGCCGGCGCAACATCGTCATCAGCCGCCAGGCCGGCTATGCGGCACCCGGCGCCGAGGTCGCCGGCTCGCTGGAAAACGCCCTCGCGCAGGCGTCGACCGCAACAGTCGCCTTCGTCATCGGCGGCGAGCAGATCTACCGGCAGGCGATGTCCGTCGCCGACCGCCTGGAAATTACCGAAGTCGCCCTGGAACCCGAGGCCGATGCCTGGTTTCCGGAAATACCGGCAGGCGATTGGGTCGAAACCGGTCGGCAGCCGGCGCCCGGCTGCGCCTTCGTCAGCTACCGGCGCCGCCGCTGAGCATCGCCGCGGGCGCCCGACCTCAGTCCCGGGTCGGGATAGTCAGCCCGTGCACGCGCACGAGATCCTCGAGATCGTGGCTCTCGAGCGCCGGGCGGCAATAGAACCCCTGGAAGATGTCGCAGCCCTCGGCTTGCAGTGAGTCGAACTGGCAGCGCGATTCGACACCCTCGGCGACCACCGTCATCGACAGGCCGTGCGCCATGGCGATGACGGCGCGGGTAATGGCGAGATCGTCCCGGCTGTGCGGCAGGTGCCGGACGAAGGCGCGATCGACCTTGAGGACATCGACCGGCAGCTCCTTCAGGTAGGCGAGCGACGAGTAGCCCGTGCCGAAATCGTCGATCGCCACGCGCACGCCGATTTTACGCAACGCAGCAAGGAGCGCGGCAGCCTCCTCGAGGTTATGCATGACCGCGGTCTCGGTGACTTCGAACTCGACCAGCGCCGGATCCGCCCCCGTCGCGCGCAGCGTCTCGACGACGAAGTCGACCAGCGAAGTGTCCGCCAGCTGGTTGCCCGACAGGTTGACCGCGACCTCGAAGCGCGGCATTCCGGCTCGCTGCCAGTCGCTGACCTGGCGACACGCCTGCTCGATCACCCAGCGGCCGAGCGGGATGATGAAGCTGGTGGCTTCGGCCACGGGCAGGAAGCGGTCGGGTGCGAGCACGCCGAGGACAGGATGATGCCAGCGGAGCAGGGCCTCGACGCCAATCATTCGCCCGCTGCCGAAATCAACCTTCGGCTGGTAGTAGAGCCGGAATTCGTTGTTGCGCAGGCCGTCACGCAACCCCTTCTCGATCTCGAAGCGCTCGGCGACGCTGTCGCCGAGGTCCGCCGAGTACTCGTGCACCCGGTTGTGCCCGAGCGCCTTGGCACGGTACATCGCCATGTCGGCATTGGCCAGCAGCGCCGAGACGCTGCTGCCGTCGTCGGGGAAAACGGCCACGCCGATACTCGCCGTAACGGTGACGTTTTGGCCCTGCAGGCTCACCGGCTCGCAGATCACCGCGAGGATCTTCGCCGCAAGCAACTGCAGGCCCTGGCGGTCGGCGACCGGATCAACCATGACGACGAACTCGTCACCGCCAAGGCGAGCGACCAGGTCGCTCGCCCGTACCCGGGTACGCAGGCGGCCGGCGACTTCGCGCAACAGGATATCGCCGGTGGCATGGCCGAGCGTATCGTTGACCGACTTGAACCCGTCGAGGTCTATGAACAGGACCGCCAGGCTCTCGCCGTTGCGCTGCGCCTTGCTGATCGCGAACTCGAGCGCGTCGCTCAGCGAAGCGCGGTTCTTGAGACCGGTCAGCGAGTCGTGCGTCGCCATCTCCTGGATGGTGCCGAGGGCGTCGATCAACTCCTTGTTGCTGCGCAGGATGCGCGCACGCATGGCGCCGATGCGCGCGCCGATCCAGGCGAAGGGCGGCAACAGCAGGGCCAGCCAGATCCACAGGTACCACTCGACGAAAACGTCGACCTTGGCCGGCTTGAGCGACATCAGCAGGTTGATCACCAGCGCGTAGCCGGCGAGCATGAACAGCGTCGTCATCCCAAAATCACGCGGCTTGAAACGGAAGATGCCGAACAGGAGGACGACGAGGCACCAGACCAGGACCAGGCTGCGGTCGCGCTCGAAATTGAAGGCGACGAACATGATCACCGCAATTGCCGCGAGCGATTGCGCCAGCGTCAGTTCGGGATCGGCGAAGCGCTCGTTGATGCGGAAGTGGAAAATCGCCAGGAAGACGAGGTTGACCGCGAGCATCGCGGAAATGCCGGCAAGCATTCCGGGCAGGGAGATCAGGCGTGCCGCCGCCGCCAGCACGAGGAGCAGGGCTGCCACCAGGTAGGCGGTGGCGACGAATGCAAAATGACGCAGGCGGCCGTCGCCGAAGGGGCGGTCGGCGATTCGTTCGAGGAACGCGAGGGTTCGACTCATTCTGTGCAACTTTTCCCGTTCAGGCGCACGGCAAAGCCGGCGCAACGCCCGCAGACTAGCAGAGCAGCCATGCCATCGGCGTTAAATTTCTCGCGTTGCCGCAACGAAAGGCAAGCCATGCGTCAGCGCACGCAGTCGACGTAGTAGCTGCCGCCGTCACCCTTCACGAGGCCGTGGATATCGGTCTCGAACCCAGGGAAGCGGGCGTTGAACTCGCGCGCGAACTTCAGGTAGCTGCAGATCGTCGCATTGAAGCGCTCGCCCGGGATCAGCAGCGGGATGCCCGGCGGATAGGGCGTCAGCAGCACTGCCGTGACGCGACCTTCGAGGGCGTCGACCGGCACCCGCTCGATCTCGCGGTGGGCCATCTTCGCGAAGGCGTCGGCCGGACGCATGGCCGGCACCATGTCCGAGAGATACATCTCGGTGGTCAGGCGGGCGACGTCGTTCTGCTTGTAGACGTTGTGGATCTGCAGGCACAGGTCGCGCAGGCCGACGCGCTCGTAGCGCGGGTGTTTCTGCACGAACTCGGGCAGTGCCTTCCACAGCGGCTGGTTCTTGTCGTAGTCGTCCTTGAACTGCTGCAGCGCGGTGACCAGCGTGTTCCAGCGGCCCTTGGTGATGCCGATGGTGAACATGATGAAAAAGCTGTAGAGGCCGCACTTCTCGACGATGACGCCATGCTCGGCGAGGTATTTGGTGACGATCGCCGCCGGGATGCCGATGTCGTCGGCGAAATCGCCGTCGACGTCGAGCCCCGGGGTGATGATGGTGGCCTTGATCGGGTCGAGCATGTTGAAGCCGTCGGCCAGCCGGCCGAAGCCGTGCCAGCGCTCGCCCGGCTTCAGCATCCAGGCATCGCGTTCCTCGATGCCTTCCTCGGAGAGGTCGTCCGGACCCCAGACCTTGAACCACCAGTCGGCGCCCCACTCCTCGTCGACCTTGCGCATGGCGCGGCGGAAATCGAGCGCCTCGGCGATCGATTCCTCGACCAGCGCCGTACCCCCCGGCTCCTCCATCATCGCCGCCGCGACATCGCACGAGGCGATGATCGAGTATTGCGGCGAGGTCGAGGTGTGCATCAGGTAGGCCTCGTTGAAGATGTCGCGGTCGAGCTTTTGCCCCTCCGCGTCCTGGACGAGGATCTGCGAGGCCTGCGAGAGGCCGGCGAGGAGCTTGTGCGTCGATTGCGTCGCGAAAACCATCGACTCCCTGCAGCGCGGCCGGTCGGCGCCGATCGCGTGGTAGTCGCCGTAGAAATCGTGGAAGGCAGCGTGCGGCAGCCAGGCCTCGTCGAAGTGCAGGGTGTCGATGCGTCCGTCGAGCATTTCCTTGATGTCCTCGACGTTGTAGAGCACCCCGTCGTAGGTCGACTGCGTGATGGTCAGGACACGCGGCTTGGCCTTCTTGTCGGCGATGAAGGGGTTCGCATCGATCTTCTTCTGGATGCTCTCCCAAGCGAACTCGGCCTTCGGGATCGGCCCGATGATGCCGTAGTTGTTGCGCGTCGGCATCAGGAAGACCGGCACCGCGCCGGTCATCATGATCGAGTGCAGCACCGACTTGTGGCAGTTGCGGTCGACGACGACGATGTCGCCCGGCGCCACGGTCGAATGCCAGACGATCTTGTTCGAGGTCGAGGTGCCGTTGGTGACGAAATACAGGTGGTCGGCGTTGAAGATCCGCGCCGCGTTACGCTCGGAAGCGGCGACCGGACCGGTGTGGTCGAGCAGTTGCCCGAGTTCCTCGACCGCATTGCAGACGTCGGCGCGCAGCATGTTCTCGCCGAAAAACTGGTGGAACATCTGGCCGACCGGCGATTTGAGGAAGGCGACACCGCCCGAGTGGCCGGGGCAGTGCCAAGAATACGAGCCGTCGGCAGCGTAGTGGGTCAGCGCGCGGAAGAACGGCGGCGGCAGGCTGTCCAGGTAGGCGTTCGCCTCGCGCTTGATGTTGCGGGCGATGAACTCCGGCGTGTCCTCGTGCATGTGGATGAAACCATGCAGCTCGCGCAGGATGTCGTTCGGGATGTGGCGGCTGGTGCGCGTCTCGCCGTGCAGGAAGATCGGGATCTCGGCATTTTTGTGGCGGATCTCGCCGACGAAGGCGCGCAGCTCGGCCAGCGTCTCGTCGGGCTCGAGGGCGAGCTCCTCGTCGTCGATCGACAGGATGAAGGCCGAGGCACGCGACTGCTGCTGGGCGAACGAGGTCAGGTCGCCATAGCTGGTGACGCCGAGGACGTCGAGCCCTTCCTTTTCGATCGCTTCGGCCAGCGCCCGGATGCCGAGGCCCGAGGCGTTCTCGGAACGGAAGTCCTCGTCGATGATGATGACCGGGAAGTGGAAGCGCATGGGTGTTCCTCAAAAAGCGGCGACCCGCCGCAGCGGGTCACAGGATAGGACGTCGTCGTTACGGGGCCGGGTCAGATCTTGGGCAGGGTCACGCCGACCTGCCCCTGGTATTTGCCACCGCGGTCGCGGTACGACGTCTCGCAGATCTCGTCCGACTCGAAGAAGAGCACCTGGGCGCAGCCCTCGCCGGCGTAGATCTTGGCCGGCAGCGGCGTCGTGTTGGAGAACTCCAGGGTCACGTAGCCTTCCCATTCCGGCTCGAAGGGGGTCACATTGACGATGATGCCGCAGCGCGCATACGTGCTCTTGCCGAGGCAGACGGTCAGCACCGAGCGCGGGATGCGGAAGTACTCGACGGTGCGCGCCAGCGCGAAGGAATTGGGCGGGATGATGCAGACATCGGACTCGATCTCGACGAAGGATTTCGGGTCGAAGGCCTTGGGATCGACGACGGTCGAGTTGATGTTGGTGAAGACCTTGAATTCGCGGGCGCAGCGGATGTCGTAGCCGTAGCTCGAGGTGCCGTAGGAAACGATCTTGTGGCCATTCGCCTCGCGCACGAGTTGCGGCTCGAAGGGCTCGATCATGCCGTGCTCTTCCGCCATGCGGCGTATCCACTTGTCTGATTTGATGGCCATTTTTCCCTGCTGCGGTCGACAAAAAACAAAGGCGGGATTTTACCCGCCTTTGCCGGGGGGAAAAGCGCTATTTCAGGTGTTCTGGACGACGATGTTGGGGAACTTCGCGGTCATGTCCTTGGCTTTTTCGGCAATCTTGACCGCGACGCGGCGGGCGATCGCCCGGTAGATCTCCGCGGTGGGCGAATCCGGTGCGCCGACCACGGTCGGCATGCCGCTGTCGGCCATCTCGCGGATCGCCATCTCGAGCGGCAGGCTGCCGAGAAACTCGGTACCGTAGTCCTTGCACATCTGCTCGCCGCCACCCTGGCCGAAAATATGCTCGGCGTGGCCGCACTGCGAACAGATGTGGATGCTCATGTTCTCGACGATGCCGAGGATCGGAATGTTCACCTTCTCGAACATCTTGAGGCCCTTGCGCGCATCAATCAGGGCGATGTCCTGCGGCGTCGTGACGATGACGGCGCCGGTAACGGGCACTTTCTGGGCGAGCGAGAGCTGGGTGTCGCCAGTGCCCGGTGGCATGTCGACGATCAGGTAATCGACGTCGCGCCAGTTGGTCTGGCCGAGCAACTGGTCGAGTGCCTGCGCGACCATCGGGCCGCGCCAGACCATCGGTGTCTCGACGTCGATCATGAAGCCGATCGACATCGCCTGCACGCCATAGGCCTCGAGGGGTTCCATGTTCTGGCCGTCATGCGACTCCGGCTGGCGACCGGCGAGGCCGAGCAGTTGCGGCTGCGAGGGACCATAAATGTCGGCATCGAGGATGGCGACGCTGGCGCCCTCCTGAGCCAGTGCCAGGGCGAGATTGACCGCCGTCGTGCTCTTGCCGACGCCACCCTTGCCGGAAGCCACGGCAATGATGTTCTTGACCCCGGGCAGGAGCTTGACGCCCATCTGCACCGAGTGCGCGACGATCTTTGTCGTCACGTTGGCCGACACGTTGCCGACGCCGGGCAAAGCACGCACGGCGGCGATCACCTGCTTGCGGATGGCGTCTACCTGCGTCTTCGCCGGGTAGCCGAGCTCGATGTCGAAGGAGACGTCGTCACCGTCGATCCGGATGTTCTTCACCGCCTTGCCGGAGACGAAATCCTTGCCGGTATTGGGGTCGACCGCGCCGGACAGGGCGGCCTTGATCTGTTGTTCGCTGAGGCTCATGGGTTGCTCCGAAGAGGTCGATGTCAGCCCGGATAATACCCGAGCGATTTTGTATAGTATAGCGCACGGCCCGAAGCATGGCACGCGCACGGTAAAATCGCGGTTTGTTCCCGTCCGGACCCCGCCATGCCGCGCAAGATCCTCGTCACCTCCGCCCTGCCCTACGCCAATGGCGCCATCCACCTGGGCCACCTGGTCGAATATATCCAGACCGACATCTGGGTGCGCTTCCAGAAGATGTCCGGCAACGAGTGCTGGTACGTCTGCGCCGACGATACGCACGGCACGCCGATCATGCTGCGCGCCGAAAAGGAAGGGATCTCGCCGGAACAGCTGATCGAGCGCGTCCACGGCGAGCACGCGCGCGACTTCGCCGGCTTCGGGGTCGGCTTCGACAACTACCATACGACGCATTCGCCGGAGACACAGGCCTGCGCCAACGACATCTACCTCAAGCTCAAGGCGGCCGGCCTGATCGAGGTGCGCACCATCGAGCAGTATTTCGACCCGGTCAAGCAGATGTTCCTGCCTGACCGCTTCATCAAGGGTGAATGCCCGAAGTGCCACGCCAAGGACCAGTACGGTGACAACTGCGAGGTGTGCGGCGCCGCCTACGCACCGACCGACCTGATCGAGCCGTATTCCGCCGTGTCCGGTGCCAAGCCGGAGCTGCGCCATTCCGACCATTATTTCTTCAAGCTTTCCGACGCCCGCTGCGAGTCCTTCCTGCGCCGCTACACGGCCAGGGACAACGGCGTCCTCCAGCCGGAAGCCGCCAACAAGATGCAGGAATGGCTGGGCGAGCCAGGCGAGAACCGGCTGACCGACTGGGACATCTCGCGCGACGCCCCCTACTTCGGCTTCGAGATCCCCGATGCGCCGGGCAAGTATTTCTACGTCTGGCTCGATGCGCCGATCGGCTACATGGGCTCTTTCCGCAACCTGTGCGAGCGCCTCGGCCTCGATTTCGCCGAGTGGTTCACGCCCGGCTCCCAAACCGAGCTATACCACTTCATCGGCAAGGACATCCTCTACTTCCATGCCCTGTTCTGGCCGGCCGAGCTCGAGCACGCCGGCTACCGCACTCCGACGAAGATCTTCGCGCACGGCTTCCTCACGGTCGACGGCGCCAAGATGTCGAAATCACGCGGCACCTTCATCACCGCGCAGAGCTACCTCTACACCGGCCTCAACCCGGAGTGGCTGCGCTACTACTACGCGGCCAAGCTGTCGGCGACCATGGAGGACATCGACCTCAGTCTCGAGGACTTCGTCGCCCGGGTGAACAGCGACCTGGTCGGCAAGTACGTCAATATCGCCAGCCGCTCGGCCGGCTTCATCGCCAAGCGCTTCAACGGCCTGCTCGCCCCCGCTGACGCCGACCTGCCGGCGATCCGCGCCATCCAGGAAGCGGCGCCACGCATCGCCGAGCTCTACGAGGCCCGCGAATTCGGCAAGGCCGTGCGCGAGATCATGGCGCTGAACGACGCCGCCAACCAGTACGTCGACAGCGTCAAGCCCTGGGAACTGGCCAAGCAGGCGGGCCGCGACGCCGAGCTGCATGCCGCCTGCAGCAACGCGCTCAACCTGTTCCGCCTGCTCACGGTGTTGCTCAAGCCCATCCTGCCGGTCGTCGCCGGCAAGGTCGAGCAGTTCATGAACCTGGCGCCGCTGGCCTGGCGCGACGCCGGCAGCCTGCTCGCCGCCGGTCATGCGATCAACGCCTACGAGCACCTGATGACGCGCGTCGACCCCAAGCTCATCGACAAGCTGGTCGAAGCCAACAAGGAATCGCTGGCGCCGGTGCCCGCGGCGCCGTCGCCGCAGCGCCATGCCGAGCACCAGCAGAACGTGGCTGCCGCGGAAACCACCGGCGCCGCGCTGTGCACCATCGACGACTTCATGAAGGTCGACCTGCGCATCGCCCGTATCGCCAATGCCGAGCACGTCGAGGGCGCCGACAAGCTGGTCCGCCTGACGCTGGATATCGGCGACGGCCGCCCGCGCAACGTCTTCGCCGGCATCAAGGCGGCCTACGACCCGGCACTGCTGGTGGGCCGCCTGACCGTGATGGTCGCCAACCTGGCGCCGCGCAAGATGAAGTTCGGGCTTTCCGAAGGCATGGTGCTGGCCGCCTCGGACGGCGACGGCAGGGTGCCCGGTCTTTACCTGCTCGCGCCGGACAGCGGCGCGCAGCCGGGGATGCGCGTCAAATAAGCGAAGCCGGGCGGCAAACGAGCCGCCCGAGCCCTGCTGCATTGCAACATCGGCGACATCCCGATCTAAGGTTTCACTTTAACTTAGCGCGGCAATTAGAGGGGGCAGCGAAGGGTTTTCAAGCTATCCACAAAAACTGTGGATAAGTCTGTGAATCAATTGCGGGAAGTTGTCTTAAGTCGGCGTGGCACAAGGACTTTCCTTGCTCCGCCCGAAATCCGGGCAAATTCGCAAGGCACTGATTAGAAACGATTTTGCGCATCGCACGTGAATGGCTCCGGGGAAAAATGGCGAAACTCGGCACACCGTTTTGTCAAGCGTTTTTTCTGTGAACAACTGCGATCGCAAATGTCGTTCCGGTGGCAATCTCCGGGCGGCTGTCAAGCCCCCGGGAATAACTAGTTCGGGTTCAAGGCAGGGGCACCCAGCGGCCGTCGCGCACCGTCATCATCACCCGTGCCCGCTCGTCCATGCCGTTATGATCCCGCACGCTCATGTTGAACACGCCCTGCGCGCCGACCACCTCCTTCGCCTGCTCGAGTGCATCGCGCAGCGCCGCGCGAAAATCCGGCGTCCCCGGCTTTGCCTTCTTCAACGCGACGGGAATGGCGCTGCCCAGCAGGAGGCCGGCATCCCACGTATTGGCCCCGAAGGTGGACATGGTGCCGGCACCGTACCTGGCCTCGTAGGCACGGACGTAGCCCTGCGCCACCGCCTTGATCGGGTTGGCGGCCGGCAGGAAGTCGGCGACCAGCATCGGGCCGCCGGCCATCAGCGTTCCCTCGACCGCCTTGCCGCCGAGACGGATGAAATCGTTGGTGGCGACGCCATGGGTCTGGTAGATGCGGCCCTTGTAGCCTTTCTCCTGGAGGCCGGCCTGCGGCAGCACGGCAGGACCGCCGGTCGCGGCGATGAAGACGGCATCGGGCTTCGCCGCGATCAGCTTGAGCACCTGGCCGGTCACCGACTGGTCGGTCCGGTTGAAGCGCTCGCTGGCCAGGATGCGGATGCCGGCCTTTTCGGCCATCGGCGCGAACACCTTGTACCAGTTCTCGCCATAGGGATCGGCGAAGCCGACGAAGCCGAAGGTCTTCACGCCGGAAGCAGCCATGTGGGCGATCACGGCACCCGCGATCAGGTCGTCGTTCTGGGTCGTCTTGAAAACCCAGCGCTTGCGTTCGTCCATGGGCAGGATGACCGCCGAGGAACCGACCGTCGTCACCAGCGGTGTCTTCGCCTCGGCGACGAAGTCGAGGATGGCCAGCGCGGCCGGCGTCGTCGTCGGGCCGACCAGCGCGTCGACCTTGTGCTCGGTCAGCAACTTCTTGACACCGGTGACCGCGGCGGTCGGATCGGAAGCATCATCGAGCACGATGTACTCGACCTTGTGCCCGCCGATTTCTCCAGGGAGTAGCGCCACCGTGTTTTTCTGCGGGATGCCGACCACCGCCGTCGGCCCGGTCGATGAGGCGATGACGCCGATGCGGATGTCGGCATGCACCGATGCGACAACAAACAGCAGCGCGATGGGCAACAGGCGGGCAAGACGGGTCATGGACGGTTTTCCTTGAGGCACAATGGTGGCCCGAGGATTATATCGAGCTGCCATGTTCCCGACCCACCGCCCGCCCCGCCCGCGCCTGACCGCGCGCATCATGCTCTATGCGCTGGTCGACATCTTCGGCCTGACCTGCGTGGCCCTCGGCGCCACCTGGTTCGTCATCGGCAAGGGTGCCATTCTGGCCTCGTTTCCGGGGTCGACCGCGGAAGCCGTGGTAGCGATTGCCGGCGGCGGCGCCGTCATGCTCTGGGCAGTCGCCCGCATCCTGCGCGAGATCGCCGCCCAGCAGCCGGAGATGCAGGCCAAGTACGAGGCCTACCTCGCCGCCCGGCAGGCTGAACGCGAGCGCTGACGGCGCCGGCCGTTTTGCATCCCGATGGCGCTCCGCCTGACTGCCTGCCGATCTGCCCGCACCCTGCGCGCTGTCGTGCTGGCTGCCGGAGTGATCCTTGCCTCTGGCTGCACCCCGCAGCACGTCACCACGCCCGAGACCGCAGCCGCCGCGACCGGCACGCCGCCCACGGCCGCGTGGTACCGCGAGGGCCGCCTGATGTTGCGCTACGGCGATGCCACGCAGGCCGTCTGGCTGGCTGCCGGCTGGCCCCCTGATGGTGCCGCGGCGCTCCTCGAACCGCTGCCGGCATTGCCCGAGGACGCCCCGCCGGAGGGCTGGGAACCCGTCGCCCTGCATGACCAGGAGGGCTGGCGCCAGGTTGTCGCCCCGGTGCTCGCCGGCTTCGCCCCGGACACGACGGACGCAGCGGCCAGGGTAGCCACGGCGAACCGCGATTTCCTCGTCCGCCGCAATCCGGATGGGACGGTCTCCATCGTCGACGCTCCCGGGCGGCCGCCCGACGTCGCCATCGTCCGCGACGTCGGCGAGGACGAATTCGCGGCAGCCGTCGTCCGCCACCTGCGCGAAGCCCACGCCGCCGGCGGGAAGGCGCCGGGCCCGCTACTCTTCGCCACCACCGAAGATGCGCTGGGCAGTTCCTTCCTGCTGTTCGACCTGCGCCGCGACCGCGCGCTCCTCGTCACCCAGGGCGCCAGCACGCTGCCCTTCGACCGCCGGCTCGGCTATTCGCTGCGCATGGCCGATGCGCTGGTGCTGCGCAGCCACATCCTTTCATTGCTGCGCAATCCGCTGAGCAGCAGCGGCCGCCTCGTCGGGCTGACCGCCCAGTCGGGAACGACCTTGCTGCCGCGCGGGCTGCCGGGGCCGCCGGAAACACCCCCGCCGCCTGTTGCCGGACGCCCAGGAATGGACATCGATGCCTGGGAGGCCGACCTCGATGTCCGCCTCAATGCCGCGCCGTTGCCCGGCCGCATGGAGCCGCTGATCGACGGCAACGCCTATTTCAACGCGCTGGTCAGGGCGATCCGGGACGCCCGGACGTCGATCGACATCCAGGTCTATATCTTCGACAGCGACGACTACGCGCTGAAGATCGCCGACCTGCTCAAGCAGCGTTCGCGCGAAGTGCGCGTGCGCGTGCTCGTCGACCGCCTGGGGTCGCTGGTCGCCGGCCAGGTGCCGGCCCGCTCGCCCTACCGGACGCAGGCGCACCCGCCTCTGGCGATCACCGACTACCTGAAGCGCGATTCGGCGATCGCGGTACGCGCCCTCGACAACCCCTGGCTGACCTCCGACCACGCCAAGCTGATCGTCGTGGATGGCAAGCGCGCCTGGCTCGGCGGCATGAACATCGGCCGCGAGTACCGCTACGAATGGCACGACCTGATGGTCGCCGTCAGCGGGCCCGTGGTGTCCCGGTTGCAAGATGACTTCGACCAGCGCTGGGCCTATGCCGGCCCGGGCGGAGACGCTGCCTGGGCATTGGCGGCCGCCCGCCCGGAGCAGCCGGCAACGGCGCCCGCCATGCCCGGCGAATTCGCCATCCGCACCCTGTACACCCGGCCGATCGACCCGCAAATCCTGCGCGCCCAGTTGGCGGCAATCCGGGCGGCGCAGGCGCGCATCTGGATCCAGCAACCCTACGTCTCCGACGACGAAGTCATTGCCGCCTTGATCGCCGCGCGCCGGCGCGGCGTCGACGTCCGCGTCATCCTGCCCACGCGCAACGACTCCGGCTTCATGCACAGCGCCAACCTGCTCGCCGCCAACACCTTCCTGCGCAACGGTATCCGCGTGTACGGCTATCCCGGCATGACCCACGTCAAGGCAGCCCTCTACGACGGCTGGGCCTGCCTCGGTTCGGCCAATTTCGACAAGCTCAGCCTGCGCGTCAATCGCGAGATCGACCTGGCCACGTCCGACCCCGGTTTCGTCGGCCGCCTGGAACGCGAGCTGTTCCTCGCCGATTTCGCCCGCTCGCGCGAGTGGACCGAGGCGCGGCCGGTGCGGTGGACCGACTATCTCGGGGAATTCCTCGCCGACCAGCTCTAAGGCGAGGCCCGGCAGGTCAGGCGGTGTCGCCCCCCCGCGCTCCGGGCCGCAGCCATTCGGGGAGTTCGCGGTCGCCGGCATTGTCGATCACGTACTGGCGGATCAGGCGGCGCACGACCTGCGACGGCGTCAGGTCCTGGGCCGCACAGATTTCCTCGAAGAGCTGTTTCTTGCGCGGATCGATGAGCAGGGTCAGGCGGGCGGTACGGTTTTCCATGGGTGTCGTCGAAGTCGTTCCGATGCCGCCATGTTAACATTTCATTAACATTGACGGCAAACTTCATGACCATATAATGCAGCGCTTGTCCCACGAGCGCCGGCCATGAAGATCGCCTTCCGCCCCAAGCTGCTGGACTGCCTGCCCGGCTACAGCGGCACCCAGTTCGGCAAGGATCTCGCCGCCGGCATCACCGTCGGCGTCCTCGCCCTGCCGCTGGCCATGGCCTTCGCCATCGCCTCGGGTGCCTCCCCGGCCTCCGGCATCTGGACTGCCATCGTCGCCGGCCTGATCACCTCGGCGCTGGGCGGGTCGCGGGTGCAGATCGGCGGACCGACCGGCGCCTTCATCCCCATCGTCTACGGCATCGTCGCCGCCCACGGCTTCGCCAACCTGCTCGGCGCCACAATGCTGGCCGGCATCCTGCTGCTGGCCATGGGCATCGCGCGCATGGGCCAGCTCATCCGCTTCATCCCGGTGACCGTCGTCATCGGTTTCACCAACGGCATCGCGGTCGTCATCTTCCTCGCCCAGATCAAGGACTTCTTCGGGTTGCAGATCGACCACCTGCCGGCCGAATTCTTCGCCCGCATCAAGGTGCTCGCGGCCCACGCGCACACGGTCGACCTGCCGACGCTGGCACTCGCGCTGGCCTGCTTCACCTTCCTGATCTCCTACAACCGGCTGGCCCAGAAGCTCGCCCTGCTGCGCCGGGCGCCGGGCCCGCTCGTGGTCCTGGTGGCCGGCACCGTCGCCGCCTGGGCCCTGGAACTGCCGGTCGAGACCATCGGCAGCCGCTTCAACGGCATCCCGCAGGAACTGCCGGCCTTCGGTTTCCCCAGCCTGTCGATCCACGACTTCGGCAAGCTGATCTCGCCGGCGATCACCATCGCCCTGCTCGGCGCCATCGAGTCACTCCTCTCGGCGCGCGTCGCCGACAGCCAGATCGACGACCGCCACGATCCCAACCAGGAGCTCATGGCGCAGGGGCTCGCCAACATCGCGGCGCCATTCTTCGGCGGCTTCGCGGCGACCGGCGCCATCGCCCGCACGACGACCAACGTCAAGACCGGCGGGCGCACGCCGGTCGCCGGCATCATCCACGCGCTGGTGCTGCTCGCCATCGTGCTGGTCGCCGCACCGCTCGCCTCCTACGTGCCGCTCGCGACGCTGTCGGCCATCGTCATGGTCGTCGCGGTCAACATGGGCGAATGGCACGAATTCCTCGAATTGCGCCGTTATTCCTACAACTACCGGATCATCCTGCTCGCCACCTTCTTCGTCACCGTCCTCTTCGACCTGACCATCGCGGTCGAACTCGGGATGGTGCTGGCCAGCCTGTTCTTCATCTACCGCATGTCGGAACTGACCCGCATCGAGCGCCTGCCGCTCGACGAGGAAGCCCAGGAGCCGCGTTTCCTCTACCCGGACGGGACGATGCGCGTGGCCGCCTGGCAGCTTTACGGCTCGCTGTTCTTCGGTGCAGTCAACAAGCTCGAGGAACTGCTCGACCCGCGCGCCGGCCACCCCGAGGTCGTCATCCTCGACATGACGCGCCTCGTCCAACTCGACACCACCGGCCTCGAGGGCCTCGAAAACCTGCGCGACAAGCTGGCCAAGCGGGGCTGCACGCTGCTCGTCGGCGGCCTCAACGCCCAACCCGGGTCGCTGTTGCGCCGCTCCGGCTTCATCGACCTGCTCGGCGAAGCCAATGTCTGCGCCGACCTGACCCAGGCGCTCGAACGCACCTACATCCTGCTGCCGAACCTGATGGGCGGCGGCGACGAAGACTACTGACCGGGGAATCACGCCGATGAGCGACCTGCCGAAATGCCCGAAGTGCCAGTCGGAATATACGTATGCCGACGGCGCCCTCTACATCTGCCCGGAATGCGCGCACGAATGGGGCGCGGACGCCGGCGCCGCACCCGCCGAGGCGCGGCGCATCTGGCGCGACGCCAACGGCAACGAACTGCAGGACGGCGACTCGGTGACGGTGATCAAGGACCTCAAGGTCAAGGGATCGTCGGCGACGGTCAAGGTCGGCACCAAGGTCAAGAATATCCGCCTGGTCGATGGCGACCACGACATCGATTGCCGCATCGAGGGCTTCGGCGCGATGCAGCTCAAGTCGGAATTCGTCAGGAAAGCCTGACTCCGGAGCCGGCGCGCGGCCTTCAGCGCTGCACGCCCGCCGCCCACGCCTCCGCCGCCGGGCGGACGATCTCCAGCCACGGGCCGGGATAAAGGCCGATCACGAAGATCGCCGCCACCAGCGCGACCAGCACCGCCCACTCGCGTCCCTCGAGATCGCGCGCGGCCGCCACCTGCGGATGCACGACCGGCCCGAGGAAGGCCCGCCGATAGTGGTGCAGGAAGGCGACGGCGGCGATGCACAACCCGAACAACGCGGCCATGCCGGCGCCGGTGTGAGCGCGCAAGGCCGACAGGATGAGCATGAACTCGCCGGGGAAACTGCTCGTCCCCGGCATGCCGACACCGGCGAGGCCGCAGACGAAGAAGCCGGCGGCGAGCAGCGGCATGCTGCGGGCGCCCCCCCCGAGGCTGTGGACGTCGGTCGAGCCGGTGCGCCGGCGCAGGATCTCGAGGAGCAGGAAGGCGCCGCCGGTGGCCGGGACGAAGCTGAGCAGCAACGCCACCGCGCCCTGCACGCCGGCAGCGGAGAGCGAGGCGATGCCGAGCACGACGAGGCCGACATGGCAGATGCTGGCACCGGCGAGCACGACGCGCAGGTTGCTCTGCGCGACCATCGCCACCGCCCCGTAGAGCAGGGTCAGGGTACCGAGCCCGGCGAGCAGCCAGTGCAGGCTGGCGGCCGCCTCCGGCGCCAGCGGCACGGCGAAACGGATCAACGCGTAGCCGCCGACCTTGAGCCCGGCCACCAGCGCCACCAGCGAACCGGGGCCGGCCAGCGCCACCTGCGGCAGCCAAGTATGCAGCGGCACCAGCGGCAGCTTGGCGGCAACCCCGGCCAGCAGGAGGAGGAAGACCGCGACCTGTGTCGACTTGGGGAGTTGTGCCGCGAGCAGGGCCGTCACGTCGAAGACCGGAACCGGCTGGGTCGCGGCCAGCAGCACGAAAGCGAGCAGCAGCGGCACGCCGCCCGCGAGCATCAGCAGCGCGTAGCGGGTCGCCGCGGCCGGGCTGGCCGTCGTGACCCCGCGTCGGGCGAGCAGGAAATAGAGGGGTACCAGCGTCGCCTCCCAGAACAGGAAGAAGAGCATCGTGTCGAGCGCACAGAAGATGCCCAGCGTCGCCGCCGCGAGGACGAGCAGGAGGGCGCCATGCAGGCGCGGCGCCGGGTCGTTCTCGTCGGCAACCGCGAGTGCCGCAAGGAAGAGCAGCGCGGTCGAGGGCAAAAAGAGCACCGAGAGGCCGTCGACCGCGACCAGGTAGTGCACGTTGAGTCCGGGAACCCACAGGACCCGTTCGAGCAGCTGGAAGCGGGCGCCGCCCGGATCGTAGGCCGCCGCTGCCGCGCAGGCCAGCATCAGCGTGACCAGCAGCGCGCCGGCCTGGACGGCACGCGCCAGCCGTGGCGGCACCGCGGCGAGCAGGAAGGCGCCGGCGAGCGGTGCGGCGATGGTCAGCGACAGCAACGGCACGCTCATCGCGCGAACCTCGCCGCCATCGCCTGGCTGGGCGTCTCGGTTAATTGGAGCCAGGGCTCGGTGAACACGCCGATCGATACCAGCGCCAGCAGCGCGATGCCGCCGACGATGTATTCCATCGGCAGCGTCCGGTCGACCTCGTAGCCCCCCTGCGCCGGCGTCAGGAAAGCCTTCTGGAAAGCCCAGAGCAGGAAGCCGGCGGCGGCCACGTTGCCGAGCGCGGTCGCCACCGTCGATAGCGCCCCGAAGCTGTCGATGGCGGCCTCGAGGACCAGGTGCGCCGCATCGAAACCGGGTGTGCCCGGCATGCCGACGATGGCCAGGCCGAAGACGAGGAAGGCGACGGCAAGGAAGGGGATGCGCTCGAACAGGCCCGAGAGTTCGCCCAGCTCCGTGGTACCGGTGCGCCGGAAGACGAAGCCGACGATGAACCACATGCCGGTCACCGCCAGGCCGAAGTTGGCGGCGAGCAGCACGGCGCCCTGGATTCCCGCCTCGTGCAGGCTGAAGACGCCGATGACCAGCAGGCTGGTGTGGCTGACCACGGCGAAGGCGAGAAGGCGGCGCAGGTTGGTCTGCTGGAAGGCGAGCACGGCCGTGAAGAAGACGCCGGCCATGGCGAAGCCGACCACGTAGGGCTGCCAGGTCGCCACCGCCGCCGGCGTCAGCGGCAGCACGAAGCGCAGCATGCCGTAGATGCCGACCTTGACGCCGACCATCAGCGCCGGGGCGACGGCGATCAGGCCGTGCTGGGCCATGTTGGGCAGCCAGCCATGCAGAGGAAAGAGCGGCGTGCGCACCGCCAGCCCGTAGAACAACAGGTAGAAGGCCGCAGTCTGGAACTTGCCGGCCGGCAGCGTGCCGGCGAGGTCGAACAGGTCGAAGCTCCAGCGCCCGCCGGTGGCGTCGGCATGCCCCCAGCCGAGGACGACGCAACCGGCCGCGAAGAGCGCCCAGCCGAACGCCTGGTACTGGACGAAACGCGCCAGCGCCTGGATCTCGGCGCGCGACGACGCCCAGCGCCGCAGCAGGAAGGTGACCGCCCACAGTTCAAGCGCCGAGAAGGCCGCGAACCACGCAACATTGAGGGTGAGAACCATGCCCACCAGGCCAGCCTCGGCGATGAGCAGCACGGCGAACAGGCGACCCGGCGAAATCATGCCGCGGCTCATGCCGTACAGCGTCATCAACAGGGTGAGGAGCGCCGCAACGAGCAAAAACACGATGGAAATGCCGTCGACCGCAACATGGTAGCCGAGCAGGTCGACGCGTTCGGCCAGTTGCAGCGCCGCCGACTGCGGGACGACGCGGCTGGCCGCAGTCAGCGCCAGCAGGAGCTCGGCCAGCGCGGCCACCTTGCCGGCCAGGACGGCTGCGGGACGTTCGCCGAGCGCGAAGACGAGCGCCGCCCCGGCCAGCGGCAGCACCTGCAGCAGCGCGAGCAGCGGCAGGCCGCCCTGCAGGCTCCAGTGGATCTCGCTGAAGGCGCCGGTCACAGGATCACCACGAAAGTCGCCATGACCGCCATCATCAGGTAACGCGGCTGCTCGAGCAGGTTCTCCACCGTGCGCAGCCAGGCGCCGCCCTGGCGCAGCAGGCGTTCGGCCGCCCCGCCGCGGCCGCGCAGCGACAGGTGGATCTCGACCCGCTGCAGCACCTCGGCGGCACGTGCCAGAAGCCGCCCGGGCACCCCGTCGGCGCTCACCAGCGGCGGCGCCGAGCCGCGCGGGCGGCCACGCCCGGCTTCGCCAAGCGTCGGGTCAACAAAATGCGCCTCGAAACCGCGCACGTCGCGGGCGAAGCTCTCGGTCGGCCGGGCCAGCAACGCGAAGGCCAGACGGTCCAGCCAGAAGCGCTGCAGCGCCGCGGTGTACAGCCACTGGCGGCGGCGCAGCCAGGCCGGCGCCGGCTTCGGCGGCGCTTCGGTCAGCGCCAGCCACGACGGCGCCAGCAGGAACTGCCAGGCGCGCCAGAGGGCATGCAGGCACAGGTGAACCGTCGCCAGCGTCGTCCACCCGAGGCCGATGGCGACGAACATCAGCCCGATCTGGAAGACCGTCGCGAAGACCAGGGCCGACTTGACGTCGGTCTGCACAAGCCCGACCAGCCACGCGTAGGCGGCGGTCAGCGCCCCGGCGATCAGGATGCCGGCCAGCACATCGGGAACCTGGGCGAACAGCGGGTGCAGGCGCAGCAGCAGGAAAACGCCGGCATGCACCATGATCGAGCCATAGAAGATCGCCGACGACGGCGTCGGCCCTTCGAGCGCCCGCGCGATCCAGGGGGTGAAGGGTAATTGCGCCGACTTGGCCAGCGCCGCGACGACGAAGCCGACGGCGAGGATGCGGGCCGTCACCGCCGGCAACAGGCCGCCGGTCAGCGCCGGCCACTCGAAGCTGCCCAGCCAGGCGGCCGCGAGTCCGAGCCCGAGCATGAACCCGGCATCGCCGGCCCGGTTGGTCGCGAAGGCGAACAAGGCGTTGCCGGTAGCCACCGGGCGCTGCCAGGCATAGCCGATGAGCAGGAAGGAGGTGGCGCCGCAAAGCTCCCAGCCGACGAACGCAAGCAGGCCGTTGCCGGACAGGAAGACCAGCTGGATGCCGGCGAGGAAGGCGCCGAGCACGATGAAGAAGCGGTGGAATCCCGCCTCGCGGTGGAGGTAGGCCGCAGAAAATCGTGTCACCAGCCAGCCGACCAGCGCCGCCGTCGTCGCGCTCGCCAGCGACAGGGCATCGAGCAGGAAGGACAGCGTGCCCTCCCATTCGCCGCCGGGCAGCCAGACCCCGGTCACGCGATGCCCCGGCGCGCCGGCCAGCAGCGCCTTCACGTCGATGGCGAGGAGCAGGACGAGGCCGCCGAGCGCAGCGATCTCGGCCAGGCGCGCGGTCGGCGGCTCGCCGTCATCGCCGCGGGCACGCCCGAGCAGGACGCGCGCGGCAGTCACGGCGGCAGCAGCCAGCGGCAGGCCCGGCACCAGCCAGACGAAATCCGGAAGGCGGGATAGCACGCCGTTCATGCGACAGCCCCGAGGATGACCGCAGGGGGCAGCGCCTCGCGCTCGCCGGCGAACCACTCCGCGGAGCGCCCGACCTGCGGCAGGACGGCTTCACCCGCCCAGGGCAGCCAGCCGCGACGCGGGCAGAACAGGGCCAGTTCGCCGCTCTCCGGATGGCAGGATGCGACGACGATCCAGGCGTTGCCGACCAGCTCCTGCAACGCCGGCTGGCGGGCGACGATGGCGGCCAGCGTCTCCGGCGTCTGCTCGACCACGACGAGCAGGCGCATCGCCTCGTGGATCTCGACCATCTGCAGGGGCAGGCCGGTACGCAGGTCCGAATCGGCGCCTTCCATGACACCGAAACGCCCGGTCACGTTGTGCGTGACCTTCGAGCCGCAACCGAAGCGCTCGTTGTCAACGGTCGAGAAGTAGTACTCGAGGGCGATGCCGGCACCGACCGGCCCGGCAGCGAGCAGGATTCCCTCGACGATGCGGCCGTCGGCATCGGCGGACGGGTCGTAGGAAATCAGGAAGACGCGGCGGTCGAGGAAGAGGCCCCGGGTCAGTGCGCGCCGGCCGATGACCGCCGCCGCATTGGTCGCATGACCCAGTTCGGGCCGCGCCTGGGCGATGTCGTTGGCGCGCCCGGCGACGTGGCGCTGGGCCAGCCAGGGCGATGGTCGCGGCGGCGCCGAGGCGAGCCGGCGACAGCGCTCGGCGGCGTGGGCGCGACAGGCTTCGGAAAGGCGGGTGACAAAGCGGTCGACCGCGGCTTGCAACGCCGCCGGCGCGAGTTCGAGGTCGTACCACTCGACGGTGTCGTCGCAGGTGTTGTGCTCGCCGGCGATGAACCAGGTCGCCTCGGGAATCGCGATGCCCTGCGCGGCGAGGCGGGCGCGCACCGGCGGCCGGTTGGCCATCGCCGCGAAGACGCGCGCATTCGGACCGCCGTGCCGGCCGGAACAGGCGCCGCAGTCGTAGGCCGACAGGTGCGGATTGTTGCGGCTGCCGGAGCCATGCCCGAGCAGCGCGACCAGCGGCGCGAAGCCGCCGGTCAGGCCGATCTGGCGCAGGAAGGCCGCCACCCGCTCGGCCTGCTCGTCGTCGGTAAACCCGGCTTGGGGCATCGCCGGGGTCGGCGGCAGCGCGGGCGGCGCCTCCGCGGTCAGGGCCAGCGCAGTGGACGGCCGCCGGTCGTAGCGCTCGCGCCAGCCACGCACCGCCTGGCCGAACCCGGCCGGCGCCAGCGGCCCGGCGACCAGCGCTGCGGCGGCGGCCGGGGCCGCGATGGCGGTGAGCAACGGGCCGGCGAACGGCGAGCGGCGGGTGGTCTGCAGGAAGCGCTCGCGCCAGGCGAGGCGGCGGCTGCGCCGGGCGCGGTGGCGATCGGCGTCCTCAGCCAGCGCCGTCTCGCTGACGGCATGCACGGGCTGCACGACGATGGGACAAAGCGCGCTCGGCGCCGCATCCGCCAGGCCGCGCCAGGCCATGGCCACGCCGAAGAAGCCGGCGGCACCATAGGTATGGACATCGGGCGCGATCTCCTCGAGGTGGCGACGCGTACCCTCCTCGCGGTCGTCCATGCAGAAGATGGCCTGCACCGCCGGTGCCGGCAACGTCCGGGCGCGGGAACGGTTCGCGGCCAGGGCGGCGAACAGCTGCTCGCGGTAGCGGCGCTCGTAGGCCAGCAGCCAGACGTGGCCGCGCGTGTCGGCCGCCAGGCTGCCGGCACTGGCCAGCAGCGCCCGCGCCGAATCGCCATCCAGTTGTTCCACGGCGGTGTCCGGCAGCGCCGCGAGCAGGCCCGCCAGACGCGCGCCTGCCGCGGCCGCGCCGGCCTCCGGCAGTGCGGCGATGGCCGCCGCCAGTTCCTCCCACTCGCCATCCCCTGCCTCTCCGCCGGCGACCAGGCGGGCGGCGCGGTCCTGCAGGCTCTCGTCAAGGCATCGCGACGCGAGCGCGTCGCGTACGAGGAACTCGGCCGGCCGGTCGGCCAGCCAGTCGTGCAAAGCCGCGGGGGAAATGGGCGAACCGGCCATGCGGCGCAGGCAGTCGCCGACCAGCAGGCGCTCGAGGACGACGCGCACGGCGAGGAAATCGACCATGGCGACCGGCGTGCCGTCACCGCCGGCCGGATGACGGTCACGCCAGAGGAACATGCCCGCCCAGCCCGGCAACTCCAGCGCCAGCCGCTCCAGGTAGGCCGGCCACGACGCGGCATCCGGGACGAGGTGCAGCAAGGCCTCGGCCAGCGCGGCGACGGGATCCTCGGGCAACCAGAGGATCTCCTCGCGCGCATCCGGCAGTTCGTCGAGGTCCCAGGCGAGGTCGACTGCGGCGCTCGCCCGCCAGGCGGCGTAGAAGCCCTCGCCGCGGGCCGGGTTGCGCCAGGCAGCGATGCCGAGGTCGAGATGGGCAGCGAGGTGGCGCTGCAGCACCGTACGGATACGTTCGAGGATATCCTCGCCGGTCAGATGGGCGATCAGGTCGCCCAGCGTGGCCTCGTGCCCAAGGCGCGCGAAAAGCAGCGCCAACTTCTGCCGGGCGTCGGCTTGCCAGTCCGCCAGGGCATGGTCATCGCCATCTGCCGCAAGGGCCGCACAACGCGCCGCGAGCGCCGGGTCGATCGGCCCCGGGGGAGCCCCGCACAGGCTGGCGAGCAGCACCGTCCGCCGCGCAAGGCCGGCGGCGACCGTATCTTCGAGTCCGGCGATGCCCGCCGCTTCGAGTGCCGCCTCCAGGTCCTCCGGCCGGATTCGGCCGACAGCGAGCAACTCGCGCGAGCGGCTCTCGGACAGCCAGGTCGTCGCCCCGGTCAGGCGCCCGGCCGCCGCCAGGGCATCCGGAAAAGGCAGGTGCTGGAAGCCGTGCAGCGTGTTGTGATGAACGAAGTCGCGGATCGGCGCCTGCGCCGGCAGCACGTGCTCGAGGTGCGCGACCAGATGCGCCAGCCGTTCGTGCAGGGGCAGATCGTCGGCTTCCGGTATCGCCATCATTTCAGGCTCCGAACAGGCGGCCGATGCGGTCGACGCTGCCCGCCACCAGGCCGAGCAGCGGCGCCGGCCAGACACCGAGGACGACGATGGCGGCGCCGAGCAGGCCGGCGGCCAGTGTCTCGGTCCGCGTCATGTCGGCGACGCCGGCGGGCGGCAAGCCGCGCAGGCAGAGGCGGCCGATCACGCGCAGCGAATAGGCGGCGCCGACCAGCATGGCAACGCCGACGAGGGTCACCCAGAACCCCCAGCGCGCGTAGCCGCCGATCAGGGCATGCAACTCGGCGATGAACCCGGCGCTGCCCGGCAGGCCGAGCGCGGCGAGCAGCGCGAAGGCGGTGAAGAAGGCGAAGCGCGGGGCGCCTCCGGCAAGGGTGCCATAGTCCGCCAGATCGCGGCTGTGCGTGCGCTGGTAGAGGAGGCCGACGACGAGAAACAGCGTCGCCGCGGTCAGGCCGTGGGCGACCATCTGCATCACGGCGCCGGTCAGGCCGGTCACGTTGAGCGTGGCGATGCCGAGCAGGACGATGCCCATGTGCGAGATCGACGAATAGGCGACCATCGCCTTGAGGTCCTGCTGGCGCCAGGCGAGGATGCCGCCGTACAGCAGGCTGATGAAGGCCAGCGCCGCCAGCCAGTCCTGCGTCGCCAGCAGCGCGGCGGGCAGCGTCTCGGCGGCACGGATCAGGCCATAGGCACCCATCTTGAGCAGCACGCCGGAGAGCAGGATGGAGACCGGGCTGGGGGCTTCGACGTGGGCCAGCGGCAGCCAGCCGTGCAGCGGGAAGACCGGCATCTTGACCCCGAAGCCGATGAAGAGGCCGGCGAAGATCAGCAACTGCACGTTGAGCGGCAGGCTGCGCCCGCCCTCGGCCATGTCGGCCATCGCGAAGCTGTGGCCGGGCGCTGCATCGTAAAGGAAGAGCAGCGCGACGAGCATGAAGACCGAGCCGCCCAGGGTGTAGAGGAAGAAGTTGAGCGCCGCCCGCTGCCGGTTGCGGCCGCCCAGGCGGTCGATCAGGAAGAACAGCGGGATCAGGGTCGCTTCCCAGAACACATAGAAGAGCGACCAGTCGCGCGCGGTGAACACCCCGAACATCGCCGATTCGAGGAGAAGGACCAACGTGAAGTAAAGGCGCGCCCCAGTCTCCATGCGCCGCGAGACGAGCACCGCGACCAGCGTCAAGGCAGCGGCGAGGAGGACCATGGCCAGAGAGATGCCGTCGACGCCGAGGGCGAAATGGGAACCGAGGCGGACATTCCACGGCTGGCTCTCGAAAAACTGGATGGCAGGGCCGGCCGCGTCGAATCCGGAAGCCAGCCAGAAGGCGTAGCCAAGAACCAGCAGCGTGAAGGCCAGCGCGATCCGCCACAAGGCCAGCGCGCGCAGCGGAAGGACCGCCACCACGGCAGCCCCGAGCACCGGCAGGAAGACGAGCGCCTTCAGCACGCTCCGGCGTCTCCCCCGGCAGGTGTACCCCCTGTTCTTTTCATCCCGCGATTATGCCAGTCCGCCGCCGCCCGGCGGCAAGGTCAGCGCAGCGCGTCAGTAGACGATCTCGACGCTTTCCGGCCGCAGCCATTCGCCCAGCGCCTCGAGCAGCGGGTCGTCAAGGCGCACGCGGGCGGCATCGCCCAGCACGAGGTCGCATTCGGCCTGCGCATTGGCATAGCGGATGCGGACCTGCGCCGGCCCCGGGGTGAACGGCGCCAGCAGGGACTTGAGCTTGCGCGCGTCGGAGCCGCCGTTCATGCGCAGCAACAGGTGCTTGGCGAAGCGGGCACGCGCTTCGCCAAGCGTCATCAGGCGCTCTGCGACCACCCGGTTGCCCCCCGAGAAGTCGTCGTAGCTGACCCGGCCCTCGACGACAAGAATCTCGTCGGCGGCGATCTTGGCGCGCTCGGCCTCGTACAGTTCGTTGAAGACCTGCACGTCCACCGTGGCCGTGCCGTCGTCGATCTGGGCGAACAGCATCTTGCCGCGCCGCGTCATCTGGGTGCGGATGCCGACCACCAGCCCGGCAATCAGGGTCATTTCCTTGGCCGGCTCCAGCTTGGCCAGCGGCCGCCGGACGAAACGAGCAAGCTCGCGCTTGCTGGCGTTGTACGGGTGGCCCGAGAAAAAGAAGCCGAGCGCCGCCTTCTCCTCCATCAGGCGCGTCCGTTCGTCCCACGGCTTGATCGCGACATATTCCGGCGCGTGCTCGGCAGCGACGTCGGCGATGTCGAAGAGGCTGGTCTGCATCGCGTTGCGCTCGGCCTGTTCGGCGAACTCCATGGCGATGCCGGTCGAGGCGAGCAGCCTGGCGCGGTCGGGGTCGATGCTGTCGAATGCCCCGGCGCGGATCAACGCCTCGACGGTGCGCCGGTTGACCAGGCGCTTGTCGCAGCGCTTGCAGAAATCGAACAGGTCCTTGAACGGGCCGCCTTCGGCACGCGCAGCGAGGATCACATTGACCGCCTGCTCGCCGGTGCCCTTGACCGCGCCGAGCCCGTAGCGGATGGTCTCCCGGTCGACCGGCTCGAAGCGGTAACTCGAGGCATTGACGTCCGGCCCGAGCACCTTGATGCCGTTGGCGACGGTGTCCTCGTAGAAGATCTTGACCGTGTCGGTGTTGTCCATGTCGGACGACAGGGTCGCCGCCATGAAGGCCGCGCAATGATGGGCCTTGAGCCAGGCGGTGTGGTAGGTGACGACGGCGTAGGCGGCGGTATGCGACTTGTTGAAGCCGTACTCCGCGAACT
This sequence comes from Betaproteobacteria bacterium, assembly GCA_012026885.1. Taxonomy (GTDB): domain Bacteria; phylum Pseudomonadota; class Gammaproteobacteria; order Burkholderiales; family Rhodocyclaceae; genus Azonexus. Next base: position 9,866 of record VEPL01000025.1, on the reverse strand, counting down.
TGGTCATCAGGTCGAACAACTGCTCGGCCAGCGCCGGGTCGTAGCCGCGCTCCTTGGCGCCGGCGGCGATGGTCTCGCGGTGCTTGGCCATCTCCTCGGGCTTCTTCTTGCCCATCGCCCGGCGCAGCATGTCGGCGCCACCCAGCGTGTAGCCGCCGATGACCTGCGAGATCTGCATCACCTGTTCCTGGTACACGATGACGCCGTAGGTCGGCGACAGGCAGGCGGTCAGGTCCGGGTGGAAATAGTCGATCTTCTGCTGGCCCTTCTTGCGCAGGATGAAGTCGTCGACCATGCCCGAGCCGAGCGGGCCGGGACGGTAGAGCGCGAGCACGGCGATGATGTCCTCGAAGCGGTCGGGCCCGAGCTTCTTGAGGAGCTTCTTCATGCCCTCCGATTCGACCTGGAAGATCGCCGTCGTGTTGGCATCCTTGAGGATCTGGTAGGCCGCCGGGTCCTCGAAGCCGAGGCTCATCAGGTCGAGGCGCGCACCGGTCAGCCGCCGCACGTAATCGAGCGCCAGCTCGATGATGGTGAGGTTCCGGAGGCCGAGGAAGTCGAACTTGACGAGGCCGGCCTTCTCGACGTCGTCCTTGTCGAACTGAGATACCGGCGAGGCATCGGCGCCGGTGGCCTGGTAGATCGGGCAGAAGTCGGTAATCCGGCCCGGCGCGATGAGCACGCCGCCGGCGTGCATGCCGACATTTCGGGTCAAATCTTCCAGTCGACCGGCGAGGTCGAAGAGTTCCTGGATCGATTCGCCGTCGCGCTCGTCGCCCATCATCTCCTTGAGCGCCGGCTCCTGCTCCAGCGCATCGGCGAGCGACACCGGCTTGTTCTGGACCACCGGAATCAGCTTCGAGAGGCGGTCGCACAGCGAGTACGGCAGGTCGAGCACGCGCCCGACGTCGCGGATCACCGCCTTCGACGACATGGTGCCGAAGGTGGCGATCTGGCTCACCGCCTGCGCGCCGTAGCGGCGGCGCACGTACTCGATGACCTTCCAGCGGTTGTCCTGGCAGAAGTCGATGTCGAAGTCGGGCATCGACACCCGCTCCGGATTGAGGAAGCGCTCGAAGAGCAGCGCGTAGGCGAGCGGGTCGAGGTCGGTGATGCGCAGGCTGTAGGCGACCAGCGAGCCGGCGCCGGAGCCGCGCCCCGGGCCGACCGGCACGCCGTTGTTCTTGGCCCAGTTGATGAAGTCCGCGACAATCAGGAAATAGCCCGGGAAGCCCATCTGGATGATGGTCGCGCACTCGAAGGCGAGGCGCTCGTCGTATTCCGGACGCCGTGCAGAACGCACCGCCGCGTCCGGGAACAGCTCGACGAGACGCTTCTCGAGCCCGGCCTTGGCCTCGGCGACGAGGAAATCGGCCAACGACATGCCGTCCGGCGTCGGGAAGTCGGGCAGGAAGTTCTTGCCCAGCGTCAGCTCGAGGTTGCAGCGGCGGGCGATCTCGACACTGTTCTCGAGTGCCTCGGGCAGGTCGGCGAACAGCTCGGCCATCTCGGCCCGGGTCTTGAAATACTGCTCGGTTGTGTACGCGCGCGGCCGCCGGGTGTCGCCCAGCACGTAGCCCTCGGCGATGCAGACGCGCGCCTCGTGCGCCCGGAAATCATCGCGCTGCATGAACTGTACCGGGTGCGTCGCCACCAGCGGCAGGCCGAGCTCGGCAGCGAGGTCGGCCGCCTGCTGCACGGCGTTTTCCTGCTGCGCCTGCCCGTAGCGCTGGACTTCGAGGTAGTAGGCGCCGGGGAACAGCGCCGCCCAGGCCTGGGCGCGCGCCATTGCCAGCGCCCGGTTGCCGTTGAACAGGGCCGCACCAACATCGCCCTGCTGCGCACCGGACAGTGCGATCAGCCCGTCGCAGCCGGTCTCGGCAAACCACTCGCGGCGGATCTCGGCGCGGTCGCGCCGTCCCTCGGCGAGGTAGGCCCGGGTCAGCAACTCGCACAACTGGCGGTAACCGGCCGCATTGCGCACGAGCAGCAGCATGCGGTGCGCTTCCCCGGGCGCTTCCGGGTCGGCGATCCACACATCGGCGCCAGCCACCGGCTTGACGCCCTTGCCGCGCGCCGCGCTGTAGAACTTGACCAGCCCGAACAGGTTGGCGAGGTCGGTCAGCGCCAGCGCCGGCATGCCATCGGCGGCCGCAGCCTTCACGGCGTCGCCGAGGCGGACGATGCCGTCGGTGACGGAGTATTCGGAATGAAGGCGAAGGTGGATGAAGCGCGGGGAGGTCATGGCCGGCATTTTATCCCGCTCGCAGCCCTGCCGCGGTCGACACCGGAAAACAGCCGAATTTCAGGATGCCGGCCGATGGTCTGCGGCCGCCGTTTGGATTCGGACGCCAGCGCCGCTAGAATCGACGCATCGTCAGGCACCCTGCAGGTGCCGCCACGGAGCCCCCGATGACCCGTCTGCTGCGCCTGTTCGCCCTCGTCCTTCTCGCCGCCGGCGCCGGGTTGCCCGCCGCCGCAGCCGAACCGGCTGTCCGCGACGAAGTGACGCTCGCCATCTTCAATCGCAACATCGTCACTTTCCGCAGCGATTTTCTCGGCATCGCGCCGGCAGCGCGGGCCGCCCGCGCCAAGGCGACGATCACGGATGCCCTCAAGCGCGGCGGCGACCACACCGTCACCGTCAAGGAAAACCCCGAGGGCCAGCTGGTGCTGATGGGCGACACCCTGGCCTTCGTGGTGACCGCCGGCGATGCCGATCCGCTGTCGGGCGAGACGCCCGCTGTCGCCGCCGCGCGGGCGGCCCGCAATCTCGAGCAGGTGATCGCCGAGACGCGCGAAGCGCGCAACCTCGAGGCCATGCTCAAGGGCACCGCGTGGTCGGCCGTGGCGACCATCGTGTTCGTCGTACTGGTCTGGGGAATCCGGCGCATTCGCACCTGGGTCTCGCGCGTGCTGCTCGACTTCACCGAACGCAAGGTGGCCGCCCTGCGGGTCGGCGGCGCACAGGTGGTCGAGACCGGCTATCTGATCCCCGTCCTGCGCCGCGTGTTCATAGCCTTCGCCTGGGTGGTGATCGCGTTGCTCGCCTACGAATGGCTGAGCTTCGTCCTGTCGCGCTTCCCCTACACGCGCCCTTGGGGCGAGCGGCTCAACGACTATTTCGTGAATGTTGTCGAGCAGGTCGGCGGTAGCATCGTCGGAGCCATTCCCGGCCTTGGCGTCGCCATCGTGATCTTCCTGATCGCCCGCTTCTCGGTCGGCTTCCTCGGCCGCTTCCTCGAACGCCTGTCGCGAGCCGAGGCGCCCCCCGAGTGGCTGGGCCCGGACACCATGCCGACGACGCGCCGGCTGATTTCCATCGGCATCTGGCTGTTCGCGCTGGCCATGGCATACCCCTACCTGCCGGGAGCCGAGACCGAAGCCTTCAAGGGGCTCTCGGTGCTGGTCGGCCTGATGATTTCGCTCGGCGCCTCGAGCGTGGTCGGGCAGGCCGCCTCCGGCCTGATCCTGACCTACACACGCACGCTGCATGTCGGCGAGTACGTGCGCATCGGCGACAACGAGGGCACGGTAACCCGCCTGGGCGCCTTCACCACCACCATCCGCACCGGCCTCGGCGAGGAACTGACGCTGCCCAACTCGCTGATCACCGGCAGCGTGACCCGGAACTATTCGCGCACCGTGCGCGGGCCAGGCTACATCGTCGACACTACCGTGACCATCGGCTACGACACGCCTTGGCGCCAGGTCGAGGCCATGCTCAAGGAAGCTGCCCGGCGCACACCCGGCATTCTCGCCGACCCGTCGCCGCGCGTATTCCAGATCGCACTTTCCGATTTTTACCCGGAATACCGCCTCGTCGCCCAGGCCGTCCCGAGCCAGCCGCTCCCGCGCGCCGAAGTCATGGCCACGTTGCACGCCAACATCCAGGACGTGTTCAACGAATACAACGTGCAGATCATGTCGCCGCACTACCTCGGCGACCCGGCGCATGCCAAGGTGGTCAAGCGCGAGGATTGGCACCTGCCGCCGGCGCAGCCGGATTGACCGCCGGCCATCCCTTGCCCAGAATCCGCAGAACCCGGCCCGCCCGCGCCGCCGAACAGTTGCGGTCAACCGCCCGAAAACCATGAAAACCGATTCGCTGCTCCGTCTCGCCGCCGCCCTCGCGGCCATTTCGCTGACTGCCCCGGCCCTCGCCGAGCGCGACATCCGTCAGGAATCGGTCCAGTTTCCCAAGGGGAAGACCGGCGTCACGCTCAAGGGCACGATCACCGGACCGCAGGTGGCGGACTACCGGGTGCGCGCATCTGCCGGCCAGGTCATGGATGTGGTGCTGCGGTGGAACCGCACGACAACCTACTTCAACATCCTGCCACCGGGCGACGCGACCGCCCTGTTCAACGGCTCGATCTACGGCGAGCGCTATTCGGGGGCTCTGCCACGCGACGGCGACTACACCATCCGCGTCTACCTGATGGGCGACGCCAAGAGCAGCGGCCACACCGCAAGCTATTCGCTCGACATCGACCTCAGCGACCGCCCGGTCTCCGCCTCGTCGGGATCGGCACCGCCCGCCAAGTACGACGCCTCCGGCAAGATCCGCTGCTCCGAGGGCAACGATTCGCTGAACCGCGAGTGCGACTTCCGCGTCGTGCGCAACCTCTCATCGGGCAGCGCGCAGATCTGGATCGGCCACGCCCCGGGCGGACGCACCCGGGTGCTGCACTTTACCGACCGTCGCTTCACAACCGACGACGGTGGCGCCGTCGCCGCCCGCCGACAGAACGACAACTGGCGCCTCGGCATCGGCAACCGCGAGTTCTACCTGATTCCCGACGCGGTCATCCACGGCGGCTGAAGCGGGCCTGTCTTCGAGGATCGAAGAGGCGCAGCAGGGACCGGCCGGCCGGTCCGCCCCTCAACCGCCGAACAGCAGCGGTTCGGGGATCTCGAAATGCTCCTCGCCGCCGAAGCTCACGCGCCAGCCGCGTTCGTTGCGGACAAAGGTCATCGCCTGCGGCACGTCGGCCGCCTTCGGCTCGCCCTTGACGAACAGGATGCGGCGCCGCATCTCCTGGCCGCCTTCACTTTGCCAGCGTAGTTCCACCGTCCCCGTGCCGTCGAAGCCGCGGCGCACCACATAGGCCTCGCACTCGCGCGCTTCCGTGTAAAGCGGCGCGCATTGCGTCGTCGTGCGGGCGTGGAAAGGCGTGCCCGGAATCAGCGCATCGACCTTTGCCGGCACCGCCTTGAGCGGCGCGCCGGCAATGCCCACCGCCAGCGTGAAATCGCTGGTCTCGTTGCGGCGGCCGGCCGAACGCAGCAGGAAGACGCGGATCGTGTACAGCCCGTCGTCCGGCAGCAGGCCCTCGAAGCGGTTGTCGCTGAATTCGCCGATCGCCATGGCTTCATCGAGCCTGCCCGGCGGCAGCAGGTTGAAATAATTGGCGCCGTTGCTGCCCTCGAGCTTCACCGTCATGCGCTGGCCGGCGCTGGCGCGCAGCTGGTAATCGACGTACTGGCGGCCGGCGATGCGGTCGCGGATCACGGCCTCGCTCTTGCCCTTGGCGAAGCGCACCGGCTTGACGACCCGATCCTTGTCCTGTTCCGTTCCGGCGGTGTGCACCGGCGCCCACTCGTAGATGCCGCCGTCGGCCATCAGCGTGAGATAGAGCTTGCCGTCCTTCTGCAGGTAGCCGCGCACATAGGCCATGTCGCGCGCGATCCGCTCGTCGAGATGCGGCGGCGGGCACAGGGCCCGTGTCGCGGCAATGGGGCCGAAGCTGATCGTGCCGCTGTTGCCGTCGCTCGCCGGAGCGACCTGGTAGTCGCCGCTGCCGCGATTGCAATCTAGGACGAAGGCGGCGCGACCGTCGCTCCCGAAGCTGAGCGTGAAACGCCCGGGGGTCGCCACCTTTGTGGTGCCCTGCGCGTCGTCCATCGACCGGATGGACAGCAGTTGCCAAGTGGTGCCGGCGAACGGATCGCCGGCCGCCTGGGCGACGGCTGCGGTCAACGCCGCTGCAAGGGCAAAAAACGCTCTCGTTCCCGGGTTGATTCGCACGTTCAGCCCTTCTTGACCATGCGCAGGACGAACAGGATCAGCATGGCGCCGAGGATCGATCCGATCCAGCCGACCGGGCCGCCCATGCCGAGCGCGCCAGCGACGAAACTGCCGACGAAGGCACCGGCAACGCCGAGCAGCGTCGTCAGGATGAAGCCGCCCCCGTCCCGTCCGGGCATCAGGAACTTGGCAATGACGCCGACGATGAAGCCGACGATGATGGTGACGATGAGATCCATGTCTCTCTCCTTGCAGGCGAGGCTACCACGGGCGGCCGGCCTCTTCGCCGGCCTTGTTGAAAAAGCGGCCATCGGGCCGCACAAGGGACTGGTTAGCCGGGATCGACTCGATCAGTCATTGCGCTTCCAGGCAGGTGGCACGACCAGCCCGCGCCGCTGCGCCATGACCAGCATCACGATTCCGGTCGTGGTGCACAGCATCAGCGCCAGCACCGACGATTCGACGCCGAAGTTGCCGCCGGTCAGGTAATCGGGGCCGTTAACGGTGGACCGGATCAATCCCGGTGCAGCATCGTTGCCGGAGACGATGCCCGAGAAAATGGCCTGTTGCGTGTAGTTCCACGCCATGTGAAAGCCGATGCCGAGCCACAGCCGGCGCGTCAGCATGACCGCCGCCCCCAGCAAGATGCCCGCTTCGACGGCAATGAACAGCGCGCCCTCGAGCGTCGCCTGCGGATTCATCAGGTGGGTCAGGCCGAACACGAGCGCCGACACGACCAGTGCCACCCAGCCACCGAACCACTTCTCCACCGAGAAGAACAGCACGCCGCGGAACAACAGCTCCTCGAAGACGCTGGAGCTGATCGCCATAGCGACCGCCGGAATGAGGAAGGACCACGGGTTCAGGCCGTTGATGCGGTAGATGCCCATGGCCATCAGGAACAGTTCGCAGGCGGTGTAGAGCCCAGCGCCGACGAGCAGCCCGATACCGAGCTCGCGGCCCATGCCCGCCGTGCCGAGTTCGGAGACGGCACGCCGCTCGACGAAGTGCGCATGAGCGATGTAGACGGCGAAGCCTGCAATGGCCATCGCGATGATGTGTTTAGCCGCCTTGACCGGATCTCCCGCGTAGCTGGTCATCACGTCGCTGTTCAGGCCCATCATCATCAGCAGGATGAATCCGAGCAACAGGATACGTGCGGGAGGTGAGGCGAGGATGCGGCGTGCAACTGTGGGCGGTGTTGGCTTTGTCATGTTTCCGTTCACGTATTCGGATCAATGCCGGGGATCAGAGGCGAATGCCTCGTGGGTTTTACTGCGCTTGCGTCACATAAGGAACTTGGCAATGACGCCGACGATGATCGTGACGATGATATCCATGCCTTTCTCCTTGCAGGGATCATCATAACGGGCGGAGGCCGCGGTGCCCCGCGAACTATACGGGGCGTTAGGGGTAATTCTGCTGCATCGAAATAACTGGCAAAAAGTCGGGGCTCTGCGCGCCCTGTGTCTGCGGGCCAACCATTTCGAATATCATTTCCCGATCGACAAGCCCACGAAAGTCATCACTGCCGTGCCGCCATCAACAAGCCAACCGACACCCGGCTGCCAGGCAGCCCTATTCTCTCCTGGCCGGCGCCGCGGTATCGCAACACGGCAGCTCTTCGCGCTGGCCCTGTGCGGAGGCGCCATGTTGAGCAGCTCCGCCGTGGCAATCGATGCGGGGGCTCAGTTGCGTCGCTTTCAGGATGAAACGCAGCGCCGAATGCAGGAATCACGGCCACAGCCGAAGCCGATTCCGGACCTACCGCCCAGTCCCTCGAAAGCTGCAGCTTCGGCGAGCAGCGCCCGGACATATGTCGGGGGCTTCGAGGTGCATGGGGTGACACAATTTTCCGGTGCGGAAATCGCCGCCGTGCTCAAGGACCACGCTGGCCGGACGCTTGACACGGCTGAAATTCACGCCGCCGCCAATGCCCTCATGCGTCACTACCGCAATGCCGGATTCATGCTGGCCAAGGTCTTCGTACCGCCGCAGACATTCCACGAGGTCGTCCGCCTCGAGGTCGAGGAGGGTTACCTCGAGCCGGACGGGATCGAGGTCATCAACAAGGGCGAGCGGGTTCGCACCGAAGTCGTTCGCGACATCCTCGACAACCACCTCTACTCCGACCGGCCGCTGCAGCGGCGAGACCTCGAGCGCGCCCTGCTGATCGCCGAAGACCTGCCGGGCACGCGCATCGGCAGCGTCATCTATCCGGGGACCGAAGTCGGCAGTGCCCGACTGCGCAGCGTGATGACCGACGAACCGCTGCTCTCCGGCAACATCGACATCGACAACTTCAATAACCGTCAGCTGGGCCAGGAGCGCCTCGGGACGACGCTCTACCTGAACAGCCCCAGCGGCGCCGGCGACCAGGCGGTAGTGCGCCTGGTCACCTCAGGGGCGCGCTCGAACTACGCCTACCTCACATACCTGCGCCCGGTCGGCAGCTCCGGCGCCCGGGTTGGCGCCAGCATCGACTACTTCAACTACGATGCCAACGCCCTCTACGGCCTCGGCGAGATTGGCGGCCATGCCAGCGATACGCGGCTCTATGCCACCTATCCGCTGGTCCGCTCGCGCTATACCAACGTCAACCTGCGCACCGATTTTTCGCATTACCGGATCGTCGACCGCAACTGGAACAATCCGAGCTTTGTACCGCCATCGTCCAATCCCTTCGCCGATGCCGAGCGACGCATCAACTTGTTGCAGGTGTCACTGAGCGGCGACGAATCGCATGATGCACTTCCCAATGGCACGACGCTGTTTGACCTGACGGTCGCAGCCGGGAACCTGGACATCACCGGGAACAGCGGCTACCAGGCCTTCGACGCCAGCGGACCGCACACCGATGGCGGCTTCGGCCGTTTCAATCTGCGCCTGCAACGCCTGCAGCACCTCAGCGGACCGTGGTCGGCTTATTTCAGCCTAGTTGGCCAGTTGGCCTCCGGAAACCTCGATTCATCGCAGCGCTTCTACCTCGGTGGGGCAACGTCGCTGGCCGGCTATCCGGTCGGCGAAGCCAGCGGCGACCAGGGGGCGGAAATCCACCTCGAGTTGCGTCGCGATTTCGCAGCCCCTTGGGGCGGCAACCTGCAGGCCGGTCTGTTCTACGGTCAAGGCTGGCTCAGGCAGCTGAAAGACCCGTGGTTCCCGCTGGACAACAACATCACGCTGCAAACGGCGGGCCTGCAACTGACCCAGACCATCGCCAGCAAGTGGGTATTGCGCGGCCTGATCGGCTGGCAGTTCGGGCCCGATTCACCGGTCGAGAAAGTCACCGGCAACAACAGTGACGGCCGTGATCAGAGCTACCGCGCCTGGTTCCAGGTAATCCGTTATTTCGGCTTTGGAGGCGTGTAATGAACAACGCGACAATCAGCCTCGTCATTGCCTCGCTCATCGGGCCAGCCACCGTCCTTGCTGGCAACTGCGGAAATGGGCAGGGAGGCGGTGTCGGCAACCCGCACTGCGGTCACGGCGTCGTGGTCCCGCATACCCAGCAGGCGGGAATCCAGATCAACCCGAACAACAACCCTCCCACGCAGATCGGCGGCATCGTGCCGGACCCGCACAACACGGTATTGACGCAAACCCCGCAACACGTCACCACAGGTACGGCCGGGACCGCTCTCCCATCGATCACCACCGTAACACCAATCGGACAATCCGGCCCGATGCAAATGCCCCCGGCCATTACGTCGACGCCGATCGCCGTTCCGTTGCGGGTGCCGCCGTTGGCACCCGGGCAGCAAACCCCGCCCCCGAGGCCCGTCATCGCTCCTCCCCAGACGCAGCCGCCTCAGAAGACCCCGGCCCTGGTCCCGCC